>OY970241.1:0-2781007 GCA_963715475.1 uncultured Actinomycetes bacterium | reverse complement strand
CCTCAGCACGGCGATCCAGACCCAGGTCAACAGCGAAGCGCCGGCGCCCTCCAGCTCCGAAGTGCAGAGCTATTACGAAGCCGAAAAGGCCGCGCAGTTCACCGAAAAAGCGAGCCGCGACGTCCGCCTGATCCTCAACAAAGACAAGTCGAAGGTCGAAGCGGCGAAGAAGATGCTCGAAGGCGACCACTCGCCCGCCGGCTGGAAGAAGGCCGCGACGAAGTACTCGAGCGACCCGACCAGCAAAGCCAAAGGCGGGCTGACCGAAGGGGTCAGCGAAGAATTCCTCCAGGAACCGCTGAAAAAGGCGATCTTCGGCGCCGCCACCGGCGAACTCGTCGGGCCGACGAAATTCGAATCCAACTGGATCCTCACCGAAGTCGTGAAACTGAACCCGGCCAAAGTCAAAAAGCTGCCGGAAGTCAAAGCCCAGATCGAAGAAACGCTGAAAGGCGAAAAGCAGCAGGAATTCTTCTCCGAATTCGTCGCCGACTACACCTCGAAGTGGACCTCGCGCACCTACTGCGCCTCCGGCTACGCGATCGAACAGTGCGCCAACTTCAAGGGCTCGGGCCATCCGAAAACCGCGAACGCCGCCTGCTACGAAGCGAACCCGAAAACGCCGGCGAAAGAATGCCCGGCGCCGGTGACGCCGATCTCGCCGGCCCTGCCCGGCAGCGTCACCCTGCAGAAACCGAAAGGCGAACCGTTCCCGCAGCGGCCGCTGCCCGAATCCTCGGGCGAAGCAGGGGCGCCGACCGAAATCCCCGGCGGCGCTCCGGAAGGCGCGCCCGAAGCGGCGCCCGAAGAAGCCCCCGCGGGCGAATAGCGCACGGCGGACCGCCGCCCCGGCGCAATAGACTGGCGCGCCCGTGAGCACGATCGCCTCGATCCACGCGCGCCAGATCCTCGACTCGCGCGGCAACCCGACCGTCGAGGTCGAGGTCGTCCTGGAGTCGGGCGCCCGCGGCCTCGCCGCGGTCCCCTCCGGCGCCTCGACCGGCGAGTTCGAGGCGGTCGAGCTGCGTGACGGCGGCGAGCGCTGGGCCGGCAAGGGCGTCTCGCGCGCCGTCGCCAACGTCAACGGCGAGATCGCCGCGGCGCTGACCGGCGCCCGCGCCGCCGAACAGGGGGCGCTCGACCGGACGATGATCGAGCTCGACGGCACCCCGAACAAGGGCCGGCTCGGGGCGAACGCCCTGCTCGGCGTCTCGCTGGCGGCCGCCAAGGCCGCCGCCGCCGACTCGCGCCAGCCGCTCTACCGCTACCTCGCCGAGCTCTACGGCGGCGGCGAGCCGAGCCTGCTGCCGGTGCCGATGATGAACGTGCTGAACGGCGGCGCCCACGCCGACAACTCGGTCGACTTCCAGGAGTTCATGGTCGTCCCCGCCGGCGCCGGCAGCTTCTCCGAGTGCCTGCGGGTCGGCGCCGAGGTCTTCCACGCCCTGAAGAAGTCGCTGCAAGCGCAGGGGCTCTCGACCGCGGGCGGCGACGAGGGCGGCTTCGCGCCGAACCTCGACTCCAACGAGGCGGCGCTGCAGGCGGTCCTCGCCGGGGTCGAGGCGGCCGGCTACGAGCCCGGCGCCGACGTCTTCATCGCCCTCGACCCGGCGACCAGCGAGATCTACGAGGGCGGCTCCTACGACCTCGAGCACGAGGGCCGCAAGCTCTCCTCGGAGGAGATGGCCGCCTACTGGCAGGACGCCTGCGAGCGCTACCCGATCGTCTCGATCGAGGACGGGATGGACGAGGAGGACTGGGACGGCTGGAAGCTCCTGACCGAGCGCCTCGGCGAGCGGGTGCAGCTGGTCGGCGACGACCTCTTCGTCACCAACCCCGAGCGGCTGCGCCGCGGCATCGAGCTCGGCGTCGGCAACTCGATCCTCGTCAAGGTCAACCAGATCGGCACCCTGAGCGAGACCCTGGAGGCGATCCGGATCGCCCGCGAGGCCGGCTACACGGCGGTGATCTCGCACCGCTCCGGCGAGACCGAGGACACGACGATCGCCGACCTCGCCGTCGCCACCGGGGCCGGCCAGATCAAGACCGGCGCCCCCTCGCGCTCCGACCGCGTCGCCAAGTACAACCGGCTGCTCCGGATCGAGGAGGAGCTCGGGGCGGCCGCGACCTTCCCGGGACTGGAAGCCTTCGCGCGCGCGGCTGGATGACGCGCGCGGCGCGGCGCCAGGCACGCGCTCTTGCGCGATGAAGGAATGTCCTCTCAGACGTAAAAGAGGAAGGCGTGGCAAGACGGCCGGCACCCCGCAGAGCCCGCCCCGCGGCGCGCAGCGGCCCCAGCCGGATCAAGTGGGACCGGGTCGGCCGCATCGCCCTGACCCTGGTCATCGCCGCCGTCCTCTACTCCTACCTGAACCCGGCGATCGACTTCGTCAAGACCTACACCGGGACGACGGCGGCGAAGGCCAAGCTCCACGTCCTCCTCGACGAAAACCGGCAGCTGCACGAGCGCATCCAGTCCTCGGCCGACCCGCTGACCGTCGAGCGCGAGGCGCGCGCCCAGGGCATGGTCGCCGAAGCCGAAACGCCCGCGGTCGTCCGCGGTCGCTCGGGCGGCTGACCCGGCCCCCCGGAGGCCCCCGTGGTTGACCTCGGCTCCTACCTGGTGGGGGCCGTGCAGATCGCCCTGGTCCTGGTGCCGCTTGCCTTCGCGGCGCACCGGCTGCGGCGCAGGCTGCTGCCGGAGTGGAGCGGCGCCCCGGCCCTCCTGGTCGAGTCGATCGCCTTGGTGGCCCTCCTCGTCTGGATCTCCGAGATCCTCGGCGCCGTCGGCCTCTTCTACGCCGGAGCCCTGATCGCGGCCTCGGTCCTGGTCGGTCTCGCGACGTGGTTCCTGCCGGGGGGTGCCGCCGAATGGGGGGACCATCCCGAGCAGCCACCGCAGCGCAGGGATGGCGGGCCCCATCCGGTGACAGGACCCGCCGGCCCGGAATCCTCCGCCTCGGCGGCAGGACCCGCCGGCCCGGAATCTCCCGTCTCGGCGACAGCACGACCCGCCGGCCCGGAATCCCTCGTCTCGCTCGTCGTGATGACCCTGGTCATCGCTGCCACCGTCTTCAGCTGGGCGGTGACGACGAAGCACGCCCTCGACCGGGGCGTCTTCAACTTCGACTCCCTCTGGTACCACCTGCCCTTCGCGGCGGACATGGCGCAGACGCACAGCGTCGTCGGCATGCATCACGTCGAGACGGTCTTCACGAACTGGTTCTACCCGCAGAACTCGGAACTGCTGCACGCGGTGGGGATCCTGCTCGTCGGCAGGGACACCCTGAGCCTGTTCCTCAACTTCGGCTGGCTGGCGATGGCGTTTTTGGCCGCGTACTGCGTCGGCCGGCCCTACGGGCGGGGCGCGGTCACCGCGGTCGCCGCCGCGATCCTGCTCGAGTGCCACACTCTGGTCGTCCGCGACCCGGGCTCGGCCAAGAACGACCTCGCCGCGGCGGCGCTGGTCCTCGCCTCGATCGCGATCCTGGTCGAGGCCTACGCCCGCCGGACCCCCGCCCGCCAAGGGGTGGTTGAGCTTCGGCGTGTATATGACGCCAAAGCTCAACCACCCCCTTGGAGGGTGGCGCCCTGGGCCGTGGCGGCGGCCGGCCTTGCGGCGGGGCTGGCGGTGGGGACCCGGGTCACCGGGATCGCGATGGCGGCGGCGCTGACCGTCGCCGTGGTGGTGCTGGCGCCGCGGGGCCGGCGGGTCGGCGCCTTCGCCTGGTGGTTCGTGCCGGCGCTGGCCGGCGGGGCGTTCTGGTACCTGCGGAACCTGGTGGTGGCGGGGAACCCGCTGCCCGAGGTCGAATCGCTGGGGCCGATCTCGCTGCCCCACCCGGTGCGGCTGCAGGAAGGCCGGCCCGACTTCAGCATCGCCCACTACCTGACCGACACCGGCGTCTGGCGCCAATACTTCGCGCCCGGGCTGCACGACGCCTTCGGCGCCCTCTGGCCGCTGGTCGTCTTCGGCGCCGCCGCGGCGGCGCTGCTGGCGGTCCTCCGCGGCCGCGACCGGATCGTCCGCTGGGTCGGGGCGGCGGCGCTGTTCGGCCTCCTCGCCTACCTCTTCACGCCGCTCAGCGCCGCCGGGGCGGAGGGGGCGCCGGTCGGCTTCGGGATCAACATCCGCTACGTGATCCCGGCCCTGCTTGCGGGGATCGTCCTCGTGCCCCTCGACCGCTGGTTCGATCCCCCCGGACCGGATCGGACGACCGGTCCCCCGGCGCGGAGATTCGAAGCAGCCCGATCGTCCGGGCTGATGGGGCTGCTCGTTCTCGTCTTCCTGGTGACCAACCGCCCCGACCAGGCGCTGCACGACCCGGCGCGGGTCTTCGCCCTCGCCTTCGCGGTCGCCGCGGTCGGGGTGCCGGCGCTGCTGCTCTACGCGCGCCGGCGCGGTGCCGGCGTCGCGGCGATCGCCGCGGCCGTCGCCGCCCTCCTCATCGCCCTGGCGGCGATCGGCTACCCGCTGCAGCGCCACTACCTCGACGGCCGCTTCGCCAACACCGGCAGCAGGGAAGAGCAGATCCCCGGCATGGACCTGAACGCGGCCTACCGCTGGGCCCGCGGGATCGACCACGCCCACATCGGCCTGGTCGGCACCACCGCCGGCTTCGCCGGCTACGGCTTCTACGGCACCGACCTCTCCAACCGCGTCGCCTACCTCGGCGAAGCGGGCCCCCACGGCGCTTACAACGCGATCCCGACCTGCGCCCGCTTCCGCGAGGCGGTCGACGCCGCCGGCCTCGACTACCTGGTCACGGCGCCGTTCCTCGACTTCCTCCACCCGAGCCGCCCGATCGCCTCGCCGGAGGCGCGCTGGCTGCGGGGCGAGGACGCGGTCCGGCCGGTCCTCCGCGAAGGCGAAGTCACGGTCTGGAGGGTCCGCGGCCGGCTCGACCCCGGCGGTTGCGGCCCCCGCAACGCCCCTCTGCGCGAAGTCCCGAACACCCCGCAGGGCTGAGCAGCGGTCCCGATAGGAAGCGCGCCCGCGGCGCGCTTCCATCGAGGACCTCCCAAGGCTCCTTTCCCAACCAGGAGTTTGGAAAAGCGCCTCGAACGTCTGCCGGCCGAAGCTGCCGGGTACCCTCGACCCGTGGCCTATCCGCTCGAGAACGCGCTCTTCCAGTGGGAGGAGGGAGGGCGGGCGCTGCAGGCGATCGAGGACCCGCGGCGCCGCCGGCTCGCCGACCGCGTCGTCGAGGCGATCCGCGACGAGCTGCGCCGCCGCATCGGCCCGACCTTCAGTGCCGAGGAGCTGGCCGACCTCTACGGCGAGGGCACCGACTGGTGCCAGCAGGTGGCGATCGACGTCGCCCCCGCGGTCGAGGACGACTCGCAGTCGCTCGCCGACGCCGCCTTCTGGCTCTACCTCAGAGGCGCAACGGACTTCGCCGGCGGCCGGCAGCTCGTCTGACCGGGGCATAGCGTCCTCGGTCGCTCATCTGCAGGTCTAGCCGAGGTTCCCCGCCCAGGTCGCTCGTCCGGGCCTCGTCCCCGCCCCCGAGCCGAGCCATTGGTGAGTTAGTTCGGCTATAGGCAAGTCAACTCACCAATGGCGCCGGTGAACACCGGCTCGGCGCCACTGGCGCCGGCTAATCGTCCGAGTCGTCGGACTCGCCGTCGCCGTTGCCGGCGGCCTCGCCGGCGCGGCGGATGACGATCTGGTCGGCCTCGATGCGGACGGTGACGTCGCGCTTGCCGGCCCAGTGCTCGCTGTAGACGGGGTTGTCCTTGACCGAGGCGTCGAGCCAGAGGCCGTAGCCGTCGGTCTCGCCGTGGTCGAAGCTCGCCTCGATCTCTTTGCGGCGACCTCGCCCGCCGCGGCGGCCGCGGCGACGACGACGGCGGCGACCGGAGCCGGGCTCGGATTTCTCCCCGCGCTCCTCGTCCTTCTCGCGGTCCTCGTCCTCTTCGCCTTCGTCCTCCTCGTCCTTCTCCGCCTCCTCGGCCTCGGTCGCGGCTTCGATCTCCGCTTCGATCTCGTCGCGGAGGTCGATTTCGCCCGCGCTGGCGCCCTCGTCGCCGGTCGAGAGGTCGTACTGCTTGCGGAAGTCGCGCAGCTCCTGGGCGCTGATCTCGAGCTGGTGGGCGATCCACGCATCGGTGCGGCCTTGCTGCACCCAGGCGCGGATCTGGTTCAGTTGGGGCTTCAGTGAGCGTCTGGCCATCGGCGCGCGAGTCTATTGAAGGAAGGCATTCGGCTGCGGAGAGGCACGGGCGGCTAGGACATCAGGAAGCTGAGAGCCTCGAACATCGCCATCACGACGACGATCACGGTCGCCGCCAGGCAGACGGCGAGGACGCTGAAGCGGACCTTCCCCTCCTGCTCGACGCGGTTGATTTTCCGCGCCCGCGAGCGGTTGGCGGCGCGGCGGCGCAGCTGCTCGCGCCGGCGTCGCTCGAGGTAGGTCTCCTGCTCGAAGGCCGTCTCGAACTGGGAGATGCTCTGTCGCATTCTCATAAGGAAAAAGGCCCCGGCGGGCGTGGGGGCGCCCCGGGAACAGCGGGCACCGTAGCAAAAGATCTTGCAGGGTTAGCGAACGCTGACATTTCAGCAGGCGCCCCAGAGGCCGCGGCCGGAGCGCGCCGCCGCGCGCTGCAGCCGCCCGAAGCGCGGCGCGAAGCGGTCGTTGGGCGGGATCGTCAGCGTCCGCGCCAGCCCGCGCCGCGCCAGCTCGGCGTTGACGAAGCGGTGGCCGAGGTAGACGTAAGCGAGCAGGCGGCCGTAGACGTCGCGGGGTTCGACGCCGAAGACCAGCCGCACCCGCTTGTGGGTGACGAGGCGGGCGTTGAAGCGGTGCGCGCGCGGCCCGAAGCACTGCACCGGCGTGTCGGGCTTGACCGTCTCGGGGGTGTCGACGCCGATGTAGCGGACGTATTCGTCGCGGCCGTGGAGCCGCACTTCGATCGTGTCGCCGTCCACCGCCCGCAGCACGTAGGCGGTGGCGCTGCGCGGGGCCGGGCCGCCGAGGTGGACGCGCTCCCACGGCCGCAGCAGCACCAGCGCCACCAGGCCGAGGAGAAGGATGCTGCCGAAATCGCGCCGCACCCATGCCTAAGGCGCGGCGCGGTCCACTCTCTCCCCCTCAGGGGGTGCGGCGGACGTTGCTCAGCAGCGTTTCCTTGATCTGGCCGATGATCTCCAGCGCCTCGCTCCACTCGCGCTGCCAGACGTTGCGGCCGAAGATCACGCCGGAGCCGCCCGCCTCCATCACCTCGCGGGTGTTGCGCAGGACGGTCTCGTCGTCGGTCTTGGAGCCGCCGGAGAGGACGACGAGGGCGCGGCCGGCCGATTCGACGCACTGGCGGATCGCCTCGGTCTGGTCGACCTCCATCTCGTTGTAGGGCGCCGGGGCGTCCTTGTCCTTGCCGGGGTCGATCTTCGGCATGTTGAGCTTGACGATGTCGGCGCCCATCTCCATCGCCATCCGGGCGGCGTAGTCGATCGCGTAGAAGCTGTTCTGGCCTCCCTTGCCCTCGACCGCTTCGCCGCGCGGGTAGCTCCAGACGACCAGCGGCATCCCGAAGCGGTCGCATTCCTCGCGGACGCGGCGCAGCTGGGCGAGGTCCTCGCCCTGGCGCGGCGAGCCGACGTAGAGCGTGTAGCCGATCGCGTCGGCGCCGAGGCGGACGCCGTCCTCGACCGAGGCGTTGCAGCTGGAGAAGGCCTTGGAGGAGGAGGGGATGTCGGTCTTGCCGTTGACCTTGAGGATCAGCGGCACCCGGCCGGCGTAGTCGGGGTAGTACTTCTCGGCCATGCCGATCTGGCAGGCCAGCGCGGAATAGCCGGCCTCGGCGGCGAGCCGGAACTGGTAGTCGGGGTCCTTGGAGGCGGGGTTGGGGAAGAAGTCGCGGGGGCCGTGCTCGATCCCCTGGTCGATCGGCAGCAGCATCAGCGTTCCGCTGCCGGGACCGAACTCGAACAGCAGGCGGTGCAGGCGGGCCCGTTTGCCCGGGGGCAGGACCTCCAGCAGCGATTTCTGCTCGGTCAGGCTCTTCAACTCCACGTCAATTCCTCCTCGAAAGTGGTTATGGCGGGCAGTATGGCATCGCCCGGGTATCCTCGAACGCATGAGCGAGACTGAGCTCAGCGTCATCTGCAAGAACTGCGGCTCGGAGGTCAGTCCCTACGTAACCGAGTGCCCGTACTGCGGGGCGCGGCTGCGCAAGCGGGCTCCGAAGCTGGAGCGGCGGGGCGACGGCCTCGAGGCGCAGGAGCCGCGGCGGCGCCGGCGGCGGTTCCCGCGGCCCGGGCGGCCCAGCTTCGCGGTCAGCGCCGACCGCCCCTACGCGACGATCGCCGCGATCCTCGCCTCGGCGGCCCTGCTGCTGGTTCAGAAGGCGAGCGGCGACGCGCTCGCCGGCCTCGGCGGCCTCGTCGTCCCGCTCGAAGGCGACTGGTGGCGGGTCCTGGTCGCCCCCTTCGCCTACGTCGACGTCGGCTACCTGTTCGTGGTCGCGATCGGGCTGGCGATCTTCGGCACCGGCGTCGAGCGCCGGCTGGGGACGATGCCGACCGCGATCCTGCTCGTCGCCTGCGGCGCCCTCGGGATGATCGCCGCCGGCGTCGTCGCCGACGCCCGCGGCGACTTCAGCGTCGTCGGCGGCGGCAACGGGATGGCGCTGGGCGCCGTCGCCGCCTGGTTCGCGATCCGCCGCGCCGAGGTGCACGGCGAGATCGGCGAGGACTACGACCTGATCGGCGTCGCCGTCGCCGCCGTCGTCCTGATCGCCCTGCCGCTGTTCTCGCCGACCGCGGACTTCGTCGCCGGCCTGGTCGGCGGCGCGGTGGGCGGCCTGGCCGGCGTCGCCACCTCCGTCTTCCACCACGGCGATCGCTAGCGGCAGTCGTTTCCTGTTCCTTTTGGTCGCCTGGCAGCCAAAAGGAACAGGAAACTCGCCGGGCGCAGGTTTCTCCTGTTCCTTATGTCTCCATAGCGACCAAAAGGAACAGGAGAAGCTGCGGGGCGCACCATCTAGAGGTTTGATGCGGGTTAGGCGCGTGCGCGGGGGCGTCGCAGACCAAGCTGGGCGGCGCCCGCGGGTGAAGCGGGTAGTGGTTACTACCCGCGAGCGCGTGGGTGGCGATCCAGCGCCGGTATGCGACGTCGTGCGCGTGCGTGGATAACCCGCATCAAGCCTCTAGGCTTCCGGGAGTGCCTGGCGAGAGCGAGTTGGAGGCGGCGATCGAGCGGCTCCTGGACCCGGAGCGGTTCTCGGAGGCCGAGCGGGTCGTCGCCCGGGCGGCGCCGCAGCTGCAGAAGGTGCTGGCGGCGGCGCTCGCCGAGGGCGGCTGGTTCGGCGAGCCGCACGAGGCCGAGACGCTCAGGGCCGCGACCGTGCCCGACCCCGAGGAGCGGCTGGCGGCCGTGCGCGGCCTGCTCGCCGAGGAGGCGAGGATGGGGATGATGGTTGGGGTCGCCGTCGGCTGGGCACTGAAGGAGGAGATGGCCGCGGGCGACACGGCCGCGGACGACAGAATCGACGAGAGCGAATCCGGCGAGCCGGGAGGAGAGAGCTGATGGAGATCAAGTACCACGGGCATTCCTGCTTCGAGTTGAGCGACGGCGAGGCGACGGTCCTCGTCGACCCGTTCCTGAAGCCGAACAACCCGGCTGCGGTGCACACCGCCGAGGAAGTCGAGCCGACCCACATCGCGATCACCCACGGTCACGCCGACCACATGGCCGACGCGGTCCCGGTCGCCAAGCGCACCGGCGCCCATTGCGTGGCGATCGTCGAGATGGCGGAATGGCTGAAAGCCCGGGGCATCGAGGCCCTCAGCGATCCCAACCTCGGCGGCACCGTCGAGTTCGACTGGGGCTGGATCAAGCTCGTCCCGGCCTGGCACACCAGCACCCTGCCCGGGGACAAAGAGGCCCTGTTCAGCGCCGAGCACGGAACCACGATCGGAACCGCAGCCGGGCTGCTGATCAACATCGGCGGCAAGACCGTCTACCACGCCGGCGACACCTGCCTGTTCGGCGACATGAAGCTGATCGCCGAACGCAACCCGGTCGACGTCGCCCTGCTGCCGATCGGCGGCCACTACACGATGGACCGCCATGACGGGGTGGTCGCCTGCGAGCTCGTCGGCGCCGGAACCGTGATCCCGATCCACTTCAACACCTTCCCGGCGATCGAGACGGATACGGACGCCTTCAAGGCCGAGGTCGAGTCGCAGACCTCGAGCCGGGTCGCGGTCCTCGAGCCGGGGCAGAGCCACTCGGCGTAGGTCCGCCGGTCGCCCTCGGTCAGGGGGTCAGGACGGTGCAGGTCCACCCGGGACCCTCGGCCGGATGGTGTCGGTCTCGCCCGGCGCCCACGGAGCGGGGCGCCGGCCCGCGTCAGGGGCCTTCGGCGGTGGGCGGCAGCGGCGCTTCTTCGACCGGGACCGCTTCGCCGTCGCCCTCTTCGGAGGTTTCGGCGGGCGGGGGCGGCGGGGGAGTGCTTTCCGCTGCCGGCGCGGGCGGCGGTTCGGCCTCGGCGGCCGGTTCCTCGGCGGGCGGCTGGGGCGGCGGCGAGGAGGCGGCCGGCGGCGCCGGGGCGGTGGTCACGACGACGGTGCCGGTGCCGCCGCGGGCTCCGGCGACCTCTTCGGAGGGTTTGGCCGAGCCGATCCCGGCGGAGCCGCCGCCGACCGTCGCTTCGCCTTCGGCGGCGGACTGGTCGGCCGCTTCTTCGGCTTCGCCCGCGGCGGGAGCGGGCTGAGGGGCCGGCGCTTCTTCGGCCGGGGGCGCCGCCGCTTCGGGTTCGGGCGCCGGCAGCGGCGTGTTTTCGACCGGTGGAGCCGGGGTTTCCGGCTTGACGGCGTCGGCGATCGCCGGGGCGGTGACGGTTTTCGAGGCGGTCGCGTGCGCTTCGTGGGCCCGGAACGGCGCCGCCGCCTTCGGCGCCGGGGCGGGGGTCGAGGAGGTGTCCTGCTTGACCTCGACCGCGCCGGCGGTGAGCAGCGCCGCGGTGACGACCCCGGCGGCGGCCTTGGTCCCGATCGCGCCGCCGACCGCGCCGATCCCGCCGGCCGCCGAGCCGCCGCCGATCGCGGCGCTGACGCCGCCGACGGCGCCCGCGCCGGCGCTCGCCGCGCCGGCTCCGGCCGCGCTCGCCCCGGCGCCGGCGGTGCCGGTCCCGAGGCCGAGTTTGGAGGCGATGAAGCCCTTGAAGGCGAGCAGCGGGCCGACGGGGAAGAGCGCCGCCAGCGCCTTCTCGTTGGAGCGGATCTGGCTGCGGAAGTCGCCGCACTCCTCGCACTCGCGGACGTGGCGGCGGACCGGCGCCGAGACCTTGCGCAGGCCCTCGGCCGCTTCGGAGAGCTCGACCCTGACCTCGCCGCAGGTCAGCAGGCGCGCCTGGCTGGCCTCGGCGAGGGAGATCCGCGCCCGCACCAGCAGCGACTTGACCGAGGGCACCGTGGTGTCCATCGCGGCGGCGATCTCCTCGTAGGAGAGCGAGTCCATCTCGCGCAGCAGCAGCGCCGCGCGCTGGGTCTCGGGAAGCTTGTTGACGTCGCTGAGGATCTGGCGGAACTCCTCGCGGTTGTGGACCTTCTCGGCGGTCGAGGCGGCCTCGACTTCGGGCACCAGGTCCATCGATTCCTGCGCGTCGGCCTTCGGTTTGCGCAGGTGGTTGAGGCAGCGGTTGCGGGCGATCCGGTAGAGCCAGGGGCGCAGGTTGATCTCGCGCTCGTCGGCCAGCATCGCTTTGTAAGCGTTGACGAAGACCTCCTGGAGGACGTCCTCGGCGTCCTCGGTGGAGCCCAGCATCTGGCGGCAGAAGCCGAGCAGGCGGCCCTGGTAGCGGTCGACGATCGTCTCGAAGGCGCCCGGGTTGCCCGCCCGCGCCATCGCGATCAGCTTCTCGTCGCCCTGCAGCTTCAGCAGGGGCGAGCGGCGGGCGAGAAGCCCGCGGCGACTGGCATGAGTTAGGGCTGAAGCCTCCAAGATCTCCCCCCGGAGTCGACTGGGTCCGATCTAATAGACACGCTAACAAGGGCGAAGTTGCGCGCCTAGAACATTTATCCCCGTTTTAGCTCCTTCGAAAACCTCTGGGAGCAGGGGAATGCAGACTGCGAGTGTCGCTTTGGTGGCCGCTATGGCCACAAAGTCGACATCAGGTGCCCGGAGCGGGACTCGAACCCGCAAGCCCCGAAGGGGGCAGCGACTTTTAAGGCCGCCGCGTTTACCGGTTTCGCCATCCGGGCCCGGCGATGGTAGCCCGCGGCGGGGGCAGGGCGGGAGCGCATCCGCCTCCGGGACGCGGGGACCAATAGGCTCCGGCCATGGCTGAGCATGGCGGCAGGTTGGTCGCGCGGGCGCTGGGCTCGCGCGGGGTCGAGCACCTCTTCACGCTCTCCGGCGGCCACCTCTTCTCGATCTACGACGGCTGCCGGGCCGAGGGGATCGAGCTGATCGACGTCCGCCACGAGCAGACCGCCGCCTTCGCCGCCGAGGGGTTCGCGAAGGCGACCCGGCGGGTCGGGGTGGCGGCGCTGACCGCCGGGCCGGGGGTGACCAACGGCGTCAGCGCGATCGCCGGCGCCCAGGCCAACAACTCGCCGATCTGCGTGCTCGGGGGGCGGGCGCCGGAGCTGCGCTGGGGCTCGGGCTCGCTGCAGGAGATCGACCACCTGCCCTTCGTCTCGCCGCTGGTCAAGTCGGCGGAGACGGTGAAGGAGCCGGCCCGGATCGCGCCGGTCACCGCGGCGGCGCTGGACCGCGCGGCGGCGGCGCCGAGCGGCCCGACCTTCGTCGACTACCCCCTCGACGTGGTCTTCACCGAGGCCGAGCTGGAGCTGCCGGCGGTCCCGGAGGCGGGCGAGGCGCAGCCGGCGGCGGGGGTCGAGGAGGCGGCGGCGCTGCTGGCCGCCGCCGAGCGGCCGGCGGTCATGGCCGGCACCGGGCTCTACTGGGGCCGCGGCGAGGAGGAGCTGCGGGCGCTGGCCGAGGCGCTCGGCATCCCGGTCTTCCTCAACGGCCTCGGCCGCGGCTGCCTGCCCGCCGACCACGAGCTCGCCTTCAGCCGCGCCCGCTCGACGGCGCTGCAGGACGCCGACGTGGCGCTGGTGATCGGGGTGCCGATGGACTTCCGGCTCGGCTTCGGCGGCAGCTTCGGCGGCGAGACGAAGATCGTCCGCCTCGACGTCGCGGCCAACGCGCTGACCCGCAACCGGATGCCCGACGTCGACCTGGTCGGCGACGTGCGGGCGACCCTGGCGGCGCTGCGCGGGGCGGCGGGGGAGGGGACGCGGACGCGGCCCTGGCTCGAGCAGCTTCGCAATGTCGAGGCCGAGAAGCGGGCGGCCGAGCGGGCCGAGCTCGACGACGAGCGCTCGCCGCTGCACCCGGTGCGGGTCTACCGCGAGCTGAACGAAGTCCTCGACCGCGACGCGATCGTCGTCGGCGACGGCGGCGACTTCGTCTCCTACGCCGGGCGCCTGATCGAGACCCATGAGCCCGGCTGCTGGATGGACCCGGGGCCGTTCGGCTGCCTCGGCGCCGGCCCGGGGCAGGCGATCGGCGCCAAGGTCGCCCATCCCGACCGCCAGGTCTGCCTGCTGCTCGGCGACGGCGCCTTCGGCTTCGCCGGTATGGAGTTCGACACGATGTCGCGTCACGGCCTCGGGGTCGTCGGGGTGATGGGGAACAACGGCATCTGGGGGCTCGAGCACCATCCGATGGAGTTCCTCTACGGCTACTCGGTGGCCGCTGAGCTGCGGCCCGAGACGCGCTACGACGAGCTGGTCGAATCGCTCGGCTGCGACGGGATCCTGGTCCGCGAGCCGGGTGAGCTGAAGCCGGCGCTGGAGCGGGCCTTCGCGTCGGGCCGGCCGACCCTGGTCAACGTCCTCACCGATCCGGCCGTCGCCTACCCGCGCAAGGCGAATCTGGCTTAGAGGCTTAACGCCTCCCGAAACGAGAATCGGCCGCCATCGCTGGCGACCGATTCAGGCGGCCCCTCAGGACGGGCAGGGGTACGTCTTCAGGGACCTTTATTTGGTGGGCCCAGACGGCGGGAGGCGCCATGATGCGGCAGTCGCCTAAGCCCTATTTGCCGTGCGCAAGATGAAGCGGACCCCATCTCTTGCCCGGACAGGACCAGTATGTACCCGGATGTCCTCAGGGTCCATCGACGGGAGGATCTTGCTACCTAAAAGCCGGTAGGGAGGCAGGCGATTTTTCGACCTTTGGTATGGAGCCTTGCCCTTACGGCTGGTTTGTATAGGACAGTCTGTCCAACTAGTACGTCGATGAGTTTCGACGGGTGGCGGAAATTGCAGTGCCATAGAGGATGTCCTGCTCGGAGACGGCGATCTGCTCGAGCCCGAAGGCGCGCATCGCCTCGACCAGGATGACGACGCCGGCGACGATCGTCGGCGCCCGGTCGGGGTGGAGGCCGGGGATCTCGACCCGCTCGGCGAGGGGCACCGAGGCGAGCCGGGAGAGCATCCGCTGGATCGAGGGCAGGGCGAGGAGGTGGCCGTGGACCCGGGCGGGGTCGTAGGGCTCCAGGCCCAGCTCGATCGCGGCGAGGGAGGTCGGGGTGCCGGCGACGGCGATGCCGCGGGCGGCCTCGACGCCGGCGCCGAGCGAGGCCTCGATCAGGCCGCGGACGTCGGCGGCGAGCGCTTCCAGCTCGCCGGCCGTGGGGGGGTCGGCGGCGATGCAGCGCTCGCTGTGGCGGACGACGCCGGCCTGCAGCGAGTCGTGGAAGGAGATCTCGGCGCCCTGGCCGACGATCAGCTCGGTCGAGCCGCCGCCGATGTCGATCACCAGCGTCGGCTCGGCGGGCGGCGACTCCGAGGTGGCGCCGAGGTAGGTGAGCCGCGCCTCCTCCTCGCCGCCGAGGACGCGGGCGGAGAGCGCGAAGCGCTCGCGCAGCTCGGCGATGAAGGCGCTGCCGTTGTCGGCGTCGCGCACCGCGCTGGTGGCGATCGCGTCGACCGTCTCGGCGCCGAGCTCCTCGAGGATGCCGATGTAGCCGCCGATCGCCTCGCACACGTCCTCGATCGCCTCGGCGGCCAGATGGCCCGACAGGTCGACGCCCCGGCCCAGCCGCGTCACCGTGCTCCGTCGCTCCAGCACCGAGACCCGTCCGGCCTCCACGTCGGCCACCAGCAACCGCGTCGAATTGGTGCCGACGTCGATCACCGCGACCCTCTGCGCCCCATCGCCCACCGCCTCACCCTAGCTGTTCCTTTTGGCCGTATAGCGGCCAAAAGGAACAGCCAAGAAGCCACCCTCCCAAGCCCCCGCCCGCTCCCCCGAGCCCTCCTGCAACCACCCCGCCAACAGCCCCACCCGATCCCCCCGCCCCGGCCGAATTGCTACCATCGACAGTCCGCCGCGGGGTGGAGCAGCCAGGTAGCTCGTCGGGCTCATAACCCGAAGGTCGCAGGTTCGAATCCTGCCCCCGCTATGCGGCGAAAGCCCTGCAAATCGCAGGGTTTTCGTCTTTCTGAGGTGCAGACAGAGGGGTGCAAAATGGCCCATGGGGCAAGCCCTGGGGCAAGGTGAGGTCAAAGCGAGGTCGAATCCAAGCCTTGCGCGGTGCCTCCGATCCACCTACGTTCGCCCGCGAGCAACACAGAAAATAAGCGGCCCCGGCGACGTTGACGCGCCCCGGGGCCTGGCACCGAAGGGCTGACCTTCGATGCGAGAGAGACCGTACCGACGTGGGCCGTTCTGGACCGCGTCGCGGGCTCGTCCTCGGTGCCTCCGATCGAGAGGAGGGGCACCGTGCCCGGCACCGTCACGACCATCGACCGCGACCAGCGAGAAGGGCTCTATGAGCTGGTCCGCAACCACCTCGGCAGCATCGAGGACTTCTTCGTCGCCCTGGAGCGCACCAAGGACTTCGCCAGGGCCGAGCAACTGGCGGTGGAGTTCGCCGAAGACTTCCGCCTCCTGCAGGACATCGGCTGGGCCGAGCGCGACGAGCGCGAGACCTTCGAGCTGACCATGCCAGTCCACGACCTGATCGAATTGCTCCAGCGCCTGCACGCCGAAGCCGTGCCCGTGCTGGTCGAGACGGGCGCCGAGGCCGAGTCGAGCCGCGAGGACGCCGAGACGGACCGGCGCTTCCAGCTCGGCTACGAGGTCTGCAACAAGCTCCTGGACGACCTCGACCCGCGCGAGGCCGACCGCGGGCGGGCCGAGCGCCCGGCGCCGCGGCGGGTCCGGTCCAGTTGCCCACATGGAGACCGGCCGTGAGTGGCTGGCGATGCCGATCAGGGCAGACGGGGCGCGAGCCGTTCCCCGAGCGGCTTCCGAACGAGCTCAATCACCTGGTGCTGACCGGGACGCTCTTGGATGAGCCGCGCGAGGCGAGGAGCCCGCGCGGCGACGCGATTACCCTGCTGCGGCTCGGATTCCCCGTGCGCGACCCCGAGCGGCCCGAGGACCTGTGGACCCTGGCGCGGTGCGGGGTCGAAGTGCCGGCCGCGATTGCGAAGCGAGGCGTGCCGAGCCTGCGGGTTGGTGCCCCGGTTCTCGCGTGGGGCCAGCTCAGCGACCGCGAGGCCGACGAGTACGGCGACCAGCGCGGCGTGATCGTCGCCGCCTCGGTGCATCCGGGCGCCCCGCCCCATCCGTCGCCGCATCTGTTTCTCGTCGGGGGACGCTGAGGCGGCGGGGCGATCGTGACTTTTCGAGGGTCAAGGCGCAGGCCACCGGGAGGGGCGGATGGACCGCTCGCAGTTGGGCGGCCCGCCGCTTCCTGACTTGGCCCTCGGAAAGTCACGATCGCCAGCTGAGCCCCTGCGAGGCGGCGCTGTGGAGCAGCATCGCTGCGAGGAGTGTGGCCGAGAGCTGTTCGACCTTCAGGGCGGACCGTTACCGACGCGGTGCGAAGACTGCATCCCCGAAACCGGGCCAGGCAGCCCCCTCGTTGAGCGACTGGCGACCAACCTGCGGCGGCTTCGTCAAGGGGCGGGCGTCGAGAGGCCGGAGCTGGCTCGGCGGGCAGGGCTCAAGGTCGAGGAACTGTCGCGGTTCGAGGACGGCGCGCACGAACTGAGCGCAACCAAGGCGCTCCGGCTCGCGCATTCGATGGGCGCCTCGATCGAGGCGCTGGTCGAGCGCATCTACTGGAACCGCGGCGAGAGGGTGCGCAGGCCCGGCGAGCGCCGTCCGTTCTCAGAACGGCTCGCCGGCTTCCTCCTTGTGCTGCCTGCCAACCTGCCCGCCTTCGATCCGGCGCCGCCGCGCGATCCGGTCAGCAGTCGCCAAGAGGCGGCGGCGATATTTGGGCAGAACGTCCGCGCCGCTCGCGAGCGTCGGCACCTGACGCAGGCGAAGCTCGCTCGCGCTGCCGGTCTGAGCAAGGCCGGTCTGTCTCTGATCGAGGGAGGCGTCCGCGAGACGACGATCGACACTCTGCTGTCCCTGGCTCGCTCCCTGGAAGTCACACCCGCGTTCCTGCTCGGAGGAGTCGCCTGGAAGCCCCGCCAGCCGCCCTGTGCCAATGCGGCCCGCAAGGGCCGCGCCCAGCGCCACGATGCCCACAGCCTCGACGGCCCGATCAAGCGGCTCTGGAGCGAGGGCAAGACGGCGGGGGAGATCGCGGATGCGGTCGGCGCCTCGCCGGGAGCCGTCTCGGCAATCGTCCACCGCCTGCGCGAGCACGGCGACCGGCTCGCGCATCGCAGCCCGCCCACCCGAGCCGTCCATGAAGGAGCGCGGCGGCGGCGCTGCAAGCAGATCGCGGAGTCTCCTCCGGAGTGCGATCCCATTGCCACCGACCGCGAGCAGCCCGCCACCGACACCGACGGGCCGGAAATCTCAGAGCGCGAAGTAGCCGGCCGCATCGGCGCCAACGTCGCCTTCCACCGGCAGGCCGCTGGGCTCACCCTCCGAGAGCTCGGGGAAGCGACTGAGGTCGACCGGACCTATCTGCACCGGATCGAGAACGGAAGGGTCGGCGTCCCGAGGATTTCTCTCGTTGTGAAGCTGGCGGCGAGTCTCAACGTGTCGTGCGCGCGAGTCGCTGCGGGCATTGCTTGGGACCCGAGCGTCGGGAAGTTCAAGCTCGAGGCCGAGGGCGACAAGGGCTCGGGGGGGAAGCGCCTTGGACAGAACGTTCGCCACGTCCGGCGGAAGGCGAACATCTCGCAACAGGCTCTCGGCGCACGCGCCTCGATGTGTCGCGGCGACGTGGTCGACTTCGAGCGCGGCAGCCGGAACTTCCGAATCTTCGCGGCGATCAGGCTGGCCGGCGCATTGGGGGTTGACCTCGCAGACCTGCTCTCGGAAGTGGGAGGCTGGTACGTCCGACCGCTCCCGGCCCCCGAATACGGCCCGGAGGATCATCCGCCAACCAAAGCCGAGCGCGACGCCCTGCTAGCGCGTCTTTGGCGGAAAGGACGATCCGAACGAGACATCGCCCATGCACTGGACTTGACGATCGGCACCGTCGGTGCCTACGTTCGCGAACTGCGCGATGCGGGTAAGCACCTTCCATATCGGCGGCCACCGCGCCGTATAGCCGAGCGGGCAGCTCGCTCACGACGCCTCGGTGAATAGAGATAGGAACCTGCGCGACCCCTCCCATACATGGGGCCCAAACACGACGCCATCTCCGTCGGAAACCCGAAGCGCGCGGCCAGATAGCGCGCGTGTGTCGATTAGAGCCCAGTTTGGGACGGTACTAGCTAGCAGGCCTTCTTGACTCCGCCGCCAAAGGTAAAGGTAAGGCCGTGTTCTATTTCTACAGGCCATGAATAGGACTTCCTGGCGAGAAGGCTACCGTCTACGACGCTGTCCACTCTAATAGCAATTACAACTCGCACATGAGTTATGCCTTTGCCGGGAGTGCAGCGATATCGGAAGCGCTTGATCGGCTTCGGTGGATCGTAATTGGCCTGGCCAGTCCCGCCTTCGTCTCCTATGGGCTGGAATGGAAATCCGCTCGTCGGATCGCCAAGCTCTTGGCCCTTGGTCCTAGTCCACTGCTTATGGTTCTTGGGGCGCTGCATCTTGAAGAAGGCGTTCGGCGTCTGGCGGGTTATCAGGGAGAGGCAACCAGCAGGCGTGGGGGCGAAGTCCGCTACAGCGAGGATTTCCTGCTGCCATTTGTTCCCAGGGCGGATCATCTTCGACGCCACATTGTCGGGCCGGGCTAGTGCGGCGGCGACGCATGAGTCCTGCGAAGGCACTTCGGCCCGAGCTGATGCTGCCAGCGCGCAGATGAGCCCACAGGTGATGGTTAGAGCCAGCGGCAATCCCCAGATCCGAACGGTGACCTGCTTCCCCATTCAGCCTCCTCTTCCTTCGTTGATCCGATTGAGCAGCACCCTATATCGCTCGCTAGCGTCTCTGCAAGGCAGAATGGCCAATGGCCTTCCGGCGCTGCGCCTCGCCAGGTGGGAAGGCGAACATCTCGCAACAGGCTCTCGGCGCGCGCCTCGATATGTCGCGGCGACGTGGTCGATTTCGAGCGTGGCAGTCGGAACTTCCGAATCTTCGCGGCGGTCAAGCTGGCCGGTGCGCTGGTGTTCACCTCGCAGACCTGTTCTCGGGAGTGGAAGGCTGGTATGTCCGCCCGCTCCCGGCTCCCGAATACGGCCCGGAAGATCATCCGCCGACCAAAGCCAAGCGCGACGCCCTGCTCGCGCGCCTATGGCAGGAGGGACGACCGGAACGGGAGATCGCCGAGGCACTGAGCTTGAAGATTGGCGCCGTCGGTCCCTACGTCCGTGAACTTCGCGACGCAGGCCAGGCGCTTGCCTATCGTCGTTCACTGCGGAATGCGGGATAGTGCAATGAGCAGGATGCTCGGTGCTCGAAGCTTCATGGGATTGCCCTTCTATTTTCGCTTTCTCATGCATGAGCAACTCCAAGGGTAGTTGCGACCGGCAGAAACGTCCAGGCTGCGGCGACAGGCGGCGCCTGGAGAAGACCAAGACGCCCGGCGTCTACAAGCGCGTCGATGGCGAGGGCGACATCGTCGGATACGTCGCCGTGATCGAAGTCGCGGGCAAGCAGCGCAAGCGAAGCGCCCGCACCTTCGACGCGGCGCGGCGGATCAAGCGCGAGAGCGAAACCGACCGCGACCGCGGCGAGCTCCAGGAGCCGACGACGATCGGTTTCCTCGCCTACCTCGATGAATGGGTCGAGCGCTACCGCGGCCAAGGTCGTCGCGGGTTCCGCGAGGGCACCCGCGACGAATACCGGCGGCTGATCGCCAAGCACGCCCGCCCGTATTTCTCGTCCAAGTTGAAGCTGGTCGACGTGACCACCTTCCAGCTCGCCCGCTTCGTGGACTGGCTGGCCGACCCCGACGAGCAGGGCAAGCAACTGACCGACGCGACCGTCGCCAACGCCGTGATTCCCCTGCGCGCGGCGCTTCGGACCGCCAATCGCGAGGGCCTGATCCGCCACAACCCCTCCCAGGGGCTGGCGCTTCCCCACCGCGAGGAGCTCGCCGAGGAGGAGGAGAAGATCAAGGTGTTCAGCCGTGAGCAGCTCGCCGCACTGCTCGCGATGGCCCCCGAGCCCCACAAGCTGCTGTTCGAGGTTCTGGCGAGCTGCGGCCTGCGGATAAGCGAGGCGATTGCTCTCCAGCGCCTTCACTTGCAGATCGACGGCTCGGCGCCGGAGGTCTGCGTCCGCCGCGCGATGGTGAAGGGAGGGCGGATCGAGCCGCCGAAGACGAAGTACGGAAGGCGCGAGGTCCGGCTGCCGGCACCCCTCGTCTACCGCCTGCGCGCCCATCTCGCCGCGCTGGAGGACCAGGACTCCACGGCGCTCGTGTTCACCAACCGGGAGGGCAACCCGATCGAGCCGAACAACCTCCGCCGTCGTGCGCTCAAGCCGCTGGCCGAGGAGGTCGACGCGCCGTGGGCCGGTTTCCACACGTTCCGCCATACCTTTGCCTCGCTGCACCTGAGCCAGGGGACCAACCTGCTCCAGCTCAGCCGCGCGCTCGGCCACCACTCGGCCGCGTTCACGCTCTCCCGCTACACGCATCTGCTGCCCGGCGACGAGGCGCCCGCGCTCGACCTCTCGCCGACGCCCACCGACCTCTTTGTGGGGGCCGACGTATGACCGCGCCGAAGATGCGGCTGCTGGTTCCCGGGCCGGTTCAGTAGCGCCCGATCAGAGTCGGAGAAGGAGAACTGGATGTGCGCCTTGAGCGACGGCGCCGAGGCGTCCTTGACCGCGGGGGAGTTCGATCTGGTGGCTCTGCTCGCCACCGAAGCGGAGCGCGTATTCACGAAGCCCGAACTGCTGCGCGTGCTGTGGGGCGTCGCGGATCGAAGCAAGGTCCGCGCTCTGGACTCGCGAGCCGCGCCCGCTGCAAGCTGCACGAAGGCCGGGGCGGAGACTAGGCCTCTGCCGTCAATGATCCCTAGGAGTCCGGATTCCAGGCATATTTCACGTCGGGGGCCTCGCGTGAGATCGGCGCTGGGCCTTTGCTTCTTCGCGTTCGGTCTCTTCCTGCCGATACCGCGCGAGGTCGCGAGCGTCTTTGTCGCGCTGCCACTGCCGATCGGCAAGCCACTCGGTCGCGCGTTCGAAGCCAACGTAGCCGCCCCAGGCAAGGCTCAGGATCACCGCGCCCAACACCACGTAACGGACGTGATCCTCTAGTCCAGCGCTTTCGGGCTCGCGGTAGCCCAGAAGGTCCAAGCCGAACGGTTCCCCCAGCACGATCGCCGTTATGAGGCCCGCAATCCAGCAGAGGATGATGCCGCCGAGGCCGAAGATCACAAGCCACGGCCCGAGTTTCAACCAGGACTCCCGGCTCGGCTTGATCTCGCCTCTGTTCCCATCTCTCGCCATTTGGAGTTCAGCCTAAACGCCAGGTGCCCGCCTCTCGTGCCACTTCGCGCCTCCGCTTCAACTCCTCCAGGAGCTCACGCAGGTGGTTTCGCCGGGGGCGCTTCCACTCGATCCCGGGTCGAGCTCGAAAGAGGTAGCCGTCGCGATCCTCGTACAGCGCCACCACCATCTTTCTTCCGCAGCTCCCCCGAGCGTCGAGTCCTTGGCGCGCTCCCTTCGCGTCCAGGGCACTCTGAGGCGGACGGATCAGGTGTGGTCGGACGGTGGAGGCTAAAGCACTCCGACTCATAGTCCGACAAAGCACTATGCGAAGGTTCGAGGAATGGCTCGAACGAGCCAGTGAGCGCCAACCGCTGAGGGCCGTTGTTCTCCTATTCCGGGGCGTCCGGATTGCGGGAGCTGCCATCTACGCCACTATCGCAATGGGCTTCATCCTGCTTCTCGTCGGCAGCCTCATAGTCCACGGGGGTGAGCACGTCGGAAGGTCGTTCAGCACCGGCACCACTTCGACCGCTGCCGAAGTGGCTGAAGGCTCGCTCCCACCTGGTCCTTCGACCATTAACCCAACGCCTGTAAAGAAGAACGGCGAACTGTCCTACGCATTCGAGCCCGACGACATCGAACGAGCCGAAGAAGCTCCCTCGTCCGTACGCGCCTACTGCGCCGGAGCCGTTTCGGAAGCGCAGGAAGTCGGGTGTCTCAGCCACGTCGAACCTAGTGAAGTCCCGTGACCGACCTGCTGCGAGAGCCTCAAACGGATGGGCCGACCACCTGCCACCTGTGCGGCAAGGAGGTCGCTGGACCCTATGACCTTGAGGTCCATATGTTGGATGCCCACCAACGCACCGAGTCCCCGAAAACGTCTCGCCGTTGGCTGGGGATGCTGGCTGCCGTGGTGTTGGCTTGGCTCGCAATCGGGGGGTTTCTCATCGTGGATTGGGGAGCGATGCTCTCCGGCGACTCGACGCGTGTCCAGCATGCGGCAGAAACCGGATCGGGGGTCTGGGCGATTCTCGCACCGTTTCTCGCTTACGCCGCGTACCGCGTCGCGAAGCGGAGCTGGAGAGGACAGGGGGCGCGGCTAACGACGAGGCACATCCTCACGGCCCTTGTCTCAGTCATCGTGCTGCTGTTTGTCGCCGGGGCGATCAAGCGACTCGTTCACGACGCTCCTGCCCGCCAGAGGGCCGTGCTCATCGCCGGGAGGGAGGTGTCGATCCCGGCCGACACGCCGAGAAACGTTTTCGCTGTCACAAAGGCAGCGATGAAGGAACTCGGCTTCAAGTCGTGGTACCGAAACTGCGTCATCGGGCAAGCCGAACGCCTGCTTACGCCAACGGAGGCAAAGGCACTTACCGGTACTCTCAATCCGCAAAAGGAGACGCTCGCGCTGAATCTCGCCTTCAAGGTTCAGCCCAACTGTGAAGAGCCCGGTCGAGAAGTCGTTGACGCAAGTGCCACTCCGTTTCAGCTCTCGATCCTCAAGGCCATGGGAGCAAAGACGACACGGCTCGAATTTGCTAGGGAAGGATTGGGCCCGCGGCTACAGACCTGTGGTGCCGATCGGATCAGGCATGCAACCGATGCCCAAATCCTTGAACTCGAGAACGGCTCGATATCGGCACAGGAAGCCGTCGTACTCAAACTCGTGAAGCCGTGCATATAGAGGACGCGCAAGAGAAATTCCCGATGGCGCCAGGCGACGAACTCGAGCTGCGCCAGGTGTTCGATCCCGAAAGCCGGGTCGACCGTTTTGTCTTCCTGCTGTTCGAGACGCTTGCCGACCTCGGCACGATGGAGAGCCGGATGAAGGGCAACTTGTTCGGCGAGGGCACGTCGGTCGCGCAGACCCTCTACCTACAGCGTCATCTCGCAGCGAGGGTCGAGGACTCGTGGCGAGTTGTCGCGGCGATTCGCGACCACGAGGAGATCCGCCAATTCGTTGCCGACGCGGGAGCGACCAGGGAGGCCGAGTGGCTCCTGGCGAAGCTAACGAAGGCGCCTGGAAGCGAAGCGAAAACGCCCGTTCAGGAGTTGTTCCAGGCCGACCGCCAGCGGACCGTTCACCTTGCGACCGTGGATAGCGCCGCGCTTCGGGAGACACTCGAAGCGGCGGCCGACGAGGTCGTCCAGATCGGCGTCTACGACGGCGGCAGGAAAAAGATCGTCGAGTTCCCCGAGGCCGCGATAAGTCGAGCCATCTTTGGCGACCCCAATCAGCCTCAGGGAAAAATGGCACTGCGCGAGCGGGCCGAGATGATCGAACAGATCTTGCAGAAGTTTCGGACGCTCGGCGAAAAGTGCCTCAATCTCCACCTGGCTCGTCGCGGGATCAACCTGAAGCGGCTCTACGTCAAGCGTTAGCGGTCTAGAGGGCGAGCAGCGCATTGCTAGCGGCAGCGGATACATTCACTCCAACCAATGGGCGGGATTAGGAGGCCGCGATGGAGTGCGTTTGCGGGTGCGGGAGGGACTATCTCGACCGGGAGCCGGTCAACCTCAACGACGACGCCTACGTCGTTCAGCAGGAGCTAGCCGAGTGGGACGGGGCCCGCCTGATGAATCGAAGCCTCGGCAACTTCGCCGACACGGCCGTTAGAGACGAGGGCCAACTTGACCCCTTCATCGACGCCGGGGCTGAGATCTACCAGGATATGCTCGGCGTCCTCCACGGCGAGCTGCCAGCCGACGCTCTTGACCGACGGGCGTTGAAACGCTGGACCAAGTTCTCACGGAAGTCCCGAAGGAAGATCGGACTGACTGTTCGGCGCGAGAAGTACCTCACGCCCCGCCCCGAGGACGAGGGCAAGATCAATCGGAAGCATCCCGAGCTCACCCACACCGGCCCCGACCCCGACGGTCGCGCGCTGGCGGAATCAAGCGGCGTCGAGGCGCAGCAGACCGATCCGCTTTCTTGCTTCTGCGGCTGCGGCCGGAGGATCAGTCCCGAGGTCCACGGCATGAACGCCAACGGCTACGCGGCAGTCGCGATGGTCGCCCAACTCCGCGCGGCTCGGGCGGCCCTGGACGAGTCGCTGCTCCGAGACGACGATGCTGCGGCCCCCTTGGGCGAACTCTGTGACAGCAAGATTCGGGTCGGCGAGGAAGCGATCAGGGCCTGGGAAGAGCTGCTTCACACTGGCGGAGAACTGATGGCGCCGGATGATGCGATGGGCTTTATGGCCGAGTTTGGCGAGTGGGGCGACATTTCTACCGCGCTCGTGGCCGTAATCGAGCAACTGCCGACGATGGACATGGCGCAACGCGCGCAGCTCGTACAGGGGTTGTTGGAGTAACGCAGGGGCACCGGACATGTTGCAGAACAAGCCCACCAAGCAATGAAGCCCACGAGAGCGTGCGAGATTTCGCCTCGCGCCACACGTCGACCCGCGGCATCGAGCTCATTGGGCCGCGTCCGCCGGATATTCACCGGTTCGTATGCAGCCCCCGCTGACGAGCGGGAACTTGCTGTCCACCACACTCGTCCAAGCGTGGCCTGATCGTCGCCGACAACGTAGTCCGGGGCGGGGCGCTTGCGGACGCAGCGAACGAGGGCGCCGCCCGTGAAGGCTCAGCGCGTCCTTGCACGAAAGGATGGCCGCCGAGGAGCCTCGGTTTTCGGCGCCACCGCGATCCAGACGGTGGGCAGCAAGGGCTACGACGGGTTCAGCCTCGCCCTGGTCAAGCCGTAGCCCTCGATTGGCGAGCCGGACTTCCGTAGAGCGCCGCTCAGGCGCTGCGCAGGAGCTCGGAGACGACCTCGCCGGGCTGTTGGCCGCGCTCGTTGGCGATGCGCTCCAGGCGCTTGGCGTCGTCGCCCTCGACGTTGACGAGAATCGACAGCTTCGCGTCGGGGTTGCCCTCGTGCATCTCGATCTGGGTGCGGTCAAGCTCGGCGTCGAAATCGCCGGGCTGAGGATCGGGGTCTCTCCACGGGTCCTTTGCCATCTCAAGCGAGGATTTTACGCTCACGGTCGGTTGCGGGCCAACCCGTGACGATCAACCACGTCGTCGGATCAAGGGTTCGCTCGATCACCAGCGTGAGCATCCGTCCCCCGTCGGTCTGGCCGATAAGCAGAAACCGCTCGCCCTCTTGCCCGCCGCCACCGGGATTGCGGGCCGTCGCGTGGCGGTTGCGCGGTAGCTGCTCGGCCTCGGCGGTCGAGATGCCGCGTGCTCCGAGCTTGACCCGCGCGGCGTCGGTGGCGAGCAGTTGGGAGACCATCTCTGCCATCCCGCGATGTCTATCCGATGTCGCTGACGGCCAGCTCGGGGGCCCCTGGCGCTGCTCTCAGACTCGATCCGCTGGGGCAAGAAATGGGGCAAGGTGCCCCACGGATTCCAGACGATCCCCACGTAGCTCGATCGGCCGGAAACCGCGCTAGACTGTGCCCCACGTAGTCCAGCGGAGTCATGGGACCTTCCTCATAACCCGAAGGTCGCGGGTTCGAATCCCGCCCCCGCTATTTCACGGAAGCCCTGCAAATCGCAGGGTTTTCGTATTTCTGGCTGTAGACAAGGGATTGCAAAAACGCCCCTGGGGCAACGCCTGGGGCAACATGAGCTTCGAGAGAGGTCGTCCCGGGCCTTGAAACCGGGCCTCCGCTCCACCTAGGTTCGCCGCCGAAACCGCAAAGCGCCCCCGCGCTGCGGAGACAGCCGGGGGCATGGCACAAGGAGGCTGAGCTCCCTATGCAGGAGAACCCTATGGGCGCGACCGAGGGCCGCGCCATCACCACCTGGGAGGAGGACGAGCGCGAGCAGTGGGCCGCCCTCTACCGGGTGCTCGAACTCCACCCCGAGGCATTGAGCCGCGACGAGCTGGCCCGCGAGCTGACCGGCGGCTCGCGGTCCCTGAGCGAGATCGACGGCGTCCAGCGGGCGGTCAGGGAGTTGGTAGGCGCCGGACTCCTGCATCCCCCCGGCGCCGACGAGCTGGTGCGGCCGACCCGGGCGGCCGTCCGCTACTTCGAGCTGAGCGGCGGCGCGGGCTGATGGGGCCCAACAAGAGGCCCCAGGCGATCGAGGCCTCGCGTCAGTTCGGCCGCCGCGTCGCCGAGCGTCGCCGCCAGGTCGGGCTCTCCCAGGAGGGCGCCGCCGAGCGGGCGGGGCTGCACCGGACCGAGGTGGGGATGATCGAGCGGGGCGAGCGCCTGCCGCGCCTCGACACGATCGTCAAGCTCGGCGGGGCGCTCGAAATCGAGCCCTGCCGGCTGCTGGACGGGATGGCCTGGGAGCTGGAGGAGCCGAGGAAGGGATCGAAATGAAGGGCGGCCTCGGCCAGGAAGACAGATGGGTCGAAAAAGAGTGGACGCCTGCCGAGCGCTTCGCCGCCAACCTGGTCTGGTTTCGCCTCGAGGTCGGCCTGACCCAGCAGCAGCTCGCCGACCGGGTCGGGATGCACCGCACGGTCCTCAGCGTGCTCGAACAGGGACGGCGCCTGCCCCGCCTCGACACGATCCTCATGCTCGCCGCAGGCCTGGAGGTCGATAGGTGCGACCTCCTCGCCTGGATGCGGTGGGACCCGGCCCGCCGCGAAAGCTACGAGACGTCGGCGGAGATCGCGGAGATCAGCGGCTATGAGGTCTGGGACTTCAACCTGCAGGCCCGCTTCCTGGTGTCGCCCGTCGGCTATGAGAGCGATGAGTCCTTCGGGGACCGGCTCAGGCAGCTGAGCGAGGAGGACCGCCCGGTCTTCTAACTGCTGGGCGACGATGCCCCGAAGGTCTCCCCGCGCCCGCGGCCGGACGCGGACTGGGTCCTGCACACCGGGCAGGCGCTCAGGTCCCTCCGCGAGGAGCGCGGGCTGACCCGCGACCAGCTCGCGGAGCGCTCGCCGACCGCCGCCGAGTTCATCGGGGAGCTCGAGGAAGGGAAGGTCTCCGATCCGGGTTTGCGAATCCTCACCGAGATCTGCCGCGCACTCGACGGAGAGGGCTCCGAGCTGGCCGCTCAGATCGAGCCGCTGCGGGCCGAGCGCAGGGCCGCCCTCCAGAAGGCGCTGGACGAGCTGGCCGAGCGCGACGTCCGCCAAGCCGAGGGGTAGGGGATGTCTCCGCGCTCCCTGAAGCCCGACTCCTCGCTCGCCTTCCCCGGCAGGGCGGTTGTGGCATTGCGTGCCGAAGCCGGCCTGACCCGGGGAGAGCTGGCAGAGCGGACCGGCCTGCACCGCACCTATATCGGCCGCATCGAGCGCGGCGAGCGCAACCTCACCTGGACGGCGCTCGGCAGCCTCGCCCGGGGCCTCGGGGTGCCGCGGTGAGTGCTGGTCAAGCAGGTCGATGAGCCGGATGGTGGACAACGATGCGCACCGCGCCCCAGCTGAGTCCCGAGCCGACGCTGGGGGAGCGCTTCGGGCTCAATCTCTGGCGCTGCCGGCGGCGAGCCGGCCTCTCGCAGCACGCCGCTTGCAAGCCTCGTCGGCCTCAGTTGCGCGCATGTCGCGGCCTTAGAGCGCAGACTTTGCCTCCCGCGCATCGACACCGTCCTCAGGCTTGCTGCTGGGATGGGCGTTTCGTCTTTCGCTGCTCGAGGGGAATGGAATGGCTGCTCGGTCGATGTGTCGTTGGTGACTTCCACGTCCCGCCCCCGCCCCGGCTCCCAGTTCTGCCCACGAGGTCATGACTCAACGGCGGGGCGGATGCCGAGGTCGACATAGAACAAACGTCTATTCAGGAGAAGGACCTGTCAAGGACCCTCCTCGGGGCGCAAACCGAGACGCAACGCAAGATCAAGTCGCCCCGTAGAAGCTAAGTTCGCTCCCTATTGCTCACTGTTACTTGACTAAGCGATTTCATTCCGATAGAACCGAGCTATCTGAGCGTAAAGGGGGTGCAGGGCGGGCTTTTCTGCCCCACCCACCCCTTGTCCGATCGGATTGTCCGCGAAACGCCACTTCGGGTCTCGCCGGATCGACAGAAACGGGGTGCCCTCTCACGAGAGCACCCCAGCAATGCACAAACCGGCGCTTCTGTTGGCCCGGAATCGCCTCGAAACAGAATAGAGCGAAATCATGCGAAAGCTATTCGGCCTCGTGGCCGTGATTGCAGCCCTCGGACTCTTCGGCGTATTTGTTTCCGGAGCCGGGGCAGAAGGCCCCGCCTCACCTGAAGCTCCCGCGGAAGCTCTGCCCGAATCCCCGGCGGAAGTGTCACCTTTGTCGCCAGAAGGCTGTTTTGCAAACCAGATATGCGTTTATGGAGCGCAGAATTACGAAAACAGGTATTTCGAAACTCGCCTATGCGAAGGAAGCGGCAACCACACCTATCCCAGCGGATTCTATTTTGAGTCCGCGACAAATAGGTGTGGCAACAAAACCAACTGGTTGAGGACAAACGGATCGACGGTCGCGTGCATGAATCCTGGTGGAAACAGGCCGAGCCCAGGGAACTTCAACGAAGTGTTCCTCGCGGCTGAATACGGGGCGTTCTGCTGAGTGCCGTCTTAGCGGGTCGGGACGGGTGAGCCGTCCTTAACGGCTCGTCAGTACTCACCCCCTGTCGCCCTGGCTCCTCGCGGGCCGGGGCGACAGGTTCTGGCCTGGATCAATTGGCGGCACGATTCCACAGCCGCCTCTGTTGCGGTTCCAGTAACCTGGGAGCCGCAGTCTGCGGCTTGATGCAATCATGGCTGTTCTGAGCATTTTGCGATGGGACATCCAAGTTCGCGTAGCTTTCTTCTCCGCCGCTTCAGGCGCCATAGCCGTGCCGGCGCGGCTGATTGCGCAAGCCGACCTATGCACGGCGTCGAAGGGCTGAGGCCGTGTATCTGCGACCGGAGTATCGGAGCACCCGCCCGAACCTGCCGCGCCGAGTCGCTGTCCTGGGCGGAATCGCCGTCATCCTCTTTGCGACCCTTTTCTTCCGGCTCTGGGACCTGCAGGCCGTCAAAGGGAGCCACTATCTAGCCGAAGCGAAGAACAACCGCACGCGCTCGACCAAGACCCTCGCGCCGCGCGGGGACATCCTTGCCCGCAACGGCGAAGTCCTCGTCGGCAACCGAACTGCCCTGGCGCTTCAGGTCGACACGAGCAAGCTGCCCGAAGACGAAGCGGCCCAGCACGCGGAGCTGAGACAGGTCGGCACGCTCGTCCACATGACGCTTCCTAAGGTGCTGAAGCGGCTCGCAAAGGAAGAAGCCGTGGTCGCCGCGGGAGCACCGCTGACGCTGCGCGAAAACGTCGGCTACTACATCATCTACTTCCTAGAGGAACATCAGCGCAAGTTTCCGGGTGTCACCGTGGAAAAGGTGTTCGTTCGGAGCTATCCCGACGGAGGCGAGGCCGCCCATGTCGTCGGCCACACGGGCGAGGTCTCCGAAGAAGAACTCGAAGAAGGCCCCTACAAGGGCCTTGAACCCGGCGAAGTGGTCGGCAAGGAAGGCGTCGAGTACACCTATGACAAGTATCTGCGGGGCACGCCGGGGATCTTGCGCTATCAGGTCAACGCGCTCGGCGAGCAGACGCCGGGGGGCCGGCTCGCCTCGACCCCGCCGGCCCCGGGTGACAACCTCAAACTGACGATCAGCCCGGCGGTCCAGAGAGCGGGAGAAACGGCGCTGGCCGAACGGGGGGCGGGCGCCTTCGTCACGATGAACGTCCACAACGGCCAGATACTCGGGCTCGGCTCAAACCCGACCTACGACCCGACCGTCTGGAACCCGCTCTCGCCCCAGGAGGCGAAGCTGTTTTTCGAAAGCGAAGTCAGCCCGCTCACCGACCGCGCCGTCGAAGGGCTCTACCCGACCGGCTCCACCTTCAAGCCGATCACCGCGATGGCGGCTCTGAACTCGGGTGTCAGCACCCCTCAGACCAGGGTCAACGACACCGGTTCGATCACGATCGGCGGACAGGAATTCGAAGACTCCGAAGGCGTCGGCTACGGCAATGTCGACCTTGTCGAAGCCCTCAAGTACTCCTCGGACGTCTACTTCTACACGCTCGGAAACGAGATGTGGAAGACCGACGCCCTCCAGCGTTGGGGGCATCTCCTGGGGATCGGCCGGCCGACCGGCATCGACCTGCCCCAGGGCGAAGGTACGGAGGGAAATATGCCCGGCAAGAGGTGGGCCGAAGAAGAAATCAAGGCGGGGGCAGAACTCGAACCGTGGGGACCTGGCCAGAACATTCAGCTCGCGACGGGCCAGGGCTACTTGCAGACCGATCCCCTGGAGATGGCCGTGGCCTATGCGACGCTCGCCAACGGCGGCGCTGTTCTTACCCCGCACGTCGGCATGGAAGTGCAGGACGCGGCTGGCAGAGTGTTGAAGGAAATCGATCCCAAGCCCCGGCGCCACGTCCATGTGGACCCCGGCTATCGGGCGGCGATCCTCGAAGGGCTGCACGAGGCCGCGCAGAGTCAAGGAGGCACGTCGTGCTCGAGCTTCTGCGGCTTCCCAATCGAAGTCGCGGGTAAGACCGGAACGGCCGAACGCGTCGGGCACGCCGCCAACCAGTCCTGGTATCTGGTCCTCGCCCCCTACCCGGATCCGCAGATAGTCACCGCTGTGACGGTCGAGGAAGGCGGCTTCGGAGCTGAATCGGCTGCACCGGCGGCCAAGCAGATTTTGGAAGCCTATTTCGCATCCGAATTAACGGAAACCGCTGAAGAAGAAGGCGGATCAGGAGTGGGCAGCGCCAAAGCACCTTACGGTCACTGAGCGGCGCTACGCCTCCGTGGCGCCGAGGTCATTGTCGTCAGGTAGCGGACTCTTGAAGCTCGCGATCAGATAGCTCAGCAAAAAGCGGCTCCATTGACGTTTCCGTGGGCGAAGTAAGCAGGTGAAGAAGAGGCGCATGCCGCTCCGGGGCCTAGGTTTCCGGCTGTCAGAACGCGCTCGAACAGGGGCGGCGCCTGCCCCGCCTCGACACGATCCTCAAGCTCGCCGCTGGCCTGGAGGTCGGCAGCTGCGACCTGGTGGCCTGGATGTGGTGGGACCCGCCTCGCCACGAGCGCTACGAGACGCCGCCGTCGATCGCCGACGTCACAGGCCACGAAGTCCTCGACTTCGACCTCCCGGCCGGCTTCCGGGTGTAGCCGGTCGGCTATGAGAGCAGAAAGCGGTTCAGGGACCGCCTCAGGAAGTTCCGGGATGACCCGGCCGAGCGCCGCGTCCTCAAGCTGCTTCGCGACGACGCCCCGAAGCTCGCCCCACGCGAGCGTCCTGACGCCGCCTGGGTGCTGCGCCACCGGGCAGGCGCTCCGGGCCCTGCGCGAGGAGCAGGGGCTGAGCCGCGACCAGCTCGCGGAGGGCTCGCCGACGAGCGCCGCCTTCATCGCCGAGGTCGAGAAAGGGAGGGTCATGGACCCGGGCCTGCGAATCCTGGAGGAGCTCTGCCGCGCCCTCGACGGCCAGGGATCGGAGCTGGCCGCTCAGATCGAGCCGGTGCGAGCAGCCTGTAGTAGGTATGTGGATGGTGACTTCCACGTTCTGTTCTCACGAGGCTATGAACGTTCCACAGCCTGTCGAAGGCAGCAGTTCGAGGGCGCGAGCCTGAAGGGCGCCGCAGACGACCAGTCAGCGACCACGACGCCCTTCACCCCCGTGTTCCTCGGTGGGTGTCTGCCTCCACCTGGGTTCCGTGAGGACCGGCCAAAGCTTCTGCGCTGGTCTTCCCACTCACCACCTCCTTCCGAACCGATACTGAGGTGAGGTCGGTTCATTGCGCATATGGCGCTGAGCTTCACGGACCTGAAGGATCAGATGGAGTCCTTGATTTTGAATCTGTCTGACCCTCTCCCTCGCGACACCGATCTCCTCCCCGATCTCGAGCAGCGTGTGGAGCCGCCCGTCCCACATGCCTGACCGCATCCGCAGAACGTGGGCAGACCGGTCATCCAGGTCCAGCAACTCCGCCTCACCGAACCCGTAGAGGGTGGGTCTCCGCAGTTCGCGTAGCGGAAACCTGTGAGACATAGATCGCACTCTCCCTCTTGGCGTTCGGCTCAGACCGTCAGGAGCTCGGCGGCAACCAGGCGGTCGCGGTGGTATTTCACCTCAGCCGCCTTGATGCCCTTGTACTCCCGGGTCTCCCCGAGGGCCGCCGTTAGCACCTGCACAGAGAGTGATTCGCCCTGCATGCGCTTGTGCATCTCCAAGATGCGAAGCCTCAGCGGATGGTTCAGCGCCCTTGTGATCTCCGCTTCGCGTCGCTGGTGGCCTTTCCCAAACATCGCCTCTCCCTGGTGGTGACTGTAGAAGCCGGGGGCGGGAAGAAGCATCGTGGAACCCGTCCCCGGCTTTCGTGGAGGTGGACCTTCCGCCTGGGGAGCGGTCGGTTCACGTTGAGTACGCGACTCTTGCAGAGCGCTGTTTCCTTGCCCATCCTCATTTTTGCGTCAGTTGTTTCACAACGTTCAATCTCCGCAAGCCCACCTCTCCATTAACGGTTCGTGCGGTTCGCTGCGCGCTCGCTCGTAGCCGAAGGTCGCGGCGATCATCTTCTTCCCCTCGTCATTGGTTCGGGCTCGGTGGTTGACGTCCTCGGCGGCAATCTCTTTCACTGCATCCCAGTTCCGCTGCATCTCCTCCGCGAGCTTGAGCCGGCCGCGCTGGCTGAGGCAAATCGGCTCCCAGGCCATCCAGACGTGAGGGTCGCTGCTCAGCTTCCCGGCCCACAGAGCGGCCAATGCCTCCGCCTCGGAAGCCTGGAGGATGAGCGCGGCGGAAATCTGTTTGTCCTCCGGGCTCATCTTGGCGGGATCGGTATCTGAGATGAACGGCACCTCGATCTGGCGGTAGTAGGTGATCGTGTGGTTGCGCTCCTCCGTCGTGAACGCCTCCTCGATTGAGCCGTCTTTGAGCAGCGCCTGGATGTGGTGCCACACCTTTGCCGCGTCCTCCCGCAGGATGCGGGCGAGTTGCGTCGTGCTCGCCGGACCCTCGTGCAGGGCGGCGAGGATTTCGATCTTGATGCGGTGGCTCAGCCCGCGAGTTGCGACTTCCTCGACGCGCCTGCCTCCCTCCGCCAGCCGAGCAACGACCGTTCCCATGCCGCACCGCCTCCTTCCTCAGATTTGCGCTTGAGCTTAGGACCTCCCGCGCATTAAGCGGGTGCTGAGCGTTTAGACGCAGCGCGATGTTCAGCAGTTGCTTAACGTGCTCCGCAGACCCCCGGCCGCGGGGGCTGGGGCAGGTGAGGAAGGGAGGTGGGGCCGATGAAGGTCTCGACCGTCATGCGCGTCTTCATGACCGTGCTCGTCTACAAGCACGCCTAGACACGGCGATCAAGGGGGCGGGTCGCTCCGGCCCGCCCCTCGCGGAAGCACCGGTCGATACCGGATCGGCGGCAATCAAAGAACGGCCGTGATTGTTCATCCCCAATAGTGGGTAGTTGCTCCGGTTGCATGGAGCTGCCTGTCCAGTCGGTGGCTCGGAAAGCAGCGGGAGGCAGCGTTGCGGGTGACAGAAACAGCGAAAGGGGGGTCCACTTTCCGGCCTTCTCGCCCTGTTGTAGTGATGGCCTCCGAATCTCCGCCGCCCGGCACCGAGAACGGCACCGCCGACGCGGTGCTCCCGAGCCTGATCCGTGGAGAGCGAGGAGAGGCGCTGCGGGCTCAGCTCGCCGCTCGCTATCCCGACTCCGCTGCTGACGCGATCGAGGAAGCGGTCCAGTACGCCTGCAAGAGCTTCCTGGACGAAGCGGAGCGGATCACCGCCCCCGGCCAGGTCTACGCCTGGGTCCGCACGGCGGCGCTTCGCAGCCTCAACCGCGAGGCCGACCGGAGCCATCGCGAGGTCGCGGTCGACCCGCTCGAGGACGGCCTCGACCGGCTGGGCGCCGAGGAGGCCGGGCCGGTGGAGGAGCTGATCGCCCTCGAAGACGACGCCGATCTGGAGATGCTGGTCGAGGAGGTGGCCGCATCGCTCCCGGAGCGAAAGCGAGATGTCCTCACCCTCTACGGCGCTGGCCTCAGGCGCCCTGAGATCGCCGATCGCCTCGGGCTGCCCGAGCGGGTGGTCAAGCGCGAGTTGCTGGAGATCATGGAGCACACGCGGGCGACTCTGGGCCGCCTTGCGGGCGGCGGCTGCGAGCACGGCGAGCCGCTGGTCATGCGGCTTCTCTTCGGCATCTCGACGCCCGACGAGTCGGCGAAGGCCCGCGAGCATCTTTCCCGCTGCGGGCGCTGCGAGCTCTTCAGCGAGAGGCTGGCCGGCTGGCGTGAGAAGGCGGGCGCCATCCTGCCGCCCGCCGCCGAAGGCGCGAGCCCCGGCTTCGTCCGGCACATCGCCGCCTCGGCCGGCGAAAAGCTCTCGGCGCTGAAGCAGCACGTCCTCGACGGCGGCGCCCAGGTCAAGCAGCACGCGGCGGCGACCTACTACCGCGCCGTCGATCCGACCCCGCTCGCGGCCGCCCGCCCCGGCACCGCCGTCGCCGTGATCGCCGGCTGCGTCGCGATCGGCGGCGGGGCGGCGACGTACTGCGCTCACGCGGGCCTCGACCCGCTCGGCGCCGCGCAGGGGCTGATCGCCTCCGATGCCGAAGGCCGGCCCGAAAAGGCGCCGCCGCCCGAACCGGAATCGACCGGCCCCACCTACACGCCGGCCGAGGAACCGGTGGCCGCAGAACCCGAACCGGCCCCAGAACCCACGCCGCAGACCGAACCGGAACCGCAGCCCACGCCGCAGCCTGAACCCGAACCCGAACCGCCGCCCGAAGACAGCTTCGAACCTGTCACCCCCACCTACCAGTCCAGCGAATCCGGATCGGAAGCAAGGTATGAAGCCACCGAAGCAGCTCCGCCGGCAGAACCCGCTCCAACCCCCGCGAACTCCGGGCCCCAGTTCGGAGGTCCCTGAGATGCGCCCGCCGACCACCGGTCGCCGCACCGTCGCGAGCCTCGCCGGCATTCAGGGTCACGCTGGTCGAACTGCACGGCGACCGGCGCTGGTCGCTGTATCCGCATCTGGAGGTCTACGGCGAAGGGATCGGTGCGCTGCGCCGCGGAATCGACGCCGGACTCCTCGACATCCTCCACCCGCCGGTCAACAGCCGAGACGAGTTTGCCCGGCGGCTGTTGAGGATCGGGCTGGTCGACCGCTCCGATGGACCCCTTCCTTGAAGGGGTGAATCCCGAGCGACCACGACGACGAGAGGCGAAAGCGCAAAATCTGCCGCCGCCGGTTGCTCCCGCTGGCTAGATTTGCCAATCGGCAGGAGCCGGCGGGATTCACCGCAAAGTCTGTAGTTGCGGGTTCGTGGCGAGAAGCGACTGCGTGAAGACATAGTTCAAGGCGCCGATGCCGAGCAGGGCGATGACGACGGCATCGTTCACGCCGCTCCCCACGCCGGCGGCTCCCCCGGAGACCGTCATGCCCTTGTAGCAGCAGACGATGGCGATGATCGCGCCGAAGAGAGTGCACTTGAGAACCGAGCCGGCGAGGTCGAGGATCGAGGCGTTGGAGAGGAAGGTGGCGAAAAAGCCACCGAGCGATTCGCCATGAAGCACCATCGTCAGAAGCCCGCTGCTCATGCCGGCGACCAGCGCGAAGGTGTCGAGGAGGCCCGTCACCAGCATGAGCGCCAGGAAGCGGGGAACCACGAGGTTCTTCACCGGATCGACCCCCAGGACCTGCAGGGCATCGAGCTCCTCACGGATCTTCCGAGAGCCGAGGTCCGCCGTGATCGCGCTGCCGGCGGCGCCGAGGACGACGATCGCGGTGACGAACGGTGCCAGCTCCCGAACGGTGGCAAGAACGAAAAAGCCGCCGAGCCGGTCAAGGGCGCCGAGCTGGTGCAGGAAGCCGCCGGCTTGCAGGCCCGGCACGCCGAAGCACACACAGACCATCGAGATCGTCAACGGCGCGATGCAGATTCGCGTGGCCGCGAGGAACTGCTGCACGAACTCGTCCCCGTATGGGTAGGGCGGACGAACGGCGGCGAGCAGCGTACGCGCGGTGAGAATCACCACCTCTCCCATCTGGCGCACGAAAGCCACAGCCGGCAGCGCGCTCAATGCCCCCACCGATTCCAAAGACCCGATCTCCCTCCCGAGTGCCTTCACTTCGCCGACGCAGGTCGCCGGTCCAGTGTGTGGGAGGAGTTCTAATGGCGATCCGTAGTCCGCTGGTGCCCCGCTTCGGGGCGCCTGAAGCACAGTTGTGCGCCCGACTGGTGCACGCTAGGTCTGCGCGCTTGGGCTGGCCGCGATCAGGCTCTCGACCCGAAGCGCAATCTCCAGCTCGGCGCTCACCTCGGTGAGGGGGCGCTCCAGCAGGCGCTCGATCCGCCGCACCCGACGACTGACCGTGTGGCGGTCGACGCCGAGGGTGGCTGCCGCCGCACCGAGGGCAGAACCGGCATCCAGGTAGGCACGGAGCGTGTCGGCAATCATCGGCCAGTCCTTCTCGGATTTCAGCGGGCCGAGCTGCGCGTCCAGGAACAGTTCCGCCGTGGAGCGCTCGCGGATCAGGAGGGCGGGAAGAATCGCATCAGCACCCCGGATGGCGGGCTCACCCGTGCGGACCGCAATGTCGGCGCTGAATCGCGCTTCACGGTGGGAGAGGCGGAAGCCTTCCTCTCCGCGCCGGCACGATCCGAGCGCGAAGGTCGCGCCGGAGGGGAGGCGATCGATCGCGGCCATGACGCTCGGGGCCCCGATTCTTTCCCGCCGTCCCCACCAAGCCCAGTGGGTCTCCGCTGCGCGCGGGAGCAGCAGCAGATCGCAACCCAGGCGTTCGGCCAGCAGCCGGGCTCTCGGCTCGGCCTGGGGGCCGGAGACGACCCCGGCGATATGCCATCGGTCGAGCAGGTAGTCGATCACCTCGCCGACGAAAGGCTCCGCGGCAAGCAGCCTTTCGACCTCGCGCATCGCACGCTGCCTGGAGGAGCGTTCGAGGAGCGAGGCTTGGTGCGCGTACTCGGCCGAGAGCCCACCGATCAGCGCGTCGGCGACCCTACTCTGCACCTCCACCGAGTATGTCAGCGCTTCCGCCGGCAGATCGGCGCACTCCTCGGCGACGAAACGGGAGATGACGGTGTTCCCCGCGGTGTATCCACGCAACAGCGCATCGAGCGGCATCCCTACCTGGACCACGTAGGCCACTTGATCGACAAGCGACCGGGGAAGTGGTTCATCCCACGCCTCTCCGTGCTCAAAAGCGGCGAATGAGAACTCCAGTCCGTCGCGCAGAGTGGCGCGGAGGCTGGCGATCAGTTCCGCCTCGGCTGCTGGAGGCGGGCGGTGGACCTCCAAGATGCTCGCGGCAAGGGCCGCTTCGATCTCCGGGCTCCGTGCGCGGATGCGGGTGATGAGGTCATCGTGGACAGCGGCTGGCAGGTGGTTCTGGGCCGCGGCCATTGATTCCTCCTCGCTCGACTTCCTTCCGCGCCGCACCGGCGTGGACCTACTCCGCAATCAGCGTATCGCTGAAGCCTCGAAGGCCGCTCAGATCGGGGTCCCACCGAGCCGAAATTAGAAGGGCAGCAGCGCCCGAAGATCGACCATCGACCTGAAGACCTCGGCTCCTCTGCTCGACAGCCGAACGGCTTCGCGCTCGGTGGGCGCGTATCCGAGGACTTTCATCCCGGCTGCGCGTCCGGCTTCGACCCCCAGCGCCCCATCCTCGACCACGAAGCAGTCGGCGGGATCGAACCCCATCGTGTCGGCGGCAAGCAGAAAGAGTTCCGGATGCGGCTTGCCGTGCTCCACCATCGTTGAAGAAAAGAGGGCGGCATCTGGAAAGAACCGGCTGAGCCCGGTGAGGCCCAGGGTGAGCGCCGTTTTCTCGGTCCGGGCCTGCGAGGCGACACACACCGGGATTCCTGCGGCGAGCGCCTCCTCCAGGACCATCTCTACGCCCGAAACGGGGGCGAGATCCTTCTCGAAGGCTGCCGCACGATCGGCTTCGAATTCGGCCAGCCATCCGGCAGGCAGCTTCCTTCCGAGCTGTGCTTCTACGCCCGACTGGATGTCAGCGAGCCGCATCCCTTCGAAGGACTCGGCTACCTGCTCGGCGCTCATCGGAAGGCCGACCCCGGAGATGGCGGCGGCCAGGACGCGGTTGGAGGTCGGTTCGCTGTCGACGAGGACGCCGTCGCAATCGAAGATGAGCAGATACCTTCGGCCCTTCGTGTCAGTCACTCGATCTCCCGCTCACAGCCCCGACTCGACCGACAACCCCATGAGCCGGAAGCGACTGCTCGTCGGCTTCGGGATCGCAGTCGTCGTGTTCGACATCGTCCTCATCCTGATCGACCAGCGCCTCGAAGCGACCGGCGGACCCTCGATCCTGGGGCTTGAGTTCGCCGGCAGCGCCACCCGCGCTCACCAGATCATGGCCGAATGGGGAGATCATGGGCGCTACCTGGCCCGGCTCTCGCTCTGGATCGACTTCGGCTTCATGGCGAGCTACGGGACCTTCTTCGCGCTCGCCGGGTTCGCCACCCGGGACTTCGCCAGAGAGAACGGTCACCGCGCGCTCGCGCTGCCCGGGGTGGCGGCGCCTTATTGCGCGATCGCCGCCGCCGTTTTCGATGCAGCCGAAAACATCGTGTGGCTCCTCGTCCTCGGCGGCCACGGGGGCAGCATCGGCCCTCTCTTTGCCACGACCTGCGCGAGCCTTAAGTTCCTTCTGATCGGCATCGCGATCGCCTACGCGCTGTGGGGGCTCGCCGTTCGGTTCTTGGGAGGGCGGGCGTAGGTCAGGAACGCCGCTCTCGAGCCGCCGTCGAACGGTTTCCGCAGATCAGTATTCCGGGTCCGCGCAGTCAAAGCAGCCGCTCGACCACCAGCACGTCCCGCCAGGCCCCGTCGAGTTTGCCGTGGCGGCGATGCAGGCCGACGCGGGTAAAGCCACAGCGCTCGACCAGGCGGATGCTCGCAACGTTGTCGGTGAAGAGCTTGCCGATCATCTTGTGAAAGCCGCCGCTCTGAGCGGTGAAGGCAAGCCCGTCGGCCAGCCTGGTGCCGATTCCGCGGCCTCGCGCAGCTGCGTCCACATAGACGCTCGCCTCGCCGATGCCCGCATAGCAATGCCGGTCGCTGTACGGAGCGAGGCCGGCCCATCCGATCACCTGCCCGCCATTGACGGCCACGAGCAGCGGGAACCGCTCATCCTCGATCCGTCGCTCGAAATCGCCGGCGGTTCGTGGCGTGGTCTCGAACGTGGAAGCCCGTTCGAGGATCGCGGTGTTGTAGATCGCGCATATTGCTCTGGCGTCGCACGCCGTCGCCCTGCGTAGCTCGATCCTCTCCTCCATATCGGCCCATTCTCGGCGGCTGTCGGCGAACAGGCATTGGCCCCTTGTCCAAAGCCGGCTATCCACCCGGGCGTCTTGGGCCGGATTACTCGAGCTCGCAGACGACCAGCCGCAGCCCCACGTCGAGCTCGTCGATTTCGCGGAGATGTCCATGCCGCTCGTCCCAGGCGCCACTCTCGAGGTCGTCGCACAGCCTGGCGATCGCCGCGCGCTCCTGCCCAGCGTCCATCCGCGCAAAGCCCGAGGTCGAAGCCCGGATCTCGTCGGCAAGGACCAGCTCAGGTCGAGCCCACAGCGCTCCGAGGAAGAGATCGGTGCAGTCCGCGGGGACCTCGACCGTCTCCACCGATCCACCGCCGAGCCAGCCGAGCAGGGCGTCGAGCGGCGGGAACCGCTCGGCATCGTCGGCGGCGATCTGAGGGGCGTACTCGCCCAGCCACCACCGCAGCACGTAGGCGGGGTCATAGGTCAGGACGACGATGCGCCGGCGCGCGACGCGGCGCATCTCGGCCACCCCGCCCGCGGGATCGTCCCAGTGATGGATCGAGAGGACGGTCATTGCCGCATCCACGGCATCGTCGGGAAGCGGCAGGCGCTCGGCGGAGGCGCAGATGGCCCGCGCCGCCTCGGGCCGCCGCTGGGCGATCATCTTCCGAGATGGCTCGACTGCAATGACTTCGCGGTCTGAGGGCTCGTAGGAGCCCGCCCCGGCGCCCACGTTGACGATGCTCGCCGCGTTGCCGAGAGCGCGTTTGATGCGCGCGGCGATCCGGGGATCGGCCCGCCTCGTGACTGCGTAGCCGCGTCCGATCCGGTCGTAGGCCGTCTCACCCATTCAGATGGTCAGGTTATCCCGGGAGGGCGAGCGCGCCATCTCGGCTAGAGAGGAAACTGACCGGGAGTCGCCTGGGTATCCTCGCGTCTTCGTGGGGAGCTTATTCGTGAAGATTCGCCCTGTCCCGCACGAAAAGACATGCAGGGGCGAAAAAGGGAGGTAAACTGGTGAGCGAAGCGCCCGATTCTCCGCGTCGTGAGGCGGGTTGGTACCCGGATCCCGAGCGAGCCCACACCCTCCGCTTTTGGGATGGCGATGCCTGGACCGATGAACGGGCGCCTGGCGCTCCTTCTATCTCCTCCGAAGGCCCGGCGCAGGGGGCCGATGGCCGGACGGGCGGAGGCGGAGGGTTGACCGCCGACGGCCGCTTTGCCATCGGCGTCGGGCTGGCCGCAGTGGGAGCGATCATCGCGATCGTCGGGGTGTTCCTGCCTCTTGCCGACACCGAATCCTCACTGCACATCGCCAAGAACTCCCTGATCCAGCATTGGGAAGGCCCGGTGGTGATCGCGGTAGCGCTCGGCGGTCTCATCGCAGCGCTGCATCCGAAGACCCGGCCGCTCGCGTTTCTCGCAGGCGGTGGTCTGGTCATTCTCGCCGTAGTGGCGGGGACCAATCTGCCGATCGCGTATCGCAACGAGCTCTCTCGGGCCGTAGCGGGGAACGCCTCCCCCGGCGCCGGCATCTGGACCGTAGGGGTGGGCGGCGCGATCCTTGCCGTCTCGGCCCTGTTCGGCGACTGGTCGGCATTGACGGGCGATTCCGGCTCCGTGGCCGCTCGGCGCGACCATCGCTCGCGTATGGAGCGATTCGAAGAAGCCATGAGCGGACAGCCTGTCGGCGAGGTTGCTCCGGCGGCGGAGTCGGACGCCGAGGCGGCCGACTCAGCGGAGCCCGAGGCTCCCTCGCCCGGCCGAAGGAGCCACCGCATGCGTCGATTCGAAGAAATCATGAGCGGCAGGTCGATTCCAGGTCCGGATGACGGTTCCGGAGAGACGGATTCGGAGTGAAGGAGGAGCACCCCCTGGCAAGCACCGCGGTGTCTGATTGGCAGAGGTCTACCTGACGCCAAGGGGCGCACGGGCTGTTCTTGGTCAATGCCAGCCTTGACCGCAACCCCCCTCAGACAAAACGGTGTTAGCTACGATTGCTCAATGGCCGTCTCCAACAGACGGCGAGACAGGGGATAGGGGAGATAGTGCTGAGACGAGGGGTGTTGCTGGCGTTGACGATGTTGCTGCTTGGAGTTGCGCCGGCAGCTGCCGCAGAACCGGCCTTGATCTGGTCAGCACCAGAACCGATTACCTCGAAAGCATCGGTCACCGGCGTTGCCTGTCCGACGACGGAATTCTGTGTCGCTGTCGATCAACGCGGCAACGCGATCACGACTACTGATCCATCCGGACCGGCGAGCGAATGGACTGCAGCCGCCATTACCGCTGGAGAAGAAGGGCTCAACGCGGTCAGCTGCGCCTCGATCAGTAAATGCGTTGCCGTTGGCGCCAACGGAATGCGGGTGACCTCAACTGATCCAACCGGTGGGCCCGCGGCCTGGACGGAAACGGCAATCCCCGGAGCCTCCAGCCTGTTGGCGGTCTCCTGCAGCGGGGAAACCTGCGCCGCTTACGACGCGGGAGGCCGGATCGTAGTGTGGGCCAAGCCGAGCGGCGGTGGCGCTGAAGCGACCAAGGTTTTGGAAGTCAACAGCGGCGCCTTCGTCCCTGACGATGTCGATTGCCCGACCAGCTCCTTCTGTGTACTCATCGGAACGGAGTCCCACAACCTGGGCGGCGGCGCCTTCAATTGGGAAAACGCGGTCGTCACCTTGACCAACCCGGTCGAGTCCAGCCCCTCGTTCACGCATCACTTCATCGGGGATAGAACGCTCCTGCGGGCGTTGTCCTGCCCGACCAGCTCCTTCTGCCTGGCGGTGGACGAAGAAGGCAACGATCTGGTTTCGACTGCCCCTTCAACCGCAGCCTGGGAACCTCACTTCATCGACCCGAACGGCGCTCTGTACGAATCCGCTCTACTCGATGTCTCCTGCCCGAGTGAAGAATTCTGCGCGGCTGTCGGAAACTCCTTCGAAGTTCTGACCTCCAAGCAGCTCTTCGGAGGCGAAGAAGCGTGGTCTCACTCGTACCTCGAAGCCAACGAAGCCTTGGCCTGCCCTTCGTCCTCTCTCTGTCTCGCGGCAGGGGGAGAGAACATCAGCGTCGGCACTCCAGCGCCGCCGCCTGCTCCGGAAGAAGAAGAAAAAGAAGAAGCGAGCGGCGGATCGTCTTCCCCCGCGCCACCCATCAAACAGCCTCCGATCATCCCGCCGCCCCCACGGCAGCCCTCGCTTCGCCTGTGGGGCTCCAGGCAGATCGTCGTCAAGAACGGCAAGGCGGTGTTCCTGATCTCCTGCATCAGCAGCAACGGCTGCACGGGTGGCGCCAAGCTTTTCGCGGCTCCGGCCAAGAGCACCAGTAGGCGTCGGATCACCAAGTCTCGCGCTGCTCGAATCAAGATCGCCGTCGGCAAATTCACTATTGGACCCAACCGGACCAAGCGGGTCGTCATAGCGCTGAACCGGAGAGGGAGGAAGATCCTGCCGGCGTCCCGCAAGACGGTCGCGCAGTTGAAGCTCAACTGCTGGTCAGCCAATGAGCGCCTGAGCTTGCGCAAGGGCGTTGTCCTGCGCGAAGCCAAGTAGTTCAGGTCGTCCGTCGGAGGCAGCTGCAGCTCAGTCTCATACAGAGCTGGGCGCAAATATGTCGGTTTTGACATATCCAAGGGCGCATCGTCTCCTGGGTGAGCAGGGTCGCGGAGTTTTCTGCCAGCCATCTCGTAGTAGACGCGGCCGTTCTCGTATTCGTCGCGGAGCGCTTCGCTGGCCGCGAACGAGCAGTCGGGTCGCACGCTGACGTAGCCGAGGTCGAAGAGTCGATGGATGTCGCGGCGGAGGGGCAGGCCGTTGGGCACGACATGGGTCCCTCCATGGGAGAAGGGCTGGATATGTGACGCCTCGATGACAGGCAAGGAGCGCACTCCGGTGATCGCGCAGCGCCGAGAGTAGGCGTCGAGAACTGCAATTCGGAAGGTCGCCTGCCCCAACCGTGGCCGCACCTCCAAAGGCTTGCCATACCGTGCGGCAGACAGGGCTTCCACGTTCCACGTCGCGGTCTGTTCGATGGCCGCCGCGGACTCCAGGCACGCCTCATCCAGTCGACGCCCCTCACCCGTCGTTCGGTTTCTCATGTCGAAGCGCCCACGTGGACGGGAACTGGGCTGCGGCCGCGTATGCCCGGAACCTGGCGGCTCGCCGGTGAGAGCGCCAGACCCCGGCGGTCTCGAACTTCGGGTATGGCCGCTACGCTTGACCCGTGACCGCGAAGGAGAAGCTGCTGCGCGAGATCCTCGACCTAGATGAGGCCGAGGCTGCGCGTGCGCGCATCGTCGTTTCCACCGGGGGTGACGAGGAGCCGGAGATGGCGCCCCTGCCGGCGGGGTGGGGGGAGACGCTGACCGGCGAGCCGATGCCGAATGTGGCCGCCGCGGTGCGGCGCTCTCGCGAATCGCACTGAGCGTGCTGGTTGTAGACGCGAGCTTGGTGGTCGAGCTCTCGCTCGACAGGATCGGCGAGCAGGCTGGCTCCGACTTGGACCGTGGCGGTCAGCTGATCGCGCCGCCGCTCCTCTGGAGCGAGGTTCCTTCCGCGCTCCACGAGATGGCCTTCCGCGGCGAAATCTCCAAGGCTCTCGCGGAGCTTGCGCTGCAGCGCTTCCTGTCCGGCAAGCTGTCGATCGGCGAGCAACGCTCGGAGGGTCTCGCAACAGCGGCCTGGGAGGTGGCCGAGGAATTCGGCTGGGCGAAGACCTACGACGCTGAGTACGTTGCCCTTGCGAAGGCCGAAGGCTGCCGCCTCGTCACTCTCGATAGCAGACTGCGCCGGGGCACGGATCGGCTGGGATTCGTCGTCACGCCGGCTGAACTCGCCTGACTCGCCGCCTCAGTCCGGATGCCTTCGCTTGTGGGCGCTGAGCAGGTCGAAGACCGCTTTGGCCTGCTCGCGTCGAAGCTGGGCGTCGAGCGCCGAGCCTGGCTCGGTGACCTCGATCTCGAACACCGGCTCGAGATCCTCGATCGGGCGCTGCCTGGGTTCAGTCGGGGTATCTGCTCGATAAGAGCGAGCAGATTTGCTCTGTAACGGAGAGCATCGAGGCTGGTTCGCGTCCTGGCTGCTGTCGCTGGGACCCTCGCGCGCGTGATCGCCCGCCTCGTGTCCCTCTTTGCCCATCGCTCTCTATCGTCTGGAGCAAGTAGAGCCCGAATCCGTACTGTTCAGACAGTACCATCCACATATGGACAAGGCCGAACTTTCACGCGCAGGTCGACACGATGACCGAGGAGGAAGCGGCCGAGGTCAAGCTCGTCTACGCGCCGGACTGGCCCGACAGGGCGACGCCGATCGAGGAGGTGCGCAAGCAGCGGGAGGCGCGACCCGACGCGCTGCGGCGCTTCGACGACGGCACCCCTCAGCCGGATTGGGTCGCTCTCTTGCACGAAGCCCGGGAAGGTCGGCGCTGAGCAGGCACAGCGGCCGAGTCAGCGATTCAAGAGAGATGGTCCCCTAAATCTCTGACCGCGCGCGGTATCGCCGGAGGCGGCACCTGGCGATAAGACGGCTTCCGGGGGAGTGTCCCTGGGGCAAGAAATGGGGCAAGAAGCCCCACGGATCCCAGCCGATCCCAGCCGGTCTCGTCTTTGCGCAAACCGCTTCAGAAAGCGCTCTGCCTAGCCCAGCCGATTCCACAGCCAAGGCTCATAACCCGAAGGTCGCAGGTTCGAATCCTGCCCCCGCTATAGGACGAAAGCCCTGCTCAGGCAGGGTTTTCGTTTAGGTGTGAGTGCAGACAACAGGGTGCAAAATGGCTCCTGGGGCAAGCCCTGGGGCAAGGTGAGCTTCGAGAGAGGCCGATCCAGGCCTTGAAATAGGGCCGCCGGTCCCCCTAGGTTCGCCGCCGGAACCGCAAAGCGCCCCCGCGCTGCCACAACAGCCGGGGGCATGGCACAAGGAGGCTGAGCTCCCTATGCAGGAGAACCCTAAGGGCGCGAGCGAGGGTCGCGCCATCACCACCTGGGAGGAGGACGAGCGCGAGCAGTGGGCGGCTCTCTACCGAGTGCTCGAACACCACCCCGAGGCATTGAGCCGCGACGAGCTGGCCCGCGAGCTGACCGGCGGCTCGCGGTCCCTGAGCGAGATCGACGGCGTCCAGCGTGCGGTCGGGGAGCTGGTCGGGGCCGGGCTCCTTCATCCCCCGGGCGCCGATGAGCTCATCCGGCCGACCCGGGCGGCGGTCCGCTACTTCGAGCTGAGCGGGGGCGCGGGCTGATGGGCGGCAATCGCGGACCCCAGGCGATCGAGGCCGCCCGCCGGTTCGGCCGCGGCGTGGTCGAGCGGCGTCGTCAGGTCGGCCTCACCCAGGAGGGAGTTGCCGAGCGGGCGGGGCTGCACCGCACCCACGTCGCGATGATCGAGCACGGCGAGCGCCTGCCGCGCCTCGACACGATCGTCAAGCTCGGCGGGGCGCTGGAAATCGAGCCCTGCGCTCTGCTGGACGGGCTGATCTGGAAACTCGAAGAGCCGAAGGAGGGATCGAGGTGAGAGGCGGGCTCGGCCAGGAAGACGAGTGGGTCGAGAAAGAGTGGACCCTGGCCGAGCGCTTCGCCGCCAACCTGGTCTGGTTCCGCCACGAGGCCGGCCTGACCCAGCAGGAGCTCGCCGACCGGGTCGGGATCAACCGCACGGTCCTCAGCGTGCTCGAACAGGGGAAGCGGCTGCCCCGCCTCGACACGATCCTCAAGCTCGCCGCGGGCCTGGGAGTCGGCACCTGCGATCTGCTCGCCTGGATGTGGTGGCGCCCCGCCTGCCATGAACACCACGAGACGCCGCCCTCGTGCGCCGCGATCGCAGGTAGCGACGTCCTGGACTTCGACCTGCCGGGCCGCCTGGTGGCCTCGCCGGTCGGCTACGAGTCCCGGGAGCGCTTCAGGGACCGGCTCAGGCAGCGCATGGAAGAGGACCGCGAGCTCATCGAGGCGCTGCGCGACGGCGCTCCCGAGCCGCCTGCCCGGCAGCCGCCGGATGAGGCCTGGGTGCGGGCCGTGGGGGAGGCGGTGCGGGGTCTCCGCCAGGAGCGGGGCATGACCCGGGCAGAGCTCGCCGAGCGCGTCGCAACCACCGCCACCTTCATCGAGCAGATCGAGGAGGGTGGGTGCCCACATCCGGCGCCGAGCTTCATGCACCGCCTCCATCTCGGCTTCGGGATCGAGAAGCCGGAGCTCTTCGACCGGATCAACCTGCGAATCCTCAAAGACGAGGTGTAGGGCGCGTGCCGCGCTCGCTCGAACCAGATCCCTGGGTTGACGCACTCGGAGAGGCGGCGAAAGCGCTTCCCTGGAGCGCGGCCTGACGCAGGCGCAGGTCGCGCAGCGGGCGGGCATCGATGTCACCTACGTCGGCAGGATCGAGCGGGGAAGGCGCAACCCGACCCTGGTCGCTCCTGACCAGGCTCTGCCGTGGGCTCGGGGTGCGGATGACGGTGCTCTCGCGCGGGTCGAAGTAGAGCGATCTCTCGCCGAAGGGAGGAGAGGCTCGTGAGCCGAGGGTCGGTCCCGGGAGGGATTCGGCCGCAATCGCCGGCGCGGCCGGCGCCGGGCCGGAGGGGCAGGGCCCCGGCAACGCCGGAGCCTGCCTCTGATGACAGTGGGTGGATCAATCCTCTACCAGCAGATTTCCCCCGTGATCGGATTTCCTTCGAGCACCTGGAAGGTTTCGCCCGGATAGAGATAGAAGGCTCCGCCGACACGCACCACATAGCCGGTGCGGTTGTAGCCCGACCGCAGCTTCGGGTTGCCGGAGTGGTTGTGGCAACCGGTGTTCGACGCCGGCCACTGGGAGAAGTTGCCGGTGAAGTTGCTGTTTTCCCAAACGCACATGTAGTTCGAAGAACACTGCGACAGGGACAGCGGGGAAATTTCGCTGCTGCTGGCCGGCTGCACCGAGATCCTGCTGCCTTCGACTTCGATTTCGTTGGCAACGGCTGACGCCGGGACCACCAGGGCGCCCAGCGCCGTCAGAAGGGCAAAAAGCCCGATTAGCTTTCTCATATCCGCTCAGTTGACCTTTCTGTTGAGGTGGCGATTCCCGCTCCGGGGCCATCGCCGTATGTGTAGTCACGAACTGCTGCGGCGGATATATGCAGAAAAACCTAGTACTTCAAAGAACTTTTGGGTTTATGGTCGATTCTCTGACCTCTTCGCATCGAGAAGCCTCCGATGACCGGACGTACGTTTGAAATCCGCGCGCCTGCTCGATTCGCAGACCGCGAGGGTGGGGTCTCTCACGAGCAGCGAACGGACGGCGGCAACTCAACCTGCCGCCGTCCTTGAGCATTTCGCCTACGCTGGGACCGGTTCGCACGGCGCGACGGCGCCTTCGGCGAGCTTCACCTGAGCTTCGAAGGGGCCGTCGGGGCTCGGCGAGGCGGTGATGACCAGCGTCTGGCCGGCCCCGACCGCCTCGCGGCTGATCGTGATGAGGAACGGGCCTTCCCCGCTCGCCGGTCCGCTGACGATCACGCGGTCGCCATCGGGCCACGGCACCGACTGGAAACGCGGTTCCCTGCAGGCCGTCCCGGCCGCCAGGTAGTTCACCGAGGCCGGAATCCCGGCTTCGCCGAGCGCCTCTTCGAGCCCTTCGGCGTCTTCGAGGCTGCGGATTTCGACGCTGACCGGGCTTTCGGGTTCGGCTTCGACCGCGAAGGCCGCGGGGGTGTTGTCGCCGCTGGCGCTGATCGCCAGCAGCACCGCCACCACCGATGCCACGGCGGCGAGGCTTCCGAGGGCGAGGCGCGGCGCCCGCCGACGCCATGCCGGCGCCCTCGTGTGATGACTCGCGGAAGCTTCCTCCGCTGCACCGCGCGCAGCCACCTCCGTCCGCAGGCGCGCCAGCAGGCGCTCCTCGAAGCTGTCGTCCTGTATCCGCTGCTGAGTCACGGTACGTCCTCCTTGTCCGGGGTTGGTTCGTCTGCAGATGCGTCGAGCTCGTCGCGGAGCCTGCGCCGGGCGCGGTGCAGCCGCACCCGGGCGGTCACCGGTCGTATGCCGGTGGCGGCGGCGGCCTCGGCGAGGCTCAGTTCGTCGAGCGCGACCAGCTCGAGCACGGCCCGCTCCCCCTCGGGAAGCCGACCCATCGCCGCGTAGAGCTCGCGGGAGCGCCCGGCGGCGTCGATCCTCGCGTCGAGCCGGGCCGCGTCGTCCTCGTCGACCAGGGCGCTTCCGCGCAGCCGCTCCTCACCCCGCCTTCTGCGCTCGCGTCGGCGGCCGTCGCCGGCGACGACGATCCGCGCAATCCCGAAGAGCCATGCCTTCGGCGTGCCCTGCCGCGGCCGATAGCGGCAAGCGGAGTCGATCGCGGCGAGAAAGACCTCCGCGGTCAGGTCGGCGGCGCGCTCCCGGTCTCCGATGCGGCGGGCGAGGAAGCGCTGGACCTGCTCGACATGCTCGCGATAGAAGGCCTCGAAGATGTCAGGGTCGGTGCCGATCAGGCGCACCAGCTGGGGGCCCACGCCCTGCTTGCGAGCGGCGACCAGGCTGAGCCGGCGGCTGAGGGCGCTGGGCGGTTTCGGCATCGCGTATTCGGTCTCCATACCCCTTATTGGCCGCGGAGGACGGAAGCGTTACCGGTCCGTCTGCACGGTCTCTGGCGGCACGGGTGTACCAGCCTGGGGCGGACGATCCTGGCACGAAGGCGGATATCGCATTTCCTGTCGAGCGAGCCTCCCCAGAGGAAGGTTTCTTCCGGGTTGTCGCGCCGCCAGCCGATCATGCGCTGGACCTCGTGCAGATGCTGCGACCCGGAGGTGTCACTACGCTCGATTTCTCATCAACCGCCACTTGCCAGATAAACAGTCAACTACTAGGCTGACATAGAGAAGTAAGGCGTGATCTAACAAACGCAGAACGAGCGGTTCGTGATTCGCAGCCGCCTCAAGAGAATCGGGCGCGCTCGTTAGGAGCCAGGGACAACCCCCCTGGTATCGCCGGGAAAGGGCATGTGGTCAGATGTGGGAGGAAGGTTCGCCGCTTGAGGTTCGGAGCATCTCCGTAAGTGGCGCGTTAATAGCTGTTCTCGTTGCTGTCCTACTTGGGTTCTTCCCGGGGCGGGCGCTTGCCGATACCGCCAGCGCCATCACCTCGCTTCCGGTCCTCGACCCCCTGAACCGCTCCGAGAGCCCCCTCTCCGACGGGGGAAAGTGGTCGGCCCTCGCCTGGGACACCAGCGGCAGCGGCCACAACACCGGCCGCGATACCGAAGGGGGCTGGGGCCCCTACGACGCCTTCTCCACGGTCAACGGCGCCTATTGGAATCCCTCGACCTTCGGAGACTCCGGCGGCGATGCCGCCGCGATGACGATGGAGACCGCCCCCGGCATCACGAGCCGCTATGTCGCCCTCTGGCTGGAGATGCCGAATCCCGGCGGTGCGAAGAGCGGCTACCAGCTCCGCTGGACCTCCGTCTCCGGCTCGACCTATGAAGTCACCCTGGCGAAGTGGTCATCGGGCACCCAGACCGTGCTCGCCGAAAACGCCGCGGTAGAAATACCGATCGGCACCACGCTCGCGATCTCCGATACCGGTGGGACGGTCACGGCGTGGAAGGGGACGCAGGAAGCGCTGAACTCCTTCCTCTCGGCCTCAGACTCGGCCTACTCCGAAGGCTATGCGGGGATCGAGGGCGCCGGCAACATCAGCCGCTCGCAGAACTTCAAGGCAGGGAGCCTTGTAGATCTGGGGTCTGCCATCACCTCGCTTCCGGTCCTCGACCCCCTGAACCGCTCCGAGAGCCCCCTCTCCGACGGGGGAAAGTGGTCGGCCCTCGCCTGGGACACCAGCGGCAGCGGCCACAACACCGGCCGCGATACCGAAGGGGGCTGGGGCCCCTACGACGCCTTCTCCACGGTCAACGGCGCCTATTGGAATCCCTCGACCTTCGGAGACTCCGGCGGCGATGCCGCCGCGATGACGATGGAGACCGCCCCCGGCATCACGAGCCGCTATGTCGCCCTCTGGCTGGAGATGCCGAATCCCGGCGGTGCGAAGAGCGGCTACCAGCTCCGCTGGACCTCCGTCTCCGGCTCGACCTATGAAGTCACCCTGGCGAAGTGGTCATCGGGCACCCAGACCGTGCTCGCCGAAAACGCCGCGGTAGAAATACCGATCGGCACCACGCTCGCGATCTCCGATACCGGTGGGACGGTCACGGCGTGGAAGGGGACGCAGGAAGCGCTGAACTCCTTCCTCTCGGCCTCAGACTCGGCCTACTCCGAAGGCTATGCGGGGATCGAGGGCGCCGGCAACATCAGCCGCTCGCAGAACTTCAAGGCAGGGGAGTCCCTCAATTCCGCTCCCGTTACCATCACCGAAGGAGCGGCAGCAGTCAATGCCGATGAAGCGATCCTGGAAGGATCGGTCAATCCCAACGGCTCCAGCACGAGCTACCAGTTCGAATACGGCACCAGCGCATCCTATGGGTCAACCGTTCCCGTTCAGCCGCAGGAACTCGGCGGCGGCGAAGAAAAGGTCGAACTCAGCGAAGGGCTGAGTGGCCTGGAAGCGGAAACCACCTACCACTACCGAATCCGCGCCACCAACAGCGTGGGGACCTCCGTCGGCGCCGATAGGGTCTTTAACACTTCCGCTAACGCTCAGCCTTTCTTTGGTTTCCAGTTCGGGGCATACACGACCACCAGCGACGAAGACCTCGAAGCTGTCGAGAGATCTGGTGCCAAGTACTGGCGGCTCGGCTTCGGATGCACCACGAGCCATTCTGAAATGGACACCGAGGTGGAACTGGCCTGGAAGCACCACCTTCATATCATCGCGAACCCGAGCGACTGCAACCTACCTGGCGAAAACAATGGCCAGTATCCAACGTACGATCCCAGCAAGAGCTTGGCGGAACAATCAGCGAAGTGGATGCTCTGGGAAGAAAGCCTCAGGTATCTGCTCCACCGCTTCGGGAATGGCGGAAGTTTCTGGCAGGAACAGAAACGAGGCGCCCACGAACCGCTACCTATCACGGTCTGGGAGATCTGGAACGAGCCGAACCGAGGGGCAAGCAGCCCCGGCGGTTATGCCCAGCCCGAAGAATATGGTCGCTTCTTCAAGCGTTCTGCCGAAATCATCAACAACGACCAGGGCGCGGGGAACACCACGGTGTTGATGGGAGGACTGCTGACCCAGGTCACGGGGTATGAAGGGGTGGGAGGTTACTACAACGTGAACGTCGACACGTTCCTTCAGGGAACGCATGCTGTGAATGGAATCGGCGAAGAGTTCGATGGTGTATCAGTCCACCCATACGCCTTCAAGAAGGCAGGCTTTCAAACCATAGCCTTGCATGTGGCACAAAACATCGCCAATGACCGGGAATGGGTCGACTCTACTTACAGCGCCGCCAAGGGCTTGTGGATTACCGAGGCCGGCTGGCCAGTCAACCCTCCCTGGGACGATCAGGAACCGTGCAAGTCCAACTTCGAAAATACGTCCGAAACGTTCCCCGGGCTTACCCCGGCTGAACAGGGTGCCGAACTAAACGGGCTCCTCTATTGGGTCGAAAGCTATCGCGAAGCTGACCGCATCAAATCGATGCTCTATTACAACTACCGCGATCATCAATGGAACTGCAGCTGGGATAACTTCGCGGGACTGCGAGAGCAGGGTGAAGGTGAAGGTAGCTTCCGTCCCGCCTGGTACACCTTTCAGGAACACGCGGGCGCAGAACGGTGGCCGGTAGCGCCAGGCGCGGTCACCGGCGGCGCCTCTGAAGTCGGAGCGAAGAAAGCGACTGCCAGCGGAACCTCAAACCCGCATGGCCTTGGTAGTCACATGCAGATTGATTACGGGACTAGCAAGCTCTACGGAGCCTCCACCTCGTCGGTTAACGTGGGCTACGGGACGGCAAGTATCGCGAAAAGCCAGACCATCACGGGCCTACGGCCCAGCACCACCTATCACTACCGCGTAGCGGTGACCAACGGCAACGGCGAAACCACCCACGGTGTCGACCGCACGTTCACTACCCAGGCGTCGACCAAAACGACCATGAACGAAAACATCGAAGCTCTGAACGGAAACCCAGGCTGGGTGACTATCAGCGGAACCGTGTCATCGCCTGAAGAATATGACGTCAACGGGTATGTAAGCGTCGAACTGTTCAAGAGGGAAGGGAGTAACTACCGCTATCAGCGCACTGTCGAAGCGCCCCTCGTTAACGGCATATACGAACTACGCAACCACGAAGTGGGCACGGGCGAATGGGAAGCACTCGCGCGTTTTCCGAAACAGGGTGAACTGGAGGAATCCACCTCCGGCTACCATAAATTCAGGATCTACGATGGATACAACGTGGTAAATCGGGCCACCGGTAAGTGCTTGGACATCGCCTTTGAAAGTCCTGATAATGCCTCCCTGGCCTGGCTGTGGGACTGCCACAATCCGGCGACGAACGGACAGACGTTCACCTTGAAGCCGATCCCCGGCTACTCTGATCACTTCCAGATCATCGCCCGCAACTCCGACAAGTGCGTCGACATCAAGAATGACAGCTACTCGGCGGGCGAGCAGCTGCAGCAGTGGGCCTGCGCCAGCCCGATCCCGACGGTGCAGGAATGGAAGCGCTTCGGCAGCGCCAACAACGGCTGGGGCTTTGCGATTCAGCACACCGGCCAGTGCATGGACGACTGGGAATCGGGCTCTGGCAACGGCAACAAAATCGACCAGTGGCCCTGCAACGGCACCGCCGCCCAGGGCTGGAAACTGGAACCGGTCGAAGCGCCGCCGGTGACGACGCACGTCAACCCCAACACGCCCGAAGTGCTGCCCGGCGAACCGGGGTTGGTCACCTTCGGCGGACAGGTCGACCTCTCGGGCTATCCGACCGGCGGCGCCACCGTGCACGTCAACTTGGCGAAGAAGATCAACGGCTCCTACCAGTTCCAGCAAGACGAGAGCTTCAGCCTCGAAGTCAACAGCTCCGGCCACTGGGAGCGCGACTACTGGGGCGTCGGACCCGGCGAATGGCAGGTAAACGTCGTCTTCGACGGCAACAGCACCCTGGGCAGGTCCGAAAGTGGCGATCAGCACTTCACCGTCCACAAGGGCTACCACCTCATCAACCAGACGACCGGCAAGTGCCTCTCGATCAACGAAGGCAGCTCCAACGAGGGGGCGAAAGCTCTGCTCTGGGACTGCAGCGGCAACCCCCAGAACGGCGACGGGCAGCTGATCACCAAGTACCCGATGATCAGCAACTGGCCCTACTACCAGCTGCGCTTCAACGACGCCGGCGGGCCCAACGCCGGCAAGTGCCTGACGGTCCCCGGCCACAGCCAGTCCGAAGGCGAACAGCTGATCCAGTACAGCTGCATCAGCGAATCCGAAGACAACCAGCTGTGGTCGATATCCGGCGGCTCCGAATACTTCCAGCTCCATAGCAAGAACACGGGCCAGTGCGTGGACGACTGGCTCTCGAGTTCGGCCAACGGCAACAAAATCGACCAGTGGGGATGCAACGGCACGGGAGCCCAGAACTGGAAGTTCGTGCCGGTCGGTTAGCTGTCAGAGCCTGATCGAGGCCGGATTTCTGGGGGTCCGAACGCGCGCGCCGGGGGCTCAAAACGAGAAAAAGTTCGTCCACGGTTCGGGTTCGCCGTCCTGTTGAGTCTCCCCGCCGCCCGACCTCAAGCCGCAGGACAACGGAAGCTCCTTCGCGGGGAGCGAGGCCGGGCGCAGCGCTCCCAGCGGGGCGGAGCCCGTAATCCGGAGGTTTCGTCCGAGGCGACCGAGGAAGTGCTGCGGTACGCCTGCAAGGGCTTCCCGGAGTTGTAGGCAATCTCTTGCGATCGACCAGCGACTCAAATGCGAGCGCGGTCCGAGGGGGTCGACGTGGCATGCACACGGCGTTCAACGAACGGTCGTAAACGAATGTCCGGGGGCGTTCGAGCGCTTCGGTTGATGTACCAGGGTGTTGATGCACCCAGATCCAGCCAGATCGTTGGAACGCCCACTCTCCCGGTCGCGCGGCCCCGTCGCCTGACCGGCAGAGGGGGAGAGGCGCCCGGCGCAGCTCCTGAGCCCGATCTGCGGAAGCAAAGGAGCAGGGATATGTCCTCTCAGTGGAGCGGGCCGTGCCGTCGCGCGGCCACGATAGCCCTATGCGGTCTTCTGCTGGCGGTGGCGATCGGAGTCCTCGCCGCCTCCCAGGCCCAGGCCGCCCGATACAAGATGCTGCTCTGCGCCGGCAACAACGGCTCGAACAGCTTCGACGTCGCGACCAACACCGCAAGCGCCCAGAACCCGAACGGGATCTTCAGCGTCGAGAACCAAGCGACCTACAGGTGCTCAACCTGCAACGGCACGGGCGGGTTCCACCACCCGATGGTCGGCGGCGACGTCTGCCGCGAGTGTGCTGGTACGGGACGCTTGTGCGCCAATCACGGCAGGAACTGGAGCTAGCCATGCGCGGCCCAAGTGCAGTCGCTGCTCTAAAGTGACCTACGGGTGCCCGATCAGAAACGGACATGGCTGCACCGTCTGCGCCCACACCGGGGGTCTCTGCCCCAAGCAAGGGAAGCACTGGCTGTGAACCCTGCGACGCGATGATGTCGGATAGGCGCCCCACGGTGCGGGCAGTGGATGCGACCGACCAGCCCACCGTCTACGAGTTCGCTCGCGACGTGGCAGCGAGGCTGGGCCGGAGGGCTGGGGCGCAGTCTTCATGTGGAGACTTCACGGGATGGCTGCTCTGGATGCACGCTTGGCGACTTGAGGAGTGGCCATCTCCCAAGCCCGGAGGCGCGCCCGAGCAGGTGATCCAGAATGTCGTGTCCTACTGGCTCTCCTCCGATGGCCGGCTTTACTCGCTCGAATACGAGCAGCGGGAGCGATTCGGGTGGATCACCCATCCCACTCCGACGCAAGGCGGCCCACGGGGAATCAGTCTCCTTGGTGACCCGAGCGTTACCGCGATCGACGATGTCGCACTCGACAGGAGTTGGGAGTTCCTGAAGAGCAAGATCCGCAGCGACGAGGTCAACGACGCCGGCCACAAGGTCTCTTTCGCGCCCCCTTCGATCGGAGGCTACGCCACCCCCCAGGATTTCCTCTGGGCTCAGCTCGTCAACCTGGAGGCCCGGCCAGCCAGCGATCCAGGGCACCCACTGCAGCGCGATGGGGACGGCGGCCCCGCGGTGCCCCCTCGCACCTCCCCGCTCACCGATGTGATCCTGGTTGTGTTGACTGTTGGCGGTGGAGCCTACGGCTACGTGACGGGTTACAGCTTCACCGAGAATGCCCTTGAAGGCATCGGCATTAACGTCAGCGAGTCGCTCTACAAAGCCGCTGCTGTGCTCGCGTTTGCGATTGTTGGCTTCCTCTTGGGTGGCCTATTGGAGCAGCTTGGCTTGCGCCTGATTCGCGCCCGCTTGCCGTCCTAGATGCCCGATGGCCCCGGCGATCCCACCAGTCTCTCGATCGCGGCGAGGGGCGGCGCAACAGAGTCCGGTTCGCGCCACGCCCGCCCCGCGACGTTAGCTACCTCATAGCGGGCGAGGTCGAACGTGGCGAGGGTGGTTTCGTCGTCTTCCAACAAGGCTCGAGCTGGCTCGTGGTGGCGTCATCAGGGTCGAAAGCAGGGAGTAAGGACGCTCGCGTCGAGAAGCCGCGTCGTCACCAGCCGGGCCGCGTTGCCTTTACCTGCTCCGCAGCGTGCCCGCCGTGTGGCGAGGCGTTGCTGAGCAGCGATTGCATCGCCGCCGCTCGGCCCTCGCGGCGACGGCGCAGTGCTCTGGTACTTCTCCTGATCGTCGCAGTAGAGAATGGAAAGCTTCTGGTCTGACATGCGGACAAGCCTACGATTCGAACCGACAACGCGCCAGAAGACCACAATTGGCTGGCCAGCTTAAGCATGACCCTGTGCACTGGCCGGCCGATGCCCAGTTGATCGGCGCGGCGGAGCCCAGCGGTTGCGTCTGCAGGTCGGGAACTCTTCGCGACCCTCCCCAACAGACAGGTTTGTTGAATCAGTAGCGAGATGTGTGGATAATCGTCCCTCTTGAGGCGGGAAGGGACATGAACTCAGGCCTTCCGGCGCCCGTCTCAGGCGCTTCGCCTTCGTCCTGGCGCCGCCCGTGACCGGTTTCGCTCTCGGGGTTCTCGCCAGCATCGCCGCAGCCGCGCTTGTGAGTCTGCTGGTCTGGGGTCGGCGCCTCTGGTTCCGTTTGGCACTTCGTCGGATGGCCAGAAGCCGCCAGCAACGGGTGCGATCTGATCTGAGTCGGAATCTCGGCCTCCCCGGGCGATCCCGGCGCCGTGGGCTGGATCTGCAGCGCCGCGACGTCCTCGCCAACTCCTTCCGAGTTCGGCTCGGTGCCCGTTATCCCCGATCCGACAACGCCGAGGAGGCTCACGGAGCTGGAGCGCTGCTGCGGCATATCGCACGCCACGGCGGTCGCGTGTACTTGGTCAACGCCGAATCGGGCTTCGGCAAGACGACCTTGGGTATGACGCTGGCCCTGCTGCCGCCCTGCGAGGGATTGACGCCCCTGTACGTCAATCTCGCAGACGCCGATCGCGAGGATCCCCTCGCCGGGATCGAGGCGATCCTGGATCGGCTGAGAATCAAGGGGGAGGCCGCTCCGAGCGGTCGCCCCCTTTTTGTCATCGACGCGATGAACGAGACGGTCGACCCGTTCCGCTTCTGCGAACGGCTCGCCCTTAGGGACGCCGACCTCGACAGGGTCGGCGCCAAGCTGCTCTTTCTCTTCAGCTTTCGACACCGGTCATATCCCGGTCGCGTGCGAAGGGCGCTGCTTGCCCACGATCTGGGGCCGATCGAGCAGATGGAGCTCCTGTTCGACCCGAGCACGGATACCGACCTTGCGTTCTTCCCCGAGCTGCTGTCGCGAACGGGTCGCCCCGTGGACGCGAGGCGACTCCAGCGCGAGCTGCGAGCGTACTGCGAACGCTTCGCGACGGGGATGTTGTCTCGCGAGGATCTTGCTGCCTACGTGCATTGGCGAGGCTCGCGGAAAACGGCGGACCCGAGGCGCGCCCCCTCGCCGGGCTCGCTGAGGTTTGAGGAGATCGTCGGGGCCGGGCTGATACCCGGGCCGGCCCTGGATAGAACCTGTGACTTGGCCTTCGACCTCCTCAGCGAGGAGGTGACGGCGTGCAGCTACGCCGAGATTGGGAGCAGGAGCCACGTCGGCCAGGAAGACGTACGCGGTTGGGTGGAGCAGAGCGGTCTCGACGGGTTCGTGGTCTGCGACGAGCAGTACGTGCGGTTCCAGGGCGAGACGACGGTCAGAGTTCTCTCGGCGCTGTCGGTCGCTCGCCGGCTCAGCGTGGGCCCGAGCCCGCCGGAGCTGCGCGGACGCACTTCCTACGATGTGTGCGCTCCCTACCTGCAGCCGGCGACCCAGTGGATCGTTGGCGATGGCGAAGACGAATCAGGGAGAGCGCTGGCCCTTGTCGCCGACTCCGTTTCGGCAGCGCTGCGCGGCCGTGACGCCCCGTACTCGTTCTATGCGACGGCCCTCTGCAGCGACCGGCAGAGCGTGTTCGGCGAGCGCCGCCAGGATCTCGACGCCACGCTCTTCGAGCAGATGATCATCGCGATCGACGAGGACCGCGGCCAAACCTGCCGGGAGTCCCTCGAAGCCGCCGGCAGGAGCGGGCGTGAGACCACTCTGGACCCCGTGCTCGACCAGCTCTTCGAAGTGATGGCTGCCTACTCGCGCCGGGCGGTGACTCTGCTGCTTCAGACGATGACCGGGTCCACTGCGCCGCTGGTCAAGAGCCAGGCGGCGTACCTGCTCCTCGACTGGATCGACAACGTCCCGGTGCCGCTTCGCGAGCGGGATCAGCGGACCCTTGAATCGATCCCGAGCCGCCTCCCCGAGGATGAGGGAAACCTCCATTTCCGCTTCCATGAGGTCGAGATCCTGGAGAGGCTGGTCGAGCGCTTCCCCGATCTGCGGGAGCTGAACGCGACGGTGCTGGCCAAGGCGGAGAAGATCGCCGACAGCCAGCCCGACAGGGCGGCCAGGCCCGAGGTCGACAGGATCTACGAGATCTGCCAAGAGCTGGTCGCCAAGCGCGCGGAGTGTCTGCTGCAACCCAACCCTCGCGAGCAGGTGAGGTCGGACATGGTGGAATCGATCCGAGGCTGCATGGGCGAGGTCGACGGCGACCCTGGCTTCAAAGAGCTCGGTCGCGGCGACGGCGCCGAGCTCCGGCTGGAGTGCTGGGAGGTGACGCTCGGCCTCGCCGTCTGGCTATGCCCGCGAGCCCACCGCACCCTTGAGATCACCTCGTTCGTTGAGGCCGCCCTCGAGCATCCGTTCTGGATCGTCCGATGGTGGGCCTTCGCCGGCATGTTGACCATTGCCCGAGCCGCTCGCCGGGCCGGGCGGAAGGTGCTTGCCGAACGATGCCTCCGCCGCGCTGTGGAGCAGCTCTGCGCGAGCATCGAGCCGATGGGCCTCAAGCACCGGCAGTGCACCGTCACCAAGGGACTGCTGGAAGAAGGAGACATGGAGGCGTCGCAAGCGGCGCGCCGGGCGCTCCAAGAGGCGTTCGACAGGCACCTCTCGGGGCACCGGAGGCATGTGCTCACGGAGGGCTACTACGAAGCGATGGGCACCTCCCCGGACGGCTACCTGTCGGAGTTCCTCCGGCGCATCGCCGAGCTTGTACCGACTGCGCCGTGATGAGCGAGATCGCAACCATCCTGCCAGGCGCGCTCGCATTCGCGGTCTCGGTTTACGCGCTGCACGTGTCCCGAGCAGAGGCGCGAAAGGCGCGGGACGAAGACACGATCAGAAATTCCTACGACGAGTTTGAGCAGCTGGGGCGGCTGCGGATGGAGCACTGGAGCGCCTCGCACCTCCTGGAGACCCCTGATAATTACGCGCTGGTCAAGCACCATCTCGCTGTCGCGCTAGCGCCGCTGACGGACGCCGCACACAGCCGCCTGCTGCTGTCGGAGCGCGCTGTCGCGATCATCATCTTCGACCTGTTCGAGGAGACGTGCTACCAGCACGAGCGCGCCACGAGGCAGGGCGACCGCGATCGGGTCGACTTCCTGAAGACCGTTCTCGACTACTTCACCGGGCGCCTGCTCGCGAACCCTCGGCTGCGCTGGCTCTGGAGCGATCACGGCGGCAACATGCGCGCCTTCTTCGAGCCGCTGACCATCGAGTTGTACGAGGCGACGCTCGGCGACGGTAGACAGCTCGAGGTCGGAGATGCGGAGAACCAGATCGACCCCACCGGCCCTTTTCTCGTCGCCACCGAGGCCACCGCGAAATGAAGTGGCCGATACCCAGCGGGCCTCCGAAATCCCTGGCCGAGCGCCGGTACTACTGGGAGTCGATCCACCGCGACGAGGACTACGCCAACGTGATGAGCCTGACCGACGACCCCGCCGTGTGCCAGCGCATCGAGCGGACGCTCGAGGAGAGCCGGGCCAAACGCATCCTCGTGCCGGGTTGCGGCTCCCGGACGGGGCTGCAGGAATGGCTGGTCGGGCGGCTGCCGCAGATCGAGGCACTCGTGTGCACCGATTTTCCAGCCGTCGTCGTGCAGGGTCGGGAGCGGTTCTCGCACCCGGTTGTGGAGTTCCGGGACGCCGACTCCGGCGACCTACCATGGCGCGAGGCATTCGATGCGGCGGTGGTCGTCAACTCAATCTTGTCTGAATCGGATCGCGAAAACCGACAGATGCTGGGGTCGATCCGCAGGGCGCTCCGCCCCGACGGCGTCCTGGTGGGTTTCTTCCCCACCGTGTTCGCGACGCTCGACATCGCCACGATCTCGAACGATCCACGCAGGCACGAGGATCTCGATCTGGAGCGATCGATGAAGTACGAGCCGGCGCAGAAAGCGTTCCAGATCTTCTACACGCCGCTCCGCCTGCGGTTGATCCTGCGCGAGGCCGGGTTCGACGTCTCGTCGATGGAGGTCTGTTTCCTCGACTCCGACCACATTCGCTCGCAGCCGGGGGAGTGGAACGAGTTCTCGGTCGAGGACGAGGACCTGGTGATCTACGAGCTGTACGTGGTCGCGCGAGCGAGGAGCTAAGCCCGCTCCTGTGAGACCCGGGGGAGTGCCCTCGGAGCACGCACGCGAGCTCCAGATGATTTCCAAGACTTGCGATCTGGGGCAAGAAATGGGGCAAGAAGCCCCACAGAGTCCAGCCGATCCCCCCGTAGCTCGATCTCGCGAAAACGGCTTGAAACCTAGCTCCACGTAGTCCAGCCGATCTCCAGGCCAAGGCTCATAACCCGAAGGTCGCGGGTTCGAATCCCGCCCCCGCTATTTCACGAAAGCCCTGCAAATCGCAGGGTTTTCGTCTATCTGGGGTGCAGACAAAGGGATGAAAAATCGCGCCTGGGGCAACGTCTGGGGCAACATGAGCTTCGAGAGAGGTCGATTCGGCTCTTGCCCAGCGAGCGTTGACCGCAGCCGTCGCTACGATCGAAGGCGGCGGATAACCGGAGTTTCGAAGGAAGGCCCTGATCAAAACTCACGCGAGACAGAAGACTCAGCTCGGGGCGGACGATCCCCGGCTCGCCCGCGCGATCTTCACGCTGCGCGAGACGGCTGGATATCTCGACGTGCCGAAGTCGAACATCCAGCGTTGGGCGCGACCGCTGGGCGCCAAGCATCCGCTGATCACCTGCTTTCCGCCATACGGCCGGGAGGCGACTGTGCCCTTCATCGGCTTTGCCGAGGCCTTCGTGCTGTCGAGCTTCAGGCGAGCCGGGGTGCCGTTGCAGCGGATTCGACCCGCCGTAGAGGTCCTGGAAAAGGAGATCGGCGTCGATCATGCGCTTGCCTCCAAGCGCCTCTACACCGATGGGGCCGAGGTCCTATTCGACTACGCGAACAAGAGTGGCGAGCGCGAGGTCATGGAGCTGGTCGTCGTCCGCACCCAACAGCGCCAGTTCTCCGGTGTCGTCAAGGACTACCTGAAGCGCATCCACTATGGAGGAGACGGCTGGGCGGATTCGGTGCGACTGCCGACTTACGGCAACGCGAAAGTCATCGTCGACCCGAGGGTCGCATTTGGCTTCCCGATCGTCGCCCACGGCGGCGCTCGCGTGGAGGATCTCGTCGACCGATTCCAAGCTGGCGACTCCGTTGCGGAGATCGCAACGGACTTCAGCGTCCCTCCCGATGAGGTCGAGGACGTGATCCGGCTCGCAACCCGGACGGCCGCCTGAGCCGTGGCTTGAGGACGCCGCGTCCATTAGCTCGCGGCCATGTCTCGTCCCAAGGAGAAAGAGGAGCGGGCTGAGTTCTTCGTCGATCGCAGCCTTGGCAAGAGCATCATCGAAGGCCTGCGCGACGCCGGGCTCACAGTCCATTCGATGGCCGACATCTACGGGGAGAAGCGTGCCCAGCTTCTCGCCGACGAGGTTTGGCTGCGAGATGCCGGCAAGAACGACTGGATCGTCCTCACCAAGGACGACGCGATCCGCCGCCGTCCCGCCGAGCGCGACGCTCTCACCGAGGCCGCCGTTCGCGTCTTCTGTCTGACCAACCGCAATATGCGCGGCGCAGAGCAGACCGAGCGATTCGTCTCAAACCGCCACCGAATCCTCCGCCAGGCCCGCAAGTCGGGACCGTATATCTACGGCGTCTATGCGGAGGGCCTCAGGCGTCTCTGGCCTTAATTTCGCGGCGATTCCGATCAACTCGCGCCTTTGACCGCGCAAGGTGCCGAAGCCCGCAATCGGTTGTGAACGCAAAGCTTATAGACCAAGCGATACCTTTATGGCACCGTATACAGACCGGTTCAACCGAGCAGGGGAGGTATCAGCTATGTCACAACAAGTGACCTGTATCAACAAGCGCGGCAACCACTACGACCCCCATGAACGGATTAGCCATATTGGCGGCAGCGGCTGGAAGGTCACCCAGGCCGAAGGCATTGCCAACGTCAAGGCTGACCCGACCGCCTACTACGTTTCCTCCGCCGCCGGCACCGTCTACCTGATCGTCCGCCAGCACAATGGCAACGACTACCTGACCACTGAAGCCGACGGCTCCACCCAGAACAACCTCCTCTCCCTGCCCGAGTGCTAGCTCCGCCCACCCGTCCTGGACGCTGAGAGTTGGCACGCAAGCCTCGACGCGAAAAGCTCACCGTCTCCCTGCTGAAAGAGGAGCTGGGGCGCGACAACGCATTGCGCGACCGGAATGCCTTGACCGGCTACCGGGTCCCCGGAATCGACAAACGCCGCCACAGCCTCTTTGCAGCCTCAAAGCCACCGCACCCGCCGCCTTGGGCGAAATACCTCTCCCGCCATGTCAGCGGCGATCTCGCTGGGCTGAACACCTCGTCCGCCGCTGCGGTTCTTCTCCTCGAAGCCTCCGGGCGGATCTTCGCCATCACTTTCGGCGGCGGCCGTCACCTCATCGAACCCGATTCCTACGTGCAGGACTTCGGCCTCAAGGTCGTCCTCAACACCGTTGCCCCAGATCAGCTGAAGAGCGTCGACGCGAAAACGATCGACGACACTACTGTCCACTCACGCCTCGACCTCAGCCATGAGTCTTCTTTCGGTGCCTTCGGCCTCGACGTGAGCCGCGACCTGCTCCGGGCGGTGACCGGCAAGCCAAAAGACGAGACTCTGGCCCACCGCTTGACCGGCGCCGACTCGCTTGGAATCCACACCCGCGACCAAGTGCCCGACTTGCCGACGCTCTGCAAGCGCCTGCTCGGCGCCTATGAAGATGACGCCTACAAGGAGAACTTCGACTTCATCGATCACTTGCGCCCGGTCAAGAGCAAGGCGCGCAAGGAACAATTGAACGAGCTGCTGGTCGAGGCACTCGAAGATCGCGAGATCGACGACGTCCACTTGGCGGCCCCCGAAACGCTCGATTGGCAGGACATCGACGGTTTCCGCTTCAACCGCAGCGATCCAGAGACCGAACTGGATGCCGACCCGCGCATCTCGGCATACCTCGACGCCCGCGAGGACAAGGAGATCGACCTGCAGTTGCTCAAAGATGACCGCCTGATTGCGGTTCGCGCCTCTGACGGCGCATCGGCGAACGACTGGCCGATTCGCAGTTGCCTCGTTTACCAAGTTGAGCTCGAGGATGGCCTCTATGTTCTCTCTACCGGGGACTGGTTCCGGGTCGAGAACGACTACCGCAAGCGAGTCGAAGCTGAAGTCGAAAAGCTACCCCGCTTTAAGGGCCTGCCCGATGCCGACGCTGGCACTGATGAGGACGAATACAACCTGAAGGCCGCGAAGGCCATCGGTGGTCTCTGTCTGGACAAGAAATTCGTCTTCGAGTCGGGACACGACAAGATGGAGGTCTGCGATCTCCTCACTGCCGACGGCGGCCTGATCCACGTCAAGCAGCGTGGCAGCTCTTCGACTCTCAGCCACCTCTTCACTCAAGGCGTCAACAGCGCCGAGCGGCTGCTGCTCGACGACGATTTTCGCGACATGTCCCGCAAGGTCGTTAGAAAGGTCGACGCCAGCTGGGTGGATAAGTTGCCGGCCACTGGCGCGGACGCCCGCGACCACGAGATCACGTTCGCCGTGATCACCCGCAGCGAACGCAAGACGCCGCTCACGCTGCCGTTCTTCAGCGTCGTCAGTCTCAGGGGCGCCGCCGAGCGTCTCCGAGCCTTTGGCTTCGCAGTCTCAGTCGCCGAGGTTCACGAGAGCTAGCTGACCGTGGCGCACCGATCGGTCAGCTGATGGCCTACTGGCTGAAGATCGGTTACTTCACCGATTCCCAGGAGGCTGCACCCAACTACTGGCTGGAGAGCACATGGGTCAGCGATAGCCCTGGGCGCGTTTCGCCTTGGTGGAAGAAGTACGAGAGACCACGCGAGGGAATGGTCTCCACCTCATGGGCCGCAGTACCGGATCGGTGATCGGCTCGTCATCTGCATCACGGAGCAGGGTCTGCCCGGCGATTCTCGAGGTGATTGCAGAGCCCGGTGGGACCCAGATTGGGTAGACGCGCAGCCGGTCGAGCTCGGCGTCCCGCTCGCCTGATTCGTCGCCTACCGCCAACCCGACCAGCTCCTCGCGCAGAAGCTCCAAGCGGTTCGGGCCGAAGAGCCGTTCGGCCATGAAGTCGCAGACCGTGTCGAGCACGATGTCCTCCTTGCTAGATGCCGAGCACGCGCGGGTCGCCCGTGGCTTCGGCGGCTGCGTCGCCGCGCCGACTCAGGGGATCCTGCGCGTCGTCGGTCGGGACACGGCCGTAGAGGCGACCCGCATCGCTACCGCCCGCCTCGCCCTTGCACTTCGGCGATGCGCGCCACCAGCTCGCTTGGGCAGGTGCCGAGCCCGGCTTCCAACAGCTCGTGGTCGAGCGTCGCGAGCGTCGCTTCGCGGTTTTCAGCCACCGCGGCGTAGGTGGCGTCATACAGAGTCAGGTCGTGGCGCTCGGCCAGCTCCGCGGCGAGGCGCCGCTCCTCGGGCTGGGGCCGCAGCGCCGGGCAGATCGCGTCGAGTGCTTCCAGCACGGTCGCCACCTGCTCGGCGCCGGCTCGCGCCCGGCCGCGCAGCAGCGCATTGCCGACCTCATAGAAGGTCAGGTCGAGCACCGAGAGCGCCACGGTCCTCGCCTGGTGGGCGTCGACCAGCGCCCGCGCCTCGGCGACTTCCTGCTCGCCTTCGGCGTGGAACCACTTGAGCGCGACATCGGCGTCGCTAACGACGTCGATCGGCGGCATCCCTGGCCTCACGCTCGGCGCGGATCAAATCCGTCGACTCGAAGCTGCCGCTGCCGGCCAGCGCCGCGCGGCCGCGCTGAAGCGCCGCCTCGATCGCCGCGGGGTCAGGCCAGCCGAGTTCGCGCCTGGCCGCCTCCTGCAGGAAGGCGCTGCGACTGGTGTGCCGCTCCTCGGCAATCCGGTCGATTCTGCTCAGCAGATCTTCGGGGAGCGAGATCATCACCTTGACCGCCTTCGCTGCCATAGCTGGATTATAGCTGCTGGCTATAACGATTTGTGGCTCCTCAGAGCGCAATTTGGCCTCTTCGATCGTCGCCTTCGAAGCGTTGGCTCCAGTATTCATCCGTCGCGGCATCGAAAGGATCGACAGCGATCACGGCCGCGCCGACTCTCCGGGAACCGATCTGAGCGATCCCGACCGCGTGGCGAAGGATGGTCGCAGCGTCTACGTTCGCGCCAGCAGCTTGCACAAGCCAGAGGATGAGCACGGCCCTTGGCGCGGATGGCTGGCAGAGATCCCTTTGCGGTGCTGGGATCGCAGCTCGAGAGGCGCAGCCAAATTTGGCGCGCCGGGGCTGGCGGGCCTCAGTCCCGGGGGATGACTTTCAGGACGTCGGTCAGCGAGTCGGTGTCGAGAGTGACATCGGCTGCCTCCCGAGCCTGAGCTGTCGCGTTCAAAGCGACTGAGAAGCCCACTGCCTGAAAAAGCGGCACGTCGGAGCGGGAATCCCCGACGGCGATGCACTGAGAGAGTTCAATCTGTCTGGCCTGGCCGTGGGCCCTGACGAACTCCACCTTGTCCCACTCGTCGAAGTGGCGCTTGACCGCTCCCGTCGGGACGCCGTCCTTCACCTCGGCTTCGGTGCCAGACACGGCAGCAAAGCCGTGTCGCCGCCGAAACTCCTGGGCGGCGAAGGACCAGGTGACCGTGCCCAAGATGGACTCGATGCCGCGTTGTCTGAGGCCGAGGATGGTCGCATCGATCTCATCGATGCAAGGGATCTCCGCAAGCTTCGAGACGATGTTTGCGAGGGGGATGCCGCCGTAGCTTTTCGCCTGCTCCTCGGCTACGACGGAGTTAGATATGGCCCCTGAGGCGTATCGTCGCTCGAGCTCCGCCATCTGCTCGCTTTGACCCAACTGGTCGGCCAGGTACTGGCTCACGCTCGTACCCCGGACGAGCGTGCCATCAAGGTCGAAGCAGGCAAGGCGCCAGCGTCGAGACGAGCAGTTAGCTTCTGTCGTCGATGTCTGTCGCTCGACCATCGATTGCCTCCGTCTCCGACCGGCCGGGGGCCGAGATCATTACCAGGAAGCGCCTGCTTATCGCCTGCGGTATCGCGATGGTGGCGTTCGACATCGTCCTCCTCTTGATCGACCAGCGGCTCAAAGCGACCGGCGGTCCCTCGATACTCGGGCTTGAGTTTGCCGGCAGCGCGGGCAGCGCCGCCGAAGTAATGACCGAATGGGGCGACCACGGCCAGTACCTAGCCCGCCTGTCGCTGTGGATCGACTTCGGCTTCATGTTGGCCTACGGGTCCTTCTTCGCGTTGGCGGCTCTTGCCACGCGGGACTTTGCGCGGGAGCGCGGGCTGCGGGCGCTCGTCGTAGCCGGAAGCGCGGCGCCCATCTTCGCGGTTTCCGCTGCCGTTTTCGACGCCGCCGAAAACATCGTCTGGCTCCTCGTTCTCGGTGGCCACGGGGGAGAGGCCGGGCCTCCCTTTGCCACTGCTTGCGCCAGCCTCAAGTTCCTGCTGATCGGCCTCGCGATCGTGTACGTCCTATGGGGGCTGCTCAGCAGAGCCCGGCAAAAGATTTGACGCAGGGCAAGGTCGGGGTCGCCGTTTATAGATTGCGGACACGATCTGCGCGATGGAAGCCGAAATCACGCTGCGCGTCAGCGTCAGCGCCAACGACCTCGATCTGCTGGAGCCGCTCTGGGGTGCCCTGCAGGCGCACCATGCCAGCGTCCTCCCGTTCCTCGGCGATCGAACGCCGCCCCGATCGCACGCCGAATCATGGACCCGACGGCGCGAGAGGTATGAGCGGTGGCTTTCAGAGGATGAGACCTTCTTCCTGCTGGCAGAAGGACCCGACGGCCCGGTCGGGTACGCCTTCGTCACCGTAGGCGCCGGATACGCCGGCTGGCGCACCGGGCGGCTTGCGGAACTGCAGACGCTCTCGGTCCTGCCGCAATTCCGAGGCGAGGACATCGGTGGCCGGCTCTTGGACGGCGTCTGGTCGAAGCTCGAGGAACGCGGAGTCGATGAGATGGCGATCACCACGGCCCTGGCCAACGTCGATTCGCATCGCTTCTATGAGCGACACGGATTCCAGCCCGCCTTCCTCCTCTACTACGGGAAGCGGGAGAGGTCCGAGGGGTAGGGCCTCACGCGCTTTGCTCAAGCGGGGTCGGCGCCAGTCGCGAATGTAAGACGAGGGTCGCGCTCTGCACGATCAGCGCCGCCGCCGTCGCAACCCCGAAGGCGGCGGCAGTTGAAAAATCGGGGAGCGAGATCGCCAGGACGAAGCAGAAGGCGGCGAAGCCGTAGAAGCCGAGCAGGAAGCTGCGCAGCAGGAGGACGACCTGGTCGGTGCCGGCGTGGGCGTAGGTGAAGACGGCAAGTACGCTCGTGATGATCGGGAACGGCGCGAGCAGACCGCTCAGGTGGGGGCCCAGGGCGCCGGAGACCGCGGTCAGCCCGAGCACGAGGAGGAGCGCCGCCCCCGCCCGCGCGGGCAGGTCCCATCGCGGCGGCGCAGCGCCGGCTGCGACGGGTCCCTCCGCGGGCGGCAGGAGTCGCAGCCCGATGGCAAAGCAGGCGCCGACGAAGATCAGCGAAATCGCGGGCGGCGGCTGGACAAAGCTGAGGACGAGGATGCCGAAAAGGAAGGCGCTCCAGCCGCAGAATGCGGATGCGATCGGCCCAAGGTTTCCGGCGGCTCGCCCGTAGACGACGACGAAGGCGGTCAAGGCCGCGAGCGCGAGCAGGGCGCCGGCGGCGGCGTCCGCCCCGAATGCCGCGCCGTGAAGCAGCGTCTCCACAAGGAGGATCGGGCCGGCGACGACCGGGAGGCCTCCCAGCATGCCGGCAACGCCCATGCCCCAGCGACGGCCGGCCAGGGTGACGCTAACGACGCAGAGTGGCGAGAGCAGGATTTTCGCCGCCATTACATCCATGCGGCGTCAGGCTCTCAGATCGGGCGGTTCCCCGGCTATGGACGATCAACCTTGAGCTCAGGCGCCACTTCCCGGCGCCCCCAGGCTGACGACGAGGAATCTTGCACGGCCATCGTGGCAGGCCAGAGCTGCCTTGCCGGCCACGAGGAACCAGCGACCTCCCCCGTAGTCGGCGGCCCGGCGACGCAACTTGAGGCTGAGGCCGGTCCGGTGGGGGGCGGCGGTGTTGACGTCGATCTCCACCGATCGAAGCCGATCTTGCTCTAGGTGGCGGCTGCGGAAGTACGCGACGAGGTTGCCGCGGCGTTCGGCAGCGCGGTTCAACCGCGAGCCCGGCGCGTTCGAGGAGTACCAGGCGAAAGCGGGTTGCCGCGCGAACAGCGAGTCGAGCTTGCGCAGGTCTCCGCTGTTGAACGCGGCGAGGAACTCTGCGAACACGTGGCGGGCCTTCGCGGCGGTGCAGGCGCCAAGGGCCGAGCCCTGAGCAGCAACGGGAGCCGACGTGGTCACCGCCGAGGCAGCTTCATCGGAGGACGTCTGACCGCAGCCGCTTGCCGCAGCCAACACGCTGACCGCGATAGGCAGCAAGAACGTGGCCCATTTCCTCACTCCATGAATTCTGCCGTGTTGGAGCGCTACGTGAAAACCGCTTGAACCGTGCCCCGGAGGCGTGAGCCGGTCGGGTATCACCGCGAGGTCGATGCCCTCCTGCGGCAGCGCGCCCAGCCGTTGGGTTCGGCAGGCGCGCTCAGCCGCTCGGTCTCACTCGCGCGGCTGCGTCCGGCGGTCGGGGGCTCACCCCGCCCGCCGGTAGCAGACGTGCGTCGCCAGCGGGGAATGGAGCGCCTCGACCGGCTCGAAGTCGAAGCCGGCGACGTCGTCAAAGATCCCCTCGCCCGACCCGAGCAGGACGGGGGCGAGGTCGAGCCAGAGCTCGTCGATGACGCCGGCCTGCAGCGCCTGGCGGACGGTCGAGGCGCCGCCCGCGATGTCGACGCCGTCCTCGCCGGCGGCCTCGCGGGCCTGGGCGTAGGCGGAGTCGAAGCCCTCGGTGACGAAGCGAAACGTCGTCCCGCCCTCCATCTCGATCGGCGCGTGGGGGTGATGGGTGAGGACGAAGACGGGCGCGTGGTAGGGCGGCTCGGGCCCCCACCAGCCCGACCACTCCTCGTCCCACTCGCCGCGGACCGGGCCGAACATGTTGCGGCCCATGACGTAGGCGCCGCGCGGGCGCATCAGCCGTTCCGCCGCCGTCGCGTCGGCCGCGTTCGCGCGCTCGTCGCCGAGGTGCCAGCGATGGAGCTCGCGGCCTCGCCTGCCGAGCGGTTCGTCGCGGCTCTGGTCCGGTCCGGCGACGAAGCCGTCGAGGGATATCGACATGTGGCAGGTGGTATCGGCCATAGCGCTCTGAAGGCAGGACTATAGGGTCCGGGGCGGTTCCCGCCGCCGAACGACGAAGGCGGGTGAGGAGAGAGCGAGCATGGAGCCTGAGGCGATCGATCCGGCCGGATTCCGAGCGGCACAGCACCGCAACTGGGATTCCGCGGCTGTCGGCTGGATGGAGTGGAGCGAGTTCAACGACCGGGCCGACCGGCACATCAGCGAGCGGCTGGTGGAGCTCGCCGGGGTGCGGGCCGGGAGCCGGGTCCTGGACGTCGCCGCCGGCTACGGCGAGCCGGCGCTGACCGCGGCTCGCCGGGCCGGTCCGCAGGGCCGGGTCGTCGCAACCGACATCTCCGCCGAAATGCTCGGCTTCGCGCGCGAGCGGGCCGCGGCGGCCGGCGTGGCCAACGTCGATTTCGTCGAGTCCGACGCCGCCGGCCTGGACTTCCTGCCCGCGAGCTTCGACGCCGCCGTCTCGCGCTGGGGGATCATCTTCGAGCCCGACGCGGAGGCCGCCGCGGCCCGGATCCGCGGCTTCCTCGAGCCCGGCGCGCGGATCGCGATCGCCTCCTGGGGGGAGCCGGACGAGGTTCCCTTTCTCGCGATCCCGATGCGGACGACGAGGGAGCGCTTCCACCTGCCCCCGCCACCGCCGGGAACGCCCGGGCCGCTCTCCCGTCCCACCCCCGAGGCGATCGGCGGCCTGCTCGAAGGCGGCGGCTTCTCGGAGGTCGAGGTGGAGCGGGGCGAGGTGGTCTTCGAGTTCGACTCGCCCGAGCACTTCACCGCCTACGTCCGCGCGATCTCCGCCCCGGTCCGGGCGATGATCGAGCAGCACGCGGGCGAGGCCCAGGAGGAGGCCTGGGAAGCGATCGCCGCGGCTGCGGCCGCCCAGGGCGGCGGCGCCGGCCCGCTGCGGCTCGCCAACACCGTCCTGCTCGCTTCGGGAGACGCCTAGCGCCAGCGGGTCGCGAAGTGGGCGAGTTTGTCAACCAGCGGTTTGCAAACTCGCCCGCCGGGCGGGCGGCTATCCCTGCCGCGCCCGCGCGGCCGCGGTCGAACCGGGGAGGCGCGCGCCGAGGAGGCCGGGCGAGGGGAGCTGGCCCTCGGCGAACATCGCCGCCAGGCCGGTGCGGGCGAAGCCGAGGGGGCCGCGCTCGTAGAGCAGGTAGCGGGGCTGCCAGCGGGGCGAGAACTTGGCGTTGAAGCGGTAGAGGCTCTCGATCTGGAAGTAGGGGTTGGCGAGGGTGACGAGGCGGCCGAGGGTGCGCTCGCCGAGGCCGCTCGGGTCGCGCAGCCAGCGGGCGAAGGCGGCGAAGTTGAGCGACATCTCCTCGACGCCGCGCTCGCGCAGCATCTCGATCGCGCTGACAACGAGGTACTCGGTGAGGCCGTTGACGGTGTCGCGCTCGCGCCGCATCAGTCCCAGCGAGACGGCCGGCCGCCCGTAGCAGGGGGCGAAGTGGAGGAAGCCGCGGGCGGCGCCCTCGCCGTCGCGGGCGACGACCACCAGGCTCTCGTCGAGGTGCTCGCCGCGGAGGCCGTCGATCGCCATCGAGAAGCCGCGCTCGGGCTCCTCGCCGCGCCAGCGCTCCGAGACCTCCTCGAGCTCGCGCAGCTCCGGCTCGGAGAGCTCCCCCAGCGACCGCAGGGCCACCGTGTAGCCGGCCTTGCGGACCCGGTTCACCGCCTGGCGCAGCTTGCGGACCGGCCGCCCCTCGAGCGAGAAGCCGGCCAGCTCGACGATTGCCTCGTCGCCGATGTAGAAGGAGGCGAGGCCGGCGCCGGCCGCCAGCTCGGCGAACTCCTCGCTGGCCCCGACCACGCCGATCGCCAGGCCGCGGGCCTCGGCGAAGCCGCAGAGGTCGCGCAGCAGGCCGGGCACCGCGGCGGCCGGGCCGACCGGGTCGCCGGAGACGAGCAGGACCCCGGTTTCGATCCGGTAGCCGACGAAGGCCCGGTGCGAGCGGTCGAAGAAGTGGTGCTTGTCGGTCCGCAGCTTGAAGAAGCTGAGCGTGTCGGTGCCGTGCGAGGCGACGAGCTCGCGGGCGAGCGGCCGCAGCTCCCCCGGCGGCAGCCCGCGCGGCCCCGCCAGCGGCCGGAAGAGCTGCCAGGCGACGGTCGCGAGGCCGCCGGCCCAGAGGACGACGAGCGCCCCCGGCACCCACTCGAAGTGGTCGCGGTAGTGGACCGGGCCGGGGGAGAGGGTGAGCGCGGCGCCGAGCTCGGCGAGCGCCCGCGCCGGGCTGAGGCCGGGCGTGCCCCAGTGGGAGGCCGCCAGCAGGGTGGCGAGGCTGGCGGCGAGGACGCCGGCGATGATCGCGGCGCTGCGCAGCAGCGGCCCCCGCCGGCCGCTGTCCTCGTGGACGACGGTGAAGGCGCCCCGCCCCCATATAAGGAGCGCGGCGAGGGACCAGCAGGCGAGCGCCTCCTCGGCGTCGAGGCCCTTCAGCAGGTTGAGGGCGCCGGCCAGCGCCAGGACCGCCACCGCCAGCGCCCAGGCGCGGCGCCGGCGCCGCATCAGGTAGAGGCCGAGGATCGTCAGCGAGACCCCGGCCGAGAGCGCCAGCGCGTGCGCCGCCACCGGGACCTCGCGCGGCACCAGTTCCAGCAGCAGCTGGGTCCGCCAGCGAAGGCCCGGGGTGAGGACCGAGCCGATGTTGACGAGCCCCATCGCGATCGTCAGCACCCCGGCCGGCGGGGCCAGCCAATGGGCACGCTGCCGCGCGCGAAGCGGCGCCCGGCGCCCGGGGAAACGTAGCCGCGGGCCCGGTCGGTCGGTATCGAGGAGGAGCAAGGCCGGGAAAACTATCGCCGCCGAACCTAAGCGTGGGCTAACGGTTGGCGGTGCCGGACTCGGTGCTAGTGGTGCAAAAATGGCAGCGTCTCGTCATTTTGCACGCTAAAATGACGGCGATATGGCAATCGGGACGCTTCGACGCATCTATCGCTCGCCCGAGGAGAGCTTCTTCCTGTTCGGGCTGCGCGGGGTCGGCAAGAGCACCTGGGTCAGGGAGCGGTTTCCCGCGGCCCATCGCTTCGACCTCCTCGACGAGAGTCTCTACCAGGGCCTGCTGGCCGACCCGGGTCAGTTCGCCGGCGAGCTCCGCCGTCTCCAGCAGGGCGAGTGGGTGGTCGTAGACGAGATCCAGCGTCTTCCGGGCCTGCTGAACGAGGTCCATCGCTTCATCGAGGAGAGCGGGCTGCGTTTCGCCCTGCTCGGGTCGAGCGCCCGCAAGCTTCGCGCGGCCGGGGTGAATCTGCTGGGCGGCAGGGCCCTTTGGCGGGAAATGTTCCCGTTGACGCCGGAGGAGCTGGGCGAGGAATTCGACCTCGACCGAGCGCTGGAGGTCGGCTCGCTGCCGCTGGTCCTTGCCTCGCGTACCCCGCACGAAACCCTGCGCGCCTACGTTCAGCTGTACCTGCGCGAGGAGATCAAGGGGGAGGCGCTGGTCCGCAACCTTCCCGGCTTCGCGCGCTTCCTCCCGGTCGCCGGCCTCTTCCACGGCGAGGTCCTCAACATCGCCGGGGTCGCCCGCGACGCGGGGGTCGCGCGAACCACCGTCGAGGGCTATCTCGACGTGCTCGAAGACACGCTGTTGGTGCGGCGGCTGCCGGCTTACGAGGCGCGCCTGCGCGCCCGGGAGCGTAAACACCCCAAGCTCTACTGGATGGATCCGGGCGTCGCTCGCGCGGCGAAGGGCGCGCACGGGCCGGTGGTGCCGGAGGAGCGCGGCCACCTGTTGGAGGGCTGGGTTCACACCCTGCTTTGCACCTACATGGCGGAGCGCGGGCTTGCCGAGGAGATCGCCTTCTGGGCGTCGGGCGGCTCGAAGCGACTCGAGGTCGACTTCCTGCTGCGCCGGGGCGAGGAGCTGTGCGCGCTGGAGGTGAAGAGCGCCCGGCGCGTCCACCCGGGCGATTTCGCCGGGCTGCGCGCGATCGGCGAGCTGCCCGGCGTCCGCCGGCGGATCCTGATCCATCGCGGCGAGCGGCCGACCAGGAGCGAGGACGGGATCGACGCCTGGCCGGTCGAGAGCTTCCTGGAGGCGCTCGAGGCAGATTCCCTCTGGCCCTAACGGCGGCCGGAGCGGCTGCGGGCGAAGGCGAGGATCAGGGCGGCGGTGCGGCGGGGCTTCTCGACGTTCGGCGAGTGGCCGGCGCCGGGGATCAGCGCGGTCCTGGCGCCGGGGACCGTGGCGTAGGCGGCGAGCGCCCGCTTCGATTCGTAGATCTGGTCCTCGGCGCCGAAGATCGCCAGCAGCGGGATGCCGGTCCGTTCGATCCGGCGGTCGAGCGGCTCTTCGCCCATGAAGTCGGCCTCCGCGCCGTCGGAGTCGTAGGACGTGTAGGTCATCCGGTCGAATTCGGCGACGAACCGGTCGGGGACCTCGAATCCCGGCGCAAAGGCGATTTGGAGCCCGTCCCTGACCACGAAGTCGGGGGTCACCTGCCACAGCGCCGGGCCGATCACCGGGGCGGTGCCGATCTCCTCGGTGAAGCCGAGGCCGCTCCTGGCGAAGCTTTCGTCGGGGGCCTGGTCGACCACGACGAGACGGCCGACGTGGTCGCCCGGGGCTTCGGCCAGCGCCGTCGCCACGGTGCCGCCGAGCGAGTGGCCGACGACGGTCGCGCCGCGCACGCGCAGCCGCTTCAGCGCTTCGGCCACCAGCGCCGCCTGATCGGGCATCGAGTAGCCCGAGTCGGGTTTTTCCGAGCCGCCGAAGCCGCGCAGGTCGAGGGCGACCACCCGGTGGTCGCGGTCGAGCAGCGGGATCAGCCGCTGCCACCAGGCCAGCGAGCAGGAGAAGCAGTGCAGGAGGACGATCGGCGTCGCGTCGCGCGGCCCCTTTTCGAACACCTGCATCTCGCCCCCGGCCAGGTGCAGGATGCGACCCCCCGGCACGGTCACCGTCGCCGGCTTCGTTTCCGCCTCGACGACCAGCGCGTTGACCGCCAGCGCGACGGCGAGGGCGCCGACCGCGAAGATCAGGATCTTCCACTTCCTCGCCAACCCGAGCCAACCTACCGACCCCATCTCTTCCTGTTCCTTTTGGTCGGTATATGCGCATAAGGAACAGGAATGAAGGGTCCCACTCTCGTTACCTGTTCCTTATGGCTGCAGTACGACCAAAAGGAACAGAAAGGCGCTTCCCTCGGGGTGATTTCCGTCCGGCCCGGCGGAGGACTACCGATGTGGGGCGGCTGCGTCCGGCGGACGATGTGGGTACCGCCACCGAAGGGAGATGCCTGTCGATGTCCGCCTCCAGCTCAAAACGCGTTGTCGTGCTCGGGTCGAGCTTTGCCGGGATGACCGCGGCGCTGGAACTGCGCAAGCGGCTCGGCGAGCGGCACGAGGTGGTCGTGCTCGACCCGCGCGAGCGGTTCACCTTCATCCCCTCGCTGATCTGGATGCCGTTCGGCAATCGCGAGGCCGGCGACGTCACCTTCCCGCTCGGGCCGCTCTACGAGGGCCGGGGGATCGAGTTCGTCAACGAACGGGCCGCGAGCGTCGACGTCGCCGGGCACGTGGTCCGCACTCCCGCCGGCACGGTCATCGAGTACGACAAGCTGCTGGTCGCGACCGGGCCGCGGCTGGCCTTCGAGAAGGTGCCGGGGCTCGGCCCCGAGGGCGGCTTCAAGCTCGCCTTCGAGCGCTACTTCATGCTCAGCCGCCGGCACGGGGTGACGGCGCTCTAGAGTGTCGGTGGAGGCGCCTATCCGAACAGGGTCCCGCCGAGAGGCGGGAGCGGAGGGAGTCGAATATGCCACCACAGGGTCGCGAGGGTCGCGAGGGCCCGGATATCCCCGACGGCGAGGTCGAGGATCCCGAGCGGCTGCAGATCGGCGCCGAAATCGTCGACACCCCCCTGACCGCGGCACAGCTCGCGGAGCTCACCGGGGTGCCGCTGACCCGCGTCCGGCGCCACCTGCGGCAGATGCGGGAGGAGGGGTCGATCGAATCGGTGACGAGGAAGGGCAAGCGGGGCACGATCGAGCACTTCAACCTGCTGCGCGGGGCCGTGCTCCTGGAGGACGACCTGGCCGAACGAAGCCTCGCCGAGAGGCGCCGGCACTGGGCCAACGTGCTGAAGATCGTCCTCACCGACGCGAGCCGCTCGCTGGTCACCCACCCCCGCGAACGCAACCTGGAAAGACTCGAGACCGTGATGACCCGGAACGTCTTCCTGACCGACGAGGCGGGGTGGAAGGAGCTCGCGGCGATGCACCGGGAGTTCTACGACCGCGTCGGCGAGGCCCGCGACCGGATCGCCCGGCGCCTCGCCGAGGAGGACGAGGAGGCCTTCCAGGTCTCCTCGGTGCTGATGCTCTTCGAGTCGGAAACCAAGCTCTGAGCGGCCTCAGCGGGTTGCCCAGGCGTAGGCCTCCTCGGCCCCGAGGAACGGGACCAGGGTCATGTAGATCATCAGCGGCGCCAGGCCGCGCAGGCTGCCGCTGCGCTTCGAGCGCATGCGCTCGGCGAGGACGCCGTAGAGGCCGCTCTGGATCGCCTCGACCGCGACCTGTGTGTCGAGGCCCGAGTCGGGCAGGCCGGCCTCGATGAAGTAGCGGGCCGACTCGATCGCCCGGTCGCGACCCTCCAGCGCCTCGCGGCCGGCGGTGAAGACGTCGACCGTGATCAGCTGGGCGAAGTCCGGTTCGGCCTCGAGGAAGGCGAGGCCGGCGTGGATCAGCGCCCAGACCGCTTCCGGCCAGCTCGAGGCGCGGCGGTAGGCGGGGACGGTCGCCGCCGCCAGCCGCAGCCGCCCGCGCAGCAGCGCCGCTTCGAAGGCCTCCAGCTTGCCCGGGAAGGTCGCGTAGAAGGTCCGCAGCGAGACCCCCGCCTCGGCGGCGATGTCGGCCAGGGAAGTTTCGGCGTAGCCGGAGCGGGCCATCGCCGCCATCGTCGCCGCCTCGATCCGTTCGGCCGGTTCGTCGGCCGCCGGGGCGACCGGCGGGGTCGGTCGCTTGCGCCGCGAGCGTTCCGACAGCGGCCCCGGCGGCGGCTTGTAGCGGAACGCCAGCTCGATCAGCGCCGGGACCATCTCCACAAGCTCCGCCTCGGTCCGCCGGTGCAGCCTGGTCTGCATGATCTTGCGCACCGCGCCGATCATCGCCCGGACCATCGCCGGCGGCATCCCCCGTTGCTCGGGAAGCTGCTCGAAGACGGCGATCGCCATCGCTTCGAACTCCCTGACGGAGCGGTCGACCACCGCCCGCGCCTCCGGGCCGGCGGCGTCGGCCTCGACCACGCAGAGCCGGGCCGCGTCGGCCTGGGTGACCAGCAGCCGCATGAACGTCTCCATCCCCTCGCCGGCGCGCTGCACCCAGGCCTCGTCGCCGCGGAGCCGGCTGGCGGTGATCGCGACGACCCCCGAGATCAGCGCCTCCAGGGTCGCCAGGAAGCAGGCCTCCTTGTCCTCGAAGTACTTGTAGAAGGTGGTGCGGGAGACGCCGGCGACCCGGATCAGGTCGCTGACGGTGGTTCCCGAGTAGCCCTTCTCGGCGCTGACCGCGACCATCGCCCCGTAGAGCCGTTCGCGGTGGTTCTGCTCGACGTCGGCCTTGGAGACGGCGGGGCCGGGGGAGAGCTTCTTGTCGCGCAGCTCTCCGGACTCCCCCCACGGCGTCGTCGTCATCCGGGGGCAGCCTAAGGGCGAAAAAACGGTTGGAAAACGGCCGCCGGATTTGAAAACCAGCCGTACACATCTTGCTCGCGAACATATTGGAATGATTTCCAGCAAAGTAGCCCACCCCTAGGCGGAATGCGGGTTTGCGAACTCACCCGTCGGAAAGGCCGGTTGGTCAGACAGTTTCCTTCTTGACACCAAATCCGGTAAGGGCCTATCTTCGACCGGCGCCTGCAGGGAAGCAGTTCCGGGAGGGCGCACAAGGGTTAACAGGGTGTTCCGGGGCCGATGGCCACGGAACAGGGACAAGGGAAGGAAAGGGACTTTGCGAGCAACGGCTGCGGCAGATCGCAGCGTCGGCCATCGCCGACCGCGCCGGCAGGCGCCCGCGTCGCTCGCCCGATCGGTGTCGGCAGCTTTCCCTGGCTTGCCGCGCCCGCGGAGCGGCGGTTCCCCGTCGCCGCTCCGCAGCTACTTGAAGCGGTTCCAAGTCAAAGGAGGAGTGAAGTGATCTCACGCATCCACCAGAAGCTCGGCACCGCCGGCTTCATCATCGCGATCGTGGCGCTGGTCGCCGCGATGACCGGGGGCGCCTTCGCCGCCGGCGGCGGCAACCCGCTCGCCTCGGCGTCGGGCAAGAAGCACCACAAGAAGGCCAAGGGCAAGCGCGGCCCCCGCGGTCCGCGCGGCAAGAACGGACAGAACGGGATCAACGGCGTCAACGGCGCCCCGGGCCCGAAGGGCGACACCGGCCCTCAGGGTGAAAAGGGCGACAAGGGCGACACCGGTTCGGCCGGCACGAACGGGACCAATGGGACCAACGGCACCAATGGGACCAACGGCAAGTCGGTCGTCCTCGTCAACGAAGAACCGTTCACTTGCCCGAACGAAGAAGGCTTCACCTACGAAGTCGAAGGCTCGGGCGAAGAAAACGAAGTCTGCAGCAGCACCGGCGGTGGCGGGGGCGGCGGATTGCCGAAGACGCTCGGTGCTGAAGAAACGGAGACCGGAAGCTGGGTGACGGCACGCTTCGAATTCGAAGCGTGGGCACCGATCAGCTTCCCCGTGCCGCTGGCGGAAGAACTCGACTCGTCCCATGTCATCGTAATCGAACCGGGCGAAAGCGTGCCGGCTGAATGCAACGACGGTGAATCGCCGCCCCCGAGCTCGGCACATCCGGAGGCGAAGCCCGGCTACCTCTGCATCTTCGTCAGTGTATTCGAAGAAGAAAGCGAATCGTACATAAATACTGTGTACAAAGCCGGGAGTGGGTTTTCCCAAGGTGCCTCGACGACGGGAGCGTCGGTGAACGCTTTCAGCGAAACCGCCCCCGAAAACGTTGCGATGGGCACGTTCGCCGTCACCGGCGCGCTGGCGCCCTAGCCGAGCCCGGTAGCGACCAGATATCCAATTATCGACAGGAGGAAGAGGAATGGGCCAAGCAGATCGTCTACCCGCCGCGCTCATCCCTTTCCTTCTGTCGCCCAGGTGTGGCGCTCCGATTTTGAACGGAGAGGGGAGTACTCGATGAGGGAGTGGTTCGCAAGAGGTAGCCTGCTTGCCGTAGTCGTCGCAGCGCTTGCGCTGACGACCGCAGCCTCGGCGGCGGCAAGGGAAATCCACTACCTGGCGAGCACGTTCGGAGCGGGCGAACTCTCGCTTGAAGAACGCAGCGGCATCGTCTTCGACAAGGAAGATGAAGATGTCTACGTCGCCGACACCGGCAACGACCGCATCGCCCGGTACGGCGCCGATGGCGAACCGCTCGGCTCACTTGCCACGCTGACCGAACCCACCTTCCTGGCGTTCGACAGCTCGAGCGGCGGCTTCTATGCGGTGGAGGAAGGCAGCGAAAAAATCGTCAAACTCGATTCATCTGGCACCCAGATCGCCGCTTGGGGTAGCGGTGGAGTCGCCGGAGGCTTCGGCGAAATCGCCGGAATAGCCGTCGACTCGTCCGGAAACCTCTTCGTCCTCAACACCGACTTCGTGTTGCATGAGCTCGACCCGGCGGGAACCCAGACAAACCAGTGCATTGCTCCATACCAAGCAGGTAATTTCAACGGGAACCCGGTCGAAAACAAACTCAGCCCAAGCGGCATCGCGGCCGACGCCGAAGGGAACATCTATTTCGCGCTCCTCGAGCCGTCCTTTTACGGTAGGTACGTGCCCTCTCCCGCCAAGGCAACCTCCGAGTGTGGCGAAATCACGGACCGCGTCGGCGAAAGCTACAGCAGGTTGACGAGCCCGACCGTCGATGAAGCGGACAACAGCGTATTCATCGCCGGCACGGAATCCGGAAGAATCGCGCACTTCACCGCCACCGGCGAACGCATCGGCGGTGGGGGACCCAGCGGTCCGGGTAACTTCGGCTACGGACAGGGCGTCGAAGAAAACGGCCAAGTGACGGTGCGTAGCGAGGACGAAACCGTCTACGTGACCGACACCGTCAAGGACGACATAGCCGTCTTCCCCGTCGGTAACGTCGAACCTCCGGAAGTGGAAATCCTGGAACCCACCGGAGAATCGCCGACCACCGCGCGACTGCGGGCAAAGATCAATCCCGGTGCCCCGGCGGGGAACCCATCGGCATTCAAGGTCAACTATCGCTTCGAGTGCGTCAACCTGAGTGCAGAAGAAGAATATCCGCGAAACAAGTGCAAAGGCCCTGAACTAGCAGCAAGCGTTCCCTCGGGCTCCGAACCGGTGCTGGTCGAAGGGCTCGCAGAAGGACTTGAACCGGCCAGTGAATATGCCGTATTCATGAATGTCAACAATGCCGCGTACCTGCAGTACCAGGTGCCTGGTGACTGGACCCAAGGACCCACTTTCCAGACGGGTGCTGTCGCTCCGACGATCGAAGAAGAGGCGGTGAGCGAAGCCTCCGAATCGGCGGCGAAGGTTGGTGCCGTGATCAATCCACACGGGGCCGAAACCGGCTACCGGGTCGAATATGTGACTCTGGCGCAGTTCAAAGCGTCGGAATTTGCCGGAGCGGCAAAGACGCCTGAACAATGGATTCCCGCCGGGATCAAGGGGGTTCCCGTCTCGGTGGCGCTGACGGGCCTTACCGGCTCGGAATCTTACGTCGTCCGCATTTTCGCCACCAACACGATCGGATCCTCGGTGGAAACGGTCTTCGGCGAACCGCTCGGGTTCACGACGCGGGAACCGTCGCTGCTGCCCCCCTCGGGGACTTGTGCGAATGAAATGTTCCGCGGCGGAGCGGGCGCGGCGCTACCGGATTGCCGCGCCTACGAACAGTCAACCCCTGTCGACAAGAACGGGGGCGGCCCGGCGGCCGTACCGGGAATGGTTCAGGCGACCGAAGCCCCTGACGGGATCAGCTTCTACAGCCAGGCGGGAATCCCGGGCGGGGTGGGGGCGCAGGACTACCCGAGCTTCCTCTCCTCCCGTGGCGATGGGGTCTGGAGCACCCAGGGCCTGCTGCCGCCGGCGGCGCTGGGGTCGACCGCGGACTACCTCGGCTTGACGCCGGGCGGGCGTTACTCGATATCCGACGCCGCAGGGTTCGATTCGCATGGCGAAGAGATCGGAACGGCGGTCTTCGAGCGAGACCTGAGCACGGGAGAGATGACGACGGTCGTCCCCTATGACAAGGAATGCGAAGGGCGTTGCTTTGCGCTGGCCGGGGCAAGCGTCGATGGCTCACGGGTGTTCCTGGAATCGAAACTGCCGCTGACCAAGGGCCAGGCCGGGGAAGAAACTCCGGCCGGCCAACCCAACGTCTTCCTCTGGGAAAGGAATGCTGGGCGGATCAGCCTGGTTGACGTGAACGCAGCAGGGGAACCGTTGCCGGAAGGGGGCTTCGCGGGATCGTATTGGTGGCCGGAAGGGGAATTCATCTCCGGAACGCGCCACGGAGGAGCGGCCGACCAGCTCTACACCGGTGCGATCAACGCGGTCTCCCGCGACGGCAGCGAGATCGTCTATACCGAACGGGGCGAAGGCGAAGAAGGGGAAAACGAAAATCGGGGCCAGCTCTACGTGCGTCTCGGGCTGGGCGGTTCCTCGCCCACCAGCATCATGGTGTCGGCTTACCAGGTGTCCCGTGAAGAACCGGAATACCCGGCGGCATTCCTGGAAGCGACGCCCGATGGGCGCTACATCTTCTTCAAGTCGCGGGCCCAGCTCACCGCCGATGCGTATTCCGGCGAAGGGACCGCGAGCCTCTACCGCTACGACGTCGCGACCAGGACGCTGATCGACATCACCTCAGAGGCGAAAAAGAAATTCCAACCTGGTCCCGGGGTCGAAGGGCTGTTCGGGACGAGCGAATCGGGCCAGACCGCCTACTTCGTCGCGACCACGGCTCTGACCACGGAACCGGGCCCCGGCGGCACCACGGCGGAAGCGGGGCAGCCAAATGTCTATCGCTGGCGGGAAGGTGAGAAACATCCACTCAGCTTCGTTGCCACCCTCAAGGGTGGGCTGCTCGGCAACTGGTACCAAAACGATTCACCTGATTGGAGCCCGGCGATCGAAAGCAACGGACAGGAGTATCCGAAGCTCGCCCGGGTCAGCGCCGACGGCAGTGCTGTCGTCTTCTCTTCGCTCCGGGCTCTTACCGGCTTGGAGAACCGAAGCAGGAATTGCAACGTCACCGACCGGAACGGTGGCGCTCAGCCGTGCCTGGAGTTCTTCCGCTATTCGGCGACGACGGGGGCACTCGATTGCGTCTCCTGCGATCCGACGGGCGTGCGCCCTCTCGGCCCTGCCTCGATGGGCACTCCTCTGATCGACGCCGAAGACCTGACCAACGTTTACCCCGCTCCCAATCTGCCGAGAAACCTGTCGGCTGACGGAAGCCGCTTCTTCTTTCAGACGCCCGATCCGCTGGTCGCCGCTGACGGCAACGGCGATTCCGGCTGTCGGGTCCAGGGCGGGGAAAACAAGGCCACCTGCATGGACGTCTACGAGTGGGAGGCGCCGGGGAAGGGATCGTGCCCGGGGACTACGGCGAACGCAAACGGCGGCTGTCTTTTCCTCATCTCCACCGGCAAGAGCCAGGAAGCCTCCTACTTCGCCGATGCCGACCGCGAAGGGGGGAACGTCTACTTCTTCACCTCCTCTCAGCTCGTCCCGGCAGACCGCGACCAGCTTTTCGACATCTACGACGCCAACGAAGGCGGCGGGCTCGCCTCGCAGCACCAGGAACCCACGGTTCCGTGCGGATCCCGTCAAGCATGCCAGGGCGGGCAGGTCGGCGCGCCGGAATGGAGCTCGCCGGGTAGTTCCAGCTTCAGCGGACCAGGTAACCCGCCGGCGCTCCCCGCGAAGTGCAAGAAGGGCTTCATAAAGAGACACGGTAAGTGCGTCATGAAGCACCACAAGAAGCGGCACCGGAGGCACCACCGCAAGAAGGGCAACAGGAACAGAAAGCACAAGAAGAAGCCGGCAGGCGGCGCCCACAGGAATCGGCGAATCGGCAATGGCCGAGGAGGTAAGTGATGAGGAGGCCCGCAAAGCAACGGCGGATCGCAACCCCGGTCGCCATCGCGACGTTGCTCTTTCTGCTCGCGATCCCGGCCACCGCAAGCGCCAGTCCGAGTTGGAAAATCGCGCTGCGCTCCGTGCCCCGGACCCTGGTTCGTGGTTCAGCGGCGGAATCCGGGATGCCGGCGATGGAAGCGATCCCCCAGTTCTCGGCGCTGATCACCAATGCGGGAGACGAACCGACGACGCAGCCGATCACCGTCGCCGCGACCCTGCCGCCGGGCATCACCGTGTCGGCATCAACTCCGCCTGAGATCGAAGGAGGGTCCTGCGAAGCCCTGTCGAGCCAGCAGGTCTCCTGTCAGGTGCCTGGTCCCCTGGCCGCCGAAGAACAGACCCGCCTGGCTGTGCCGCTTGAAGTCTCGAATTCGGCGCCGACGCCCGCTACGACCGAAGTGACCGTTTCGGGCGGGGGCGCCCCCAGCTCGTCGACCGCCAGCTTGACGACCGGCATCGGCAGCGCGGGTGGGCCTCGTTGGCACATCTCGCAACGCACCTTCCCCACCGTCCTTGAGAGGGGTTCCGTCGCGGGAGGAAACTCGGCGATCAATGCCGTTCCGGAGTACTCGACGATCATTTCGAACGTGGGCGCGGGCGCAGCGGGCGAGCCGCGTCCGGACGGGACGAGCGAACCGATCGTCGTTACGGAGACCCTGCCGCCCGGCGTCACCACCGTGCCGTCTCTGGCGCCGAAAGTAGAAGCAAAAGCATGTGAAGTTCCCTCGCCCAGGGAAGTGGTGTGCGAAATCGATGAAGCGATCTACTCGGGTCAGGAAACCTTCGTCGCGGTCCCCCTGGAAGTATCGGAATCGGCTCCCAGCCCCGCGACCGTCCGGGTCGAAGTATCGGGCGGGGGCGCGCCTCCCGCAGCCACCACGTTCACCGGCGCCGTCGGTGCAGCGCCGCCGGCATTCGGGTACCTCGAAGGAGCGCAGGGACTCTTCGGCGGCGCCACGTCCGAGAGCGGCCTCGACGCGAACCTGGCCGGTTCCCACCCCTACACGGCCGTCCTCGAAGCCAACTTCAATACCCAGAAGAAGGGGACCCTGCCGCTGCCGGTGCAGGAGCTGAACAACCTCAAGATGCAGCTGCCGCAGGGCTTGGTCGTGAACCCGCAGGCACCGACCGAACTCTGCAGCGAGGCAGAACTCTCCTCGCTGCAGAGCGTTGCCAATGGCATCGGCGGTTGCGGCCGCGCCTCGCAGGTAGGGGCGATCACGTTCAACACCTTCGTGGCCGGAATCCAACCGGTGCGGACGCCTCTCTACGCCATGCAAGCACCACCGGGGGTGGCCGCCGAGTTCGGTTTCAACCTCCTTCACACCCTGGTCCACATCCAGGGGGGGCTCGACGGCTCCTTCCGCCTGGTCGGGGGCAGCAGCGACATCCTCGCCAAATATCCGCTGCTGGGGATCAAGATCGAATTCTGGGGCGACCCAGGTGACCCGAACCACGATCCCACGAGGCGTGGCAACGGCGGCTGCGGCAACAACGCCGGAGGCTGCTCGCTGACCGCGGCCGAAGCCAACAAGGTGCCGCTCCTGACGATGCCGACGTCCTGCGGGGAACCGCTCGGGCTCAATAGCAGCGCCGTTTCCTGGGAGGGTGGCGCCGACGCCAGGTCGGTGAACTTCACCGGGGCGGAAGGCGGCGCCTTCCAGACCGCGGGCTGCAACTCCCTCTCCTTCGGGCCCACGATCCGGTCGAGAGCGACCACGAACGCCGCCGAAAGTCCAAGTGGACTTGAATTCTCGATCCACCAGCCGCAGCACGAAGACATCGAAGGGCGCTCCAACGCCACCCTCAAGGACGCCCACGTGAGCCTGCCCGAGGGAATGACGCTGAACCCGGCGGCAGCCAACGGGCTCGACGCCTGCAGCGAGGAACAGATAGGTTACGCCCCGGACGGTCCGAAGGTCCAGTTCACGATCACGCCGCAGAACTGCCCGGCCGCCGCCAAGGTCGGGACGCTGGAAGTGAAGACGCCCCTGCTCGACCACAAGCTGCCGGGTGCGGTCTACGTGGCGAAGCCGTTCGACAACCCGTTCGGCTCGCTGCTGGCGATCTACCTGGCGGTCGAAGACGAAGAATCGGGGATCGTCGCCAAGCTCGCCGGCAAGGTCGAACCCGACCCGCAGACCGGCAGGCTCTCCGCCATCTTCACCGAAAACCCGGAGTTGCCGCTGGAAGAGATCGAACTGCACTTCTTCTCCGGAGAGCACGGGGTGCTGACGACGCCGATCTCCTGCGGGGCGCACGAGACGACCTCGACCCTGACCCCCTGGTCGACCCCGGAAGGGGCCGATGCCCATCCGTCGGACTCCTTCCAGACGACCGTCGGCTGCGCTGCCTCCGAAGCGGCGGCCCCGACGGACTACTCGTTCACGGCGGGGACGGTCTCGCCGCTCTCGGGCGCCTTCTCACCGTTCGTCCTGCGGATCGCCCGCAAGGACGGGACCCAGCACCTGACCGGCGTCGACATGACCCTGCCCGAAGGCCTGACCGGCAAGGCGGCCGGGGTCCCCTACTGCCCGGAGGCGGCGATCGCCCAGGCGAAGAGCCGCGAAGCGCCGGAAAAGGGCAAGGACGAGATCGCCTCCCCGTCCTGCCCGTCCGCCTCGGAACTGGGAACCGTCCAGGTGACCGCCGGCTCGGGCATCGGCCCGATCCCGGTCTCCGGTCACGTCTACTGGGCCGGCCCCTACAAGGGCGCCCCGCTGAGCATGGTCGCGATCGTGCCGGCTGTGGCGGGTCCCTTCGACCTCGGCACCGTCGTCACCCGGGTCGCCCTGCACGTCGGCCTCTACGACGCCCGCATCCACGCGGTCTCCGACCCGCTGCCGACGATCCTCGACGGCATCCCACTCGACGTGCGCTCGGTCGAGCTCAAGCTCGACCGCTCCGGCTTCACCCTCAACCCGACCTCCTGCGAAGCGAAGGCGATCGAGGGCTCGGCGAGCACCCAGGCCGGGCAGAGCGTGCCGCTGAGCAACCGCTTCCAGGTCGGCGAATGCGGGCGGCTCGGCTTCAAGCCGAAGCTGAAGATCGCGCTGAAGGGCGGGACCAGGCGCTCGGCCCACCCGGCCCTGCGGGCGGAAGTGACGATGCCGCCGGGCGGGGCCAACATCGCCCGCGCCCAGGTGGGCCTGCCGCACTCGGAGTTCCTCGACCAGGGGAACCTCGACAAGGTCTGCACCCAGGGCAACCTGAATGCGGGGACCTGCCCGGCGGGGGCGGTCTACGGCCACGTCAAGGCCTGGACGCCGCTGTTCGACCAGCCGCTGGAAGGCCCGGTCTACCTCGGGGTCGGCTTCGGTTACAAGCTGCCGGCCCTGGTCGCCGAACTGAACGGCCAGGTCCGCGTCCTGCTGAAGGGCAAAGTCGACACCACCAAGAAGGCGGGGCTGCGCAACACCTTCGAACTGGTGCCCGACGCCCCGGTCGAAAAATTCGTCCTGCAGATGAAGGGCGGCAAGAAGTACGGCCTGCTCGAAAACTCGGAAAACATCTGCAGCAGGACGCAGCGGGCGGCGGTGCAGTTCAACGCCCAGAACGGGGCCGTCGTCAACCTGCACCCGAAGATCGCCAACAGCTGCAAGCGCCGGAAGCACCGCAGGCACAAGCGGCACAGCAAGCACGGGCGCCACAAGCACAAGCGCGGTAGATCGTGAGCCGCGCCGCGATCCGCAGGGGGATCGCGGCGCCGGCGCTCGCGCTCGGGTTCCTCGTGGCCGGCGCGGGCAGTGCCGCGGCAGCACCGCCCCAGATCCTCTCGACGCGGGTGATCGAAGGGTCGGTGACCGCGAACACGGTCGGCCTGGAAGCCGTGGTGAACCCGAACGGCTCCGCCACCAGCTACGCCTTCGAATACATAAGCGAGGCGGCCTACGAGGCGAACCTGGAGGCGACGCCCCCGCGCGAAGCTTTTGACGGCGCCGCGCTGGAACCGCCAGGGGGCGCCGGGCCGGCCGGCTCGGGATCCTCACCCGCGCCGCTGCTGCGGGAAATCGCCGGGCTGGCGGCGGCGACGGCGTACCGCTATCGCCTCCGCCTCGTCCACAACGGCGAACCGCCGGTCTACAGCGTCGCCCGGCCGTTCGCCACCCAGGAGCCGAGCAACGTCTTCGAGCTGCTCGACCACCGCGGCTGGGAGATGGTCTCACCGGTCGACAAAGGCGGCGGCGCGATCCAGCCGCCCGGGACGATCTCCGGCGGCGGCGTCTTCCAGGCGGCGGCCGGCGGCGGCTCGATCGCCTTCAGCTCGGCCGATTCGTTCGGGGCGGGGGCGCAGGGCGCGCCTGCCGGCAGCCAGTACCTCGCCAGCCGCGGCAGCGGTGGCTGGACGACGGCGAACATCACCACGCCGCTGCTCTCCGGCAGCTACGGGAGCGAACCGAACGGGGTGCCCTACCAGCTCTTCGCCGGCGACCTCGGCAAGGGGCTGCTCTCCAACGGCGAACGCTGCCGTGGCGAAGCCGGCGGCGAATGCCCGGTCGCCAACCCGCCGCTGCCGGGCTCGGGCGCTCCCACCGGCTACCGCGACTATTACCGGCGCACCGCCTCGGGGTCGTTCGAGTCGCTCCTGACCAGCGCCGACCTGTCGCACACCTCCCTCGGGCCCGAGGAATTCGAACTGCGGCTCGTCGCCGCGACGCCGGACCTCACCCACGCCGTCCTCTTCGAGCTGCGCGGCACTGACCGCGAATGCAACCGAAGTCGCCGCCCCAGGCGGCTGCGACGCCGAAGCGCAGAACCTCTACGAGTGGTCGGGCGGGACGCTGAAGCTGGTCAACCTGCTGCCGGGCGAAACCACCGGCACGCCCGGAGCGCTGATCGCCGCCCCGAACGGGGCGATCTCGAGCGACGGCTCCCGCGTCTATTTCCTGGCGGGCGGCAACGTCTACCTCCGCGACGCCAATGCGACCAAGACCGTGCTCGAATCGGCCGAAGCCGAATTCGGCGCCGCCTCCGCCGACGGCGCGACCGCCTACGTGCTCGACGCGGGCCAGCTGGACAGTTACTCGGCCGCGACCGGAACCCTGAAACCGCTGACCGGCGAAGTCGAAGGCGTCGTCGGCGCCTCCGCCGACGGCTCGAAGGTCTACTACGCGAAGGCTGGCGCCATCCTGCTGCGCAGCGGCGGGACGGTGACCGAAGTCGCCTCCTCGGCGCTGCCGGAGAACTGGCCGGCAGCGACCGGGACGGCGAGGGTCAGCGCCGACGGCTCCCACCTGCTCTTCCTCTCCAAGGGGGAACTGACCGGCTACCCGAACGAAGGGGAAACGGAGGTCTTCCTCTACGGGCCGCCGCCGGGCGGCGGCGCGGCCCTCCTCAGCTGCGTCTCCTGCAACCCGAGCGGCGAAGCGCCGCGGGGCAGCGCCTCGATTCCCGGCGCCCGGCGCAACGGCAGTGGCGAAGGGGCGACCCGGATCTACAAGCCGCGGGCGCTCTCGGCCGACGGCAACCGCGTCTTCTTCGAAACCAGCGACAAGCTCTCGATCCAGGACACGAACAACCGCGCCGACGTCTACGAGTGGGAGGCGGCGGGGGAGGGGACCTGCGCCCGGGCGGGCGGTTGCGTGCAGCTCGTCTCCAGCGGGCGCGACGGCGAACCCTCCTACTTCCTCGACGCCGATGCCGACGGCTCGGAAGCCTTCTTCCTCACCGCCGGCTCGCTCGACCCCCGCGACCCGGGCTCATACGACGTCTACGTCGCCCGCGAAGGCGGCGGCTTCCCGGTCCCCGAAACCCCGCTTCCCTGCGTCGCCGACGCCTGCCAGATCCTGCCCGAAGCTCCCGAAGACCCGACCCCCGGCACGCTGGTGCCGAACTCCGGCAACCCGCCGCTGAAGGTCGAAGCCGCGGCGTCGAAGCCGAAGAAGAAGCACAGGCACCGGAAGCGCAAGCACAAGAAGCGCAGGCACCACCACCGGGGACACGCGAAGAAGCACGGTAGGGCCAAGGGGGTGAGGACGTGAGCCGCACTCGCAGGAACGTCTGTCTCGGACTGCTGACGGCGGCGCTGCTGGCGGCCTGGCTCCCCGCGAGCGCCGCCGCCGCCTTCGGACTGCTCCCCGGCAGCGAAGGCTTCTCGGTCAGCGCCAGGGAAGAGGGCGGCGCGGTCGACCACCAGGCCGGCTCCCATCCTTACCGCCTGACCACGACGGTGAACCTCAACCTCGGGCCCGAATCGCCGGGCGAACCGGGAGTGCCGTTCAGCGACGGCGACCTGCGCGAACTGCGGCTCGACCTGCCACCGGGGCTGATCGAAAACCCCTCCGCGGTGCCGCAGTGCAGCCTCGCGCAGTTCCATACCCCGCGGACCTCCCCCTACGAAACCAGCGCCTCGGGCGAGAGCTGCGCCGACGAAACCCAGATCGGGACGGTGACGGTCGCCTCCTCGCACACCGGCGGGCCGCGCACCTTCGGCCTCTTCAACCTGGCGCCGCCGCCGGGGGCGCCGTCGGAGATCGGCTTCAACCCGTACGGGTCGCCGGTCGTCTTCATCCCGGAAATCCGCCAGGCCGGAGGGCGCTACCAGCTCAGCCTGCGGGCGCGGAACATCCCCCAGCAGGTCGACATCAGCGGCCTGCGGATCACCGCCTGGGGCACCCCGGGGGCGGCGAGCCACAACTACGAGCGCGGCAACTGCCTGAACGAGACCGACCCGGCCTCGCCCTGGGGAAACGGCTGCGGCGCCGGTTCGGTGTCGCAGCCGCAGGCCTACCTGACCCTTCCATCGAACTGCAGCGACCCGCTCGTCTACGGAGTCGCGGCGAGCTCCTGGCAGCAGCCGGGCACGGTGGTGCGGCGGCAGTTCACCCGCTTCGACGAAGGCGAACCGCTCGCGCTCGAAGGCTGCGGCGCGGTCGGCTTCGCGCCGGCGCCGCGGGCGGCCGTGACCAATCCGCGCGCCTCGTCCCCCAGCGGCTTCGACTTCCAGCTCGACGTGGGCAGCGAAGGGCTGCTGCGGCCGAAACGGCTCAATCCCGCCGCCGTGCGGCGGGCGGTCGTGACCCTGCCGGAGGGGATGACGATCAACCCCTCGGTCGGCTCCGGCCTGCTCGGCTGCACGCCGGCGCAGTACGACGCCGAGACCGTCTCCTCGGCGCCCGGGGCGGGCTGCCCGAACGGCTCGAAGATCGGCGACTTCACCGTCCAGAGCCCGCTGTTCGAAAAGACGGTCGAAGGATCGGTCTTCCTGGCGGCGCCGTTCGACAACCCGTTTGGCACCCTGATCGGGATCTACCTGGTCGCCAAGGCGCCCGAACGGGGGGTGCTGGTCAAGGTGGCGGGCCAGCTCGACGCCGATCCCGGCAGCGGCTCGCTGGTCGCCCGCTTCGAAGGGCTGCCGCAGCTTCCCTACACGAACCTGAAGATCCACTTCCGCGAAGGGCAGCGCAGCCCGCTGGCGACGCCCGCCACCTGCGGGGGCTTCAGCACCGGCATCGAGCTCGCCCCCTGGAGCGGGGCGGGGTCGATGATCCAGACGTCTTCGGCGACGCCGATAACCGCCGGCCCCGACGGCGGCTCGTGCCCGCAGGGCGCCCCCGGATTCCAGCCGCGGGCGGTCGCCGGCAGCGTCAACTCGCAGGCCGGCGCCTTCAGCCCCTTCTACATCCACCTCACCCGCACCGACACCGAACAGGAGTTCACCTCCTACTCGACCGTGCTGCCGCCCGGCCTGCTCGGCGAAGTCGCCGGCATCCCCTACTGCTCGGACGCGGCGATCGAAGCCGCCCGCCACCGCGGCGGCTTCGAAGAGGCCGAACACCCGTCCTGCCCCGCCGACACGGCGATCGGGCACACCGTCTCCGGCTACGGGGTGGGCCCGGCGCTCGAGTACCAGCCCGGCGGCCTCTACCTGGCGGGGCCGTTCCACGGCTCGACCTTCTCGATCGTCGCGATCGACTCGGCCACGGTCGGCCCCTTCGACCTCGGCACGGTGGTGGTCCGCTCGGCGATCGACGTCGACCCCCAGAGCGCCCAGGTCTCGATCGACTCGGCCGGGTCCGACCCGATCCCGCACATCCTCGACGGCATCCCGATCCACCTGCGCGACATCCGGGTGTACATCTCGCGCTCCCACTTCACGGTCAACCCGACCTCGTGCGACCCGTTCCGGGTCGAATCGCGGCTGAGCGGCTCCGGGGCGAGCTTCGCCACCGCCGCCGACGACAGCATCGCCGTCGCCGACTCGCCCTACCAGGCGTTCGGCTGCGCCTCGCTGCCGTTCCGGCCGCGGCTGAAGCTGCGCCTGCGCGGCGGCACCCGGCGCGGCAGCTTCCCCAGCCTGCGGGCGGAACTGCGCCCGCGCGGCGGCGACGCCGACGTCAGCCTGGCGAAGGTGACGCTGCCGCCTTCCGAGTTCCTCGAACAGAGCCACATCCGGACGATCTGCACGCTGCCCCAGTTCGCCCGCGAAACCTGCCCGGCCGCCTCGGTCTACGGCTCGGCGCAGGCCTTCAGCCCGCTGCTGGCGCAGCCGCTGCAGGGCCCGGTCTACCTGCGCTCCGCCCCCGACCGCAAGCTGCCCGACCTGGTCGCCGACCTGCACGGCGGCGGGCTGGGCTTGCGGATCGAAGTGGTCGGCCACATCGACTCGGTCCACGGCGGCCTGCGCGGGACCTTCGAAACGGTCCCCGACGCCCCCGTCTCGCGCTTTGTGATGAACCTCCGGGGGGGCAAGCGGGGGCTGCTGGTCAACTCCGAAAACCTCTGCGGGCGGCCGAAGTTCGCCAACGCGCTCTTCGTCGGCCACAACAACCGCGGCGTCAGGCTGCGGCCGAAGGTCGAAGCGAAGTGCAGGAAGCACCGCAGGCACGGGAAGAAGCGGAAGGCGGGGAGGCGATGAGGTCGATGTTGCGGTTGGCGGGAGTGTTGGCCGCCCTTGCTGTCTGGGGAGCGGCGACGCTGCCGGGTGCGGCCGAGGCGGCGCCGGGCACGGTGGCGGGCACGGTCAAACCGGTGGAATGGGCCCAGGAAGTGGAAGTTTGCGTCGCGGAAACCCCACCCTCGGAAACCTGCACGGTGCCGAAAGCCGACGGGACCTACCTGATGGAAGTCCCACTCGGCGAAATCCAGATCGAATTCGTCCCCAGCTACCGCTCGCGCCTGCTGACCCAGTACTACAACCACCAGAGCGCGCTGGCGAATGCGGCCAAAATCGCGCTCACGGCGGGTCAGCCCAACGCGACCGGGATCGACGCCGACCTGATCGAAGGGGGGGCGATCGAAGGCACGGTGACCGCGGCCGGGACCGGGTTGCCGCTTGCCGAAGTCGAAGTCTGCGCGGTGTCAGCGGTACCGATCAGGCGCTGCGAGGAAACCGATGCCAGCGGCGCCTACGCAATCCACAGCCTCCCCGGCGGCACCTACACCGTCGCCTTCCGCGGGCGCGGCGGCAGCGCCGGCTACGCGCCGTCCTATTACGACGGCAAGCAGACGCTCGCGCAGGCGACCCCCCTCCAGGTCAGCGCGACGGTGACGAAAGCGGGCATCGACGCGGTGCTCGAAAGGGGCGCCGAGATCGAGGGCGCGGTCACCGAAGCGGGAGGCGGGCCCCTGGCGGGCATCGCCGTCTGCCTCTTCGAAGCGGCGGCGGCAAGAGCGGAACGGTGTGGATACTCCGACGACGGAGGAAATTACTCTTTCCAGGGCCTGCCCAGCGGGGCATACCAGGTCGGGTTCTCGCTGGAACCCGCAGAGATCGGCGGGACCGGCAGCGAAGGAGAAGGAGACGGGTTCGAATCGCAGTACTTCAACGGCGTGTCCAGCCGGGCGCAGGCGGCGACGATCTCGGTCCTGGCGCCGGCCCTCGTCAGCGGAGTGAACGCCGGGCTGTCGCGCCCGCCCGAGCCGGCCGCCGTCACGCCGCCGCCCGCGGTCGCCAACCCGATCGTGGCGGCGCCGCCGGCGGTGCCGGAACCGAAGCCGAAGGCGAAGAAGTGCAAGAAGGGTTTCCGGAAGCAGAAGGCAAAGGGCGGGGTGCGCTGCGTGAAGGTGCGCAAGCGCGCTCACCGGCACCACCGGCGCAAGCACGTTCGCCACGGTAAGGGGAAGGGGAAGAAGCGATGAGAGGGAGCTCGATCCGGGCGAGGCTCGCGAGCGTAGGTGCGGCCGGGCTGGTCTGCGTTGCGATCCTCGTGGCGGGGGCGGGGGCCGAGGTGGTGCAGAGGGGCGGCGTGCGCGTCCACCTCGACGGCAGCATCGTCCCCTCGAAGCTGCCCCGGTCGGGCTCGCGCGGGGTGCGGGTGGCGGTCGAGACGTCGATCGCCGCGGCGGGCAGGCGGACGCCGCCGCAGCTGCGGCGGATCAAGATCGAGATCAACAGCCACGGCCACCTCAACCCGGCCGGGCTGCCGCGCTGCACCGTCCGCGACATCCAGCCCTCGACGACGGAGAAGGCGCTGCAGGCCTGCCGCCGCTCGCTGGTCGGCAGGGGCAGTTTCGCCGCCGACGTCCAGCTCGGCCACCAGGCGCCGTTTCCGGCCGCGGGGCCCCTTTACGCCTTCAACGGCACCTACCACGGCCATCCGGCGATCCTCGCCCACGTCTTCGGGACCGACCCGGTGCCGACCTCGTTCACGCTGCCGTTCCTGATCGAGCCCGCCCACGGCAGCTTCGGCACCGCCCTGGTCGCTTCGCTGCCGCAGGCGACCGGCGGCGCCGGATACGTGACGCGCCTGGCGCTCAACATCGGGCGCAGCTTCCGCTCGCACGGGCGCGTCCACAACTACGCCAGCGCGGGCTGCCCCGCTCCGAAGGGCCTCAACTCGGCCGTCTTCCCGTTTGCGCGGGCCGTGATGTCCTTTCGCAAGGGTCCCACCATCGCGACCACGATCGACCGCACCTGCCGGGTCCGGCGCTGAGCCCGGAAGTCCTTCGGCGACGAACCGGCGGACCCGATGTCATCGAGTGACGAGAAGCCGAGCCGGCAGGAGCGGCGTGCCGACGGGGCGATCGCCGCGGGGGTGAAACGGCACCCGATCCGCTGGTTCCTGGCCCTGCTCCTCTCGGACCGGCCGATGAGCGCACGGGATCTCGCGGCTGCGACCGAGCTGACGCAGAGCGCGGTCCGGCGCCACCTGCGGGAGATGGAGAAGGCGGGAACGATCGAGGTGCTCGAGCTGCGGGCCCGCCGGGGGACCGGCGAGAAGTACTACAGGGTCCGCAGCGATTTCATCGTCACCGACGAGGAACGCGCCGAGCTCACGCTCGAGGAGCGGCGCCGGCTCGACGCGTACACGCTCAAAGTGGGTCTGGGCGAAGCGCTGCGGTCGCTGGTCTCGCGGCCGACGGCAAGCTCGCAGGGGCGGGCGGACAACTGCCTGACCAGGGTGCCGCTGCGCCTCGACGAGGAGGGCTGGACCGAGCTGGCGCGGATTCACTATGAGTCCTACAAAAGCGTCATGGCACTGCGCGACCAGGTAGAGCAGCGCCTGCGCTCCCGGGGCGAGAAGGGCATACGTGCCACTTCGCTGATCCTCTGCTTCGAGGTGACCCCTCCCGGTTAAATAGTCTTGGTGTAGTCGATGGCCGGTTGTTCATGTGAAGCATCGCCAGTATGTACAACCAGCAGCCTCATATTTGTATTTGGCGGGCCAGCCAGATATATGTGCAGCGAACAGTGTAGTAACAAAATGGTGGCGATCCATAGGGGGTGGTTCGTCGCGGGAGGGGCGTAAGCATGCAGGGTTGTGCAGGGATCTGGCGTGGGGCAAAAGCATGGTTCGTGCTGCAGGGACTGGCGGTCACCCTGATATTTCTGTCGGGACTGCCGGCGGCGGCGACCGCCGCGCCGCAGCCGGCGACTCCGCTTGAAGCGTCCTCCGGCGTCCCCGGCAGCGGCCGCTCCTGGGAGGTCGTCACCTCCGAAGAACCGGTCTCCGCCTTTCTGGAACGGTCTGCCCCCACTGGCTTCCTCGCGCCCTCGGGCAACAGAATCTTCTACATGACTCTCGGGAAGCTTCCGGACGCACCGATGCAGGAAAACATTACCCTGACGGCATTCGCCACGCGTGGCACTTCAGGTTGGGTCAATGCCACCCTTCCGGGTTTCGAAAATTCGAACCTCTTCGCCGATACCGTGAACAATGACCTGAGCGAGGGAATCCTCCGGGGGTACGGTTCGGGTGGGGAACGTAGTTTGTTCAGGTTCGGACTCGAGGGTTCCTCCGCAGCCCTGGCAGCCACCGCAGGCGGCAGCGAAATGTACTTGGTCGGCGCTTCAGACGACCTGGGCCGCGTCTACTTCGAATCTGCGGCCCATCTCGTCCCCGGTGACGCCGGCCGCACCTCCGGCCGCTCGATCTACGAATCCAGCGACTCGGGCATCCGCTTGGTCGACGTGAGCTCCGGAGGGAACCTGATATCCAGCTGCGGCTCCGAATCGGTCGCGGTGGGGGAAATGCCCAACCGCACCGTGTCGACCGACGGGCGACGCATCTACTTCACTACCGATCCGGGCTGTACAGACCCCAAGCGCGTCTATTTTGCCCAGGTCGGCTCGCCCGCGGTCGACGTATCGGCTTCGCGCTGCGACCTCGCCGACTGCGGCCCGGAAGCCGACGTCGAATTCGCCGCGGCGACCCCGAGCGGCTTCAGCGCCTTCCTGCTGACGACCCAGCGGCTGACCGACGAAGACACCGATTCCCGCATCAGCCTCTATCGCTACGACGTCGACACCGGCGCCCTGACGCTGCTTACGCCGAGCTCGGCAGAACTGACCTCGATCCGTGGGGTGCAGGCTGCCGAAGACGGGTCGAGTGTCTACTTCAAAGCCGAAGTCGAAGGGGAGGCGGGACAACACCTCTTCGAGGTCGACTCCGCCGGCCTGCATCGGCTTCCGGTCACCCTTCGCTTCGGAGCCTTCATCGAACGGCTACAGATGTCCTCCGACGGGAGCATCGTGGCCTTTGAAACCACGGCCGCGCTCCTCCCAAGCGACACCGATTCGACCGCGGACATCTACCTCTACGACGACCGGTCACGAACTCTGACATTGCTGTCGTCGGGTGCCGGCCAACGGCCGGCCACCTTCACGGTGGAAAACGAAAGCATGCCTCTGTACGAACCCCCCGATGGTCCCTATCTTGGGGGTTATTACAACATCCCTTACCGGGCGATCTCTGCGGACGGGACCCGGGTCGTCTTCACCACCGCCGAACCGCTCCTGCCGCAGGACCACAACGAAGCCGACGACGTCTACGAGGCGACCCCGTCGGGGCTGGATCTGGTCAGCAGCGGAGCCGCCGGATCCGAAGGCTCCTTTTTCGACGGGATGACGCCCGATGGCTCCACCGTGTTCTTCACGACCGGCGACACGCTGCTTCCCCACGACCGCGACGGCGGCGCCAGGGACATCTACGCGGCCCGGATCGGGGGCGGTTTCCCTGAACCGGTCCCGCCGGCAGCGTGCGATGCCTGCAGAAACGCGGTTCCCCCGCCGGGCCCGCGGCCGACGGCATCCAGCGCCGTGCGGGCAACTCGGATAAGAGTCGGCCGGATCGGCGCTGCCGCCCGCCGCCGGATGGCGGCAAGCGGTTGGATCGTGATGCTTCTCGAAGCCCCGGCCTCCGGTCGCCTCAGGGCCGCGGCGAAGGCGCGGATCGGGCGGCGCTCGCGCATCGTGGCCAAGGCGCGGGTTCGGGTCCGGCGTCCGGGCCCGTTGCGCCTGCGGATGCGGCTGTCGCGCCCGGCCCGAGCCCGACTCGCCGCTGGGCGGAAGCTGCGGCTGAGGCTGCGCTTGCGAGAGGGGAGAGGGGTGCCGCCGAGAAGCCTGTGGCTCGTTCTGGGGGGTCGGCGACGATGACTCGAGCTGCCTGCGTCTGTGTGCTTGCCGCGCTGGCGGCGGCATTCTCCGCGACCGCTGCGAACGCGACTCTGGCGATCCCGCCGGATTCGGTGTCGTTGACGACCTACGGCACCGATGGGCAGCCCGAAGCGCGGGCCGGCGCCCACCCCGATCGGCTCGTGCAGAGCTTCGGCATGGAACAGGCGCCGGGGCCTGAAGAAGACCTGAAGCGCGTCGTCGTCGAGCTTCCACCCGGGCTCGCGGGCGACCCCGCGGCGGTCCCTTATTGCCCGCGGCCGAACATGGAAATCCTGTTCGAATCCGAATGCCCTGCGGACACCCAGGTGGGAGTCCTGATCGCGGGCGAAACTCGGCATCCGATCTACAACTTGCCGCCCGGACCGGGGGAAGTGGCGACCTTCGCGGTGAGATTCAGCCAGCCGGTGATCCTGGCCGGCACGCTGCGGCCCGTCGACGGCGGCCTTTCCCTGACGATTCCGCGAGTCGATCCCTTCGAAGGAGGCGGCTTCCAGGGAGGCACGATCGAACTCTGGGGAGTGCCGGCCGACCACCAGGAAGGCGGCGAAACGAGGCCGCGCCGGGCGCTGCTGACCACCCCGACCCGCTGCGGTTCGCCGCTCGGCACCCGGGTCGAGCTGCGGAGCTGGCAGCACCCGGAGACCCCGATCGTCGCTTCGGCCGACACCGGGATGCCGCTGAGCGGCTGCGACCAGCTCTCCTTCGACCCGAGCCTGAGCTTCGGGTTCGACCAGGCCCGGGCCGACACCCCGACCGGCGCCCGCGTCGGGGTGGCGATGCCGCCCGAACCCACGGACCCGGGAGCGAGGGTCCACTCACAGATCGAGGGCCTGAAGCTCGAGTTCCCGGCGGGGACGACGGTCTCGCTCGGCGGTGCCGCGGGCCTCGGCGTCTGCACCGACGCCGAGTTCGGCCGCGGATCCGAAGCCGATCCCGCCTGCCCGCCCGCTTCGCGGGTGGGCTCGGTCGAGATCGCGGTCGCCTCGACGGAAAAGCCGCTGACCGGCTCGATCTACCTCGGCCAGGAAGCCCCGGGCGAACGGTTCCGCCTCTTCGTCGCCGCCGCGGGCGCCGGGACGACGATGAAGCTCGCCGGCGCGCTGCGGGTCGATCCGGCGACCGGGCGGCTCAGCGCCGAGCTGCGCGACCTGCCCCAGGCCCCCTTCCGCGAAATCGCCCTGCGCCTCGACGGCGGCGCCGGCGCCCTGCTGGCGACTCCGCTCGGCTGTGGCCCGGTGGCGGCGAACGCGACCCTCGCTCCCTACAGCGGTGGGGCCGCCGCGCAGCGGGAAGCCAAGCTCGACCTCGCCCCGACCGGCGGCGGCGCCTGCGGCGGCGGGCAGCTGCCGTTCTCGCCGAGCCTGCAAGGCGGCAGCACCAGCGACCGGGCGGGCGCGGCGACCGGGTTCACGGCGACGGTCCGCCGCGGCGACGGCGAAGCGCTGCCCTCGCGGGTCGAAGTGCCGCTGCCGGCCGGGATGAGCGCCTCCCTCGGCGCGGTGCCGCGCTGCGACGGCGCGGCGGCGAGCGCCGGCGCCTGCCCGGAGGCGAGCCGGATCGGCAGCGCCGTCGGCGAGCTCGGCCCCGGCCCGAGCCCGGCCGCGATCGAGGGCGGCATCTACCTCACCGGCCCCTACCGGGGGGCCCCCTACGGGCTCTCGATCGGCTTCCGGGGGGCGATCGGCCCCTTCGAACTGGGCCGGATCGCGGTCCGCGCGGCGCTGCGGGTCGACCCGCTCAGCGGCCGGGTCGAGGTCCTCACCGACCCGCTGCCGACCAGTGTCGAAGGGATCCCGATCCGCTTCCGGGAGATCGGGCTCGACCTCGACCGGCCGGGCTTCCTCCACAACCCGACCGGCTGCGGGCCGCAGCGGCTCGCGGCGTCGTTCCGCTCCGAGGAAGGGGCGAGGGCGAGCGCTTCGATCCCGTACGACATACAGGGCTGCGTCGATCTCCCCTTCCACCCGCGCTTTTCGCTGGCCCTGAAGGGCCGCGCGCAGCTTCACCGGGGCGGCCGGCCAGGGCTGGCGATCGCGGCCAGGCTGCCGCGCGGGGAGGCGGGCCTGCTGAGCTCGAGGATCTTCCTGCCCCGCCCGCTCGGGTTCACCGGACAGGGGGCGCTGGAACTCTGCTCGCGCGGCGCTGCGGCCGAAAACCGCTGCGGCAAGCGAGCCCGGATCGGCACCGCGGTCGGGAGGACGCCGCTGCTGAAGGGGCCGATGAAGGGCTTCGTCTACTCGGTGCGGCCGAAGGGCAAGGGGCTGCCGGGGATCTGGGTCGACCTGCGCGGCAGCGGCGTCCGGGTCGAGCTGCAGGGGAGGACCGCGAACAAGCACGGCCGCCCGGTCACCGTCCTCGCCGGGATCCCGGACTTCCCGCTCTCCTCGTTCAAGTTGAGGCTGCGGGGCGGCAAGCACGGGCCGCTGAAGCTCGCCGGCAACCCCTGCGGGCGCCGGCTGCGGGCGGCCCTGCGGCTGACCGGGCACAACGCCGCCGTTACGCGGCCGCATGCCCGGATCGCGGTTCCCTGCCACGCCCATGGCTGACGGCTCTGCCTCCGCACCCGCGGCTGCGCGCAGGACCCCGCTGGGGCGGGTCGCCGACCTCGCCGTCGCCCACCCGCGCTTGATCGTCGCCGTCTGGGTGCTGGTGCTCGGGGGTCTCTCGATTCTCGGCAAAGGCCTCGAAGGCGACGTCTCGACCCGGCCGATCTACGTCTCCGGCAGCGCCGCCGAGCGCGCCCACGAAATCGCCCGCCGCGAGTTCGGCGACGAAGAAGCGCTGGTGGTGATGCTGCGCGGGCCTGGCGCGGCGGTCGAACGGCAGGGGCAGCGGCTGGTCGAGGGCCTGCAGGCGCTGCCGCACACGCTGGTGATCTCGCCCTGGAGCTCGAGCGGCTCGATCGAAGGGCTGCGGCCGAAGCCCGGGGTCGCCGCGGTCCTGGTCAGCATCGGCCAGAGCTCCTCGGCGGCGAACGCCGACATCGTCCCGACCGTGCGGGCGAAGGTCCGGGAAGCCGTCTCGCCGCCGCTCCGCGTCAACGTCGCCGGCGGCCCGGCGGTGGTCGACTCGCTGCGGGCCGCGGTCAAGCGGGCGACCTCCTTCGGGGAGCTGCTGGCGATCCCGGTGCTGCTGCTCGTCCTCCTCTTCGTCTGCCGCTCGCCGCTGGCCGCGGCGATCCCGGTTCTGGTCGGCGGGCTGATCACCTCGGCGACGCAGGGGGTCCTCGACCTCTGCACGGGGATCACGACGATCGACTCGATCGCGCTCGGGATCTCGGCGATGTTCGGCCTCGGCCTCGGGATCGACTACTCGCTGCTGGTGATCTCGCGCTTCCGCGAGGAGCGTGAGAGGGGCGGCGACGTCGAGGCGGCGGTGCGCGCCACGGTGCTCGCCTCCGGGCGCTCGATCTTCCCGGCCGGAGGCGGGCTGATCCTGGCGATGCTGGCTTCGCTGGCGGTGCTGCCGGGCTCGCTGGTGATCTCGACCACCCTGGCGGTGGTCTCGGCGACGCTGCTGAGCGTCCTCTCGGCGATGCTCCTCGTCCCCGCGGCCCTGGTCCTCCTCGGCGCCCGGATCGACCGCTGGGGGCTGCCGCGCCGGCGCCCCGCCGGCACCCTGGCGATGGGCTGGTCGCGGGGGCTCTCGAGCCGGCCTGCGGTGGTGCTGGCGATCGTCTTCGCCCTCTTCGTCTGCGGCGCCTTCGCCTTCGCGCTCGACTCCGGCACCGGCAGCGTCGCCCAGCTTCCCCGCGACGACCCCGGCCGCCGGCAGCAGGAAAACATCGAGCGGCAGCTCGGCCCCGGCTGGGTGGCGCCGTTCGAAGTCGTGATGACCTCCGACGAGGGTCCGGTGACGACCTCGAAGCGGCTGAACGCGCTGGCCGACTTCCAGCGCCGGGTCGAACGCGACCCGGGGGTCGAGGCGATGGCCGGCTTCGCCGGGCTGCAGGGGACGACCGCCCAGCTCGCCTCGGCCGAACAGAGCTACGAGGAACAGGAAAAGGGTTTGAACCGACTCGACCGCGGCCTCGCCGGCACCCAGAAGGGCGCCGACGCGACCAGCGCCGGGTTCGCCCGCGCGGCCGGGGGGGCGCGGCAGATCGACGCGGCGCTGGGCCAGGCGCAGGCGGGGTCGGGCAGGCTGGCCGCCGGACTGAAGCGGAGCTCGCGCGGTTCGCGCCTGTTGAGCGACGGCGTCGGCCGAGCCGGCGAGGGCAGCGGCAAGCTGGCCGGCGCCACCGCGAAGGCGAGCTCCGGGGCGGGCCGCCTGGCCGGGGCGGTGGAGAAGGCGCAGCGGCACTCCGCCGAAGCGCTCGAAAGCTCGCAGCCGCTGAAGAACTCGCTGCTGACCGGCGAAGAAACGCTGGCCGCGGCGCCGCTGGCCGGGGCCGAAGAAGAGCTCGGCGCCGCCTGGCGGGCGCTGCAGGGAATGACCGCCGGCCGCAGCGACCCCCGCTACGGCGAAGCGGTGGAAGCGGTCCGCCAGGCCGGCCGCACCGTCTCCGGGAGCGATCCCGCCGGCGAAGGTGAAGCCGAAGAAGGGGCGGATTCCGTCGCCGCGACCGTGCGGCGGGCGGCGGACCAGTTCAACCTCGCCCTCTACCTCACCGAACGCCAGGAAGCGCAGGGCCGCAAGGCGAGCGACGGGATGGCCCGCCTGACCCGGGCGGCGAAGAAGCTCGAATCCGGGCTCGCGAAGCTGCTCGCCCACAGCCGCAAGCTCAGCGCCGGCCTCGACAAGCTCGCGCGGCAGGGCGGCCAACTCCCCGATGGGCTGACGCGGCTCGCCGCCGGGGCGGGGGGCCTGAGCGGCGGCCTCGGCGAAATCGAGAGCGGGGCGGCCGGCCTCGCCGGCGGCCTCGACGGCGGCACCCGCGAATCGCAGCGGCTGGTCAGCGCCCTCGGCCGGCTGCACGGCGGGGTGGAAAAGCAGCGCGGGCCGAGCTCGGGCAGCCTCCGCGAACGCTCCCCGGGCCTCTTCCGCTCCGGCTACTTCTTCCTCGCCGGGCTCGACGGCTCGCGGCCCGAAAAGCGCAACCAGGCGGGCCTGCTGGTCGACGTCGCCAACGGCGGCGGCGCCGCCCGGATGCTGGTGATCCCGAAGGACGAACCCGGCTCGAGCGCGGTCGCGGCGACGAACGGCCGCCTCGACGCCCAGACCGCGCGGCTGGCCCGGGAAACCGGCACCGAAGCCGTGGTCGGAGGGCTGCCGCCGAGCCTGATCGAGCTCAACTCGACCCTGCGCGACGAGGCGCTGCCGGCGCGGCTGGTGCTGGCGCTGGTCAGCTTCATGATCCTCCTCGCGGTGACCCGCGCGCCGGTGCTGGCGCTGATCGGCGCCCTGCTCAACCTGTTCACGGTCAGCGCCACCTTCGGCCTCCTGGCGATCCTCTTCAACACCTCCCTGCTCGGCGGCCCGGGGTACGTCGACAGCTCGGCGATCCCGGCGGTGGTGGTGCTGACCTTCGGCCTGGCGATCGACTTCGAGGTCTTCATCTACGCGCGGATCCGCGAGGAGTACCTGAAGACCGGCTCGACCTCGCGGGCGGTCGCCGACGGGCTCGGCAGGACCGCCCACGTGGTCAGCGGCGCGGCGATCATCATGATCTCCGTCTTCCTCGCCTTCTCGGTCTCCGACCTGATGGCGATCCGCAACCTCGGGGTCAGCCAGGCGATCGGCGTCTTCATCGACGCCTTCGTGATCCGCTTCGTCGTCCTGCCGGCGACGATGCGGGCGCTCGGCGACCGCTGCTGGTGGACGCCGCGCTGGCTCGACCGGCTGCTGCCCGGGCAGAGCGCCCCGGCGCGGGAGGCGGTCGCCTAGATGGCCGCGGCGACCTCGCTGCTGGGCGAGGCGATCGAAGCGGTGGCGCGCCGCGAACCCGACCGGGTCGCCCTCCTCGACTCGGAATCGGCCCGCACCTACGGCCAGCTCGCGCTGCTGCTCGACGGCTCGCCGCGGTCGGGCCGGCGGCGGGCGCTCGCGGTCGGGCCGGCGGTCGCCGACGTGGAAGCGCTGCTGCGGAGCGGCTTCCGCGGCGAGAGCGTGCTGCTGCTCGACCGCTCGGTGCGGGCGGAGGAGCTGGAGCGGGCCGAGAGCCTCTTCGCCGACCCGGGCTTCGCGGCCGGGGCGGAGGGGGCCGCCGGCGTCGGCCTGGCGACCTCGGGCAGCGGCGGCCTGCCGAAGGTGGTCGAGCTCGACTGGGGGAGCCTGCTGGCGAACGCCGGCAGCTTCGCCGCGGCGGCCGGCTACGGGCCCGACGACACGATCTGGTGCACGACCCCGCTCGCCCACCTCTTCTGCCTCGGGACCGGGGTCCTGGCGGGCCTGCTGAGCGGCGCCACGGTGCGGCTCGGCACCGGGATGATGGGGCCCGGGGAGTTCGCGGTGACGGCGGTCGACTCGGGGGCGACGGTGCTGCTCTCCGTCCCCTTCCTCTTCCGCCGCTACCTGGCGGCCTTCGAGCGCGATTCGGCCCTGACCTGGGATTGGCAGGTCCGGGTCTGCGTCGCCGCGGGGGAGCCGGTCGCCCCCGAGCTGGTCGAGGAGTGGCGGCGACTGAGCGGCGTCCCGCTCTGCGCGCATTACGGGCTGACCGAGGGGGGCCACGTAACCCTCGCCCGGGGCGAGCCGGGGGAAGGCGTGGGGGCGCCGCTCGACGACGTCGAGGTCGAGGTCGGCGAGGGCGGGGCGGTCCGGCTGCGCCGGCGGCCGCCGCAGCGCCCCTACCGGGTCGCCGGGCGGGAGCCCGACCCCGGGGGCTGGTGCGAGACCGGCGACCTCGGCCGCCTCGACGCCGACGGCAACCTCCACGTCACCGGGCGGGCCGGGCGGCGGATCGACTTCGCCGGCAAGAAGGTCGACCCCGAGGAGGTCGAGAAGGCGCTGCTGGCCTGCGCGGGCATCGCCGACTGCGCGGTCGCGGGGGTGGCGGGCGAGGGCGGCGAACGGATCGCCGCCTTCATCGAGGTCGAGCCGGGGGCGAGTCTCGGCGACGGCGAGATCCGGGCCGAGCTGGCGACGCGGCTCTCGCCGCACAAGCTGCCGCGCCACTTCACCCGGGTCGAGCGGGTGCCGCGGACCCTCACCGGCAAGGTCCGGCGCGGCGAGCTGATCGCGGGGCTGGAGGAGGCGCCGGCCGCCGCCGCGGCGGCCGACCCGCTCGAGCTGGTCCGGCGCGAGGCGGCGGCGACCGTGCTCGGGCACGCGACGGCGGCGGCGGTCGACCCGGCCCTCCCCTTCAAGGACCTCGGCTTCGACTCGCTGGCCGCGGTCGAGCTGCGCAACCGGCTCGTCGCGGCGACCGGGCTGCGGCTGCCCTCCACCGTCGCCTTCGACCACCCGACCCCGCTCCTGCTCGCCGAGTTCCTCCGCGACCCGGCGGCGCGGGCCGGCGCCGAGCCGGCGCGCCCGCTCAGCGCCGCGGCCGCCGCGGAGCCGGTCGCGGTCGTCGGGATCGGCTGCCGCTACCCCGGCGGGATCGGCTCGGCGGCGGAGCTCTGGCGGCTGCTGGAGGCGGGGGGAGAGGCGACCGGGTCCTTCCCGGAGGACCGCGGCTGGGACCTCGAGGCGCTCTTCGACCCCGACCCCGACCAGACCGGGACCAGCTACTGCGAGCGCGGCGGCTTCCTCGACGGCGTCGCCGAATTCGACGCCGGCTTCTTCGGGATCGGACCGCGCGAGGCGCGGGCGATGGACCCCCAGCAGCGGCTGCTGCTGGAAGTCGCCTGGGAGACCTTCGAGGCGGCGGGGCTGGAACCGGCGGCGCTCGCGGGGACGCCCACCGGGGTCTTCGCCGGCTCGATGCGCCACGACTACTGGAGCGGCGCCGCCGGCCCCGGCGAGCTGGAGCCCTACCTCGGCACCGGCAACGCCGCCTCGGTCCTCTCCGGCCGCCTCGCCTACTCCTTCGGCTTCGAGGGCCCGGCGATCAGCGTCGACACCGCCTGCTCCTCCTCGCTGGTGGCGATCCACCTGGCGGCGGCGGCGCTGCGCGCGGGGGAGTGCGAGCTGGCGCTCGCCGGGGGCGTGAGCGCGATGGCGACGCCGTGGCCCTTCGTCGAGTTCAGCCGCCAGCGCGGCCTCGCCCGCGACGGCCGCTGCAAGCCCTTCGACGCCGCCGCCGACGGCACCGGCTTCTCCGAGGGAGCGGGACTGCTGCTGCTGGAGCGGCTCTCCGAGGCGCGGCGCAACAGCCACCAGGTCCTCGCCCTGATCCGCGGCTCGGCGGTCAACCAGGACGGCGCCTCCAACGGCCTCACCGCCCCCAACGGCCCCGCCCAGGAGCGGGTGATCCGCCAGGCCCTGGCCAACGCCGGCCTGAGCCCCGCCGAGGTCGACGCGGTCGAGGCCCACGGCACCGGCACCGCGCTGGGCGACCCGATCGAGGCCGGCGCGATCCTCGCCACCTACGGCCGGGGCCGTGAGGAGGGCTCGCCGCTTCTGCTCGGCTCGATCAAGTCCAACCTCGGCCACACGATGGCCGCCGCCGGGGTGGCGGGCGTGATCAAGATGGTGCAGGCGCTGCGCCACGGCAGGCTGCCGCGCACCATCCACCTCAACGAGCCGACCCCCCATGTCGACTGGGACACCGGCGCGGTGGAGCTGCTGGACGAAGAGCGCGAGTGGCCGCGGCGGGAGAGGCCCCGCCGGGCCGGCGTCTCCTCCTTCGGCATCTCGGGCACCAACGCCCACCTGATCCTCGAGGAGGCCCCGGCCCCCGAGCCCGCCCCCGAGCCCGCCCCCGAGCGGCCGCTCAGCCCGCTGCTCGTCTCGGCCAAAGACGAGGGGGCGCTGGGGGAGATGGGCGCCCGCCTGGCAGAGCACCTGCGCGAGAGCCCCGACCGGGGCCTGGCCGAGGTCGGCGCCACCCTGGCCGCCGCCCGCTCCCGCCTGCCCCGCCGCGCCGCGGTTCTCGGCGCCGATCGCGCCGAGGCGATCGCGGCGCTTGAGGCGCTGGGCGAGGGAAGCCCCCACCCGCAGCTCGTGCAGGGCGCCCCGCTCGACGGCGGCCTGGTCTTCCTGCTGCCGGGCCAGGGCTCCCAGCGCCCGGGCATGGGCGCCGGGCTCTACCGGCGCTTCCCGGTCTTCGCCGAGGCCCTGGACCGGGCCTGCGAGGAGCTCGACCCCCACCTCGACCGCTCCCTGCGCGAGCTCCTCTTCGCCGAGGAGGCAAGCGAGCAGGCGGCCCAGCTCGACCTCACCCAATACACCCAGCCCGCCCTCTTCGCCACCCAGACGGCGCTCTTCGCCCTGCTGGAGAGCCTCGGCCTGCGGCCCGACTACCTGCTCGGCCACTCGATCGGGGAGATCACCGCCGCCCACCTCGCGGGCGTCCTCGACCTCGCCGACGCCGCCCGTCTGGTCGCCGCCCGCGGCGCCCTGATGGGCGCCCTGCCCGGGGGCGGGGCGATGGCCGCGGTGGGCGCCTCCGAGGAGGAGGTCGCCGCCGAGCTCCCCGCCGGGGTCTCGCTCGCGGCGCTAAACGCCCCCGGCGCGGTCGTCCTCTCCGGCCCGCGCGAGGCGGTCGAGGAGGCCGAGGCGCTCTGGCGCGGCCGCGGCCGCAGGACCAAGGAGCTGCGGGTCAGCCACGCCTTCCACTCCGAGCTGATCGAGCCGATGCTGGAGCCCTTCGCCGAGGTCGCGGGCTCGCTCTCCTACCGCGAGCCCCAGATCCCGGTGATCTCCAACCTCGACGGCGAGCCGCTCTCCGCCGAGCGTGCGACCGACCCCGGCTACTGGGTCGCCCAGGCGCGAGAGCCGGTCCGCTTCGCCGCCGGGATCGGCCGGCTGGCGGCAAAGGGCGCCGCCGCCTTCCTCGAGCTCGGCCCCGGCGCCCTCGCCGCCCCGGCCCGCGAGGTCCTCGGGGAGGCCGAGGCGCGGGTGGCGCCGCTGCTGCGGAGCGGCCGCCCCGAGCCCGAGACCCTCGCCGCCGGCCTCGCCGAGGCCCACCTCGCCGGCCACGAGCCCGACTGGGACGCCTGGTTCGGCGAGCGCCCCAGGGTCCCGCTGCCCACCTATCCCTTCCAGCGCTCCCGCTACTGGCTGGAGGGCAGGGGGCCGGGAGCCTCCGATCCCGCCGCGATCGGCCAGGCCGACCCCGACCACCCCTTCCTCGCCGCGCTGGTCTCGCTGCCGAACGAGGAGGGCTGGCTGGCGACCGGGCGCATCTCGCTGCGCGAGCATCCCTGGCTGGCCGACCACGTCCTCCTCGGCCAGGCGGTGCTGCCCGGCACCGCCTTCCTCGAGCTGGGGCTGAAAGCGGCCGAGATCGCCGGCGCCGCCTGCCTGGCCGAGCTGGCGATCGAGGCGCCGATGGCGATCCCCGAGCAGGGCGCCCTCGCCCTGCAGCTGCGAGTCGGCTCCGCCGACGCGGAGGGCAGCCGCCCGCTGGAGATCCACTCCCGCCCCGAGGGCGACCCCGACGGCGAGTGGACTCGCCACGCCTCGGGATCGCTCGCCGCGCAGGCCCCGCCGGCCCCCGAGCCGATCGGCGAGTGGCCGCCCGAGGGGGCCGAGGAGGTCGACGTCTCCGGCTTCTACGAGCGCGCCGCCGAGCTGGGGATCGACTACGAGTCCACCTTCCAGGGACTGCGGGCCGCCTGGCACCGCGAAGCCGAACTCTTCGCCGAGGTCGAGTTCGACCCGGAGAGAACCTGGAGAAGCGAGGGTTTCCTGCTGCACCCGGCGCTGCTCGACGCGGCCGTGCACTCCCAGATCGTCTCCCTGCTGGAGGGCGGCGGCCTGCGCGTGCCATTCGCCTGCGCCGGGTTCTGCCTGCTGGGTGACGGCGACGGCCTCAGTCTGGTGCGGGTGCGCCTCGCTCCCGCCGAGGGCGAAAGCGACGCGCTCGCGCTGCTGCTCGCGGACGCCTCCGGCGCCACCCTCGCCTTCATCCGCAGCCTCTCGACCAGGCCCGTTTCCCCCGAGAAGCTCCGCCAGGGGGAGGGCCGCAGGGGGGACCTGTACACGGTGCGCTGGAGCGAGGCGCCGTCGGGTGCTGTTCCCGACGATTCCAAGGCTCCCGAGATCGTCCGCCTCTTGCCGGACCCCGAGCTCGACCCGCCGAGCGCCGCCCGCGCCCTCTGCGAGCGGGTGCTCGCCGTCCTCCGGGAGGCGATCGCCGCCGAGGGGGAGACGGCCCCGATCGCCTTCCTCAGCGAGGGCGCGGTCGCCGCGGCCGAGGGCGAGATCCCCGACCTCGCCCTCGCCGCCGCCTGGGGCCTGGTCCGCTCGGCCCAGGCCGAGCACCCGGGCCGCTTCGCGCTGATCGATTCCGACGGCAGCGAGGCCTCCGAGCGGCGCCTCGCCGGGGCGCTGTCCCTGACCGAGGAGCCCGAGCTCGCGCTGCGCAAGGGCGGCACGCTCGTGCCGCGTCTCGGCCGCGCCCCGGAGCCCGAGGACGACGTCCCCGCCTTCGGTCCGGACGGCAGCATCGTCATCACCGGTGGCACCGGGGCGATCGGCTCGCTGCTCGCCCGCCACCTGGTCGCCACCCACGGCGCCCGCCGCCTCGTCCTCACCAGCCGCCGCGGCATCGAGGCGCCGGGGGCCGAGGAGCTGGTCGGCGAGCTGCGCGAGCTCGGCGCCGAGGTCGAGGTGCGTGCCTGCGACGTCGCCGACCGCGAGGCGCTGGAAGACCTCTTCGCCTCGATCCCCGCCGAGCACCCGCCGCTCGCCGTCCTGCACGCCGCCGGCGACACCGACGACGCTCTGATCGACTCGCTCGACCCCGAGCGCCTGCGCCACACGATGGCCCCGAAGGCCGAGGCGGCCTGGCACCTGCACGAGCTGACCCGGGAGATTCCCGGCTGCGAGCTTGTCCTCTTCTCCTCGATCGCCGGCACCCTGCAGTCCCCCGGCCAGGGCAACTACGCCGCCGCCAACGCCTTCCTCGACGCGCTCGCCCGGCAGCGGGCCGCCGCCGGCCTGGCCGGGATCTCGGTGGGCTGGGGCGGCTGGGATCTCGACGACGGCATGGCCGGCGGCCTCGGCGAGCCCGACCGGGCGCGGATCGCCCGCGGCGGCCTCGGCATGCTCTCCGCCGAGGAGGGGCTGGGCGCCCTCGATCGGGCGCGGGGCCTCGGCCTTCCCTCGCTGCTGTCGGCTCGGCTCGACGTCGCCGCGATTCGGGCCGCCGCCGCGGCGGGCGAGCTGCCGCCGCTGCTGAGCAGCCTGGTCGGCGGCCGGCGGCGATCGGCCGATTCGGCTCGCCCCCGCCGCCTGGATGGCCTCGGCGGCACCGGGGGGCTCGAGCGGGCAATCGAGCTGGTCCGCTCCGACGCCGCCGTCGTCCTCGGCCACACCTCGGCCGGGGCGGTCGACCCCGCCGCATCCTTCAAGGACCTCGGCTTCGACTCGCTCGCCGCGGTCGAGCTGCGCAACCGGCTCGCCGCGGCGACCGGGCTGCGGCTGCCGGCGACGGTCGTCTTCGACCACCCCAGCGTCGAGGCGCTGGCCTCCTTCCTCCAGGCCAAGGCCGCGGGCAGCCGCGAGGTCGCCAGGGTGGCGAGCCGGCCGCGGGCCGAGGAGCCGATCGCGATCGTCGCGGTCGGCTGCCGCTATCCCGGCGGGGTCGGCTCGCCGGCGGACCTCTGGCGGCTGCTCGAGGAGGGGGGAGAGACGATCGGACCCTTCCCGACCGACCGCGGCTGGGACCTGGAGACACTCTTCGACCCCGACCCCGACCACCCCGGCACCAGCTACTGCGAGCGCGGCGGCTTCCTCGAGCGGGCGACCGAGTTCGACGCCGGCTTCTTCGGGATCGGCCCGCGCGAGGCGCGGGCGATGGACCCCCAGCAGCGGCTGCTGCTCGAAGTCGCCTGGGAGACGCTGGAAGCGGCGGGGTTGGAGCCGGCGACGCTGGCGGGCAGCGAGACCGGGGCATTCGTCGGCGTCATGCACAACGACTACGCGCTGGCCGGCTCCGACCAGCCGGGCGCGGAGGGCTACCAGGGGGTGGGTACCGCCGGCAGCGTTCTCTCCGGCCGCCTCGCCTACGCCTTCGGACTCCAGGGCCCGGCGATCAGCGTCGACACCGCCTGCTCCTCCTCGCTGGTGGCGATCCACCTGGCGGCGCAGGCGCTGCGCAGCGGCGAATGCGAGCTGGCCCTGGCGGGCGGGGCCTCGATCCGCTCGACCCCCGTCCAGTTCGTCGAGTTCAGCCGCCAGCGCGGCCTCGCCCGCGACGGCCGCTGCAAGCCCTTCGACGCCGCCGCCGACGGCACCGGCTTCTCCGAGGGAGCGGGACTGCTGCTGCTGGAGCGGCTCTCCGAGGCGCGGCGCAACGGCCACGAGGTCCTCGCCCTGATCCGCGGCTCGGCGGTCAACCAGGACGGCGCCTCCAACGGGCTCACCGCCCCCAACGGCCCCGCCCAGGAACGGGTGATCCGCCAGGCGCTGGCCAACGCGGGACTCTCGGCTTCGGAGGTCGACGCGGTCGAGGCCCACGGCACCGGCACCGCCCTCGGGGACCCGATCGAGGCCGGCGCGATCCTCGCCACCTACGGCCAGCAGCGCGAGGAGGGCTCGCCGCTCCTGCTCGGCTCGGTCAAGTCCAACCTCGGCCACACCATGGCCGCCGCCGGGGTCGCCGGGGCGATCAAGATGGTGCAGGCGCTGCGCCACGGCAGGCTGCCGCGCACGATCCACCTGGAGCAGCCGACCCCCCACGTCGACTGGGAGACCGGCGCGGTCGAGCTGCTGGACGAAGAGCGCGAGTGGGAGCCCGCCGAGGGCCGCCCCCGCCGCGCCGGCGTCTCCTCCTTCGGGATCTCGGGCACCAACGCCCACCTGATCCTCGAGGAAGCCCCGCCCGCCGAGCCCGCCGGGGAGCTCCCCCCCGAGCCGCCGCTCAGCCCGCTCCTGCTCTCGGCCAAAGACGAGGGGGCGCTGGGGGAGATGGGCGCCCGCCTGGCAGAGCACCTGCGCGAGAGCCTCGACCGGGGCCTGGCCGAGGTCGGCGCCACCCTCGCCGCCACCCGCGCCCGCCTGCCGCGCCGCGCCGCCGTCCTTGCCGCCGATCGCCCCGAGGCGATCGCCGCGCTTGAGGCGCTGGGCGACGGCGCCCCCCACAAGGCCCTGCTCGAAGGACGCCCCCGGGGTGGGCGCCTCTGCTTCCTCTTCCCCGGCCAGGGCTCGCAGTGGCGGGGGATGGCGTCCGAGCTGCTGGAGCGCTCGGCGCCCTTCCGCGAAGAGATCGAAGCCTGCGAGGAGGCCCTGGCGCCCCACCTCTCCTGCTCGGTGCGCGCGGTGCTCGAAGGCCCCGCCTACTCGGAGTCGGTGGAGACGATCCAGCCCGCCCTCTTTGCGACGATGGTCTCCCTGGCCGGGCTCTGGCGCGCCCACGGGGTCGAGCCCGACGCGGTCCTCGGCCACTCCCAGGGCGAGATCGCCGCCGCCTGCGTGGCGGGGGCGCTCAGCCTTCAGGACGCCGCCAGGGTGGTGGCCCTGCGCAGCCGGCTGCTCGCCTCCGAGCTGGCCGGCAAGGGCGGGATGGCCTCGGTGCAGCTGCCGGCCGAGCGGGTCGCCGAGCTGATCGCCCCCTGGCAGGGCCAGGTCGGGATCGCCGCCCACAACAGCCCCGACTCCGCCGTCGTCTCCGGCTCGCCCGAGGCCCTCGCCGAGCTGCTCGCCCGCTGCGAGGAGACGGAGGTACGCGCCCGCAAGATCGCCGTCGACTACGCTTCCCACTCCCCCCAGGTCGAGGTGCTCCGCGAGGAGCTGCTCGCCGGGCTCGCTCCGATTTCCCCCCGCCGGGCCGCGATCCCGGTCTACTCGGCAATGAGCGGCGAGCCGATCGCCGGCGAGGAGCTGGGAGCCTCCTACTGGTATTCCTCGATGCGCGAGCCGGTCCGCTTCGCCCCGGCGATCTCGCGCCTGCTCGCCGACGGCTTCGAGACCTTCGTCGAGGCGAGCGCCCACCCGGTCCTGGTCCCGGCGGTGGCCGAGTGCGCGGGCGAGGAGGGCAGGGAGGTCGCGGCGATCGCCACCCTGCGTCGCGACGAGGACGGCGAGGAGCGCTTCGCCACCGCCCTGGCCGCGGCCCATCTCGCCGGAGCCGAACCCGACTGGGAGCGCTTCTTCGGCCCCCGGCCCAGGGTTCCGCTGCCCACCTACCCCTTCCAGCGCTCCCGCTACTGGCTGGAGGGCCGGGGGCCCGGCGCATCGGACCCCGCCGCGATCGGCCAGGCCGACCCCGACCACCCCTTCCTCGCCGCGCTCCTGGCCCTGCCCGACGAGGAGGGCTGGCTGGCGAGCGGGCGGATCTCGATGCGCGAGCACCCCTGGCTGGCCGACCACGTGGTGCTCGGCACCGCGATCCTCCCCGGCACCGGCTTCATCGAGCTCGCCGTCGAGGCCGCCCGGATCGCCTCTGCCGGCTCGGTCTCGGAGCTGACGATCGAGGCGCCGCTGTCGGTCCCGGATTCGGGCGGGGTCGCCCTGCAACTGCGGATCGGCGCCGAGGACGACGACGGCGAGCGACCGCTCGAGATCCACTCCCGTCGCGAGGAGGCCGGGGAGGCGACCGGCTGGACCCGCCATGCCACCGGCGCCCTGTCGCCGAAGCCGGTCCCCGACCCCGAGCCGCTCGGCGCCTGGCCGCCCGAGGGAGCCGAAGAGCTCGACCTCGCCGGCTTCTACGAGGGCGCCGCCAAGCTGGGGATCGACTACGGCCCCGCCTTCCAGGGGCTGCAGGCGGCATGGCGGCGCGGCGAGGAGCTCTTCGCCGAGGTCGCCCTGGAGCCCGGGCAGGCCGCCGAAGCCGGACGCTTCGGCCTTCACCCGGCGCTGCTCGACGCGGCCGTCCACCTCGACCTCCTCAACCAGGAGCCGGCGGCGGCACCGCGGATTCCCTTCGCCTGCGGCGACATCGGCCTCGCTGCAGGTGGCCACAGCTCGCTGCGCTCCCACATCGCGCCCGCCGGGAAGGACGTCGTCCGGCTCACGGTCACCGCACCCGACGGCACCCCCGTCGCGAGGATCGACTCGCTGGCGATCCGCCGCCTCGACCCCGCCGCGCTGCGGCCCGGTGAGAGGGACCTCGCGGCCGCCTTCCACCGGGTCGCCTGGAGCGAGCTGGACCTCGCCGGCGGCTCGACGGCGGGGCCGGAGCCCCGCCTGCTGCGCCTCGCCGCCGACCCGCACCTCGACCCGCCCGCCGCCGCCCGCGTGCTCTGCGCCCGGGCGCTCGAGGCCATCCAGGGGGAGATCTCATCGACCGCCGAGGCGGCGGGCGTGCCAGCCGCGCCGCTCGCCTTCCTCACCGAGGGCGCGGTGGCGACCGGCGCGGGCGAGCTGCCCGACCCCGCCCTGGCCGCCCTCTGGGGCCTGGTCCGCTCCGCCCAGGCCGAGCACCCCGGCCGCTTCCTCCTGGTCGACAGCGACGGCAGCGAGCCTTCCGAGGCGGCGCTGGCCGCCGCCCTGGCGCTGGGGGAGGAGCCCGAGCTCGCCCTGCGCGGCGGCATCGCCTCGGCGCCGCGCCTGGCGCCGCTCGGCGCGGAGGAGGTCGGGCCGGCGGCGCCGCTCGACCCCGAGGGCACGGTCGTGATCACCGGCGGCACCGGCACGATCGGCTCGCTGCTGGCCCGCCACCTCGTTTCCGTCCACGGCGCCCGGCACTTGCTCCTGGTCAGTCGCCGCGGGCCGGAGGCGCCGGGAGCCGAGCAGCTGGTCGCCGAGCTGGAGGAGCTCGAGGCCGAGGCCGCGGTGCGCGCCTGCGACGTCGCCGAGCGCTCCCGGCTCGCCGAGCTCTTCGCCGCGATCCCCGCCGCGCACCCGCCGGTTGCCGTGCTCCACGCGGCCGCCGTTTTCGACAACGGCCTGGTCGACTCGCTCGACCCCGAGCGCCTGCGGAACGCCTTCGCGCCGAAGGCCGAGGCGGCCTGGCACCTGCACGAGCTGACCCGGGACATCCCCGGCTGCGAGCTGGTCCTCTTCTCCTCGATCGCCGGCACCCTGCAGTCCCCCGGCCAGGGCAACTACGCCGCCGCCAACGCCTTCCTCGACGCCCTCGCCCGGCAACGGGCGGCCGCGGGCCTCGCCGGGGTCGCGGTGGGCTGGGGACTGTGGGCGGCCGAGCGGGTCGACGACGACGGCCTCGCCGCCACCGACCTGGCGCGGCTGCGCCGGATCGGCATCGAGGCGATCGAGACCGACCGCGCCCTCGCGCTCTTCGACCTCGGCCGCTCGGCCCCGGCCGCCGCCTTCCTCGCCACCCCGATCAACCGAGCGGCCCTGCGGCGGGCGGGCGCGGCGCCGGCGCTGCTGCGCGGCCTGGCGCCCGCCGCTCCCGCCCGCCGCGGCGAGACGCTCGCCGAGCGCCTGCCGAAGCTGAGCGAGGCCGAGCGGCTGCCGGCGGCCCTCGCCCTGGTCCGCGCCCACGCGGCGGAGGTGCTCGGCCACTCGGCGCCGGAGCGGATCGACCCGCGAGGCTCATTCCAGGAGATGGGCTTCGACTCGCTCGCCGCGGTCGACCTGCGGACCCGCCTCGCCCGTGCCGCCGGCCTGCGCCTCCCCGCGACCCTCGTCTTCGACCAGCCGACGCCGGCGGCCGTGGCCGCCCACCTGGTGGCCGAGATCGGCGGCGCGCCGGCGGCCGCGGGGACCGACCGCAAGCTCGACCAGGTCGCCTCGATCCTCGCCTCGATCGAGGCCGGGGAGAGGGCTCGCGCCGCGGCCCGGCTGCGCCCCCTGCTCGCCGATCTGCTTGCCGCCGAGGCGGAGGCGGACGAGGAGGAGGCGGCGGTCGACTTCGAGGCGGCCTCCGACGCCGAGCTGCTGCGGCTGATCGACCGGGAGCTGGGGCCGTGCTGACCGCCGAGGCGCAGCAGATCGCCCGCCGCCACTTCCTCGCCCAGGGGGAGCGTCCGGACGGGATCGGAGAGGTCGAGGTCGCCGGCCTGGACCCGTTCCTGCGGAGCCTCGTCTTCACCGACGGCACGATCACCCGGGCGCTCGCCGTGCGGGCGCTGGCGCCGATCTCGGTCGCGAGGCTGGAGCAGGTCAGGGTGCCGACCCCGGCCGAGCCCGCCGAGCGCCTCGGGGTCGAGATGGGGAGGGAGTCGGTACGGCGCCGGGTGGCGATCGGGATCGCCTCGCGGCCGCCGGTCGTCTGGGCCGAGTCGCACATCGCCGACTGGCGGCTGCCGCCGCGCTTCTTCGGCCTGCTGGAGGGGGCGCCGCAGGGGATCGGGCAGTCGCTGCAGCGCTCCGCCCTGGAGTGTTCCCGCGAGCTGCTCTGGTTCGGCCTCGGCGAGCTCCCCCGCTGGGCGGGGGCGCCGAGGGGGCTCGCGCTGCAGCGCCTCTACCGGATCGTCAGCGGCGGTCAGGCCGCGATCGTGATCGCCGAGAGCTTCGCAGTGCAGGAGCAGGCCGGCCGGCTTCACCTCGCCGGCTTCGGCGCGGACCAACCCAGCCAAGGAGACGACCGATGACCGACCAAGAGACGCTGAGCAAATACCTGCGGCGCGTCAGCGCGGAGCTCCGCGACGCGAAGCGGACGATCGAGCAGCTGCAGCGCCGCGAGCGTGAGCCGATTGCGATCGTCGGGATGAGCTGCCGCTTCCCCGGTGGGGCCGATTCGCCCGAGCTCTTCTGGAAGTTGCTCTGCGATGGAGTCGATGCGATCGGCCCCTTCCCCGATGACCGCGGCTGGGACCTCGAGGCGCTCTTCGACCCCGATCCCGACAGTCCGAGGACCAGCTACGCGCGCGACGGCGGCTTCCTGGCCGCCGTCGCCGGCTTCGACACCGAGCTCTTCGGCATCAGCCCGCGCGAAGCGCTGGTCATGGACCCGCAGCAGCGGCTGCTTCTGGAAGCGACCTGGGAGGCGCTGGAGGCGGCGGGAATCGGCCCGGCCTCCCTGGTCGGCAGTCGCACCGGCGTCTTCGCCGGCGCGATGCACCACGACTACGGCCTCGGGGGTTCCGCCTCCCCGGAGTGGGGCGGGTACCAGGGTGCGGTATCGACCGGCGCCGCGATCTCCGGCCGTCTCGCCTATTCCTTCGGTTTCGAGGGGCCGGCGATCACCGTGGACACCGCCTGCTCCTCGTCGCTGGTGGCGATCCACCTGGCCGCCCGGGCGCTCCGAGGCGGCGAGTGCGACCTGGCCCTCGCGGGAGGCGCCACGGTGCTGTCGACCCCTGGATCCTTCGTCGAATTCAGCCGCCACCGAGGCCTCGCCCGCGACGGGCGCTGCAAGTCCTTCGACGCCGCGGCCGACGGGATCGGGATGTCCGAGGGCGTCGGCCTGCTGCTGCTCGAGCGCCTCTCCGAGGCCGAGCGCAACGGCCACGAGGTGCTGGCCCTGGTCCGCGGCTCGGCGGTCAACCAGGACGGTGCCTCCAACGGGGTGACCGCGCCGCACGGGCCCTCTCAGGAACGGGTGATCCGCCAGGCGCTGCGGGATGCCGGGCTGGCGCCGTTCGAGGTCGACGTGGTCGAGGCCCACGGCACCGGCACGCCGCTGGGCGATCCGATCGAGGCGGGGGCGCTGCTCGGCACCTACGGGCAGGGTCGCGGCGAGGCCGGGCCGTTGCTGGTCGGCTCGCTGAAGCCGAACATCGGCCATGCTCAGGCCGCGGCAGGAGTGGCGGGCGCGATCAAGGCGATCATGGCGATGCGCCACGAGAGGTTGCCGCGGACGATCCACCTGAGCGAGCCGACGCCGCAGGTGGACTGGTCGGCCGGCGAGGTGGAGCTGCTGGTCGAGGAGAGGGCCTGGGAGCGGGGGGCGCATCCGCGCCGGGCCGGTGTCTCCTCGTTCGGGGCAATGGGCACCAACGCCCACCTGATCCTCGAGGAGGCGCCGCCGACCGAGCCGGTCGAGGAGCTCCCTCCCGAGCCGCCGCACTCCCCGCTGCTGCTCTCGGCCAAGGGCGAGGGGGCCTTGCGGGAGATGGGCGGGCGCCTTGCCTCCCACCTGTGCGAGCACCCCGAGCTGGGCCTGGCCGAGGTCGGCGCGAGCCTGGCCTCGACCCGCTCCCACCTGCCCCGCCGCGCCGCGGTGCTGGGCTCCGACCGGGCCGAGGCGATCGCGGCTCTGGAGGCCCTGGCCCAGAACTCCCCCGATGGGAGGCTCCTCGAAGGCAGGCCGCAGGGCGGGCGCCTCTGCTTCCTCTTCCCCGGCCAGGGCTCGCAATGGCAGGGGATGGCGGCCGACCTGCTCGAGCGCTCGGCCGCTTTCGCCGCAGAGATCGACGCCTGTGAGCGGGCCCTTGCTCCCCACCTCGGCTTCGCGGTGCGCGAGGTAATCGAAGGTGCCGCCTACTCGGAGGCGGTCGAGACGATCCAGCCGACCCTCTTCGCGGTGATGGTCTCCCTCGCCGGGCTCTGGCGCGCCAACGGGGTCGAACCCGCCGCGGTGCTCGGCCACTCCCAGGGGGAGATCGCCGCCGCCTGCGTGGCGGGGGCGCTCAGCCTCGAGGACGCGGCCAAGGTGGTCGCCCTGCGCAGCGCCGTCCTCGCCTCCGAGCTGGCCGGAAGGGGTGGGATGGCCTCGGTCCACCTACCGCCCGCCGAGGTCGCCGAGCTGATCGCCCCCTGGCAGCGGGAGGTGGGGATCGCCGCCCTGAACAGCCCGGTCTCCACCGTCGTCTCCGGCACCCCCGATGCCCTGGCCGAGCTGCTCGCCCGCTGCGAGGAGACGGAGGTACGCGCCCGCCGGATCGCCGTCGACTACGCCTCCCACTCTCCCCAGGTCGAGGCGATCCGCGAGCGCCTGCTCACCGAGCTCGCCTCGATCTCCCCCCGCCCGGCCGAGATCCCGATCTACTCGGCGATGAGCGGCGAGCCGATCGCCGGCGAGGAGCTGGGGCCCGAGTACTGGTACCGCTCGCTGCGCGAGCCGGTCCGCTTCGCCCCGGCGCTCTCGCGCCTGCTGGCCGACGGCTTCTCGACCTTCGTCGAGGCGAGCGCCCACCCGGTGCTGGTCCCGGCGGTGGCCGAGTGCGCCGCGGCTGAGGGCAGGGAGGTCGCGGCGATCGCCACCCTGCGCCGTGACGAGGACGGCGAGGAGCGCTTCGCCACGGCCCTGGCCGGGGCCCACCTGGCCGGGGTCGAGGTCGATTGGCAGGGCTACTTCGGAGAGCGCCCGCCCGTTCCCTTGCCGACCTACCCCTTCCAGCGCACCCGTTACTGGCTGGAGGGCGGCGGGCCGGGTGCCTCCGATCCCGCCGCGATCGGGCAAGCGGATCCCGAGCACCCCTTCCTCGCCTCCCTGGTCTCGCTGCCGAACGACGAGGGCTGGCTTGCCACCGGCACGGTCTCGATGCGCGAGCATCCCTGGCTGGCCGAGCACGTCCTCCTCGGCCAGGCGGTGCTCCCCGGCACCGGCTTGCTGGAGCTGGGATTGAAGGCAGCGGAGATCGCCGGCGCCGAGTGCCTGGCCGACCTGGCGATCGAAGCGCCGCTGCTCGTCCCCGAGCAGGGTTCGATCGCCCTGCAGCTGCGGATCGGCCCGGTCACCGAGCAGGGCACCCGCTCCCTGGAGATCCACTCGCGCCGCGACGGGGACTCCGAGGCGGAGTGGACCCGCCATGCCTCCGGCACCCTTGCCGAGCAGGCTCCTGCCGCACCCGAGCCGCTCGGATCCTGGCCGCCCCCGGGCGCCGAGCAGCTCGATCTCTCCGACTTCTACGAGCGTGCCACCGAGCTGGGGATCGACTACGGCCCCGCCTTTCAGGGCCTGCGGGCGGCCTGGCGGCGCGGGGAGGAGCTCTTCGCGGAGGTCGAGCTGGACCCCGAGACGGCGGCCGCAGCCGAGGGCTTCGGGGTGCACCCGGCGCTGCTCGACGCAGCGGTTCACTCCCAGCTCGTCTCGCTCTTCGAAGGGGGCGAGATGCGCGTCCCCTTCGCCTGCGCGGGCCTGCGCCTGCTCGCCGCCGGCGCCGCCTCGCTGCGGGTGCGGCTCGGCCCCGACGGAGAGGGCGATGGCCTCTCGCTGCTCCTCGCCGACGGCTCCGGCACCACGGTCGCCCACGCCCGCAGCCTCTCCACGCGACCGATCTCGCCCGAGCAGATGCGGCTGGACGAGGGGGAGAAGGGAGCTCTCTACGCGGTGCGCTGGAGCGAGGCCCCGCTGCCCGCCCCTGCCGGGGAGGAGCCCTCCGGGCCGCTGCCGATGAAGGCCGACCCCGCCCTCGATCCCCCCGCCGCCGCCCAGGTCCTCTGCGAGCGGGCGCTGGCCGCCCTGCAGGAGGCGATCGCCGCCGAGCCCGCCGAGGGCGAGGAGCCCCGCCGCCTCGCCTTCCTCACCGAAGGCGCGGTCGCGGCAACCGAGGAGGAGGCCCCCGATCCCGCCCTGAGCGCCCTCTGGGGCCTGGTGCGCTCGGCCCAGGCCGAGCACCCCGAGCGCTTCCTCCTCGTCGACACGGACGGCAGCGAGGCCTCGGCGGCGGCGCTCGCCGCCGCCCTGGCGATCGAGACCGAGACCGAGATCGCCCTGCGCGAGGGCAAGATCCTGGTCCCGCGCCTTGCCAGGGCGCCCGAGCCCGAGCGCAGCGCGCCTCCCCACGAGGGGACCGTGGTGATCACCGGCGGCACCGGCACCGTCGGCGCCCACCTCGCCCGCCACCTCGCCGCCACCGCCGGCGCCCGCCGGCTGATCCTCACCTCCCGCCGCGGCGCCGATGCCCCGGGAGCGAAAGAGCTGCTCGCCGAGCTCGAGGAGCTGGGCGCCGAGACCGAGGCACGCGCCTGCGACGTCGCCGAGCGCTCCCATCTCGAGGAGCTCCTCGCCTCGATCCCGGCCGAGCACCCCCTGGTCGCCGTCCTGCACGCCGCCGGGAACACCGACGACGGCCTGATCGATTCCCTGGACGCGGAGCGTCTGCGCAACACCATGGCCCCCAAGGCCGACGCCGCCTGGCACCTGCACGAGCTGACCCGGGAGATCCCCGGCTGCGAGCTGGTCCTCTTCTCCTCGATGGCCGGGACCCTGCAATCCCCGGGCCAGGGCAACTACGCCGCCGCCAACGCCTTCCTCGACGCGCTCGCCCAGCAGCGGGCCGCCGCAGGGCTCGCCGGGGTCGCGGTCGGCTGGGGCGGCTGGCATACCAAGAGCGAGCTGACCGGGAAGCTGAGCCAGGCCGACATGAAGCGGATCTTCCGCAGCGGCGTGACCGAATTCAGCGACGCCGAAGGCATCGAGATGCACGACCGCTCGCGAGCCCTCGGCCTCCCCTTCCTGATCGCCGCCACCGTCGACAAGCAGGCTCTGCGCGCCGCCGCCCGGCTCGGCACGATGTCGCCGATCTTCCGCGGCCTGGTCCGGGTCCCCGCCCGCCGCGCTCGCGCCGCCGGCGCCGGCGCGCTCGCCGAGCGCCTCGCCGCCGCCCCCGAGGCCGACCGCCGCGGCATCGCGCTGGAGCTGGTCCGCTCCCACGCCGCCGTCGTCCTCGGCCACGACTCGGCCGAGGCGGTCGACCCGGCGGCCGCCTTCAAGGACCTCGGCTTCGACTCGCTCTCGGCGGTCGAGCTGCGCAACCGGCTCGGCGCCGCCGCCGGGATGCAGCTCCCGGCCACGCTGGTCTTCGACCATCCCAGCGCCGAAGCGGTGGCGGACTACCTGGTCGAGCAGGCGGGGGGCGCCGAGGGCGCCGGGGTCGAGGAGGCGATCGAGAGCCTGCGGGCGCTGCTGGCGTCGCTCGCCGACGAGGAGCGCGCCGAGGCCGACTCGAAGCTGCGCTCGCTGCTCTCCCGCCCGGGCGAGGGGGACGGGGACGAGGAGGAGGAGGCGATCGGCCGGATCGAGGCGGCGAGCGCTGAGGAGCTGATGGCGATCGTCGACGAGGAGATCGGAGCAAGATGAGCGCGAGCGACGAAGCGAAGATCCTCGACTCGCTGAAGCGGGTCACGATCGAGCTGCGGGGGACGCGGGAGCGGCTGCGCGAGGTCGAGGACCGGATCGGCGAGCCGGTCGCGATCGTCGGCATGAGCTGCCGCTTCCCCGGGGGCGTCACCAGTCCCGAAGCGCTCTGGGAGCAGTTGCTCGCGGGCGCCGACGGCATCTCCGAGTTCCCTACGGACCGCAACTGGCCGCTGGAGCGCCTCTTCGACCCCGACCCCGACCACCCCGGGACCAGCTACGTGCGCGAAGGCGGCTTCGTCGACGCGACCGGCTTCGACCCCGAGTTCTTCGGCATCGGCCCGCGCGAGGCGCGGGCGATGGACCCGCAGCAGCGGCTGCTGCTGGAAGCGGCCTGGGAGTCGCTGGAGAGCGCCGGGATCGTGCCGCAGGCGGTCGCCGGCCGGCCGGTCGGGGTCTTCGCCGGGATGATGTACCACGACTACGGCTGGGGGACCGCCGAGGAAGCCGACGCCGAGGGCTACTACGGGGTCGGCAAAGCCGGCAGCGTCCTCTCCGGCCGCCTTGCCTACACGTTCGGGCTCGAGGGCCCGGCGGTGACGATCGACACCGCCTGCTCCTCCTCGCTGGTGGCGATGCACCTGGCGGCGGCGGCGCTGCGGGCGGGGGAGTGCGAGCTGGCGCTGGCGGGCGGGGTCAGCACCCTCGGCACCCCCGGCTCGTTCGTCGAACTGAGCCGCCAGCGCGGGCTGGCGCCGGACGGGCGCTGCAAGGCCTTCGACGCCGCCGCCGACGGGATGTCGATGTCTGAGGGCTGCGGCCTGGTCCTGCTCGAGCGCCTCTCCGACGCGCGCCGCAACGGCCATGAGGCGCTGGCGCTGCTGCGTGGCTCGGCGGTCAACCAGGACGGCGCCTCCAACGGGATGACCGCCCCCAACGGCCCCTCGCAGGAGCGGGCGATTCGCCGGGCGCTGGCCAACTCGGGCCTCGGCCCAGCCGAGGTCGACGCGGTCGAGGCCCACGGCACCGGCACCCCGCTCGGCGACCCGATCGAGGCGCAGGCGCTGCTGGCGACCTACGGGCGGGCGCGGGGCGGGAGGGCGCCGCTGGCGCTGGGCTCGGTCAAGTCCAACCTCGGCCACACCCAGGCCGCCGCCGGGATCGCCGGGGTGATCAAGATGGTCCAGGCGCTGCGCCACGAGCGGCTGCCGCGGACGATCAACCTCAGCGAGCCGACCCCGCACGTGGACTGGAGCTCGGGCGAGGTCGAGCTGCTGCGGGAGGAGCGCGAGTGGCCGCGCGGGGACGACCCCCGCCGCGCCGGCGTCTCCTCCTTCGGCATCTCGGGCACCAACGTCCACCTGATCCTCGAGGAGGCGCCCGCCCCGGCGCCGGGCGGCGAGCCCGAGCCGCCCGAGCCGCCGCTCAGCCCGCTGCTGCTCTCGGCCAGGGGCCCCGAGGCGCTGCGCGATTCGGCGCAGCGGCTGGCCTCCCACCTGCGCGCCCATCCCGGCCACCGGCTCGCCGAGGCGGGCGCCGCCCTGGCCACCGGCCGCGCCCACCTGCCCCGCCGCGCGGCGGTGCTCGGCGCCGACCGCGAGCAGGCCCTCGAAGCCCTCGACGCCCTCGGCCGGGCCCAGCCCCACCCGCTCGTCGTCCAGGGCGCTCGCCTCGCGGGCCGCCTCTGCTTCCTCTTCCCCGGCCAGGGACCGCAGTGGCGGGGGATGGGGAGGGAGCTCCTCGCGGGCTCCGAGGTCTTCGCCCGGCGGATCGAGGAATGCGAGGAGGCCCTGGCGCCCCACGTCTCCTTCTCCCTGCGCGAGGTCCTGGCCGGCGAGGCGGGCTCGGAGGCGGTGGAGGTGGTCCAGCCGGCCCTGTTCTCGATGATGGTCGGCCTGGCGGAGCTCTGGCGGGCGAACGGGGTCGTCCCCGACGCCGTCCTCGGCCACTCCCAGGGCGAGATCGCCGCCGCCTGCGTGGCCGGAGCGCTGAGCCTCGAGGACGCCGCCCGGGTCGTCGCCCTGCGCAGCGGCGTCCTCGCCCGCCGGCTCGCCGGCCGGGGCGGGATGGTCTCGGTCCACCTGCCCGCCGCGGAGGCGCGGGAGCTGATCGGGCCCTGGGGGGAGCGGCTCTCGTTGGCGGCGGTCAACAGCCCCGCCGCGACCGTGGTGGCGGGGGGGAACGAGGCGCTGGAGGAGCTCCTGGAGAGCTGCGGCGAGGCCGCGGTCCCGGCCCGCCGCCTCGCCCTCGACTGCCCCTCCCACTCCGCCGAGGTCGAGGTCACCCGCGAGGAGCTGCTCGCAGAGCTCGCCCCGATCTCCCCCCGCCCGGCCGCGATCCCGGTCTACTCGGCGATGAGCGCCGAGCCGATCGGCGGCGAGGAGCTCGGCCCCGACTACTGGTACGCCTCGATGCGCGAGCCGGTCCTCTTCGCCCCGGCGATCTCGCGCCTGCTCGCCGACGGCTTCTCCACCTTTATAGAGGCGAGCGCCCACCCGGTCCTGATCCCGGCGGTCGCCGAGTGCGCGGCCGCCGCCGATCGCGAGGTCGCGACGATCGCCGGCCTGCGCCGCGAGGAGGGCTCCCCGCGGCGCTTCGCCGCCGCCCTCGCCGAGGCCCACCTCGCCGGTGCCGAGCCCGACTGGGAGCGCTACTTCGGCAAGCGCCGCCGGGTCCCGCTGCCCACCTATCCCTTTCAGCGCTCCCGCTACTGGCTCGAGGGGAAGGGGCCGGGGGCTCAGGGCTCGGCTGCGGCCGGGCAGGCCGACCCCGAGCACCCCTTCCTCTCCTCGCTGATCGCCCTGCCGGGCGAGGAGGGATGGCTGGCCACCGGGCGGATCTCGCTCTCCGCGCACCCCTGGCTGGGCGACCACGTCCTCCTCGGCCAGACGGTGCTCCCCGGCACCGCCTTCCTGGAGCTGGGGCTGAAGGCGGCGGAGATCGCCGGCGCCGGGAGCCTGGCCGACCTGGCGATCGAGGCGCCGCTGCCGATCCCCGAGCAGGGCTCGGTCGCCCTGCAGCTTCGGGTCGGCCCCGAGGACGACGACGGCGACCGCCCGCTGGAGATCCACTCCCGCCCCGAGGGTGATCCCGACGGGGAGTGGACCCGGCACGCCTCGGGCTCGCTCGCCGAGCAGGTCCCCCCGGCCCCCGAGCCGATCGGCGAGTGGCCGCCGCCGGGCGCCGAGCAGCTCGGCGTCGCCGACTTCTACGAGCGCGCCGCCGAGCTGGGGATCGACTACGGCCCCGCCTTCCAGGGCCTGAAGGCCGCCTGGCGCCGCGGCGCCGAGCTCTTCGCCGAGGTCGAGCTCGACCCCGAGCAGGCCGCCGAGGCCGGCCGCTTCGGGCTCCACCCGGCGCTGCTCGACGCGGCGCTGCAGGCGGGGCTCGCCGGCGGCGAGGCGGAGGAGGAGCTGCGGATCCCCTTCGGCTTCGAGGGCGTCGGGCTGCACCGCGGCGGCGCGACCGTCCTGCGGGTGCGGCTGGCGGCGGGCGGAGAGAAGCCGGCGATGGTGCTGCACGACGGCGGCGGCGAGCCGGTCGGCTCGATCGCGGCACTGAGCGCCCGCCCCGTCGACCCCGCCGCCCTGCGCGCGGCCGCGGGTGCGCCGGCGGCCTCGCTCTACCGGGTCCGCTGGGAGCAGCTCGACCTCCCCGAGGCGGGCGAGGCGGCGGAGCCGGCCGAGGCGATCGGCCTGCGGGCTGACCCCGAGCTCGATCCCCCGAGCGCCGCCCGCGCCCTCTGCGAGGAGGTGCTGGCCACCCTGCGGGAGGCGATCGCCTCCGGGGAGCAGGGCGGGCCGATCGCCTTCCGCGCCGACGGCGCGGTGGCCGCGGCGGAGGGGGACGTCCCCGACCCCGCCCTCGCCGCCGCCTGGGCGCTGGTCCGCTCGGCCCAGGCCGAGCACCCCGGCCGCTTCCTGCTCGTCGACAGCGACGGCGGCGAGGCATCCGAGGCGGCCGTCGCGGCCGCCCTGGCGACCGGCGCGGAGCCCGAGCTGGCGCTGCGCGAGGGCAGGGCGCTGGCGCCTCGGCTGGCCCCCGTCGCCGAGGCCGGAGAGGGCGCCCCGAGCTACGACCCCGAGGGCACCGTCCTCGTCACCGGCGGCACCGGCACGGTCGGCGCCCTGCTGGCCCGCCACCTCGTCGGGGCCGGCGGCGCCCGCCGCCTGCTCCTGACCAGCCGTCGCGGCGCCGAGGCGCCCGGGGCGGCGGAGCTGGTCGCCGAGCTGGAGGAGTTGGGCGCCGAGGCCGAGGTGCGGGCCTGCGACGTCTCCGACCGCGCCCGGCTCGAGGAGCTCCTCGCCTCGATCCCCGCCGAGCGCCCCCTGGTCGCCGTCGTCCACGCCGCCGGCAGCACCGACGACGGCTTGATCGCCTCGCTCGACCCCGAGCGCCTGCGCAACACGATGGCCCCCAAGGCCGAGGCGGCCTGGCACCTGCACGAGCTGACCCGGGGGATCCCCGGCTGCGAGCTCGTCCTCCTGTCCTCGATCGCCGGCACCTTCCAGACCCCGGGCCAGGGCAACTATGCCGCCGCCAACGCCTTCCTCGACGCGCTCGCCCGGCGGCGCGCCGCCGAGGGGCTGGCCGGGGTCTCGGTCGGGTGGGGGAGCTGGGCGACCAAGAGCGAGCTGACCGGCAGGCTGAGCGAGGCCGACGAGGCGCGGATCCAGCGCAGCGGCGTGCTCGAGCTCGGCGACGAGGAAGCCCTCGCCCTCCATGACCGCTCCCGCGCCCTGGGCAGCCCCTTCTTCCTTGCCCTGAGGATCGACAGGGGGGCGCTGCGCGCCGCCGCCCGGCTCGGCGCGATGGCTCCGCTCTTCGCCGGCCTGGTCCGCGCCCCGGCCCGGCGCGCCGGTGCCGGCGCCCTCGCCGAGCGCCTCGCCGCCGCCCCCGAGGCCGAGCGCCGCGGCATCGCCCTGGAGCTGGTCCGCTCCCACGCCGCCGTCGTCCTCGGTCACGATTCGGCCGCGGCGGTCGACCCCGCCGCCGCCTTCAAGGACCTCGGCTTCGACTCGCTCGGCGCGGTCGAGCTGCGCAACCGCCTCGCCGCCGCCACCGGCCTGCGCCTCCCCGCCACGCTGGTCTTCGACCACCCCAGCGCCGAAGCGGTGGCGGACCACCTGGTCGAGCAGGCGGGGGGCGCCGCGGCGCCGGCGCGGGTCGCGGTGCGCGAGGCCGCCGACCCGGCCGAGCCGATCGCGATCGTCGGCATGAGCTGCCGCTTCCCCGGCGGCGCCGATTCCCCGGAGGCGCTCTGGCAGCTGCTCCGCGACGGAGTCGACGCGATCGGCCCGCTGCCCGAGGACCGGGGCTGGGACCTCGAGGAGACGGGCCTCGAAGCGGGTTTCGTCGCCGACGCCACCCGCTTCGACGCCGCCTTCTTCGGCCTCCACCCGCTGGAGGCGAAGAGCACCGACCCGCAGCAGCGGCTGCTGCTCGAAACCGCCTGGGAGGCGCTCGAAGACGCCGGCATCGACCCCCGCCGGCTGCGCGGCAGCAGCACCGGCGTCTACGCCGGGGTGATGTACCAGGACTACGGCGCCGCGGTCGCCGAGATGGTCGGGACCGAGGAGGCGCCGATCGGCGGCATGGGGGGGAGCCTGGTCTCCGGCCGGGTCGCCTACTCCTTCGGCCTCGAGGGCCCGGCGGTGACCGTCGACACCGCCTGCTCCTCCTCGCTGGTGGCGATCCACCTGGCCGCCCAGGCGCTGCGGAGCGGCGACTGCGAGCTGGCGCTGGCGGGAGGGGTGACCGTGCTCTCCACCCCGGTCCTGCTCGCGACGATGGACCGGCAGGGAGGTCTCGCCCCCGACAGCCGCTGCAAGTCATTCGACGCCGCCGGCGACGGGATCGGGATCTCCGAGGGCGTCGGCCTGGTGCTGCTCGAGCGCCTCTCCGAGGCCGAGCGCAACGGCCACCGGATCCTCGCCCTCCTCCGCGGCTCGGCCAGCAACCAGGACGGAGCCTCCAACGGCATCGCCGCCCCCAACGGGCCCTCCCAGGAAAGGGTGATCCGCCAGGCCCTCGCCGCCGCCGGCGTCGATCCCCACGAGGTCGACGCGGTCGAGGCCCACGGCACCGGTACCGCCCTCGGCGACCCGATCGAGGCGCAGGCGATCCTCGCCACCTACGGCCAGGGCAGGGAGGAGCGTCCGCCGCTGGCCCTCGGCTCGGTCAAGTCCAACCTCGGCCACCCGCAGGCCGCCGCCGGGGTGGCCGGGGTGATCAAGATGGTGCAGGCGCTGCGCCACGAACGGCTGCCGCGGACGATCCACCTCAGCGAGCCCAACCCGCGGGTCGACTGGAGCGCCGGCAAGGTCGAGCTGCTGGGCGAGGAGCGCCCCTGGCAGCGCAACGGCCGCCCCCGCCGCGCAGGGGTCTCCTCGTTCGGCATCTCCGGCACCAACGCCCACCTGGTCATCGAGGAAGCCCCGCCCGCAGCGGCGGCGGCCGACGCCGCGGCCGCGGACCGCGGCGGCGAGCCGGCGGCGGTCGCGCCGCTCCTCCTCTCGGCGAAGAGCGAGGCGGCGCTGCGGGAGGGGGCCGAGCGCCTGCGTCTATATATAGAAAGCCGCGAGGAGATCGAGATCGCCCGCCTCGCCCGCTCGCTGGCCGCGAAGCCGCTGCTCGAGCGCCGCGCCGCGGTCGCCGCGCCCGACCGCGAGGGAGTGCTGGAGGCGCTCGCCGCGCTCGCCTCCGGCAACGAGGACGAGCGCGCCTTCCTCGCTCCAGCCCCCGCGCCCGAGCCGGCTTCCGCCCCGGTCTTCCTCTTCCCCGGCCAGGGCTCGCAGTGGCGGCGGATGGCGCTGGGGCTGCTCGGCGCCTCGCCGCTCTTCGGGCGAGCGATCGACGAGTGCGAGCAGGCGCTCGAGCCCCACATCGAGTGGTCGCTCGGGGCCCTGCTGCGCTGCGAGGAGGGCGCCGCCGACCTCGAACGGATCGAGGTGGTGCAGCCGGCGCTGTTCGCGGTGATGGTCGCGCTGGCGCGGCTCTGGCGCGACCGCGGGGTCGAGCCGGCGGCTGTGCTCGGCCACTCGCAGGGCGAGATCGCCGCCGCCCACGTGGCGGGCGGGCTCTCGCTCGACGACGCCGCCCGGCTGGTCGCCCGGCGCAGCCAGGTGCTCGCGACCGGCACCGGCTGGGGGGCGATGGCGCTGGTTGCCGCCGGCGAGGAGGCACTCGACGCCAGGGTCCCCGGGTGGCGGGAGGCCGTCCACCTGGGCGGCGTCAACAGCCGCGAACTTCTCGTGATCTCCGGCGAGAACGAGGGAATCGACGAGACCCTCGATCGCTGCGAGAAGGCGGGGATCTGGACCCGACGGGTGCGGGCCGCGGTCGGCCCCGGCCACTCGCCGGTGATCGAGCGCGGTCGCGAGATGCTGCTCGACGCCGCGGCCGGGATCTCGCCCCGCTCGAGCGAGGTGCCCTTCTACTCCACGGTCAGCGCCGAGCCGATCGACACCGCCGGCCTCGACGCCGACTACTGGTATCGCAACGCGCGCCAGACGGTCCTCTACGGGCCGGCGGTCGAACGCCTGCTGGACGACGGCTTCCGCCGTTTCCTCGAGGTCAGCCCGAGCCCGACCCTGCCGATCCCCACCCTCCAGACCTTCGCCGCCGCGCTCGGCGACGAGGCGGCGAGCGCGAGCTTCACCGGGACCCTGCGGCGCAAGCGCGGCGGCCCCGACGACTTCGCCCTGGCGCTCGGCTCGGCCTGGGCGAGCGGGGTCGAGGTCGACCTCGAGCGGGCGTTGCCCGACCCCGGCGGCGAGCGTCTCGCGCTTCCCTCCTACGCGTTCCAGCGGGAGCGTTTCTGGGGCGGGCCGTCCCGCCGCGCATCCGGCGACGCGGCGGCCTCGGGCCAGGAGGAGGCGGGCCACCCGCTGCTGGCCGCCGCCGTTCCCTCGGCCGAGGACGGGAGCTGGGTCTTCACCGGCCTGGTCTCGACCGAGACCCACCCCTGGATCGCCGGCCACGGCGGCATGGGGATCGTCCTCTTCCCGGGGACCGCCTTCGCCGAGCTGGCCCTGCACGCCGGCGCCCGGGTCGGGCTCGACCTGCTGCGCGAGCTCAACCTGGAAGCGCCGCTGCCGCTGGCCGCCGGCGAGGCGGTCCAGCTCCAGGTGAGCCTCTCGGCCCCGGGCGAGGACGGCGCCCGCTCGGTCGCCCTGCACTCGCGCCCGCAGGCGGCCGCGGCGGGCGATGGCGAGTGGGTTCGTCATGCCACCGGCCTCCTCGGCCAGGCCGAAGCCGAGCTCGCACCGCCGCCGGGGGAGTGGCCGCCGGCGGGAGCGGAGCCGCTCGAGGTGGACCGGTTCTACGACCGAATCGCCGCCCTCGGGATCGAATACGGAACCGCGTTCCAGGGGTTGCGAGCGGCCTGGCGCCGCGACGACGAGATCTTCGCCGCGCTCGACCTCGAGGGAGAGGAGGCCGAGGCCGCCGGGCGCTTCGGACTGCACCCGGCCCTCTTCGACGCCGCGCTCCACTCCAGCGGCCTCTTCTACCTCGGCGACGGGGAGGCGGAGTCGGCGGGCCCGCGGCTGCCCTTCGCCTTCACCGACGTCCGCCTCGGCACCCCCGGACTCAGGAGCCTGCGGGCGACGTTGCGGGTCGACGAGAACGGCTCGGTCTCGGTCAGCGCCGCCGGCCCCGCCGGCGAGCCCGGCCTCTCGGTCGGCTCGATGGTCCTGCGGCCGCTCGCCGGCAGCTATCTCGCCGCCGCGGCGGGAGCGGCCGACGCGCAATTCTCGCTCGACTGGCAGCCGGTCGAGCTGGGCGGGGCCGCCGACGCGGGGGCACCGGGACCGGTCGTCCACCGGGTCCCCCTCGACGCGGAGGCGCCCGATCCCGCCGCAGCCGCCCACGCCGCCGCGGCCGTGGCGCTGGCGGTCGCCCAGGGCCATCTGACAGACGGTGCCGGCAAGGGGCGCCTGGTCTTCGTCACCTCCGGCGCGCTTGCCGCCGCTCCCGGCGACACGGTTCCCAACCCGGGACAGGCGGCCGTGTGGGGCCTCGTCCGCAGCGCCCAGAACGAGCACCCCGGCCGCTTCGGCCTGATCGACCTGGACGGGTCGGAGACCGCCGAGGAGTTGCTCGATGCGGCGCTGGCGAGCGAGGAGCCGCAGCTCGCCCTGCGCGAGCGACGGGCCCTGGCGGCGCGGCTGCGGCGGGCGCCCCTCGAGGAAGGGGAGTCGTCTGGGATCGATCCCGACGGCACCCTCCTGGTCAGCGGCGGCACCGGCGATCTCGGCGGCCTGGTCGCCCGGCACATGGTGGCCGCCCATGGCGTCGGTTCGGTTCTCCTCGCCAGCCGCTCCGGCGCGGCCGCGCCGGGGGCCGAAGAGCTGAGGGCGGAGCTGGAGGAGCTCGGGGCGCGAGTCGAGATCGCCGCCTGCGACGTCGGCAAGCGCGACCAGGTAGCGGCCCTGCTCGACTCGATTAACCCCGAACACCCGCTCACCGCCGTCGTCCACAGCGCGATGGCGCTCGACGACGGCGTCTTCGCCGAGATGACCGCCGAGCGGCTCGACGCGGTGCTGGCGCCGAAGCTCGACGGCGCCTGGCACCTGCACGAGCTGACCGCCGATGCGGAGCTGGGCGCCTTCGTCCTCTTCTCCTCGCTGGCCGGGACGATCGGCAACCCCGGTCAGGCCAACTACGCGGCCGCCAACGCCTTCCTCGACTCGCTGGCGGCGCATCGCGCCGGCTGCGGTCTGCCCGCGACCGCGATCGCCTGGGGCCTCTGGGAGCGCACCCTGCGGCGGGAAGAGGAGGAGCTCGACGAGCGCGACGTGGCGCGGGCGATGGCGCTGGGGCTGGTGCCGATCGCGGACGAGCTCGGCCTCGAGCTGCTCGACGCGGCACTGTGCAGCGGCCGCCCGGCGACCGTGGCGGCGCGGCTCAACCTCGCGGCCTGGCGGGTGGGGGTTCCGGGCATCGAGTTGCCTCCCGTCCTCGGCGATCTGATGCCCGCCGCCCGGCCCGCTGCTGCGGATACGGTGGAGTCGCTTCTGTCCCTGCTCGCCGCCGCGGCCACGGCGGAGCGCGGGGGGATCGTCCTTGACTTCCTGCGGGGCTGGCTGGCGGAAGCGCTCGGCCTCGATTCGCCGGCGGCGATCGACCCCGAGCGGCCCTTCCTCGAGCTCGGCTTCGACTCGCTGACGGCGCTGCAGTTCCGCAACGCGCTGAACGCGGCGACCGGTCTGGCGCTGACCCCGAGCGTCGCCCTCGACCACCCGACTCCCGCCGCGCTCGCCGCCCACGTCCTCGAGCAGCTCGACGAGCCGGACGGGGGGGATGCCGCCGCCGGCGCCGAGGGCGACCAGACGATCGCCGGGCTGCTGCGCGAGGCCGGCGCTGAGGGGCGGGCGGTCGAGTTTCTCTCGCTGGTCGCCGAGATGTCCTCGTTCCGACCCCGGTTTTCCGATCCGGGCGAGGCGGAGCCCTTCTCCCTGCGACTCGCCGACGGCCAGCAGGCTCCGGCCCTGGTCTGCGTCCCTTCCGCGGCGCCGATCTCCGGCCCTCACGAGTACGCGCGGCTGGCCCAGGCCCTCGGCAAGGAGCGACCTGTCCACGCCCTGCGCTGGCCCGGCTTCGCCGCCGCCGAGCCGCTCCCCGCCGGAGCCGAGGCGGCACTCGATCTGCAGGTCGAGGCCCTGCGGGGGCTCGGCGTCGAGCGCCCGGTCCTGCTCGGCCACTCGACCGGGGGGGCGCTCGCCTATGCGATCGCGCAGCGCCTCGAGCAGCTCGGCGAGGGGCCCGCGGCGGTGGTGATGGTCGACAGCTACCCTCCCCGTCAGCTCGGTTTCGATGCTCGCTCCGGCTCGCGGGCGACGCAGGCGATCGGCCTCGGCGTGCTCGAGGCTCTGCTGGCGCTGGAGGGCTCGAGCGTCATCCTCGACGACACCCGGCTGACCGCGATGGCGGCCTACCTGAAGCTCGTCGCCGAGCTCGATCTCGGCCCGATCGAGGCCCCGGTCCTGCTCCTGCGCGCCGCCGAGCCGATCGGCGGCGAGGACACGAGTGCGGACTGGCAACCGAGCTGGGAGGTCCCGCACGAGGCGATCGAGGTTCCCGGCAACCACCTTTCGATGATGGACGCGCTGGCTCCGGAAACCGCCGCGGCGATTGCGGATTGGCTGACGGCGGCGATGGACGAGGCGCGGGCAGGGCAACCAGACCAAGGGAGCGAGGTAAGCGCGTGAACGTGATGGACCCAGCGATTGCGGAGGTCTCGGCCGAGGACATCCTCGCCGCCGAGCTGCCCTCCACCTACAGGGCGGCATATGTCGAGAAGGACGATGCGGTCCGGCGCATGGGCGGGCCGCGCCCGGACGTCCGTGAGACCCTCAGGGTTGGTGAGGTGCCGCTGCCCGAGCTGGCGCCGGACGAGGTCGTGGTCGCGGTGATGGCGAGCGCGATGAACTACAACACGGTCTGGTCGGCACGATTCGAGCCGGTCCCCGGGTTCTTCTTCCTCAACCAGCTCGCCAAGAGCGGCGGCTGGAACGAACGCCACGACCGCGATTACCACGTGCTCGGCTCCGACGCCGCCGGGATCGTCGTCCGGACCGGCGCGGCGGTGGAGCGCTGGAAGCCGGGCGATCGGGTGGTCGTCTTCCCCGGGTGGGGCCGACCCGAGGTCTGCATGGGCTACGAGGACGTCGTGGTCTCCCCGCGGGACAACCTCGCCTGGGGCTTCGAGACGAACTTCGGCAGCCTCGCCCATCTGGCGGTGGCGCGCTCGATGCAACTGATGCCGAAGCCGACCCACCTGACCTGGGAGGAGGCCGCCTGCAGCACGCTCTGCGCGATGACCGCCTACCGGATGCTGGTCGGGGTCCACGGCGCCCAGATCAAACAGGGGGACATCTGCTTCGTCTGGGGGGCCGCCGGGGGGCTCGGGGCCTACGCGATCCAGTTGATCCGCAATGGCGGCGGGATCTCGATCGGGGTCGTCAACTCCGAGTCCAAGCAGCGGCTGCTGGAAGCCATCGGCTGCGACCTGGTGATCCGCCGCGACCAGCTCGACTTCGAGGGCCTCGACCAGCGCCAGGCGGCGAAGGTCTACCGCGAAATCGTCCGCGCCGCGTACGGCGAAGACCCCCACGTCGTCTTCGAGCATGTCGGGGCGGAGACCTTCTGGGCCTCGGTCTACCTGGCGCGGCCGGGTGGCACCGTCGTCACCTGCGGCTCCAGCACCGGCTACGAACACACCTACGACAACCGCTACCTGTGGATGAAGGTGAAACGGATCGTCGGCAGCCATGGGGCGACCCTGCAGGAGGCGCTGGAGACCAATCGGCTGATCCAGCTCGGGAAGCTCCAGCCGGCGCTCTCGCGGGTGACCGCGCTCGAGGACGCCGCCGAGACCGCCCACGAGCTCGACGCCAACCGGCACATCGGCAAGGTCGGGGTGCTCTGTATGGCTCCCGAAGAGGGCCTCGGGATCGAAGACCCGGAGCTGCGGGAGAAGATCGGCGCGGAGAAGATCGAACTGTTCCGGCGGTTTGCCTAGTGGCCGTCCTGCACGTCCGCGAGCAGGGGCCGCGGGACGGCGAGGCGATCCTCTGCGTCCACGGCATCGCCCAGCACGGCGGCATCTTCGCCGGGCTCGCCGATGCGCTGGCGGCAGCCGGTCGGCGCACCGTCAGCGTCGACCTGCGCGGCCACGGCGCCTCCACCTACGAGCCGCCCTGGAATCTCGCGACCCACGTCGAGGACCTGCTGGAGACCGCCTCGGGGCTCGGGATCGAGCGGGCGACGTGGGTCGGCCACAGCTTCGGCGGCCTCCTCGTCGCCGCCCTCGCGCAGGCGGCGCCGGAGCGGGTCGAGCGCCTGGTCCTGCTCGATCCCGGGCTCCACGCGCCGCCTCCCTTCGCGCTGGTCCGGGCCGAACGCGACCGCCAGGACTGGAGCTTCAGCTCCGCGGAGGGGGCGGTCAACGCCCTGCTGGCGAGCGAGACGGTGATCGCCACCCCGCGCGAGGTCCTCGCCGCCTACGCCGCCGAGGACCTGGTCCGCGGCGAGGACGGCCGCCTGCGCTTCCGCTACTCGCCGGCCGCCCTCGCCTGCGCCTGGAGCGAGATGGCGCTGCCGCCGCCGCCCGCGGCAGCGGTCCCGACCCTGCTGGTCCGCGCCGTCTCCAGCACCCTCGGCAGCAGCGTCGAAGACCTCCGCTACCGCCGACAGCTCGGCTCCCTGCTGACGATGGCGGCCGTCCCCAACGGGCACAACGTCCTCTGGGAGGCGCCGGCGGAGACGATCGCCGCGGTGCGGGACTTCCTCGGGGCTACGCCATGACCGCGACCGCGGTCAACGCCAGCCCCCCGGCGACGAGCCAGCGCCCGCGCGGCTCGTTCCACCGCTTTCCCCCGACCGCCGGAGCGGGGACGAGCAGGCGGGCGCCGAACCCGCCGCGGCCGGGGTCGAAGCTGACGCTCGCCTCGCCGAATTCGAGCGGCCGCCCGGTCAGCGGATACCAGGCCTTGTATATGGACTCCTTGGCGCAGAAGAGGAGCCGGTCCCAGTGGATCGCCGGCTGTGCGGCGGCGAGCGCCTCGATTCGGTCGAGCTCCTCCGGCCGGGCGATCGTCTCCAGAACGCCCGGCGGCAGCGGCGCGTGCGGCTCGGCGTCGATCCCGAGGGCCGCCACCTCCTCGGCGCGGGCGACGGCCGCCGCCGCGTACCCGGCGCAGTGGGCGATCGAGCCGACCACGCCCGCCGGCCAGAGCGGCTCCCCGCGCGGTCCGGAGAGGATCGGCGCCGGCGGGACGGAGAGGGCGGCGAGGGCGCGCCGGGCGCAGTCGCGGCCCGCCGCGAACTCGCGCCTGCGCTTCGCCACCGCGCCGGCGACGAGCTCCTCCTCGCCGCGCAGCAGGGGCGGCGGCTCCCGCTCGCCGAGCGACTCCGCCGCATGCGCCGCCGCCGGGAGAATCGCCTCGATCAAGCCGCGATCATCGCAGGCCGGGCCGGTCCGATGAGCGGAGGAAGCGCAGCGCCCGGGCGCAGGCTCTACGACGCCACCTTCGGGCGCGGATTCACCGCCTGGTACGGCTACGTGATGCGCCGTATCGACGAGTACGGCCTGCGCGAGACGAGACGCGAGCTGCTCGCCTCGGCGCACGGCCGGGTGCTCGACGTCGGCACCGGCACCGGGTCGAACCTGGGCCTCTTCCCGGAGGCGGTCGAGCAGCTCGTCCTGGCCGAGCCGGACGAGCACATGCTGCGCGTCCTGCGGCGAAAGCTCGCCAGGGCGCCGCTCGACGCCGAGCTCGTCAGGGCGCCGGCCGAAGCGCTTCCGTTCGCCGCCGAGAGCTTCGACTGCGTCACCTGCACGATGGTGATGTGCACGATGCCGGACCCCGCCAGGGGGCTGGAGGAGATGGCGAGGGTGCTGAAACCGGGGGGAAGGCTGCTCTTCCTCGAGCACGTCCGCTCCGAGGATGCCGGCTTCGCCCGCACCCAGGACCGGGTCGATCCGCTCTGGCGCTTCCTGGCCGACGGCTGCCACTGCAACCGCGACGCCCTGGCGGCGATCGAGGCCTCTCCCCTCCGGCTCGAGGGCTTCCAGCGCGGGCACATGCCGGCGGCGCCGCGCCTGATCGTGCCGCTGGTCGTGGGGACCGCGATCCGCCCGCCGGCGCTCTAGAGGCCGCAGAGCTCTCCTACGCCCCGGTCGGCGGCGCGTCCTCGAGCGCCGGCCCCGCCGGCTGCCCGAAGGCGCGGGCGAGGACGATGCTGAGCTCGTAGAGGACGATCAGCGGCGCCGTCTCCAGCAGCATCGAGACCGGGTCGACGCCGGGCAGCGCCGCCGCCAGCACCGAGCAGCCGAGGTAGGCGTAGCGCCGGTTCGCGGTCAGCTGCTCGACCCGGACGATCCCCAGGCGGGTGATTGCGAGGATCCCGACGGGGATCTGGAAGACGAAGCCGCAGGCGAGCAGGGTCTGGGCGAAGAACGAGTAGTAGTCCTTGGCGCGGACCTGGACGTTGAACTGGGAGTCGTTGAAGTTGAGCAGGAACTTGGTGGCGGCCGGGAGGACGACGAAGTAGCCGAAGGCGGCGCCGGCGACGAAGAGCACCGGGATCAGCAGCAGGAGGGGGAGGACGGTGCGCTGCTGCCGGCGGCTGAAGGCGGGGAGCAGGTAGGCGTAGGCCTGGTAGAGGACGATCGGCAGCGAGAGGATGATCGCCCCGTAGGCCGAGATCGTCAGCGTCGTGGTGAAGGGCTCGGTGACGCCGAAGGTGATCAGCTTGTCGTGGCCGGCGGGCAGCGGCCCGCCGGCCAGTTCGAGCAGCAGGTCGCTCTGCCAGAAACAGAGCCCGAGGGCGACGCCGAAGACGGCGAGCGAGGTGACGATGCGCGCGCGCAGCTCGTCGAGGTGCTCGACCAGGCTGAGCTGGTCCTCGTGCGAGATCGCTTTCACGCGGCGCATCGTCATCGCCTCAGGCGTGGGTGCCGGCGGTCGGCCGGGAGGCGTGCTCGGGCTCGGCGGCCGGCGCCGGCGAGATCGCCGCCGGGCGCTGCTCGGCCTGCGGCTCGTCTTCGCCGTTGATCGAGCCTTTGAACTCGCGGATCCCCTTGCCCAGGGATTTCCCGAGGTCCGGCAGCTTCTTCGGCCCGAAGACGATCAGGGCAATCATCAGGACGAGTCCTATCTCCATCGGTCCGACGTTTGGCATGGTGCGCTCCGTTTCGTTGCGGTGGTTTGGGCGGGCGGTCCGGCTAGCGGATGACGCCGAGGCCTTCGACCGCCTTCAGGACCTGGGCGGCCGTGAGCGGTTTGTCGAACGGCCCGTCGGGCGAGATGCCGCTGGGCTTGCGGTCCAGGAGCAGCCCGACGACGGAGGCGTGGCGGGCCTCGACGGTGAGGATCGAGAGCGCGGCGGCGACGTAGTCGGGGTCCTGGATGTTCAGCGCCTGGCCCGAGTAGGCGCCGACGCCGGTGTTCTCGAAGGTGAAGGCGAGCTTGAGGAACTTCGACTCGCTGCGGGTCGCCGGGCCGAAGTCGAAGTTCGGCTTCGCGACCGCCTTCTTGCCGAGCGCCTTGCGGAGGAACTTGACGTGGGCGTTCTCGTCGGCCGTGGTCTCCTTCAGGAAGAGCTGCACCTTGCGGTTCTTGATGAAGTGGGACTTGCGCTGGTTGGCGGTGGTCGCGTTGTAGAAGGCGGCCTCCAGGTACTCCAGGGTCAGGGCGTAGTTGAGGATGCCGACGTCGCCCTTGCCGAACTTGGCGGGCGGGCGGCCCTTGCCGGCGGCCATCGCGGTGGCGGGGGCGAGGGCGCTGAGCAGGGCGCCGCCGCCCGCGAGGGCGCCGCCGGCCAGGCCCGCCTTCTTGAGGAAGTCGAGTCGGGTGTCGCCGTCGAGCGCCTCGGCGGCGTCGTGGGCGGCTTCGCGAACCGCGCCGTCGGCGTCGATCCGATCAAGGGTGATATCCGGTTCCATCTGAGACCTCTCCTCTGCTTGGGGGATGTGCGGGGAACGAGTCGCGGGCACCGGTCGGATCACTTTCGGCCTCCACCGGGAGCGCGGCCCATGCCTGCGACCGCGGCGCTAACCTCGGCCGATGCCCGGCTCGCAGCCGAACCCCTCGCAGCCGATCGATGCCCGGCGGCGAGGGCGAGGAGCTCGACGCCGAGGCCCTGAAGGACCTGATCCGGGCCGCCGTCGCCCGCAACGATCCGTAAGCGCGCGGCGTACCATCCATCTGTGGCTTCCACTTCCCGCAAGACGCTGATGGAACCGGGCCACGACGCCGAGTGGGCTCGCCTGGGAGCCGAGAAGCGCCGCGCTCTGACTCCTCCTCCCGATACGCCCATCGGTGAGCTTCTGCGCCGCGGCCAGGATCTCTCGGCCCAGGCCGTCGATCTCCTGCGAGCGGTGGAGCGGGGCGGTGGCTCCACCCGAGCCTAAGCTCGACGAGGCGGCGGCGGCCCTCGTCGCCGCCGATGCGCGATTCGTCGTCATCGGGGGGTTCGCGGTGATCGCCAATCGATTTGTGCGGGCGACCGAGGACGTCGACTTCCTCGTGCCCGACCACCCGGACAATGACCGCCGGGTTCTTGCTGCTCTCCGTGAGCTGGAAGGCGTGAGGATGCGCGACGCCGCTCCTCTGCTCGATGAGCACCTGATCGGCCAAACTCACCTGCGGGCACTGACCCGTGCCGGGATCATCGACGTGATCCGCGGCGGAATGCCGCCACTGGACTTCGACACCGTTGCAGGCGAAGCGATGGTGGCCGACTACGGCAGCCTCGAGTTCCCGGTGGCGGGCTTGCGCAGTATCGTCGGCTTCAAGCGCCTCGCCGGGCGCCCTCGCGACCGCAACGATCTGCTCGGCCTCGAGGAAGTCCATGGCGAATTGCCCGATGACCCGCTTCCTGGCCTCGAAGATTGAAAAATGCTTGCGACCCTCTACTTCCTCAACGGCGGCCCTGCCGACAACGAGGCGGTCGAATCGCTGGTCGCCAAGGGCGCCCTGAACGGCGCCCACTTCCACAGCGACGAGGTCGAGTCGTCCTTCGAGCGGGTCCGCGAGGCGGGCCCCGAGGTCGTCGAAGAGCTCGCCGACCGCCCCTGGGACACGCGCGACTTCGCCGTCCGCGACCCCTCCGGCAACCTCGTCCGCGTCGACCAGGCCCCGGCATGACCGCGGGTGACGCCGGGAAGACTCCCTCGGAGCTGATCGACGCGCGGATCGAGGAGCTGGGCGACTGGCGCGGCGAGACGCTGGCCCGGGTCCGGGCGCTGATCCACGCGGCCGATCCCGAGGTGGTCGAGGAGTGGAAATGGCGCGGCGTCCCGACCTGGTACCACGCGGGAAAGATCCTCTGCACCGGCGAGACCTACAAGGACAAGGTGAAGCTGACCTTCGCCAAGGGCGCCTCCCTGGACGACCCCACCGGCCTCTTCAACTCCAGCCTCGACGGCAACGTCCGCCGCGCGATCGACATCCGCGAGGGCGAGGAGCTCGACCCCGAGGCCCTGAAGGACCTGATCCGGGCCGCGGTGGCGTCCAGCCTCTCCTGACGCCTTCCGCCTCGGTGCCTCTGCAGAGTCCCTGTTCCTTTTGCTCGCATAGCAGCCAAAAGGAACAGGAAAGACCGATGCCCGATGCCTTCTCTGTGCCTTATGTGTCTATGGCAGCCAAAAGGAACAGAGATGCGAAGTCGCGTTGCAGCCCGTGATCGCCGCGCTCAGGTGAAGACGATCTGGCCACCGGCGGCGAGGCCGTAGAACTCGCCGACGGTGATCACCTCGGAGACCTCGTCGATGAAGTCGTCGCGGTCGAGGCCGAAGAGGTCGACCGAGGCCTTGCAGGCGTAGAGGCCGGCGCCCGATTCGGCGATCATCTCGACGAACTCGGGGATCGGCGGGATGTCGAGCTTCTCCATCTCCTGGGCCAGTTTGTGGGTGACCAGGGAGGAGACGCCGGGGATGCCGCCGGCCCAGGTCGCCAGGTGCAGGCCGGGGTTGCCGACCGTCGCGACCTTGACGTGCTCGTGCTTGGCGCGGTTGATCGCGTCGAGGCCGAAGAAGGTGAAGAAGAGGTTCGCCTCGATCCCCTCCATGCGGGCGCCGTTGGCCATGATCAGGCCCGGGTAGACGCCCTCCAGCGAGCCCTTGGAGACGACGATCGAGACCTTCTCGATCGGGGCGGGCGCATCGCCCTGCGGTGCCTGTCCGTTTGCTTCGCTCATCGCTTCCTCCTAGATGCAGCCACGGGGCTTGGGGATGCCGGCGACCTTGGCGGCGAGCTTCGCCGGGCCCTTCGGGAAGAGCTGGTAGAGCTCGCGGATCGGCACCCCCGAGGCCTTGCCGAGGGTGCGGATCGAAGGCGCCGTGCCGGTCTCCAGGTAGGTCTTGCGCATGAAGTCCACGACCAGCCAGTGGCGGTCGCTCAGCTCGCCGATCCCCGCCTCGGCGGCGATCGCGGCGGCGACCTGCTCGCTCCATTGCGAGGGGTCGGTCATGAAGCCCTCGGCGTCGACCTCGACCTCGGTGCCGGCGTAGGTCATCGTGCTCATCGGTCTCCTCCTTGCGCGGCGGCTGCCCGCTTGCCGGCCATCGAGAAGCCGGCGCCGAGGCCGGGTACGTCGCGGCCGGGCAGCAGCACGTGCCAGTAGACGGGTTGGAAGGCGAGCTTGCCGAGGTGGTTGAGCCGCGACTCGCGCAGCAGCGGCAGCGGCCCCAGGTGGGCGGCCGGGTAACGGCCGGGGAGCGGCTCGACCTCGTAGTCGAAGTCGATCAGCAGCGCCTTGTGGAAGCCGCTCTCGATGAAGCAGTTGACGTGGCCGTCGTAGCTGCCCTGCGGCTCCTCGCCGGCGAGCGCGCGCTCGACGTTGGCGCAGAGCGTCTCGGCCTCGAAATGGGTCGCCGAGCCGGCCTTCGAGGTCGGCAGCGCGGCCGCGTCGCCGATCGCGAAGACGTTTGGCGCGGCCTTGGCCTGCAGGGTGTGGATGTCGCAGGCGACGAAGCCGAGCTCGTCGCCGAGGCCGGGGGAGCGGGAGACGAAGGGCTCGCCGCCGTGCAGGGGGATGACGACGGCGAGGTCGAAGGGGACCTCGCGCTCGTCCCAGCTCACCAGCTTGCGCTCGGCGCCGTCGACGCGGCCGGTCGCGAACTCGGTCTCGAGGCGGATCTCCCGCCGCTCCAGCATCCCGGCCAGGTGCTCGGCGGCCACCGGCTTGGTGAAGGCGGCGTCGAGCGGGGTGACGAGGACGATCTCGACCGCGTCGCGGACGCCGCGCTCGCGCAGGAACCAGTCGGCGAGGAAGCAGAACTCCAGCGGCGCGACCGGGCATTTGATCGGCAGGTCGACCATGTTGACGACGAGGCGGCCGCGCTCGAAGCCGGCCAGCGCCTCGCGCAGCGCCGTCGCCTCGGCGAGCGAGTAGAAGGAGAGGACGCTCTCGCCCCAGCCGGGGCCGCGCAGGCCCTCGGTCTCGTCGTAGAGCAGCGAGCAGCCGGCGGCGACGACCAGGGCGTCGTAGTCGAGGCGCTCGCCGCCGGCGAGGCGGACCGCGCTCTCCCCGATCTCCACCCGGTCGACCTCGGCTTCGCGAAACTCGATCCCCTCGCGGAGCTGCTCGCGGCGCGAGCGGACGATCGCCTCCGGCCGCTCCATCCCGAAGGGGACGAAGAGCAGGCCCGGCTGGTAGACGTGGCGGTCGTCGCGGTCGACGACGACGATCTCCATCTCCTCGGCGGGATGCCGCCGCCGCAGCCGGTTGGCGACCAGCGTCCCGCCGGTGCCGCCGCCGATGATCACAACCCGCTCCACCCTTCAGAGCATGCGGCGCCGCGGCCGATCCGCCATCCGGGGAAAGCCGCAGCCGAGGTGCGGGCGCGGTGCGGATAGGCTCGCGGACGAACCTTCGTTTCGGCCCAGTGTGTAGGTAGGCGACATCAGACGTCGGCGACATCAAAGGTCGGCGACACTTGACGCTGGTAACCTCACGAAGTGGCCTTCGTCAATCGCGAAAGCGAGCTGCGACAGCTCGAGGCGTGGTGGAATTCCGCGGGGGCCGGGATGGGGATCGTCTGGGGCAGGCGGCGGGTCGGCAAGACCGCGCTCCTGCAGCACTTTGCCGCCGACCTGCCGACGGTGTTCCACTCCGGAGCCGGTCGCCCGGCGGCGGCGGAACTCGCCGCTCTCTCCCGCGCGGCCGCCCCGGCGCTCTCCGGCGGCCGGGACCTCGAGGCACGCCCCTTCGCCGACTGGGAGGACGCCCTCGAATCGCTGGCGCTGGAGGCGCGTAATCGCCGGATCCTGCTCGTGCTCGACGAGCTGCCCTCGCTCGAGCAGAGCTCGCCCGAGCTTCCCGCCCTGCTCCGAGCCGTTTGGGATCGCCTCGGGGGCGGGACGAAGTTGAAGCTGTTGCTCTGCGGCTCGGCCGTGCGGACGATGGAGGCGATGCAGGAGGAGCGCGCCCCGCTGTACGGGCGGCTCGACCTCTCCCTGCTGCTTCATCCCTTCCGCCCCCACGAGGCGGCGCTCCTGCTGCCGCGGCTGCGGCCCGTCGAGCGCGCGCTGGTCTGGGGACTGGTGGGCGGGATGCCGCTGTACCTGCGCTGGTGGGAGCAGGGGGAAAGCGTCAGAGCGAACCTGCTCCGCCTGGCCTGCACCCCGGGCGGTCAGCTTCTCACCGAGGGCCAGCTGGTCCTGGCGACCGAGGCGGAGGCGGGCGACTTGGCGCGCCAGATCCTCTATGCGATCGCCTCCGGCCGAACCAGGTTCAACGAGATCGAGCAGGCGGTGAGAGCCGATCCCGGGCGCACCCTCGACCGCCTGGTCTCGCTCCGGCTGGTGGAGAAGATCGTCCCCGTCACCGAGGACCCGCGGCGGACGCGACGCCGGGTCTACCGCATTGCCGACAACTTCCTCGCCTTCTGGCTCGGCCTGCTGGACCGCTACCGGCCGGAGATCGAGCGAGGGTTGGGGAAGAGCATCCTCCCGGTCCTGCTCAAGTCGCTCGACGACCAGATGGGCGACCCGTGGGAGAGCGCCTTCCGCGACCACCTGCGGCGGCTGGCCGCGGAGGGAGAGCTCGGCGAGGGTGTAGTGGGGGTCGGACCGTTCTGGACCAGCGCCGGCGATCCGGCCGAGATCGACGCGGTCGCCCTCTCCGGCCGCGGCAAAGAGGCGGTCCTGGTGGGGGAGGCGAAGTGGGGAAAGCGGGTTGACGCGAGGAAGATCAGGGCCGACCTGCAGCGCAAGGCCGCAGCGCTACCCAGGCTCGCCGAGAACCTGACCTATGCGGTTGCCGCACGCGAGAGGGTCGAGCATGCGGAGGGGGTGGCGGCGTTCACCGCGGAGCAGATTTTCGCGGGCTGACCAGCTCGACCGAGCGGAGGCGGTTGGGGACCGAGTCGCTGTAGTGGACGGTCATCAGCTCCTCGGCGCCGGTCTCGGCGGCGAACCTCTCCAGGTAGGCGGCGACCTGCCCGGCGGTGCCGGCGGCGGTGCGGGCGAGCATCTCGTCGACGGCGGCGGCCTGGGGCGAGGCGAGCAGGGCGGTGACGTCGTCCTCGCCGAGCTTGCGGCCGCGGCCGAAGAGGGCGCGGGCGCGGAGGCGGCGGGCGGCCTCGAACTGGGCGGCGGCGCTCTCCTCGCACTCGGCGGCGACCACGCCGACCCCGGCGATCGCGTAGGGCTCGGCCAGCTGCTTCGAGGGCTTGAAGCCCTCGCGGTAGGCGGCGAGCGCCTCGTGCAGGAAGCGCGGCGCGAAGTGGGAGGCGAAGGCGTAGGGGAGGCCGAGCTCGGCGGCGAGTTCGGCCCCGAAGAGGGAGCTGCCGAGGATGTAGAGGGGGACGTGGGTGCCCTGGCCGGGGATCGCCCGCAGCCCCGGCAGCGGCTCCTCGTCGCCGAGGAAGCGCTGCAGCTCGACGACGTCCTGGGGGAAGCGGTCGCCGGTGGCCGGGTCGCGGCGCAGCGCCATCCAGGTGCGCTGGTCGGTGCCCGGGGCGCGGCCGAGGCCGAGGTCGATCCGCCCCGGGTGCAGCGTCTCCAGCGTCCCGAACTGCTCGGCGACCACCAGCGGCGAGTGGTTCGGCAGCATCACCCCGCCGGCGCCGAGCCGGATCGTCTCCGTGCGCGCGGCGATGTGGGCGATCAGGACCGCGGTCGCCGAGGAGGCGATCGAGGAGATGTTGTGGTGCTCGGCGTACCAGATGCGCCGGTAGCCGCCGCGCTCGGCCGCCCGCGCCAGCTCGACGCTCCCCGCGAAGCTCTCGGCGATCGTCTCCTCGCGGCCGACGGCGGCGAGGTCGAGGATCGAGAGGGGGATCACGTTGGGGGGAGAAGGGACGGAGCGCGGGAGTTAGCTGTTCCTTATGGACGCTATACGCCCAAAAGGAACAACTTGCGCTTCAGAGGTTGACCGGCGACATGTCGGGATAGCGGTCGCCGGCGGTCACGCCGGCGGGCGCGGCCTGGTCGAGCCGCCGCAGGTCCTCCTCGCTCAGCTCCACCGCGGCGGCGCCGACGTTCTCCTCCAGGTAGCGCAGGCGCTTGGTGCCGGGGATCGGGACGAGATCGTCGCCATGGGCGAGGACCCAGGCGAGCGCGAGCTGTCCCGGCGTCGCGTCCTTCTCGGCGGCGATCTCCTCGACCCGCTCGACCAGCTCGAGGTTGCGCTGGAAGTTCTCGCCCTGGAAGCGCGGATTGTGGCGCCGGAAGTCGTCCTCGGGCAGGTCCTCGGGGCTGCGGAAGCGGCCGGTGAGGAAGCCGCGGCCGAGCGGGCTGTAGGGGACGAAGCCGATCCCGAGCTCGCGCACCGTCGGCAGGATCTCCTCCTCCGGTTCACGGCTCCACAGCGAGTACTCCGTCTGCAGGGCGGCGATCGGGTGGGTGGCGTGGGCGCGGCGGATCGTCTCCGGGGCCGCCTCGGAGAGGCCGAGGTGGCGGACCTTGCCCTGCTCGACCAGCTCGCTCATCGCCCCGACCGTCTCCTCGATCGGCACCTCGGGGTCGACCCGGTGCTGGTAGTAGAGGTCGATGTGGTCGACCCCGAGCCGCTGCAGCGAGGCTTCGCAGGCCTCGCGCACGTAATCGGGGTCGCCGCGGACCCCGAGCCGCTCGCCGTCGGGGCCGCGGACGTTGCCGAACTTGGTCGCGATCGCGACCTCGTCGCGGTGCGGGGCGAGGATCTCGCCGACCAGGCGCTCGTTGGTGAAGGGCCCGTACATGTCGGCGGTGTCGAAGAAGGCGACGCCGAGCTCCAGGGCCCGCAGGACGACCCGCTTCGCCTCCTCCTCGTCGGCCGCGCCGTAGAACTCGGACATCCCCATGCAGCCGAGGCCGAGGGCCGATACCTGCAGGTCGGAGCCGAGGGAGCGGGAGGGCAGCACTGCGGACAACCTACCCGGGACCGCTCGGCCCGAACCAGACCCGGATGGGCGCGAATCCCTGCCGCTGACGCCCGGAAATTGCGGGAATGGCCCTGAGCACAGGGGGAGAGATCCTCGCTCTCAGCCCTTTACGAGGCCATGAACGCCCTCCCGGAGCTCTCCCCGCCGACCCGCCGAAAGCCGTCCCCAGAAGATGCTACCTTTATGTACATGAGCGACACGGTCGGCATCGCGGAACTGCGGCAGAACCTCAGCAGGTACCTGCGCCGGGTGGCCGCGGGCGAGCGGTTGATCGTCACCGACCGCAACCGGCCGGTGGCCGAGCTGGCGCCGCCGCCGAATACGGGCAGCCGCCTCGACCAACTGATCGCCGAAGGCAAAGTGAAGCCCCCGAAACGGCGGGGCCCCTGGCCCGAGCCGTTGGAGATGGACCTGCCTCCCGGAGCCCTCAGCCGGGCGCTCGAAGAAGTTCGCGGCTACCGCTGAGCGATGCCGCTCTTCTATCTCGACGCCTCGGCGCTCGTCAAGACGGTTCGCGAGCGAGAAGAGGAGGACGCCCTCGAGCTGAAGGCTCACCTGGAGGGGGCGGACCTGGTCAGCAGCGAGCTGGTGTTGACCGAGGTGCCGCGGGCTCTGCGCCGAGTCGCCGCCGAAAACTCTCGCTTCGGGCTCGAATCCGCCCTGCGGGCGGCTGCGGAGGCGCTCGGTCTGCTGTCTCTGCGCCCCGTCGACGACGCGCTGCTGATCGGGGCCGGGATGCTCGCCGAGCCGACCCTGCGCAGCCTCGACGCGGTCCACGTCGTCACCGCGCTCCATCTCTACCCGATCGACGCCTTCGTCACCTACGACGAGCGGCAGGCCTCCGTCGCCCGGCTCGCCGGGCTGGAGACGGTCGCGCCCGGCGCCGCGTAGCCGGGCGCGGCCGCCTCCTCCTACGGCTGTTCGGGCGGGCCGATCAGCGGCGTCTTGATCGGGGCGGCGACGCCGAGGTAGGCGACGAGCTGGTAGCCGCCGGGGTTGGTCTGGATCGGGACCTGCTTCCAGTTGTTGGCGAGCCAGACGTTGCCCGAGGGGTCGATCGCGAGACCCGTGACGCGGCCCAGGCCGTCGAAGCCGTAGCCGGTCTTGCGCGGGGCGATCGAGCCCCCGACCCGCTGCTTGCCGGCCGGGCAGTTCTCCGGCCGCGTGCCGCAGAGCTCGGAGAGCCGCTGGCCGCCGAAGTTGGCGACCCAGACGTTGTCGGCGCCGTCTACCGCGACCCCCCACGGATTCTGCAGGCCGGCGCCGCGGATCGGGTTGGAGGGGGCGAGTTCGCCGTCGGCCCTGATCAGGGTCATCGTGCCGCCCCCGCTCGGGCCGCCCTGGAGCTGGCGGGCGCCGACGCAGGGGGCGACGACCCACTTCGAGTTGGAGACCCAGACGTTGCCGCGGCTGTCGCTCGCCGCGCTCAGCGGCCGGTGCAGGCCGCCGCCGGCGATCATCCGCAGCGGTTCGCCGTTGCGGTTCAACTCGGCCACCGTGGCGCTGCCGTTGCCGGTGACGAAGACGTGCCCGCCGCTGCCGACGGCGATGCCGAAGGGCCGTTCGAAGCTGGTCCTGGTGCCGCGGGTGATGAACGGCTGCGAGAGGTTCGCGGCCAGTTCGGGGTTGCCTTCGGGGATCCGGGTGACGCTCTCGTTGCCGCAGTTGGCGACCCAGATGTTCCCCCCGGGGTCGGAGACCGTCGCCTGCGGCCAGGAGATGCCGCCCTGTTCCCAGCCGCCCTTCTGGAACAGCTTGTAGCTGCCCGAGCTGGGCGGGAATTCGACCTTGAAGCGCCGCAGGTCGGGCGAGAGCGCTTCGCCGTCGAGCGTGTACTCGGAGACGCTGGTGTGCGGCGCCGGGGTTTCGCAGCCGCGGCCTTCGAAGCCGAAGTTGCCGACCCAGACGTGGTTCGACGGGTCGAGGGTGATCCCGAAGCCGACCCCGTTGACCCCGCCGCCGGTGTAGGGCGAGCCGGGGTAGGTCCGCCCGGTGGGGGTGAAGCGGAAGAGCTTTTCGCCGGCGCAGGCCGGCTGGTGGGAGCGGCGGCTGTATTCGTAGTTGTTGCCGACCCAGAGGTTGCCCTGGCGGTCGACCGCGATGTTGCCGGGGCCGTCGAGGCCGGGCGGGGTGCCTTCGAAGCGCAGGGCGAGGGTCCAGGCGTCGGGCGCTTCGCCCGGCGCCAGGGCCGGGGTGTAGCGGCCGCGGGCGAGCAGCGAGAGCCTGAACAGGGCGCGGGCGTTGTGCCACGGGTAGCGGGCGAGGTTCGCCGCCGCCGCCAGGGTGTCCCCGGCCGGGCCGCCGCCGGGGACGCCGGCCAGCTTCAGCAGCGCCGCGCAGCGCCGGCCCTGGACGCGGCAGCTCGCGAGCAGGTTGGCGAGCGAGCCGAAGGTCGCGAGGGCCGAGGTCGAGCGGCCGTTGGGGTAGACCCGCACGACCCTGGCGAGGCCGCCGTCGCGGCGCCGCACCAGGTTCGTCGTCATCGCCGCCGCGTTGCGCAGCCCCGGGTTCTTGCCGGCGAGGTTGCCGCCGGCGACGAACTGGGCCATCGCGTAGCCGAGCGCCACCGTCGTCCGCTCGTTCACCGCCGCCCGTCGCGGCACCCGCCCGCTGCCGAGCGCCGCCGCCAGCCGGTAGGAGCTGCCGGGGACCGGGAAGCCGGCTTCGGCGCCGCCGCCGGGCCGGGTCGCGAGCAGGTACTTGACCGCCCGCGGGTCGGCGCCCCGGTAGGAGATCGAGAAGGCGCCGCCGTCGCCGCTGCGGGCGCGGCCCAGCGGCCGCGGCTGCGCGGCGCCCGGGGTCGCCGCCATCAGGACGACGTTCATGCCCCGCAGCGGCACGGTGCCGCGCAGGAGGCGACCCTGGCCGGCGGCCGAGGCCGAGGCGGGCAGCAGCGCGCCGGCGAGCGCGAGGGCGACGAGCAGGAGCTTGGAAACGCCGGTGAGATCCCGGCGGCGGTCGGACACGGAAAACCTCCCTGGTCTTATTGACATGCGCCAGTAAGCTATCAACCCGTCCCTGGCGGGGGAAGATGAGCCCGATGAGACGCCGCCTCGATCCCGACCAGCGCCGCCAGGAAATCCTCCGGGCGGCAAGCCGCGCCTTCACCGCCCGGCCCTACCCGGAGGTGCAGATCGGCGAGATCGCCCGCGAGGCCGGGGCCAGCCGGGCGCTCGTCAACCACTACTTCGGCGACAAGCGGGAACTCTTCCTCGCCCTGGTCGCCGCGATCGTCGACCGCACCCCGGCGGTGGTGCGCACCGACCTCGAGCTGAGCGGGGAAGCGCTGGTGGCCGCGAACACGGCGGCCTGGCTCGACGCGGCCGAAGCCGGGCGCGAGACCTTCCTGATGCTGACCGAGATGGGGCCGGTCGGGCGCGACCCCGAGCTGGAAGCGCTGCTCGACCGGCTGCGCGACCGCATCGCCGAGCGGATGCTCGCCAATCACCTCGGCCCGGACGAGGCCACCCCCGCGGCCCGGGCGACGATGCGGGCCACCCTGGGGATGATCGAACGCGCCGCCCGCGACTGGCTCACCGGCAAGGGGGGCGACCGCGTGGAGACCGAGGCGATGGTCGTCGCCGCGATCATGGCCACGATCGAGCGGGTGCTGCCCGCGGTGGAAGCCGCCCGCCGCCGCGAGGAGGGTGAGCGGGGCTGAGCCGCCAGCCGCCGCGGTAGCGTCTGCGCCGGTGGACATCGTCTGGACCGTCCTCGGGGTGCTCCTGATCGCGCTGGCGCTGCGCGACATCTTCGACGTCCTCTTCCATCCCCTCGGGCGGGGGATGGTCGCCCGGCGGGTGGTGCGGGGGATCGCCGCGGTGGCGCGGCGGGTGGGGCGGCGGACCGGGACGCTGGGGCTGCTGGTGGGGCCGCTCAGCTACATCGCCGTGGTCGGCACCTGGGCGGGGCTGCTGGTGGTCGGCTGGGCGCTGGTCTTCATGCCGCAGATGCCGCAGGCCTTCCACTACGACCCGGGGCTAGACCCCGGCCGCCACGCCGGCTTCCTCGACGCCCTCTACGTCTCCCTGGTCAACCTGACCAGCCTCGGCTACGGCGACATCGCGCCGGTCTCGGCGGCGATGCGCCTGCTGGGGCCGATCGAGACGATGTTCGGGCTCGGGCTGCTGACCGCCAGCATCTCCTGGCTGATCTCGATCTACGGCTCGATCTCGCGCCGCGACTCGCTCGCCCACGAGGTCCACCTCGCCCGCGAGGCGGAGGAGAAGCTGGGCGAGAAGCTCGCCGACGCCGACCCGCGGCTGCTGGAGGGGATGCTGGCCGGCTTCGCCGAGCAGCTCATCCGCACCCGCCGCGACGTGATCCACTTCCCGATCGTCCACTACTTCCGCACCGAGGACGAAGAGCGGGCGCTGGCCGGGCTGCTGCCCTTCCTCGGCGATCTCGCCGCCGAGGCCGCCGAGGAGGGGCGGCCGCACCCGCTGCGGATCAGGGCCGCGATCCTGCAGATGGCGATCGACGACTTCGCCGCGACGCTGCGCCGGCGCCTGCTGATCCCGGGCGAGAGCACCGACGAGACGCTCCGTCATTACCAGAGCGATCACGGACCGCTCAAGGCCTGAGCAGCGAACGTGCGGTAGCAAGCGATAGATTGCAGCCGCGTTTCGCAACGAAGGGAATCGGGTGAAGAAGCTGTCGCCGGTCGTCAGCCTGGGTGTCATCGGGGTCGTCGTCGTGCTGCTCGCGGGCTGCGGGTCGAGCGGCGACGCCGAAGGCGGCACCCTGACCGGCACCTACACGTCCTTCCCGGAATCGCTCGACCCCGGCCTCTCCTTCACGCTGGAAGGGGCGACGGCGCTGGAGAACGTCTACACGCCGCTGCTGACCTACGCGCACGCCGACGGCGCCGCCGGGACGAAGCTGATCCCCGGCCTCGCCAAGGGGCTGCCGCGGGTCGACCGGGGCGGCCGGCGCTACACGCTCTACCTGCGGCCCGGCCTCGAGTACTCCGACGGGACCCCGGTCAGGGCCTCGGACTTCCGCTTCGCGGTCGAAAGGCTGTTCCGGATCAACTCGGTCGGCTCCACCTTCTTCACCGGCATCGTCGGCGCCGAGGCCTTCGCGAAGACGAAGAAGGGCGGCATCGCCGGGATCGAAACCGACGACCGCAGCGGCCGGATCGTCATCCACCTGGTCGAACCGAGCGGCACCTTCGAATACGTCCTCGGGCTCGAGTACGGGGCGCTGCTGCCGCCCGGCACGCCGGCCGAAGACCAGACCGCGCACCCGCCGCCCGCCACCGGTCCCTACGAGATCACCCGCGTGCGCCCGGGCCGCGGCTGGGAATACGCCCGCAACCCGGCCTGGGCCAGGGCCAACGGGGCGGCGCTGCCGCAGCTTCCGGGCGGCCACGTCGACAAGATCGTCTTCAGCGTCCAGTCCAACCCGACCACCCAGGTCGACGAAGTCGAACAGGGCAAGGTCGACTGGATGAAAAACCAGCCGCCGCCCGACCGCTACGCGGCGATCGCGAGCCGCTACGAAGGCACCCAGTTCCGCCAGGTGCCGACGATCAGCGTCTACTACTTCTGGCTCAACACGCAGCGGCCGCCGTTCGACGACGTGCGGGTGCGGCGGGCGGTCAACTACGCGATCGACCCGGCGGCGCTGGAACGGATCTACGCCGGCACGCTGGCCCGCACCCAGCAGGTGCTGCCGCCGCAGATGCCGGGCTACGAGAAGTTCGTCCTCTACCCGCACGACCTGGCGAAGGCGAAGAAGCTGGTCGCCGCGGCGCACCCGGCCGACCGCCGGGTGACGCTCTGGACCAACAACCTGCCGCCCAACAACGAAGCCGGCGAATACTTCCAGCAGGTGCTGGAGGAACTCGGCTTCTCGGCGACGCTGAAGAAGATCAACGGCGCCAGCTACTTCACCCTGATCGGCGACTCGGGCACGCCCGACCTCGACGCCGGCTGGGGCAACTGGCTGCTCGACTACCCGCACCCGAACGACTACTTCGAACCGCAGCTCTCCGGCACCGCGATCGTCCCCGAGAACAACACCAACTGGGCCCGCTTCGACGACCCGAAGGTGAACGCGAAGATCCGGGCGCTGGCGCTGCAGCAGCTCGGCCCGAGGCAGGAACGCGAATACGCCGCCCTCGACCGCGAGGTGATGAAGCAGGCGCCCTGGGCGCCGTTCGGCACCCTCACCCTCGGCACCTTCGTCTCCGACCGGGTCGACCTCGAAAAGGTCGTCGTCAGCCCGATCTTCGGCCAGGACCTGACCAGCTTCGAGCTCAAGTAGGACGGTGGAGGGCGAACGGGTCGCCGGCCCCCGTTTCGTCTCCTGGGCGCCGCTGCGGCCCTACGCCCTGGCGCTGTACCTCCTCGCGCTGGTCGCCTGGAGCGCCCATTACGGGATTCCGGTCCAGCGCGAGCTGGTGGTGCTCTGGACCTGCGGGGCGCTCGCCTGCGCCTCGATCGGCCGGCCGCCGGCCGAAATCGGCCGGCTGGTGCTCGACTGGCTGCCGCTGGTCGCGGTCCTCGCCGCCTACGACCTGACCCGGGGGGCGGCGGACTCGCTCGGGATCGGCGTCCACTACCGCCCGATGATCGAGTTCGACCGCTCCCTCTTCGGCGAAGTCCCGACGGTCTGGCTGCAGCGGCACCTCTACGAGCCCGGGGTCGTGCGCTGGTGGGACGTCGCCTTCACCCTCGTCTACACCTCCTACTTCCTCGTCCCCTTCGCGCTGGCGGGCTGGCTCTGGGCCCGCGACCGGCTCGGCTTCCGGCGCTTCGCCCGCCGCCTGGTGACGCTGGCGCTGGCCGGGCTCGCCACCTACATGGCCTTCCCGGCGGCGCCGCCCTGGCTGGCCTCCGAAGCGGGCCTGCTCGGCGCGGTCCACCGGACCACCTCGGTGGGCTGGGAAGCGCTCGGGGTCGGCACCGCGGCGCTCTTCTCGGAGGGCCAGGCGGCGAGCAACCTTGTCGCCGCCGTCCCCTCGCTGCACGCCGGCTTCACGATGCTGGTCGCGCTCTTCCTCTGGGGCCGGGTGCGCCGCCGGCTGCGGCCGCTGCTGCTGCTCTACCCGGCGGCGATGGGCCTGACCCTGGTCGCGACCGGCGAGCACTACGTCTTCGACGTCGTCCTCGGCTGGCTCTACGCGGCGGCGACGATGGCCGGCTGGGCCGCCTGGGAGCGCCGCCGCGGCCTGCCCCGCCCCTGACGGTTTCGTCTCGCCGCTCGCCTGCTCGGCGATCTACTCCCACTCCTCGTCGGGCATCGCCTCTGCGTCCCCGCCCGGGGCTCAGATCCGGCCGAGCAGGAGCAGGATCAGCAGGATCAGGGCGATCAGCCCGAGGATCCCGCCGGCGACGGCGACCTTCGCCAGCACCAACACGATCGCGACCACGATCAGAACCGCTACCAGTGCACCAACCATCGAATTCCTCCTGTTTCCGCGGCCGTTGCCGCTTTGGAACGAGACATCAAAGGAAACGCCCTCTACCCGGATTCGTCAGTTCGATCCCCCGCCGGCCCGAAAATCTCCCGCCGCGGGCCCGGGAAGGCGCTGACATTCGGCCCCGGCGCGCCGTTTAGGAGATGCCGAAAATGCCCATATCTAGGAACAGATGGCCCGGAATGGGAAGATCGTGCGATGAGCGACGCGGCGACACCGGTCCGCCTGCTCTCCGACGAGAGGCTGACCCGGCGGGCGGTCCGGGGGGACGAGCGCGCCTTCGCGGCGATCTTCCGCCGCTACCACCAGAGCCTCTACCGCTTCTGCCTGGCGATCGTCGGCAACCCCGAGGACGCCCAGGACGTCCTCCAGAACACGATGACCAAGGTGCTGCGGGCGCTGCCCGGCGAGCAGCGGGCGATCGAGCTGAGGCCCTGGCTCTACCGGATCGCCCACAACGAGTCGATCGACCTGCTGCGGCGGCGGCGGCAGAGCAGCGAGCTCGACGTCGAGCAGGTCGCGCCCGGCTACGGCCTGGCCGAGGACGCGGCGACCCGGGAGCGGCTGCGGCGGCTCGTCGCCGACCTCAGGGAGCTGCCCGACCGCCAGCGCGAGGCGCTGGTGATGCGGGAGTTGGGCGGCCTCGAGTTCGAGGAGATCGCCGCGGCGCTGGGCACCTCCGGCGCGGTGGCGCGGCAGACCCTCTACGAGGCGCGCCAGAGCCTGCGGCAGATGGAGGCGGGCCGTGAGATGAGCTGCGCCGCCGTGACCAGGGCCCTCTCCGACGGCGACGGCCGCGTCACCCGCCGCCGCGACGTCCGCGCCCACCTGCGCGCCTGCCCGGGCTGCCGCGGGTTCCGCGAGGAAATCGAGCGCCGCGAGCGCGACCTCGCCGCCCTGGCGCCGCTGCCGGCGGTGGCGGCGGTGGCGGCGGCGGGGATGCTGCACGGCCTGCTCGGCGGCTCGCAGGCGGCGGGCGGCGGCGGCCTGGCGGCGGCGCTCGGCGGCGGCGCGGCGAAATCGATCGGCGCCTCGGCCGCGGCGAAAGGGCTGGCGACCGCGGCGGTGGTGGCGGCGATCGGCGTCACCGCGGCCGACCGCACCGGGGCGATCCACCTCGGCCTGCCGGGCGAGCAGGCCGCGGTGCCGGCCAAGCGGGGCCCCGCGGCTCCGGGCGGCGCCGCGGCGGGCGCCTCCGTGCCCCGCAAGCGCGGCCTGGCCGCTGCAGCCGGAGGAGCGGCTGCGGCATCGCCGCGGCGGGCCGCCCGGGCGGCCGCGCGCTCCGCCAAGGCCACCCACGTCCGCTCCGGGCAGCACGGTTCGCCCGCCGCATCGCCCGCCTCCGGCCCGGCTCCCGCCGGGCAGGCCGCGGGCGGGTTCAAGCACGAAGGGCGGCAGCCGCCGCCGGCCGCGCACGGCCAGGAAACCGCCGCCGCGCACAAAGCTCCGCAGGAAGAGGGCGGGAGCGCCGCGGCCTCCCCCGCCGGGACGAAGGGGAGCGCCCCGCCCCGCGGCGCCGAAGCGGCGCCGGACCAGCCGCCCGCGCCGGCCGCCGAAGCGGTCCCACCCGAAGCGCCCGCCGCTCCCGCGGCGCCGCCCGGAGCCGCCGCCGGGAAGGGCCAGGGCGCGTCGTCGACCCCGCCGGGCCTCGAAGGGAACCCGGGAAAAGGCCCCTAACGGCCGGCCGGCCGCCGGACCTGCAGCGGCGGCAGCCGCTTGTCGCGGAGGAACCGGCGGACCACGCTCTCGGCCGGGGCCCGGCGGCGCAGCGCCGGCTTCGCCGGTTTCGCCGCCCGGCTACTCATCCCGGCATCTCCGCCCGGGCGCCGGCGAGTTCGTTGAGGAAGGGGGTGAGGTAGCGCCCGATCAGCTTGCTCGGGTTGTCGATCGGCCAGGGCGGCCGGTCGCTGGCGACCGAGGTTTCGCCGTGGCCGCCGCCGAGCCAGCCGAACAGGTAACGCGGCTTGGCACCGGTCCAGAGGATGCCCCGCAGGACCGGGTCGAGGGGCTCGGCCTCGACCTCGCAGCCGAGCTCTGCGGCGATCGCCTCGACCGCGACGTCGGCCTGCTGGGTGGCGATGCCACCCTGCTTGACCGGGAAGTTGGTGACGTCGCCGACCGCGAAGGAGTCGGCGAGGCCGGCGATCCGCGAGTGGTCGTCGACCGGGATGAAGCCCGCCGGGTCGTAGGGGAGCCCCTCGATCCGCCGCCCCTCGAGGCGGGGGAGGCTGATCACCGCGTCGGCTTCGATCTCCTCGCCGGGGACGATCGCCAGGGCGCCGCGCTCGTACCTGACCGGGTGGGTCCCGGTCAGCACCTCGATCCGGTGCTCGGCCAGCAGCTCGGCGACCTGCTCGGAGGCGCGGCGGCCGAAGATCCGCAGCGGCCCGTCTTCGGGGGTGACGACGGTCAGCTCGGTGCCGCGGATCGCCGAGCGCTCCAGTTCGGTCGCCGCCAGCAGGGCGAGCTCGTAGGCGGGGAGGGCCCAGCCGTGGCCACCGGGCATGGTGAAGACGAGGCGGCGGAGGCGGCCCTCGCGCAGGCGGCTGACGACCTCCTGGACCTCGCCTTCGTCGGCGACTCCCCAGAAGGTGGTCGCGCCCGGGACCGACCAGAGCAGCCGCGAGCCGCAGGCGACTATGAGGTAGTCGTAGGGGACCTCGCTGCCGTCGTGGGTGTGGGCGCAGCGCAGCGCCGTGTCGATCCAGCCGACGTTCTCGAGCCGGAAGCGGGCGCCGCAGCGGCGGGCGATCCCCTCGAGGTCGTAGCGCAGCACCCGCGAGGCCCCGTAGGGCTCGCCGACCGCGAAGGGCCGGTAGACGAAGTCGCCGCGGCCGGCGCAGATCTCGACCTCCGCCTTCTCCCCGGCCAGCTCCCGCAGCGCGATCGCCGCCTCGATCGCGCCGACCCCGCCGCCGACGATCAAGACCTTTGCCGCTCCTGCCCCGTTCATGACCACAGTCTCCAGTCGGGGCGCCGCCGCCCCATCCGGGGAAAACCACGTGCGCCGATGTGGCTTGTCCCTCTCGGGGTGCGGTCGGGCGGGCCTAGGGTCTGCCGGTGTCGCCCGCAGAGCTCGCGATCGCGCTCGGCGTCGTCTTCGCCGTCAACCTGCTGCCCGCCTTCGGGCCGCCGACCTGGGCCGTCCTCGTCTTCTTCAGCCTCGACTTCGACCTGCCGGCGGTGCCGCTGGTGCTGGGCGGCGCCCTGGCCGCGGCGAGCGGCCGCTTCGTCCTTGCCAACGGCGCCCGGCGGCTGCGGCCGCGGCTGGCCCCGGCGCGGCTTGCGCACCTCGACCGGGCGCAGGCGGCGCTCGGCGCCGAGCGCCGCCGCGCCGTCGCCGGGCTCGGCCTCTTCGCGCTCTCGCCGGTCCCCTCCGGGCAGCTCTTCGTCGGCGCCGGGCTGATGACGGTGCCGCTGGCGCCGCTCACCGCCGCCTTCTTCGCCGGCCGCCTCGTCTCCTACTCGATCTACGTCGGCGTCGCCACGGTCGCCGAGAAGAGCCTCGGCACCCTCGCCCTCGACGCCCTCGCCTCGCCGCTGGGGATGGCGCTGCAGCTGGCGATGCTGGTCGCCCTGGCGCTGCTGCTGGGCGGGCTCAAGCCCGAGGAGCGCCTGGCGCGCCGCGCGCACCCGCCTTCTGTTCCTTTTGGCCGCAGAGCGGCCAAAAGGAACAGCTAACCGGGCGATTTCGCTTCGCGGCGGCGGGTGGGTGTCGGGGAAGACCGCTCGCGGGGCTGTGGGCTAATGCGGATGGCCCGCCCCGGGGCCGGGCCCTAGGGTCGCAGCGAGTGAAGCTTCTGGCTGGATACGACGGCAGCGAGGGCGGGCGCGACGCGCTCGAGCTGGCCCGCGTCCTCGGCGAGGCGACCGGGGCGGGGGTGCTGGTCGTCACCGTCCTTCCCTACGGGCCGCTGCCGATCCCCTACGAAAGGCTCGACGAGGGCGAGGCCGAGCCGGCCGCGCCGCTGCTCACCGAGGCGCGGGAGCGCCTCGGCGGCCTCGAGGTCGAGACCCGCGCCTTCGGCGGCGGCACCCCGGCCGGGGTGATCGACGACCTCGCCGAGCGCGAGGCGGTCGAGACGATCGTCGTCGGCTCGCCCCACCGCGGCCCGCTCGGGCGGGTGGTGGTCGGCAGCGTCGCCGACGGCCTCCTGCACGGCGCCCCCTGCGAGGTGATGGTCGCGCCGAGCGGCTACGCCGGCGAGGAGCACGGCCCCTTCCGGACGATCGCCGTCGCCTACGACGACACGGCCGAATCGCGGGCGGCGCTGGCGCGGGCCGAAGCGCTCGCCCTCGCCTGCCGGGCGACGATCGTCGTCTTCACCGTCTCGGCGCCGCCCGCGGTGGTCCCGGGCGCGGCCGGCTATACGCCGGCGATCCCGCCCGAGGGGGGAGCGATCGTCACCCGCGCCGTCAAGGCCGTCGACGAGCGGCTCGCCGCCACCGGCAGGGCGCTGGGCGGCGTCCCCGGCCCGGCGATCCTCGAGGCCTGCGAGGAAATCGGCGCCGACCTCCTGGTCGCCGGCTCGCGCGGCTACGGCCCGGTGCTGCGGGTCCTGCTCGGCTCGGTCTCGACCCAGCTTGCCCACAAGGCCCCCTGCCCGGTGCTGGTGGTGCCGCGACCCGGGAAGGACCGGTGAGGAGATGAACCCGAACGGATCCGCGACCGAGGACGCCGCGGTGGGGGCGGGGGCCGAGCCGGTCCTCGGCTTCGAGCGGCTGCGCCGCGCCGACGTCGCCTTCGCCGGCGGCAAGGGAGCCAACCTCGGCGAGCTGACCGCGGCGGGCCTCCCGGTGCCGCCCGGCTTCGTGATCGGGGCGCCGGCCTACGCCGCCTTCTGCGAGGAGACCGGGCTGCGCGAGCGGATCGCGGCGCGGCTGTCCGACCTCGACGTCGAGGACACCGCGGCGCTGGAGCGCGCCTCGGAGGAGGTGCGGGCGGAGATCGGGCGCGAGGAGATCCCGGGCCGGCTGGCGGCGGCGATCCGCGCCGGCTACGCCGAGCTGGTCGGTGAGGAGGGGGACGCGCCGGTCGCGGTGCGCTCCTCGGCGACCGCCGAGGACACCGAGTCCGCCTCCTTCGCCGGGATGAACGAGACGCTGCTGAACGTGCGCGGGGCGGACGCCCTGCTCGACGCGGTCCGCGCCTGCTGGGCCTCGCTGTTCGGCGCCCGCTCGGTCTACTACCGCGCCAAGCGCGGCTTCGGCCAGGCCGACATGGACATCGCCGTCGTCGTCCAGCGGCAGATCCGCTCGACCCGCTCCGGGGTGATGTTCACGATCGACCCGGCGAGCGGCGACCGCGACCGGCTGGTGATCGAGGGCGCCTTCGGGCTCGGCGAGGCGGTCGTCTCCGGCTCGGTCTCGCCCGACCGCTACGTCGTCGCCAAGGACGGCCTCCACATCGACCGCCGCGAAGTCCGCCGCAAGGAGCTGGCGATCGTCTCGCTGCCCGGGGGCGGCACCGAGACCCGCGAGCTGAGCGAGGCCGAAGGGCGGCGCCCGGTCCTCAGCGACGAGGAGGTGCGCGAAGTCGCCGCCCTCGGGGTGAGGATCGAGGAGCACTACGGCTCGCCGCAGGACACGGAGTGGGCCTTCGACGAGGAGGGCTCGGTCTGGATGCTGCAGTCGCGGCCGGTGACCACCGCCGGCGGCGAGGCGACGGCCGGCGCCACGGTCGGCGAGCGCGGCCGCGAGCTGGTCCACGGCCTCGGCGCCGCCCCCGGCGAAGCGGCCGGCGCGGTGCGGGTCGTCTCGGCCTTGGAGCAGGCGGGCGAGCTGCGCGACGGCGAGGTCCTCGTCACCCACATGACCGCGCCCGACTGGGTGCCGCTGATGCGCCGGGCGGCGGCGATCGTCACCGACTCCGGCGGCATGACCTGCCACGCGGCGATCGTCTCCCGCGAGCTCGGCATCCCCTGCGTGGTCGGCACCGGCGAGGCGACCAAGGTCCTGCGCGACGGCGAGGTCGTCACCGTCGACGCCGGCGCCGGGGCGGTCACCGAGGGCGACTCGGCGCAGGCCGCTGCCGCCGAAAGCAACACCGGCGTTCGTCCTTTGTCGCCCTCTGGGCTACAAAGGACGAACGCCGCGGTGGTGACGGGGACGCGGGTGCTCGTCAACCTCTCCGAGCCCTCGCAGCTGGAGCGCGTCGCGGGCCTCGACGTCGACGGGGTCGGGCTGCTGCGGGCGGAGCTGATGGTGGTCGAGGCGCTGGAGGGGACGCACCCGCGGGCGCTGCTCGAGGCCGGCGAAGGCGAGCGCTTCGTCGAGCGGATGGCCGACTCGCTGAACCGCTTCGCCGCCGCCTTCGCGCCGCGGCCGATCACCTACCGGACGATCGACTTCCGCAGCAACGAGTTCCGGGGCCTCGCCGGCGGCGAGCGCTTCGAGCCCGAGGAGGCCAACCCGATGATCGGCTACCGCGGCGCCCTGCGCTACATGCACGAGCCCGACCTGCTGGAGCTGGAGCTGGAGGCGATCGACCGCGTCTGGGAGGCCGGGCACGAGAACCTGCACGCGATGCTGCCCTTCGTGCGGACGCCGCGCGAAGTCGCCGCCTGCCGCGAGATGTTCGAGCGCGCCGGCCTCTTCGGCCGCCGCGGCTTCGAGCTCTGGGTGATGGCCGAGGTGCCCTCGGTCCTCTTCCACCTGCCGCGCTACGCCGAGCTCGGCGTCGCCGGGATCTCGATCGGCTCCAACGACCTGACCCAGCTGCTGCTCGGCGCCGACCGCGACTCCGAGCTGGTCGCCGAGGTCTTCGACGAGCGCGACCGCGCCGTCACCGAGTACATCTCTCGCCTGCTCGCGCGGGCGCACGAGCTCGGCCTGCGGACCTCGATTTGCGGCCAGGCTCCGTCGGTCCACCCGGAGTACGCAGAGCTGCTGGTGCGCGGCGGGATCGAGGCGATCTCGGTCAACATCGACGCCGTCGACCGCGCCCGCCGCCTCGTCGCCGCCGCCGAGCGGCGCCTGCTGCTCGAACACGCACGAGACGAGGGAGGGCCGCGATGAAGGCCTACCAGCTGACCGAATGGGAACACGAGCCCGAGCTGCGGGAGGTCGACGTGCCCGAACCCGGCCCGGGGCAGGTCCTGGTCCGGATCGGCGGCGCCGGCGCCTGCCACTCCGACCTGCACCTGATGGAATGGCCGCCGGGGACGCTGGGCTTCGACGTGCCGTTCACGATCGGCCACGAGAACGCGGGCTGGGTCGAGGCGCTCGGCGCCGGGGTCGAGGGGGTCGAGGTCGGCGAAGCCGTCGCCGTCTACGGCCCCTGGGGCTGCGGCCGCTGCCGCGCCTGCCGGCTCTCGGCCGAGAACTACTGCGAGCGCCAGGCGGAGATCGGCGCCTTCGGCGGCGGCCTCGGCCTCGACGGCGGCATGGCCGAGTACATGCTGGTCCCGCACCCGCGCCTGCTGCTGCCGCTCGGCGGCCTCGACCCGCGCGAGGCGGCGCCGCTCTCCGACGCGGCGCTGACGCCCTACCACGCGATCAAGCGCTCGCTGCACCTGCTGGTGCCGGGCTCGACCGCGGTGGTGATCGGCGTCGGCGGCCTCGGCCACATGGGCGTGCAGATCCTGCGGGCGCTGAGCCCGGCCCGGATCGTCGCCGTCGACACCTCCGCCGAGCACCTGAGGCTGGCCGCCGAGGTCGGCGCCGACGAGACGGTCGCGGCCGGGGAGGGGGCGGCCGAGGCGATCCGCGAGATCACCGGCGGCCGCGGCGCCGAGCTGGTCGTCGACATGGTCGGCTCCGACGACTCGATCGCCACCGCGACGGCGGTCGGCCGCTTCGAGAGCGACCTGACGATCGTCGGCCTGCACGGCGGCAAATTCGAGTTCGCCTTCGGCGCCCTGCCCTTCGAGGCGAAGCTCTGCATCCCCTACTGGGGGACGGCGGTCGAGCTCGAAGAGTGCCTGGAGCTGGCCCGCCAGGGCAAGATCCGCGCCCACGTGGAGCACTTCACCCTGGACGAAGCGCCGCAGGCCTACGAGAAGCTCCGCGCCGGCGAGCTCGACGGGAGGGCGGTGATCAGCCCCGGCTGACGGTGAGAACGCACTTCTTGCCGCTATGCGCAGACAACCGCGCCTTCACCTTTGGTCGATCAGCTTGCTGACCAGCTCGACGTATTCGCGCAGGCGGTGGATCGCCAGGTAGCGGTCGATCACCCGTTGGCGGGCGGCCTCGCCCATCGCCTTCGCCCGGCCCCGGTCGTCGAGGATCGCCGTCACCGCGGCGGCGCAGGCGGCGAGGTCGCGGGGGTCGTCGATCAGGATCCCGGTCTCGCCGTCGAGGACCTGGTCCTGGATGCCGCCGACCCGGCTGCCGACGACCGGCCGCCGCTTCCACATCGCCTCGGCGACGGTGAGGCCGAAGCCCTCGGCGAGGCTCTTCTGGACGACGACGTCGGCGCGGCGCTGGATCGCGTTGACCATCGCCCCGTTTTCCTCGAGGTCGTGCATCGGCAGGCTGAAGAGGTGGGCGCGGCGGCGGCGGTCGGGGTCGAGCCGGCGCCAGGTCTCGGCGACGTCGCCGTAGACGGCGGCGCCCTCGGGGTCGTCGGAGACGCCGGCGCTGTCGGGGCCGGCGAGGACGAGGTGCACGCCGGGGTCGTCGAGGTGCTCGGCCAGCATCCGCAGCAGCCCGTGCGGGTCCTTGAGCCGGTCCCAGCGCGAGACCTGGGCGACCACCCTGGCCTCGTCGGGGACGCGTTCCTCCTGCAGGATCGTCGGCTGCCGCTCGACCCGGCCCGGGGTGCCGTCGGCCCGCTCGAAGACCGGCGCCGTCTCGTGCCCGTCGGGGGCGAGCTCGATCGCCTTCAGGATCGAGGAGGCGACCTCCGGCGAGAGGTCCTGGTTCTTCGGCGAGAAGGGGTCGATCACCGGCGGCATGCACCAGACCCGGCCCCGGTCGAGCCCCTCCCAGACGTACTCGTCGCGGGAGAAGACGTAGGCGTCGGCCTGCTCGACGTAGGGGCGGAGGAAATCCCAGGCGCCGCGGGCGAGCTCGCCGGGGCGGTCGACGCCGATGTGGCAGCGCCAGACCACCTTGAGCCCGAGCTCGCGCAGGGCCGGGACCATCCCCGCCGTCTGCGGGTCGTGCAGGTAGACGACGTCCTCGCTCTGCATCAGCGGCGCCAGCGCTTCGCTGTTGGCGCGCAGCACCCCCTCGTAGAGGCGGCGGGCGGAGTCGTCGAGGGCGCCGCCGTCGCCGGGGTCGTCGTGGAGGTGGTTGTGGAGGCGCTTGGTGACGGCGAAGAACTCGGGCCCCTCGCGCAGCACCACCCAGCGCACGTCGACGCGGGCGTCGCGGGCGTAGGGGAGGAGGCTGCGCAGCATCTCGGCGACGCCGCCGCCGCGGGCGGTCGAGCTGACGTGCCAGATCGCCCGGCCTGCGAAGCGCTCGGCGGCGCGGCGTCCGACCTCCAGCAGGCCCTCGAGCTCCTCGTCGCCGAGCAGCGAGCGGTAGCGCTCCAGTGGCTCGGAGAAGAGCGGGATGAATTTCGGGTTCGCCACCGGCTAGAGCTCCCAGTAGTGGCCGACGTGGGAGGCGGCGCGGGGGGTGAGGATCTGCTCCGGCGCCGCCGCGGCCGCCTCGCCCTCGCCGGCCAGCGCCGCCATCGTCGCCACGGTCGAGGCGGCGAGGGCGTCGAGGCGGTAGCCGCCCTCGAGCACCGCCCCCACCGGCGCTCCCCATCGCTCCCCCGCGTCCCTGACCTGGCAGGCCATCTGCGCGAATGATGACGCCTCCAGCCGGCAGCCGGCGAGGGGATCGGCGCGGTGGGCGTCGAAGCCGGCCGAGACCAGCACCAGCTGCGGCTCGAACTCGGCGGCGGCGGCGAGGACGATGTGCTCGAGCAGCGAGAGCCAGACCTCCTCCTCGCTGCCCGCCGGCACCGGCAGGTTGATCGTGTAGCCCTCGCCCGGGCCCGAGCCGGCGTCGCCGAGCGGCCCGGTGCCGGGGAAGATCCCGCCCTGGTGGATGCTGGCGAAGAGGACGTCGTCGCGGCGGCGGAAGATCTCCGCGGTGCCGTTGCCGTGGTGGACGTCCCAGTCGACGATCAGGACCCGCTCGACGCCGAGCTCGCTCAGCGCCAGGGCGGCGGCGACCGCGACGTTGTCGAAGAGGCAGAAGCCCATCGAGCGCTCCGGCTCGGCGTGGTGGCCGGGCGGGCGGACCGCGCAGAAACCGGCGCCGGCGTCGCCGCGGAGCAGGGCGCGGACCATCTCGCAGGCGCCCCCGGCGGCGCGCAGCGCCGCCTCCCAGGACGCTTCGCCGGCGAAGGTGTCGCCGTCGACGGCGCCGCCGCCGGACTCGCAGAGCGCCCGGATCGCCTCGACGTGGGCGCGCGGGTGGACCAGCTCGAGCTGCTCCTCGCTCGCCCGCGGCGCCTCGCGCCGCTCCCAGCCGAGCCAGTCGCGCTCGTCCAGGGCCGCTTCGATCGCCTGCAGCCGCCCCGGCTGCTCGGGGTGCCCGTAGAGCCCCTGCCGCGGATCGTGCGCGAGGCAGGCGGGATGCGAAAAGTACAGATTTGCCGCCGCGCGAGCCATCGGCGCCACCCTAACCCCCCGTGGCGTTCGTCCTTTGTCGCCCACAGGGCGACAAAGGACGAACGCCGGTCTAGGATCAGGCGGTGAGCGACGCCTATCCCGCCCACCGCGAGGCCGACGTCGTCCTCCACGACGGCTCGACGGTCCACCTGCGGCCGGTGCGCCGCGACGACGAGGCGGCGCTGCGCGAGTTCTTCGACGGGCTCAGCTTCCAGTCGCGCGCCTTCCGCTTCTTCTCCGGCGCGGTCGACGTCGAGCGGGTCGCCGCCGGCCTCGCCGCCGTCGACTACGCCGACCACTACGGGCTCCTCGCCGTCCGTGGCGGCGGGCGCGTGGTCGGCCACGGGCTCTACGTCGGCGGCCCCGACCGCCGCGCCGAGGTCGCCTTCGCGGTCGCCGAGGAGATGCAGGGACGGGGGCTGGGGACGATCCTCCTCGCCCACCTGGCCGAGGTCGCCGAGGAGCACGGCTACGTCGCCTTCGTCGCCGAGGTGCTGCCGCAGAACCACCGGATGATCGAGATGTTCCGCGAGAGCGGCCTGCCGACCCAGGTGCGCGCCGAGCCCGGGGTGCTGCGGGTGGAGATGCCGGTATCGCTCTCGCCCGCCGCCCGCGAGCGCTTCGACAACCGCGACCGGCTGGCCGCGCAGGCGGCGGTGCGGGCGGTCCTGGCGCCGCGCTCGCTGGCCCTGGTCGGCGCCTCGCGCCGCCCCGGCAGCGTCGGCGCCGAGGTGATGCGCAACCTGGTCGAGTCGGGCTTCCGGGGGGAGCTCTACCCGGTCAACCCCGGCGCCGAGGAGGTCGGCGGGCGGAAGGCCTACCCGAGCCTGGCGGCGCTGCCGGGCGAGGTCGACCTGGCGGTGATCGCGGTGCCGGCCCCGGCCGTGGCGGCGGCGGCGCGCGAAGCGGCGGCGCAGGGGGCGCGGGCGCTGGTCGTCCTCTCGGCCGGCTTCTCGGAGACCGGCGAGGAGGGGACGCGGCGCGAGCGCGAGCTGCTGGCGATCTGCCGCGAGAGCGGCGTGCGCCTGGTCGGCCCCAACTGCCTCGGCGTCCTCGGCACCGCCCCCGGCGAGCCGCTGAACGCGACCTTCATCCCCGACCCGCCGCCCGCCGGCAGCGTCGCCTTCGCCAGCCAGAGCGGCGCCCTCGGCCTCGCCCTGGCCGAGTTCGCCCGCGAGCGCCTGCTCGGCGTCTCCTCCTTCGTCTCGCTCGGCAACCGCGCCGACCTCACCGCCAACGACTTCCTCGAGTTCTGGGAGGAGGACGGGCGCACCCGGGTCGCCCTGCTCTACATCGAGTCGTTCAGCAACCCGCGCCGCTTCTCGCGGCTGGCGCGGCGGATCGGCCGCGAGCTGCCGGTGGTGGCGATGAAGAGCGGCCGCTCGGCCGCCGGGGCGCGGGCGGCGAGCTCCCACACCGGCGCCCTGCTCGCCGCCTCCGACCGCACCGTCGACGCGCTGTTCGAGCAGTCCGGGGTGGTGCGGGCCGAGACCCTGGCGGAGATGCTCGACCTGGCGGCGCTGTTCGGCGGCCAGCCGCTGCCCGAGGGCCGGCGGGTGGCGATCGTCACCAACGCGGGCGGGCCGGGGATCATGTGCGCGGACGCCTGCGAGGCGGCCGGGCTGGAGGTGCCGGAGACGCCGGAGGAGGTGCGCGCGAAGCTGCGCGAGTTCGCCAACCCGGCGGCGGGCCTCGGCAACCCGGTCGACCTGATCGCCTCCGCCGGGGCCGAGGAGTTCCGCCGCGCGATCGTCGCCCTCTCGGCCTGGGAGGGGATCGACGCGATCGTCTCGATCTTCATCCGCCCGCTGGCGACCAGCACCGAGGAAGTGGCGGCGGCGATCGGCGCCGCCGCCGGCGAGCTGGCGCGGCCGCTGCCGCTGCAGGCGGTCTTCATGACGACGGGAGAGCGGGCGCCGCTGGCCGAGGCGGCGGGGGTGCCGATCCACGTCCAGCCCGAGGGCGCGGCGCGGGCGCTCGGCAAAGCCGCCGCCTACGCGGAGTGGCGCCGCCGGCCGCCGGCGGCGCCGCCCGAGCTGGAGGCCGACCGCGACGGCGCCGCGGCGACGATCGCCGAAGCGCTGGCCGCCGGCCGCGAGTGGCTGAGCGCCGCCGAGTGCGAGCGGGTCCTGCGCTGCTACCGGGTGGCGCTGCCGGGCTCCCGGATCGCCGCCGACGAGGGCGGGGCGGGGGAGGCTGCGGCGCAGCTCGGCGGCCGGGTGGCGCTGAAGGCGCAGGGGCCGGGGATCCTCCACAAGTCCGAGCTCGGCGCCGTCGCTGTCGGCCTCGACGGCGCCGAGGAGGTGGCGGCCGCGGCGGCGCGGATGCGCGCCGGCCTGGGCAAGCAGGGGCTGGAGGCCGAGAGCTTCCTGGTCCAGCAGATGGTCGAGGACGGGACCGAGCTGCTGGTCGGGGTCGCCACCGACCCCGTCTTCGGGCCGGTCCTCGCCTGCGGCGCCGGCGGCACCGCGGTCGAGCTGCTCGGCGACGTCGCCCTCCGCCTCTGCCCGCTGACCGGCGCCGACGCCGCCGAGATGATCCGCTCGCTTCGCAGCTTCCCCCTCCTCACCGGCTTCCGCGGCTCCGCGGCCGCCGACCTCGCCTCGCTCGAAGACCTCGTCCTCCGCGTCGGCGCCCTCGCCGCCACCCACCACGAGATCGTCGAGCTCGACCTCAACCCCGTCCTCGCCACCCCCACGGGCGCCCTCGCCGCCGACGCCCGCATCCGCGTCGCCCCGGCCCCCCCGGAGCGCCCCTGGCCCCGCACCTGGTCCTGAGCCTCAGGTGTCGATCAGGCCGTTGGCCAGGGCGTAGCGGGTCAGCTCGGGGCGGCTCGACAACCCCAGCTTCTGCTGGATGTGGGCGCGGTGGGTCTCGACGGTGCGGACGCTGAGGTCGAGCTGCTCGCCGATCTCGCGGTTGGTGTGGCCGAGGGCCATCGCCTTCAGGACCTCGGTCTCGCGCGGGGAGAGGACCGGCCGCTCCTCGGCCTCGCCGCCGTTCTTGAGCCCGGCGGCGACGGCGGGGGCGAGGTGCCGCTCGCCGGCGGCGACGGCGCGGACCGCCTCGATCAGCTCCAGGTGGGCGGAGTCCTTGAAGAGGTAGCCGGCGGCGCCGGCGTCGAGGGCGCGGCGGGCCAGGGTCAGGTCGCGCTCCATCGTCAGCAGCACGATCGCCGTCTCCGGCGAGTCCTCGCGCAGCTGCGGCAGCGCCTCGACCGCCAGCCCGTCGGGCAGGTTGACGTCGAGCACCAGCACCCGCGGCCGCCGCTCGGCGAGGACCGCCCGCCCGGCGGCGATGTCGCCCGCCTCGCCGACCACCTCGAGGTCGTCCTGTCCCTCGAGCAGCGCCCTCAGCGCCCCCCGCACGACCGCGTGGTCGTCGACCAGGACCACCGTGGTCTTCGCCTCCGCGCCCATCGACCGAATCTAGCTGTTCCCCCCGCCAGGGCCGCGCTACGTCTCGCCCCGCCGGGACCCGCTGGGGACGGGGCGGCCGCCCGGGGGCTACCTGCCGGCGCCGTTCCCCTTCATCGTCTGGGGAGCCGACGAGCTGCGGCGACGGCGGGCTCGCCGGCGGGGGCCAGGACCTGCGTCCCCGCCTCCCCCCGCGCCAGCCGCTCCAGGTCGCCGAGGGCGCCGATCGCGGCGGGGCGCCCGGTGGTCGAGGCGAAGCGGCAGGCGGCCTCGACCTTCGGCCCGATCGAATCCGCGGCGAAGCTCATCCCGCGCAGCTCGGCCGGGGCGGCGCCGGCGATCGGCCGCTGGTCCGGGCTGCCCCGGTCGCGGTAGACGGCCTCGACGTCGGTCAGCATCAGCAGCGCGCCGGCGTCGAGGCGGCGGGCCAGCAGCGCCGCGGTCAGGTCGCGGTCGACCTCCGCCTCGACCTCGTGCATGGTGCCGTCGCCGTTGAGGGCGATCGGGGCGCCGCCGCCGGCGCAGACCACCAGCGCGCCGGAGTCGGCCAGCACCCGCAGGCTGCGGATCTCGGCGATCGCGTTGGGCTCGCGGCTGCCCGGGTCGACGATCACCTGGGTGAGGACGCTGACCACGTCGCGCTCGGGCAGCAGGTTGCGCAGCTCCAGCTCGAGCAGCTGGGCGTCCTCCTCATCCAGGCGGTGGGTGACGATCAGCTGGTGCCCGCGGTCGAGCGCGGCCAGCGCCGCGGCCGCCTCCCGGACGGCCCGGCGCCGCTCGCTCGCGGCGGCGGCCCCGCGCTGCGGCAGCGCCTTGCCGCCCAGTGCGACGAGGATTCTCATCGACAGAGGGTCCCGCGATCGCGCCCGTCTCCCATCGGCCGAAACCCACACTCGCCGTTGCGGGGTTTCGCCCCGCCCCGGGGCCGTGTCAGACTGCCCGCGAGAGCCGATGGAGAGCGGGGAGCAGCAGGAGATAACGGTCGTCCTCGCCGACGACCACAACGTCATCCGCAGCGGCCTGCGGGCGATGCTGGAAGCCGAGGACGACCTGCGGGTGATCGGCGAGGCCGCCGACGCCGCGGCGGCGCGGAAGCTCGTCCGCGACCGCCGCCCGCGGGTGCTCGTCCTCGACCTGCAGATGCCCGGCGCCGACCCCGCGAGCGACGTGGCGGTGCTGCGCGAGGAGGCGCCGGCGACGGCGGTCGTCGTCCTCACCATGCAGGCCGACCCGCGCCGGGCGCGGGATCTGCTGCGGGCCGGCGCCGCCGGCTACGTGCTCAAGCAGGCGGCCGAGCGCCAGCTCACCGCGGCAATCCGCGCCGCCGCCGCGGGCGGCTCCTACATCGACCCCGAGCTCGGCGGCGCCGTCGTCCGGCTCGGCCCCGACCCGCTGGAGTCGCTCGGCGAGCGCGACCGCGAGCTGCTCCGCCTCCTCGCCCTCGGCCACACCAACCGCGAGATCGGCGAGAAGCTCTACCTCAGCGTCCGCGCGGTCGAGGTCAACCGGGCCAAGCTGCTCGACAAGCTAGGCCTCAAGTCCCGCCCCGACCTGGTCCGCTTCGCGATCGCCAACGGCGTCATCGAAGCCGGCGGCGAGGGACCCTAGGCGCCGCCTCAGCCTTCCTGCAGCGGCACCGTGGCCTCGATCCGGGTGCCGTCGCCGGGGGTGGAGCTGACCTCGATCTCGCCGCCGAGCAGCTCGATCCGCTCGCGCATCCCGGTGAGGCCGCGGCCCGAGGCGACGGCGGCCGGGTCGAAGCCCTCGCCGTCGTCGCTGACGCCGATCCGGATCGCGCCCTCGCTTTCGGCGACGTCGATCCGGACCTTCGAGGCGTGCGCGTGCTTGAGGACGTTGGTCAGCGACTCCTGGACCAGGCGGTAGACGACCCGGTCCTCCTCGCCGCTGCGCTCCTCGGTGAGCTCGATCGCCGCCGCGATCTCGACCCCGCCCCGGGCCGAGTCCTCCTCGGCGAGCGCTTCCAGCGCCCCCGCCAGCCCGAGCCGCTCCAGCGCCGCCGGGCGGAGGTCGTCGATCAGCCGGTTGAGCTCGCCGATCTGGCTCTCCAGGTGCTCCAGCGCGTCCCTGGCCGCCTCCTCGATCCGCTCCTGGCGGTCCGCGCCCTTGCCCTGCAGGGCCGTCGCCAGGTTGATCCGGATCGCGGCGAGGTTCTGCAGGGTGTCGTCGTGCAGCTCCCGCGCCCAGCGCTGGCGCTCGCGCTCGGAGGCCTCGACCTGCTGGCGCAGGCGCTCGGACTCGACCGTCTGCGCGGTCGCCACCGCGGTCGCGGCGCTGGAGGCGAAGGACTGCAGCAGCCGCAGGTCCTCCTGGTCGAACTCGATCCCGCCCGCTTCGCGGTCGAGCGCGACCAGGGTGCCGACGGCGCGGCCGCGGAACAGCATCGGCACGACCAGGGCCGTCTCGGCGCCGACCCGCTCGCGCAGCCGCCCCACGGTCGGGGGGGAGCTGCGGTCGAGGCGCCGCGAGACCCGCTCCTCCATCGCCGCGCCGAAGACCGAGTCCTCGATCGGGATCGTCAGGCCGGCGATGTCCCCCTCGATCCGCCCCGCCGAGGCGGCGACGAAGAGGCGGTCCTCGCGGCGCAGCAGCACCAGCAGCGCCCGCGCGTCGACCAGCGCCCGGGCCCGTTTGACGATCAGGTCGAGGATCCGCTCGACGTCGGTCTCGCCGCCGACCGTGTGGGCGATGTCGACCGAGGTCTCGGCCCGCCGCAGCGCCTGCTCGACCTCGGCCTCGCGTTCGCTCAGGCTGGTGTAGAGGCGGGCGTTCTCGATCGCGATCCCGGCCCAGCCGGCCAGCGTCACCGCCGCCTCCTCGTCGGCCTCGTCGAACTCCTCGGCCCCTTCTTTCTCGGTCATGTAGAGGTTGCCGTAGGTCTCGCCGCGGACCGTGATCGGCACCCCGAGGAAGGAGTGCATCGGCGGGTGGCCGGGGGGATACCCGTAGGCGTGGGGGTGGGCGTTGACGTCGCGCAGGCGCAGCGGCGCGGGCTCGCGGATCAGCTCGCCGAGGACGCCGCGACCGCGCGGCAGGTTGCCGATCGCGCGGCGCGCCTCCGCGTCGATGCCGACGTTGATGAAGCGCTCGAGCTCGCGCCGCTCGCGGTCGAGGACGCCGAGCGCCGCGTAGCGGGCGCCGGTCAGCTCCCGGGCCGCCTCGACCACCGATTGCAGCACCGCCTCGAGGTCGAGCTCGGCGAGGACTTCGTTCCCGACGTCGATAAGCCGCCGGAAGCGCTCCTCGTCGGTCCGCTCCCCGAACTGCTCTGAAGACTCCATTTCGAACACATTCAAGCGTGCGGGCCGGTGCGGGGCAAGCAGGGGCGCGCCCGTGGACGTAGAAGCCCACCGACATGGAACGACGACTCAGCGTTGGCGCGACCCTCAGCCAGGTATTCGACATCTACCGCGACCAGGCGGGCGTGCTGCTGCCCGTGGCCTTCTGGCTGTTCCTGATCGTCGCGATCGTCAACGGCGTCACCGAAGGGCATTTCGGCCTTTTCTGGCTCTCGATCGTCGTCAGCCTCGCGGTCGGCACCCTCTATCAGGGGATGGTGGTCGAACTGGTCAGGGACGTCCAGGACGGCCGCCTCGACGCCTCGGTCGGCGACCTGATGCGCTCGGTCCTGCCGGTGTTCGGGCCGCTGATCGGCGCCGGCATCCTCGCCGGGGTCGGGATCGGCGCCGGCTTCGTGCTGCTGATCGTCCCCGGCCTGATCCTGCTGACGATGTGGGCGGTGATCGCGCCGGCGATCGTGGTCGAGCGCCGCGGCGTCTTCGACGCCTTCGGCCGCTCGCGCCAGCTCGTCAAGGGGGAGGGTTGGCCGGTCTTCGGGACCGTCGTCGTCGCCTACCTGATCACCTTCGTCGCCACCCTCGTATTCGTCGCGATCGCGACCGGCATCGCCCACGGCCCGCTGTTGAAGATCGTCTTCAGCGCCCTCGCCGAGACCCTGACGGCGCCGATCGGGGCCCTCGTCGCCTCGGTCCTCTACTTCCGCCTCGTCGCGATCAAGGGCGAGGGGACCGCCGTGCCGGCCGCGGACCCCGACCCCACCGCGCCGCCGTCGGACCCGCCGCCCGCCGTCTGAGATCGAGTCCGCGATAACCCCTCCCGAGGAGGGGTTTTTGCGGACTCAGTGCTGGAGCAGGCCGGCGACGGCCCGCGCCAGGCGCGCCCCGCGCGGGGTCAGCGTGTACTCGGCGTGGGGCGGGCGCCCCGGCACCAGCGTGCGCTCGACGATCCCCGCCCGCTCGAGCTGCTCGAGCCGGTCCGAGAGGGTGGTCGGCGAGACGCCGGGCAGCGACTGGCGGAACTCGTTGAAGCGCACGGCGCCGCTGGAGCAGGCGTAGATCGTCGCCATCGTCCAGCGGCGCTCGAGCAGCCCGGCGGCGGCGCGGACCTCCTGCGGGACCGGGGAGCAGCTGCGGCAGCGGGGGGACATCGCCGGGCCGCCTAGACTAGGCCACCGCCGCCTCGCGCCCCTTCGGGGGCCGCGCCTCGGCCGGCTCCAGCGCCAGCCCCAGCACCTCGCCGATGCTCATCACCGGGTGGAAGCTGATCTGCTCGCGCACCTCCGCCGGGACCTCGTCGAGGTCGCCGCGGTTGCGCTCGGGCAGGATCACCTCGCTGAGCCCGGCGGCGTGCGCCGCCAGCACCTTCTGCTTGAGGCCGCCGATCGGCAGCACCCGACCCTGCAGGGTGACCTCGCCGGTCATCCCGACCGTGTGCTTGACCGGCCGCCCGGTCAGCAGCGAGACCAGCGCCGTGGTCATCGCCGTGCCGGCGCTGGGGCCGTCCTTGGGGATCGCCCCGGCGGGGACGTGGAGGTGGAACTCGCGCTGGAAGGCCTCGGCCGGGATGCCGAGCTCCTCGCGGTGGGCGCGCACGTAGGAGAGGGCGATCCGCGCCGACTCCTTCATCACGTCGCCGAGCTGGCCGGTCAGGACCAGCCCCTTGTCGCCGTCCATCGCGGTCGCCTCGATGAAGAGGATGTCGCCGCCGGCGCCGGTCACCGCCAGCCCGGTCGAGACCCCGGGGACCGCGGTCCGCTCGACCGACTCCTGGAAGTGCTTCTGCCGGCCCAGCGCCTCGCGCAGGGCCTCGACGTCGATCGCGATCCCCGCCTTGCCGTCGGCGGGCGCGCCGGCCGGGTCGATCTCGCCGGCGGCGATCTTCGTCGCCGCGACGCGGATCAGCTTGCCGATCTCGCGCTCGAGCCGCCGCACCCCCGCCTCGCGGGTGTACTCGGCGACCACCATCCGCAGCACCTCGTCGGGGACCTCGACCTCCTCCGGCCGCAGCCCGTTGCGCTTGAGCTGCCGCGGCAGCAGGTGGCCGCGGGCGATCGCCAGCTTCTCCTCGGTCGTGTAGCCGTCGAAGGAGATCGTCTCCATCCGGTCCAGCAGCGGCGCCGGGATCGTGTCGACCATGTTCGCAGTGGCGATGAAGACCACCTCGGAGAGGTCGACCTCGACATCGAGGTAATGGTCGCGGAAGCTGTCGTTCTGGGCCGGGTCGAGCACCTCGAGCAGGGCCGCGGAGGGGTCGCCGCGCCAGTCGGCGCCGACCTTGTCGACCTCGTCGAGGAGGATCACCGGGTTCATCGTCCCGGCGTCGCGCAGGGCGCGGACGATCCGGCCCGGCAGGGCGCCGATGTAGGTGCGGCGGTGGCCGCGGATCTCGGCCTCGTCGCGGATGCCGCCGAGGCTGATGCGGACGAACTCGCGCCCCAGGGCGCGGGCGATCGACTCGCCGATCGAGGTCTTGCCGGTCCCGGGCGGGCCGACCAGGGTGAGGATCGCGCCGTTGGCCCGCGAGTCGTCCTCTACCTGGCGCTCCTGGCGCAGCTTGCGCACGGCGATGAACTCGACGATCCGCTTCTTCACGTCGTCGAGGCCGGCGTGGTCGGCGTCCAGCACCTCGCGGGTGTGGGTGGGGTCGAGCAGCTCCTCGGAGCGCTCGCCCCACGGCACCGCGATCAGCCAGTCGAGGTAGCTGCGGATCATCGAGCTCTCCGGCGACTGCTCGCCCTGGCGCTCGAGCCGCCGCAGCTCCTTCCCGGCCTGCTCGGCGACCGCCTCGGGCATCCCCGCCTCGGCGATCTTGCGCTCGTACTCGCCGATCAGGTCGGCCTCGTCCTCGCCCAGCTCCTTGCGGATCGACTCCATCTGCTTGCGCAGGAAGTACTCGCGCTGCTGCTTCTGGGCGCCCGACTCGACGTCGTCGCGGATCTTGCTGCGCACCTGCAGCTCGGCGAGGCGCTCGCGCTGCAGCTCGACCGCCAGCTCCAGCCGGGCGGTGACGTCGACCGCCTCCAGCAGCCGCAGCTTGCCCTCGCCGGGGATGTCGGGGGAGAGGCCGGAGGTGTCGGCCAGGGCGCCGGGCTCGTCGACCGAGCGCAGGAAGGCGGCGATGCGGCCGTCGTCGCCGCGCAGCTCGAGGATCTCCTCGACCACGGCGCGGTATTCGCGGGCCAGCTCGCGGGTGTGCTCGTCGTCGGGGTGGCCGTCGCGGATCTCCTGCACCTCGACCCGCAGCTCGTCGCCCTCGCCCGGCTGGGCGGAGCCGGCGATCAGCCCGCGGTGCAGCCCGACGACGGTGGCGACGGGGCGGCCGCGGCGCGAGAGCCCGGTCTCGATCACCTCGGCGACGACGCCGACCCGGCCGTACTCGCCGTCCCGGCGCGGGATCAGGAAGACGCGCTCGTCCTCGCCGACGTCGATCGGCAGGGTCGCGGTCACGGTCGGAAAGACGATCGCCTCGTCGAGCGCTATCAGCCGATAAGTCATAACCAAGTCCACTTTCTGTAGTTAGTCCTCAATCAGGATAGCGCCACCCCCACCCGTCCGCAAACCCCCAAGCCCCCGAACCAAGGGGGGTGTCTGACTTGACGCCACCCATAGGGGGGTCTGAAGTCAGACACCCCCCCTGGGTTCGGGGGTGCGGGACCGCTTACGCGCGGTCGAGGTGCCCGGCGTCGCCGCCTGCTCTATCGCTTCGGCGGCTGAGACCTGGCTTTCGCGGGGCAGCGGGGGGCCGGGATATCCCGAGCGCCCGCGGCCCCGGGGTCAGCCGGCGAGGATCTTGGCCTTCTGCGCCGCGAACTCGTCCTCGGTGAGGATGCCCTGGGCTTTCAGCTCGCCGAGCTCCTTCAGCTGGTCGATCGTCGAGCTCCCGCCGCCGGCGGGCGGCGCGGCGGGCGGCGGCGCCTGCTGCATCGGGGCGGCCTGAGCCTGCACCGCGGCCTCCTGTTCCTGCCCGGCCCAGCGCTCCCCCTGGCGTTTCGAGACCCGGTTGCTGACGGCGGTGGCGGTGCCGGCGATGACCGCGGTCCGCGCCATCCCTCGCAGTAGTCCTGGCATGACCTCTCCTCTCTAAGCGTTGGCCTCGGCGGCGTCGAGCGCCGCGAGGACGTCTTCGGCCGGGATCCGGCCGCTGGCGACCAGCTCGCCGCCGGAGCGGCGGACCGCGCCGACGAAGGGCGCCGCCCAGCTGTTCTCGAAGACCAGCAGCGCCGCCGAGGTGCCGGGCTCCAGCACGGCACCGGCCTCCTCGACGTCCTCGTCGCCGAGCAGCCCCGAGGAGGCGCCCTCGAAGACCGCCAGCTCGGCGACCTCGCCGCCGAGGTCGGAGATCTCCAGCACGGCGACGGCGCCGTCCTCGTCCTTGGCGACGAAGAGCAGGTCGAGGATGCGGATCAGGCCGCGCTCGACCAGGTCGACCAGGTGCGGAGCCACCTCCCCGTTCGGCTGGCGGCCCGGCCACTCGACCAGGATGTAATCGATCGGTCCAATCTCGGCGTTCTCGCCCATCGCTTCCTCACTCTCCCCACCGAAGTTTCGACTTGCGCGGCGACCATATCCGCTCGCCCGCCGCCGTCATAGGGGGAATCCCACACTCGGTCGTGCGCCGCCCCCGTTTGTCGCGGCGCCGCGGCGCGGTTAGTCTCGCGCCGACCCCCCGACGAAGGAGCCCCGAGAGATGAGCCACGATCAGTCCCCCGAGCAGGCCGCCGAGCTCTACGGCAACCGCTTCCTGGTCGAAGACGCCCCCGCCAAGGAGTTCCCCGCGGCCGGGATGCCGGCGATCGACGCGATGCGGCTGGTCGACGAGGAACTGGTGCTGGAGGGCGACCCCTGGCGCAACCTCGCCACCTTCGTCACCACCTGGATGGAGCCGGAGGCGAAAAGGATCGTCGCCGAGAACCTCCACCGCAACTTCATCGACCACGCCGAGTACCCGATCTCGGCCGAGATCGAGCAGCGCTGCATCCGCATGCTCGCCAACCTCTACAACGCGCCCGGGGAGACGACCGGCTGCCGCACCCAGGGCTCCTCGGAGGCGATCATGCTCGGCGCCCTCTCACTGAAGTGGAAGTGGAAGCAGCGCCAGGAAAAGGCGGGGCGGCCGGTCGACAAGCCGAACCTCGTCTTCGGCGGCGACGTCCACGTCGTCTGGGAAAAGTTCTGCCGCTACTTCGACGTCGAACCGCGGATCGTCCGCCTGCGCAAGGACAAGTACGTGATCGGGCCCGAGGACGTCGAGCCCCACGTCGACGAGAACACGATCGGCGTCGCCGCCGTCCTCGGCACCACCTTCACCGGCCACGCCGACGACATCGAGGGGATCAACGACCTGCTGCTGGGGATCAGGAAGGAGCGCGACCTCGACGTGCCGCTGCACGTCGACGCCGCCAGCGGCGGCTTCGTCTGGCCCTTCCTCTACCCGCACTCCGAGTGGGACTTCCGGCTCGAGCAGGTGCGCTCGATCAACGTCTCCGGCCACAAGTTCGGCCTCGTCTACCCGGGGATCGGCTGGCTCGTCTTCCGCGAGAAGGCGGACCTGGCCGAGGACCTCGTCTTCTACGAGAACTACCTGGGCAAGACCGACGCCACCTTCACCCTCAACTTCTCCACCGGCGCCTCGATGGTGCTGGCGCAGTACTACAACTTCGTCCGCCTCGGCCGCGACGGCTACTCCCACGTGATGCGGGCGATGGAGCAGAACGCCAGGGCGCTGGCCGGCAAGCTCGAGGCGAACGGCAGCTTCGAGCTGATCGGGGCCGACGAGGAGCAGCTGCCGCTGGTCGCCTTCAAGCTCGCCGGCGAGCGCGATTACGACGAGTTCGACGTCTCCTGGCAGCTCTCCGCCGAGCGCGGCTGGATGCTGCCCGCCTACACGATGCCGCCCGACGCCCAGGAGGTGAAGATCATGCGGGCGCTGGTCAAGGAGACGCTCAGCCGCTCCCAGGTCGACCGCCTCGCCGACGACATCCACCAGGCGATCGCCACCCTCGACGAGAAGGGCGGCGCCCATCCCCACGAGCGCAAGAAGATGAAGCGCTCGCCCGGCTACTGAGCGGGCCCGGCCGCGGCCTGGTCCCTGATTGGCCCGCGGCCGAGCCGGGTAGTGACGGGCGATGGGATTGAAGCCGCTGCCCGCCGCTGCAACGGTCGCCCTCTCCCTCGACCCTGTTGATTGCGGCGGCAGCGGCTCCGATTCCGCCTCGCCATAGAGAGGAGCGCATGCCCACCTGGCTCGCGCGCAAAGCCGCGCCCCACATCTGGAAGCGGGTCCCCTGGAAAACCGTCTGGGTGGCGACTCTGTGGCTGGTCAACCAGGGCCGCGACCGGGTCGAGCAGAACCTCAACCAGCACGAGCGGAGCGAAATCTGGAACCTGGTCAAGAAGTCGAAGGGGCGCCCCGGCAACCTCACCCAGCGCGACCGCACCCGGGTCAGGCACATCGTCGGCAAGGCGATCCGCGGCTGACCCCCCTGCCGGCGCGGCGGGGCGCCCGCGCGGGTCCGCCTCGCCCTTGCCCCATAGGATCGGGCCGGTGAATCCGGTCACGGTCGAAGCCGAGGTCGCCAGGCCCCCCGCTGAGGTCTTCGAGTTCCTCGACGCCATCGCCAACCACCAGCGCTTCCTCGACCACTACCTCAAGGACTGGGAGTTCTCCGGCCCGCAGCGCGGGATCGGGGCGCGGGCGCGGGCGCGGGTAGACGCACCCGCCTCGCAGGACCGCTTCGAGTTCGAGGTGGTCGAGAGCGAGGCGCCGCGGCGGATCGTCGAGCAGGGCGTCTCCTCCGGCGGCAAGCGCAAGACGCGCGGCACCTACCGGCTCGAGCCGCTGCCGGGCGGCGGCACCCGGGTCGAGTTCGAGCTCGCCTTCGAGGCGCTGCCGCGCAGCGAGCGGATCGCGCCGTTCCTGACTCGGGGCTTTGCGAAGCGGGTGAATGCGAAGGCCCTGCGGCGGCTTGGCAAGCAGCTCGAGGGTTAGGCGGGTCCGGGTAGTCCTCCCGAAACACGCTTGCTGCGCTCGCTCTGGGGAGTGTTTTGGGAGGACTACCCGGACCCGCTTCCGACCGGCGCTGAATCCCGCCGGACCGGCATCCGGGGGCTGGTTGGATCCGGGCCGGGCCTAAGATGCGGCGGTGCCTGAGGGGGAGAGAGACGATCTGGCGGAGCTGCTGGCCCGGCGGGCGCTGACCGAGGACGCGGCTCGGCCCGAGGCGGTCGAGAGGCGGCACGCTGCCGGCGAGCGGACCGCTCGCGAGAACCTCGCCGACCTGGTCGATCCGGGCTCCTTCGTCGAGTACGGGCGTTTTGCGATCGCTGCCCAGCGGGGGCGGCGCGAGGTCGAGGACCTGATCGCTCGCACGCCGGCCGACGGGCTGATCGGCGGCACCGCCCGGGTCAACGGCGAGCTCTTCGGCCCCGAGCGCGCCGCCTGCGCGGTCCTCTCCTACGACTACACGGTCCTGGCCGGGACCCAGGGGGCGCTCGGTCACCGCAAGAAGGACCGCCTCTTCGAGCTGATCGAGCGGATGCGGCTGCCGGTCGTCTTCTACGCCGAGGGCGGGGGAGGGCGGCCGGGCGATACCGACTACCCCGTCGTCTCCGCCCTCGACACCCGCGCCTTCGCCCTCTGGGCGAAGCTCTCCGGCCTGGTGCCGCGGATCGCGGTCGTCCACGGACGCTGCTTCGCCGGCAACGCCGTGATCGCCGGCTGCGCCGACCTGATCGTCGCCACCGAGGCGAGCTCGCTGGGGATGGGCGGGCCGGCGATGATCGCCGGCGGCGGCCTCGGCGACGTCCCGCCCGACCGGGTCGGTCCGATCGAGACCCAGGCGCCGAACGGGGTCGTCGACGTGGTCTGCGCCGACGAGGCCCATGCCACCCAGACCACGAAGAAGCTCCTCGCCTACTTCCAGGGAGCAACCGCCCCGGCTCCCGCCCACGACCAGGCCCTTCTGCGCGGGCTCATTCCCGAGCGCAAGCGCCGCGCCTACGACCCGCGGCCGATCGTCGAGACCCTCTGCGACGTAGGCTCGGTCACCTTCCTGCGCGAGCGCTTCGCGCCGGAGATGGTGACCGCGCTGGCGCGGATCGAGGGCCGCCCGCTCGGCCTGATCGCCAACGACACCCGCCACACCGCCGGCGCCGTCACCTCCGAGGCCGCTGACAAGGCGGCCCGCCTGCTGCAGCTCTGCGACGCCTTCGGCCTGCCGGTCGTCTCGCTGGTCGACACCCCCGGCTACATGGTCGGCCCCGAGGCCGAGGCGACCGGCCTGGTCCGCCACGCCTCGCGCCTGCTGGTCGCCGGCGCCGCCCTGCGGGTGCCGCTGATCGCGGTGATCCTGCGCCGCGGCTACGGCCTCGGCGCCCAGGCGATGGTCGGCGGCAGCCTGCACGAGCCGCTGCTGACGGTCGCCTGGCCGGGCGCCCACCTCGGGCCGATGGGGCTGGAGGGGGCGGTGCGGCTGGCGCTGCGCAGGGAGCTGGAGGCGATCGCCGACGAGGCCGAGCGGGAGCAGCGCGTCCGCGACCTCACCGCCCAGGCGGAGGAGAACGCCAGGGCGCTGAACGCGGCGGCGCTGTTCGAGCTCGACGACGTGATCGACCCGGCCGCGACCCGGGGCCTGATCGCCTCGACCCTGACCGCGGCCGGCGAGTCGCGGCCCGGCACCGGCCATCGCTTCGTCGATACCTGGTAGGCCGGGGCCGGGACCGGGGCGGGGGCGGGGGCTCCGGACACCGGCTCGCCTAGGGCTCGCGGTTGAGTGTCCTGAGAGGAGGACCCGGCCCCCGCCGTCCGGTCGAGTTCATCGACTCGTAAGGGCCAGAGTGGGAGACTCGCGCGGCCGACCGACGAAGGGAGAGAGATGGCCGACTACGGCGACCTGAAGGCGCTGTTCGTCAACTGCACCTTGAAGCGCAGCCCCGAGACCTCGAACACGCAGGGGCTGATGGACAAGTCGATCGCGGTGATGCGGGCGCAGGGGGTGGAGGTGGACTGCATCCGGGCGGTCGACCACGAGATCGCGATCGGCGTCTGGCCCGACATGACCGAGCACGGCTGGGAGCGCGACGAGTGGCCGCAGATCTACGAGCGGGTGCTGGCCGCCGACATCCTCGTCCTCGGCATGCCGATCTGGCTGGGGGAGAAGTCCTCGGTCGCGACCCACGTGATCGAGCGCCTCTACGGCAACTCCCACCTGCTCAACGAGCAGGGCCAGTGGGCCTACTATGGCCGCGTCGGCGGCTGCATCGTCACCGGCAACGAGGACGGGATCAAGCACTGCGCGATGAACGTCCTCTACTCGCTGCAGCACCTCGGCTACGCGATCCCGCCCCAGGCCGACTCCGGCTGGATCGGCGAGGCCGGCCCCGGCCCCTCCTACCTCGACCGGGGCTCGGGCGGCCCCGAGAACGACTTCACCAACCGCAACACCGCCTTCGCCGCCTGGAACCTGATGCACCTGGCCCGCATCCTCAAGGACGCCGGCGGCATCCCCGCCCACGGCAACCAGCCTGGGGAGTGGGACGCCGGCTGCCGCTTCGACTTCCCCAACCCGGAGTACCGCAGCTAATCGGCAGCGTGGAGTGAGATCAGCCGCGACCTCGCGCAGCGTCGTTCGATTTCCGCGCGTAAACCGTCGGCCTTCTGCTGGCGCAACGCGTAGAGAAAAGCGACCTGTGACGTGTGGGCAGCGAAAACCGAGTACCCGTCTCCCATCTCCCCGGAGAGGCGAGCGAGAAGGCGGTCGAGGTAGGGCTTTCGGGCGACGCGAGGGAAGTGCTGGTAGATCAGGGCGGACGCTCCGGCGTCTCTGAACGGAGCGAGCTCGTTCCAGAAGAGGTATCGCGCGGCGTCGCTGCGGTGCCTGGGAACGCTTGGCACCTCGAGACCATTGTCGGGATCGAAGAAGAAGAGGGTGTCGGGGCCCGCGTGCTTTCGCAGGTTGGCGAAGTAGGCGGCCCGCTCCTCGTGACCCCTGTCGATCGGCTCGGATGCGAAGACGCAACCTTCGAGGATCCCGGTTCGCTCCAAGGCCGCGACACACCGGTCTCCGGCGACGAGTGGAGCGAGGGCATCAAACAGCTCTGGATCCTCGTCCCGCAAGTGTGGCTGCGAGAGGTATCGGATGCGTCCGCCGTCACCTCGGCGGTCGCCGCGCGTCAACATCCAGGCGACCACCAGGAGGTTGAACTTGAGGCGGGCGAGGCGCAGGAGCTGATACTTCGCGTAATCGTTGATGTCGCCGACATATTGGTCTTTCAAGCCGGAATCTCCTGCCGATCGGTATCCATCTGTGGAAGACCCTACGATGAAAGCCCAGTGACCGAACAGCGGAGAAAGCGGATATGCCCGTCACGGTGGTAGTCGGGGGTCAGTACGGCTCGGAGGGAAAGGGCAAGGTCTGCCATTTCCTCGCCCGCGAGCAAAAGGCCGCGGCCATGGTGCGGGTCGGGGGACCGAACTCCGGTCACACTAGCTTCGGCGATGACGACTCTCCTCAGGTGTTGCGGCAGCTGCCGATGAGCGCTCTCGACGCCGGTCTCTGCCTGCTCGGCCCCGGCAGTTACGTCGATCCCGAGGTTCTGCTGGCAGAGATCGAGCGGCTGGGACTCGGGCCGGAAAGGGTCTGCGTCGATTACCGGGCGATGGTGATCGGTCCCGGCGACCGTGAGGCAGAGCGCCGCGGCGGCCTGGGAGAGCGGATCGGCTCAACCTGCAGCGGAACCGGCTCGGCGGTGCAGCGGCGAATCGACAGGCGCTCCGAGGATGACCTGGCGGTGGCCGCGCCTGCCCTCCGGCCCTATATCGGCGACACGGTGACGAGAGTCCGCGAGTTGCTTGCGGAGGGGCGCCGCGTGATCGTCGAGGGTACTCAGGGGTTCGGGCTGTCGCTCTTGCACTCTCCCCATTACCCCTTCGTGACGACGCGGGATACGAGCGCCGCGGGAGCGATCTCGGAGGCCGGGCTTAGCCCGCTTGACGTTGATGAGGTGGTGCTGGTGCTGCGGTCCTTCCCGATCCGCGTTGCCGGTCGCTCCGGGCCGTTCGATGCCGAGGAGGTCGACTGGGAGACCATTGCCAGGGAGGCCGGGCTCGATTCGCCGCCCGAGGAACTCACCTCGGTTACCAGAAAGATACGGCGGGTGGCTCGATTCGAGCCGACTGTCGTTGTCAAAGCGGTCCAGGTCAACGCGCCCACCCGTGTGGTCCTCAACCACTTGGACCACGTCGACGCGAATTGCCGCGCCGGCGAGATCACCGACAAGGCCGCCGACTTCGTCGCCAGGATCGCCTCGATGATCGGGCGGGAAATCGACTACGTCGGCATCGGCCCCCGGCCAAGCGACTTTCTAGCGGTCGGCAGCCGCGTCGGCGGGTCTGCGGGCTAGGCGCCGACCGAAGGAGTTCTGAGTCCGGTGGCCACCCCGTCTCTGCGGTCCGGCTTCGATCTGGATCGACTGCCCGCGACGGACGAGGAGGCGGAACGACGTGCGGAGAAATGGCGGCACGAGGATCCGTTTCCGGGAATCGACCCGGCCCTGCTCAACACGGCGGATCTCCTCGACTATGTCGCCACCGCCGGGATGATCTTCCCCTTCGAGGTGGACGAGTCCAACCTCTCTCGGACCCTGAAGCCGGCTTCGTGCGGGATCCCCCTCGCTGGTGAAGTCGTCTACTGGGACAACGACGTTCGCGGCGGCGACGGCAGACCGGCGAAAAGGCAACGCGAGCTTGGCCAGGATATGGAGGTCCTGACGCTTCCCAGCAACTCGATCGTATACGCGACCCTCGCCCCTACCTTCCGCCTACCCGACTACATCGCCGCCCGATTCAATCTCAACATCTACCTGGTCTACAGGGGCCTGCTGGTCGGCACGGGTCCGCTTGTCGACCCGGGTTTCAGGGGCCGGCTCTCGTTGCCGCTCCATAACCTGACCGCTCGCCCTTGCGCGATCAAGGCCGACGAGGTGGTTATCTGGATGGAGTTCACCAAGCTGAGCCGTCACCCCGCCTGGCACCGCGATGAACGGGAGTTCAGCGAGCGCAGCGGCGTCTACGTGCCGTTTCCGCAGGCAAAGCTGAGGCGGGGAAAACTGGGCCGGTTCCTCGAAAAGGAATTCCGCGACGAGCCGATCGTCAGTTCGATCCCAGACGAGATGGCAGCCGCCAAGCGCGAGGCCAAGAAAGCAGCGGGCGAGGCGGGGCGGACGCGGCGAAACGCGAAATGGTTCGAGCTCGGAGCTGCTTTCGCGTTGATCGTCGGTGTCATCGGACTGCTCGGCTTCATCTGGAGCGTCAACCGCGACCTCTCCTCAGAGGCGGACGCCACGGCCCATCGGGTCAACGAAGTCGAAAAGGCCAATAACGCGCTCGAAACGGAGATTAGGCGACTACGAGAAGGGCTTGAGGCGTCGGGACGGAAAGCGAGTCGTTAACGCTCACCAGAGCGCGTCGTGCTCCTCCATCACGCCGAGGCCCGAGGCGAGGGCGAGGCCGCCGAGGTCGCCGGAGAAGCTGCCGAAGCGGTGGCGGTAGCGGGAGCGGATCGCCAGGAAGTTGTCGTCGCGGCCGTGGGACGACTCGGCGGCGAAGTCGAGCGAGCCGCCTTCGCCGAGGTCGATGCCCTCCATGCCGCGGAAGCGGACAGGCGCCGGCTCGCTGGGCTCGCCGTCGACCCAGATCGCCCGCTCGCTGCCGCTCGGCGGGTCGTTGATCCCCTCGACCAGGTTCCAGGCGAGGTCGCGGCCCTCGACCGACTCGCCGACGCCCGCGGACCAGCGCCAGCTCGTGTGCCGCGCGTGGTGCCCGGCCGATTCGTCGTCGACGCCGCGGCCGGCGACCTCGATCCGGCGGCCCGGGACCTTGATCGTCCCCGCGACCGGCATCCCGGCCCGCTTGCGGGTCCAGGCGAGGCTCCTGCCGCTGGGGCAGGTGACCTCGATCGGCGTCGCCTTGCCGAGCTCCAGGCTCGCCCGCAGCCCCGGCCCGTCGATCTCCAGCCGCGGCCCGTCGAAGACAACCTCGCGACTGCCCGGCAGCGGGTTCGTATGCGCCCACTGCCGCCGCCGCTCGCGGTCCCAGAGGACCCAGAAGCACTGCTTCGCCGGCCCCACCTCAGCTCGCGCCGCGCACAACATCAGCTCCTCCGCAAACACCGCGGCATAACGCCACCGCTTGCGCATCTGCCCACGGTCGAAGAGCGGCATCAAGGCGGGGTCCATCGAGCGACGGTACTAGAGGCTTGATGCGGGTTGTCCACGCACGCGGATGACGCCACATACCGGCGCTGGATCGCCACCCACGCGCTCGCGGGTAGTAACCACTACCCGCTTCACCCGCGCGCGGCGCCCAGCTTGGTCTGCGACGCCCCCGCGCACGGGCCTGACCCCATCAAACCTCCAGGCCTGTCGACTTAGTCGACTCCTGCGGTAACCAAGTCGACACGTCAATAAGCTCGGCGCGTGGACCAGGCGATCCAAGTCCTCGGTGCGCTGCTGATCCTCGCCGCCTTCGCCGCGGTCCAGTTCGAGCGCATGAGCCCTGATTCGCGCCTCTACCTCGCGCTCAACCTCGTCGGCTCGGCGATCCTCGCCGTCCTCGCGGTGATCGGGCAGCAGTGGGGCTTCGTCCTGCTCGAGAGCGTCTGGGCGATCGTCTCGGCCTGGGGACTCTCAGCGGCGCTCCGGGAAGACCGGGTCCAGTAGGGGGCGAACGGCTTGTACTTGTTCGCAGGCCGCCTCCTCGGCCGGCCTTCGGCGACTCTCGAAAAAGTTGAGAGAACCCCCTACTGGACCCGGTCTTCCAGCCGCTCCGCGAGTTTCCTCATCCCGCGCTCACGCGCCGCCGCGGCCGCCCCCGCCCAGTCGGTCGCCGCGTCCGCCGGCAGCTCGACGCCGGCGTCGCGCAGGGTCGCGATGTCCTTGAAGGCGAGCAGGTCCTCGCGTCCCTCGATCAGCGCCGCGCGCAGCGCCGGCCGCCGCTCGCGGATCGCGGAGTCGAGGATCGCCTCCAGCGAACCGTGCTCGCGCAGCAGCTCCGCCGCCGTCTTCGGGCCGACGCCCTTGGCGCCCGGCAGCCCGTCGGCGGGGTCGCCGCGCAGGGCGATGAAGTCGGGGACGAGCGCCGGGTCGACGCCGTAGCGCTCGCGCACCTCCGCCGGGCCGACCTCTTCGGCGCCTTTGCCGCCGCCGGTCTTCACGTAGAGGACGGTGACGTCCTCGTCCGCGCACTGGTACATGTCGCGGTCGCCGGTCAGCAGCAGCGCCCGCCCGCCCGCCTCGGCCTCGAGTCGCGCGTAGGTGCCGAGCAGATCGTCGGCCTCGAGGTCGGCCGCCGTCTCCACCCTCCAGCCGAAGGCCTCGAAGAAGGGCCGCGAGTCGGCGAACTGGTGCGGCAGCTCCTCGGGCATCGCCGCCTCGCGCTCAGCGTGGTAGGCGGGGTAGAGCTCGGTCCGGTAGGCGGCGGCGTCGGGGCCGAAGCAGAGCACCACCGCCCGCGGCTCGAACCGCTCGACCTCGCGCAGCACCATGTTCGCCGTCCCCAGCAGCGCGTTCACCGGCCGCCCGTCCACCCCGACGATCGTCTTCGGCAGCGCGTAGAAGGCGCGAAACAGCATCGAGGGCGCATCAACGGCAAGCAGGGGAGCAGGCACGCCCCCACTTATAGGGGACGTGTCTGACTTCAGGTGTCCATATAGGGCCATCAAGTCAGACACCCCCCAGCCGGCCGGGGGCTGCGGGTGGCTAGAGTCGTCACCCGCATGGAGGCGCTGCACATCGACGACCTGCAGAAGCGCTACCCGAACGGGGTCGAGGCCCTGCGGGGGGTCTCGCTCGACATCGCCGAGGGCGAGTTCTTCGGCCTGCTCGGGCCCAACGGGGCCGGCAAGTCGACGCTGATCCACTGCACGACCGGCCTCGCCCAGCCGACCGGCGGCTCGATCGCGATCTTCGGCCACGACGCGATCGGCAACTACGCCGAAGCGCGCCAGGCGGTCGGCCTCGCCCCGCAGGAGCCCAACCTCGACTGGTTCCTCACCGTCGAGGAGTCGCTCGACTACCACGCCGGCTACTTCGGGATGCCGCGCCGCGAGCGCCGCGAGCGGACCCGGGAGCTGCTGGAGACCTTCTCGCTGACCGAGAAGCGCGACGAACGCACCCGCACCCTCTCGGGCGGGATGAAACGGCGGCTGATCCTGGCCCGGGCGATGATGCACCGCCCCCGCCTGCTGATCCTCGACGAGCCGACCGCCGGCGTCGACGTCGAGCTGCGCCTCGAGCTCTGGCACTACGTGCAGAAAATCAACCAGGAGGGGACGACGATCCTGCTCACCACCCACTACCTGGAGGAGGCCGAGCAGCTCTGCGACCGGATCGCCTTCATCGCCGCCGGCCAGATCGTCGCCGAGGGGACCAGCGAGGCCCTCGCCGAGCGCTTCGGGGTCGCCAACCTCGAGGACGCCTACCTGGCCCTGGTCGGCCGCAAGGAGCTCTCGCGCTCGCACATCGAGCTCGCCGCCGACGAGGTCGAGGCGTGAACGGCTCGCGGCTGAGCGCCGCGCAGATCCGCTTCGCGACCCTCTGGCGCCGCGAGTGCAACCGCTTCCTGAAGATCAAGAAACAGACGATCGGCGCGCCGCTGCTGGAAACCTTCCTCTACATCACGATCTTCGGCGCCGCGCTGGGCTCGCGGATCAAGCACCTGCACGGGATCGACTACATCCTCTTCGTCATCCCCGGCCTGATCATGATGGCCTTCTCGACCAACTCCTTCACCAACAACTCCTCCTCGATCCTCCAGCAGAAGTTCCAGGGGGCGATCCAGGACCAGCTCTCCTCGCCCGCCTCGCCGGCCGAGCTGCTGCTCGCCTTCTCGCTCGGCGGCTTCATGCGCGGCCTGATCGTGGCGACGCTGACCTTCCTCGTCTCGGTCGTCCTCGTCGGGCTGCCGGTCGAACACGTCCTCGTGCTGGTTCCCTCGCTCGCCCTGGTCGGCTTCTTCTTCAGCCAGCTCGGCGTCCTGATCGGCGTCCGCGCCGAGCAGTTCGACGACGTCGCCTTCGCCCAGACCTTCGTCCTGCAGCCGCTGATCTTCCTCGGCGGCGTCTTCTACTCGGCGGCGCTGCTGCCGCAGCCGTGGGAGACCCTGACCCGCTTCGACCCGATCTTCTACATGATCAACCTGGTCCGCTACGGCTTCGTCGGCTTCACCGAAGTCAGCATCCCCCTCTCGCTGCTCGCCCTGACCGCGGCCACCGCCGCCCTCTTCCTCTTCAACCTGCGCCTCTTCGGCCGCGGCTACCGCCTCCGCTCCTAGCCCGGGTCGGCGACCGGGACCGCGTCGCCGCCGAGCGGGCGGTCGACGCCGCGGCCGACGTCGTCGGGGAGGAGCAGGATCGCGCCCTCGCCGGTGACGTAGGCCTCCTCACCGTGCTGGACGACGTCCATCCCGGTCGCCTCCTCGCGGTCGCTCGCCCGCAGCGGCATCACCGCGCCGATCGCCTTCAGCAGCAGGAAGGTGGCGACGAAGGCGTAGGCGGGCGCCGCCAGGGCGGCCAGCGCCTGGTCGCCGAGCTGCGCCGCGTTGCCGTAGAGGAGCCCGTCGGCGACGCCGTTCCAGGCCTTGGCGGCGAAGAAGCCGATGAAGAGGATCCCGAAGAAGCCGGCGGTGCCGTGGGCGGCGAGGACGTCGAGGGTCTCGTCGACCCGGGTCCGCGTCCGCCAGACGATGATCGCGTAGCTGGGGAGCGCCGCCAGCGCCCCCAGCAGCATCGCCCAGCCGGGGCTGACGTAGCCGCCCGCCGGGGTGATCGCGACGCAGCCGACGACGATCGCCGTGGCGGCGCCGATCGCGGTCACCTTGCGTCCCCGGATCAGGTCGAGGGCGAACCAGACGAGCAGGGTGCAGGCCGGGCAGAGGAGGGTGTTGACGAAGGCGAGCACGCTCGGGTGGCCGGTCGAGAAGCCGCTGCCGCCGTTGAAGCCGAACCAGCCGAACCACAGCAGCCCGGCTCCCAGCAGCACGTAGACCGCGTTGTGAGGGAGCAGCGCCTGGCGGCCGTAGTCCTTGCGGGCGCCGACGACCAGCGCCGCCGCCAGGGCCGAGAAGCCCGAGCCCATCTCGACCGGGACGCCGCCGGCGAAGTCGAGCGTCCCGTTCGACATCAGCCAGCCGCCGCCGAAGGCCCAGTGGGCGAGCACGGCGTAGACCAGCACCGACCACAGCGCCGCGAAGACGAGGAAGGCGCCGAAGCGCATCCGCTCGACCACGGCGCCGGAGACCAGCGCCACGGTGATGATGCAGAAGGTCGCCTGGAAGGCGAAGAAGACGAGCTCGGGGATCGTCCCGCCCGCCCGCGGCGCGAAGCCGACGCCGCCGAGGAAGGCGTTGCCGAGGCCGCCGACGAAGCCGCCTTCGCCGTCGAAGGCGAGCGAGTAGCCGACCGCGGCCCAGGTGACGGTCGCGACGGCGATCGCGGCGACGCTCATCATGAAGGTGTTGAGGGTGTTCTTGGAGCGGACCAGGCCGGCGTAGAAGAGCCCCAGCGCCGGCGTCATCATCAGCACCAGCGCGGTGGCGACCAGCATCCAGGCGGTGTCGCCGCTGTCGATCGCGCCGCTCATCGGCTCACCGGCGTGACCGCGTCCTTGTCGGTGTCGCCGGTGCGGATCCGCACCGCCTGCTCCAGCGGCAGGACGAAGATCTTGCCGTCGCCGACTTCGCCGGTGCGGGCGCCGTCGCAGAGCGCCGCGACGGTCTTGTCGACGAAGCCGTCGGAGACGGCGACCTCGAAGCGCACCTTCTCGGAGAGCCCCATCTGCACGGTGGTGCCGCGGTAGGTCTCGACCCGCTCGACCTCGCCGCCGTGGCCCTGGACGCGGCTCACCGAAAAGCCCCGGATCTCGGCTCGGTGGAGCGCCTCCAGGACCTGGTTCGCCTGCTCGGGGCGAACGATCCCGATCACCAGTTTCACTTCTCTTCCTCTCCCTAGACGCCGCCTGCGAGCGCGAGCCTATCGGGATGGCAATCGGGCTTGCGGCGCCGCGCCTGGGGGAGTGCCGGCACCGGGGCCTCCCTACAATCCGCAGCGAATGTCCTCGCGGCTCCGCAGGCGGCGACGCAAGCCGCGCCATCCCCTCTGGCACAAGCTGGCGATCCCGCTCGGGGTCTTCCTGGCGCTGGTGCTGGTCGCCGGCGGCATCGGCGTCGCCTGGGCGATCAACATCTACAACTCGGCGCCGCCGCTCTCCAGCCTGAAGCCGGTGGAGAAGGGCCGCTCCTCGGCGATCTACGCCGCCGACGGCAGCCTGATCGGCTTCATCCGCTCCGAAAACGTGCGCCAGCCGGTGCCGGGGAAGGCGCTGCCCGAAGACCTCAAGAACGCGACGGTGGCGATCGAGGACAAGGGCTTCTGGCAGCACGGCGCGCTCGACCCGCAGGGGATCGCCCGCGCCGCCGTCAAGGACATCGAGGCCGGCGGCAAGCCGGTGCAGGGCGCCTCGACGATCACCCAGCAGCTCGTCCGCAACCTCTACATCCAGGACCCGCAGGACACGCTGGAGCGCAAGATCAAGGAAGCGGCGCTGGCCAACGAACTGTTCGAAAAGCGCAGCCGCTCCTGGATCCTCACCGAATACCTCAACACGGCGCCTTACGGGACGGTGGAAGGGCAGACCGCGGTCGGGGCCGAGGCGGCCGCGCAGACCTACTTCGGCAAGTCGGTGCGGGACCTCGGCCTGAAGGAAGCGGCGCTGCTGGCGGGGCTGCCGCAGGCGCCCTCCGAATACAACCCCTTCCTCGACGCGAAGGCGGCGCTGAAGCGGCGCAACGAGGTCCTGGGCGCGATGCACGAACAGGACTACATCGACGGCGAGGAATTCAGCCAGGCGCGCTCCGAAGGCCTCGGCCTCGAACCGGGGGACAAGTACCAGGTGATCAAGGACCCCTTCCTCTTCGACCTGGTCCAGAACGAACTGATCGAGAAGTACGGGATCAACACCGTCCGTAACGGCGGCCTCAAGGCCTACACGACGATCGACCCCGCCCTGCAGGAAAAGGCCGAATACGCGGTCGACAACTACTGCTCGGTCTGCTATGCGGGCGGCGGCCCGGCGGCTGGCCTCGCCTCGGTGGACCCGAAGACCGGGGCGATCGTCGCCCTCGCCTCGACCGAAGGCTCCGAAGAAGAAAGCCAGTTCAACTACGCCTGGCAGGCGCAGCGCCAGCCGGGGTCCTCGTTCAAGACCTTCGTCCTGGCGACGGCGATCAAGCAGGGCATCGACCCGGCGAGCACCTACTACAACGGCAGCTCGCCGATCACCCTGGAAACCCCCGGCGGCGGCACCTGGACCGTCCACAACGCCGAGGGAGGCGGCGGCACGATGAGCCTCGAAGCGGCGACCTGGGCCTCGGTCAACGTCGTCTTCGCCCAGCTCGACCTCGACGTCGGCCCCGAAAACGTGACCGAAACCGCCGAACAGATGGGGATCGAATCGCCGCTGGAATCGGTGCCGGCAGAGGCGATCGGCGGCCTCGCGGTCGGGGTGACGCCGCTGGAAATGGCCGACGCCTACGCGACCCTGGCCGACGGCGGCATCCACCACGACCCGACCGCGGTCAGCAAAGTCGTCTTCCCTGGCAAGAACGGCAAGCCGGACAAGGTCGACAACTTCGCCAACGACTCCGGCGAACGGGTGCTCACCCCGGGCCAGGCCTGGGACGTGACCAGGATCCTCGAGGGCGTGATCACCCAGGGGACCGGGGCCGGCTACACCGACATGGGCTGCAGCTCCGAGGCCGGCAAGACCGGAACCTCGGAGGAAGAGTCCGACGCCTGGTTCGTCGGCTACACGCCGAAGTTCTCGACCGCGGTCTGGGTCGGCCACCCGACCTCCCGCGAATACACCGGCTACGGCGGCCCCACCGCCGGCCCGATCTGGCAGAACTACATGTCCTCGGCCCAGGAAGGCGACTGCCCCGAATTCGAACAGCCGACCGATCTGCCCGAACTCGAAGGCCTCGACAGCGGCCACACCTCCGGCTCGTCCTCCTCCGGCTCCGAAGAAGAAGGCTACGAATACGGCGAAGAAGAAGCCGAAGGCGAAGAAGCCGAAGAAAAGGGCAAGAAGGGCGGCAACGAAGCGGCCGAAGAACACACTCCGGCGCCCGAACCGACTCCCGAACCGACTCCCGCCCCGGCGGCGCCCCCCAACTCCAGCGGCGGCGTCGGCACCGGCTAAGCTCGCCGCTCCGAACTTCTGGGGGCCAGAGCCCCCCAAATCTCGGAGAGGCAGCGCCGGTGACAGGTAGTCACCGGGATCGTTCCTGGATTTCGGGGAGGTGGTGCGCCGAAAATCAGGTAGCGAAGCCGGTGCCGCCCGGTCTCGCCTTGCAGCTCGGTGTCAGCCGCATTACCTTCACGCGGCGGGCACGCTGCGCCCGCCGTAGCCGATTCCCAACCTAGAGAAAGGCAGCACCTTGCAGAGCAAGCTTTCACGCCGCGCCCGCCTGCGGGCCCTGGCACTCGCGGTCAGCGCGACCGCGTTCGCCGCCCTCGTCGCCAGCGCGAGCCTGGCCGGCGCCGCCGAAACGGCCGTTCCCGACACCGGCACGACCGACCAGATCTCGATGGTCCTGGAAAAGGGCAAGCTCAAGTTCAGCTTCCCGAAGACCGTCGCCTACGGCGACGAGCTGGAAGTCGTCAACAGGACCAATCCGAAACAGGTCGGCCCGCACACCTTCTCGCTGGTCACCAAGGGCTCGATCCCGAAGACCGCCAACGCCCGCAAAAACTGCTTCACGCCGAAGCACATCTGCCTGGCGATCGCCAAGTGGCACGGGTTCAACCCGAAAAACGAAAAGATCAGCGTCAACCCCGTCGAGGCCGGCCCCGAAGGCTGGAGCACGATGGGCAACGCGACCGGCAAGAAGGGCGATTCCTGGTTCAGCGGCGAAAAGCCGGGCGGCAAGATCGCCGAGCAGGTGACCGCCGCCCCCGGCACGACGCTGTACTTCCAGTGCGCCGTCCACCCGTGGATGCACGGGAAGGTCACGGTCACGCCCGCTCCGACCGCCTAGCGCTGACGACCGGGCCGCACCCAGACGCACACCGCCTCGGGCGCCGGGCCTTCCTCGGCGCCCTCGGCGGCGGCGCCCTCGCCGTCCTCCTGCCCCTGCGGGGCAGGGGCGGCGGGCTGGTGCCGTTCTCCTCCCAGCCGCCGCCGGCGCTCGCCGCCGTCCCCTTCCGCGACCCCCTGCCGATCCCGCCGGTCCTCGACGGCGACCGCATCGAGATCCCGATCCACGAGGCCGAGCAGCAGATCCTCCCCGGCCCGAAGACCAGGCTCTGGACCTTCGGCGGCAGCTTCCCCGGGCCGACGATCCGCCGCCCCGCCGGCCACCGCACCCGCGTCACCTTCCACCACCGGCTGCCGGCGAAGGTCGGCGAGCTCTCGATCCACCTGCACGGCGGCCACAACCGCCACCAGTTCGACGGCTACCCCGGTGGCCTCACCGCGAGCCAGCCGGTCTCCTACTACTGCCACATCCCCCGCGGCCTCTCGCCGCGCCAGTCGGGCAACGATCTCCTGCTCGAGCCGGGGGCGCGGAAAACCTACGTCTACGACCTGGTCGAGGACGGCCGGCCCGAGCGCGCCGCCTTCCAGTGGTACCACGACCACCGCCTCGACCGCACCGCCCGCCATAGCTGGAAGGGCCTGGCGGGGATGTTCATCATCGACGACGAGCTCGACGCCTCGCTGCCGCTGCCGCGGGGCGAGCGCGACCTGCAGCTGATGATCGGCGACCGCACCCTCGACCGCCGCAACCAGCTGATCGACCCGTTCACGAACAAGCGCCCGCCCGCCGACGGCATCCTCGGCGAGACCGTCCTCGTCAACGGCGCCTACATGCCCCACCACCGCGTCGCCCCCTGCCGCCACCGCCTGCGCATCCTCAACGTCTCCGGCTTCCGCAGCTACAGCCTCCACCTCAGCGGCGGCGCCCCGATGGTCCAGATCGCCACCGACAGCGGCCTGATGCCGAAGCCGGTCCGCCGCCGCGAGATCCTCCTCGGGCCGGCCGAGCGGGTCGAGGTGATCGTCGACTTCGCCGCGATGGCGGGGGAGACGGTCGAGCTGCGCAGCAGCAGGCGCCACGCCGGCCGCAACCCCGAGGGCGCCCACACCTACGGCGGCTCCCTGATGCAGTTCCGGGTCGGCGGCGAGCGGGTCGACGACCGCACCCGGGTGCCGCGCCGCCTGCGCCCGCTGCCGGAGTGGACCCGCAAGGTCAAGCGCAAGCCCGACCATCGCTGGGAGATCACGATCGGCGGCTTCTTCAGGACCACCTGGCGGATCAACGGCCGCACCTTCAACCCCGCCCACGTCGAGACCAGGCCCCAGCTCGGCAGCACCGTCACCTGGGAGCTCGTCAACAAGACCAGCGTCGCCCACCTGATGCACCTGCACCACACCGACTGGTACCTGCTGGAGCGCAACGGCAAGCCGCCGCCGCCCTGGGAAGACTGCCTCAAGGAGACCTTCTTCCTCTTCCCCAACGAACGCATCCTCGTCGCCGGCCACCTCGCCGACTACCTCGGCAAGTTCGTCGTCCACTGCCACATGTTCGACCACGAGGACCACGGCCTGATGAGCCAGTTCGAGGTCGTCCGCGGGTGACAGCGCCCGTTCCGGCGGTCAAGTAAACGCGAGGGTTTGCCGATCCCGGCTGCATGGCCGGGGTACTCGGAAAGGAGGACGACCTGGGGCCCCGGGGCAGCGTCGAAGCCCGCGCCGTCGCCGCGCTCCCGCTCGCCGGCGCCGGCCTGGTCGCCCTCTCGCTCGTGCTGCCGCACCCGAGCGGCGGCAACCAGGCGGCCCTGGTCGCCGTCGCGGCGGCGATGGCCCTCGCCGGCGCCGTGCTCTCGGCCTGCGTCGGCCGGATCGACCGCGCCGGCGCCCACGCGGTCATCGCCGCGGTCGTGGCCGGCACCGCCCTGCTGGTCTACGAGACCGGCGTCGCGGTCGGCCAGTACGGGTCGATCTTCGTCTGGGCGACCCTGATCTCCTCCTACTTCTTCCCGCGCCGGGCGGCGGTCGCCCAGCTCGCCTGGCTGCTCCTCGCCTACGGCGTCGCCCTCGCCGGGGTCGAAGACACCGCCGGCTACTCGCCGCTGACCCGCTGGCTCTTCACCGCCGTCTCGCTGAGCGTGGTGATGCTCCTGGTCACCGGCATCGTCAAGCGCCAGGCCCGCACCGACAAGCGCGCCCGCCGCTTCTTCGAGCTCAGCCAGGACATGCTCTGCACGATGGACCGGGAGGGCCGCTGCCACGAGGCCAACAGCGCCTGGAAGCGGCACCTCGGCTACTCGCCCGAGGAGCTGCGGGGGGTGCGCCTGCTCGACCTCACCCACCCCGACGACCACGAGCGGGCGCTGGTCGAGGCGCGCGGCCTGTACAAGAGCGGCGCCTCGGCCAGCCTCGAGACGCGGGTCCGGGCCCGGGACGGAAGCTGGCACTGGCTGCGCACCAGCTCGACCCTGGCCGCCGACGAGGAGCTCGTCTACGCGCGCTCGACCGACGTCACCGAGCTGAAGCGGGTCGAGGGCGAACGCGAGGAGCTGCTCGGCGAGGTCCAGGACCTCGCCCGCCGCGACCCGCTCACCGGGCTGCGCAACCGCCGCGCCCTCGGCGAGATCCTGCCGCGCGAGATGGCCCGCGCCCGCCGCGCCCGCTCGCCGCTCTGCGTCGCGATCGTCGACGTCGACCACTTCAAGGCCTACAACGACACACACGGGCACCTCGCCGGCGACGAGGTCCTGCGCGAGGCGGCGATCGCCTGGGACGGGTCGCTGCGGGGCGAGGACGAGATCGTCCGCTTCGGCGGCGAGGAGTTCCTGGTGCTGCTGCCGGAGACGACCGCGGAGCAGGCCTGCGAGGTGGTCGAACGTCTGCGCGCGGCGACGCCGCGGGAGCAGACCTGCTCGGCCGGCCTGGCGGCCTGGGACTTCGCCGAGAGCGCCGACGACCTGCTCGGGCGGGCCGACCGGGCGCTCTACCTGGCCAAGGCCGGCGGGCGCGACCAGCTCGCCGAGGCGCCGGTTCCGGCCTGAGCCCGCCGGGCGCGCAATGATTCGGCGATGGGCCGCGACGAGCACGAACGCGCCGTCCGCTTCCGGACCGCCCGCCGCGATCCCGGGCTGACCGTCCTCGAGGGCTTCCACGCGCTCAAGCACGCCCTGCGCTTCGGCGCCGAGCTGGTCGAGGCGGTCGCGGTCGACCCCCAGGCGCTGGAGCGGATGGCGGCCGAGCTGGCCCCCGACCTCGCCGGGCGGCTCGCCGAACGGGTGGAGCAGGTCGACAGGGAGGCGCTGGCGGGCCTCGTCCCACTGGTCCCCCACACCGGCGTCGCCGCGATCGCCCGCCGCCCGGCCGTCGACCTCGATGCCGCCCTCGCCGATCCGGCGCCCGCCCCGGTCGTCCTGCTCGAGCAGCCGCGCAACATGGGCAACATCGGCGCCTGCATCCGCGTCGCCGCCGGCGCCGGCGCGGCCGCGGTCCTCACCACCGGGCCCAACGACCCCTGGCACCCCGACGCGGTGCGGGGCGCCGCCGGCCTGCAGTTCGCCCTGCCGGTCGCCGCGGTCGACGCCCTGCCGCCCGGCGGGCGGCCGCTGCTGGCGGTCGACCCCGAGGGGGAGGAGCTGGCGCCCGGCCTGGTGCCCTCGCGGGCGGTCCTCGCCTTCGGGACCGAGCGCCACGGGCTCAGCGGCGAGGTGCTCGAACGGGCGCAGGGGCGGGTGGCGATCCCGATGCGGGCCGGGGTCAGCAGCCTCAACCTCGCCACCTCGGTTGCCGTCGTCCTCTTCTTCATGCGGCTGACTACGGATACCGCGGGCAGGGGCGCGGATAGATTGCGCGAATAGTCACCCTGGGCGAAATGCCCCGTACCTAGTCCTGTCAAATCGAAAGGAGCGCAATGCCGCTCGCCGACATCAGCTTCGGGGAAATCCTCCTCGTCGCGCTGGAGATCTTCTTCTTCGTGGTCTGGATCTGGATCCTGATCACGATCCTCACCGACCTTTTCCGCGACCACGAGCTCTCGGGCTGGGCCAAGGCGGCATGGGTGCTGTTCCTGGTGGTCATTCCCTTCCTGACGGCGCTGATCTACCTGATCGCCCGCGGCGAGGGGATGCGGGACCGCACGGTCAAAGCCCAGGCCGACGCGAAAAAGCACTTCGACGAATACGTCCGCGAGCAGGCCCACGCCTCCTCGCCGGCCGACGAACTGCACAAACTGGCCGACCTCAAGGACAAAGGCGCGCTCAGTCAGGAGGAGTTCGACCAGGCGAAGGCCAAGCTGCTCGCCTGAGCTTCGCGCGGTGCGCCTTACGTCGGCTATGTCGACATAGGGCGCACCGCTTCGCCTCTCAATACCCCTCGAAGGCGTAGGGGTTGAGGAACTGGCGCTTCCAGAAGTAGGCGCGCTCGACCTCGGTCAGGCGGGCCAGGTCGCAGGCCTCGGCCCAGCGGCCTTCGATCGTCTCGATCTGGCCGTCGACGATCTCCCTGGCCTCGGCCTCGCTCAGCCGGTAGACGGAGGCGGCCGCGACGCAGTCGGCGAGCCGGCTGAAGCGGGAGCCGTCGCGGTCGATCGCCATCGCCTGGGTCGCCTCGCCGCCGCTGCGCAGCTGCGGGCAGACGTCGTAGGCCGGCGTCAGGCTCAGCTCGCGCCCGTCCCAGAAGGCGGAGTGGTTGCGGGCGTGGTCGTCGGTGTTGCCGACGAGGACGTTGAAGACGATCCGCGCGAAGAGCTCGCGCAGGGCGGGGATCGCCGCCTCGAAGCGCTCGAGGATCAGGTCGGCGAGGTCGGCGTAGCTCGCGTAGCGGCCCATCGTCTCGTCGAGCTCGAGCAGCGTCAGCGCCGAGACCATCGCCCGCCGCCGGCCGCCGCCGGGGCGGTCGAAGCGCTCGATCAGCAGGACGTCCCGCCCCAGCACCTGGGTCAGCTCGGTGGCGGCGACGTCGAGGCCGGCGAGGCGTGCGAGCTGCATCGCCAGGAACTCGGCCTTGACCACCGCGTAGCGGTCGTCGGCCGCGGAGAACTTGGCGATCAGCGAGCGCTCGCCGTCTCGCAGCGTCGCCTTCGGCCGCGCCCCGCCGATCGAGCTGCCGGCGAGGAGGGCGTCGGCGAGGGCCGGCGGCAACCGCACGCCCGCTTCGACCCGGTCGGCGGCCTCCATCAGCGTCTCCAGGTCGGCGCCGTCTTGGCGCGGCACGTAGGTCTCGGGCGAGGCCTGGAAGTCGAGGGCGCCGGCCCGGTCCGAGCCGGACTCGAGCAGGTAGGTGAGCGGGCCGAGGTCGGCGGGATCGGCCTCGCGGCCGGCCCGGCCCAGCAGGCGGTGCATCACCACCCGCTGCCCCCAGGCGTCGGGAGCGGCGTCGGCGATGCAGCCCGCCATCGACATGCCGGGGGGAGGGGGGATGCGGCCGGGCGCCAGCGGCAGCTCCCGGTCGAAGAGGGAGATCGCCTCCGCCCGGGCCAGGTAGCTGCGCCCGTAGACGAAGTCGACGAGCTCGCCGGCGGGTTCGAGCCGGCCGGCGACGACCGGCTCGCTCGCGCCCGGCAGCCAGGTCCAGACGAACGCCTCGCGGGGCGCCTCAGAAGTCATCGTCGACGGGCTCGCGCGGGCTGCGGACCCGTTGCGGCAGCAGCGCGAGGCGGTCGCGGGAACGGCGCAGCTCCGCGCCCACCTGCTCGCGGTCGCCGCCGAAGAGGGGAACGCCGACCAGCCGCGCCGCTTCGAAGGCGAGGCCGAGGCCGACGCTGGGGTCGCCGTGCTCGATCTTGCTCAGGGTGCGGCGGCTGATCCCGATCCGCCGCGCCAGCTCCGCGGCCGACCAGCGGCGGGCGCGTCGCTCCTGGGCGATCTGGGCGCCGAGCAGTTCGGCGACCTCACGGGCGTAGGGGGAGTAAGCACCAGAAGCCATGCGAAATATAATAGCCGATAACAACTTAACACGAAATATAATTCCCATTTCTCTCGGCGCGGCAGCCCTTCGGCGGCTTCCGCCTCATCCCTCCAAAAGTCGCAATTTGCAAGCAGCCTTGCGCGTTATCGACCACCTGCAACGGCTTGGGGCCGCTCCGCTAGCCTGCGCCGCCGTGCTGTTTGTCTCCCCTTCGAGCGCGGCCAGGCGCCGTGCCCTGATCTTCGCCGCGCTGCTGCTCGCAGGGCTCTGCGCGCTTGCCGTCTCCTGGGCCGGGACGGCGCCGGCGGAGACGCCGCGGGAAAAGCTGGAAGCGACGCGGGACAAGCTCGAAGGGGTGCGCGAAGACTCCGCCTCGCTGGCGGAAACGATCGCCGAACAGAACCACGCGATCGACTCGATGATCGGCGAAGTCTCGGCGCTGCGGCAGAAGCAGGCCGCGGTCGAGGGCGAACTGGAAGAAAAGCAGGCCGAGCTGGAAGCGGCGACGGCTGCCCTGGAAAAGGAAGAAGCGCACCTGGAAGCGGTGCGCGAAAAGCTGCAGCGCGCGCTCGGTGTCCTCCGCGGCCGCCTCGTCGCGATCTACGAGGCGGGCTCCCCGGACGTGGTCAACGCGATCCTCGAATCCGAAGACTGGTCGGAGATGGCGGCCCAGACCGAATACCTGAGCCGGATCCAGAGCTACGACGACTCGGTGGTCGAACGGGTGAAGACGCTGCGCGACGAAGTCAGCTCGGCGGTCGGGCGGCTGGCCGAAAAGCGGGCCGAAATCGAAGCGGCGCGCGACCAGGTCGCCGCGATCGAGCGGGAAGTCGCGACCGCCCGCCGGGAAGCCGAGGCGCGCTTCGCCGCGCTCAAGGCCGCCCAGGCGAAGCGGCGGGAAGCGCTGGAAGCGCTGGAGTCGCGCGAAGAAGCGCTCGGCAACAACCTCGCCGCGATCTCCGAACAGGTCGCCTCCGAAGGCGGCGACGCGACCAGCGGCCAGATGCCGGCGCCGCTCAACCCCGGCCAGGAAGCCCAGGTGATCTCCGAAAGCGAAGCCAGCGCCCCGGCCTCGGCGCCGCAGGCGGTCAAGGACGCGATCGCCGCCGGCAACTCGATCGCCACCACCCCCTACATCTGGGGCGGCGGCCACGGCTCCTTCGAATCCTCCGGCTACGACTGCTCCGGCGCGGTCAGCTTCGCCCTCCACGGCGGCGGCTTCCTCGAAAGCCCGCTCGACTCGACCGGCCTGGAGACCTGGGGCGAACCGGGCCCGGGCCAGTGGATCACCGTCTACGCCAACGCCGAACACGCCTGGATGGTGATCGCCGGCATCGCCTTCGACACCGTCGGCGGGCCGGGCCCGCGCTGGCACAACCCCTGGGTCGACTCGCCCGAAGGCTTCGTCGCCCGGCACCCAGCGGGTTATTAACGGCCGCGGTAACTATCAATTCGCGACACGTAGTCGCATCCGGCGAAGATGCGAGACTGCCACCGATGAGGGACGTGTCGAGCTTAATTGCCCTCGGTGAGAGGAGGGGCCTGCTCGATCTCAAAGAAAAAAAGATCAGCTACCCCGATCTGGGCCGGGAGGAGAATGCCGATCCCGAGGAGAGGGTCCGAGCCGCCGTCTATGTCGCATTGGTGGACACCTATAAGTACTCCCCGACTCGAATCGCTTTCGAGGTACCTGTGCCGCGTCGGACCCCGAACGATTTCGCGGACATCGTGGTTTACGAAGACGATTCCCGGACCAACAATTACTTAGTCGTTGAGACCAAGGCAGAGAGTTGTTCTAAATCAGAGTTTCGGCAGGCCATCGAGCAGGGTTTTGGGAACGCAAACAGCCTGCGGGCGTCCTACCTGCTTGTCGATTCCGGCACTGACACTGCTGTCTACTCGGTCTCCGAGTTCCCCGCGAATGAGCGCGAGACCAACGCTCTTGCAGCAATCCCGACCAATTATGGCAATGTGCCGACTTATCGCTACACCCGGGGAGGTGCCAATGATCTCCGGACCGTTTCATTCTCTGAGCTAGAGCGAATATTCAAACGCTGCCACGACGTCATCTGGTCGGGGGGGAAGCTTGATCCCGCGACGGCGTTTGACGAAATGAGCAAGCTCCTATTCGCCAAGATCGAGGATGAGAGAAGCACGGCCAATGGTCAGCCCTATGGCTTCCAGGTAGGACAGCATGAGAACGAGGTGATCGTCGCGCACCGAGTCAGAGACCGCTATGAAGCTGCGTGTCGGAACGAGCCCAATGTGTTCTCTGACCCTATTACGGTTCGGGACCTCAAGGTCGCGGGAGTGGTTCGACTTCTGGAATCAGTTTCGCTTACCGAAACGGACCTCGATTCGAAGGGACAAGCATTTGAGCAATTCCTCGGCGTCGTGTTTCGTGGAGGGCTGGGCCAGTATTTCACGCGTCGCCAGATCGTCCAGTTTATGGTCGACGTTATGGCGCCAACCGACGCCGACCTCGTTATTGATCCATGTTGCGGCAGTGGTGGGTTCCTGCTGTATTCGATGAAGAAGGTGAGCGGAGATATCGCCCACGGCTATTCGGGCAATGACACCCTTATTCATCGAAAGCAATACGACTTTGCGCGCCGGAATATCTATGGCATCGAGATCAACGAGAAGATAGCTCGCGTGGCGATGATGGACATGATCGTCAATGACGACGGGCACACCAATGTTGAAAACAACACTGGGCTCAACTCTGTTTTCCAAAATCCGAGCATCCAATTTGGTCGCTTCACGGTCGTCCTCACTAACCCGCCGTTTGGTACCAAGATCAAGCAGGACGACCGCGATGCATTGGGCCAGAACCAACTTGGTTCATTCAGCTTCGGCTCCGGACGGAAGAGCCAAGCCTCGGAGGTTCTGTTTCTAGAGCGCTACCACCAGCTCCTTACCGATGATGCCTCTAAACGTCCGAGGGCTGGCATCGTCCTCTCGACCGGCGCTATCAACAATCCTTCAAACAAACAGCTAATTGACTGGATCAAGCTGAACTTCAAAATTTTGGGCGCTGTCGGACTCCCGGAGTTCGCTTTCCGGAAGGCTGGTTCTGGCATGAAGACCTGCCTGCTGTTTCTTGAAAAGCGCATTCCACCAGCGTCGGACTTGGCGTCAATCCCCGACTATCAGGTGTGCTTCGCCGTCGCAAATCACATTGGCTACGACTCGACGCTCCGGCCGGATGTGTCCGATCTCCCCGACATTTTGACTCACTTCAGGGATGGTACGGAGGATCGCAGCAATACCGTTTACCGTGTTCCCTTTTCAGAGCTAGATGACCGCCTCGATCCGCTTTATTACCACAATAGATTTCGCATCCGCGCCCATATAGAGGAGCTTGAGAGTAGGGGGCATGTTTTGGTGCCGTTAGCCCATCTGCTTGAGTCCCTTGACGCGGGTAAGACGCCTGAGGGAGGCGTCACTAGAAGCGTTGGGGAGATCCCGTGCGTGGTCGTTGAGAACATCACGAGCGAGGGATCGATTGATATGGATGCAACGATTAACTATGTCCCGGATTCGTTTTACGACGACGTAAAGGACAAGGCAGGGATTGGGCCGTCCGATCTGCTCATCGCGAAGGATGGTGCGACCACGGGAAAGACCGCCATCGTCACTGACTCCTTTCCATTCCCAGAGGCCATCTGTAGCGAACACGTATTTCGCATGCGCGTGCGGGACGAGTTACTTGACCCGCACTACCTCCACGCGTTTCTCAACGGCGGCCTTGGACAGCTACAGATCCAGACCATCGCTAGCGGCGGCGCACAGGGAGGCATCACGCGGGAGTTCGTTGACAATGTGGTAGTTCCGGTTGTTCGGCCCGAGGACCAAGCGCAAATCGCGACGCATTGGCGCTCGGGTATGGACATCGCAGTGGCACGGGCTAGGGAGGCCAGGGCGACCGCTGAAGCGGCGCGGGAGGAAGTCGATAAGGCGATTGCTGGGGCCACTCCAATTTCCCCGGGCACCCTGCCAGACTGGCAGTGAACAGGTAGCAGGCTGCCGAGACAGCCTGTGTACGTGCATCTATGTTATACTCCGTGCATGGCAGCTCGGAACCGAAACTCGTTGGCACCAGCTCCTTCCAGCGAATCTCAACTCACCTACACCCGGTTCATGGCGCGCTTTCCCGACCACGATGCCTGCCTCGACTACCTCAAGGAGCGCTTCCACCCGGACGGCTCCGAGTGCCCGAAATGCGGCAAGGCGACCAAGTTCCACCGCATCCGCAGCCGCGCCGCCTACTCCTGCCAGTGGTGCGGCCACCAGGTCTACCCGACTGCTGGCACCATCTTTCACAAGTCGACCACGAACCTCCAGACGTGGTTTTGGGCGATCTTCCTAATCTCTTCGACGCGCTGCGGGATTAGCGCCAAGCAACTGGAGCGGGAGATCGGCGTCAGCTACCCGACCGCGCATCGGATGTTCAAGCAGATCCGCTCGCTCCTAGAGCAGGACGACGATCCGCTCTCCGGCGAGGTCGAGATGGACGAGACGGCCTACGGCGGCAAGCCCCGCGCCTCTGACAAGCTCGACAACGGCAGGACGTGTTCCTTCGCCGCTCCGTGCAGAGTCGGGCCGCTGATCCGGCACGACCATCGCACGGACGCGGCCCTTGCGCTCGACCATCGCGAAGACGCTGGTCTTGTTCGCCGCCGCCCAGCTCGCTGCCTTGACGGGGGTCCTCCATGATCTTCACGGACGAGTGGCGGCTATACCGCGGCATCGCAACCACTTCGCCGGGCACAAGCGGATCAAGCACAAAGCCCGCATCTACGTCGAAGGCGACACGCATACGCAGACCGTCGAGGGCTTCTTCGGCCTATTCAAGAACGGCGTGCGCGGCGTCTACCGCGCGGTCAGCACCAAGTACTTGCAGAACTACCTGGACGAGTACTGCTTCCGTTACAACGCCCGCCTCGTCGAGCGGCCGATGTTCTGGCTCATTCTCGACCGCGTCCAGAAGGAAGCCCTAGCTTCTTCCTAGCTTTGTTCGACGTTGCCTTGGTGAGGTCTCGTAGGAAGTCCTCATCGGAGTGCTTCGGGTCGATCTTCTCGACCACGTCCTCGGCAGGCGGCGTCGGAGAATCTTTGCGCTCTTTCGGCTTAGCCATTAGCCCCTCAGGTTACGCCGAGCGCGGGTCGATAGGCTGGGAAGGAAGGAAGGCATGGGAATCGAACCCAAAACGGGGCCAACCGTTCCATCGCTTCTAACTGCGAGTCCGACCACCAGGTCGGAGTTGCCTTCCCAGTGGGCCAGCCGGGGGTCGAACCCGGAAGCGCGTAAATGCGCGGCGGCTTGATAGGCCGCTGCGTTTGCCAATTTCGCCACTGGCCCATGATGAGAAAGGGCCGCCCTGCAAGGCGGCCCTTTCTCAAGCTGGAATCCTGATCTGACACCGACGCGCAGGGAAGCGCCTCCCGACGAACGGGCTTCAACGAAGACCTCATGGAGGCTGCGGTGATGTGGCTTCCTTTCCTAGAGCTGCGCTGCGGTTGTTCACGCCGTTGCGCAGGTCCGGCTCCAAATAGGGCCGGGATGGGCAGGTGTCTTTCAGCAGCGACGGTAGACCGTCATCCGGCGGCAAACCGCAGTCCAAAAAGGCAAAGGGCCGCCGGAAGCCATGGCGACCCTTCGCAAGTTCTTCCCGTGTGGAGGAAGCCCTATGGCGTGAACGAAAAGGAATATACGCCCCTCCGGGGCGGGAAATGTGTACCCACAAAGGCACTATTTGGCTCTAGAAAGCCAAGTGGAAAATGCAACTTGGCGCTGCACCCACAGAATTTGGTAACTGGAAGGCCACCGGCAGATCTGCCAATAAGCGAGTTTCGACCGCTAGTTATATCCCGCATCCGCCTTGACCTATCTTCGAGATCGAGTGGTGACACCTTTGCCGCAAATACCGACAAAAGGATCAACTACGTGTCGCGATTTGATACTTGCCACGGCCGCTAACAAGTCCGTCGCGCCTGTGACGTAGGCTGCGGGCGGTTTTGGAACCGATTTCCTACCTCCAGGCGATCGTCCTCGGCGCCCTGCAGGGGATCGCCGAGCCGTTCCCGATCTCGAGCCTCGGCCACGCCGTGATCGTGCCGAAGCTGCTCGGCTGGAACATCCACCAGGACGACGAATTCTTCCTCGCCTTCCTGGTCGCCACCCACTGCGCGACCGCGCTCGTCCTCTTCGTCTTCTTCTGGCAGGACTGGAAGCGGATCATCGCCGGCTTCGTCCGCTCGCTGCGCGGCCAGGCGACGCCCGCCGACAGCGACGCCCGCCTCGCCTGGGTGATCGTGATCGGCACGATCCCGGCCGGGATCCTCGGCCTCGCGCTCGAGCACAAGCTCCGCGCCCTCTTCGCCTCGCCGACCTCGGCGGCGATCTTCCTGACGATCAACGGCGTCCTCCTGCTCGGCTTCGAGCGGCTGCGGCGGCGCCCGCCCCGCCCCGGCGACTACGAAGGCGACGCCGACCCGCGGATCTCGCGGATGAGCTTCCGGCAGGCCTTCGCGATCGGCACCGCGCAGGCGGCGGCGCTGATCCCCGGCATCTCGCGCTCCGGGATCACGATGGGCGGCGGCCTGCTGACCGGGCTCTCCAACGAGGACGCCGCCCGCTACGCCTTCCTCCTGGCGACGCCGATCATCGGCGCCGCCGGGCTGCTGAAGCTGCCGGACCTGATGGGCTCCGCCGGCGACGGCGTCCGCGGCCAGGCGCTGGTCGGGGCGATCGCCGCCGCGCTCGCCACCTGGTTCGCGGTCAAGTTCCTGCTGCGCTTCTTCGAGACCAACCGGCTCAGCCCGTTCGGCGTCTACTGCATCCTCGCCGGGCTCTTCTCGCTGCTCGTCTTCACCCTCTGAGCGCTCCCCAGAGCGGCCCGCCCGCCGCCGCATCGGATTGCGACGGTTGACACAAGCGCTTTCCGGGTATCCGGGAGACCAGTCTGGGGAGACCGCCACCTGGGTCTACGGGAAGGAGTCGTCATGGAGTCGGGATCTAACCCTCGCGAGGTACCGGGGCGCGACGTCGGGAGCCGGGAGCCGAGGCGCGAACCGGCCGGCCCGGGAGCCGGCTGGAAACCGGCCGACCCGGGGCCGCTCGGCCTCGCCGGCTTCGCCCTCACCACCTTCGTGCTGAGCATGTTCAACGCCGGCCTGATCAGCAAAGCGGGGGAGCCCGTGGTGCTCGGCCTCGCCCTCGCCTACGGCGGGATCGTGCAGCTGCTGGCGGGGATGTGGGAGTTCCGCACCGGCAACACCTTCGGCGCCGTCGCCTTCAGCTCCTACGGAGCCTTCTGGATCTCCTTCTGGGCGCTGGTGACCTTCTTCGCCGGCGACATCCCCGCCGCCCACCTCGGCGACGCGATCGGCCTCTACCTGATCGCCTGGGGGATCTTCACCGGCTACATGTTCGTCGCCTCGCTGCGGACCACCGCCGCGATCGCGCTCGTCTTCGCGCTACTGACGGTCACCTTCGTCGTCCTCGGGATCGGCAACGCGAACGACAACCAGGGCGTGATCGAAGCCGGCGGCTGGTGCGGGCTGGCGACGGCCGCCGCCGCCTGGTATGCATCGTTTGCGGCGGTCGCGAACTCGACCTTCGAGCGCACGGTCCTGCCGGTCGTGCCGCTGAAACGCTGAGAGGGAGGAGCTGAGGAATGGCAGCCGAGCAAGGAGGCACCGGCCTCGAGCGCGAGCTCGACTCGATGCTGGGGATCGAGACGTTCGAGCCGCCGGAGGAGTTCCGGCGGCAGGCCGCCTGGAGCGACCCGAAGATCTACGAGGAGGCGGCCGCCGACCCGGAGGGCTGGTGGCTCGAGCAGTCCCGGGCGCTGCTCGACTGGGAGGCCGAGCCGGGCCAGGCCCTCGACGACTCGAACCCGCCCTTCTACAAGTGGTTCGCCGACGGCCGGCTCAACGCCAGCCACAACTGCCTCGACCGTCACGTCGAGGCCGGGATCGGCGACCGCGTCGCCTACCACTGGCGCGGCGAGGAGGGGGAGGAGCGCGAGATCACCTACGCCGACCTGCACCGCGACGTCCAGCGCTTCGCCAACGCGCTCAAGGACCTCGGGGTCGGCAAGGGCGACGTGGTCGGGATCTACCTGCCGATGATCCCCGAGGTGGTCGTCGCGATGCTGGCCTGCGCCCGCATCGGCGCCCCCCACAACGTCGTCTTCGGCGGCTTCTCGGCCGAGTCGGTCGCCGAGCGGATGGAGTTCTCGCAGGCGAAGGCGCTGGTCACCGTCGACGGCGCCCGCCGCAAGGGCAGGACGGCGCCGATCAAGCCGCAGGTCGACGAGCACCTCGGCGGGATCGACTCGCTGGAGACGATCGTCGTCGTCCGCCACACCGGGATCGAGGTGCCGATGAGCGAGGGCCGCGACGTCTACTACGACGAGGTCGTCGAGGCGGCCGACCCGGAGTGCCCGGCCGAGCCGATGGAGGCCGAGCACCCGCTCTACATCCTCTACACCTCCGGCTCGACCGCGAAGCCGAAGGGGATCCTCCACACCACCGGCGGCTACATGACCGGCGTCACCGCCACCCACCGCTACGTCTTCGACCTGAAGCCGGAGACCGACGTCTACTGGTGCGCCGCCGACGTCGGCTGGGTCACCGGCCACTCCTACATCGTCTACGGGCCGCTCTCCAACGGGGCGACCAGCGTGATGTGGGAGGGCGCCCCCGACTACCCGCACAAGGGGATCTGGTGGGAGCTGGTCGAGCGCTACAAGGCGACGATCCTCTACGCGGCGCCGACGGCGATCCGCACCTTCATCAAGTGGGGGGCCGAGATCCCGCGCGAGCACGACCTCTCCTCGCTGCGGCTGCTGGGCTCGGTCGGCGAGCCGATCAACCCGAAGGCGTGGCTCTGGTACCGGGAGGTGATCGGCGGCGGCCGCTGCCCGATCGTCGACACCTGGTGGCAGACGGAGACCGGCGCGATCATGATCACGCCGCTGCCGGGGATCACCGCGACCAAGCCGGGCTCGGCGACGACTCCCTTCCCCGGCGTCGAGGCGGAGGTGGTCGACGAGACCGAGGGCAGGCCGGTCTCCGAAGGGCAGGGCCTGCTGGTGCTGGAGCGCCCGTGGCCCTCGATGCTGCGCGGTCTCTACAAGGAGGACGACCGCTTCGTCGAGACCTACTTCTCGCGCTTCGGCCGGGAGCGCTACCTGGTCGGCGACGCCGCCCGGCGCGACTCCGACGGCTACTTCTGGGTGATCGGCCGGATCGACGACGTCGTCAACGTCTCCGGCCACCGGCTCTCGACCGCCGAGGTCGAGTCGGCGATCGTCGCCCACCCCGACGTCGCCGAGGCGGCGGTGATCGGCCAGTCCGACGAGGACACCGGCCAGGCGATCTGCGCCTTCGTCACCGTCCGCGGCGGCGTCGCCGAAGGCGACGAGCTGGTCGAGGGGATCCGCGAGAGCGTCGCCGAGCGGATCGGCAAATTCGCCCGCCCGAAGCGGATCGTCTGGGCCGACGACCTGCCCAAGACCCGCTCCGGCAAGATCATGCGCCGCCTCCTCCGCGACATCGCCGAGGGCCGCGCCCTGGGCGACGTCACCACCCTGAAAGACCCCGAAGTGACGAAGGAGCTGGAAGCGAAGATCGCCGAGGAGGAAGCGAAGGCGGGTTAGGGCCCCAGGCAGCCGACCGGGATGACCTGGACCCCGTCTTCCCGTACGTAGCCGTAACCGTTCCCGACGATCACTGCCAGCGCGCTCGGGGGACCGGTCCGGGAGGTGTCGATCCGGCCGGCGAATTTCAGCAGCGCGCGGGCGGCTTCGTCGATCGCCTCCGTCCCACCGAGCTTGATCTCGAAGCCGCCCCAAGAGTCGCCCGCCTGCACGATCGCGTCGACCTCCAGGCCGCCGCCGTCTCGATAGTGCTGGACCTCGCCTTCGAGGGGCTGGGCGTAGATCCGCAGATCCCGGATGACCAGGGACTCGAAGACGAAGCCCATGAAGTTGAGGTCGCGGATCAAACCCTGAGGATCGCCGCGGAGCGCGGCAACCGCGAGTGACGGGTCGACAAAATGGCGCTTCGGGGCGCGGCGCAACCGGTAGCGCGAGCGCAGATGCGGCTGCCAGGCGGGTTGGTCCTCGACCACGAATAGCCGGCTGAGGGAGCTGAGGTAGGCGGCTACGGTCTCCTCGGAAACCGGGTCCTCCGGGCGGCTGGCGTCATCGGCCAGCGTCCTGGCGCTGACCAAGGTGGCTACGTTTCGTCCAAGGCTTTCCAGCAGCCGCGCCACTCGCTCGGGTCGGTGACGCCCGAGTCGCTCGGTATCGCGGGGAATCTCCCCGAGATAGCCTCGGACGCGTCGCAGGGCCGTGGCGATCTCGAGGTTTCGGAAGGCCGGCCAGCCGCCGCGACAGATCCAGTCGGCGAGGAGCTCAAGACCCAGTTTCTACCTAGAGATTTACAATAAAAATAGCTAGAGATTTGCAGTGCGAGGCGCGCTCCGGTTCAGCCTTTCCTGGTTGCAATCCGCTCGATTGCGACCGAGAGGGCCTGGAGCTGCTGCTGGACGTTGTGGAGTTCTCGGAGGGCCAGAGCCTCGGCGGTCAGCTTCTCTTCCTCGAGCTCCTGCTCGATCTCGGCGATTTCGGGGGCGAGGAAGCGCTGGGCGAAGGCGCCGGTGAGCAGGGCGACGAAGCCGATCCCGATGAAGAGGACGCCGACGGTGACGATCTCGCCCCCGGTCGTCTCCGGGTAGATGTTGGAGCCGAGGGTGGTCATCGTCGTCGCCGCCCAGTAGATCCCTTCCCAGGCGGTCAGGTGCTGGCGGTGCTCGAAGGCGACGAAGATGCTGCCGCCGCCGACGATCGTCAGCACGGTCAGCAGCAGCGCGTAGCGCAGGCCCTGGAGCGAGAAGACCTCGCGCGAGAGCTGGGCCAGGCGCAGGAGGCGGAGCAGCCGCAGCAGGCGCAGGACCCGCAGGCTCTGCAGGCCGGCCGGCAGCACCGGCGGCGTCAGCACGACGATGATCACGTCGAGCGGGTGGCGGCGCACCCAGGCCCAGCGGTTCGGCACCACCGCGAGCATGATTGCCAGCTCGACCAGGAAGGCGAGCCAGGTGGTCCAGTTCAGCACCACCGCCACCGTCTCCAGCGTCCCGCCCGGTTTCGACTCGGAGATCGCCACCGTCGGCAGGGTCAGGGCGGCCGCGATCAGCATCGGCGTGTTCAGCCGTTCCCGCCACTTGATCGCGCGGGCGTTCATCGTGCCGCCCTCGTCGGCGCCGGTCAGCGAAGCATCGCGGTCCACCGCGACTGCTTCGACGCGAAGGGCCGGACCCCTAGAAACGACAAGACCCGCCGCGAGGCGGGTCGAGTCTGGCGATGCGGGGAACCACCCCGCAGACAGCTGACACCTGTGCCCCAAATCAACACGAGATTCCGCGCCGACTCAATCGCTCGCTACAGAGATTTTCCGCAAGGTTTTGACTTCGGTTTCAAACGGCGTCCTCGATCGCCGGCTCGGCGCCCAGCTCGACATGGGCCCGGCTGTCCGAGGTGCGGACGAGGAAGAGGGTGGCGAGGAGGCCGAGGGCGGCGAAGCCGGCTCCGACCAGGAAGGCCGATCGGAAGCCTTCGGTGAGGACGGCGGGATCGCGGGAGCTGCCGATCTTCGAGTTGGCGATCGCGGCGAGGACCGCGAGGCCGAGGGCGCCGCCGACCTGCTGGGAGGTGTTGATCAGGCCGCTGGCGAGGCCCTGCTCGCGGTCTTCGACGCCGGAGACGGCGGCGATCGTCACCGGCACGAAGGCGAAGCCGAGGCCGACGGCGGCGAGCAGCGAGGGGCCGAGGATGTCGGCGAGGAAGCTGCCGTCGGCGGAGATCTGGCTGAACCAGACGAGCCCGGCGGCGATCAGGAGCATGCCGGCCGCGAGGATCGGCTTGAACCCGACCCTCGTCACCAGGCTCGAGGCGATCCCGGCCGAGAGGATGATCGAGACCGCCAGGGGCAGGTAGGAGAGGCCGGCCTTGATCGCGCTGTAGCCGAGCACCTGCTGCATGTAGAGGCTGATGAAGAAGAACATCGAGAAGAGCGAGGCGCCGACGAGGATGCCGACGACGTTGGCGCCGGTGATCGTGCGGAGGCGGAAGATCGAGAAGGGGACGAGCGGGGCGCGGCTGCGGCGCTCGATCGCGACGAAGGCGAGCAGCAGGATCGCGGCGGCGGCGAGCGTGCCGATCGTCTGCGCCGAGCCCCAGCCGGCGCTTTCCGCGTCGAGCAGGGCGAAGACGAGGGCGGAGAGGCCGAGGGTGATCGTGAAGGCGCCGGCGAGGTCGAAGTGGCGGACCTCGTCCTCGTTGCGCGACTCGGCGATCAGGCCGGGCGCCAGCGCCGCGGCCGCGATCCCGATCGGGACGTTGACCCACAGCACCCATTCCCAGCCGAGGTATTCGGTGAGGACGCCGCCGAGCAGCACCCCCGCGGCGCCGCCGGAGCCCGCGACCGCGCCCCAGATCCCCAGCGCCTTGTTGCGCTCGGCGCCGTCGCGGAACGTGGTGGCGACGATCGAGAGCGCCGCGGGGGAGAGGATCGCCGCGCCGAGGCCCTGCACGGCGCGGGCGGCGATCAGCTGCCCGGAGCTGCCGGAGAGCCCGCCGGCCAGCGAGGCGAGCGCGAAGAGGACCAGGCCGAACATGAAGACGCGGCGGCGGCCGAGCAGGTCGGCGAGCCGGCCGCCGAGCAGGAGGAAGCCGCCGAAGGTCAGCACGTAGGCGTTGACGACCCAGGGCAGGCTGCTCTCGGTGAAGCTCAGCGCTTCGCCGATCGTCGGCAGGGCGACGTTGACGATCGAGGCGTCGAGGACGACGACGAACTGGGCCGTGCAGAGCAGGATCAGGGCGATCCAGCGCTTGTCGCGAGCCGCGGCGGCGTCGGTCATCGGACGATCCCCATCGCCGCCGAGGATTTCACATCGCCCCCACCGGCTCGCCCTGAGCCGCCAGGCGCCTTTCCCAACCCCTGGTTCGGAAACGCGCCTGCGCTCACCGGGCGAGGGCGCGGCGGGCGTGGACGGCGAGCGCCCGCGGCAGCAGCCGCGGGAACGCCTGCTGCGGGCGGATCCGGCGCGTCGCGAAGGCGTCCAGCGTCGCCGCCGACCGGGGATCGCGGGCCGCGGCGGAGAAGACGATCCGCTCGCCGGGATTGAGCCGCCGCCCGGTCGCGTAGTCGTGGATGAAGAAGGCGTGGCCGGCGAGCTCGCGGGCGTGGCGGCGGCGGTAGCGCTCCAGCCCCTTCTCGAGCGGCTCCTCGCCCCGCAGCGCCGGCCGCACGCTGTCGCACAGCCACTCCGCCGACTGGAAGGCCCAGCCGCAGCCGACGCCGAACAGCGGGTCGGTGGCGAGGGCGGCGTCGCCGATAAGGGCCAGCCCCGGCGCCGCCGGCCTGCGCATCCGGTTGGTCATCTCGATCTTTCCCATCGCCGGTTCGATCGCCCGCGCGTCGCGGATCGGCGGCGCCTCGGGCACCTCGCCGACGAACCTGACCAGCGCCGCCTCGGGGTCGCGCTTGAATTCCGGCAGCCGCTCCTTGGTCGGCATCGCCGCGTAGAAGGTGAGGCCGCCGTCGGTCGGGAACGCCGCCGCCCAGTGGGGGTCGAGGAACCAGACCGCCCCGTCCGGCGCGAAGGCCGGGGCCGGGCCCTCGAAGTAGCAGCCATAGGCGATGCGGTTGTGGGGGTAGGTTCTGACCCTCACCCGGGCGAGCTCGGCGAGCTTCGAGTCGCGGCCGTCGGCGCCGACGGTGAGGCGGGCGCGCAGCTCGCGCTCCTCGCCGGCGCGGTTGCCGACGCGGACGCCGCCGAAGCCGCCTCCCTCGCGCAGAAGATCCTTCGCGCTCCAGCCGAGCAGCATCTCCACCCCCGCGGTCTCGGCGGCGAGCGAGCGCAGCATCGGGTCGAGCACCGCGCGGCGCAGGTTGACGCCGCGGGCGGCGCGCTCCGGCGGCGCCTCGATCCAGCCCCAGCGGGTCCAGGTGCGCAGCCGCGGCCGCAGCCCGCCGGCCGCTTCGATCGACTCCATCAGGCCGAGCCGCTCGATCGCGGGCACGGCCGAGGCCTGGATGAAGTGCGAGCAGACGCGCTTGAAAGCCGCCGGGTCGGGCTGCTTCTCGACCACCGCGACGCGCAGGCCGGCGCGCCCGAGCGCGATCGCCGCGGCGCAGCCGGCGAGGCTGCCGCCGACGATCACCGCGTCGTAGGCCGCGCTGTCGCCGGTGACGGGGAAGCGGGGATCGGTGCCGGGCATCTCGGGAAATGCTCGCACAGGCTGCCTCAGGCGCGCGAGGCCTGAGGCTCCCACCTGAAGCGGCGGGTGGCGATGCGGATGCCGATCAGCGCCCAGGCCGCCAGCGCCAGGACGTTGCCGGCTTCGAGGCCGCTGCCGCCCGCCGCGGGCGCGAGAGCGGTCTGTAGGCCCAGCGCCAGGTGATACAGCGGGAAGAGCTTGCCGATCGATTCCAGCCAGCTCGGCAGCTGGTCGACGGGAATCCAGACGCCGGAGATGAAGGAGAGGATGACGACCGAGAAGGGAGCGATCGTCGAGGCGGCGTCGGGGGTGGGGGTGAAGGCACTGAGCGCGATGCCCAGGGAGCAGAGGGTGGCGGTGCCGAGCAGCAGGTAAAGGACGAAGGCAGGGAAGGTCGAGGCCGGGACCGGGACGCCGTAGGCGAGGGCGCCGAGCGCGAGGAGGACCGCCGCCATCGCCAGGGCCTGGGCCTCGGCGCGGATGATCTGGCCGGCGATGAAGGTCCAGGGCGGCATCGGCGTCCCGCGGTAGCGCTTCAGCTGCCCGTTCTCGCGCTGGGTGGTGAGCGAGACCGCCAGGGTCGTGAAGGTCGAGAGCGCGGCGGCGTAGGCGATGATCCCGGCCGTGAAGTAGGCCTCGGCGCCGAGCTTGGCGTCGCTGGGGAGCGTCGTGGTTTCGTTGCCGCCGGCGTTGAAGATCGAGTTGAAGAGGACCAGCAGGATGACCGGGAAGGCGATCGTGAAGATGATCGTGCGCGGGGTGCGCAGCGCCACCAGCATCGCCATCCGGGCCTGGACGAGCACGATGCCGCGGTCTCTCACGGCGCCTCCCGGGTGAGCTCGAGGAAGACGTCCTCGAGGCTGGGGCGGCGCACCTCGATGGCCTGCAGCTCGGCTCCCCGCTCCTCGGCGAGGGAGAGCAGGCGGTAGAGGTCCCGCTGGGGCTCCCGGGTCTCGACCTCGACCTCGGCGCCCGTCGCGGTGACCTTGCCGGCGACCGCTCCCCTGACGTCTTCGAGCCTCAGTCCCCCGTCCAGGGTGAAGCCGATCACGGTGCTGTGGCCGATCGCCTCGGCAATCTCCTCGGTGCGACCGGAGGCGACGATTCGACCCTGCCGGAGGATCGCGACCCGGTTGGCCAGGTGCTGCGCCTCGTCCATGTAGTGGGTCGTCAGGAAGACGGTCTTGCCGAGCGCCTTCAGGCCCTCGATCATGTTCCAGGCGTCGCGGCGGGCGGTCGGGTCGAAGCCCGTGGTCGGCTCGTCGAGGAAGATCAGGTCCGGGTCGCCGACGATCCCCAGCGCCACGTCGGCGCGCCGTTTCTGGCCCCCGGAGAGAGTGCCGATGCGGGCGTCCCGCTTCTCGCCGAGGCCGACCAGGTCGATCGTCGCGTCGACGCCGCGGGGGCGCGCGTAGAAGCGAGCGAAGAGCGAGACCGCCTCGCGCACGGTCCAGAGCGGGTCGAGCTCGCACTCCTGGAGGACGAGGCCGACGCGCTCGCGCCAGGCCCGCGTCGGCGCACCGGGGTCGACCCCCAGCACCGAGACCTCGCCGCCGCTGCGCTCGCGGTAGCCCTCGAGGATCTCGATCGTGGTCGTCTTTCCGGCGCCGTTGGGGCCGAGGAAGCCGAAGACTTCGCCGGCGGAGACCTCGAAGTCGATCCCTCCCACCGCCTCGTTCTCGCCGTAGGACTTGCGCAGCCCCCGCACGCTGATCGCCGTTTCGCTCACGTCGTTCCCACGCTATCCAAGACCGGCTAAGCGAAGCCCAAGGCCGGAGAACTAGTTCGCTAGACTAATTATCGAAGCTAATCAATGACCGCGAACACCGACACCTCCCTCAGCGAGCGCGCCGCGCGGCTGCGCACGGCGATCGTCCGCACCTCGCGGCGGCTGCGCCAGGAGGCGGCGGCGGAGACCACCGGCCTCACCCCGACCTCGGTGGCGGCGCTGGCGACGATCGAGCGGCACGGGCCGATGACCCCGAGCGAGATCGCCGAGGTCGAGCGGGTCAAGCGGCCGACGATCACCCGCACCCTCGGCTGCCTCGAACGCGAGGGGCTGATCGACCGCTCCGCCGACCCCGACGACAGACGCAGCGCCCTGGTCGCCGTCAACGCCGCGGGCCGCGAGCGCTTGCGGCGGCTGCGGCGTCGCAAGAACGCCTACCTGGCACGGCACATGCGCGAGCTCTCCGAGGAGGAGGTCGAGACGCTCGGCCGGGCGGCCGAGATCCTCGAGCGGATGCGCGAGGGCGAGCGACCTTGACGGCCGCGATCCGCCACTCCTTCAACTCGCTCGAGGTCCCCAACTACCGCCGCTACTTCACCGGCCAGCTGATCTCCCTCTCGGGGACCTGGATGCAGACCGTCGCCGCGCTCTGGGTCGTCCTCACCCTGACCGGCAGCGGCGTCGCCGTCGGCCTGACCACGGCGCTGCAGTTCCTGCCGATGCTGCTGATCGGCGCCTGGGGCGGCCTGCTCGCCGACCGCTTCCCGAAGCGGCGGCTGCTGATGGCGACGCAGACGCTGATGGCATTCCCCGCCCTCGGCCTCTTCGCGGTCACCGCGACCGGCGTCGTCGCGCCGTGGATGGTCTACCTGGCGGTCTTCGCGATGGGCTCGGTCAACGCCGTCGACAATCCCACCCGCCAGAGCTTCGTGATCGAGATGGTCGGCCCCGACCGGGTCGTCAACGCGGTCAGCCTCAACAGCGTCATCGTCCAGGCGGCGCGGATCGTCGGCCCGGCCTTCGCCGGGATCCTGATCGCCACCGCCGGCGTCGTCCCCTGCTTCGCGATCAATGCCCTCACCTTCGTCGCGATGATCCTGGCGTTGTCGCGGATGGACCCGGCGCGCCTGCACGCGGCGCCGCCGGCGCGGCGCGAGCGGGGGGCGATCCGGGCCGGCATGCGCTACGTCCTGCGCACCCCGGAGCTGGCGGTGCCGCTGGCGCTGATGGCGCTGGTCGGGACGCTCGGCTTCAACTTCCAGGTGGTGCTGCCGCTGCTGGCCAAATTCAGCTTCGAATCCGGGGCGATGACCTACGCGGTCCTGGTCTCGGCGATGGCGGTCGGCTCGATCGCCGGCGCCCTCGTCAACGGCCACCGCGGCCGCACCGGACCGCGCCTGATCGCCGGCGGCGCGCTCGCCTTCGGCGTCGCGGCCCTCTGGGCGGCGCTGATGCCGAGCCTCGCCTTCGAGGTCCCGGCCCTGATGCTCCTCGGCGCCGCCGCCGTCACCTTCGCGGCGACGATCAACTCCACCCTCCAGCTGGCGGTCTCCCCCGAGATGCGAGGCCGGGTGATGGCCCTCTACTCCGTGGTCTTCCTCGGCAGCACCCCGATCGGAGGCCCCCTGACCGGCTGGCTGGCCCAGACCTACGACCCGAGAATCGCCCTCCTCCTCGCCGCCGCCTCGGGCCTCCTCGCCGCTTGGATAGCCCGCATCTCCTTCAGGCGCTACGAGATCCACACCGCCGAACACGCCCTCGCCTAGCCTCGATCCACCGATAAGCGCCTGGAGAGAGGCCACCGGGAACGTCCTCCTGGGCCTTGAGAATGCGGTTTGCGACGACCCACTCTCAGAACCAGGAGGACACCCGGAAGGTGAAGACACAAACGACGCGCCGAACGGTAGAAGTCAGGGCGGACGGCGAGGGCCTCGTCTCCCACGCCGGGGCCTTCCTCCTGAGCGAGCTGGCCGACCGGCTGGGTCTCACCGCGGCGCTCTCAGAAGCGATGGGGCCGACCCGCGAGCGGCGCTCCGCCCACGACCCCGGGGCCGTCCTGCGCGACCTCTGCGTGGCGATCGCCGACGGCGGCGACTGCGTCAGCGACCTCGGGGTGCTGCGCGGCAAGGAGGCGTTGTTCGGGGCGGTGGCGTCGGAGACCACCGCCCACCGGGTGATCAAGTCGATCGACGCCGAGCGGCTGGAAGCGATCCGTGCCGCCCGGGCCCAGGCGCGCGAGCGAGCCTGGGATGCGGGCGCCCGGCCTGAAGAGCTGATCCTCGACATCGACGCCACCCTGCTCGGCGCCCACTCCGAGAAGGAACGCGCCGCCGGCACCTACAAGAACGGCTTCGGCTTCTTCCCGCTGCTCTGCTTCCTCGACGAGACGGGCGAGTCCCTGGCCGGACTCCTTCGCCCCGGCAACGCCGGCGCCAACACCGCCGCCGACCACTTCGAGGTCCTGCAGCTCGCCCTCGAGCAGCTGCCGGAGGCCGATCTGCGCCGCGAGATCCTGGCCCGCGCGGACACCGGCGGCGCCACCCACGCCTTCACCGCCGACTGCCGGGAGGCCGGCATCGGCTTCTCGGTCGGCTACGGCGTCGACGAGCGGGTGCGCGAGGCGATCCTTGCCGCACCCGAGGCGGCATGGCAGAGCGCGATCGAAGCCGACGGGGGCGAGCGCGAGGGCGCCTGGGTCGCCGAGCTGACCGGCGCCCTCGACCTCGGCGCCTGGCCCGAGGGAACAAGGTTGATCGTGCGTCGCGAGCGTCCCCACCCCGGTGCCCAGTTCCGCGTCTTCGACACCGACGGCTACCGCCACACCGCCTTCATCACCGACCAAGACGACGCCGACATCGCTGCCCTGGAGCTGCGCCACCGCCGCCGCGCCCGCTGCGAGGACGCGATCCGTTGCGCCAAGGACACAGGCATCCGCAACCTGCCCTTCGCCGCCTTCGAGCACAACCAGGCCTGGCTGGAGCTCTCGCTCCTCGCCGGGGAGCTGCTCTGCTGGTCCCGTTCACTCTGCCTGGAGGGCGAGCTCTCCCTGGCCGAGCCCAAGCGGATGCGCCAGCGCCTGCTGCACGTCGCCGGGCGGGTGGTGCGCTCAAGCCGGCGGGCGATCTTGCGGCTGCCGCGCAACTGGCCTTGGGCCGAGGCGCTGGCGGCGGCCTTCGCGCGCCTGCGGGCGCTGCCGGCCGCCTCGGGCCCGTAGCCACAGGCGCCGCTCCCCAAGCCCTCGACTCCTCTCGACGCATCCGCTGAGCTCGGCCTGCTCGCGAGCGGGCGCCAACGCTCCGGCCTGCCGGCAACCGACCTCGAAGAGGAGCCCCAGGGCGGTTCCGCGGAACCGCCCTGGGGCTGTTACCTACCTCAAGGCAGCCGACCACACCCCGCGAGGTGAAAACGGTGGATCGAGGCTAGCGCCCGGTCTTTCTGTTCCTTTTGGTTGTACAGCGGCCAAAAGGAACAGAAGGAAACGAGCGCTGCGGCGTTGGCTGTTCCTTATGTCCGCATAGCGGCCAAAAGGAACAGGTAACGGGACGGACTGCCCTGGAGGAATCGCATCGGATCCCGGGCGGCGCTGGGAGGACCGGCGGGGAGGGTCCGCCGACCCTCCCCGCTGTTGTCCGCCGACCCTCCCCGCCGGTCCTCCCAGCTGTTGTCCGGCGAGGCTCTCCCCGCCGGACCCTGGGACCACCTACCTATTCGACGTACCCGGCGCTTTCGAGGTACGCCTTGGCGGCCGCCGCCGGCGTTTCCTTTTCGAGTTCGACCCGCGCGTCCAGCTCCTGGACCACCTTCAGGTCGAGCCCTTCCTGCACCTGCAGGATCGTGTTTTCGTAGTCCGGCCCGGCTTCTTCGGCGACCGACTTCTTGGTCACGAAGATCACGTTGCCCGCCGGGAAGACTTCCTTGTCGTCTTCGAGGATGACGAACTTGTTGCTCTCGGCCGAGAGCTGCGGGTCGGTGGTGAAGAGGATCGAGAGATCCGCCTGACCCTTTTCCAGCACCGTGTAGCGGAGGCCGATGTCGACCGGCGTGAACGACTTGAACTTCAGCCCGTAGAGCTTTTCCAGCCCGGCCAGGCAGTCGATCCGCTGGCGGCACTCAGGCGAGCCGTAGAGCGAGAGCTTTTCCGAGACGCCTTCGAGGTCGGAGACCGTCTTCAGGCCGTACTTTTCGGCCGTCGACTTCAGCGTCCCGACCGCGTTGGCGCTGGCGAACGGCGTCGGTTCGAACGCCTGCAGGCCTTCCTTTTCGAATTCTTCGTTCGCCTTTTCCCACGCTTCGGTGGCTTCGGCCGGGACTTCTTCGGGTTCGAGCCCGAAGAACGAGGTCAGCGCCGTCGACGCGTACTCCGGGTAGCCGGAGATCTGCCCGGTCTTGACCGCTTTCAGGGCGACCGTTTCGGAGCCGAGGTTGAGCGCGCTCTTCACCTTGTAGCCCGCCGCGGTCAGCGCCTGCGCGTAGATTTCCCCGAGGATTTCCTGTTCGGGGAAGTTCTTCGAGCCGATCGTCAGGCTGACGTTGGCGTTTTCGGGATTGGACTGGATCGCCGAGCCCGAGCCGCCTTCTTCACCTCCGCTCGTTTCGCTGCTGGTACTGCTGCTCCCGCCGCCGCACGCGGCGATGCCGAGCGTCAAGGCGAGCGCGGCAAGCGCTGCCAGCAGCACTCGCACTCTCGTCTGGTCGATCCTCACTGTTGCCTCCTCTTGGGGTGGATGTGATGGGTAAGCCTGGTGTCGGTGGTCACGTAAGCCGGTGAGTCAGGTCAGACAGTCTTCAACTTCAGCCCGTCGGAAGTCAGCCGGTTCTGCAGGAGGGCGAGCAATCCCTCGATCGCGAGGGCCAGCAGGGCAACCAGGATCGCCCCGGCCAGCAGCCCGTTTTCGCCGTAGACGTTGCGGTTGATGATGAAGTCGCCGAGCGTTTCGACGCCGGCCAGGGGGGCGATCGTCGCCGTCGCCAGGATCGCGATCGTGGCGCTGCGGATGCCTCCCATCGCAGTCGGGATCGCGATCGGCAACTCCACCTTTCTGACGATGGCAAACTCGCTCATGCCCATCCCACGGGCGGCGTCAACCGTGGCTCGGTCGACCTGCCGCACCCCGACGTAGGCGTTGGTGAGGATCGGCGGAATCCCGAGGATCGCCAGGACCGGGGCGACGTTCGCCAGGCCTACGCCGATCAGGATCGCCACCAGCGCAATCACCGCCAACTCGGGTATTGCCCGCCCGGCATTGCCGAGGCCGACCGCGAACCCCTCGCCTTTGCCCCGGTGGCCGAGGTAGAGGCCCAACGGCAGGGCGACGATCACGGCGATCGCCAAAGCCAGGATCGTGACCTCGAGGTGCTTGACGAGAAGTTCGAGCGACTTGTCGAGGCCGCCCACCTTCTTGCCTCCGGTCACGTTCGATTCCTGGGGGGTGACGATGAATTCGAGCGCGCCGGTGAACGAGGCAAGTGGGAGGGAGGTGCTCATGCCTGCTTCACTCTCCGCCACGGAGTGGCGACTCGCTGTATGAGGAGCAGGATGGCGTCGAAGGAGAGCGCCATGAGGATCACGATTGCGCCGGCGATGATGATGCTGGTCGGGAAGGTGAGGTTCTCTCCGTACATCTGAGTTCCCAGCCCCCCGGCGCTGATCAGCACGGCGAGGGTCGCGATCGCGATCGTGCTCACCACCGCGACGCGGAGGCCGGCGATGATCTCGGGTACTGCCAGGGGCAGCTCGACCCTCCAGAGGATCTGGCGTTCGGTGAAACCCATCCCCCGGGCCGCGTCCCTCACCGAGTCCGGCACGTTGGCGAGCCCGAGGGTCGTGTTGCGGTAGATGATCTGCAGCGTGTAGGCAGCGAGGACGATGATCGCGGTGTCGCGGCCGAGCCCGGTGAGCGGCAGCAGCAGGAAGAAGAAGGCGATGCTGGGGATCGTGTAGAGGACGCCGGTCGCGGCCAAGAGAGGTGGCTGCAGCCACCGCACTCTGTGGGCCAGGAGGGCGAGAGCGAAGGCGACCCCGAAGCCGATCAAGATGGCCGGGACGACGATCTCCAGGTGCTGCACGGTCGGAGTCCCGAAACGGTCGATGTTGTCCCTCGCCCAGTCCCAGCAGAAGAGGTGGCTCGACTTCGCCTGGCAGAGGTCGCCGACGTTGCGGTCCTTGAAGAACCCTTCGCCCACCTGCCCGGCTGCGGCCGGCACCAAGGGGCTACTCATGCGGACGCTCCACGGCCGGGTGCTCGTCGCTCTTGGCCTCCGGCGAGGCGAGGAACTCGGCGATGATCTCGACCGAGAGCACGCCGGCGATCCGGCCCCCGCGGTCGACGACCGGGGCGTACTGCGACTCGCCCTGCAGCAGGTCGGCGAGGGCGTCGCGCATCACGTCGTCGCGGTCGAGCACCGGGCCGAGCGGCGAGTCGGCCCGGGCGGGCACGGTGTCGCCGCCGAGGTCGCGCTCGCTGAGCCAGCCGAGCGGCCGCCGCTCGCTGTCGACCAGCAGCGGGTAGGGGACTTCGACGTCGGCTGCGGCCAGCTTCGCCCGCACCTCGCCGGTCGCCTGGCCGACGTGGGCCAGCGGCGCCTCCCAGAGGTCGATGTCGGCGACCCGCATCAGCGCCAGCCGCTTCAGCGCCCGGTCGGCGCCGACGAAGTCCTCGACGAACTCGTTCGCCGGGTCCATCAGCAGCTCGGCCGGCGTCGCGTACTGCTCGACCCGGCCGCCCTCGCGCATCACCGCGATCCGGTCGCCCATCTTGATCGCCTCGTCGATGTCGTGGGTGACGAAGAGGACGGTCTTGCGGATCTCCGCCTGCAGGCGCAGGAACTCGTTCTGCAGGCGCTCGCGGTTGATCGGGTCGATCGCCCCGAAGGGCTCGTCCATCAGCATCACCAGCGGGTCCGCCGCCAGCGCCCGCGCCACCCCGACCCGCTGCTGCTGGCCGCCGGAGAGCTGGGCGGGGTAGCGGTCGCCGAGCTCGGGGTCGAGGCCGATCAGCTCCAGCAGCTCGGCGCTGCGGGCGCGGATCCGCTCCTTCTTCCAGCCCAGCAGCTCGGGGACGGCGCCGATGTTCTCGGCGATCGTCCGGTGCGGGAAGAGGCCGATCTGCTGGATCACGTAGCCGATCTCCCGCCGCAGCCGGGCGGGCTCGCGCTCGCGGACCGAGCGATCGCCGACGAGGACGTCGCCGGAGGTGATCTCGACCGTGCGGTTGACCATCCGCATCGCGGTCGTCTTGCCGCAGCCCGACGGGCCGACGAGGACGCAGATCTCCCCTGCGGGCACCTCTAGCGTCAGCTTGTCGACGGCGGGCGCGGCAGCTCCGGGGTAGCGCTTGGTGGTCTCCTCGTAGCGGACGGACGAGGCCCCCGGCTCGGTCTGCGCCTCGGTTTCCCCGGACGGCATTGCCGCGAGCCTATACCCCGGTCGCCCCCCGCTCAGTCACCCGGTCGCGGTCCTGGTCGCCGTGGTGCTCGCAGGCGGCCGCCGCGCCGCGCCCGCGGCTGACCCAGAAGAGGGCGGCGAAGATCGCCAGGCCGAGGAGGTCGAGGACGAGCTTGTAGTCGAGCTCGACCGAGCCGAAGACGTCGGCGCGGGTGGGGCGGGGGCCGGTCGGGATCAGGCCGGCGAGACCGAAGAGGCCGTCGACCGCGAGCGCCGCGATCACGATCGTGACGAACATCAGCGCCGTGATCCGCAGCGCGAAGGGGGTCCCGTAGTACTTGCGGTAGGCGAGCACGATCGGGACGATGATCAGGTCGGCGAAGATGAAGGCGACGACGCCGGCGAAGCTGATCCCGCCCGACCAGAGCACCGCCGCCAGCGGCACGTTGCCGACCGAGCAGACGAAGCTGAGGATCGCGATCAGCGGGCCGACGACGACGTTCTCGATCGTCTGCACGGCGGGCGGGGCGTCGGTGACGAAGAGGAAGTTGAAGAAGTCGTTGCCGAGCAGGCCGATGAAGCCGGCCAGCAGGAAGCCGATCGCGATCTCCTTCCAGAGCATCTGCACGTCGCCGCGGAAGTTGGCGCCGACGCCGGCCCAGGCCTCGCGGGCGGTGAGGCGCCGGCGCCAGGAGAGCGTCTCCTCCCCGCCGTCGCCGTGATCGTGCCCCGCCTGCGCCTCCTGGGCGTGGCGGCGGGCCTGCTCCTCCAGCCGCGGCGAGACGAAGACGCGCAGCAGCACCGCCATCAGCGCGATCAGGACGATGCCGCCGACGAACTCGGCGAGGGTGAACTGCCAGCCCATCAGCACCCAGAGGACGAGGCCGAGCTCCCAGACCAGGTTGGTCGAGGCGAACTGGAAGGCCAGCGCGGTGACCGCCGAGGCGCCCTTCTGGAACAGCGACTTGGCGATCGCGATCGCCGCGTAGGAGCACGACGAGGAGGCGGCGCCGAGCGCGGTCGCCTTGGCGACGGGGCCGAACCCTTCGCCCGAGAGCGCCGATTCGATCCGCGCCCGCGGCACCCAGGCCTGGACGATCGCCGAGATCGCGAAGCCCAGCACCAGCGCCCACCAGACCTCGTAGGCCATCAGCAGGGACATTTCCAGCCCTTCCCAGATCTTTTCCAAGCCGCCGATCATCTCCCCACAGAGGTATCAAATCGCCACCCACGGGCCGAAAAGTCCACCCTGGAATGCCGACGGGCCGATTTGTCCCATCTGTGGCGTCAAATCGGCCCATCGGCGGGACGGATTGGACGGATCGGCCCGTCGCGGTCAGAGGCCGAGGCGGCGGGCTCGCTCGGCGGCCCGGGCGACGATCTCTTCGAGGCCCTCGATCTCGCCGCCGCGCATCAGGGGCCGGCCGGCGACGACGGTGGTGTCGACGACGGCGCCGGCGGCGGCGTAGACGAGGTCGGAGGTGAGGTCGCCGATGCCGAGCTCGGGTGCGGCGGCGCGGAGGAGGAGGAAGTCGGCGGGGGCGCCCGGCTCCAGCGGCGTCGCCCCGAGCAGCGGCGCGCGGGCGCCGGTGGCGAGCGCCCAGGCCTCGGCGGCGTCGATCGCGGTCGGGTCGGCGGCGGCGTGCTTCTGGGCGAGGGCGAAGAGCTTGAGGTCGGCGAGGAGGTCGAGCGAGTCGTTGGAGCCGGCCCCGTCGGTGCCGAGGCCGACCCGCACGCCGGCGGTCCTGGCGGCCGGGTAGGGGAAGACGCCGCCCACCGCCAGCTTCATGTTCGCCGCCGGGTTGGCGACCACGGTGGCGCCGCGCTCGGCGATCAGCGCCAGCTCGGCGGGGTCGAGCCAGACGCCGTGGGCGAGGATCGTCCGCTCGCCGAGCAGCCCCAGCCGGTCGAGGTAGCGGGCCGGTCGCTCGCCGTGGGCGGCGAGGCAGTCCTGGACCTCCCGCTCGGTCTCGGAGAGGTGGATCTGGACCGGCAGGCCGCGCTCGGCGCTGAGCTCGGCGATCCAGCGCAGCGACTCTTCGCTGACCGTGTAGATCGCGTGCGGGGCGAGGGATGTGGCGACCAGCGGCCCGAAGCCTTCGAGCGCCTCGACGCTGCGGCGCGCCGAGTCGCGCAGCTCGGCGAAGCTGCTGGTCGCGTCGAAGAGCGGCGCCCCGATTGCGGCGCGGATCCCGCTGTCCTCGACCGCGCGCGCCGTCGCCTCCGGCTGCCAGTACATGTCCCAGAAGCGGGTCGTGCCGCTGCGGATCATCTCCGCGCAGGCGAGCCGCGCCCCCCAGTAGACGTCGTCGGCCTCGAGCTTCGCCTCGACCGGCCAGATCCGCTGTTCCAGCCACGGCATCAGCGGCAGGTCGCCGCCGCTGCCGCGGAACAGCGTCATCGCCGCGTGGGTGTGGCCGTTGACCAGCGGCGGGACCAGGTGGGCGCCGGCCGCGTCGATCGTCTCGTCGCCCGGCTCGGCGGCGACGCCGGGACCGAGGGCCGCGATCGTCCCGCCCTCGCAGCGAATCCCCACCGGCTCCCCGTCCAGCCGCGCGTTCTCAACCGTCAGCGCCACGGCACCTCCTCGTTCCGCGGTTCCTTTGTCCGCCATAGGAGGACAAAGGAACCGCGGGATTATGCGATCGGCTCCATCTCGTCAGCCCTATCGCCCCTCCTCCTTCCGCAGTTCCGTGACCTCCCTGACAGGACAAAGGAATCGCGGGATCGGGCGATCCGCCGCTCCATCGTTTGCGCGGTTCCTTTGTCCGGACACACAGGACAAGGGAACCGCGGAACTTCATCGGCCCACCGCCCCGAGGCGGGGCAGCACCGCGGCCAGGCCCTCGCGCAGGCGCTCGGCGTTGACCAGCCGGTCGGCCTCCATCGCGGCGACGCTGACCGGCTCGCTCGCCAGTCCGTTGGCGAGGTTGTCGACGACGCAGAGGGCGGCGTAATCGAGGCCGAGCTCAGCGGCGACGACGCACTCGGAGGCGATCGTCATCCCGACCACCTCGGCGTGCGCCGCCATCAGCCGGATCTCGGCGGGGGTCTCGAAGCGCGGCCCGCGCGCCTGCCAGTAGACGCCGCCGTCGCGCGGGGCCTGGCCGCCCTCGCCCCAGGCCGCGATCACTTCCTCGCGCCAGCGCGGCGCGAAGCGCGGCGCCGAGTGGGCGCGGGCGTCGCCGAAGATCGAGTCGCCGAGGCCGAGGGCGATGAAGTCGTCCGGGCAGACGAGGCTGCCGACCTCGATCTCGGCCCGCAGCGAGCCGACCGAGCCGATCGCCAGCACCCGGTCGCATCCCTGCTCGGCGAGCGGCCGCAGGTTCGCCTCGTGGTCGATCAGGTGGGGGAGGACGAAGGCCCCCTCGGCGTCGTGGCGCTGGGCGATCGCGGCCCCCTGCGCGGCCGCCGCCGCGGCGATCTCCTCGCCACCCGGCCCGAGCGCGTTGCTGCCAAGGATCACCGCCAGCCGTCCCACCGACCGATCCTATGGCCCCCCGAGCGCGGGTGGTTGAGCTTTGGCGTGGATAACGCCCCAAAGCTCAACCACCCCCTGAAGGGGGCCACCGCGACGGCCGGAGATTCCGCGACGGCCGGGACTTCCGTGCGCCCTGTGTTTCGCCGACGGCCGGGACTTCCGTGACGCCCCGGGTTTCCGCGACGGCCGGGGTTTCCGTGACGCCCCGGGTTTCCGCGACGGCCGGGACTTCCGCGGCGGCCGGGACTTCCGCGGCGGCCGGGACTTCCGTGACGTCCCGGGTTTCCGCGGCGGCCCGGGTTTCCGAAGCGCTCGGCGGCCTTTGGCGTGGGGCCGGGATCAGCCGCTGCGGTGGGCCCTGAACGCTGCTGCGGCCTCGTCGTGGTCGACCAGCGGCTCGGGGTAGTCGAGCCGCCCGAAGCCCTCCATCCGCCAGGGGCGGAAGATCGCCCGGCCGCGCACCGGCTCCAGCTCCGGCAGGTAGCGCCGCACGTAGTGGCCTTCGGGGTCGAAGCGCTCGGCCTGGCGGACCGGGTTCAGGACCCGGTTCGGCCGGGTGTCGTTGCCCGTCCCGGCGACCCACTGCCAGTTGCCGGCGTTGTTGGCGATCTCGCCGTCGCTGAGCAGGTCCCAGAAGTGCCAGGCGCCCGCCCGCCAGTCGAGGTAGAGGTCCTTGCAGAGGAAGGAGGCGACGGTCATCCGCGCCCGGTTGTGCATGAACCCCTCCGCGGCCAGCTGCCGCATCGCCGCGTCGACCAGCGGGTAGCCGGTCCGCCCCTCCTGCCAGGCCTCCAGCGCCCGCCGCGAGCGCGACCAGCGGTCGCCGCGCGGGCGGTAGTCCCGCCGCGGCAGCGACGGGGTCGCCGCCAGCACCTGGTGGTGGAAGTCGCGCCAGCAGAGCTGGCGGACGAAGGCCGCGCCGCCGCGCCGCCCGCCCGCCTCGCGCGCCAGCTCCAGGGGCGAGACGCAGCCCCAGCGGAGGTAGGCGCTGAGCCGCGAGGTGTCGTCGCCGGCGAGGTCGTCGTGCTGTTCCTCGTAGCGGCCGAGGCCGTCGCGGAGGAAGGCGCGCATCCGCCGGCGCCCCTCGCTCTCGCCGCCCGGCAGGCGCCGCGGCGAGGGCCGCCCGCCGACCAGCGACTCCAGTGCCGGCAGCCGCCCGGCCCTCAGCTTCGGCGGCACCGCCAGCCGGCGGGGCGCCGGCGCCGGCTGGCGCCACGGTAGCCCGCTCCAGGCGCGGTGGTAGGGGGTAAAGACCCGGAAGTGGTCGCCGCCCGCCGGCGTCACCGCCCCCGGCGGCACGATCGTCGCCCCGGGATGGGCGACCAGCTCGACCCGCTCCTCCTCGCAGCCGCGCCGCAGCCGCTCCTCGCGCGCCCGCGCGTAGGCGCTGTGGTCGGCGCTGAGGTGGATCCGCGCCGCCCCGCACTCGCGGGCCGCCGCCAGCGCCTCGCGCACCGGGTCTCCCCGCCGCACGAACAGGCGCCCGCCCCGCTCGCGCAGCGCCGCGTCGAGGTCGCGCAGCGCCTCCAGCATGAAGGCGACCCGGTTCGGCGCCGCGAAGCGCGAGCCCAGCAGGCGCTCGTCGAGGACGAACAGCGGCACCGTCCGCTCCGCCCGCGCCGCCGCGGCGAGGGCTGGATGGTCGTGCACCCGCAGGTCGCGGTTGAAGAGGACGAGCGCGGTCTCGATTGCCATATTTTGCTGCCATGGAGAACGGGGAGAGCCGCGAGGCGGATCAGCCCGAGCGCGCCTCGGGCCGCGAAGAGACCGAGGAGGAAAGACTCGACCGCAACCTCGGCGAGCTGCTGCAGGAGCTGCGGGTCGCCCTGCCCGGCGTCCAGGTCCTCTTCGCCTTCCTGCTCGCGGTCCCGTTCCAGCAGGGCTTTGGCGAGGTCACCGAGTTCGAGAAGCGGGTCTACTTCGCGACCCTGATCCTCACCGCGCTCTCGGCGACGATGCTGATCTCGCCGCCCGCCTACCACCGCCTCACCTTCCGCTACCAGCAGAAGCGCCGGCTCGTCTACTACGCCAACCGCTTCGCGATCGCCGGCCTGGCGCTGCTGGCGCTGGCGATGACCGGGGCGATCCTGCTGATCACCGACGTGCTGTTCTCGACCGTCGCGGCCGTCGTCACCGCCGCCCTCGCCCTCTGCGTCTTCGGCTTCTTCTGGTTCGCCCTGCCGCTGCGGCGGCGGATGATGCTCAGCGCCGGGCAGGAGCCCCTAGGGAAGCCCGAAAGCGAGTGAGCTCCTCCCCGAGCCGGTCGAGGTAGGGCAGCTCCGGCGCCTTCTCGCGCAGCAGCGCCAGGTCGGCTTCCCAGATCTCGAGCTTGAGCTCGATCGGCACCTTGAACTCCCCGCGAACCGCCTCGCCTTCGGCGGCGTAGGCGTCGTGCAGGGTGCTGACGTTGGTCAGCTTGTCGGCGCCGTAGATCGCCATCGCCTCGGCCGGCGCCGCCGCCAGGCGTTCGCGGTGCTCGGCCTTGCGGGCCCGGTAGTCCTCGATCGATTCGTCGTCGGTCATCGACCCGACCAGCCCGGCGACCACGTCGCCGAACTTGGCGCGCAGCTCGTCGAGGCCGGTGTCGGAGTCCTCGACGACGTCGTGCAGCAGCGCCGCCGCCAGCACCTCCTCGCCGTAGCCGTGCTCGTCGAGCAGCGCCGCGACCCGCACCGGGTGCTCGATGTAGGGCATGCCGCCGCTGCCGTTGCGGACCTGGCCGGCGTGGTCGGAGCGGGCCTGCTCGAGGGCGGCGCGGACCAGCGGCGAGCGCGCGGCGGCAGCGTCGATCCGGTCAGCCGGGGACACGCCCGCAGCGTAGACGATCGATTGCCCGGGCTTCGCTGTTCGGGGGCTCAGGCGACGCCGGCCGCGCCCGCACGTTGCGGACTCCGCGCCGGCAGCTCGTACTCGCTGCGCTCCCTGCCGAGCTCGACCCTCGCCGGGTCGCCGCCCAGCCGCTCCCAGCCCTGGCGCGCTTCGGCGCCGAGCCGGTCGAGGTCCTCGTCGGAGTGGAGCGGGTCGTGGTGGAAGAGGACGGTGCGCTCGGCCCCGGTGCGGTCGGCGAAGGCGAGCGCGTGCGAGAGCGCCGAGTGGCCCCAGCCGAGGTGGCACGGGTACTCGGCGTCGGTGTACTGGCCGTCGTGGATCAGCAGCGAGGCGTCCCTGGCGAGGGCGAAGCCGGAGATCCAGTCCTCCTCGAGCTGCTCCAGGTCGGCGCCGAGGGCGGGCTCGTGGTCGGGGATGTAGGCGAGCGAGGAGTCGCCGTCGTCGATCCGGTAGCCGAGGGTGGGGCCGCGGTGGGCGACCGAGGCGGCGCGGACCCGGGCCGGCCCGATCTCCCACTCGCTCTCCGGGCAGTGGCGGAAGGAGACGTCGCAGGGCAGCTCGCGGACCTCGACCGGCGAGAGCGGGGCGGAGATGTAGCGGGAGATCCGGTCCCGCAGCGAGGCCTCCGGCGAGGCCGGGCCCCAGATCACGATCTCGGTCTGCGGCCGGAAGGCGGGGGCGAAGAAGACGAGCCCCTGGATGTGGTCGAGGTGGAGGTGGGTGAGGAGGACGTGGAGCCGGCTCGGCTCGTCGGGGAGGGCGAGGCCGAGGCAGCGGATGCCGGTGCCGGCGTCGAGGGCGAGAGTCGAGCCGTCGGAGAGCTCGACCCCGACGCAGGAGGTGTTGCCGCCGTAGCGGATCGTCTCCGGCCCGGGGGCAGGGATCGAGCCGCGGGTCCCCCAGAGCTTGACCTTCATGCCGCCGCCGCTCCGTTGCCGTTGCCGAGCGCGGGCCAGAAGACGGCGATCGCCCCCTGCGAGCCGTGCGGGGTGAGGATCGGGAAGGCCGAGACCTCGACCTCGTGGCTGCTGCCGTCGGTCGAGCGCACGGTCAGCTCGGCGTGGGCGGGGCGGCCGGCGCGGACGGCGCGGACGATCGGCAGCTCGTCGTAGGGGATCGGCTCGCCGCTCTCGTCGAAGGGGCCGAACAGCGAGCCCCACTCGCTCGGGCCGACCGTCCCCAGCTCCTCGAAGCGCTTGCCCAGCAGGAGGCCGGCGGCCTCGTTGTAGAAGACCAGGAGGCCGCCCTCGTCGACGAGGAAGGCAGGGGTCGAGAGGGCCGACATCAGGTTGCGGGCGAGAATCAGCTCCAGCGGCCTCTGGGTCACGAACGACACTTTAGAACCCCGCTTCTACCCGCAGGGAAAAGCCGGGATTTGCGCCGTCGCAGCCAAGGTTGATCACTTTCCCGTCACAGGCGATACGAAGGCGTGACTTTCGTCACTTAGACGGCTTGTAGTGGTTGGGGTTCGGGGGAGCAGGGTCAGCCGGCCGCTTCGGCCCGCTTGAGGCCGCCGCGGGCCCAGAGGGAGAAGACGATCGGGAGGGCCACGGCCACGGTGAAGGCCAGGCCCACCTGGAAGGGGTCGCCGGAGATGAAGCCGCGGCCGGCCTCGATCAGGGCGGTCACCGGGTTGACCGAGGCGACGGCGTGGATCCAGCCGCTGAGCAGGTCGAGCGGCACGTAGACCGGGGCGAGGAAGAGGATCAGGAAGACGGGGAACTGCATCAGCGGGCCGCCCTGGATCGAGCGCACCCGCATCGCCACCCCGGCCGCCCACATCGTCGCCGCCAGGTTGACCAGCAGGGCGAGGCCGTAGAGGCCGAAGAGTTCGATGCCGCTGCCGTTGACGTTCATCCCGGCGACGAGGGCGACGAGGGTGAGGACGGTCCAGGTGACGAAGGCGCGGACCATCGCCGCCAATGCGTAGCCGGCGACGATGCCGCTGCGATGGCTCGCCGCCAGCAGGTAGCGGCGGGCGAAGCCGGTCTCGAAGTCGCGGGCCATCGCGAAGCCGGTGAAGACGCCGCCGAAGGCCGCCGACTGCAGCAGGACGAAGACGAACTGGAAGGCGGTGTAGCCGGTCGGGAAGTCGAAGCCGGGGACGTTGGCGACCGAGGAGAGGCCGCCGGCGAAGGAGACGAAGAAGAACAGCGGGAAGAGCAGCGAGGGGACCAGGAAGGCCGGGTTGGTGAGGAAGTTGTGGATGCTGCGCCAGGCGACCGCGCGGGCGATCGTCAGCCGGTTGGCGGTGCCGCCGGTGCCGGCGCCGTTCGGGTCGGCGGTCACAGCCGCGGTCGCGCTCACGTGCGCACCAGCCTCGTCTTCAGGGCGCTGCTCGCCGCGTACATGCCGATCGCGAAGATCGCCGCCGCGATCGCGAAGCCGAGCGCCAGCTTCCCCGGCTCCCAGCCTTCGATCAGCAGCGAGCGGAACGCCGCCAGCAGGTAGGAGACCGGGTTGGCGGTGGCGATCGCCCGGTACCAGTCGGTCTGGATCAGTTCCAGCGGCAGCGCCATCGAGGAGAGGAAGAGGAAGACGAAGAAGACCGGGAAGAGGCCCTGGACCGCCTCGCCGGTCCCGGTGCGCAGGGCGACGAAGAGGCCGAGGGTGCCGAAGGCGACGGTGATCGCGACCGCGAGCAGGACGATCATCGCCGCGCCGCCGGCGCCGGCGGCCAGTTCGGCCCCGGCGAGGAGGCCGACCGTGAGGTAGGTGGCGCCCTGGACGACGCCGAGCACGATCGTCCCGGCGAGCAGGCCCATCAGCAGGGCGGCGCCGCGCAGCGGGGTCAGAGCCAGGCGGTTGAGGAAGCCGGTTTCGATGTCGCGGGCGAGGTCGGTGCCGGAGTTCATCACCGAGAAGAGGGCCCCCTGCATGAACGGGACCGCGAGGGCGAAGGTGAGGTAGGAGTCGGTCGGGAAGCCCGGCAGGTTGGTCGCGTCTTTGAGCCCGCCCGAGTTCACGGCGAGCAGGAAGAGGGGGAAGATCAGGGCGGGGACGATCTGCGCCGGCTGGCGCAGGGTGCGCAGGACCGAGCGGTGGGCGAGCTGCCCGACCTGGGTGCCTAGCGCCGCGTCGGGCACTGGCGAGTGGCCGGCGGTTGCGGTGGCGGCGCTCACGGCGAGGCGACCGCCTCGGGCGCGGCCGCCCCGGCCGCCTCGTCCTCGGCGCCCTCCAGCGAGCGGCCGGTCTTGGCGAGGAAGACGTCGTCGAGCGAGGGGGCGTGCAGCTGCAGGTGCTCGATCGCGACGTCCTCCGCGTCGAGCGCGCGGACCACCTCGGCCAGGGCCGCCTCGCCGCCCTCGAGGCGGACCGCGACGGCGCGGGGGTGGGAGCCGGCGGCCTCGCCGAAGCGGCCGAGCACGGCGGCGGTGCGCTCGCGGTCGCCCTCCTCGCGCGGGATCACCTCGACGGTGGGGCGGCCGATCTCTGCCTTCAGCGCCGCCGGGGTGCCCTCGGCGACGATCCTGCCGTGGTCGATGATCCCGACCCGGTTGGCGAGGGCGTCGGCCTCCTCGAGGTACTGGGTGGTTAGGAAGACGGTGACGCCGTCGGAGCCGGCGAGGCGGGCGACCTCGTCCCACAGCGCGGTGCGGCTCTGGATGTCGAGCCCGGTCGTCGGCTCGTCGAGGAAGAGGATGCGGGGGCGGTGGGCGAGCGCCAGGGCGAGGTCGAGGCGGCGCTTCATCCCGCCCGAGTAGCCGCCCACCTTGCGGTCGGCGGCGTGGGCGAGGCCGACCCGCTCGAGCAGTTCGCCGCCGCGCTCCTCGCGCTCGGCCTTGCCGAGGCCGTGCAGCGAGGTCTGCAGGCGCATGTGCTCGCGGCCGCTCAGCAGCGGGTCGAGGGCGGCCTCCTGCAGGGCGGCGCCGATCGCCGATCGCACCTGCGGGCCTTCGCGGGCGACGTCGAAGCCGGCGACCCGGGCGCTGCCGGCGGTCGGCGGCAGCAGGGTGGTCAGCATCAGCACCGTCGTCGACTTGCCGGCGCCGTTGGGGCCGAGGAAGCCGTAGATCTCGCCCGGGGCGACCTCGAGGTCGATCCCGTCGACCGCCCGCGGGCCGTTCTTGAACTCGCGGACGAGCCCCTCCACCTCGATGCCGCCCCGGGCCGGGCTGCCGTCGCTCATTGACCGGTCTCCAATTCGCCGTCGTTCTCTGGGCCGCTGAGATTACGGAGGCCGCCCGACCTCCGGGGCTCTCCACCCTCCCGTCGCGGGACTGATCCGGGTCGCCGCCGGCAGGAGCGAGTCGTCCGGCCGCCTCCGGCGAGCGGCGGCAGGGCTCGGGCGGCCCCTCCGTCTGCGGGGCGCGAGGGTTCGGTCGCCTGCGAGCAGGTAGAACTCCGTCCCGATGTACGAGCGCACCCGCACCTACCGCCTGGCGATGACCGTCAACAAGCCCGTCGCCTGGTGGGGGCGGATGCGGGTCGAGGGCCTGGAGAGCGTGCCCGAGCACGGCCCGCTGCTGATCGTCGGCAACCACGACAGCCACTGGGACCCGGTGATGGTCGGGATCGCGGCGCTGCGGCGTCGGCAGATCCGCGCCCTGGCCAAATCTGAGCTCTGGGACGTGCGCGGCCTCGGCCCGATCCTCGACGGCATGGGCCAGATCCCGATCCAGCGCGGCAAGAGCGACAAGGACGCGCTGGCGAAAGCGATCGAGGCGCTGCGGGCGGGCGTCTGCATCGGCGTCTTCCCCGAGGGCACCCGCTCCAGGGGCAAGGTCCTGCGCGCGCGCAGCGGCGTCGGCCGCCTCGCCCTGGAGGTTCCCGAGGCCCACGTCAGCCTCGTCGCGATCGAGGGGACCAGCGACCTCACCGGCTTCCCCCGCCGCCCCCGCATCCGCATCCGCTTCTTCGACCCCGCCGGCGGCCAGCCCCGCCCCGACGAGGATCCGGGCGAGCTCTCCGCCCGCCTCCTCGCCGAGATCCGCGCGCTCGTCCCCCCGTCCCTCAGCTACCGCAAGCGCGCCAAGCCCAGCCCCGTCGCCGAGGATTGAGCCGCGACTCCGAACTTCGGGGGGCTGTGGGCCACCGAAGTTCGGAGGCGGCCGGGGTCTACCCGCCGGCCTCCTCGCCGACGTCGCCTTCGCGGCTGAGCGCGCCCCGGGCCGAAGTTCCAAGCTGGATCATCCGACCCGGCATACGCTCCCCGGCCGCGCCGGGTTCAAATGCCCCTCAGCGAGCTCCTATTCGAGTTTCCCGATCTTGAAGATTTTCGTCCCGCAGTCCGGGCAGACGCCCTGGATGGCCGGGCGACCGTTCTTCATCGTCACCTGCTTGGCGTCTTTGATCTCGACCTTCTTGCGCTCCTTGACGCAGTAACCCTCAGGCATCTAGGAACCCTCCTTTCGTCGCCGCCGGGCGGCAGAGCTCGCGGTAAGCGCGAGGTGGATTGAGCCGAATGTAACGCAGGCCGACGACGCTCCCGCGTCACTTCGTGACAAAACGCACGAAACGGCGGCGGTCGCCGTCGATTACCCTGCTGCCGTTCTCGCAAGCCCTTTCCCCAGCCTTCAAGGAGACAAGTAATGCCCGAAGCAGTCATCGTCGACACGATCCGCACGCCGATCGGCCGTGCCTTCAAGGGGTCGCTGGCCCAGCTGCGCCCGGATGAGATGGGCGCCTACGTGGTCGACCGGCTGCTCGAGCGCAACCCCGAGGTCGACCCGGCGAGCATCGAAGACCTCTTCTGCGGGGTCGGCATGCCGCAGGGCCTGCAGGCCTTCAACCTCGGCCGCATCGTCTCCCTGCTCAGCGAGAAGCTGCCGCAGGAGGTCAACGGGGTCACCGTCTCCCGCTACTGCTCCTCCAGCCTCGACGCGATCCGCCACGCCGGCAACGCGATCAAGGCCGGCGAGGGCGACGCCTACCTGGCCGTCGGGGTCGAGTGGGTCAGCCGCTACAACGAGCGCACCGAGCCCGCCGGCGAGGCCGACCAGAACGAGAACCTGAAAGGCAACGACGGCCAGCCGAACGCCTACATCGCGATGGGCGAGACCGCCGTCAACGTCGCCAAGAAGTACGAGGTCAGCCGCGCCGACATGGACAAGTTCGCCCAGCGCTCCCAGGAACTGGCGGTGCGCTCCCAGGAGGACGGCTTCTTCGACCGCGAGATCGTGCCGGTGAAGCTGCCCGACGGCGGCGAGGTCGCCAAGGACGACGGCCCCCGCGCCTCCTCGACCCTGGAGAAGCTCTCCGAACTGCCCGAGGCCTTCGGCGGCGGCGGCGTCACCGCCGGCAACTCCTGCCCGCTCAACGACGGCGCCGCCGCGGTGCTGCTGATGAGCGCCGAGCGGGCCAAGGAGCTGGGCCTGAAGCCGCGCGCCCGGATCATCACCGCCGCCACCCACGGCAACGAGCCGGAGCTGATGGGCGTCGCCCCGATCGGCGCGATCAAGAAGGTGCTGGACCGGGCCGGGATGACGATCGCCGACGTCGACCGGGTCGAGCTGAACGAGGCCTTCGCCGCCCAGGTGATCCCGATCATGGCCGAATGCGGGATCGACGAAGACAAGCTCAACACCCACGGCGGCGCGATCGCCCTCGGCCACCCCTTCGGGATGACCGGCGCCCGGATCATGGGCACCCTGCTGAACGTGCTCGAGACCGACGACAAGCAGGTCGGCCTGGAGACGATGTGCGTGGCCGGCGGGCAGGGCAAGGCGATGCTGGTCGAACGGCTGAACTGAGCAGCGACTGCAGCGATTGGTGAGTTGACCTCGCTATAGGCAGGTCAACTCACCAATCGCGAGCCGGGGTCGGGTTCGTTCCGGGTAATAGGCTGCCGCGGCGATGAGCGACCAGCCGCACCCGAGCTCGACGATCACCCCGGAGTCGGTCCGCGCCTTCCTGCCGGGCAGCTTCCCCGGCGATCTCGGGATCGAGCCGCTGGAGGTCGAGGACTCCCACGCCCGCGGCGCGATCGTCGTCGACCGGCGCCACCTGCATCCCGGCGGCTTCGTCCACGGCGGCGTCTGGACCGCGCTCGGCGACACCGTCGCCGCCTGGTCGACCTTCCGCTGCATCCCGCCCGGCCACAACTTCACGACGATCGAGCTGAAGCTGAACGTCTTCGCGGCCGGCGTCCTCGGCGACGAGATCGAGGCCCGGGCCGAGCCGCTGCACGTCGGCAAGAGCACGGTCGTGATCGAGGTCCGGATCGAGCGCCGCCGCGAGGGCGCCGAGCCGCGCCTGGCGGCGAATCTGATCGTCTCGCAGTTTGTCCTTCCGCCTGCGTCTGCCTGACCGAGCAGATCGGTGGACGCAGGGAGCGCGGCGTGCTCTGCACGGGAGCGACCGGGGGGCCGAGATGCGCCGGTCAGGCGTCTTCCGGGACTTCCCAGGCTTCGATCTGCGGCAGTTTCCAGAGCAGGCTGGCGATCGTCAGGCCGATCGCGGCCGAGAACAGGGCGAGGAACCATTCCGGGGCGCTGAGCAGGACCATGTCGAAGAATTCGCGCAGCGGCGCGATCGCGAGGATGCCGGCGAAGATCGCGCCGAGGGCGGCGACCATCGCCAGCATGTTCGACTGGATCGCGATGTGCTCGCGGCCGGGGCCGCGCTCCAATAGGAGGATGAAGCAGAGGCCGAGCACGATCAGCGTCGTCGTCGCCGCGGTGCGGCCGGCTTCGAGGCTCGCCCCGGCGACGGTGTCGACGAGGAAGAAGGAGAGGATCGAGCCGAGCGCCGTCGCCACCCCCGCCGGCACCGCGAAGGCGGCCAGCGCCCGCAGCAGCCGGCCGCGGTAGAGCGGCCCGTCGGAGGGCATCAGCGCCAGCACGAAGGAGGGGACCCCGATCGTCAGGAAGGCGGCCACGGTGAGGTGGCGGGGGAGGAAGGGGAAAGTGAACCCCGGCACCGCGACGAGCAGGATCAGCGCCGCCGCGTAGACCGTCTTGGTCAGGTAGAGGCGGCCGAGGCGGTGGATGTTGCGGGCGATCCGCCGGCCTTCGCCGACCGCCTCGGGCAGCCGCGAGAACTGGTCCTCGAGCAGGACCACGTCGGCGACGCCCTTGGTCACCTGCGTCCCCGAGCCCATCGCCACCGCCATCCGCGCCCGCTTCAGCGCCGGCACGTCGTTGACCCCGTCGCCGATCATCGCCACGTAGCGGCCGGCCGCGACCAGCGCCCCGACCAGGGCTTTCTTCTGCTCGGGCTTGATCCGGCAGAAGATCGTGTTCTCCAGCGCCGCGCGCTGCAGCCCCTCCTCGTCGGCGGGCAGGTCGGGGCCCTCGATCACGCCCGCCTCGCGCGGCACCCCGACCGCGTAGGCGACCGCGGTCACGGTCGCCGCCGCGTCGCCGGAAATCAGCTTCAGGTCCACCTGCTGTGCGCGCATGGTGGCGATCGTCTCCGCCGCGTCGGGGCGCAGCGTCTCCTCCAGCACGACCAGCGCCAGCGGCGTCATCCGCGGCGCCCCGTTCGCGGCCGGGTCGCCCGGCAGCGGCTCGCCGGTCTGCCCGAAGGCGACGACCCGCCGCCCCGCCGCGGTCTCCGCTTCCAGCTTCGCCGCCAGCCCGGCGGGCAGCGTCAGCGCCCCGCTCTCGGCCAGCACGTCGGGCGCCCCCATCACGTAGGTGGCGCCGCCGGCCCCGTCGAGCGAGACCCCGCTCCACTTCCACTCGGAGGAGAAGGGAACCTCGCCGCGCACCCGCCCCGCCTGGCCGGGGAACTTCTCGGCGATCGTCTCCAGCGTCTTGTTGCGGTCGCCGGCGCTGGCGGCGAAGCGGCCCAGCGCCTTCGCCCCGCTCGCCGGGTCGATTCCCTCGGCGTACTCGACCCCGGCCAGGCGCAGCTCGCCCGCGGTCAGCGTCCCGGTCTTGTCGACGCAGATCGTGTCGACCGCGGCGAGGCTCTCGGTCGCGCTCATCTGCTGGACCAGGGTGGCGCGCCGCGCCAGCCGCACCGCGGCGACCGCGAAGGTGACGCTCATCAGCAGCACCAGGCCCTCGGGGATCAGCGTCACCAGCCCGGCCGTCGCCGTCTGCGCCGCGCTTTCGATCCCGACGCTGCGGACCTTGAGGCTGACGATCAGCAGCACCGCCAGCGGCACCATCAGGTAGGCGGAGGCGATGATCACCCGGTTGACCTCCTCCTGCAGCGGCGAGGGCGGGTGGCGGAACGTCTTCGCCTCGCCCGCGATCCGGCCGGCGTAGCTCTCCTCGCGCACCGCCCCGACCGCGTAGTGCCCCGACCCCGAGACGCAGAAGGAGCCGGAGAGGACGGCGTCGCCCTCGCCCTTGCGGATCCCGTCGCTCTCGCCGGTCAGCAGCGACTCGTCCATCGTCATCCCCCGCGAGTGGATCACCTCGCCGTCGGCGACGAGCTGGTCGCCGGGGCCGACCCGGACGACGTCGCCCGGGACGACCTCGTTCGCGGTCAGCTCGACCGCCTCGCCGTCGCGGACGACCTTGGCGTGGGGGGCGACGAGCACCGCCAGCTCGTCCAGCGTCGCCTTCGCCTTCAGCTCCTGGCGGATGCCGATGTAGGAGTTGACCACCGCGATCAGGCCGAAGATCGAGTCGGCGTAGAGCCCCAGCGCCAGGTCGAGGACGAAGAAGGCGCCGATGATCGCGTTGAACAGCGTGAAGACGTTGCCGGCGATGATGCTCGCGGTCGAGCGCGAGGAGTTCTCGGGCGGCGGCCCGAGCTTGCGCAGCCGCGCCTGGGCCTCCCTGGCGGAGAGCCCCTGCTCGGGCGAGGCGGAGGACGGGCGGCGGTCGGCCATCGCTCTATTCAATAGGGTGCGGGAGCGATGGGACTGAAGCTGGGAGTCAACCTCGGATACTGGGGCATCGGGCCGGCCGGCGAGGAGGCCGCCGAGCTGGTGCTGGCGGCCGAGGCGCTGGGCTACGAGTCGGTCTGGGCGGCCGAGTCCTACGGCTCCGACGTGGTCAGCGTCCTCGCCTGGCTGGCGGCGCGGACCGAGCGGATCAACCTCGGCGCGGCGATCATGCAGGTGCCGGCGCGCCCGCCCGCGGCGGCGGCGATGGCGGGGGCGACGATCGACAAGCTCTCCGGCGGCCGCTTCCTCTTCGGCTTCGGCCCCTCCGGCCCGCAGGTCTCCGAGGGCTGGTACGGGGTGCCCTACGCCAAGCCCTGGGGCCGCACCCGCGAGTACATCGAGGTGGTGCGGGAGATCATCGCCCGCGAGGGCCCGGTCGACCACCAGGGCGAGCACTACAAGCTGCCGCTGCCGGGCGGCGAGGGCAAGCCGCTGAAGCTGAACTTCCACCCGCTGCGCAACGAGATCCCCGTCTTCGTCGGCGCGATCGGCCGCAAATCGGTCGAGATGGCGGCGGAGCTCTGCGACGGCTGGATCCCGATCTTCTTCAGCGTCGACGCCTTCGAGCAGACCTGGGGCGAGCACCTGGAGGCCGGCTTCGCCAAGGGCGGCCGGCAGCGCTCCGACCTCGAGGTCAGCCCCTCGCTGCAGGTGGCGATCGACGGCGACCTCGAGGCGGCGAAGAGCGTTGTCAAGGCCGGTCTCGTCCTCTACTTCGGCGGCATGGGCAGCCGCAAGACCAACTTCTACGTCGACCTCGCCCACCGCTTCGGCTTCGGCGAGGTCGCCGACGAGGTCCAGAAGCGCTTCCAGGACGGCGACCGCGCCGGCGCCTTCGAGGCGATGCCCGACGAGATCGTCGAGGCGACCTCGCTGGTCGGCACCGAGGCCGAAGTCGCCGAGCGGGTCGAGCGCTTCCGGGGCGCCGGCATCGACCGGCTGATCGTCTCGCCGGTCCACGTCGAGCGCGACCAGCAGCGGCACACGCTGGAGCGACTGGCCGACCTGGCCGGGGTCGCCACGCAGTAATCAGGGGGTCGGGGCGGGACTCGGCCCGTTTCGCATATCCTCCCGCGCCGCGTCATGAAGATCGGAGTGCCGAAAGAGTCCGCCGAGGGGGAGCGCCGGGTCGCGCTGGTCCCTGACGTGGTCAAATCGCTGCAGGCGAAGGTCAGCGAGAAGATCGACCCCGTCGTCGAGGCGGGCGCCGGCGCGGGCGCCGGCCACACCGACGCCGCCTACGAGGAGGCCGGGGCGCAGGTCGGCGACGCCGGCGCCGCCTGGGGAGCCGAGGTCGTCCTCCACGTGCGGCCGCTGAGCGCCGAGGAGATCGGCAGGCTCGTTAAGGGCCAGGTCGTGATCGGCCACCTCTCGCCGCTGACCGCCGCCGAGTCGAACCGGGCGCTCGCCGCCGCCGGGGTCACCGCCTTCGCGATGGAGGCGATCCCGCGGACGACGCGCGCCCAGGCGATGGACGCGCTCTCCTCGCAGGCGAACCTCGCCGGCTACGCCGCCACCCTGCTCGCCGCCCGCGAGGCGGGCCAGCTCTTCCCGATGATGACCACCGCCGCGGGCACCGTCGCTCCGGCCAAGGTGATGGTCCTCGGCGCCGGCGTCGCCGGCCTGCAGGCGATCGCCACCGCGAAGCGGCTGGGCGCGATCGTCACCGGCTTCGACATCCGCCGCGCCGCCTGGGAGCAGATCGCCTCGCTCGGCGGCCGGCCGCTGGAACTCGACTTCATCCCCGACGCCGAGGGCGAGGGCGGCTACGCCCGGCCCCTGACCGAGGAGGAGAACGAGCAGGTCCGCCAGGCGCTGGCCGAGGCGGCGGCGAAAATGGACGTGATCATCACCACCGCCCAGATCCCCGGCCGCCAGGCGCCGGTGCTGATCACCGAGGCGGCGGTCCGCTCGATGGCGCCGGGCTCGGTGATCGTCGACCTCGCCGCCGACTCCGGCGGCAACGCCGAGCCCTCGAAGCCGGGCGAGACCGTGGTCGTCGACGGCGTCAAGGTGATCGGCCCCGCCAACCTGGTCAGCGACATGGCCGCCGACGCCTCCCAGCTCTACGCCAAGAACCTCGAGAACCTGCTCGGGCTCCTGGTCGACGAGGAGGGGCAGCTGAAGATCGACTTCGAGGACGACATCGTCGACGCCGCCTGCATCGCCCACGAAGGGGAGATCCGGGGAGAGAGGACCGCCAAATGAACCTGTTCGCGGAGATCACGATCTTCGTCCTCGCGATCTTCGTCGGCTTCGAGGTGATCTCGAAGGTGCCGACCACCCTGCACACGCCGCTGATGTCGCAGACCAACGCGATCCACGGCATCGTCATGCTCGGCGGCCTGATCGTCGTCGGCGAGGCCAACGACGGGCTCGAGTACCTGATCGGGACGATCGCGATCGCCTTCGGCGCGATCAACATCGTCGGCGGCTTCATGGTCACCGACCGGATGCTCGGCATGTTCAGCAAAAAGCCGAAACCCAAGGCCGAGGGCGAGAAGAAATGAGCCTGGCCGTCCTCACGCCCGGTGGCGACGCCGCCACCGCGCTCTACATCGTCTCCTTCTCCCTCTTCATCGTCGGGATCAAACAGGGGACGCACCCGACCACCGCCAAGCGCGGCAACATGATCGCCGCCGTCGGCATGGCGGTCGCGGTGGTCACCACGCTGCTGCTCGACGGGGTCGGCAACTGGGGCCTGATCGTCCTCGGCCTGGCGATCGGCTCGGCGATCGGCGCCGTCGCCTCGGTGCGGGTGCAGATGACCGAGATGCCGCAGATGGTCGCCCTCTACAACGGCGTCGGCGGCGGCGCCGTCGCCCTGATCGCCTGGTCCGAGCTCCGCCACGGCTCCTCGGGGATGCCGCTGGAAGTCCTGATCCCCACCCTGTTCGCCGGGATCGTCGGCTCGGTCTCCTTCTGGGGTTCGAACATCGCCTTCGCCAAGCTCCAGGACCTGATCCCGACCCGGCCGCTGGCGGTGCCCGGGCAGCAGGTGGTCAACGGCGTCCTGCTGATCGCCGTCGTCGCCGCCGCGGTCTCGATCGCGATCAACCACGGCAGCCCCTCCGAACCGCTCTTCATCGGCATCCTGATCGCCGCCGCGATCCTCGGCAACCTCGTCGTCCTGCCGATCGGCGGCGCCGACATGCCGGTGGTGATCTCGCTGCTGAACGCCTTCACCGGCCTCTCCGCGGCGGCGGCCGGCTTCGCCCTCCACAACGTCGCCCTGATCGTCGCCGGCACCCTGGTCGGCTCCTCGGGAACGATCCTCACCCTGGAGATGGCGACGGCGATGAACCGCTCGGTCGCCAACATCCTCTTCGCCGGCTTCGGCGGCGCCCCCTCGGGCGGCGCCGCGGGCGGGGGGGAGGAGCGCCCGCACGTCTCGATCGGCGCCCAGGACGCGGCGATCAAGCTCGCCTACGCCGACTCGGTCGTGATCGTCCCCGGCTACGGCCTCGCCGTCGCCCAGGCCCAGCACGCGATCAAGGAGGTCGCCGACGAGCTGGAGAAGCGCGGCGTCACCGTCAACTACGCGATCCACCCGGTCGCCGGCCGCATGCCCGGCCACATGAACGTCCTCCTCGCCGAGGCCGACGTGCCCTACGAGCAGCTGCGCGAGATGGAGGACATCAACCCGGAGATGCCGCGCACCGACGTCGCCGTCGTCGTCGGCGCCAACGACGTCACCAACCCGGCGGCGAAGAACGACCCCGACTCGCCGATCGCCGGGATGCCGATCATCGAAGTCTCCGAGGCCCAAGAGGTGATCGTGATCAAGCGCTCCCTCAGCCCCGGCTTCGCCGGCATCGACAACGACCTCTTCTACGAACCCAACACCTCGATGCTCTTCGCCGACGCCAAAGCGGCAGCGGCCGAAATAGCCGCCGAGATCGGCAACCTCTAGAACCCCGGGTTGCAGTGCGGTCCGGGAGCCGGTTAGGTTTCCCGTCATGCCGCAAAAAAACCAGTCCAAATACCCGTTCTTCGTACTCTTAATCCTGGCCTCCCTTGCCGTCTGGCCCTCGGCCGCGACGGCCGTAGTTGCCCCGACGGCGGGCGGGGGGAGGATCGGATACCTGCCGTTGCAGCCGACCGCGGTTCCGTTCGCTCCGCAGTCGCGCTCGCTGCACGCGACGGAACCGACGGGGTTCCCCCCGCTCGAATACCACGGGGGTCCGGTCATGCACTCGCAGCAAGCCTTCGCGGTCTTCTGGAAGGCCCCGGGCTACAGCTTTCCCGCCGGTTACGAAACGGCGCTCACGACCTACCTGGAAAATGTCGCTGCCGACAGCGGCAAGACGACCAACGTCTACTCGGTCAGCGCCCAGTACGAAGACGAAGGCGCTCAGCACGCTCTCTACCAGGATTCCTACGGCGGCTCGGCAACCGACATCGCGCCCTACGGCAACACCTGCCCGGCGTACAACGGTTACTTCGGCGCCGAATTCACCGCCTGCGTCACCGACGAGAAGATCCAGGAAGTGCTGACCTCCCTGGTCTCCGCCGAAGGGCTGCCGAACGGGCTCGGCACGGAGTTCTATGTGGTGCTGCCGCCCGAAGTCGGTAGTTGCTTCGAAGAAGGTTCGGGGGAATATTTCTGCTTCGACGCACAGGAAGGCAATCCCGAAGGTTTCTGCGCGTACCACAACTTCATCGAAGGGTCGGAACTGGTCTACTCGAACATCAGCTACTCGCCGGAAGACCCGATCGGGTGCGGGGTGGGCGAGTACCCGAACGGACACGCCAACGGCAACGCCGACGACATGTTCAGCAGCCTCAGCCACGAGGCCAACGAGTCGATCACCGATCCGACCCTCGAAGCCTGGTATGACGACGAAGGGTTCGAGAACGGGGACGAGTGCCGCAACAGCAGCGACGACTACGGCTCTCCGCTCGGAGGATCGACCGGAACGCTCTACAACCAGGAAATCGGTACGAACCACTATTACCTGCAGCAGGAGTGGAGCAACGACATCGAAGACTGCGCGCAGCGGGTCGAACCGGCGGAACCGGTCATTGCGGGGCCGGGGGCGGCAGCGCCCGGCGAGGCGGTTTCCTTCAACGGCTTCTCTTCGGTTGAAGGCTCCGGGCCCATCGAATCCTACGAATGGAATTTCGGAGACGGCTCCGAAGCCGAAGGTGGAGAAGTGACGCACGCCTACGCCGCTCTCGGCACCTATGCGGTCACGCTCACCGTCCACGACGACGGCGGCTTCGGTTATTCGAAGTCCCGGCAGATCGCGATCAAAGCCTCGGAAGAACCGTCCGGCGGCGGCGGCGGCGGGGGTTCCGGCGGGGGTGGCGGCTCCGGCAGCGCCGGCGGTGGCGGCTCCGGTGGCGGAACGAGTTCCGGTTCGTCCAGCCCGAGCTCGCCGACCTCGGGCGGCCCCGCTCCCGCCCCGGCGGCCGGGGTGGCCGTCGCAGCCGCCAGGGCGAAGGTCAAGCATCGGGTCGCCCGCGTGAAGCTGACCTGCAAGGGCGGAGCATGTTCAGGGGTGGTGAAACTGCTGGACCACGGCGTGATCGGCCACGCGTCCTTCCACCTTCGGGCGGGCGCCTCGAAGGTGATCAAGGTGCGCCTCACCTCCGGCGGCCTGACCCTGCTGGCGAAAAAGCCAGGCGGCTTGAAGGTCTCCCTCTCGGGGACCGGGGTCCGCCATCGCACCCTGACGCTGACCTTCAAGTAGCGATCTAACTCGAAGGGCACGATTCCGCCACGAAGGCGCGCGGCAATCGGCACCTGTGACACCCACCTGTAGGACCTTGCTCCCTAGCTTCGGCCCATGCGGTCGGAGCGGGGGCAGGGGACGGTGGAGTGGGTCGGGACGCTGCTGGTCATCTCGCTGCTCCTGCTCGGCCTCCTCGCCGCCGGGGTGCGGGTGCCGGGGGCCTCGCTGGCGCGGGCGGTGGCCGACCGGATCCTCTGCGCGGCCTCGCTGGCCGACGGCTGCGGGGACGAGCCGCGGCTGATCGCCGTCTACGGCAGCGAGGTCGGGCGCCTGGTACGCCTGCACATGCCGGTGATCGCCTACGAGGAGGGGTCGCGGGCGGTGCCGGTCGACTTCCGGGGATGCCGCAGCACCGCCTGCGGCGACGCCTCCGGGTCGGGCCTCGTCCACCGCACCGACGCGGGGATGCCGGTCAGCGCCTTCGTCCACGTGGTCGACTGCCGCGCCGCCGCGGCTGAGGCGAGCGAAGCCGCCGGCGCCGACTGCTCCGGCGCGCGGGCCGGCAACCTCTACATCCAGTACTGGACCTACTACGCCGACTCGGCGACCCTGCGGGGCGTGCCGGTGGCCGGGGCGAAGGGCTACCACCGCGACGACTGGGAGGGGGTGCAGATCCGTATCCGGCCCGGCGGGGTCGACGAGCGCGCCTCCTCCCACAACGGCTACAACGGCGGCGCCCGCAGCATCCGCAACTGGGGCTCCGACGCCGGCATCGGGCCGCTGAAGGACGCCGCCGAAGCGGTCGGCGCGCGGCCGGAGAACGGCTGGGGGCCGGAGACCCATCTCCTCCGCGTCTCCGGCGGCAGCCACGCCGGCAACCCCGTCGACTTCGACGAATTCGACCGCTACACCCCCGGCCGCCGCGTCCACCTGATCCCCCTCGAGCCGATCGCCGCCACCAGCACCGCCACCTTCGCGATCTCCCCGCCCTGGCTGAAGCAAGTCTGGCGCGACCCCGAGGCAGCGGGGACGGGCTGATGGGGGTTACCCGCTATAGCTCAGAAATGCTATCTTTTTCTTGATATAGAAATTCCTTGGAGGGAAGAGCATGGTTGAAGAGCCCGATGTGCTTGACGAGCTGATTGCGGAACGCACCGCCCGCAACCCCGATTTCCCGAAGCTGCTCGATGCGGCTATGCGGAGGCGGGCCCTGATGCGAGACCTGGGCGGCCTTAGGCAACAGGACGGACGTTCGCAGACGGCTCTGGCCGCCGCGATGGAGACCTCGCAGTCGTCGGTGGCGCGCCTCGAGGGAGCGGCCGGCGACGCGCGAATCTCCACCGTCGACCGCTATGCCGAAGCGCTCGGCTATCGGGTCCAGTGGCACCTGCTGCCGCTCGAGGGCTCGGAGGCGGAGCCGCCGCTCGTGGTTCACGAGAGCTGAGCGGCGCGAGACGAGGTTTTCACTTGCACGTAAGGATCGGCTCGCTACTGTTTTCCCCATCGCCACCGACGTGTCCTCAGTGTCGAAGGGAGCGATCGCGGAAGCGCTGGGAGAGGCGCGGGAGCGGACCCTGGCTCTGGTCGAGCCGCTCGACGACGAGGCGCTGAACCGGGTCTGGTCGCCGATCCTCAGCCCACTCGCCTGGGACCTCGGCCACATCGCCAACTTCGAGGAGCTGTGGCTGGTGCGGACGGTGGGCGGACGGGAGCCGCTGAACGGCGAGCTCGGCCGCTTCTACGACGCGATCGAGAACCCCCGCAAGGTCCGCGGCGAGCTGCCGATCCTCCGCGACGAGGAGCTGCGCTCCTACATGGCCGACGTCCGCGCCCGCACGCTCGACGTGCTGGAGGGCGTGGAGATCGGGCCCGACGCCGAGGACCCGCTGCTGCGCGACGGCTTCGTCTACGAGATGCTGCTCGCCCACGAGCTCCAGCACAACGAGACGATGCTGCAGCTGCTGCAGCTGGTCGACGGCTACGAGCCGGGCCGGGGCGCGCGGCATCTCTCGCCCTTTGAGCATCCGCCCGTTCGAGAGATCTCCCGCGCCCCCGACCCGGTCGTCATCGAGGCCGGCAGCTATGAGATCGGGGCCGGGGCAAGAGGCTTCGCCTATGACAACGAGCGGCCGCGTCACACGGTCGACCTGGATGCTTTCGAGATCGACCGAACCCCCGTCGGCAACGGCGCGTACATCGCCTACATGGAGGACACCGGCGCCGAGCCGCCGCTCTACTGGGAGAGGCAGGGGGAGGATTGGATCGACACCGCGCGGGGTAGGCGGGCCCCGATCGTCTCGTCCGATCCGGTCATCCACGTCTCCTGGCAGCAGGCCGACGGCTATGCCCGTTGGGCCGGCAAGCGGCTGCCCACCGAGTTCGAGTGGGAGGCCGCCCGCGAGCAGCTCGACGGCGTCGGCCACGGCTGGGAATGGACCTCCTCCGAGTTCCGCCCGTATCCCGGCTTCGAGCCCTTCCCCTACCGCGAGTACTCCGAGGTCTTCTTCGGCGCCGAGCACAGGGTGCTGCGTGGCTCCTCCTGGGCCACCCACCCGCGCGTCGCCCGCCCGAGCTTCCGCAACTGGGACCTGCCGCAGCGAAGCCAGATCTTCGCCGGCCTGCGCTGCGCGAGGGACGCATGACGATCGCGATCGACGTCCACCTCGACGCCGACGCCGCGGCGAGGATGGCCCGCGACGTCCGCGAGGGCCTCTGCGGCTACCCGAAGGAGGTCTCGCCGAAATACTTCTACGACGAGCGCGGCTCGCTGCTGTTCGAGCGGATCACCGAGCTGGCCGAGTACTACCCGACCCGGGCCGAGCGCGAGATCCTCACAACCCGCTCCGCCGAGATCGACGCCGCCGCCGGCTGCCCCGCGACCCTGATCGAGCTCGGCTCCGGCTCGGCGGCGAAGACCCGCCACCTGCTGAGCGCGATGCGCGACTGCGGCGGCCTCGGCACCTACGTCCCGGTCGACATCTCCGAGGAGATCACCCAGCGCACCGCCGCCGAGCTCGTCGACGAGTACCCCGGCCTCAACGTGCACGGGATGGTCTGCGACTTCGAGCAGCACCTGGAGCGGGTCCCGCACGGCACCGGCAGCCGGATGATCGCCTTCCTCGGCGGCACGATCGGCAACCTCTACCCGCGCGAGCGCCACGCCTTCCTGGAGCGGATCCGCGCCCTCCTCGGCCCCGGCGACCACCTGCTGCTCGGCACCGACCTGATCAAGGACAGGGCGCGGCTCGAGGCCGCCTACGACGACTCGGAGGGGGTCACCGCCGAGTTCAACAAGAACGTCCTCGCCGTCCTCAACAGCCAGCTCGGCGCCGACTTCGACCTCGACGCCTTCGAGCACGTGGCCCGCTACGACGAGGAGGCGGAGCGGATGGACATCCGCCTGCGCTCGCTGGCCGACCAGGAGGTGCGGATCGAGGGGCTCGACCTCGAGATCCGCTTCGAAGCCGACGAGGAGATGCGGACCGAGATCTCGACCAAGTTCACCCGCGAGCGGATCGCCGCCGCCTACGACGGCGCCGGCCTCGAGCTGCGGGGCTGGTTCACCGACGCCGCCGGCGACTACGCCCTCAGCCTCGCCGGCCCCGCCTGAGAGTTCCGCGTGTGGCCGGGACCTGCTGGGTGATGCAGTGGATGTTGCCGCCGCCGAGGAGGATCTCGCGCGCCGGCACGCCGACCACCTCGCGCCCCGGGAAGGCGCGGCGCAGGACCGCACCCGCCTCCTCGTCGTGGCGCGGGTCGAGCAGCGGGTAGACGACCCGCGAGTTGCCGAGGTAGAAGTTGGCGTAGGAGGCGGCGAGGCGGTCGCCGGCGCGGCGCGGGACCGTCCCCGGGGCGGCGTCGACCCCTGCAGCCTCCCCGGCCGAGATCTGCAGCGGCCCGGGGGAGGGGAGAAGGACCACCTCGAAGGGCCGGCCGCGGGCGTCGGCGGCCGCTTCGAGCCGGTCGCGCGCGTCGAGTGAGATCGGCTGCTGCGGGTCGGCCTCGTCCTCGCTCCAGCTCAGCAGCACCGTCCCGGGGCGGGCGAAGCAGGCGAGGTTGTCGACGTGGCCGTCGGTCTCGTCTTCGAAGACCCCGGCTCCGAGCCAGACGACCTGCTCGGCGCCGAGGAAGTCGAGCAGCGCCCGCTCGATCTGCTCGCGCGAGAGCTCCGGGTTGCGGTTCGGGTTCAGCAGGCACTCTTCGGTGGTCAGCACCGTGCCCTCGCCGTCGACGTGGACCGCGCCGCCCTCGAGCACCAGCGGCGCCCGGTAGCGGTCGTCGCCTTCGACCTCCAGCACCTTCGCCGCGACCCGGTCGTCGCGCTCCCAGGAGGAGTAGAGGCCGCCCTCGCTGCCGCCCCAGGCGTTGAAGCGCCAGTCGACGCCGCGCCGCCGCCCGCCGCCGTCGACGACGAAGGTCGGCCCGGTGTCGCGCAGCCAGGCGTCGTCGGTGGAGACCTCGACCACCCGCACCTGCGGCGGCAGCAGCGCCCGGCAGTTCTCGAACTCGGCGTCGGAGACCGCCATCGTCACCGGCTCGGAGACGGCGATCGCCGCGGCCACCGCGGCGAAGGCCTCCTGCGCCGGCTGCGCCCCCGCCCGCCAGTTGTCGGTCCGCTCCGGCCAGGCTATCCAGCAGCCGTCGTGGGGCTCGAACTCGCCCGGCATCCGGAAGCCGTCGGCGGCGGGAGTCGATTTGTGGGTGAGGCTCACCTCCCTCTATCTTGCACCAGTGGCCGCGATCCGCCTGATCGAAGCTCCCGAGCCGCCGGATTCGCCCGCCCGGACCCGGCCGCCGAGCCGGCCGCGGTTCCGGATCGCCGCCGTCCAGCACCGCTGGCACCCCGATCCCGAGGAGCACGAGGCGGCGCTGGGGGAGGGCATCCGGATCGCCGCCGAGGCCGGCGCGCAGCTGGTCTGCCTGCAGGAGCTGACCCTGAGCCGCTACTTCGCCGTCGACCCGGGCGGACCGCGGGCGGCCGGCGCCGAGCCCGAGGAGCTGCCCGGCGGCCGCACCTTCGACTTCGCCGCGCGGATGGCGGCGGCGGCCGGTGTCCCGGTCCACGCCTCGCTCTACGAGCGCGCCGACGGCGAGGACGGCCTCGGCTTCAACACCGCGATCGTCGTCTCCCCGGCCGGCGAGCTCCTCGCCCGCACCCGCAAGCTCCACATCCCGGTCACCGCCGGCTACCACGAGGACCGCTACTTCCGCCCCGGCCCCGGCGGCGCCGACCCGTTCCCCCTCCTCACCCTCGAACCGCATCGAATCCCGGTTCCAGGACAACCACAATCCGATGCAGTTCGGGAGGAGGGGGTGCGGCTCGGGCTGCCGACCTGCTGGGACCAGTGGTTCCCCGAGGTCGCCCGCGCCTACAGCCTCGAGGGGGCCGACGTCCTCGTCTACCCGACCGCGATCGGCTCCGAGCCCGACCACCCCGAGTTCGACACCCGGCCGCTCTGGCAGCAGGTGATCGTCGGCAACGGCGTCGCCAACGGAGTCTTCATGGTCGCCGTCAACCGCACCGGCACCGAGCCGCCCCTCGCCTTCTACGGCTCCTCCTTCATCAGCGACCCCTACGGCCGCATCCTCGTCCAGGCCCCCCGCGACGAACCCGCGGTCCTCATCGCCGACCTCGACCTCGACCAGCGCCGCGACTGGCTCGAGCTCTTCCCCTTCCTCGCGACCCGCCGACCCGACGCCTACGCGCCCCTCACGGACGATTAGGGGACCGGCGGGGGAGGGTCGCCGGACCCTCCCCGCTGTTGTCCGCCGACCCTCCCCCGCCGGTCTCTCAACCGGGCGCCAGGGCGTCGATCGTCTCCGCCAGCTTGTCCGGGGTGACGATCGGGGTGACGATCGGCAGGGTGATGCCGCCGGCGACGAATTCGCCCAGCCGCTCCTGCATCCGCTCGGGCGAGCCGAAGACGAACATCTCCTCGATCAGCTCCCAGGGTGCCGCGGCCGCGGCCGCCTGGCGGTCGCCGGCCTCCCAGGCCGCGACCATCGGCTCGATCTGCTCGCCGTAGCCGAGCCAGCGGTAGAAGTTCGCGTAGACCGGGACGGTGATGTAGGAGGAGAACATGAAGCGGGCCAGCGGCTCGACCTGCTCGCGCTCGCCGGGGATGCAGAAGAAGCGGCAGAGCAGCTCGAAGCCCTCCGGCGCCCCCTGAAGCTGCGCGGTGACCTGCGGCAGCCCGGCCAGCGGCAGGAAGTTGGTGAAGGCGCCGGCGGCGCGCTGCACCGCCAGCTCGAGCATCTTCCCGCGCAGCGCCGCCAGCACCACCGGCACCGGGTGGGCCGGCTTCTGTTCGAGCTTGAAGCCGGTCTCGGTCCGCTCGCCGGCCAGGGCGGGGTCGAGGAAGTCGAGCGTCTCGCGCACCTTGCTCAGCGGCCGCTCGAAGGGGATCCGGTTCCAGCCTTCGACGATCCGGTCCGAGGAGGAGCCGATCCCGAGCACGAAGCGGCCCCCGGAGGCGTCGGCGGTCGCCGCCGCCTGCTGGGCCAGCAGCGCCGGCCCGCGCTGGAAGACGCCGACGATCCCGGTCCCCAGCCGCGCCCGCTCGGTCCAGGCGGCGGCGAGGGCCAGCGGCGTGAACCCGTCCGGCCCGGCGGTCTCGCCGGTCCAGAGGTCGGTGTAGCCGGCGGCCTCGGCGCGCCGGACCAGCGGCTCGTGCTCGGCGAGGGTCAGCCCGGGCAGCGGCAGCGTCAGTCCCCAGCGGTCCATGCGCTGACCCTAATCGTTTGAATAGGGTTCGGTGCAGATGGAGGCAACCCCCGCCAACGCCAAGCCCGACCGCAACCTCGCGCTGGAGCTCGTCCGCGTCACCGAGGCGGCCGCGCTCGCCTCCGCCCGCTGGGTCGGCCGCGGCGACAAGATCGCCGCCGACCAGGCCGCGGTCGACGCGATGCGCCACGTCCTCGACTCGGTCTCGATGGACGGCACCGTCGTCATCGGCGAGGGGGAGAAGGACGAGGCGCCGATGCTCTACAACGGCGAGCGGATCGGCGACGGCACGCCGCCGGTCGTCGACATCGCCGTCGACCCGCTGGAGGGCACCCGCCTCACCGCGCTGGGGATGCCGAGCGCGCTGGCGGTGATCGCCCTCGCCGAGCGCGGGTCGATGTTCGACCCCGGCCCCTGCGTCTACATGGAGAAGATGGCGGGCGGGGAGGAGATCGCCGACCTGCTCGACCTCGACCGGCCGCTGCCGGAGACCCTGAAGCTGATCGCCGAGCGCAAGGGCGGCTCGATCGGCGACGTGATCGTCGTCATGCTCGACCGCCCGCGCCACGAGGAGGCGATGAGGGAAGTCCGCGAGGCGGGAGCCCGCATCCGCCTGATCACCGACGGCGACGTCTCCGCCTCGCTGCTGGCGGTGAGCGAACGCTCGCCGGTCGACCTCCTCTGGGGGATCGGCGGCACCCCCGAGGGCGTGATCTCCGCCGCCGCCCTGAAGTCGATGGGCGGGCAGCTGATCGCCCGCCTCTGGCCGCGCAACGACGAGGAGCGCTCGGAAGCCCTGGAGGCCGGCTACGACCTCGACCGCGTCCTCACCGCCAACGACCTCTGCTCCGGCGAGGACGTCTTCTTCTCCGCCACCGGCGTCACCGACGGCGACGTCCTCCAGGGCGTCCGCTACCGCGGCCCCGGCGCCACCACCGAGTCGCTGGTGATGCGCTCCCGCTCGGGCACCGTGCGCAGGGTCCACGCCCGCCACGACCGTTCGAAGTTGCGCGAGATCATCGGCGAGAAATACGGCTGAGGCGTTATCACCGGCGCCTGGGGGCGTCCTCGGTCGCTTGTGTGCGGAGCACACGGCGCTCCCTGCGTCCTTCCCAGGCTTGGTGCTAACGACTCAGTAGCGTCTGGGTTGTGATTGCGGTTGCCGGAGCCACGGGCTACATCGGAGGCCTGCTTGCGCGCCGCCTTCGGGACGACGGCCATGAGGTCCGCGCCCTGGCGCGGGATCCCGGCCGCGCCGGGGACCTCCGCGCCGCCGGCTGCGAGGTCGTCAAGGCCGACGTGCTCGAGCCCGAGACGCTCGGGCCCGCCCTGGAGGGCGCCGAGGTCGCCTACTACCTGGTCCACTCGATGGGCCGCGGCTCCGACGGCGACTTCGCCGCGCGCGACGAGCGGGGCGCGCGCAACTTCGCCGCCGCCGCGGCGGCGGCAGGGGTGGGGCGGATCGTCTACCTCGGCGGCCTCGGCGAGGGCTCCAAGCACCTCGACAGCCGCCACGCGACCGCCGAGACGCTGCGCGCCGGCAAGGTCCCGGTCGCCTACTTCCGCGCCGCCGCGGTGATCGGCGCCGGCAGCGAGTCCTTCCGCACCGTCTTCTACCTGGTCCGCCGCCTGCCGGTGATGGTCACCCCGCGCTGGGTCCGGACCCGCACCCAGCCGATCGCGGTCGCCGACGCGGTCGCCTGCCTCGCCGCCGCCGCCGACCGCGAGCGCCCGCTCGACCGCGAGATCCAGATCGGCGGCCCCGACGTCACCACCTACGGCGGGATGATCGACGAGCTGGCCCGCGCGCTCGGCCGCCGCAGCCCCCTGCGGATCACGGTACCGGTCCTCACCCCGGCGCTCTCCTCGCTCTGGATCGGCCTGGTCACCCCCGTCGACGCCGGCGTCGCCCGGCCGCTGATCGAGGGCCTCGCGACCGAGACCGTGGTCAGCGACCCGAGCGGGATGGCGCTGCTCCCCGAGGTTTCCCGGACGCCGCTGCAGCAGGCCCTGCGCGAGGCCGCCGCCGGCCTCCGGCGCGGCCAGGAAGGGCTCCCCTAGGGACTGTCCGCCGTCGCCCGCGCCTGCGCTTCGCCGAGGAACGGCACCAGCAGCTCGTAGGTCAGGTCCGGCAGCAGGAGCGGCAGCTCGGCGAGGCGGTCGAGCACGACCGCCTCGTAGATCCGGGCGAGGATCGCGCCGACCGCCAGCGCGTAGGCCTGCGCCATCTCCGGCTCGGGCCCGTCCTCGCCGGCCCCCTCTTCGAGCAGCTTGGTCGCCCGTTCGAACTCGGCCTTGAAGCGGGGGCGGAAGGCCGGGCCGACCGCACCCAGCTCGACCAGCGTGAAGCGGGCTACGTCCGGGTCGGCGGCGAACCACTCCAGCGTCGCGGCGAGGGCGGCGCGCATCCTCAGCGGCCAGGGGCCCTCGACGACGTAGGCCTCGCGCACGTGCTCCTCGAGGCTGTCGATCAGCAGTTTGTGGGCGGCCAGCATGCAGTCGAGCTTGTCGTCGAAGAGTTCGTAGAAGCTCTCCCTGCCGACGCCGGCCTCGCCGAGGATGTCGGCGACGGTGGTCGACTCGTAGCCCTTGGCCGCCGTCACCCGGACCACCGCCGCCAGCAGGCGCTCGCGCTGGGAGCGCTCGACCAGCTCGCGCGGAAGCCCGTGGCGCCCCCGGGGCAGGCGCCACTTCCGCAGGTCCTCGGGCTTATCGCTCACCGAGAACGACACCCTCGCCCGTGCCTTCTCTCGCGATCCGGGACTGCCGGATCGCCTCCTCGTGGCCCCCGAACGGGCTGACCGCCAGGTAGACGACCTCCGGCAGCAGGTCGAGCAGCCGGTCGGCGTCGCCGACGGCGATCTGGTTGAGGATCAGGACCTGGGCGCGCCCGAAGGCGAGCCGCGGGTCGCTGTGGCAGGCAGGCACCTCGCCGTCGCGCTCCCAGAGGGCCTCGATCGCCGGGATCGTCACCCGCCGGTAGCGCTCGATCGCCCGCGGGTCGACCGCCATCGCGTCGCCGGTCAGCAGCTGCGCCAGCCCCGGCCGCGCGGCGAGCGCCCCCAGCACCGCCGCGGTCGACTTGCGGACCGCGTCGGCGGGCTCGTCCTTGACCGCGTGGGCGGCCGTCGCCACCTCGACGAGCTGCTCGATGCAGGCGTCGATCGCGGCGTCGAAGCAGGCCCGCTTGTCCTCGAAGTGCTTGTAGAAGGTGGTGCGGGAGATGTGGGCGCGGGCGACGATGTCGGCGATCGTCGTCGCCGCGAAGGTCTTCTCGGCGCAGGAATCGGTGATCGCGTCGACGATGCGGCGGCGCTGCGAGCGCGCCCCGATGTCGGCCGGCACGGTCGGCGCCAGAACGCTGATCACCCTCTCAGAACTCCGATGTTTTTCCATCAATGTGGATTGTCCCACCCTCCCCGGAATCTGGACTGAGGGTCCAGCCCGGGCTCGTTCCCCCCGAAGGATACGACAGTTTTTATTAACCAGTGGGAGGGGCCCCGGCGGATGGGCCGTCGCTTGCCTCAGAAGGCGCGTTTTGGGCACGATCTTCCTCGCAACCGCAGGGGGGCCTCGATGGCGCGTATGAAGGCAACTCGCCGGTGTCGTGGACCTCGAAGCGCAGCGAGTTGATCACCGCGCCTACCATCAGCGCCAGGCTGAGGACGTAGAACCAGAGCAGGGCGATGAGGATGAAGCCGAGGGTTGAGCCGAACCGCGAGAGACTGGACACGTTGGAGAGATAGATCGGGAACAGCCAGTTGGCCAGGCCGGCGCCGAGGGTGACGAAGAGGGCCCCGGGCCAGACCGCCCGCCAGGGCATCTGCGCTTTCGGGACCGCCCAGAAGATCACCGTGCAGATGCCGAAGGTGATCAGCAGCGCCGCCCCCAGCAGCAGGGCGGTGTCGATCGCCTTGATGTCGGAGAGGCCGAAGGGGAGGCGGTCGGTGCTGGAGACGATCGCGCTCTCGAAGGTGGGGACGAAGATGCTGGCGGCGATGAAGAGGAGGACGACGATCAGCATCGCGAAGGAGAAGCGCTTCTGTTCGACCCAGCCGCGGCACTCGACGTGGTAGATGCGGCAGAAGGCGGTGTCCATCGCCCCCCAGAAGGAGGCGCCGATCCACAGCGAGCCGAGGAAGGCGGCGATCCCGATCGTCGTCGAGTTGTCCTGGATCCGCGTCAGCACGTCGGTCAGCGTCTGCTGCTCGGTGTTGGGGAAGAGGCGCTGGAGGTCGTTGAGGACGCTGGTTTCGACCCCGCCGATCTTCAGCACCTGGCCGAAGACGAAGAGGACCAGCAGGGCGAAGGGGAAGACCGCCAGCATCAGGTTGTAGGCGACCATCGCCGAGAGCCCGGTGACGTTCTCGGTGTAGGCGCGCCGCCAGAAGGCCTGCAGCCAGGGTTTGGGGTGGCGGAGGGCGGAGGGCATTTATCGCAAGTTGCGGGGATTTCGGCTTGACTTCACAAACTGAAGCGACTACTATGCGAACAGGCGTTTGATGCAGTTGCACACGCCCGCCCTCAGGGCACAATGACGGATGCAGAAGCTACTTCGCGGACCATCACCGAGGTCCGCTTTTTGTCGGCGCGGCGCGACTTTCGGGTCGGCGCGGCCTTTTTGTCGACACGACTAAATAACGAGCGCAAGGGAAACGAGTAAGAACGGATGCTGGTAGCAGAGCTTCAGGAACTGGACGAGGTCAAAAACCTCATCAATCGCGGGCAGCAGCTCGGCGTGCTGACCTTCGGCGACATCGCCTCGGCGGTCTCCGAGGTCGATCTGGACGAGTCTGACGTCGAGGACCTCTACGGCCACCTCGAGAAGTCGGGGATCGAGCTCGTCGAGGACATGGATCCGGCGCAGAAAGCCGCCGCCGAAGCGCTCCCTGCCGACACCGGCAAAAAAGGCCGCCGGCGCCAGAAACAGGCGCTCGACCTGAAACCGGACATGACCACCGACTCCCTGCAGCTGTTCCTCAAGGACATCGGCAAAGTCCGCCTGCTGACCGCCGCCGAGGAGGTCGAACTCGCCAAACGGATCGAGCGCGGCGACCTCGACGCGAAGCAGAAAATGGTCGAGTCGAACCTGCGCCTGGTCGTCTCGATCGCGAAAAATTACCGCAACCAGGGGCTGCCCTTCCTCGACCTGATCCAGGAGGGGACGCTGGGGCTGGTCCGCGCGGCGGAGAAGTTCGACTACCGCAAGGGGTTCAAGTTCTCCACCTACGCGACCTGGTGGATCCGGCAGGCGATCGCCCGCGCCCTGGCCGACAAGGCCCGGACGATCCGGATCCCGGTCCACGTGGTCGAGAAGCTGAACAAGATCGGCCGCGCCGAGCGCAAGCTGGTCACCGAGCTGGGCCGCGAGCCGACCCCGGAGGAGATCGCCGAGGTGACGGGGATCGACCCCGAGGAGGTCGACTCGATCAAGCGCTCCGCCCAGGCCCCGGTCTCGCTGGAGAAGCCGGTCGGCGACGAGGAGGAGTCGGAGTTCGGCCAGTTCATCGCCGACGAGAAGGCCGAGAGCCCGTTCGACCGGGCGGCGGACCTGCTGACCAAAGAGGCGCTGAAAGAGGCGCTGGAGAACCTCTCCTACCGCGAGCGCCGCGTGCTCGAGCTCCGCTACGGGCTCGGCGGCGAGCACCCGCGGACCCTGGACGAGGTCGGCCGCACCTTCAACGTCACCCGCGAGCGGATCCGCCAGATCGAGAACCAGAGCCTGAAAAAGCTCCAGTCTCTCGGCGAGGCCCAGAAACTCCGCGAGGTGGCCTAGCAGCCGCCGACGAGTGGTGAGTTAACCTCGCTATAGGCAGGTCAACTCACCACTCGTCACTTAAAGCGTTGGCGGTTCCGGCCGATAAAGGTCGGGATGTTCGAGATCGATTCAGCTTTGCGCACCCTGGTCGAGCGGGGTGGGTCGGACCTGCACGTGAAGGTCGGGGTGCCGCCGACGATCCGGCTGCACGGCGACCTGATGCCCCTCGAGGGCTACGAGGTGCTCGGTACAAAGGACACCGAGGAAGCCTTCCACGACATCGCCGAGGTCCGCTCGCTGACCGAGTTCGAGGAAGTGGGGGAGGCCGACTTCTCCTACTCGGTGCCCGGGCTGAGCCGCTTCCGCGTCAACGTCTTCAAACAGCGCGGCTCGATCTCGATCGTCTGCCGCGCGATCCCCTTCGAAATCCGCTCGGTCGACGAGCTCGGCCTGCCGCCGGTGGTGACCAAGCTGGCCGAGGAGCAGCGCGGGATCATCCTCGTCACCGGCACCACCGGCTCGGGCAAGAGCACCACCCTGGCGGCGATGATCGACCACATCAACCGCACCCGGACCGATCACATCATCACCCTCGAGGACCCGATCGAGTACCTGCACGAAGACAAAGGCTCGATCGTCAACCAGCGCGAAGTCGGCTCCGACACCGAGAGCTTCGGCCGCGCCATGCGCCGCGTCCTGCGCCAGGACCCCGACGTGATCCTGATCGGCGAGATGCGCGACGAGGAGACCGTCCGCACCGCCCTCTCGGCGGCCGAGACCGGCCACCTCGTCCTCTCCACCGTCCACACCCTCGACGCGACCGAGACGATCAACCGCATCGTCGACTTCTTCCCGCCCCACCTCCAGCACCAGGCGCGGGTGATGCTCGCCGCGACCCTGAAGGGGGCGATCGCCCAGCGCCTCGTCCCCGACGTCACCGGCGACGGCCGCGTCCCCGCCTCGGAGATCCTCGTCGTCACCGGCCGGGTCAAGGACCTGATCATGAACCCCGAGGAGACGGGCAAGATCACCGAGGTCATCTCCGAGGGCGAGTACTACGGGATGCGGACCTTCGACCAGTCCCTGCTCGGCTACGTGATGGAGGGCAAGATCGCCGAGCAGGTGGCCCTCGAGTACGCCTCCAGCCCGCACGACTTCAAGCTGATGCTCGCCGCCGGCGGCCAGCGCGCGAGCGGGATCGAGCAGCTCGAAACCGCCGACGAGCCCGTCGCCTCCCCCTCTAACTGAGTAGGACGAGCGTCCGCCGGCCGTCGTCGCCCGGGCTTCACGGTTCAAGGTCTGAACCCGCGGAGCCGATCAAGAACCGCAATGCCGCCGATCGACCGCTTCGTTCTGCTCGTCCGCGACCTGCGCCGCGACCAGAGCGGGATGGCGGTCGCCACCGCTCTGGTGGCGATGACGGTGGCTTTCACGTTTGCCAGTGCCGCTGTCGTCTACTCGGTCAATACCCAGCACGGGACCGTCCGCGACCACGACACCAAGGAAGCAATCGCGGCCGCTGACGCGGGTGCCAACGTCGCGCTGATGCGGCTCAACCAGTTCTCCACCGCTCTCAACGCCTCCAATCCCTGTGTCGGCAGCGGCGGGTATCTGGTGGTCAGAGGGGCCGAAGCCGACGGATGGTGCCCGCAGCTGAGCGGAACCGTTGGAGGCGCCACCTACTCCTACCGGGTCGGCCCCACCGAAGCGGCCTGCGGCGAATACACCTCCTGCGTCGTCGCGGTCGGAACCTCCAACAAAGTCAATCAGCGGGTCGAGGTGACTCTGGACTCCACGCCCGTGGGCGGCCCCTTTTCCGACGCTGGAGTGGTCGGCAACGGCGACATCGTCCTCGAAAACAATGCCGACATCCGGGTCGGCGTCGGGGTCAACGGGAACGTCTCGCTCAGCAACGGCGCCAGCATCTGCGGCGATATCCGGCACGGGACCGGAAAGAAACTCACCTTCGAAAACAATTCCTCGCAGTGCAGCGGCTACGTCCAGACGGAAGGCAACGAAACGCTGCTGCCGGTCACCAGCTTCATGCCGGAAGACATCGCGACCAACAACAGCAACGGGCGGCTCGCGAAGTGCACCAGCACCGGAGTTCCCGCGGGATGCCAGTCTGACTCCTACAGCAAATCGTGGAAGAGCACGGTTCCCTGGAACTCGACCACCCGGACGATCGAACCGGCGCAGAACTCCACCCTCACCCTCAGCGGCGGCGACTACTTCATCTGCCGGCTCAACCTCGGCAACAACTCGCACCTGATCATGGCGGAACACGCGACGGTGAGGATCTTCTTCGACACTCCCGAGAACTGCGGGATCACGGCGGGGGAAGCCCAGGTCAAGGTCGAGAACAACGCCGACATCACCTCCAGCGGCTACAACGGCGAAGGCAAATACGAAGTCCCCGGCCTCTACCTGATCGGCTCCACGACCATCCCGACTACCGTCGAATTCAAGAACAACGCCGGCTCGACGAACGAGTTCGTGCTCTACGCCCCGAACTCGGACATCTACCTGCGCAACCACGCGACCTACAAGGGCGCGATAGCCGGCAACAACATCTACCTCGACAACCACGCCACGGTGGAACAGGACGAAGGCTTCGAACCGCCCAACTTCGGCGGCTCGATCCTCTACTCGCGACAGTCCTACGTCGAGTGCACCGGCGCCACTGCCTCGCCTCCCAACGCCGACTGCTGAATTCAAGCTCGGGGCCGCCGGTGCCGAGCTAATAAGCGGAAGTTCGATGCGCGAGAAGCTGAACGAAAACCCGCTTGCCCAGATGGCGATGATCGGCCTGCTGCTGGTCGTCGGCGTCGTGATGCTGACCTCCATGGGCGGGGGCGGCGGCGAATCGGAATCCGAAGGCGGATCGGAAGCCACGGTCGCAACCAGCGCACCGGCGATCGCCCCGGCGGGTGGCGCCCCGGCGACCGGCGCCGCCGCCACCGCCCCGGAAGCGCCTCCGCCACCTCGGCCCGTCACCGCCGCCTACGACGCCGGTAAGACGGTCGTCCTTCTCATCGTCCGCGAAGGCGGGATCGACGATCGCATGGCCAGGGCAGACACGGCAGCGGTCGCGGCCATGCCCGATGTTGCCCTCTTCGTCGTCCCCGCGCAAAAGATCGCCCGGTACGCCGCGATCACCGAGGGCGTCGGCGTCAACCGGGTGCCGGCTCTCGTCGTCCTGCGCCCGAAGGCGCTCACCCACGGCGTCCCGACTGCCAGCGTCAGCTATGGCTACCAGGGAGCCGAGAGCTTCGTCCAGCAGGTCAGGGACGCAAGGTACAAGGGGCGCACGCTCCCTTATCACCCGTAGACATGGAGCAGGGCGACTATCCAGGGCACCTGCGGCCGGTCCCCGACTCGGGCGACTCAACCGCGCCGGTCCTGCAGGAGCCGCAGGGAACGCCTGGGCTGACGCCGCCGATGAAGCGCGGCCGCTCCAGCGGCTTCCTCACCGACGTCCTCGTCGACCTCGGCTACGTCCCCGCCGACCGAGCCCGACAGGCGATCGAAGAGGCCCGGACGGCGGGCATGCCGCCCGAGGCCCTGCTGCTCCAACACGGCGCGATCAACGGCGACCAGCTCTCGCGGGCGATCGCCGAGCGCTACGGGCTCGACCACATCGACCTCTCCGGTTATCCGGTCGACATGGCCGCCGCCAACCTGATCCCGGTCGCGACCGCCCGCCGCTACCGCTCGCTCCCCGTCGGCTTCGTCGACAAGCAGACGCTGCTGGTGGCGATGGACGATCCGACCAACGTTCTCGCGGTCGACGATATCCAGCTTGCGACCGGCCTCGACTGCCGGGTCGCGGTCGCCGCCGAGGAGGACATCGAATCGCTGATCACGCGCCTCAACACGCTGCAGAGCTCGGTCACCGAGGCGGCGATCGGCGAAGAGGAGGAGGAGGTCGAGCTCGGCGAAGTCGCGCAGATGGAGGTGGGCGCCGAGGACGCGCCGGTGGTCAAACTCGTCTACAGCATCCTCGGCCAGGCGGTGGGGGAGGGGGCCTCGGACATCCACTTCGAGCCCGACGAGCAGGACATGCGGGTGCGTTTCCGCATCGACGGCGTGCTCCGCGAGGCGGCAAACGTCCCCAAGCGGATGGTCAGCGCGGTGATCTCCCGCGTGAAGATCATGAGTGAGCTCAATATCGCGGAGAAACGCGTTCCCCAGGACGGCCGCGTCAGCATCAGCGTCGAGGACCGCCGGGTCGACCTCCGCGTGACCACGCTGCCGACCCAGCGTGGCGAGGGAGCGACGATCCGCATCCTCGACAAGGACAACGCCCAGCGGAGCCTCGACGAACTCGGCATGGACGGCTCGGCCCGCGATCGCTTCGAGACCGCATTCCGGCAGGCTTACGGCGCCGTCCTCGTCACCGGCCCCACCGGCTCCGGTAAGAGCACCACGCTCTACGCGGCCCTGCAGGGGCTGAATCAGGTGGAGAAGAACATCATCACGATCGAGGACCCCGTCGAGTACCAGATCGGCGGGATCAACCAGATCAACGTCAACCGCAAGGCCGGGCTCGACTTCGCCACCGGGCTGCGCTCGATCCTCCGCGCCGACCCCGACATCGTCATGGTCGGCGAGATCCGCGACGGCGAGACGGCGCGGATCGCGATCGAGGCGGCGCTGACCGGGCACATGATGCTGACCACCCTGCACACCAATGACGCCCCGGGCGCGATCAGCCGCCTGAGCAAGATGGGGATCGAGCCGTTCCTCGTCGCCTCGGCGGTCGATTGCGTCGTCGCCCAGCGGCTGGCCCGCAAGCTCTGCAGTCACTGCAAGCGGCGGGCGATCATCCCTGTGCAGGCGCTGGCGGACGCCGGGGTCAGGGTGGGCGGCGAGGTGGAGGCCTACGAGCCGCTCGGCTGCGCTCGCTGCAACAACAGCGGCTACAAGGGCCGGCTCGGGATCTACTCGGTGATGGGGATGAGCGACCGGATCAAGGAGATGACCATCGCCCAGTGCTCTGAGGCCGAAATCGCGGCTGTTGCCGTCGAGGAGGGGATGCTGACCCTGCGCGAGGACGGCCTGACCAAGGTCCGGGCGGGCCTGACCAGCCTCGAGGAGGTCCTTCGTGTCACCACTTAAGGAATCGGCCTAAAAGGCCGATCTAGTGGCCATGGACTTCGACTTCGCGGAGGTCCTGCGCCGCATGGTCGAGGCGCGGGCCTCGGACGTTCACCTCACTCCGGGATTCCCGCCGGCGGTCCGCGACAAGGGCAAGATCGTGCCGATGGAGGGGTTCCCGGTCCTCACCGGCCAGGAGACCCGCGAGGTCGTCTTCAGCATCCTCAACGACGACCAGCGCAAACGCTTCGAGAACAACAAACAGCTCGACTTCGCCTACGCGATCCCGAACGTCGCCCGCTTCCGCGTCAACTGCTTCTTCCAGCGCGGTGCGGTCAGCGCCGCCTTCCGCTTCGTCCCGCAGGAGATCCCGGCGCTCGAAACGCTCGGCGTGCCGCAGATCCTCAACGAGCTGACGCAGAAACCGCGCGGCTTCGTCCTCGTCACCGGTCCCACCGGCTCGGGCAAGAGCACCACGCTGGCGGCGATGATCGACGTCATCAACTCCGGCCGGCAGGACCACATCCTTACGATCGAGGATCCGATCGAGTTCCTGCACCGGCACAAACAGTCGATCGTCAACCAGCGCGAGATCGGCTCCGACGCCGAGACCTTCGCCCTCGGTCTCAAAGCCGCCCTGCGAGAGGACCCGGACGTGATCCTGGTCGGCGAGATGAGGGACCTGGAGACGATCGGCACCGCCCTGACCGCGGCCGAGACCGGCCACCTCGTCTTTGCCACCCTCCACACCCAGTCGACCGCGCAGACCGTCGACCGCATCATCGACGTCTTCCCGCCCGAGCAGCAGGGGCAGGTGCGGACGCAGCTCTCGATCGCCCTGCAGGGCATCGTCACCCAGCAGCTGCTGCCGACCGCCGACGGACTGGGCCGCGTCGTCGCCACCGAGGTGCTGGTGCCGACGCCGGCGATCCGCAACCTGATCCGCGAGGGCAAGACCCACCAGATCTACGCCGCGGTGCAGACCTCGGGCGCGGTCGGGATGCAGACGATGGACGCCGACCTGGCGCGCCTGGTCCGCAGCGGCAAGATCACCCGGCAACTCGCCCAGCAGCGCAGCGCCGTGCCGGAGGAGCTCAAGCGGCTGCTCGGGCCGGAACCCGTGCAGTCGGGTGGCATGGGAGGCAACGGCGGTTACGGGCAGCCCGTCCAGCCGGCCGCAGGCGCGCCGAGCTACATGGGGGGTCAGTAGACCGTGGCCGCCGCCGCGACCACCTTCTCCTTCCGGGCGATGGACCCGGCCGGCGCTGCGACCAACGGCGAGCTGGAGGCCGAGTCGAAGTCGCAGGTCGCCGACGCGCTGCGCCAGCGCGGCCTGATCGTTCTCGACGTCACCGAGAAGGCGAACCCGGTCAACATCGAGGACTTCTTCAAGCGCTGGCAGAAGGTCGACATGCGCGAGCTGGCGGTCTTCTCGCGCCAGTTCGCAACCCTTGTCGCCTCCGGGATGCCGATGCTGCGGACGCTGCGGACGCTGGAGGAACAGACGAACGACGAAATGATCGAAGAGGCGGTGGCGGGCCTGCGGGCAGACGTCGAGGCGGGCTCGACGCTGGAGCAGGCGATGGAGCGGCACCCCAAGGTCTTCGATCGCCTCTTCCGGGCGATGGTCCGCTCCGGCGAGCAGTCGGGGCGCCTTGACGAGGCGCTCGACCGGATCGCCTACCAGGTCGAGAAACAGGACGCCCTGCGGCGCCAGGTCAAATCGGCGATGATGTATCCGGCGGTCGTCTTCGGCTTCGCGACCGTTGTCCTGATCGCGATCGTCTGCTTCGTGATCCCGGTTTTCGTCGGGATCTTCAAAGAGATCGCCGAAGAACACCCCGGTGAAAGCGCCGCGCTGCCGCCGCCGACCCAGCTCTGTGTCTCCGTCTCGGAAGCCCTCACCGGCTACTGGTTCGTGATCATCCCGTCGATCGTGATCGGCTTCTTCCTCTTCTTCCGCTGGAAGAAAACGGAACGGGGTCGCGACGCCTGGGAGCGGTTCATCCTCCGCATCCCGTTCAAAATCGGCGACGTGATCCAGAAGGTCGCCCTGGCCCGCTGGTCGCGCACCTTCGCCGGCTCGGTCTCGGCCGGCGTGCCGATGCTGCAGTCGATCAAACTGACCGGGCAGACGGCCGGCAACATCGTCATCGAGAGGTCGATGGAGGACGTCTACGAATCGGTCAAGCGGGGCGGTTCCCTCGCCGGGCCGATCGAGAACAACGACATCTTCCCGCCGATGGTCGGGCACATGGTCTCGGTCGGCGAGGAGACCGGCCAGCTGGAGACGATGCTCGGCAAGATCGCCGACTTCTACGAGGCCGAGGTCGACGCCAAGGTGAAAGCCCTGACCGCGCTGCTCGAGCCGCTGATGATCGTTTTCGTCGGCGGCATGGTCGGCTTCATCGTGATCTCGATGTACCTGCCGATGTTCAGCATCTACGAAAAGATCCGCTGAGATCTGCGCAACGGCGCGTTGTGACGCCAGGCGAGAAATCCAAGGAAGCATGACAACCTTGGAAAGCTGCGCTACCTTTCCAAGGAAGTCGATGGCTCCCGGAGGGCACTACGTCAAGCAGCTATGGCCCGGAGATCCTGCCGGACAAAGCCGCGCCGAGCGCACGCCGCGGCACTTCGACGCCTACGTTCCCGACCCGATTGCCGGCTATGAGCCCCGCCTGACGGGGTCGATCTCGCGTTTGCTCTCAGACGCCGACGCCTCGGTCCGGGAGCTCAATCGCCTCGACCCCGCACGGGCTCACCAGATCGAGGCGCTGGCCCGACAGCTTCTGCGTCAGGAGTCTCTGGCCTCCTCGCGGATAGAGGGGCTTCTGATCTCCCACAAGAGGATCAGCGAGGCCGACTACGACCCTCGGGGGACGGCAGACCAGAGAGCGCGAGAGGTGCTGGCGAACATCGAAGCCATGGAGCAGGCGATTCGGATCGGGTCGGGCAACCGGTCGATCTCCGCAGGCACGATCGCCGACCTCCATCGCACCCTGCTGGGTCCCACCCACCCCAAGATCGCGGGGGTCGTGCGGAACAGCCAGAACTGGATCGGGGGTCGGTACCACACTCCGGTCGGCGCGGACTTCATTCCTCCTCCAGCGGACGAGGTCGGGCCACTGCTCGATGACCTCGCCGAGTTTATGAATCGCGACGATCTTCCCGCGACCCTTCAGGCCGGATTGGTCCATGCCCAGTTCGAGACCATCCACCCCTTCGCCGACGGCAACGGTCGCGTCGGACGCTGCTTGATACACGTGATCTTCAGGCGTCATGGTCTCGCCCCGCATCACGTGCCGCCGGTCAGCCTTCTGATGGCGACCGAAGTCGACCGCTACGTCAAGGCGTTGACGGCCTACCGCGCTTCCGGGGAAGCCGACTGGACTGTGTATTTCGCCCAGATGACGATCTCCGCCTCGAGTGCCGCCCGGGATTTCGGCGAGCGCCTCGCGGGATTGCAGGCGGAGTGGAAAGCCAAGGCCGGCGTCCGCCGCGGCTCGACCGCAGAGAAGGTGATCGACGCCCTCCCCGCTCAGCCTGTGATCGACGTGCGGAAAGCGGCCGAGCTCGCCGGCACCTCTGAGGAGGCCGCTCGCCAGGCTTTGAACACGCTCGAGGGGCGCGGCGTGCTGGAGCAGGTGACCAAAAGGAACTGGGGCCGAGTTTGGGAGGCCAATGGCCTATGGAATCTGGTCGATCGCTTCGAGGAGCGGCTCGCAACCCCTCCCGGTCGCGATCGTCCCGGAAGGCCGGCCCCGCAGACCAGATAAAGGTTACGAGGGGCCGGCCAGCGCGACGCAGCTGGCCCGCATCCTCCGCGAGGACCCGGCCCTGGGAGCCGATCTGACCGGACCGAGGTGCTACGGTGACGCACATGACGAAAGTCGGCGTTCGCGAGCTGCGTCAGAACCTCTCCAAGTACCTCGCCGTGGTCAAGCAGGGCGAGACGTTGATCGTGACGGAGCGGGGAGTGGAGGTGGCGCGGCTTTCGCCGTCAGGGCCGGCTGATTCGCCGATCGCCCGCCTGGTCGCCGAGCGGGGGGCGACGATGCCACGCGGGGACCTCCTCGCTTCGGCCGCTGCATCTTGTCGGGAGCCCGCAGAGGGACCGCCGAGCATCGAGGTCTTGGAAGAACTCCGCGAGGACCGGGTATAGCCGGCCGCTTGGCATATCTCGACACCTCGGCCTACGTAAAGCTGCCGCTGAGGGAGGCCGGGTACGAGCTCTTGCGCGAGGAGCTCTCGCGCTGGACGGGCTTCGTTTCCAGCATGCTGCTCGGCGCCGAGGCGATCAGAGCATGCGCTCGCTACGGACCCGACTATGCGGCGGACGCCCGCGCCTGGCTTATGGACATGGCGCTGATGCCGATCGACGACGAGGTGCTCGATCTTGCGAGTTCCGTCGGGCCCTCGAAGCTGCGGGCGCTCGATGCGCTTCATCTGGCAACCGCGGTCACAATCGGGGAGGACATCGGCTCTTTCTTCACCTACGACGATCGGCTCGCCGGCGCCGCCGCCGATCATGGCTTCGCGGTGTTCCCGTCCCGACGTTGACGGTAGGCGTGGGGCGCAGGTCCGCGGCCCCACGCGTTGCCCTCAGTTGGCATGGCAAGCTTGAGAGTTCCCTTCTTCCAGGTAGGAATCCTGGTTTCGGGGGTAGATCAGGGTTCCGCGCCCCGCTTGCTGGAAGGGGGCGGGTCACGGCGACCCGCCCCAATATTGGTCGCGGTGTCTAGGCGTGCTTGTAGACAAGCACGGTCATGAAGACACGCACGACGTGCGAGACCTTCATCGGCCCCACCTCCCTTTCTCCGCTGCCCCAGCCCCCGTGGCCGGGGGTCTGCGGAGCACGTTAAGCAACCGCTGAACGTCGCGCTGTAACGAAACGATCAGCTACCGCTTAATGCGCGGGGGGTCTTAAGCTCAAGCGCAAATCTGAGGAAGGAGGCGGTGCGGGATGGGAACGGTCGTAGCTCGGCTGGCAGAGGGAGGCAGGCGCGTCGAGGAAATCGCCACCCGGGGCCTGAGCCACCGGATCAAGATCGAAATCCTGGCCGCTCTTCACGAGGGGCCGGCCAGCACGACGCAGCTGGCCCGCATCCTCCGCGAGGATCCGGCCAAGGTGTGGCACCACGTGCAGGCGCTGCTCAAAGACGGCTCCATCGATGAGGCATTCACGACCGAGGAGCGCAACCACACGATCACCTACTACCGCCAGATCGAGGTGCCTTTCATCTCAGACGAGGATGCCGCCAAGATGACGCCGGAGAACAAACAGATTTCTGCCGCGCTGATCCTCCAGGCCTCCCAGGCCGAGGCACTGGCCGCGCTGTGGGCTGGGAGGCTGAGCAGCGACCCTCACGTGTGGATGGCCTGGGAGCCGATCTGCCTCAGCCAGCACGGGCGGCTCAAGCTCGCCGGAGAGATGCAGCGGAACTGGGATGCGGTGAAAGAGATCGCGGCCGAGGACGTCAACCACCGCGCCCGGACCAAGGAGGAGGGAAAGAAGATGATCGTCGCCACCTTCGGTTACGAGCGCGCCAGGAGCGAGCCGCACGAACCGCTCATGGGGAGGTGGGCTTGCGGCGACTGAGCGTTGTGGCACAACTGACGTAAAATTGGGGATGGGCAAACGACCTGTGCTCTGCAAGAGTCGCGTACTCAACGTGCGCCGACCGCCCCCCAGGCGGGAGGCCCACCCCCGATAGGCCGGGGACGGGAGGCCTCGACGTTGCTCCCGTTCCCGGCTCTAGCCACCACAGGAGAGTCGGTGTTTGGCAAGGACCGTCAACGGCGCGAAGCGGAAATCGAAAGGGCTTTGAACCACCCTCTCAGGCTCCGCATCTTGGAGATGCACCAGCGGATGAGGGGACAACTTCTCTCGGTGGAGACACTGACGACTGCGCTGGGGCAGACCAGTGAGTACGAGCACGTCAAGGCGGCCGAAGTCAAATACCACCGCGACCGCCTGTTCGACGCCGACCTTTTGCCGAGCTGAAGCGCTTATGTCCCGCGAGGTTCCGTTGCGTGAACTGCGGAAGCCGACCCTCTACACATTCGGCGAGGCAGAGCTGCTCGACCTGGATGACCGCTCCGCTCATGTCGTCAGTTGAACCGGGAGGGGGATCCCGCAAAGGAGCAGGGGGTGAAGGGCGTCGTGGCGCTGACTGGTCGTCTGCGACGCCCTTCACGCCTGCACTCGAATGGACCCGCGGAGCGGGAACCGACATGGAGCTCGCGACTGGCGAGACGGCTATGCCGTGCGGCGGAACCCACAAGGGCAACCAGCCCGGGCGGCGGCTGGCAAGGGAGCTGGCCGCCGCAGGCTCCTTCCTCCTTTGAGGCGGTGTCTGCAGAGTGAGGCCCGGAGTTGTCCCTTCGATCCTCATCGGTTTTCGCCGAAAACGCCTGGACGGGCGTCCAGGGACCCGAGTTTTTGCGGGACGTAACCCCAATTTCAGGGATCAAGTTCTCATGGGGACGGTCGATTAGTGCCCTGTGATGAATCTGCCAGTGCCTTGGTGCAAAAGGCAAACCCGCTGCGAGGCGGGGGCGCAAAGCCGTCGGGACTCCTTGCGAGTCGGCCGGGCTACCACCGGGGTCGACAGACACCACGTGGCTTCACGCGACGGGGCTCTGGCTCGAACTATTAGGACCATAGGAGGTCACTAATGTCAGTCCAGAATCTCCGGGCCCGCATCGGCGCCCGGCTCAACGGCGACAGCGAGGCCGGCTTCACGCTGATCGAGCTCCTCGTCGTGATGCTGATCCTCGGCATCCTCGCCGCGATCGCCCTGCCCGCCTTCTTCAACCAGAAGGAAAAGGCCGGCGACGCGAAGGCGAAGGAGTACGTCCACTCGGCCCAGGTCGCGATGGAGACCTGCAACACCGAAAAAGGCGGGACCTACGTTGGTTGCGATGAAGCGGCTCTCAAGAACATCGAGCCCACGCTGAACAGCGCAACCTTTGTCGCCGAACCTACGGTTGCCGCTTCGAGCTACAAAATTGACCTCGAAGGCGCGAAGGAAGGCCAGGAATTCTGGGTCGAACGGGAAGCAACCGGTCAGCTTCAGTACCGCTGCAAAGCGCCCGGCACGGGCGGTTGCCCGGCTGCGGTCGAAGGCGCCGAATACGGAGACTGGAGCAAAGGCTAATTCGTAACAGCGCCGACTCAATGTAGTTATCTGCCGAGGGGCGGGCATATGCCCGCCCCTCGGCGTTTTACCGGCGCAAAACAAATTCCTAAGCAGATGGTCTCCACCGGCCGATAGAACCCTGATGCGCAGAACGACGCTCACGCTCTTCCTCGCCGCGGTCGCGAGTCTCGCCCTCTTCGCCTCCGCCGCTGAGGCAGATCCCGCCGAATACGCCGGCTCCTCGGCCGACGGCAGCAAGGTCTTCTTCACCACCACCGCCAAGCTCGTCCCCGGCGACACCGACAACGGCTTCCGCGACGTCTACGAGCGCTTCAAGGACGAAGCCCCAGGCATCGAAACCTACGTCACCCGCGAGATCTCGACCGGCCCGACGGGCGGCAGCGACGCCTACAACGTCAGCTTCGACGGCGTCTCCGAAGAAGGGACGAAGGTCTTCTTCTCCACCGCCGAGCCGCTGGTCGCCGCCGACAAGGACCGCAGCACCGACATCTACATGCGGAACACCGTGACCGGCGAAACCGCCCTCGTCTCGCAGGGTGCCGCCTCCTGCGCCCCCGTCTGCGGAAACGAAGCCTTCCCGGCGAACTTCGTCGGCGCCACCCCGACCGGGTCGAAGGTCTTCTTCACCACCAACGAGCAGCTCGCCGAAGGCGACTCCGACGAAGCCACCGATGTCTACGTGCGCGACCTCGGCACGGCGCCGGCTACGACGACGTTAGTCTCGAGGCCGGACCCGAGCTGCGGCGGCTGCGAAGCCGCCGCTCTGGCGACCGTTCCTGTCAACGATGGCCGCCCGGCGATCTCGGCCGACGGGAACAAGGTGATCTTCGTCTCGACCGACAAGCTCGCCGCAGGCGACGAAGATGGCGAAGCCGACTACTACGAGCGCGACCTCACGGCGGGAACCACCGAACTGGTTTCGCCCGAAGGGAACTGCCCCTCGCCGCTGACGCCTGGCGACTGTGCGCCGATTTACCGCGGGGTCTCGGAAGGCGGGACGGTCTTCCTGCAGACGAAGGCGCGGTTGAGCGGAGAAGACGTCGACAACTCCCAGGACGTCTACCAGTGGTCGCCGGGCGGCGCGGTCGCGCTGGTCTCGACCAGCACCGAAGGCGAAAAGGGCGAAGGCTCGTACAACGCCAACTACGCCGGCTCCTCTCCGGATGGGTCGATCGTTCTGTTCACGACCCAGGAACCGCTGGCGTCCGCTGACAGCGGTACCCAGACCGACGTCTACGAGCGCGCCGGCGGCGTGACGAAACTGGTCTCGCCGGGGTCGGAAACGTTTTCCGCCAAGTTCGACGCGATCTCGACCGACGGCGCCACGGTTCTCTTCAGCACCGGGGAGCCGCTGAGCGGCGACGGCGGCGAAATGCAGGACGTCTACTCCCGGAGCGGCGGCACGACGACCCTCGTCTCGGCGGGAAGCTCCGAATACGCCAGTACCTTCGCCCGCGCCTCGGCCGACGCGACGAGGGTCTTCTACACCACGGCGGCGCCGCTGGCCGCCGCAGACAAAGACGCCAAGGCGGATATCTACGAGGCCGGTGAAGTGCCGACGCTGATCTCGACCGGCCCGGTCGGCGGCAACGGCTCGGACGCCCCTCACCTCGCCGCGGTTTCCGACGATGGCGCCCGGGCTTTCTTCACCACGACCGAACGGCTTACCGTGGACGACAACTTCGCCGGCGAACAGGACGTCTACGAACATTCCGCCGGGGGCACCCTGCTCGTCTCGGCGGGCAACCCGGAAGAACTCGAACTCGGCCCGCTGGCCCCAGGGCTCACCGGGACGAACCCGGCCTCCCCCGGCGCGTCGACCGAACCCGCTGTGTTGGGCGAAGCCGAAGCGGGATCTGGTGTCAAGCTCTTCGCCACTCCCGACTGCTCGGGGGCGCCCGTTGCCGTCGGCACGGCGGTCGGGGCGGGGGAACCCGGGGCCGGCACGTTCAGCATCCACGTCAGCGTCGAAACTGGATCGACCACGACCTTCCACGCCACCGCCACCAACGGCGAAGGCGACACCTCGGCCTGCTCGTCGCGGTCGGTCACCTACAAACAGGAAAGCGCTCCGCCGCCGAGCGAAGAAGAAGGCGGCAGCTCGGGCGAAGGGGGCGGCACGGGCGAAGGCGGCGGCTCCGGCGGGACCGGAGGCACCGGCGGGACCAGCAGTGGATCGACGGGAGGCACCGGGAGCTCCACCGGTGGCGGCTCGACCGGTTCCAGTGGCGGCTCGGGCGAAAGCATCAAGATCGGCGGCGTCGTCTACGTCGCGCCGCTGACCCGCATCACCTTCGGCCCGGCCGCGAAGACGCGAGCCCGCCGCCCGGTCTTCCGGTTCGCCGACGCGGTGGAACAGCCGGGCACGACGTTCATCTGCAAGGTCGATCGCCGCCGCTGGAAGGGTTGCAGCTCCCCGTTCAAGCTGCCGCGCCTGAAGCCCGGCCGCCGCCACGTCTTCAAGGTGAAGGGGAGGAGCGCGGCCGGCCAGTGGGAGCAGAAGCCGGTCAAGCGCCGCTTCAAGGTCGTGCGGAGAAAGAGGCGGCGGCACTGATGGCGCGGGAGGAGGGCTTCACGCTGATCGAGATGCTCGTCGCGATGACGATGGGCGTGGTGGTGATGGGCGGGGTGCTGATCCTGCTGATCGGTGCGATGCGCAGCCAGCCGAAGCTGGACAGCCAGGCCACCAACATCCAGACCGCTCGCTGGGTGCTGGAACGGATGACGCGCGAAATTCGCGATGGCGTCGTCGTCGACAAAACGACCGCCTCGTCGGTCTCCTTCCAGACCTATGTCAGGCACTCGACCTGCGGCAGCTCGACCACCCTCGCGAGCAGCGCATCGGCGATCAAGTGCGAGGTCACCTACAGCTGCAGCGGCGAAACCTGCACCCGGCTCGAGGCCGCGCCCGGCGTCTATACGGGTACCGCGCAGACGATCTTCAAGGGCCTCGATAACGCCTCCAGCGTCTTCACCTGGTCGCCGAGCACCAATCCCACTTACATCGAGATTCAGCTGGAAATCCCCGACTCCGAAGGCTCGGGGGGGCTCAAGGCCGAAGACGGCGCCAGCCTCCGCAACGCGACCCTGAGCAACTGATGAACCGGTTGTCGGGAGAAGACGGCTTCACCATCGTCGAGGTGCTGGTCGCGGCGCTGATCCTCGTCGTGGGGGCGATCGCCACCTTCGGCGTCCTCGCCTCGGCGACGGTCAACAACCAGCGGGCAAAGGGCACGCAGGTCGCCCTCAACAAGGCCCAGCAGGAGCTGGAGGCGCTGCGCAGCATCCCGGACGAAGAACTGGCGCTGACCACGGCCCCGCCCCATTCGAACGAAGAAGGCAACCCGGACTACCGGGTCAGCAACGGCAAGTTCAACGTCAACCGGACCGGGACCGCCGCCAAGTACAACCTCGTGGTCGAAGGCGGCGTCCTTTACCCAGACGAAACGATCGAAAAAGCCGCCGTCAGTCCCGGCCCGACCCCGTTCACCAGCGGCGACGTCAGCGGCGACGTCTACCGCTACATCGTCTGGCGCAACGACGCCAGCTGCTCGGCAGCAAGCTGCCCCGGCGAACAGGACTACAAACAGGTCATCGTCGCCGTGAAGCTGGACGCGAAAGGCAACGGCGGCAGCCCCGGCGGCTACGTCGAAGTCCAGTCCAACTTCGTCAACTCCGAACACACCGGCGCCGACAACCCGATCCCGGGGGCCGAAGGGGTGGTGACGGCGCAGCAGTTCTTCCTCAGCGACACCCCGTGCGCCGCCTCCGGCGAAACCTCGCGCCAGGAAATCACCGCCGACCACTTCCTGCACAACACCCTCGGCGCCTGCTCGGACGGGCCGCAGACCGGCGCCACGCCCGGAGCGCCGGACGCCCTGTTGACCGGGGCGCCGCCCGACCCGGCGCCTGAAGACCCGACCCTGCCCGAAACCTTCGACTACTCCAGCGACTACCCCAGCGAATTCGGCCAGACTCCGACCGCGGTGACCTCGAAGGGGATCCAGCTCCGCCGGGAGGACACCAGCGGCTGCAACTACAGGCCGGAAGGGACGGCGCCGCAGTGGCAGGTCCACCGCTGGGTGACCGATCCGATGCCGAAGGAATTCGTGATGACCAGCGGCGAATCCAGCGGCTCGGTGACGATCGACTTCTTCACCCGCGCGCTCAGCGATTCCAGCTACTCCGGGAAGCTCTGCATCTACCTCTTCGTGCGCAACGAAAAAAAATCGCCCCCGGAAGACGAATTCCTCGCCGACCAGGAAGGCGGCGCCTACTACTGGACCTTCGTGCCGAGCCAGGGCAACGGCGAATGGTGGCGAAACGAATGGCATGAGGTGCGGCTGACGATGAACTTCAACGGTCCGAAACCGATCGAAGAAGACAACCGCCTCGGGGTGGCGCTGACCGTCGACGCGACCACCGGCGCCGATGCGATCCCGATCCTCTACGACCATCCCGACTACCGCAGCCGGATCGAGGTCGACACCACGACCCCGCTCGAAGGCGGCTAGCGATGCCGCTAGCGGCAGCGGCATTCGCCCTGCTCGGTGGGCTGGCCGCCGGCAGCTTCGTCACCGTCGTCGCCCACCGGGTGCCGCGGGGCGAATCGATCGTCGGGCCGCGCTCCCGCTGCCCCGGCTGCGGCAGTCAGATCGCCGCCTACGACAACGTGCCGATCTTCTCCTGGCTGCTCCTGCGCGGCCGCGGACGCTGCTGCGGCGAGGCGATCTCGTCCCGCTACCCGCTGGCCGAGTTCGGGCTGGGACTCGCCTATCTGGCGACGGTGCTGGTCCTGCGCCACGAACCTGTTCAGCTGGCGATGGGGCTGGTGCTGGTCACCGCGCTGATGGCGGTGACGATCACCGACCTCGAGCGGCGGATCATCCCCAACAAGATCCTCTTGGTCGCCGCAATCCTCGGAGTCGCGATAGCCGCCGCCTTCGACCCGTCGAGCCTGCCAGAACGGGCGCTCGCCGCTGTCGCGGCCGGGGGGCTGCTGTTTGTCGCCGCCCTCGCCTATCCGCGGGGGATGGGTCTCGGCGACGTCAAGCTGGCGGCGCTGATGGGGCTCTTCCTCGGTCGCAACGTCGCCCCGGCGCTGCTGGTCGCGTTGATCGCGGGGTCGGTCGTCGGCCTTGCCCTGATTGCCCGCGAGGGAGCGGCGGCGCGCAAGAAGGCAATTCCCTTCGGCCCGTTCCTGGCCCTCGGCGCCCTGATCGGGCTACTGGCCGGCAACGAGCTGGTCGACTGGTATCTGGGCACCTTCTCGTAGAGACGTCCAGGTTCTCCTAGAAATCGGTAGTTGCAAGGCAAAAGGTCTGAGCCCTTTCTGTCGATCAAAGGAGGAGCGCGCTCCCTGCGCCTTCTCTATGCGACTCGCCAAAGGAAAGAAGACGGCCGCGAACGTCGTCGGCCTCGATATCGAGGCCGGCAGCGTCGCCGCGACCGAGCTCGCGGTCAACGGCTCGGTCGCGATCAAAGCGGCGGCGGTCGGTCCGATGCCGCCTGGCGCCTTCGTCGAGGGCGAGGTCGCCGATCCCGATGCCGTCGCCGACGCCCTGAAGGACCTCTTCGGCGCCCATAAGCTCTCCAAGCGGGTCCGCCTCGGCGTCGGCAACCAGCGGATCGTCGTCCGCACTCTGAGGCTGCCGGCGATCGAGGATCCGAAGGAGCTCGACGCGGCGATTCGCTTCCAGGCTCAGGAGCAGATGCCGATGCCGCTAGACCAGGCGGTGCTCGAGCACCATGTCGTCGGCGGGGTGCCCGGGGAGGACGGCTCGACGCCGCAGATAGACGTCGTCGTGGTGGCGGCACGGCGCGACATGGTTGCTTCGTTTCTGGAGCCGCTCCGCCGCGCCGGCCTGGAACCGATGGGAATCGACGTCGCCGCCTTCGGCATGATCCGCGCCCTTGCCGGCGCGGTCAGCGCGCCGGCCGTCGAGGGAGAGGCCCCCCGGGCCGAGACGACCCTTTTCTGCCACGTCGGTGACGTCGCCAACCTCGCTGTCGCGCGCGGCCGCGCCTGCCTCTTCACCCGTGTCTCCCACGCCGGGCTGGAGACGCTGGGTGAGCGGCTCGCCCGCGACCGCGGCCTCACCTACGAACACGCGATGCAGTGGCTCTCCCACGTCGGGCTAGAGCAGCCGCTGGAGGCGATCGACGGCGATCCCGAGACGGTCGCCGAGGCGCGGCGTGCCCTGGAGGAGGGAGCCTCCGCGCTGGTTGACGACCTCCGCCTCTCGCTCGATTACTACAGCGCCCAGGAGGCGGCCGTTCCGGTCGAGCGGATCGTGCTCAGCGGGCCGGGCTGTGTCATTCCTGGTTTCGCGGAACGGGTCGAGCAGGGCCTGGGGCTTCCCGTCCTATCGGTGCAGCCGGCGGAGCTGGGGGGCTTCGAGCCGGCGGCGGCGGCCCGGCTGACCCTGCCCTTCGGACTGGCTTTGGAGATCTGATGCGTCCGGTCAACCTCATTCCGTCGGATCAGCGCCGCGGCAGCCAGTCGCCCCTGCGTACGGGTCCACTTCCCTACATCGTGCTCGGCGCCCTCGTCGCCCTGTTGGTCGGGGTTGGGGCTCTGGTGATGACCGGGAATCAGATCTCCGAGCGAAAGGATGAAGTCGTCACCCTCAAGCGCGAAGACAGGGCCGCTCAGGAACGGGCGGAAAGGCTTGCCGCCTATGTCCAGCTCGCCGATATGCGGCAGCAGCGGGTGGAAACGATCAGCAGCCTCGCCGACAGCCGCTTCGACTGGGAACGGGTGATGCGCGAACTTTCGAAGATCCTGCCATCCGATGTTTGGCTGACCTCTCTCGACGCCTCGGCTTCGCCGGAATCGTCGGGCGGCGGCTCGGGCGGGTCCAGCGGAAGTGGCATGCGCGGATCGATCGCCGGACCTGCCCTTGAAATGAGCGGCTGTGCCAAGGGGCAGGAGGGCGTCGCCGGCTTCGTCACCGCGCTGAAGGAGATCGACGGCGTCACTCGCGTCGGAGTCGAATCTTCGACTCTGCCCTCGGAGGGAAGCAGCACCGAAGGCGGCGGGTCCGGGGGCGGCGGGGAAGGCGGCGCCAGCTGCCAGACCCGCAACTTCATCGCCCAGTTCTCGGTGGTCGTCGCCTTCGATGCGGCACCGGTGCCGCCGAGCCAGTCGGCCGAAGCCGAAGCGGCCGCCGCGCCCGAAGCGGAAGGCTCTGAAGAAAGCTCCTCGACCACGACCGGCTCGGAAGGAGGCTGACGTGAAGGGCGCCGACAAAGGGCTCGTGGTGGCGGTCGCGGCGGTGATCGTGCTCGCCGGCGCCTTCTGGATGCTGCTGCTTTCGCCGAAGCGGGACGAAGCCGCGAAGCTCGGCAAGCAGGTGGAAAAGCTGGAAGCCTCGCTCTCCCAGCACGAAGCCGAAGCGGCAACCGCCCTGGCGGCGAAAAGGGAATTCCCGACCAACTACAGCCAGCTGGTCGTGCTCGGCAAGGCCGTGCCGGCCGACTCCGAAACCGCCTCGCTGCTCGTGCAGGTTCATGGCATCGCGGAAAAGGCTCATGTCCGCTTCGAATCCATCAGCCTCGAAGCGGAAGGCAGCCAAGCCTCTCCCACCGCCGCCGCGCCCGAAGCCGAAGGCTCGGAAGGCGAACTTGTCTCGCCGACGGAGGTTGCGGCTTCGACCACGCCTCTGGGGGCGTCTGTCGGACCCGCCGGGCTCTCGACGATGCCCTACTCGCTCACCTTCAGCGGGGACTTCTTCCAGATCTCCGACTTCATCCACGGGCTCGACGATCTCGTCAAGACGACCAACTCCAAGGTCTCGGTCGACGGCCGCCTCATCACCGTCAACTCCTTCACGCTCTCCCCGGTTCCCGGTTCTTCCAAGCTGCAGGCCAGCTTCTCGGTTACGACCTACCTGACGCCTCCCGAACTCGGGCTGACCGCGGGAGCCACCCCGTCGGGCCCGCCTCCCGCGGAACTGGCGACGGGGACGCAGGCCTCGGCGACGATCGGGGGTTCGCCGTGAAACGCCTCAAAGGCCCAGAGCTGAAGCTGCCGGAGTTGAAGGTGCCGTCCCCCCTGAGGGACCTCTACCTCGACCTCAAGGACCGTCGCCTGCTGCCGCTCGTCGGCCTGATCCTCGTTGCCATCGTGGCGACGCCGTTCCTGCTCGGAGGCGGGGGAGATGAACTGCCCGAACCGGCACCGGCGCCGAGCGCGGGCGGCTCGCCGCAGGAGGCGAGCCTGACGGTTGTTCCCGCCGAGCCAGGGCTGCGCGAACCGAGCAAGCGCCTGGCGGGGCGCCCGTCGAAGAACCCGTTCAAGCCGCACTACACGGCTCCGGTCCTAAACCCGGGCTCGGCTCCGGTGGGAGAACCTTCGTCGGGGGGGAGCGGATCGAGCGCACCCGTCGAAAGCGGATCGGGCGGTGGCGGTTCCGCCGCAGGCGGCTCGACGCCGCCTGCGCCGGCTCCCGGTCCGGCCCCGTCGGAATCCGGCGGCAGCGGCGGCTCCCATTCGGGTGGCTCCGGCGGTCACTCGACGGAAAGCGAAGTTCCCAAGGGCGGCGCCCTCTACACGCTCGCGGTGACGGTGCAGGTCACCCGGATCGAAACCAAGCCCGACGGCAGTCGCGACAAGAAGGGCCCGACGGTCTACAAGGAAGTGCTGGCGCCCGCTCCGCTGCCGGGGAAGAAGACGCCGGTGATCACCTACCTCGGCATGGGCTCCAAGCACCACGAACCGATGTTCCTGGTCTCCAACGAAGTCTCGTCGATCTTCGGCGAAGCTAACTGCGTCTCCGGCACCGGCAGCTGCCAGCTCCTCGTCCTCGAAGAAGGGTTCCCGGTCACCTTCGTCTACGGGGACAACGACGTCCGCTACAAGATCAACCTCCTCGAAGCCAAGCCGGTTCTCAACGGCCATTCCTGAGCGCAGCGCCCTCCGGCCAATGCTTCAGTAAGTGAAGCCATGGCGCTACACTTGTTGAAGCGAGGCAATTGCCACAACCTCGCTGCGGAAGATGAGCGCCGAGAGCAACTCCACCTGCCCCGTCTGTAGGACCGCCGAAGTCGTCTGCGGGAAGTGGACGCTGCTGCTGATCCGCGACCTGGCCGAGGGCAGCGGCCGCTTCTGCGAGCTCGAGCGCTCGCTGGAGGGGATCAGCCCGCGCACCCTCTCGCTGCGCCTCCGCGCCCTCGAGGACGAGGGCATCGTCGAGCGCCACACCTACCCCGAGGTCCCGCCCCGGGTCGAGTACGCGCTCACCCCCAAGGGCAAGGCCCTGGTGCCGCTGGTCGAAGACATGCGCGCCTACGGCACCCGCTGGCTCCTCGGCGACGCCGCCGAGCGGGAGCCCGCCGCGGTTTAGCGCCTCCGCGTAGTAGCCTTTACCTTTGTGGGAAAGGTAAAGGGTCAGACGACCGTCTCCAGTAAGCATCAGGTGACGATTCCCCGGGCGGCATTTCGCGGTGCCGGCCTTGAGCCGGGCGACGTTCTGAAGGTCGAGGCCGGGGGGGCGGGAAGGGTCATCCTGACGCGGGTCGACGAGCTGCTCGATCGCTACTCCGGGTGCCTGCAGAGCGGTGGCAGCCTGGGCGAGCAGGTGAAAGGCCTGCGCGAGGAGTGGCGGTAGTCCTCGACTCCGATGCGGTGGTCGGCTTCCTCGACCGCAGCGACGCCCTCCATGGCGCGGCTGACGAGGCGATACGCGACCTGATCGGCGACCACCACCTCCTGGTCTCGACCGTGACCTACGCCGAGGTCCTGACCGGGGCCCGGCTGGGGCGTCACGACGAGGCCCAGGTGCGCGGGTTCTTCTTCGAGCTCTGCGCGGGGGTCCTGTCTGTGGACGTGGAGATTGCCGACAGGGCCGCTGAGCTTCGTGCCCGTCTCAAGTCCCTGCGAATGCCGGACGCATTGATCCTCGCCACCGCCGACATCGCGCCCGAGGTCGAACTGGTCCTGACCGGCGACCAGCAGATGGAACGTATATCCGGCCTCGCCTGCCGGGTCCAGCTCCTTTCATAGAGCGGCCGGAAGAGCGCACCAGTCAGATAGGAACTAATTGTTCATGTCTGAACCTGCCAGCTCGCAGTCCGGCCTGCTCGGGTCTGCAAGCCATCGTGCATACGCAGGAGCGCCTGCCTGCGCCCTGAAGCCTGGGGCGTGCGCGATTTTCTGCTGAACGAATCGGTCAAGCGGCTGGCCGTCGAGGCCGCGGGCCGCTTCGGCTCGATGGTGGCGATGGGGGAGGAGATCCCCTTCGACGTCGCCGCCGACGCCGGCGAGGATTCCGCCTTCTACAGCTACGTGCCGATGACCGGGCGCTATGTGCTCGACCACGCCGAGGAGCTGCGGAGCCTGCCCAGCTTCGCTCCGGCGCGCGAGGCCGCCGTCGAAGCCGCGGTCGCGGCGCCCTACCTGGAGGAGCGCGGCGAGGCCGTGCCCGCCGACCCGGGCGAGCGGGCCGAGCGGATGCTGACGATCTTCTTCTCCTCGCTCTGGGAGGGGTCCACCGGCTTCGCGCTCGACCGCGAGCGGCTCGAGGCCGCCCTGGCGACGCTCGACGCCGAAGCCCGCGACGCCGACGAGGCCGAGACCCTCGTCGTGCCGCTGGTCGGCCTGCGGATGTCGATGCCGCGCCTGGCGCTGCCGCACGGAGTGCGGATCGTCCGCGCCGACTCGATCGAGGCCCCGGTCGAGGCGATGCGCAGCGAGGGCATGGGCCGCGCCGCCTGGGAGCCGCAGTACCTGGCCGTCGCCGAGCAGGACGCCGAGGGCGGCGCCGAGGGGGCCTTGATGCAGCTGCGCGAGCTGGTCAGCGTGATGAGGATGTTCAAGGCCGGCGGGATCGGGCTCGGCCCCTACGCCTTCGCCCCCACCGGCGAGGGCTGCTGGCGGCGGATCGTCACCGGCGCTCCCGCCACCCGTCCCGGCGGCTACCGCCTCGGCGAGGCCGAGGCCGGGGAGCTGCTCGCCTTCGCCGCCGCGCTGGAGGCGCGCCCCGACCCCGACAGCGCCCTCACCTGGGCGGTCGGGCGCTTCGAGATGGGCTGCGAGCGGGCGACGGCGCTGGAGGGCCTCAGCGACCACCTGCTGGCGATGCGCGCGGTCCTGGAGGGCCACGGACCGGTCGGCGCCTCGCTGCCGCTGCGCGCCGCCGCCCTGATCGAGGACGACTCGATGGACCGCCTGCAGGCCCGCGAGCGGGTTGAGGACGTGCTCGAGCTGGAGCGGGCGATGATGAACGGGCTGCCGACCGAGCGCGCCGTCGAGCTGGCGACCTGGATGGAGGAGGGCACCCGCCGGCTGCTGCGCCAGGCCGCCCTCGGCGAGCTCGGCAACGACCTCAGCACCGCCGCCGACGAGAACCTGATCGTCAACGGGCTCGAAGCCGGCGACGCCGAGATCACCGTCTCGGTCCAGGAGTCCGCGCCCGCGCCCACCGAGGAGCCGGCGCCGCGGGCGATCGGCGAGCTCGAGCCGGAGCTGGAAGCGGCCCCCGAGTTCCGGGTGATCGCCCGCCCCGAGCCGCCGTCGCGGCCCGATCCCGTCGCCGAGCCCGACCCCTCCGCCGAACTTCAGCTGCCCGTCGACGAACTATCGGAGGAGGAGTACGTGGAGCAGGAGACCCGCATCATGGAGCCGATCCCGGCCGAGGAGGAGATCACGATCACCGCCACCCCGTGGCTGGAGGAGGTCTCCGACGCGCGCCCGGGCGACTCGCTCGAATGGCCGGCCGCCTCGGACCGCGACATCCAGCACCGCGAGCGGATCGACACGCCCCGCGTCCGCCACCTCTTCCCGGTGCCCGACTCCGACTGGGACGTCGACCACCTCGAGTTCGAGTACTCGCGCAACCTCGTCAGCTAGGGCGCTCGCTCCCGCCTTCCAGCTCTTCGACCAGCGCCGCCAGGCGGTCGACCGTGGTGCCGAGGGCGGCGGCGATCCGGCGGGCGTCGCCCCAGGCCGGGTCGGCCTCGCCGGCCTCGATCCGGGCGATCAGGGACGGCTCGAGCCCGGCCCGCGCCGCCAGCTCCTTCTGCGTCAGGCCCTCGCGCCGGCGCAGGCTCGCGACCGCGCTGCCGAGGAGGCGCTGGGGATCGTCGCTGCTCACGGCTCGACTCTATGAAGGAGAGGCGCTTTTCCCAACCTCTGGTTGCGAAATGCGCCTGGGAGGGAGGCCCTAAGCCCGGCCGGCGGCCATCTCCACCCGCTGCTCAGCGGTGGCGAAGAGGTAGCGGTCGATCTGGGAGAGGCCGGCGAGGTCGTGGACGTCCTCGTCGAGGTAGGGGACGCGGATCACGCAGCTCGTGCGCAGCTCGGAGGCGAGGTGGTCGATGTTGCGGGCGTCGCGCTCGGCCAGCGCCTGATAGTCGGCGAAGTTATCGGCGACCCGCCGGGCGAGGTTGGCGTCGCCGAGCTGCTCGGCGAGTGTCTCGGGCAGCCCTTCGACCTCGGCCCGCAGCTGGTCGGCGGGGTAGTGGACCTTGTTGACCACGACGCCGCCGAAGGGCAGCTTCGCCTCGACCAGCTTGCGGTGGAAGTAGACGGCCTCGTCGATCGGCTCGCCCTGCGGGCCGCAGACGACGAGGAAGCAGGTCTCCGGGTCGGAGAGCAGCTTGTTGACCCGCTTCGCCCGCGCCTGGAAGCCGTCGACCATGCCGCTGAAGGCGTTGAAGAACTCGGCCAGGTCGGCGAGCAGGTCGAAGCCGACGACTTTCTTGAAGACCGAGAGGGCGACGGAGACGCCGCGGCCGGTCACCTTCGCCGCCAGCCCGGTCGGCTTCATGAAGACGCGCAGCGATTTGCCCTCGATGAACTGGGTCAGCCGCCGCGGCGCGTCGAGGAAGTCGAGGGCGTTGCGGGTCGGCGGCGTGTCGAGGACGAGCAGGTCGAATTCCCCCTCGCTGTGCAGCTCGAACAGCTTCTCCATCGCCATGTACTCCTGCGAGCCGGCCAGGGCGCTGGAGATCTGCTGGTAGATCCGGTTGTCCAGGACCCGGTCGCGCGACTCCTCGTCGGGCGCCTGGCGGGCGATCAGCTCGTCGAAGGTCGCCTTGGCGTCGAGCATCATCGCCCACAGCTCCCCCTCGATCTCGACCCCCTGGGCCGCGAACAGCGCCGGGTCGACCCGGCGCGCCTCGTTCCCCAGCTCCTCGAGGCCGAGCGAGTCGGCCAGCCGTTTCGCCGGGTCGATCGTCAGCACGCAGACCTTCAGCCCCTGCGCCGCCATCCCCAGCGCGATCGCCGCCGAGGTGGTCGTCTTGCCGACCCCGCCGGAGCCGGCGCAGATGCAGATCGATTTGCCCTCGAGGACTTCGCCGACCGAGGCCATCAACCGAGCCTCCCCGCCAGCCTGCGCGCCGCCTCGAGGTCGAGCTCGGGCTCGAACAGGAAGGGCAGCGTCTTCACCGGCGCCTCGACGCCGCGCTTCAGCCGGTTCAGCTGGGAGCGCTGCGACCTCGCCCGGTTGAACTCCGAGAGCGCCGCCCGCGCCGCCGCCCGCGCCGCGCCGTTGCCGTTCCCGGTCCCGGCCGGCTCGGCGAGCTTCTCCGCCTCGGCCTTCTTGAAGCGCTCCGGGTAGAGGCCGTTGAGGTAGACCCGGTCGACCGCGACCCCGACCTCGTCGCGCAGGTCGCGCTCCAGCGTCACCGACTCGTTCACCGGCATCTCCTCCGGCAGGGCGACGATCGCGGTGCCGGTGTTCTCGTGGTCGGTGATGAAGCGGTCGAGCTGCTGCGCCTGCGCGTGGATCGGCCCGACCCTGGCGATCGAGGCGAAGGTGCGCGGCGTCTGCAGGAAGCCGACCCCGTGGCCGGTCGCCGGCGCGTCGACGATCACCAGGTCGTACTTGCGGCCCTTCTTGACCTTGCGGTCGAGCTGGGCGAGCTCCCAGATCTTGCCGATCGTGACCAGCTCCTTCAGCCCCGGCGTCGCCGCGGCGAGGTAGTTGAAGATGCGGCTGCGGAAGAGCATGTCGCGCATCGCCCGCACCTTCAGCTGCAGCAGCACGTACTCGCGCATCGACTCGTCGGGGTCGATCGAGATCGACCAGAGGTTCTCCTCCATCTCGACCTCGTGGAAGCCGACGGAGGCGTGGTCGAAGATCCGCGAGGCGTTCTCCTGCGAGGCGACCTCGCAGACGATCGTCCGCTTGCCTTCGGCCGCGGCGCGCAGCCCGAGCGCCACGGCGACCGTCGTCTTGCCGACGCCGCCCTTGCCGGTGACGATCACGAGCCGCTTGTCGAGGAGGTCGGGGATCGGGCAATTCCTAGCAATTTCGCGACTCGGCAGGAAAAGCCGAGTCCCATACGAATATCCGCGCAATGGGATTTCTAAGCCGAAAGAAGCCGAAGCCTGCTCCTGTCGAGATCCAGGAGGGGCATCCGATCGACGATGAGCTGCAGCGGATGGAAGAGGCCGTGCCTGAGCGGCCGCGGGACGAGCGGCCGCGGGACGAACTGCCTCGGGACCAAGGTTCCGGGCCGGCGGGTCCTGTCGCGCACGAGGACTCTTCGTCCTCGCAAGCTGCGGGCGAAGAGCCCTCATCCGCGCCACCCGCCGGAGGAGCGTCGGAGGGGGGCCTGCCGTCCGAGGGGGTTGCGGAGGCTGCGCTCAATGCTTCTGAGGAGGAGGCTCCTGAGGTTGGGGGGGATGCGCGGATGAAGGCGGTGGACCTGATCGCGCCTACGCGGCTGGACTTCCTGAAGGAGAAGGAGGCTGCGGAGGAGGCGCCGGTGAAGTCGGCCGAGGTGATCGCCTTCGCCAACCAGAAGGGCGGGGTCGCGAAGACGACCACGACCCTGAACCTGGCTGTCGCCTTCGCCGAGTCCGGCTACCGGGTGCTCTGCGTCGACCTCGACCCGCAGGGAAACCTGACGATGAGCCAGGGGATCGACCCCGACAAGGTCGAGAAGAGCCTCTACGACGTGCTCGTCAACGACATGCCGATCTCCGAGATCATCGTCAAGCGCGAGATCGACATCGCCGTCGCCTCGATCGACCTGGCCGGCGCCGAGATCGCGATGAGCACCAAGATCGGCCGCGAGCGCTCGCTGGAGAAAGCGCTGAAGGAGGTCGCCGGCGACTACGACTTCGTCTGCATCGACACGCCGCCGAGCCTCGGCCTGCTGACGATCAACGCGCTGACCGCGGCCGACAAGGTGATCGTCCCGGTCCAGTGCGAGTACCTCTCGATGCGGGGCCTGGTCCAGCTGCAGAACACGCTGCGGATGATCCAGGAGAACCTCAACCCCGACGTCAAGATCGAGGGCATCCTGCCGACGATGCTCGACTCGCGGACGATCCACGCCAAGGAGGCGGTGGAGATCCTCGAGGAGAACTTCGGCGACCTCGTCTTCCAGTCCCGGATCAAAAAGGCGATCAAGTTCGCCGAGGCCCCCGTCAAGGGGTCCTCCGTGCTCAAGTACGATTCGGACTCGAGCGCCGCGAACTACTACCGGGAGCTGGCGAAGGAGGTCTTGTCACATGGCTCGGCGGAATAAGCGCGCAAGCATGCGCGAGGGGCCGCTGTCCGACCTGTTCCGGTCGACCAGCGAGGACGCGCCGATGGACCCGCCCGAGGCGCCGCGCTACGGGCGCCAGGATCCGGCCGAGGCTCGCAAGCAGCAGGACGAGGACGCGCGGAGCGGGGCGAGGGACGAGGGCTCGAGGGACGAAGGCACCGGGCCGGCGGGTCCTGTCGCGGCAGGGGACCCACCATCTCCTGCACGGCAGGAGGTGGTCCCCCCTACCGCGCCACCCGCCGGAGGAGCGTCGTCGGAGGACGCTTCTGCTGCGGAGGCGTCGCGGCAGGACGTCTCCTTGACGCAGGGGGAGGCTCCCAGCCTTTACGACCAGGATGCCGAGGGTTCGGGGCGCGGGGTCGAGACCTCGAGCGAGTCGGCTCCCGAGCGGCTGAAAAGGGTCTTCAACGAGGAGCCCAGGCCGCGGCGGGAGCAGCAGTCCTTCAGCACCGAGAACCCGCGCTACGGGCGCGAGGAGCCCGCCTACGAGCCGCCGGGGAGCGGCGAGCCGCACCAGCCGGTGATCAAAGTCGTCGGCGTCGGGGGCGCGGGCGTCAACGCGGTCAACCGGATGGTCGACGCGCGGGTGCCCGGGGTCGAGTTCATGGCTGTCAACACCGACCTGCAGTCGCTGCAGCTCTGCGTCGCCGACGTCACCGTCCACATCGGCGACGAGCAGACGCGCGGCCTCGGCGCCGGCGCCGACCCCGAGGTCGGCCACCGCTCCGCCTTCGAGGAGCAGGACAAGATCAAGCGCCTGCTGAAGGGCTCGGACATGGTCTTCGTCGCCGCCGGGGCCGGCGGCGGCACCGGCTCGGGCGCCGCCCCGGTCGTCGCCCGCCTCGCCCGCGAGGTCGGTGCCCTCACCGTCGGCATCGTCACCAAGCCGTTCACCTTCGAGGGCAACCGCCGCGGCAACCAGGCGGACAAGGGGATCGAAGAGCTCGCCGACGCGGTCGACACGCTGATCGTCGTCCCCAACGACCGCCTGCTCGAGGTGCTCGACCAGCAGACCTCGATGGTCGAGGCCTTCAAGGTCGCCGACGACGTCCTGCGCCAGGGCGTGCAGGGCATCTCCGACCTGGTGACGCTCCCGGCCGTGATCAACCTCGACTTCGCCGACGTGCGGACGATCATGTCCGACGCCGGCCGGGCGCTGCTGGGGATCGGCATGGCCCACGGCGACGGCCGCGCGATCGAAGCGGCCGAAAAGGCGATCTCCTCGCCGCTGCTCGAGACCTCGATGGAGGGGGCGCGCGCGATCCTGCTCTCGATCACCGGCGGCGGCGACCTCTCGCTGGTCGAGGTCTCCGAGGCCGCCAAGGTGGTCGGCGAGGCCGCCCACCCCGAGGCCAACATCATCTTCGGCGCCAACATCGACGATGACCTCGGCGACCAGGTCTGGGTGACCGTCGTTGCCACCCGCTTCGACGGCCGCGCGACGCCGCCGCGCCGCGCCGCCGAGCCGACGATCCGCCGCACCAAGGACGAGCCGCGCCGCGGCCGCGCGGGCGGCCGCGAACGCGATCTCGGCATCGACGTTCCCGAGTTCCTCCCGAGCTAGCGACCGCCACATGCGAGGGGTCGTCGCAGCCGGCCATCCTCTGACCGCCGAGGCCGGGGCGGAGGTGCTGCGCGCCGGCGGCAACGCGGTCGACGCCGCCGTCTGCGCGGTGCTGGCCTCCTTCGCGGTCGAGAGCCCGCTGACCGGGTTCGGCGCCGGCGGCCACATGATGGTCCACGACGGCGGCGAGACGACGCTGATCGACTTCTTCGTCGCCGCTCCGGGGCGGGACGGGATCGACCGCACGACCGAGCTGGTGCCGGTCCCGGTCCGCTTCGACGCCGAGACGACCCAGACCTTCTACGTCGGGCCGGCGAGCTGCGGGGTGCCGGGGACCGCGGCGGGGCTGGCTCACGCGCTGGAGCGGTTCGGCTCGATGCCGCTCGCCGACCTCGTCGGGCCGGGCGTGCGGCTGGCCCGCGAGGGGGCGCCGGTCAACCGCCAGCAGGCCTACATCCTCGAGATCCTCGCCCCGATCCACGAGCAGATGACCGGGACCCGGGAGCTCTACGCGCCGCGCGGGCGGCGGCTGCGGGAGGGCGACCTCTTCGCCTTCCCGGCGCTGGGCGAGGCGCTCGAACGCTACGGGGCCGAGGGGGCGGAGCCGTTCTACCGCGGCGAGGTGGCGCGGGCGATCGCCGACTTCGTCCTCGCCAACGGCGGCTACGTCGGCCCCGGCGACCTCGCCTCCTACGAGGCGATCGAGCGCAAGCCGATCGAGACCGCCTTCCGCGGCAGCGAAGTCCTCACCAACCCGCCGCCCTCCTCCGGCGGCATCCTCGTCTCCTACTGCCTCGGGCTGCTGGAGCGGCTCGGGCCAAAGAGCGGCCCCGAGCAGCTTGTCGCGGCGATGGAAGCGGCGAACTCGCAGCGCGACCTCGCCTTCGCCGAGTCCCTCTACGAGGAGGGGATGGAGGTCGGCTTCCTCGACCCGATCCGGCTCGACCTCGCCGCCGCCGACCTGCTCGGCTCGACCACCCACATCTCGGTCCTCGACGCCGCCGGCAACTGCGCCGGCGTCACCTGCTCCAACGGCTCCGGCTCGGGGGTGCTGGTGCCGGGGACCGGGGTGATCCTCAACAACATGCTCGGCGAGGAGGACCTCAACCCGGTCGGGTTCCACCTGATCGCGCCGGGCCGGCGGGTGCCCTCGATGATGGCGCCGACCGTCGTCCTGCGCGACGGCGAGGTCGTCCTCGCCCTCGGCAGCGCCGGCTCCAACCGGATCCGCTCGGCGATCCTGCAGACGGTGGTGCGCGCGGTCGAGCAGGGCTACCCCGTCGACGCCGCGGTGGAGGCCCCGCGGCTGCACTTCGAGCAGGGTGTCGTCCAGGTCGAGCCGGGGATCGACGCGGCGGCGCTGGAGCGGATCGAGGGGCGGGGCGTGCCGGTCCTGCGGCGCCCGGCGATCAACCTCTTCTTCGGCGGCGTCCAGGCGGTCGCGCGCGACCCGAGGACCGGCGAGCTCAGCGGCGGCGGCGACCCGCGCCGCGGCGGCGCCGTCGCCTACGCCTGAGTTGCGTGGTTCCTTTGTCCGCCCAGACAGGACAAAGGAACCACGCAACCGGAGGAGTCTGTTGAATGGCGCTGTGGCGGGCGCCGAAATCGACTTCGAGGCCGAGGGGCTGCTCGACGGCGTCGAGGGGGCGGCGCTGGAGGCGCGGCGGGAGCTGCTCGCCGAGCTCGCCGAGGGCGGCTGCACGCTGGAGGAGCTGAAGGCGGCGGTGGCGGCGGGGCGGCTGACCCTGCTGCCGGTCGAGCGGGCCCTGGCCGGGGCCGGCCCCCGCTACACGGCGCGGGAGATCGCCGAGAAGGTGGGGATCGAGGTCGACGTCCTGCAGCGCTTCAGCTCGGCGCTCGGCGTTCCCTACGGCGACCCGGACGAGCGCCGCGGCACCGACGCCGACCTCGAGGCGGCGCGCATGGTCAAGGCCTTCATCGACACCGGCCTGCCCGAGGACGGGCTGCTCGGCGTCGCGAGGACGATCGGGATGGGGACGGCGCGGATCGCCGAAGCCAACCGCGAGCTGATCGTCCGCACCCTGATCCGGCCCGGCGACACCGAGCGCGACGTCGCCCGCCGCTTCGTCGCCGCCGCCGAGCACATGCTGCCGCTGGTCGGGCCGACGGTTGTCTACGCGCTGCAGGCGCACCTGATCGAACAGGTCCGCCGCGACGTGATCGGCGCCGGCGACCTCGCCGCCGGGGCGGTGGGCGGGACCGCCGACCTCACCGTCTGCTTCGCCGACCTGGTCGAGTTCACCCGGCTCGGCGAGGAAATCGACGCCGAGGAGCTGGGGATGGTCGCCGGCCGCCTGGAGGAGATGGCGACCGCGGTCGCCGAGCCCCCGGTGCGCCTGGTGAAGACGATCGGCGACGAGGTGATGCTCGTCTCCACGGAGGCCGAGCCGATGGTCGCCGCGGCGCTGGCGCTGATCGCCGCCGCCGAGGCCGAAGGGGAGCAGTTCCCCTGGCTGCGCGCCGGCATCGCCAGCGGCCCGACGCTGCCGCAGGCGGGCGACTACTACGGCCGTCCCGTCAACCTCGCCAGCCGACTGACCAGCGTCGCCCGCCCCGGCAGCGTCGTCCTCGCCGAGGCGACCAAGGAAGAGGCCGGCGACGCCTTCGACTACTCCTACGTCGGCGAGCGCCGCCTCAAGGGCCTCGACTACCGGGTGAAGATCTACCGCGCCCGCGCCCCCGGCGAACCAAAGGACCGCGGCCCCCGCCTGCGCCGCTGAACGCCTGCAATGCACGATCGTTCATATAGGGGCGACGGCGCGAGTTCCGAGGCGGTCTATGCATGATCGTGCATTAAGAACCGAGATCGGGCGGACAAATGGCTAGAATGCACGATTGTGCATTCGAAACTCGACATCGCCGCCGCTGAGGCTCGGTCGATAGGCGCCACCGTGCGCCGCGCCCGGGAGGATCTCGGGATGCGGCAGGACGAGCTCGGCCTCGCCGCCGGGGTGAGCACCCGGGCGGTTCACCAGATCGAGCGCGGCAAGCCGACCAGCCGCCTCGACACGCTCTGCCCCGTGCTCGCGGCCCTGGGCCTGAAGCTCAAGGTCGAATGAACCGCGAGGCGAATCTCTCGGTCTTTCTGCGGGGAGAACCGGTCGGAACCCTGGAACGAACGGGCCCTTCCCGCTACCGCTTCGCGTATACGCGGGAGGCGGTCGAGGGCGACCCGAGCGATCTGATCGCGCGACTTTCGGCTTCCCTGCCCCTGCGCGAGGAGCGGTTCAAACCGAGCGAATCGGCGCCGTTCTTCGAGGGCCTGCTGCCGGAGGGCGCGGTGCGCGCCGCGATCGCCGCCAAGCTCGGGCTCAGCGAGGCCAACGGATTCGGGCTGCTGGAGCAGCTCGGGGCCGACTGCGCCGGGGCGGTGACGGTCCTGCCGGCGGGGCAAACGCCGCGCTCCGCGGGCGCGGGGGCTCGCCCCCTCGGCGAAGAGCAGCTCGGCAAGCTGCTCCGCGACCTTCCCCGCGATCCGCTCGGCGTCGACGCCGACCCCGAGGGGGTGCGTCTGAGCCTCGGCGGCGTCCAGGACAAGCTGATCCTCCTCCGCCTTCCCACCGGCGAGTTCGCCCAGCCGCTCGGGGGGGCGCCGAGCAACTGCCTGCTGAAGCCCGAGCACGAGCGCTTCGAGGGGCTGGCGGCCAACGAGGCGTTCTGCATGAGGGCCGCGGCGGCCGCCGGGAACGAGGTGGCCGCAACCGAGCTGCGCGAATTCGACGGCATCCGCTGCCTGTACAGCGAGCGCTTCGACCGGACTGTCGCCGCCGACGGCACCACGGCTCGGCTCCATCAAGAGGACATGTGCCAGGCCCTCGGCCTGCTGCCGACCCAGAAGTACGAGACCGAGGGCGGGCCCTCGGTGGCCGCGGTGGTCGGGTTGCTGAGGAGGCAGCCGAGCCGGCGCATCGCACTCGACGTCAACGCCTTCGTTCGCGCGGTGCTGACCAGCTTCCTGCTCGGCAACAGCGACGCCCACGGCAAGAACTTCGCGCTGCTCTACGACCCCGCGGCCGGGGTTCGCCTCGCGCCCCTCTACGACATCGTCTCGACCGCCGTCTACGACGGCCTGACGCCGCGGCTGGCGATGGCGATCGGCGGCGAGGACGACCCGGCCCGGGTCGATCTCCGGTCCTGGGAGCGCCTCGCCGTCGAAAGCGGGCTCGGGGGTGTGCTGCCCAGGTTCGTCCAGAGCTGGTCGAGCGAGATCCTCGCCGCGACCGAGGCGAGCCTTCGCGACGCCGAGCGGGAGGGCTGGTCGCACCCGGTGCTGGAGGCGGTCGCCGGCGTCTGCCGCGAGCGGGCCCGCCGCCTGATCGACGGGCGCTAGCTCGGCTTGCGGGCCGAGACCAGGAGGTTGTAGAAGAGCTCGGCCGGGAGGTAGGGCTCGAGCAGGCGGGTGTCGACCTTCTGCAGGGCGATGTAGCTGTTGAAGGCGAAGCGGCGCCAGCCGAAGGAGACCGAGTCGGGCTCGGCGCTCGACTCGACCGTGCGCAGGCCCCAGCCCCAGGCGTTGGAGAGCAGCTCCTCGCCGCCGACGTGGCGCTGCTCGAAGCCGGCGTCGCGGAGCAGGCGGCGGAGGTCGGCGGGGGCGAAGGCGTGGACGTCGACCTCGGCCTCGAGCGAGTGGTCGTGGGACTGCTCGCCCTCGGCGACGGCGCGCTCCTTGGCCCCGACCGCCCGCCGCCAGAGCGGCGCCAGGGCGAGGCCGGCCCGCTTCGGCAGGGCCGCGAGGTTGTCGCCGTAGCGGGAGGGCTCGCCGGCGAAGGCGATCATCCCGCCGGGCCGCAGGACGCGGCGGAATTCGGCGAAGGCACGGTCGAGGTCGGGGATGTGGTGGAGGACGGCGTGGCCGAGGACGAGGTCGAAGCTCTCGTCCTCGAAGGGCAGCACCTCGGCCTCGGTGACGACCGTCTCGACGTCCTCGAGCCCGAGCGCCTCGGCGGTGGCGGCGAGCCGTTCCAGCATCCCGGGCGAGATGTCGGTCGCGGTGAGCCGCTCGATCGCCCCGAGCTGGACCAGGTTGAGCGAGAAGTAGCCGGTGCCGGAGCCGATCTCCAGGGCGTCGCCGAAGCTGTGCCCCTTCGCTCCGCCGAGCGCCTTGATCAGCTTCAGCCGCACCTGGCGCTGGCCGATCTCGCCGAAGTCGATGCCCCACTTGGCGTCGTATTCGTGGGCGGCCGCGTCGTGATAGCGGGTGTTGACGTCCTTGATGTGCTCCGGGGTGGCGGTGGGGGAGGCCGGCATCGGGCGGGAACTCTACGCGGAACCGTGGAATCGGCGTCGCGGTGGGAGTTTTGGTTGATATGCGGCCATAACTCCCACTGCAATACCGTCCCCTGCCGTGGAGCGCCACTACCTGCAGGAGAACCAGCCGGCCGGGGTGCCGCCGCTGCCGCTGACCGGCGAGCGGACGCTGCCCGACGTGCCCGAGGAGAACTACTGGTTCCGGCGCCACCTGGTCGTCTACGAGTGGATCGCCGCGCGGGTGGCGGGGCTGCGGGTGGTCGACATGGCGTGCGGCGAGGGCTACGGCTCCGACGTCCTCGCCGGGGCCGCGGCGGGGGTCGTCGGGGTCGACGCCAACCCCGAAGCGCACGAGCACGCGCGGCTGCGCTACCGGCGGCCGAACCTGCGCTTCGAGCGCGACCTGGTCGAGAGCTTCGCCGAGGCCTGCGACGCCGTCGTCTTCCTGCAGACGATCGAGCACGTCCAGGACCCCGGCGCGATCCTCGAGCACTTCAAGTCGATGCTGGCGCCCGGCGGGGTCGCCTACGTCTCGACCCCGAACCTGCTGACCCTGGCGCCGGAGGGGGCCGAGAAGTCCGACAACCCCTGGCACGTGAAGGAGTACCGGGCCGAGGAGTTCCGCGAGCTCTGCGAGGCCCACTTCGAGCGGGTCGAGCTGCGCGGCCTCTTCCACGCCCGCAAGCTGCGCGCCCACGAGCTGGCGATCAAGCTCGGCTGGGACTCCCTCCACAAGCGCCTCCGCCTCACCAAGCCCTTCTACGACCGCTTCACCCCGGCGATCGCGAGCTCCGACTTCAGCCTCAAAAGCGAAAATCTCGACGCTGCACTGGACTTCCTCGCCGTCTGTCATGCGTGAGCCGGATCCGCCCCTGCCGGCGGGTGGCGCGGATTCGGGGGACCACCCCGAGGAGGCGGCCCCAGCCGCCCCCGCAGTGGGTGGTGGAACCAAATCCGCGGCAGGCCCCGCCGGCCCGAAGACCTATGTCCCGGAAACCTATGGCGACCTCGCGATCGTCCTGCACAGCCACATGCCCTACGTCGAGGGCTTCGGCACCTACCCCTTCGGCGAGGAGTGGCTGTTCGACGCGGTGATCCGCTCCTACCTGCCGGTGCTGGAGGCAGCGCGGGACCTGACGATGACGGTGACGCCGGTGCTCGCCGACCAGCTCGAGGACGCCGGGGCGGCGGCGCGGCTGCGGCGGTTCCTGGTCGAGTGGCGGATCGGCGCCGCCGCGGCCGACCTCTCGCAGGTGCCGGCGGAGTGCCGGGCGGCATGCGAAGGCGAGCGCGAGCGCTACGAGCACGCGCTGGAGCTGCTCGACGCGGCGGGCGGCGACCCGCTGGCGCCGTTCCGCAGGGCGGCGGGGGAGGGGCGGATCGCCCTGGCGACCTCGGCGGCGACCCACGCGGTGCTGCCGCTGCTGGCGAGCCGGGAGGGGATGCGGCTGCAGCTCGACGCCGGGATCCGCTCGCACCGGCGGCGCTTCGGCTGGGACGGCGGCTTCTGGCTGCCCGAGTGCGCCTACGCGCCGGGGCTCGAGTGGCGCCTGGCGGAGGAGGGGGTGCGCTGGTTCTGCGTCGACCAGAGCGCCCACTCCGAGCCGCTCGAGGCGCTGGCGCCGGTCCGCACCGGGGCCGGCCCGGTGGCGCTGCCGATCGACTGGGAGGCGATCTCCTGGCTCTGGTCGCTCGACGGCTACCCCTCGCACCCCGAGCATGCCCAGTTCGCCGGCAAATCGCTGCGCGGGATCCGCATCTGGCGGGTCGGCGGCGGCGCCTACGACCCGGCCGCCGCCGCCGCGGCGGCCCGCCGCCAGGCGGAGGAGTTCCTCGCCGCCGCCGCCGCGCGCCTGCGCGCCTACGCCGCGAGCCGCGGCCGCCGCGGCCTGCTCGTCTTCGCGATCGACACCGAGCTGCTCGGCCACTGGTGGTCGGAGGGGCCGATCTGGCTGCGCGGGGTCCTCGACGGCGCCGCCGCCGCCGGCATCCGCCTGCTCACCGTCCCGCAGGCGCTGGCCGAGCACGAGCCGGTCGAGCGCCCGCTGCGGGCCTCGACCTGGGGCGAGGAGAAGGACCTGCGCACCTGGGACTCGCCGCCGGTCGCCGACCTCGCCTGGGGGGCGCGGCGGATGGAGCTGCGCCTGCTGCGGGCGGTCTCCGCGGGCCTGCGCGGCCCGGGCCTGGAGCGCGCCGCCCGCGAGCTGCTCGCCGCGCAGTCGAGCGACTGGGCCTTTCTCGACCGGCGCAAGCAGGCCGGCGACTACGCCTACCAGCGGGCCACGGACCACTCGCGGGCGCTCCTGGAGGCCATAGACTGCGACCGCGCCACCGACCCCCGCCTGCGCTCGCTCGCCCCGGACCTGAGCGTCGCCCCGCTCCTGGAGCCCTGAACAGCCACCGGACCTCGCCACCGAACTTGACCCGAGCACTGATCCTCTCCTGGGAGTACCCGCCGCTGATCGAGGGCGGCCTGGCGCGCCACGTCCGCAAGCTCTCCGAGGCGCTGGTCGAGCGCGACGTCGAGGTCCACGTGCTGACCCGCGGCGGCGAGGAGTCGCCCGCCGAGGAGCGCCGCGGCGGCGTCGTCATCCACCGCATCCGCGAGCCGAAGCGACCGACCGACCTCGGCGAGTTCGTCGCCTGGGTCGAGCGGATGAACTCCGACATGCTGGCCGCGGGGGTCGAGCTCGGCGACCGCTACAGCTTCGACCTCGTCCACGGCCACGACTGGCTCGTCGCCAACGCCTGCGACCACCTCGCCAAGCGCTTCGACGCGCCGCTGGTGACGACGATCCACGCGACCGAGTACGGGCGCCACCAGGGCTGGGTCGACAAGCACCCGCAGACCTACATCCACGGGGTCGAGCGCTGGATCACCAACCGCTCGCGGCGGGTCATCACCTGCTCCCACTACATGCGCGAACAGGTCGCCGACATCTTCGGCGTCGAGGAGGCGCGGATCACGGTGATCCCGAACGGGATCGACCCCGACGACCTGCCGGCGCAGCCCGCCGCGGACCTGGCCCGGCTGCGCTCGGAGTTCGCCGCGCCGGAGGAGAAGCTGGTCCTGCTGATCGGCCGCCTCGTCTACGAGAAGGGCTTCCAGCTCGCCCTGGAGGCGATGCCGCGGCTGCTCGAGGAGGCGCCGGGGACGCGCTTCCTGGTCGCCGGCTCCGGCACCCACGAGGCCGAGCTGAAGCGCCAGGCGAGCGAGCTGGGGCTGATGGAGCACGGCACCTTCCTCGGCTGGATCGGCGACGACGTGCTGCACTCGCTGTACCGGATCGCCGACCTCACCGTGGTCCCCTCGATCTACGAGCCCTTCGGCCTGGTGGCGCTGGAGGCGATGGCCTCGGGCTGCCCCTGCATCGTCGCCGACACCGGCGGCCTGCGCGAGGTCGTCCCGCACGAGGAGGCCGGCCTGCGCTTCCGCGCCCACGACCCCGAAGCGCTGGCCGAGGTGGCGCTCCGCGTCCTCTCCGACGACGAGCTCGGCCGCCGCCTCGTCGCCGAAGCCTACGAGCACGTGCGCCGCTTCGACTGGGGCGACGTCGCCGAGCAGACCGCCGCGGTCTACGCCGAGCTGGCCGGCGCCAAGTTGCCGTAGGCGCCCGCCGGGCGCGACGCTACCCGCAGCCTTCGGGACCGCGGCGGCGGGGGAGGCTGCGCTCGCTGATCGAGAAGCCGCCCTCGGCCGCCGTCCCGGGGCTCCAGCGGATGCCCTCGAGCAGCTCCATCGGCGAGACCGAGAGCGAGCCGGCGAGCTTCATCAGCGTGTCGACCCGGGCCAGCCGCGTGCCGTGCTCGAGCATCCCGATCTCGGTCCGGTGCAGCCCGGCGCGGTTGCCGAGCTCTTCCTGGGACATCGAGGCGCGGCGCCGGCAGCGCCAGAGGTTGCGGCCGAAGCGCACGGCCACCTCTTCGGAGCGGATTCTCCCGTCGCGGGACATGCGGGCAGTCTTCCGGTAGCAACTCATTGTCTGCCCAACTCTAGGGGTCATCCCTGACGGAAAAGTTGCAGACAAGGGATCTCGGGCGTGCGGACCGGGCCCGCTCGCGATCCGCGAGCGACTCCGGCGGCTACTCCGCGGCCTCGGCCGGCGGCGCGCGCAGCGTCGTCCACGCCTCGGGGTCGGGTTCGACCGGGCGCTCCCAGCGCAGCTCCCGCGGCGCCTCGCGCATGCGGATGACCCGGGCCGGGATGCCGCCGACGACGGCGTTGGCGGGGACGTCCCTGGTGACCACCGCGTTGGTGCCGATCACCGAGTTGTCGCCGACGCTGACGCCGCGGAGGATGCAGGCGCCGTAGCCGATCCAGACGTTGTTGCCGACCTCGACGTCGCGCTTGTAGATCCCCTGCAGGCGGATCGGCCGCTCGACCTCGACGACGCCGTGGTCGAAGTCGATGAACATCGCCCGGTCGGCGATCACGCACTGCTCGCCGATGCGGACGCGCTGGTAGGCCGAGATCGTGCACTCCTGGCCCATCACCGTCTTGGCGCCGATCTCGACCAGTCCCTCGTGGCAGCGGATCTTGCTGCCGTCGCCGATCCAGACGAAGCGGCCGAAGCGGATCTCGCCGCGCGGCTCGATCTTCAGTTCCAGCCCCCGGCCGAGGAAGAAGGGCCCGTCGGAGCGCCAGCGGCGGCCGGCGCGGGTGAGGACGCGGCGCCACAGGTAGCGCCAGAGAAGCCGCGCGTAGCGCGGCCTCAGCATCCGGTTGCGGGCGAGGAAGGCGATCACCGCGGCGCAACTCTAGACGCGCCCCCGCCGCCTGGGCGACTTTGCAAACCATAGGTTGACAAAGTCGCCGTCGGCCGGCCGGTCTTAGACTGCTTCGCCCTTGGCCGATGTTGCGAAAAGCGCGCCCCTGGCAGAGCGCCTGGTTGCCGGCGAGAAGCGGGCGCTGGCGCGGGCGATCACCCTGATCGAGTCCGACGACCCGGCCGGCTGGGAGCTCGTCCGCGAGGTCTACCCGCGCACCGGGAAGGCGCGGATCGTCGGCTTCACCGGCCCCCCGGGGGTCGGCAAGAGCACCCTGATCGGGGCGCTGACCGGCGAGCTGCGCCGGAGCGAGCGCGAGGTCGCGGTGCTCTCGATCGACCCCTCCAGCCCGTTCACCCGCGGCGCCCTGCTCGGCGACCGCATCCGCCTCACCGAGCACTTCCTCGATCCCGGCGTCTTCATCCGCTCGATGGCCTCGCGCGGCGCCCTCGGCGGCCTCTCCGAGGCGGCGCTGCAGGTGGCGCTGATCATGGACGCGGCGGGCAAAGACGACGTCCTGATCGAGACCGTCGGCGTCGGCCAGGCGGAGATCGACATCGTCGACCACGCCGACACGATCGTGCTGGCGCTGATGCCCGGCTCGGGCGACTCGATCCAGGCGCTGAAGGCGGGGGTGATGGAGATCCCCGACGTGATCGTGGTCAACAAGGCCGACCACCCGATGACCGACACGATGGTGCGCGAGGTCCGCGGCGTGCTCGCCCTCTCCCACGACCCGGAGGGCTGGAAGGTGCCGATCCTGCGCACCGAGGCCGCCCGCGGCGAGGGCGTCGACGAGCTGGCCGCCCAGATCGACGCCCACCGCGCCTTCATCGAGGAGCGCGGGACGCTGGCCGAGCGCCGCGCCCGCAACCTGCGCAGCGAGGTGCTGGGGATCGCCACCTCGCGGCTGCGCCGCCGCCTCGAGCAGACCGTCTCCGAGGATCCGGCGACGGCGGAGCTGCTGGACCGGGTGGTGCGGCGCGAGCTCGACCCGGCGACGGCGGCGAGCGAGCTGCTGGAGAGGCACGTCGATGCCTGAGAGCGCGCGCGAGGTCTCCGCCGCCGAGGCGATGGGCTGGCTCGGCGCCGCGGTCGCCGAGCTGGGCGGCGCCGACGTCGGCCAGGTGCAGGGCCTCTTCGTCGACGCCGAGAGCGGCGACCCCGCCTGGCTGATCGCCCGCCTCGGCCGCCGCCGCCGCGCCCGCGTGGTCGCCGTCCCCTTCGCCGACTGCGCCGGCGCCTCCCTCGGCGTCTGGGTGGCGCAGGAGGGCGACGCGATCCGCAGCGCCCCGGTCGTCGACCCGACCCGGCCGCTGCGGCGCGAGCACGAGCTGACGATCTGCGCCCACTTCGGGATCGGCGAGAAGGTCGGCCGCGCCGCCCAGGTCGCCGGCCGCGACGAGGGCGGGATCACCGCCACGCCGCCCGGCCGCTGAACCCGGCGAGAGTTTCTCCCCTCGTCACATTTCCCTCCTAGGTTGGGGTCGTCCACCAGACGAAGGGAGCGAGATGCGCGGCAGAAGAGTGAGCTCGGGGTTGGCGGCGATCGCCGTCGGCGGGGCGATCGTCCTCGGCGGTTGCGGCGGCGGCGGCGACAGCACGACCGAAACCAGCAACGCGAGCGCGCCGGCGAAGCAGAGCGGCGAAGACGCGATGAAGGGCGCCCACGACTCGATGAAGGGCGACGACGGCGCGGCGATGAAGGGCGAAGGCGATTCGATGAAGGGCGAGGATCACGCCATGAAGGGCGAAGACGGCGCGATGAAGGGCGAAGACGCGATGCACGGCGACAAGGCCATGCACGAAAAGGGCGCCGGCCACGGCGACGCGATGCCCGAAGGCTGATGGCGCTGCTGGTCCTCTTCGGCTTCCTCGCCGGCGCCGCCACGGCGCTCTCGCCGTGCGTGCTGCCGGTGCTGCCGATCGCCCTCTCGGCCGGCGCCACCGGCGGCCGGCGGCGCCCCCTGGGAATCGTCGCCGGCCTGGCGCTCTCCTTCACCTTCGCCACCGTCGCCCTGGTCTACGTGCTGGCCGCCCTCGGCCTGCCCGACGACCTCCTGCGCAAGCTGGCGATCGCGGTCCTGATCGGCTTCGGCCTGACCCTGATGGCGCCGCCGCTGGCGGCGCGGGTGGAGGCCTGGCTCAGCCGCCTCGGCTCCCGCGCCGGCGGGCCGAAGAGCGGCGGCGACGGGTTCTGGTCGGGGACCGTCGTCGGGCTCAGCCTCGGCCTCGTCTACGCCCCCTGCGCCGGGCCGATCCTCGCCGGGGTCATCACCGTCTCCGCCTCGCAGTCCTTCAGCGCCGCCCGGCTCGCGGTCGCGCTCAGCTACGGCATCGGCTCGGCCCTGGCCCTCTACGCGCTGATGCTCGGCGGCCGCCGGGTGATCGCGCCGCTGGCGAAGCGCGGCAGCTCCTTCCAGATCGCGATGGGGGCGGTGATGGTCCTGGTCGGGCTGGCGATGCTCGGCAACTACGACCTGCGCTTCCAGAGCGCGATCGCCAAGGACCTGCCCGGCTTCCTCGTCAACCCCAGCAAGAGCCTCGAGGACACCAGCTCGGCGCAGGCGGCGCTGACCGGCATCCGCGGCGGCGGCGGCGACGGGATCGGGGCCCGGGCGGCGGCGGGCGAATCCGAACCGGTGGCGAAGCGGACCGCGAAGGACCCGGTCCCGCTGCAGGAATACGGGCCCGCCCCCGAATTCACCGACACCGAGAAGTGGTTCAACACCCCCGGCGGCCGGCCGCTGACGATCGCCGGCCTGCGCGGCCGCGTCGTCCTCGTCGACTTCTGGACCTATAGCTGCATCAACTGCATCCGCACCCTGCCCTACCTCGAGGCCTGGGACAAGCGCTACCGCAAGGAGGGGCTGACGATCGTCGGCGTCCACTCGCCGGAGTTCCCCTTCGAGCGCGAGGCCGCGAACGTGGAAGCGGCGATCGAGGCCGAAGGGATCCGCTATCCGGTCGTCCAGGACAACGAACTGGGGACCTGGAGCGCCTACGAAAACCAGTACTGGCCCGCCGAGTACTTCATCGACGCCCGTGGCAACGTCCGCTACGTCCATTTCGGCGAGGGCGAATACGGCGAGAAAGAACAGGTGATCCGGGAGCTGCTGGCCGAAGCCGGCGAGCGCGTCGGCCGCAGGCGCTCCGCCGCGCGGGGGATCCAGCCGTCGGCCGGGGTGACGACGCCGGAGACCTATCTCGGGGTGGCGCGGGCCGAAGGCTTCACCGACCCGGAACTCTCGCCCGGCCTGCACGACTTCAAGGCGCCGGCGAAGGTGCCGCCGGACGAATTCGCCCTGCGCGGCCGCTGGCGGGAGGAATTCCACTCGGCGACCGCGGCCGGCGGCTCGCTGGAGCTGAACTTCGGCGCCCGCCACGTCTACCTGGTGCTCGGGACGGTCGACGGCAAACCGCGCCGGGTACGGGTCCTGCTCGACGGCAGGCCGATCGCCCCGGCCGATGCCGGCGCCGACGTACACGGCGGCGCCGTGACCGTGAGCTCGCAGCGCCTCTACGAACTGGTCGACCTGCCGCGGGTCGAGCGCCATGTCCTGCGGCTCGAGCCCGAAGCGGGAACGATGGGCTATGCCTTCACCTTCGGCTAGCGCCGCCGCGGCGCGCGTCGCCGCCCCGGCGGCGAGAATCGAGGCCATGGCCGAGGATTCGAACGGGACCGTGCTCGTCGTCGACGACGAGCCGACGATCGTCGAGGTGGTCGCCCGCTACCTCGAGCGCGCCGGCTTCGCGACCCTGCAGGCGACCGACGGCCCCGAGGCGCTGCGCCAGGCCGAGCTGGGCGGCCCCGACCTCGTCGTCCTCGACCTGATGCTGCCGGGTCTCGACGGGATCGAGGTGATGAAGCGCCTGCACGAGCGCCCCGGCAAGCGGGTCGCGGTGATCCTCCTGACCGCCCGCGGCGAGGAGTCCGACCGCCTCGTCGGGCTCCGCCACGGCGCCGACGACTACGTGGTGAAGCCGTTCTCGCCGGCCGAGCTGGTCGCCCGGGTCGAGGCGGTGATGCGGCGGGTGTCGCCGCCCGCCGCCGAGGAGGAGGAGGAGGCGCCGCCGATCGAGCGCGGGCCGCTGCGGGTCGAGCCGGCGGCGCGGCGGGTCTTCCTCGACGGCGAGGAGGTCGCGCTGACCCAGCGCGAGTTCGACCTGCTCGCCTACCTCGCCGCCCGTCCCGGCCGCGTCTTCTCCCGCGACCAGCTGATGGAAGCGGTCTGGGAATACCCCTTCTTCACCGACACCAGCACCGTCACCGTCCACATCCGCCGCCTCCGCGCCAAGCTCGGCGACGACAGCGCCGAGCCGCGCTTCATCGAGACGGTCTGGGGCGTCGGCTACAGGTTCCGGGCATGAGCCGGGCGGGCTCCGGGGGCCTCTGGCGCGCGGTCGCGATCGCCCTCGCCTCCTTCCTCGCCGGTGCCGCCGCGGTCGCCGTCCCGCACGGGATGGGGGCCGAGCAGGTCGTCCTGGTGGTGATCACCACCGGCGGCATCGCCCTGGCCGCGGCGCTGGCGATGCGGCTGGCGATGGAGGAGCGGGCCAACCGCGAGGTCGAGGAGATGCGCCGCCGCCTCGTCGCCGCCGCCTCGCACGACCTGCGCACGCCGCTGGCCTCGCTGCGGCTGCTGGTCGAGTCGATCGACGACGGCGTCGCCACCGGCGAGACGCGCGATCGTTACCTGGGCGAGATCCGCACCCACGTCGCCGTCCTCAGCGACCTGATCGACGACCTCTTCGAGCTCTCGCGGATCGAGGCGGGCGACATCTCCTGGGCGATGCGCCAGGTCGAGCTCGGCGAGCTGATCGACGAGGCGGTGAGCGCGATGCGGGCGCAGGCGGCCGAGCGCGGCGTGCGGGTCGCCGCCGACCTGCCGCCCGGGCGCCTCCTCGCCCAGGCCAACGCCGAGAAAGTCCAGCGCGTCCTCTTCAACCTGATCCAGAACGCGATCCGCCACACCCCCGCCGACGGCAGCGTCACCGTCCGCGCCCGCCCCAGCGGCGGCGGGGTCGAGATCGAGATCGACGACGAGGGGGAGGGGATCCCGCCCGCGAGCGAGGGCCGCGTCTTCGAGCCCTTCTACCGCGCCGACCCCTCCCGCGCCGACGGCGGCGCCGGCCTCGGCCTGGCGATCTCGAAAGCGATCGTCGAGGCCCACGGCGGCCGCATCTGGCTCGAACCGGGCACCCCGGGCACTCGCGTCCGGTTCACCCTGAACGGCGCTTGAGATACGAGCGGGTCTCCTGCTCAGACCCGCTCGCAGTTCGGGTTAGGCCGACTTGCCGGTGTTCAGCGCCGGAACCTCGTGCCGGTCGTTGCTCAGCTTCACCACCCCTCCTTCGAATAGGAGTTAGCCGGGGAGAAGCTCTTCGAGGCGTCTACCAGCGCCGCTGAAGTAGCTTGAGTGAGTCTGTTTGATCGTCTCAAGCGAATCGGCGCTCAAAAGGACTATGTCGAGCCTGTCGTCGTCGGCGTTTGCGCGCTCCGCTTCGGCGTAGGCTGCCTGGGCGGCATCGTAGTCAGTGCCGAAGGATGCGATGTCCGTCTCGCCGGTATCGATGTCGTAGCTGACCAGGAAATGTTTGATCTCGTCGGGACTCATTGTCTTGCCTTGCGTCGATGTGCTCTGCGTCGAAGGGTATCGACCGTCACCCGTAGCTCCATGAGCCGCTCATACGGCGCGCGGTCCGCCGGAAGGCCTTGATCCGCTATGGCGAGGAATTCCCCCAGGACGACGTAGAAGTCACGAAGCGCCTGGGGGCCGGCACCGAACTTGAGGCCCGGCGCGACGCGACGAGCATCGGTCTCCACGGAGTTGGGCACCCTCGGTTTCGTGTTGGCCGCATATCGCGAGTCGCCGCCGACCTACGCCCATCAAGGCCCCCTTGAATACGTAGAATCTGAGTAATGAGAAGGGCGGGACCGTTGATGACCGGGGGCCTGCTGATCGCGCTTGCGGCATCGGCGATCCTCCTCGCCGGCTGCGGCGGGGGAGGGAGCCGTTCGCTCGGAGCCACCGCCGGAGGCGAAGACGAAGCGGTCACGACGACGCCTCGGGAAGCCAAGAAGCCTCGGGAAGCCAAGAAGCCCCCGAAGATCCAGGAAGTCGGAACCTCGGTCGAGAGCTGGAAGGGGGCCAGCGACGCCGGCCTGGTCCTGGCCGAGGAAAAGGGCTACTTCGGCGACGTCCGCATCGGCCCCTTCGTCGGGGTGCCGGTGAACCCGCGTAAGACCGTGCCTTACGTCGTCGACGGAACCGACGACCTCGGGGTGGCCTCGCAGGCGGAGGTTGCCATCGCCAGGTCGAGGGGGGCGCCGATCGTCGCCATCGGCAGCCTTGTCTCGCAACCCACCGCCGCCCTGATCTGGATGAGGAAGTCGCGGATCGGGGGAGTCGCCGGCCTCCGTGGGAAGACGATTGCCATCCCTGGAGTCGACTACCAGGAAGCACTGCTGAAGAGGGTGCTGAAGCAGCACGGCCTGAGCCTGAGCGACGTCCACCTGAAGCGGGTCGGCTACAAGCTGGTGCCCGCCCTGCTCAACGGCAGGGTCGACGCGATCTTCGGCGGCTCCTGGAACGTCGAGGGGATCGAGCTCCGATCGCGCGGAAGGCATCCGGTGATCAGACGCGTGCAGCAACTCGGCATTCCCCCTTACGAAGAAGCGGTTCTGATCGCCCGCACCGACGAGGTGAAGAAAGAGCCCGGCCTGATCCGCAGGTTCGTCTCAGCGCTCGACCGCGGCACCGCGGCGGCGCTGAAGGATCCCGCGGCCACGATCAAGATCCTCGGAGCGACTCCGGAACGAAACCCGGAACTGACCCCGGCGATGACCGCTGCCGAAGTCAGGGCGACGCTTCCCCTGCTCTCACGGACCCGCTCGATGGATCCCGGCCGGGCCGCCGGCCTGGTCCGATGGCTGCATCGGGAAGGATTGATCCGGAGGGAATTGCCGGTGTCGAAGCTGCTCACGAACCGGTTCGCGGGATCCCCCTGAGCGCTCCCTCGCCTACAGCTGCAGGCTCTTCACCTGCAGCAGCTCCTCGATCCCGTAGCGGCCGTTCTCGCGGCCATGGCCGGACTGGCCGTAGCCGCCGAAGGGGGCGAGGGGGTTGAAGGCGCCGCCGTTGATCTCGATCTGGCCGCTGCGGATGCGCCTGGCGAGCGCCACGGCGCGGTCGCTGTCGGCCGACCAGACGCCGGCGGCGAGGCCGTAGGGGGTCGAGTTGGCGATCCGGACCGCGTCGTCCTCGCCCTCGTAGGGCTGGATGACCAGGACCGGGCCGAAGATCTCCTCCTGGCCGATCGTCATCTCCGTCGTCACCTCGGAGAAGACGGTGGGGCGGACGAAGTAGCCGCGGTCGAGGCCCTCGGGCGGCTCGGCGCCGCCGGCGATCAGCCGGGCGCCCTCCTCGACCCCCTTCTCGATGTAGCCGCGGACGCGATCGCGCTGCACGGCGGAGACGAGCGGGCCGAGGCGGGTCGAGGAATCGAAGGGGTCGCCGGGGGTGAAGGTCGCGGCCGCCGCCCCCGCCAGCTCCTCGGCCTCGGCCAGACGCTGGCGCGGGACCAGCATCCGGGTCAGGGCGCTGCAGGTCTGGCCTGAGTTAAGGAAGCACTTGGCGACCCCGTCGGGCACCGCCCGCTCGAGGTCGGCGTCGTCGAGGATCACGTTCGGCGACTTGCCGCCGAGCTCCATCGCCACCGGCTTCACCGTCGCCGCGGCGAGCTCGGAGACGCGGCGGCCGGCCCGGGTCGAGCCGGTGAAGGAGACCATGTCGACGCCGGGGTGGGCGGCGATCGCCTCGCCGACGACGGGGCCGGTGCCGGTCACGAGGTTGAAGACGCCCGCCGGCAGCCCGGCCGCCTCGATCACCTCGGCCAGCAGGAAGGCGTTCAGCGGCGTCACCTCGCTCGGCTTCAGCACCACGGTGCAGCCGGCGGCGAGGGCGGGGGCGACCTTGGCGGCGATCTGGTTCAGCGGGTAGTTCCAGGGCGTGATCGCCCCGAGCACGCCGACCGGCTCGCGCAGCACCCGCGAGTTGCCGATCTCCTCCTCCCAGGCGACCTCCTCCATCAGCTTCGGCATCGCCGCGAACTGCGAGGCCGGCAGGCCGACCTGGATCATCCGGCTCAGCTTCAGCGGCATCCCCAGCTCCTGGGCGATCGTCGCCGCTATCTCGTCGCCGCGCTCGTTCAGCCCGGCGGCGATCGCCTCCAGGTAGCCGGCCCGCTCCGCGCGCGGGGTCTGCGACCAGCCCTCGAACGCCGCGCGAGCGGCCTCGACGGCGCGGTCGGCCTCGACCGGGGTGCAACCGGGGATCGTCCCGATCGCCTCCTCCGTGGTCGAGTTCACCACCTCAATCGGATCGGCCCCGCTCGGCGCCACCCACTCGCCGCCGATGAAGATCTCGTCCCTCGCCTGCACCTCAGCCGCCGTCGCCATCCCGCTCCTCCTCGGTCGCCATCGCCTGCGACAACGCTAGCGGCTTGGCAGTCTCACGATGAATCTCATTTATGCGATCATCGCATTTATGGCTTGGAACGCGGAGACCCCAGGCCGGCTCCTGCGGGATGCCCGGATCCGCCACGGTGTCAGCCAGGAGCAGCTGGCCACGAGGGCCGGCACCACCCAATCGGCGATCTCGCGGATCGAGCGAGACCGCATCTCGCCGACCGTGGGGACGCTGACGGAGCTCCTCCACCTGCTGGGGGAGGAGCTCGTGCTGGCTGCCGAGAAGCGGGAGACGGGGATCGACCTGACTCTCAACGAAGGAAACCTGCGGCTCACGCCGGAACAGCGGGTCCGCAAAGGCCTGGAATTTGCAGATCTCGTTCGCCGGAACCGGGGGGGAGAAAAGCCCCCGTCGAATCCCTGAGAGGCCATGGCGTTCGACGATCTAGGAGACTCGCTCCGGCTTCGGCCCTTATTGGAGGCGCTGGATCGGCAAGGCGTCGATTTCGTCCTGGTCGGCGGACTGGCGGGGCTCGTCCATGGTTCCGCCTATCCGACCTACGACTGCGACATCGCCTACTCGCGGGAGCCGTCCAATCTGAAGCGGCTGGCGGCTGCGCTGGAGGAGATCGGCGTCACCTTACGAGGGGCGCCGTCTGACCTGCCGTTTCGACCGGATGCCCAGACCCTCGCAAAGGGTGCCAACTTCACCTTCGAGACGAAGTTCGGAAGCTTCGACATCCTCGGTGAGGTCGCCGGCATCAAGAGCTACGAGTCGCTCCGGAGCAAATCGAAAGTTGAGCGGGTTGAAGGGCTGGAGGTCCGGATTGCGGCGCTCGAGGACCTGATTGCGATGAAGCGGGCGGCGAACCGGGTCAAGGATCGACTGATGGTGCTGGAGTACGTCGAGCTGGCCGATCTCCGCCGCCGTGAACAGGAAGCAGGCGGGAATTAGTCCCTCCGGCTGCGGGGAGACTTCGCCGCCTCCGCCTCCGCCTCCGCCCCCGGCCCGGGGACCTGGATCGCGTCGCGGGCGGTTAGGACCCCGCCGCAGCGCTCGCAGGTGCCGCGCTCGCCGACCGTGCCGCCGCACTCCTTGTGGACGATCAGGCGCTTCGGGCCTCCCGGCTCCGGGGAGTAGCGCTCGCCCCAGTGGAGGAGGGCGATCAGGGCCGGCCAGAGGTCGAGACCCTTCTCGGTGAGGAAGTACTCGTAGCGGGGCGGGCTTTCGGAGTAGGCGCGGCGTTCGAGGATCTCCTCGTCGACGAGGCGCTGGAGGCGGGTGGTGAGGACGTTGCGGGCGATCCCGAGCGACTCCTGGATCTCGCCGAAGCGGCGGTTGCCGTGCATCACCGCCCGCACGATCAGCAGCGACCAGCGCTCGCCGATCACCTCGAGGGCCTTGGCCACCGAGTTGTCGAGGCCGGGGTAGTCGCGGCGCAGCACTGTGTGATCTTCGCACACCGAGTTGCATCAAGCAACTGACTTCGGGTAGGCTCGCGGGCAGATCAGTTGCTTGATGCAACTAACCCGAGCCGACCGGAGGCGAGCGATGAGGCTGATCCCAAGACACAGGCACCAGCGGCGGCGGCGGAAGTCGCGGATCTCGATCACCCAGGAGGAGATCAGCGCCGACCTGCACTACCCGGCGGGGGCGGCCGACCCCCAGCGGGCCGGCAGCTACCGGAGGATCGAGATCAGGTGAGGGGGGAGGCGCTACCCGGCGGCGAGGCGGCGGGCGAGGTCGACCAGCAGCCGCACGCCGAAGCCGTTGGCGCCGCTGCCGACGTACTCGCGACCGCTGTCCCAGGCGGTGCCGGCGATGTCGAGGTGCGCCCACGGCGTCTCGCCGACGAACTCCTCGAGGAAGGCGGCGGCGGCGATCGTCCCCGCCTTGCGCTGCTTCGCCAGGTTGGAGAGGTCGGCGACCGTGCCCTTCATCAGCTCCCTGTACTCGGGGTGGAGCGGCAGCCGCCAGACCAGCTCGCCCGTCTCCTCGCCGGCCCGGGCGACCGTGGCGGCGAGCTCGTCGTCGTTGGCGAGCAGGCCGGCGTAGGTCGAGCCGAGGGCCATCGTCACGGCGCCGGTGAGGGTGGCGATGTCGACCACCCGCTGCGCTCCCTGCTCGACCGCGTAGGCGAGGGCGTCGGCGAGGATCAGCCGCCCCTCGGCGTCGGTGTTGTTGACCTCGACCGTCTTGCCGTTGTACTGGGCGATCACGTCGCCGGGCTTGATCGCCGTCCCGGAGGGCATGTTCTCGGTGCTCGGCACGACGGCGATGAGGTCGAGCGGCAGCCCCAGCTCGGCGATCGCCGCGACCGCCTCCAGCACCGCGGCGGCCCCGGACATGTCCATCTTCATCTCGTGCATCGAGGCGCCGGGCTTCAGCGAGATGCCGCCGGTGTCGAAGGTGACGCCCTTGCCGACGAAGGCGACGGTCGGGCCGGAGCCGCCGCCGGCGTAGCGGAGGACGATCAGCTTCGGCTCCTCGGCGCTGCCCTGGCCGACCGCGACCAGGCCGCCCATCCCCTTCTCTTCGAGCTCGGCGCGGCCGAGGACCTCGACGCTGACCGCCTCGGAGCCGGCGGCGATCTCCTCGGCGCGGGCGGCGAGGAAGGCAGGGGTGGCGAAGTTGGCCGGGGTCCCCTGCAGGTCGCGGGCCCGGTTCTGGGCCGCGGCGGCGACGAGGGCCTCGGCGGCGGCCGCCTCGACCGACTGCTCGCCGAGGAGGACCAGCTTCTCGAGGGGAGGCGAGTCCCCGGCGGCAGACTTGAAGCGCTCGAAGCGGTAGGAGGCGAGGGCGGTGCCGGTGACGATCGCCTCCGCGGCGGCGTCCGGGTCGATGCCCTCCGGCAGCCGCCAGGCGATCGAGGCCGCCTCCAGGCGGCCGGCTTCCTTGGCGGCGAGCGCGGCGGCGACGCGGAGGCGCTCGGCGTCGATCTCCTCGCGCTCGCCGAGGCCGACGACCAGCAGCCACTGGGGGTCGTCGGGATGCAGCAGCGTCAGCTTCTTGAAGCCGCCCTCGGCCTTGCCGATGCCGTTGACGATCCCCAGGCCCTCCGGTTCGGGGCCCCCCTCGTAGAGACCGACGACCAGCAGGTCGACGATCGTCTCCCGCAGCCCGCTCTGGCGCACCTCGACCTTCATCGCCCGCGAGTGTATTCCCTGTCGGTATCGTCCTCCGCTGGACCTGGCAGACAGGGGCCAGGCCGGCGAAACTTGGAAAGGAAAGGCAGTAGATGCCCAGCTCAGTGATTCTCGGAACCGCCCGCACCCCATTCGGAAAGATGGGCGGCGGTCTCTCCTCCCTTGACGCCACCGACCTCGGCGGCACCGTGATCGAGGCGGCGCTGGAGCGCTCCGGCGTCGAGCCCGGGCAGGTCGAGCAGGTCGTCTTCGGCCAGGTGCTGCAGGCCGGCCAGGGCCAGATCCCCTCGCGCCAGGCGCAGATCAAGGGCGGGATCCCGAAGGAGGTCCCCTCGGAGACCATCAACAAGGTCTGCGCCTCGGGCATGCGCTCGCTCGGCATCGCCGACACGGCGATCCGCGCCGGCGACGCCGAGGTCGCCGTCACCGGCGGCATGGAGTCGATGAGCCAGGCCCCCTACCTGCTGCCGAACGCCCGCTTCGGCTTCCGGATGGGCGACGTGCAGGCGCTCGACGCGATGACCCACGACGGCCTCACCAACCCCTTCACCGAGAAGCAGATGATCAACGAGGCGAGCGAGGTCTCCAACGAGCTGGAGATCACCCGCGTCGACATGGACCGCTTCGCCGAGCGCTCGCACCGGCTCGCCCACGAGGCGACCGAAGCAGGCCGCCTCGCCGACGAGATCGTCGGCGTCACGGTCCGCTCGCGCAAGGGCGAGAGCACGGTCGAGGCCGACGAGGCGATCCGCCCCGACACGACCCTGGAGACGCTGGCGAAGCTGAAGGCGATCGGCGGCGAGGAAGCCACCCACACCGCCGGCAACGCCCCCGGCGTCAACGACGGCGCCGGCGCGATCGTCGTCGCCTCCGAGGAGTGGGCGCAGAGGAACGGCAAGACGCCGCTGGCCCGGGTGCTCTCCTACGGCACCGTCGCCGACGACTTCCCCTACCTGGCGAAGACGCCGGCCAACGCCGCCAAGCAGGCGCTGGAGAAGATCGGCAAGAGCCCCGAGGACGTCGACCTCTGGGAGATCAACGAGGCCTTCGCCTCGGTGGCGCTGAACTCGGTGCGGATGCTCGGCGTCGACGAGGAGAAGGTCAACGTCAACGGCGGCGCGATCGCCCTCGGCCACCCGATCGGCGCCTCCGGCGCCCGCATCGTCGGCGCCCTCGTCCACGAGCTGAAGCGCCGCGGCGGCGGCCTCGGCGTCGCCGCGATCTGCAGCGGCGGCGGCCAAGGCGACGCCATCGTCTTGGAGGTGGCATAGAAGTAGCGCGGCCGCGGCCGTTCGAGGGACGTAGATGAGCCGCGCTGCCGCCTTTTTCGATCTCGATAAGACCTTGATGGCGGGATCGAGCGGGATGCAGTTCGCCCGCATCGCCGCCAAGCAGGGGATCGTCGGCAGGCGGCAGCTGGCGAGCTGGGCCTTCGAGCACTTCCGCTACCGCCTCCGCGGCACCACCGACGAGCGCACCGCCGAGGTGCTGAAGGTGGCGCGGGAGCTGATCGCCGGCGTGCCGGCGAGGACGATCGACCGGATGGGCCCCGAGGTGATGGCGGCGATCCTGCCGCGGGTCTTCCCGCAGATGCTGGCCGAGGTCTACGCCCACCAGGACGCCGGCCGGCCGGTCTTCATCGTCAGCGCCGCCGGCAACGGCGTCGTCGAGCAGCTCGCCCACGTCCTCGGGATGGAGGGCGGCATCGGCACCCGCTACGAGGTCGACGCCGGCGGCAACTTCAGCGGCCGCCTCGACGGCCCCTTCGTCTACGGCGAGGGCAAGGTCGCCGCGATGCGCGAGTTCGCCGCTCGCCACGGCATCGACCTCGGCGAGTCCTACGCCTACTCCGACTCGCTCTCGGACCTGCCGATGCTGCGCGCGGTCGGCCACCCGGTCGCGGTCAACCCCGACCCGCCGCTGAGCGCGATCGCCCGCGAGGAGGGCTGGCAGGTGCTGCGCTTCGAGCGCCTCGGCCGCCGCCTCGTCGCGGTTGCGGTGACGCTGCTGGCGACGGTCGCCGGATTCGGAGCCTCACGCGCGGCGGCGCGGCGCAGGATGCCCGCGCCGCGCCGCTTTCCGCTGGGCTGAGCCCCCGGCCGAGGCTCAGTGCGAGCCGGCGGGCGCCGCCTGGCCCGGGTGGGGCCGGTGCCGGCGCAGGAACTTGAGGACGGTGTCGGGGTTGTGGACCGCTCCGCCGGCGACCAGCACCCCGAAGCCGATGCCCGTCAGCAGCAGGGCGATCCCGATCACGATCCCGAAGAGGGAGAGCTGATCGGCCATGTAACCGGCGTTGAGGGCGGTCGAGAGCGCGGTCTCGGTGACCCAGGTTTCGCGGGCGCCGTTGTCCACCGGGGCCTTGGTTTCCGGGTTGACCACCGCGTATTTTTCGTTTTCGGTGCCGCCGCCGGGCGCCAGTTCGGACTTCGGCGTGTTCGGCTTCGCTTCGAAGCGGCCCATCTGCGAGTAGGTGTAGCCGCCGCTGGCGAGCAGGGCGTGGATGCGCATGTACTGGGCGAAGCAGCGGGCCGAGTCGCCGCCGTCGACCGGCTTGCCGGCGACGCTGCAGCTTGGCAGGTCGGCGATCTTGCTCTGCAGGCCGGCTTCCTTCACCTCGGCCTGGATCAGCGCCGGGGTCATGTCCGGGGTGCCGACGATCTGTTCCTGGCTGAGGCTGCTTTCCACGGTCGACTTGCCGTTGGCGCCCATCGCGATCGCGCCGACGCCGAAGGCGATCAGCACGATCGCGGCGATGACGCCTCCTACCTCGAGTCCTTTTCGCATCTCTGTCCTCCCGACAGTTGGCTTCGAGCCCCTGCGGGCCCTTCGATGCAGGCAAGATTCCAGCCCGGGGCGCCCCTGCCCTCCGGGATCGGGCACATGCCGGCGGGGGGATTTCCCGCACCCGGCCTCGCCGCCCCGCCTGCGGCCCGCTAGGGTTTCGCCCGCAATGGAGGCAGCAACCGCCCGCAAGATCCGCGTCGTCGTCGCCAAGCCCGGCCTGGACGGGCACGACCGCGGGGCGAAGATCATCGCCCGCGCCCTGCGCGACGCCGGCATGGAGGTGATCTACACCGGCCTGCACCAGACGCCGGAGCAGATCGCCGAGACGGTGATCCAGGAGGACGCCGACGCGGTCGGCCTCTCGATCCTCTCCGGGGCCCACATGACGCTGGTCCCGAAAGTCGTCGAGCTGCTGCAGGACCAGGGCGTCGACGACGTCCTGGTCACGGTCGGGGGGACGATCCCCGCCGACGACATCCCCGAGCTGAAGCAGCTCGGCGTCGCCGAGGTCTTCACCCCCGGCGCCGGGACCGACGACATCGTCGAGTTCATCCGCGAGCGGGCGAGCGCCCGTCACGACGCGGAAAACTGAGCGCCGCCCGCAGCGCAGCGTGATTTACGACACGGATCTGTGCATAGGTCCGCCGGATCGGGGTATGATCCTGATTGACTCGTCAGTCAACCGCGCCGAGGCGTTAGTATCGCGCCCCGCGAAGACCTGAGAATCATCCCCAAGGAGGCTTTGTTTTGAAGATCTGCGTCCTGGTCAAGGAGGTCCCGGACGCCGCCGTTCAGAAGCGCATCGACCCGAACACGATGCGACTGGACCGCAGCGGCGAGAAAAATCTCAACCCCTTCGACACGCACGCCCTCGAGGCGGCCATGCAGATCAAGGAGGGTGGCGCGATCCCGGTCGAGGAGGTCGTGGCGGTGACGATGGGCCCGGACTCGGCGGTCCGCGCCCTGCACAAGGCCGTCGCCCTCGGCGCCGACCGCTCGGTCCACCTCTCCGACGAGGCCCTGGCCGGCTCCGACGTCTGCGCCACCGGCTACTCGCTGGCGAAGGTGCTGGAGTCGGAGAGCCCCGACCTGGTCCTGCTGGGCCAGCAGTCCGACGACGGCGAGTGCTACACGATCGGCGCCGTCGTCGCCGACCACCTGAAGATGCCCTCGCTGACCCAGGTGATCCAGATCGACGTCGCCGACGGCAAGCTGCGCTGCGAGCGCCAGGCCGAGTACGGCTACGACACGGTCGAGGTCGAGCTGCCCGCCGTGATCAGCGTCGGCGACGCGATCAACGAGCCGCGCTACCCGAGCCTGAAAGCGATCATGGGCGCGAAAAAGAAACCGCTCGACTCGAAGGCCACCGGCGATGTCGGCATCGAGGCCGGCGAGGTCGGCGAGGGCGGCTCCAAGACCAAAGTGCTCGGCCTCAACCCGCCGCCGGCCAAGGAAGCGGGCGAGATCATCGAGGACGAGGACACCAACGAGACGGTCGAAAAGATCGTCGCCTGGCTCGACGAGAGGAAGCTGATCTAAATGGCAGGGATCTTGGTTTACGCCCTCCACGACGACGAGGGCAACTTCAACAAGAACTCGCTCGGGGCGATCTCCGAGGCGGCCAAGCTGGCCGGCGAAGTCGGCGGCGAGGCCGCCGCGCTGGTGGTCGGCGACGTCGCCGACGACGCCTGCGCCGGGCTCGGCAACTACGGCGCCGCCAAGGTCTACCGGGCCAAGAGCGTGCCCGAGGGCCTGGCCCAGCCGATCGTCGACGCGATGGCCAAGGTGATCCAGGACGAGGGCATCTCCTACGCCCTCTTCGGCGGCGGCCTGCTCGGCTTCGAGATCGGCGCCGGCCTCACCGCCCGCCTCAACGCCGGGGTGACGATGGAGGTCACCGCGGTCAAGGCCCAGGACGGGAAGCTGGTCGTCGAGCGGCCGATCCTCCAGGACTCCGAGATCGCCGACGTCGGCTACGTCTCCGAGCCGGGCATCATCATCGGCCGCCTCAACGCCTTCGACGCGAACGAGAGCGGCGGCAGCGCCGAGGTCGTCGACGTCGAGGTCGAGCTCTCGGAGTGGTCGAGCAAGGCGAAGCTGGTCCAGCGGGGCGAGCAGCGCGGCGCCGACGTCAACATCGAGGACGCCGACATCCTCGTCGGCGGCGGCCGCGGCCTCGGGGCCAAGGAGGGCTTCGAGCTCTGCGAGCAGCTCGCCGAGTCGATGGGCGGCGCCGTCGCCGCGACCCGCGCGGTCGTCGACGCCGGCTGGTACCCCTACGCGGCCCAGATCGGCCAGACCGGCAAGACGGTGGCGCCGAAGCTGTACCTCGCCGCCGGCGTCTCCGGGGCGATCCAGCACAAGGTCGGGATGCAGAACTCGGAGAACATCCTCGCGATCAACAAGGACCCGAACGCGCCGATCTTCGAGTTCTCCGACCTCGGCGTGGTGGGCGACCTGCACAAGATCGTCCCCAAGCTGACCGAGGCGATCAAGGCGAAGAAGGGCTAGCGCGATGCCGGCAGCTCCGAGCGAGTTCCCGCCTCCGTTCGATCCGGCCGACGTCATCGTCGGCCCGACCGACCCGGAGGACGAGCGAATCGAGGTTGGCGTGGCGATCGTCGGCGGCGGGCCCGCCGGCCTCGCCTGCGCCAACAAGCTGATGCAGCTCCTCGAGGACGAGCCGGAGCTGCTGGAGAAGCTGGGCGAAGTCCCGGTGGCGGTGATCGAGAAGGGCAAAGTCGCCGGCGCCCACCTGCTCTCCGGCGCCAACGTCGACCCCTCGGCGCTGACCAGGCTGTTCCCCGACCTCGACCCGGCCGACTGGCCGCCGGTCTACCAGGAGGTCACCAAGGACGCCACCTACTTCCTCACCAAGAGCAAAGCGTTCCCGCTGAAGCCGCCGCCGCCGAACTTCCGCAAAGAGGGGACCTACACGATGTCGGTCTCCAAACTCGGCCGCTTCCTCAGCGAAAAAGCCGAAGAGGCGGGGGTCTACATCCTCACCGAGACCGCCGCGACCCAGCTCCTGGTCGAGGACCGGATCGTCCGCGGGGTCCGCTCCGGCGACCGCGGCCGCGGCAAGGAGGGCGAAGAGCTCGGCAACTTCGAGCCCGGCTCCGACGTCGTCGCCAAGGCGACCGTCCTGGCCGAGGGGACGATCGGCCACCTCACCTACGCGGCGATGGACTACTTCGACCTCCGCGACGGCTCCGACCCGCAGGTCTGGGAGCTCGGGGTGAAGGAGGTCTGGGAGGTGCCCAAGCCGCTCGACCGGGTGATCCACACGCTCGGCTGGCCGCTGCGCTGGGGCCCGCGCTACAAGGAGGCGGGCGGCAGCTTCATCTACCCGATGGGCGAGGACAAGGTCTGCTTCGGCCTCGTCGTCGGCCTCGACACCACCGACGCCACCTTCTCCGTCCACGACGCCCTGCAGCTCTTCAAGACCCACCCCTTCATCGCCAAGATCATCGAGGGCGGCAAGCGGGTCGGCTGGGGCGCGAAGACGATCCCCTCGGGCGGCTACTGGGCGCTGCCGAAGCGCTTCTCGGTGCCCGGGATGCTGATGGCCGGCGACGCCGCCGGGATGGTCAACATCGCCGAACTCGCGGGCGTCCACTACGCGATGCACGCCGGCATGTACGCCGCCGAAGCGATCGTCGAGTCGCTGAAGAAGGACGTCGACTCGGTCAACTTCGAAAGCTACGACGCGAAGATCCGCGGCTCGGAGATCGAGAAGGACCTCTACCGCTCGCGCAACATGAAGCAGCCGCTGACCAAGGGGCTGATCTTCGGCGGCGCGATGGGCTCGGCGATGGTCGCGACCAAAGGCGCCTTCCCGGGCGGCCACTGGAAGATCGAGGACAACGCCGAGATCCCCGTCTTCGAGGGCAGCGCCGGCGACAAGTACCCGAAGCCCGACAACGAGGTGACCTTCAACAAGCTCGACTCGGTCTTCCTCTCCGGCAACGCGACCCGCGACGACGCCCCCAACCACGTCCGCATCCAGACCCACGTACCCCGCGAGATCGCCCAGACCTGGGTCTCGATGTGCCCGGCCCAGGTCTACGAGATCCCCGAGGACCAGCTGGAGAGCGGCGCCGCCGAGGTCGACGTCCACGTCACCGCCTCCAACTGCGTCCAGTGCGGCGCGATCACCGCCAAGGGCGGCCGCCTCACCCTCCCCGAGGGCGGAGACGGCCCGCTGTACCAGGAGACCTGATCCGGCGCCTCCGAGATTTGGGGGGTCACAGCCCCCACGATCTCGGAGACGCGGTGCCAGCCGGTAGGTTCCGGCGGTGCTGGCGCTCGGGATAGTCGCTGCGGTTCTGGCGTCGCTGCTGTACAACGGCTCGATCGCGCTGCAGGCGCTGGAGGCGCGGAAGGAGCCGCACGAGCACGGGCTGCGGGTCTCGCTGCTGGGGCGGCTGCTGCGCAACCGGCGCTGGCTGGGGGCGACCGCGCTGGGGCTGGCGGGCTGGCCGTTCGAGATCGCGGCGCTGCTGCTGGCGCCGCTGACGGTGGTGCAGCCGTGCCTGGCGAGCGGCCTGGTGCTGCTGCTCTGGCTGGGGGCGACGCGGCTGGGGGAGAGGCCGGGACGGCGCGAGCTGCTGGCGGTGGCGGCGATCGGCGCCGGGATCGGCGGCGTCGCCGCGGTCGCGCCCGAACGCAGCACCGACCACGCCGGGGCGGCGGCGATCGGCCTGGCCCTGGCGGCGATCGCCGTGCCGCTGCTCGCCCCCTACCTCCTGCGCGGGGGGCTGGCGGCCGACGGCCGCCGCCTCGGCCTGCTCGCCACCCTCAGCGCCGGCTGCGGCTACGCCTGGACCGCGATCGCCAGCAAGCTGCTGAGCGACCAGCTCGCCGCCGGCACCGTCGCGGTCGCGGCGCTCTGGCTCGCCACCGCCGCCGCCTCCGAGGGCCTGGCGCTGCTGAGCGAGATGAGCGCCCTGCAGCGCCGCGCGGCGATCCACGTGGCGCCGGCGATGTTCTCGATCCAGGTCCTGGTGCCGGTGCTGCTGGCGCCGCTGATCTTCGACGAGTCCTGGTCGCAGACGCCGCTGAACGGCGCCCTCCTGGTCGCCTTCGTCCTCCTCGCCGTCGCCGGAACCGTCCTCCTGGCGGGCTCCAGGGCGGTCGCGGCGGTGATGGAGTCGGCGCATGCGGAGGATTGACGGCGACCGAAGCGGGTAAGCGATCCGGTTTCGCTGCTAGATTTCCCGCCGCCTCCGGCGATGCAGTGTCTAGTCCCGTCGAGGCAGAGATCCCAGCCCCACCACCAAGGGAGCCATCGTAGGCGCCGTAGAGAACACGCTGCCCGATGCGAGCAGGTTCGCGATCGGGTTCGACCACCGCGACCGTGCCCGCCTGTTCGAGCTCTGGACCGAGGTGCTCGATTCCGAGCAGTGGTCCGAGGGGGCGAAGCTGGCGGCCTTCGAGGAGCGCTGGGAGCGCTGGAACGGGCTGCCGAGCCTCGGCCTCTCGAGCTGGGCCGGCGGCGCCCTGGCGGCGCTGCGGTTCGCCGGGGTCGCGGGCGAGACCGTCCTCTGTCCCTCCAACACCTTCATGGCGACGCCGCTGGCGGCGCTGAACGCCGGCGCCGAGGTCGAGTTCGTCGATTGCAACCGCGAGGACCTCTGCATGTCCTTCGAGGATTTCGAGCGCAAGGCCGAGCGCCACCGGCCGCGGGCCGCGATCCTCGTCCACATCGGCGGCCACATCGCCTTCGACGCCGAGCGGATCGCCGCCTACTGCCGCGAGCACGGGATCTTCCTGCTCGAGGACTGCGCCCACGCCCACGGCGCCGGCTGGAACGGGGCCAGGCCGGGCGGCTACGGCGACGCCGGCGTCTACTCGCTCTACGCGACCAAGACCGTCTCCACCGGCGAGGGCGGTGTGCTCGTCTCCAAGCGCCCGGAGCTGATCGAGTTCGCCGCCAAGTTCCGCAACTACGGCAAGTTCGAGCACGAGGTCGACGGCCTCAACTTCCGGATGAGCGAGTTCACCGCCGCCCTCGGGCTGGTCCAGGCCGAGCGGATGGAGGAGATCGTCGCCTGGAAGAACGAGTACGCCCGCGAGCACCTCGACCCGGCCCACCCGGCCCGGCTGGAGCTGCCCGAGGGGATGACCTCGGGCTTCTACAAGTACATCGTCTTCGAAGAGCTGGAGAAGAGCACCGGGAAGGTCTACGACCAGCCCTGCCATCGCATCATGGGACGCGCCGAGGAGTTGCCGAACACCGACTGGGTGGCGGACAACCACTGGTGCGTGCCGCTCTACTACCGCCCGGCCTCGCGCGAGGCGGCGCTGAAAGGGGTCTCATGAGGGTTCTGGTCACCGGAGGGGGCGGCTTCATCGGCTCCCACGTCGTCGATCGCCTGCTGGAGAAGGGGATCACCCCGCGGATCTTCGACCTCAGCGCCTCGCCCTACCACTCGCCGCTGGAAGTGGAGACCTTCACCGGCAGCATCACCGACCCCGCCAACCTCGACCTGGCGATGCGCGACTGCGACGCGGTCATCCACCTCGCCGCGGTCGCCGACGTCGGCCACGTCCACGCCGACCCGGTGCTCGCCGAGGAGGTCAACACGCGGGGGACGCTGAACGTGCTGGAGGCGGCCTGCCGCGCCAAGGTCGGGCGCGTCGTCTACGGCTCGACCACCTGGGTCTACAGCGACTGCGCCGAGCAGGAGGTCGACGAGGAGACGCCGATCCCGGCCCCGCGCCACCTCTACACCGCGACCAAGCTCGCCGGCGAGACCTACTGCGCCGGCTACGCCGAGCTGTTCGACCTGCAGAGCACGATCCTGCGCTTCGGCATCCCCTACGGGCCGCGCGCCCGCGCCGCCGGCGTGGTCGCCAAATTCACCGACCTCGCCTTCGAAGGCAAGGCGCTGACGATCGCCGGCGACGGCAGCACCACCCGCAGCTTCATCTACGTCGAGGACCTCGCCGACGGCATCGTCGCCGCGCTGGCGCCCGAGGCCGCCGGCCGCACCTACAACCTCTCCGGCGAGGAGATCGTGACGATCCTCGAAATCGCCGAGCGGGTGCAGGAAAACACCGACAACTGCGAGATCGTCCACACGCCGCCGCGGCCGGGCGACTTCCCCGGCAAGGCGATCTCCAACGCGCGGGCCCTGGAGGAGCTCGGCTGGAAGGCGGAGACCAGCTTCAGGGAGGGCGTCCGCAAGTACGTCGAATGGGTGCGCTCGAGCACCCGCCCGCCCGATCCCGTCCCCGGCAAGAAGCCCTCGATGAACGGCAACGAACACGCCGCCGGGGCGCTGCTCGCGGGCGCCTCCCGCTTCGAGGAGCGGCCGCCGCGGGTGCTGATCCTCACCGCCGACATCGGCGAGGGGCACGACCTGCCGGCGCGGATCATCAAGGCCGACCTCGAAGAGGAATATCCCGGCGCCCAGGTCGAGATCGAGAACGGGCTCGAGGCGATGGGTAAGGTCGCCGCGATCGTCCTGCGCAACGGCTCGAAGCTGATCTTCCGCTGGATGCCCTGGCTGTTCGACGTCCAGTACTGGCTGATCACCAGGTTCGCGCCGACCCGCTGGCTCTTCCACCACATCGGCTACGTCACCTCCGGCCGCGGCCTGCAGAAGCTGATCGACGAGCGCGAGCCCGACGCCGTCATCTCCACCTACCCGGGCGTCACCGCGGTCCTCGGGATGCTGCGGGAGAACCGCCGCCTCGCGGTGCCGGTGCAGTCGGCGATCACCGACCTGGCGGGGCTGCGCTACTGGGCCCACCCGGGGGTCGACGTCCACTACGTCACCCACCCGGAGTCGATCGAGGAGGTCGAGGCGCTGGTCGGGCCGGGCAGCGTCGAGTGGGCGCGGCCGCCGATCTCACCCGACTTCCTGATGCCGCGGACGCGGCGCGACGCCCGCGAGGCGCTCGACGTGCCGGCCCACGCGCGGCTCGTCCTCGTCTCCGGCGGCGGCTGGGGCGTCGGCGACCTCGAGGGCGCGATCGAGTCGGCGCTGGCCGACGAGGACACCCTGGTCGTCTGCATCACCGGCCGCAACGAGGCGGCGCGGGAGAAGCTGGAGGCGCGCTACGCCGGCAACGAGCAGGTGCGGGTCCTCGGCTTCACCGAGCAGATGAGCGACTGGATGGCCGCCGCCGACGCGATGGTCCACGGGACCGCCGGGCTGACCGTGCTGGAGGCCCACATCCGCGGCTGCCCGGTCGTCTCCTACGGCTTCTCCGCCGGCCACCTGCGGGCCAACAACGCCGCCTACGAGCGCTTCGGGCTGGCCGAGGTGGCGCGCTCGCCGCACGAGCTGGAGTCGGTCCTGCGCTACGTGACGCGGGAGCGGCGCTCGCCCGACTCGTCCTTCGCCTCGCTGCCCTCGATCGCCTCCCGCGCCCTCGAGGTGCGGCCGCGGGTCAAGCAGCAGCCGGTCTGGCGGGTCCGCACCGAGCGCCTCGCCGCGGCGGTCAGCGCCGCCGCCGTCGTCCTCGTCCTGGCGCTCTCGCTGATCCACCGCGAGAACCCGTACCACGTGGTCGCCAACCCGATCAAGAACAGCGTCCACATCACCACCGACCCCGACCAGTCCTCGACCACGACCGGCAGCGTCGAAGCCGCGGGGGGCAGCGGCGGGGGAGCGCACGGCGTCGTCTCGGTCGCCTCCGAAGCCGGGCATTGAGGAAGGGCCCGGTCGCAGCCGGCGGCCTCGGGGCGCTCGCCGTCGCCGCCCACGCGCTGCCGGCGCTGGCGCCGGTGGTGCCGGCGGTGGGGGAGAGGCTGCCGGTGGTGCTGCGCGAGGAGGGCCTAGACGGGGTCGCGATCACCTTCGACGACGGCCCCCACCCGCACGGCACGGTCTCGGTCCTGGAGACGCTGCGCGAGCACGGCGCCAGGGCGACCTTCTTCCTCGCCGGCGAGCAGGTCGAGCGGCGGCCGGCGCTGGCGGCCGAGATCGTCGCCGCCGGCCACCGGGTCGAGCTGCACTGCCACCGCCACCGCAACCAGCTGCGGCTGACCCCGCGGATGCTGCTCGAGGACTGCGAGCGGGGGCGGGCGGCGATCGAGGCGGCGAGCGGCCAGGCGATCGCCGACTACCGCCCCCCGTACGGGATCTTCAGCGCCGCCGGGCTACGCGCGGTGCGCGGCCGCGGCTGGCGGCCGGTGCTGTGGTCGAAGTGGGGCCGGGACTGGGACCGGCGGGCGACGCCGGAGTCGATCGTGCGGCGCGTCACCGCCGGCGTCGGGGCCGGCGACGTCCTCCTCCTCCACGACGCCGACTACTACAGCGCCCGCGGCTCCTGGGTCGGCACGGCGGCGGCCCTGTCGAAGATCCTCGGGCTGCTCGAGGAGCGGGGGCTGGAGTCGAGGCTGCTGCGGCGCGGGGGCGCCGATACCACCGTCCACTGATCGCAACCCGCGAAGGCTTCGTCGAGAAGGCGGGCCATCGTGCTGCGGGGCCGATCCTGGTCGAAGATCTGCTGGGACATGGCACTCCGTCCTGTAGGGGGCGTTGGCGAATGCTCCCCCGCCCGTCGGACGAAAAATATGCTCTTTGCGACTGTTCGGGAACGCCTGTTCGGTTGAGGCGCTAGGAGGAAGCCGCAAACTCGGCGATCTCGTCGGCCACCCGCCCGGGCTGGTCGAGGGGGACGAAGGTCTTCGCATCGGCGATCTCGACCAGCTCGGCGCCCTCGACTTCGGCGGCGAGCCGTTCGGCGTAGGCGAGCGGGAAGTACTTGTCGCCGGGCGCCCAGAGCAGGCGCAGCGGGACCCCCGCCGTGCGCAGCTTCGCGGCCGCGGCCAGGGTGTGGCGCTTGTTCATCCCGGCGGTGAACTTCTTCGCGTCGCGCATCACGGCCCGGTCCCTGGTCGAGGGCTCCATCCAGGAGGCGATCAGCTCGGGCGGGATCTGGGTCCGCGCGAAGGGCGCGAAGGCGCGGCGGGCGAGGGCGGGGACGCGGAACGGCGCCGAGAGGACGAGCATGCCGCCGGGCAGCGCCGCCAGCGGCGGCATCGCCTTGAAGATCCCGGGCGGGAAGTTCTCGTGGGTGTCGCAGTTGGTCAGGACCAGGCGGCCGATCCGCCGCGGGTGCTCGGCGACGAGGATCTGCGAGATCGCGCCGCCGGAGTCGTTGCCGACGATCGTCACGTCCTCCAGGTCGAGCCGGTCGAGGAAGTCGGCGATCAGGCGGGCGACGCCGGGAGGGGAGAGGTCGGCGGCGGGGTCCATCGCGACCCGGTGGGCGCCGAGCGGCCAGTCCGGGGCGAGGCAGCGAAAGCGCTCGCCGAGCCGCTCGACGACGCCGTCCCAGAGCCGGCCGTCGACCAGGAAGCCGTGGACGAAGACGACCGGCCTCCCGGCCCCGGCCTCGCGGTAGCGGATCGTCCCGGCGGGGAGGTTTGCTTCCTTGCGCTCGTCAGCCATCTGGACCTCCTGGTTGCGGTGACCGCCCGTCACCGTAACATACATACAGCATGCATGTTAAAGGCCAAGCCGCGGCGCTCCCGGCCGGACCCCCCGGCGGCACCGGCGCATGAGCGTCCGCCGCACCCAGGCGGAAAGGACCGAAGCGACCCGCGAGGCGCTGATCGCCGCCGCCCGGCGGCTGTTCACCGAGCGCGGCTACGAGAGCGTCGGCACCGAGGAGGTGGTCCGCGCCGCCGGCGTCAGCCGCGGCGCCCTCTACCACCACTTCGGCGGCAAGGCGAGCCTGCTCGACGCGGTCTACGGCCGGATCGAGGCCGAATCGACCGCGCGGGTCGCCCGCGTCGTCCTCGGCTCCGAGCTGCACAGCCCGCTGGAGGCGATGAAGGCCGGGATCGAGGCCTTCCTTGAGGAGTGCGCGAAGCCGGAGCTGCGCCAGATCGCCCTCCACGACGCCCCGGCGGTGCTCGGCTGGGAGCGCTGGCGGGAGATCGGCGCCGCCAACGGGCTCGGCCTGATCGAGGCCAGCCTCGGGGCCGCGATCGAGGCCGGGGAGATCCGCCCGCTGCCGGTCAGGCAGACCGCCCACCTGCTGATGGGCGCCCTCGACGAGGCGGCGATGGTGCTCGCCCGCGACCCGCGCCCCGAGGCGAGGATCGAGGTGACCGAGGTCCTAGGCGCGCTGCTCGACGGCTTCGCGGTCGGCAACCGATAGCGGCCCGGAGAGCCGCCGCGACTCCTTCTGCGCGTACATCCGCACGTCGGCGAGCTGCAGCGCCGGCCGCGGCCCGTCCGCCTCCTCCGGCACCTCGGCCAGGCCCCAGGAGGCGCTGATGTCATAGCCGTAGCCGCGCGTGCTCAGCGCCTCGGCCGCCCGCTTGGTCACCGCGGCGACGTCGGCGCCGCCGTCGATCAGGACGACGAACTCGTCGCCGCCGGTGCGGTAGGCGAAGCCCTCGGGGGCGACGGCGCCGCCGAGGCGGCCGCCGAGCTGGCTCAGCATCTCGTCGCCGGCGGGGTGGCCGAAGCGGTCGTTGTAGAGCTTGAAGCCGTTGAGGTCGAACAGCGCCACCGCCAGCGGCGCCTCGGCCGCGGCCCGGCAGCGCTCCTCGAGGTCGATGTCGAGGCGCGCCTTGCTGCCGAGCCCGGTCAGGCGGTCGGTCCGGACCTGTTCGAGCAGCGCCTTGTTCGCCCGCAGGCTGAGCACCAGGCGGCCGATCACCGCCAGCATCGTCGCCGACCACAGCAGCGTGGTCAGGGCCGAGGCGTGGTTGAAGTACTGCAGCGCGACGAGGGCGATCATCGTCACCGCGACGATCGCCGGCACGACCAGTTCCCGCCAGCCGTCGAAGCGGGCCTCGGGCTGGATCATCCTCGTCTCCGCCTGCCAGGCCTCGGCGCCGATGAACACGGCAGAGGCGAGGTAGAGCGGTTCGATCCAGGCGCCGCCGGGCAGCTCGCCGCCGTAGGTCTGAAGCGTGTAGGCAACGTCGGCGGCGGCCATCGCCGCCAGCCCGGCGAGCAGCAGCGACCAGGTCCGGCCGGGCCGCCAGCGGGTCAGGGCGATGACGCCGACGGCGAGCGAGATCAGGACGATGTCGCCGAGCGGGTAGGCGAGCGTCGTCAGCACTTCGAGGCTGCTGCCGCTCGCCCGGTCGGCGACGAACTCGAAGATCAGCGCCGCCCCGAGGGCGCCGGTCCCCAGCGCCGCGATCGCGCCGTCCATCCACAGCCGCGGGTCCAGCTCCCGCGCCCGCGCCCGCACCAGCAGGTAGAGGCCGAGCACCGCGAGCGGGTAGAAGGCGAGGTAGCCGACGTCGGCGAGGGAGGGGTAGGGCGCCGACGGGTTGCCTTCGATGTAGAGGGTCCAGTAGACCTCGGCCGCCGCCCAGGCGAGGACCGAGGCGCCGATCGCCAGCCAGGCCCGCCGCTCGGTCGCGCTCGCGCGGGCGCGCAGCAGGCAGCCCAGGCCGGCGGCGACGACGACCGCGTCATAGAGCGGGCCGTTGACCACGGAGGCGACGCCGGAGCCGCCGATCCCGGCCCAATTGTGGAGGATCGAGGCCGCCGCGCCGCCGAAGAGGATCGCGCCCAGGAGCTTTCTCACAACCACCTATCGGCACGGCTTGCGCGGTTCTCTAGACTTGGTGGAGATGAAGGCAGGAATCCACCCCGAATACACGCTTGCCAACGTGCACTGCTCGTGCGGCAACCAGTTCTACACGCGGTCCACGAAAGAGGACCTGCATGTCGAGCTCTGCTCCGAGTGCCACCCCTTCTACACGGGCAAGCAGAAGCTGGTCGACACCGGTGGCCGCGTCGAGCGCTTCCAGCGCCGCGCTGCCAAGCACAGGGCTGGGAAGTAGCCCGTGAGCCCGCCGTCGGGCTCGGCACTGGCATCCCACGAGAGCTCCTCCGCGAACGGAGGGGACCCGCTGCGCATGCCCGACGGGGCGCTGGTCGCCAAGCGCGACGCCCCGGTCGGCGGCCAGGCGGTGCTGGAGGGCGTGATGATGCGCGGCGTCTCGGTCTGGGCCGTCGCCGTGCGTTCGCCCGAGGGGCAGATCGAGGTCGAGTCCGAGTCGCTGGTCCCCTGGGCGCAGCGGCACCGGGCCTGGCGCCTGCCGGTCCTGCGCGGCGTCGTCGCCCTCGGCGAGTCGCTGAAGATCGGCTTCAGGGCGCTGGCGATCTCCGCCAACGCGCAGATGGAGGAGGACGAGGAGGGCGAGAAGGAGGAGATCGGCGGCTGGGTCTGGGGGCTGACGATCGTGCTCTCGATGCTGATGGCGATCGGCCTCTTCTTCGTCGTCCCGGTCGGCCTCACCAGCCTGATCAAGGACAAGCTCGGCTCGCCGCTGCTCTTCTGGCTGGTCGAGGGGCTGCTGCGGACGGGGATCTTCATCGGCTACATCGCCGCGATCAGCAAGATGCCCGACCTGCGGCGGGTCTTCGAGTACCACGGCGCCGAGCACAAGACGATCTCCTGCTACGAGGCCGAAGACGAGATGGTGCCCGCGCGGGCGAAGCTCTACTCGCGCCTGCACCCCCGCTGCGGGACCAGCTTCCTGCTGATCGTGATGGTGCTGGCGATCTTCGTCTTCGCCCCGATCGGGCTGCCGGCCTGGTACTGGCTGCTGGCCTCGCGGATCCTCGGCATCCCGCTGATCGCCGGGCTCTCCTACGAGGTGATCAAGTGGGCGGGGAAAAACCGCCGCAAGGGCTGGGTGCGGGCGATCATGTGGCCGGGGCTGATGCTGCAGAACCTGACCACCCGCGAGCCCGACGAAGAGCAGCTCGCGGTGGCGATCGCCTCCCTCAACGCGGTGCTGGCCCGGGAGACGCCTGAGGAGGCGGCGAAGAAGCCGCACATCGAGATAGTGGCTTGAGGCTGGTGGCGCGCGGGTCCTGTCGCCGATTTGGTTCCACCACCCCTGCGGGGGGCGGCTGCGCCGCCCTCCTCGGGGCGGTCCCCCAAATCGGCGCCACCCGCGCGAGTAGCCTCGCTGAATAGCGGGAGCAGTCCTAGGTTGGGGTCGTTGTCTCTATTTTGTGACTCGTGATCGAAGCTCTGCTTGAACAGATCGAAAGCCGGTTCGCCGAGCTTGAGCGGCAGATGTCGGATCCGGAGGTGATTTCGGATCGGGGGCGCTATGCCGAGGTGGGGCGTGAATACCGCGAGCTGCAGCCTGCTCACGAGCTGGCGGGGCGCTGGCGGACTCTGAGCGACGATCTCGAGGGGGCTCGGGAGTTGCTGGCCGAGGGCGAGGACGAGGAACTGCGCAAGGTGGTCGAGGAGGCGCCGGCGCAGCTCGAGGAGCTGGAAGAGGAGATCCGGCTGGCGATGGTCGAGCGCGACCCCAACGACGCCAAGAACGTGATCGTCGAGATCCGGGCCGGCACCGGCGGCGACGAGGCGGCGCTGTTCGCCGGCGACCTCTACAAGATGCTGACCCGCTACTCCGACGAGCTCGGCTTCGCGACCGAAGTGCTCTCGCAGTCGGGCTCGGAGGCGGGCGGCTTCAAGGAGGTCACCTTCGAGGTCAAAGGCGAGGGCGCCTACTCGGTCTTCAAGTTCGAGGGCGGGACGCACCGCGTCCAGCGGGTCCCCGAGACCGAGTCCCAGGGCCGGATCCACACCTCGACGGCGACGGTGGCGGTGCTGCCCGAGGTCGAGGAGGTCGAGGTCGAGGTCGACCCCAACGACCTGCAGATCGATGTCTACCGCTCCTCGGGGCCGGGCGGCCAGTCGGTCAACACGACCGACTCGGCGGTGCGGATCACCCACAAGCCGACCGGGATCGTCGTCTCGATGCAGGACGAGAAGTCCCAGCTGCAGAACCGCGAGCGGGCGATGCGGGTGCTGAGGGCGCGGCTCTACGAGCGCGAGCTCGCCGAGCAGCAGGCGAAGATCGCCTCCGAGCGCAAGGCCCAGGTCGGCAGCGGCCAGCGCTCGGAGAAGATCCGCACCTACAACTTCCCCCAGGGCCGGGTCACCGACCACCGGATCAAGCACACCTCGCACAACCTCGAGGGCGTGCTGGCGGGGCAGCTGCGCGAGTTCACCGACGCGCTCGGCGCCGAGGAGAAGCGGCAGCGGCTGGAGGCCGCGGCGGTTGGCTGACGCGTGTGACCGGCGGGTTTCGGCATCCTCGGTCACTCGCGTGCGTAGGCGGCCTCGGCCGCGTGACCTCATCCGGCATTCGCCGCAGCGGGGTGGGGCGAATGCCGGATGAGGTCACGGCCGGCAGCGTTCGCGAGGCATTGGGCGCGGCGGCCGAGGCATTGACCGCGGCGGGAGTCGGGACGCCGCGGCTGGACGCCGAGCTTCTGCTTGCCGAGGCACTCGGGTGGGAGAGGCCGCGCCTCGTCGTAGGACCCGACCGGGAGGAGGTGCCGCCTCCGGCCGCGCGCCGCTTCGGGGAGATGGTGCGGCGGCGGCTGCGGCGCGAGCCGGTCGCCTACATCCTCGGCCGCAGGGGCTTCCGCCACCTCGACCTTACGGTCGACCGGCGGGTGCTGATCCCGCGGCCGGAGACCGAGCTGCTGGTCGAGCTGGCGCTGGAGCTGCGGCCGCGGCGGGCGCTCGACGTCGGCACCGGCTCGGGCGCGATCGCCCTGGCCCTGGCCGACGAGCTGCCGGGGTGCGAGGTGGTCGCGACCGACACCTCGCCAGGCGCGCTCGAGGTTGCGCGCGCCAACGCCGAGCGGCTGGGGCTCGGCGAGCGGGTGCGCTTCTGCGAGGGCACCCTGCCCCCGAGCGGGGCGCTTTTGTCAACCAGTGGTTTGCAAACTCGCCCAGGCGGGTTCGACCTGGTTCTCGCCAACCTCCCCTACGTCGCCGAGCGCGACTGGCCCTCGCTGCAGCCCGAGGTCACCGAGTGGGAGCCGCGCGAGGCGTTGCTGGCCGGCCCCGACGGCCTCGACGCCTACCGCACCTTCCTCCCAGAGTGTGGTCGAGCTTTTGCGTGTCATCCACGCCAAAGCTCGACCACCCTCGCCGTGGAGGTGGGGGAGGGGCAGGCGGCGGCGGTGGCGGAGCTGTTTCGGGCGGCGGGATTCGGCGCGGTCGAGGTGCGGCGCGACCTGGCCGGGATCGAGCGGATCGTCCACGGATCGGTAGGGGCCGAGCATGTCGTCCCCGGATCGGTAGAAAGGCAGCGATGAGATCCGATCCGATTGCGCTGTGCGGGAAGAGGGCGATGAACGAGCCGGCCCGACCACGCGACGCAGAAAGGGAGCTATGGCCGAGCTGATCCGACTGCGCAGCGGCGAGGCGAACCGCGCCCGCAAGGCGCTCGAGCGCTGCGTCTCGGGCGGCGGCGTCGCCGTCTTCCCGGCCGACGGCCTCTACGGCCTCGCCTGCGACCCGCTCGACTCGGCGGCGATCGCCAGGATCCACCGGCTGAAGGGCCGCGACGACGGCAAACCCTCGGCGGTCATGTACTTCTCGCCGCTGGCGATGCGCGAGCTGGTCGCCGAACTCGGCCCCCGCACCGCCGGCTTCGTCAGCGTCCTGATGCCGGGGCCGGTGACGCTGATCGTCGCCAACCCGAAGCGGCGCTACCCCCTCGCCTGCCGCGAGGACCGCGAACGGCTCGGCATCCGCCTGATCGGCGGCCAGCTTGCGGGGACGATGACGCCGGTCTTCCAGACCTCGGCCAACGTCAGCGGCGAGTATGCGCCGGCGCGCTTCGAGGAGGTGCCGGAGGCGATCGTCGCGGGCGCCGACCTGGCGATCGACGGCGGCGAGCTGCCGGGCATCCCCTCGACCGTCGTCGACATCACCTCGATCGACGTCGACGGCTCCTGGCGCGTCCTGCGCGACGGCGGCCTCTCCCCGGGCGACCTCACCAGCGCCCTCGCCTCCGTCGGCCTCGACTGACCGGGCTCAGCAGCCGGTGTGCCCCGGGTAGGGCAGGCGGACCCGGACCCGCGAGGAGTTGTCGCCCTCGTCGGACTCGAAGAGCAGGTGCTCGGGGTCGACCGTCATCCGGTAGACGAAGCAGCCGCGCAGGCCGGCGACGTCGATCCACTGCTTCGAGTAGCCGGCGGGGTAGATGTCCGACCAGCCGACCGAGGTGCCGAGGACGATCCGGTCCTGGCGCGGGTTCTGGTTGCAGCCGGGGTAGTGCCAGTGGGAGGGGGAGCGGCGGCCGGGCCGGGTGCGTTCGAGGTCGCGGAGGCAGTAGTTGAGCTTGGGACTGGTGCGCAGGACCGGGCCGAGGGCGCCGTCGCCGCGCACCCGCAGCAGCTCGAAGCGGGCGAGCTGGTGGACCTTCCAGTAGGAGCCGCCGAAGTAGGCGCCGACGTCGGTGAAGTGGAGGCTCGCCGCGGTGGGGACCGTGATCGCGCCGCCGCCCCGCCGGTAGATCCGCTGGTTGACTCGCATCGAGCGCGGGCCGTCGCGCCGGCCGCGCAGCTCGATCGGGCCGAGGCCGCGGCTGCGGACGTCGCTGGTCGCCCGCAGGAGCACGCGGCCGGGCCCGGCGCGCTCGACGTAGAGCTCGCGCGGCGGCCCGATGCGCAGGTTCGGGCAGAGCAGCCGCTTCGCCTCCGGGCCGGCGCAGGGATCGGCGGCGGCGAGGCCGCGGGCGGGCAGCGCGAGCGCGACGAGCAGCCCCAGCGATGCGAGCAGGATGCGGCTTCTCACCGGGTCCAGGGTATCCCGGCCCGTTGCTATGGTCGCCCCGGATGCCGCAGCTGCCCGACGACTTTCAGACCGCGCCGCTGAGCGAGGTCGACCCGCAGATCGCCGCGGTGCTCGAGGCCGAGCTGAACCGCCAGCGGCGGACCCTGGAGATGATCGCCTCGGAGAACTTCGTGCCGCAGGCGGTGCTGGAAGCGGTCGGCTCGGTGCTGACCAACAAGTACGCCGAGGGCTATCCCGGCCGCCGCTACTACGGCGGCTGCGAGGAGGTCGACGTCGCCGAGCAGCTCGCGATCGACCGCGCCAAGGCGCTGTTCGGGGCCGAGCACGCGAACGTCCAGGCCCACGCCGGCGCCCAGGCCAACAACGCCGCTTACATGGCGCTGCTCGAGCCCGGCGACACCTTCCTCGGCCTCGCCCTCGACCACGGGGGCCATCTCAGCCACGGGATGAAGATCAACGTCAGCGGCAAGCTCTACAACCCGGTCCCCTACCACGTCAGCCGCGACGACTTCCGGGTCGACATGGACGAGGTCGAGCGCCTCGCGAACGAGCACCGGCCGGCGCTGATCGTCGCCGGCTGGTCGGCCTACCCGCGCCGGCTCGACTTCGCCGCCTTCCGGGCGATCGCCGACTCGGTCGGGGCGAAGCTGATGGTCGACATGGCCCACTTCGCCGGCCTCGTCGCCGCCGGCGAGCACCCCAACCCGGTGCCCCACGCCGACGTCGTCACGACGACGATCCACAAGACCCTCTGCGGGCCGCGCAGCGGCATGATCCTCTGCCGCGCCGAGCACGCCAAGGCGGTCGACAAAGCGATCTTCCCCGGCCAGCAGGGCGGGCCGCTGATGCACACCGTCGCCGCCAAGGCGGTCGCCCTGCAGATCGCCGCCGGCGAGCAGTTCGCCCGGCGCCAGCGCCAGACGATCGCCAACGCCCGCGCCCTGGCGGCGGGGCTGGAAGCGGGCGGCGTCCCGGTGATCACCGGCGGGACCGACGTCCACCTCGTCCTCGTCGACCTCACCCCGACCGGGCTCGACGGCCAGAGCGCCGAGGACCGGCTGGAGGAGGTCGGGATCACCGTCAACCGCAACGCGATCCCCTTCGACGAGCGGCCGCCGATGAACCCCTCGGGGCTGCGGATCGGCACCCCGGCGCTGACCACCCGCGGGATGGGCGAGGCCGAGATGACCGAGATCGCCGCGGTGATCGTCGCCGCCCTCGGCGAGGACTTCGAGTCCGCCAAGGCGGGCCTGCAGGCGCGCACCGGCGCCCTGATGGACCGCTTCCCGCTCTACGCCGAGCTCGCCGCCGCCGTCTGACGAGTGCGCGTCTGGGTCGATATGTCGGCGCCGGCGCACGTGCTGGTGCTGCGGCCGATCATCGCCCGGCTCGAGGCCGAAGGCCACGAGGTCGAGGTGACCGCCCGCGACTACGCGCAGACCCTGGCGCTGCTGGAGCTGCACGGGATGCCGCACACCCGGATCGGCCGCCACGGCGGCGCCTCGCGGCTGCGCAAGGGCTACCGGCTCGCCTCGCGCAGCGCCCAGATGCTGGCCTTCGGCCGCGGCCGCGGCTTCGACCTCGCCCTCGCCCACGGCTCCAACGACCTCGCGATCGCCGCCAGGGCGCTGGCGATCCCCGAGGCCAACCTGCACGACTACGAGTACGCCGTCACCCAGCACCGGATCGGCTGCCGGCTGGCGCGGCGGGTGATGTTCCCGGATTCGGTCCCGCTGGAGCGGCTGCGCCGCTTCGGGGTGACGCCGGCCAAGTACTTCCCCTACCCGGGCCTGAAGGAGGAGTACTACCTCTACGACTTCGAGCCCGACCCGGAGGCGCTGCGCGCGCTCGGCGTCGAGGAGGAGCGGGTCGTGGTGATCGTCCGCCCGCCGCCCGACGTCTCGCTCTACCACCGCAAGTCGAACCCGCTCTTCCCCAAGGTGCTCGACCGGCTCGGCCGCGACGAGGGCGTCCACGCCGTCGTCCTGCCCCGCACCGGGGAGCAGCGGCGGTTCATCGAGGGCCTGCGGCTGCCCTCGGTGATCGTGCCCCCCGGCGCGGTGGAGGCGCAGAGCCTCGTCGCCCTCGCCGACCTCGTCGTCTCCGCCGGGGGGACGATGAACCGCGAGGCCGCCGCTCTCGCCGTCCCCGTCTACACCACCTACGGCGGCCGCCTCGGCGGGGTCGACGAAGCGCTGATCAAGTCCGGCCGGCTGCGGCCGCTGACCGACGCCCGCGCGGTCGAGCTGCGCAAGCGCCCGGCGGGGGCGAAGCCGACGCGCCGCGATCCGTCCTTCCTGGTCGAGACGATCCTAGGTACCGTCGGAGCTTCACCATTGCGCCGAGAGACCCATCCCGTAACGCCTTCCTGAGCGACCTGCCTGAGGCCGAGCCCGGCCTCGAAGAACTGGTCGCGCCCGCGGCCGAGGGCGACCCGCGGCCCGTCGACCCGCTGCTGCGGGTCCTCGACATCCTCATCTCGGCGACGATCCTGCTCCTGCTCTCGCCGCTGCTGGCGCTGGTCGCGGCGGCGATCGCGATCACCTCCGGGCGGCCGGTCCTCTACCGCGGCGCCCGGGTCGGCAAGGCCGGCCACCTCTTCTGGATGTACAAGTTCCGCACCCTGGCGCCCGACGCGGAGACCCGCCTCGGCCCCTACTACGGCGAGGAGCTGACCCGCCGCACCGAGGAGGAGCGGACGCGGATCGGCGGCGCCCTGCGCAAGACCCACCTCGACGAGGTGCCGCAGCTATGGAACGTGCTGCGCGGCGACATGGCGATCGTCGGGCCGCGGCCGATCCGGCCCACCTTCTACGCCGAGCTCTGCCGCGAGATCCCCCAGTACTGGCAGCGCCTGGTCGTCCGCCCCGGCGTCACCGGCTTCGCCCAGACCCGGATCACCCGCGAGGAGAGCTGGGCCGACAAGCTCGCCCACGACATGGAGTACATCGCCGACCGCTCGGTCCCCCTCTACTTCCAGGTCCTCTTCGCGACGGTCAACAAGGTCCTCGGCCGCGGCCCGGCCAACGCCGCGTAGGCGCTTTTCCCAACCACAGGTCGGGAAAAGCGCCTCGCCCGGAGCGGCTGCGAGACTGCCCGCCATGTGCGGGATCTGCGGTCTCGTCTCCGCTGCGGGGACTCCTGACGCCGAGGCGTTGAAGCGGATGAACGGGCGGCTGGCGCACCGCGGCCCCGACGACGAGGGGCTCTTCGCCGCGGGGCAGGCGGCGCTGGCGGCGCGGCGGCTCTCGATCATCGACCTCGCCCACGGGCACCAGCCGATCGAGAACGAGGACGGCAGCGCCGTCGCCGTCCAGAACGGCGAGATCTACAACCACCGGGAGCTGCGGCGCGAGCTCGCCGGCCGCGGCCACCGCTTCGCCACCGGCTGCGACACCGAGGTGCTCGTCCACGCCTACGAGGAGTGGGGCGAGGCCTTCCTCGAGCGGCTGCGGGGGATGTTCGCGCTCGCCCTCTGGGACAAGCGCCGCCGCCGCCTCCTGCTCGCCCGCGACCGCTTCGGGATCAAGCCGCTCTACTACCGCGACCGCGGCGGCGAGCTCTCCTTCGCCTCGGAGCTGAAGGCGCTGCTCGAGCAGCCCGGCTTCTCGCGCGCGATCGAGCCGCGGGCGGTCGCCGCCTACCTCGCCTTCAACTCGATCCCGGCGCCGCTGACGATCTTCGCCGAGGCGCGCAAGCTGCCCCCCGGCCACCTCCTGGCCTGGGAGGGGGGGGAGGCCGAGGTGCGGCGCTACGCGCGGCCGGGGGCGCTGCCGGCGGCCGAGGCGCGCGCCGGCTCCGAGGACGAGCTCGCCGCCGAGCTGCGCGAGGTCCTCGACGACAGCGTCCGCGCCCACCTCGTCGCCGACGTCCCGGTCGGCGTCCTCCTCTCCGGCGGGGTCGACTCGGGCGGGATCGCCGCCCTCGCCTCGCGCCACGTCTCCGAGCCGCTGCGCACCTTCTCGATCGGCTTCGAGGAGCAGGGCTTCGACGAGCTCGCCCGCGCCCGCCTGGTCGCCGAGCGCTACGGCACCGAGCACCGCGAGCTGGTCGTGCGCCCCGACGCGGTGGAGCTGCTGCCGCGGCTGGTCGAGGCCTTCGACGAGCCCTTCGGCGACTCCTCGGCGCTGCCCACCTACCTGGTCTCCGAGCTCGCCTCCGGGCAGGTGAAGACGGCGATGTCGGGCGAGGGGGGCGACGAGCTCTTCGGCGGCTACTACACCTACGTCGCCGACCTCCTCGCCCGCCGCGTCGGCCGCCTGGCGGCGCTGGCGCGGCCGCTGGCGGAGGCGCTGCCCAGCCGCAGCGACCGGGTCGGCTTCGACTACAAAGCCAAGCGCTTCGCCCGCGCCGCCGCCCACCGCGACCCGCTGGAGCGCCACCACGGCTGGAAGGAGATCTTCTCGCCGCGCGCCCGCGCCGAGCTGGCGGGCGCGGCGGCCGGCGCCTGGGACCCGCTCGACCTCTACCGCGAGCGCTACGCGGAAACCGCGGGCGCCGAGCCGCTGGCGCGGCTGCAGGACGTCGACCTCGGCCTCTACCTGGTCGACGACCTCCTGGTCAAGACCGACCGCCTCAGCATGGCCCGCTCGCTGGAGCTGCGCGTCCCCTTCCTCGACGCCGCGGTCTGCGAGTTCGCCTTCTCGCTGCCGCGGCGGCTGAAAGTCCGCGGCTTCGCCAAGAAGCGGCTCCTGCGCGCCGCCCTCGAGCCGCTGCTGCCGGCCGAGATCGTCCACGGCCGCAAGCAGGGCTTCTCGATCCCGATCGCGGCCTGGCTGCGGGGGCCGCTGGAGCCCTTCGCGCGGGAGGTCCTGGCGCCCTCGGCGCTGGCCCGCCAGGGCCTCCTCGACCCCGCCGCCGTCACCCCCCTGCTCGACCGCCACTGCGCGGGCCGGGAGGACCTGAGCCGCCAGATCTGGGGCCTGATGGCGCTTACCCTCTGGTTCGACCGCTATGCCCGCTAGCCCCACCAACCTGGAAGCGCTCTACGCCTTCCTCGTCGCCCTCGTCGTCGCCCTCGCCGCGGTGCCGCTGACCAAGTGGCTGGCGGTCCGGGTCGGGGCGATCGACTACCCGAACGAGCGCTCGCTGCACACGATCCCGACCCCGAAGCTGGGCGGCCTCGGGATCCTCGTCGCCGCCGTCGTCGCGGCGCTGCTCTTCCTCCCGCCCGACCGCGAGAGCCACGCGATCGTCTACGGCGCGATCGCGATCGCCTGGGTCGGCTTCCTCGACGACGTCTTCGACCTCGCCGCGGCGCCGAAGCTGCTCGGCCAGACGGTCGCCGTGGTGATCCCGGTCTCGGCCGGCGTCACGGTCGAAAACTTCACGATCCCCTTCTTCGGCCGGTTGACGCCGGGAACCGTCGACCTGGTCCACCTCTGGGGGACCACGGTCCAGCTCGGCGACGTCGCCACCGTGCTCGGCCTGGTCGCGATGATCAACGTGATCAACCTGATCGACGGGGTCGACGGGCTCGCCGCCGGCGTCGCGGCGATCTCGGCCCTGACCCTGGCGACGATCGCCCTCTCGCTGGACCGCACCGCCGCCGGCGTGCTGGCGGCGCTGACCGCCGGCGCCGCCCTCGGCTTCCTGCGCTGGGGCTTCCCGCCCGCCGGCACCTTCATGGGCGACACCGGCTCCAACCTGCTCGGCTACCTGCTCGGCGCGGTCGCGGTGCAGGGGGCGCTGAAGACCAACGCGGTGATCGCCCTCTTCCTGCCCCTGATCATCCTCGCGGTGCCGATCCTCGACACCGGCTTCGTCGTCGCCAAGCGGCTCAAATACGGGAAACCGATCTACAAAGCCGATCGCTGGCACTTCCACCACCGGATGGCCGACATCGGCTTCTCGCAGCGCCGCACCCTGCTCTACCTCTACGGCTGGACCGCGGTGATGGCGGCGCTGGCGCTGGCGCTGCGCTTCGTCCCCTACAGCGACAACCACGGCCACTTCGACGCCCTCTGGACGGCGGTGATGGCCGCCTGCCTCCTCGCCGCGATCGCCGCCAGCATCTACCTGGTCGAGGTGCTGGAGATCCTCAAGCTGCGCCAGACCCGCCTCCGCCAGCTCGTCTCGCTGCGCCGCCAGGTCGGCGGGCCGGCCCCCGAGCTGCGGGAGGTCAACGTCGCCGTCGAGCGGGAGCTGGAGACCGGCACCTTCCCGGCGATCGACCCCGAAACGGGCGAGTTCGAGGCGGTCGAGCCGCCTCCGCCGCGGTAGTGGCAAGACTCACGAAGTGGCTTCAGCAAGCCGTTCGCGGGGCCGTTTGGGTATAGTCGCCGTTGCTCTCCCTCGGCCGTGAGGCGGGGGCCTTCTCAGCGCTGTTCCCGATTCATGTCTCCTCCTCCCAAGTACGTCGACCTCATCGCGCTCGCTGCCGCGCTCGCCGTCTTCCTGCTCGGCGGCTTCCCGCTGCTCGGCTACGCCGTCGCGGCCGCCGTCTGGCTCCTCCAGCGCGGCCTGCAGTCGCTGGCCCAGCGCCGGATGAAGGAACACCTGCGCGCCGGCAACCGCCAGAAGGCGATGGGGATCGTCGCCGGCACCACCCTCGGGCGGGTCTGGCTGATGGCGACCGCGGTGCTCCTGGTCGGCCTGGTCGAACGGCAGTCCGGGCTCGCCGCGGCGGTGCTGCTGGCGGCGCTCTTCACGATCTCCTTCGCCGCGCAGGGGCTCGCCCACCTGCTCGCCCAGCCCGAGGGCCAGGGGGCCGCGTAGACATGGAGCAGGCCACGGCCCCGGCGCCGCGCGGCGCCCACCAGCGCGAGGGCATGAGCACCCAGACCAAGGTGCTGATCGGGTTCGGCGTCTACCTCGCCCTCTTCGTCTTGCTGCTGCTGGTCTTCGGCAACGACGGCAAGAACGAGGCCTTCAAGCCGCAGAACGAGTTCAAACTCGAACCGTGGATCTCGATCCACCTCGCCGGGATCGACCTCAGCGTCAACAAAGCCGTCCTCTACCTGGTCGTCGCCAGCGCCCTGACGATCCTCACCATGGTCTGGATCGCGCGGCGGATGCAGGAGCGGCCGAACCGCGTCCAAACCGCGGTCGAGGCGGCCTACGACCTGACCAAAACCACGATCACCGGCGGCAGCATGGAGGGCAAAACCGCGGCGCGCTGGTTCCCCTTCATCGCCACCCTCTTCTTCTGGATCTGGTTCTCGAACATGATCGGGTTCCTGCCGCTGCCGACCAACACCGAGCACGAGATCTCGGTCTTCGGCCTCCAGATCCCCAGCTTCGCCGTCTACGCCGCGACCGCGAACATCTCGATCCCGCTGGTCCTCACCCTGGTCGTCTGGATCACCTACCACGTCGAAGGCGTGCGGGCGAAGGGCGTCTTCCCCTACCTGGCGAGCTGGCTGCCGCCGGGCCTCGAGGACAAGGGCGTCGGCCTCAAGGCGCTGATCTTCGTGATCGAGGCGATCTCCCACTTCGCCCGGCTGATCTCGCTCTCCGTCCGTCTCTTCGCCAACATCCTCGCCGGCCACCTGCTGCTGCTCTTCATGGGCGGCGGGCTCGCGGTGCTGCTCGGGATCGCCGCCCTCGGGGCGCTCACCTTCCCGCTCGCCTTCTTCTTCTTCATCCTCGAGGTCGGCCTGATCGCCACCTTGCAGGCGTTCATCTTCTCGACCCTCAGCGCTATCTACATCGGCGGAGCGACCTCCGCCTCTCATTAGAAAGGAAGTAACTCTCGATGGATCTCACTGCCCTGCCGATCGCGGAAGTCACCGACGAAGGGATCAAAGGCGCCGGCAAAGCGATCGCCCTCGGCGTCGGCGCCGGTCTCGGCTCGATCGGCGCCGGTATCGGCATCGGTTTCATCTTCGGCAAGGAGATCGAGTCGGTCGCCCGCCAGCCGGAGATGAAAAGCGACCTGGAAAGCATCCGCTGGCTCGGCTTCGCGCTGACCGAGGCGGTCGCCTTCTACACCTTCATCTTCGGCCTGATCGCCTTCTTCCTCTCGTAGGTCGATGCAGCTGCTCGGCTACATAGCGGCGCTCCCGCTCGCCGCCGAGAAGAGCGAAAGCGGCGGCAGCTTCCTGGTCAGCCCGGGCCTCGGCCTGATGATCTGGACGCTGGTCCTGTTCCTGGTCACGATGTGGGTGTTGAGCAAGGTCGCCTTCCCGAAAATCCAGGAAGCGCTCGACAAACGCGCCAACGCGATCAGCGAGTCGATCGAGGCCGCCGAGCGCCAGCGCCGGGAATCGGACGAGCTGCTGTCCGAGTACCGGGCCCGGCTGGCCGAGGCGCGGGAGCAGGCCGACGACATCATGGCCCGCGCCCGCAAGGCGGCGGAGACGGCGGAAGCCGAGGCGGCCGCCGCGGGACGCGAGAAACGCGAGGAGCTGGTCGAGGCCGCCCGGCGCGACATCGAGGCCGAGACGCGGCGCTCGCTGGACCAGATCCGCCAGCAGGTCGCCGACCTGACGGTGCTCGCGACCGAGCGGGTGACCAGCAGGGCGCTCAGCGCCGAGGACCAGAAGCGGCTGGTCGAGGAGGCCCTCGCCGAGGTCGACTTCTCGGCGCTGGCGGGCTCGGAGAGCAGCAGCTAGCGATGGCCGACGCCGCTCGCGTATACGCCGAGGCCCTCTTCGAGGTGGGCCGCGACAAGGGCAAGCTGGACGCGCTGCGCGAGCAGCTCGGCCAGTTCGCCGACGCGGTCGACCGCAACCGCGAGCTGCAGGTCTTCTTCTTCAGCCCCTACCTCTCCTCGACCGAGAAGGCGCAGGGGATCGAGCGGGCGATCGGCGGCGCCGAGCCGGAGCTGGTCAACTTCCTCGAGCTGCTCGTCGACAAGCACCGGATGACCGAGGTCTTCCGCATCCGGCGCGAGCTCGAGGAGCTCTGGAAGCAGGAGAACCGCCGCATCGACGTCACCGTCACCAGCGCCGTCGAGCTCGACCCGGCGGTGGTGGAGAGAATCGGCCAGGAGGTCGAACGCCAGACCGGGGAGAAGGTCGACCTCTCGAGCAGGGTCGACGGCGAGATCCTCGGCGGCATCGTCCTGCAGGTCGGCAACATGGTTCTGGACGCGAGCATCCGCAACCGCCTGGAGAAACTTCGAAAGAGCGTCGCCCAAGCGGCGTAAGGAGGCACTAGCACCCGATGGAGATCAAGCCCGACGAGATCGCAAGCATTCTGCGTGAGCGGATCGAGGGACTGGAGACCGATTCCGCCGACCTCAGCGAGGTCGGGACGGTCCTGTCCGTCGCCGACGGCATCGCCCGCATCCACGGGCTCGACAACTGCATGGCGCTGGAGATGCTCGAGCTGCCCCACGGGGTGACCGGGCTGGCGCTCAACCTCGAGGCCGACAACGTCGGCGCCGTCCTCTTCGGCGAGTGGGAACACATCGTCGAGGGCGACACCGTGAAGCGGACCGGCCGCCTGCTGGAGATCCCGGTCGGCGAGCAGCTGCTCGGCCGCATGGTCGACCCGCTCGGCCGCCCGCTCGACGACCGCGGCGAGATCGCCACCACCGAGACCCGCCCGGCTGAGTTCAAAGCCCCCGGCGTCGTCCAGCGCCAGCCGGTCGAGGAACCCGTCCAGACCGGGTTGATGTCGATCGACGGGATGATCCCGATCGGCCGCGGCCAGCGCGAGCTGATCATCGGCGACCGCCAGACCGGCAAGACGGCGATCGCGATCGACACGATCATCAACAACAAGGACAAGGACCTGATCTGCATCTACGTCGCGATCGGGCAGCGGATGTCGACCGTCGTGCAGCTGAAAGAGACGCTCGAGGAGAACGGCGCGATGGAGAACACGATCATCGTCGCCGCCCCGGCCGACGAGGCGGCGCCGATCAAGTACATCGCCCCCTACGCCGGCTGCGCGATGGGCGAGCACTTCCTCTACAACGGCAAAGCCGCGCTCTGCGTCTACGACGACCTCACCAAACACGCCTCGGCCTATCGCCAGATGTCGCTGCTGCTGCGGCGGCCGCCGGGTCGCGAGGCCTACCCGGGCGACGTCTTCTACCTGCACTCGCGGCTGCTGGAGCGGGCGGTGAAGCTGAACGACGAGCTCGGCGGCGGCTCGCTGACGGCGCTGCCGATCATCGAGACCCAGGCCTCCGACGTCTCCGCCTACATCCCGACCAACGTGATCTCGATCACCGACGGCCAGATCTTCCTCGAGTCCGACCTCTTCTTCTCCGGGGTCCGGCCGGCAATCAACGTCGGCATCTCGGTCTCGCGGGTGGGCGGCAACGCGCAGACCAAGGCGATGAAGAAGGTCGCCGGGAAACTGCGCCTCGACCTCTCCCAGTACCGCGATCTCGAGGCCTTCGCCCAGTTCGGCTCCGAGCTCGACGCCGAGACCCAGAAAGCGCTGACCCGCGGCGAACGGCTGGTCGAGCTGCTCAAACAGAAGGAGCGCGAACCGCTCAGCGTCGGCGACCAGGTCGCCTCGATCTACTCGGGCACCGGCGGCTACCTCGACCGGATCAAGGTCGAGCGGGTGGGCGAGTTCCTCGCCGACCTGCGGGTCCGCCTGCACAGCGAGAACAAGGAGCTGCTGGAGCGGATCGAAGCGACCGGCAAGCTCGAGGAGGACGACGAGGAGGCGCTCGGCAAGGCGATCGCCGACTTCGTCGACGACTTCGGCCCCGACTTCGACGAGCACGGCGACCCGCTCGAGGCGGGCGAGTCCGACCGCGTCCACTCGACCGGCAAAGAGGAGGCGCCGACCCCGGCCTAGTCGCCGGACCCGGATTCCCCCATGGCATCGCAGAAGGAAGTCAAGAACCGGATCGCGTCGGTCAAGAACATCAACAAGATCACGCGGGCGATGGAGATGGTGGCGGCGGCGCGCCTGCGGCGGGCCGAACAGCGCATCTCCGACATGCGCCCCTTCGCGGAGGGGATGCGCAAGCTGACCCGCCGCGCCGCCGCCCAGGCGGGCGGGATCCCGCGGGTGCCGGTCCTGGTCGAGCGCGAGGACGTGAGGCGGGTCGGGATCGTCCTGGTCACCGGCGACCGCGGCCTGGCGGGCGCCTTCAACACCAACATCATCCGCGAGGGCATGCGGATGGCCCAGGAGGTGCGCGAGCAGGGCGCCGAGCCCTCCTTCGCCGTGGTCGGCCGCAAGGGCGTCTCGGCGCTGACCTTCCGCAAGCAGGACGTCTCCGCCTCCTACGTCGGCTTCACCGACCGGCCCGCCTTCGCCGACGCCCGCGAGATCGGCGAGGCGCTGACCGCGCGCTACGTCGACGAGGACCTCGACCGGGTCGAGCTGATCTACAACCGCTTCGTCTCGCCGCTGACCCAGCACGTCTGGCGGCAGACCCTGCTGCCGCTGCAGCAGGCCCAGGTGCTCGGCGAGGGCGCCGAGGAGGAGGCCGCGGCCGAGGGGGAGGAAACCGAGGCGGAGCGGGCCCAGAGCCGCTCGGAGTGGTTCTACGAGCCCGACCCCGAGGAGCTGCTGGCCCGGCTGATCCCCGAGTACGTGACGATCTCGGTCTACCGGGCGCTGCTGGAGAGCGCCGCCTCGGAGCTGGGGGCGCGGATGACGGCGATGCGCAACGCGGCCGAGAACGCGGAAGAGATGATCGACAAGCTGACCCTGGAGATGAACCGGGTCCGCCAGTCGGAGATCACCCAGGAGATCCTCGAGGTCGTCGCCGGGGCCGAGGCGCTGGGGTGAGCGCGCGCAGCGCGAGATTTGTGACCGACGGAAAATTTCGGAAGACGACTAAAGGAAACGATGGCTGAGAGCAACGGAAACGGAACCAACGTGGGGCGCGTCGAGGAGGTCACCGGAGTGGTGATCGACGCCGTCTTCCCCGACCAGCTGCCGGAGATCTTCTCCGCGGTGACGATCGAGACCGCCGCCGGGGACGGCGACGGAGAATCGGCGGTGCTGGTCTGCGAGGTGCAGCAGCACCTCGGCGACGACCGCGTCCGCGCGGTCGCGATGGACGCCACCGACGGCATCCAGCGCGGCGCCGTCGTCACCGACACCGGCGGCCCGATCACGGTCCCGGTCGGCGACGCGACCCTCGGCCGCATCTTCAACCTGCTCGGCGAGCCGATCGACAACGGCCCCGAGGTGCAGGTGGAGGAGCGCTGGCCGATCCACCGGCCGGCCCCCAAGGCCTCCGACCTGACCCCCACCCAGGAGATCCTCGAGACCGGGATCAAGGTCATCGACCTGCTCGCCCCCTACGCGAAAGGCGGCAAGGTCGGGCTGTTCGGCGGCGCCGGCGTCGGCAAGACCGTGCTGATCCAGGAGCTGATCCGCAACATCGCCGAGGAGCACTCCGGGCTCTCCGCCTTCGTCGGCGTCGGCGAGCGCTCGCGAGAGGGGAACGACCTCTGGCTGGAGATGAAAGAGTCGGGCGTGATCGACAAGACCATGCTCGTCTTCGGCCAGATGAACGAGCCCCCGGGCGCGCGCCTGCGCGTCGCCCTCTCCGGGCTGACGATGGCCGAGTACTACCGCGAGCAGGGCGGCCAGGACGTGCTGCTCTTCATCGACAACATCTTCCGCTTCGTCCAGGCGGGCTCCGAGGTCTCGGCGCTGCTGGGGCGGATGCCCTCCGCGGTCGGCTACCAGCCGACCCTGGAGACCGAGATGGGCGGCCTGCAGGAGCGGATCACCTCGACCGACCGCGGCTCGGTGACCTCGATCCAGGCCGTCTACGTCCCCGCCGACGACTACACCGACCCGGCGCCGGCCTCGGTGTTCGCCCACCTCAACGCGACCACCGCGCTCTCGCGGTCGATCTCCGAGAAAGGGATCTACCCGGCGGTCGACCCGCTCGACTCGACCTCGACGATCCTCAAGCCCGACGTGGTCGGCGACGAGCACTACCGGACCGCGACCGAGGTCCAGGAGGTGCTGCAGCGCTACAAGGAGCTGCAGGACATCATCGCCATCCTCGGCATCGACGAGCTCTCCGACGAGGACCGCCAGACGGTCTCGCGGGCGCGCAAGATCGAGCGCTTCCTCTCGCAGCCGTTCTTCGTCGCCGAACAGTTCACCGGCCGCTCCGGCGAGTACGTGCCGGTGGCGGAGACGGTGCGCGGCTTCCGCGAGATCCTCGACGGCGAGCACGACGAGCTCTCCGAGGGCGCCTTCTACATGCAGGGCTCGATCGACCAGGTCCTCGAGAACGCCAAAGCGGCTGCCTAGGAGCTGACCCGTGGCCGCCGAGCACATGGTCGACGTCGAGGTCCTGACCCCCGAGGGGGAGGTCTGGAGCGGCGAAGCGCGCCAGGTCTCGACCCGCACCGAGGTCGGCGAACTCGGCATCCTCGCCAACCACGCGCCGCTGCTGGCGGCGCTGCGGCCGACCGAGCTGCGGCTCGAGCTCTCCGGCTCGGAGACCCGGCGCTACGCCCAGGCCCACGGCTGGCTGCAGGTCTACGGCAACCGCGCCCGGCTCCTGCTCGAGGAGGCGATCCCGCCCGAGGAGCTCGACGCCGCGACCGTCAAGGAGCAGCTCGCCGACGCCGAACGCCGCCTCGCCGAGAGCGAGGCGGGCAGCGCCGAGCAGAACCGGGCGCAGAAAGACAAGGACCGAGCCGAAGCCTTCCTCGTCATCGCGGGGTGACCGACGAGCTGTTGATCCTCGCGCGGCGGCTGATCGCCTTCCCGACCTGCGAGCCGGAGGCGATCGTCGAGGCGGCCGGGTTCGTCCGCGGCTGGCTGGAAGCGCGGGGGATCGAGACGGCGGGCGAGGAGGTTCGCGGGCTGCCGGTGGTGAAGGCCGAGGTGGGCCCGCCCGACGCGCCGACGGTGGTCCTGCACGGGCACCTCGACGTGGTGCCGGCGCACCGGGACCAGTTCGAGCCGCGGGTCGAGGGGGACCGGCTCTACGGCCGCGGCGCCTACGACATGAAGGGAGCGGTCGCGGCGATGCTGCTGGTGACGGCGGCGATGCGCGGGCAGGACCGGGTGCGGGTGCGGCTGGGGATCGTCGGCGACGAGGAGTCCGAGGAGGACGCCGAGCGCGGCTCCGACCACCTCGTCGACAGCGGCTTCACCGGCGACTTCGCGATCACCGGCGAGCCGACCGACCTGCACATCGGGATCGAGGCCAAGGGCGTGCTCGCCCTGCGCCTCGAGGTCGGCGGGACCGCCGCCCACGGCGCCACCCCCTGGCTGGGCGACAACGCCGTACTCAACGCGATCGACGTTTTCCGCAGTATCGAGTCGCTACCGTTTGCCAGGCACAGCTCGGAGCTGTTCGACCGGCCCTCGATCAACCTCGGGAGGATCGTCGGCGGCGACGCTCTCAACAAGGTCCCCGACCGATGCGCGATCGACGTCGACATCCGCTACCTGCCCGGACAGGATCCGGAGGAGATCCTCGCCCAGGTGCGGGAGATCGAGGGCTGCGAGGCGCGGGCGCTGCTGACGCGGCCGCCGGCGACCGTCGACCGCGACTCGCCCTACGTCCGGGCCCTGCGCGCCTCGACCACCGAGCACCACAGCGGCGAGCCGATGAGCGTCGGCCGCGACGGCGCCTCCGACGCGGTCTCCTTCCTGCGGGTGGGGGTGCCGGCGGTCGAGTTCGGCCCGGTCGGAGCCGGCCACCACGGCCCGGCCGAGTGGGTCTCCGTCGCCTCGCTGGAGACCTACAGGCAGGCCCTGGAGTCCTTCCTGGCGGCGATCCCGGACCGCCTCGATGACTGAGCCGCTGCCGGGCTGGGCCCCGAAGAAGCCCCCGCCGAGCGGGGACGCCGAGCCGGTGCCGAAGCCGAAGCGCTTCTGGTGGCGCTTCGTCCTCGCCTCGGTCCTGATCGTCGGCGTCTCGGCCGCGGCGACGGCGACCAGCGCCCTCCTCTACGTCGACAGCATCGCCAAGGCCCTGGGCGGCAACCAGAAGATCCACGACAAACTCGCCAAGGCCCTGGCCGACGTCCACCCCGGCGAACCGCAGACGATCCTGATCCTCGGCTCCGACCACCGCGCCAACGAAGCCGAAGGGGAACCGGCCCGCTCCGACACGACGATGCTGGTCCGGCTCAACCCGGACCTGAACATGATCTCGGTGATGTCGATCCCGCGCGACCTTCAGGTCGAAATCCCCGGCTACGGGACCGAAAAGTTCAACGGCGCCTACAGCTACGGCGGCCCGAAGCTGACCCTGCAGGTGGTCAAGGAACTGACCGGGCTGCAGGTCAACCACGTGATCAACGTCGACTTCCTCGGCTTCGACCGCGCCGTCGACGCGATCGGCTGCGTCTACGTCGACGTCGACCGCCGCTACTACCACTCCAACGTCGGCGTGCCGCCCTCCGAACAGTATTCGGAAATCAACATCCAGCCGGGCTACCAGAAGCTCTGCGGGAAAAAGGCGCTGGCCTACGTGCGTTACCGCCACACCGACACCGACATCGTCCGCTCCGCCCGCCAGCAGAACTTCCTCACCGACGCCCGCCAGCGGGTCTCGCTCAACGACCTGCTCTTCGACCAGAGCCACCTGACCGACATCCTCACCAAATACACCGAGTCCGACATCAACGGCACCGGCTCGCTGCTCGAACTGCTGAAACTGGCGGTGGCCTGCCGCAACGCGACGATCAACAAAGTCCACTTCCCGGCCGAACTCGGGCCGAGCTTCGTCTACGCCTCGGAAACGGCGATCCACGAAGCGGCCGAAGAATTCCTCGGCGAAGAGCCCGGCTCGGCCGCCTCCTCGCAGGGGAGCGCGAAGCCGAAGAAGGCCGCTCGCGGCAAGTCGAAGCACCCCCGGAAGCACCGCAAGAAGCACAAGAAGAAGCCGAAGGTGAAGGTGGCCAAGCCCGGCGACGACGGCCTGGTGCCGGCGCGCGAAGCCGGCGAAGCGGAGGCAGCCGCGGCCGCCCGCCGGGTCGGCGGGGGCTTCCCGATCTTCTACCCGACCCGGCTGCCGCCCGGCGCCGCCTACGTCGAAACGAACCCCTACGAGCACGTCGTCGACCCCCGCGTCTACCGCTTCAAGGAAGACGCCGGCAACCGGCACGCCGCCTACAAAATGGTCGCCGTGATCGACGAGCCCGACGGCTTCCACTACTTCGGCGTGCAGGGGATCCGCGGCTGGTCGGACCCGCCGATCCTCAGCGACCCGACCGTGACCGAGACGATCCACGGGCGCGAATATGAGATCTTCGTGGACAACGGGCAGATCAGGATGGTCGCCTGGCACCGCGGCGAGAACACTTATTGGATCGCCAACGACCTCGAACAGTCGCTGACCAACGAGCAGATGGTCGGGATGGCGCGCTCGGCGGATGTGCTGCTGCCGAAGAAGAAACCGACGAAGCAGGCTAGGAGGAGCGGGTGAGCGAGCAGAAACCGGTTGGAGTCGTCGGAGTGGGGTGGGTCGGCCTGGTCACCGCGGCCTGCTTCGCCGAGCTCGGCCACGAGGTCGTGGCGCGGGACATCCTCGCCGAGAAGGTGGAGGCCCTCTCGCGCGGCGAGGTGGCGATCCACGAGCCGCAGCTGGCGGATCTGATCCGCCGCAACGCCGATCGGATCGCCTTCACCACCGACATGGACGAGCTGCTGGACCGGGCGCGGCTGCTGTTCGTCTGCGTCGACACGCCGCCCACCTACTCGGGGGACGCCGACCTCTCGCGGGTGCGGGCGGTGGTCCAGGACCTCCCGGCCGGCGGCGACCATGTGCTGGTGATGAAGAGCACGGTGCCGGCCGGCACCGGCGAGTCGATCCGCCGTGACGTGCCCGGGCTCGCCTACGTCTCCTGCCCGGAGTTCCTCAAGGAGGGGACCGCGGTCGCCGACTTCATGCACCCCGACCGGGTCGTGATCGGCGCCGACCCCGGCGACGAGGCCGCCGCCGAGGCGGTCGCGGCGCTCTACGAGCCGCTCGGCGGCGAGATCCTCCGCACCGATGTCGCCAGCGCCGAGATGATCAAGCTCGCCTCCAACGCCTTCCTGGCGACCAAGATCTCCTTCATCAACGAGATCGCCAACGTCTGCGAGGAGGTCGGCGCCGACGTCGGCGAGGTCGCCCGCGGCATGGGCCTCGACGAGCGGATCGGGCCGAAGTTCCTCAAGGCGGGGATCGGCTACGGGGGCTCCTGCTTCCCCAAGGACGTCAGTGCCCTGAAGATGCTGGCCGGCAACACCGGCTACCACTTCCAGCTCCTGACCGCCGTGATCGAGGTCAACGAGCTGCAGAAGCGGCGGGTGGTCGGCAAGCTCGAAAAGCACCTGGGATCGCTGATCGACAAGCGGATCGCCCTCCTCGGGTTGGCCTTCAAGCCCGACACCGACGACATGCGCGAGGCCTCGAGCCTGGTGCTGGCGGCGCGGCTGCAGGGCGAGGGGGCCGAGGTGGTCGCCTTCGACCCGGTGGCGAGCGGGCGGGCCGCGGGGATGCTCGAGTCGGTCGAGATGGCGGGCTCGGCGATGGAGGCGCTGAGCGGCGCCGACGCCGCCGTCCTCGTCACCGAGTGGCCCGAGTTCGCGGCGCTCGACTGGAGCGCCGCTGCGGCGCGGATGGCGCAGCCGCTGCTGGTCGACGGCCGCAACTTCCTCGACCCGAAGGCGCTCGGGGAGGCCGGCTTCGAGTACGAGGGAATAGGCAGGACCGTGAACGCTCCCAGGCCCGCAACCGCGTCCTAGTAGTGCTCCTCACCAAGCAATGCAAGGACGCAGGGAGCGTGGCGTGCTCCGCACGCGAGCGACCGAGGACGCCGCAGTGCGCCGGTGAGGGGCGCTAGGTGCAGGCAATAGTCCTAGTCGGCGGCGAGGGAACTCGCCTTCGCCCCCTCACCGCGGACATCCCGAAGCCGGCGGTGACGCTGGTCGACCGGCCCTTCCTCGCCTACGCGATCGAGTGGCTGGCGGGGCACGGGGTGAGCGAGGTGGTGCTCGCCTGCGGCTTCCTGCCGGAGGTCCTCCGCGAGGCCCTCGCCGGCGAGGAGGAGCGGGCCGGGGTGAGGATCGCCTACGTCGCCGAGCCCGAGCCGCTGGGCACCGCCGGGGCGATCCGCTTCGCCGCCGAGGCGCTCGGCGAGCGGCTCGAAGACCGCTTCTTCGCCCTCAACGGCGACGTCCTCGCCGACCTCGACCTCGGCGCCCTGCGGCGGGCGCACGAGAGCCGCGGCGCCCGGGCGACGATCGCCGTCCACCCGGTCGAGGACTCCTCCGCCTACGGCCTGGTGAGCTGCGACGACGCGCAGCGGGTGCTCGAGTTCGTCGAGAAGACCGGCGAGCGGGTCCCCGGCGAGATCAACGCCGGCGCCTACGTGCTGGAGCGCTCGGTCCTGGACCTGATCCCGGCCGGGAGGGCGGTCTCGATCGAGCGCGAGGTCTTCCCGCGCCTGGTCGGGGAGGGCCTCTGCGGGGCGCTGCTCGACGGCTACTGGATGGACATCGGCACCCCCGACCGCTACCTGCAGGCGAGCTGGGACATCCTCGAGGGCAGGGTCCGGACCCGGGTCGAGCCGACCGCCCCCGGCCTCCTGGTCGGTTCCGGCGCCGAGATCGACGCCGGGGCGGACGTCGGCCCGCGCGCGGTGGTCGGCCCCGGCTGCGTGGTCGAGCGCGGCGCCACGGTCCGCGACTCTGTCCTGCTCGACGGCTGCCGGATCGGCCGCGACGCCGTGGTCGAGGGCTCGATCCTGGCTCCGGGAGCCGAGCTCGACGCCGGCGGCGCCCTGCGCGGCACGGTGGTCGGCCGAGATGAAAGAGTCCCCGCCTAGTGTCCCCGATGCGCGACGACGTCCTCGGCCTGCCCGACCAGCTCCGCGACGCCCTCTGGCGGATCGAAACCGCGCGCCTGGAGCCCGCCGAGGCGGCCGGGCTGATGGTCTGCGGGATGGGCGGCTCGGCGATCGGCGGCGACCTCGCCGCCGCCGCCCTCGGCGACCGGCTGACCAGGCCGATGGTCACCGTCCGCGGCTACGAGCTGCCGAGCTGGGCGACGCCCGAGTGGGCGGTGCTCTGCTCCAGCTACTCCGGCAACACCGAGGAGACGCTGGCCTGCTTCGAGGCGGCGGAGGTCCTGGGGACGCGGCGGCTGGTGCTCAGCACCGGCGGCACCCTGGTCGAGCGGGCCCGCGAGGCGGGCGTGCCGGTGGTGGCGCCGCCGGGCATCTACCAGCCCCGGGTCGCGGTCGCCTACATGTTCGCCGTCGCCGCCGAGGCGGCGGCGCTGGCCGGGGCCGGGCCGCGGATCCACACCGAGATCGACGCCGCCGCCGCCTTCCTCGAGCGCTCCTCCGAGGCGCTGCAGGCGCGGGCCCGGGAGCTCGCCGACCAGCTCGGCGGCGCCGCGCCGGCGGTCATCCACGGGGCCGACCTGACCGCCCCGGTCGCGAACCGCTGGAAGACCCAGATCAACGAGAACGCGAAGCTTCCCGCCTTCCACGCCGAGCTGCCCGAGAGCGACCACAACGAGGTCTGCGGCTGGACCGGCGAGGCGGCGGCGCGGATGGCGGCGGTCTTCCTCGAGGACTGCGACCAGCACCCGCGCGAGCGGCGCCGCTTCGAGCTGACCGCGGAGATCGCCGCCGAGGGCGCGGCGAGGGTGCTGCGGGTGGAGACCGAGGGGGAGACCCGCGCCGAACGGCTGCTCTGGGCGACGCTGCTGGGCGACCTGCTCTCGCTCGAGGTCGCCGACCGGCTCGGCGTCGACCCGGAGAAGATCGAGGCGCTCGACCGGGTCAAGGCGGGGATGTCGGGGTGAGGGCGATGGTCCTGGCGGCGGGGCTGGGGACGCGGCTGCGGCCGGTCACCTACGCGATGCCGAAGCCGATGGTGCCGGTGATCAACCGGCCGGTGATGGAGCACATCCTGCGCTTGCTGGCCCGCCACGGCTTCACCGAGACGATCGCCAACCTGCACTGGTTCCCGGAGGTGATCGAGGGCTACTTCGGCGACGGCTCCGGGCAGGGCGTCTCGCTCTCCTACAGCCGCGAGGAGCGGCTGCTGGGGACCTCGGGCGGGGTCCGCAAGGCGGCCGGGTTCCTCGGCGACTCCTTCCTGGTGATCAGCGGCGACGCGCTCACCGACATCGACCTGACGGCGATGCGCGAGTTCCACGAGTCCCACGACGGGATCGCGACGCTGGCGATGAAGCGGGTCCGCGACACCAGCCAGTTCGGGGTGGCGATCGTCGGCGCCGACGGCCGGGTCCAGGGCTTCCAGGAGAAGCCCGACCCCGCCGAAGCGCTCTCCGACCTCGCCAACTGCGGCATCTACATGTTCCGCCAGGAGATCTTCGACTTCTTCCCCGCCCCCGGCACCAGCAAGGCGGCCGGCGAGGGCGACCCCGAGGGCTTCGCCGACTGGGCGATGGACGTCTTCCCGCGCCTGCTCGACGGCGACGTGCCTTTCTACTCGCACGAGATCGACGCCTACTGGAACGACATCGGCAACCTCGAGGAGCTGCGCGAGGGCAACTTCGACGCCCTCACCGGGGCGGTGCGGCTGGAGCGGGAGGGCGAGCTCGTCGACGGCTACCGCAGCGGCGAGGACCCCGGCGACGAGGGCGACCTGGTCGGCCCGGTCCTGCTCGGACCCGGCTGCGAGATCGGCGAGGACGTCCGCATCGACGGCCCCGCGGTGATCGGCGACGGCGTCCGCGTCGGCGCCGGCTCGCGCCTGCGGGAAGTGATCGCCCTGCCGGGCTCGGAGATCCCGGAGCGCTCGGTCCTGATCGGCGCCATCCTCGCCGCCCGGCGCTGACCCGCTTCGCGAGTTCGCCGAAACCGACGCATGTGGTGAGCTTTTGCGAACTCGCGCGCCCGCCGGCGCGGGGTCACAGCTTCGGCACGAAGCCGGCGCTGAATTTTTCGATTCTGCGCGCCACGCGCGCGGGGTCGGGCGGCAGGGTCTGGGCATGGAGATTCCGACCGCCGTCGCCGTCGCCCTGGTGCCGCCGCTGTGCGCGGCCTGCGGGCGTCCCTGCCGGGCCGGGGCGGTGGTCTGCACCCGCTGCGCGAGGCGGCTCGCCGCCGCCGAGCCGCTGCGGGGCAACGGGCCGGCGGGGCTGGACCGGTCCTGGTCCTCGGCGTCGTATGAGGGGGTCGTCCGCGACCTGGTCGCGGCGCTGAAGTTCAGGCGCCTGCTGCCGGTCGCCGACCTGATGGCCGAGCGGATCGAGTGGCTGGCGCCGGCCCACCTGCTGAGCGGGACGATCGTCCCGGTGCCGCCGGCGCCGCCGCGGCTGCGGCGGCGGGGGTTCGACCCGGCAGGCGAGCTCGGCGCCGCCCTGGCCGAGCGGCTCGACTCGCCGCTGGAGACCTGCCTGGAGCGGCGCGGCGGCGGCAGGCAGGTGGGGCGGCGCCGGGTCGAGCGAATCGGCCACCCGCCGCGGATCCACGCCCGCGCGGCCGCTCCCCGCAGCGTGCTGCTGGTCGACGACGTGCTCACCACCGGGGCGACCCTCACGGCCTGCGCTCGCGCGCTCCGGGCCGCGGGGTCGTCTCGGGTGGTGGCGGTGACCTTTGCCCGGCGCCTTTAGTTGGTTCTCCGCGGCCCTACGGCCGTGCCTCCGCCGGGCGGCCACGCAGCTGGTCGACCATTCGCCGCGTGCGGCTGCGCTTGCGTCGAAGTTCCCGGTGCTTCTTAACCTGCCGTCCCATGTCCTCGGCCAGCTCGTGGACCGAGTGCCCCATCGTCGGCGAGCACTCGTGCGCCCGCAGCGTCACTCCCTTCAGGTACAGCGTCGCCTCCGCAACCTGGCTGTCGGCGACCCGAGGGTTGCGCTCTTCGGAGAGCACCACCTCCAGGGTCGCCAGCGGCGAGACCTGCCGTCCCATCCGCTGGAAGCGCTTTCGCACCATCTCACGCAGCTCGTCCGTCATCTCGACGTTCCGGCCCCGAATCTCAATCCGCATGAGTGCCTCCTTGTGGGTTCTGCATCGAGCTTAGAACTCCGGCTACCCGAAAACAAGGGTGCGGGCATCTGCGCCCGGCGCCGCACCGCTACCCTTGAGCAATGCCAGCGATGGACCTCGTAACGAAGGCGCTGCGCGCGGGGGAGGGGCGCAAGTTCAAGGCCTACCAGAAGCGCGCGGAGGCGATCAACCGGTTCGAGCCGGAGATGGAAGCGCTGACCGAGGCGGAGATCCGCGAGGAGGCCGACAAGCTGCGCGAGCGCGCCCGCGGCGGCGAGTCGCTCGACGACCTGCTGCCGGAGGCCTTCGCCCTCACCCGCGAGGCCTCCAAGCGCGCCACCGGCCAGCGCCATTACGACGTCCAGCTGATCGGCGGCATGGTCCTCCACGATGGCGCCATCGCCGAGATGAGGACCGGCGAGGGCAAGACCCTGACCGCGACCCTGGCGGTCTTCCTCAACACCCTGGCCGGGGACAGCGTCCACGTCGTCACCGTCAACGACTACCTCGCCCGGCGCGACGCCGAATGGATGAAACCGATCTACGACGCGCTCGGGGTCAGCGTCGACGCCGTCCAGGACTTCGACGACCACGACGACCGCCAGGTCAAATACGCCAAAGACGTCGTCTACGGGACCAACTCCGAGTTCGGCTTCGACTACCTGCGCGACAACATGGCCGCCCAGCTCGACCACTGCGTCCAGCGCGGCCACCACTTCGCGGTCGTGGACGAGGTCGACAACATCCTGATCGACGAGGCGCGGACGCCGCTGATCATCTCCGGCCAGCCCGAACAGGCGGCCCAGACCTACTACACCTTCGCCCGCCTGGCGAAGCAGATGGAGGGGGTGCCGGCGAAAGAGAAGCTGAAATCGCTGGGCGAAAACAAGGACACCTCCGAGGTCGACTACGACTACGAGTACGACGAGAAGCACAAGACCGTCGCCCCGACCGAGCGCGGGGTGAAGAAAGCCGAGGAGTTCGTCGGCGTCGACAACCTCTACCTCGGCGAGCACGGCAGCCTCGTCAACCACCTCGTCCAGGCGCTGAAGGCCGAGTCGCTCTACAAAAAGGACACCGATTACGCCGTGATCGACGGCGAGGTGATGATCATCGACGAGTTCACCGGCCGCATCCTCGAGGGCCGGCGCTGGTCGGAGGGCCTGCACCAGGCGGTCGAGGCGAAGGAGGGGGTGGCGATCCGCGAGGAGAACCAGACCCTGGCGACGATCACCCTGCAGAACTACTTCCGCCTCTACGACAAGCTCTCCGGGATGACCGGCACCGCCCTCACCGAGGCGACCGAGTTCATGAAGATCTACGAGATGCCGGTGGTCGAGGTCCCGACCAACAGGCCGATGGTCCGCGACGACCGCAACGACCAGATCTTCAAGACCAAGGACGGCAAGTGGCAGGCGGTCCTCGCCGAAATCCTCAGCCGCCACGAGAAAGGGCAGCCGATCCTCGTCGGCACCGTCTCGGTCGAGGTCTCGGAGATGATCTCGGCGGCGCTCAAACGCGAGGGGATCCAGCACGCCGTGCTCAACGCGAAGCCCGAGCACGCCGAACGAGAGGGCGAGCTGATCGCCCAGGCCGGCCGCAAGGGAGCGGTGATGATCGCCACCAACATGGCCGGCCGCGGCGTCGACATCAAGCTCGGCGGCGACCCCGAGCAGCTCGCGATCGTCGAGCTGAAGAAGAAGGGGATCACCCACGAGAGCGAGGGCTACGAGGAGGCGCTGGCGCAGACAGCCGCCGAGCTCGAGCCCCAGTGCAAGGACGAAGGCGAGGAAGTGCGCGAGCTCGGCGGCCTCTTCATCTGCGGCACCGAGCGGCACGAGTCGCGCCGCATCGACAACCAGCTCCGCGGCCGCTCCGGGCGCCAGGGCGACCCCGGCGAGTCGCGCTTCTTCCTCTCCGCCGAAGACGACGTGATCCGCCTCTTCGCCGGCGACCGCATCTACAAAATCCTCGACAAACTCGGCCCGGTCGGCGACGAGGGCGAGGAAGTGCCGCTGGAAGCGAAGATGCTGACGAAAACCGTCGAGAACGCGCAGAAGAAGGTCGAGGAACAGAACTTCCTGATCCGCAAACGGGTGCTCGAGTACGACGACGTGATGAACGAGCAGCGCCGCGTGGTCTACAAATACCGCCGCGAGATCCTCGAAGGCCGCGACATCTCCGAGACCGCCCGCGACGAAATCGAGGGCGTGATCGAGCGGCTGGTCGACGAGTACACCGCCGGCGACATCCTCGAGGAGTGGGACCTGGAGGAGCTGGAGACGCAGCTGCGCCAGATCTGGCCGGTCGGGGTCGAGGTCGCCGGCCTGGCGCCGGAGACGGTCGACCGCGAGCAGCTCAAGGACGCCCTCGACGACGACGCGATGAACGCCTACGACGAGCGCGAGGAGCAGCTCGGCGACGAGCTGATGCGCTTCCTGGAGCGCTCGATCCTGCTGCAGGTGATCGACAACCGCTGGCGCGAACACCTCTTCGACATGGACTACCTGCGCGAAGGCATCCACCTCCGCGGCTTCGCCCAGATCGACCCGCTGGTCGCCTACAAAAACGAGGGCTACTCGATGTTCGAGGAGCTGATGCACGCGATCTGGGACGAGTTCTCGAGGCTGGTCTTCCGGGCCGAGATCGAAATCCAGCCCGAGGAGGCCGGCGCGGTCGCGGCCGGCAACGGCGAGCCCGGCGCGCTCGCCTACTCCGGCGGGACGCTGGAGAACCAGCCCTCGGCGCTGCGCGAAGTGGTCGCCGCCGCCGGTGCCGCCGACGCGGCCGCAGCGGGCGCGGTCGCCCCCGGCAACGGCGCCCCCGACGTGGTCGAGACGGTGGTCCGGGACGAGAAAGAGAACATCGGCCGCAACGACCCCTGCTGGTGCGGCAGCGGCAAAAAGTTCAAGAAGTGCCACGGCGCCTGAGGGCGTGGGACCGGCGCATCTCGGCGTCCTCGGTCGGCCGCCCGCGGGTCACACACTAACCGTGCGCTCCCCTTGTCGACCTCCCTGCGTCCGCCGACCTGCTTGGTCCCACACCCTCAGGAGAGTCGATGACTGACCCGGTGAGGGAGTTCATCCGGGCCTTCAACGAGCGGGACCTGGATGCCTTCGTGGCGGTGCTCGACCCGGCGGTCGAGCTGCACTCGATGAAGGGGCTGCGCAAGGGGCGCGAGGCGGCGCGGCTCTGGGCGACGCGGCCGCCCGGCGGCGTCCAGCAGACGATCGAGCTCGAGCAGCTCTACGAGGAAGGCCTCGAGGGCGGGGGCGGCCGCGCCGTGGCCCTGATCCGGCGCCGCTGGCGCTGGGAGGAGGACGGCAGCGAGGCCGGGGCCGACGAGATGGCCTGGGTCTTCGAGCTGCACGACCACCGGGTCCGCAGCTGGCGGCCCTTCGAGGACCGGGGGCAGGCGCTGCGCGCCGGCGGCTTCCGCCCGGTGGGCTGAAGCGGGCAGGGTTTGCGTTTCTGTCACCCGGGCGTACCATCGGCCCGATGACGTCAGTCTCTCCCGACAACGCCGAGGCCACCGAAGCCTGGAGCGGCCCCCTCTTCGAGATCTTCCTCAAGTACCGCGACCTCGCGACCGCCGGGCTCGGTGCCCACGGCGAGGTCGCGATGCGGAGCAACCCGCCGCGGCCGGGCGAGCGGGCGCTCGACGTCGGCTGCGGCTTCGGCGACACCACCCAGCGCCTGGCCGAGCTGGTCGGGCCACGGGGGACGGCGCTCGGCATCGACGTCTCGGCGCCGTTCGTCGAGAAGGCGCGTGAGGAGACCGAGGCGGCCCAAGCCGGGAACGTCTCCTATCTCCTCGCCGACGTGCAGACGCTGGAGCTGCCGCGCGAGTTCGACTACGCCTTCTCGCGGATGGGGATCATGTTCTTTGCCAACCCGGTCGCCGCCCTGCGCAACGTCCGCCGGGCGCTCGTCCCCGGCGGCCGCTTCACCGCCGTCGTCTGGCGCCGCAAGCTCGACAACGAGTGGGTGCTCCGGGCCGAGCGGATCGTCGAGGAATACCTCGAGCATCCCGAGGAGACGGACGAACCGACCTGCGGCCCCGGGCCCTTCTCGATGGCCGACGCCGACACGCTCAGCGACCAGCTCAAATTCGCCGGCTTCGAGGAGATCGCGCTGCGCCGCTGCGACCTGCCGATGAAGGTCGGCGAGGACCTCGACCAGGCGGTCGAGTTCGGGATGGCGCTGGGCCCGGCCGGTGAGATCCTCCGCCTCTGGGGCGACCGGGTCGACGAGATCCGCCCCGAGATCGCCGCCAAGGTCCGCGCCGCGATCGCCGAGTTCGAGGGGCCCGACGGCGTCCACGCCCCGGCGAGCACCTGGATCGTCACGGCGCGCGCGCCCGGCGAATAGCCGTTCCGCGGTTCCTTTGTCGTCTATAGCCGGACAAAGGAACCACGCAATAACCTGTGGGCATGGCCGATACCGCGCAGAGCGAACCCGTCGCGCCTCGCCTGGCCGCCGTCCGCGAGCAGCTGTCCCTGCTCGCGGACTACCTTTGACCCGGCTGGGCTGGAGAGCGAAGCCGCCCGGCTGGAGGAGGAGATGGGCCGGCCCGGCTTCTGGGACGACCAGGAGGCCGCCGCCCGCACCTCGGCCGCGCACGCCCGGGCCCAGCGCCGGCTGGAGATGTTCCGGGGGCTCGAGTCCGACATCGCCGACCTCGGCGACCTGGCCGAGATGGCCGACGAGGACGAGGAGATGGCGGCCGAGCTCGCCTCGCAGCTTGCCTCGGTCGAGGCGCGCCTGGCCGAGCTCGAGGAGGCGCGCCTGTTCAGCGGCAAGTACGACGGCGGCGACGCGGTGGTCACCGTCCACGCCGGCGCCGGCGGCACCGACTCCCAGGACTGGGCCGAGATCCTGCTGCGGATGTACCTGCGCTGGGCCGAGCGGCGCGGCTTCGAGGTCGAGATGCTGGAGGCCTCGGCGGGGGAGGAGGCGGGGCTGAAGTCGGCCACCTTCATCGCCCGCGGCGAGAACGCCTACGGCCTCTTCGCCGCCGAGCGCGGCGTCCACCGCCTGGTCCGGATCTCCCCCTTCGACTCCTCCTCGCGCCGCCACACCAGCTTCGCCCAGGTCGAAGTCGGCCCGGTGGTCGACGAAACCGTCGAGGTCGAGATCGACGAGGGCGACCTGCGGATCGACACCTACCGCGCCTCCGGCGCCGGCGGCCAGCACGTCAACAAGACCGACTCGGCGGTGCGGATCACCCACCTGCCGACCGGCGTCGTCGTGCAGTGCCAGAACGAGCGCTCGCAGACCCAGAACAAGGCGGTGGCGATGCAGCTGCTGCGCTCAAGGCTGATCGAGCTGGAGGAGCGCAAGCGCTCCGAAGAGCTGGCCAGGCAGCGCGGCGAGGTCAAAGACGTCGCCTGGGGCTCGCAGATCCGCAGCTACGTGATGCACCCCTACACGATGGTCAAGGACCACCGCACCGAGCACGAGGTCGGCGACGTGCAGCGGGTCCTCGACGGCGACCTCGACGAGTTCGTCCGCGACTACCTGAACAAGACCGCCGCCGCCTCGGCGAGCTAGGCTTCTCGACGCCGCTACCCGGCTCGGTGAGGTGCTCGGCCAGGGTGGCGATGCCGCTGCCGGTGGCGCCGGTGGCGGTGCGAGCGGCTCCGGTGCCGGGCGGCCGCCTTCTGCCTCTTCGTCTGCCGCTGCTCGGCTTCTTCTTCGGCTTCGATTTCCGCGCAGAGTTCCTCTTCTTCGGGGTCTTCGGCTTCGCAGACTTCGCCTTCTTCGTCGCCTTCTTCGCCTTCAGCCGTCGCGTCGTCGCCTTCTTCGCCTTCTTCGTCGGCTTCTTCGCCTTCGATCTGGGCGGTGAAGGGAGCCGTGGCGGGGGGCGGCACGGTCAGGGCGGCGTGCGCCGAGGCAGCCGTGGCGAGCAGCAGCAGCGAGGCGAGGAGCAGGGCCGGCAGGCTCGGGAGTTTCCGCATGCCCCCTGCATCGGAGGGCCGCGGAGCGCTCCTTAGGAACCTGGACTTTCGTCCAGCACGCCCTCGAGCCGCAGCAGGGCTTCCTTCATCGGCAGGCCGCCGCCGTAGCCGCCGAGGGCGCCGCCGGTGCGCAGGACCCGGTGGCAGGGGACGACCAGCGGCAGCGGGTTGCTGCCGCAGGCGGTGCCGGCGGCGCGGACGGCGCGCTCGTTGCCGGCGCGGCGGGCCATCTCGGTGTAGCTGCGGGTCTGGCCGTAGGGGATGCGGTCGATCGCCCGCAGCACCCGCCGCCGGAAGCCGCCGCTGAGGCGCCAGTCGAGCGGCACCTCGAAGTCCTCCAGCCTGCCCTCGAAGTAGAGGTCGAGCTCGCGGCGCACCGCGTCGAGCGCGGCCGGCGCCTCCAGGACCCGCGGCGAGACCCGCTCGGCGAGGTCGGCGAGCAGCTCGTCGGCGTCCTGGTTGGGCAGCCCGACCCGGACCAGCCCGCGCCGCGTCCGCGCCAGCAGCAGCGGCCCGAAGGGCGAGTCGGCGCTCGCGTAGGCGACGTCGAGCAGCCCCTCCGCGGCGGCGCGGGTCCTGAAAGCCTCGATCGCGGCGTCGGTCCGGGTGCTCATGCCAGCTCCTCTCGCAGTCGTTTCAGGCCCTCGTGCAGGCTCCGCCGCGCCGCCTCCGGCGAGCAGCCGAGCGCGGCGGCGATCTCGCTGTGGGGGAGGTCGCCGGCGTAGCGCAGCGCCACCGCCGCCCGCTGCTTGGGCGGCAGCGCCCCGACCGCCGCCCAGAGGCCGTCGTCGGGCTCGGGGACGGCCTCGGCGGCGGCGATCCCGGCCGGCTCGGCGACCGGGACCGGCGCCCGCCCGTTGGCGCGGTGGTGGTCGACCGCCTTGCGGTGGGCGATCGTCAGCAGCCAGCCGCGCAGGTTGCGGTCGTCCTCCAGCCGCGGATAGGCGCGCAGGGCGGCGAGGAAGGTCTCCTGGAAGCAGTCCTCGGCGCCGTCGCGGCCGACCGCGCCCCGCAGGACCGCGATCACGGCGGCGGCATGGTCGTCCAGCACGGTTTGGAACGGCGGCAGCGGGGTCACTCTGGGGATTAAACGTGCGAGCGACCCGGAACGTGAGATATCGCTGCTTGCGCTGTTCCTTTTCCCTGTTATTTCGTGGAAAGGAACAGCGGAGCGAGCGAGCGGAGCCGTGGTCTAGAGGCTTGATGCGGGTTATCCACGCACGCGGATGACGCCGCATACCGGCGCTGGATCGCCACCCGCGTGCTCGCGGGTAGTAACCACTACCCGCTTCACCCGCGGGCGGCGCCCAGCTTGGTCTGCGACGCCCCTACCCGCATCAAGCCTCTAGGGTGGCGCGATGACCGAGCCGGCGGCGGAGATCGAGGAGCTGGTCGCCCGGGCGCTCGCCGAGGACCTGGGCGCGGGGGACGTCACCTCCGAGGCGACCGTTCCCGCGGGGGCGGGCGCGCGGGCGCGGATCGTGCAGAAAGCGCCCGGCGTCGTCTTCGGCCTGGCGCTGGTTGCCGAGGCGATGCGCCAGTGCGGGGTGGAGCACGTCGACAGCCTCCTGGTCGAGGGGCAGTGGCGGCAGGAGGTCCCGGCCGAGGTGCTCGTCGCCTCGGGCCCGGCGCGGGCGCTGCTGGCGGCCGAGCGGACCGCGCTCAACTTCCTCGCCCACCTCTCCGGGGTCGCGACGCTGACCGCCCGCTACGCCGAGGCCGTGGTCGGCACCGGCGCGACGATCCTCGACACCCGCAAGACGACCCCGGGCCTGCGGCGCCTGGAGAAGGCGGCGGTCGCGGCAGGCGGGGGAGTCAACCACCGCCTCGGCCTCGACGACGCGATCCTGATCAAGGAGAACCACATCGCCGCCGCCGGGGGGCTGGCGAGGGCGGTCCACGCCGCCCGCGCGGCGCAGCCGGAGATGGCGATCGAGGTCGAGGTCCGCGACCTCGACGAGGCCGCCTACGCCCTCGGCACCGGGGCGGACCGGCTGCTGCTCGACAACATGAGCGCCGACTCGATGCGCGAGGCGGTCGCCCTGCGGGACCGCAACGCCGGCGGGCGGCCGGTCTCGCTGGAGGCGTCGGGGGGAATCGGGCTCGGCAACGTGCGCGAGGTGGCCGAGACCGGCGTCGAGTTCATCTCGGTGGGCGCTCTCACCCACTCGGCACCGGCGCTCGACTTCTCGATGCTGCTCGAGCTCTGACGACCTGGCCTACTCGCCAGCCGGCCCCGACCGGTTTTCCTAGCCGGTCTTGGTGGTCTGGCATGCCGGGACCGCGGTACCGGCGCTGGCGATTCTCATCCGCCTCACCTCCTTGGGGACTGGTAGCGAGGGGCTCCTCGATTTCAGATGCCGCAAGGAGGTTACTCCAATGTTTCTGAGCGAAAGGAACACGCTCTATCTTTAAACAGATACTCACTAGCGAGGAGGACCGATTTAGCCCGATGGCTACGCAACTTGGCAGAAAGAAACTGGCACCTGACGACCAACGACTGCTGATGGCCCTGGGACACCCGGTCCGCGCGGAAGCCCTCGGCATCCTCAACACCCGGGTGGCGAGCCCGGCCGAAATCGCCCGCACACTGGGGATCGACGTCTCCAACGTCGCCTACCACGTGCGGCGGCTGCTCGAGTACGAATGCATCGAACTGGTCAGCACCCGGGCGGCGCGGGGGGCGACCGAGCACTTCTACCGCGGGCTCGCCCACCAGTACCTCGACGCGGGCTTCTGGGAGAAGCTCAGCGGCAGCGTCCGCAGCGCGATCAGCCTCACCGCCCTGCGGATCGCCTTCGGCGCGATCCGCGACGCGGTCTTCGCGGGGACCTTCGACCGGCGCAAGGACCGCCACCTCTCGGTCGTCACCTACGACCTCGACGGGAAGGGGTGGGAAGAGATCTCGGCGCTCTACGACGAGACGCTGGACCGGACGATGGAGATCGCGGTCGAGTCCTCGGAACGGCTCAGCGAGGGCAAGCCGCGCGGCAAGTGCCTGCGGGCGACCTTCGTGCAGGTCGCCTTCGAGTCGCCGCCGAGCGCGCCGCCCAGCAGCTCGCTCGGCTGAGGCTCACTTCAGCAGTTTCGAGAGGCGCCGGTCCTTCAGCACCCGGCCGCCGGTCTGCTCGCGCGGGCAGTAGTTGGTCTGGTGCTCGGAGAAGTAGACGGCCTCGATCGTGGCGCCGCAGCGGGGGCAGGGCTCGCCCTCGCGCCGGTGCACCCGCAGCGGCATCGGCACCTTGTCGGGCACCTCGGGGCCGATCGTCTCCTCGTAGCGGTCGATCGCGTCGCCGAGCACGTGCAGCGCCGCGTGCAGCCGCTCGACCTCCTCGCGGTCGAGCTCGGAGCCCTTCTTGAACGGGGAGAGGCGCGCCTCCCAGAGGATCTCGTCGACCCAGGAGCGGCCGATCCCGGCGATGTCCCGCTGGTGGCGGAGGAGCGGGTGGAGGTGGCGCGGCTTGTCCACCGCGGCGGCGAACTCCTCGAGCGGGGGAGGGGGCCAGGCTTCCGGGCCCAGCGTCGCCACCGCCTCCTCGGCGGCGAGCGCCTCGGCGCTCAGCAGCTTCGCCCAGGCCCGCTGCCTGGTCCCGAACTCGCGCAGCCGCAGCTCGCGGCCGTCGCCGAGCCGGATCAGCACCCGCGAGGCCCTGTCCTTGGGCGAGGCGCGCTTCTCGAAGACCCGCAGGCGCCCCGCCGACATCAGGTGGACCAGCAGCGAGAGCTCGCCGACGGCGGAGCCCGACGCCCCGCCCCGCCCCGCCGCGCCGCCGGCGCCGAAATCGACGATCGGCATCTTGCCGACCCGCCGCACGCCGGCGATCTCGCGCCCGGCCAGCGCTTCCAGCGGCGGCTCGAAGGTCTTCATCACGTTCATCCCCGGCGCCAGCGCCGACTCGACCTCGGCCCCGGCCAGAGCGGCGTCGAGGCGGCGAACGACGATCTCGACCTCCGGCAGCTCGGGCATCCCTCAAGGCTACGCGCGCCCGGGGGCGACTTTGCCAACCGCTGGTTTGCAAACTCGCCCACGCGGCCCGCGGGCTCCTCGCGCGGCCCGCGGGCCCGCTCCTCTAGACTTGTGGGACGTTCATTCGACCGGTCCGGACCCAGTCCCGCCGGCGAACATCAGGAAAGGAAGGGCTCATGCAGGAGCTCCCGACGATCCAACCCACTTTCGGACCGGAGCTGAGCCCGGAGGAGATCGCTGAGATCGGCGACGAGGTCCGCGCGCTCGCCGAGCAGCGCAACGCCGTCATCCTCGCCCACAACTACGAGCTGCCCGAGATCCAGGACGTCGCCCACTACCTCGGCGACTCGCTCGGCCTCTCGCGCCAGGCCGCCGCCACCGACGCCGAGGCGATCGCCTTCTGCGGCGTCCACTTCATGGCCGAGACCGCCTCGATCCTCTCGCCCGAGAAGACGGTCCTGATCCCCGACCTCGACGCCGGCTGCTCGCTGGCCGACTCGATCGATGCCGATCAGCTGCGCGCCTGGAAGGCCGAGCATCCCGGCGCGGTCGTCGTCATGTACGTCAACACCTCGGCCGAGGTCAAGGCCGAGACCGACTACTGCGTCACCTCCTCCAACGCGGTCGACGTGGTCCGCCACATCTGGGCCGAGCACGGCGCCGAGACCGAGATCCTCTTCGGCCCCGACATGTGGCTCGGCGCCTTCGTCGAGCGCGAGACCGGCCTGGTCTCCGAACCCGAGCGCCGCGCCCGCTTCCACATCTGGGACGGCGAGTGCCACGTCCACGCCGGGATCAAGCCGCTCGACATCGCCCGCACCCGCTCCGAACATCCCGAGGCGGAGTTCCTGATCCACCCCGAGTGCGGCTGCTCGACCCAGGCGATGGAGTACGTCGCCGCCGGCGAAATCGACCCCGAGGGGGTCCACATGCTCTCCACCTCGGGCATGCAGCGCCACGTCGAAGCCAACCCCGACGGCGAGTTCATCGTCGCCACCGAGAACGGGATGCTCTACCCGCTCCAGCAGGCGGCGCCCCGCGCCCACCTGATCGAGGCCAACCGGATGGCCTTCTGCAAGTACATGAAGATGATCACCCTGCCGAAGCTGCGCGACTCCCTGCGCGACCTCAAGTTCGAGGTCAGCGTGCCGCCGGAGATCGCCGAGCGGGCGCGGGTGCCGATCGAGCGCATGGTCGCGATCGGCTAGCGCCGAAGCTTTCACCCGCCTTTCAGGGCGCTTGTCGCTTCCTTTGCCGAGCCCGGAGCAAGCTGTCTCCACACCCTCGGAAAGGAAGCAGAGATGACCAACCGCAGAGCCAAGATCGCAGCCGGCGCCACCGTCGTCGGCCTGGCGGCGCTCGGTGGGGCGGCGCTGGGGAGCAACCCGGGGATGCCGGCGGCGCCGCTGGCGAGCAACGGCCGCTCGGCGCTCGTCACCGGCGCCAGCGGCGCCGCCGCCCTGCCCGTGGCCCAGAACGGGCGGCACTCGACCCGGCCGCCGATCGTCACCCGCGCCAGCGGCGGCGCCGGCGGGATCAAGCTCGCCGACGAGGACTGAGCTGGCCACCTGCCTGTTCCTTTTGGCCGTATAGCGGCCAAAAGGAACAGCTAACGCGCTCGCTGGGGCTCAGTCGTCGCCGTCGGGGCCGTGGCCGTGGTCCTCGCCGCCGCCTCCGTGGGACGAGGGGGGCGGTTCTTCGGCGGCCGGGGCGGGTTCTTCGCCCGCTCCTTCGCCGCCGGCCGGGGGCAGGGCGGGGGCGGTGGTCGTCCCTTCGTCGGGACCGCGATCGCCGGCGTGCTGCTGCGGGCTCCCTGCGCCCGGGACCTGCAGCGCCGGCGCCAGGGCGTCGCCGGCGGAGACCGATTCGTTGGCGATCCCGATCTGCTGGCTGGTCAGGTTGGCGGCGGCGATCGCGACCCCGACCGCGACCGCCAGCCCGGCCAGCGCCAGCAGCACCCACTTGACGCCCGCCGGCAGACTCACGCGCGCACCTCCGCCGCGGCCAGCTCGATCGTCGCTTCGAGGCCGCCGCTCTCGCGGTTGCGCAGGCGCACGTCGCCGCCCCACTGCCGGGTCAGCTCGCGGGCGATCGCCAGCCCGAGCCCGGTCCCCTTGGCGCCGCGGCGGCCGGCGCTGCCGCGGCTGAAGCGTTCGAACACCGCCTCCTCCTCGCCCGGCGCCAGCCCCGGCCCCTGGTCGAGGATCGCGATCCGCCCGGGGCCGGCGCGCAGCACCACCGTCGACCCGGCGGGGGAGTAGGTGAGCGCGTTCTCGACCAGCGAGTCGAGCGAGCGCTCGAGGTCGGGCCCGGCGCACCAGCCCTCGGCCGGGCCGCCGTCGGCCACGTCCAGCTCGATGCCGCGGTCGGCCGCCGCCGCCCGCCAGCGCTCGCCGGCCCGCTCGACCGCCCGCGCCAGGTCGACCCGCTCGCCCGGCAGTTCGTGCTCGCCGGCGCGGCTGAGGATCAGCAGCTCGTCGACGATCAGCGAGAGGCGGTCGATCTCGCCCATCGCCGCCTCCAGCTCGCGTTCGGTCGAGCGGTCGCCGCGGAAGCGTTCGGCCAGGTTCTCGAGCCGCAGCCGCAGCCCCGTCAGCGGCGTGCGCAGCTGGTGGGAGGCGTCGGCGACGAAATCCTGCTGGACCCGCAGCAGCCGCTTGATCCGCTGCGTCATCTCGTTGAAGGCGCGGGCCAGCGAGCGCTGCTCGGTGCTGCCCTCGACGGCGACGCTGGTGTCGAGGTCGCCCTCGGCGACGCGGCGGGCGGCGCCGTCGAGGCGGCGGATCGGGCGGGCGATCTGCTGCGCGATCAGCGCCCCGGCGACGACGCCGAGCAGCAGCACCACCGCGGCCAGGGCGGCGATGTCGAGGATCGAGGTCTTCACCGCCCGGTGCACCGCGTCGATGCTCTGGGTGATCCGCACCGCCCCGATCGGCCGGCCGCGGTCGAGCACCGGCACCGCGGTGGCGAGGATTTCTTCGCCCAGGGTTTCGCTGCCGCGGGCGATCTGCTCGCCGTGCCCGCCCAGGGCCGCTTCGATCTCGGGCCGGTCGTCGTAGCTGCGGCCGAGCCTGGTCCCGGCCGAGTCGGCCAGCAGCCGGCCGGCGGCGTTGACGACGATCACCCGGCCGCGCACGCTGGCCGCCGATTTCTCGGCGATCCGCTGCAGCGGCACCTTCTGCGGCGGGCGGACGAACTCGGTGGCGCTGGTCGCGACCACCTCCGCCTGGCTGCGGGCCTGCCCCTTCACCTCGCTGTCGACGCGGTCGCGCAGGCTCAGCGCCAGCGGCACGCCGAAGGCGATCAGCGCCAGCAGCAGGACGTAGGCCAGCGCCAGCAGGAGGGTCGCCCGGAGGCTCAGGGCTTCGGTTCCCCGTCCGCGGGCGCGGCGAAGCGGAAGCCGACGCCGCGGACCGTCTCGATGTAGGTCGGGTCGGCGGGGTCGTCCTCGAGCTTGCGGCGCAGCCAGCCGATGTGGACGTCGAGCGTCTTGGTCGAGCCGAACCAGTTGGTGTCCCAGACCTCCGACATCAGGTCCTCGCGGGTGACCACGCGGCCGCCGTTGCGCATCAGCACCGCCAGCAGGTCGAACTCCTTGCGCGAGAGCTCCAGCTCGGCGCCGCGGAAGCGGGCGATCCGGGAGGAGGGGTCGAGCTCGACCTCGCCTACGCTGACCGGCTTGCCCAGCTCGGCCCGGGAGCCGTTCTCGCGGGCGCCGGCGCGGCGCAGCACCGCGCGGATCCGGGAGATCACCTCGGCGGCGCTGAAGGGCTTGACCACGTAGTCGTCGGCGCCGAGCTCGAGGCCGACGATCTTGTCCATCTCGGTGCCGCGGGCGGTCAGCATCACGATCGGCACGTCGGACCGGCGCCGCAGTTCGCGGCAGACGTCGCGGCCGTCGCCGTCGGGGAGGGCGAGGTCGAGCATCACCAGGTCGGGGGCCTCGGAGTCGGCGAGGGCCAGCGCCCCGGCGGCGGTCCCGGTCACCACCGCTTCGAAGCCGGCCCGGCGCAGCGCCTCGGCGAAGGGCTGGGAGATCGATTCCTCGTCCTCGACGACGAGGATGCGACCGCCTGGGGACTGGTTCGCCATCGCTCCACTGTAGGGCCTGGGGCGGGCATTTCCGCCCGCACCGGAGAGGTTTTGCCTGGGCTTTACCCCCTGCTTTCCGGCGCTTGGCGGGGCCCCCCGCACACTGCCCCCGCAAGCTCGACACAGGGGGATCGTCGTGAAGAACGCCAAAGCGAAAATCGCAACCGGGGCCACCGTGGTCCTTCTCGGAGGGCTCGGCGGGCTGGCGCTGAGCCAGGGCAACAGGGCCCCGAGCAAGCCGGTGGCCGACAAGCCGACCGTCCGCACCAAGGTGATCCGGCGCACGATCCACGTCACCAAGCACGCGAAGCCCAAGCACCCGGCCGCCGCCGGCGGTGCCGGCGGCGTCTACGGCGCCGGCTCGGGCGGCTCCTACGGCAGCGCCGCCACCGGCGCCTCCTCCGCGGGCTCCTCGGGCGCCTCCTCGTACTCCTCCGCGCCGGTCGGCACCGGCTCCAGCGGCGCCTCCTCCGCCTCGGCGGGCGCGGGCTCGGGCAGCGCGCCCGTCAGCACCCACAGCAGCGGCGGCGGCTCGCACCACCACTCCAGCGGCTCGGGCGGCGGGCCGGTCACGACCCACTCCAGCGGCGGCGGCTCCCATCACGGCGGCGGCTCGGGCTCCGGCACCGCGCCGGTCTCGACCGGCGCCAGCGGCGCCTCGGCCGGCTCGGGCGGCGGCGCGGCCACCGCTCCGGTCTCCACCGGCGCCAGCGGCGGCGGCGGCAGCAGCGCCGCCCCGGTCAGCACCGGCGCCAGCGGCGGCGGGGGCGGCGGCGAGGGCGAGCACGAGGGCGGGGGCGGCCACGATGACTGAGCCCGCCCCCCGCTCGCGGCGCCCGCGCGCCGGCCTGGTCCTCTGGGGCTCGGTCCTCCTCTTCGCGGCGCTCTTCGCCTTCCTCACCTACCGCTTCTCGGTCGAACAGGCGACGAGCCGGCCGACCGCCCAGGCGGTGCAGGTGCGCAAGGTGATCAAGCGGCGGGTGGTGACGACGATCGTCTCCACCCCGGGCCGGAACACCGTCAGCAGCGGCCCGGTCAGCAGCTCGGCCTACTCCTCCGGCGCCGCGGCGGCGGTGACGGGAGCCTCCTGATGGCCGAACACGACCTCACCTTCGACGCGATGGGCAGCCACGTGCGGCTGCTGATCGGCGAGCCCGGCCCGGGGATGGCCCCGGCCGCGGTCGCCGCCGAGCAGGGGCGCCGCTTCGTCGAAGACTTCGACGCGGCGCTCTCGCGCTTCAAGCCCGGGAGCGAGCTCTCGCGGCTGAACGCCGACCCGCGCGAGCGGGTCCCCGCCTCGGAGCTGATGCGGCGCGCGGTCGAGGCCGGCGTCTTCGCCGCCGAGCGCAGCGGCGGCCTCGTCGACCCGACCCTGCTCGGCGAGATCGAGGCGGCCGGATACGTCGCCTCGCGCGCCGGGATGGCCGGGCTGCCGCTGGCCGAGGCGCTCGCCGACGCGCCGCCGCGGGCGCCCGCGAGCCCGCGGCCGCAGCGGCGCTGGCGCGGCCTCGAGGTCGACGACGAGCGCCGCGAGGTGGTCCGCCCGCCCGGCCTGCGCTTCGACACCGGCGGCACCGGCAAGGGCCTCGCCGCCGACATGCTCGCCGCCAACCTGCGCGGCTACTCGCGCTTCATCGTCGACTGCGGCGGCGACATCCGCATCGGCGGCGCCGACGCCCTCGTCCATCCCTACGAGGTCTACGTCGAACACCCGATCACCGGCGGCCGCGCCCACGTGCTGCGGCTCGGCTCCGGCGGCGTCGCCACCTCCGGGATCAACATCCGGATCTGGCGCGACGGCGAGGGCCGCTACATGCACCACCTGCTCGACCCGGCGAGCGGCGAGCCGGCCTGGACCGGCCTGGTCGGCGCCACCGCGCTCGGCGACTCGGCACTGGAGGCGGAGACGCTCTCCAAGGCGGCGCTGCTCTCCGGCCCCGAGCGGGGCCGCGAGATCCTCGCCGAGCGCGGCGGCCTGCTGATCCACGACAGCGGCCGGGCCGAGCTGGTCGGGCCGCTCGCGGTGGCGCCGCGGGTCCGCCTGCCGGAGGTATCGCGGTGAGCGCCGCGGTCGTCACCTCCTCCAGCGGCGCCGCCGCGGCCACCGAAGTCCTGCAGAGCCACGGCTGGTGGCTGGCCAGCCGCGCCTCCGGCCTCGTCGCCCTGGTCCTGGTCACCGTCTCGGTCTTCCTCGGGCTGGCGATGGCGGGCAAGGTGATGCGCCGGCCCGGGCTCTCGAAGAAGCTGCTGGCCCTGCACGAGCAGACCGCCCTCGCCGGGCTGGTCGCGATCGCCGTCCACGGCATCGCCCTGCTCGGCGACCCCTGGCTGCACCCCGGGGTCAGCGGCATCGCCGTCCCCTTCGCGATGGGCTTCAAGCCGCTCTTCACCGGCCTCGGCATCGTCGGCGGCTACCTGGCGGCGCTGCTCGGGCTCAGCTACTACTTCCGCCGCCGGGTCGGCGCCAGGCTCTGGCGCAAGGCCCACCGGGCGACCGTGGTCGTCTACCTGCTCGGCCTCGTGCACGCGCTCGGCGCCGGCAGCGACGCCGGCGCGGTCTGGTTCCGCTGGTGGGTGCTGCTGACGACCCCCGTGATCGGCGGCCTCTTCGTCTACCGCGTCCTCTCCGCCCGGGCCAAGAAGCAGGCCCGGGCGGCGCGGCCGCGACCGCAGCGGGCGCTGCCGGCCGAGCGCCGCCCGCAAGTCCGAACCCCGGCACTGGAGGAAGCATGACGAGAGACGACGGAGTCCTGATCGTCGGCGGCGGGCTCGCCGGCCAGCGCTGCGCCGAGACCCTGCGGCGGCGCGGCTACGAGGGCCCGGTGCGGATCCTCTGCGGCGAGGAGGAGCCGCCCTACGACCGGCCGCCGCTCTCCAAGGCGGTACTGGCCGGCGCCGCCGCGGAGGGCTCGGTCGCCTTCCGGCCCCGCCGCTGGTACGAGGAGAACGAGGTCGAGCTGCTGCTCGGGAGGCGGGCCGAGGGCCTGGAGCCGGGCGCCCGGCTGCTCTTCCTCGCCGGCGGCGAGCCGCTCTCCTACGGCAGGCTGCTGATCGCCAGCGGCGGCGAGCCGCGGCGCCTGCCCTTCCTCGAAGGCTTCGAGAACGTCCACTACCTCCGGACCCTCGCCGACTCCCGCCGGCTCAGGGCCGAACTGGCCCGGGGGGTGAGGCTGGCGATCGTCGGCGCGGGTTTCATCGGGCAGGAGGTGGCGGCGACGGCGCTCGGGCTCGGCGCTGAGGTGACCATCGTCGAGGCGATGGAGGTGCCCCTGGCGCCGATCCTCGGCGCCGAGCTCGGCCGCTGGTTCGCCGACCTGCACGCGGAGGAGGGGGCGCGGCTGCTGACCGGGGCGCTGCTGGAGGGCGCCCGCGGCGGCGAGCGGGTCGAGCGGCTGCTGCTCGCCGACGGCACCGCGATCGAGTGCGACGTCGTCGTCGCCGGGATCGGCACCGTCCCCGCCACCGGCTGGCTGCGCGGCAGCGGCCTCGGCGAGCGCGGGGTGGAGGTCGACCCGCACGGCCGCACCGCCCTGCCCGGCGTCTTCGCCGCCGGCGACGCCTCGATCCCCTTCGACCCCCGCTTCGGCGCCCACGCCCGCACCGAGCACTGGGACGCCGCCGCCTGGCAGGGCGCCGCCGCCGCGAAGGCGATGCTCGGCGAGGAGCCGGGGGCGCCGCCGCTGCCGAGCTTCTGGAGCGACCAGTACGGGGTGCGGATCCAGTCGGTCGGCCACCCCCACCACGGCGACTCGGTGGTCCTCGACGGCGACCCCGGCGGGCGCGACTTCGAAGCCGTCTTCCTTCGCGGCGGCGCCCCCGTCGCCGGCCTCACGGTCGGCCGTCCCCGCGCGATCCCCGCCCTTCGCAAACGAATCGAGGCCGGCCACCGCGCCGCCCTCGGCAAGGAGGAGGTACCCGCATGACCTACGTACCCGTAGTCGACCCCGACGAGTGCAGCGCCCACGGCGACTGCGTCGAGATCGCCCCTCAGGTCTTCCGCCTCGACGACACCGCCGTCGTCGTCGGCACCGGACCCGACGACCTGATCCTGGAAGCGGCCGAAGCCTGCCCCGCCGTCGCGATCTCGGTCGTCGACCAGGCGACCGGCGAGACCGTCTTCCCATGAGCGGTGCGCCTTTTGCCGGCCATCTGACATAGGGCGCACCGCAACACCGGAAACCGGCGCATAAATAAACAGGAGAGTTTCTTCAATGAGTTAGCTTCCCCGCTCTTTGGCGCCGAGTGAGGGGGAGAAGTCGATGGCCGGACAGGTTCGGCGGGTGAGCGCTTGGCGCCCTGACGGCAGCTCGGAGGTGGTCGAGCCGGCGCAGCTGGGCGAGCGCGACGGCTTCCACTGGTTCGAGCTGACCTGCGGGGCGGATCAGGCCGATCGGGTCCTCGCGGCGATCGGCCGCTGGTGCCCGGGGCTGACGGAGGCGATGCTGGACGATCTCCTGACCCCCGACGAGCAGCCGGAAGGGGAGCGCTACCCGGGGAACATCCGCTTGGCCTCCTCGTTCAGCGTGCGTCCCTGGCGGCCCGACGAGCACAGCGAGCGCGGCAAGCCGCAGGGGGTGGGCGTCCTCCGCTTCCAGCCGGTCGAGCTGCTCGCCGGCGAGGGCTGGCTGGTCACCTGCTGGCACCCCGAGCGGGTCTTCAAGGGCTCGGCGCAGCTAGACGACGACCTGCCGCCGGGGGATGCCGACCCGCTGTTCGAGGCGGTCTCGAAGCGGTGGAAGCGGAAGCCGGGCCGCGGGGCGGGCGACCTCGGCGTCTCGGTGATGCACGAGCTGGCGCTGAGCTATGCGCCGGCCCACCGCGCTCTTCACACCTGGCTCGAGGACTGGGAGCTGAGCCTCTACATGGACGACGACCTCGACAACCACGACCAGCTTCCCGAGCTGTGGGGCCTGATGGCGATCTTGCGCGACTGGCTCAACCCGCTCAACCAGCCGGGGCTGCGCGCCGATCTCGACAAGGCCTGGCTGCCGGTGTCCGATCACGAGGCGGTGATCGAGGTCGACGAGCGCATCGACAAGGCGCTGGCGGCGCTGGGCAGGCTGAGCGACACCCTGCGGCAGTCCTTCGGCCTCCTGCACCTGGAGCAGACGGAGGAGCAGCGCCGCCACAGCGAGCGGATGCAGCATCGGGTCGAGCTGATCGCGGCGGGTTTCCTCGTCCCCACCTTCGTCGTCGGCCTCTACGGGGCCAACACCTGGGTCCCCGGGCAGGGCCGCCACTGGGGCTTCTGGGTGATGGTCGTCGTCCTCGTCGCCCTGAGCGCGCTGGTCGTCGCCTGGGTCTGGCGGACGCAGGAGCGCGCCGAAGCCGAGCAGATGGCGGCCGCCGCCGAGCGGAGGCGGATGCGCGACGAGCTGCTGCGTGGCGCGAACGGTGGGACTTATGGTTGATATGCAGCCAAAAGTCCCACCGCACGGCTTCAGGTAAAGCCTTGGCAAAATCTCGCCGCTCTTGACGGGAGATTTAGGGACCCGGCGAATCCTCAATGGATGACCACTCCCCGCCCCCGGGCAGTCGCGATCGGCTCGCTCACCCTGTTCGTCGTCCTCTTCGCCGTCCTCACCTTCGAGCTCAGCGCCAGCGCCAGCACCAAGGCCCAGAAGACGCAGGCGGCGGCGAAGTCGCGCCCGGCGCCGACCGAAGCCGGCACCGGCTCGGCTCCCGAAGTCGTCGAAGAAGTCCCGAGCGAATTCGCCGAACCCGCGGAACCCGAAAGCGAATACGTGGAACCGGAACCGGAATACGAAGAACCGGCCTACGCCGAACCCGAATACGTCGAACCCGAAATCGAAGAAGCCCCGCCGGTCGTCACCGCCAGCTCGTGATCGAAGCGATCCCGCACACCCTCTCGACCCAGGGCTGGTGGATCGTCAGCCGCAGCTCGGCGATGGTCGCCTTCGCCCTCGTCACCGCCTCGGTCTTCCTCGGGCTGACGATGGCGAGCAAGCCGGTCCGCAAACCCGGCTTCGCGAAGACGATGCGGGCGCTGCACGAGCAGACCGCGCTCGCGGCCCTGGTCGCGATCGCGATCCACGTCGCCGCCGTCCTCGCCGACCCCTGGCTGAAACCGGGGGTGGCGGGGGTCGCGGTCCCCTTCGTCCTCGGCCTCAACCGCTTCTGGAACGGGATCGGGGTGATCGCCGCCTACATGGCCTTCCTCCTCGGCCTCAGCTTCTACCTGCGCAAGCAGGTCGGCCCGAAGCTCTGGCGCAGCGCCCACCGGGCGACGATCGTCGTCTACGTCCTCGGCCTCTTCCACGCCCTCGGCGCCGGCAGCGACACCGGCTCGCCGCTCTTCCTCGGCTTCGCCGCGGTGACCGCTGTCCCGATCGCGATCCTCTTCGTCTACCGCCTCGGCGCCGGCCGCCGCAGCAGCGAACGCCGCCGCCTCGCCGCCCGCGACGGCAGGCGCGCCGCCGCCCGCGCCCGCCTCGCCGACACCCTCTACGACACGGTCTGAAAGATCGCCTGCGTGGGCGCGATCTTGCGGGGTCGGCGCGCCGCAGGAGTCACCCTGTGATCGCCGAAGGCACCCCCGCATGCGCAGATCGAAGAAGAACAGAGGCGGCACCCCGGAGCCGCGGCGCCCCCGTGGCCGCCGCGCCCCGATCATCGAGCTGAACGACGTCACCAAGGTCTACCCGGGTGGCCACATGGCGCTCGACCGGATCTCGCTGGCGATCGGCCGCGGCGAGTTCGTCTTCCTCGTCGGCCCGACCGGCTGCGGCAAGTCGACGCTGATCAAGATGCTGATCCGCGAGCTCGACGCCACCGAGGGCTCGGTCAAGATCGCCGGCAAAGACATCGGCAAGCTGCCGGAGAAGAAGATCCCGCTGCTGCGGCGCAACATCGGCACCGTCTTCCAGGACTTCAAGCTGCTGCCCAACCGCACCGTCTACGACAACGTCGCCTACGCCCTGCAGGTGATCGGCGCCAGCCGCGCCGAAATCCGCGAGCAGGTGCCGGCGACGCTGCGGCTGGTCGGCCTCTCGACCAAGCTGCACAGCTACCCCGACCAGCTCTCCGGCGGCGAGCAGCAGCGCGTCTCGGTCGCCCGCGCCTTCGTCAACCACCCGCCGCTGCTGCTGGCCGACGAGCCGAGCGGCAACCTCGACCCGGTCACCTCGATCGGGATCATGCAGCTGCTCTACCGGATCAACAAGACCGGCACCACCGTCGTCGTCGTCACCCACGACCGCGAGATGGTGGACAACATGCAGCGGCGCGTGGTCGAGCTCTACGAGGGCCGGGTCGTCCGCGACGAGGTCTCCGGCGGCTACACCGAGGAGTCGACGACCGAATTCGGCCTGCGGATGCGGGCCGGGATGGGCGTCGGCAGCGAGGGCGAGAAGCTGACCAACGGCCACTCCCACCGCGACGAGCTGAGCTGAGCCATGGGCCGGATCCTCTTCTTCTTCCAGGAGGCCCTGCGGGCGCTGCGGCGCAACGGCGCCCCCTCGCTGGCGGCGATCGTCACCACCGTCGTCACCGTCGTCCTGCTGGGGATGCTGATCCCGATCTTCCAGACCGCCCAGGGCAAGAGCGAAGAAGTGCGCGACCAGCTCAACGTCCAGTACGCGCTCTACGACGACGCGACCCGGGCCGAAATCAACTCCACCCAGCGCAAGCTGGAAGCGATCCCGCACGTCGCCGACGTCACCTTCATCACCAAGGCCGAGGCGCTGGCGACCCTGAAGAGCGAACTGAAGGACAAGTCGATCGTCGAAGAGCTGCACTCGAACCCGCTGCCGGCCAGCTTCGAAGTCAAGGCCGACGACGCCGCGAACCTGCCGGGGATCCGCGCAGCGGTCTTCCCGAACGGGAAGCAGGGCAAGGCGATCGCGTCGACGATCAGCAACGAATTCAACCGCCAGCAGTCGGCGGCGAAGATCGAGAAGGTGACGAGCGCGCTGAAGATCGTCCTCACCGTCCTCACCGCGCTGCTGGTCCTCGCCTCGCTGATGCTCGTCGGCAACACGATCCGGCTCTCGATCTACACCCGCCGCCGCGAGGTCGAGGTGATGCGCCTGGTCGGCGCCACCCGCTGGTTCATCCGCTGGCCGTTCATGATCGAGGGAGTGGTGGTCGGCTTCGCGGGCGGCCTGCTGGCCATACTGATCCTGTGGCTTGGCAAGATCACCATCGTCGACCCGCTCAGCAACTCGATCGGCGTCCTCGCCGCGCAGAACAACTCGACGCTGGCCTTCCCGGCGCTGATCGCGATCCTCTTCGGCGCCTCGATCCTGGTCTCGACGATCGGCTCCGGCGTCACCCTGCGCCGCTTCCTCAAGGTCTGAGGCGGGGCGCGTGAGCGCTCGCGGGGCCGTCGGCCTGGCCGTCGCGCTGCTGGCCTTCCTCGCGGCGGGGCTCTACCTGGGCGGCCACCCCGGCGACCTGCCCGAACCGCTGCGCGAGGTCTTCGTCGCCGAAGCGGGCGGGCTCAGCGCCGAAGCCGCGGAAGCGATCGAGGGCAACTACTACCGCCCGGTCGGCGGCACCGAGCTCAGCAACGCCTCGCTGCAGGGGATGGTCAAACGGCTGCGCCAGAGCAACGCCGAGGACCACTACTCCGAATACTTCTCCCCGGAAGCGAAGCAGAGCTTCAACCAGCAGATCGAAGGCCGCTTCTCCGGGATCGGGCTGACCGTGGTGCCGGTGAAGCGCGGGCTCGGGGTGGCGACGGTGTTCCCCGGCTCGCCGGCGAAGCGGGCCGGGATCGAACCGGGCGACACGATCGTCTCGGTCGAGGGCGAATCGATCGCCGGCGAGGGGACCGCGGCGGCGACGAAGAGGATCAAGGGACCGGAAGGGACCCAGGTGGAGCTCGGCGTCCGCGACAAGGGGACGGGCAAGGTGCGCCGGCTCGAGATCACCCGCGCCGAGGTGACCCTGCCCAACGTCAGCAGCAGCGTCAGGACCGTCGGCGGCAAGAAGCTCGGCTACGTCCGCATGCTCAGCTTCAGCGAAGGCGCCCACGCGGAGCTGGCGCGGGCGGTGGAAAAGGTCGAAGGCGAAGGCGCCGAAGGGGTCCTGCTCGACCTCCGCCACAACCCCGGCGGCCTGCTCGAAGAGGCGGTCATGAGCGCCGCCGTGTTCCTGCCGAAGGGCGCAGTCGTCGTCCGCACCCGCTCGCGGACCCAGGGCGGCAGCGTCCACAGGACCGGCGGCGCGCCGGTCTCGAAGCTGCCGGTCGTCGTCCTCGTCGACGGCGGCACCGCCTCGGCGGCGGAGATCCTCGCCGCGGCGCTGCACGACGACGCCGGCTCGACCGTGGTCGGCACCCGCACCTACGGCAAGGGCCTCTTCCAGGAGGAGCAGGACCTCGCCAACGGCGGCGCCCTGAAGCTCTCGGTCGGGGAGTTCTTCACCCCGGCGGGGGTGAACCTGGCCCAGAGCCACGGCATCCATCCCGAAGTGAAGGTCGAGGACGACCCGGCGACGGCGGCTGACGAGGCGAAGCGGCGCGGGTTCGGCGTCCTCGCCGGCCAGGTCGGCTGATGGCCGGCCGCGGCAGGGGTCGGCGGGACCGCGGCCGCGCCGCGGCGCCGGCGCGCCGGCGCAGCCGCCGCGGCGGCTCCGGGCGGGCCGCGCGCCGCGAGCGCGAGCGCGAGGCCGAACGGCCGGCGCGGCGGGCGGTCGAGGAGCTGCTGGGCGACGAGCTCGGCTTCCGCGGCTTCCGCCCCACGGTCGAGGGGGAAGCGCGGGAAGCGGCGGCCTGGGCCGAGCGCGAAGGCGGGGCGCGGCGCGACCTCACCGCGCTGGCGACCTTCACCGTCGACCCGGCCACCGCGCGCGACTTCGACGACGCCGTCTCCGCCCAGCGCGAGGGGGAGGGGGCGCGGGTCTGGATCCACATCGCCGACGTCGCCGCCCACGTCAGGCCCGGCTCGCTGCTCGACGAAGAGGCGCGGCGGCGCGGCAACAGCACCTATGTCCCGGGGGCGGTGGAGCCGATGCTGCCGCACGCGCTCAGCTCCGAGGCCTGCAGCCTGGCGCCGGGGGTCGAGCGCCTGGCGGTGACGACCGAGGTCGAGCTGGGGCCGGCGATGGAGGTGCGGCGGGCGCGCTTCTACCGCAGCCGCGTGCGCTCCGACGCGCGCCTCGACTACGACCAGCTCGACGACGTCTTCGCCGGCCGCCGGCAGCCCCCGGCCGAGGTCGCCGAACCGCTCGCGGCGGCCCGCGCGGTCGCCGCCGGCCTCGGCGAGCACCGCGGCACCAGCACCCTCGACGTCGAGTCCTTCGAGCCCGAGTTCGAGTTCGACCTCGAGGGCAACGTGCTGCGCGCCCACGGGGTCGCCCAGACCGAGGCGCACCGCCTGATCGAGCGGCTGATGATCCTCAACAACGAGCAGGTTGCCCAGCTCCTGGAGCGCGAGCGGGCGCCGGCGATCTACCGCGTCCACGCCCAGCCCGACGCGGCCCGGATCGAGCGCCTGCTCGAGCAGCTGGCGGCGCTGGGGGTGCCGACGCCGCCGCTGAAGGGCGGCCTCGCCCCCGGCGAGGCGGGCGCGGTGGCGGCGGCGGCGAGCCGGCTGGTGCGGCGCGAGGCCGAGCGGCGCGGGCACGGCCGCGACGCCTACACCTCGCTGGTCCTGCGCTCGCTCAAGCAGGCCTACTACAGCGAGCGCAACATCGGCCACGCCGGCCTCGGCTCGGCCGCCTACTGCCACTTCACCTCGCCGATCCGCCGCTATCCCGACCTGGTCTGCCACCGGGCGCTGCTCGCCCTGCTGGGCGAGGGGGAGGAGGCGCCGACCCTGGCGCAGGCCCGCGACGCCGCCGCCGACGCCTCGGCGCGGGAGCGCGAGTCGGCGCGGATCGAGCGCGCCGCCGACGACGTCTGCGCCGCCCACCTGCTCGCCTGCGAGCTCGGCGAGCGCGGCCTCGACGCGGTCTTCGAGGGGGAGATCTCCGGGGTCATCCGCGCCGCCGCCTTCGTCTCCTTCAGGGGCGAGCTGGGCGACGTCTACGAGGGGATGCTGCCAGCGCGGCGGCTGCCCGGCGACCGCTACGAGCTCGACCGGGCCGAGGTGGCGCTGGTCGGGCGGGGCGGGGGAGCCCGCTTCAACCTCGGCGATCCGATATCCGTCCGGGTGGCGGGGGTCGACCCGCCCCGCGGCCGCGCCGAGCTCGAGCTCGCCGGGGAGACTGACGAGTGAGCAAGCCCGAATGAGCAAAAAGAGCAAGAAGAGAAGAGAGCCCGCCTCGGGCGACGTCGTCACCAACCGCCGTGCCCGCCACAAGTTCGAGCTGGTCGAGAAGATGGAGGCGGGGATCGTGCTGCGGGGCTCGGAGGTGAAGGCCCTGCGCGGCGGAAAGGCCCAGATGACCGATGCCTACGCCGTCGTCGACGACGGCGAGATTTGGCTTCGCAAGCTGCATATCCCCCCCTACGAATACGCGGCGGTGGACGCGCACGAACCGGAGCGGCCGCGCAAGCTGCTCCTCCACAAGGAGGAGATCGAGCGGCTGGTCGGGAAAACCGCTCAAAAAGGTCTAACCCTGGTCCCGACCAGGATTTATTTCAAGGGCCCGCGTGCGAAGGTGGAGCTGGCGCTGGCGCGAAACAAGGAGGGTCGCGACCGCCGGCGCGAGATCGCCGACCGCGACGTGCGGCGCGAGGTCGAGCGCGAGTTCAAGGGAAGGATGCGTTGAGGTTGAAAGTGGAGAACCAGATGGGAGGATTCACGTCGATGCGGACGAGGAAGAACCTGACCGCCGTCGCTGCTGGGATCATCGCGGTCGTCATGGCCGTGCCGGCAGAGGCCAGCGCCGAATCGTTCCCGAACAAGGCGAGCAACTACGTGAGCGACCACACCGCATACTTCGTCGGCGCCCTGCTGGTGGCGATCCTGGTGCTGCTGCTGATCGTCCGCGTCACCCAGCGCAAGGCCAGGGAGAAGGAAGCGAAGCAGGGGGCGCAGGGCGCCGGCCCGCAGCCGGCAGGCGCGCCGCCGGCCGCCGCCGCTCCGCCGCCCGCCGCCGTCCCAATCCAGCCTGCCGCCGGCGAGACCGCCGAGCTGGCGGCGGTGCCGCCGCTGACCGCGCCGCCCGCCCAGGCCTCGCCGACGCCGGGAGTCTCGGCTCCCCCGCCCGGAGCCTCGACGCCGCCGCCGGTGCCCGGCGCCGCGCCGCCCCCGGCCAACGAGTCGGCGAAGGACCGCAAGCGCCGCCGCCGCGAGGAGCAGCGCGCCAAGCGGGCGCAGCTGCGCGAGGAGCGCAAAGCCGAGCTGCAGCGGCGCAAGGACGAGAAGGCGCGGCGCAAGGCGCAGAAGAAGGGCCGGCCGGCGCCGCCGCCGGCCGCGCCGCCGGCCCAACCCGGCGCCCCGGCGGCCCAGCCGGGAGCCGCCGCGGCCCAGCCCGCCGCCGCGCCCGCAGAACACCCGGCCGCGAAGGCGGGCTTCACCGAGATGAGCCTCTTCGGGCTCAAGCTCGGCGGCAGGAAGAGGAAGAAGGAGGCGGCCCAGGCCGAGCAGCGCCTGGCCGAAGCGCGGGCCGCGAACGAGCGGGCGATCGCCGAAGCCCAGGCCGCCGGCCAGGCCCCGCCGAGCGGGCAGCTCGCCCCCTGGGAGGAGGCGACGACCGTGCAGCCGCCGGCCGGGGGGCCCGGCGCCGTGCCCTCGGTGCCGCCGCCGATCCCCGGCGCGACGCCGGCGCCGGGCGACTACGACCCGGCCCTGGCCGAACAGCGCGTCCGCGACAAGGTCGCCGAGGTGCGCGGCGAGCAGCAGCGGATCGGCGCCGAGGCCGAGCGCAGGCTGCAGGCCGCCGAGCAACTGCAGCAGGGCGGCGCCGCCCCCGGCGGGCAGCCGCCGATCCAGGACGCCCCGCCCGCGCCCCAGGCGCCCGCCTCCTCGCAGGCCGACCTCCGCAGCGCCGAGCAGCGGCTCGAGGAGGAACGCGCCGCCCGCGAGCGCGAGATGAAGGAAGCCGAGGAGCGCCTGCGCCAGATCGAGGAGCGGACCAAGGCCGCCGAAGAGCGGGCCGCCGAGGCGAGACGGCTGGAGCAGCGGCGCGCCGAAGAGGAGGCGCAGGACCGCCGCCTCGAGGAGATGCGCCGCAGCGTCGCCGAAGCCGAAGAACGCGCCCGCGAGGCGGAGCGCCGCGCCGAAGAGGCCGAGCAGGCCGCCCTGCGCTCGGTCCAGGGCGGGGGAGGAGCGCCGCCCGCGGCGGCCTTCGACGCCCCGGCCCAGCCGCCGGCCCCGGCCCCGCCCGCCTACGAGCCGCCGGCCTCCTCACCGCCGCCGCAGCAGGGGCAGCAGCCCCAGGCGCCCGAGCAGCAGGCGCCGCCGCAGCAGGCATCCGAGCCTCTGGTCCCGCCGCAGCAGCAGCAGGCGCCCGGGTACCAGGCGCCGCCGCAGCCTCCTGCGCCCGAGCCGCCGCCGCAGCAGCCGCTGCCGTCCTTCGCGCCGCCGAGCCCGCCCGCCCCGGCCGAGGCCGCGCCGTTCCAGCCCGCGACGCCTCAGCCTCCGGCGGCCGAGCCGCCGGGCTTCGGCGCCCCCGCCCAGGCTCCCCAGGGCGGCGGCCGCATCAACCTCAACTCGGTCACCTTCGAGCAGTTGCGCGAAGAGGGCCTCTCGGTGACCCAGGCGACCCGGCTGCTCGCCCACCGCGAGCGCCTCGGCGGCTTCCAGTCGGTCGACGACCTCGACCAGGTGGCCGGGTTCCCGACCGAGATGCTGGACGACCTGAAGCGTCGCTCGACCGTCTGAGTGGGCGGTCGGGGGAGGAGTTCGGCGGACAACAGCGGGAGGGTCCGGCGAACTCCTCCCCCGACCGCCGCTACGAACGCGGTCTCAGGGTCCGGCGGGTCTCACTCCCGGCACGCCGAGCCTTCCAGTCGCGAAGGAGCCGCGGGGAGGGGGGTCCGCCGGACACTCCCCGCTTTTGTCCGCCGGACCCCCTCCCCGGGGCTCCGTCAGTCCTCTTCCCAGGCTTCGAGCAGCTTCAGCCAGATCTCGCTGCGGCTCGGGTAGGGGGCGACTGCGTGCCTTAGCTGGGAGATCGGGATCTCTGCGACGATTGCGAAGGTGGCTGCCTGGAGGAAGTCGGCGGTCTCGAAGCCGGTGAAGGTGGCGCCGACGATCGTCTGCCTGTCGAGGTCGACGACGAGGCGCGAGGTGCCGCAGGTTTCGCGGCCCTGGTAGCTGGCCCCGGCGGTGCTGTCGGTCGCGACGTCGATTGCGCGCGCCTCGATGCCCGCTTCCCGCGCCTGCTCCAGGGTCCTGCCGGCGGCGGCGACCTGGGGGTCGGTGAAGGTGACCCTGGGCGAGCCCAGCCCTTCGGCGACCGCCTCCACCCGCCGGCCGAGCAGGTTCTCGGCTGCGATCCAGGCCTGGTACTTGCCCATGTGGGTGAAGAGGGCGCGGCCGTTGACGTCGCCGATCGCCCACAGCCGGTCGCTGCCGCCGACCCGCATCCGCTCGTCGACGTCGAGGTAGCCGTGCTCGTTCGCCTCGGCCCCGGCGGCGCCGAGGTCGAGGCCGGCGGTGTTGGGGACCCGGCCGACGGCGATCAGGATCTCCGCCGCCTCGACGCTGCCGCCGTCGCTCAGCCGCGCGACCACGCCGGCGCCGCCCGCCTCCACCGCCTCGACCTTGGTCCCGGTCCGCACCTCGACGCCGAAGCTCCCGCGCAGCGACTCGGCGACCTCCTCGCCCGCGAAGGCCTCCTCGCGCGAGAGCAGGTGCGGGCCGCCCTCGACCAGGGTCACCTGCGTGCCGAGGCTGGCCCAGGCCTGCGAGAGCTCGCTGCCGACCGGGCCGCCGCCGAGCACGATCATGCTCTCGGGGACCTGCTCGGCGCTGGTCGCGTCGCGGTTGTTCCAGGCGCCGACCGAGTCGAGGCCGTCGATCGGCGGCATCGCCGCCCTGCTGCCGGTGGCGAGGACGATCGCCCGCTCGGCCGCCAGCTCCCGGTCGCCGACCAGGAGCCGCCGCTCGCCGGCGAAGCGGGCCTCGCCGCGGAAGAGGTCGATGCCCCGTTCCTCCAGCCAGGGCAGCTGGGCCGAGTCGTCCCAGCCGTGGGCGACCTCGTCGCGGCGGTCGAGCACCGCCTGCGGCTCGAGCTCGCCGTGCCCGGTCGGCACGCCGGGGATCCGCTTCGCCTCGCGGAGGACGTCGGCGGGCCGCAGCAGCGCCTTCGAGGGCATGCAGGCGTAGTAGGAGCATTCGCCGCCGACCAGGTCGCGCTCGACGATCGCCACCCGCATGCCGCCGTCGGCGAGGCGGCCGGCGCAGACCTCGCCCGCCGGGCCGGCGCCGAGGACGATCGCGTCGTAGCTGCGCCCGCTCATCGCCGGGCGCCGCGCTTCGCCGCCCCGCGAGGGGCCGGGTTCGGACGCTCGGTCGCTGCCGCGCTCACGGGCGCATCCTTTCAGGTCGGGTTCCTCGGCCCGGTAGAATCGCCGGGCATTCCCGAGCACGGGGGCGACAGGCTTCGACGTGGTCGACTCGTGCGAACGGTTGCAGGTCGAGGTTGCTGGAGGCCTCGTTAAACCCCAGCACAAACCAATACGTGCGGACCATGAGTTCGCCCTCGCCGCTTAGTTAGAAGCTAAGCGCTGTGAGAGTCGGTCCTTCCTCGCCCGCGGGAAGGGGCACCGGCTTCAGAAGCGGGCTCACCCGGGCGGATCGCCCCGTCCGCCAGGGGAAATCGAAGAGGGCTCTATCTCCCGCAGTGCCCGCCGGCGCGGACCCCGGGAGACGAGAATCAAGCGCCGGCTAAACCTGTAGACACCCTCGCACCGCGTCCGCGGATCCGAGTTCGAATCTCGGCGCCTCCATCTTCCGCCCCGCCCTCAGGCGGGGCGGCAGCCCCCTCCCGGAATCTTTAACCCGGCTTGGTTAAGCGCTTAGCTTTCTCCCAGGGCGCCTTTAGGAGCGGGGTGAATCGTTGCCGCGATGAACGACCCACCTGTGCCGGGGCCCCGGAGCCCCGTTGCCTTCGGCCCTGCGCCCGGCAGGGACGCGCGCGGCTTCCTCCAAAGGGACAAGGACTGGGACAGGCATGTCCGCCAGGCGGACGAACTCTCGCGCACGCCGGGGTTCCAGCAGCTCCGCGACCGGATCGTCGCCCGCGCCGCGCCGCGCCCACAGGAGCAGGTGCTCGACGTCGGCGCGGGCACGGGGCTGCTGGCGCTGGCGCTGGCGGAGCGCTGCGGCGACGTCTGGGCGGTCGACATCTCGCCGGCGATGGTCGAGCACCTGCGCTGGGTGGTGGCCGGCAAGCACCTGGACAACGTCTACCCGCTGGTCGGGTCGGCCGCCGGCCTGCCGCTCGAGGACGCGAGCCTCGACCTGGTCGTCTCCAACTACTGCTTTCACCATCTCGACGAGGAGGGGAAGCGGCGGGCCGCGAGCGAGGTCCATCGCGTCCTGCGGCCCGGGGGGCGCTTCGTCTTCGCCGACATGATGTTCGACTGGAACCCCGGCAACGGCCGCAGCCGCGAGGTGGTGACGGCCAAGGTCCGCGCCCTCGCCAAGCGCGGCCCCGCCGGGTACGCGCGGATCGCGCGCAATGCGTTCAAGGTCGTGACCGGCAGGGGGGAGCGCCCGGCGACGCCGGAGTGGTGGCGGCAGGCCCTGGAGGGCGCCGGCTTCTCCTACGTCAGCATCGAGTGCCTCGCCCACGAGGGCGGGCTCGCCGCCGCGATCAAATCGCGATGAGCCTGGAGCGGCGGGCGCGGCGCGCGGCGATCCGGCGCCGGCGGAGCGCCGCTGCCGTCGGCCTGGCGGCGATCGCCGCGGCGGCGGCGATCGCCGTCTTCGGGACCGGCTCCGGCGGAGGCGGCAAGAGCGACCCGCCGCGGCGCTACGTGCGCGTCGAGCTGGCCGGGCGGACGCTGGCGAGGCGGCGGGTCGCGCAGTTGCGCCGGCCGGCGGCGCAGGCGGCAGCGATCGCGGCGATCCCCGCGCGGCGGACCGAGCGCCGCGGCAGGGCGACGATCGGCTACGAGGTCGACCGCGCGGCCGCGGCGGCGGCGCTGCGGCGGGTCGTCGGCAGCGGAGGCGGGACCGTCACGGTTCCCGAGCGGCCGGTCGCCGCCTCGATCGCGGTGCCGATGATCGGGCAGGTGCTCCAGGACGACTGCGAGGCGGCCGCGCTCTCGATGGTCCTCGGCTACAGCGGCCACCCGGTCGGCCAGCTCGTCCTGCAGAAGCAGGTCGCCCACAGCCCGCCGCTCGATCCCGTCGTCGCCGCCGACGGCTCCGAGGTCTGGGGGGATCCCGGCGAGGGCTTCGTCGGCCGCGCCGACGGCGGCGGTCCGGCCGGCGGCTTCGGTGTCTACCAGGGTCCGATCAGGGCGCTGGCGCGGCGGCACGGCCTGGCGATGCGGGAACTCACCGGCTCTCAGCCCGGCGCCGTCTACGGCGCGCTCCTGGCCGGCCACCCGGTGCTGGCCTGGGTAGCCCTCTCAGAAGGCCCCTATGCGAGTTGGGTGAGCCCCGCGGGCAAGCCGATCCGGATCAACTACGGCGAGCACGCGGTCGTTCTCACCGGCGTCGAAGGAGAAGAGGTGCACGTCAACGACCCGCTGTCCGGCGAGCGGCTGACCTGGACCAAGCAGCAGTTCGAGCAGATGTGGGCCGGCCTCGGCCACCGCGCCCTGGCGGCCTGAGCGCGACGCGGCCTACGCGGCTTCCGGCAGCTCGGAGCGGCGGGGGAACTCGTGGATCTCCGCCTGCCTGGCGTGCGCGTGGACCGGCTCGAACTCGGCGACCGAGAGGACCACGTAGCTGTAGCCGCAGGGGCAGACCTCGCGGTCGGCGTCGTCGAGGCTCTCGACGACGACCTCGTTCTCCTCCTCGCAGGCCGAGCAGACGACGGTGACTTGGAACATGTTTCGATGGTGGCGGCGGGGGCGGACGGATCCGGGGGGTCAGCCGCTTTCTGCACGATTCCGTGCCCGGAGCCAGGCCAGCACCCCGGCGGCGTCGCGGTCAGGCGGGAAGACGGGGTAGAAGACCTTGACGATCCGATTCTTCTCGGCGATCAGGGTGAGCCGCTTGTAGAGGGTCATGGCACCGGTCTCGAAGGTCGGCAGCCGCAGCTCCCGCGCGAGGCGCAGACCCCGGTCGCTGAGCAGCGGGAACGGGATGTGCTCGCGCACGGCGAACTCCGCCTGTTCGCCCGGGCTCTGGGCGCTGATGCCGACGACCGATGCGCCCCGCGAGTGATCGGCGTGCGACGGGTAGGGTCGAAGCATGGCTCGCCACGTCGCCTTTCTGCGCGGGATGAACCTCGGTGGGCGGCGGATCGGGAACGAGGAGCTGCGGCGGCACTTCGAGGAGATGGGGTTCGAGGAGGTGGCGACCTTTCGGGCGAGCGGCAACGTGATCTTCTCGTCCTCGGGACGGGAGGCCGAGGGCAAGCTGGGGCGGCGGGTCGAAGCGGAGCTGGACGCGCGCCTCGGCTACGACGTGCCGGTCTTCCTCCGCAGCGTCGAGGAGGTGGCGGCGGTCGCGGCGCGGGAGCCCTTCGACCCGGAGCTGGTCGCCGATTCGAAGGGCAAGCTCCAGGTCTCCTTCCTGACGGAGAAACCGGAGGCCGCGGCGAGGAGGAAGGCGCTGGCGCTCTCCACCGACGAGGACCTGCTGGCGATCGAGGGGCGGGAGCTCTACTGGCTGCCCAGCGGCGGGATCGGCGAATCCGGCCTCGACTGGCGGCCGATCGACGCCGCCCTCGGCCCCGGCACGATCCGCACGATGGGGACCGTCCAGCAGATCGCCGCGAAGTCCTGAGCGGCGTCAATCGAGCGATTGGTGAGTTGACTTGCCTATGGCGACGTCAACTCACCAATCGTCGCCGAGACGGATGCGAGCGCCGAGGGAGGGGGTCCGGCGGACCCTCCCCGCAGTTGTCCGGCGGACCCCCTCCCTCGGCTCCTCCACCAACCTCCCGAACTCCCTTCCGCGGCCCACTCGCCTACCTTGGAGGCATGGCGATCGCGACCGCGACCTCGCTCGGCGTCTACGTCGGCGGCAAGCTGCTCTTCGAGGACGTCGGCTTCAAGCTGGAGCCGCGCGAGCGGATGACGCTCTCGGGGCGCAACGGCGCCGGCAAGTCGACCCTGCTGCGGGTGCTGGCGGGCGAGCTGGCGCCCGACTCGGGGTCGCTGAGCGTGCAGCGGGGCGCCCGCGTCGCCCTCCACGACCAGCGCCCGCCGCGCCAATCGCAGATGACGCTCGGCGAGTACGTCTTCTCCGGCCGCAGCGACATGCTCGAGACCGAGGCCGAGCTGGCGCGGCTGGAGGCGGCGATGGGCGACGGCGACGAGGAGACGATGCGCCGCTACGCCGCCGCCCAGCAGCGGCTCGAAGCCGGCGGCGGCTACCGCTGGCGCGACGAGGTGCTGAACGTCCTGCGCGGCCTCGGCTTCGCCGCCGAGCAGGCCGAGCGGCCGCTGGCGACCTTCTCCGGCGGCGAGCTGACCCGCGCCTCGCTGGCCCGCGCCCTCGCCACCAGGCCCGACCTGCTGCTCCTCGACGAGCCGACCAACCATCTCGACATCCCCTCGCTGGAGTGGCTGGAGGGGTACCTGGTCGAGCTCGACGCCGCCGTCGTCCTGGTCGCCCACGACCGCTGGTTCCTCGAGGCGGTCGGCACCTCGGTCCTGGAGCTGGAGGCGCAGCGGGCCCGCTTCTTCGCCGGCCCCTGGCACGCCTGGCGCCAGGAGCAGGCGAAGCGCCAGATCGCCCTCGGCAAGGCGATCGAGCGCCAGGAGGCGGAGATCGCGCGGATGGAGCGCTTCGTCGAGCGCTTCCGCTACAAGGCGACGAAGGCGCGCCAGGCGCAGTCGCGGGTGAAGCAGATCGAGCGGAAGAAGCGGGACGGGCCGCGCGCCGAAGGCCGCGACAGCCGCAGCCTGCGCTTCCACTTCAAGCCGCCGGAGCGGCCGGGACGGGTGGTGTTGAAACTCGTCAACGGCCGGCTCGAGGTGCCGGGGCGGACCCTGCTCGACGGGGCCAACCTGGAAATCGAGCGCGGCGAACACGTCGTCCTCGTCGGCCCCAACGGCGCCGGCAAGACGACCCTGATCGAGACCCTGGCCGGCCGCCGCGAGCCCGCCTCCGGCAGCGTCCGCAGCGGCCACAACGTCAAGGTCGGCTACCTCTCCCAGCACGCCGAGACCGCCGCCGGCTCGGGCACGGTCCTCGACGCCGCCAAGCGCGAGACCGGCCTCAACGAGAACCGGGCGCGGGCGCTGCTCGGCGGCTTCCTCTTCTCCGGTGTCGACGCCGACAAGCAGCTCGCCGAGATCAGCGGCGGCGAGCAGCGGCGCCTCTCGCTGGCGATCCTCGTCGCCTCCGGCGCCAACGTCCTCGTCCTCGACGAGCCGACCAACCACCTCGACATCGAGAGCCGCGAGGCGCTCGAGGACGCGCTGACCGAGTTCGAGGGCTCGGTCCTGCTGGTCTCCCACGACCGGGCGCTGCTGGAGGCGGTCGGCAGCCGCACCCTGGTCTGCGAGGACGGCCGCCTGGAGAGCCACCCGAGCGGCTGGGCCGAGTATCAGCGGCGGCGCGACGAGCGCGAGTCGGAGGCCGTGGCGGCGGCGAAGGCCTCCTCGGGCGGCGGCACCCGGAAGTACAGCGCCACCAAGCCGGCCCAGAAAGCAGCGCGCAAGGCGGCGAAGCTGGAGCAGCGGATCGAGCGGGCCGAGGCGAAGCTGCGCCGGCTCGAGGACGAGCTCGCCGACCCCGCCGCCTGGGCGAGCCCGGGCCGGGTCGAGCGGGCGACCAAGCGCCACCAGGAGGCGAAGGTCGCGGTCGAAGAGCTCTATGCGGAGTGGGAGGCGGCCCAGGCCGCCGCCGAGGCCCAGGTCACCTGACCGGCGCATATCGGCGTCCTCGGTCGCTTGCGTGCAGAAGGCCGCCGCCGAGAGCGCTGCGGCTGACACGCCCTTGCCGGGTTAGCCCGCCTCTGGCCGGATCAACCCGGCACTCGCCGCCTCAGGCTGCGGCCAGGGGCCGATCCAGCACGATCCGGGTCCCCTTGCCCGGGACCAGGGTGATGTTGCGGATCCGCACCTTCTCGGGCTTCGGGTCGGGCGCCCGCAGCTCGGCCCGCGAGACGATCTCGCGGAGGACGATCCGCATCTCGTATTCGGCGAAGGCGGCGCCGATGCAGCGGCGGACGCCGCCGCCGAAGGGGATCCAGGCGTAGCCGTCGGGCTTGGCGTCGAGGAAGCGCTCGGGCCGGAAGCGCTCCGGTTCGGGGAAGAGGTCCTCGCGGTAGTGCATCGCGGCGATCGCCGCCATCAGGTAGCTGCCCTCCGGCAGCTCGTAGCCGCCGACCTCCAGCGGCGCCTTCAGCCGCCGGGCGACGTCGACCAGGACCGGCCGCGCCCGCAGCGTCTCGCGTACGGTCGCCTCCAGGTAGTCCTCCTCGCCGGCCGCCAGCGACTCGCGCAGCCGCGCCAGCGCCTCCGGGTTGCGCAGCAGCCGCTCCAGCGCCCAGGCCAGCCCGGTGGCGGTCGTCTCGTGGCCGGCGGCCAGCACCGTGACCAGCTCGTCGCGCAGTTCCTCGTCGCTCATCGCCCCGCCGTCCTCGTCGCGGGCGCTCATCAGCAGCGAGAGGACGTCGTCGCGCTCCTCGTGCCCGGACTCGGCCCGGCGCATCCGGATCTCTTCGTAGATGAACTCGTCGAGCCGGTCGCGGGCGGCGACGAAGCGGCGCCAGGGGCTGCCCGGGCCGAGGTCGCGGCGCAGCGGCGGCAGCGAGGTGACCATGCTGATCCGCGCCGAGAAGAGGTCGATCAGCCGCTCGAAGCGGAGCAGCCGCTGCTCGTCGTGGACGCCGAAGACGGCGCGCATGATCACCGCCAGGGTGATCCGCTGGGTGTGCGGGCGCAGCGAGAACTCCTCGCCGACCGGCCAGGTCTCCATCTGCCGCCGGGTCATCTCCTCGATCGTCTCGCCGTAGCGGCGGATGCGGTCGCCGTGGAAGGGGGGCAGCAGCAGCTTGCGCTGGCGCATGTGCTCGGCGCCGTCGAGGGTGAGGACCGAGTTCGGCCCCAGCGCCGGCTCCAGCACCGTCCCGTTCGCCTCGCCGGCGTGGAGGTCGTCCGGCGAGCCGGTGAAGAGCTGCTTCACGAGCCCGGGGTCGGCGACGTAGACGAGGTCGTGGAAGAAGGGGAAGGAGATCCGGAAGACGTCGCCGTAGCGCCGGTGGCGCCGGATCAGGAACCCGAGCGGGTCGCGGCCGTAGGCGAGCGCCTGGGCGAGGGCGGGTGCCCGCGATCCCGGCGGCCGCTCGCGCCTGCTCGCGGTGCGGGGGCGGGGGAGGGTCGCCTGCTCCATGCCTTTCAGCCTAGCGAGAAGGCTGGCCGCCCAGCCAGTTGTTCCTTATGGCCGCTATGCGGCCATAAGGAACAGAAACCGGCTCAGAAGACGATCGTGCGGTCGCCGTCGAGGAGGACGCGGTCGTCGAGGTGGGCGATCACGGCGCGGGCGAGGACGAGGCGCTCGACGTCGCGGCCGAGCCGGATCATGTCGGCGACCTCGTCGCGGTGGTCGACCGGCTCGACGTCCTGGGCGATGATCGGCCCGGCGTCGAGCTCGGCGGTCACGTAGTGCGCGGTGGCGCCGATCAGCTTGACGCCCCGCTCGTAGGCGCGGTGGTAGGGGTCGGCGCCGACGAAGGCGGGGAGGAAGCTGTGGTGGATGTTGATCGCCGGGGCGCCGAGGCCGGCGAGGAAGTCCTCGGAGAGGATCTGCATGTAGCGGGCGAGGACGAGCAGGTCGACGCCGCCGACCAGGTCGAGGATCTGCCGCTCGGCCGCGGCCTTGCCCGCCGGCTCGACCGCGACGTGGTGGAAGGGCAGGCCGACCGCCTCGACCTGGCCGCGGTGGTCGGCGTGGTTGGAGATGACGGCGGCGATTTCGCCGCCGAGGTCGCCGTTGCGCCAGCGCCAGAGCAGGTCGGAGAGGCAGTGGTCCTCGCGCGAGACCATCACCGCGAGCCGCTTCGTCCGCGCCGTGTCGTGGAAGGCGAAGTCCATCCGGAAGGGCTCGCCGATCTCGCGGGCGAAGCGGGCCTCGAAGGCCTCGCGCTCGCCGTCGGGAACGCGGTCGAAGACCATCCGGATGAAGAACCGCCCCTCGGCGCTGGAGTGCTGGTCGACGTCGACGATGTTGAGGCCGACCTCGGCGAGGAAGCCGCTGACGCGGGCGATCAGCCCCGGCTGGTCGGGGCAGGCGAGCAGCAGGCGCGAGGTCGGCGCGTCTCCCATCCGCCGATCATCGCGGATAGGCTGGCGCCGATGCGGATAGCCGCTGTCCCCGACGGAGCGATCGAGCGCCTCGGCCTGCTCCTCAACAAGGTGCCGACGCCGATCGGCGAGGCGATGTTCGCGATGCCGATCGCCCGCTGCCTGCAGGTGGCGCAACGGACCGGGATGCTGGCGGCGCTGGCCGAGGGGCCGCGCGAGCCGGGCGAGCTGGCCGAGCACCTGGGGCTGCAGGAGGCCGGGACGGCGCGCGTCCTCGACGTGATCGCCTCGCTCGGGCACCTCCGCCAGGACGCCGACGGGCGCTACGAGATGACCAGGAGCGGCCGGCCCTGGCTCGACCCGCGCTCGGACACCTACGTCGGCGACTTCCTCGCCGACACGGCCGAGTACTGGGACTGGTACGCGCGGCTGGAGGATCTGGTCCGCGACGGTACCCACGCCGAGCTGCACGCGAAAGGCCCCGACGACCCCTACTGGCGCTCCTACATCCGCGGCCAGTACCAGCTCGCGCGGCTCTCCAGCGCCGAAGTTGCGAAGGCGATCCCGCTGGCGAAGGGGGCGCACTCGGTCCTCGACGTCGCCGGCGCCCACGGCGAGTACTCGATGGCGCTCTGCCGCCGCCACGAGGGGCTGCGGGCGACGATCGTCGACCTGCCCGGGAGCGCCCGGGTGGGGGAGGAGATCGTCGCCGAGGCGGGGATGGGCGACCGGGTCCGCCACCTCGTCGGCGACATGTTCGAGGTCGACTACGACGGCCACTACGACGGCGCGATGTGCTTCAACATCATCCACCACCTCGCGCCGGAGCAGATCCGGGCGCTGTTCGAGCGGATCCGCGCGGTGCTGCGGCCGGACGCGCCGCTCGCCGTCCTCGACCTCTACGACCGCCCCGGGGGCCGGCCGGCGAACACCGCCTCGATCCTCGGCCTCTTCTTCCACCTCACCTCCGGGGCCGACACCTACACCGTCGAGGAGGTCTCGCGGTGGATGGGCGAGAGCGGTTATGGCGGCGTCGACGTGAAGTCCTTCCGGACGCTGCCGGACCTGCGGTTGCTGGTGGCGAAGGCGGTGTGAGGGGGGCGGGGGAGGGATGCCCTCTCCAGGCACTGCTCGCCGATGGCTCGCAGTTGAGTGTCCGGGGAGGCCCTCCCTCTCCCCGCTGTTGACGCAAGATCTTGACCAGGTCGAGCGGGTGAGAGGTCCGTGGCGTGCCTGGGGTTGTGTGGATTGTTGCGAGACGGACCCCATCTGTGACGGCGCACACACTCAAGAGCGGCGGGAACCCTCACGGTTCCGCGCTTGCTCATAAAACGCAAACATTTCACCGCGATCCTGCTCATCCTTCTCGCCTTCCCCGCGGCCGCCCTGGCCGCCGACGGGAGCGGCAGCGGCTCCGGCCCGGCCGTCGGCTCGGCCGCGGTGGTGCCGATCCCGACGCTGCAGCGCCCGGTGACCCGCTTCCAGCACCTGGTCGCGGCCGTCTCCCGCCGGATCGAGGCCGAGGAACGCGCCGCCGCCCGCAGGCGGCAGCGCCGGCGCGAAGCGGAGTTCGCGGCGCTGCCGGGCGGCGTCTCCGCGGCGACCATGGAAGCGATCGCCGCCTGCGAGTCGGGCGGCAACCCGGCCGCCGTCTCCGCCGACGGCACCTACCGCGGCCTCTACCAGTTCGACTACGGCACCTGGGCCTCGGTCGGCGGCTCCGGCGACCCGGCGGCCGCCCCGGCCGCCGAGCAGACCTACCGCGCCGCGCTCCTCTACGCGCGGTCCGGCTCGAGCCCCTGGCCGGTCTGCGGCTGAACCAGCCGGCGTTCGTCCTTTGTAGCCCTGAGGGCTACAAAGGACGAACGCCGGGCTCGGTTCTACGATCCGCGACGTGAGCGAGGAGCAGGTCCCGGCGCCCGACCCCGGCGGGCCGAAGCGCAAGCCGCCCAAGGAGGCGGTCGCCGAGGCGAAGGTGCGGGCGCCGACCCGCGGCAACCGCAAGCTCGAGAGCTTCCTCGGCGCGGTCAACGCCGACGAGCAGGTGCGGGCCTGGTGGTACATGACCCAGGTCCAGTCCGAGCGGCTGGGGATGTCGGACCACTCCTGGGTCCACATGCAGATCGTCCTCAACATCGCCCTGCGGCTGCTGCGGCTGCTGGCCAAAGCCGGGGTCGAGCCGGCGATGGTCGCCGAGCACGGGATGCGCGAGCGCGACGCCGAGGTCGTCGTCGCCGGCGGCGCCCTGCTCCACGACGTCGGCATGTCGATCCACCGCGCCGACCACGAGGCCTACTCGCTCTTCCTCGCCGGCAGCGCCCTCGAACGGCTGCTCGCCGACGCCTACCGGCAGCCGGAGCGGACCGTCGTCGCCTCCGAGATCCTCCACGCGATCATCGGCCACCGTCGCCGCGGCGAGCCCTACACGGTCGAGGCCGGCGTCGTCCGGGTCGCCGACGCCCTCGACATGGCCCAGGGCCGCACCCGGATCCCGCTCGAGAAGGGCCACGAGGGCATCCACTCGATCTCCGCCGCCGCGATCGACGAGGTCCGGATCGAGCGCGGCGAGGAGCGCCCGGTCCGGATCGAGATCCAGCTCAACAACTCGGCCGGCATCTTCCAGGTCGACGACCTCCTCGCCACCAAGATCCGCGACACCCCCCTGGAGGGCCGGGTCGAAGTCGTCGCCAAGGTCGAAGGCGAGACCGAGAAGCGCCTGTTGAGCGGCTTTCGACTGTCCTGACCCGCCAGGCGAGGGGGGAGAGATCGCTCCCCCTGGAGCCTTGGTCGTGTGTGGGCAATGCTCAGAAGGAAGTCAACGAAATCGTCCGAGCCGCCCGGAAACAGGGCTGGAGCGTGAAGGAGACGAAGAAGGGCTACATGCTCCGCGATCCCAGCGGTTCTCACTCGGAGACGCTCCATAAGACGCCGAGCGATCCCAGGGGGTTGCGTGACTCTTTGTCACGTATGAGACGATTCGGCTTCAAATGGAGGGGCAGATGATGGAATTCCGATTTGAGCTCTTACTGCAGGGGCATGGTGCGATCGAGGTCGTCGAGACGGAGGGGATGAGGCTGCTCGAAGCTCTTGAGGACCGCTTTCCGCAAGCTGGTCCGTCGGTGGGGATAGACCTGACGAAAAGGGTGCTGGAAGTCAGCTTCAGCGTCGATGGCGAGTCGCTCAAGGCGGCATCCGAGACCGCGCGCTGGATGCTTTCGCAGGCCGCCGATCTCGCGGGAATCGAGGCCACCGATCCGATTGGCTTTGCGGGGCGGCCCGAGCCGGCCGAGCGGGCGCTGGCTAGTTAAGCCTGGTCAGGTCGGACTTGCGCTGTTCCTTGCGCTTCTCCAGGCGGCCCTGGATCAGCGAGAGGACGATCACCAGCGCGGCGAAGAAGCCGATCACGCCGAAGCAGAAGAAGGTCACCGTCTTGTCCGTGGTGGGGCCGGCGAGGCCGACGCCCTCGTCGGCGAGGGCGGCCGGAGCGGCGACCAGCATCAGGGCCAGCAGCGAGGCCAGGAGGGCGACGGTGCGCTTCACGGGCGGAAACCTATCGCACCGGGGCGGCGCCCAGCCGTTGCGCGACGCGACGCGGCTGCGCTGCCGGAGCCGCGGCGTTCCCGCAATTTCGGCTTGCGCCCGCGGCCACCCGTGAAAATCCTGTGAACAGCAGGCGATTCGCGCCTCCGGGGTGCATACACTGCAGTTATCCGCATCGCCGTGATCGACACCGACAGCGGCTTCGTCACCGTCCTCTCCAAACGTGCCGAAGCCGCCGGCTGGGACCTCAGCCGCAGCGCTGGGCCGATTCCGCCACGCGATCTCGTGGCGATGAAGCTGAACGCGCTGCTGATCGACCCGGCGGTGCTCGGCGACGAAGCCTGGCCGTATCTCGAGCGCGTCGCCTCGCTGCTGCCCGAGCTCGGCCTCGTCGTCTGCACCGGCCGCTCCACCGTCGCCCAGCGGGTCCGCGGCCTGCGCCTCGGCGTCGACGACTGGATGAGCAAGCCCTGCCACCCGGAGGAGACGCTGGCGCGGATCGAAGCCGTCAGCCGCCGCCACAGCCCCGGCCGCCGCGAACTCGAAGCGGCCCCGCTCAGCGCCGGCGAGCTGGAGATCCGCCCCGACCGCTTCCAGGCCTTCGTCGGCGCCGAGCCGCTCGACCTGACCAGGCGCGAGTTCGAGCTCCTCTACCTGCTCGCCGAGGAGCGCGGCCAGGTGCTGGAGCGGGAGAAGATCTACCAGCGGGTCTGGGGCTACGCGATGGCCCACGGCGACCGCTCGGTCGACGTCTTCGTCCGCAAGCTGCGCCAGAAGCTCGAGAAGCGCTCGCCGAGCTGGTCCTACATCCACACCCACTTCGGCATCGGCTACCGCTTCGAGCCCGAACCGGCCGGGATCGTCGAGGAGGAGCTGCGCCCGGCCGCGGCGGAGGCCGTCGCCGGGACGGACGGCGCGCCCGACCCCTCTTCACAGATCGTTCACAAGACCTTTACGGCGGGGTAACCGCCCTGACACCGCCCGCGGCAATGCTCGGCGGGCATGGGACGGCTGGAGATCAGGCCAGAGGAGCACGCCGCGCTGGTCGACGGCCGCCCGCTCAGCCTCACCGTCCGCGAGCTGCAGCTGCTCGTCAGCCTCGCCGAGCACCCGCAGCGGATAATGACCCGCGAGGAGCTCTTCGCCGCGGTCTGGGGCGGGCGCCCGCGCGACGACGACCGCTCCGTCGACGTCTACGTCAGCCGCCTGCGGGCGAAGCTGGGGGAAGCGCTGCCCGGCCGGCGCCTGATCCACACCCACAACGGGATCGGCTACCGCTTCTCGCCGGACGGTTAGCCCCGTTTTGCCGCGCTTCCGGCGGTCTTTTACATCTTTTTCACATCTTCGCCACACCGCGGTAACAAGCTGGGCCGGGACCGCTGGGAGCCTCCGCCTCAGCTATGTCGAACAAATCCAAAGGGAGACTGATGTCCAGCTCTAGATGGCTTGTGGTGATCGCCTTTGCCGTTGCGCTCGCCCTCGGTGCCGCTGCCTGCGGTTCCAGCAGCAGCGAAGGAACCGGCGGCGGCTCCGCCTCCGGCGGCGGTGAAGTCAGCGGCGAATTCGCCGGTGCCGGCTCGACCGCCCAGCAGGCGGCGCAGGAAGCCTGGATCGCCGAATTCGAGAACGCGAACAGCGGCGCGACGATCTCCTACGACCCGGTCGGGTCCGGCGGCGGCCGCGAACAGTTCATCTCCGGCGGCGTCGCCTACGCGGGCTCCGACGCGGCGCTCTCGAACGAAGAAGGCGAAATCGAGAAGGCCGAAAAGCGCTGCGCGCCCGGCGAACTGATCGAGGTCCCGGACTACATCTCGCCGATCGCGATCGTCTACAACCTCCCCGGCGTCGAAGGGCTGCAGCTCGACCCGGAAACCCTGGCGAAGATCTTCGCCCAGGAAATCGACAGCTGGAACGACCCGGCGATCGCCAAGGACAACCCCGGCGTCGAACTGCCGAGCACCCGGATCACCCCGGTCAACCGCTCCGACGAGTCGGGGACGACCGAGAACTTCACCGAATACCTCGCCGCCGTGGCGCCGAGCGTCTGGAAGTTCGAAGTCAGCGGCGACTGGCCGGTCAAGGGCGGAGAAGCCGCCTCGGGCACCTCGGGCGTGGTCGAAGCGGTCAGCACCGGCGAAGGCACGATCGGCTACGCCGACGCCAGCCAGGCCGGCGAACTCGAGATCGCCAAGGTCAAGGTCGGCAGCGAATTCGCCGAACCGAGCGCCGAAGCCGCGGCGAAGGTGCTCGAAGAGTCGCCGCTCGACCAGGAACTGAGCCCGGGCAAGCACATGCTCGCGTTCAAGCTCGACCGCAAGACGGAAGCGCAGGGCACCTACCCGATCGTCCTCACCTCCTACTTCATCGCCTGCACCCGGTACGGGTCGGCGTCCGAAGCCGAAGCGGTGAAGGCCTACGCGGAATACCTGATCGGCCCCGAAGGGCAGGAACTGGCGGCCGAAGCGGCCGGCTCGGCTCCGCTCTCCGCCGGGCTGACGAAGAAAGTGATGCCCGCGGTGGAAGCGATCGAAGCGGGCTAGGGGGCCGGTGGCCTCGGTCGACACCACGACCAACGCCGGCCAGCTGCTGGCGGCGGCGTCCGGAGGGCGCCGCCGCCGCGGCGACCGCGTCTTCTCGCGGACCGCGGTCCTCGCCGCGGTGACGATCCTGGCCCTGCTGGCCGGGGTCGCGATCTTCCTCCTCATCGAGGGCCTCCCGGCCCTCACCGCCTCCGCCTCGGAACTGCCGGACGGCAAGACCTTCCTCGACTACGTCGCCCCGCTCGCCTTCGGCACGGTGCTGGCGGCGGCGCTGGCGGCGCTCGTCGCGGTCCCCCTGGCGGTCGCGGTGGCGCTCTTCATCACCCACATCGCCCCGCCCCGGATCGCGCTCACGCTCGGCTACCTGGTCGACCTGCTGGCGGCGATCCCCAGCATCATCTACGGGCTCTGGGGGATCTTCGTGCTCGGCCCCGCCGCGGTCCCGGTGATGAAGTGGCTGGAAGCCAAGCTCGGCTTCGTCCCGGTCTTCGCAGGCCCGGCCTCGGTGACCGGGCGGACGATGCTGGTCGCCGGCCTGGTCCTGGCGGTGATGATCCTGCCGATCGTCTCCGCGGTCGCCCGCGAGGCCTTCGCCCAGGCGCCGCGGCGGCTGCAGGAAGGCGCGCAGGCGCTCGGCGCCACCCGCTGGGAGACGATCCGGATGACGGTGCTGCCGTTCGGCCGCTCCTCGGTGATCAGCGGCGCCATGCTCGGCCTCGGCCGGGCCCTGGGGGAGACGATGGCGGTGACGATCATCCTCTCGGTCTCCGGCGCCGTCAGCTTCAACCTGATCAGCCAGGCCAACCCGTCGACGATCGCCGCCAACATCGCCCTCAACTTCCCGGAGTCGAGCGGCCTCGCGATCAACGCCCTGATCGCCACCGGCCTGGTCCTCTTCGCGATCACCCTGGTCACCAACATGGGCGCCCGCGCGATCATCGCCCGGGCGGACCGAGAATAGGCCGTGGAGAGCGCCTCGCAGCCGATCCCCGCCGGCGCCGGCCTGCGCCTCGGCGCCGCCGGCAGCCTGCCGGGCTGGGGGACCTGGGCCGTGCTCGGCGGCTCGGCGGCGCTGGCCGCCGCGGCGCTGCTCGCCGCCGGCGCCTTCACGGTGGCGCTGACCCTGGTCTTCGCGACCCTGCTCTCGGCCGCCGTCTTCTACGCCTGGTCGCGGGCGGTGGAGGGGCCGCGGCGGGCGCTCGACCGGGTGATGACGCTGTGGATCGCCGCCGCCTTCGGGCTGGCGATGATCCCGCTCTTCTCGCTCGTCTTCGAAGTCGTCAAGCGCGGCGTCCCCGGCCTCAGCCTCGAATTCTTCACCGCCGACAGCCGCGGCGTGGTCGGCGGCGGCGGCGCCGCCCACGCGATCGTCGGCACCCTGGTCATCACCGGGGTGGCCGCCGCGATCTCGGTCCCGATCGGGATCATGGCGGCGATCTACCTCAACGAGTACGGCAGCGGGCGGCTGCGCCGGGCGCTCACCTTCTTCGTCGACGTGATGACCGGGATCCCCTCGATCGTCGCCGGGCTCTTCGCCTACGCGCTCTTCGAGCTCTTCCTCGGCCCGGGGATCCGGCTCGGGGTGATGGGCTCGGTGGCGCTCTCGGTGCTGATGATCCCGATCGTCATCCGCTCCGCCGAGGAGGTGCTGAAGATCGTCCCGAACCACCTCCGCGAAGCCGCCTACGCGCTGGGCACGCCGAAGTGGAAGACGATCGTGAAGATCGTCCTGCCGACCGCCTTCGCCGGCCTGGTCACCGGGGTGATGATCGCCGTCGCCCGCATCGTCGGCGAGACCGCGCCGCTGCTGGTCACCACCGGCGTCGTCGACTCGATGAACACCGACCCCTTCAACGGCCGCATGCAGAACCTGGCCGTCTACGCCTACAACGAGTACCGCTCGCCCGGGGTGATGAAACAGGCCGCCTACGACAAGGCCTGGGCCGCCGCCCTCACCCTGATCGCGATCGTGATGATCCTCAACGTCGCCGCCCGGCTCGTCTACCGGCGGTACCGAACCGAGATCCGCTGAGATGGCGGAGGGAAGGAAGCTGAGATCGATGCTGGGAGCCGCGACGAAGCGAAGCGAGCCGCGCCAGGGCGCGGCGGCGGAGAAGAGGGGGGAGATGGCAGACTCACGCGGTGTGACCGCCACCTCGACCGAGCCCGTGACCACGACGACGGGACAGCGGGCGAAGACGATCGAGACCCGCGAGGTCGATCTCTTCTACGGCGAGTTCAAGGCCGTCGAGGGGGTGACGATCACGATCGAGCCGAACAAGGTGACCTCGCTGATCGGCTCCTCGGGCTGCGGCAAGACGACCTTCCTGCGCTCGCTCAACCGCATGCACGAGCTGACGCCGGGGGCGCGGGTGGAGGGCGAGATCGCCCTCGACGGCGAGAGCCTCTACGCGCCGGGGGTCGACCCGGTGGCGGTGCGGCGGCTGATCGGGATGGTCTTCCAGCAGCCGAACCCGTTCCCGACGATGTCGATCTACGACAACGTCGCCGCCGGCCTCAACCTCAACGCGAGGAAGGTGAGCAAGGCGCAGAAGGACGGCGTCGTCGAGCGCAGCCTGCGTGGCGCCCACCTCTGGGACGAGGTCAAGGACCGGCTCGACAAGCCCGGCGGCGGCCTCTCCGGCGGCCAGCAGCAGCGGCTCTGCATCGCCCGGGCGATCGCGGTCGAGCCGGAGGTGCTGCTGATGGACGAGCCGTGCTCGGCGCTGGACCCGGTGGCGACGCTGGCGATCGAGGACCTGATCGGCGAGCTGAAGAGCCGCTACACGATCGTCATCGTCACTCACAACATGCAGCAGGCGGCGCGGGCCAGCGACGTCACCGCCTTCTTCAACATCGAGGGGACCGGCAAGCCGGGGCACCTGGTCGAGGCCGGTCCGACCGAGGAGATCTTCACCAAACCGAGCAAGCAGGAGACCGAGGACTACGTCAGCGGGCGGTTCGGGTAGCCGATGCCGGAAGTGGCCCGCGCCGAATACCTGGAGGAACTGGCGAACCTGGAGGCGAGCGCCCTCGGCGGCCTCGACCTGGTCGACACGGCGCTGACCCGGACCCTGGAAGCGGTCGAGCACCAGGATGTCGAGCTGGCGCAGATCGTGGTCGCCGACGACGACCGCATCGACGGCCGCTACCTGGAGGTGCACCAGTCGCTGATCACGCTGCTGGCGACGCAGTCGCCGGTGGCGACCGACCTGCGGCTGATCTCCTCGCTGCTGCACGTGCTGAAGAACATCGAGCGGATGGGCGACCAGTGCGTGAACATCTGCAAGGTGATCCCGATCTCGGGGAACGAGCCGCCCGCCGACGAGGAGATGGTCGGGCTGATCCTCGCGATGGGGCGCCACACCAAGGCGCTGATCGTGCAGGCGAAGCGGGCCTTCGAGGAGCGCGACGTCGAGATGGCGCTGGACCTGGTCCGCCAGGACGACGTCGTCGACAACCTCAACCGCGACTGCTTCCGGCTGGCGCTGGAGCTGGGCGACGACGCCGACAAGCGCGAGTGGGCGATGACGATGCTGCTGGCGGCGCGGGCGATCGAGCGGACCGCTGACAACGCTGTGGACATCGGCGAGCAGGTCGCCTTCGTGGTCACCGGGCTGTTCCGCGAGTTCGAGGATGCCTCGCATCCGGAGGGGTAGGGGGAGGACCGTCCCGACCTTGGGGGCAGGAGCGCCGGGTGATGCCCACGCTCAACTTTTTCGGTGATCGGCGGGGGCCGTCCGAGATCGTCGGCGCCGAAAAAGTACAAGCCGCTTAGGGCATCACCCGGCGCTCCTGGTTTGGGGTTCGGGGCGGTGTTGCTCCCGCCGTGGCGGGGCGGTGCCGCCCCGGGCGGGCAGCCGGTGACGGGCTTCGGATTATGGGAATCGTGTGAGATCCGGGCTGGTTGGGAAGATATGAGGGATGCGCCTATGACTCTTTGTGCGGCGATAGATATCGGGTCCAATACGACTCGTCTGCTTGTGGCTGAGCCCGTCGAGGGGCAGTTGAAGAAGACGATGGAGCAGCGGGCCTATACGCGGATCGGCAAGGCCGTCGACTCCGACGGCGCCGTGCGGGCGGAGAAGATCGCGGAGGTGGGCGAGGTCGTCGGCACGCAGGTCAGGCTCGCCCGCGAGCTGGGGGCGGAGGAGATCCGCGCCGTGGCCACCGCGGCCGTGCGCGAGGCGAGCAACTGCGAGGCGGTGGCCGAGGCGGTCGGCGAGGCCGCCGGGATCCCGGTCGAGGTGCTCTCCGAGCAGGAGGAGGGGCGGCTCTCGTTCATCGGCGCGACGAAGACGCTCGGGCACCCGGCGGAGGGGCTGATCGGCGTGGTCGACATCGGCGGTGGCTCGACCGAGGCGATCCTCGGCACCGTCGCCGACGGGGTCCGCAGCGTGCGGTCCTGGCCGGTCGGCTCGGGCAACCTCGCCGACGAGCTGATCTCCTCCGACCCGCCCTCGGCGGCGGAGATCCGCCGCGCCCGCGACCGCATCGAGGACATCTTCGAGGGCGTCGAGGTCGAGCAGCCCGCCCAGGCCGTCGCCGTCGGCGGCTCGGCCACCTCGCTGCGCCGCCTGGTCGGCGCCGTGCTCGAGTACGAGACCCTGGAGCGCGGCATCCGCGTCCTCTGCGGCGACCCCGCCGCCGACGTCGGCCGCCGCTTCGAGCTCGACCCGACCCGGGTCCGCATCCTGCCCACCGGCGTCCTCCTGCTGGAGAAGATGTCGGACCTGCTCGGCCAGCCCCTGCAGATCGGCAAGGGCGGCCTCCGCGAGGGCGTCATCCTCGATCTCCTCAACGGCAGCGCCAACGGCAGCTCCCCGGAGCGCGTCGCGGCTTAGAAGAAATCTTCGATCAAGGCTTGCCGCCTCAGCTCGCGTCGGCGGAGGCGCTCTTCCTGCCGCCTCTTCATTTCTTCGTCCATGCGGATCAGCTCTTCGGCGCCGGCCGGCCTGCGCCGCACCAGCTCGAGTGCACGATCGAAGTCGAATACGTCCGAGTCTTTTGCGAGACGACGTGCCAGGTGGGCGTTCTTCCCGGTCAGTCATGTTTTGAATTTACCCCCGGTTGCGTACTGTCACTCTCAAGGCGGTCTTTCAACCAGGCAATCTCGATTTGGACCTGTTCCTGCCGGTGGGCGAGTTGGCTACGGCTCTGTTCCAAGGCTCTAATTGCCGCTTCGTTTTCCTCCGCATCCTCATCCCTCTGTTGTCCACCGGGACCGGCACCAGTGCGGCAGTCAGGAGTGCCAGGCAGAGGGCGACTGCGACGAGGATGCGGACGGCGAGACGCTCTGCCATGCCTACACAAGCTCAGCGGGACTGGAAGTTCTCCCCTGACTGCGATCGGAAAGCCCGCTTTCTCCGTCTTTTCACATCTGCCGCTGGCCCGGTGGCGAACCCTTTGCTTGAACTGGAGATCGCGAAATAGGGAGAGCACCGATGACTTCCCGTGTTGACATGCATTGCCACTCGACGGCATCGCACTTCTCGAAGCTGGGCGTGCAGCGCTCGCTGGGCCTGCCGGAGTGCGCGACGCCGCCGCAGGAGGTCTACGAGCTCGCCAAGCGGCGGGGGATGGACTTCGTCACGATCACCGACCACGACACGATCGACGGCTGCCTGGCGCTCGCCGATCGCCCCGATTGCTTCGTCTCCGAGGAGCTGACCGCCCGCTTCGCCGGCGAGCCCCAGGCGGTGCACGTCCTCTGTTACGGGATCGATCCCGGAGACCACGAGTGGCTGCAGGCCCATGCCGGCGACGTCGAGGCCTGCGCCGCATACCTCCACGAGCGGGAGATCGTCTGCGCCCTGGCGCACCCGTTCTTCAACGTCGCCGCGCCGCTGACGAGGCGCCACCGGCGGCGGCTGGCGGAGCTCTTCCCGATCTGGGAGGTCCGCAACGGCTCGCGAGCCGCCGAGCTGAACATGCCCGCCGCGATCTACATCGAGACCTACGGCGGCACCGGCATCGGCGGCTCCGACGACCATGCCGGCGTCGACATCGGCCGCACCTTCACCGAGGCGCCCGCGGCCGCGACGCCGGAAGAGTTTCTGGGGCGGTTGCGGAGCGGCGACGCGGAGGCGGGCGGCGAACAGGGCAGCGCCGCGAAGTGGGCGCATGCGGCGATGGCCCTGGCCACTCGGGCTTTGGTGGTGGGGGACGGGCAGGGATCTCTCGATGTGGGGGACCGGTGGGAGCCTCTCCCCGGACAACAGCGGGGAGGGTCCGGGGAGAGGCTCCCACCGGTCCGACCTCACGTGGGTGGTTCTTCGCCCGTCCACGCCGGCAGTGGAGCTTCGCCCGAGGGGACGCGCCCATCTGGGCCCGATCCGAGAACTGTGATGAAGATGGCCGAGCGGGTGATTCGGGAGGGGGCCGCTCGGGAGGGGAAGATCGCTGCGGATGTCGGGCCGGACGATGCGCGGGCATTGCTCGAAGCGTGGCTTGACGGGATCGGGCTCGACCTGCGCGGGCGCGAGCTGATCGCCTATCTGCAGTCGGACGAGTTCTCCCATGCCGACCTTTACCGCCGCGCGCGGCGCATCCACGACCGGCGCCTGCGCGCCGCGGTCGATAAAGGCGCGAGGGCGATCTCGGAGGGCGACCTGCAGGGTGCCGTCACCGGGCTGTTCGAGGCTGTCGTCCCGGCCGTCCCCTACGCGCCCGCCGCCGCCTTCCTCGGGGCCGAGAAGGCGAAGCTGCGCGACCGCGGCGGCGAGCGCCGGCGGGTCGCGGTGATCGCCGACGGGATCGGCTCGATGCACGGGGTGACCCACACGATCGAACAGAGCCGCGAGCGCGGCGTGCCCGGCTTCGAGGTCGACATCGTCGGCACCGACCCCGGCGTCGACCGCCGGCTGCCGGCGGCGGCCGAGCTCGAGGTCCCCTTCTACGAGGGGATGAGCCTCGGCGTCCCCGGGCTGCCCGACCTGGTCGAGACGCTGGCCGACGGCTGCTACGACCTCGTCCACGTCACCGCCCCCGGCCCGGCCGGGATCGCGGCGACGCTGATGAGCCGGATCGCCGGGGTGCCGCTGCTCGCCAGCTACCACACCGAGATCGCCGCCTACGCGGGGATGCGCAGCCGGGACCCCGGCCTGGAGGCGCTGACCCGCGCCGGCCTCGGCGCCTTCTACACCGCCCCCGGCGCGGTGCTCTCGCCCAGCCCCTCGGCCGACGCCTCGGTGATCGCCCTCGGCGCCGACCCCGGCCGGCTCGGCCGCTGGGAGCGTGGCGTCGACGCCGCTCGCTTCGACCCCGCCAAGGCCGACCGCGACGCCTTCCCGGGCGAGATCAGGGTCCTCTACGCGGGCCGCCTCACCCGCGAAAAGGGGGTCGACCTGCTCGCCGAGAGCTTCCTCCGCGCCCACGCCTCCGACCCCCGCCTGCACCTGCTGCTGGCCGGCGGCGGCCCCGAGGAGGCCGAGCTGCGCGAGCGGCTGGGGGAGCGGGCGACCTTCCTCGGCTGGCTCGCCGGCGAGGAGCTGCCGCGGGCCTACGCCAGCGCCGACGTCTTCCTCTTCTGCAGCGGCACCGACACCTACGGCCAGGTGATCCTCGAGGCGGCCGCCAGCGGCCTGCCGGTCGTCGCCGTCGCCGCCGGCGGGCCGGCGACCCTGATCGAGAACCGCCACACCGGCCTCCTCTGCCGGCCCGACGCCGACCAGATCGCCGGCTCCCTGCTCCGGCTCGCCGCCTCGCCGGAGCTGCGCCGCCGGCTCGGCGACGCCGCCGCCCGCGCCGCCCGGCAGCGCTCCTGGGAGCTCTCGATGGCCCAGCTCGCCGCCGGCTACCGCCGTGCCCTCGGGGCGGCCGCGGCGACCGCGGCGCGGCCGCTCGAGCGTGCCGCCTGACCGGGCGCTCGCCGGGCGCCCGGCGCCCCCGGTTCCGAGGCCGGGGCGGCAGTACGATGGGCCGATCGACGATCCCGCCCTCTACTTCAACCGCGAGCTCTCCTGGCTCGACTTCAACCAGCGGGTCCTCGAACTCGCCGAGGACCGCGAGGTGCCGCTGCTGGAGCGGTTCCGCTTCTGCGGCATCTACGCCAACAACCTCGACGAGTTCTTCATGGTCCGGGTCGCCGGGCTGTTCGACCAGCTCGACGCCGGGATCGAGGCCCGCGGCCCGGACGGGCTGACCCCGAAGGAGCAGATCGACGCGATCCAGGCGCGGGTGCTCGAGCTCGACGACCGGCTCTGCCACACCTTCGGCACCGAGCTGCGGCCGGCGCTGGAGGAGCACGGGATCCGCATCGTCACCCTCGACGCCGCCTCCGCGGAGGAGCGCCGCGAGATCGACGAGCGCTTCGAGCAGCAGGTCTTCCCGGCGCTTACCCCGCTGGTGATCGGGCTCGGCCGGCCCTTCCCCTACATCTCCAACCTCTCGCTCAGCCTCGGGGTGCTGCTGCGCGACTCCGAGAGCGGCAACGAGATCATCGCCCGGGTCAAGGTCCCGAAGGAGCTGCTCGGCCGCTTCCTGCCGCTCGGCGACGGCGGCCAGACCTTCGTCCCCCTGGAGGAGGCGATCGCCGCCAATCTCGACACGCTCTTCCCCGGCATCGACGTGATCGACCACGGCTACTTCCGCGTCACCCGGGACGCCGACTTCAACGTCTCCGACGAGGCCGACGACCTCCTGCAGGCGGTCCAGGACGAGCTCCGCCGCCGCCGCTTCGGCGAGGTGGTGCGGCTCGAGGTGGCCTCCGGGATGAACCCGAAGCTGCGCGCCCAGCTCGTCGAGGCGCTGCGGCTCGAAGACCGCGAGGTCTACGACATCGACGGCCTCCTCGACCTCTCCGACCTCGGCGCGATCGCCGACGTCCCCGGCCACGCCGAGCTGCGCTACGCGCCCTGGACCCCGGTCACCCAGCCGCGCCTGCAGGGCGAGGACGAGGAGCCGGTCGACATGTTCGCCGAGATCCGCCGGCGCGACGTCCTCGTCCACCATCCCTACGAGTCGTTCGGCAGCTCGGTCGAGCGCTTCGTCGCCCAGGCGGTCGCCGACCCCGACGTGCTGGCGATCAAGCAGACGGTCTACCGGACCAGCGACGACTCGCCGCTGGTCCCCTCGCTGATCCGCGCCTCCGAACGCGGCAAGCAGGCGGTCTGCATGGTCGAGCTGAAAGCGCGCTTCGACGAGGAGGCCAACATCCACTGGGCGAAGTCGCTGGAGGAGGCGGGCGTCCACGTCGTCTACGGCATCCCCGGCCTGAAGACGCACGTGAAGGCGATCCTCGTCGCCCGCCGCGAGGGCGAGCAGGTGCGCGAGTACGTCCACGTCGGCACCGGCAACTACAACCCCAAGACCGCCCGCCTCTACACCGACCTCGGGATCTTCACCGCCGACCCCGACATCGGCGCCGACGTCGCCGAGATGTTCAACTTCCTCACCGGCTACGGGCGGCCGGCCGGCTTCCGCAAGGTGCTGGTCTCGCCGACCACGATGCGCGACCGGATCGTCGAGGAGATCGAGCGCACGGTCGCGGCGCATAGGGCCGGCGAGGAGGCGCGGATCGCGCTGAAGATGAACTCGCTGGTCGACGCCGGCTGTATCGAGGCCCTCTACGAGGCCTCGCGGGCGGGGGTGCCGGTGGACCTCAACGTGCGCGGGATCTGCTGCCTGCGGCCGGGGGTGGAGGGGGTCTCGGAGAACATCCGCGTCAGCTCGATCGTCAGCCGCTTCCTCGAGCACTCGCGCATCTACGTCTTCCGCCGCGGCGAGGAGACCCGGGTGCTGATGGGCTCGGCCGACCTGATGCCGCGCAACCTCGACAGCCGGGTCGAGCTGGTGGCGCCGGTCGAGGACGCGGAGGTCAAGGCCGAGCTGCTCGACGTGCTCGAGCGCTGCCTCGCCGACAACGCCAGCTCCTGGGAGCTCGGCTCCGACGGCCGCTGGACGCGCCGCGAGCCCGACGGCGAGCCGCGCAGCGCCCAGGAGGAGCTGATGGCGCGGCATTCGGCGCGGGCCGCGGAGCACCTCGCAACTTCCGCCGCTTGAGTCCCGCAGGCGCCCTGTTACATCTCTAGGATGCGTCCGCAGTGGCGCGCTTCTCGCTCCTCCCTCGCGACCGGACCTTCTTCGACCTCTTCATCGAGGCCGGCCAGAACGCCGTCCGGGCGGCGAAGCTGCTCGACGAAATGATGCACGTCTGGCCCGAGGGCGAGGCGCTCTCGCGCGAAATCGTCGCCGCCGAGCAGGAGGGCGACCGGATCACCCACGACATCGTCCAGCGGCTCAACTCGACCTTCGTCACCCCGATCGACCGCGAGGACATCTACGGGCTGGCGACCCAGATGGACGACATCGTCGACTTCACCGAGGAGGCCGCCGATTTCCTCGGCCTCTACAAGATCGAGGCGCCGATGGAGCAGGCGCAGGCGCTGACCAAAGTTCTCGTCGCCTCCTGCGAGCAGCTCGCGATGGGGCTGGAGAAACTGCCCTCCTTCCAGGATCTCGACAAGTACTGGATCGAGATCCACCGCCTGGAGAACGACGGCGACCGGATCTCCCGCGACGCCGTCGCCTCGCTCTTCTCCAACGGGATCGACCCGATGGTGGTGATCCGCTGGAAGGACATGTTCGCGGTGCTCGAGGAGGCGATAGACGCGACCGAGACCGCGGCCCAGATCCTCGAGGGCATCGTCATCAAAAACTCGTGACGGGCTCAGACGCTGCCATACGGCGTCCTCAGTCGCTCGCGTGCGAAGCACGCCACGCGACCCCCGCCGAAGGTGGGGTGCGAGCGCTTCAGCGCGAGTTCCTTGTCTGGCAACGTCTGAGCCGCGTCACGGGGTAATCGTGTCTGCCGACGTCATCCTCGTCATCGTCGTCGGCACGGCGCTGGCGTTCGACTTCACCAACGGGTTCCACGACACCGCCAACGTGGTGGCGACCTCGATCTCCACCGGGGCGGCGCGGCCGCAGGTGGCGATCGGGTTCGCCTCGCTGCTCAACTTCGTCGGCGCCTTCATCTCGATCTCGGTGGCGGCGACGGTCGCCTCCGACGTCGTCGACGCGGAAGTGATCACCCCGACGATCGTCTTCGCCGGGCTGATCGGCGCGATCGCCTGGAACCTGGTGACCTGGTATTTCGGGCTGCCCTCGAGCTCCTCGCACGCGCTGATCGGCGGCGTCGTCGGCTCCGCCGTGGCGGCGGCGGGCTTCGACGTGATCCTCGCCGAAGGGCTGGTCGGCAAGGTGCTGATCCCCGCCGTGGTGGCGCCGATCGTCGCCTTCCTCGTCGCCGGGCTGGCGATCGGGTTCTCCTATCGGGTGGTCGGCCGGCAGCGGCCGGGCATCGTCAGCCGTGGCTACCGCTACGGGCAGATCGTCTCCGGCGGGCTGCTGGCGCTGGCGCACGGGACCAACGACGCCCAGAAGACGATGGGCGTGATCACCCTGGCGCTGATCGCGAACGGCACCCTCGGCGCCGGCGCCGACCCGCCGACCTGGGTGATCGTCGCCTCTGCGACCGCGATCGCCCTCGGCACCTACAGCGGCGGCTGGCGGATCATCAAGACCACCGGCACCCGGATCATCAAGATGGACGCCGCGCAGGGGTTCTCGGCGCAGGGGGCGGGGGCGGCGGTGATCCTCGCCTCCACCCACTTCGGCTTCCCGCTCTCGACCACGCACGTGATCAACGGCGGCGTGATGGGGTCGGGCGCCGCCAAACGGCTCTCGGCGGTGCGCTGGGGGGTGGCCGGCAACATCGTCGTCGCCTGGGTCCTCACCCTGCCGGCGGCGGCGCTGATCGGCGCCGCGACCTACGGGTTCACGCGGATCTTCGGCACCGGCGCCCTGGGGCCGGTGCTGGTGACCCTGATGGCGCTCTCGCTGATCACGGCTGCGTTTGCGCGGCGGGCGCGGCAGGGGGCGCCGGTCGAGGCGGTGGGCGCGTGATCGTCGCCACGATCGTCCAGTGGAAGGAGCTGTGGCAGACCGTGGTCGCCTCGCTCGTCGCCGGCGTCGGCATCACCTTCGCCTTCTCGGTCGGGATCTGGGGCACGGGCCAGTTCATCGAGCTGAGCCGCGGCGAGCGCCCGGTCGCGGCGACGGCGGCGGGGGCCGTGGCGGGCCTCGGCTTTCTCTGCGTGGTCGCCGCGATCGTGGTCGGCATCCTCGTGATGACGAAGAAGTAGTGGCGGCGCGGCCGCCGTTCTACACTTCCGGGGGTGCGTACCGCTCGTAACGCAGCGATCGTGATGGCGCTCGCGCTGGGCGTCGCCTTCCTGCCCGGCGGCGGCAACGTCGCCTCGGCGGTGATCACGGCGCTGACGATGGGCCTGCTGGCCGGGATCGCCTGGATGGTCTACACGCTGAGCCGGGAGAACCAGCTGACCCTGGCGACCCTCAGCGACGGCCGCCGCGCCCTCCTCTACGGCGCGATCGGGATGCTCACCCTCCTGGTGGCCGGCAGCGACAAGCTGTTCGCGACGGGCGGCGGGACCCTGCTCTGGATCCTCCTGCTGGCGGCCTCGGTCGCCGCGATCTGGAAGGTCTGGATGGAGGCCAACACCTACTAGGAACAGCGCGGGACGGCGCCCGCGCTGGAAGTCTCTGATTCGTTAGAGAGCCGCCTCTGAATTTTTTGTTTGTGCGCGCCACGCGTGCGCCCCTGCCCGGCAGGGTCGGGGCATGCCGCCGAGGGCCGAGAACGCAGCGCACGGGGAGGAGGGGACCGCTTCGGTCGAGCTGGTCGCGGCGGTCCCCTTCCTGCTGCTGGCGCTGGTCGCGGCGGCGCAGATCGCGCTCGCCGGCCAGGCTCTCTGGTCGGCGGGCGTGGCGGCGCGCGCCGGTGCGCGGGCGGCGGCGGTCGGGGCGGACCCCGCGGCCGCCGCCCGCTCGGCGCTGCCGTCCGCGCTGCGGCAGGGGGTGAGGATCGGCAGCGGCGAAGGGGTCACGGTCCGGGTCGAGGTGCCCCGCCTGATCCCGTCGCTGCCGGTGGTGCGGGTGGGCGCGACGAGCGGCCTGGAGGAGCCCGGTGGCTGAGCGGGGGCAGGCGACGGTCGAGCTGGTCGCGGCGCTGCCGGCCCTGCTGCTCGCCGCGCTGGTGGCTCTGCAGCTGCTGGCGGCGGGCTATGCGATGACGCTTGCCGACGGCGCCGCCGAGGCCGGGGCGCTGGCGCTCGCCTCGGGCGGCTCGGCTGCCGAAGCGGTCCGGCAGGCGCTGCCGGGCTGGGCCGAGGACGACGTCTCGGTCGAGGTCGCCGGCGGCACCGTCTCGGTTCGCCTGCGGCCTCCCTCGCCGATCCACGCGGTCGCCGCCCACCTGACGGTCAGCAGCAGCGCCTCGGCGAGGGCGGCAAGGTGAGCTTCGTCAACCCGCTGAGCGCCGGGCCGCTGGTCCTGGTCGCCGCGGTCGGGCGGGCCGAGGGAGCGCGCGGCGCGGCGGCGGCGCTGGCCTGCGCGGGGGCGGGGGTGGACGCGCCGTCGCTCTTCCTCGACGCCGGCGGCAGGCCGCCGCGACCGGCGCTGCTGGCCTCGGCGGCGGCCCAGAAGCTGGAGGAGCGCCTCGCCGCCCATCTGCCCGAGGTCAAGGTCGCGGCGCGGGGGCAGGTGTGCCAGCTGGCGCTGCCCGCGGACGCGGACGGGCTCGCCGCCGCCGCGGCGGCGGCGACGGTCGCCAGGGGCGCGGCCGCCGTCCTCTACCTTCCCCCGGAGCTGCTGGAAGCGGCGCTCGGGGGCGGGGGCGGGCTGCGGCCCTCGGGTGTCCTGCTGCGCGCCGACCTCGCCGAGGACCGGCCCCTGGTCGCCCTCGCCGTCGGCGGCCTGCTCGCCGAGGGGGTCGCGGTCGCCGTGCTGAAGCGCCGGCTGGGCTGGGTGGCCGAGCGCCGCGCCCTCTTCGGGGCGCTGCCGGCCGGGGTTCCCGGCGGGATGCCGGAGCGCCTCGCCCGCCGCCTCGGCCTCCCCGGCGCCGATCCGCAGCCGCGACCTGCCGTGGCAGCTGCGGGGTGAGTGCCGGTGAGATTCCCGGTTGCCAGGATGTCGCCCGCTCCGGCTCGCGGAGCCGAGTCGGGGCAGGCGCTGATCCTGGCGCTGGGCGGAGCGCTGGGGCTGATCGTCGTCGCGCTCGCGCTCGTCGCGATCGCCGGCGCCGTGACCGGCAAGGGGCGGGCGCAGCGGGCGGCCGACCTGGTCGCGATCTCGGCGGTGCGCTCGATGCGCGACGACCTCGACCGCCTGTTGGCGCCGCCGCGGCTGGCGGGTGGCCGCCCGAATCCCGATCGGATCGACAAGGCCGGCTACCTCGAACGGGCGCGCGCCGCCGCGCTCGAAGCCGCCCGGGCGAACGGGGTCGAGCCGCGGCGGGTGCTTCTGCGCTTCCCCGATCGCGGCTCCTTCGCGCCGGTCCGGGCCAGGGCGACGATCGTCGCCGGCCTGCGCGGCGGCGAAGGGCAGCGGGTCGAAGCCTCCGCCGTGGCCGAAGCCGCCGCGCCCTACGGCGGCGCGGCCGCGGGCGCCACCGGGATCGCGAGCGGCGGCGGCTACGGCGGCCCCCTCGTCTACCGCGACGGCGAGGGGATGAGGCCCGACGTGGCCGCCGCCTACGACCGGATGGCCGCGGCCGCGCGAGCCGACGGGCTCGCCCTTCTCGTCGTCTCCGGCTTTCGCTCCGACGCCGAACAGGCCGAGCTGTTCGCCGCCCACCCCGACCCGACCTGGGTCGCGCCTCCCGGCCACTCCCTGCACCGCTGCGCCACCGAGCTCGACCTCGGGCCGTCCTCCGCCTACGCCTGGCTGGCGGCCGACGCCGGGCGCTTCGGCTTCGTCCAGCGCTATAGCTGGGAGGCCTGGCATTTCGGCTTCACGGCCGGGCCGGCGCCGTGCTCGGCCGCCGGCGAAGCGGGTGCGCTCGGCGCCGGTGGCTCCAGGGGCGGGGGAGGGGGTGCGGGCGCCGGCGGATCGGCCGGCGAGGGCGCCCTCTCGGCGACGACGCTGCCGGACTTCGTCCCCGCCGAGTTCCGCCCGCTGATCCTCCGCGCCGCCGTCCACTGGAACGTCCCCGCCGCCCTTCTCGCCGGCCAGGAGATGGCCGAGTCGGGCTTCGACCCCGACGCCGGCTCGCCGGCCGGAGCCCAGGGCATCGCCCAGTTCATGCCCGGCACCGCCGCCTCCTACGGCCTGCGCAACCCCTACGACCCCGCCGAAGCGATCGACGCCGAGGCCCACCTGATGCACGACCTCCTCGTCCAATTCGGCTCCCCCGAGCTGGCCCTCGCCGCCTACAACGCCGGCCCGGCCCCGGTCGAAGCCTGCCGCTGCATCCCGCCCTACCCCGAGACCCAGGCCTACGTCACCCGCATCCTCGCCCTGATCGGCGGCGCCGGAGCGACCGCCATGCCGAGCTTCGAAGTGCGGCTGGTGGCGTGAATTTTCGGGTGAGGAGGATGCGGGAGGTCCATCCGGCGGCCTTGAAGCACGGGATTTCTGTTGTCGACGTAAGACATGCTCTCAGGCACCCGATGCGAAGGCTTGATCTCGGCGACGGCAGGCACCTTTACCTGGGAGCCGCACTCAGCGGTGAGCTTCTTGAGGTGATTACGGCCCGTCGGCCGGACCGGACCGAGCTCGCGATTCACGCAATGAGGATGCGCCCGAAATATGCAAACCTGCTGCCGGGGGAATGATGGCGGAGCCGAAGAACTACGGAAGACTCATCACCGGGGAGCTTCTCACTGAGGAGTTGATCGAGAAGCTCTCTCGGGAAGCCGAGGAAGGTTGGGACGTCGAGGAGATCCTCAGGCGGGACGCGGAAGCGAAGGCTGCTGCGGCTCCAGCTGCTCGTGGACGAAGCGAACCACCGCGGCGCCCTCGCCGACGGCGGTAGCGCAGCGCTTGATCGAGCCGGAGCGGACGTCGCCGGCGGCGTAGACGCGGGGGACGCTGGTCTCGAGCAGGCCGTCGGCGCCGGCGTCGGGGCCGGTGAGGACGAAGCCCTTCTCGTCGCGGGCGAGGGTGCCGTCGAGCCACTCGGTGCAGGGCGAGGCGCCGAGGAACAGGAAGAGGAACGAGTAGGGGAGGTCGGTGCCGTCGGTCAGGGTGACCGCCTCGAGCATGCCGTCGTCGCCGTGCAGCTCGGCGATTTCGCTGCGGTCGCGGACGTGGACGCCGAAGCGGTCGAGCTCCTCGATCAGGTAGTTCGACATCGTCTCGCCGAGGTCGGCCCGGCGGTGCAGGAGGGTGACGAGGGCGCCGCCGCGGGCGAGCCAGACGGCGGCCTGCCCGGCCGAGTTGCCGCCGCCGACCACCCCGACCCGCTGGCCCCCGCAGATCTGCGCCTCCGGCGGCCCGGCCGCGTAGAAGATGCTGAAGCCCTCGTAGCGCTCGAGGTCGGCGACCGGCAGTTTGCGGTATTCGGCGCCGGTCGCGAGGACCACCGCGCGGGCGCCGATCTCGTTGCCCTCCTCCAACCGCACCAGGTGGCGCTCCGCGCCCGGCTCGAGCGTCCGCGCCCGGTAGGGGGTCGCCGTCCGCGCCCGGAACTTGCGCGCCTGCGTGACCGCGCGGCTGGTCAGCTCCGAGCCGGTGATCCCGGCCGGGAAGCCGAGGTAGTTCTCGATCCGCCGCGAGGTGCCGGCCTGACCGCCGAGGACGGTGCTCTCGACGACCAGCGTCTCCAGCCCCTCGGAGGCGCCGTAGACGGCGGCGCCGAGACCGGCCGGCCCGCCTCCGATCACCAGCAGGTCGACCTCCTCGCGGGGCTTCAGCTCCAACCCGATCCCCAGGGCCCGCGAAAGCTCGCCCTCGCTCGGCGCCCGCAGCTCGCCGCCGCCGGGCAGCCGCAGCAGCGGGGCCTCCTCCTCGCTCAGCCCCTCCATCGCGTCGGAGACCTCGAGGTCCTCGGCCGGGTCGGGCCAGGTGTAGGGGAGGCGCTGCCGCCGGACGAAATCGACCAGCCGGCGCGTCGCCTCGGAATCGCGCGGCCCGACGATCTCGATCCCGACCCCCTGCCGCTGCTGCAGCAGCTCGCGGCGGGCGACGAAGGCGGAAAGGAGGATGTCCGAGAGCGGCGCGTCCTCGAGCAGCAGCTTGCGCAGCTCTTCGCGCTCGACCGCTATGTAGCGCATCGGCTCGGTCACCACCGCGGTGAGGAAGACGGTCTGGCCGGAGAGCAGGTTCATCTCGCCGAGGAAGCCGGAGGCGCCGTGGCGGACGATCTCCTGGCCGTTGCCGTCGAGCACCGCAGCCTCGCCCTCGCGGATCGCGATGAACGGGTAGCTCTCGTCGCCGATCTCGAACAGGACCTCTCCGACCTCGGCGGTCCGCTCCTCGCCGTGTTCGGCCAGCGTCGCCAGCTGGCCGTCGGAGAGGACACGACCGACGGGACGGGTCACGGCCCGAAGGCTACCCGGCGGCAGAGTCACCCGCGGGAGCCACGGCTTCCAGATGGTCAGCCGGGTGCCCGCGCGTCTGACCGCGAGTCCGCGAAAAGGGGCGCAGTACGACCTTTTTCGCGGACTCGCGGGATAGACTGGCGCCGATGCCGACCGAGGTGCAGGGAGTCGAGGGGATGAAGGCGCTGGTCGGGCAGGAGATCGGCCCGAGCGGCTGGCGGACGATCGCCCAGGCCGACATCGACGCCTTCGCCGAGCTCTCCGGCGACCACCAGTGGATCCACGTCGACCCCGAGCGCGCTAAGACCGAGAGCCCCTACGGCACCACGATCGCCCACGGCAACCTCACCCTCGCCACCGTCGACGGCTTCCGCGGCGAGCTGATCTCCTCGACCGGCTTCGCAATGGGGGTCAACTACGGCTGGGACAAGATCCGCTTCCCGGCGCCCGTCCCGGTCGACTCCCGCATCCGCGCCAAAGCCGAGGTCGTCTCGGTCGAGGAGAAGGGCAACGGCTGGCACCAGGTCGTCACCCGCTTCACCCTCGAGGTCGAGGGCGGCGAGAAGCCCTGCTTCGTCGGCGACAGCGTCACCCGCGTGATGGCCGCGCGGTAAGCGCGTACCCGACCTTCGCAACGAGGGAGGCGGGAGACCCGCCCCTCGTCAGACCACCTATTTGACGGTCAGCGTCCCTTCCATGCCCGCCTGGCGGTGGCCCGGGATCGTGCAGTAGAAGTGGTAGGTGCCGGGCTTGAGGTCGACTTCGGTCGAGTCCGAGCCTTCGGAGATGACTTCGGTCTGGCCGATCGTTTCGCCTTCGGAGTTTTCGATCGCGACGTCGTGGGGGACCGGCGAGGAGTTGGTGAAGTTGACGGTCACCTTGCCGGGCTTCGAGGTGGCGGAGTCCTTGGTGTATTCGAGGTTGCCGGTCGGAGCGGCTTCGAAGTTGAGGGCGGAGGCGCCGGCGGTGCCGCCTTCGGCTTCCTTTTCGGCTTCTTCGGCCCCTTCTTCGGCTTCTCCCGCGGCTTCTTCGGCTTCTTCGGCGGCGCCGGCGGCGCCGGTCGCTTCGCTGGTGGAGCTGCCGCCACCGCCGCAGGCGGCCAGCGCCAGGGCAGCCAGGAGCATGGCGAACAGGACGAGGAGCTTCTTCATTGCGTTCCTCCCGCTAAGGATTCTTCCGGGCATACCGACGACTCTAGCCGTCATACGTTGCCGGCGGCCGGCCGGTTCAGCGGCCGTGGAACTCCGGGGTGCCGCCGCCGAAGAAGGTCTCGACGCCGTTGCGGAGGTCCTCGGTCGCCATCGAGTCGGCGATCCCGTGGCGCTCCAGCTGCAAATGGTCGTTGATGCTGTTCTCGATGCTGACCCCGACCAGCTTCTTCGCCATCCGCACGTAGTGAGGCGCCTTCTTCGCCAGCTCCCCGGCCTTGGCCCGCGCCGCCGCGATCAGCTCGTCGGGCTCGACCACCTGGCTGACCAGGCCCAGCTCCCTCGCCGCCTCGGCCTTCAGGTTCGGGTCTTCGAGCAGCAGTTCCAGCGCCTTGCTCGGCCCGACCACCCGCGGCAGGAAGTAGGTCATGCCGCCGTCGGGGGAGGCGCCGATCCGCCCGTAGGCCGGCGCGAAGAAGGCGCTGCTGGAGGCGATCCGGATGTCGCAGGCGAGCGCCAGCGAGAACCCGGCCCCGGCCGCCGGGCCGTTGATCGCGCCGATCACCGGGTAGGGGATCCGCCGCAGGTCGACGATCGCCTGGTGCAGGGCCTCGGCCCCGCGGCGCACTTCGGAGGGGAGGTCGATCTCCTCGGACTCGACCCCTTTGCGGAACCAGTTGACGTCGCCGCCGGCGCAGAAGGCCGGGCCGGCGCCGGTCACGATCAGCCCCCGCAGCGGCGCCCGGTCGGCGAGCCAGGCGAAGGCCACCGTCATCTCGCCGATCAGCTCCGGGCTCATCGCGTTGAAGGCGTCGGGGCGGTCCAGGGTCAGCGTCCCGATCTCGCCGTCGACCTCGATCCGAATCGTGTTCAGCTGCGGCGGGTTCACGGTCTCGCTGGTCATCTCGCTCCTCTGGTCGCTCCGGGGTTGGCCGAGTGGCCAGCAGCCTACCCTTAGTCCGATGGCGAACGGCGGCAACGGAGACGCGGGCGGCGCAGGGGCCCTGAGCCGCGCCGAGCGGATCGCCCAGCAGCGCAGATCGCTGCCCGACCAGCCCGGCGTCTACCTCTTCTACGACCGCGACGGCGAGCTCCTCTACGTCGGCAAGGCGCGCTCGATCCGCAAGCGGATCGCCTCCCACTTCAGCGGCGGCGACACCCGCCTGACCTCGCGGATCGAGCGCATCGAGAGCCTCGTCACCGCCAACGAGGCGGAGGCGCTGCTGACCGAGCAGAGCTTCATCAAGCGCCACCGGCCGCGCTTCAACATCCGCCTCCGCGACGACAAGTCCTACCCCTACGTCGCCGTCAGCCTCGACGAGGACTACCCGCGCGTCTACTTCACCCGCGAGAAGCACCGCTCCGGCCGCGCCTACTTCGGCCCCTTCTCCAGCGCCAAGCGGGTGCGGGAGACGCTCGACCTGCTCGGCAAGCTGTTCCAGTTCCGCACCTGCGAGGGCCGCGAGCCGGGCCGCCGCTCCGGCAGCCCCTGCCTCGACTACTACATCAAGCGCTGCGGGGCGCCCTGCGTCGACTACATCAGCGCCGAGGAGTACCGCCGCAACATCGACGCCATCGTCGACTTCCTCTCCGGCCGCTACCGCCAGGTCGAGCGCGAGGAGGAGGAGAAGATGGGCGCCGCCGCGGCGGCCGAGGAATTCGAGCGGGCGGCGGTCCACCGCGACCGGCTGAAGGCGATCCGCTCGCTGTTCGAGCGCCAGCGGGTCGCCGGCGCGTCGATCGGGACCGCCGACCTGGTCGGGGTCGCGGTCGAGGGCGCCGACGCCAACGCCCAGGTCTTCCAGGTCCGCGACGGGATCCTCGCCGAGCGCCAGAGCTTCTACCTCGAGAACCCGGGCGAGCGCGAGCTGGCCGAGGTCGCCGAGGACTTCATCTCCCAGTACTACGCGGCCTCGCCGGCGATGCCGCGGACGATCGTCGTCGGCCCCTACCTGCGCGACCGCGCCGCGGTGATCGGCGAGGCGCTGGGCGAGCGCCGCGGCTCCCCGGTCGAGGTCCGCGCCGCCGAGCGCGGCGACAAACGGCGGCTGCGCGAGCTGGCCGAGCGCAACGCCCAGCTCGCCCTCGACCAGGACAAGCTGCGGCGCGAGCACCGCCGCACCCGCCGGGTCGAGTCGCTGGCGGCGCTCGCCGCGGCGCTGGGGATGGAGGAGCTGCCGGTGCGGATCGAGGGCTTCGACATCTCGACGATCGGCGGCGAGCACACGGTCGCCTCGATGGTCGTCTTCGAGGGAGGGGCGCCGAAGAAGGCCGACTACCGGCGCTTCAAGGTGCGCGGCGACCTGCGCGAGAACGGGGTCGGCGACGGCGGCCCCGACGACTTCGCCTCGATGGAGGAGGTGCTGGCCCGGCGGATGGCCCGCTACCTCGAGCAGGCCGACCTCTCGCCCCACGACGGCAAGCGCGACCCCAGCTTCGCCTCGCTGCCGGCGCTGATCCTGATCGACGGCGGCAAGGGCCAGCTCGCCGCCGGGGTGCGGGCGCTGGCGCCGTTCGCCGAGCGCGGCGTCACCATCGCCAGCCTCGCCAAGCGCCTCGAGGAGGTCTACGTGCCGGGGCGCTCCCAGCCGCTCGACCTCGCCGCCGACTCGGAGGCCTCGCGGCTGCTGCAGCGGGTCCGCGACGAGGCCCACCGCTTCGCGATCGAGCACCATCGCGGCCGCCGCGACCGCAGCCTGCTGGAGAGCTCGGTCTTCGACTCGCTGCCGGGGATCGGGCCGGCGCGCAAGCGAGCGCTGCTGCGGCATTTCGGCACGCCAGAGCGGTTTCTCGCCGCCACCCGCGAGGAGCTCGAGGCGGTGCCCGGCCTGCCTGGCAAAGTAGGCAGGGAGATACACGAGCAGCTCAACCGGACCAACTGAGGAACTGATGGCGGAGCGGGTGGAAGCGGATCGGCAGGCGGCAGGCGACGGCAACGGCGCCGCTCCGCCCAAGGCGGTGACGGTCGTCGTCATCACCGGCCACTCCGGGGCCGGGAAGTCGGAAGCGATCGCCGCCTTCGAGGACGGCGGCTACTTCTGCGTCGACAACCTGCCGCCGCGGATGATCGCCGGCCTCGGCGAGCTCTTCCGCCACGAGGGCAGCGGCGTCGAGCGCGCCGCGATCGTCTCCGACGTGCGCGGCGGCGAGTACTTCGAGGAGCTGGTCCAGGTGCTCGGCGAGCTCGAGGAGGAAGGGACGGCGCCGATGGTCCTCTTCCTCGAGGCCGACGAGGAGGCGCTGCTCGATCGCTACAAGGAGACCCGCCGCCGCCATCCGCTGGCCCCGGAAGGCCGGATCGTGGAGGGGATCCGGGCCGAGCGGGCGCTGCTGGCGCCGCTGCGCGAGCGCGCCGACAAGGTGATCGACACCAGCGACCTGACCGGGGCGGAGCTGCGGCGGCAGATCGCCGAAGAGCTGCTCGGCCGCGAGGAGAGCGGCAAGCTGGCGCTGACCCTGCTCACCTTCGGCTTCAAGAACGGGCCGCCGCGCGACGCCGACCTCACCCTCGACGTCCGCTTCCTGCCCAACCCCTACTACGACAAGGTCCTGCGGCCGCTGACCGGGATGGACGAGGCGGTCCGCGCCTACGTCGAGAACGGGACCCTGGCGGGCGAGTTCTACGGCCGCCTGCTGCCGCTGCTCGAGTTCCTCGTCCCCGCCTACGTCGCCGAGGGCAAGAGCCACCTGACGATCGCGGTCGGCTGCACCGGCGGCCGCCACCGCTCGATCACCGTCGCCGACCGGATCCGCCGCTCGCTGGCCTCCCGCGAGGACGTGATCGTCAGCGTCAAGCATCGGGATGTCGAGATCGGCTGACGGGCCGAAAAGTCGCATCCACTCCGCCGACGGGCCGATCGGTCCCACCCAGGTAGACAAATCGGCCCGTCGGCGGAGCTAAGGCGACGTTTAGGCCCGTCGCCATAGAATCGCCCGTCTTGCCTGAGCCGGTTATCTCCATCGAGGGCCTGCGGATGTCCTATGGGACCACCGAGGCGGTCCGCGGCATCGACCTCGAGGTCGAGCGCGGCGAGGTGTTCGCGTTTCTCGGGCCGAACGGGGCCGGGAAGACGACGACGGTGGAGATCCTCGAGGGCTACCGGAAGCGGACCGGGGGGGAGGTGAGCGTGCTCGGCGAGGACCCGCAGCGGGCCGGGCGCGAGTGGCGCGAGCGGATCGGGATCGTCCTCCAGAGCGGCCGCCTCGACCCCTACCTGACCGTGCGCGAGTCGCTCGACCTCTACGCCGGCTACTTCCGCAACCCCCGCCCGACCGAGGAGGTGATCGCGCTGATCGGCCTCGAGGGCAAGGCCGGCGAGCGCGCCAGCCGCCTCTCCGGCGGCCAGCAGCGCCGGCTCGACGTCGGCATGGCGCTGGTCGGCGACCCCGAGCTGCTCTTCCTCGACGAGCCGACCACCGGCTTCGACCCCTCCGCCCGGCGCCAGGCCTGGGAGGTGATCGCCGGCCTCCGCGACCTCGGCAAGACCGTCTTCCTGACCACGCACTACATGGACGAGGCGCAGCGCCTCGCCGACCGGGTGACGATCATCGCCGCCGGCGAGATCGTCGCCCGCGGCACCCCCGAGGACCTCGGCGACCGCGACCGCGGCGAGACGACGATCCGCTACCGCCGCGACGGCAGCGAGGTCGTCCTGCGGACCGGCGACCCGGTCAGGGCGCTGAACGAGCTGACCGGCCGGGCCTTGGCCGGCGGCGAGCCGCTCGAGGGGCTGGAAGTGACCCGCCCCTCGCTCGAGGACGTCTACCTGGAGCTGACCAAATGAGCGGCCTCGCCCTGGTCGGCCACCAGTTCCGCTACGACCAGAAGGCCTTCTGGCGCAACCCCGCCTCGGTCTTCTTCACGGTGATGTTCCCGGTCATCGTCTTCCTCATCCTCGCCGTCGTCTTCAACGGCGAAACCGTGAACGTGCGGGGCGGGGTGGCGGCGACCACCTACTACGTGCCCGCGATCATGTCGCTCTCGATCATCTCGGCGACGATGCAGACGCTGGCGATGACCCTGGTGATCGCCCGCGAAGACGGCCGCCTCAAGCGCGGCCGCGGCACCCCGATGCCGCCCTGGGTCTTCATCGCCGGCCGGGTCGGCAACTCGATCGTCGTCGCCCTGATGATGCTGGTCCTGCTGGCGGCGATCGGCGGCGTCCTCTACGGCGTCTCGGTCCCCTGGGAACGGCTGCCGGAGATCCTCCTGGCGCTGGTCGTCGGCGCCGCCTCCTTCTGCTGCCTCGGCATCGCCCTCACCGCGGCGATCCCCTCGCAGGACGCCGCCGCGGCGATCGTCAACGCCCTGCTGCTGCCGCTCTACTTCCTCTCCGGCGTCTTCATCCCCGAAGACCAGCTCCCCAACGGGGTCATCGCCTTCGCCGACGTCTTCCCGGTCCGCCACTTCTTCGACGCCTTCTTCGACGCCTACGTCCCCGCCGGCGGCCCCGCGGTCTCCTGGGACAACCTCGCCGTCGTCGCCGCCTGGGGCGTCGCCGGCCTCCTCCTCGCGATCCGCTTCTTCCGCTGGACCCCGCGGTCGGGCTAGGGGGTTGGCGAAAGCCTCCTAGGTTCCGATCGCCCATGCGAAGGCACCGCTGGGCAGCGCCCAGATGTCCTCACTGAGATCGAGGGCGTCCCTGGTGAGGAAGAGTCCACGTCCGTAGTTGTCGCGGATCGCCTGGGTCTCCCGTTTCCATTGGCGACTCACGTACTTAGACTCCAACGGGACGGGGAGATTGGGGCCGACGAAGTCGATCTCGGTCCCCGAGCTGGGGTTGCGCCAGACGAGCAGGGCGTCCTCGTCGAGTACGGCGTCGATCTCCTCGGGCAGAACACTGTGCAGGAGGGGCCGTTCCGATCTGCTGCTCGCTCAACTTGGTGGCGTCTGGCGCATCAACCCTTTTGTCCCGGAGCGAGGCCAACCGTGCGACGAGGGGGTCGATCGCGTAGAGCTTGTCCTGGCCTCCCGCGACTGGCGTCGCCCCGTCGTGGCTGACCGATACGCGCCACATGTAGAACGATGCGCAGAGACGGTCGATCCTGTCGAGCACCGTATTTCGGCTGCCGATTTCAAGGCTCGAGGTGATGTTGGTGACGTTGAGCGGCGAGGTCGTTGCGTCGACGAGCTTGATCAGGAGGGCCTTGACGTCCCGGTCGCTCATCTGACCGACGCGCAGGACGTCGCCGGTCAGGATGTTCCAGATTCCCCGCGCCGTCGCTTTCCCGACATCGACGCCGTTCTTCGCGTCGGCCACCGCTCGGGGGAAGCCACCGATGTCCAGGTAGCGCTCCCAGGCGCCGGCAATCTCGTCCACGAAGACCGCGAGGTCCGAGAAATACGCCCTCGCGTTCTCGCTCTGGATGTCCTGAAGCGAGATCGTCTCGCTCGGCAGGTCTGTCGCGAAGTTTGGGTTGAGCTCACGCAAGAAGTCGCGAAATTCCATCGGCAGGAGAAGCCGGGTCCCGCCGTCGGGGCCCTCCCGACCACCGAGCTCGCCCTGGGCGCCCCGTAGTTCTGCTGCCGACGATCTAGTCGCCACCACCGTCGCGGTCCGAAGGTCGGTCTGGTCGCGCAACTGCTTGAGCGCCACTGCCCAATCGGGGATGTAGGTGATCTCGTCGAAGAACCAGTAGCGATCGCCTCCATAGGTCCCGCTGAGATCTCCCGCGATTTTCACCATGCGCCGGAGGTCCTGGGCCGTCATGTCCTCACAGGGACAGAACGCGATCCCCCGCGGGTCGACCTCGGCGTCGAGGAGATCTTTGACCGCCCGCTTCACCGCCACGCTCTTGCCGACGCGGCGCGGCCCGAGGAGCAGGTAGAGGGATCCGGGCCCGAGATCATCGAGCGGTCGCGGACAATAGGTGGCGAGGCAATTGCCTCGAGCGTCGGAGAGATCGGGATCGCTCTCGTGCCAGCGTCTGCTCCGCCACCACGGGTTGGATTCGAGCAGGCGTTGTTTTCGCTCCGAGTCGTTCATAAAAACTCAAATCATAGATTTGTGCCTGGAACTGACCGAAACCAAAGGCAAACTACCTTTTCCGTTGACCGAAACCAAAGGTAGACTCCAATCCAGGTTGACGAAAATCTAGGGCAAGTGTGCGGCATGCCTGATCAAAACCAAGGCCTTCCGCCTCTTCCGGGATTGCAGGGCAACCGGACGAGTCCGGTTGCGCCATCGCCGTAGACGTCGCTCGTCCCGATCCTGTTCCGGTCGCGCCCTCCTATAGCCTCCCCGGCTCATGCTTCACCACGTCCTCCTGGAGGTCGGCGATCTCGACCGCTCCGCCGCCTTCTACGACTCGATGCTGGCCCCGCTGGGCTGGCGGCGGCATTTCGAGCAGGACCAGACGATCGGCTGGGGCATCGCCAAGCCCGTCTTCTTCATCTCCGGCAAGCACGACCCGGCGTCCGGCTTCGGCCTGCTCAGCTTCTCGGCGCTGGGGATCGTCGCGGTCAAGGCGGCCTGGGAGAACGCGGTCAGGGCGGGCGGGGTCAGCGTCGCCGACCCGGGCGAGCGACGCTCCCCCGGCTCCGGCTCCTACTCCGCTTTCCTGCGCGACCCGGACGGGTACGAGATCGAGATCACCATCGGCTCCGACTGAGCCGAGCCGAAGCTGCCCACCCCTGAGCGACCATCGCTTAGGATCGGCTTCCCCACACGACCCGCTTCACCAACAAACCTAGGAGGAATCAGTTCATGGCTGTGAAGGTCGGCATCAACGGGTTCGGACGCATCGGGCGCAACGTCTTCCGCGCCGCCAAGGCGGCCGGCGCCGAGATCGAGTTCGTCGCCGTCAACGACCTCGTCGACACGGCCACGATGGCCCACCTCCTCAAGTACGACTCGATCCTCGGGCGCTACCCGGGCGAGGTCGAGGCGGGCGACGGGGCGATCCGGGTCGACGGCGCCGAGGTGAAGATGCTCTCCGAGCGCGACCCGGCGCAGCTGCCCTGGGGCGAGCTCGGCGTCGACGTGGTGATCGAGTCGACCGGCTTCTTCACCGCCCGCGCCGACGCCGCCAAGCACCTCGAGGCGGGCGCCAGGAAGGTGATCATCTCGGCCCCGGCCAAGGAGCCCGACGTGACCGTCGCCCTCGGCGTCAACTTCGACTCCGACTACGACCCCGAGCGCCACGACGTGATCTCCAACGCCTCCTGCACGACCAACTGCCTGGCGCCGCTGGCGAAGGTGCTGCACGAGGCGTTCGGGATCGAGCAGGGGCTGATGACGACGATCCACGCCTACACCGCCGACCAGCGCCTGCAGGACATGCCGCACAAGGACCTGCGCCGGGCGCGCGCCGCGGCGCTCAACCTGATCCCGACCACGACCGGCGCCGCCAAGGCGGTCGGCCTGGTGCTGCCGGAGCTGAACGGCAAGCTGAACGGGTTCGCGATGCGGGCGCCGGTGCCGACCGGCTCGGTCGTCGACCTCACCTTCGACGCCGGCAGGGCGACCAACCCGGAGGAGGTCAACGCCGCGGTCAGGGAGGCGGCCGAGGGCCCGCTGAAGGGGATCCTCTCCTACACCGAGGACCCGATCGTCTCCACCGACATCGTCGGCGACCCGCACTCCTCGATCTTCGACGCCGGCCAGACGATGGTGATCGGCGACGGCAAGCTGGTCAAGGCGGTGAGCTGGTACGACAACGAGTGGGGCTACTCCAACCGCTGCGTCGAGCTCGCCGGCAAGGTCCTGCCCTCCTGAGCCGGCTGTCCAGCCACCGTTGATGAGCGGCTCCTTCGACAAGGCAAGCGTCCGCGACGCCCCGGTGAAGGGGCGCCGGGTCCTCGTCCGGGTCGACTTCAACGTGCCGCTCGAGGAGCGGGGAGGCGAGCGGGTGGTCGCCGACGACACCCGCATCCGCGCCGCCCTGCCGACGATCGAGCTGCTGCGCGAGAAGGGCGCGGCGCTGATCCTGATGTCGCACCTCGGCCGTCCCAAGGGGGAACGCGACCCGGCGCTCTCGCTGGCGCCGGTGGCGAAGCGGCTGGGGGAGCTGCTGGGGATCGAGGTGAAGCTGGCGCCGGGGGTGATCGAGGGCGACGTCGACCTCACCTGCGGCGCCCTCGGGCCGGGCGACGTGCTGCTGCTGGAGAACGTGCGCTTCGAGCCCGGGGAGACGAAGAACGACCCGCAGCTGGCCGAAAACCTCTCGCAGCTGGGCTCGATCTACGTCAACGACGCCTTCGGGGCGGCCCACCGCGCCCACGCCAGCACCGCCGGCGTCGCCGACTACCTGCCCGGCTACGCGGGGCTGCTGCTGGAGAAGGAGGTGACCGAGCTGACCGGGGTGGTCGAGTCGCCGCGGCGGCCGCTGGTCGTCGTCCTCGGCGGCGCCAAGGTCTCCGACAAGGTCGGGGTGATCGACCGCTTCCTCGAGATCGCCGACCGGATCCTGATCGGCGGCGCGATGTGCTTCGGCTTCTTCAAGGCGCAGGGGATCCCGGTCGGCGATTCGCTCGCCGAGGGGGAGGAGGCGGCGAGGGAGGCGCTGGAGCGCGCCGCGCGGTCCGACTGCGAGCTGCAACTGCCGGTCGACCTCGTCCTCGGCCGCGAGTTCTCGGCCGACACCGAGCGCCGCGAGAGCGACGGGGTCGAGGTCCCCGACGGCTGGATGGGCCTCGACATCGGCCCGCGCAGCGCCGCCGCCTACGCCGAGGCGATCGCCGCGGCGGGGACGGTGCTCTGGAACGGCCCGATGGGAGCCTTCGAGATGGAGCCCTTCGCGGCCGGCACCCGCGCCGTGGCCGAGGCGGTCGCGGCGGCGCCCGGCACCACCGTCGTCGGCGGCGGCGACTCGGTCGCGGCGCTGAACCGGTTCGGGCTCGAGGACCGGGTCGACTGGGTCTCGACCGGCGGCGGCGCCTCGCTGGAGCTGCTGGAGGGAAAGAAGCTGCCGGGCGTCGAGGCCCTGCTCGACGCCGAGGAGGAGACCGCGAATGTCTGAGCGCACCCCCTGCATCGCCGCCAACTGGAAGATGCACAAGACGGTCGCCGAGGCGGCCGAGTTCGTCGACGCCCTGCTGCCGCGGATCGCCGCCACCCAGAGCGACGTCGTCGTCTGCCCGCCCTTCACCGCCCTCACCGGGGTGGTCGAGCGGCGCTACGGCACCGCCATCAGGGTCGCCGCCCAGAACATGCACGAGGAGGAGGCGGGCGCCTTCACCGGCGAGGTCTCGGCGCCGATGCTGGTCGAGCTCGACGTCGAGGCGGTCGTCCTCGGCCACTCCGAGCGGCGGCAGCACTTCGGCGAGACCGACGAGGCGCTGGCGCGCAAGGTGCCGGCGGCGCTGGCGGCCGGCCTGGAGCCGATCCTCTGCGTCGGCGAGAGCGAGGCGGCGCGCGACGCGGGCGAGACCACCCAGATCCTGGAGAACCAGCTCGAGGCCGACCTGGGCGGGGTCGAGGCGGGGCAGATCGAGAAGGTGGTGATCGCCTACGAGCCGATCTGGGCGATCGGCACCGGCCGCACCGCGACGGCGGACCAGGCCCAGGAGGCCTGCGCCTTCATCCGCGACGTGCTGCGGGCGCGCGGCGCCGCCGCCGAGCGGGTTCGCATCCTCTACGGCGGCTCGGTCAAGCCCGCCAACGCCGCCGAGCTGCTGGCGCTGCCGGACGTCGACGGCGCCCTCGTCGGCGGCGCCTCGCTCGACGCCGAGGAATTCGCCGCCATCGTCGAGGCTTCATGACGGCCCCAGACGTCGCCATGCGGCGTCCTCGGTCGGCCTCCTCGGGTCACGCACCAACCAGTGCGCTCCCCTCGTCGGCCCTCCCTGCGTCCTTGCCTGGCAACGTCTGGACCGCGTCATGAGAGTGCCTTCATTGGCTCTTGTGATCCTCGACGGCTGGGGCCTTGCGCCGGCCGGGCCGGGCAACGCGATCTCGCTCGCCGAGACGCCGGTCTTCGACCGCCTCTGGAGCGAGTACCCGCACACGCAGCTCTCCGCCCAGGGGCCCGACGTCGGCCTGCCCGAGGGGCAGATGGGCAACTCCGAGGTCGGCCACCTCAACCTCGGCGCCGGCGCGATCGTCAAGCAGGACCTGGCCCGGATCGACGACGCCGTCGCCGACGGCTCCTTCTTCGACAACGAGGTCCTGCTCGCCGCCTGCGAGCGGGCCCGCAACAGCCCCCGCGGCCGCCTCCACCTGCTCGGCCTCGTCTCCGACGGCGGCGTCCACTCCGGCTGGGAGCACCTCGAGGCGGCGATCGAGCTGGCCGCCCAGGAGGGCGTGCCCGACCTCGTCTTCCACGCCATCACCGACGGCCGCGACACCCTCCCGCACGGCGGCAAGGGCTACCTGGAAGAGCTCGAAAGCTGGCTGCGGGCGGCCGGCCGCGTCGCCACCGTCAGCGGCCGCTACTACGCGATGGACCGCGACACCCGCTGGGAGCGGACCAAGCTCGCCTACGACGCGATCGTCCACGGCCGCGGCCTCCACGCCCCGAGCGCCGTCGCCGCGGTCGAGGAGTCCTACGAGCGCGGGGAGACCGACGAGTTCGTCAAGCCGACGGTGATCGGCGACTACGACGGCGCCGCCGCCGGCGACGTCGCGATCTTCGTCAACTTCCGCCCCGACCGGGCGCGGCAGATGAGCCGCGCCCTCGCCGACCCCGCCTTCGACGAGTTCCCCCGCAACGAAGCGGTCCTCGACCTGACGACGATGACCTCGTACCGCAAGGGCTGGCCCTACCCGGTCGCCTTCCCCGAGCAGCGGCCGAAGACGACCCTGGCGGAGACGATCGCGGCCGGCGGCGGCGACCAGCTCCACGTCGCCGAGACCGAGAAGTACGCGCACGTCACCTACTTCTTCAACGGCGGCCGCGAGCAGGAGGTCGAGGGGGAAGAGCGGGCGCTGGTCGAATCGCCGCGCGACGTCCCCACCTACGACCACAAGCCGCAGATGAGCGCCGAGGGCGCCGCCGCGACCTTCGTCTCGCACTGGGAGCGGGGCGACTACCGCTTCGGGATCATCAACTTCGCCAACCCCGACATGGTCGGCCACACGGGCGTGATCCCGGCCGCGGTCGAGGCGGTGGAGACGGTCGACGCCCAGCTCGGCAAGGTCGTCGCGGCGGTCACCGCCAAGGGCGGCGCCTGCATCGTCACCGCCGACCACGGCAACTGCGACCACATGCTCGAGCCCGACGGCTCGCCCAACACCGCCCACTCGCTCAACCCGGTGCCGCTGATCGTCACCGAGCACGGCCTCGACCTCCGCCAGGGGGGCATCCTCGCCGACGTCGCCCCCACCGCTCTGGCCCTTCTCGGCATCCCCCAGCCGGAGGCGATGACCGGCCGCTCGCTGGTCGAGTGAGTGCCGGGTTGACCCGCCCGGGGCCGGGCTAACCCGGCAATCGTGCGATGAGACGGGACGGGAACAGGCTGCGCTTCGAGATCGGGGCCCGCGACGGGAGCGCCCGCGCCGGGACGATCCACACCGCGCACGGGCCGATCGCGACGCCGGCCTTCATCCCGCTGGCAACCAAGGGCTCGGTCCGCGGGCTCGACGGCGACGAGGTCGCCGGGCTCGGCTACGAGCTGATCCTCGGCAACACCTACCACCTGTTCGTCTCGCCGGGACCGGAGCGGATCGCCGCCGCCGGCGGCCTGCATGGGTTCATGGGCTGGGAGCGGGCGATCGTCACCGACTCCGGCGGCTTCCAGGTCTTCTCGCTCGCCCACGGCGGGGTGGCGAACGAGGTCAAGGGCAGCGGCCGCTCCGGCGACCACGGCGCGCAGGTCGAGATCGGCGAGGAGGGCGCCCGCTTCCGCTCGCCCCGCGACGGCGCCGAGCTGTTCATCTCGCCCGAGGTCTCGATGAGCGTGCAGGCGGCGCTCGGCTCCGACATCGCCCTCGTCTTCGACGAGTGCACGCCCTTCCACGCCGACCGCGACTACACCGCCCGCTCGACCGCGCGCACCCACCGCTGGCTCGACCGCTGCCTCGCCTGGCACGAGCGCGAGGGGCCCGCGCGGCAGGCGGTCTTCGGGATCGTCCAGGGCGGCACCCACGAGGACCTGCGGCGCGAATCGGCCGAGGCGGTCTCGGCGGCCGGGGTCGACGGGATCGCGATCGGCGGCACCCTCGGCCGCGACAAGGAGGAGATGGCGGCGGTGCTCGCCCACACCGCGCCGCTGCTCCCCGAGGAGGCGCCCAAGCACCTGCTCGGGATCGGCGAGGTCGACGACCTGCTCGGCGGCATCGCATTCGGCCTCGACGTCTTCGACTGCGCCGTCCCGACCCGGCTCGCCCGCCACGGCGTCGCCCTGGCGCCGAGCCCGGAGACCCGCTGGCGCCTCGACATGCGCAAGGGCCGCTGGGTCGGCAGCCGCGAGCCGCTGGTCGAGGGCTGCCCCTGCCCCGCCTGCCGGCGCCACGACCGCGACTACATCTCCTACCTCTCCCGCGGCGAAGCGCTGACCGCCGTCCGCCTCCTCGTCCTCCACAACCTCACCTACATGCACGAGCTCACCGCGGGCGCCCGCGCCGCGATCGAGGCCGGCAGCTTCGACGCCTACCGCGCCGCCATCCTCTTGGGGGTCGCTCCCTGGCAGGCGCTTTCCCGAACCTCTGGTTAGGAAAGGCGCCTGGCGACGATCACCACGCCGGAGACCTTGAGGACGTCGGGCTCGAGGTCTCCGGTCAGCCGGTCGATCAATCCGCCGCTGTCGCCGTCGGGCGCCACTCCCGGCCGCTACCCGAGCCGCCCGGCGGGGGAAACCGGACTGTCAGAGTCCTATTCGGTGTTCTTGTGGACCAGTTCCTTGACTTCTTCGACGACCTTGTCGACGGTGTCGCCGGCGACCCTGCTGACCTTGACCCCGGCGGCCTGGTCGGTGGTGAGGATCACCGCCGTCGCCACCGCGCCGGCGACCAGGACCAGCGCGGCCAGCGCCAGGACGAAGCGCATGAAGCGCGAGAAGGCGCCGCGGCGGCGCGGCTCGGCGGCGCGCGGGGCGGGGGCGGCCGGGGCGGGCATCGGCGCGACCCGCGGTTCCGGGCGCCGGGTCGGCGAGGCCGGCCGGTACTCGGTCTGGGCGGTGTCGCGGCCGAGGTGGCGGGTCGCCGCGGTCTCGGCGCCGAGCACCCGCGTCGCCGAGGTGCCCTCCTCCAGCGGCAGCGTCACGTCCTCGCCTTCGAGGCCCAGCCGCAGCCCCTGCGCCAGCTCCTCGGCGCTCGCGTAGCGCCGGTTTGGGTCGCCCTCGAGCGCCCGCAGCACCGCCGCCCCCAGCGTCTCGGGCACCTCGCTGTTGTAGGTGCTCGGCGGCAGCGGCTTCTCGTTCTGCTGGCGCACCGCCAGCTCTGCCAGGGAGGAGCCCTCGTAGGGCAGCCGCCCGGTGAGGAACTGGTAGAGGACGACGCCGAGCGCGTAGACGTCGGTGGCCGGCGTCGCCTCCTCGCCGCGCACCTGCTCCGGCGCCAGGTAGGCGGCGGTCCCGACCACCGAGCCGACCTGGGTGATCCGGGTCTGCTCGATCGCCCGGGCGATCCCGAAGTCGGTCAGCTTGACGATCATCTCGCCGCCGCCGACCGGGCCGCCGACGACCATTAGGTTGCCCGGCTTGACGTCGCGGTGGATGATCCCGCGCCGGTGCGCGTAGTCGAGCCCGGCGCAGGCCTGGATCCCGATCTCCGCCGCGACCGCCGGCTCGACCGGGCCCTGCCGCTGCAGGATCTGGGCGCCCGAGCGGCCCTCGACGTACTCCATGACGATGTAGTGGCGGCCGTCGTCGACCCCGGTGTCGTAGACCTGGACGATGTTGGGGTGGATCAGCTTCGCCACCGCCAGCGCCTCGCGCTTGAAGCGGGCGACGAAGCGCTCGTCGTCGGAGAGGTGCTCGGCGAGAACCTTGACCGCGACGGTCCGCTCGAGGATCAGGTCGGTCGCCTTGTAGACGTTCGACATCCCCCCGGTGCCGAGCTTCTCGCCGGTCTCGTAGCGGCCCGAGAGCGATCCCGCCGCCATCATTCGACCCCCACGCCGGGGCTGACGCCGCCGGATTCCGATTCGGCCGGCGCTTCGGCGGCGGGGGGCGGGGCTTCTTCGTGCCCTTTGCCTTTCCCTTTGCCTTCGGCCTGCGGCGGCAGCTGCCCTTCTTCCTTTTCGGGCACTTCCGCCTTTTCTTCTTCCTTCTGCTGCTGCTTTTCGACCTTTTCCTGGGCCTTTTCTTCGGCTTCCCGTTCCTTCTGTTCCAGTTCTTCGGCTTCGACGCCGCCTTCCTGGGCGGGTTCGGCTTCTTCTTCGGCGCCTTCTTCTTCGCAGCGGCCCACCACTTCGCTCAGCTTCGCGGTCCCTTCCTGCAGCGCGGCCTTCAGCTTTGCGGCGACTTCGTTCAGCTCTTCGACTTCGGCGGCGACCGCGGCGACCGCGTTCTCGGCGCCGATGCAGTCGCCGCTCGCGACCAGCTGCTTGACCTGGTCGAGGTTGGCTTCGATCTGGCTCGCCTTCGCCCCCGGCAGCAGCTTGGCGTTGCCGCCGCCGCAGGAGGCCAGCGCCAGCGCGCAGGCCCCGCCGAGGACCAAGGCCGGCAGGAGTGCGCTCACGCGGCCCATGGGTCGAGTCTAGAGAAAGGCCTGGAGCCGATCTTTGTCCTGCAATTTGCGATCAACGGCCGACCTCCAGGCGCTCTGCCAGGGAGACCGGGAGCCCGGCCGCGCGGATCGCCCCGGCCGCCGCCTCGATGTCGTAGGGGAGCCGGTGCCAGCGCGCCCGCCAGGCCGCGGTGTCGAGCTCCATCCAGGCGGCGCGGGGGTCGCCGTCGCGGGGCTGGCCGACGCTGCCGGGGTTGAGCAGCCAGCCGCCCTCGGCGACCTCGGCGACGGTGCCGTCGCCGGCCCGGGCCCCCTCGGCCTGGCCGGGGCGGGCGCCGGGGGGGCGGACGAAGAAGAGCGAGATGTGGGAGTGGCCGATCAGGCCCACCCGCTCGGCCATCGCCTCGAAGCCCGCGTCGGCCTCCTCCGTCGAGAGCACGTACTCCCAGACCGGGTCGCGAGGGGAGGCGTGGAAGAGGCCGACCCGCTCGCGGGAGCCGGCCGGGTCGAGCCCGGCGAGGAAGTCGAGGGTCGCCTCCGCGACGTTCTCCCGCGTCCATTCGACCGCGGCCGCCGCGCCCTCCGAGAAGGTCCGGATGTCGAGTGCGCCCAGCACCGCCAGATCGTGGTTGCCGGCCAGGCAGACGTCGGCGCGCTCGCGCACCAGGGCGGTGCAGGCGTCGGGCTCGGCCCCGTAGCCGACCATGTCGCCGAGGCACCAGACCTCGTCGACGCCGGCCTCCTCGACCGCCGCGAGGACGGCCTCGAGGGCCTGCCGGTTGGAATGGATGTCGCTGAGGACCGCTGCGCGCAAGGCAGGGGAGAGTACCCGGGCCGAGCCCCGGTCCATACGATTGGCCGGTGAGCGCAACCGATTCGATAGCGGCGCTGCGGGGCGCCGTCGAAGGCGCCGCCCGCGCCCTGCGCGACGGCGAGGCGAGCGAGCCGCAGCCGACCCTGGAGCGCCCGCCCAAGCCCGAGCTGGGCGATTACAGCTCCAACGCGGCGATGCTGCTCGCCCGCCACCTCGCCGACAACCCGCGCACGGTCGCCGAGCGCCTGCGCGAGCGGCTCGCCGGCGAGCCGGCGCTGGCGCCCCATCTGGAGCGGATCGAGGTCGCCGGGCCGGGCTTCGTCAACTTCTTCCTCGCCGACTCCTGGTACCTGCGGGCGCTCGCCGACCTGACCGCGGCCGGCGAGGACCTCGGCCCGGCGCCGGTCGCCTCCCCGCAGCGGGTGCTGGTCGAGTTCGTCTCCGCCAACCCGACCGGGCCGATCCACGTCGGCACCGGCCGCCACGCCGCCTACGGCGACTCGCTGGCGCGGCTGCTGCGGGCGGTCGGCCACGAGGTCGAGCGCGAGTACTACATCAACGACGCCGGCAGCCAGATCGACCGCTTCGCCGAGTCGATCGCGGCGCGGATGCGGGGCGAGGCGCCGCCCGCCGACGGCTACGCCGGCGCCTACGTGACCGAGATCGCCGAGCGGCTGCGGGCGGTGGAGGTCGACCCCGGCGACCGCGAGCAGGTCAAGGCGGGGGGAATCGAGCTGATGCTGGACGGCATCCGCGGCACGCTCGAGCGCTTCGGCGTCCGCTTCGACAACTGGTTCTCCGAGCGCACCGTCTACGCGCGGGGTGAGGTCGAGACCGCGCTCGCCGAGCTTGGGAGGGGCGGCCACACCTACCGCTCCGAAGACGCGCTCTGGCTGCGGACGACCGATTTCGGCGACGACAAGGACCGGGTCCTGATCCGCTCCGACGGCGAGCCGACCTACCTCACTCCCGACATCGCCTATCACTGGGACAAGCTGCAGCGCGGCTTCGGCCGGCTGATCGACGTGCTCGGCGCCGACCACCACGGCTACGTCGCCCGGATCCGCGCCGCGATCGAGGCGCTCGGCGCCGACCCCGAGGCCTTCGAGGCGCTGATCATGAGCCTGGTCCACGTCGTCGAAGGCGGCGAGCGGGTGCAGATGGCGAAGCGGACCGGCGAGTTCATCACCCTCGACGAGCTGCTCGACGACATCGGCGTCGACGCGACCCGCTGGTTCATGCTCTGGCGCAGCCACGAGACCACCGTCGACCTCGACCTCGAGCTCGCCCGCAGCCAGTCGAGCGAGAACCCCGTCTACTACGTGCAGTACGCGCACGCGCGGATCGCCAGCATCCTGCGCAAGGCGGGCGAGGAGGGGGCGGGCGAGCCCGGCGCCCCGGAGACGCGGCCGCCGCTGGAGGAGAGCGAGAAGGCCCTGGTCAAGCGCCTGCTCGAGTTCCCCGAGGAGGTGCGCTCGGCGGCGGACCGGCGGGCGCCCCACCGCGTCTGCGCCTACTCGACCGCGGTCGCCGCCGACTTCCACGCCTTCTACCGCGACTGCCAGGTGGTCGGCGCCGAGGGGGAGGGGGTCGAAGCCTCGCGGCTGGCGCTCTGCCTGGCGACGAAGCGGACGATCGCCGCGGCCCTGGGGCTGCTGGGGATCTCGGCGCCCGAGCGGATGTGATGCTGCGGCGCCGGGCCAGGCTGCCGCTGCTGGCCGCGATCGCCGGGCCGGCCGAGGGGGCGCGGGCCTGGTCGCTGCGCCGCGAGGACTTCGCCGCGCTGGGGCGGGCGCTGCCGCGGCTGGACGGGCGGCGGGTGGTGCTGGTGACGGGGGAGAGGGAGGCGCCCTCGGTTGCGGCGATCGGGCTCGCCGCGGCGGCGACCTCGGCCGGGCGCCGCACGATCCTGGTCGAGTGCGACCTCGCGCGGCCGCGCCTGGCGGCCCAGATCGGCCTCGCCGCGGCGCCGGGCCTGCACGAGTACCTGCGCTGGGAGGCCGAACCGGCCGAGGTGATCCAGCCGGTCGTCCTCGGCGGCCCGGCCGCCGCGGGCGCCGCCGAGCCGCTGGTCTGCGTCTGCGGCGGCCGGCCGGCGCACAAGGTCGAGACCCTGCTCGGCCTGCAGAGCTTCGCCCACATGGTCGCGAAGCTGCGCGGCGCCTACGAGCTGGTGCTTCTGGCCGGGCCGCCGCCCGAGGGCGAAGCGCGGGCCTGCGCGGCCGCCGCCGCCCAGGCGGACGCGGCGCTGGCGGCGCTGCCCGCCTCGGCGGCGCGGGGGCGCGAGGGACGCCCGGCGCGCGCCGCGGTCGCCCGCCTGCCGCTCCCGGCGCTCGGCGCGATCGGCGTCAGCGTCTGAGCGGTGGGAGTTTTGGTTGTCATGCGACCAAAACTCCCACCGCGCGCTCGCTACAGGTCGTAGCGGGCGAGATCGGCGTCGAGCCGCTCGGAGTCCTCGTCGCTGGGGCCGGGCTCAGGCGCCCCGCGGTCCCCGCGGCCGCCGGCGCGCCGCCAGCGCAGCACCCCGAACCCCAGCGCGATCGCGGCGACGACGAAGGCGACGATCGGCACCAGGTAGGCCGAGAGGCTGAAGCCGGACCCCTGCGGCAGCGCCAGAACCTCGGTCCCGTACTGGGCGACCAGCGCGTCCTTGATCTGCGCTTCGCTCCTGCCTTCGTCGATCAGCCGGCGGATGAAGGCTTTCTCGCGCATCGCCTGCGGCGATTCGGCGAGTTGCAGCAGGGTCCCGCAGACGGGGCACATCACCTGCTTTTCGATTTCGATCAGCGAGGCCCGCTGCCCGGCGGCGCCCGCGGCCGGCGCCAGCGCCACCAGCGCGGCGGTCAGAGCGGCGAGTAGGGCGACGAGCCGACGCGCCCTCACGAGCGTTCCCGCGGCAGGAAGGGGGCGATTTCGTCGCGCAGGTATTCGTCGTCGACCGGCCCGTGCAGCAGCCACCGCACCCGGCCCCTCGGGTCGACCAGGTAGTTCTCGGGGACCCCGGTGGTCCCGTAGTCGTGGGCAGCGGCGCCGTCGCCGTCGCGCAGCTGCGGGTAGCTGAGCCCGTAGCGGCGGACGAACTCGCGCCCGTCGCCGCTGAGGTCGCGGCTGTCGATGCCCAGCACCGTGAAGCGGGCGCCGCCGTGCCGCCGCTGGAAGGCCTCCAGCGCCGGCGCCTCTTCCTTGCAGGGCTCGCACCACGAGGCCCAGAAGTTGACCAGCACCCACCGGCCCCGGTACCGGGCCAGCGAGCTCTCGCCCTTCCCCTCCAGCCGCGGCAGCCGCGAGCTCGGCGCCACGTCGCCGACGGCGACCCCCGTGGACCCCTTGCTGACCAGCCCGAAGACGAGCAGGCCGACGACGGCCAGCACGGCCACGACTGCGATGGAAGAGCGCACGCTCACAGAGCCCGGAACTTTAGTTCCAGCCGCTCCCCGGCACCCCCTCACGCCCTAGAATCAGCCCCACGCGGACGTAGCTCAGTTGGTAGAGCGCAAGCTTCCCAAGCTTGAGGTCGCGGGTTCGAGACCCGTCGTCCGCTCTTCAAGGCCGCTTATAGAGCCAAAAGAGCGGGGGAGGTTCGAGACCCGTTCGAAATTTTGGCTCTACAGCTTGGATCGCCTGGCCCCGTCCTCGGAACCCGAGGAGACGGGAAATGGACGACGACCCGAGCGGGCGGTTGCAGGCGGGCCCCAAAAGCGGGGGCATCGGCGCGGCCGGATTGATGTTCTTGGCATGGCTGCTGAGGACGAGCCGTTCGATATCGAATCCGCCCCTGCCCGTTACCTCGACCGATTCGAGGAGCTACGGATGGGACTCTCAGACGAGAAGCTGATCGCCGAGGCGGTCGAAGTCAACCACGCGAAAGTCGGGCGATCCACGCTGGAGCGATACGAGGATCACCTTGTCCACTTCAGCCAGTACCTCGCGAGCGCTCACGGGCTGGATTTCTACGGCGCCAGGCGCAAGCACGTCCGCCTCTTTATGAACCATCTGGAGGAGCAGGGCGGAACGCGACCGGCCCGCTCCCGGATTCCGTGTGAGTGGTGCCGGGTCCGCGGCTACCCCGACGGCAAGAACGGCTGCGGGTGGTCGGCTTCCTATCGAAAGAGCTACCTCTCAGCCGTCAAATTCCTCTACCGGCATTTTCAGGCGGAAGAGGATCTACCCGACCACAACCCGGCCGTGCTGGAGACCTCGCCGAAGGTGATCCACAAACAGGGCTTCTCCCTGAATAGGGAGGAGGTCCGCAGGCTGATCGACGGGGCCGGAACTCCCCGCGGCCGGCTCCTGGCGAATTGGAGCTTCTTCGCCCCGTCGCGGCTGCAGACGTTCGTGGACGCCCGTTGGCGCGACCTCGACCTCGATGCCGCCACCTGGGAACTGGTCGGCAAGGGCGGCAAGGCCGACGTCTTCGCGCTCGCGCCCCGCCTGGTGCGCGAGCTGCGCGCCTACCGGCGCTGGCAGCTATCGGAGGCGCAGCGGAACCCCGCGATGCGCGAAGCGCTGGCCGATCCCGAGACCGCCTATGTCTTCCTGACCAGGAACGGACGGCGAACCGCGCCGCAGAGTCTCGCCAAGGTGCTGCGGTGGCATGCCGTGCGCAACGGGGTCGGCATCAAGGCTGCGACCGGAAGGTACGACTGCGCCCGGGGCGTCACCTCTTTCGTCTCGCCGCACGCGATGCGGCGCAGTTGGGCAACCCTCGCCCTCAACGACGAGCACGATCCCCAGCCCATCGACGTGGTCTCGGAGGTCCTGCGCCACAGCGACATCTCGACCACCCGCCGCCATTACGCGCCGACCAAGTCCGACCGGGCACGCAAGGCGCTGATGACGATGAGGGTTTGAGCGCCCGAGGGGTGCCGGTCGTCAGGGGTTCCGCCGGCTGTTCCGCTGGCCCATCCGCCGCCTGTTCCGGTTCGGATCGCCGTTCAGTGCCGGTATCCCGCAGCACAGCGGCGATTGCGAGGCTTCCGGCTTGTCGACATATCTGCGGTCGCTTAAGCAGGTGTCGTGAATTCGAACTACTGCCCCCGATCCTCGTCTCCGTCGTTCTCCTCGTGCATCGGCGCTGTGTGTTCTCTCGCCACCGCGGCGGCGCTCGCGCCCCTCGCGCTCGGCGCATCGCTATCACCTCCGCGCTGGTTTGGCAGCGCTTCTCCGTCAACTGCGCCGCGCTGAGATCGCGCCGCGCTGAGGCCGCCCCCTGACCCCCCAGCCAAAATCAGACCGGGGACTGAGCCCTGACTCCATTGCCGCTAGAGGTCTTTATCAAAGCTTCGTATTGTTGGCGTGGAGGAAGGGAGGTGACCAAATGGAGATCGGAATAGGCGGGCAGGCCCTGCCGATTGCTGAGGTCGGCAAGGGGGCCTAACAGGTGCCGCTTGGCTCGTTCTAGTCTCATGCCGTTACCCGTTTCACTTGCAGAATGGTTGATTTGGGCCGACCGCGATTAAGCGAGCCGGCCCGTCTTCTCGGGTGACCGCCAGAGTTGGCCTTTAGCCCGACTTGGAAACGGTCAGAACTGGAAGCGCTGCTGCGTTCGACAGAACCTTCATGCTTTCTCACCTCCTCGATATATTTGATTGTTAGGAGTTTGGCCAAAGCAAGGGCTCCCCTCGTTCGGCGCTGTGTGTTCTCTCGGCCACCACGGCGTCGCTCGCGCCCATCGCACTCGGCGCATCGCTCTCACCTCCGCGCTGGTTTGGCAGCGTTTCCTTGCGAAACGCCGGCGCTGAGCGTGAAGCTGGCCCTGCCATCGGCAGCCAGGGCGGCAGCGACCCTCGAAGGCAACGGCTTGGACGGTCGCTCGGCGCTGGGTGTCGCCTCACTCCCTCCCGCGGTTCAGATGTATTCCAAAGTGTTGATCTCGGAGCCGACCGCCGGAGGGCGAATCGGCCCCGGTGCTCCTATGAGTTCTTCGTCAGATGGACCGCCGAATAGACGGACGTCTGCTGGATAAGCACCATCGGATCACCCCCTTCTACGCTTGTCGGTCCAGCGTGATCGCCAGACCGGGAGCAATGCTAAGAACCTCTTTTGTAGGGGGTAGACTTCAACCATTCGAGATTTCAGCAGGGCGCATGTGCCGTCTATGCTCGGTGGCGATTGAGTGCCCAGCCGAGCTAGCGTTAATGGACAACGAGCAAATCAGCCAAGTCATCGGTGGCCCTGCCTTCGCCGCGGCAGAAGGGCAGCGGAGCATTGAGGAGGCAGTCGGATTCGGTCTCGGACACCGGTTTAGGGTCGAAATTCGAAGAGCCCTCCACGACCGGCCAGCTACCGCAGCTCAGCTTGCCGCCGTCCTTCATCAACCTCGCGAGCGCCTCCGCTATCACCTTGAGGAGCTTCTGAAAGACGGATCCATCGAGATTGCCGAGCGGAAGAGGGCGGGCAATATGACGCAGAACGTCTACCGCGTCACGAGACTCACGCTGAACTCAACTGCGGACTGGCAGGCGATGTCACCGACTAACCGCCAGGTAGAAAGCGCGCTCATCCTCCAAGCAACCTGGACTGAGGCGCTTTCCGCGCTGACGGAGGGGAAGTTTCACGAGGACCCAGATGTGGTCAACGTGTGGAATCGGATTCCGCTCGATCAACAAGGGAGAGCGGATCTCCTCGATGAGCTCGAAGCAAGTTGGGAGCGGATCGAAAATGTGGAGGCAGATTCGGCGAGTCGCCGGGTCAAAAATGATGACCCAGGGAAAAGGTATATCGCCGCCGTATTCGGCTATAGGCGGGTCAGGAACTCGCCCCCCGCACCGCAACCACTTGAGACTGGGCGTTGGGAGGAGAGCCTATCCCTGCCCGATTCCGTGCCGCCCAGCCGAACGCTTGAGGAGGCGATAAATCGCGCAGTCGGTCATCGCATCCGGGTGGAAATCCTGGCGGCTCTTCACGAGGGACCGGCAACGGCCGCCGGTCTTAGTCGAACGCTTGGGCAGCCGCTAGGCGATCTTCATTATCACCTGCGGAAGCTCTTGGAGGACCGGGCCATTCGGGTTGTGGGTCGGGTTCAGAAACGAAACCTGTCTCAAACGATTTACGCATACATAAAGTTGCCGGTATATGACTATGGCGAATGGGAATCACTTTCCAGCCAGGAGCGCCAGATCATCTCCGCGGTCACGCTCAGGGCCGGAATGGCAGAGTCTTTGTCCTCCCTTTGGGCGGGCAAGCTTCACAGTGATCCACGGCTCATCCTTACCTGGAAGCCGATTGTCCTTGACGCGCAGGGGCGAGTGGCGTTGACCGAGGAGCAGCGACACTCATGGAATCGAGTGTGCGAAATTGAGACCGAAGCTGCACAACGGCTTAACGCGGTCGGAGATGCGGGTGAGATGCACGTGGTTACGTTCCTAGGGTTTCACCGCAGTCGCACCAGCTAGCGCTCACACCCCTTGGGGGGAAACCCTGAGCGTGGGGTCCAATTCGGAGTGAAAAGTGGGATTGAGCCCCGGCTCCCCTATAGCTAGCTTTTGCGCTCAGTGTATGCCCATCAATTGATAATGCTGGCGACGGAGAACCGACCATGAAGTTCCGTCGCGTCAAGAACCAAACTCCCCAGAGCTCCCCACCCCCCAGCGCGGCCGATGCTGGGAGCGCGGGGGACGAGCGCTTCGTTTGGGAAGTCCTCGTCCCCCGCCTGCTCTACCCCGCGAGGCTGACGATCATCCAGACCCTGTTGGAGCGCCGCCAGCCGCTTGCGCTGGCAGAACTGGCGGAGGCTGCCGCGATAACGATTGAGCACGCCCGCTACCACTGCAAGGCAATGGGCGATGCCGGCGTCCTAGAGGTCGTCGACGTCGTCGCTCGTGCGGATGGGGAGAGGGACGAACCGTCCTTTTACTTCCCCCATCTGCCTGGAGCCACCCGGGCCGGAACCACCGCTGCGTGAGTCGCCAGATCATCATCTCCCGCGCCCACCGGGACGCGCTCTACGAGTCATTCCTGATGCTCTTGAGTCAGTTCCACGACCTCAAGACCTTTGGCGACAGCAGCAAACCGGAGGAGATCGCCACCTGCGAGCGGGCCGGCCGGCGTCTCTGCGCGATGCTGCGCCTGATCGAGGAAGGCGGCATGGGCTGGGGGTACCCCGAGGGCGCCGCCAACATCGTGCCGATGACCCTGCCGCCGGAGGAGCTGGGGCCGATCGTGACCGAACTGCGGCGCATCTTCGTGGAATACCAGGAGGCCACGCACTCGGAGCGCGAGGACACCGAAGCCGAATGGAAGCTCGCCGATGATGCCCGCGATGCCTGCACCGCCGTCCTCGAGCAGCTTGCCGGGGAAGCCCCCGCATGACGCCCGGTCGAAGGCCTGCGGTGGCCCGAGTGGACGATGTGACCATTGCCGAAACTGTGCGCGAGGCGCTTGCGATCCACGTTGCCGCCCGGTGCCGCGACCCCGACTTCCAGAAGCGGCTGGAGCAGCGGCTGGAGAGTGACGCCGCTGTCCTTCGCGAGCTGCGAAAGGGGGGATGACGCTCGTGAGGACCGGCGATCAGCCGGCGTTGAAGGCAACGAAGGCAATGAGCCTTCGACTCACCGTCACTATGGCGCAGGAGCTTGCTCTGATCGCCGAGGTGGAGGGTCGAACCATCTCGGACCTGGTGCGGGAAGCAATCAACCGGCTCATCGAGTCTTTCCGCGCTGACGACGACTTCAAGATGCGACTGAAGATGAAGATGGAGGAAGAGCAGGAGCTTGTGAGGAAGTTCGCCCGCTAGAGCCGCCCGCCGGCGAAGCGAGGGCGAGGTTCGCCGCCCGCGCCTCAGCGCCGGCGGCTCAGCGCCTCCTCGAGGTTGTCGAGGAGCAGTGTCGCGATCGCGGGGTCGAAGTGGCTGCCGCTCTCGGCCTCGATCACCGCCGCCGCCTCCTCGACCGCCATCGCCGGCCGGTAGGGGCGGTCGCTGAGCAGCGCGTCGAAGACGTCGGCGACGGCGACGATGCGGCCTTCGAGCGGGATCTCCTCGCCGGTGCGGCCGCCCGGGTAGCCGCTGCCGTCGAACCACTCGTGGTGGGTGAGGGCGATGTGGGCGGCCATCTGCAGCAGCCGGCTGTCGGAGCCGGAGAGGATGTCGTAGCCGACGATCGTGTGGCGTTTCATCGTCTCGAACTCCGCCGCTGTCAGCGGCCCGTCCTTGCGGAGGATCTCGTCCGGCGTGGCGATCTTGCCGATGTCGTGCATCGGCGCCGCGGCGCGGAGCAGTTCGACCCGGTCGGAGCCGAGCCCGGCCAGCTGCCCGAGCAGGGCTGCGACCCGCGCCATCCGGTTGACGTGGGCCCCGGTCTCGCCGTCGCGCAGCTCGATCGCCCGCGCAAGCCGCTCGACCGTCTCCAGCCGCGAGCGCCGCAGCTCCTCGACCGCCCGCAGCTGCGCCTGGGCGAAGTCGCGCTCAAGCTGCTCGGCCCGCTTCTGCCCGCTGATGTCGGTCGAGACCCCGGAGATGCCGATGATCTCGCCCTCGTCGTCGACGTAGGGGAACTTGACCGAGAGGAAGGTCCGCCGTTCGCTGCCCACCTGCAGCTCCTCCTCGCCCTCGAAGGGCTCGCCGCTGTTGAGGATGCGCTGGTCGATTTCGCGGGCGAGCGCGCTCGACTCGGGCGACATGATCGCGCCGTCGTCGAGGCCGATCAGGCCTCCCGGATCGAGGCCCGCGACCTCGGTGGCGACCCGGTTGGCGATCACGTAGCGCAGGTCGCGGTCTTTGATGTACATCGGAACCGGCGCCATGTCCATCAGGTCCTGGATCCGCGACTCCAGCGCCCGCACGTGGTTGCGCTGGGCGACCTCGAGCCGGCGCTGGTGCAGCGCGATCAGGCAGGAGATCACCAGCTGGCCCGGCCAGAACGGCTTCACCAGGTAGCCGTTGGCGCCGAGCTCGAAGGCCCGCTCCGAGACGCCGGTCTCGTCGATCCCGGTGACCACGATCATCGCCGTCTGCGGCCAGCGCCGGGCGATCTCCTCGACCAGGACCATCCCCGACTCGCCGGGCATCTCGATGTCGCAGATCGCCAGCTCGAACCGCTCGGCCTCGAGCCGCGCCCGCGCCTCGGCGACGCCGCCGGCGAGCTCGCAGTCGAAGCTGCGGCCGAGCGTGCGGTCGAGGATCTCCAGCTGCTCGGGCCGGTCGTCGACCGCGAGCACCCGCGGCCGGCCGGTGACCGTCGCCGCCCGCATCCGCACCGGGTCAGCCGACATCGCCGTCCTCGCGGCCGATCAGCTCGGCGATCGCAGCGACCAGGTCCCGCGAGCTGAAGGGCTTCTCGATGAAGGCGGTGCCGTCGCTGTCGGTCAGCGCCTGCGGCGCCAGCACCTCGTGGCTGTAGCCGGACATGTAGAGGACCCGCAGGTCGGGGCGCAGCCGCCGCGCCTCGGCGACCAGCTCGGTCCCGAGCATCTCGGGCATGATCACGTCGGTCAGCAGCAGGTCGACCTCATGGCCCGGATCGGCGCAGATCCCCACCGCCTCGTTGCCGCTGGCGGTCTCGAGGACCCGGTAGCCGCGCTTGGCGAGGATGCGCTCGGCCATCCGCCGCACCTCGGCCTCGTCCTCGACGATCAGGACGACCTCGCCCGCGGCGCGGATCTCCGGCTCCGGCTCCTGCGGCTGCGGAGTCGGCCGGTCCTCGGCGATCGGCAGGTGGATCTTCACCGTCGTCCCCAGGCTCGGCTCCGAGTAGATGTCGATCCGCCCCCCGGCGCCGGTAACGATGCCGTAGACGGTCGCCATCCCCAGGCCGGTCCCGTCGGGCTTGGTGGTGAAGAAGGGCTCGAAGACGTGCTCCAGCGTCTCCGGGCCCATGCCGGTCCCGGTGTCGCTCACCTTCAGCCGCACGTAGGTCCCGGGCTCGGTGTCGGGGTGCATGTAGGCGTACTCCTCGTCGAGCTCGGCCCGCTCGACCTCGATCAGCAGCCGGCCGCCGTCGGGCATCGCGTCGCGGGCGTTGACCGCGAGGTTGACCAGCACCTGCTCGAGCTGGCCGGGGTCGATCTCGATCGGCAGCCGCTCGTCGGCGAAGCAGGTGCGCAGGTCGACCCGCTCCCCGAGCGCCCGCCGCAGCAGATTTTCGAGGTCGCCGACCACCTCGCGCATATAGAGCACCTTCGGCTGGACCGCCTCGCGGCGGCTGAAGATCAGGAGCTGGCGGGTGAGGTCGGCGGCGCGCTGCGCCGAGCGCTTGATCTCCTCGACGTCGCTGCGGGCCTGCGAGCCCGGCGCCAGCTCCTCGGCGACGAACTCGGCGTAGTTCATGATCACCCCGAGGATGTTGTTGAAGTCGTGGGCGATGCCGCCGGCGAGCTGGCCGACGCTCTCCAGGCGCCGCGCCCGGTCGAGTTGGCGCTGCAGGGCCTGCTCGCGCTCGGACTCGGCCCGCTCGCTGATGTCGCGCACGGCGGCGGTGGCGACGGTGGCGCCGTCGAGCTCGATCGCCGAGAGGCTGATCTCGGCCGGGAACTCGGTGCCGTCGCGGCGACGGGCGTAGAGCTCGACTCCCTGGCCCATCGGCCGCGTCCGCGGCGAGCCGAAGTAGGCGCGCCGGTGCCCGGGGTGGATGCCGCGGTAGCGCTGCGGGACCAGCGTCTCCAGCGTCTCGCCGATCAGCGCCTCGCGGCGGTAGCCGAAGAGCTTCTCGGCCTGGGCGTTGGCGAGGACGATCGAGCCGTCGGCGCCGACCCCGAGAATCGCATCGGGCACGAAATCGAGAATCTGCTCGACCGCCGAACTGCTCTTGTCGCCGGGCATGGGCGGCTACCTCCTCGACAAGAACCCTGAATTTGGGAACCCTAGTGGATACTTAAGTGGAACGCAATCGTACTACGGCTCATGGATCTCGACCATTTGCAGGGTTTTCTGGCGCTCGGGCGCCGCCGGCCCGGGTCTGAGGAGCCGCCGGCGCAACCCCTGGCTCAGGCTTCGCCCTCGCGGGAGAGGGCTCGCCTCCGCCTCGCCTTCGCCCTCGGGGGCCTCGCCCTCGTCCTCCTCCTCGCCGCTGAGAAGAACCGCGATCACCCGCTGCGGCTACCCGCGGCAGCCGCTCGCATTCATCTCCCGGCGGGTTTCAGTCAGCCTTCGAACCGATGTAGACGATCTTGTAGTGGCGCTCGTCGTCGGGTGGGGCGGAGAGGACTACCTCGCCGCCGACCTCCTCCATGCCGAGGACGGCGAGGCACTCGAGGCCGGCGGCGCTCATCGCGGCGCGGACTTCGGGCTCGCTGCGGAAGCGCTCCCGATGGCTGATCGGCTCCTCGATCCCGTCGCCTTCGATCCGCGATTCGAACATGGTCGGGTCGCCGCCGACCTCGCCGGCGCCGCGCCAGACCCAGTGGCGGCCTTCGAACTCGACCTCGCGGATTTCGGTCTTGTAGGTGCTCATGTAGGTGGACCAGGAGTTGCAGTCGAAGATCACCAGGCCGCCCGCGGCGAGGTTCGCCCGCATCCCGGCGAAGGCGCGCTCGAGGTCGTCCTCGCCCATCAGGTAGTTGACCGGGTCGTTGAGGGCGATCACCAGCTCGAACTCGCCGAAGACGGGCAGCTCCCGCATGTCGGCGACCGAGAGCTCGACCTCGTCTCCCGCCTCGGCCTTGGCGCGCTCCAGCATCGAGGGGGAGAGGTCGCAGCCACGCACCTTCCAGCCGCGGCTCAGCAGCGGCGCGAAGGCGCGGCCGGTGCCGCAGCCGACGTCGAGCACCCGCCCCTTGCGCAGCCCGTGCTTCTCGAGCTCGGGCAGCAGCGCCCGCCCCACCCACATCTCGTAGTCGTTGAGGTGGTTGAACTCGTTGTAGACCGGCGCGAAGGCTTCGTAGGCGTCGAGGGTCGAATTCTCTCCCACACGCTGGACCCTAATGCAGCGCTAAGGAAACTCCCAGGGCCGGTTGCGGATTTTCGGCCGGAAGACGGTAGAAATGCTCGGTCGCGCCGCGCACCTGGCGCTCGCGGACCAGCTCGATCAGCTCCGACTTGGCCAGCTCGGTGACGTGGTAGTTGGTGTTGCTGAGGGGGATCTGCAGCTCGTGGCTGAGGTCGCTGGGGGAGAGGACGCGGCCGCCGTCGATCCCGAGGATTTCGAGGATCGAGATCCGCAGCGGGTGGGCGGTCGCCCGCGCCAGGCGCTCCCAGTCGACGGGGATCGAGCCCCCGTCGGAGGCTGGTCGCCGGTCCGGTCGCCCGTCCTGCGCGGCGAGGACGTCGCTTTCGAGGGTGTCCAGGGGATGGGGGGAGGAACTGCCGTTCTCGATCGCCATGGAGGCAGATTACCCAAAATTGTTGATTCGACTCCTCATTTTTGGGTAGTCTCTCGCCGAGGATGCTTCTCGGGAGGAAAAATCCTTGGTCCGGTGGCCGCCTGCTGGCGCTCGCCTCGCTCTGCGCCGCGATCGGGTCGGCCGCCGTCTCCACCGCCGGCGCCGACACCGGCGACATCATCGCCCCCAGCGACCCGGCCCATCCCGCGGTCGACTCGGGCTGGCAGGCGGGGACCTGCACCGAAGAACCGCCCGAAAGCGCCGAACCCTGCTCGATCGACACGCCGCAGCAGTTCTTCGAAACCGCCGGCGCCCACCCGAACTGGGGCTTCACCCAGTTCATCGTCAAGAGCGGGCCGCCCGGCCAAACCCCGGTCGACGAACTGAAGACGGTCCGGGTCGACCTCCCGGTCGGCCTCAGCGTCAACCCCGGCGCCACCGTCCGCTGCCCGCTCGCGACCTTCGAAGCCGGCGCCTCCGGCTGCCCGCCCGAATCGAAAGTCGGGGTCAGCCAGGTGACGGTCTCGCTGCCGCCGCTGGGGACGCCGGCTCCGCCGACCGCGCCGGCGACCGAAGTCCCCGTCTACAACGTCGAACCGAAGCCGGGGGAGTCGGCCCGCTTCGGCCTCGAACTCGCCGGCAACGAAGTCTTCCTCGAAGGCGACGTCGCCTGGTCGGGCGACTACCACGAGGGCTTCACGATCCACGTCCCCGCCGCCCTGCCCGAAGCCCTCGGCGGGCTGCTCGGCCTGCTCGGCGGCGAACGCGGCCTGATCCTGAAGAACCGGCTGGTCTTCGACGGGCGCTCCGGCGACGGCACCTTCCTCACCACGCCGACCACCTGCTTCGGCCCGGCCTACGGGCCCGGCTGGGTGGAAGGCGAGCTGCCGGACGGGCCCTCCGGCCACCTCTACTCGACCCTGCTGCGCGCCGACTCGGTCGGCGACCCGGACCCGAGCTTCCCCGGCGGCTCCCATCCCTTCGAGTCCCCGATCCCGCCCGGCACCGAACCGCGGGACTGCGGCTCGATCCCCTACGAGCCGAGGATCGCCGTCGACCCCGGCACCGCGCAGACCGACTCGCCCGCCGCCGCGGCGGTCCAGATCGACGTCCCGCACCTGCTGCCGGACTTCGGCGCCGGTGAAAACGAACAGGACAGCTCCGACACCCGCGCGGCGACGGTGACGCTGCCGGCGGGGATGGGGCTCAACCCCTCCGCCACCGCCGGCCTGGCGACCTGCACCGAGGACCAGTTCGGCAAGGGGACCCGCAACCCGGTCGCCTGCCCGCCGCAGTCGATAATCGGCCGCGCCCGGATCGAATCGCCGCCGCTGCAGGACAGGGGCGGCCCGCAGCCCGAAGAAGCGCTCGAAGGCAACGTCTACGTCGGCAGGCAGCTCAGCCGCGACCCGGCCTCCGGCGATGAGTACCGGATCTTCATCGAAGCGAAGTCCGACCGCTACGGGATCTCGGTGCGGCTGATCGGCAACGTCCACGCCGATCCGCGGACCGGGCAGCTCTCGACGACGATCTCCGAAGCGCCGCAGGTGCCCTTCACCTCCTTCGACCTCAGCTTCAGGGGCGGGGCGCAGGCGGTGCTGAGCAGCCCGCCGACCTGCGGGCCGAACCGGGCCGGGACCGAGATGACCCCCTGGTCGGGCAACCCGCCGGCGCACCCCGGCGCCGCCTTTGCCCTGACCGGCGCCCCCGGCGGCGGCGCCTGCGCGAAGACGCTCGGCGAACGCCCCTTCGCCCCGGGCTTCGGCGCCGGCCCGGCGAGCCCCGAGGCCGGCGCCTTCAGCCCCCTCTCGATCCGGATCGACCGCCCCGACGGCCAGCAGGAGCTGAAGGGCGCCGAAGTCGTCCTGCCGCCCGGGATGACCGGCAAGCTCGCCGGCATCCCCTACTGCCCCGACGCCGCGCTGGCCGCGGCGAGCTACCGGGCCGGCGAGGAAGAGAAGGGCGCTCCCAGCTGCCTCTCGGCGAGCCAGGTCGGCACCGCCGCGATCGAGGCCGGCACCGGGCCGGCCCCGTTCAGGATCGACGACGGCAAGGTCTTCCTCTCAGGCCCCTACCACGGTGCCCCTCTCTCCCTGGCAGTCGTCACCCCCGCCACGGCCGGTCCCTTCGACCTCGGGACGGTCGTGGTGCGGGTGGCGCTGTTCGTCGACCCCGAAACCGCCCAGATCCGCGCCGTCTCGGACCCGATCCCGCACGTCTTCGGCGGCGCCCTGCTCGATATCCGCTCGGTGGAGCTGACGATGAGCCGGCCCGACTTCACCCTCAACCCGACCGGCTGCGACCGCTCGGCGACCACCGGGGCGCTGCTCGGCGGCGGCGGCGACCCGAACGACCCGGCGGCCTTCAGCCGCGCCCCCTTCAGCGTCCCCTTCCAGACCACCGGCTGCGGCGCCCTGAAGTTCCGGCCGAAGCTGTTCACCAAGCTCCTCGGCGGCCGCAAGCGGATGCGGCGCGCGCAGCACCCGGCGCTGCGGGCGGTGCTGGTCGCCCGCGGCGGCGACGCGAACATCGCCCGCGCGGCGCTGACCCTGCCGCACTCCCAGTTCCTCGACCAGAGCCACATCGGCACGATCTGCACCCGCGTGCAGCTGGCCGCCCACGCCTGCCCGGCGCGCTCTATATATGGATACGCGAGGGCGCAGAGCCCACTGCTCGACGACGAGCTGAAGGGCCCCGTCTACCTCGTCTCCTCGGACCACGAACTGCCCGACATGCTGGTCGACCTGCAGGGGCAGGTGAACATCCGCCTGCGCGGGGTGATCAGCTCCAGCAAGGCGCGCCTGAAGACCGTCTTCAGCGGCGTCCCCGACGTGCCGGTCAGCAGGTTCGTGCTCAGCATGAAGGGCGGCAGGAAGGGCCTGCTGGTCAACTCCCGCGACCTCTGCCTGCGGCGCAACTTCTCCTTCCTCAACTTCCGGGCCCAGAACGGCAAGAAGCTGCGGAGGAAGAGGCTGCCGCTGCGCACCCCCGGTTGCCGCGGCGCCCGGCACCGCCACAAGCGGGCGAAGCACCACCGCGGTCACCGGTGAGGCGGATTAGCAACCCGGTCGCCTGGGTACGGGCCATCGCGGTGAGACCAACGGGGGGGAGGAGCGGTTTGGGATCGACGATCGCGAGGTTCGGGTTCGCGAGGTTCGGGCTGCTGGCGACGGCCCTGACGCTGCTGCTGGCGGCGAGCGCGCAGGCAGGGGAAGTCCCCTTCGCCCCGCAGCACACGCCGCCGAGCGACCAGGACGGCTGGCAGGCCGGCACCTGCGTCAACCCCGAATGCGCGCCCGAAGACCCGCCGGCCTCCTTCTACGAAACCGCGGCAGGGCACACCCCGTTCGGGATCACCCAGTTCACGATCAGGAGCTCGACCGTGCTCACCCACGTCGAACCGGAAGTCAACCTCAAGACCCTGCGGGTCGATCTGCCGGTGGGGCTCAGCGTCAACCCCGGTGCGACCCCCCGGTGCGGCGCCGCTCATCCCAAGGAATGCGGCGCCGAGAGCAAGGTCGGCGAAAGCATCGTCACCGTCTCGCCGGAAGCGCCGCTGCTTCCCCCGGTGACGATCACGGCGCCGGTCTACAACCTCGTCCCGAAGCAGGGCGAACCGGCCCGCTTCGGGTTCACGGTCGAAGCGATCCCCGGGATCGAACTGGTCGAACCCGCCGACATCTACCTCGAAGCCGACGTCGCCTACGACTCCGACTACCACGAGGGGTTCACGATCCACGTGCCCAAGGTGAACCTGGTGAAACTGCTCGAGAACCGGCTCGTCTTCAACGGTCTCGCCCACGCGGGCAACGGCACCGGCTACTTCCTGACCACGCCGAGCACCTGCTTCGACCCGACCAGCTCGACCTACGGCCACACCTACTCGACCTACGCCCGCGGCGACTCGATCGAACACCCGGACCCGAGCTTCCCCGACGGCTCGCCCTTCGTCGAGTCGCCGCTGCCGCCCGGGACCAGCCCCAAGGACTGCGGCTCGATCCCGTTCAACCCCGGCCTTCGCGTCGATCCCGGCACCAATCAGGTCGACTCGCCCGCCGGCGCGACCACCGAAGTGACGCTGCCGGTCGAACCGGGTGCCGGCGGCCAGGAAACCTCGACGATGCGGGCGGCCCGGGTGACGCTGCCCGCCGGCCTCGCCCTCAACCCCTCCGCGGCCGTCGGCCTGCAGGCCTGCACCGAATCCCAGTTCGGGATCGGGACCCGGAACCCGATCCAGTGCCCGGCCGCCGCGAAGATCGGCACCGCGACGGTGGCGACGCCGCCGCTGCCCGAGGAGCCGCTCAGCGGCGACGTCTACGTCGGCGAGCCGAAGAGCAGCGACCCCGAATCGGGCGAAGAGTTCAAGATCTTCGTCGACGCCGCCTCCTCCAGGTACGGGGTCGACGTCCGCCTGATCGGCCACGTCATCGCCAATGCGCAGACCGGACAGCTGACCGCCGTCTTCGACGAACCGGCGAAAGAGGTGACGCGGGGCGGCAACCGCGACAACCTGCCCAGCGGCCTGCCGCAGGTCCCCTTCGCGAGCTTCCGGATCGCCCTCGACGGCGGCGACAGGACCGCCCTCAGCAGCCCGCTCACCTGCGGACCGAACACGGCGACGAGCCGGCTGACGCCGTGGTCGGGGAACGCCCCGGCGACGCCCTCGAGCGCCTTCTCGCTGGCCAAGCTGCCGGGCGGCGCCGGCTGCCCGCCGCAGCTGTGGGACCGGCCGTTCTCGCCCGGCTTCGGCGCCGGGCCGAAGAGCGACCAGGCGGGAGCCTTCACCCCCTTCTCCGCCCACGTCTCCCGCGGCCCCGGCCAGCAGGAGCTGAAAGCGATCGACGTCACCCTCCCCGCGGGCGCGACCGCGAAGCTGAAGGGCGTGCCGTACTGCCCGGCGGGCCAGATCGCCGCCGCCGCGGCGCGCTCGGGCGCCGCCGAGAAGAGCGCCCCGAGCTGCCCCGCCGCCAGCAGGATCGGCGTCGCCAATGTCGAGGCCGGCACCGGCGGGGCGCCGCTGCAGATCCAGGGCGCCGCCTACCTCGCCGGCCCCTACCGGGGCGCGCCGCTCTCGGCGGCGGTCATCACCCCGGCGCTCGCCGGGCCCTTCGACCTCGGCAACGTCGTCGTCCGGGTGCCGTTCTTCCTCGACCCCGAAACCGCGCAGATCCATGCCGTGAGCGACCCGCTGCCCGACGTCTACGGCGGCACCAGGCTCGACCTCCGCTCGATCTTCCTCAACGTCAACCGCAAGGGCTTCGCGCTCAACGGGACCGGCTGCGGCCGGGCGCTCACTACGGGCACCGTCAGCGGCGGCGGGGCGGACCCGGCCGACCCGGCGGCCTTCACCGCCGCCCCGGTCAGCGACTCCTTCCAGCCCAGCGGCTGCGGCAAGCTGAAGTTCCGCCCGAAGCTGAGCCTGCGCCTCTTCGGCGCCACCCGCCGGGCGAAGAACCCGAAACTGCGCGCGGCGCTGCGGGCGCGGCCCGGCGACGCCGACATCGCCCGCGCCTCGGTCGGCCTCCCGCACGCCCTCTTCCTCGACCAGTCGAGCCTGGCGAGGATCTGCACCCGGGTCCAGTTCGCCGCCGGCAACTGCCCGGAGAAGTCGATCTACGGGCACGCGCGCGCCTTCACGCCACTGCTCGACAAGCCGCTCGAAGGGCCGGTCTACCTGCGCTCCTCGAACAACCCGCTGCCCGACCTGGTCGCCCACCTGCAGGGTCAGGTGACGATCGACCTGGTCGGCCGGATCGACAGCTTCAAGGGCGGCATCCGCACCACCTTCGCCCACGTGCCCGACGTCCCGGTCGAAAAGTTCGTGATGACGCTGCCCGGCGGCAAGCGCGGGCTGCTGGTCAACTCGACCAACCTCTGCGCGAAGCCGATCCACTCGGTGATCCGACTGACGGCCCAGAACGGGAAGCGGCGCAACCCGCGCCACACGAAGCTGCGGACGCCGTGCAAGGGGAAGAAGCACAAGCACCACCACCGGAAGAAGAAGACTCACAGGAAGTAGACACCGAAAAGTGTCACGTCACAAAACGATGCAGTGGTTACCGAGGTTGTAGCGGACGAAGGTACTTGAAAGACCCGCATCGCCCTGTAATGTCTTTCGCGGGAGGGTTGTTCAGGGCGCTCACAGGGGGGCGTCCTCGTTAGGGAAAACGAGGAGGAAATTGATGTCGAAGCGCTCGCTCGCATTGCTTCTTATGTGTCTCGGGGCACTGCTCATCGTGCCCGTTGCGGCTCAGGCCAACACCGAAAACATCATCGAACCGAACACCGAGCCGCCGACGGCGGCGAACGGGTTCCAGGCGTTGACCTGTCTTGAAAACGAACCCGCGCCGGGAGAATTCTGCTCTCCGGAAACGCCGGAACTGTTCTTCACTCAGGCCGGCGGTCACCCTCCGGTCGGGTTCACGCAATACATCATCCAGCACGAAGAAACGACCGGCAAAGTAGAACCCGCCGAAATCCCCATCCCGACCTCGCCGATCGTGGAACCGCTTGCCGACCGCACGATCAAAACCCTGCGGGTCGACCTTCCTCCGGGCCTGACCGTCAACCCGAATGCGACGCCGAAGTGCTCGCTCGAAGACTTCGAAAACAAAGTGGGAGAAGCGCACGTACCGCTCTGCGCCAAAGAGACCAGGGTGGGAACCGAGGAAGTCACCCTGGTGACCAACGTTGCCGGGCTCGTGCCGGCGCCGTCGCCTCCGTTCCCCGCCGGGCAGGCGCTGCCGAAAGGCGCGGTCGTCCCGCCCAGTGCCGCGACCGGTACGAAGGTCGCGGTCTACAACCTCGAGCCACACGAAGGCGAACCGGCACTGTTCGGTTTCGTCATCGCCGGCAAAGAGGAGGTCTTCCTCGAAACCGATGTCGCCTGGCAGGGCGATTTCCACGAGGGGTTCACGATCAAACTCCCTGGCCCCTCGGCGCCCTTCTCGACGCTGAAGAGCCGGCTGGTGAACTTCGGGCGTGACGCCGGCTTGATCGAAGCCGAAGCCGGCAACGGCACCTACCTCACCAACCCGACCACCTGCCTCAACCCTGTCCTCTACCCGCACCTGTATTCGACCTGGTTCCGGGCCGAGTCGTACGGCAACGAAAACCACGCTTTCCCGAACGGCTCCAACCCGTTCGAGGCCAAGGTCGAGGATTCCTCCGGGAACCTGATCGTTCAGCAGGAATGCGGCAGCGTCCCGTTCGATCCCTCGATCACGATGGAAGCCGGGACCGACAAGGTCGACTCGCCGGCCGGGCCGACCGTTGACGTCAAGCTGCCCTTCGACCCCGCCAAAGAAGGCGGCGCGGGACAGTCGCAGTCGCACGTGCGCAAAGCCGAAGTGGTCCTGCCGAAGTACATGGGACTCAACCCGGCCGGCGCCCAGGGCCTGGCGGCCTGCTCGGACGCCAAGTTCAACAAGGGCCAGCGCACCTACGACAACGCCTGCCCGGACAACTCGATCATCGGCACCGCGACGGTGGAATCGCCGCCGATCGAACGGCCGCTGACCGGCAACGTCTACGTCGGCACCCAGAACAGCAGCGACCCGCAGTCCGGCGAAGAGTTCCGGATCCTGGTCGAAGCCAAGGAAGAAAAAGAGGGCATCGACGCCCGCCTGATCGGGCACGTCCAGGCCGACCCGAACACGGGCCGGCTGACCGCCGTGTTCGACGAACAGCAGGCGCTGGAAATGACGGGCAGCAAGAGCGACATCCCCGACGGCCTACCGCAGGTGCCGTTCACCTCGGTGAAACTGCACCTCGACGGGTCCAAAGCGGTGCTGACCAGCCCGCCGATCTGCTCCAACGAGACGACCAGCAGGCTGGAACCGTGGGCGCGCCCCGGGACCAACGCCGAACCCGACAGCACGATCACCCTGACCAGCGACCCCGGCGGCGGCGACTGCCCGCAGTCGATGGCCGACCGCAAGTTCGCACCGGGCTACACGACCCACAGCGACAGCACCGCGGCCGGCAAGTACAGCCCCTTCCACGTCCACATCGCCCGTAAGGACGGCGAACAGGAGCTGAAACTCGTCGACGTGACCCTGCCGAAGGGCCTCGTCGGCAAACTGGACGGGGTCGCGTACTGCTCGCAGCACGAGATCGACACGGCCGGAGCCAAGAGCGGGCTCGAAGAGATCGGCCAGCCGAGCTGTCCCGACAGCAGCTTCCTCGGGACGGCGGAGACGGTCTCGGGCACCGGCGACAACCCGCTGAAGCTCCCCGGGAACGTCTACCTGGCGGGCCCCTACAAGGGCGCGCCGATCTCGCTGGCGGTGACCACCCCGGCGGTGGCCGGACCGTTCGACCTCGGCACCGTGGTCGTCCGGGTGGCGCTGAACATCAACCCGAACACGGCGCAGGTCAACGCGGTGTCCGACCCGCTCCCCGACGTGTTCGGCGGAGTCAAGCTGGACATCCGCTCGATCGACCTCAACATCTACCGCAACCGCTTCATGATCAACCCGACGAACTGCGAAGCGCAGGCGACGACGGGGGCGATCAGCGGCGGCGGGGCCGATCCGACCAATCCGGCGACGTTCAGCTCCTACGCGGTCAACGACCCGTTCCAGGCGAGCGAATGCAACAAGCTCGGCTTCAAGCCGAACCTCAAGGTCGACCTGTACGGGCCGACCAAGCGGGCCAAGAACCCGCGCCTGAAGGCGACGCTGACGTCGAACCAGCAGCAGGCGAACGTGCTGCGCACGGCGCTGACGATGCCGCACTCGCTGTTCCTCGACCAGAGCCACATCGGGACCGTGTGCACCCGGCCGCAGCTGGCCGAACACAACTGCCCGAAGGCCTCGATCTACGGGAAAGCGTGGGCGGAATCGGCGCTGCTGGAAAAGAAGCTGGCGGGCAAGGTGTACCTGGTGTCCTCCAGCCACAAGTTGCCGGACCTGCTGGTCGACCTGCGCGGCCAGGTGGAGATCTACCTGCGCGGCGTGATCGGCTCCAAGCACGGCGGCCTGAAGACGGTCTTCAACAACGTGCCGGACGTGCCGGTGCGGAAGTTCGTCCTCAAGATGCGGGGCGGGAAGAAGAGCCTGCTCGTCAACTCGACCAACACCTGCGCGAAGACGCAGCGGGCCGTGTTGAACATCAAGGGCCAGAACGGCAAGAAGGTCAAGAACAACAAGTTCAAGTTGCACATCGCCGCCTGCGGCAAGCACAAGAAGAACAAGTAGCCGCAGGCCCGAGCCCGTCGGAGCACCGGCGCGGAGGCACCACTAGCCTCCGCGCCGGTGCGCCCGAACCTCTCAGTCCTGATCGTCGCCTACGAGAGCGGCGGCGATCTCCGCCGGACCCTCCCGGCGCTGCTCTCCGAGCTGGGTGACGGGGACGAGCTGATCGTCGTCGAGAACAAGCCCGGCGACGGCAGCGCCGAGGTCGTGGGCGAGCTGGCGCCGCGGGCGCGGCTCCTCCGAATGGGCCGCAACAGCGGCTTCGCCGGCGGCATCGAGGCCGGCGCCGCGGCGGCGAGCGGCGAGCTGCTGGTCCTGCTCAACCCCGACGCGGTCCCGCAGCCGGGCTTCGGCGAGGCGATCCGGCGGCCCTGGCGCGAGGGGCGGGGCTGGGCGGCCTGGCAGGCGCTGGTCGCCGACGCGGGAGGGGAGGAGATCAACTCGGCCGGCAACCCGATCCACTTCACCGGCATCGTCTGGGCCGGCGGCCACGGTCGCCCGCTCGCCGAGGCGCCGCCGCCGGGCGAGGTCGCCGCACTCTCCGGCGCCTGCCTGGCGATCCCGGCCGAGACCTGGCGCCGGGTCGGCGGCTTCCCGGCCGAGTTCTTCATGTACCACGAGGACGTCGACCTCTCGGTGCGGCTGCGGCTGGCGGGCGGCCGGATCGGCATCGAGCCCGCGGCGGTCGTCGCCCACGACTACGACTTCGCCGCCAGCGCCGAGAAGTGGCGCTGGCTCGAGCGCAACCGCCTCGCCTTCCTCGTCCGCACCTACCCGGCCTCGCTGCTGGCCCTCCTCGCCCCGGCCCTCCTCGCCACCGAGCTCGCCCTCCTGGCGGTCTCCGCCGCCGCCGGCTGGGGCGCCCAGAAGCGCCGCGCCAACCGCGAATTCCTCACCTGGCTCCCCCGCCTCCTCCGCGAGCGCCGAGAGATCCAGCGAACCCGAACCATCACCCCCGCCGAGTTCGCGGAGCAGCTGACCCCCGACCTCGACTCCGCCCTGATCCCCCCGATAGCTCGTTCCTGGCCGGCGCGCCTGCTGCTGCGCACCTACTGGCGCGCGGTCCGGGCGCTCATGCCGCGAGTCGGTTAAAAAATCTTGAGCACCATCCTCTTCGGGCCTATGATCGTTCCATGGGAAATGTCGATCGCGCGCCGATCCGCAACTTTTCGCCCCGTGGTGCGACAGAAGAGATGGTTGTAGGGCCCTGTGTCGAAGCTTCGTCCAGGGCTTTTCGGGTAGCTTCAGACTCACGAACATGCACCGATCGACTAGGTAGATGAGTAGCGTCGACCGTCAAGGAACCTCCTTCGGGCGTAGCCGTTTACGCCCCGCCCTGAGCCAGGTTGGCGTCCTCCTGTCGCGCCATGACCTCTGGGGCGGGTGGCTGGCCAAACACCCTGACCGAGCTGGGCTTTTCAAAGAGGTTTTCAGCTGTGTGGTCAGGCTCGAATCGCACACCGGATGGTCGGTTGACGAGGTGCTGGACAGGCTTGGCTGCGACACGAAGACCGAGCAGGAGCTTGAAGACCTAGATGCCGCGCGCCTTCGCATCTGTATCGAGTACATGCAATGGATCGAGCGCCTCCTGAGCAAGCTGGATCTTGCTGTGGATAAAAGACTCGTCCTCAACGGCGCGGCACGGTTCTTCGCGGCAGCCGATGAAGACCTCGATCTGGCCAGGCGAACGATGGACGAGGGCGCGTTCTCCCCCTCCGAGTACCTTCGCCTGGGCGAGAGCGCGCAGGCGTGGAAGGCAGCGTTCAGGTTGCTTCCCGGCGCTGCCGGGGAGCGGGCTCGACAGGTTCATGCCGACAATCCGTTCATCGACGAGAGTACGCCGCATATGACGCCGATGCGCTTGGAGATGCTGAGCTCTCCGGATGCCACCGAGCTGCTCGGCGAGCGCATCGCCACCCAGATGCGTGAGCACCTCGAGAACTGCCCGGCGTGCGCGGCGGCCCAGCGTCGGGCGGAAAGCCTGCTCGCGGAGAAGCAGGCAGCCAACATACCCGGGTAGCCCTCTCGGCAGCTTGATAGAAACCCGGGCGGGTTTCTCGTTTAGGGATCTCGACTCTCCGAAAGAGAGAGCAGCCGGCCATGTTTCACATCCATATAGGACCGAGCCCTCTAGCTCTTGGACTGCTGATCCCGTGCACCGCCGCGGCGGATTTCGGGATCTGCGTACTCGGCCGCCCTGGCGATGACAGTCCCACCCAGTACGGCCTGGTGGGGACGGGACCGGAGGATCTCCTCACCTTCCCGAAAGTCGATGTATTCGAGGGTCCTGACGAATACTCCGACCTAAGCGAAGAGGTGCGGCGGAGGATCGAGGGCTTCGAGCCGCTGCTGCTCACCTGCACCTTGAGGAAGATGATCGCTGAGCGCTGCCCGCTGGTTGAGGCGATCCTGCGAGGCCGTCCCAGTGGCGCGGAAACGGTCTTCCTCCCATGCGAGAACGCCCCCCATTCGACCTACGCCGAGCTGACGAAGGTCTGCGAGGAGACGGGAGTTTTGCCTCTGCGGACGGTGGTCAACAGGATGTGCACCGAGCGGGAGCGGGACAGCGAGAACCGCCGCATGGTCTCGGCTCATCCGCTGGGCGAGTGGCTGATCGAGCGACCGGGGCAGTCGAGCCCATTGCTCGATCGGCTGGAGGACGCGGTCGACGAGGTGATGCTGGTCGACGACTACGACGCTCGCAAGGCGCGGAAGCTCTGGATGGTCAACGGCGCGCATCAAGCCTTGGCGATGATGGCGTGGGACGCGACCGAGCGGACGCTCGGGGTGATCGAGAGGGGTGGTGACGTTCTCTTGAGGCGCAGCGACGATCTGCGTGAAGCCGCGCGGCGGCAACGGGTTGCAGGCCGACTGCACCATCTGCATGCGGCCATGGACGACGCACTCCTCTCTTTGTATCCGTCGCTCGACCGGAACCTCGAGTACGGGCTTGAGCATGTGGTCGCCTACTCCGAGCACCCGGACAGCGTCAAGCGGGTACTGGCAAATTTCCGGCGACAGGACCTCGAGCCCTTCATCGAGACGATGAAGGTCCGCTTGGGAGAGCCAGCGGAGATCTGCGGCCGCCTTGGCCGGTCCGTCGCTCCCTTCACCTTCGTGATGGACGTTTTCGAGAGCCTGGCGCTCAGCCTTGACGCCTTCCTCGACGTCGCGCAGATCAGGCTCGATCCCGATTGCATCGACTCTGAGGCGGACGAGCGAGCGCTGGCAGCGTACGCGCAGATGCTCGGAGGCTGGTTGTCAGCGGTCGAGGTCGAGGAGAGGGTTCAGCGATTCGCCAGCGCCCTCGCCTCGCACCATTAACGTCAGCTCGGCTGGCCGCTGGGCCGGATCAGGATCTCGTTGACGTCGACCCCCTCCGGCTGCTCCAGCGCGAACATCGCAGCCCGGGCGATGTCCTCGTCCTCGAGCGCCTGCTGCGGCCGGTTCTCGAAGAACGGCGTGTCGACCATCCCCGGCTCGATCACGGTGACGCGGATGCCCTGGTTGTCGTGCATCTGCCGCAGCTCCTGGCGCAGCGACTCGCCGATCGCCGTCGCCGCCCACTTGGTCGCCGAGTAGAGCGAGCCCGGCAGGGCCCGCCGCCCGGCGACCGAGCTGGTGACGAGGAAGTGGCCGTCGCCGCGCTCGAGCAGGTGGGGGAGGGTGGCCCGGATCGTCAGCGCGACGCCGTAGACGTTGGTCAGGACCATCGAGCGCCAGTGCTCGACCGACTCCTCGAGGAAGCCGCGGGTGGCGCCGAAGCCGGCGTTGGCGAAGACGGCGTCGATGCGGCCGAAGCGCTCCAGCGCGCCCTGCGCCAGCGCCTGCACCTCGTCCCACTCGGTGACGTCGCAGCGCGCAGCCAAAGCCCGCTCCTCCCCGCCCAGCTCCGCGGCCAACTCCTCCAGCTCATCGAGCCGCCGAGCCGCCAGCACCAGCCGGTAGCTGCCGGCCGCAGCCCGGGCGGTAGCAGCGCCGATCCCGCTCGACGCTCCGGTGATCAGAAGAACCGGATCGGCCACACGGTCGATTCTGCCAGCTTCAGCGCCTTCGACGGAGGACGGGAATCCCGGGTCGCCGGACCCTCAGCCCGAAGGGCGCCCGCCGATCCGGGATTCCCGTCCTCCCGGACGCCCTTCGGGCTGAGTGTCCGCAGGCCCCGCCGTTCCCCCCACAACGGTCCCCCAACGCGACCTTGCGATAATCCACCCTCTCGTGGATCCCCAGCGCAAGCGAAAGATCCGGCTGGTCGTCGCCCTCAGCATCGCGGTCCTGCTCGCGGTGGCGCTGATCTACACCTCGTTCGCCGCCTCGACCGAGGCCAAGCAGCCCTCCGAACTGCTCGGCGCCGCCCCCGGCACCACCGCCGAGATGACCGGCACCGTGGTCAAGGGCTCGATCCGCCACGTCGGCAACGGCATCGCCTTCCGCGTCGTCGACCGCGACGAAAAGGGCACCGCCCTGCCGGTCACCTACAAGGGGACCGTCCCGGACCCGTTCCGCGGCGGCCGCGAGATCGTCCTCACCGGCTCAGTCGAGCACGGCACCTTCGTCGGCGAACCGGAAACCCTGATCACCAAGTGCCCCTCGAAGTTCACGACTAAGACCTCGAATGGCTGAGCTCGGCAGCGTCCTCCTGGCGCTGGCCTTCCTCGCCGCCGTCGGCGCCGCCGTGATCGCCCTGCTCGGCCGCAACGGCGACGAGCGCCGGGTGGCGATCTCGCGCCGGGTCGTCTACGCCTTCTGCGGCCTGCTCACCGTCTGCGTGGCGATCATCGAGGTCGCCTTCGCCTCCAACGACTTCAGCTTCAAAATCGTCCAGGAACACTCCTCGATCGAGACGCCGGCCTTCTACAAGCTGGCGGCGATGTGGTCGAGCCAGGAAGGCTCGCTGCTGCTCTGGGCCTGGGTGCTCTCGATCGCCTCCAGCCTCGCCCTCTGGGCGACCCGGGACAAGCTGCGCGAGATCGTCCCCTGGGCGACCGCGGTGCTGATGGGCGTCGCCGCCTTCTTCACCGGGCTGATGCTGTTCGCGCCCGACGTGCAGCCGTTCGCGACGCTCAGCCAGGCGCCGGCCGACGGGATCGGCCTCAACCCGCTGCTCCAGCACCCGAGCATGATGATCCACCCGCCGATGCTCTACTCGGGCTACGTCGCCTTCACGGTGCCGTTCGCCTTCGCGGTCGGCGCCCTCGTCACCCGCCGCCTCGACGCCGAGTGGATCCGCGCCACCCGCCGCTTCGCCCTGATCGCCTGGACCTTCCTCGGCTTCGGCCTCCTGCTCGGCGCCCGCTGGTCCTACACCGAGCTCGGCTGGGGCGGCTACTGGGCCTGGGACCCGGTCGAGAACGCGGCGCTGATGCCGTGGCTGCTCGGCACCGCCTTCCTGCACTCGATCATGGTCCAGCAGCGGCGGGGGATGCTGAAAGTCTGGAACGCCTGCCTCGTCGTCGGCACCTTCTCGATGGCGCTGCTCGGCACCTTCCTCGTCCGCTCCGGGGTCCTGCAGTCGATCCACGCCTTCGGCGACAACACCGTCGGCCCCTACATCCTCGGTCTGATCGGCGTCGTCGTGATCGGCTCGACCCTGCTGATCGTCAGCCGGCTCGACGACCTGCGCACCCCGAAGCGGATCGACTCGCTGTTCTCGCGCGAGTCGGTCTTCCTGGTCAACAACCTGCTGCTGGTCGGGCTCTGCGCGGTGATCTTCTGGGGCACCTTCTTCCCGCTGATCTCGGAACTGTTCACCGGCAACAAGGCCTCGCTCGCCGCCCCCTGGTTCGACCGCTACACGACGCCGCTGGCGATCGGGCTGGTGCTGTTCACCGGGATCGGGCCGCTGCTCGCCTGGCGCCGGGTCAGCTGGGAGTCGGCGAGGCGGGTCTTCCGGGCGCCCCTGGCGGCAGCGGCCGCGGCGGCGGTCCTGCTCGTGCTCCTCACCGACGCCGCCCACAAGCCCTGGGCGCTGGCGCTCTTCGTCCTCGCCGCCTTCGCCCTCACCGGTCTGGCGCAGGAGTTCTGGACCGGGGCGGCGGCGCGGCGCCGGCTCAGCGGCGAGTCGATGCCCCAGGCCCTGGCCGGCCTCGTCGCCCGCAACCGGCGCCGCTACGGCGGCTACATCGTCCACGTCGGCGTGATCGTCCTGCTGATCGGCGTCGCCGCCTCCTCGAGCTTCCAGACCAACCGCGACGTCGACCTCAAGCCGGGCGAAAGCACCGTCGTCGACGGCCGCGAGATCACCTACGTCAAGCCGGTGGTCAGGGTCGACAGCGAGAAGTACACCTTCGCGCAGCGGCTGCGGGTGCGGGAAGGGGGGAAGGTCAGCTACCTGGAACCGAGCCAGCGCTTCTTCCGGCCGACCGGGGTCGAAGCGGGGACGATCGAGAGCTACTTCGCCGGCGAGTCGACCAGCGAGGTCGGCCTCGAAGCGGGGTTGAAGGAAGACCTCTGGATCGCGCCGCGGGTCGACGTGATCGACGTCCAGAAGCGGGCGCGCGCCGCCGACAACGGCTTCCGCTCCTGCGTCCGCGGCGCGCCGGGGACGCCGCCGCAGTGCAAAGCGCTGGGGGCGATGATGCGGGCGGCCGCGGCCGACCCGAGGCTGCGCGCCCAGGCGCTGACGCAGATCTCGAAGCTGCAGGCGATCGCCGCCGGCCGCGTCGCCAGGTCCTACCTCCAGGACAACGCCACGGTGACCTTCAAGGTGATCGTCAACCCGCTCGTCACCTGGATGTGGATCGGCGGCCTGATCGCCCTGGCCGGGGCGCTGATCGCGATCTGGCCGACCCGGAGGCGGCGCCGCGGCGCCCTCGTGCGGACCGAGGCCGACGCCCGCAAGGAAGCCAAGTACCGCGAGATCCGCGACGCCGAGCTCGACCACGCCACCGGCAAGCTCTCCGACGAGGACTTCGCCGTCGTCGACTCCGAGCTGAGGCGGGAAGCGCTGGAGATCCTCGACCGGGAAAACGGCGCCGGGGTCCCAGCCGGGGCGGGGGGCGGCGCTAACGGCGGCGGCGCGAACGGCGCCGCGGTCCCAGCCGGATCCGGCGGCAACGATGCGAACGGCGAGGCAGGCGACGCGAACGGCAACGGCTCCCACCCCCGCGAGCCGGAAAAAGCCGAGCAGGCCTAGCGACGGCTAGACTTCATCGCCGTGTTTACGTTCTTCGGCATCATCCAGGTGATCATCGCGGTCGTGCTGGTCTTCCTGATCCTGCTCCACTCGGGCAAAGACGCCGGCCTCTCCGGCGCCTTCGGGATCGGCAGCGGCGGCAGCTCGATCGGCGGCGGCTCGATGGTCGAGCGCAACCTGGACCGCGCCACGGTTTTCTTCGCGATCCTCTTCGTGTTGAACACCTTCCTCCTGCTGAAGATCTAGGCCGGATCAACCCCGTCTCGGGCCAGGGCGGCGCCGAACAGGGCGCGCGAACAGGCCCCCGGACCCCCGCGCTCCACGTCCCCTCCCGGCCGCTCCTCAGGACCGACGATCCCGTTAGCTGTTCCTTTTGGTCGTAGAGCAGCCATAAGGCACAGCTTTCGCGCAACCCCCTGTCGTCAGCTGTTCTTTTTGGCTATATAGCGACCAAAAGGAACAGCTAATGCGCGGGCGGTTGCGGACAGGGGGCGGGGATCTGTAGCGCTCCTTGACAAACCTCTCCTATCTGTCAAACTCGGCGACCGACCAGGGTCATTTGACAAGGAGGGGCTGTGGAGGCACACGCGGAGCACGCGCATCACCATCACCACCACGACGACGTCGAGGTCAGTCCGGCCGCCTGGACGGACGGCAAGCGCTACGCCTGGCTGCTGGGGATCGTCGTCCCGCTCTCGCCCTTCTTCGCCTACCTCTACTGGCAGCTGAGCGGGATCGGCGCCTTCTGGTTCGTCGGCCCGGTCCTCGTCTTCGTGATCTTCCCGGTCCTCGACATCGCGATCGGGCTGGACTCGACCAACCCGCCCGACAGCGTCCTCAAGTTCCTCGAGCAGGACCGCTACTACCGCTGGTGCACCTACGTCTTCATCCCGATCCAGTACGCGGGGCTCGTGTTCGCCTGCTGGATGTGGGCGAGCGGCGACCTCAACGCGGTCGAATCGATCGGGCTGGCGCTGACCATGGGGGTGGTCGGCGGGATCGCGATCAACACCGCCCACGAGCTCGGCCACAAGCGCGCCGATTCGGAGCGCTGGCTCAGCCGCGTCGCCCTCGCCCAGACCGGCTACGGCCACTTCTTCATCGAGCACAACCGCGGCCACCACGTCAAAGTCGCCACCCCCGAGGACCCGGCCAGCTCGCGCCTGGGGGAGAGCTTCTGGGCCTTCCTGCCGCGGACCGTCGCCGGCAGCCTGCGCTCGGCCTGGGGCATCGAGGGGGCCCGCCTCGACCGGCTCGGCAAGCCCCACCTCAGCGTCCACAACGACATCCTCACCGCCTGGGCGATGACGGTCGGCCTCTTCGCCGGCCTGGTGCTCGTCTTCGGCCCGCTCGTGCTGCCGTACCTGGTCGCCCAGGCGGTGATCGGCTTCTCGCTGCTGGAGGTCGTCAACTACCTCGAGCACTACGGGCTGCTGCGGCAGAAGAGGGAGGACGGGCGCTACGAGCGCTGCCGCCCCGAGCACAGCTGGAACAGCAACAACGTCGCCTCCAACGTCCTCCTCTACCACCTGCAGCGCCACTCCGACCACCACGCCAACCCGACCCGCCGCTACCAGGCGCTGCGCCACGTCGACGAGGCGCCGCAGCTGCCGACCGGCTACGCCGGGATGATCGTCCTCGCCTGGTTCCCGCCGCTGTGGCGGCGGGTGATGGACCCGATCCTGCTCGATCACTACGAAGGCGACGTCAGCCGCTGCAACATCGCGCCGCGCAAGCTGAGCCGGGTGCTGGCGCGCTACGGGCGGCCGGCGTGAGCGCCTGGCGCTGCCCCAGCTGCGGCTACGTCTTCGACGAGGCGCAGGGCCATCCGCGCGAGGGCTTCCCGGCGGGGACGCGGTGGAGCGAAGTCCCCGACGACTGGGCCTGCCCGGACTGCGGCGTCCGCGACAAGATCGATTTCGAGCCGGTGCAGGAGGGCGCCTGACCGCCTTCGCTGCGACGATAGGGGGATGCAGAACGGCAGGACCCCTTACCAGGAGGCGGCGCGGGAGCTGTTGCGCAAGACGGTCTTCGACGCCGCCCGCGAGCAGCTGGGGCAGCGGCCCTGGTCGGAGATCACGATGGCCGACGTCGCCGGCGGCGCCGGGGTCAGCCGCCAGACCCTCTACAACGAGTTCGGCAACCGCAACGAGTTCGGCCTCGCCTTCGTCATCCACGAGGGCGAACGCTTCCTCGACGGGGTCGAGAAGGCGGTGCTGGCGCATGGCGACGATCCGCGGGCGGCGGTGCGCGCCGCGCTCGACCTCTTCCTCAGCAGCGCCGCCGACGATCCGCTGATCCGCATCCTCCTCAGCGACGACGGCACCGGCGGGATGCTGCCCTTCGTCACCACCCAGGGGCTGCCGGTCGTGCAGTGGGCGACGGCGCGCCTGACCGCGGTGATCGGCGAGGGCTGGCCGCACGCTCCCGACGCCGAAGTGAGGACCCTCGCCGAGACCCTGGTCCGCCTCGCGATCAGCTACGTGACGACGCCGGCCGAGTCCGCCGAGGACACCGCCAAGGCGGTCGCCGAACTGCTCGGCCCCTTCATCGACAAAGCCCTCGGCACCGCGGCCTGACCGAGCTTTCCCGGGGCGGCTCGAAGAGCTGGGCGGGGCGGTGTGATCTACGGTCGCTGCGACCGATGCAAAGAACCGGGATGTTCACTACCAACTAAATGCCGACGCGATTCCTGAAAATTTGAACTGACTAGTCATTCCGTCGATACCCCACTCGGTTGAGCTATAGCTTCACCCGCGTTGCGCGCTAAGAGAATTTATACGGGGGAGGCAATTTTGGGCTCTATTGACGTTTCCGTGGGTGAAGTAAGGCGCTGAGAAGAGGCGCACGCCGCCCCGCGCCTAGGTTTCCGGTTTCTCGAAGACTGGAAACGGAAGGAGCGGCAACGACGTGCGCAAGGAGAGGGTATGGGCACGCCTGCTCGGCTTGGAGCGGGCGGTGGTCGAAAGTGTTGAGTTCGACGACAGCGGGCAGGTGGTGGCGGCGGTCCGTCCGCACTACCGAGAGCGGGATCGCTGTGGCGTCTGTGGCCGCCGAGCGCCGGGCTTCGACCTCGGCGAGGGGCGGCGGCGCTGGCGAGCCCTGGACCTCGGCACGACCATCGCCCACCTGGAGGCCGACGCTCCGCGGGTGAAGTGCTCCGAGCACGGTGTCGTCGTCTGCGCCGTCCCCTGGGCTCGGCACGACTCTCGTTTCACCTTCGCCTTCGAACAGCAGGTGGCCTGGCTGGCGGTGAACACCTCGGGCAGTGCCGTGGCCGAGCTGATGCGGATCGCCTGGCGCAGCGTCGGGGCGATCTGCGAGCGGGTGGCGACCGAGGCGGGCCGCGAGGCAGACCTGCTCGCCGGCCTGCGGCGGATCGGGATCGACGAGATATCGCACCGCAAGGGGCAGCGGTATTTGACCGTGGTCGTCGACCACGACACCGGCAGGCTCATCTGGGCGGCGCCGGGACGAGACAAGGCGACCGTGGAGGCGTTCTTCGACGCGCTCGGCGAGAAGCGCTCCAAGCGCCTGAAGCTCGTCTCCTGCGACATGGCGGGCTGGATCGAGGCGGTGCTGGCGAAGCGCTGCCCGAAGGCCAAGCGCTGCGTCGACCCCTTCCACGTGATCGCCCTCGCCACCGAAGCGCTCGACAAGGTCCGCCGCGAGGTCTGGAGGGAGGCGCGCCGGGCGGGGCAGACCGATGCGGCCCGCGAGCTGAAGGGCGCCCGCTTCTGCCTCTGGAAGAACCCCGAGAACCTGACAGCGCGCCAGCAGGCAAAGCTCGCCGACATCGAGAAGCTCAACCGGCCGCTCTACCGGGCCTACCTGCTGAAGGAGCAGCTGCGCCAGATCTACCGGCTGGGGCAGCGGGCGGCGATCCGCCTTCTCGACGACTGGCTGGTGTGGGCGCGGCGCTGTCGCCTGAAGCCCTTCGTGAAGCTTGCCCGCACCGTCACCGACCAGCGCGAGGGGATCGTGGCCGCGATCCGCCACGGCCTCTCCAATGCCCGGGTGGAGGCGATCAACACCCAGATCCGCCTGATCGCCCGCCGCGCCTTCGGGTTTCACTCACCCGAGGCGCTGATCTCCCTGGCGATGCTGAAGCTCAGCGGCTTGTGTCCGCCTCTGCCGGGCCGGGTCACCATTACGTGACCCACGGAAACGTCAATAGAGCCCAATTTTGCGGGTGGAGAAGGATCGGCGCTGGGCTTGGGTAGCGAGGGTTTCGGCGGTGCTGGCATTGGCCGTTGTTCTCCTCAGCCCGGCGGCGGCCGCTGCCCGTTCGCGGTCGGGCTCTCTGTCGCTGAAGGTGGTCGGGCTCCCGAGGGGGGAGGCGGCAAAGCTGATCCTCAAGGGGCCGCGGAGATCCGGGAGGGGGCGCCTCAGCCGCCGGCTCTCCGCCACCCGGTCCCTGCGACTCACTCGCGTTCCTGCCGGCAGCTACTTGATCACGGTCACGAAGGTGCGGCTTCGTCACCGCCATCAGGCGATCAAGCGGGGGGCGGTGGCTTCTCCTGTTTCCACCCACATCAGGGTCAGGGTGAAGGCGGGTTCCGCTGCCAAGGCGGAGATCAAGTACGGGACGATCGTCAACCCCGGCGTGCGTGCTGCCAGAGGCAAGATCACCCATGTGATCGGAGACACTGCAAGTCCTCGGGAACTCGTCATGAGCAATGCGCATGGCGTGCGTAGGGGAATTGTTCTCTCTGCGCATCCGAGCTCACTCCTTCCCCAGGGCTTACTTGCCAGGGTCACCTCGGTGCACAGGGTCCGTGGATCGCTTCGGGTCAAGGTCACTCCCGCTGGGATCTACGAAGTGGCGCCCAATATGTCCTTCGACATACCCCTTTCAAGAGCGGAAGCCGCAAAGGTCAGCTCGTTGCTCAAATGCGGCCCCACGGGCTCCTCGTTCGCTCCCTTTGCTCGTATCAGCGACATCCACCTGACGGGGGGATGGACGACGACGCATGTGCTGTTCACCAACGTCACCAACGGGGCGACCATAGAACTGCATTTCAAGGCAGCGGCCGGAGTGGACATCACGGCCGGTTCCGGGTTCTCATGCTCTGTTCCACTGCCGTCGATCTCCGTCCAGGGCATGGCGGGGCCGATCCCCGTCTACGGCGCGATCAAGCCAGAGGCCAAGGCCGAAGTCGGGTCCCAGGGGAAGATCCATACCGAAGGTTCCACGGACCTCACGCTCGGCACCTCGGTTCGCATCCCCGGCGGGGCGAAGCCGATCCTCAGCTTCGGCTCGCCACGATTTACCGTCACCTCCGAACTCTCCGCGGGGATCAAGGCCGGCGTCGGCTTGGACGCCGAACTGGGAATCGGGGTCGCAAACGCGGCAAATCTCCATCTCAGCATGGGTAACGATCTCAATTTCAATGCGAGTCCAGGGAACTGCAATTGGGATCTCGACCTCGGCTCGTTTGGCGTTGGCGGCAAGATCGGATTTGTCGACATCGAAGGGCCCAGCACTCCACCCCTTTATCACCACAACCTCTGGCACAGGAGCTGTGGCACGGCGACTCCTCCTCCGCCTCCCCCGCCGCCTCCCACGCCAACGCCCGCCGGGCCGCTGACCCGGGCAACTATGAGCTGGGATACCGACTCTGACATCGATCTCTATAGCTGGGACAGCGAAGGGCATGTTCTCTACTACGGTGAACGGGAAGGTATCCAGAACGCCCAGCTGGTCGAAGACGTGATCCCGCTCGAAGGCGAAACCATCCATCCTCCCGAGGTCTTCCAGGAGCTTGACGAATTCAACCGGCCATACACCTTCGGCATCTGCGACTACCATGGCGAAGGAGGCGATGTGACGCTCAGCGTGGTCGACCCCGACGGAACTACGCGAACGTTCCACAAGACCCTGTACTACGAAGGCGACAGCGCGGTGATCACCTCGAGCCCCGTCGGCGCTGACTACAGCCCACCCTGGGAATGGTGTCACCACCGGAGCGAATACGAAGAAGAAGAATACGAATACGAAGAAGAATACGAATACGAATAGCGCGTGCTCCTGATCAATGTAGCTGCTCGCTTCAGGGCGATGACGCTACATGGGCAAGTAGTCGGCGTACGCGAGCTCCACGATCGCCCAGCGATCGGCGCGGCGAGGCGATTGCGCCGCTCGTAGCCGGCGAGGACGGCGACGGCCTCTTCGGAGTCGGGCGAGCGCACCTGGGGCTGGAAGCGAAGCGCGGCGATCCGCACCTCGACCGCGGATCTGCAGGGAGGATGACATCACAAGATGTATAGTGATGTTATGAGCAGGACGCAGATTTATCTGGGCGAGGGTGAGTTGGAGCTCCTCGATCGTGCCTCGCGCGACACGGGCGCTTCGCGGTCGGAGTTGATCCGCCGCGCCGTTCGCGCAACCTTCGGCGAGCAGGGAGCCGATGAGAAGCTTCGCGCTCTCAGGGCCAGCGCCGGCTCCTGGAAAGGCCGACGCGGCAGCGGCGCCGAGTACGTCGACGCGATTCGCGGCGGCGACCTCAACGAGCGCCTGGCCAAGCTCGGCGTCAGGTGAAGCTGCTCGACACCAGCGTCGCGATCGACCACCTGCGCGGCTCACCTCCCGCCGTCGATCTCCTGACCGGCCTGCTCGAGGCCGAGGGATCCATCTTCGCCAGCGAGGTCGTGCGGTTCGAGCTTTCAGCCGGTGTGCGCGAGAAGGAGGTCGACATGCTGGAGCAGTTCTTCTCGGCGATCGCCTGGGTGCCGGTGGGGGAGGAGGTGGCCCGGGTGGCCGGATCCCTTGCTCGGCGTCACCGCCGGTCCCACAGCGGCATCGACGACGCCGACTACCTGATCGCCGCCACCGCGCTCCTGCTCGAGGCCGACCTGCTGACGACGAACGTGCGCCACTTCCCGATGATCGCCGGGCTCGAGCCCGCCTATTGAGGGATCGGATCTTTCGATCCGCGGGGTGGCTGGTGCGGGGCGCCCGCGACCGCTTGTCCACCGGCAGCCGTACCGTCAACATGGCGGGATGCGGCGAAGAGACCGGAGCCTGCCGGCGGGCGGGGACGAGGGGGGCTCGGTCGCGGGTGCGGTCGCTCGCTTCGCCCTCGCCGGTCTCGTCGCCTTCGCCGTGGTCGGCGTCGTCAGCTTCCTGATCCTCCGCGACGTCGGCACCGGCGAGGCGCTGAAGAACGCCCGCAACCTGACCGAGATCGTCGGCCGCGGGATCGTCGAACCGAACCTCAGCGAGGGGCTGGTCCGGGGCAGGCCCGCCGCGGTCGCCCGCTTCGAACGGGTGATCCGGGAAAGGGTGCTGCGGGGGCCGATCGTCCGCGTCAAGCTTTGGACCCCCGGCGGGCGCGTGGTCTACTCCGACGACAGGGCGCTGGTGGGGCGGCGATTCGAACTCGGCGCCGACGAGGTCGCCTCGCTGCGCAACGGCACCGTCGATTCCGGCGTCAGCGACCTCTCCCTCGCCGAGAACCGCTCCGAGCGCGGCCTCGGCAAGCTGCTCGAGGTCTACCTGCCGGTGCGGACGCCGGCGGGCCGGCCGCTGCTGTTCGAGGCCTACCAGCGCTTCGGCTCGGTCGCCTCCAGCGCCCGCGACGTCTGGCTCGCCTTCCTGCCGGCGCTGGTCGCGGCGCTGCTGGTCCTCTACCTCGTCCAGCTGCCGCTGGCGGCCTCGCTGGCGCGGCGGCTGCGCCGCGGCAGCCGCGAGCGGGAGGAGCTGCTGCAGCGCGCCGTCGACGCCTCCGCCGACGAGCGGCGGCGGATCGCCGGCGACCTCCACGACGGGGTCGTCCAGGACCTCGCCGGCCTCTCCTTCGGGCTCGCGGCGGCGGCCGAGCGGACGGCGGCCGCCGGGGAGGAGGACGCGGCGGCGGAGCTGCGCGGCGGCGCCGAGCAGGCGCGCCAGAGCGTGCGGGCGCTGCGCACCCTCCTGGTCGAGATCTACCCGCCGAGCCTGCGCCAGGCCGGCCTCGCCTCGGCGCTCGCGGACCTGCTCGCGCCGGTCGCGGCGCGCGGAATCGAGGCGGACGTCGACGTCCCCGACGGGCTCGACCTCGATCCCGAGGACGAGGCGCTGTTCTTCCGCGTCGCCCAGGAGACCGTGCGCAACGCGGTCGCGCACGCCGGCGCGCGTAGGATCACGGTCGCCGTGAGCCGGGATGCCGAGGGGACCGCTCTCACCGTCGCCGACGACGGTCGCGGCTTCGACCCCGCGCTTCCCGGGGCGGGGGAGGGGCACTTCGGGCTGGCGCTGCTGCGCGACCTCGCCCGCGAACGCGGCGCCGAGCTCAGCGTCGACTCGGCCGCGGGCGCGGGCACGCGGGTGAGGATCGAGGTGCCGGCGCGATGATCCGGGTGCTGCTGGCCGAGGACCATCCGGTCGTCCGCGCCGGCCTCGAAGGGCTGCTCGGAGCCGCCGCGGAGGTCGAGCTGGTCGGCGCCGCGGCCGACGGCGAGGAGGCGGTCGAGCTGGCGGCGGCGCTCGATCCCGACGTCGTCCTGATCGACCTCTCGATGCCGCGGCTGGACGGGATCGAGGCGACCCGGCGGATCGTCGCGGCGCGGCCGGAGACGCGGGTGGTGGTGCTGACCGCCTTCTCCGACCGCGAGCGCATCCTCGGCGCGATCGACGCCGGCGCGCTCGGCTACATGCTGAAGGACGCCGCGCCGGAGGAGCTGCTGAGCGCCCTGGCCGCCGCCGCGCGCGGCGAGGCGCCGCTGGCGCCGAAGGCGGCGAGCGAGGTGCTGGCGGCGCGGGCGGGGCGGCGCGAGGCCGAGCTGACCGGGCGTGAGCGCGAGGTGCTGGCGCTGGTCGGCGAGGGCCTGCCGAACAAGCTGATCGCCGGCCGCCTGGGGATCAGCGAGAAGACGGTGAAGGCGCACCTGACCCGGGTCTTCGAGCGGATCGGCGTCACCGATCGGACCCAGGCGGCGCTGTGGGCGCAGCGCCACGGCGTCTCCTCGCCGGACTGAGCCGAGGCCGCGACGCCGGGCGGCCCCGCCGTCCGGCGAGGCCGCTTCGCGCAGGCACGGGGCCTACTTGTGGTGCTTGCCGTGATCGTGGCGGTGGTCGTGCTTGCCCTTGCCCTTGTCTTTGCTGTTGCGGTTGCGGTCGCGGCCGTTGCCGCTGCGGTCCAGCTTCGTGCTCTGGGCCCGGTCGGGACTGCCCTGCCGGGTGCCGGCGCTGCTGGCCTGGGCGACCCCGGCTCCTCCGACCGCCAGGGCGCCGCTGATCCCGGCAATTGCAAGCGCTCGCGTGAACTTCTTCATGATGGCTCCTTTGTCGGTGTCGATCCTGCTCATGGAGCCAGCATGCCCTCATCGAGGTCGGGGTCTCAAGAGGACATTGGTCTTAGGACCTCCGAGGCCTCGTCGTGGCTGGTCAGTTCGAAGCCGGACGGAATTGCCCCGGCACCGGCTGGAGCGGCACCTCGCCGATGCTGAGGCGACCCGCCTGCAGGCAGGCTGACCCTTCCTGCGAATCTCGAATTTCAGGCGGCGGCCCGCGTCTCTGAGGGCTGAGGGCTGCCGGCCAGCTCCAGGGCTTTCAACACCCGGTCGACGTCGGTGATCGAGAGCAGGCCGACCCGCCCGTCGCCGGTCAGCACCGCCGCCCGTCCGATCCGCAGGAAGGCGGGTCGCTCGATCATCTCGGCGACGTCCTGGTCCTCGGGGACGATGAGGCCCGGGTCCCGGTCGACGATCTGGCTGACGCTTGTGCTCGCGCGCTGCTGCGCCGGTACCCGTTCGATCGCGCCGCTGTCGACGAGGCCGATCACCCGGCCTTCTTCGACGACCGGGAAGGCGGGGTGCTTGGCGGCGAGGAAGTAGGAGCGCACGGCATCTTCGACGCTGGTGCTTGCGGGGATCGTCACCGCCGGGCAGCTCATCAACCGCCCGGCCGAGCGCCCGCTGAGGGCGAGGCGCACCCGCAGCCCGTTCTCCTCCGCCTTCGCGGCGCCGATCACGAACAGCCCGATCAGGGCGATCCAGAGTCCGCCGAAGCCGCCGCCGGCAAAGGCCAGGATGCCGAGGCCGATCATCCCGTAGCCGAAGCCGCGGCCGATCATCGCCGCGGTCTCGGTCGCCGAGGAGATGTCGCCACGACGCCACCACAGCAGCGCCCGCGCCACCCGCCCGCCGTCGAGGGGAAAGGCCGGCAGCAGGTTGAAGACGAGGATCATCGCGTTGATCGTCGCCTGGTAGGCGACGACCGCCGTGAGCCACTGCGGCGCCGAGCCCGGCAGCGCCAGGGCGACCGCGCCGAAGAGGGCGGCGATCGCGAGGGTCACGGCCGGGCCGGCGATCGCGAAGCGCAGCTCGTCGAGGGCGTGCCGTGGATAACCGCTCATCCGCGCGACGCCGCCCAGCAGCCAGAGGTCGATCTCCTCGATCTCGACTCCGTAGCGGCGCGCGACGAGGGCGTGCCCGAGCTCGTGCAGGAGGATGCTGCCGAACAGCATCAGCGCGCTCAACAGTCCGAGCGAATAGGCGGCGGCAGGCGCGATGCCGGGTGCTTCGTCGGGGTAGTAGGCGGCGCCCAGGGTGACGGTGATCAGGGCGACGATGACCAGCCAGAGCGGCTGTACGCCGATCGGGATTCCGGCCAGGCGGCCGAGGCGGATGCTGCGCATGCCCATCGCCTGCCGATTCTGGGCCGGTGCGGCAGCGGGCGAATCGGGGGCAAGCCGCGATTCGCCTGTGGCCTATTGCGGATGGTCGCACCACAGCGCGGGCCCCGGCGGCAACCCCGGCATCCGGGCGCACCCCAGACTTCTATGGGGGTTTTCCCGATGGCGCGGCACCCGCATCGGCCTACCTTCGCAGAGGTACCCCAGCTCACATCTATGACGGCGTCCCCGGGGTGACGATCCCGATGCCAAGGGCGAGGCGAAGCAGACGGTCGAGGTCAAGATCAAAACGGAGTCGGACCGAGGCCGCGGTGCCCCGATCCGCAAGGAGGAATCTGATGGCAAAGGACACGATCACCCTGGAGCTTGGACGGGCGGACGCGGAGGTGCTGCTCGGAGTGCTCTCCTCCGAGCGCCACAATGTGGAGGTCGAAGCCGTGTGCGATTCGCTTCGCCGGCAGATAGACGAGAAGCTGGCGGAGGTCGGGTGACCGCGGCGCAGGGCCAGACCCACGGCGGCGAGTCGCCCCGCGGTGGAGAGGTCCGCGACGGTGTCGTCGTCGGCGAGGTAGAGGGCGTTCTTCACATCCCGAAGCTGCATTTCAAACAGCCGCTGGGAGTCGACCGTTGACGCTCACGACACGGTGGTCGGTGGGTCCCGGTCGCAGGATCAGCACCTCGGCGGGTGCCTTCTCCAGCAGCCAGACCAGATCGTCGCCGTTGAGCCCGGCGGTGCCGGTGGCGGTGGCGGACACCACCACCCGATCGAAGTCCTCGTCATGGAGGAGCCGGGCCAGGGCGTGCCGGTAGGAGCGGCCGCGCTCGATCCGCGCGTCGATCGGAACGCCCTGGGAGCGGGCGCGCTGTTCGATCGCCTCCAGCATCGCCATCGCTCCCTCGGCCTCGTTGGGGATCGCGCAGTCGAGGGGCAGGCTCTTCGGCACGCGGGCGAGGTAGGCGGGCATCAGGGTGGCGTGCTCGGCGAGTGCCAGGCGCAGGGCGGCGTCGACCGCCCGGCGGGAGATCTCCGAGCCGGTGAAGGGCAGGAGGATCTGGTGGACGGCGTCGGCACCGCTGCCGTTTCGTCGGCGGCGGGCGACAAGAAAGCCCAGTGCCAGCCCGAGGACCAGGGCAAGGACGACGAGGAAGTGCTCGATCACTTCTCCTCCTTGAGCCCGCGGTGGGCGACGATCCGCACGTCCACCCCCGGCGGCGTCGCCTGCATCAGGCGCTGCGGCAGGCGTTCGCGCAGCCGCGCCCATCCCCGCACCGGCTTCGACTCGCCGACCATGATGTAGGTGGTGTTGCGCTCGCGGACGACCTGCGCCACCGCGGCGACGAGGTCGTCGTGCTCCTCGACCAGGAAGGTCGCCCCCAGCACCGAGGCGAGGCGGCGCAGCGCACCGACCTGGTCCTCCAGCTCGCCCTCGACCGGCTCGCCGGGCGGCTTGACCCAGAGCAGGTCGAGGCCGGCTCCCAGGCGCTGCGCCGAGCGCCAGGCCCGGCGCACCAGGCGCTGCGAGCTGGGCTGCGGTCGCACCAGCGCCAGCAGCCGCTCGCCGACCGCCTTCGGCGCGTCGGCGGCGACCTTGTCCTCCTCGCAGCGGGTGCCGAGCGCCTCGACCTCGCTGTAGACGAGGCGCTTGGACTCGACGTCCTCGGCGACCTGGCGCAGGCTCACCTCGCGCAGGGCGGCGAGGTTCTCGATCTTGAAGAAGTTGTCGAGGGCGGCCTGGATGTTCTCGCCGGGGTAGATCTTGCCGTCGCGCAGGCGGGCGATCAGGGCCTCGGGGGTGAGGTCGACCAGCACGACCTCGTCGGCGCTGCCGAGGACCGAGTCGGGGACGGTCTCGCGCACCCGCACCCCGGTCAGCTCGGCGACCTGGTCGTTCAGCGACTCCAGGTGCTGGACGTTGACGGTCGAGAACACGTCGATCCCCGCCGCCAGCACGTCGGCGATGTCCTCGTAGCGCTTCTCGTGCGCCGAGCCCGCCGTGTTGGTGTGGGCGAGCTCGTCGATCAGCGCCAGCTCCGGGCGGCGGGCCAGGAGGGCGGCCAGGTCCATCTCCTCGACCTCCACCTCGCGGATCGCGACCCGGCGGCGGGGGACGACCTCCAGGCCGCGGGCCTGGGCGCTCGTCTCCTCGCGCTTGTGCGGCTCCAGGTAGCCGATCGCCACGTCGCGCCCGGCGTCGGCTTCGGCGTGCCCCTCCTGCAGCATCCGGTAGGTCTTGCCGACGCCGGCCGCCATGCCGAGGAAGATCTTGTAGCGGCCGCGTTGCACGGCGCCCTCCGCTCAGGCCCCCAGCAGGTTGTGGACGACGAGGTCGATCGCCTTGATCCCGATGAAGGGAGCGATCAACCCGCCGAGGCCGTAGATCAGCATGTTGCGCCGCAACAGCGCGGTGGCCCCGATCGGCCGGTAGCGGACGCCGCGCAGGGAGAGCGGGATCAGCAGGGGGATCACCAGCGCGTTGAAGATCACCGCCGAGAGGATCGCCGATTCGGGCGTTCCCAGCGACATCACGTTGAGGGAGTCGAGCGGCCCGGTGCCCGAGCCGACCGCGTAGGTTGCGGCGAACATCGCCGGCAGGATCGCGAAGTACTTGGCGATGTCGTTGGCGATCGAGAACGTGGTCAGGGCGCCGCGGGTGATGAGGAGCTGCTTGCCGACCTCGACGATCTCGATCAGCTTCGTCGGGTTGGAGTCGAGGTCGACCATGTTGCCCGCCTCGCGGGCGGCCTGGGTGCCGCTGTTCATCGCCACCCCCACATCTGCTTGCGCGAGAGCCGGGGCGTCGTTGGTCCCGTCCCCGGTCATCGCGATCAGGCGCCCGTCGGCCTGCTGCTCGCGGATCAGCTCCAGCTTGCGCTCGGGCGTCGCTTCGGCGAGGAAGTCGTCGACCCCGGCCTCCTCGGCGATCTTCGCCGCCGTCAGCCTGTTGTCCCCGGTGACCATGATCGTGCGGATGCCCATCGCCCGAAGCTGGTCGAAGCGGGCCTTCATCCCTTCCTTGACCACGTCCTTGAGGTAGACGACGCCGAGCACGCGCTCGTCGCGGGCGACCGCCAGCGGGGTGCCGCCCTCACGGCCGATGCGGCTGAGCTCGCGGCCCAGCTCCTCCGGCGCCCGCCCGCCCTCGCCCGCGACCCACGCTTCGATCGCGTCGCCGGCGCCCTTGCGCAGGCGGGTCCCGTTGAAGTCGACGCCGCTCATCCGGGTCTCGGCCGTGAACGGGACGAAGCTCGGCTCGTGCCCGTCGAAGCCGTGCTCGCGGATCCCGTAGCCCTTGGCGAGGACGACGATCGAGCGGCCCTCGGGGGTCTCGTCGGCGAGCGAGGACATCTGCGCCGCCTCGGCCAGCTCCTCCGCGCCGATTCCCGGCATCGGCACGAACTCGACCGCCTCGCGGTTGCCGAGGGTGATCGTCCCGGTCTTGTCGAGCAGCAGCACGTCGCAGTCGCCAGACGCCTCGACCGCGCGGCCGGAGAGGGCGAGCACGTTGCGCCGCACCAGGCGGTCCATGCCGGCGATCCCGATCGCCGAGAGCAGGGCGCCGATCGTGGTCGGGATCAGCGCCACCAGCAGCGCGATCAGGGTCGTCTCGGAGAGTTCGGTGCCGGCGAAGAGCGCGAAGGGCCGCAGCGAGACGACGACCGCGATGAAGACCAGCGTCAGCGCCGCCAGCAGGATGCCGAGGGCGATCTCGTTCGGGGTCTTGCGCCGCTCGGCGCCCTCGACCAGGCCGATCATCCGGTCCAGGAACGATTTGCCGGGCTCCTGGGTGATCTCGACGACGATCCGGTCGGAGAGGACGCGGGTGCCGCCGGTGACGGCCGAGCGGTCGCCGCCGGCCTCGCGGATCACCGGCGCCGACTCGCCGGTGATCGCCGACTCGTCGACCGAGGCGATTCCCTCGATCACGGTGCCGTCGCCGGGGATCGTCTCACCGGCAGCCACGACGACGACGTCGCCGCGGGTCAGCTCCGAGGCCGGCTTGGCGCCGCCGTCGCGCAGCTTCGCGGTCGTCTCGGTCCGCATCGCCCGCAGGCTGGCCGCCTGGGCGCGTCCGCGGCCCTCGGCCAGCGCCTCGGCGAGGTTGGCGAAGACGACCGTCAGCCAGAGCCAGATCGAGACGGCGAGGGTGAACCAGGCCGGCTCGTGGCCGCCGCCCAGCGGCCCCCCGCCGAAGACCCGGATCAGCCAGGCGACGGTGGTGATCGCGGCGCCGATCTCGACCACGAGCATCACCGGGTTTGCGACCTGCACCCGCGGGTCGATCTTGCGCACCGACTCCAGCAGCGCCGGGCGCAGGATCGCCGGGTCGAACAGCGAGCGGGGCCGGGACTCGGCGCTCATCGCAGCGGCGCCTCTCGGTCGAGGGCGAGGTTGAGCTCGAGGACGTTGACCCCCGGCTCGCCGAAGATGCCGAGGAAGCGGCCGCTGGTGTGCTCGGAGACGAGTTCTTCGACCTGGGCGAGGGGCAGCCGCCGCACCGCGGCGACCCGGTGGGCCTGGATCGCGGCGTTGGCTTCGGAGATTTCGGGATCGACCCCCGAGCCCGAGGTGGTGATCGCGTCGACCGGCACGCCCTCACGGGTCAGGGCGCGGTCGTAGGGCCTGTTCAGCGCCAGGTAGGCGCGGAGGTTCTCCCGCACCGATTCCCGCTCTTCGACGCTGTTGGGGCCGAGGTTCGAGAAGTGGGTGGCGTCGGCGGCGTATGCGGACTGCGAGGGGCGGGGATGGAAGTAGCCGCTGCCCTTGAAGTCCTGCGCGATCAGCTTCGAGCCGACGAGCCGGCCGCCCGCGGCGATCCTCGAGCCGTCCGCCTTGCCGGGGAAGAGGAGCTGGGAGACGCCCGTCATCGCCAGCGGGTAGGCGAGGCCGAAGACCACCGTGAAGGCGACCACGGCGAGCAGCGCGGTGAGGGCGGTCCGCCGCATCAGAAGAGCCTGGTGGTCAGGCTCTGGACGATCGGTCCGAGCAGGAGCGCGGGGAAGAAGGTCAGCGCGCCGAGGAGGATCACGACCCCGACCAGGAGCACGGTGAAGGTCGGGGTGTCGGTCCGCATCGTCCCCGGCCCGGCCGGCGCGACCTTCTTGGTCGCCAGCGAGCCGGCGACGGCGAGGACGAGGAGGATCGGGACGAAGCGCGCCAGCGTCATCGTCGCCCCCCCGAGCAGGTCGGCGAAGGAGATCCCGAAGGCGCCGTGGTTGCCGGGCGCGTCCGGCTGCACGAAGCCGGTGTAGCCGGCGAAGGCCGAGCCGTTGTTGTTGGCCTGGGAGAGGTAGGCGTAGAGGGTCTCCGAGAACCCCTGCGGCCCCGCCGCGGCGATCGAGCGCCGGCCCGCCTCGGTGGCGATCGCGAGGCCGGCGGTGGCGAGCGCGGCCAGCGGCGTGAAGAGGACGCCGAGGGAGATCAGCTTGATCTCCCGCGCCTCGATCTTCTTGCCGAGGTATTCGGGGGTGCGGCCGACCATCAGGCCGCCGATGAAGACCGCCAGGAGGACGAAGAGGAGCATCGAGTACAGGCCGGTGCCGACGCCGCCGAAGACGACCTCGCTGGTCGCCATCCCGGCCATCGGCACGGCGCCGCCGAGCCCGGTGTAGGACTCGTGGGCGGAGTTGACCGAGCCGCTGGAGGTGACGGTCGTGGTCGCCGCCCACAGCGCCGAGCCGGCGATCCCGTTGCGCTGCTCCTTGCCTTCGAGGTTGCCCCCGGTCGAGCCCGAGAGGGCGGCGGTCGGGGTGCCGGCGGCGTGCTGGGCCGGGGTGCCGTGCTGCTCGGCGGGGACGATCGCCGCGATCAGGGCGATGTAGATCGCCAGCATCGCGGCGAAGATCGCCCAGCCCTCACGCTGGCGGCCGACCAGGCGGCCGTAGGTGTAGGTCAGCGCCGCGGGGATGAGGACGATCGCCAGCAGCTCGGCGAAGTTCGTCAGCTGGGTCGGGTTCTCGAAGGGCATCGCCGAGTTGACGCTGAAGAAGCCGCCGCCGTTGGTCCCGAGCTGCTTGATCGCGACCTGAGAGGCGGCGGGGCCGAATGCGAGGGCCTGCTGCGCGCCTTCGACGGTCCTGGCGACGCTCGCGCCGCCGAGGGTCTGGACGACGCCCTGGGAGACGAGGATCAGCCCGACGAGGACCGAGAGCGGCAGCAGGACGTAGTAGAGGCTGCGGGTCAGGTCGACCCAGAAGTTGCCGAGACCGGTGCCGGTCCGACCGGCGATGCCGCGGATGAAGGCGAGCAGGACGCAGATGCCGACCGCCGGGGTGACGAAGTTCTGCACGGTCAGCCCCGCCATCTGGGCGAAGTAGGAGAGCGTGGCTTCGCCGCCGTAGTACTGCCAGTTGGTGTTGGAGACGAACGAGGAGGCGGTGTTGAAGCTGACGTCCCAGGGGGCCGAGTGGAAGCCTTCGGGGTTGAACGGCTGCACCCCCTGGGTGCGGAGGATCAGGTAGAGCGCGACCCAGGAGAACAGGGAGAAGAGGACCACGCTCCTGGCGTATGCCTTCCAGTCGTGCTCCTCGCTCGGGTCGACGCGCAGCGCCCGGTAGGTGAGGCGCTCGGCAGGTGCGAGGAGCGGCGAGAGGAAGACCCGCCGGCCGCTGAAGACGCGCGCCATGTAGGCGCCGAGCGGCCGCGTCAGGGCGACGACGACGGCGAGGAAGACGGCGACCTGCAGCCAGGCCTGCGCCATCAGAGGTTCTCCCCGCGCAGCAGCGCGTAGAGCAGGTAGGCGGAGACGAGCACCGCGGCGGCCAGGCCGAAGAGGTCGGCGCCGCCGAGCGAGGCGAGCGGCAGCTCAGACACGGTCGATCAGCTCGATCGAGAGGTAGAGGAGGGCGAACAGCACGACCGCGATCGCGATCGCAGCGGCGTCGGCCGGCGGGCTGCCGCCTCCGGGGAAGATGTCGGCGAGGACGAGCACACCTCGATCATGCGCCGCGCCCCGTCAAGGCCGCATGAAGGAGCGGCCCCGCCGTATACAGATTTCGTGAAGGCCGGTCAGAGAGGAGCGATCTCAGCGACGCCCGGCTCTCGAAGCCCGCCCTTTGTGCGGGTGATCGCAACGCGACTGAGAGGAGTCGAACCTCCACGGGTGTTTCCACCCACAAGGCCCTCAAACTGAAAAAGGCTCGCTTGCTAGAGCGGATTCCGCGCTATAGAGCCGAATCCAACCCGGTTGTCTCCGGCTGTTTCCGGTGACTTCCGGGTCTCACTGGCGCACGAGGCAAGGAGTCCGAGGGCGGATCTAGGGTGCGCTGCCGTGAGTCCCTTCCCGTCGATGAAGGCCAAGCAGCTGCTGGCGATCCTAGAACGGAAGCCTCTTGGCTACCGCGTAGCACGACAGTCCGGCTCCCATCGCCGGATGGAGTCGCCGGCCCACCCGCCCTTGACCTTCGCCTTTCACGACAAGGCGACGATCCCGGCGGGTCTCGTTCGCAAGATCCTTGTCCGCGACGTGGGCCTTGCCGAAGACGAGGCCCGGAAGCTACTCTGAATTGGAGCAATCATGGAGATCGTCCGCGTCATCTATCACCACGAAAGCGACGGCTGGTGGGCCGAGTCCCCCGACGTCGAGGGCTGGTCTGCCGCCGGCGACAGCTACGCGGAGGTCGTGAAGCTGGCCGAAGAGGGCATCCCCTTCGCGCTTGATCATGAGGCCAAGCTGGAGCACTTCGTACCCGCTGGCGAGCACGTCGCCGCATAGGTCGACTCCCTAGGACGCGCTCGGCGGATCTACTTCTTTCGACCGGGCCCTGATGGGCGACCCTGGCCAGCGTTCGTTGGCTTGCCCGGGTTCTGTGGGGGCCGATGGAGGTGGCTTCGGAGAGGCCTGCTGAGGCCCCTTCGTACCGGGCTTCCCTGGGTTTTTCGGGCCAAGCTGCGCGAGCGGCTCGAAGCAGGCGCGCGACTCCTCGAGGCTGCGCACTCCGGCGAGGATGTCGACAATCGGCTTGGCTTCCAGCCCCGGCACGGCGGTGCTGCCGACGTGGTGGATGCCGTCGATGACCCAATCCCCGATCGCATCCTCCAGCGCCGCCCGCTCTTCCTCGAACCTGGCGGGCCAGGTCGGGTCGTACGGCGAGAGCTGGATTGATTCGTCGCGTCCAAGCCTCAAATGCCTATTCGCGTTCGCATTCTTGGGCCATGATTTCGTTGTGCCTACCGATGGCTTTGTTGTAAGCGCTTTGGAGACCTTCTGCGCGGTCAACTAGGCTCTTGTAGTGCGAGACCAGGCTGTTGAACCGGGTGACCACGGGGTCCGGGGCTTCGCCGCTTGGATAACGCTGTTTGAGGGTTTCGAGCCGAGATTCAAGCGGGGCAAGCTGAGTTTCAACGTCATGCAGCGTCAACTTGATTCGGCCAGCGAGCTTAACCGTGGGAGTAATCTTTTCTTCGATCGCAGCTTCCGGGCATGAGTATTTTGGCCCACCGGTTGCGCCTTTTATTGGCTCTATTGACGTTTCCGTGGGTCACGTAATGGTGACCCGGCCCGGCAGAGGCGGACACAAGCCGCTGAGCTTCAGCATCGCCAGGGAGATCAGCGCCTCGGGTGAGTGAAACCCGAAGGCGCGGCGGGCGATCAGGCGGATCTGGGTGTTGATCGCCTCCACCCGGGCATTGGAGAGGCCGTGGCGGATCGCGGCCACGATCCCCTCGCGCTGGTCGGTGACGGTGCGGGCAAGCTTCACGAAGGGCTTCAGGCGACAGCGCCGCGCCCACACCAGCCAGTCGTCGAGAAGGCGGATCGCCGCCCGCTGCCCCAGCCGGTAGATCTGGCGCAGCTGCTCCTTCAGCAGGTAGGCCCGGTAGAGCGGCCGGTTGAGCTTCTCGATGTCGGCGAGCTTTGCCTGCTGGCGCGCTGTCAGGTTCTCGGGGTTCTTCCAGAGGCAGAAGCGGGCGCCCTTCAGCTCGCGGGCCGCATCGGTCTGCCCCGCCCGGCGCGCCTCCCTCCAGACCTCGCGGCGGACCTTGTCGAGCGCTTCGGTGGCGAGGGCGATCACGTGGAAGGGGTCGACGCAGCGCTTGGCCTTCGGGCAGCGCTTCGCCAGCACCGCCTCGATCCAGCCCGCCATGTCGCAGGAGACGAGCTTCAGGCGCTTGGAGCGCTTCTCGCCGAGCGCGTCGAAGAACGCCTCCACGGTCGCCTTGTCTCGTCCCGGCGCCGCCCAGATGAGCCTGCCGGTGTCGTGGTCGACGACCACGGTCAAATACCGCTGCCCCTTGCGGTGCGATATCTCGTCGATCCCGATCCGCCGCAGGCCGGCGAGCAGGTCTGCCTCGCGGCCCGCCTCGGTCGCCACCCGCTCGCAGATCGCCCCGACGCTGCGCCAGGCGATCCGCATCAGCTCGGCCACGGCACTGCCCGAGGTGTTCACCGCCAGCCAGGCCACCTGCTGTTCGAAGGCGAAGGTGAAACGAGAGTCGTGCCGAGCCCAGGGGACGGCGCAGACGACGACACCGTGCTCGGAGCACTTCACCCGCGGAGCGTCGGCCTCCAGGTGGGCGATGGTCGTGCCGAGGTCCAGGGCTCGCCAGCGCCGCCGCCCCTCGCCGAGGTCGAAGCCCGGCGCTCGGCGGCCACAGACGCCACAGCGATCCCGCTCTCGGTAGTGCGGACGGACCGCCGCCACCACCTGCCCGCTGTCGTCGAACTCAACACTTTCGACCACCGCCCGCTCCAAGCCGAGCAGGCGTGCCCATACCCTCTCCTTGCGCACGTCGTTGCCGCTCCTTCCGTTTCCAGTCTTCGAGAAACCGGAAACCTAGGCGCGGGGCGGCGTGCGCCTCTTCTCAGCGCCTTACTTCACCCACGGAAACGTCAATAGAGCCCTTTTATTTCTACTGATCGAGTGACACCATTTTTGGTCACCTTCACCGTGGCGTCGCCAGATTGGTTGTAGACCACCGACGCAGTGCCGCCGACTATCCCGAGCGCTGCGAGACCGCCAATAACCAGCCTTTTCACGCTGTCAACCTCCCATTGCCACAGTTCGCCCGCCCACTCAGCAATTCGCAGCATATTCGGAAACAACGCGGGTGTGCAATCCCACTGCCCGGCGGCGCTTCGATGAGTAGATTTCGGGCTAGAGTGGCTATGGTCCGCCAAGGCGCCAACTGAGCGTGCCGTTGGCGTAGTTGACCGTGCCGGAGTAGCGATAGCCTTCCTGGATTCCGCCGCTTTCACTGGTCACCGCTAGACAACTGAAGTTTTGGGCGGTGCGGCTCGTGTCAATGCGGCCGCCTTCTGCTTCGCACGACGTTTCGGAGACGTATTCGGAGATGCCTTCTTCGGCTTCGCCGTTGGCGTCCTTGGTAATCGCGTCCTCAAGTTCCTGGACGCTTTCGCGTCCATACTTCGCTTCGATGCGTTCCAGTTCTTCTTCTGCCTTGATTTCTTCGGCGACCTGTTCTTCTTCTTCCGCCTTTTCCTTTTGAGTCTTTTCCCGCTGTTCCTGTTCTTTCTGATGCTTCTCGGCGACCGCGTTGTCGTGGTTAACCTTGGCAATTGCCGCGACCGCGATGCCCGCACCGACGAGCGCGGCGAGGACCACGAGGGCGGCTATCTTCCTTCGCTTCGACCATGCTCCGATGCGTCGTCGAATACGGCTTCCCCGGCTGCGAATGAATGATGCGCCGCAGTAGGGGCAGGCGTCCGCGAACGTTTGAGACTGAGCCGAGCAATTCGGGCAGATGCGAACAGGCGCCTCGCCCTTGTTGTCCGGCCCGCCGCTCTCAGGATCGCCCGTCACGAGACCGGTACAGTACCCAAAGAGTCGGCGGCAGACTGTTTCCCTACCGGAATGTCCGTCCCGGCCTGGGGGCGGTCGGACCTGTCGAAGCAAACGAGACAATCGAGACAACGGCGCCCGGTCGCCGAGCGGGCTTCCTTGTGCCCCCAACGCAAAAGCCCCCGACTAGCGGGGGCTTTTTCATGCGGCTGAATGGAGTCGAACCATCACGGCACGGGGGCCGATGGAGTACCCGGCGCGTTGCGAAACCGCCGCCGTCGCAGCTAATACGTTGCGGCTATGACGGAGCTGTTCAACCGGCGGGTCGCGGATGGGGTCCGCGTGCATGTCGTGTTCGAGGGGCGGCCACTGGAGCACTACGCGATCATGCTCCAACTGCGGATCGAGGGCCGCTGGCAGACGATTCGCCTGCTCGACAATGCCCACGGAGACCACGACATGCACCGCTACACTGGAACCGAGAAGCAGCCTGCGGAGCGGTTTGCCGATGGTCCCGTCAACGAGGTCGCCCCGCAGGCAATCGCCTACCTCGTCAAGCACTGGAAATCGATCGCAGATTCATGGAAGAGCTAGAGCCCAGCAAATTCACGCGAGCTGGCGAAATCGCCAACGAGCGACTGATCGAAGTCGTGCTCGACCCCGATCGCTATCCCAGGGGGACCACCTTCATCGCTTCCGACCAGGAGGGTTTCAGCACCTCCCTCGCCGAAGCCGTGGCCGATCACGAGCCCGTGGCGATCATCTACCCCGACGGCCGCGAGATCGTCGCCGCGCCCCGCAGCGGTGCGCTCGGCCTGCTCGAGCACTGGATGAGCCGACGCCGCGAGGTCAAGAGCCAAGGTGCCCCTTCGGTTCCCTTGCCTGCCGACTACCAAGTCGAGATCCGAGAACCGCTCGCGGCGTAGCGTTTTCCAGGCTGGTGGTTTTGCGCGCGGTTGGAGTCCAGGGTTTCTTAAGACTGGCGGACCGAAGGCTGCCGGGCTACGCTGAGCCCTGCAATGAACGACTCAACTGTTCACATGTTCTGGGATCACTCGAACATCTATCTGTCGGCGCTTGATGCCTGTGACCGTCCGGATAAGAAAGACAAGAAAAAACGGCACGGCTTTGAGATCGGCCACCGTGCGGATGCGCGAGTCCATTTCCAACACCTTTATGGAGTTCGCGCGCGCAGGAAGGGATGTCGAGCGAGCCGTGGCCGTCGGCTCAATCCCACCTGGACTGAGTGCGCTCTGGGCCAACCTGAGCAACGCTGGCGTGAAGGTCGAGCTACAGGAGCGCGGGGGTGAGTCCGGAAAGGAGCAGGGAGTTGATCAGGCACTTCAGCTTCACATGCTGCGAAGCGTGCTCGACCGCGAGAAAAGCCCCGCCGTCGCTGTCGTCTTGACAGGCGATGGCGGATACCGCCCAGACATCGAGCGGATGCTCAACGCCGGGTGGGGCGTTGAGATCCTGTGTTTCGGAGAGAGTTTCTCTCGAAAGCTCCGCAGCTTGGCAAGAGAATCACACGGCCGAGCAAAGTACGTCGACCTGGACGATTGGTACAGCCAAGTCGTGTATCTGCAGGGGCTTGACGAGGGAATCCTGCGCCCGGCTGATGCTCTGGATCTGACGGGCCGCCCTCAGATTTAGCCGAAAGCACCGCGATCCCTTCGAGTGGTTAGACGCAACGTCCCGATCCCACGGGCGTTGCTGGGTGAGGCCGTGCTGTCGCCGGCGCGGACGCACCCCCGGAATGCCGATCCACCGCCGCGCCGCTTTCCAGAGCAGTTTGAGGGACGCCGCAGCCGCCGACCCCGCCCGCCCCCCATTCGGTGAGTGACCGGGGTCGGCGGCTGCTTGGGGGCTGTGAGGGAAGGAAAGCGGCACGGCGGTGGACCGGGGTGGGCGTTGGGACGGGAGGGGGTCCAGACCGAGGGCGGGAGCAGGAAGAAGCAACTACAAGACGAGCCCTCTCAAGACGAAGGTTGGCGGGCGTGGGGAGAGAAGGCGGGGAGGCAAGACACAGGCCGGGCGAGGCGGAGGCGGGCGGCTTTTCGGCATCGGTGAGTTCCAAGACAGGGCGCTGATCCGGTTCCTCGGGGTGCCGGGGGTGACCCCGAAACGGCCGGAAGTCGGTGGCTGCCCTGGGTCGTCGCGGTGCCAGATCTCGGACATGGGGGTGGCGCGGGGACGCGCTCAGCCGTGTGAGTAGTAGAGGCACAAATTCCGAGCCAGGCGAGGTGAAGGCGATGGGAGAAGGCAGCGAAGGCGGCGAGTTCATCTTTGGGAACAACGGGCTGGGTGGACATCTCCCGCTACGGCCACCTGATGCCCGGCGCCTGGGACCAGGCGCGGAAGTTGGTCGACGCCTACCTGGATTCGGCCTGACGGTGGCTGCTGATCCTCTGGCTACCATTGACGACGTGACGACCCGAGAGAAAGCCCACGCGCTGCTCGACCATCTACCCGAGGATCGGGTAGATGCCGCATTGGCAGCTCTGGAGGCGGTGGAGGGGCGGGATGCCTCCGTCGAGGCGATCCTGGCGCGTCACGGCGAGCAGCGACTCGATCCGGACGAGTTCGTTCGTCACTTCGGGTCGCTGTCGACCGACGACGAGGGTTGAGCTTGCCCCGCGCCGAGGAGGAGCCAGTCTTCCCCGTCGGCTTTGACGACGACGCCCTCGCCGAGGATCTCGATCATCTCCCGGCGAGCGCCGAGGTCGCATTGAGTGCCTTCCGTAAGGAGCTTCGCCGACAGGGCGGAATCCCTCGATCGCGGCTGATGGCCTGCCAGGCGGAAGGTCGCGACGGCACGCGACTGCCGGGATGCGTCAAGACTTATGTCCCTTGGCCAGCTGGTCGCTTCGGCGCCGTCTTCGTCGCCGTGACGCATCCAGCGCGTGCGCTGGCGCTGCGCCTCGTTGCGTTCGGGATCCGTCACCTCCCCCCGGGGTCGAAAGCGCCCACCGTCTACCATAGCCCTCGCTGGCTCTGATCTTCCTCGGGGCTCTACGGTTAGTCGATGGGAGACGAACGACCGCGAGATCAACTTTCCGAGCTTGTTGCGCTCGTAGGGACGGACTGCGTCGCATTCCTTTGTGCATGTACTCAGGCTGAAGTCTCGGAGCGGCTTGAGGGAACACTCCTCAGTCGAGAGCAGGAGCGCGCTCTTGCTGCTGTCAAGTTGCTCATCGACTCCCCCGTTGTTACGTCGCCGCCTGAGATCGAGACTCGCCGGATGGCCGTGGCGTCGCTCTTGGCTCAGTGGGATGAGCAGGCGGAAACCTCGGTCGCCAATCGCCTACGGCTCCTAGCTGGCGGGGCCATACCTGAAGTCGAGGATGACGAACCAATCGCAACGGCTCTTGGGCACCTGGCCCGCGACGGCTACAGTGGGACTCTGTTGCCGGGGTCTGGTCCAATGAGACCTTGGTCCATGTGCGTGCCGCATTTCAGCCCCTGGAACGAGAAGCTGAGCCAGGCGGTCATGGCAGACGCTCAGCTTGGAGAGATCTTCAGCGACGCTGACGACGGCAATTCCTCCTCGTTCGCCCTCTGGTCCAGCACCGGGCACGGAGAGGGGGGAGTGCAGCTGTCCCTGCTGGGATCGCGTCTATTGAGCACCCCGGCGGCCATGGCAAGGGTTCACGGCTGGACGATCGACGAGTTCGTGGCTGCTGCGAAGACTGCGATCGACGATATGCGGAACCTCGTCGTCGAGGGGAAGGCCGTGGAAGTCAGCGCGATCCACGGACTGGACGGCTTGAATCTTCCAGCGGGAACGGAAATCTCGACTCGTTGGGGTCTTGTGCGTCCCATCCAGGCCCGCGAGGAAGAGCTTGTCCTGGAGGCCTACAAGGGTTCTGGAAACGCCGTGATCGAGACCAGGTACCCAGTGCGCCTTTCGATCGAAGGCTTGAACAAGGCGTCCGACCGTCCTTTCCCGGATCACCTCGCGAAACATCGCGACAGGGCAGAGGCTGAGGCTCAGGAGGCCGTCCGGATGATCGGCCTAGCCGTGATCCTGGCGAAGGATCTACCGATGCCAGCTCACATCGGACCGCGCTACTCGCTGATTGCAGAGCCGTTCGCCTGGGCGCCTGCCCTATGGGGTCGAGGCCCTTTGCAGGGAATGTCGATCCCCGTTGACCTCACTCGGGAGGATGTGGAAGGAGTCGAAAGATCGGTCGTCCTCGTCGAACGCAGCCATCACGAGCGGGCATCTGTCGCAATCGCAAGGACGATCTCCGCTCATGAGCGGATCGACCCGACGGACGCCTTCGTCGATGCGCTCATCGCCTGGGACGCTCTTTTCGGCTCTCCGTCAGGTGACGCCGTCACCTTTCGCGTTGCGAGTGGATTCGCATTGTTGCTCGGTGAGGACGAGGAAGAGAGACGGCGGTTGAAGAAGCGAGCCCAGGAGCTATACCGCCTCCGAAGTGCGGTCGTCCACGGAACCCTCCAGCGCCTCGATTGGGCCGAGGCCCAGACGCACCGCACTGAGGCGGTCGAGATGTTGGTACGGGCGCTCCGGTTGCTCTACCGCTGCGACCCAGAACTGCTCGCAGTATCTGACCGAACGAACGAGCTACTCCTGCGTCGCGGCGTCGCTGATCCCGGTTCGGCTTCCGCCTGACTGGCGCACGAACTGGCGCACCATTGATCGAGAGGGCCTTCGCAAAACGGCCCCAGGAACGCGAAAGCCCCCGCTTTGCGGGGGCTTTCTCATGCGGCTGAATGGAGTCGAACCATCACGGGTGTTTCCACCCACAAGGCCCTCAACCTTGCGCGTCTACCAGTTCCGCCACAGCCGCTTGAGGGAAGGCGATTCTAGATGTTTGCGTGCGGGGGAGGGCGGACGTTGCGGTCGTCCGGGGGGGCCGGTACTCTACGAACAAGTGTTCGAAGGAGATTTGCGGTTGTTCGATCCTGGTGACCCGGCACTGGAGGGAAGCGGAAAGACGATGGATTTGGATCTGACCAAGCGGCAGAAGGAGATCTTCGACTTCATCCGCAAGTACGCGGCCAAGACCGGCTATCCGCCGACGGTGCGGGAGATCGGCAAAGCGGTGGGCCTGCACTCGTCCTCGACCGTGCACGCGCATCTGGCCAACCTGGAGAAGCTGGGGCTGGTCAAACGCGATCCCTCGAAGCCGCGGGCGATCGAGCTGCTGATCGACAAGGCCAAGAGCGCGATCAGCTCCGAAAACGGGCTGCCGCTGGTCGGTCAGGTCGCCGCCGGCGCCCCGATCCTGGCCGAAGAGAACATCGAGGAGTACCTCGAAATCCCGGACGTGATCGGGGGGGAGGACGGGGACTACATCCTCCAGATCCGCGGCGAAAGCATGCGGGACGCCGGCATCCTCGAAGGCGACTACGTGGTCGTGCGGCCGAGCGAGACCGCCGGCGACGGCGAGATCGTCGTCGCCCTGATCGGCGAGGAGGCGACGGTGAAGCGGATCTTCCGCGAGAAGGACCACATCCGGCTGCAGCCCGAGAACGAGGAAATGGAGCCGATCCTCACGACCGAGGCCAAGGTGCTGGGCCGGGTCGTCGGGGTGTTCAGGGCGGTCTGATCGGCGCTGCTGTCGACTTTGTTACCGCGGAGGCAACCAAGTCGACGAGGCCCCGCTCAGGGCCAGGTGCCCGCTTCGATCTTCTTCTTGTAAGCGCGCTGGCGCCGCCGCGCGTCCCACATGACTGCCGGGAGCAGTCGCAGCCCGAGGCGCGGGAAGAGGTCGAAGAGGCGCAGCATCGGCCCGCGCCAGCGGGGGACGATCAGGATCGGGCGGGGGCGCTCGGTCAGCTTCCCGACCTCCCTTGCGACCTCCTCGGCGGTGAGCAGGCGGCCGGAGAAGGAGGGGGCGGAGTCGGGGTCGTCGAGCTTGTCTTCCAGCATCGGCGTCCAGATCCCGTCGGGGCAGACGGCCGAGAGCTCGATCCCCCTGAATCCCGCCCGCCGCAGGTCGAAGAGGGTGCCGAGGGTGAAGGCCATCGCCGCGTGCTTGCTCGCCGAGTAGGCCACCTCGCCCGGCGCCGCGACGATCCCGGCGAGCGAGACGACGTTGACGACGTGCCCTCGGCCGACCCTCTGCATCGGCCCGAGCGCCGCGATCGTCCCGTTCATCAGGCCGTTGACGTTGACGTCGAGCATCGTCCGGCGGACCTCGGCTGGCTGCTCCCAGGGCGGGCCGGGGAAGAAGACGCCGGCGTTGTTGACCCAGAGGTCGAGCGAGCCGGCGCGGCCGATCGAGTCGGCGAGCCCGCGGCAAGCGTCCTCGTCGCGGACGTCGAGGGCGCTGCCCTGGGCCCGGTCGCCGAGCTCCGCGGCGACCCGCTCCGCCGCGGCGGCGTCGACGTCGGTGGCGTGGACGCGGTAGCCGCGCCTGACCAGCTCGGCGGCGATCGCGCGCCCGAGGCCGCTGCCGGCACCGGTGACGACTGCGGTCTGCATCGGTTGAGCCTACCCGCCGCCGGTGGCCGACCCGTCGGCTTCGGTCCGCCGATCGGCCGATTCGTCGCTGCGCGTCCGCCGACGGGCCGATCCGTCGAATTCGGTCCGCCGGCGGGCCGATCCGACCCGGCTGGTTGGACCGTTCGGCCCGTCGGCAACCAGGAGGGGCGATTCCTTGGCGGATCTCGGCGGGAGGGCTACCCTTGGGGGGCGGGCCGAGCGACCGCGGGGGGAGAGAAAACCCCTCGAGGAAAGTCCGGACACCACAGGGCAGGGCGGTGGGTAACGCCCACCCGGGGAAACCCGCGGGAAAGTGCCACAGAAATGACACGGCCGATGGCGCGACTGCAGCTGCGTCGCGTACAGGCAAAGGTGAAATGGTGCGGTAAGAGCGCACCGGCGCCGCGGTGACGCGGCGGCCAGGCAAACCCCGCCCGGTGCAAGGCCAAGCAGGACCGTCGACCCGGCTCGGCGAGGTCCAGGTAGGCCGCAGAGATAGATGGCCGCTCACGACAGGATCCGGCTTACAGGCCCGCTAAGGAGAAGGCCCCGCGAGGGGCCTTCTCTATGCATCGCTTCGAGGCTCGCGGCAGGGCATCCCGCCGCTCGGGGCGGCGTGGGGCGACTTTGTCAATCGATGGTTTGCAAACTCGCCCGCGCCAGGCGCACGCGGGCCTCTCCGCGGCGCCGGAGGACCTCTGCACCGTTTTCTGTCTTAGCGGTTGCTAACATGCCGCCAACTTCCGCTGAATCTTCGCCACATATCGCGAGGAGCGGGGGACCCGATCAGTTGGGGCGAATCGCGGCCGAGCGCCGCGTAGCGCAGCTCTTTCAGCGCGAGCCCGTCAGCTAACCCCGCAAGCGCTTGGAAAGAGATGCAGACGATCAACCAAACCACCCTGCGCTGGGCGCTTGCCCTGGCTGCCGTCCTCGCCCTGATGGCCGGTGCCGCGACCGGCGCCAAGGCCGAAACCGGCGGAGCCTCCAGCTACGCCGCGGCTCCTTCCGAAGGCGGCGAACTCGCCTTCAGCCCCTTCCGCTACGCCGGCGCCAGCTGGTATGGCGGCCCGGGCATGTGGGGGAGGAGCACCGCCTGCGGCCAGACCCTGCGCCCGCACACCCTCGGGGTCGCGCACAAGACCCTCCCCTGCGGCACCACGGTCAAGCTCGTCTACCACGGCCACGCCCTCGTCACCCGGGTGATCGACCGCGGCCCCTACGTCAAGGGCCGCGCCTTCGACCTGACCCAGGCGGCGAGCGAAGTCCTCCACTTCCAGGGAGTCGGCCGCCTCCGCTACGCCGTCGCCCTCAGCTACGCCGACGGCCTGCACCGCCGCCGCTAATTGCGGCTTCCCAGCCGCTCCTCTCACTAGGCTGCCGTGTTCCAGGCAGTGCCAAAGCAACGAGAGGAGCAGCGTCCGATGTCGAGGTTCTCATCCGCAGCAGTGCCCGCCGCAGCGAAGGGGAGGGGCCTTCTCGCGGGCCTGGGCCTGCTGGTCTGCGCGCTCGCCCTCCTCGTCGGCCTGGCCGGGCACAGCGACGCCGCCAGGGCGCCGAAGACGAAGGTGATCCTCGGCAAAACCGCGGTCGAACCCGACCCCTCCTGCCCCGGCCTGCCCTGCCAGGCGATCGGCAGCGTCACCGGCTTCCAGGTCGACAACGGCCAGACCCGCCTGCCCTTCCTGGTGCCCCACGACGGCACGGTCAAGTCCTGGACGCTGACCCTGGCGCAGCCGACCAACAGCCAGCGGACCTTCTTCAACGGCTTCTTCGGCACCCCGCCGGAGGCCCGCCTGGCGATCCTCCGCCGCATCCCGGGCACCCAGCCGCCGCGCTACACGCTGCGCCGGCAGGGCTCGGTCAAGGTGCTCTCGCCCTACCTCGGCCAGACGGTCGAATTCGGCGCCAACCTGAAAGCCGAAAAGGGCGACATCGTCGGCCTCACCGTCCCCACCTGGGCCCCCGCCTTCGCCCAGAACCTCGCCGTCAACAACGTCTGGCGGGCCAGCCGCGAACCGGGCGCCTGCAAGAACGCCACCGACATCCGCCAGGGCGAACCGCAGCAGAGGGTCGGCCGCCGCGCGACCTACGGCTGCAAGTACACCACCGCCCGTCTCCTCTACACGGCGACCCTGGTCGAGGACAGGTAACGCCCGCAGGCGGTGGCGGGGGAGCGGAGGGGGTCCCCCTCCGCTCACAACGACCAGCTCAGAATCAGGCAGCCGAAGGCAGGACCCGCGGGCCCGCCTGGTCTTTCGGCAGCGCCGCGGCGCTCGCGATCAGGCTCTGGAACTCGTTCAGCGCCAGGTGCCCTACCGCCTCGAGGATCTCCTCGTCGCTCCAGCCGATCTCCCGCGCCTCCTCGTGGAGGTGCAGGGGCGGCGGGCCTTCCGCGTCGAGGGCCTCCTTCAGGTAGGCGAGCAGCGCCGCCTCCTTCTCGTCGCCGGAGGTGAAGCTCCGCGCTTTGGAGACCTCGTCGAGGCCGAGGCCGGCCCGGCGGGCCGACTTGGCGTGGAGGGCGATGCTGTAGTCGTCCTCGCGGTGCTCGGCCACGGCCAGCGCGATCCGCTCCCGCGTCGCCTGCGGCAGGACGCCGCCGCGCAGCTCCGAGCGCATCCGCGTGTAGGCGCGCAGCACGGCCGGCGCCCCGGCGAGCACGCCGACGAACTTCGTCACCGCGCCGCCGGCGGCCTGGATGCTCTTGATCAGCGGCGCGCTTTCGTCCGGCGCCGTCAGCTCGTCGTGGATCTGAAATCTGCTTACTGCGGTTTTTACCGTCACTTGCAACTCGCTTCTGGCTCTGCATCGGGGCGGCACATCGCTTGACAGAGCCCTTACGTGGCCTTTACTTTACTTTTAGCCGCTTACTTACTTGACGTAAGTTATACCTCGTTTCCCGGACGCTTTCAAGCCGCCTCGGCGATCCGGATCGGGAGTCCTTTCCCTACCCGTTGATACGGGTTTCAGCACCGCATCGGTTCATTGGCTACCGTTGCCGCCTTCGCAACAGCCAAGGAGGCAACGAGGCATGGCAGAGCAACCCCGCAGCGCCGCTGAGGTCATCGAGCTGGTCGAGCAGCACGACGTCCGCTTCATCCGCCTCTGGTTCACCGACGTGCTCGGCCAGCTCAAGAGCTTCTCGGTCAACGCCTCCGAGCTCGAGGACGCCTTCGCGGGGGGGATGGGCTTCGACGGCTCCTCGATCACCGGCTTCAACCCGATCGAGGAGTCCGACATGCTGGCGGTGCCGGACCCGGCGACCTTCGCGCTGATCCCCTGGCGGCCCGAAGACGACGCCGTCGCCCGCATGTTCTGCGACATCCGCGTCCCCGGCGGCGGGCCCTACGAGGGCGACCCGCGCTGGATCATGCAGCGGGCGCTGAAACGGGCCGAGGAGATGGGCTTCGACGCCTACAACATCGGCCCCGAGCTGGAGTACTTCTACTTCCGTTCGGCCAAGCCCGAGAACGGCGTGCCCGAGGGGCTCGACGAGGGCGGCTACTTCGACCTGACCACGCTCGACGCCGGCTCCGACCTGCGCCGCGAGACCGTCCTGGCGCTGGAGAAGCTCGGCATCCACGTCGAGTACACCCACCACGAGGTCGGCCCCTCCCAGCACGAGGTCGACATGCGCTACAAGAACGCGCTGGAGATGGCCGACGACTGCATGACCTACCGCATCGTCGTCAAGGAGTACGCGCTCAAGTACGGCCACCACGCGACCTTCATGCCGAAGCCGCTGTTCGGCGAGAACGGCTCCGGGATGCACGTCCACCAGTCGCTCAGCCGCGACGGCCGCAACGCCTTCTACGACGAGGACGACCCCTACTACCTCTCGCCGGTGGCGAAGTCCTTCATCGCCGGCCAGCTCAAGCACGCGCGCGAGATCTCGCCGCTCTTCGCCCAGTGGGTGAACAGCTACAAGCGGCTCGTCCCCGGCTACGAGGCGCCGGTCTACCTGGCCTGGTCGCGGCGCAACCGCTCGGCGCTGATCCGGGTGCCGCTCTACCACCCCGGCAAGGAGTCGGCGACCCGGGCCGAGCTGCGCTGCCCCGACCCCGCCGCCAACCCCTACCTCTGCTTCGCCGGGATGCTGCAGGCGGGCCTGGAAGGGATCGAGAAGGGCTACGAGCTGCCCGAGCCGATGGAGCAGAACCTCTACCACCTCTCCCAGGAGGAGCTCGCCCACCAGGGGATCGAGCAGCTGCCGGCGACCCTCGGCGAGGCGATCGAGGTGGCCGCCGAGTCGGAGCTGGTCCTGCGCACGCTCGGCGAGCACACCTTCCGGCGCTTCGTCGAGATCAAGCGGCAGGAATGGGACGACTACCGCGTCCAGGTAACCCCCTACGAGATCGAGAACTTCCTCCCGATCCTCTGACGCGCGGTGGGTCCGGGAGGGGGTGCCCCTCTCCGGACACCGCTCGCCTATGGCTCGCGGTTGAGTGTCCTGAGAGGGGCACCCCCTCCCGGACTTCTCGATCGTTGGTGTGGGATCGTCAGGCCTTGGCGGTCGGCGTGGTGCGGGCTGACTCCGGGTCGTCCCGGTGGGAAAGAGATGAGGGCCACCAGAAGCGGTCGCCTGCGGTGAGGGCGATGGCCGGGACGAGGACGCTGCGGACCAGGAAGGTGTCGAGGAGGACGCCGAAGGCGACCACGAAGCCGAGCTCGGTGAGGAAGGTCAGGGGGAGGACGGCGAGGACCGCGAAGGTGCCGGCGAGGACGATCCCGGCGCTGGTGATGACGGCGCCGGTGACCGCCAGCGAGCGCAGCATCCCCTGCTCGGAGCCGTGCTTCTCGGTCTCCTCGCGGGCGCGGGCGACGAGAAAGATGTTGTAGTCGACGCCGAGGGCGACGAGGAAGACGAAGGCGAAGAGCGGCAGCGAGGGGTCCGAGCCGGGGAAGCCGAAGACGACCTGGAAGAAGAAGTAGCCGACGCCGAGGGCGGCGAGGAAGCTGAGGATCACGGTCCCGACCAGGATCAGCGGCGCCGCCACCGCGCGCAGCAGCAGCATCAGGATCGCGAAGACGACGAGGAGGATCAGCGGCGGGATCGCGGTCGAGTCCCAGCCGGCGGCGTCGCGGACGTCGAATTCGACCGCCGAGGGGCCGCCGACCAGGGTGCCGGGGTCGACCCGGTGGGCGGCTTCGCGGATCGGTTCGACCAGGTCGAAGGCCTCGGTCGAGTAGGGGTTGGGGACCAGGGTCGCCTGGATCAGGGTCCCCGGCGGCCCCTCGGCGACCGGCCCGGAGACCCCCTCGACCCCCGCCACGCCCGCGACCGCGCGCCGCACCGCCGCCACCGGCCCGCCGGGCGGGACGACGACGTCGGTGAGGGCGGTGGTGCCCGAGGGGAAGCTCTTGTCCAGCAGCTTCTGCCCTTCGACCGATTCGACTTCGGTCCGGTAGCTGTCTTCGCTGGTCAGGTCGGTGGAGAAGAAGGCGAGGCCGCAGCAGCAGACCAGCAGGACCGCGATCGCGCCGACCATCACCCGCCGCGGGCCGCCGGCGATCCGCTGCCCGAGCCGCGCCCAGAAGCCGTGGGTGGCGTCGGCGGCGTGCTCGAGGCGGTGGCGGCGGATCTCGTAGGGGGTGAAGACGGCGCGGTCGAGCGGGCCGACGATCAGCGAGGGCACGCGGCGGCCGCTGAGCGCCCGCAGCAGCCAGTTGAGCAGGACCAGGGGCAGGAGGGCGAGGACGAGCAGCGCCGCGAGGACGACCCGGGCGAAGGCGCCGAACCCGGAGCCCTCGACCACCGTGCGGCGCGCCCGCTCGGAGACCTGCTCGGCCCGCGGCGCGGTCTCCTCGGTGTGGGGGACGAAGGGCCAGAAGGCGCGGCGGCCGAAGATCGTCAGCAGGGCCGGCAGCAGGGTCAGCATCGAGAGCGCCGCGCAGGCGATCCCGATCGCGGCGATCGGGCCGAGCCCGGAGGTGCCGTTGACCCGGGCGATCAGGAGGCAGAGCAGGGCCGCGATCACGGTCGCCGCCGAGGCGAAGATCGTCGGCCCGGCCGAGCGCAGCGCCGTCCGCATCGCCTCGTGCTTGTCGGCGCTGCGGTGCAGCTCCTCGCGGAAGCGCGAGACCAGCAGCAGCGCGTAGTCGGTGCCGGCGCCGAGCACCAGCACCGACATGATCGAGCTCGACTGCCCGTTGACCGTCGCCCCCAGCTCGGAGGCGCCGTAGCCGATCGAGCGCGAGAGGGTCTCGGCGAAGAGCACCGCCGCCAGCGGGATGAGGAAGAACATCGGCGAGCGGTAGATGACGATCAGCAGGAAGATCACCAGGCTGACCGCGGCCAGCAGCAGCGTCCCGTTGATCCCTTCGAAGACTTCGATCGCGTCGGTGGAGAAGCCGGCGCCGCCGGTGATCTTCGCCTGCAGCCCGTCCTGGCCGTCGCTGATCTGTTCGCGCCAGTACTTGACCGGGTCGCTGATCCGTTCGCCCTCGCCTTCGGCGTTGATGTAGGCGGTGAGGATCGCCGCCTTGCCGTCGGGCGCGCAGATCGGCCCGACGAAGGGTTCGTAGCCCTTCGGCTGGCCGGGGACCGGGCCGGCGGCGGCGCAGCCGGGCGGGAGGTCGGACGGGGCGGCGCCCGGCGCGGATCTGCCGCCGCCGCCCTCGCCGCCCGCGAGCGCCGTCGCCCCGTTCGCGACCACCCCCGGGAAGCGCTTGCGGGTCATCCGCCGGACGTCGGCTTCGATCGTCCGGTAGTCGGCGGCGGTGAGGCCGGACTCGCGCCGGTAGACGATCACCGCCGGGGCGATTTCGCCGTTCTGCAGGGTTTCGGTCGCTTCCAGCGCCGCGGTCGATTCGGCGCTTTCGGGCAGGTAGGAGGTCGCCTCGTTGTTTTCGGCGTCTTCGAAGCGGCCGGGCAGGTTGGCCGGGCCGGCGGCGACGAAGATCGCCACGAACCAGATCGCGAAGACGATCCACTTCGCCCGGCGACCGGCGGCGAAGGTGAAGGACGAGCCGCGCACGGCTGCATCAATATCAGAACCCGGCGACCGCTTTAGCCGGGATTTAGAGAAGCCTGCGCAGCTCGGCGGGGTCGCTGACCGGCAGCTTGCAGGCGAAGTTCTCGCAGACGTAGGCGGCGGCGCCTCCCGCGAGGGCGTCGCGGCCGGCCAGCAGCGGCGGCCGGTCGCTGCCCTCGGGCCCGGCGGCGAGGACGAGGCGGGGGCGGGGGCGCTCGCGGACCACCGCGGCCAGCGCGGCGAGGTCCTCGCCGACGAGGGCGACCTCGCGGCCGGGGGAGAGGTGGAAGTCGAGGGCGCGGAGCAGGTGGGCGAAGGCGTCGGGGTGCTCGGTCGCCGGCCTGCCGAAGAGGGCGAAGACGCCCTCGGCCGCCGCCGCGTAGCGGCGCTCGCCGGTCAGCGCCGCGAGCCGCAGCAGGCCCAGGGCCGCGGCGCTGTTGCCGGAGGGGATCGGGTGGTCGCCGACCTCCTTGCGGCGGGCGATCAGCGTCTCGTGGTCGGCGGAGGTCGAGAAGAAGCCGCCGCGCTCGGGGTCGCCGAAGCGCTCGATCGTGGTGTCGGCCAGCGCCTCCGCCGCGTCGAACCAGCGGGCCTCGAAGGTCGCCTCGTAGAGGGTCAGCAGCGCCTCGAGCAGGAAGGCGTGGTCCTCGAGGTAGGCGTTGAGGTGGGCGCGGCCGTCCTTGTAGGTGCGCAGGAGGTTGCCGTCCTCGTCGCGCATCTCCTCGAGGACGAACCCGGCGCAGGCGCGGGCGGCGTCGAGGTAGTCCTCGCGGCCGAGCACCGCCCCGGCGTCGGCCAGCGCCGCGAGCGCCAGCGCGTTCCAGGAGGCGAGTCGCTTGTCGTCGAGCCCCGGGCGCACCCGCCGCGAGCGCGCCGCCAGCAGCGCCGCGCGCATCTCCTCCAGCCTCGCCGGCGGCTCGGCCGCGGCGCCGGCGGCGAGGTGGAGCACGTTCGCGCCCTCGAAGTTCCCCTCCTCGGTGACCCCGTAGAACTGCATCAGATCGTCGCTCTCCCGGGACGAGAATCCGATGCGGTTCGGGTCGGCGGGGTGTTCGAGGGCGGCGCGGATCTGGGCCGGGGTCCAGACGTAGTAGCGGCCCTCCTCGCCCTCGGAGTCGGCGTCGAGGGCCGAGTAGAAGCCGCCCTCGGGGCCGCGCATCTCGGCCAGCATCCAGTCGAGGGTCTGCTCGCAGGCGCGGCGGTAGCGCTCGTGCCCCAGCGCTTGCCGGCCATGCAGGTAGATCCGCGCCAGCAGGGCGTTGTCGTAGAGCATCTTCTCGAAGTGGGGGACGAGCCAGACCGCGTCGACCGCGTAGCGGGCGAAGCCGCCGCCGAGCTGGTCGTAGATGCCGCCGGCCAGCATCCGGTCCAGGGTCAGCTCGACCAGCCCGGCCTCGCCGCGGGTCAGCAGCAGCTCCAGGGCGGAGGCCGGCGGGAACTTCGGAGCGCCGCCGAAGCCGCCGTTGCGGCGGTCGGCGGCGCCGAGCAGGCGCTGCACCGCCGCCTCCAGCTCGGCCGGCCCCGGCAGCTCGCCGCGCGGCTCGGCCTCGCCCAGCGCCGCCAGCCGCGCCCGCACCTGCGGCGCCCGCTCGCGGATCTCCTCGCGCTGGGTCTCGAAGGCGTGGACGACCGCTTCCATCACCGTCCGGAAGCTCGGCATCCCGCGGCTCTCGTCGGGCGGGAAGTAGGTGCCGCCGTAGAAGGGGACGCCGTCGGGGTCGAGGAAGACGGTCATCGGCCAGCCGCCCTGGCCGCTGATCTGCTGCACCGCCTCCATGTAGATCGCGTCGACGTCGGGCCGCTCCTCGCGGTCGACCTTGACGCAGACGAAGTGCTCGTTCATGTAAGCGGCGGTCTCGGCGTCCTCGAAGGACTCGCGCTCCATCACATGGCACCAGTGGCAGGCCGAGTAGCCGACCGAGAGGAGGATCGGCCGGTCCTCTGCCTCGGCGCGCTCCAGCGCCTCCGGCCCCCACGGGTACCAGTCGACCGGGTTGTCGCGGTGCTGGAGCAGGTAGGGGCTGGTCTCCCCGGCGAGGCGGTTCGGCATCCCCTGCAAGCTACCCGGGTCGCGGCAAAGCAAGTATTGGGCGCGCGGGCTCGCCGAAATTCAGGGCCTACGGGAGAGTTTCCCGAAGTTCCCGAGCACCTTGGCCCGGCGACCGAATACCTTCAACTCCATGAAGGGTCCGAGCAAGGTCGACCCGGCGGTGGAGGCCGCCCTGGCGAAGCTGGGCCCTGCCGACCGCGCGGTGGTCCGGGGGGCGCTCGACCGGGCCGAGCGGACCGAGGCCGAGCTGCGCTTCCTCGCCGACCACGACTCGCTGACGGGGTTGCTGAACCGGCGCCGGTTCCGCGCCGAGCTCGACCAGTACGTCTCCTTCAACGCCCGCTACGGCGGCCGCGGCGCGGTGATGGCGATCGACATCGACGGCCTCAAGGAGGTCAACGACAGGCTCGGCCACGCGGCGGGCGACCGGCTGATCCGGCGGGTCGCCGAGACCCTCCGCGAGCGGGTGCGCGCGACCGACCTCGTCGCCCGCCTCTCCGGCGACGAGTTCGCGGTGCTGATGCCGCAGACCGACACCGCCGGGGCGCTGCAGCTCGGCGAGGACCTGCGGGCGCAGGTGGCGGAGGGCTTCGGCGGCGCCGAGGCCGCCCCGGCCTCGATCAGCGTCGGGATCACGATGTTCGGCGGGCCCGGCAGCGCCGGCTCCGAAGCGGTGCTGCTGGCGGCCGACCAGGCGATGTACCAGGCCAAGGAGGAGGGCCGCAACCGGATCATGCTCTTCCACGCGCCGGGCGAGGCGGCGCGGGAGCCGCGGCGGGCGCAGACGACCAGCGCCCGGATCCGCGACGCGCTCACCCAGAACCGCCTGCGCCTGGCGACGCAGCCGATCCGCAGCCTCGCCTCGGGCGGGATCGAGCGCTACGAGCTGCTGCTGCGGATGACCGGCGAGGCCGGCGAGCTGCTCCCCGCCGCCTCGTTCATCGAGGTCGCGGAGCGGTCCGGCATGGTCCAGGAGCTCGACCGCTGGGTGGTGGCGCGGGCGCTGGAGCTGATGGCCGAGCGCCAGCGGGCCGGCAGCCCGGTCTCGCTCCACATGAACCTCTCCGGCGCCTCGCTGACTGACATCTCGGTGCTCGAATACATCGAACGGCGGCTCGACGAAGGCGAGGCCGACCCGTCCCGCTGCACCTTCGAGATCACCCAGACGGCGCGGGTCGAGGACTACGAGACCGCCGGCGCCTTCGCCGACCGGCTGACCGAGTTCGGCTGCGAAGTCGCGATCGACGACTACGGCGCCGGCTTCGGCCCCTTCGCCTACCTGAAGAAGGTCCCCTTCGACGTGATCAAGATCGACGGCACCTTCGTCCGCGAGCTGGCCCGCAACGACGCCGACCAGCTCGTCGTCAAGGCGATCGTCGAGATCGCCCGCGGCCTCGGCAAGCGCACGATCGCCGAGTTCGTCGAGGACGAGGAGACGACCGGGATCCTCCGCGAGTACGGCGTCGACATGGCCCAGGGCTTCCACCTCGGCCGGCCGGTCGACGCCGGCGAGACCTTCGCCGAAGCGGCCTGAGCGCCCTTCAGCCGTCGCGCAGCTCGGCGCGCCTGACCTTGCCGGTGCTGGTCTTCGGCAGCTCGGCGGCGAACTCGACGATGCGGGGGAACTTGTAGGGGGCGGTCTCGCGTTTGCAGTGCTCCTGCAGCTCGCGGGCCAGCGCCTCGCCGCCGCCGCCGTCCCTGGGGACGACGATGGCGCGGACGACCGCGCCGCGCTCGGGGTCGGGGGCGGCGACCGCGGCGGCCTCGGCGACGGCGGGGTGGGAGAGGAGGGCCGCCTCGACCTCGGTCGGGCCGATCCGGTAGCCGGAGGAGAGGATGATGTCGTCGCCGCGCCCCTCGAAGTAGAGGTGGCCGTCCTCGTCGCGACGGACGAGGTCGCCGGTCGGCCACCACTCGCCCTCGAAGCGCTCGCCGTCGAGGTAGCGGGAGAAGAAGGTGGGGGAGGAGGCGGCGCGAAGCTGCAGTTCCCCGGCCTCGCCGCCGTGGTCATCGTCGGGGACGATCCGCACCTCCATCCCCGGCAGCGGTCTGCCCATCGATCCGAGGCGGACCGGCTCGCCGACCAGGTTGGCGGCGACGTGGCCGGTCTCGGTCTGGCCGTAGCCGTCGGCGGGCTCGAGGCCGGTCGCCTCGCGGAAGGCGGCGATCGTCTCCGGGTCGAGCGGCTCGCCGGCCGAGACCATCCGCCGCAGCGCCGGCAGCGGCCGCAGCGGCGCCCGGCGGGCCAGCATCCGGTACTCGGTCGGCGCCTGGCAGAGGACGTCGACCCCCAGCGCCTCGATCATCTGCAGCCGCTCGGCCGGGTCGAAGCGGCCGTCGTGGATGACCGCGGCGGCGCCGGTCAGCCAGGGGGCGAGGAAGACGTTGCGGGCCGACTTCGACCAGCCGGTCGCGGTCGTGCACCAGGCGAGCTCGCCCCGGCGCGAGCCGAACCAGTGCTCGGCCTGCGTCCGCTGCCCGAGCAGGTAGCGGTAGGCATGGACGACCCCGCGCGGCTCGCCCGTGGTGCCCGAGGTGAAGACGATCAGCGCCGGGTCCTCGGGGTCCATCTCCTCGACCGCGGCGGGCGTCTCCTGCGGGCGGTCCTCGTCCATCGCTGCGGCGACGTCGGCCATCGTCATCGCCGCGACCCCGCCGGGCAGCTCCGCCAGCAGCGCCTCCTCGCCGACGCAGAGCTTCGGCGCGGCAGCCGCGACCCGCAGCGCCAGGTCGTGCCGCCGCAGCATCGTGTTGCAAGGCAGCGCCACCGCCCCCATCCGCCAGCACGCCAGCAGCGAGAGCACCCACTCGACCCGGTTCCCGACCAGCGTCATCACCACGTCCCCGCGCTCGACCCCGCGGGCCGCAAAGGCCCCCGAGAGCCCGGCCGAGCGAGCGATCAGCTCGCCGAAGTGCCAGTCCCGCCGATCCCCCTCGGCGTCAATAGCGACAACCCCCAACCGAGAGGCCGGCGACCGCTCCATCAAGTCCTCGATCAGGTTCACGGCCTGCCAGTCTGCCTGAACCAGCGACGGGCCGAATCGTCAAATCAAAAATGCCGACGGGCCGATTTGTCGCGCATAGGAAGACAAATCGGCCCGTCGGCGGGGGTGGGGCGACATTTCGGCCCGTCGCCCCACCTTCCTGGCTACCGGAGTTCGGCGGACGTCTTTTTCAGCAGCTGGCGGGCGACGATCAGGAGCTGGATCTGCTGGGTGCCCTCGAAGATGTCGAGGATCTTCGAGTCGCGGGCCCACTTCTCCAGCAGCTCGTTCTCGCCGTAGCCGACGCTGCCGCAGAGCTCGACGCAGCCGAGGGTGACGTCGACGCCGGTGCGCCCCGCCTTCGCCTTCGCCATCGAGGCCTGCAGCGAGTTCGGCTTCGAGTTATCGGCCATCCAGGCGGCCTGGAGGGTCAGCAGCCAGGCGGCCTCGTAGTCGGCCTCCATCTCCAGGAAGCGCGCCGCGGCGGCGTGCTGGGAGAGGGCGGGCTTGTCGTAGTCGATCTTGACCCCGGCCTGCTTGAGCAGGCGGCGGGTCTCCTCCAGCGCCGCCCGGGTGACGCCGACCGCCATCGCCGCGACCAGCGGCCGGGTGTTGTCGAACGTTTCCATCACCCCGGCGAAGCCCTTCTCCTTCACCTCCGGGTCGCCGAGCAACGCCTCTTTCGGCACCCGGCAGTCCTGCAGGGTGAAGTTGGCGGTGTCCGAGGCGCGGATCCCGAGCTTGTGCTCGAGCCGGTCGAGCTTCAGGCCCGGGTTGTCGCGCTCGACGATGAACGACTTGATCGCCGCCCGCCCCTTCGAGCGGTCGAGGCTCGCCCAGACGACGATCAGGTCGGCCCGGTCGCCCGAGGTGACGAAGATCTTCTCGCCGTTGAGGACGTATTCGTCGCCGTCGAGCTCGGCGGTGGCGCGGATCGCGGCGGAGTCCGAGCCGGCTTCGGGCTCGGTGATCGCCATCGCCGCCCACTTGCCGCCGTACTGCTCGAGCTGCTGCTCGGTCGCCACCGAGGCGATCGCCGAGTTGCCGAGCCCCTGGCGCGGCATCGAGAGCAACAGGCCGACGTCGCCCCAGCAGAGCTCGATGATGCCGAGCACGGTGGAGAGGTTGGAGCCGTTGCGGTTCTCGCCGTCGGCCCCCTTCTCGCGCCGCACCCCGGCGGCGCCGGCGCCGCCGATGTCGGAGCCCTCGTTCATCCCGTCGATCAGGGAGGCGAGCATGTCGAGCTCCTTCGGGTAGGTGTGCTCGGCCTCGTCGTATTTGCGCGAGATCGGCCGGAACACCTCGGTGGCGACCTGGTTGGCCTGGCTCGCCAGCGGCTTGAACTTCTTCGGTATCTCGAGGTTGATCGTCATGGTTCGTCCTTTCGCTCGTCAGGCGGCGCCTAGACGAGCAGGGCGCCCTCCATCACGCCCGCGGCTCGGAGGTCTCGGTACCAGCGCTCGACCGGGTGCTCCTTGACGAAGCCGTGGCCGCCGAGCAGCTGGACGCCGTCGGAGCCGATCTTCATCCCCTTCTGGGAGCAGAGCTGGCGCGCCAGCGCCGCCTCGCGGGCGAAGCTCTTGCCCTGGTCGGCGCGGCTCGCGGCCCGGTAGGTGGCCAGCCGCATCCCGTTCTGCTCGATGCCGATGTCGGAGACCGCGAAGGCGACGCCCTGGCGGTTGGAGATCGGCTCGCCGAACGCCTGGCGGTCGTTGACGTAGGGGATCACGTAGTCGAGCACGGCCTGGGCGGTGCCGGTCGCCAGCGCGCACCAGGCGATCCGCGAGCGGTTGACGCAGGCGGCGTAGTCCTTGGCGCTCGCCTCGCCCTCGCCGAGCAGGGCGCTCGCCGGCAGCTTCACCTTGTCGATCAGGAGGCGGCCGGTGGCTGCGGGGCGCAGCCCCATCGCCGGTTCGTCTTCGACCGAGAGGCCCTCGGCGCCGGACTCGACCACGAACAGGGCCGGGCCGATGCCCTCGGCCTCGGCGGCGATCGCGAACAGCTCGCACTCCTTCGGGCGGGCGACCAGCGACTTGACGCCGCTGAGGACCCACTCCTCGCCCTTGCGCTTCGCCTTGGTCTCCAGCTCGAAGGGGTCGAACAGCGGCCGCGGCTCGAGGATCGCCAGCGCCGCGGCGGGGACGTCCTCGCCGGTGAAGGGCGGCAGGTAGGCCGCCTGCTGGCCGGCGCTGCCCCAGAGGCCGATCGCGGTGGCGACGGCGCCGGGGGCGAGGGCGGCGTAGGCGATGCCCATGTCGCCGTGGGCGAGCGCCTCGCCGATCAGCACCGCGGTCACCGCCGACTGCTCGCTGATCACCCCGCCGAGCTCCTCGGGGACGCCGAGCATGGCGACGCCGAGCTCGGTCGCCTGGTCGAGGATCTCCTTCGGCGTCTCGCGCTCCGCGTCGGCCTCCAGCGCCGCCGGGCGGATCTTTTCCTCGGCGAAGGCACGGCCGCCTTCCTGGAACATCTGCTGCTCGTCGTCGGGGGTGAGGTCGAAGAGGCCCCTCGGCTTCCCCTTCTTCTGACGGGCCGGTTTGCCCAGCGTCTGCGTCGCCTTGAAGGCGCGCCCGGCCGCGGTCGCCCCCTTGAAGCCGTTCTTGGTGCCCTGGAAGAGGGCCTTCTCGACCTGCTTGCGGATGCGGATGCGATCCAGCAGGTCGGAGCCGGCGAGGCGGTTCAGCGCCCGCAGGCCGTAGCCCATCCCGCGCTCCGCCATCCCCTTGTTCTCGGTGGTGGTGGTCACTTCGGTTTCTTCCTTCCGGTTGCGGCGGTCTTGCCTTTGGTCCTGGCAGCTTTCGGTTGCGGCGCCCCCGCGGCCGCCGGCGCCTCGCGGGCGCACCCGGCCGTCGAGGTGGGGCGTGCCCTTGCGGGCGTCGCGGACGGCGAAGCGGATCTCCCCCTCGCTCTCCTCGGAGGCGAACTCGACCCGCGCCGGCAGCAGGACCGGCTTGCGGAAGCGGACCTCGACCTCGAAGGCGTCCGGCAGCCGCGCTTCCAGCTGGGCCAGCGCCCGCGCCTTGGTCCACATCCCGTGGGCGATCGCGCCGGGGAAGCCGAGCGGCTTGGCGGTCAGCGAGTGCATGTGGATCGGGTTGCGGTCGCCGGAGACGCTCGCGTAGCGGCGGCCGAGGTCGCCCGGGAGCTTCCACTCGGCGGCGGCCGGGGCGTCGGCGGGGAGCGGCTCGAAGCTCTTCTCGGGCTTCGCCTTCTCGTCTCCCTTGCCGCGGCGCAGCATCGTGCTGACGCTCTCCCAAACCAGCTCGCCGCCGACCAGGACCTCGGTCTGCAGCGAGAAGGTCCTGCCCTTCGGGTGCGGCTGCAGCTTCGTCGGGCGGACCCGGATCGTCATCTCCTCGCCGATCGCGATCGGCCGCCGCTGGGCGATCGAGTTCTCGACGTGGACGAGGCCGACCGCGCCGAAGGGGAAGGAGCCGTCGCTCATCACCGCCATGTGCAGCGGGAAGGCGAGCATGTGCGGGTAGGTCGGCGGCAGCGCGTCGCGGAGGGCGAAGCCGCAGACCCGGGCGTAGGCGGCGACGTCCTCGGGCCTGGCGGCGACGCCGGGGAGCTCGAGCTCGAGGCCGTCGGGGATCTCGCCGCCGCCGCCCGGGACGAACGGCAGCAGCGAGGCGCCGGGGATCATCGGCAGCGCCGCCCGCGCGTAGAGCGGCAGGATCCCGGGGGAGCTGTCGAGGGTCCTGGTCATCGGCGGCTCACGCCCCCAGCAGGTTCTGGCCGCAGACGCGGACCACGTTGCCGTTGACGCCGGTCGAGGCGGGGCTGGCGAACCAGGCGATCGTCTCGGCGACGTCGACCGGCAGCCCGCCCTGCGAGAGGCTGGAGAGGCGGCGGCCGGCTTCGCGCGGGCCGATCGGCATCGCCCCGGTCATCTGCGTCTCGATGAAGCCCGGGGCGACGGCGTTGATCGTCGCCTTGCGCTTCGCCAGCTCCGGCGCCATCGCTTCGACCATCCCGATCACGCCGGCCTTGGAGGCGGCGTAGTTGGTCTGGCCGCCGTTGCCGGCGATCCCCGACATCGAGGAGACGCAGACGATGCGCCCGTTCGGCCGCAGCAGTTTCTTCGCCAGCAGCGCCTCGTCGATCCGCTCCTCCGAGGAGAGGTTGATCTCCATGAGCTGCGTCCAGCGCTCTTCGGGCATCTTCGCGATCGTCCGGTCTTTGGTGACGCCGGCGTTGTGGACGACGACGTCGACCCCGTCGGCGAGCTCGGCGGCGATCTTCTCCGGCGCGTCGTCGGCGGTGATGTCGACCGCGATCGAGCGGCCGCCGATCGCCTCGGTGACCGCCTTGAGGTCGGCCTCCATCGGCGGGATGTCGAGGCCGACGACCTCGGCGCCGTCGCGGGCGAGGGTCTCGGCGATCGCGGCGCCGATCCCGCGCGAGGCGCCGGTGACCAGCGCCACCTTGCCGGCGAGCGGGCGCTCCCAGTCGATCTTCGGGCTGGGTGCGACGCCCTTGCCGACCCGGACCACCTGGCCGGAGACGTAGGCCGACCGCGGCGAGAGCAGGAAGCGCAGGGTCGACTCGAGCTGGTCCTCGGCGCCGGGCTCGACGTAGACGAGCTGCGCGGTCGAGCCCCTGCCGCCGATCTCCTTGCCGAGCGAGCGGACGAAGCCCTCCAGCGCCCGCTGGGCGATGTGGGCCTCGACCGAGCCGGCCTGGGCGGGCGGCGTGCCGAGGACGACGACGCGGCCGCTGCGCTGCAGCCGCGGCACCGCCGGGTAGAAGAAGCGCTGCAGCTCGACCAGCTCGGTCGAGTCGGCGATCCCGGTCGCGTCGAAGACCAGCGCCTTCGCCCTGCCCTCGGCGCCGGCGCGTTCGGCCTTGACGCTGTCGAGGACCGCGGCGAGCTCCTTGCCGAGCCGCCCCTCGGGGGCGGCGCCGGTGAGGACCGGCCCGGCGATCACCGGCTGCCCGGGCCGGTAGCGGTCGAGCGGGACCGGCTGGGGCAGCCCGAGCTGCTTGGCGATCGTGCCGACGAGCGGCGCGTTGACAACCTGTGAGTAGCGGTCAGCCATCGTTACTTGGCACCTCCCGGGGCCTCGAGGATCGCGACGACACCCTGGCCGGCGGCGGCGCAGATGCTGATCGCGCCGCGGCCCTTGCCGTCTTCGTTGAGCTGCTTGGCGAGGCCGGCGACGATCCGGCCGCCGGTCGCGGCGAACGGGTGGGCGGCCGCCAGCGAGCCGCCGTTGACGTTGAGCTTCTTGCGGTCGATCTTGCCCAGCGGTTTCTCGCGGCCGAGCTTCTCGGAGCAGAACTCCCTGTCTTCCCAGGCCTTCAGGGTGCAGAGCACCTGCGCCGCGAAGGCCTCGTGGATCTCGTAGTAGTCGAAGTCCTGCAGGGTCAGGCCGGCGCGGTCGAGCATCCGCGGCATCGCGTAGGCGGGCGCCATCAGCAGGCCTTCGCGCTTGTGGACGTGGTCGACGGCGGCGGTCTGGGCCTCGGCGATGTAGGCGAGGACCGGCAGGCCGCGCTCCTTCGCCCACTCCTCGGAGGCGAGCAGCACCGCCGAGGCGCCGTCGGAGAGCGGGGTCGAGTTGGCCGCGGTCATCGTCCCCTCGGGGCCGCCGAAGACCGGCTTCAGCTTCGCCAGCTTCTCGAGGCTGGAGTCCGGGCGCAGGTTCTGGTCGCGCTCGAGGCCGATGTAGGGGGTGAGCAGGTCGTCGAAGAAGCCGCGCTCGTAGGCGGCGGCGAGCTTCTTGTGGCTGGCGACCGCGAGCTCGTCCTGCTCGGCGCGGCCGATCCCCCATTCGGTCGCCATGATCGCGCAGTGCTCGCCCATCGAGAGGCCGGTGCGCGGCTCCTCGTTGCGGGGGATCGCCGGGACGACGTGGCCGGGGCGGACCTTGGTCAGCTGCTTCAGCTTGCCGACGGTCGAGCGCTCGCGGTTGGCTTCCAGCAGGGTCTCGCGGAGGTCCTCGTTGAGGGCGATCGGCGCGTCGGAGGTGGTGTCGGCGCCGCAGGCGATGCCGGAGTCGATCTGGCCGAGGGCGATCTTGTTGGCGACCAGGATCGTCGTCTCCAGGCCGGTGCCGCAGGCCTGCTGGACGTCGTAGGCGGGGGTCTCCGCGGCAAGGCGGGTGCTGAGCACGCTCTCGCGGGTGAGGTCGCGGTCGCGAGAGTGCTTGAGCACGGCGCCGCCGGCGACCTCGCCGAGCGTCTCGCCCTGCAGCCCGTAGCGGTCGATCAGGCCGTCGAGGGCGGCGGTAAGCATGTCCTGGTTGCTGGCGTGGGAGTAGACGCTGTTGGAGCGCGCGAAGGGGATCCGGTTGCCGCCGACGACGGCGACTTTGCGGGTTTTGGCGTTCATTTCGGGGAGGGTCCTCCTTGGGGGGTGTCGGAAGTGGGGGCCGAGCGCCCGCGCAGGCCGGGCTCGACGGTGGAGACGAGCAGCTCGGCGGCGTCCTCGGCGGAGATCGCCTCGGTCCGCAGCCACCAGCGGGCGAGCGCCTCGGCGGCGCCGAGCAGGGCGGTGGCGATCGCTTCGATTTCGGTCTTGACGGCTTCGCGGCGCCGCATCGGGAACTGCGCCAGAAGCGAGGCGGAGACGAGGTCGAGGATCTGGCCGCGGTAGGCGGCGACCCGCTCGAAGACCTCGCCGCCGTGGGGGAGGGTCTCGTCGAAGAGCACCGCCCAGGCGGCGCGGTCGGTGTCGAGGAAGGAGAAGAAGGCGCGGACGCCGGCGCCGAGCGCGTCGCCCGGGTTCTCGGTCTTGCCGACGGCGGCGGCGATCGTCGCGATCAGCGAGTCGCCCGCCCGCTCCATGCAGGCGATGTAGAGCCGCTCCTTGTTGCCGAAGTAGTTGTAGAGGAGCGGCTTGGTGACGCCGACGGCGGCGGCGATCTCGTCCATCGTCACCGCCGCGTAGCCGCGCTCGGCGAAGAGCTCATGCGCCGCCCCGAGCGTCTGCTCCATGCGGTCGTCCCGCGAGAGCCTGGTGCGAACCGATGCATCCATCGATGTACAGGTTACGCGGCTATAAATTTATATGCAAGTAAGAAGTGACCGATCGCACAGAGACTCAAGCCGCCGGGCGCCGGCTGGAGAAGGGACGGGCGCTACCCGTCGGCCGCATGACCTGGCGGCCTCTCCGGTCGATCCGGCGCCCGACAGCGAGCAGTGCGGAGGACGGGGGACTTGAACCCCATCCGAAGAGCTACTCCGGACTCCCGGTTATCAACCGTTCGCGGCGCCTCGCCGCTTCATCCTCCAGATCTATAAGGGACGAAGGGCGTCGAGTTCTCCCCCTCTTGACGAAATCAGAGCCGGGGCTTTAGCCTCCGCCTCGGTTATCAACCGTTCCGGGGGTCGCTCCCCCGCACGAAAAGACCCGCTTCGGCGGGTCTTCGTGATTCAGGGATCCGAAAGCTGGGCTAGGAAAGCTCGGTGCCGTCGTAGAGCTTCTTGACGTGCACGGTGCCCGCGGGGGCGGCTTCGATGCAGAGCTTGCAGAGGACGCACTCGTCGCAGTTCTCGGCGACGACCTCGACGCTGCCGCCGGCGTCCCTGAAGATGTCGACGGGGCAGACTTCCTCGAGCTTGGCGGCGAGGGCGGCGTCCTCGCGGACCGAGTCGTCGACCTCGACGTCGATGAAGATCTTCGTCAGCTGCTCGGCCATCAGGCTGCCGCTCCGATCTTTTCCTTGACCACGTCGGGGATCTGGTCGATCCGCTCGACGACGCGGATGCCGGCGGCTTCGAGGCGGGCGATCTTCTCGGTCGCGGTGTCCTCCTTGCCCTCGACGATCGTGCCGGCGTGGCCGAAGCTCATCCCCTTCATCTCCTCGTCGTCCATAAATTTGCCGGCCATGAAGGCGACGATCGGCAGGCGCGAGTCGTTGTCCTTGACCCATTCGGCGAGCTGGGCCTCCATGCGGCCGCCGGGCTCGGTGTAGATGACGATCGCCTCGGTCTGCTCGTCGGCCTCGAAGTAGGGCATCAGCTCGGCGTAGGTGGAGCCGATGATCGCGTCGCCGCCGATCGAGATCGCGGTCGAGACGCCGAGGCCGGAGGCGGTCAGCGAGGAGGAGATCTCGGTCGTCATCCCGCCCGAGCGGCTCATCACCCCGACCCGGCCGGGCTGGTAGGCCTTGGCGGCGTCTTTGGCGGGGCCGCCGATGCCGCCCATCTTGCAGACCTCCGGGACGATCAGGCCGAGGCAGTTGGGGCCGATGATGCGGGCGCCCCGCATGTCCGCCAGCTCGACCATCTCGGCGACGTCGCCGCGCGGGATCCGCTCGGTGACGATGACGATCAGCTCGATCCCGTTCTCGATCGCCTCCAGCACCGCGTCCTTGGTGAAGGCGGGGGGGACGGTGACGACGGAGCCGTCGATCGGGCCGCCGTGGTGGGCGACCGCCTGGCCGACGGTGTCGAAGACCGGCACGCCGTGGACCTCGCGGCCCTTGCGGCCGGGGGTCACCCCGCCGACGATCTTCGAGCCGTAGTCGAGGCACTCGCGGGTCAGGTTGACCGCCTCGCGCCCGGTGATCCCCTGGACGATGAAGGTCGTGTCTTTCGAGAGCAGGATGCTCACCGCGCTCCTCCTGGCTGTGCTTTATGGGCGCAGAGCGACCAAAAGGAACAATTAACGGGGCGGCTCATGCCGGCGCTCCCTGGATCTTGGCTACGGCGCGGCCGGCGGCCTCCCACATCGAGACCGAGCGGTCGCAGTACTCGACCCCGTACTTGTCGAGGATCTTGAAGCCCTCCTCCTCCCAGGCGCCCGGGATGCGGAAGATCGCGATCGTCTCGCCCGGGTCCTTGCCGAGCTCCAGGCAGGCCTTGATGACGCCGCGGGCGACGATGTCGACGCGGGTGTTGGAGACGATCGACATCATCGCCGCGATCTTCTCGACGCCGTCCTTTTCCAGCACCTGCTTGGCCAGGCCGCAGGCCTTGGCGACCGACGGGTTGCCGCCGATCTCGGAGTAGTTGGCGGGCCTGCCGCCCTGGCTGCGGACCGCGTCGGTCAGCGTCAGCGAGCCGCCGCCGGCGCCGATCACGAGGCCGAGGTTGCCGGTGAAGCCGTGGTCCTTGCCCTGGATCACGCCGCGGTGGTCGGCGGCGTCGATCGCGGCGACGTTGCGCTCGAAATCGGAGGGCTCGTAGGTCTCGCGGGTGTCGTCCTCGGCGATCTGGAGCTCCTTGCGCAGCAGCTTCTTCTGCCGGCCGACCGCCTCGTTCTCCATCTCCATGTGGGCGTCGAGGGCGACGAAGCTGCCGTCGCTCAACTCGGCCAGCGGGTTGATCTCGGCCAGGGTCATGTCGTTGTCGCGGAAGAGGCGGGCGAGGCGGGCGAGGACCGGGGTTGCGCGGTTGAGCTGGGAGCCGGTGACCCCGGTCGCGGCGACGACCTGCTTGGCCTCGAAGTCGCCGACGGGCAGGAGGTTGGAGACGTGGCCGCGGCCGACGTGGTCGGGGTGCTTCTCGGCGACCTCCTCGATGTCGATCCCGCCCATGTCGCTGAACAGCATCAGCGGCTTCTTCGCGGTCCCGTCCCAGACGACGCCCGCGTAGTACTCCTGCTTGACCTCGGCTTTGGGGTCGACGAGGACGCCGCGCGGCATGTGGCCGTTGATCTCCAGCTTCAGGATCGCCTCGGCGTGCTCGGCGGCCTCCTCGGGGGTGTCGGCGAACTTGACGCCGCCGGCCTTCATCCGACCGCCGCTCAGCACCTGGCTCTTGATCACGACCGGGCCGCCGATCTCCTCGGCGGCCTGGCGCGCCTCCTCGGCGCTGGTGCAGAAGCCGTACCTGGTGACGGGGATGCCCGCCAGCTCGACGATCTTGCGTGCCTCGTACTCGTAGAACCTCATCGCGGCGCGGAACCCTATCCAAGTGCCCCGGAAGATCGTCGCCCCACCCTGCTTTACTGCTGCCGGTGTTTCCCGCCCATCCCGGCCGGAAGTACCGACTCCGGCCCCGCGTTGTCCTCCTGTCGGCGCTGATTCTCAGCGTTGTGGCGCTCTACGGATGCGGCACCGTGATCGACCGCGAAAAGCTCCAGGACACGGTCCAGGCCAGCCTCGAATCGTCGATCCATGAAAAGATTCACCGGGTCGAGTGCCCTTCTGACCAGTCCGTGGACCCGGGCGCGACCTTCACGTGCATTGTGATTTTTTCCGATGACAGGCGGGAAGTAGCGACTTTGGAAATCCGAAACCAGGATGCCGACATCTCCATGGTCGGCCTCAAACCAGAGAAATAGAAAGAGGCGAGCTAAAGGCGAATGAGCGACCTGACCACTGCCCCAGCCGAGTTGACCACCCACGAGAAGCTGCTCAGCTGGGTCGATGAAATCGCCAAGCTCACCGAACCGGACTCCGTCTACTGGTGCGACGGCTCGGCGGAGGAGTACGACCGCCTCGCCCAGGCGCTGATCGACGCCGGCACCTTCGAGCGCCTCGACGAGGCCAAGCGCCCGAACTCCTACCTCGCCCTCTCCGACCCCGGCGACGTCGCCCGGGTCGAGGACCGCACCTTCATCTGCTCCGAGCGGGAGGAGGACGCCGGCCCGACCAACAACTGGCGCGCCCCGGCGGAGATGCGGGCGACCCTGAACGACCTCTTCAAGGGCTCGATGAAGGGCCGGACGATGTACGTGGTCCCGTTCTCGATGGGCCCGCTCGGCTCCGAGATCTCCGAAATCGGCGTCCAGCTGACCGACTCCCCCTACGTCGCCACCAACATGCGGATCATGACCCGGATGGGCAAGGGGGCCCTCGAAGTGCTCGGCTCCGACGGCGACTTCGTCCCCTGCGTCCACTCGGTCGGGATGCCGCTCGACGAGGGCCAGGAGGACGTCCCCTGGCCCTGCAACGAGGCCAACAAGTACATCGTCCACTACCCCGAGAGCCGCGAAATCTGGTCCTTCGGCTCGGGCTACGGCGGCAACGCCCTGCTCGGCAAGAAGTGCTTCGCGCTGCGGATCGCCTCGGCGATGGCCCGCGACGAGGGCTGGATGGCCGAGCACATGCTGATCCTCAAGCTGACCTCGCCCGAGGGCAGGGTCAAGTACATCACCGGCGCCTTCCCCTCGGCCTGCGGCAAGACCAACCTGGCGATGCTGGTCCCGACCCTGCCCGACTGGAAGGTGGAGACGGTCGGCGACGACATCGCCTGGATGAAGTTCGGCGAGGACGGCCGCCTCTACGCAGTCAACCCCGAGGCCGGGTTCTTCGGCGTCGCCCCGAACACGAGCCACAAGACCAACCCGAACGCGATGGACACGATCGAGCGCAACACGATCTTCACCAACTGCGCCAAGACCGACGACGGCGACATCTGGTGGGAGGGGATGACCGGCGAGCCGCCGGCGCACGCGATCGACTGGCACGGCAACGAGTGGACCCCCGAGTCCGACCAGCCGGCCGCCCACCCCAACGCCCGCTTCACCACGCCGGCCGCCCAGTGCCCCTCGATCGCGCCCGAGTGGGAGGACCCCGCCGGGGTGCCGATCGACGCCTTCCTCTTCGGCGGCCGCCGCGCCACCGTGGTGCCGCTGGTCCAGGAAGCCTTCGACTGGGAGCACGCGGTCTTCATGGGGGCGACGATGTCCTCGGAGAAGACCGCGGCGGCGAGCGGCAACGTCGGCGAACTGCGCTTCGACCCGATGGCGATGCTGCCCTTCTGCGGCTACAACATGGGCGACTACTTCGGCCACTGGCTGAAGATGGGTCGCCGCGAGGGAGCCGAGTTGCCGCGCGTCTTCTACGTCAACTGGTTCCGCAAAGACGAGGACGGCAGGTTCCTCTGGCCGGGCTTCGGCGAGAACAGCCGCGTCCTGGAGTGGGTCTTCCGCCGCTGCGACGGCGAGGCCGAGGCGGTCGAGACCCCGATCGGGCTGCTGCCGGCCGAGGGCGAGATCGACACCGACGGCCTCGACATCTCCGCCGAGGCGATGCGCGAGCTGCTCAGCGTCGACCTCGACAAGGTCAGGGAGCAGCTTCCCCAGGTGAAAGCGCACCTGGCCGAGTTCGGCGAGAAGCTGCCGGCCGAGGTCAGCGCCCAGCTCGAGGCGCTGGAAGCGCGGCTGGGCTGAGGGTCGGGGGGCGCCGGCCGCCGGGCCGGCGCCCGACGCTTCAGCCGAACGGCGGCTGGCGGAAGTCGGGAACGGGCTGAAGCGAGAACGGGATGGACTTCACGCCCCGGTAGACGGCGCGGACGGCGCCGCGATGCCCCCGCCCGTAGCGGGTCTTGACCCTTCCCCGGAAGATGCCCGATCCGTCGGCGCGCCCGGTGGCGAGCTTGCGCCAGCGGCCGGCGCCGCGAACCTGGATCACGACCCTGCCCGGCGTGCTGGTGGGGGTGCGGCCCCAGTAGGAGAAGCCCTGCTGCCGGGAATACGACACGAAGGGAAAGCGGAAAGCGCGCAGCGACGGCTTCGGTCGGTCCTGCCTCAGGCTCGCACCTCGGAAGTAGAGGCCCGACTCGAGCGTTTCGCTGTACCTTTCGCCCGGGTTGTGCCTGCTGTCGCGGAGGCTGTACCAGAAGAAGTGGCTCACGCCGGCCCGCCAGGAGACGTAGAGCGCTTCCGCCACCCATCGCTTGAGGATCCGCATCGGCAGGCCGCCGGGATCCGGCGGCTTGGAGTCCCAGGAGAACTCGGTGACCCAGAGCGGAGTGCGGCGGAAAGCGCCGTGGAGCCTCCCGGCCCTGTCGGCGGCGTCGATCAGCCTTCGCAGCTCGCCCAGGTCGCCGAGCTCGACGTCGTTCGCCCCGCCTTCGTGGGTGGGCCCGCCGCTGGTGTAGGGGTGGATGGCGAAGATGTCCGCGTCGACCCCGCCTTCGCAGCCGCCCTTGGTCGGGTGGGGGCGGTTGCGCCCCTGCATGCAGAGCAGCAGGCGGGTGAACTGCAGCGGGCCGATCGTGTAGCGGGGCACGGCGATCGGCCCGAGCCCGGCCGAGATCACCAGGTCGGAGGGGTCGACCGCCTTGACGGCGGCGTAGAAGCGGTTGAGCAGCTGCCGGTAGAGCCCCGGCGATACTGGGGTGCGGCCGGCGAACTGCGGGTTGAAGAAGAGGCTCAGGTTCGGCTCGTTGAGCACCTGCCAGTACCGGACCCGGGGCGCACCGCCGACCTCTCCGTCGTAGTGCCGGGCCGCCGCGGTCGCGAACGCGGCGAGGGCTTCGGGGTCGGTGTCGCAGAGCGGCACCATCGCGAAGTCAGGCGCCGCGCATCGCTGCGCCCAGCTCGGCCCGCCGTTGACCTGGAGCACCGGCACCAGGCCCGCCCCGACCGCGGCGGCGACTGCGGCGTCGGCGGAGCGCCAGTCGTATGCCGGGTCCCCGGGGTTCTCGGGTTGCCAGCTCGCGGGCTCCTTCGCCGGCGCGATCTCGCCCCACTCGAGCGGGATGCGGACGAAGGAGGCGCCCGCCGCCTTCGTCCGGGCGAAGCCGAGCGGCACCTGGCGTTCGATGTTGGTGATCCCCGTGACGAGGGGGCGGGCGCTTGCCGTGGCCGAGCCGAGCGCGAGCAGCGCCGGCGCGAAGGCGGCGAGCAGCGCCAGATGCCGCCGCAGGCGACGGCTCGGGCCACCGAGGCGGCCCGACGCGCGGCTCACTGTGCGGTGCGCTTCCGTCGGCGCAGCACGTAGGCGCTGCCCCAGGCGAGGATCGCCAGGAGCACGAGCGGCAGGAGCAGCCCGGTTGCCTCCGAGCTGTCGAGGCCGGTGGCCTGTCCAGCGACCTCGCCGACCCCCGAGCCGCCGTGACCGGCAACCGCCGGATTCGCTGCTGCCGGCCCCGCGGCCCCGCCCCCTTCCTGCGAGATGCCGCTGCCGCCCTCGTTGCCCTTCCCGGTCGAGTGGCGCCGGGAGGCCGGGCTCGTGCCGGTTGCCCGGGCGGCTCCGGTTGGGGGCGCCGTCGCGGCGACGACCCGCGCCGCTTCGCGCCCGTCCCTGCCTTCGCTTTCGAGCCGCCGCGCGTTCCGCCCGCCCAGGCTCTTCTGCGGGCTCGTTCCGCGACCGGAGTTTTCGGCGTCCGTCGGCCCGCGGCTGGTGGGGAAGGCCTCGGTGTACTGGATCGCCGCCGGATTGCCAGGCGGGACCACGGTTCCGGCCAGGGCGCTGCTCGGCAGCGCGAGCATCAGGACGGCGGCGAGGATCGGGGGGCCGGCTTTGAGCGGTTTCATCAGCGGTGGTCTGTGGGTGGGGACCGGGGTCCGGCTCGGCTTGGGGTCGACCCTGCTTCATAGGATAGAACCCGATGCACTCCAGTTCGATGCGGCCCGGGGCTGAGCCTGCAAGGCTGAGGCACCCGGCTTCGGGGGCCGCGGTCGCCGTATGGCTGTTGATCTTCGGCCTCGTCGTCTACCTCGGCCTCAAGAGCGGGGGCTTCGACCCGCTCGTTCACGATCCGGTCGGCATCGGCGCGCTTTGGCTGCTGCTGATCGGAGTGGCGATCGGCGCTCTGCCCCGGGAGGGGGTCGGGATTCCGGCCTGGACGGCGATCGCGCTGCTGGCCGCCTTCGTCGCCTGGACCGCGCTCAGCCTCGGCTGGACCGAGAGCCTCGAACGGACGTGGGGCGATCTCGCGCGCCTCGCCGGCTACCTCGGGATCTTCGTCCTCGCTGTATTCAGCCGGGCGCCCGGGGAACGCGAGCGCCTGCTCGGCGCGGTGGCGGCGGCGATTGCGGTCGTCGCCGTGGTGGGCCTGCTCTCGCGCCTGCACCCCGCCTGGTTTCCCGCTGCGGGGCAGACGGTGGAATTCCTCCACGAAAGCCGCGAACGGCTTTCCTACCCGATCGACTACTGGAACGGCCTGGGGGCGCTGGTCGCGATCGGGCTGCCGCTGCTCCTCCACCTGGCGGGGACGGCCAGGATCGCCTGGCTCAGGGGTCTGGCCGCCGCCGCCCTTCCGGCGCTGATCCTGACCCTCTACCTGACCCTCTCGCGCGGCGGCATCGCCGCCGCCGCCCTGGCCCTCGCCCTGTACCTCGCGCTTGCCCCGGACCGGCTGCCCAAGCTGCTGACGCTGCTGCTCGGCGGAGCCGGCGGTGCGGTGCTGATCGCCGCGGTCGGCGCCAGGGACGCCCTCCAGCACGGGCTCTCGAACGACGCCGCTCTCAGCCAGGGCAACCAGGTGCTGATCCTGACGATCGTGACCTGCCTCGCCGTCGGGGTGGTCCAGGCGGTGGGGTCGGTCGCGGCCGGGGGGTCGCGGCGTCCGCCCTGGACGCGGTTCACCCCCCGTCAGGCCACCCTCGGAGGAGTCGCCCTCCTGCTGGCCGTGGCGATCGCCTCCGCGACTCTCGACGCCCCCGGGCGCGCCGCTGACGGCTGGGACGAATTCAAGAGCGGCGGAGCCGGCTTCGGCTCGGGCCGCCTGGTCAGCGTCGGGGGCGAGCAGCGCTACGAATTCTGGCGCGCCGCCGTCAACGAGAACGCAACTCGCCCGCTGACCGGCACCGGATCCGGGACGTTCGAGCTGTGGTGGGACCGCAACGGCACCAGCAGCGAAGCCGTGCGCGACGCCCACTCGCTCTACCTGCAGACGCTCGGCGAGCTGGGAATCGTCGGCCTCGCGCTCCTCCTCGCCTTTCTCGGGGCGGTCTTCGCGTTCGGCGGGCGGGCGGCGCTGGCGGCTGAGCCGGAGGGCCGGTCGGGGCCGGCCGCGGCGCTGGCGGGCTGCGCCGCCTTCTGCCTGGCGGCGGCGGTCGACTGGACCTGGCAGATCCCGGTGCTGCCGGTCTCGATGCTGCTGCTGGCCGCGGTGCTGGTCACCGCCCGGCGGGGGGGCGCCGCCGAGGAGGTCCCGCCGCCGCGCTTCGGCGTCCCTGCCCGGGTCGGAGTGGGGGCGGCAGCCGCCGCGGCGATTGTCGCGATCGCGATCTTCCTGGCCGCGACGCAGATGCTGCGGCAGAGCGAAAGCCAGGCGCGGGCCGGCGACTTCGCGGCCGCCCTGCGCTCCGCGGGGACGGCGCAGAACGTGCAGCCCGGTTTCGCCTCTCCGCGGTTGCAGCAGGCGCTTGTGCTCGAGGAACTGGGGGCGCTGCGCCCGGCCCTGGCGGCAGCTCGCGGCGCGACCGCGCGGGAACCGGAGAGCTGGCGGACCTGGCTGGTCCGCTCGCGGATCGAGGCCGAGCTGGGAATGGCGCGCGACGCGGTGGGGGATTTCCGCCGCGCCCGCTCGCTGAACCCGCGCTCGCCCCTCTTCGCGCGCTGAGGCGGGTGAGGCCCCGCAGGCCCGCTACCGTGGGTGCCGGCGGCCCCGGTGCCGGCGAATGTGGAGGCGGACCGGTCGCGAGGGCTTGGCCAGGGGGGCGACGACGCGCAGCCGCGACGCCCGCAGGTCGGAGCGAGCAGGCACCCGGATCCTCTTCCTGAAAACCCCGTTTCTCGTGGTGCGGGTGTGGCCGACGGTGTGCCAGCCGTGGTGCCAGCGCTGCACCCTCACCCGCAGCGCCCGCGACGCGGCGGGCCCCGGAAGGCGGCCGCGGATCGCGATCCGCGCTCCCGCCGGGACCGTGTGCCTGGGCGCCCAGACGTGGATGCGGCCGACGGGCGCACCGAGCTGGACCCGCAGGATGACGACTTCCGGGCCGACCGAGAGGTGGAGCGGCTTGCCGGCGCGAAGCTTCGGCGGGTTCAGCGGACCGGCCGAGAGGTTGGGCATGTAGCGGTCGACCCGTTCGGTCCGGGCGGGAAGTTCGAGCTCGACCGGCTCGGCCGGGGCGGCGATTGGCGCGCGCCGGGCCACGTCCCAGACGGTGCTCGCCCGCCACAGCGCCAGGTAGAAGCTGCCGTCGCGCTTCTGGAGGAGAACCTGGTGAAGGTCGGCGGTGTCGCCCTCGATCGAGTAGACGAGGGAGGAGGGGGAGAAGGAGGGACCGGGATCTTCGAGGATCCCGATCAGGTTGCGGAGGGCCGTGAAGGCCGGCTTCTCGGAAAAGTCGTTGTTCAGCAGGCCGAAGTGCTCCTCCTGTTCGGAGAGGTCGGGGTTCGGCTTCTCGTCCACGAGCTCGTAGGAGAAGGTGCGGGCGACGCCGAGTTCGAAGTAGGAGAGGAAGAGCCGGGGCATGTAGGTGGCCATCGCCGCTTCGGAGACGGGCGGGTGTTCTTCATGCGAGTTGAGGGCGGTGTTGTAGCCGCTCTCGGTCGCCATCACCGGCTTTCCGCCCGAGTTGAGCGCCGCTCGCGCCATCTGCGATTCGATGTTGCTCTCGGGCCGTTCGCCGAAGGGGTAGGGATGGATGTTCCCGTAGTCGAGGCTGGCGGAGATGTCGCCGAGTTCTTCCTGGCTGGAGCGATGGAGGATCGAGGGGCCGACCACCGGCAGGGCGGACAGCGCCGGGTCGGCCTTGACCTCGGAGTAGAGCTGTTGCTGGTACGCGGCGAGCCGGGGCGCCCAGTCGCTTCCGCCCCGGGCGTCGAACTCGTTCGGCCCTTCGAGCGCGTCGACCGAGCCGGCGAGCCGGCTGGAGACGGTCGAGACCAGTTCGCTCAGCCCTTCGCTGCCGTTGGCCGGGTCGCCGAGGACGAGGGTCGAGCGGATCCCCATCCCGGCCAGTTCGTTGAGGCGCTGGTACTGCTCAGGTCGTTCGGGTTCAAGGACCTCGCGAATGTGGCGGACGCCGAGTTCGGACAGCCTCTGCTTGACCAGGTCGAAGCCGCTGCCGTAGGCGGTCCAGTCGTAGGCGGTGTGGGTGTTGACGCCGATCGAGTCGACGAAGGAGTCCGCCGGTTTGGCAGCGGTCGCGGTCGCCGCGGCGGCGCGGCCGAGAAGCGGAGAGCAGGTGCCGGCAAGCAGGAGGGCGCCGGCGAGCAGGAGGGCGATCAGGGCGGGATTCGCACCGGTGCGCGGACGGGGTTCCACGCTCGATGCCTCGACACTTATTTGAGGCGCCGGTAGGCGCCCGCCCGACTCCTGGACGTTTGTTCGAGAGGCCCGCCAGGGCCTGCAATCCCGCCTTCAGGCGGGTGGGCCTAGCCCTCGTAGGCCGCGGCCAGCTCCGGATCCTTCTCCGCGAGCATCTCCGCCAGCTCGACCATCACCTTGCACTGCTTCCAGGTGGCGTCGTCCTGCATCTTGCCGTCGATCATGTGGACGCCGCGGCCGTCGGGGATCGCCTCGATCACCTTGCGGGCGAACTTGACCTCGTCCGGGGGCGGGCTGAACACCTTCTTGGCGATCCCGATCTGGACCGGGTGCAGCGACCAGGCGCCGACGCAGCCCATCAGGAAGGCGGCGCGGAACTGGGTCTCGCAGCCGGCCGTGTCCTTGATGTCGCCGAAGGGGCCGTAGAAGGGGAGGATGCCGGCGGCGGTGCAGGCGTCGACCATGCGGGCGATCGAGTAGTGCCAGAGGTCCTGCTGGGCGCTGACGCGGTCGGCCTCGGGGTTCTCCGGGTCGACCGGGTCCTCCATCACCCGGTAGCCGGGGTGGCCGCCGCCGACGCGGGTGGTCTTCATGCGGCGGGCGGCGGCGAGGTCGGCGGGGCCGAAGCTCATCCCCTGCATCCGCGGGCTGGCGTTGGCGATCTCCTCCAGGTTGACGACCCCCTGCGGGGTCTCGAGGATCGCGTGGATGAGGATCGGGCGCGAGAGCTCGGCCTTCGCCTCGAGCTGGGCCAGCAGCCGGTCGACGTAGTGGATGTCGTGGGCGCCCTCGACCTTCGGCACCATGATCGTCTCTAGCTGCTCGCCGATCTCGCCCACCAGCCGGGTGAAGTCGTCGAGCACCCAGGGGCTCTCCAGCGCGTTGACGCGGGTCCAGAGCGAGGTCGCCCCGAAGTCGTTCTCCTTGGCGGCGCGGATCAGCCCCTCGCGGGCCGCCTCCTTGCGGTCGACCGGGACCGCGTCCTTGAGGTTGCCGAGGAGGATGTCGGTCGATTCGGCGATGGCGCCGGCCTTGGCGACCATCTTCTCGTTCGAGAAGTCGAGGAAGTGGATCATCCGCGAGGGCTTGACGGGGATCTCGCGGAGGGGCTCGGGGGCGCCGATCGCCTGCGGCAGGAAGAAGTCGCGTGGGTGTCTCAAGGTGCTCCTAGGATCGCGGTTCTGGGGGGAAGGGCGTAAATCTATTGCGAGCGCGGATTTGCCGCCTCTCCCACGCCTAGATTCCCCGCTATCGCGGCCGAGGAGCGAGATACGACGCAGGACTGGGTGGTGCCCCGCGGCAGCGTGCCGCTGGTCGCCGAGCTGGAGGCGCGGATCGACGAGGCGGTCGTGCTCGCGCGAGCCTCCGAGGAGGGGGTGCGCGAGGTCGGCGAGATGGCGCTGGACGCGGCCCGGCAGGCTCGGCGGGCGGCTGAGGCGGCTGAGCGGAGCGCGGAGGCGGCGGCTGAGGCCTCCCGGGGGAACCCTCGGGGCGAAGCCGAAGCGCAGGCTCCCGTTTCTGCTGGGACGGAGGGTGTCGGGCCGGCGGGTCCTGTCCCCGATTTGGTCCCACCGCCCGCTGCGGGGGCGGCTGGCGCCGCCTCCTCGGGGCGGTCCCCCAAATCGGCGCCACCCCCCGGCGAGGGTGTCCCGTCGGAGCCCGTCTCGGCTGGAGGAGGCAGTGAGCCCGTCGCCGGGGGAGGCGTTGAGGCTGACGTCGCTCCGAGCGCCGAGGAGGGGCCGGGTGCGCCGGGGGAGGGGGAGACGGCTGGTTCTCGGCCGGTGCGGTTCGAGGTGCGGTTTCGCAGCTTCAGCGAGCGGGCCGATCGGGTGTCAGACCGGCTGCGGCAGCTCTGCGAGCCGGGTGCTCAGGGAGCTTCCAGCGTCGGCGCAGTGCGGCGGCGAGGCGACGGCTGAGGTCTCCGCAGCCGGGGAGCGGGCGGCCGTCGAGTTCTTCGGCGGGCTCGATGACGCGGATCGAGTTGGTGAGGAAGGTCTCCTCGGCGCTGAGCAGCTCCGCGGGGGAGAGCGGTAGCTCGTTGACCTCGATGCCCTCCTGAGGAGCCACCTCCAGGACGGCGGCGCGGGTGGTGCCGGGGAGGAGGCGGCCGTCGAGGGGGGGTGTGAAGAGGGCGCCGTCGCGGACGGCGAAGAGGTTGGCCCAGCCCGCCTCGAGCGCTTCGTCGCCGTCGAGGATCAGGGCGCCGGGCTCGCCAGGGGCCGGGCGGTCGATCCCCGCGCGGTCGGCCCACTTGTGCTCGCCGAGGCCGTGCGCGAGGCGGTGCGTGCGGAGTGCGACGCCGTGCGCGGGGAAGACGTTCTCCGAATCGACCCCACCTGCAAGTAGGTCGAGCTGGAGGCCGTCTTCCACGGGAGCGGCGGTGAGGCGGAGGCGGCCGAGCCGGATGTCCTCCCTGGGGCGGTCTGGCGGCACAGGCGAGGGAGACAGCGAGGACGCCGCGTCTCGCAGCGCTTCGCCGGCCTGCGGCGGCAGGGCCTCGGAATAGAGCAAGTCGAGGCTCCGTTCCAGCCGCGACAGGTGAGCCTCCAGCTCCACCGGCTCGCCCTCGACCGCGAGCAGCGTCTCGAAGACGCCGCGGGAGCGGTCGGGGGCATGGCGATCGTCCATCCGCGGGGTATCTTGCCCGCCGAGGTTGCGACGTGTCGATTTAGTGGCCCATATGGCCACTAAATCGACACGTCCCCGGCGGATGCAGACGCTGCTGATCGACAACTACGACTCCTTCACCTTCAACCTCTTCCAGCTGCTGGCGGAGGCGAACGGGGTCGAGCCGGTCGTCGTCCGCAACGACGAGGCGAGCTGGGACGAGCTGGCGCGCCTGCGGTTCGACAACGTCGTCATCTCCCCGGGGCCGGGACGGCCCGACGTGGAGGGCGACTTCGGCGTCTGCGCCGAGGCGATCCGCCGCTGCGAGAAGCCCCTCCTCGGGGTCTGCCTCGGCCACCAGGGGATCGGCTGGGTGGAGGGGGGAGAGGTCGCGGCGGCGCCCGAGCCGATGCACGGCCGCGTCGTCGAGATCGAGCACGACGGCTCCCCGCTCCTCGCCGGCATCCCCAGCCCCTTCCGGGCGACCCGCTACCACTCGCTCGCGTTGACCCGCCCGCTGCCGCGGTCGCTGCGCGAGATCGCGAGCTGCGAAGGCGTCCCGATGGCCCTAGAACACCGCGATCGCCCCCGCTGGGGCGTCCAGTTCCACCCCGAGTCGATCGCCACCGAGCACGGCAGGCGCCTCCTGGAGAACTTCCGCGACCTCACCCCGCGCCGCCATCTCGGGCCGCGGGGCGAGTTTGCAAACCATGAGTTGACAAAGTCGCCCAGTCGGGGGGAGATGGCGATCTCGGCGCGGATGCTCGACGCGCTGCCGGATCCCGAGGCGGCCTTCGTCTCCCTCTACGGCGAGAGCGAGAACGCCTTCTGGCTCGACAGCTCCCGTCCAGGCGAGCGGGGGCGCTTCTCGTTCATCGGCGACGCCTCGGGGCCGCTCGCCGAGGTCGTCGCCTACGACGTCGAGCGGGGTGAGCTCACGCTGCGGCGACCCGCCCGTGAGCAGGGGTCGGTGGGGGGGCGACCCGCCATGCGGGTGTCGCGGGAGTCGATCTTCGACTACCTCGACCGCCGCACCGCCGAGCTGCGCCCCGCCGAGCCTCCCGACCTCCCCTTCGAGTTCGACTGCGGCTTCGTCGGCTACCTCGGCTACGAGCTGAAGGCCGAGTGCGGCCACGGCTCCCAACACTCCTCCGAGCACCCCGACGCCGCCTTCATCCTCGCCGACCGCGTAATCGCCTTCGACCACGAGGCGGGCCGCACCTACCTCCTGGCCCTCCACAGGGCGAGCGAGGAGCGGGGGAACCAGGACTCGTCGGATGATTGGCTGAAGACCACGGCAACCCATCTCGCGTCCCTGGCCGGGGCCCCAAACGGCGGGTGGGGTGAGTCTCGCCGGACCCTCCCCGCTGTTGTCCGCCGAGGCTCACCCGACCCGCCTCCTGACGCCTCCGATCGCACGCCGGGCGAAGGCCCGTCCCTCGACTCGGCTTCGGAGAGGGAGCCGGGGGAGGGTCCCCGGACCCTCCCAGCTGTTGTCCGGGGACCCTCCCCCGGCTCCCCCCCAAACCCCCCATCTCTGAGCCGTCCAGAGGAGCGCTACATAGAAGACGTCGAAACCTGCCTCGACCACCTCAGGGCCGGCGACAGCTACGAGCTCTGCCTCACAAACCAGCTCTCGGTGGAGACGGACGCCGACCCGCTCGGCTTGTATCTGAGTCTGCGCCGCGCCAACCCCGCCCCGTTCGCCGCCTACCTCCGCTTCGGCGGCCTCGCCGTCCTCAGCTCCTCCCCCGAGCGCTTCCTCCGCGTCGGCCGCGACGGCGAGGCGGAAGCCCGGCCGATCAAGGGCACCAGCCGCCGCGGCGCCGATCCCGCCGAGGACGCCGCCCTCGCCGCCGCCCTCGCCGCCAGCGAGAAGAACCGGGCCGAGAACCTGATGATCGTCGACCTGCTGCGCAACGACCTCGGCCGGGTCTGCGAGGTCGGCTCGGTCGCGGTGCCGCAGATGATCGAGGTGGAGACCTACGAGACCGTCCACCAGCTCGTCTCCGCGGTGAGCGGCCGCCTCCGCGCCGGCGCCTCGGCCGCCGACTCGGTCCGCGCCTGCTTCCCGCCCGGCTCGATGACAGGGGCGCCGAAGCTGCGCGCGACGCGGATCCTCGACGACCTCGAGGGCGCCGCCCGCGGCGTCTACTCCGGTGCGATCGGCTGGTTCGGGCTCGGCGCCGCCGCCGACCTCGCGGTCGCGATCCGCACCATCGTCCTCGCCGACGGCCGCGCCGCGATCGGCGCCGGCGGCGCCGTCGTCCTCGCCTCCGAGCCCGAGCGGGAGTACGAGGAGATGCTGCTGAAGGCGGCGGCGCCGCTGCGGGCGATCGATCCCGGCGCCGACCCCGCGTCTATATCCTTGGCCCTCCAGGGCGCCGCAGCCGCGACGCCGCCCTAGCCGCAGGACAACCCGCAAACGACTTCAGAGCAGGAGACATGGCCGTAGACACCGCCGCGTATCGCGAAATGACCGACGAGCAGGAAGCGATCGTCGAAATGGTCCGCCAGTTCGCCGACGAGCAGATCATCCCCAACGCCGAGCACTACGACCACGAGGACTCCTTCCCGGAGCCGATCGTCGAGCAGATGAAGGAGCTCGGCCTGTTCGGGGTGACGATCCCCGAGGAGTACGGCGGCATGGGGCTCGACCTGACCACCTACGCGATGATCGTCGAGGAGCTCTCGCGCGGCTGGATCTCGATCTCCGGCGTCGTCAACACCCACTTCATCGGCTCCTACCTGCTGATGAAGTTCGGCACCGACGAGCAGAAGGAGTACTTCCTGCCGAAGATGGCGACCGGCGAGATCCGCGCCGCCTTCTCGCTCTCCGAGCCCGAGGTCGGCTCCGACGTCCAGGGCATCAAGGCCACCGCCAAGAAGGGCGAGGACGGCAACTGGGAGCTGAACGGCCAGAAGATGTGGGTGACCAACGGCCTCGGCTCCAGCGTCGTCTTCGTGCTGATGAAGACCGACACCAAGGCCGACCCGCCGTACAAGGGGATGACCTGCTTCATCACCGAGAAGGAGGCCTGGAAGGAAACCAACGAGGGCGACTTCGCCGGGCTGAACGTGCCGCCGAAGATCAAGAAGATGGGCTACAAGGGCGTCGAGTCCACCGAGCTCGTCTACGACGGCTACCGCTGCCCGCCCGAGCGCGTGCTCGGCGGCGAGGAGGCGGGGGTCGGCCAGGGCTTCGTGCAGATGATGGACGCGCTCGAGGTCGGCCGCGTCAACGTCGCCGCCCGCGGCGTCGGCATCGCCCAGCGGGCGCTGGAGCTGGCCCTCCGCTACAGCCAGGAACGCAAGACCTTCGGCCGCGAGATCGCCAAGCACCAGGCGATCCAGTTCAAGCTCGCCGACATGGCGACCCAGCTCGAGGCCGCCCGCCTGGTCACCCGCAAAGCGGCGCGGATGAAGGACGCCGGCGAGCGCTCCGACCTCGAGGCCGGGATGGCGAAGCTGCTCGCCTCGGAGACCGGCAAGTTCTGCGTCGAAGAAAGCTTCCGCATCCACGGCGGCTACGGCTACTCGAAGGAGTACGAGATCGAGCGCCTCTACCGCGACGCGCCGCTGCTGCTGATCGGCGAGGGAACCTCCGAGATCCAGCGCATGGTGATCGGCAAAAAGCTCCTCCAGAGGAACAAGATTTGATGAGGACGCTGCAAAGCGGCGCATCGCGGCGTCCTCGTTCGGTCATGTGCAGAGCACACTCCCTCACGACTCCTTGCGCTGCTTGCTTTTCGCGCCCTTATGGCTTCGACGGCTGACCTGATCAGGACCGCCGTCGAGCGGTTCCAGGCCGAAGTCCCTGCCCTGCAGAATCTCAAACTGGTCTTCGGCCTGGAGCTGAAAGCCAAACACGACATCCAGCTCTACCGGGTCGAGCTGCCCGGGCCGAAGATCGCCAAAGACCTCGCCCAGGACGAGCGGGTCTTGGTCGAGATCGACCGCCCCCAGTTCAACGAGCTGGCCGAGAAAGGGACGCTGAAGAGCTACCGCCGCGCGGTCGAGACCGGCCACATCAAGGCCAGCGGCGACTCCAACGTGCTCAAGCTGATCGCCCAGGTGGTGGAGAAGCAGGAGGAACGCCAGCGCCTGCGGAAAGTCCACTGAGCCGCGGCGGCGGGCCGTCGAGGACCACGTCGGCGATTCGCTGGGCTGCCTTGCCGTCCCATAGCGGCGGCGGCTGCGGGCTCGCCTCGCCGCGTTCGTCCAGGAGGACGGGGATGCGCGAGATCGCGCTCGGGTCGAGGCCGAGCAGGGTGTTGGTGCCGGAGGTGAGGGTGACCGGCCGCTCGGTGTTGTCGCGGAGGGTGAAGCAGGGGACGCCGAGGTAGGTCGTCTCCTCCTGGATGCCGCCGGAGTCGGTGAGGACGGCGCCGGCGTCGGCGAGCAGGGAGAGGAAGTCGAGATAGCCGAGCGGCTCGATCAGGCGCAGGCCCGGGTGCTCGGGTTCGATCCCCTCCATCATCTTCCGGGTCCGCGGGTGGACCGGGAAGACGACCGGCAGCTGCTGCGCCAGGGCGGTCAGCCGCGCCACCGTCTCGCCGAGCAGGGGTCCGTCGACGAGGGCGGGGCGGTGGAGCGTGACCAGGGCGTAGCCGCCGGGCTCGAGGCCGAGCGCCGCCGCCGCGCCCGCCGCCCGGAAGCGCCCTTCCAGCGCGACCAGGGTGTCGATCATCGTGTTGCCGACCATGTGCATCCGCTCCTCGGCGACGCCTTCGCGGCGCAGGTTGGTTGCCGCCTCGGGACTGTGAAGGAAGAGCAGGCTGGAGAAGCGATCGGCGACGATCCGGTTGACCTCCTCGGGCATCGTCATGTCGAAGCTGCGCAGGCCCGACTCGACGTGGGCGACCGGGATCCCCAGCTTGACCGCGACCAGCGCCGCCGCCAGGGTCGAGTTGACGTCGCCGGGGACCATCACCAGGTCCGGCCTCTCCTCCGCCAGCACCGGCTCCAGCCGCTCCATCGTCCGCGCCGTCTGCTCCGCGTGGCTGCCGGAGCCGACCTCGAGCATGAAGTCGGGCGCCGGCACCCCGAGCTCCTCGAGGAAGACCTCCGACATCAGCCGGTCGTAGTGCTGGCCGGTGTGGACGATCGTGTGGCGCCCCTCGGGGTGGCGCTCGCGCAGGGCGCCGATCACCGGCGCCGTCTTGACGAAGTTGGGCCGCGTCCCGACTACGTAGAGGACCCGCATCGGGCTAGAGGCGCTCGAGGTTCGCGGCCTCGATGCCGCGGGTGACGCCGCGCAGGTCGACCACCAGCGGCGCGGTGGCGACGACCGCCTCGTAGTCGACGCCGGGGTGAGCGGTGACGATCGCCGCCAGGTCGCAAGCGCCGAGCGCCTCGTCGAGCTCGACCGAGGCGAGGCCGTGACCGGGCAGCTCGGGCACGAACTCGTCGTGGTAGGAGACCTCGGCGCCGAGGTCCTGGAGGCGGCCGATGATCTTCAGCGCCGGCGATTCGCGGACGTCGCCGACGCCGCCCTTGTAGCTGACCCCGAGGATGAGGACGCGGGAGCCGTTGACCGGCTTGCGGGCGCCGTTCAGCGCCCGCTCGATCCGTTCGACGCAGAAGCCCGGCTGCGCCTGGTTCACTTTCCCCGCCAGCTCGATGAACTCGGGGTAGAAATCGTGCTGGCGCGCCTTGAAGGCGAGGTAGAAGGGGTCGACCGGCAGGCAGTGCCCGCCCATCCCCGGCCCCGGGTCGAAGCGCATGAAGCCGAACGGCTTCGTGGCGGCGGCGTCGATCACCTCCCAGACGTCGATCCCGAGCCGGTCGCAGAGCTGGGAGAGCTCGTTGACGAGGGCGATGTTGACCGAGCGGAAGATGTTCTCCAGCAGCTTCGAGAGCTCGGCCGCCTCGGGCGAGGAGAGGACGACGACGGTGTCGCAGATCTCCGCGTAGAGGGCGCGGGCCCGCTCGGCCGAGGCCTCGTCGATCCCGCCGACCAGCTTCGGGGTCCTCCGCACCGTGTAATCGGTGCGGCCGGGGTCGATCCGCTCCGGCGAGAAGGCGAGGTGGAAGTCGCCGCCGGCTTCGAGGCCCGAGCCCTCGAGGATCGGCTGCAGGCATTCGCGGGTGGTCCCCGGGTAGGTCGTCGACTCGAGGACGACGAGCTGTCCGGGGCGCAGGACCGGCGCCAGCGCCGTCGCCGAGTCGGTCAGGTAGGTGAGGTCGGGCTCACGCGAGCCGGTGAGCGGGGTCGGGACGCAGAGGACCACCGCCTCGCAGGCGCCGAGGTCGGCGTAGTCGGCGGTCGCGCGCAGCCGCCCGGCGACCGGGGCCAGGACCTCCTCGGGCACGTCCTCGACGTAGCTCCTGCCGGCGTTCAGGGCGTCGACCTTGGCCGCGTCGACGTCGAGCCCGATCACCTCGCACCCCGCTTCGGCGAAGGCGACTGCGAGCGGCAGGCCGACGTAGCCCAGCCCGATGATCCCGATCTTCATCGGCGGGAGTCTAAATCGAGCCCTCGGACTAACCGAACGGCGGGTGACGGAAGTCCCCGACCGGGTGCATCGAGAAGGGAACCGAGGCCTGGCCGTGGTAGACCGCCCGGACGCGGCCCTTGCTGTTGCGCCCGTAGCCCGAGCGGAACCTGCCGGTGAAGATCCCCGAGCCTCCTGCGCGGACCCTCCGGGCGGTGTGCCAGCGGCCACGCCGAAAGAGCTGGATCGCCACCCTGCCGTTCCTGCTGTTGGGCGTGCGGCCCCAGAAGAAGAGCCCTCTCCGGCCCGGGTACGAGACGAACGGGAACCGGAAGGCGTAGAGGTATTCCTTCGGCTGGTCCTGTTCGACCGTGGCGCCGCGGAAGTAGAGGCCGGACTCCAGCGATTCGGCGTATGACTGCCCCGGTTCCCGGGCGCTGTCGCGGAGGCTGTACCAGAAGAAATGACTGACCTTCGCGCGCCAGGCGCGGTAGAGGGCTTCGGCCACCCAGCCCGTCTCGATCCCGATCGGCAGGCCACCGGGGTCGGGGGGACTCGAGTCCCACGAGAACTCGGTGATCCACAGCGGGGTGTGCTTGAAGGCCCCGTGGATCCTCCCGGCTCGGTCGGCGGCGGCGATCAGGGTCTGGAGCTTGCCGAGGTCGCCCAACTCGACGTCGTTGATGCCGCCTTCGTGCGTCGGGCCGCCGGTGGTGTACGGCTGGATCGCGAAGATGTCGAAGTGGGCGCCGCCTTCGCAGTTGCCCGCGATCGGGCGCGGATGGACCGGCCCCCGCATGCAGAGGAGGAGGCGGGCGAACCGCATCGGGCCGATCGTGAACCCGGGAACGGCGATCGGGCCGAGCCCTGCCGCGAGCACCAGGTCCGTGGGGTCGACCGCCTTCACGGCGGCATAGAAGCGGTTGAGCAGGTTGCGATAGATGTAGGGGGAGACGGGGGTGTCGCCGACGAACTGGGGATTGAAGAAGGTGCTCAGGTTGGGCTCGTTCAGCGCCTGCCAGTAGCGCACCCGCGGCAGGCCCGGCAGCCTGCCGCTGTAGCGGCGAGCTGCGGCGGTCACAAACGCCGCGAGCGCATCGGGGCTCGGTTCGCAGGTCCTCGCCCGGGCGAAGCTCGGCGCCGCGCAGCCCTGGACCCAGGGGGGCGCTGCGTCCAGCTGGAGCACCGGCGTCAGGCCGGCGGCCACCGCCTGGGAGACCGCTTCGTCGCTCTGGGACCAGTCGTAATGGGGATCGAGGGGGTCTTCCGGCTGCCAGCCTTCCGGCTGCCGGTACGGCGCGATCGCCACCCAGACCAGGGGGATGCGGACGAACCGGGCGCCGGTCGCCGCCGTATGGGCGAAGCCCACCCGGTTCTCTTCTTGGATGTTGGTGACGCCGGTGACCAGCGGCCTGGCGGCTGCCGGGCTGGGATGCGTCGCGAGCCCGGACAGCCCGATGGCAAGCGCCGCCACCAGGCAGAAGCGAAGGAAAGTCCCGGGGCGCCGCGTGTCTCTGGTGCTGAGCGCGTCCATTCGAGCGGGACGCGCGAAGTTACAGGATCGACCGAGTGGGCCCGTCAGGCCTTGACCCGCACCGCGACGTCCGTCGACGGGATCGCCGCCGGGGCAACCGCGCGGAGGCGCACGATGCCGCTCCCGCTCCCCGCGGGTAGCTTGATCCGCTTGTGGAAGACGCCGTTGGCGGTCGCCCGGCCATGGCCGACCGTCCGCCAGCCCCCGTGCCAGCGCTGGATCGTCACCCGGGTCGAGACGGCAGGGGTTTCAGGGCCGATCACGCGCCCGGCGACCGGGACCCGGTGTCCCGCCCTCACCGAACGGCGCCTGGTCCACAGCGCCAGGCGCTTGCGGCCGCCCTTGCCCGTTCCCGACTTGCCGCCCTTCTTCGAGGACTTTTCGGGTGCCGGTTCTTCGCTCGGGGCGGGCGCCGGTTCTTCGCTCGCGGGGGGCGCGGTTTCTTCGCTCGGGGCCGGCGCGGGTTCGGTGGGGGTGGGGGCCGGTTCCGTCGTCGTCGGCTCCGGTTCGGTCTGGGTGGGGGCCGGTTCGGTGGATTCGGAGCCTGACCCCGCCGACCCTTCGCCGGGGACGATCCGCAGGATCTGCACCTGCGGCCCGATCGGGTAGCTGAGCTGGCCGCTCGGGCTGGCGACGGAGGCGAGCGGAGCGCTGGACACGTTGGGCGCGTACAGCTCGACGCTGGAGACAGGCTGGTTGAACCTGATCGAGATCGGGCTGCTGCCGGGGTCCAGCGTGACCTGCTTGACCGCGTCCCAGACGCTGGTCGCGCGCCAGAGGGCCAGGTAGTAGCTGCCGTCGCTCTTGCGCAGCAGCAGCTGGCGCAGGTTTTCCTGGTTTCCTTCCAGCGAATAGTCGAGCGAGCCGGAGGCGGAGCTGGACCCGGAGTCCTTGAGGATCGCGATCAGGTTCTGCAGCGCGTCGAACGCGGGCTTCTTCGAGAGGTCGTTCCTCAGCAGGCCCCAGTTCGACTCGCGTTCGGTCAGCTTCGCATCGGGGAACTGGTTCAGCAGCTCGTAGGAATAGGTGCGGGCGACGCCGCGCCGGAACTGCTCGAGGAAGATGCGCGGCATGTATACGGCCTGCGCCGCTTCGGTGACCGGCAGGAACGCTTCCGAGGAGGACTTGTAGTTAAGGGCCGTGTGGTAGCCGGTCTCGGTCGTGAAAGCGGGTTTCGATCCGGCGGTCTGTTCGGCGCGCTCCAGCGATTCGGTCACGACCGTCTCCGGCGGCCGGCTCGTGTACGGATGAGCGCAGCCGACGTCCAGCATTTCCGACATGTCGCCGAGCTTTTCGGCGTCCCCCCAGTTCGTGATCGAGGGCCCGATCACGGTCAGCGACGAGAGGGCCGGGTCGGACTTCACCGCCGAGTACAGGTGCTGCTGGTATTCGCGCAGCATCGAGACCCAGTTCGAAACCCCCTGGGCGTTGAACTCGTTCGGCCCCTCGACCGCATCGACGGCGCCGGGCAGTTCGTTCTTGACCACGGAGATCATGCGGTCGAGCGTGGAGATCCCGTTCCTCGGGTCGCCGAGGATGAGGTCGGCCTTGATCCCGATCGCGGAGAGTTCGCGCAGCCGCCGGTACTGGTCGGGGCGTTCGTCGGGGGCGATGTTTTCGCGGATGTGATGAACGCCGAGTTCGGCCAGCCGCTGCTTCACCAGGCCGAACTGTTCGACGTAGGGCGTGTCCGAGTAGTAGAAGTGGGTGTTGACGCCGATCGAGCCGACGAAGGAGTCGGCCGAGCGGGCCGCGACCGGCGCGGCGGCGGCGGTGCGAGGGGCGAGGGCCACGCTCAGCAGCATCGCGAGCAGGCAGAGGGTGCCGAGGCCGGAGGACCGTCGAGCCCTGCCTCGGAGGTTGTCGGTGAGCCGGAGCCGTCGCACCTGGGGTTGCTCGGCTGCTCGCCCTCCCGGCTCAACCGAAGCCCGACCCCCTGGACGTTTGTCCAACCCCTGAAAGAAGGCTTGCGCGACGTGCCGCCAGGGGCGGCGCCGGGTCGAAAATGCGCGCCGAGCGCCCTCGCGGGTAGCATCACGCGCCGTCCAAACCGCAAGGAGAGCCCTGACGAATGAGCGAGCAGACCTACGAGCTGACGACCGACCAAGCCGAGCGCGAGGCCAGCGGCGCCCACAGCTACGGCCGCTACCTCGAGGAGTTCGAGGTCGGCGCCGTCTACAAGCACTGGCCGGCGAAGACCGTGACCGAGGCCGACGACCACCTCTTCTGCCTGATCACGATGAACCACCACCCGCTGCACATCAACGACGTCTACGCCGGCAGGTCGCAGCAGGGGCGCAACGTCGTCGTCGGGCCGCTGGTCTACTCGCTGGCGCTCGGGATGTCGGTCTCCGACATCTCCGGCAAGGCGATCGCCAACCTGGCGACCGAAGAGCTCAGCCACCCGAACCCGGTCTTCCACGGCGACACGCTCTTCTGCGAGACCGAGGTGCTCGACGTCAAGCCCTCGAAATCGAAGCCCGACCGCGGCATCGTCAAGGTCCACACCCGGGTCCTCAACCAGGAGGGGGTGCTGGTCGCCGAGTTCAAGCGCCTGGTGCTGGTCCCGAAAAAGAACCCGGGCGAGTCGCCCGAGGCGGCCGCCGACAACGTCGAGTGAGGCTCCGGGCGGCTCGCGCCCCGATCAGCGGGGCGTGGCCCGGCGCCGGAAGCCGCTGCGAAGGATGCGGCCGCCCAGCGTGACCGCCTTGCTGGTCCGCAGCTTGACGGCGCGGGAGCGCTCCCTGATCCGCGCCACCGCGCCGACGATGTCGGCGACGCCTGCGGGCTCGGCGAGCAGCATCCGGTGGTCCAGCCAGACCGTGCGGGCGGCGGCCTGCTCGGCGTGGGGGAGCTCGACCGAGGCGTAGTCGAGCCGCGGCGCGCCCGCGGGAAGCCGCTGCGCGAACCGGCCTTCGCGCAGCACGCGAAGTGTGTTGAGGCTGGGATAGGACTCGCCGGCGAGGATCCCCTCGTGGCGCAGGGCGGCGACCAGCCCGCTCACCGGTAGGCCGCTGAACTCGGCCGGGTCGTAATGGAAGACGTACCCGTAGCGGCCGCGGCTGCTGATCCGCCCGTCGCCGGCCTGCGGGCGCAGCCCGGGGACCTTCGTCACCTCGACGTCGAGCAGCTCCGCCCGTTCCTCGCGGACGCGGTTCTGCTCCGGCAGGCGGCCCAGCTGCGCCTTCAGCACGGCTCCCTGCCACTCGGTCATCCGCAGGTTGGTGCCGTAGTCGACGTGGTCGTAGCGATGCCCCCCCTCGATCCGGCCGCAGTTGGCATAGCTCCAGGCACGGCGGCGCAGCTCTTCGTCGTCGGTGATCAGAGCGCCTCCCTCGCCCGCGGTGATCAGCTTGCCCTCCTGGAAGGAAAAGCTGCCGAAGGAGCCGAAGGAGCCGACCCCGCGCCCGCGCCACCCGCTGCCATGGGCGTGCGCGCAGTCCTCGACCATCGCCAGGTCGTGCTTCCGGCAGAGCTCGGCCAGGGCATCGAGGTCGCAGGGCCTTCCGGCCAGGTGGACGGGGATCACCGCCCGCGTGCGCTCGGTCACCGCAGCCTCCGCCGCGGCGACATCGAGGCAGAGGGAGTCGGGCTCGACGTCGACCAGGACCGGTACGGCGTTCACCGCCAGCACCGAGGTCGCAGTCGTGACGAAGGTCAGGCCGGGGACCAGGACCTCGTCGCCGCCGCCGATCCCGCAGGCCGCCAGCGCGACCTCCAGCGAGCAGCTCCCGTTCGCCAGCGGCAGGCCGTGGCGCGCGCCCTGGAAGGCCGCGAAATCGTCGGCGAACTCCGCGGCCTGGTGGCCGCGGGCACCGGACCACCTGCCTGATTCCAGCGTGGAGGCAAGCAGCTCTCGCTCGGCTTCGCCGAACTGCGGCCACTCTGGCCATGACTGGTTTGGTCTGACAGGGGGCCCGCCGAGGATCGCCGGCAGATCTCCCACGCGGGCCAATTTAGCAACGAGGCAGGCGGACGGCGCGGGCCTTAGTGGGCCGGCGGCGTGAGGAAGTCGCGCCACCGAAGCTCGGCGACCCGCTTGTAGAGGAATACGGAGATCACGAAGACCACCGCGTAGGCGATCGTCGAGACGATCGCGGCGACGTCGATCCCCCCTTCTTCGAGGAAGAGGACGAGGCCGCCGACGGTGATGATCGCCGCCGGGATCGCGGCGACGCTTGAGAGGAGCGGCCGGTTCGCCGCCAGCAGGCCGGACCACAGCACCATCGCCGCAGCGTCGAGCACGACGCCCGGCAGGAGGATGCGGAGGGCCGTCGCCGCCGACTCGAAGTCCGCCCCGTAGACGATGCCGAGCGCGAGGTCGGCGATCCCCGCGAGCGGGATCGCGATCGCGATGCCGATCAGCATCACCACCTGCAGGGTGCGGACCACCGTCCGCGGCGATTGCTTCTCGCGGCGCGCCGCCACCGGCATCACGATCGTCGCGATGGTCGTCGTCAGCGTGATGATGATCGAGGTGACGTTGGTGGCGACGGAGTAGAGGCCGACGCTGGCGGCGCCGAGGAAGGCGGGCACGATCATCAGGTCGAGGCGGGCGTTGACCAGGCCGGCGATCGTTCCCATGTGGGCCTTGAGGCCGAACGAGAGCGTTTCCCTCAGCAGCGCCCGGTCCGGGCGCGCGACCCCCACCTGCCGCGCCAGGCGGACCGCGGCGGCGAGGAAGGCGATGCCGATCGCCGCCGCGTTGATCGTCAGCGCGCCCTTGACCGACAGCAGCCCGAACACCCAACAGGCGAGGTAGGCGGCGGAGATCAGCGCCGGCTGCAGCAGGCGGACGACGTTGTAGAAGAAGAAGTCGTGGTTGCCGAGGAGCATCCCGTACTGGACCACCTGCAGCAGCATCACCAGCACGATCGCCAGGTAGATCCGGCCGAGGAGGATCGCCTCCGAGGTCTGGGCCGAGAAGAGAAGCGGCAGCGCCAGCTCGCCGGCGAGGATGGCCAGGAGGCCGAGCGGGACGCCGATCGCCAGCCAGGTGCCGAGCAACCTCGGACCGTCCTCCGTCCGGCGGGCGAGCCGGTAGGCGACGGCCTCGGTGGCGCCGCCGGAGAAGAACCAGACGCAGAGCTGGGTGAGCAGGAGGATCGCCGCGATCTCGCCCCGGCCCGCCGGGCCCAGCGCCCGGGCGATCGCGATCCCGCTGAAGAGGTTGGCGACGAGGATCGAGGCGTCGAAGCTCATCGGCGCCAGCACCCTGGCGCGGACGGTGGGATGGAAGAGGAGGCCGCGGATCCGATCGCTCAGCGAGCGCTTGGGGGGTGCTTCTGCCGGGGGGTCAAGCCCCATCGCGCACCAGGTGCCTGCCGAGGCGGACCGCCAGCGCGGCGATCGTCGTCGTCGGGTGCAGGGCGCTGTAGGTCGGGAAGGCGGAGCCGCCGGTCAGGAAGAGGTTCTCGAGGCGGTGATGGCGGAGGTTCTCGTCGACGACCCCGTCGGGGCCCATGAAGCAGGTGCCCAGCAGGTGCCCGCCGTGGCCGCCGATCCTGTCGCCGACGATCTTCGCGCCGAGCGGCGCCAGCCGCTCCTCCAGGCCTCGGCGAACCGCCTGCACGCCGCGGATCGCGTAGTCGCCGTCGGGCGGGTAGGAGACCCGCGTCAGCGGCAGCCCGAGCGCGTCCTTGCGGCTCGAGAGCTCGACGTAGCGGTCCTCCCGCGGCTCGTCCTCGACGCTTATGTAGACGACGGCGGTGCGGGCGAAGCGATCGACCATCTCGTCTCGCAGGGCGGCCCCGCGGGCACCCTCGGCGAGGGCCCCGACGAGGCGGTCGCGGAGGAGCAGGCCGGGGTTGAAGGGGATGACGACGGCGGAGCCCCGCTCGACCCGCCAGTCGCCTTCGGCCCAGGCGCCGGAGAGGCCGGTGTCGCGGGTGCCGGCGCTCCACTCTCCCATCGGCCGGTCCAGCTCGACGTCGAGGACGACGTGGGTGTGGTCGCCGAGCCAGCGGCCCACGGGCCCCTCGCGCAGGTTCGAGCGCAGCAGCAGCGCGGCGTTCTCGATCCCGTGGGCCGCGGCCACCACCCGGCGGGGGACGATGCTGCTGTGGGTGCCGTCCGCGGCGATGCACTCGACCTCGGTGACGCGGTGGCCGTCGGTCCGCAGCCGCGCCGCCGCCGTCCCCTCCAGCACGGAGAAGCCGTCGGCGGCGGCAAGCTCCCTGCCGATCGCCAGCGGGTTGCCGGCCGTCTCGACGTCCGGCCCCTCGGCCTCGATCGGCGGTGGGTACTCCGCTTCCAGCCGGCGCGTTATCGGCAGCGGCCCAAACGGCTCGAGCAGCGGCCCGAGGAGACGGTCGACGCTCGACGGCGGCGGCGGCGGAAGGGGGTAGTCGTCGGAGCCGGGGAAGAGCGGGTGAGGGCCGCCGGAGATGTCCAGCGCCCGCTCGGCCGCGTGGTAGTGGGGGAGCAGCTCCTCGTAGCCGATCGGCCAGTCGCGCCAGAGGCCGTAGCGGGAGCGCAGCTCGAAGTCGGACGGCAGCAGGCGCGGCGCGACCCCGGCCCAGAGCAGCGCGGACCCGCCGAACGCGTAGCCGTATTTCCAGGGCCGCTCGCTGCCGGGCGCCGTCTCCGTGTTGTGCTCGGTGACGGGGCTGCGCTCCTCGCGCTGGGCATGCGGGATCGTGTCGGCGTCGAGCCGCATCCTGCCCCGCTCGATCACCGTGACTTCCTGGCCGGCGGCGATCAGCTCCCGGGCGACGAGGAGCCCGCTGATCCCCGAGCCGATCACCACCGTCTCGACCGCCTTGCTCATGCGCTGCCTCCGCGTCGCTCCGCCGCCTCCGGCAACCGGGTGACCCGGGCGTAGAGCAGGTTCTCGGTCGGCCCCGGCACCAGCGCGTAGACGAGCGGCCGGATCGCCGACTCCCGCGAGCGCCGCGGCAGCAGGCGGCCGAGGAGGGGGGCGGTCGCGATCAGGAAGGCGAGCTCCCTGATCGCCAGGCCGCGGCGGCCGAGCCTTCCCCGGGCCCTCTCGAGGAGCAGGTGGGCCTCTCCCTCGGAGAGCCCGAGAACCTTCGCCGCACGCTTCGAGCTCATCGTGCCGGGCCCATCTGCAGCGACTCCACCGACGGCGTCTCGCCGTAGCCCGGGCAGGGGATCCCGCGGAAGGCGTAGACCTTGCCGTCGACCGCCGCGATCGAGTGCCCATGCCTGGCTTTGCGCATGTCGGGAAGGCGGACCCATTCTTCCTCGCCGGGTCGGTAGCCGAAGGTCGCGCGGGTATCCCAGCCGCCCGGTTCGTAGGGGTGGATCCGGTCTTCGCCGCCGCCGCTGACGATCGCCATCCCGTCGGCGGCGGTGACGGCGGGCGATCCGACCCCCCAGGGAAGGTCGGGGAGGCGCCGCCAGCGCCGGCGGGCGGGGTCGTATTCCTCCATCGTCGCCAGCGCCATGTGGGCGGGCTGGCGCCCCCCGGCGAAGAAGACGCGGCCGCCGATCGCGGCGGCGCCGAAGTGGTGGCGGGCGGTCGGCATCGCCGGGCCGGGAAGCCAGCGGTGGCGGTCGAAGTCGTAGATCTCGAGCGAGTGGATGGGCTGGTTTTCGTTGCCGAACGCGGTCGTGCCACCGGCAATGTAGAGGCGGTCGCCGGCGACCGCTCCCGCTGCGGCGCCGCGGGCGATCCGCATCGAGGGCAGTTCGCGCCATTTCCTGCTCCGCGGCGAGTAGGCCCACATCCGGTTGGTCGGTTCCGATCCGTCGATGTAGCCGCTGACCAGGATCACCTCGCCGTCGTGGGCGACGACGACGGGGTGGTCGATCGCCACCGGCGCATCCGGTTCGCGCCGGTATTCGCCGGTACGGGGGTCGAAGCGGAAGACGGATGCCTCGGTTCCCTCCCGCTCCTGGCCGCCGACCAGGTAGACGTAGCCGCCGACGGTTGCCGCACCGGCCTCGGGCGAGGGGTCCGGGGCGTCATGCTCGAAGCGCCAATGGCCGGCCCCCGGCTTGCCCGGCGGGTCGTGGACCTGGCTCGGGTCGTATTCGCAGAGGTCGGGCAGCGGCGGGGAGCCGAGGCCGAGCGCTTCGCGGATGTGGGGCCCGGGAAGTTCGGGGCCGAAGCCGGTGGCGACGACCGCGGTGAGGAGGAGCAGGACCAGGCAGAGGCCCAGGCCGATCATCGAGGTGCGCCTACTCAACGGCCGACGCTCCCGTCTCGCACGCCGCTTCGAGGGCGCCTCGCTGCTGCTCGACCATCCCCAGGAGCCAGCCGGCATGGGTCTCGACCCGGAAGAGGTGGAGGGCGCCGGCGAGCGCGGTCAGGCCGGCGAGCAGCCCCCGCACCGGTCGATATCCCGGCCGGCGCCGGCTGAGGCGGACCAGCGCCCGGCCCGGGGGCCGTACGTCGCGGACGTAGAAGTCCTCCGGCAGCGGGCCGAGGGTGTCGCGATGGTTGTGGTGCACGGTCCAGCGCGCCTGCCCCGACCTGCGCATCGTCGCGAGGAACTTCTGCGCCGTGACCTGGTGCCGGTGCTCGGCGAGGAGATCGCGCCGGAAGACCGCCTCCAGGCCGAGTTCGGCGCAGCGCAGGCCGAACTCCCAATCCTCATGGCGCAGCTGCCGGCGCCCGGCCGGTTTCCCTGCCTCGGAGTAGACCCGCAGCGCGTCGGCGCGGCGCAGCGAGACGTTCCCGCCCCAGAGCCCCTCCAGGATCGAGCCGGGGTCGGCTTCGTATTCGTCGCAGACTCTCTCGTAGGCACGGCTGTACAGCTCGATGCCGAATTCGCCGCGGCGGCGGCGAGGGCGTCGCGCGACGGGCATGTACCCGACGATAACCAGCCCGCCTCCGGAAGCGTGGCCTCGTGCGTGCCCCGCCGCCAGGCCCGGTCGCGGGAGGACGTCGTCGTCGAGGATCAGCACCACCTCGGCGCTCGCCTCCTCGACTCCCCGCGACACCGCCGCGGGTTTCCCGGCCTCCTCGATCGCAAGTGGACGCAGCCGGTCGTCGGCGGCCACCCGCCCCTGCAGCAGCCCGAGCGAGCCGTCGTCGCCCCCGTTGACGACGATCACCACCTCGCTGAACGGCTCGGCGAGGACTGCCTCGAGCAGCTCGGGCAGCCGCTCCCTGCGGGTATGGGTCGGGATCACGGCTGCAACTTGTGGACTGGTGGTCATCGCTCAGATGTTTTCGAAAGTGCCGGTCGGCAGCCGGCGCAGCGCTTCGACCCACTCTCGCGACTGCAGCGGCTCGTACTCGCTCGGGTAGGCGGGGTGGACCATGACCTCGACCGAGCTGTGCCGCGACAGCCCCAGCTTCTCCTCGGGCGGCGGCCCCTCCAGGCCGGGCCAGACGGTCTCGATCGAGAAGAAGTAGTCGGTAGAGCGGAAGCGGGAGAGGACCAGGCGCCGGCGCCCCGCTCGCAGCAGGTCGGTGAGCGGGGTGCGCCGGTGGGCGTCGCTGAGGGCGTTGCGGATCGCGATCCCTCGCGGCAGCGAGCCGCCGAGGAGGACGTTGGCCGCCAGGTGGCTGTGGTGGTGGCCGTCGACGTGGGTCGGGGGGCGGCCGTAGAGCTCGACGAAGCGCTCCCACTGGTCGGCGACCACCCGGTCGACCTGGCGGCGGATGCGCGGGTCGTAGACCCAGCGCCGCAGGCGGCTGCGGTGGAAGCGGTCGAGCAGGAGGCGCTGGCGGTCGCGGACCGGGGCCGGGGCCGAATCGTCGGAGTACTCCTCGAAGAGGTTGAGGTGGAGGCCGATCCCCAGGGAGGGCAGCTCCGCCGCGAGCGAGGCCGCCTGCGCGGTGCCGGCCATGAACATCATCGCCGTCGTGCTGGTCAGCCCGCCCGCCCGGTGGCAGTCGGCGATCGCCTGCGTAGTCGGCTCGTCGTATCCCCAATCGTCGGCGTTGACGATCAGCAGGCCGCGCTCAGCGCCCATCGGCGGGAAGCTCCTTTCGGACTAGGCCTTGCAGGTAGCGCCGGTCGGCGAGCAGGCGCCGGTGGCCCCGCAGCCAGCTGCGCAGGAACGGGATTGCCAGAGCGCGCCGGCGGAGGTAGACCTTGGCGCTGGCCAGGAACCCGAGCACCTCGTAGGCGAGCGCGCGGCCGATGCTGGGGTTGGCGATCAGGGCGTCGAAGAGGAGGCTGTAGATGTGCCAGCTCTGGTGCTCGACGGTCTCCGCCAGGCGGTTCGGGTCGAAGGAGAGGGGCACGTCGGGGTGGGCGGCCCGGGCGTCGGGGGCGAAGAGGATCTGCACCCCGTGGCTGCGCCACAGCGCTCCCATGAAGATGTCGTCCGCCGTGTCGATGCGCTCGTTCCAGGGCCAGGCGAGGGCGAAGCTGCGCGGGTAGAGGAAGAGCGCGCCGATCGCGAAGTCGGGATCCTCGCCCTCCAGGACCGGCCGTCCGTAGCCGATCCACCGCTTCTTCACCGGGACGCTCCAGGTGCCGTTGATCGAGACGCTGCCGGCGACCACCCGGCGCCCGCTGCCCTCCAGGTAGCGGCGCAGGAGCCGGTCGACCGCTTCCGGCTCGAGGATGAGGTCGTCGTCGACGTCGACCAGCAGGTCCTCCCGGGCCGCCCGCGCGCCGGTGTTGCGGGCGGCGGCGACGTTGGCTCCCTGGTGGGGGCAGAGCCGCGCCCAGGGGAAGGAGTCGCAGACCTCGCGGACGGCATCCCGCTCCGCCTCGGCCGGGCTCGAATCGCAGACGTAGGCGGGGAAGCCGAGCCGCTCCTGCGAGGGTGCCAGCGAATCGAGGCAGCGCCGGAGCAGCTCGGGCCGCGAGCGCGTCGGGATCGCGACCGCGACCGACGGGGTCGGAGGGGAGGAGGGGGGAGACAAAGCCGCGCAAAGGCTAGTCGTCCCTGCGGGCTAGTGTGTCCGCCCGATGCTCCGCGTGCTGCTCGCCACCCCCGACTTCCCGCCGAGCACGGGCGGCATCGCGGTGCTGCTGGGAAACCTCGTGCGCAGCGCTCCGGGGCTGGAGGTCCGGGTGGTCGCGCTGGGCGAGGAGGGGGCGGCCGAGCACGACCGTGCCGAGGGCTTCGAGACTCGGCGGGTGGGCAGCGTCGAGATGCGCCGCCAGCTGGCGGTGCCGATGCTGAACGCGCGGCTGCTCTACGAGGCGGTGCGCTTCCGGCCTGACGCGATCCTCAGCGGCCACGTGGTCGCGAGCATCGCCGCCCTGCCGGTCCAGCGCCTGCTGGGGGTCCCGCTGGTGCAGTACGTGCACGCGGACGAGATCCGGGTGCGACCGCGGCTGGCGGGGAGCGCGGTGCGGGCGGCGGCGGCCACGATCGCCGTCAGCCGCTATACCCGCGACCTCGCGGTCGACGCGGGCGCCGACCCCGGGCGCGTCCATGTGATCCCGCCGGGGGTCGAGCTGCCGGCCGGCCCCCCGGCCGAGCGCAGCCACGAACCGATCATGCTCACCGTCGCCACCTTCGTTTCGCCCCGCAAGGGACACGACGTCGTCATCCGGGCCCTGCCGTCGATCAGGGAGGCGGTTCCAGGTATGCAATGGGTGGTGATCGGCGACGGCCCCCTGCGGCGAGAGGTCGAAAGGAGCGCCGCTGCGGCCGGCGTCGCGGACGCGGTCTCCTTCCTCGGCCGGGTGGACGACGCCGAGCGGGACCGTTGGCTCGACCGGGCGCGGGTGTTCTGCATGCCGAGCCGCCTGCCGCCCGAAGGGACCGGCGGGGAGGGGTTCGGGATCGTCTACCTCGAGGCGGGCGCGCACGGGCTGCCGGTGATCGGCGGGCGCGTCGCCGGGGCGCTCGACGCGGTGGTGGACGGCGAGACGGGTCTGCTGGTCGACCCGGTCGACCCGGATGCGGTCGCCGCGGCGGCGATCGAGCTGCTCTCGAACCGGAGCCTCGCGGATCGCCTCGGCGCGCAGGGCAGGCAGCACGCCGCCGAACACGCCTGGCCTCGGATCGCAGCGAGGGTCGAAACGCTGCTGCGCGAGACGGTGGCCGGGCGCGATGGCTGAGCTGCGCGTCCTGTACGTGAACCAGACCGCCCAGGTGAGCGGGGCGGAGCGATCGCTGTTGACCCTGATCGCGGGGCTGGAGGGGCAGGTCGATCCGATCCTCGCCTGCCCGGAGGGGGAGCTCGGCGCGGAGGCCCGGGCCCTGGGCATCGAGCCGGTCCCGATCACCGGGACCGGCGCGAGCTTCAGGCTGCACCCGCTGCACACCAGTCGGGGCCTGCTGGAGATGGCGCAGAGCTCGCTCCAGGTCCGCCGCATCGTCGAGCGCGCCGCCCCCGACCTCGTCCACGCCAACACGACCCGGGCCGCGCTGCTGGCCCTGGCGGCGCGCAGCCGCTCGGGCCCCCCGGCGATCGCCCACATCAGGGACCTGGCGCCGCCCGGGCGGGCGGCCGACCTGGTCCTCTCTCTCGTCGCCCGCCGCGCCGCGGCCGTCGTCGCCAACTCCGCCTACGTCGCCGACCGGTTCGGGGCTTCACGGGGGCGGGTGCGCGTCATCCACAACCCGATCGACCTCGACCGCTTCGACCCGGGCAGGGCCGACGGCCGCGCCGTCAGGGCAGAGCTCGGGATCGCCGCCGACACCGTCGTCCTCACCGTGGTGGGCCACGTCTCGCCGATCAAGGGCCAGGACAAAGCGATCGCGATCCTGGCCGACCTGGTCGCCGCGGGATGCGACGTCGCTCTGCTGCTGGCCGGCTCGGTCAAGTTCGCGAGCCCCGGCGCCCGCCTCGACAACAGCGCCTTCGGCGAACGGCTTCCCCGCCTGGCCTCCGAGCTCGAGGTCGCCGACCGGGTGCGGTTCCTCGGCGAGCGCAGCGACGTGCCGAACTTGCTGGCGGCGAGCGACGTCCTGCTGATGCCCTTCTGGCGCGAGCCCTTCGGCCGGGTCGCGGTCGAGGCGATGGCGATGGGCGTGCCGGTCCTGGCGAGCGAGGAGGGAGGGCCGGCGGAGGTCGTTCGCGCCGGGGTCGACGGCATCCTCCTGCCGGGGCTCGACCCGAGCGAATGGAGCAGCGCGCTGGAGCCGCTGATCGCGGACGCCGGGCGGCGCAGCCGCCTCGGGGAGAACGCCCGGACCCGCGCCGCCGACTTCGGCGTCGACGCGCACATCGCCCAGGTTCTCGCCCTGTACCGCCAGCTTCACCCGGCGGCTCGGTCCCGATGAGCGCTGCCCCGTGCTCTACCATGGCCGCGATTTGCTCTAGTGCACCGAACCTCTGTGCTTCAACGACTCTGAGGAGGATCGAAAGCTGACCGGCCGGCTGACTCGACCCTCCTACGAGATCGCCGCGGGCGTGCTCGCGTCCGCTGCGCTCGGAGTGCTCGTCGGCGCCGGGCTGGCCCTGGTCGCGGTCGGACTGCTGGCAGCGGCCGGCGCCCTCCTCCTGCTCACCCGTCCCCGCTGGGCACTCTGGGGCTTCCTGGGCTTCCTGCCGTTCTTCGTCTACCCGGTCAGCTTCGGGCACCTTTCGCTTTTCGTCGGGCTGCCGGCCGCCCTGGCGGTTTCCGTGGTGCTGGCGGCGGCGGCGGAAGGGCGGTCGCGCGGCCCGATCAGGCTCCCCGTCGTCACCTTCTCCCTGCTCGCGATCCTCGCCCTCGCCAGCGCCCTGCTGTCCTCGGACCCGCTCCACGCCCTCTCTCGAGTGCTCTACCTGGTCAGCTTCGGCGTCCTCGCGGGCAGCGTCGCCTACGCTCGCTCGGCGGGAGTGATCCGGGACCGCGACGTGCTCGCGCCGCTGCTGATCGGCGCGACCGCGGGAGCGGTTGCGTTGATCGCCCAGTTCGCCCTCCAGTTCGCCTTCGGGACGTCGACCGTGCAAAGTCAGCTGCTGTCCCTCTACCCGGTGTTCGGCGGCAGCGGGGGGGAGACGGCGGTGGGGCAGAACTGGGTGGTTCCGAGCTTCCACCTCCTGCGCGCCATCTTCCCCTTCATGACCGCTCCGAGCGCCGGCCAGTACATGATGGTCGCCTTCGTCACCGCCGTGCTCGCCCAGCATTTCGAGATCGGCGATCTCGACCGGCGCTGGCTGCGGTGGTCGGTCCTGATCCTCGGCTGCGGCCTGGCCGTCACCCTTTCGCGGCAAGCCTGGGTGGGCGCGCTCGTCGCGATGGCGATCGTGTTCATCCGCGTCCGCCCCGCCCGCCTTCTGATGGGGATCGCGGTCGTCGCCGTGGTCGCCTTCGTCGTCCCGCTGCCGGGTACGCACGAAACCCTGGGTCAGTACCTCCTTCTCTCGACCGACATTCAGTCCGAATCCTCCGGCTCCCGGGTGGCGATCTGGTCCGAAGCGATCCACTACGTGGAACAGGGCAGCCTTCTCGGGCTCGGCTCCGGCCAGTACCAGACCCTGTCCACCGGGCAGGCCGTCTACTACGCCCACAACGTCGTCCTCGACGCGCTGGTCGAGCTGGGGTACCTGGGCGGCACCGTTTTCATCGCCTTCGTCCTCAGCCTGCTGGCGATCATGTGGCAGCGCTCCAGGCAGCTCGTCTTCCTGGTCCTGGTCGCCGTGGTGGTCGCCAACATGTTCGACGACGCCCTGTACCTGCCGCGCAACGGCTTCCTGATCGCCGCGCTGGTGGGGATGGCCGCGGGCGCGACGGAGAAGAAACCCCAACCTGCGCCCCCGCCCCCCGGCGCCGAGACCGAGGACCCCGTCCCGGCCCCCCTGGCGGCTCCCGTCTCCGTCTGAGCGCCCCTCGCGGCTGGCGGCCGGTTCCGGCTCCCGGCGCTAATGGGGGACGCCGCTGCTGCCGATACAGCGGTCGGTGCAAGCTTCTAGATCCCCCTCAGTCTCGTCTTGCGCCTGTGCTTCAATGGGCGGCCAGCCATGAACAGAGGAGCATCCAACGAGATCGAGGCAGAGAAGTCTGACCTGGGCGGCGTGATCGCGGTTCTGCGGCGGCGAGCCGGCCTTGTCTTCCTTTGCGTCGCCATCGCCGTCCTCGGCGCCGTCGGCTACTCGCTGGCGCAGGAAAAGGAATACTCGGCCTCGGCATCGCTGCTGTTCCGGAACCCGGGCTTCGCCGAAAACCTCTTCGGCAACTCGGTATCCAGCCCCGCCACGGACCCGACCCGCGAAGCGGCGACCAACGAGAAGCTGGTCGGGCTCGAGATCGTCGCCAAACGGACCTCGGAACACCTGGAGGGCCTGACCCCGGAAGAAGTTTCCGAAATGGTCGGCGTCTCGGCCTCCGGCGAAGCGGAAATCGTCTCGGTCACCGCCACCGGCCCCGACCCCAAGCAGGCGAAAATCGTCGCCAACACCTTCGCCCGCCAGTTCATCGCCTTCAGGGCGGAGGCCGACAAAGCCAAGCTGACCGAAGCCAAACGGCTTGCCGAAGAAGAGTACAGCCGGCTCTCGCCCGAACAGCAGGCCGGGCCGCGCGGGGAGGCCCTGAGCAGCGGCGCCGAGAAGCTCGGCATCCTTGCCTCGCTCCAGACCGGGAACGCCGAGCTGGTGCAGCCGGCCGAACTGCCGACCTCCCCCTCCTCGCCCAAGCCGCTGCGCAATGGTCTCCTCGCCGCGATCGTCGGCCTGCTCCTCGGCTGCGGTCTCGCCTTCTTCTTCGAGCGGCTGGACCGCAGGCTGCGCAACCCGGAGGAGGCTCGGGACGCGTTCGGGCTGCCGATCCTGGCGACGGTCCCGGAGAGCAAGGCGATCATTGCTTCGAACCGGCGGACCGCGGCGTTGGAGCTGCCGTTCATGGAGAACGAGGCCTTCCGGATGCTGCGAGCGCAGTTGCGCTACTTCAACACGGACCGCGAGGTGCAAACGGTTGCCGTCTCCTCGCACGCCGCCGGGGTCGGCAAGAGCACCGTTGCCTGGAACCTGGCGCGCATCGCAGCGACCTCGTCGAAAGCGATCGTCATCGAGGCGGATCTGCGCAACCCCACCCTCTCCACCCAGCACGCGCTGCGCGCGGCCCCCGGGCTGGCCGAGTTGCTGACGCACCAGGTGGGCCTCGATGCCGCGATCCAATCCAAGCCGCTCGCGGTTGGCTCGAATGGGGCGGGAAGCGCTGGAACGCAGTTGGACGTGATCGTCGCCGGGTCGCATCCGCCCAATCCGGCCGAGCTGATCGAGAGCCAGACCATGAGCGACATCCTCTCGGAGTTGAAGAAGCGCTACGAGCTCATAGTCGTCGATACGGCGCCGATCGGCGTCGTCTCGGACGCGATCCCGCTGCTCCGCATGGCCGACGGCCTGATCGTGGTGGCGAGAATCGGGCAGACCACGCGCGACACCGCCGTCGAAATGCGGAACCAGCTCGACCGGCTCGGGGTTCCCACCCTGGGAATCGTCGCCAACGCCATCAAGCTCTCTCGACGGGACCGCTACGGCTACGGCTACGGCCCCGGCCCCCAGGAGGCGGCCGCAGAGCGACCGGATTCCCGGCAGGCCGAACCGCCGCCGCGCGTCCTCAACGGCGAGGAGCCGCCTCGCCACCCCGCGGCTGCCGCTCGGCCCGCTGCGCCGCAGACGCCCCCGCCCGTCTCGGGCAAACGCGACTGAGCAGCCGCTCCCGCGCGCCGAACCCGGTCCGCCTCCGCCCGGTCGGCGGGCGACCCGGGCCCTATGACTGCCGGGCTGCCTGGTAGCGGCTGACGATTGCCCGCAGGCCGGCGCGGAAGGCGGTCGGGCTGAAGCGCTGCGCGTGGGACCGGATCGCGACCGGGTCGAAGCGCCCGAAGTCGACGCCGCGGATCGCCTCGGCGAGGTCGGCTGCGCTTTCGCCGTCGACGAGCAGGCCGGTTTCGCCGTCCACCACCGTTTCCCGCACTCCGCCCTTGGCGACGGCGACGACCGGGCGGCCGGCGGCTTGGGCCTCGACCGCAGCGATCCCGAACTCCTCGACGTTGGGGACGACCAGCGCCAGGCAGCTCGAGTAGAGCTCGGCGAGACGCTCGTCGGAGACGTTGCCGAGGAACCTGACCGCATCGCCGGCGTAGCGCGCTTCCAGCGGAATCCGCTCGGGCCCGTCGCCCACCACCTCGAGCGGGCGGCCGGCGAGCTTCGCCGCCTCGATCGCGACGTCGACACGCTTGTGGCGGACGAGCTGGCCGACGAAGAGCAGGCTGTCCTCCGGTTCGCCGATCGAGAATCGCCCGACCGCGACGGGCGGGTGGAGGATCTCCGATTCGGCGCCGTAGACATCGGCGATGCGGGCGCGGGTGATCCCGGAGTTGGCGACGAAGTGGGTGACCCGCCCGGCGGCCTCGAGGTCCCAGCGGCGGATGCGCTCGAGGGTCCTCCGCATCAGCGGCCGAGCCGGCCACGGCGTCTCCGCGATCGCCCGTTCCTGCTCGAACCAGGCGTAGCGGAAGGGCGTGTGGCAGTAGCAGACGTGCAGCGCGTCGGGGCCGGGCCTGACTCCATGGGCAAAGGCGCTGCTGCTGGAGACGAGGACGTCGTACTCCTCGACCGGCAGGTGCTCGGTGGCCCGCGGGAACAGCGGCAGTAGGTAGCGGAAGCGCTTCTGGTCGGCCCCGAGCCGCTGCAGGTAGGACGCATGGACTTCCCGGTCTGCGAAGGCGGTGGCGCCCGCGCGGTCGTAGAGGAGCGTGTAGATCGGGGCCTGCGGCCAGCAGGCGCTCATCTCGGCGAAGGTTCGCTCCGCCCCCCGCATGATCAGGAGGTAGTCGTGGACGAGTGCCAGCTCGCGGCTAATAGGCGCCGCGCCCCGACATCACCGCCGGCACGGTGGCGAGCAGGATCTCGACGTCCCTGGCCAGCGACCACCCGGCCACATACTGGTAGTCGAACCGGACCATCTCCTGAAAGGGGCTCTGCGAGCGGCCGTAGACCTGCCACGGGCCGGTTATCCCCGGCCTCAGCTCGAGGCGGCGGAGGTGCCATTCCTCCAGCGCGGCCGTCTCTCTGAAGATCAGGGGCCGGGGACCGACCAGGCTCATGTCGCCCCGGAGGACGTTGAAGAGCTGCGGCAGCTCGTCGATCGAGAAGCGGCGGATGAAGCGGCCGACGCGGGTGACCCTCGGGTCCTGGCGGATCTTGAACATGACCCCGTCGTTGGCCTCGTTGAGGGTCCCGAGCTCCTGCTTGCGCTGTTCGGCGTCGACGTACATCGAGCGGAACTTGATCAGCTTGAACCCCCTGTTGCCCCGCCCCGCCCGGGGCTGGCGGAAGAAGACCGGCCCGCGGGACTCGAGCTTGATCGCAATCGCGGTTGCCGCCATCAGCGGCGTGAAGAGGAGGATCAGGAAGGCGGAGCCGACGATGTCGAGCAGCCGCTTCGCCGCCAGCGAGGCCGCGGAGAGGGCCGGGGCCCCGATCGACAGCAGCGGCAGGCCGCCGATCTGGTCGAGGGAGCGGACGCCGTCGAGGAACTCGAAAAGGCGCGGGACGACGTCGACCCCGACACGGGCGTCGCGCGAGGCGCGGATCGCCTCCAGTAGCTGCTCGTGGTTGACCCGGGAGAAGGCGATGATCACCCGGTCGATGCCCTGCATCTCGATGATCTTGTTGAGGTCGGCAAAGCGTCCGAGCCAGGGCAGATCGGGGGTGCCGACCTCGTGGACTTCGTTGTCGACGATGCCGACGGGAATCAGCCCGAACTGGGGATTGTTGCGGATCTTCTCGACCAGCTGCCCGGCGACCAGGCCGGACCCGAGGATCAGCGTTCGCTGACACAGACCCTCCACGCGGTGGAGCCGGGCGCGGACAACGGTGCGGGCCGCGCCCGCGAAGGCGAAGAGGGCGAAGATCGTACTGAAGGCGACGCCGGCCGGCGCCGAGAAGCCGGCCAGCTCGGCGACGCCGAAGGTCGGCCAGGTCATCAGCATCAGGGCGACGAACCCCCGGGGCAGGTCGGAGACGGTGGAGGCCCAGCTGGCGAGCCGTTCGCTGCGATAGAGGCCGATGCAGAAGCCGATCAGGGGCCAGAGAAGGGTGACGAGCCCGATGAACAGCAGGCTGGAGCCGAGGGCCTCACCAAAGGCGATCGCGGCGAGGGCGGCAGCCATCGCCGCCGCGACGAGGTCTCCGGCGAACAGCAGGCGAGCCAGGACGGCACCGCGACGGCGAGGGCGTGCTCGCTCCCGGGGCAGCTCGTGCAGTTGCCCGCGCTCGGCGAGCGCATGCTGGCTTTGGCCTACGGTCGAGGACTCCACATCAAGACTTTCGTGTAAACAGACGGGTTTTTACCGGAGGCCCGGCAACTGCACGGATCACAGGGGGGACTGATCGGTTGAAAAGGCCTCTTGGGGGGCTTGCATTTTCCCATACCCTCCAACACCTCGGCAGTGCCGTCGGTGTGCTCGTCATCAGCAACAAAGGTTGCACCCGATCGGCCCGAGGGGAAGGGTCTGGACGGATATTCAGCGAAAAGCAGTAAGGCGTACCTCGAAAAGCACTAACTCGGCCGGGTGAAAACTCTCAAACGCTCAGTGCGCCTCGCCGGAGGCGTGCGCGGGCGGCCGCGACTCCTCCGCCAGCGAGGTCAGCTCGAGCTGGCCCTGGGCGGCCTCTTCGAGCACCTCGGTCGCCTCCTGGGCGGAGCGGGCGTAGAGCTCGACCAGGAGGTGGACGACGATCTGCTCGTCGTCGTGCTTGTGGAAGCGGACGTGGGTGAAGAACTCGCGCACGCCGGCGTCGCCGAAGGCGCCGAAGGTGAGGAACTCGATCGCTTCGGGGCCCGAGCAGCTCTCGACCCGGTCCTGGTCGACGGTGACCGTGCAGGAGGCGACCCAGGGGGTGCCGGCGACCATCCGCTCCCAGCGGTCCTCGATCGCGACCACCCGGTCGCCCTCGAAGGTGAGGTGGGGCTGGTCGTGCATGCAGTCGAGGCACTGGACGACCGATTCCTGCACCTCGTCGACCCCGTCGGCGAGCTCGCCCGAGTCGGGGTCGACCCGCCGGATCGCGTCGTAGTGGATCTGGATCTCGAGGTTCTGCGACCAGCAGCGGTAGCACCGCAGCCAGGGAGACCGCTCAGCGTTCGGCTCGCTCATCCGGTCCATTGTTGCGAGCGCGGCGGCTGGGCGCTGCGCCCGCTGCGTCCACGCGGCCGTGGGGAGCGCCGGGCGCGGGCCCTCGTCCTCGGCAGTAGCGAGCGCTTAAGCGTCGCTCAGGCCGCCGCGCCGGCTCCCGCCCGCTGCCCGACCAGGTCGACGATCTCGCCCATGATCTGGTTGACGTCGAAGTCCTTCGGGGTGTAGACGCCGGCGACGCCGGCCTCGCGCAGGCGCTCGGCGTCGGCGGCGGGGATGATGCCGCCGACCACGACGGGCACCTCGACGCCCTCGTCCCGCAGCAGGCGGACGACCTCGGGGATCAGCTCCAGGTGGGAGCCGGAGAGGATCGAGAGGCCGACCACGTCGACGTCCTCCTGCAGCGCCGACTCGGCGATCTCCTCCGGGGTCAGGCGGATCCCCTGGTAGATCACCTCCATGCCGACGTCGCGCGCCCGCAGCGCCACCTGCTCGGCGCCGTTGGAGTGGCCGTCGAGGCCGGGCTTGCCGACCAGGATCTTGATCCGGTGGCCGATCTGCTCGGAGGTCTCCTCGACCCGCCCCCGGATCTCCGCGAGCTGGTCGCGGTCGGCGGCGGGGGAGGCGCCGTCGACTCCGGTCGGCGCCCGGTAGGCGCCGAAGACCTCGCGCATCGTCTGCGCCCACTCGCCGGTGGTCGCGCCCGCCTTGGCGGCGGCGATCGTCGCCGGCATGATGTTGATGCTCTCGTCCGCCGCGGCCTCGGCCAGCTCCGCCAGGGCCGCCCGCACGGCGTCGGAGTCGCGCTCGGCCTTCCACTCCCCCAGCGCCGCGATCCGCTCGCGCTCGACCTCGGGGTCCGGCGTCAGGATGCCGCCGTCGGCGCCCGTGGTCAGCGGCGAGTCCTCGGTCTCGGTGTAGCTGTTCTGGCCGATCACCTTCTGCTCGCCGGCCTCGATCCGCGCCACCCGCTCGCGGTGGCTCTCGACCAGCCGCGCCTTCATGTAGGGGACGGCCTGGACGGCGCCGCCGTGCTCCTCGACCACGGCCATCTCCGCCCGCGCCCCCTCGGTCAGCTCGGCGACCAGGCCCTCCATGACGTGGGAGCCGGCGAAGACGTCGGGGTACTCGAGCAGGTCGGTCTCGTTGGCCAGCACCTGCTGGATCCGCAGGCTCCACTGCTGGTCCCAGGGGCGGGGCAGTCCCATCGCCTCGTTCCAGGCGGGAAGCTGGATCGCCCGCGCCCGGGCGTCGCGGCTCAGCGTCACCGCCAGCGCCTCGAGCACGATCCGCTGGATGTTGTTCTCCGGCTGGACCTCGGTCAGCCCCAGCGAGTTGACCTGCACCCCGTAGCGGAAGCGCAGCATCTTCTCGTCGCCGACCCCGTAGCGCTCGCGCCCGATCTGCTGCCAGAGGGCGCTCATCGTCCGCAGCTTGGCGATCTCCTCGACCAGGCGGATGCCGGCGTTGACGAAGAAGGAGATGCGGCCGAAGACCTTGGGGAAGTCGTCCGCGGCGACCTGGCCGCGCGCCTTCACCTCGTCGAGCACGGCGATCCCGGTGCAGAGCGCGTAGGCGATCTCCTGCACCGGCGTCGCCCCGGCCTCCTGCAGGTGGTAGCTGCAGATGTTGGTCGGGTTCCAGCTCGGCACCTCGTTGACCGAGAAGGCGACCATGTCGGCGATCAGCCGCATCGAGGGCTCGGGCGGGAAGGCGTAGGTGCCGCGCGAGAGGTACTCCTTGATGATGTCGTTCTGCGTCGTCCCCTTGAGCTGGTCACGACTCACCCCGTTCTCCTCGGCGACGGTGACGTAGAGGCCCAGCAGCCAGGCGGCGGTGGCGTTGATCGTCATCGAGGTGTTCATCTCGTCCAGCGGGATCCCGTCCAGGAGCTGGTGCATGTCGCCCTTGTGGGCGATCGAGACGCCGACCTTGCCGACCTCGCCGCGGGCGAGGACGTGGTCGGGGTCGTAGCCGGTCTGGGTCGGCAGGTCGAAGGCCACCGAGAGCCCCGTCTGGCCCTTGGCCAGGTTCTTGCGGTAGAGCTCGTTGGAGCGGCGGGCGTCGGAGTGGCCGGCGTAGGTGCGCATCACCCACGGGCGGTCGGGCTGGGGGAGTCGGTGGTCGCTCATGGCCCAAATGATATTTGGCGTTCGTCCTTTGTAGCCGCTGGGGCTACAAAGGACGAACGCCGGGGTCGGTGGGGGTCGAAATCCGCCGCCCAATGGTCCCCGGGCCGCATCTTTCGGCCTGGGCTGTGTTTAGGCTGGCGATCGCATGAGGCTCCGCTTCCCAGCCGCCCTCCTGGCCGCGCTCGCCGCCGGCCTGCTCGCCTGCGCCGTCGCCGGGGCGGCGATGATCGGCATCTACCGCAACCCGATGGAGTCGCTCGGCCAGCGCAGCCAGCTGGTCAAGCTCTCCGGCCATAGCTGCGCCCGGGCGGGAGTCGCCGGGGCGCTGCGGGTGACGATCGGCAAGGCGACGAGCTCCTGCGCCTTCCGCACGCCGGTGCTCGGCCGCGACCTCGAGATCGCCGCCACCGAGCGCCTACTCAGCGGCACCCCGCGGGGGTTGCGGAAGAAGGCCTACCTGGGGCTGCAGCTGCGGGCGGGCGGCGGCGCCAAGTACGCGCTGGTGGTCTTCCCGGGCCAGCGCAAGGCGCAGCTGCTCAAGGTCACCGGCGAAGGGACCAAGTACCTGGCGATCACCAAGGGCCGGCAGGCGATCGGCGGCCTCGGCGAAGCGAACAAGCTGCGGCTGCGGGCGGTCAACGTCACCAGCGGCCCGGAAAAGGGCCAGGCCCAGATCTTCGCCTACGTCGGCAAGGAACTGGTCGGCGAAGCCAAGGACCAGGCCGCCGGCGAGCTCTCCGGCCGCGCCTCGGCGGTCGTCGTCGGCGCCGTCCGCAACGGCAACGGGATCGTCGCCAACGTCGACGACGTCGTCGTCCGCGTCCCCAGCCCCTTCTGAGGCCGCTTCCCCGGAAGCCCCGCCCGGTGGGCATAATTCGCCCACCCCATGTCAACGAGCACGATCGAGCGGCCCCGCACGGCCGGCCCCGACTCCGGTCTCGGCGGCAACTGGCGGGTGATCGTCCGCAACGACAACCACAACACCTTCGACCACGTCGCCCAGACCCTCGCCCGGGTCCTGCCCGGGGTCAGCCTCGAGCAGGGGCACCGGATCGCCGAGCAGATCCACAACAGCGGCCAGGCGATCGTCTGGACCGGCCCCCGCGAGCCCGCCGAGCACTACTGGGAGCAACTCGAGGCGGCCGGGCTGACGATGGCGCCGCTGGAGCGTGCGTGAGGCGGTTTCGCCTGCCCTTTACCGGGAAGGAACCGCGGCCGGCTGACAACGGCCGGCCGGTTCTCGCGGTCGACATCGACGGGGTCGTCTCGCTGTTCGGCTTCGAGGAGGCGCCCTCCCACGTCGAGGTCGAATTCCACCTGGTCGACGGGAAGATGCACTGCCTGTCGACGACCGCGGCGCGGCTGCTGCGAGCGCTGGCCGATCGCTACGAGGTGGTCTGGGTGACGGGCTGGGAGCAGGGCGCTCAGCGGATGGCGCAGCTGCTCCTGCTGCCGGAGTGGCCCTACCTCACCTTCGACGGGGCGGCGCGGTTCGGGTCCGCCGACTGGAAGCTGGCGCCGCTCGAGCGCTATGCGCAGGGGCGCGCCCTCGCCTGGCTCGACGACAGCTTCGACGAGGCCTGTTACGAGTGGGCGCAGCGGCGCCGTGAGCCGACCCTGCTGGTCGACACCGACCCTGAAACCGGCCTGCTCGACGTGCACGCCGATGCCCTCAGCGGCTGGGCGCGCAGCTTCGCGGCGGAGCAGGGGTAGCGCTCGCCGGCGGCTGCCGGCGGTTTCGCTACTCGGCGGCGAGCAGGGTGTGCCAGGCGGGCAGGAGGGGGATGTCGTAGAGGTCGATGACCGCGGCGCGGGCGTGCTCGATCTCGTCCGAGAACCAGTAGCGTTCGAAGTCGGAGCGGCTCTCCCAGGTCGAGGTCTGGCGGATCGCCAGCGGGTCGTCGGTCGAGCGGGTCAGCGACCAGCTCTTGGCGCCGAAGGCCGGCATCTTCGCCGCCGCCGGTTCCCAGAGGTCGAGGAAGCGGTCCGCCCGCATCGGCGCGATGTGCCAGTCGAGGGTGCAGACCTCCATCAGCTCTTCCCTTCCGCTCGCTCGGCCCGGGCGCTCACGCGCCGACCTCCGCGCGGATCGCGCCGGGCCCGTCCTCGTGCTTGCCTTCCGAGTCGTTCTCGGCGCCGACGAGGATCGCGATCTTGCCGAGGTGCTTGTTTTCGTGCATGAGCTGGTGGGCGGTGGGCACGCCCTCGAAGCCCATCGTCTCCGAGAGCACCGGCCGCACCTTGCCCTCGGCCATCAGCTGGTTCGCCTTCATGCACTCGTAGGCGTTGGCGAAGTGGGAGCCGATGATCTGCTTCTGCTTCATCCACAGGTAGCGGACGTCGAAGTCGAGCTGGTAGCCCGAGGTGGCGCCGCAGATCACGACCTTGCCGAACGGCTTGACGGTGAAGACCGAGGTCGGGAAGGTGGCCCGGCCGACGTGCTCGAAGACGATGTCGGGGGCGTCGCCGAGGATCTCCTTGACCCGCTTGGCGAAGCCGCGCGAGGCCTTGAAGCGCTCCTTGTCGGCGGCCGGGTCGGTGAGGTTGGCGTCGGTCCGCATCATCTCGCCGAACTCGTTGCGGTTGACGTAGTCGACCGCGCCGAGTTGCTTGACCAGCTCGCCCTTCTCGTCGGAGGAGACGACGCCGACCGCGTTGGCGCCGGCCGCCTTGCAGAGCTGCACGGCGAAGACCCCGAGGCCGCCCGCCGCGCCCCAGATCAGCACGTTGTGGCCGGCCTGCAGGCGGCACTGGTCCATCAGCATCCGGTAGGCGGTGAAGTAGGTGAGCCCGTAGGAGGAGGAGTCGACCCAGGAGAGGTTGGGCGGCTTGGGCAGCAGCTGCTGGGCCTGCACCTTGGTGAACTGGGCGAAGGAGCCCCAGGTCGTCTCGTAGCCCCAGATCCGCTGGCTGGGCGCGGCCATCGGGTCGAGCCCGTGCACCTCGACGTCCTCGTAGGAGGCCTGGTTGCAGTGGATCACGACCTCGTCGCCGACCTTCCAGCGGGTGACGCCCTCGCCGACCTTCCAGACCACGCCGGAGGCGTCGGAGCCGCCGATGTGGTGGCCGTACTCGGGGTGGTCGCCGTAGCCGAAGACGGAGACCGGCTCGCCCAGCGAGGCCCAGACGTTGTTGAAGTTGACGCCGGCGGCCATCACCCGCACGATCACCTCGAAAGGGCCGGGCTCGGGGACCTCGATCTGCTCGAGCTGGAAGGCGTCCTTCGGTTCGCCCTCGCGCTCCTGGCGGATCACCCACGCCGCCATCGTCTCCGGCAGCGTGCCGGGCTCAACGTCCAAGTTCGCTACTGCACTGGTGTCAACGGCCAAGACTCGGCTCCTCCGCGGGTCGGGTTCGGAGGCCGAATCCTAGTTAAGAGGCGCCGAGCGCGAATCGAACGGTCATTTTTCCCCCTCTGAGGGGGAAAATCGCCATCTCGATCGGCCGGGACCCGCTCGGGCGCCCTCGGCTCGGGGGACCGGCTCAGGCGGCCTTGAACTCGGGGGATCGGCTCAGGCGGCCTTGAACTCGGGGGATCGGCTCAGGCGGCCTTGAACTCGTCGGCGGCCTCGGCGGGCTCTGCCGCCGTGAGCTCCTCAGCGGCATCGCGCAGCTCCGGGGCCGGGCCGGCCCCGGCGGCTTCGAGCTCCTCCAGCTCCTTGGCGACGACGGGCTTGGTCTGGCGCTCGATCCGCTTCGGCACCTCGACGTCCTCGCCGCGGGTCGCCCCCAGCTCCTGGATCCGGCGCAGCTGGGGCAGGACCCGGGTCTCCGCCGAGCCGATCGCGTCGTTGTAGGCGCCGACCGCCGAGTTGAGCTGCCGCCCCGCCTTCGAGAGGTGCCCGAGGAAGGTCCCGACCCGGCCGTAGAGCTCGTTTGCCGCGGTGGCGATCTGCTGCGCCTCGGCAGCGATCCGCTCCTGGCGCCAGCCGAGCTCGACCGTCCGCAGCAGCCCGACCAGGGTGGTCGGGGTGGCGATCAGGATCTTCTGCTCGAGGGCGTAGTCGTAGAGCGAGGGCTCCGCCTCGAAGGCGGCGTGGAGGGCGGCCTCCGAGGGCATGAAGCAGACCACGAAGTCGGGCGAGTCGCCGCTCTCGAACTGGTCCTGGTAGCGCTTGGACGCGAGCTTGGTGATGTGGTCGCGGACCTGGCGCGCGTGGCGGATCAGCTCTCCCTTGCGGGTGCTTTCGTCCTCGGCTTCGAGCACCTCCAGGTAGGCGTCGAGGGGCACCTTGGAATCGATCACGACCTTGCGCTGCGCCGGCAGCATCACGATCGCGTCCGGTCGCAGCATCCCCTCGTCGCTGTGCAGCGTCGTCTGGATGGTGAAGTCCACGTGCTCGGTCATCCCGGCGATCTCGACGCAGCGCTTGAGCTGGACCTCGCCCCATTCGCCGCGGGTCTTCGGCTGCCGCAGGGCCTTGACCAGGGTCCCGGTCTGCGAGCCGAGGTCGCCGAGCCCCACCTTCATCTCGGAGAGCAGGGTCTGCATGGCGCCGTCGGCTGCCTTGCGCTCGCGGCTCAGCGTCGAGACCTCCCGCTCGATCCGCTTCAGGTTCTCGTCGATCGGCGCGGTGAGCCGGCGGAACTCCGCCTCGCGCTTGGCGAGCGCCGCCTCCGCTGCTTCCGTGTCGCGCTTGCGCTCCGCCTCGCCGACCTTGAGGAGATCGGCAAGCGCGCGGGACGTCGCTTCCTGGGCCGCCTCCTGGATCGCGGGGGAGAGGTCGGGCTGCTCCTGCGGCTCGGCGGGCTTGCGCGAAGCCAGCAGGTAGGCCAGGACGGCGATTACGAGGACGGCGATTACGAGCGCGATAGTCATCGCCAGTCAGGCTGACGGGCAGTCCAGACGGAACGGCTCCGGTGAAACGCCGCTTGTAGCGACGAAAGAGCCCGGGGGGAGGGGGTTCGCCGGACCCTCCCCGCAGTTGTCCGCCGAACCCCCTCCCCCTGGGCTCGCCGAGGGCAACCCCGCGGGGCGCCCGGCCTATGGCAGCAATACGTCGTTCTGCGAGGAAGCGCGGTAGCTGCCGACGGTGAGGTGGCCGGCCCGCGACTCGGGCATGTTGACCGCGGTGATCGTGTAGGAGCCGGCCGGGAGGGTGACCCCGAACGTGCCCGGGCTGTGGGCGTAGATCAGCTTCGATTCGACGTTCTTGGCGCCGGCGATCTTCAGCGGCGTTTCCGTCCCGGTCTGGTTCGCGGCGACGAAGACGACGTCGAGCGGAGCCTTGGTCGCGATCGGCGGCTGCCGGTGGTCCTGGTTCTGCGGGATCTGCTGGGTCTTTTCCGGGCCGGCGCCGACCTCCGCCGGCGTCACGATCACCTTCCTCTGGTTGATCGTGACGCTGACCCGGCGCGAGACCTGCGGCCGCTGCTCGTTGGCGTGGCGCGATTCGCCGCAGCCGGCCAGCAGCGCGGCAGCGAGGACCAGGGCCGCCACGGCCCCACCCCGCCAGCTCGCGGATCTAGCTCTCCGGACCCCCATCGAGGCTGAATCTAACCGAAGGGGAGGGCGACGACCTCGGCCGTAACGCCATCTTCACCTACGGCGACGGTGGCGCCCGGCTCGGCCTCGCGGCGCAGGATCGCCAGCCCGATCGGCCCGAGGGCGGGGGAGACGGCGGCGCCGCCGAGCCTGCCGACCTCCTTCTCGCCCAGCCGCAGCGCCGCCCCGGGGCGCGCCGGGGCGCTCAGCCGCAGGCCGCGCAGGTGGCGGTTCGGCTTGCCCTTGTAGTGGAGGCGGGCGACCGTCTCCTGGCCGATATAGCAGCCCTTGGTGAAGCTCACCGCCTGCTCGACTATCCCGGCCTCGGCGGGCATCGTCTCGGTCCCCATCTCGGCCCCGAAGCGGGGGCGTCCCGCCTCGATCCGGACGATCTCGGCCGCCTCGGGCGAGACCTCGACCGCGCCCGCGGCGAGCAGCGCCTCCAAGGCCCGGTTGCGCTCGCCGGCCTCGACCAGGAGGTCGACGCCCCGGTCGGTCCCGACCGCGAGGCAGGGGGCGCCGCCGACCGCGATCGCTTCGCAGGCGTTCTCGGGCAGCGGCGCCGAGCCGGCGACCTCGACCGCCCGCGGGCCGATCAGCGAGAGCATCGCCCGCTCGGCGCCGACCTCGGCGACCTCGACCTCGCGGCCGACCTTGTACATCGACAGGTGCCGCCGCACCGCCTCCAGCGCCTCCGGCTCGGTATCGAGCCAGATCTCCGCTTGGCTGTTCCTTATGGTCGCCTGGGAGCCAAAAGGAACAGGAAGCGGTGGGCGGAGGACGCGCATGTCGCCCTGCATGTGCCCCTTGCGGTCGAGCAGCGCCGCGTAGCAGCCCCCGCCGGGCTCGATCGCCTCGACGTCGTTGGTGAGCTGTCCCTGCAGGTACTCGGCCGCCTCCGGCCCGGAGACCACCAGCATCCCCCGCCCGGACCGGTCCAGCAACCCGCATTCCTCCCGCAACTGCCGGTACTGCCCATCGATCTCCACGGCCGGGGATGCGCTCATCTCCCCCAAGTCTAGGAACCGCCCCGAGCGGGACCCGGGTGACCCCTCCCGGACACTCCCCAAAGCGAGCGAAGCGAGCGCGTCCGGGAGGGGTCACCCGGGTCCCGCGCCCACCCGGTTTTAGACACCTCTAAACTCTTTAGACGTGTCTAACTCACAGGCGATCGAGGACTACGCGAAGACGATCTACGCGCTCTCCCAGGAGCGCGACGGCCTCGTCCTCAACGGCGAGGTCGCCGCCCGGCTCGGGGTGACGCCGGCGACCGCGACCTCGATGCTGAAGAAGCTCGCCGCCCTCGGCCTCGTCGACCACCTCCCCTACAAGGGCGTCAGCCTGACGCCGGCGGGGGAGAGGGTGGCGCTCGAGGTGATCCGCCACCACCGCCTGATCGAGGCCTACCTCGCCGAGGCGCTGGGGATGCCGGAGGACCGGGTCCACGAGGAGGCCGAGGTGCTCGAGCACTACATCTCCGAGGAGCTGGAGGCGCTGATCGCGGCCAAGCTCGGCGAACCGAGCCACGATCCGCACGGGACGCCGATCCCCGGCCCCGACCTGGCGCCGCCGGCCGGGGGGAAGGCGTGAAGCCGCCCGCGGGTGAGGCCGTCGCCGAGGAGCTGCGCGAGCGGCTCAGCGGCCCCGAGGTCGTCCTCCCCGGCGAGGCCGCCGTCTCCGACGCCGCCTACCGCTCGCTCGAAGGCCACCGCCGCGGCCTGCGCGGCGTCTGGCCCTTCCTCGGCCCGGCCTTCATCGCCGCCGTCGCCTACATCGACCCGGGGAACTTCGCGACCAACATCGCCGGCGGCGCCAAGTTCGGCTACCTGCTGCTCTGGGTCGTCCTCTCGGCCAACCTGATCGCGATGCTGGTCCAGGCCCAGGCCGCGAAGCTGGGGATCGCGACCGGCCGCAACCTCGCCGAGCTCTGCCGCGAGCGCTTCTCGCGCCGCACCTCGGTCGGCCTCTGGCTGCAGGCCGAGCTGGTGGCGATGGCGACCGACGTCGCCGAGATCGTCGGCGCCGCCCTCGGCCTCAACCTGCTCTTCGGGATCGCCCTCCTCCCGGCCGGGATCATCGCCGGCGTCGGCGCCTTCGCGATCCTGGCCCTGCAGCAGATGGGCTTCCGCCGCCTCGAGGCGGCGATCACGGTCCTGGTCGGGGTCGTCGTCGCCGCCTTCGTCTTCGAGCTCTTCGACTCCTCGCCCGACGGCGGCGAAGTCGCCCGCCACCTCTTCGTCCCCGGCTTCGCCGGCACCGCCAGCCTGCTGCTGGCGACCGGGATCATCGGCGCCACGGTGATGCCGCACGTCGTCTACCTGCACTCGGCGCTGACCCAGCGGCGGGTGGTCGGCCGCGACGAAGCGGAGAAGAAGAAGATCCTCCGCTTCGAGAAAGTGGACGTGGTGATCGCCCTCTCGCTGGCGGGGGTGGTCAACCTGGCGATGATGGTCGTCGCCGCCGCCCTCTTCCACGGCAGCGGCCTGACCGGCGTCGACTCGATCGAAGGCGCCTACGACGCCTTCGGCTCGCTCGTCTCCGGCCGGGCGGCGGCGATCTTCGGGATCGCCCTGCTCGCCTCCGGCTTCGCCTCCTCCTCGGTCGGGACGATGGCCGGGCAGGTGGTGATGCAGGGCTTCATCCACCGCCAGATCCCGCTCTTCGCCCGCCGCGCCCTGACCCTCGCCCCGGCCCTGCTCGTCCTCGCCCTCGGCCTCGACCCGACCGACGCCCTCGTCGGCAGCCAGGTGATCCTCTCCTTCGGCATCCCCTTCGCCCTGGTGCCGCTGCTGATCGTCGCCGCCGACCGCGAGGTGATGGGCGGCCTCGCGAATCCGCCCTGGCTATCGGCTCTCGCCGGTGCCCTGGCCGGCCTGATCATCGCCCTCAACGCCTTCCTGATCTTCCAGTTCGCGGCGGGGTAGGGAGGAGGGGTCGCCCCCGGGTCCTTCCACTACGCTTCGGGGGATGACGCTGGCCCTCGAGTTCGAGCAGATCCTTGAGACGCTGCCGCCGGATTGGACGGATCTGGAGGTCGAGATGCGGGTCGCCGACCTGGCGCAGTACATCGACACCGCGGTGGCGCTGAGCCAGGTGAACGCGCAGGTCTACCAGCACCCCGAGGCCGACGGCTGGCACTGGCGGCTGCTGGTCGCCAAGAGCTTCGGCCACGCGGCGGCGCCGGAGAGCGTGCGGGGCGTGCTGGAGAAGCTCGACGGCGAGGGCGTCGCCGGGGAGCTGCGGATCGCCGAGGTGCGCGAGGGGCGCTCGGAGGTCGTGCAGATGTGGGGCCGGCCGGAGAGCGTGCGCGAAGAGTTCCGCCAGCGCCGCGTCCTCTAGCCCGAGCCGGGTAGCCGCGTCGCATGGCAACCGTCCTCAGCATCTCCGGCGACCTGATGCTCGGCTCGAAGGTCGAGGCGCAGCTGAGCGCCGCCGGCCACGAGGTGACCACCTCCCCCTCGATCGAGGAGAGCACCTGGGAGGGCAAGGACCTGATCGTCGCCGACCTCGACCTCGAGAACCCGGAGGCCCTGGTCGGCCTCGGCCTCCCCGTCCTCGGCTACTACTCCCACGTAGACGTGGCCACCAAGGAAGCCGCCGAAGCCGCCGGCGTGGACCTGGCAGTCCCCCGCTCCCGAATGGCCCGCGAACTACCCGATCTGGTGGAAGGGCTGCTGTAGCGCGGCCACGCCGACTGGGCGGGTCCGGTTGACCCCTACCGGACACTCCCCAAAAGCGAGCGAAGCGAGCGCGTCCGGTAGGGGTCAACCGGACCCGCCCGACCGAAACGCCCGCCCAACGTCCAGCGGCCTTTCCAGCAACCCGTGCTTCAGGTCCCAGGCAGCCCATTCTTCGAGCACGCCGGCGTCGAACCGCTGCGGGCGCAGGACCGGCAGCAGGGCCTTCAGCTGCGCTTCCTGGTCGGCCCGTTCGAGCTCGGGGTTGGCGCTGAGCAGGTCGTCGAGCGCCGCGCCCGGGTGCGCCTCGGCGAAGCCGTAGCCGCGGCGGGTCGCGGAGACGACCGCGTCGACCAGCTTCGGATCGCTTGCGAGCAGCGCTTCGGAGGTGCAGAGGACCAGCTCGGGGTAGGGCGGGGCGCCGAAGGCGTCGACCCTGAAGACGCGGATCGGGACGCCCCGGCGGCGCAGGGCGATCGCCTCGGCGTTCCAGAAGCCGGTCGCCGCCGCGACCTTGCCGGCGGCGAGCGAGGGGACGGCGGTGAAGCCGATCGTCACCTCGTCGACCCGGGCCGGGTCGCCGCCGTCGGCTTCGACCTCGGAGTCGACCACCGCCGCGTCGGAGGGCAGGCCGCTGACCCCGACCCGCTGCCCTTCGAGCCGGCGGGGGCGGCGGACGGGCCCGTCGGCGCGGGCGATCACCGCCGCCAGCGGCCGCTGCACGATCGGCGCCACGCCGACCAGCGGGATGCCCCGCTCGCGGGCGATCCCGAGGTCGTGGATGTCGAGGATCGCGAAGTCGACCCGGCCGGCGCCGAGCAGCTTCGGCGCGTCGGTCGATTCCCCCGGCGCCTGGACGCGCAGATCGACGCCCGCGTCCGCGTAGAAGCCCTTCGCCGCCGCCGCGTAGATGCCGCTGTGGACGGCGTTGGGGCTGAAATCGAGCACCAGGGTCGCGCCTTTCGGCGCGCCCGGTTCCGCGCCGCTCCCCCCGCAGCCGGCGGCGCCGGCGAGCGCGAGAGCGGCCGCCAGCAGCGCGACAGCCCTTCTCATGCGGTCGCGAAACCTAATCCATCCAGCGAATATGAGTAGACTGCCGCCGCTTACCTGTTCACGGGAAAACGAGGAGGGAAAGAGTGCAGGAGAGAGGTCTAGCCGCATATCTGGCTGAGCTGATCGGCACGTTTCTGCTGGTCTTCTTCATCAGCAGTGTCGTCGTCCTGTTCGTGTCCACCGGCGGCCAGGCCCAGTTCGGCTCAGACTTCGCGGTCGTCGGCCTCGTCCACGCCTTCCTGCTGTTCGGCCTCGTCGTCATGTTCGGCGTGGTCAGCGGCGGGCACTTCAACCCGGCGGTGACGCTGGCGGCGCTGGCGATCCGGCGGATCCGCCCGCTCGACGGCGTCATCTACATGCTGGCCCAGCTCTCCGGCGCCGTCCTCGGCGCCCTGCTGACCAAGGGCCTGCTGCTCGACGAGGGCCGGGCGACGCATTACGGCGCCGCTCAGGTGAGCGGGCTGCTCAGCGGCAACTTCGCCGGCTCGGTGGTCGAGGCGGTCGGGACCTTCGTCCTCGTCCTGGTCATCCTCACCGCCGTCTACTCGGAGAAGAGCTTCAAGGAGTGGGCGCCGCTGGCGATCGGCACCACCCTGGGCTTCATCGTCATGGTCGGCGGCCCGCTGACCGGCGGCTCCTTCAACCCGGCCCGCTGGTTCGGCCCGGCGCTCGTCGGCAACACCTGGGGCGGCGTCTGGCCCTACCTCGCCGGCCCGATCGTCGGCTCGCTGCTGGCCGCGGCGGTCTACCGGTTCGTCCTCGAGCCGGGCGGCCTGCCGCCGACCGAACCGCCGGAGCACGTCCGCCCGCCGGTCCCGAAACGGGCGACGCCGACCAGCGACAAGCCCGCCGACTGAGGCCCGGCCTCAGCGGAACCGCTTCGAAAGCGCCACCCGGACCGGGTGGCGCTTTTCGTTGTGCGGGCGAGCCCCTCTCAAGGCCGGCGGGCGACGCCGGTGCAGTAGCTTGAGCACGTGCGCAGGGTCACCTTCTCCCGCAACTACACGCTGTCGCTGTCGCGGACCTGCCAGTGCTACTGCAAGTACTGCGCCTTCGCCACCCACCAGGCCCACGTCCACGCGCCGGCCGATGTCGAAAGGCAGCTCGACGAGGCGCTGAAACGCAACTCCAAGGAGCTGCTGGTCCTGACCGGCGAGCGCCCCGAGGTCAACCCGGTGGTGGCCGAGCGGCTGGCGGCCTGGGGCCACGAGGACTTCACCGCCTACGTCGTCTGGGCCTGCGAACGGGCGTTGGAGCGGGGGATGCTGCCGCACACCAACATCGGCGTGCTGGGCAGGGAGGACCTGGCCCGGCTGCGGGAGGTGACCGCCTCCCAGGGCCTGATGCTGGAGTCGACCTCCGAGCGGCTGATGGAGACAGTCCACGCCGGCTCCCCGACCAAGCACCCGCAGGCGCGCCTGGCGACGATCGAAGCCGCCGGCGAGCTGAAGATCCCCTTCACGAGCGGCATCCTGGTCGGCATCGGCGAGACCGAGCAGGAGCGGATCGAATCCCTCGAAGCCCTCGCAAATCTGCACGAGCGCTACGGCCACCTGCAGGAGGTGATCCTCCAGAACTTCGTCCCCCACCCGCGCTATTACGGCGCCGAGGTGGCCGAGATCGCCGACGAGGCCTCCCATCAACTCTGGAGCAGCGACGAGCGCTCCCACCACCGTGGGAGTGACGGCGGGGACCCCCCTCCGGGAGCCTCCCCATCTGGTGCTCCCGGAGGGGGGTCCCCGCCGTCCCCACCGCAACCCTCGCCGCCTCCACCCCCCTGGGCGAACCCCGTCTCCCTGGACGAGATCAAGCGCCTGATCGCCGCGTGCAGACGGCTGATGCCGGACGTCGGCATCCAGGTCCCCCCGAACCTCTCCGAGTTCTGGCCCGAGCTGGTCGAGGCGGGCGCCACCGACCTCGGTGGGCTCTCGGCCAACGGCGACCACATCTCGCCCGAGGAGCCGTTCCCCTCGCCGCACCAGGTCAGGAAGGAGCTGGCGCCCCGTGGTTATGCGCTGACCGAGCGCCTCTGCGTCTACCCGCAGTACATGGACTCGCAGTGGATGGAGCAGGGGGTCCTCGACGTGATCAAGCTGAAGTACTGGTCGTTCATCCCCCGCCGCGGCTCCGGGCGCCGCTCGCCGGAGGCGGTCGCGCCGTGGCTGGCCGAGCGGGCGATCGCCAAGGGACGGGAGGGGGAGATGCTCTCCGAGGACGAGCTGACGGCGCTCTTCGCCGAGACGCGGCCGGAGGCGATCGAGGAGATGCGGATCGCCGCCGACGAGCTGCGCGCCGAGCTGGCCGGGGACCGGGTCACCTTCGTCGTCAACCGCAACATCAACTTCACCAACGTCTGCGTGGTCGGCTGCGCCTTCTGCGGCTTCGGCCAGGGGCGGCGCTCGCCCGACGCCTACGAAGTAGCCGAGGAGGACTTCGCCGCGCGGGTCCGCGAGGCGGTCGATTTCGGCGCCACCGAGCTCTGCATGCAGGGCGGCATCCATCCCGACCTGACCCTGGAGGAGTACGGCCGCTGGCTGCGGCTGGCGAAGGAGGTGGCGCCGCAGCTGCACCTGCACGCCTACTCGCCGATGGAGATCGACTGGGCCTGCGAGCGCTCCGGCAAGGAGCCGCTGGAGGTCTTCGAGTACCTGCTCGGGTGCGGCCTCGGGTCGACGCCGGGGACCGCGGCGGAGGTGCTCGACGACGGCGTCCGCCAGCGGATCTCGCCGAACAAGCTGCCCGCCGCGCGCTGGGTCGAGATCGTCGAAGCCTCCCACCGGGCCGGCCTGCGCTCGACCTCGACGGTGATGTTCGGCCACATCGAGGAGCCGCGCGAGCTGGCCCGCCACATGCGGGTGATCCGCTCGCTGCAGGAGCGGACCGGCGGCATCACCGAGTTCGTCCCGCTCAGCTTCATCCCGTTCAACACGATGCTGGGGCGGACGCACGGGATCGAGGAGATCTCGATCGCCGAGAACCTCAAGCACACCGCCGCCTTCCGGCTGGCGCTGGGGCGCAGCATCCCCAACATGCAGGCGAGCTGGGTGAAGATGGGGCTGGAGGGGGCGACCGAGGCGCTGCGCTGGGGCGTCAACGACCTCGGCGGGACGCTGATGGAGGAGAACATCTCGCGGATGGCCGGCTCCCAGCACGGCGTCCGGCTGGAGCCCGAGCAGCTGATCGCGGCGGCGCGGGCGGCGGGGCGCGAACCGGCCCAGCGGACGACGCTCTACGAGGTGGTCGAGACCTACGAGGCCGCGCCCGCGGCAGGGTGAGCCGGTGCGGGCGATGGTGCTCGAGCGGCAGCGGGCGCCGCTGCGGCCGGCCGAGCTGCCCGAGCCGAGCGCCGGAGCCGGCCAGGTCCTGCTCGACGTCCGCGCCTGCGGCGTCTGCCGCACCGACCTCCACATCCTCGACGGCGAGCTGAGCGAGCCGAAGCTGCCGCTGGTGCCGGGGCACCAGATCGTCGGCGTCGTCCGCGAGGCGGGGGAGGGGGTCGAGCGCTTCGCGCCGGGCGACCGGGTCGGGGTGCCGTGGCTGGGCTGGACCGACGGCGATTGCCGCTACTGCCGCGGCGGCCGCGAGAACCTCTGCGACAACGCCCGCTTCACCGGCTACGACATCGACGGCGGCTACGCCGAGGCCGCCGCGGCCGACGCCCGCTTCTGCTTCCCGATCCCCGACGGCTACCCGGACCTGCAGGCGGCACCGCTGCTCTGCGCCGGGCTGATCGGCTACCGGGCGCTGCGGCTGGTCGGCGACGCCGAGCGGATCGGCTTCTACGGCTTCGGCGCCGCGGCCCACATCCTCTGCCAGGTCGCCGTCCACGAAGGCCGCCGTGTCTTCGCCTTCACCCGCGAGGGCGACGAGGAGACCCAGGCCTTCGCCCGCGGGCTCGGCGCCGAGTGGGCGGGCGGCTCCGAGCAGGCGCCGCCGGAGCCGCTCGACGGCGCGATCGTCTTCGCCCCGGTCGGGGCGCTGATGACGGCGGCGCTGCGGGCCAGCGCCAAGGGCGCCCGGATCATCAGCGCCGGCATCCACATGAGCGACATCCCCTCCTTCCCCTACGCCGACCTCTGGGAGGAGCGGGTCCTCGGCTCGGTCGCCAACCTGACGAGGCAGGACGGCGAGGAGTTCATCGCGCTGGCGCCGAAGGTCCCGGTTCAGACCGAGGTCTCGGTCTACCCGCTGGAGCAGGCCGACCAGGCGCTAGAGGACCTCCGCGCCGGCAGGTTCCGAGGCGCCGCCGTCCTCCAGGTCGCCTAATTGGATGCGGTTCGCTTCGAGGCGGGTTCGGGTAGCGGAGTGGCGACCGAGCAAGCCACCGGAAAGGGACGCGATGAGCGACGAGATTCGCAACAAGGACGACGCCAAGGGGCGCGTGAAGGAGGCCGCGGGCGACCTCACGGGCGACCACGAGATGAAGCGCGAAGGCAAGGTCGACAAGGCCTCGGGCGCCGTCAAGGATGGCGTCGAAGACGCCGCCGACAAGGTCAAGGACGCCGTCGGCAAGGACAAGGACTAGAGGTCTGACGCGGGTTATCCACGCACGCGGATGACGCCGCATACCGGCGCTGGATCGCCACCCGCGTGCTCGCGGGTAGTAACCACTACCCGCTTCACCCGCGGGCGGCGCCCAGCTTGGCCTGCGACGCCCCCGCGCACGCGCCTAACCCGCATCAAACCTCTAGCGGAAGAGATCCTCTGCGGGAGGGCGGCGGAGGGCGGCAGCGCCGGGCCCGTCCTCGGCGGTGACGTAGCGGCCGAGGCCGCGGACGATCGCGGCGGGGACGTTGCCGTCCTTGCTGCGCACCAGATCGGCAGCAGCCGCCACCTCGTCGGCGACGGCGATGAGAGTGGCAGTCAGCTCTCTACCCCCTGCGTCAGCGCGCCCCCGCCAATCGTCAATCGGCACCAACCCGGCGCAGCCGATCGCAGCCTCCGCCTGCCCAACCCTCCAGGCCCGACCGAAGCTGTCCGAAATCACGACCCCGACCGCGCCGTCCGCCGTCCGCCGACCCCGGCCCTCCGCCGGATGGCGCCGGGGGTGGGGGTCGCCGGACCCTCCCCGCTGTTGTCCGCCGACCCCCGCCCCCGGCGCCCCGGCGACCCCCACACCCGGCGCCCCCGCCGCGGCCAGAAGTTCGTCCCGAATCCGTCGAGCCGACCCATCCGGGTCCTCCGGCAGCAGGCAGACAGTCCCGTCCTCCGGAAGATTTGAACTGTCGATCCCCGCGTTGGCGCAGACGAACCCGTGGTGCGTTTCGGCGATCAACACCCGCTCGTCGCGCAGCACCTCGCGGCTCTCGGAGAGCACCAGCTCCACGACCTCCGCCTCCTTGCCCAGCCTCTCCGCCAATTCGCGCGCCCGCAGCGACGGGGTCACCGAGTCCAGCCGCACAACCCGTCCCTCGGCCTTGGAGACGATCTTCTGCGAGATCACGACGATGTCGCCGGCCTCGATCCGCACCCGTCCCGCGATCAGCTTCCCGACCCGGTCCCCCTCGCGCACCTCGGGAATCCCCTCGACCGGGAGAACCCGCAGCTCGCTCATATCCCCAGCGTCCGCGCGGTCCGCTTCGCCCGGCCCTTGCGGCGCTCCAGCTCGCGGGTCAGGGCGATCACGTCGGCCGGGGTGTCGAGGTCGAGTTCGATCGAGGGCAGCTCCTCGACCCCGAACGGGACGCCGGCGCGGCGCGCGGCCTCGACGTGGCGGTCGCGGCTGCCCTCGCCGAAGGCCGGGACGATCGCGTCCGGCGGGCTGAGCAGGAGGGCGTTGGTGCCGGTGCCGTGGCGGTCGGGGACGATGCCGACGTAGCTGCCGGGGACCCCGGTCAGCAGCCGGTCGAGCTCGCGCGGGTCGAGCAGCGGACAGTCGCCGGCGAGCAGGACGACGCGCTCGGCGCCCGCGGCCTCGGCGCGGGCGATGCCCGCCTGCGCCGCCGCGACGTGGCCGCCGTCCTCGGGGTCGGGGACGACCTCGGCGCCCGCCGCGGCGGCCAGCTCCTGGGCGGCCGGGTCGCCGCTGACGACGATCGTCCGCTCGACCGCCCGCGCCCGGCCGATCGCCTCGAGCACGTCGGCGACCATCGCCTCGGCCAGTTCGCGCCGCTGCCCGCCGACCAGGCCGCCGGCCATCCGCTGCTTGGCTTCGCCGAAGCGCTTCACCGGCAGGACCGCGGCGGTCTTCAAGCGCGGGCTCCGGCGTTGCGGCGGTGGGTCGTCATCGGCTAGCCGAGCGTAGCGGCGTAGTCGAGCACGATCCGCGCCAGGCGCGCGCGGCCGGCGGCGCCCTCCATCAGGGTCGGCGCGGCGAGGGTCGGGATCTCGCTCGGCGGCGGGTCCGGGTCGCCCTCGTCGACGACCATCGCCTCGATCAGCCCGGCGTAGAGCGAGGCGACGCCGGCCGCCGTGGTCGGCCGGCCGAGGCCTTCCATGAAGCGGTCGGTCGGCCCCTTGACCACCCGCCCGGCGACGTAAGGGCTGACCGCGAGGACCGGGGCGGGGGAGGCGGCGATCGCCTCGCGCAGGCCGGGGACGGCGAGGATCGGGCCGATGCTGATCACCGGGTTGGAGGGGCCGATGACGATCGCCTCGGCGCCGCCGATCGCCCTCAGCACCTCCGGGGTCGGCTCGGCCGCCTCGATCCCCTCCAGCTCGACGCCCAGCACCTGCGGCTCGCCGCCGTCGAGGATCAGGTACTCCTGCAGGCCGCGTTTCCCGGCCGGGGTCTGGATCCGGGTGCGGACCGGCGCCTCGCACATCGGCAGCACCTGCGCCTCGACCCCGAGGCCGCGGGCGATCTGCGCCTGGGCGTCGGTCGGGCGGCCGCCCTCGTCGAGGAACTGCCGCCGGTAGAGGCAGGCGGCGAGGTCGCGGTCGGAGAGGCCGAACCAGCTTGGGGCGCCGAGCTGCCGGAGGCGTTCGAAGACGGTGAACGCGTCGCCGGCGATCCCCCAGCCGCGCTCCTCGTCGATTTCGCCGCTGAGCCAGTAGGTGACGAGGTCCGGGTCGGGGGAGACGTGGACCCCGAGCGCCTCGATGTCGTCGCCGGTGTTGGCGATCACGGCGAGTTCGGGGCCGAGCTCCTCCTGCATCCCGGCCGCGAGCTTGGCGCCGCCGGTGCCCCCGGCGAGCAGCGCGACGCGCATCTAGGCCGCCCCGGCGCCCGGCGCTCGCCCGGCGGGGGAAGGAAGGTGCGCGGCGCCCGCCACCGCGCTCACGCCCAGTGGTCGTCGCCGGGCAGGCCGGTCAGGCGGATGCCGGCGTGGGTCTTGTAGCGGCTGTTGACCGAGATCAGCATCGGGGTCAGCTGCTCGACGATGCGGGCCATCTCCAGGGCGCCGGCGTTGACCGCGCGCAGGCCGGGGATCGCCTCGATCAGCCGGGCGACGCGGGCCTTGTCGGCCTTCTTGTCGCCGCAGACGAGGACGTCCTCGCCGAGCTCGGCATCGAGGTCGGCGAGGGTCGGCGCGGCGAGGGTGTGCATCGCGGCGACCACGGTGACGCCGTCGGGGACCATCTCCTGCGCCTGCTGGGCGGCCGAGCCCTGCCAGACGCCGAGCGAGCGGGTCGCCTTGCCGCTGACCGCGGCGGCGAGCGGGACGGTGCAGTCGACCAGCAGCTGCCCGGGCCGCAGCGCCTCGCGCAGGTTGTTGAGGTTCTCGGACTGGGCGCGGAAGGGGACGGTGAGGAAGACGATCTCGCCCCTGGCTGCCGCCTCGTCGTTGCGCAGGCCGGTGGCCTCGGAGCCCGGGACCGCCGCGCGGATCTTCGCCGCCGCCTCCTCGGCGCGGCCGGCGTCGCGCGAGCCGATCACGATCGGCACGCCCGCCTGCGCCCACCTGCGCGCCAGGCCGGCGCCGAGCGCCCCGGTGCCGCCGATGATCGGAATCGGTTCGCTGCCCGCGTTCACGGCCGCGCAGTCTATTCTCCGCCGCGATGAGGCTGGAGGGACGCAAGGCGCTGGTCACCGGCGGCGCGAGCGGCATCGGCGCCGCGAGCGCGGCGCGGCTCGCCGCCGAGGGGGCCGAGGTCTGGGTCGGCGACCTCAACCTCGAGGGAGCCGAGCGGGTGGCGGCGGAGATCGCCGGCCACGCGGTCGAGCTCGACGTCACCGACCTCGACGCCGCCCGCCGGGCGGTCGCCGCCGCCGGCGACCTCGACGTCCTCGTCAACAACGCCGGCATGGACAACTTCGGCTTCTTCGTCTACGTCACCCCCGAGCAGTGGCGGCAGACGCTCGACGTCAACCTCGGCGGGACGATGAACTGCACCCACGCGGCGCTGCCGGGGATGCAGGAGCGCGGCTACGGCCGCATCGTCAGCATCGCCTCGGAGGCGGGCCGGGTCGGCTCCAAGGGCTCGGCCGCCTACAGCGCCGCCAAGGCCGGCGTGATCGGCTTCACCAAGGCGATCGCCCGCGAGGCGGCCCGCTACGGCGTCACCGCCAACGCGATCGCCCCCGGCCCGATCGAGACGCCGCTGCTGATGGGCGCCAAGGAGTTCGGCGAGATCGGCGAGAAGGTGATCGAGACGATGAGAGAGGCGACCCAGATGGGCCGCCTCGGCCGGCCCGAGGAGGTCGCCGCCGCCGTCGCCTTCCTGGCGAGCGACGACGCCAGCTACGTGACGGGGGAGACCCTCGGCGTGAGCGGCGGGCTCGGAATGGTCTGACCGCCCAGGGGCGCCGGCGGGTAAAACGAGCGTTTCAGGAGGCCGGCACGGAGAAAAAGCGGGGAGTGTCCGGCGAGGATCTCCCTCCCGGCCCTCGACAGGGGGGAGAGATTCGGGCGATTGGTGACTTAACCTCACTATGGCGAGGTCAACTCACCAATCGTCCGACGAGCGGCGGCGGGAACGGGTTCGGATGGCGCGGGAGGCATGGGCGCTGGCTGAAAATCAGCACGGCGTCGTGTCCAGCGACCAACTGCGCTCGATCGGATATACGGCGCAGGCGATCTACTACCGGATCAGGACGGGACGCCTGCACCCGCTGCACCGGGGCGTTTATGCGGTGGGTCGCTCGCAGGTCACGGATCACGGGCGCTGGATGGCAGCGGTTCTCGCCTGCGAAGGCGGCGTGATCAGCCACTCGAGCGCGGCGGCTCTCTGGCGGATCGGGCCCGAGGAGCGCGATCATGTGGAGCTCTCCTTCTCCGGTTCTTCCCGCCGGCGCCGCCCCGGCCTTCGCATCCATCGCCGATCCTCGCTCGATCCCGACCGCGACCTCACCCGCGAGTACGGCATCCCGGTCACCACTCCCGTCCAGACGCTGGTTGACCTGGCGCCGCGGCTCGACCGGGCCGGGATCGAGCGGATGATCAACGAGGCCGACAAATACAACCTCGCCCACCCGCCGGGGCTGCGGAGCGCGCTCGCGGCCCGCGGCAGCGAGCCGGGCGCGGCCAAGCTCCGCTTCGTCCTCGACCGCCGCACCTTCCGGCTCACCAAGGAGGAGCTGGAACGCCGCTTCCTGCCGCTGGTCCGGGAGGCGGGCCTGCCGGCGCCCGAGACCGGCCGGATCGTCAACGAGTTCGAAGTCGACTTCTTCTGGCCCGACCTCGGCCTCGTGGTCGAGACCGACGGCCTGCGCTACCACCGCACGCCCGCCGAGCAGGCGCGGGACCGCCTCCGCGACCAGGCCCACACCGCCGCCGGGCTGACGCCGCTGCGCTTCACCCACGAGCAGGTCCGCTACCAACCCGAGCACGTGCTCGCGGTGCTGCGGGCGACGGCGGAGGTGCTCGCCAGGCGCGGCTCTCAGGTCGAGAGGCGCTCGGCCATCGCGACGAAGTAGTCGAGCGCGGCCGGGTTGGCCAGCGAGTCGCGGCTCGCGGCCTTCTCCACCGGCGTCCCCGTCAGGATCCGCTTCACCGGCACCTCGAGCACCTTGCCGCTGAGCGTGCGCGGCACCTCCTCGATCTGGAAGACCTGGTCGGGGACGTGGCGCGGCGAGCACTGCTCGCGCACCCGGCGGGCGATCTCCCGCGGCAGCTCCTCGTCCAGCTCGGCCCCCTCGCGCAGGACGACGAAGAGCGGCATCCAGCCGTCGGTCCCCGGCCGCGGCAGGTCGACCACCAGGGCGTCGACGATCGCCTCGATCCCCAGCACCGCGCGGTAGATCTCGCTCGTCCCCATGCGGATGCCGCCGCGGTTGATCGTCGAGTCGGAGCGGCCGTAGATGACCGCGGTCCCGCGCCGGGTCAGTTCCAGCCAGTCGCCGTGGCGCCAGACCCCCGGGAACATCTCGAAGTAGCTCTCGCGGTAGCGGCTGCCGTCCTCGTCGCCCCAGAGGTAGAGCGGCATCGAGGGCATCGGCTCGGTCACGACCAGCTCGCCGACCTCCTCGACCACCGGCCGGCCGTCCTCGTCCCAGGCCTCGACCGCGGCCCCCAGCGCCCGCGCCTGCAGCTCGCCGCGGTAGACCGGCAGCGTCGCGACGCCGCCGACGAAGGCGGTGCAGAGGTCGGTGCCGCCGCTGGTCGAGAACAGCCAGGTGTCGCGGCCGACGTGCTCGTAGATCCAGTCGAAGCCCTCGGGGGAGAGGGGGGAGCCGGTCGAGCCGACCGCCTTCAGGGCGCCGAGGTCGCGGCCGCGGCCCGGCTCGACCCCCGCCTTCATGCAGGCGCCGATGTAGGCGGCGCTGGTCCCGAACATCGTCACCCCGGCCCGCTCGGCGAGGTCCCAGAGGACGTTCATGTCCGGGTGGCCGGGGTTGCCGTCGTAGAGGACGATCGCCGCCTCGGTCAGCAGTCCGGAGACGAGGAAGTTCCACATCATCCAGCCGGTCGTGGTGAACCAGAAGAGGCGGTCGCCGGGGTGGGCGTCGACGTGGAGGTGGAGCTTCTTCAGGTGCTCGAGGAGGATGCCGCCCTGGCCCTGGACGATCGCCTTCGGCAGGCCGGTGGTGCCGGAGGAGTACAGGACCCAGAGCGGGTGGTCGAAGGGGACGCGCTCGAAGCGCAGCGGCGCGCCCGCGCCGCGGGCGAGGAGGTCGTCCCAGGGCAGCGCGTCGCGGAGGGGGGAGAGGTCCGGCTCGGGGGCGAGGCAGGGGAGGACGACGGTGCGCTCCAGGCTCGGCATCGCCTCCTGCAACTGTGCGACCACCTCGCGGCGGTCGAAGTCCTTGCCGCCGTAGCGGTAGCCGTCGACCGCGAAGAGGACCTTGGGCTCGATCTGGGCGAAGCGGTCGACGACGCTGCGCGGGCCGAAGTCCGGCGAGCAGCTCGACCAGACGGCGCCGATCGAGGCGGTGGCGAGGAAGGCGACGATCGCCTCGGGGATGTTCGGCAGGTAGGCGACGACGCGGTCGCCGCGGCCGACGCCGAGCGCCCGCAGCCCCGCCGCGACCGCCGCGACCTGGCGCCGCAGCTCGCCCCAGCGCAGCTCGCCGAGCTGGCGCAGCTCGGAGGCGTGGAGGATCGCGACCTCATCGTCGTCCCTGCCGCGGAAGACGTGCTCGGCGTAGTTCAGCGCCGCGTTCGGGAACCACTCGGCGCCCGGCATCCCGCGCGAGCCGAGGACCGGCTCGGCCGCGCCGTCGGCCTGCACCTCGAAGAACTCCCAGATCGCCGACCAGAAGCCGTCGAGGTCGTCGACCGACCACTGCCAGAGCTCGTGGTAGCCGCCGAAGCGGAGGCCGCGCTCGCGCTCCAGCCAGTCCATCAGCTCGCGCAGCCGCGAGCGCTCGACCAGCTCGGCCGACGGCTCCCACAACAGCTCCCCCGCAGCGGCGTTCACGGCGCCAGCCTAGCCGCGCCGCGTCGATGCCGGAGGTGGGACTCGAACCCACAAGCCCGCAAGGGCAATCGATTTTGAGTCGATCGCGTATGCCAATTCCGCCACTCCGGCTCCGCCTGAACGATAGAGCGGGATCAGGCAGGCTGGGGGGCGCCGGGAGAGGCGCCGGCGCCGTAGTCCTCGCCGGAGCCGATCGGGCGCTCCTCCTCGACGTGCCACTCCTGGTTGAAGGCGTAGAGGGCGGCGGCGATGAGGACGATCTGCAGCAGCCCGAGCAGGATCACCAGCAGCCCGATCAGCGAGGAGTTGAGCAGGGCGGTTTCGAAGCCGCCGCGGTCGCGGTTGAACCAGCTTTCGGCGCCGACCGCGCAGAAGATCGCCAGGATCATCGAGAGCGCCGCCGCGACCGGCAGGACGCCGCGGTTCCAGCGGGCGACGATGATCGCGAAGAAGGCGTAGAGGACCGCGTAGACGGCGCAGACGATTCCCATCCCGCTGCCGCCCTTCAAAAGCGACCAGCCGCCGATCGTGATCAGCGCCGCGATCGCCGCGGTTGCGGCCAGCAGCAGGACGACGACGAGCTTCGTCGTCACCGAGCCGGCCTTCTCCCGATTCGGCCGCCACAGTTCGTAGCCGGGCCTGACCTCTCCTACCGCCACCGCCCGATCATAGAATCTGTCAGCGACGCGCCGCAGTTGGCCGCGCGTTAAGGGCCGCCCGGCCCAGCCACGCGGGCGTGGCGGAATTTGGCAGACGCGCCAGGTTTAGGTCCTGGTGGGCTTCGGCCCGTGGGGGTTCAAGTCCCTCCGCCCGCACCTCCGGTCGATAGGATTCGCCCCCTGGGGCACTGGCCAAACTGGCTAAGGCACCGGTCTCCAAAACCGGCGATTCTAGGTTCGAGTCCTAGGTGCCCCGTCTCGCTTTGGTTCAGCGCCTCGTGAGGCGCGGAACTGCCGCCCCAGGATGTTCTATAGGTTCTTATCTATATGTACATTCTGACTAATAGGCTCGTGAGGCTGCCGCAGGGGGTCCTTCCGCTGCCGTGGTATCACCGCGCCCCCTTGGGCTTGCTGTCGGGAACCAACGTCCATATCGCGTTGCAGGCGAAGCACTCGCGGCCGTTCGGCGACCTCATCGTCTCCGTCGTCGACCCCGAAAACTGGCTGCACGTACGGGAGGTCAATGCCTCGAAGGACGACGAGCCGGGAGTCCTGGCCGATGTCTTCGAGCAAGCGCCGCCGCTCAATATCGTCTTCGCTGAGGCGGTGACGGTCGACTCCGGTTCTCGCCACGACGCGCGCCTCCTGCTCGAGCCCTATTACCGGGAGCCCGACGAAAAGATCGAAGATTTGAAACGCCGGGTCAGTGGCGACATCAGGAGGATCAAGAAGTCCCTGCTCGAGGAGCAGGGGTTCAAGAAGGTGGTCCCCAAACCCATCCACCCTGCCGACCACGAGCTCGTCTGGGAGGACGAAGGGAGGATCGAGGAAGGTTGGGTGAGGGTGGACGGTCTCGAAGAAGCGATCGCCGACCAGGCCACCGAATCAGAGGAGGCTGGGGAGTACGACCAGGAGACGGCGGTGATATCTGCTGATACCGAGCGGCGCATCCTGCGCTACGTCTTCCCTCGCAAGCACGCGGTCTCGGTCAACGTCAAGCACCGGGATCGGCCGGGGGCGATGGGGGAAATCGCAGAGGCGCTAGCGGGACGGAACCTGAATATCCTCAGTTCGCTGTTGCGCCGAGGGGCAACGTCTGCTCTCAAGGCGGAGGTTGTGTTCGTCGCAGAGCCGACCGACGACGCGGAGAGCCGGGACGAGGTGGAGGCCAGGGTCCGCGAGGCCCTCAAGAGGCTTTCTCCGCGCTTGCGCCTCCAGGTGGAGGTCTCAGGCCCGCTCGATCCCGAAGATGTCCTCTACCCTCGCCGCCCCCACGAGATCGCGGTGCGGCCTTCGAAGGCGCTGGAGAGTGAGATCCTCACGGTGAAGGAGACGGTCCCGGACAAGATGCGCCCGGTCTTCATCTCCCGCCGTTTCGTCGATCTGACCGACCAGTACAGCCGGGATGTCGTCGAAGAGCTGCGACGGGCCCTGACACAAAGCGGCTGTGTTGCCATCGAGGCCCTGCCGCAACCCGGCGGCTTCGGTCCGCTGGCCCCCGAAGCGGTGAAGGCGAGGATGTGGGCGAGCGATGCCGCGATCCTGCTTGTCATCGACACTCCTGACGAGCTGGAGTTTTCCGTCAACCTTGCGCACGAGTGCGGCTTCGTGCAAGGACAAGGAAAGCCCCTCCTTCCTCTCGTGCAGAAAGACAGAGAGGACAGCGTGCTCAAGCATGCGAACCTCCAGGGGCTACCGTTGAGTACGTTCGACAAGGAGAACGCGCTGGACAGCAATGCTCCCGACTCGATTGCCGCCGCGGTCAAGCGCTGGGTGGGGGGCCCGGTCCAGAACGCGTAGGTTCTCCCGCGGGGTGAGCTGGGCAGCGGCGCTGGCAGTGCGGACCGCTGTTCGAGCGCTCTTGCCGTGCCGTCGCGCTCCGGTTAGGTTGCGCTGAGAGGTGGAGTGCGATTGGAGGAGAGGTGGACGATGGTGCGTAGCTGGAGGACCCTGACCGCGTTGACGATGGCGCTGCTGGTGGCGGCGGCGGTGCTGGCCGCTCCGAGCGGGGCGGCGGGCGCGAGCGCGGCGGCTAGCTGCGCCCCGGCGACGAACATCGAGGCGATCGTCGACGACTCCGGCTCGATGGCGGTCACCGACGAAAACAGGCTGCGGGTGCAGGCACTCGACCTGCTGATCAACACGCTGCCGGCCAAGACGCAGCTCGGCGCCGTCGAGTTCGGCTCCTCGCTGTTCGAAACGCAGCCGGCCGCCGACACCGTCTTCCCGCCCGAGCCGGTGGGGCCGAACGCGGGGACGATGCGCAGCGCGCTCGAAAGCGCGATCGACGCCGAAAACGGCTCGACCGACTACAACGCCGCCTTCGCCAAGGCCGACGCCGACAACCCCACCGCGCAGGCGCGGATCTTCCTCACCGACGGCGGCCACAACGAAGGCGAATACACCGAAGCGCACCTCGCCCACAACGTGCCGACCTATGTGATCGGCTTCGGCACCGGTCTCGCCCTGCCCGAAGACCAGGCGCGGCTGCAGAAGATCGCCGACGACACCGGCGGGCAGCTCTACCAGCTCGAAGACAACAGCCAGCTGCAGGCGGTGATGAACAAGATCGGCGCCGCGCTCACCTGCCAGACGCCGCCGCGCGAATTCAACGACCTGCTCAAGCAGGGGCAGAGCAAGACGCACAGCATCGCCGTCGGCGCCTCGACCAAGCAGCTGCAGATCGCGCTCAGCTGGACCAGCCCGCTGGACCGGTTCAAGCTCACCCACCTGAAGCTGGTCGCCAAGGGCAGGGTGCTCGCCGCGGCGCGGCCGAAGGTGCGGAAGCTGCACGTCAAGCGCTCGACGGGGAAGACGTTCCTGATCGCCAAGGTCTCCGGGCTGCGCAAGGGGAACCTGCGCTTCTCGGTCAGCGCCGCGAAGCTCCACTCCGGCTCGCCGCGGGTGAACCTGACGACGCAGGCGGGGCGCGGCGGCCGCCGCTGAGAGGGAGCCGGCCGCAGCGCAGGCGCACCGCCGGCTCAGCGCCGGGTCGGTTCGAGGCCCTCGATGCCGAAGTAGCTGACGAGATAGAGGCGCTTGCCGTCGGAGATCATCGGCGTGTAGCCGGCCTGCTTGACGTGGAAGACGCGCTTGCCGGTGCGCGCGTCGAGGCCGGTCGTTTCCCGGGTCTCGAAGCTGGAGGTGTAGACGGTGCGGCCGATCACGGTCGCGGTGCCGGGGATCGCGCCGCCGACGTCGTGGCGCCAGCGCGGCTTGCCGGTGCGGGCGTCGAGGGCGAAGAAGCGGCCGTTTTCGGCGCCGATGTAGACGGTCGGGGGCGTGCCGGGGACCTGGGCGACGGCGGGGGAGCCGTAGACGGCAGCACCGGTCGGGAACGACCAGTCGACCTTGCCGGTCCTCTCGTCGAGGGCGAAGACGGTGCCGTCGTCGCGGGCGGCGAAGACGCGGCCGAAGGCGACCGCGGGGGAGGAGAAGAAGCCGCCGCGGCCGAAGGGCGGCGCCTTGCTCGTGTTGGTGCGCCAGTCGACCTTGCCGCTCTGCGCGTCGAGCGCGTACATCGAGCTCTGGTAGTCGGCGGCGAAGACCCTGCCGGCGTCGTAGCTGGGGCTGGCTTTGATCGCGCCCGGCGAGTTGAAGCTCCAGTCGGTCCTGCCGCTCTTGGCGTCGAGGGCGAGCAGGTCCGTCGTGTCGGTGCCGAGGTAGAGCCTGCCGTCGACCGCGAGGGGCGAGGATTCGAGGTGCGCGTTCAGCTTCCGCACCCAGAGCTTCTTCCCGTTCGCGGCGTCGCCGGCGGCGACGTGCCCGTCGAGGAACGCCCCGTAGACGACGCCGTCGTAGTAGACCGGCGCGGTGACGAAGTTCGGCTTCCCCTTGTCGCTGGGCCGGATCGTCAGTTCCCAGAGCACCTTGCGGTCCTGCAGCCGCACCGCTTTGCCGTTGCCGTACTTGTTGATCACGTAGGCGATGCCGTCGTGGATCGCCGGCGGGAACTCGATCAGCGCGTGCGTGTTGATCGACCACGCCTGCCGCAGCGGCGGGTCCAGCGCCCGCCGGTTCTCGGCCAGGTAGTGGGTGCGGGCGGGGACGCGGCCGAACTGCGGCCAGTCGACGTAGCCGTTCGAGGCGGTTTCAGCGCCCGAGCCCGAGGCCCCGGACGAGCCGCCGCAGCCGGCGAGGGCGAGGGCGGCGACAAGGAGCGCCGTGGCCAGTGTCGCCTTCCTCTCGGATAGCGAGAAGAAATCGACACGTCTCGGTTTGGGCACCAGCATCCGTCCTCTCATCGGCAGCGAGGAGCGCCATCTCAACGCCCCGCCTCTCGTTCCGTCCAGGTTCCGAAGAGAGCGGCGGACGAGAATTGAACTCGCATCATTAGCTTGGAAGGCTAAGGCTCTACCATTGAGCTACCGCCGCGCATCAGGCAGGGTAGCCGCGATCCTGCCGATCCGTCAGAATGAAGGCCCCACGGGGAGTGGCGCAGTCTGGTAGCGCACTCGGCTGGGGGCCGAGCGGTCGCAGGTTCAAATCCTGTCTCCCCGATGTAGACCTTCACTCCGCGCTTGCTTTCGGACATCCGCTTCTCGCGCGAAGCAGCAGCCGGGCTACTCGACCCATGAGCCCTCATGCCACCAGCCCCACCTGGAACCGCGGCGCCACCAGCGCCCCGGAGCTGGGCACTGGTTGAGTGCAAGCACGCCAAGCCCCGAACGGTCGTTGACGGACTCAGAGCTTCCGCCAGCCAAATGGGCCATCCTGGATCGCCCGCACAAGCAGACCCGTGAATCGCCCCTCTCCGCTCCACTCCCTATACCGCCTGTCGCGGGAGGCCTTGGCCTTGTTCTGAATCGCGATCAGAACATAAGGCTGCCACGTCGCGAGAGCGGTGTCCCAGAACTCGTCCGCGAGATCAAAATCGCTTGGGGCGCTCTGAGTGCCCCAAGCGAGCAGGGCACGGGCCCGCACCAACTCGTTCGGGTCGGATCGCACCCATCTCGCCAGTGGAGGCGCGAGAGCGGTCACCTTCCGTTCGGGCAACTTGAGGACGGCTGCGCAAAGATCCAGCTTCTCGACGTCGAGCATGAAGCGTTTCGTGTCAAAGAGTTCTGCAAAAACTGCGGTTGCGGAATCAATATCTTTGGGTGCAACGGCCGCGACGAAGTCCAATGCGGCCCTGGTCAAGGACGGCACCCTGGTTAATAGCCGAGGAAGCTCAGCGAGACCATGGGGCTCGCCCAAACCTTGCATCTCTCGGAAGACGGCGATACCAGTTGAGTGGACATCGGCGGGAAGTGGCTCCCCGGATCGGACTTGGGCGAGCAACTCGTCTAACTGTCCGATCACGACTTCTCGGTCAAGCTCCTCTGGGTCAGGAATCTCGGGTTCGCTTGGCGGGTAGTCGGCGAAGCCAACCTGTTCCTCAATCCAGGCTTCAGCGGCTTCGCGCTGTTGTTCCTTGAGTTCGTCGAGGTGCTGGGTAGCCCCTCGGCTCTCGTAGGCCGCGGTATCCCATTTCACGATCCGCGTCTTGTCAGCCGCCAGAGTTAGCCCCACGCCGTACATGTAGCGCTCCATAAGGTCTTGGACACGCCTTGCTTCGTGGAAGCCCCTCGTCGCGATTACCCAGTCATCCATCCACCTCGCGAAGCGGACTCCTTCCTCGATAAGAAGCGCGTCCAATTGAGACAGATACAGGTTCCCGAGCGGAGACGACGGCCTTATGCCCTGCGGGAGACCCCTGATGCCGAGGGTTTGCCAGGTACGGAGTAGCTCTGCGAGATCGCGCACGACATCGACCTGCCCGGAAGCTGACAGCAGCAACCTCTCTAGCTCGTCAATGTCAATGTGAAGGAAGTAGCCAGCGACGTCGCCGGTAAGGGCGTAAGAGGTTTCGCTGGCAAGGAGCAAGTCCTCGACAGCTTCGGCGTATTGCGCCCTGGTCGGCGTCTTCGCAAATGCATCATGCTCCCGACCTGTGGTCTGCCGATACGCGACAACCACGTCGCGCGGCGCGAGCGCTCGCTCAATGTCCGCTGCCAGTCGATCCACGAGTGCTTGGTAGACCAGGAGGTCTCGTGGGCTAATCCGGGGAAAAGGACGAGCGGTAGCGCTCTTCTTCGCAGAGAAGACCATCGTGACCCCGTGAAGGTGATGATCACGGCGCGGTCTCGGCCCCCGCATCCCGTAAAGGCGCTTCAACACCTCAAACGGCAGCCGGTCTGGAACGCCCAACTGACCATCTCCCACCCACTTCAGAACTCGCTTCCACGCCAGCGGGAAGTCTAGATCGTCATACGAACGAAGATTCACGCGCCTATCCTCGTGAGCCAGGCCGACTAGGACGAGCAGACCAGGCTACAGAAGTTGCGCGATCTCACCTCAAGGTCTGCAATGACTGCCTTCTCTGCTGACGACCGCCAGGTGGTGAGCCGCCCTTGAAGTGTCGTTGGGACAGTCATCGACAGCCGAACCAGTCCTGAAGGCGGAGCTTCTACTTTTGCGTGGGACGGGTTGTCGAGTGGCAGCTGCTCGGACGTCCTCTACGGACCGAGCGCAACGGCTGCCTGAATCACCGGGGCACGCCGTCCTCCTCGATTGGCATCAACAGAACTGAAGCCGCAGGATCGCTGCTCGGTAGAATTGTCGTTATGACCGTCAAGGAACGTCTGCAGCAGGTTGTCTCCGAGATGAGCGAGGAGGAGGCCGCCGACACCCTCGCGCTGGTTGCCGGCGCCCGCGCGGGGGCGACGCCCTCTGACATCTACGGAACGGCTTGGGGGAAGGTACTCGCCGACGTCGACCTTCAGGCGCTGTCGGTGACTGGAACCCCCACCATCTCGATCCCGGACGGCATTCCCGACGTTCAGTGAAATCAGATGAGGTCCTGATCAGGGCCCTCACGGCAGACGATCTATCCTCACTCGACGCGCTTCGCTGCAGCACGGGAACGCCCTGGGAGGACGCGGTCGAGGCGCAGATCCGCGGTCCCCTGCCGCGACGCTACCTGGCCTCACCGCCGCACTTCGACGGCAGGATGCTGGTCGGCACCGGCCGAGGCGGGGACATCCTCGTCCTCGGCGCCCATCACATCGAGCCGACTCTCGAGCCCGACGTTGGCTACACCGAGGTCGTGGCAGTCTCCCTTTCAGCTCGCGGCCAGCTCGTGGAGCTGGCCAAAGGACGAGAGGTCTCGCTGGGAGAGTTGATGCTCCTCGCGATCTTCAAGCAGATGCTCGCCTTAGGGCGGCACCCACGCACCTTCGTCCGAGTCGACCGCCGCAACCGCCGCAGCCTGGCGCTGTGCGACCGAGTCGGCCTGACTGAGGAGCGCCAAGACCCTCACGCCGACTTTTTGGTCCAGCGCTGGGGTGAGCTACCGCAGGTCGCCTGACGACCGGGCCTGGCACGCGCTCTTGCGTGTCAATGGCGGCCGTCCATCGGTTCGTGCCGTGTGCGGGGGGAATGCCCTTGCGGTTCGGGAACTCGGGGATGTCGGCGAGGGGACGGCATTCACTCGAGATCGGAGATGATTGGCCCGTGGAGGAGGGCCGACATCGAGCGTTGCTCGCCGAGTACGGGGAGGTCAATCAGAACTTCCGCTTGCTGACGGATATCCGTTTCAAGCTCCTTGCCTTTCTGCCTCTATTGGTGGCGATTGCCGCGGCGGCGGCGGAGGCTGCCCACCACGGCGGCGACCGGATCGGGCTCAACGCGAGCACGTTTGCCTTTTCGCTTTTCGGTCTCCTTGTGACCCTTGCCCTGGCCACCTACAACGCGCGCAACGACCAGATCTATCTCTGGCTGGTCGACCGCGGCACTCGCATCGAGCGCGAGCTCGGCCTGTCCGACGGCTCTTTTGCCCATAGACCGAACGGTTGGTTCGACGTCTCCTTCGGCATCGGCCACTGGCCGATCGGTCACGCCCGCAGTGTCGCGGTGATGTATCTGGCGGCGACGGCGCTTTGGCTGGGAGTCTGTCTCTCGGCCGCCGGGCAACTTGCTTGGGGCGCGGCCGCAATGCCCCTTGTCGCCTACCTCGCGGCAGCCGCACTCGCTCTCCTGATAACTGCCGCCGGGACTCTCGCCGTCAGGCGTCAGAAAGAGACGAGGCACCACGAGATGCGCGAGGCCGCCCGTGAGGCCCTTGCGCTCACCGAACCGAGGCGTCAGGCTCGAAACCCCAAAGAGGTCATGCGACTCTCCGACCATCGACAGTTCATCGATGCCTGCCTGAAACTCATGGGCAGGGACCGCAACAAAGATCGGCGCCGCGAGGAGTTGCTCAAGCGACTCGGGTTCTACGCCGCGATGCCGGCACAGAGGCGGGAGTTGCACGGCATCTACGACAAAAGCGGCGACGAACAGGCAGATGTCGACTACCTGGCGCTGCTTGTCGACCTTCCTCCGACTCTGCTTGTCGACGGCCCACGACGAAGGTAGCTCGCCGATGCATCTCAACGTTATTCGACCGATGCGCCGTGCTCTTGCCCTCGTGGGGGTCCTCGCTTGCGGGCTTCTTGCTGCCGTTCCGGCTCTTGCTGCGGGGGGCGGGCGGGAAGTTGAGCGGGAACTCAGCTTCAGCCTGCCTGTCGAAGGCTTCTCTGTCGGGGTCTTCGTTTCCAACAACGACGGCGATGTGGCAGCGAACCTGTTCGTGAGGCGCGGCTCTCGGTTTGCCTACTACTCGACGCCGGCGAGGGTCACCGCCGAACGGGTGACGGCGCGGTTCGGAAGCCTCGGGCGGCTCGACTTCCACTTCGCTCCGAAGCCGCTTGGAACCGTCTCCTGCGATGGCGCCGAAGAAGGCGAAGCCGTGTTCGAAGGGAGCTTCGACTTCAGCGGCGAGAACGGTTACGTGCAGATCCAGGCCGACCATGCCGAAGGGTCGTTCCAGGTCTACCCCGAGCCGAAGGGCTGCGCGCCGCAGCGCCGCGCAGCCCTTCGCCGCGCGCCCCGGCAGCCGCTCGCCCGCCGCGTCGTGCCCTACCACCCGTCCTACTCCGACGCAGGGGCGACCCTGGGGGCGCGAGCCGGCTCGCCTGCCGGGGGAAGCGTCCGCGAGCTCTTCGTCGCCGACCCCGGCCGGCCCGGGCGGCACACGATCCTCCTCTACGCCGCCCTGGCCGAAGGGCGCGAAGGGATGACGGTGGCTCGCGGGGTGCAGATGCAGGTGCGAGGCGGCGCCTTCCGCTGGAACCTCGAGCGGGGCACCGCGACGCTGCACCCTCCGGCGCCGTTCAGCGGCGCGGCGACCTTCACCCGGCACGGCCACCGCGGCCACGGCGCCTGGAGGGGCTCGCTGGCGATGCCGATCCTCGGCGGCGGACGGGTGAGGCTTGCCGGCCGCGGGTTCCGCGCCTTCATCCACCGGGGCGTGCCGCAGGACGAGTGAGCCGCCGCTTCGACCCAGCGCGCCGGACTCGCTCGACCGGCGGCGCTGCGGCGGTTACGGTGGACGGGTGTCCCGTCCCGTCATCCTCGCCGTCGACGAAGAGGAGAGTTCGCTGCGTGTAGTTGCTCTATTGCCTCGCAGTGGGGCCTGTGAGGCTGTAGCCCACGCAGCCCAGCACTTAACGACTCGCGGCAGCGTCCACCATTCGGTCGGGAGCTTCCCCCAGTTCGATGGCGGAGGATTCTTGCCCCCATCAGCCCAGGACGATGCGATCGGCCACCAGGGCCATGCGCCGAGTTCGGTCCAGAGCTTGCGGCCGTGTCGGGCGCAGCGATTGACGACCTTGTTCCCTTCTCGCCGCATGGAAGGTGGCCCAAGTCCCTTGTTCTGCCTCGATCCTGCTTAGGAGCTCCGGTCCGGGGCGCAAAGTTGGCGGCAAATATGCGCCCACGGCATTACGACCTATCTGCATGCTCGCGGGCATGCTTGTAGTGAATCTGATTCGGCGGATTGACCGGCGAGCCTCGCGCGAGGGACGAGAATGAGGCCGCGCCGATTTGTCTGCAATGCTCGTCCCGTGGCTCGAACGCAAGCCGTCTACTATCGCGAAAAGAGCGGGAGCGAGCCGGTGAACGAATGCATCGAGGCACTCCCCGCCAAGCCGGCGGCGAAGATCCATTCTTATATCGAGGAGCACCTGAACGGGAGGGACCCGGACGCGCCGCCGCCCGAGTTCTCCGTCAGCTCGCAGATCGAGGGGGAGATGCGCGAGCTTCGGGTCCGGTTCGCAAAAACGCGCTACCGCATTCTCTACCAGCGCTCCGGAAACCTGGTGGTCCTGTTGCACGTCTTCGAGAAGAACACGGGCGCGGTCCCTGTCGCCGAGAAGGCGCTGGCGAAGCAACGGATGGCGGACTTCAAGCGTCGAATGGATGCCGAGCCGCGGAGGCCTCCCCGGGCTGCGGGCAGGGATGCGGGCCGGCCTCGCTAATCGGGTCTTGACGTCTTTATCTAAATAGATAAACTGGCCTCTAATGAGTGCAGAGGAGAAGGGCCACGTCAGCCCGCAGGGCAGGACCGTCACCGAGGCGGCGAACGATCTCTCTCGACGCGATGAGGACTATCGCGAGGCCCGCGCGGAGTATGGAGCAATCCGCGAGCTGCGTGAGCGGAACTGGATTGCCGCGCATATTCGGGAGCGGCGCTACGAGCTCGACCTGACCCAGAAAGAGGTGGCCGAACAGGCAGGAACCTCGCATTCCTTCATCTCAAAGGTCGAGGGAGGAGGCCACATGCCGACGATCCCCGTCCTGAAACGCATTCTCGCCGTACTGGACGAGGAGCTGCTGATCGGTGTCGAACGTCGAGTCGCCGACGAGGATGCTGAACGCGAAGTCGCACCTGCTCCAGAGCTTGTCATCGCCTGAAAAGCGTCCCGGTACAGGCGCCGGTCAATCCTGCTCGTCCGCGTCAACCGGCTCCTCCAGCCACGGCGACTGGAAGAACAGGAACGCCCAGGTGCTCGGGATGCCCTCCTCGCCAGACTCTTCTACGCGCTTCCTGGCCCGCGTTTCGGCGGAGGCGGTCTTCTTGGCGGCCATTCGGTAGATCTCGGCGATCTCTTTCCATCCCCGCTCATCGAGCAGCTGTTTGTTCCAGACCAGGAATCGTTCGTTCCTTGCATCGAAAGTCCCCATGGCCATGGCATCCGCTACCTGCTTGAGGATGTTGGCGAAGGTGTCGCCGCTCCACTCTTCCTTGACGCTCTGCGGCAGGTTGTCCCAAGGCCTCCCGTCGAAGAGGGCGCGGCGGGTCGCTTTATAGAAGTGTTCGATCGCACCCCTTACCTTTTTTTCGGCGACAACCTCGACACAGCCATACTTCTCCAACTGGCGGAAGTGGTAGCTCACATTCGAAACCACTAGATCGTGCCGAAGAGCAAGCCGTTTCGGACTGAGTACACCCTTGTTGACTTCCGCGAGAATCAGCGCTCGGATCGGGTGTGCAAGAGCCTTAGCCATGTTCTCATCGACGTAATCCGAGTTTGACGGATCTTTGCCGCTCACCTCGCCACCCCTATCTCTCTTTGGTTGCAGGTCTGCATCTGACTAATTCAATGGTAGGCAGTAAATGACGCCCTCAGCCACAACCCATACCTGCACTGTTATTGATCTCTTTAGCAATGAGCGATCCTTCCTCGTCTACGAGAGACGAAGGGAGGTGGAGACCGATGCAGCTACAGATGCAGAACGCGCTGCCTGTCGCCATGAGCAAGAACGGCTAGGCGCGCATCAAAGGGGTGGAGCCGTGAGAGAGGCGGCTCCGCCCGATGCGTCCGTGTGAGAAGGCCGCTTGTCCTTTGCATTGCGCAGCAAGGAGGACAACCAGTCGAGACATGGGAAACGCTACTGAGACCAAGAGCGATTTCAAAACGTGCGTCAAATCAAGTGTTACAAGTTGGTCCCGGCACAAGTCGACGGTTGACGGTCTCGAAATGCTTGCCGTCAGCCTTGCTACTACGTGGAGGAGCCATGCCAGGACGACCACGCGACCCGAATGGGCTCGCAAGCACTCAGCTAAGCGCGCTGAACCACCCGCTCAGGCTCCGTATCTTGGAGTTGCACAAACGGATGGGGAACCGCCCCCTCTCGGTAGAGACGCTTACTGCCGCGCTTGCCGAGACGCCGGAGTACGGGCATGTGAAAGCGGCGGAAGTGAAATACCACCGTGATCGCCTCCTGGCCGCCGATCTCCTCTCGGCCTGAACCGCAGTTCAGAGGGGGTCGCGCTCCATGCCGCTCGAGCTTCTACTGCGTGAACTGCGAACGCCCACGCTCTACTCCTTCGGCGAGGCGGAGTTGCTCGATCTAGACGACCGCTCCGCGTACGTCCTGCGGATGCGCTCGGGCATGTGGGACGGTCAGCTCTACGCGCTGCACGAGGTCGGGGAGGAGATCGGCGTCTCAGGGGAGCGGGTGAGGCAGATTCAGAACCAAGGCCTGCTTCTGATCCGTCAGGTGCGCGAAGCTCAGCGTCACTTGCAGGGCGAGCCGGCAATGCGGCAGTACCGGTTCGGGAGGCGATGGTGACGAGCCGCCGCTTCGACCCAGCGCGCCGGACTCGCTCGACCGGCGGCGCTGCGGCGGTTACGGTGGACGGGTGTCCCGTCCCGTCATCCTCGCCGTCGACGAAGAGGAGAGCTCGCTGCGCGCGATCGAGCGCGAGCTGCGGGAGCGCTACGAGCGCAGCTATCGCGTCGTCTGCCTCGCCTCCGGGGCGGAGGCGGCGGCGGAGCTGGCGGGGATCGAGGAGGCGGGCGAGGAGCTGGCGCTGGTGCTGGCCGGCGAGTCGCTGGGGGGCGGGTCCGGGGGAGAGCTGCTGGGCCGGGTGCGCAGGCGGCACAAGCAGGCCCAGCGCGGCCTCCTGATCGACTACGGCAGCTGGGGGGACGGCGCGACCGGGAAGGCGATCTTCCAGGCGATGGCGCTGCGCCAGATCGACTACTACGTGCTGCGCCCCACCCGGGCGCCGGACGAGCTCTTCCACCAGTCGATCTCGACCTTCTTGCTGGAGTGGACGCACGCGCGGCGCCTCTCCTCCCACACCGTCAACATCATCGGCGAGTCGTGGTCGGGCCGGGCGCATGAGCTGCGCGAGGTGCTCGGCCGCTGCGCGCTGCCCCACAACTTCTGCCTCGCCGACTCGCCCGAGGGGCGCGAGCTGGTCGCCTCGGTCGGCGGCCCCAGGCCGCTGCCGCTCGTCCTCTTTCCCAACGGCGAGGTCCTCGCCGATCCCAGCAACGTCGAGCTGACGATCGCCGCCGGCGGGCCGGTCGACCCCGCGGGCCGCGACTTCGACCTCGTCATCGTCGGCGCCGGGCCCGCTGGCCTCTCGGCCGCGGTCTACGGCGCCTCCGAAGGGCTGCGCACCCTCGTCATCGACGAGGGCGGGATCGGCGGCCAGGCGACGCTGAGCTCGCTGATCCGCAACTACCTCGGCTTCCCGCGCGGGGTCAGCGGCCGGCGGCTGGCCGAGCAGGCCTACGAGCAGGCCTGGGTCTTCGGGGCGCAGTTCGCCTTCATGCAGCGGGCGACCAGCCTCGCCCGCGAGGGCGAGCGGATCGTCGTCGGCCTCTCGCAGTTCCCCGAGGTGACGGCGCGGGCGGTGATCCTCTCGACCGGCGCCGCCTACCGGCGGCTGGGGATCGAGGCGCTGGAGGACCTGGCCCTGAGCGGGGCCGGGGTCTTCTACGGCGGCTCGGCGACGGAGGCGCCGGCGATGGCCGGCCGCCACGCCTTCGTCGTCGGCGGCGCCAACTCGGCCGGCCAGGCGGCGCTGAACCTGGCCGATTACGCGCGGCAGGTCACCCTCGTCGTCCGCGCCGCCTCGCTCGCCGCGGGAATGTCGCATTACCTGCTGCAGCAGATCGAGGCCTCGCCCAACATCGAGGTGCGGCTGGAGACCGAGGTCGTGGGCGGCGGCGGCGAGAGCCGGCTGGAGCGGCTCGAGCTGCGCCGCCGCGGCGAGGCGCCGGAGTCGATCGCCGCCGACGCCCTATTCCTGATGATCGGGGCGCGGCCCTACACCGAATGGCTGCCCGCCGCGGTCCTGCGCGACGAGGCGGGCTTCGTGCGCACCGGCGCCGCGGTCGCGGGCACGGACGCCTGGACGCTGGACCGCGCGCCGCTCTCGCTGGAGACCGGCATGCCCGGCGTCTTCGCCGTCGGCGACGTCCGCGACGGGGCGATGAACCGGGTCGCCTCCGCGGTCGGCGAGGGCTCGATCGCGGTCCGCCTGGTCCACGAGCTGTTCGTCGCCGATGCGGCCGGCTCGGAAGCCGCCCCGGCGGACGCCTGAGCGCCCGGCGTCGGCGCCGTCATCCCCGGGCTCGGGGCGCGGCGCGGCCGCTCAGGGTTCGGGGGCGCCGCCGCTCGCTTCCACGAACTCCTGCCAGGCCGGCTTCGGCTGCAGCGGTTCGCCTTCGGCGAAGAGGCCGGCCGAGTCGCAGAAGTTGCAGGATTCCTGCTTGTCCTGCCAGCTGAACCAGTAGACGGCCTGCAGGTTGAGGCTCTTGCGGTTGGCGATCAGGTAGTCGTAGGCGGCGCTCAGTTCTTCGGCCTGGCCTTCGGGCCCCTTCTCGAAGCTGACTTCCGACCCGCTCTGCGAGCCCCAGCCCATCTCGGTGATGTCGAGGGTGACGCCGGCGTCGCCCTCTTCTTCGGGCACCGCGCGGAAGGCGGTGACGAGTTCTTCCAGGCGGCTGCTGTCGCGCGCGTAGGGGTGGAGCGCGATCGCGTCGAAGTCGTCGGCGATCCCTTCGGTTTCGTAGACGCCGCGGAGGAATTCGGTCGCGTTCATCGCCTTCGGCGGTTCCTGCTTGGGGGCGGCGAAGAGGCCCGAGAGGATCAGCTTCGCCCCCGGGTCGGCTTCGCTCAGCGCCCGGTGGGACTCCTGGACGAGGCGCGCGTAGTGCTGCGGCGAGACCGGTTCGGCGAAGTAGAAGAAGTTCGCCTCGTTCCAGATCTGCCATTCGCGGATCGGCGTCTTCGGCAGCCGTTCGGGGCCGCTTTCGTGTTCGCGCCAGAAGCTGCCTTCGGGCCCGTAGCGTTCGACCGCCGCCTTGAGGAATTGGCGCCAGCTCCGCCGCTGGCGTTCGTTTTCCACCGGCAGCTCGGTCGATTCCCCGATCCAGGCCGGCGTCGAGTAGACGAAGGGCAGCACCTGTAGGTGCTGCTTCGCCGCCGCTTCGACCACCGGGTCGAACGAGGCCCAGCTGTATTCGCCGCCGGCTTCGGGCTGCGAGCCGCTCCAGGGCAGGGGCCAGCGCACCGAGCCGACCCCGCCGGCCCGCATGTAGCGCGCGTCTTCTTCGCTCGGCGGTTCCTGCGGGTCGATCCCGAAGAAGCTCCGCGGCGGCTGTTCGCCGCCGCCCTCGCCGCAGCCGAGCAGGGCCGCCGGGAGGGCGAGCGAGGCGAGGAGCAGGCTTGCGAGCGCGAGTCTCTTCATCGGCCGACCGCGCCCGAGGCGCCGTCGGGTGATCGCCTACCCGCGCTGCGCCGGGTCAAGCCATCCCGTCGCGCGGGGGTCCGACTGGTGACATCGACCGGCCCCGGGGCCGCGAGGTCTCGCGCCGCCGGATCTAGGGCTTCGCCGGGGTGCTGGCGACGAGGAATTCGGCGAGCTCGTGAACTTCTTGCTTGGAGAGGGATTCGCCGTAGGTCTGGGGCATCACGTTGGCGGGATAGCCTTCGACGACCTCGGCGTCCGGGTGGACGATCATTTCTTCGATCCCGGCGGTGTTGTCGTCGGTGGCGAGGGATTCGTTCAGGTCGGGGCCGGTGGTCCCGGTCGTTCCCGCCTGCGAGAGGGTGTGGCAGCTGCCGCAGCCGATGCTGGCGAAGAGCTGCTCGCCGGAGCCGGTCGCTTCCGCCGCCGGTTCGCCGCTTTCCGCTGCGGCCGCCGGTTCGCTCGCCGCGGCCTCTTCGCCGGCGGGCGCGGCGACGTAGACGGTCTGCTTTTCCGGCGAGGCGCCGAGGTCGCCGATCAGCAGGCCCGCCACGAAGGCGATAACCGCGATCGCGACGAACGCCCAGCTTTCGAGGAGGAAACGTTTCATCGCGGCAAATCTAAGGAGACGCGTCGGACGGAGCATCGGTAGTCCTCCACATCGCGCCGGCGGGCGGCTCCGCGCTCGGCCGCGGTCGTCGTCAGTCAATATCCGCGGCGATGTGGGTCCAGCGTGAGATCAGCCTGCCGCCGGCGCCGCGCGGCTTCCACCTCGTCACCGCCGCGGTCCTCGACGCCCTGCCCGAGCTGGGCGAGCTGTCGGTCGGCCTGCTGCACCTGCTGATCCGGCACACCTCGGCCTCGCTGGCGCTCAACGAGAACGCCTCGCCGGAGGTGCGCCGGGACTTCGAGAGCTGGTTCGGCCAGGCGGTGCCGGAAGGGGCGCCCTACTGGACCCACACGCTGGAGGGCGACGACGACATGCCCGCCCACGTCAAGGCCGCCCTGCTCGGCCCCTCGCTGACGCTGCCGGTCCGCGACGGCCGCCTCGCCCTCGGCACCTGGCAGGGCATCTACCTCTGCGAGCACCGCGACCGCGGCGGCCCGCGCTCCCTCGTCGCCACCGCCTGGGGCGAGGGTGCTGGGGCGGCTTGAAGCAGAACTGCGGCTTGCACCGGTAGGGGAGCCTATGCGAACATACGTTCGTGTCCGCTGCGATGAGAGACCGCCCCCTTGAATCGGGTCCTCAGCGGCGACACCGCCCCAACTTGAGGCGTACCGCAAGGAAGCCGGTCGCGCGCCGACGCCGGGGTGGGTTGCGCCCATCTCTATGGACGCGGGGGCGGGAGGCAAATTCCCTTCCCTAGACGATGCCGCGCCGAGAAGAACCCCAGATCGGGCTGGCGCGGGCTATCCGCCGGCTCCGCAAGACACGCGAGCTGAGCCAGGAGGCGCTGGGGCTCGACGCCGACATCCACCCGACCTGGATCTCGCACATCGAGTCGGGGCGGGTCAACCCGACCTGGGGCAACGTGCGCCGGATCGCGATCAGCCTGCGCGTACCGCTGGCCGATCTCGCCGCCCTCGCCGAGGACCTCGAGCTGAAATACGGGACCGCCCCCCAGCCAGGGCAGGGTGCCGGGGGGCGGTAGCGCGCACACCGCTGGGGTGGCTGATGAGAACTCTAATACTCTAAAGTTCTTATTTGCGCCTGGAGCAGCCGCCAAGCGGTTGGCGCGGCCGGATGCGCGAGTCGTCTGGGCGAGTTTGCAAACCATCGGTTGACAAAGGCGCCCGGCCCGCCGGAATCGCCGCCGGCTCGGCGAGGTCCCCGGCGGCGCCGGCTTCGCGGACGCTCGTTCACGGCGATTTCCAGGTGTTTACTCAATTCATTTGACTTACAGCGGGGATCGTGGTTATGCTGCCGCCGCGCTTGAGCAATCAGGGATCTGCTCGACGCCGGGAACGACATAGCCAGCACCCGTGCCTTAATCGGTTAAAGGGTCGGCGTTGTAAGCCGAAGATCCGGGTTCGAGCCCCGGCGGGTGCATTTCGAACAGCGAATTCGAGGCGGATCGACGTTCGGAATCGACGATGGCTACGAGCGAGAACATCTTCAGCAGGTTTGAGGCGGCCGCCGCAGGCGAGGGCGGCGAAGCGCTCTGGGCGGCGCGGGCGCCCTACCGGCCCGACCCCGACTTCGACCTGATGCTGATCCCCCGGCTGCCGCGGGGGACCGACTGGCGGGAGGACGAGGCGGCGCGCCAGGCGCTGGACCGGATCGAGGGAGAGCCGTGGGTCGCCTCGCTCTCGCGGGAGGGGGAGCGGGTCACCCTCCGCCTCGCCGACGAGTGGGTCGAGAGCGAGGGCGAGGCGATCCGGTCCGGCGCCACGGGCGCCGGCAACGCGGAGATGGCCGCCGGCAACCGTTACGCCGTCTACTTCTGGGGCGCCAACACGACCAAGGCGCTGCACATCGGCCACCTCCGCAACCTCGCCGTCGGCCAGGCGATCGCCGGGGCGCTGAAGCAGGCCGGGGCCGAGGTCGAGAACCGCAGCCTGATCTGCGACGTCGGCCGCAGCATGGGCGAGGCGATGGCCGGGGTCGCCACCCGCGCCGGCGAGGACGCCGGGCCCGACGCCAACCAGAAGAGCGACCACTTCGTCGGCTTCTGCTACGCCGACTACGTCACCGCCAGCCGCAACGGCGGCAGCGGCGACGACGGCGCCGAGGACTCGGTCGCCCGCGAGTCGACCAGCTACGACGACCAGGCCGACGAGCTGATGATGCGGGTCCTGCGGGGAGACCAGAAGGCGCTGGAACTTTGGTCGCGGACCCGCTCCTGGGTCGTCTCCGGCCAGCGCAAGACCCTGGCCCGGCTGGGGATCGCCTTCGACAAGGTGATCTACGAGTCCGACTACCTGCCCGAGGTCGCCGAGTACATGAACAAGGGCCTCGCCGAGGGCACCCTGACCAAACGCTGGGGCGACGACATGGTCATGTACGAGACCGAACGCGAGGAGCTCGAAGAGATGCCGCTGGTCCGCTCCGACGGGCTGCCGACCCAGCACATGCGGGCGCTCGCCTACTGGGCCGCCGCCGACGAGCTCGACGACGTGATCTCGATGCAGGTCTGCGGCAACGAGTGGGTCGCCCACGTCACCTGCCGCCGCAAGCTGATCGACGAGATGGGGCTGCAGAACGGCAACGGCAACGGCTCCGCCCGCGGCGGCGGCCCGCCGACCCACGACATCTTCCACGGCATGGTCGCCCGCGAGAACGAATCGATCAGCTCCTCGAAGAAGGGGGCGCTGCTGATCGACGACCTGGTCGAGTGGCTGGAGGCCGAGCTGGCCCGGGACCCGGAGCTGGCGGCGGAGATGCGCCGCCACCCGCGCCCGGAGGCGGTCCCCGCCCAGGTCGCGCTCGGCTACTTCCTGCTGCAGCCGACGACCAAGCAGGTCCGCTTCGGCAGGGAGAAGCTGCTGGTCGAGGGCAAGGGCAGCCTCGGCTGGGACCTGGCCCGCGCCCAGGCCCACCCGGCGAGCGCCGAGCTGCGGGGGGAGCGCCCGGCCGCGGACCCCGAGTACCGCTTCGCGGTGGTCCAGGCGCAGCACTACCCGGTCCACCTGCGCGACGCGGTCGAGGACTTCGACGTCGCGCCGCTCGCCAGGTACCTCTCCCACTTCGCCCGCTGGTACCGCGAAGGCGAGCGGGCGCCGGAGGTCGAGGCGGTCGTCCAGCCGGTGCTCGAGCAGGGCCTGCGCGGCCTCGGGCTGGGAGGAGCCCGATGAAGACGCTGCTGGTCGACAACCACGACTCCTACTCCTTCAACGTCTTCCACCTGCTGGCCGAGGCTTCGGGCAGCGAGCCGATGGTGGTCAACAACGACGCGGTCAGCTGGCGCGTCCTGACAAGGATGGACTTCGACGCGATCGTGCTCTCGCCGGGGCCCGGGCACCCCTCGCGCTGGCACGACTTCGGCGTCTGCCGCGACATCCTCCGCTACAGCGAAACCCCCGTCTTCGGGATCTGCCTCGGCCACCAGGGGATCGGCAACCTGCTCGAGGGCTCGGTCGCGCGGGCGCCGATGGCGATGCACGGCCGCCTCAGCCGGGTCATGCACGAAGGCAAGGGCCTCTTCAAGGGCGTGCCGCAGGGCTTCTCGGTGGTCCGCTACCACTCGCTGGCGATCACCGCCCCGCCCGGCCCGGAAGGCAGCATCTGCGCCTGGTCCGACGACGGCGTCGTGATGGGCGTCGAGCACACCCGGCGGCCGATCTGGGGCGTCCAGTTCCACCCCGAGTCGATCTCGACCGAGTACGGGCTGAAGATCGCCGAGAACTTCTTCGAGCTGGCGGCGCGCCACCGCCGCGAGGGCGAGCGCCCGGCCGGCCGGGCGACGATCGCCCCGCGCCCGAACCGCCCCGCGCCCGCGCCCGCGCCCGCCGCCCCCGCCCCCGAGCGCGGCGAGCTGGAGCTGCGGCTGCGCGAGATCGAGGGGCAGGCGCCGACCGAGTTCGTCTACGAACGCCTCTTCGCCGCCGCCGAGACCTCCTTCTGGCTCGACAGCGCCGACGCCCCGACCTGGCTCGCCCAGTGCTCCTACATGGGCACCACCGCCGGCGCCGACCGCTGCGTCGCCTACTACGACGTCGACAGCGGCGAGATCGACCTCGAGCGCGGCGGCGTCCGCACCGCCGAGCACCGCTCGATCTTCGACTACCTCGACCGCGAGCTGAAGCGGATCGCGGTCGAGCCGCCGGAGGGGATCGACCGCGGCCTTATCGGCGGCTACGTCGGCTACCTCGGCTACGAGCTGAAGGCCGACTGCGGCTCGCCCAACACCCACAGCTCCGACCTCCCCGACGCGGCGATGATGCTCGCCAACCGGGTCGTCGCCGTCGACCACACCCGCGACAGGACCTGGGTCTTCGCCCTCTGCCGCGGCGAGGACCCCGAGGCCGAGCTCTGGCTCGACGCCGCCGCGCGGCTGATCGAGGAGGCGATCGCGAGCCCGCCCCCCGAGCGCCCCCTGGCGCCGCCGAGCGAACCCGGCGGCCACGTCAGCTTCCGCTCCGGCCGCGGCGAGACCCGCTACCTCGCCGACATCCTCAAGTCGCAGGAAGAACTGCTGGCCGGCGAGTCCTACGAGGTCTGCCTGACCGACCAGTTCACCACCGACGCCAGCCCCGACCCCTTCGACCTCTACCGGCAGCTGCGCCGCAGCAACCCCTCGCCCTTCGCCGCCTTCCTGCGCTTCGGCGAGTACGCGGTGGTCAGCTCCTCGCCGGAGCGCTTCCTCTCGGTCGACCGCCGGCGCCAGGTGATGGCGCGGCCGATCAAGGGGACGATCTCGCGGGTCGCCGACCCGGCCGAGGACGCGCTGCGCCGCGCCCGCCTCGAAGAGGACGAAAAGACCTACGCCGAGCACCTGATGATCGTCGACCTGCTGCGCAACGACCTCGGCGTCGTCTGCGACGTCAACACGGTCGAGGTCCCGCACCTGATGGTGGTCGAGCCCTACGCGACCGTCCACCAGATGGTCTCGACGATCGTCGGCCGGCTCGCCGCCGAGCGCAGCCCGGTCGAATGCGTCCGCTCCTGCTTCCCCGGCGGCTCGATGACCGGCGCCCCGAAGGAGCGGACGATGGAGATCATCGACGACCTCGAGCAGGAGGCGCGCGGCGTCTACTCGGGCTCGATCGGCTACTTCGGGGCCGACGGCTCGACCGACCTCAACATCGTCATCCGCACGATCGTGATGCGGCCGGGCCGGACCACGATCGGGGCCGGCGGGGCGATCGTCATGCAGTCGGACCCGCAGGAGGAGTTCGACGAGATCTTGCTGAAGGCGCGCGCCCCGATGGCGGCGATCGCGCGCACCGTCACCGGCGAGGAGGGCCGCGACGCCTGGAGCGTCGAGCTCGAGCCCTCCGCCCGCCACGCGGAGGCCGCGTGAACGAGCCGGTGGCGACGCAATCCAGCGTTCGCGCGGCGGGCGCCGGGGACGTCGAGGGGGTCGCGACCGCGGTCGAGGCCCTGCTCGTCGAGCTCGGCGGCCGCCGGCCCGAGCGCCCTGACCTCGAAGCCGAGGTGCGGGCGCTGCTTGCCGATCCCGCGGGGGGGTCGGTGCTTGTCGCCGAGGCCGATGGCGTGCTCGTCGGCGTCCTCAGCGCCAGCTGGCAGCGAGCGATACACGTTCCCGGCGTCTACGCGACCATCCAGGACCTCTGGGTCGACGAGGGCTGGCGCAGTCGCGGCGTCGGGGCGGAACTGGTCGAGGCGATCGCGTCCCAGGCGCGAACCCGCGGCGTCAGCCGGCTCGAGGTCGGCCTGCCGCGGGAGACCTTCGCGGCGATCGCTTCGACCGAGTCCTTCTACCGCCGGGTCGGCTTCGAGCCCCTCGGACCGCGGATGCGGAGGCTCCTGTGAGCGGGGAGCTGGTGATGGTCGAGCAGCGGCAGGGCCGCGACGACGACGCCTTCTGGGTGCGGGAAGGCGAGCGGCGGATCCCCGGCCAGGACGGCAACCGCCGCCTGGTCGCGCTGCGGGCCGGGCTGCTGCGCCACTCGCGGGTGCGGCCGGTCGCCGCCGACGCCGGCGACGAGGCGGTCGCGCGGACCCTGGCGGCGCTGCACGAGGCCTCCTACCTGCGGGCGCTGGAGGAGCTGCGCTCGGCCGAGCCGGTGGTGATGGCCGACTTCGCCCCGCCCGGCCTCGAGCCCGACATCCCGGTCAACGCCAACCTCGTCGCCGCCGCCCGCGAGGGGGTCAGGACCGCGGTCACCGCCGCCGAGCTGCTGCTCGACGGGGCGCAGTTCACCTACGCGGTCTGCCGCCCGCCCGGCCACCACGCCGGACCCGCCTTCCACGCCGGCTACTGCTACCTCAACAACGCCGCGGCGGCGGTGCGGCGGCTCTGCGACGGGGGCGTGAAGCCGGTCGGGATCATCGACCTCGACCTCCACTACCCGAACGGGACCTCGGCCCTGGTCGAGCGGATGGGGCCGGTGGCCGCCCTGCACTCGCTGCACGCGGCGCCGGTCACGAACCTGCCGCCGGGGGCGCGGCTGCCCCGGGTCGCCGGCGAACGCGCCGTCGCCTTCGCCGAGAGCCCCGGCGAAGACGCCTACCTGCGCGAGGTCGCCCACTCGATCCACGACCTCGCCGAGGTCGCCCGGGCGCTGGTCGTCTCGCTCGGCTACGACACCGTCGCCGGCGACCCGCACGGCGGCTGGAGCTTCCGGCCGCGGATCTTCGCCGAGATCGGCCGCCTCCTGGCCGGTTCGGAGCTGCCGGTCTGCGTGATCCAGGAGGGCGGCTACGCGCTCGCCGAGCTGGCCGAGTGCAGCCACGCCTTCGCCACCGGCCTGCTGGGCCGCGAGCAGCGGGCCGGCGCCGAGCGCGAGCGGGGGGAGGTTCTCCTGTGAGCGCCGAGGGCCTGGAGCCGTTCCGCCGCCGCCTCGACGAGATCGACGAGCAGATCGCCCGCCTGCTCGGCGAGCGGCTCGACATCTGCCGCGACGTCGCCGTTTACAAGAGCGAGCACGAGATCCCGATGATGCAGCCCGACCGGGTCGCGGCGGTGCGCGAGCGCTACCTCGCCCGCGGCGCCGAGGTCGGCCTGCCGGAGGAGTTCACCTCCGACCTCTTCGAGCTGCTGATCGCCACCACCTGCCGGCTCGAGGACGAGCTGATGGACGAGCTGGCCGAGCGGAGGAACGCCGCGTGAGCGCGCTGCCGCCGGGACCGAGGCTGCCGCGCGCCCTGCAGGCGGTCGGCTGGACGCAGCGGCCGCTGCCCTGGCTGGAGAAGTGCCGGCGCCGCTACGGCGACACCTTCACCCTGCGGATCCGCCATTACGGCGACTGGGTGATCCTCGCCGACCCCGCCGACGTCAAGGCGGTCTTCACCGCCGGGCGCGCGGTCGGGGTCGCCACCGCCAACCCGCTGCTGGGGCCGTTGCTGGGCCCGCGCTCGGTGATGCTGCTGGAAGAACCCGAGCACCTGACCCGGCGCAAGCTGATGCTGCCCTCCTTCCACGGCAGGGCGGTGCAGGCCGACGCGGAGATGATGGCCGCGGTGGCGCGGCGCGAGGTCTCGCGCTGGCCCGCCGGGGAGCCGTTCGTGCTCTGGCCGCGGATGCAGGACGTCACCCTCGACGTGGTGATGCAGGCGGTCTTCGGACCCGACGCGAACACGCCGCGCCTGCAGCCGCTGCGCGAGCGCCTGCGGACGCTGACCACCTGGATGAACGAGCCCGGCAACCTGGCGCGGCTCGCCCTCCTCGGCCCCGGCTGGGTGACCCGCAGCCGCGGCTACCGCGAGGCGATGGGGGCGGTCGAGGCGGCGGTGATGGAGGAGGTCCGGCGGCGCCGCGGCGAAGCGGACGGCGGCGCCCCGGGCGTCGTCTCGATGCTGGTCGGGGCCGAGTACGAGGACGGCTCGCCGCTGAGCGACCGCGACCTGCGCGACGAACTGGTGACCCTGCTCTCCGACGGGCCGACCTCGAGCACGCTGGCCTGGACCTTCGAGCGGCTGCTGCGCAACCCCGACAAGCTGGAGCGGCTGCGCGAGGACGTCCTCGGCGGCGACGGTGCCTACCTCGACGCGGTGGTGAAGGAGACGCTGCGGCTGCGGCCGCCGGTCCCGGTGGTGGTGCGCACCCTGCTGGAGCCGATGGCGCTGGGCGGCTACGAGCTGCCGGCGGGGACGGTCGTCGCCCCCTGCATCCACCTGATCCACCGCGACGAGCGCACCTACGAGCAGCCGCGCCGCTTCCTCCCCGAGCGCTTCCTCGGCCGCCAGCCGGGCACCTACACCTGGATCCCCTTCGGCGGCGGCGTCCGCCGCTGCCTCGCCGCCAGCTACGCGGAAATGGAGATGAAGCGGGTGCTGCGGATCGTCCTCGAGACGACCGAGCTGCGCCCGGTCGAGACGAGCGGCGAGCGGGCGCGCAAAAGCGCGATCTCCTTCAGCCCCGACCAGAAGGGCCTGGTGGTCGCCGAACCGCGCGCCGCCGGTCCGGCCGAGTCCGAGTCCCCGACCCTGGCGCCGGTCTAGGAGGCGGCGATGAGCACTCCCCAGGCCGAGAGCGACATCCTCGTCGTCGGCGCCGGCGCCAAGGCGGCGGCGCTCGCCGCCAAGGTGCACGCGATCAACCGCCTCGGCCTGGCCGAGATCTCGATGACGGTGATCGAGAAGACCGAGCCCGCCGCCTCCTGGCTGGGCCGCAACGGGATGACCTCGGGCGAGGAGCCGCTGGCGATCCCGCCGATCAAGGACGTCGGCTTCCCGTACCAGAGCTCGCGCCAGTTCGGCGCCCGCGGCGAGGAGATCGACGCGGCGCTGCTGCCGCTGACCTGGCAGCGCTTCGCGATGGAGCGCCACGAATACGCCGCCTGGGTCAACTCCGGCTCGCCCTCGGTGAGGCACAAGGACTACGGCACCTATCTCGGCTGGGTGCTGGAACGGGCGAGCGAGGGGGTCGGCATCTTCGCCGGGCGGGCGACCGAGGTCTCGCTCGCCGAGGGGGGCGAGCGCTGGCAGGTCGAGGTCGCCGAGCGCGGCCGTCCCGAGGACCCCGAGCGCCACCTCGGCGGCGCCCTCGTGCTCACCGGCCCCGGCGTCCACCGCCACTTCCCGCACGACCCCGACGTCGAGTCGCGGGTCTTCCACTGCGACAGCCGCCGCGAGGAGTTCGCCCGGGTGCCGGAGGGCGAGCCGGTCGAGATCGCGATCGTCGGGGGAGGGGAGAGCGCCCTCAGCGCCCTCGTCTTCCTCCGCGCCCTGCGGCCGGCGGCGCGGCTGACCGTCTACACCCCGACCCTGCCGCTGAGCCGTGGCGAGAGCTTCCTCGAGAACCGGGTCTTCGCCGACCCCGACAACGTCGACTGGGAACACCTCGACGTCGAGACCCGCCGCGACTTCGTCAAGCACTGCGACCGCGGCGTCTTCGACTCCAGCGTGCTCGCCCGGATCGCCGACGACGACCATTGCGACTTCGTCTGCGGGCGCGCGGTCCACGTCTCCCTCGCCGCGGACGGCGAGGGCGCCCTGCTCGAATTCGACAGCCCCTCGCGGGGGATGACCGCCGAGCGCTACGACTTCGTCGCCAACTGCACCGGCTTCGACCTGCTGCGGCAGCTTCGCGGCCTCTTCCCCGACGCGGTCCGCGACGAGGTCGAAGAACAGTGCGGCCCGCTCTGGGACCTGCCGCCGCAGACCGAGGTCCCGATCGGCCGCGGCCTCGAGCTGGAGGGGGTGCGGCCGCGCCTCCACATCCCCGGCCTCGGCGGCCTGCGCCAGGGCCCCGGCTTCGCCAACCTCGGCAGCCTCGGCCTCCTCGCCAACCGCGTGCTGCAACCGCTGCTGAGCGAACTGGACTCCTCGTTTGCAGGGATTTCTGAAAGTATAGAAAACAAGTCCTTATTGGTCGATTAGGGAAGGGAGACGGGATGTCGATGCTGTCCAAAATCAGGGGGTCGGCGCTGCTCGCGCCGGCGCTGGCCGTCGTCGCGCTGGCGCTGGGGGCGCTGGCGGCCGGCTGCGGCTCCTCGTCCTCCTCGAGCGAACACAACCTGACCGGCGACGCCTACCCGAACATCGACCTGCAGGGCTCGCGGCAGGCCAGGGGGAAGATCGACTCGAGCAACGTCAACCAGCTCAAGGAAGCGTGGTCGGTGCCGATCGAAGGGACCGGCGTCTACGGCAGCTACGCCTGGGCCCCGGTCGAGGTCAACGGCGTCGTCTACTCCGAGGACCTCGAATCCAACGTCTCCGCCCTCGATCTCGAAAGCGGCGAAACGATCTGGACGACCAAGTTCGAATCGCCCAGCCACGGGCCGAACGGCCTCTCGGTTGCGCAGGGCCGGGTCTACGGCACCACCAGCTCCGAAGCCTTCGCGCTCGACCAGAAGACCGGCAAGAAGCTCTGGGCGACGCCGCTCGAAGGGCCGGTGGACATCGCCCCGGCGACGGCCAGGGGCATGGTCTTCGCCTCGACCGTCCCGGAGAACACCAGCGCCGAATACGAATCCGGCGCGGTCGGGACGCTCTGGGCGCTGGACGCGAGGAGCGGGAAGAAACTCTGGCACTTCGACACCGTCCCGAAGGACCTCTGGGGCGACCCCGGCGTCAACTCCGGCGGCGGCCTCTGGTACCCGCCCTCCTTCGACGAAGAAGGCAACCTCTACGCCGGCACCGGCAACCCGGCGCCGCTGCCGGGCACCGGGAACAAGCCGTGGGGATCGAGCCGGCCGGGCGACAACCGCTACGCCGACTCGCTGGTGAAGCTGAACGAAAAGACCGGCAAGGTCGAGTGGTACTACCAGCAGACGCCGCACAACATCTACGACTGGGACTTCCAGAACACCCCGGTCATCGTCACCCTGGGCAACGCCGGCAATGGCAGGAAGCTGGCGATCGGCTCCGGCAAGTCCGGCTGGGTGGTCGCGGTCGACACCAAGACCGGCAAGCCGGTCTGGAAGACCGCGGTCGGCGTCCACAACGGTCACGACAACGACCCGCTCTATGCGATGCGCGGCGAATACAGCAAGATCAAGCTCGGGGAAGTGTTACCCGGGCAGCTCGGCGGCGTGATCGCGCCGATCGCCAGCGACGGCAAGAGCGTCTACGTGCCGGTGGTCAACCACTCGATGACGGTCAAGTCCGGCAGCGAAATCAGCGAAGAAAGCGCCGCGACGGGCGAAGTCGTCGCGATCGACATCAAGACCGGCAAGATCGAGTGGAAGCGCGAACTCGAACAGCCCGCCTACGGCGCGGTCGTGGTCGTCAACGACCTCGTCTTCGCGACCACGGCCGACGGCGTCGTCCACGCGCTGAAAACCGAAAGCGGCGGCGAAGTCTGGCAGGCGGCGCTGCCGGCGGGGACCAACGCCGGGGTGATGGTGACCGGCGACACGCTGCTGGCCCCGGCCGGGCTGCCGCTCGCCGAAGGCCAGAAAGCGATGCTCGTCGCCTACAGGCTCGGGGGCTGAGGGGGAGAGGGGAGAGAGGGAACCGTTGCCGTCGGTCAGACTGGGGGCGATGGCGGGAAAGCGCAGCGCTGGGATCCTTCTCTTTCGCCGCCGCGGGGGTGGGGTCGAGTTCCTGCTCGTCCACCCCGGCGGGCCCTTCTGGGCGAAGCGGGACGCCGGCGCCTGGTCGATCCCGAAGGGGCAGATCGAGGACGCCGAGGAGCCGCGTGCCTGCGCGATCCGCGAGCTCGGCGAGGAGCTGGGACCGGCGCCCGAGCTCGATCCCGAGCGGCTGCTCGGGCTGGGGACGATCCGCCAGAAGGCCGGGAAGGTGGTCGAGGCCTGGGCGGCCGAGGCCGACTTCGACCCGGACGAGCTGGACAGCAACCGCTTCGAGATCGAGTGGCCGCCGCGCAGCGGCAGGCAGCGCGAGTATCCCGAGGTCGACCGGGCCGAGTGGTTCGGGATCGAGGCCGCCCGCGAGAAGATCCTTCCCGCCCAGGTCGAGCTGCTCGACCGCCTGCTGGAGCGGATCGGCTGAGGGTCGCGCCCTTCTCTCTGCGGGACGAACGGTTTCGCTTCGGGTTGGCTAGGGGTGGCGCGGGAAGAACGGTTTCGCTTCGGGTTGGCGAGGGGCGGCGCCAGGCATATAGTCGGAGCGAGATGGAAAACGGCTCGACCCCCACCTCCGAGGCTGCCGGGGACCCGACTCAGAACGGCTCGCTGCCGCTCTCCGCGCGCCTCCTCGGAGTCGGCGTCCGCGGCGCCCGCAGCGTCACCAAGGCGACCGGGATCGACCGCGCCGTCGAGGTCGCCGCCGAGGAGGCGATCGTCGCAGCGGTCGAATCGAAAGCGGTCGAGCGGGCGATGGTGCGGGTCCTGGAGGGGCCGGTGATCGAAGAGGCGGTCGAAGGGGCGCTGGAGAGCGAGGCGGTCAAGCGGGCGCTGCTGGAGGCGATGGACAGCGAGCTCGTCGACGAGGTCTGGCGCCGGCTGCTGGCCAGCGAGGAGGCCCAGCAGTTAGTCGAACGGATCGCCGAGGCGCCCGAGGTGCGGGCGGCGATCAGCGCCCAGGGGATGGGGCTGCTGGAGGACCTCGGCCGCACGATCGGCAACCTGGCGCGGCGGCTCGACGACAGCTTCGAGCGGCTCGCCCGCCGCGTCTTCCGGCGCCGCCGCCGCGCCGTCGCCAGCGACCGCGCCGGCCTCGTCACCCGCGCCCTGGCGATGGCGATCGACGGCGTCTTCGTCAACCTCTCCTTCACCGCCTTCGTCGCCCTGGTGACGCTGGTCGGCAACGCCTTCGGCGGCAACGGCGAAGGCGGCAGCAGCCTCGCGATCGTCGTCGGCTCGACCGCCTGGCTCTCCTTCGGCGCCGTCTACCTGCTCGCCTTCTGGTGCCTGGCGGGGCAGACGCCGGGGATGCGCTTCGTCGGGATCCGGCTCGAGGAGCGGCTCTCGCTCCGCCGCGGCGTCAAGCGCCTGGTCGGGCTGGGGCTGGCGGTCCTGGCCTTCGGCCTCGGCTTCCTCGGCATCGTCTTCGGCGAGCGCCGGCGCGCCTGGGACGACCGCCTCTCGGACTGCGGCGTCGTCTACGACGAGCGGCGCCCGCAGCCCGCGCCCTGGTCGGCGGGGGAGGCCGAGGCGCCCGCGCCGGCGCCGGCCGAGCCGCTGCCCCGGCCCCCGGTCGAGCCGGTCGCCTAGTGACCTGAGTCATTAGTTCGCAGGCATAGGCTTCCGGCCGTCGAAGTCGTCGCCATCGCAAGCGACGATGGGAGGCCTGATGCCGGTTCGTGTGGATGTGACGCTCAGCGAGGAAGAGCGCGAGGTGCTGGAGCGCTGGGCCAAGCGCCCGACAAGCGCTCAGGCCCTGGCGTTGCGCTGCCGGATCGTGCTCGCGGCAGCCGACGGGGATCAGAGCAAGGAGATCGCGGCTCGGTTGGGCTGCTCGACGCAGACGGTTGGCCGCTGGCGAGGCCGCTTCGCAAGGCGTGGCCTCGACGGCTTGCATGACGAGCCACGCCCGGGCAAGCCGCGGAAGATCGGCGACGAAGACGTGGAGCGGGTGATCGTGAAGACCCTGGAGGAGAGCCCACCGAACGCGACCCATTGGTCCACCCGCTCGATGGCTGCCGCAACCGGGATGAGCCAGAGCGCGGTCAGCCGGATCTGGCGGGCGTTCGGGCTGAAGCCGCATCGAAGCGAGCACTTCAAGCTCTCGCCCGACCCGCAGTTCGTCGACAAGGTCAGAGACATCGTCGGGCTCTATCTCAATCCGCCCGAAGCCGCGGTGGTGCTCTGCGTCGACGAGAAGTCCCAGATCCAGGCGCTTGAGCGCTCCTCGCCGATCCTGCCGCTGATGCCGGGGGTGCCCGAGCGCCAGACCCACGACTACGTCCGCAACGGCACCACCAACCTCTACGCCGCCTTGGATGTCGCCTCGGGGAAGGTGATCTCAGAGATGACGCCGCGCCACCGCGCCGAGGAGTTCCGCAAGTTCCTCAACCTGATCGAGGGCTCGGTGCCCAAAGGTCTCGACGTTCATGTCGTCCTCGACAACTCCTCGACTCACAAGACCCCGTCGATCCAGCGCTGGCTCAAGCGCCACCCGCGCTTCACCTTGCACTTCACGCCCACCTACAGCTCCTGGCTGAACCTGGTCGAGCGCTGGTTCGCGGAGTTGACCACGAAGTGGCTGAAGCGCGGCTCCCATCGCTCCGTCCGCGATCTCGTCGCCTCGATCAGAACCTGGATCGCCAACTGGAACGACGAGCCCAAGCCCTACGTCTGGCACAAGAGCGCCGATGAGATTCTCGACAGCCTCGCCTCCTACTGCCAGCGGATCAATGACTCAGGTCACTAGCCGGGAGCGATCAGAGCGGGGTTCCGGAGCGGTTCGGGAGGGTGCGCTGGAGCAGCAGGGTGAGGCTGCCGGAGAGGATCAGCAGCGAGACGTTGATGACGAGGACGGCGAGGGCGCCGAGGGCGTGGTCGATGCCGCCGCCGCCGATCGCGACCCCGAGGTAGGCCGAGGCCGGGATCGTGGTGACCGAGATCGCGACGCCGACGGCGGCGCTGGCCCGGGTCTCGAAGGAGAGCATCCCGGCGACCCCCGCCGCGAGGGCGATCAGCACCGTCGAGTAGTCGGTGTGGGCGAGGGTGGCGAGGCTGCTCTGCTCGACCCGGAAGCCGTCCGGGAGCAGTCCGGTCAGCTTCAGCGCGAGGCTGAGCACGGCGGCGGTGAGGACGACCAGGCCGAGGCCCATGGTCAGGGTGACGAAGGCGCGGCCGGCGAGCGGGCGGTTGCCGCTGACCAGGCCGACCGAGGTGGCGCAGATCGGCAGCAGGTCCGGGCTGACCGCCATCGCGCCGACGATCAGGATCGAGCTGCTGGTGATCACGCCGAGGGCGGCGATCACGGCGGCGACGTTGATCAGCGCCAGGTAGCGCGCCAGCAGGCGCGAGTTGGCGCGCGCCTGGCCCATCACTTCGACCCAGGCGAAGCCGTCCTCGCCGCTCTCGCCGCGGTGGTGGCGGCGCTGGGGGGCGATCACCTCGAGCCGGGTGAGGACGTAGTCGTCGGGGTCGATCCCGAGCAGGCCGATCTCCTCGACCAGCCGGTCGGCCGAGCTCGGCTCGACGTCGGCGACGAAGACGCGGGCGGCGTCGGCGACCGCCTCGTCGGCCTCCTGGACGACCCGCCGCACCCCCTCCATCTCGCGCAGGAGCGAGGCGAACTCGTCGGCCCGGTGGTCGGCGATGGAGGAGCGCAGCCGCAGCATCCCGGCATTCTCGCCCCCGCCGCGGCGGTCGCCGCGCCCTGCGGCTAGGAGACGAGCTTGAGGACCTTGAAGGCGCGGTCGCCTTTGGGCGTCTCGACGGTGACCGTCGAGCCGACCCGGGCGTCCATCAGGGCGCGGCCGATCGGCGACTCGGCCGAGAGCCGGCCCTCGGCGAGGTTGGCCTCGGTCGAGCCGACCAGGGTCCAGACCGCGGCCTCGCCTTTGCCCTCGTCGAGCACCTCGGCGCTGCGGCCGAAGGAGAAGACGTCGCTGTCGATCGCCGATACCTCGACCACGACGGCGTTGCGCAGCCGCTCCTGCAGCCGCTTGATCCGCGTCTCCAGGTGCGCCTGGTCCTCTTTGGCGACGTGATACTCGGCGTTCTCCTTGAGGTCGCCCTCCTCGCGGGCAACCTTGATCCGCGCCGCCATCGCTTTCCGCGCCGGCCCTTCCAGCTCGGCCAGTTCCGCTTTCAGCTCCTCGAGCCCCTCGGAGGTGATCGGCTCGCCGTTCTGGTTCTCCGCGTTCATCCGCAGAGCGTGGCAGAAACAGGCGTGGGAGGTAGGAGAGGTGGCGCCGGCCTCGGGCGAGCCGACCGCCCCCCGCGGGTGGTTGAGCTTTGGCGTGGTATTTACGCCAAAGCTCAACCACACTCGGGATTGGCCGTAGACTGCGGCGCCATGGACTTCGTGCGCACGCCGGAGGAGCGGCTCGAGGGGTTGCCGGACTACCCGTTCGAGTCGAGCTACCGCGAGGTCGGCGGGCTGCGGCTGGCCCACCTCGACGAGGGGGAGGGCAGGCCGGTCGTTTTCTTCCACGGCGAGCCGACCTGGTCGTTCCTCTGGCGCAAGGTGATTCCGCCGGTGCGCGACGCCGGCTATCGCTGCATCGCCCCCGACTACGCCGGCTTCGGCCGCTCCGACAAGCCCACCGACCTCGGCTGGTACACCTACGACCGCCACGTCGAGCTGATGGCGGCGCTGCTGGAGGAACTAGACCTGCGCGACGCGACCGCGGTCGTCCACGACTGGGGCGGGCCGATCGGGCTGCGGCTGGCGGTCGAGCACCCCGATCGGATCTCCCGGATCGTGATCATGGAGACCGGGCCGTTCACCGGCCGCCAGAAGATGAGCGACGCCTGGTTCGCCTTCCGCGACTTCGTCCGCGAGAACGCCGACGTGCCGATCGGCTTCCTGATCAAGGGCGGCTGCAGGCACGACCCCGGCGACGAGGTGATCGCCGCCTACGACGCACCCTACCCCGATCCCGCCTCGAAGGCCGCCGCCCGCGCCTTCCCGCTGATCCTGCCGACGACGCCCGAGGCGGTCGGGGCGGCCGAGGGCAAAGCGGTCGCCGACGCGCTGCGCGAGGACGAGCGCCCGGCGCTGGTCCTCTGGGCCGACTCGGACCCGATCCTGCCCTTCTCGGTGGGGGAGCGGGTCTCCAGCGAGCTGAACTTCCCGCCGCCGCGGCCGATCGAGGACGCTGCGCACTTCCTGCAGGAGGACGCCGGTCCCGAGATCGGGAGCGTCATCGCGGAGTGGCTTCAGGCTTAGTGGGAGAGAGCCGGGGCAGTGCTCGGCGGGCAACAGCGGGGAGGGCCCGGCGAGCCCTACCCCGGCTCTCCGACGGCTTGCCCGCTCTCTACCAGTTCAAGTAGTTGAGCGTGGGTGTGGTCCTGCAGTAGCTGGACCCTGCGGGGTGGGGCGTCGTCCTCGATCCAGGTGACGGTGCCGGGCCAGTAGGGGCTGGGTGGGCGGCCGGGGTGGTGGAAGGCGGTGGCGAAGACCCAGCTGCCGGTGTTGTGGAGGCGGCCGCCGCCGGGGAGGGGCCATTCGGGTTCGCTCGGCAGCGGGCCGCCGCGGTGGGTGTGGCCGGTGATCACGTGGGCGCCGTCGACGCCCAGGCGCGCCGCCAGCTCGGTCGCCGCGTCGACGCCGCTGCGGAAGATCGCCGCCGGGCTGACGTCGGGGTCGAAGTCGGCGTGCAGGAGCCGGTTGACGGCGTGGATCGCCGGTGGGAAGGAGGCCCGCCCGAGTCGCGCCCGCCGGCTCAGCTGCCCGGTCTCGCCGTTCAGCACCTCCCAGGCCCGCTCGCCGGGGCCGTTGCGGCGCCGCCTCACCGGCAGCACCTGGGCGAGGCCGTAGGCGAACCCGTAGAGGGGGCGGAGGATCCGCTCGTAGTCGTCGGGCGTCGCCCGCGGCGGCGGGGGCCTCAGCAGGCGCGCCATCGTCGCCGCGGCGAGGCACTCGGCCCGCGGCAGCCGCAGGTGGGCGTCCATGTAATGGCCGTGGGTCGCGTAGACGTCGTCGCGGAGCCAGAGGCCGGGGTAGGCGAATTCCAGCCGGGCCGGTCCCAGCCATGCGTCGATCAGCCCGGCGGGACCGGGGGAGGGGCCGTCCCCCGGGGGCGGCTCGTAGCGGTGCTCGAGCCCGAGCGCCGGGTCGCCGTCGAGCGAGAGCCGGTCGAGGAGCGGCTCGGCGAACCGGGCGTCGTGGTTGCCCGGCACGAGCGTCACCGCGGCGGGGCCGAGCGCCTCTCCGAGCGCTTCGAAGAAGGGCTGGCTGCGCCGCAGCGAGGGGCCGAGCGGGAGGTTGCGCAGCTCGACCACGTCGCCGAGCAGGACGACCCGGTCGGCGCCGGAGATCTCCTCGAGGAGGATCTCGCGGATCGCCTGGTGCCGCAGCACGTCCTCGTCGCTGGCGACGCCGAGGTGGAGGTCGGAGATCAGCGCCGTCCGCATCCCCACTTTCTACCGAACCACCCGCGGCGTTCGTCCTTTGTGGCCCCTGGGGCGACAAAGGACGAACGCCGGGTTTGGCTGCATGGCCAGCTTGGGTAGCATCGGCGGATGCCGTGGTTCTCCGAGGAGCAGTTCGCGCCCGCCAACGGCGTCGAGCTCTGCTACCAGGAGATCGGCGACCCCGACGGCGAGCCGCTGCTGCTGGTGATGGGGCTGGCGACGCAGATGATCGCCTGGTCGGACGAGTTCTGCGAGCTGCTGGCCGGGCGCGGCTTCCGCGTCGTCCGCTTCGACAACCGCGACATCGGTCGCTCGACCCGGATCGAGGCGGGCGGCCTCCCGTCCAAACTCGACATGTTCGTCGGCCGCCGCGCCACCGCCCCCTACCTGCTGCGCGACATGGCCGCCGACGCCTTCGGCCTGATGGACCATCTCGGGATCGACTCGGCCCACCTGGTCGGCGCCTCGATGGGCGGGATGATCGTGCAGAGCGCGGCGATCGAGCGGCCCGAGCGCGTCCGCTCGATCGTCTCGATCATGTCGACGACCGGCAGCCGCCGCGTCGGCCATCCCAGCTTCCGCACCTACGGCCTCCTGCTCGGCCGGCCGCCGCGCGAGCGCGAGGCGGCGATCGAGCGCGTCGTCAAGACCTTCCGCACGATCGGCTCGCCCGGCTACCCGTTCGAAGAGGAGCGGATCCGCGAGCTGGCCGGTCGCTCCTTCGACCGCGGCCACAGCCAGGCCGGCATCGCCCGCCAGCTGCACGCGATCACCGCCTCCGGCGACCGCACCGAGGCCCTGCGCAAGCTCCGCCTCCCGGCGCTCGTCGTCCACGGCAGGAACGACATCCTCGTCAACCCGTCGGGCGGCCGCGCCACCGCCAAGGCGATTCCCGGCGCCCGCCTGAAGCTGGTCGACGGCATGGGCCACGACCTGCCGCGGCCGCTCTGGCCCGACCTGGTCGAGGAGATCGCCGCCAACGCGGCAAGGGCGGGCGAGGCGGAGCGAGCGAAGCAGGCCGCGTAGGCGGCGTAGAGGGGGGGGCGGGCGAAGCAGGCCGCGCAGGCGGAGTAGAGGGGGGGCGAGCGAGACAGAGCGGGCGAAGCAGGCCGCGTAGAGGGGAGCGGGCGAAGCAGGCCGCGTAGGCGGCGTAGAGGGGGGGCGGGCGAGACAGAGCGGGCGAAGCAGGCGGCGTAGAGGGCCGGAGCCGGGACCGGGCGCAACGAGTCCGCCCCAGCGGTCGTACAGCGACCAAAAAGACGGACTCGATGAAGAATGCGGCTGAGAGGAGTCGAACCTCCACGGGCTCTCGCCCACACGGACCTGAACCGTGCGCGTCTACCAGTTCCGCCACAGCCGCGCGGAGCAGGCAATTTACCGCTTACGCCCCGCCCGCCCCTCGCCGCCCCGCAGCCCTCCCTGTGACCGACGTCTCGCGCCCCCGCCATCCGCCCCGCTAAAATGCCCCGCATCCTCGCCGCTATCGTCTAGGGGACTAGGACGCCGGATTCTCAGTCCGGAAACCGGGGTTCGAATCCCCGTAGCGGTATTTGCCTGAACCGTCCGCCATCCTGGTGGTCTCTTTAGCAACTAGGTCTCAGGATCGGGAACTCCCCAGCGCAGCTCTGGTACGTGCGAGGGTTTATAGGTCTGGGAATTTTGGTAGCCTCGCGCACCATCGAACGGGCACCAGAAGAGGTTGTTCCTCTGCGACAAGTTCTTCTTCTCATCTCCGTGCGGGGTTCTGCCCACCCGCAGCTGATTTGAAAGGAACTGAAATGGGAAGACCTTTAAACGTGGGCAACCCCAGTGATCCACCTCCAGGACGGCCCCGTCACAAGCCGGAACTTCCGGAGCCGGAGATCAAGATCTCCGACTTTCAAGAGGCTCAGCGAGACCCGATCGTCAAGGCCTTTCTCGAGGGGGCCAAGGCCAAGGGCGAAAAGCTGGAGTCGGAAGACAAGATCCACTTCTAATTTGCGCCCGGCGCCAGGGAGCGCCGGCAGGGAAGCAGAGTGTCGGTGTCGTTATCGACGTGACACGCTCGCGGTACTGGCATTTACTCAGACAGGGGTTGTTCCTCGGTGGTCCAAGAACAGAAAGACGGATGGATTCGTTGGCGGCCAGAAATCGCCGATTCGAAAGGCTATGAGGATCTGGCCGAAGCAATCGAGGCGTTTGAACCGCCCTGCAATGAAGCAGGTGAAGAGTGCGCCGAGTGGTTGAAGAACCAGTCGCTATCGGAGTACCCCAGCATCGTCACCTGGGTGATGTTCCACAACGGGTTGGTCCATGGTTTCTTTGCGATCAGTTCAAATGTGTTCACGATCAGCTCTCCGCACCCCTCGGGAAATGGGGAGGAAAAAAAGAAATTGCCCTGCAGCCAGATCAAATGGCTCTGCAAGCGAGATCAGGGCAAGTTCCTCGGTCGAACCATCTTCGAGCAGGCTGCCTACACCGCCAGCCAGGTGGCCGAACTTCAGGGCAACGTCGCTCTCGTCATCGAGCCGTTTGACGACACCATCGCCGGCGTTCTGGAGAAGCGACTCACCTTCTTGAGGACTGCGGAGCAAGGGCAGCTCTGGGTCCCTCTCTACTCCGACGAGGAACTCACCTTGCGCTGACTAGGGGTGGATGAACCCTCGCTGCTCCAGCTGTTCCCCATGAGCCTTGGCGTTGGCGAGGAACTCCTTAACCTCGGGGTCCCGCATCGCGGCCTCGAAATCGGCGATTTTGATCTCGGCGCTGGAGAGGATGCCATGGTGGATTTTCGGCGTGTCCGAGTCGGATTCAGGTCGTTTTTCCGCCATTACACAAAGTCCCCTTAGTGCGCAAGTCTCTCAGAGAAAAGCCGAAAATCAAGGCTCATCGAAAAGAGGGGCGCGGGTGTTATCGGCTCGTTGCGTCTTTTGCTAAGACCTAACGAGAAACTTGGACGAGAGTTTCGGCGCGCAAGGGCAGGCCCCTGCTTTCGAATCTCGGTAGGGCGAGGGTATTGCCGTCCAAATTCACCAAGGCAACCCATGCCCCAGCATAGAACGTGCACTAGGGCGCCGTGGGAGCCGCAACGACTGGCGGCGCAGGGGGGAATCGATTTGCAGAACGCCTGGAGGTTGCGGGCGGGCGGAGTCACGGTCATCGACCCGACGACCCTCGACCCTGTCGAGCTGGATCAGATGGACCTTGTTCGATCGAGTCTCCGCATCGCTGGGGGTCGGCAGCGTTGATGAGTTGAGCCTCGAGCACCCGGTCGTGTGGAGGGCTGCCGACCTGCTCGGGCTGCGCCTTGTTTAACGCTCCGCCGCGCTGGTCGGGCCGTTCGGGCTCCCCTGGCGCGGGTCGTTCGACCAGGCGCCCGGCGGCTCCGGCACCGGCCCGTCGAGCAGCGGGTCCTCGGTCGCTCGCTTCCACTCAAGCAGGCGCTCGCGCAGCTCGGCCAGGGTCGCCTCGTGGCCCGGGTCGGCGGCGAGGTCGTCGAGCTCGTTCGGCTGGGCCGATCGGCACGTTCCCGAGGATCGGCCTCCATCAGGATCTTCTTGCTGGCGCTGTCGTCGCAGTTGGCGAGGACGGGGCGGTCATACTCGGCGAAACGGCGGATGTACCTGAAGTGCTCGGTGCGCAGGGGCTAGTAGTAGGCGCGTGGTAGGCCATCTCGCCGAAGAGGGCGTCGTTGACGCCGCTGGTCTTGCCGCGGACCAAGGCATCGGCGAGGTCCCCCCCTGCAGCCAGGACGGCTCCGCGTTCCCGCCAATTCGCGATCTTCTACGTCCCCTGCCGCTTTCTCGTCTGTGGAGCGAACTTAAGCGAGCACTCCACCGGCACGATGATCTCTCCGCTTGGAGCAGAACGCGGTAGCGGTATGAAGTCTTCCCACTCGCCCACTGCGGCGGGTCCTCCGTCTCAGGGGGGCGATGACGAAGTGGAAGCCGAGCGTCGAGGACGTTGCGCCGGCCGCGAGTGCTTTGACGCGAAAGGTGTGGTTACCGATCCCGAGCTTTCGCAGGGTCAGCCGGGAGCGGCAGGATCGCCGGCGGGTCCCTAGCCGAAGCTCTGGGCGGGGCGGCGGCGCTCGGCCAGCCGGCGTTCCCAGGCCTGCTTTGCCTGCTGCCACCAGGTGTCCTCGAAGGAGGGGCGGAGGCGTGCCTGCAGGACGGCAGCGCAGGCGACGATCATCAGGGCGAGGACGATCGCCGCCTGCAGCGGCCCGTGGGTGAAGAAGGCCGAGCTGTAGTGGTTGGCGTGGGCGAAGGAGTGGTCGGATTCGATCCGGCCGTTCATGCCGATGGCGTTGCCGACGCCCGCGAAGGCCCATTGGGCGGCGACCAGGTGGGAGAGGAGGCGGATCGGCGCGCCCATGTCCTTGGTCGTCACCACGGCCCCGGCGAAGAGCAGCTGCGGCAGCAGGATCAGCGGCAGGAAGCTGGCGGCCTGGTCCTCGCTTCGGGCGAAGGCGGAGAGGGTGAGGCCCATCCCCATCCCGACCCAAGAGGCCAGGACGCAGATGGCCAGGACGTGCAGCTCCGCGTTGCTCGGCGCTTCGGAGAGCGGCCGCAGCCCGAAGACGATCCAGACGAAGAGCGCCGTCTGCGCCGCCGCCACGGCGCCGATCACCACTCCCTTGGCGATCAGGTAGGCCTCGGTCCGCACTCCGGCCGAGAGCTCGCGGGAGAGGACGCTGCGCTCGGCGACGATCTGCCGCACCGAGGCGATTGCCCCGAACCAGATCGATACCGTCACCATCAGGAAGATCAGCTGGGCGCTCTGCGCGGCGTTGAGCGCTTCGCCCGCTTCGTAGGAGAAGACGTCGGACTGGAAGAGGAAGGCGGCGCCGAGTGCCAGCACGACCACCTGCGCGGCAAGGATCTTCGCGTTGCGCCGGTCGCGCGCCATCAGCAGCGCGTAGCGGCGGCAGAGCACCCTCACCTGCGGCCGGATCCGCCGCCGCGGAACCTCGCGTGAGGAGGCGGGACGGGGATGGGAGAGCGGCTCTGCCGGGCGCTCGGCGGATGGCCCCGCTTCCTCGGCCTCGCGGCTGAGCTTGGCGTAGACCTCGTCGATCTGCTCGACTCCGAAGGCCTCCGCCACCTCCGCGGGCGGGCCGATGAAGGCAAGGCGCCCGCCCGGGGCCATGATCGCGACCCGGTCGCAGAGCTCCAGGCTCTGGGTAGCGTGGGTGACGAGGAGGACGCAGTGCCCGCGGTCGGCGAGTTCCCGGGTCAGCTCCATCAGGCGCCGCTCGAGCCCGGGGTCGAGGCCGGTCGTCGGCTCGTCGAGCAGCAGCAGCTCCGGTTTCGCGATCAGCTCGAGGGCGACCGCCGCGCGCTTGCGCTGACCGCCGGAGAGGTTGCCGATGCGGCGGTCGGGGATGTCCGCCAGTTCCACCTGCTCGAGCACGTCGGCGATCGCCGCTTCGCGTTCTTCCTTGCTGTGCCCTTCGGGCAGCCGCAGCCGGGCGGCGAAGGAGAGCGCCTCATGGATGCTCAGGAGGTGGTGCAGGGTGTCGTCCTGGGGCACGTAGCCGACGTCTTCCTGTCTCAGCCCGATGTCGTCGCCGCGCATCGTGACCGAGCCGCCGCTGGTCGGCCGCACCCCGCCGAGCGCCTTCAGCAGGGTGCTCTTGCCCGAACCGCTGGGGCCGATGATCGCCACCAGCTCGCCACGCTCGAGCCGCAGCGTCGTCGGCTGCAGGAGGACCTTGCCGCCGGCCTCCACCTCGACCGCGTGCGCCTGTAGCGGGGGCGCCGAGGCGTGCGGCTCGGGCGTGGGAGGAAGCGTCGCCACCGCCGCCCGCTCGGCGCCGCAGGCCTCGCAGAACTTCCAATCGGCTTCGACCGCGGAGCCGCAGCTGGTGCAGAAGGAGTCCGCCATGGGAAGGGCGAGGACAATAACGCCGCTCCGGGGCTGGACCGGTAAAGGGTAAGGTTGCCGCGGTCGGGAGCTCGATGACGGTGGGAGACGCGGGAATGGACAATCAGACTCCGGTGGCGGTGCAGCAGACGACCGTGATCCAGGTGGGCTCGCAGAAGAGCGTGGCCGGCGCCGTCCTGCTCGCCCTCTTCTTCGGGCCGATCGGGATGATCTATGCCACCGTCGCGGGCGCCCTGATCATGTTGGCGATCAGCTTCGTCGTCGCGGTGGTCACCCTCGGGCTGGGCCTCTTGCTCACCGCTCCGGTCTGCGCGATCTGGGCGGGGATCGCCGCAACCAACCACAACAAGAGACTCGGCGTCTCGGGGCAGCACGCGGCCCTCGCGGGCGGGCTCGGGCCGGCGGGGTGGCATCCGGACCCGGCGGGCAGCGGCCGCCTGCGCTATTACGACGGCAGGCAGTGGACCGACCATTACGCCGCGCGCCACCCCGATCCCACCCCGGCCGCCGCCGCGGTCCCGGTGGAGCCTCCAGGGTCCGAGCGGATCGAGGCGAGCGAGGCTGCGACCGCCGTCGCGGAGATCGAGGAGGGCGAGGCCGCGACGGTCGTGGCGCCGATCGACCCCGAGGGCGCGCCGCCGCCCGAGCGCGTCTTCTGCGGCTCCTGCGGGGCACCGATCTCCGGCGCCGCCCGTTTCTGCTCGGCCTGCGGCGAGGCGCAGGCGCTCTCCTGAGGGGCGGGATCGTGTACTGCGGCTCCTGCGGCACCGAGTTGAGGGCGGGTGCGAGGTTCTGCCGGGCCTGCGGCAGGCCCCAGGCAGCGGCGGCCGGGGCCACCTTCCCACCGCCTCCGCCTCCGCCCCCGCCACTCCCGCCCCCGCCGGGGGCCGCAGTCGGCGAGGCGCGACCGGTCGCGGCGGCGGCGCTGGCGATCCTCGGCGGCGCCGGGCTCTGCTTCCTGGTCCTCTACGCCACCGTCTACCAGCCGCTGCACCTCGGCTTCCCCGTCAACTTCGGCGACCCGATCGACGGCGGCGACGTGCTCGCCCTGCTCTCCGGCGCGGCGGCGATCGCGATCGGCGTCCTCTTCCTCACCCGCCCCGTCAACCGTTCCCTCTTCGCAGTGCTGCTGGTGGCCGCCGGCCTGCCGACGCTGCTGCTCTCGGTGATGTGGACGTTCCCCGACACCTTCCACGTCGATACCTACTCGCACCACGTCTACTCCGGGTTCGTCTACTTTGCCGAATTCGGGCACGCCGAGATCGGCTCCCGCTATGTGCAGGTCCTGCTTCTCGCCTCCTGCTCGCTGCTGGTGGCGGGGGGACTTCTCGCCGCCCTCGCGACTCCGCGTCAGGCAGTCGCGGCGGTTCGATGAGCGTCGCCGGGACGGAGCGGCGCTGCGGCAGCTGCGGCAGCCCGCTGGCGCCGGGGGCGGCGTTCTGCCGTCGGTGCGGGACGCGGTACGAACCGCCCGCGGCTGCACCGCCGCCCTCTCCCGGCCGGGACGGCCGGCACCGGGCGCTCTGGCTGGGGGCGGCAGTCGTCCTCCTCGGCGCCGGCGCCGCGCTCGCCATCCTCCTCGCCGGCGGCGGCACCGGCGCCGGCACGACCGTCGTGGTCGCCAAGGGCAGCGGGACCGCGGCGGATCGGGCGACCGGCAGCGGCTCCGTGGCAGAGCATCCGGAAACGGGAGCTGGGTCGCCGGCCGCCGCGCCAGAAGCGATCGAAGCGGGCCGCTACGTGCAGGCCGGGTCGTTCAAGACCGCCTCCCACGCAGAAGAAGAGCGCGAACGGCTTGCCGCGGCAGGGGTCGACGTCACCGTCGTCTCCTCCGACGGGGCGGCGGAGCTGTATCCCGACTTCCAGGTCCTGGTTGCCGGCCCGATCGCGAATACCGGGGAAGAAAAGTCGCTGCTCGTCGGGCTGCACCGCAACGGCGTGCCCTCGGCCTTTGCGCGCCCGCTCAGCCCGGCGCCGCGGCTCGCCGGTCCGGGCGAGGCCGTGGGACGCTGGAGCGGGACGCTGGAACGGACCAGCGTCGAACACCCGGACCTCGACGGTTCGCTGCCGGTGAGGCTGGAAATCGATGCCGGCGGCCGCAGCGGCCGGCTCGAACGCGGCAACTGCTCCGCCGCCCTGACCCTGGCCGAATCCGGGCCGGCAACCCTTTCCTACAGTCAGCCGGCACCGTGCATCGGCGGCGGGACCCTGACGATCCGCCCCACGCAGGGGCAGCTGATGCTCTCCCTGCTGCCGCCGGGCAACGACGTCCTGACGCTGGGCACCCTCAGTCCGGGGTAGGCGCCTGGATCGCGCCGCAGCCGCTGCAGAACCGGTCGCCGGCGGCAACTGCGACTCCGCACTGTTCGCAGAACCGGCTCGGCTCCTCGACCTCCGCGGGCGCTGCCGGCGGGGGAGGGGGCGGCGCGGTCGGAGCGGCGGCCGGCGGCGGTGGGGGGGCGGTCGCCGCGGGCGCCGGCGGCGGCGTCGCCGCGGTCCCCTGCGGCAACAGCTTTCTGAGCTGCTCGTGGGCGGTGCCGCCGGTGGCGAGGTAGCCGCCCCCGGCGATCCCGGCCGCCGCCAGCAGAGCCAGGAAGATGCCCGCCTCGACGCTGCTGCTCTGTTCGAACCCCTCGCCGCCGGAGAGCGAGACCGGGTCGATCAGGCGGAACAGGATCAACACGAAGGCGAGGCAGCCGAGGACGAGGATTGCGGTGTCGACAGGGATGTCACCGAGACTCCTGCCCGCCGCCTTCATCCCGACCGCAGCGAGGGTGAAGACGATCGCCACGGTGAGTGCCGGGCTGATGAAGTCGAGCGCTTCCCAGGCGTTCTCGGTCGCGAAGCCGAAGTTGAACCAGCCGAAGAACATGCAGACGAACAGCGCCAACGCCGCCCCGCCTGCGATCTGCTCGCCGTTGCTCAACCTATTCCACCGCAGATCCATCCCGCCTCCCATCGAGTACGTGTGACCGCCTTGACACCGTTACGATTCCCGCCGACGGTGCGCGCCTGCGCCGAACCTTACCGTGAAGCCAGACACCTCACACGCGCCCGGGGATCGGCTCGGCGACTTTCGCATCGTCGACAGGATCGGGCGCGGGGGGATGGGCATCGTCTATCTGGCCCTCGACACCCGCCTCGACCGGCAGGTCGCCCTGAAGGTCGTGGCTCCGGACCTCGTCCACGACGAGGAGTTCCAGGAGCGCTTCGAAGCCGAGGCCCGCAGCGCCGCGGCAATCGAGCACCCGAACGCGGTGCCGATCTACTCCGCCGGCAGCGCCGACGGCCACCTCTACATCGCAATGCGCTACGTCGCGGGTACCGACCTGCGCCACCACCTCGCCGAGTCCGGCCCGCTCGCACCCGCGGCGGCGGCGGCTGTCGTCTCCGAAGTGGGGGCGGCGCTCGACGCGGCGCACGCCGCCGGCTTCGTCCACCGCGACGTTAAGCCGGCCAACATCCTGCTCGACGGCCGCCCCGGTGCCGGCACCGCCTATCTCACCGATTTCGGGCTGACCCGGGGGTTGGGCGCCGGCCAGGCGCAGCTGACCCGCACCGGCCAGTGGATCGGCACCCTCGACTACGTGGCGCCGGAGCAGGTGGCGGCCGGGCGGGTCGACGCCCGCACCGACATCTACTCGCTCGGCTGCGTGTTCTACGAGATGCTCAGCGGCTCGGTTCCCTACGGCGGCGACGAGATGCAGAAACTGTGGGCGAAGGCCAACAAGAAGCCGCCCTCGCTGCCCGGCGGCGGCAACCGCTCCTTCGATCCGGTGTTGGCGCGGTCGCTGGCCCGGGAGCCGGAGGACCGCTTCCGCTCCGCCGGCGACCTCGGGCGGGCGGCCGCGGCCGCGGCCGGAGCCGGGACCGCCCGGCCGACCGAGCGAAGCGTCGCAACCGGGGCCGCCGCGGCCGGGCTGCTCGAGGGGGACGCCGCCGGGCGCGGGCACCGGCCGGCGCCCGCGGACCCCTACGAGCGCCGCACGACGCAGATGCCGGCGGCGGCCCCGCGGAAGCGCCGGGCGCCGGTCGGCTCGGTCGCGATCGTCCTCGCGGCCATGGCGCTGGCCGGCGGCCTGGTGGCGGGGGCATTGGTTCTGGCCGGCAAGCGAGGTAGCGATACCGCCACGGTGGTCCGCAAGACCGAAGCGGCGGCCGCGAGCGGGAAGCGCGGAGGAAGCGCCGGCGGCGAAGAACCAGAACCCGCCGCCGAAACGGAAACGGAAGCAGAAACGGAAACGCAGGTGGGCAGGGAAGGCGAAGAAGCGTCGGCCGCGGCCGTCGCCGGCGGAGGCGGACGTGAACCGTTCTACGGCGGCCTCTACACGGCGACCGTGCCCGCCGGTTGGGTTCAGGAAGAAGAAGAAGCCACCGCAAGCGACGGCAGCTACGTTGAGAACACCTGGAACAGTCCGGCCGAGGACGAATCGCTCAAGGTCGACGAGTCCCCGGGAGGGGCCAAGGACCCGACCGAAAGCGCGGAAATGATCGCCGAAGACCTCGAAAGCGCCGGCGAGCCGGTCTACGCGGTGAAGGAAGACGTGGTTCGGGGCGGCGTCCTCGGCAGCGAAGTCCAGTTCCACTCGACCGCGGGGCTGCCCGAGCGGGCCGACTTCTTCTTCAACCTGGGCAACGACGGGTTCGCCGTCCTCGGCAGCGCCTACGACCTGCGGACGGCGAAGTCCCTGGTCGGCCCACTCGTCGGTTCCCTCGAACCCTCCGGGTAGGAGACCGTCTGCGCGGTCGTGGACCTACGCAACCGGGATCAGCTGCTCTGCCCGAGCGCTTCCCGCTGCTTTTCGAGGACCGGCGTCATGTCGAAGACGAGGTCTTCCGGAGGGACCTGGATATCCGGGCGAGCGCCGAAGTCGAAGAAGTCGGTCGTCGACTCGACGGTCTCCGGCGTACCGGAGGCGGTGGTGGTCATGCGGATGTGGACGCGTCGCACCAGACCCCTGGCGTCCACGAACGCTTCTGCGTGGACAGGCCCCACCACCTGCGAGGACGACTTTTCGCACTGTTCGGCGAGTTCGTCTTCGCCCTTGGCGCGGAGCGCGGCCGCCACGTCGCCGATTTCGAAGCTGCTGACGTAGCGGCTCACCCGCAGTCCCCGGACGCGACCGTGGCCGGCGCGGTGGACCCGGTCGTTGACGCTCAGCATGCCCAGCGAGCCGTCGGGGCTTTCCGCCGGCAGCGAATCCTTGCCGGTCAGCAGGGACGGGTCCATCTTGGCCCATTCCTTGCCTTCGGGCAGCCTGCCCCGCAACTGCGGTGAGCGCAGGTAGATCCCGTCTTCTCCCACCACCATGTCGACCTGCGTGCGGGTGCCGTCCGAGGTCTCGCCGCTGTAGTGGACGAGGCCCAGCTTGGTCTGCAGGTTCAGGGCCCCGCTGCCGTGCTCGATCTTCGGCGGGCGGGCTTCGGAGCTGGTGCGGATCCTCATCGCGAAGCGCAGCCCGTCCACTCCCTCGGTCCGCTCGGCCGCCGCCGCGACCGGGTTGAGCGGGTTTTCGCTGCTATGCAGCAGCGAGTTGGCGACGACGAGGATCAGCAGCAGCGAGAGGGCTCCGGCCGCCTGCAGGGCGCGCAGCGAGAGCGGCTTGAGCTCGCCCCGGCCTGGGCGACTTTGTTCACCATTGGTTTGCAAACTCGCCCGGCCGGGCGCCCTGGGCGCGGACGCTGCGGCTCCGCCGCCCCACAGCGGCTTCGCCCCCGGCGGTGGCGTCGAGTTTGGCGGTCCTCCAGACAAGACGTAGAGTCATCGGCAGCAGCGCCTTCTCCGCTTGAAAGATTTGGACGAATGGGCCTCCTAGATCCAGCTCCGCCGCCGTTCGAGGTCGCCGAGTGGCGGCGGCTGCCGCACCTGCAGCGGATCAAGCCGCTGGCCCAGGACTGGGCGCTGAACGGCTTCGGGACCCCGACCGCGGTCTACTTCCTCTACGTCTTCAAGGTCCTCGCCTACGCCGGGCTCGGCGCCCTGGCGATCTTCGCGACCAGCGGCTGGCCGCACTGGACCGAGCCGATCGTCTTCGAGAAGGCGGTGGTCTGGACGATGCTCTGGGAGGTGCTCGGGCTCGGCGCCGGCTCGCTGCCGCTGACCCTGCGCTTCAGCCCGATGGTCGGCGGCTTCCTCTACTGGCTGCGGCCGGGGACGACGCGGCTGCCGCCCTGGCCCGAGCGGGTGCCGGGGACGCGGGGGACGACCCGGACCTGGCTCGACGTCTCCTTATATGGAGCGCTGCTGGCGGCGCTCCTCTACAACCTCCTCTCCGGCGGCGTCGACGGCACCGCCCCCTGGGCCGGCGGCACGGTCGCCCGCCTCGACCCGGTCGCCGTCGCCGTCATGCTGGCGGTCCTCGCCGCCCTCGGGCTCCGCGACAAGGTCCCGTTCCTGGCGGCGCGGGCGGAGATCTACGGCAACCTGGCGCTGATCTTCCTCTTCCCGCTGACGAACCTGGTGATCGCCGCCCAGCTCGTCTTCCTCTGTATCTGGTGGGGGGCGGCGAGCTCGAAGCTGAACCGCCACTTCCCCTTCGTGGTCACGGTGATGATCAGCAACACGCCCTGGAACCGCTCGCGGGCGATGAAGCGGCGCCTCTACCGCGACCACCCCGACGACCTGCGGCCCTCGCGGCTCGGCGCCGGCGCCGCCCACCTCGGCACCGTGATGGAGTTCACCCTGCCGGTGGTCCTGATCCTCTCCAGCGGCGGCTGGGTGCAGACCCTCGCCGTTGCCGGGATGGTCGTCTTCCACGCCCACATCCTCTCGACCTTCCCGCTGGCGGTGCCGCTGGAGTGGAACGTCTTCATGGTCTTCGGCCTGCTCTTCCTCTTCGGCCACTACGGCAGCGTCCCCTTCTCGACCCTCGACGACCCGCTGCTGCCGGCGATCCTGGCGCTGACCTGCGTCGGCCTGCCGGTGCTGGGGAACCTGCGGCCGGACCTGGTCAGCTTCCTGCCCTCGATGCGCTACTACGCGGGCAACTGGGCGACCAGCCAGTGGCTGTTCCGCCGCGACAGCGGCGCCGAGGCGAAGCTCGACCGCGGCCTCGTCAAGGCGGCGCCGATCGTCGGCGAGCAGCTGAAGAAGTTCTACGAGCCGGAGCTGATCGACGTCCTCCTCTACAAAGGCCTCGCCTTCCGCTCGATGCACTCGCACGGGCGGGCGCTGAACGCGCTCACGGCGCGGGCGGTGGACGACGTCGAGGACTACGACGTGCGCGAGGGCGAGCTGGTCGCCGGGGTCGTCCTCGGCTACAACTTCGGCGACGGCCACTTCCACGACCAGCGGCTGCTGGCGGCGGTGCAGGAGCGCTGCCGCTTCGCCCCGGGGGAACTGCGGGTGGTGACGCTGGAGAGCCAGCCGGCGCAGGTGCAGCGCCAGCGCTACCGGATCTGGGACGCGGCCGAGGGGCTGGTCGAGGAGGGCTACGTCGACGTCGCCGCGATGGCCGCGCGCCAGCCCTGGCTGGACGAGGAGGGGCCGGCGGCGTTTCCCGTGCAGTGCGACCGGCCGCGCGCAGTCGCCCCCGGCGTACGGGCATAAATAGGGCATGAGCCTCCTCACCCCTGCGAGCGGACGATGCCGAGCGCGGTAGTCGTCGGCTCGGGCCCCAACGGTCTCGCCTGCGCCGCCGTCCTCGCTGCGCGCGGGGTGGAGGTGACGGTGATCGAGGCAGCGGCGACGATCGGCGGCGGCACCCGCAGCGCCGAGCTGACCGAGCCGGGCCTCCTGCACGACGTCTGCAGCGCCTTCCACCCGATGGCGGTCGGCTCGCCGGCCTTCGCCGGCCTCGGGCTCGAGCGCCACGGGCTCGAGTGGCTGTGGCCGGAGGTCGACCTGGCCCACCCGCTGGACGGCGGCGCCGGGGCGAGCATGCTGCGCTCGATCGAGGCGACCGCGGCCGGGCTGGGGGAGGGCGGGCGCGCCTGGGAGCGCCTCTTCGGCCGCTCGGCCCGCGGCTACGAGACCCTGACCGAGGACATCTACCAGCCGCTGCTGCGGCTGCCGCGCCACCCGCTGCGGCTGGCCGCCTTCGGGGCGCCCTCGGCGCTGCCGGCCGCCGCCGTCGCGGGGCTGCTGGGGGAGCCGGAGGCGGCGGCGCTCTTCGGCGGCGTCGCGGCGCACTCGTTCAGCCGCCTCGACCGCCCCTTCAGCGCCGCCGTCGGGGTGGCGCTGGTCAGCGCCGGCCACGCCCACGGCTGGCCGGTGGCGAAGGGCGGCTCGGCGGCGATCGCCGCCGCCTTCGCGGGGGCGCTGCGCGAGCACGGCGGCCGGATCGAGACCGGCCGCCCGGTGCGCTCGCTGGCCGAGCTGCCGGACGCCGACGCGGTCGTCCTCGACCTCTCGCCGCGCGGCGTGCTGGAGCTGGCGGGGGAGCGGCTGCCCCGGCGGGTCGCCCGCGCCTACCGCCGCTACCGCTTCGGCCCCGCGGCCTTCAAGCTCGACCTCGCGGTCGAGGGCGGGGTGCCCTGGAGCTACGAGCCCGCCCGCCGCGCCGGCACCGTCCACCTCGGCGGCAGCTTCGCCGAGGTCGCCGCCGCCGAGCACGAGATCAACCGCGGGCGGATGCCGGAGCGCCCATACGTCCTCGTCGGCCAGCAGTACCTCGCCGACCCGCAGCGCTCGCGGGGCGACCTGCACCCGCTCTGGGTCTACGGGCACGTGCCCCACGGCTATCCCGGCGACGCGACCGAGCCGATCCTCGCCCAGATCGAGCGCTTCGCCCCGGGCCTGCGCGAGCGGATCGTCGCCTGCCACGCCACCGCCCCGGCCGGGATCGAGGCGGCCAACCCGAACCTCGCCGGCGGCGACATCGCGACCGGCGCCAACGACGCCCGCCAGCTCCTCTTCCGCCCCCGCCTAGGCGCCAACCCGTATGCGACCGGCATCCCCGGCGTCTTCGTCTGCTCCGCCGCCACCCCGCCCGGCGCCGGCGCCCACGGGATCAACGGCTACAACGCCGCCGAAGCGGTGATGCGCACGCTCTGATTAAACGAAAGGTCAATTGTCCCCCTATGAGGGGGGAAATCGACCTTTCGATCACTCCATCGCCTCGACCGGGGGCGGGGCGGGCAGCGGCGCCGGCTCGGCGGCCGGGTCGAGTTCGAGCCGCCGCACGCTGGGGACGAGGAGGGTCGCCCCGATGCAGGCGGTGATCGCCGCGGCGCCGAGCCAGAGCGTGGTCGAGGTCCCGATCGCGACCGCCAGCGGTCCGACGACGACCAGGCCGAGCGGCTCGATCGCCAGCGAGCCGAACCAGTCGTAGGCCATCACCCGCGAGAGCGACTCCTGCGGGACCTTCTCCGCGACGGCGGTCATGTAGAGGATCTCCGAGAGGCTGGCGATCGCGCCCGAGATCAGCGCCCCGGCGGCGATCGCCGCGGTCGAGGCGGGAATCGCCAGCAGGGCGACCGGGAGGGCGAAGAGGAGGGCGAGCGCCTCGCTGACCAGCAGCGGCCGGCGCGGGCGGATCGAGATGGTGACGGCGCCGCCGATCAGGCCGCCGGCGCCGAACAGGGAGACGATCAGCGCCCAGGAGCCGGCGCCGCCGAGGGAGTCGCGGGCGACGAGCGGCCCGAGGACCTGGAAGATCGGGGTGAAGAGGGCGTTGGTGATCGCCGCCGAGACGACGATCGCGACCGCCCAGCGGCGGACCGAGAATTCGCGCCAGCCGTGGCGCAGGTCGTCGAGGAAGTTCTGCTCGGCCCCGGCCGGCCGCTCGGCCGCGGCGCGCAGGCTCCACAGGCAGGCGGCGCTGACCGCGAAGGTGCCCGCGTCGATCGCGAGGGCGAGCCCGGGGGAGCCGAGCGCGAGCAGCACGCCGGCCAGCGCCGGTCCCGCCACTTTCCCGGCCCAGCGCGAGAAGTTGAGCAGGGCGGTCGCCTCCTGCACGCGGCGGCGGGGGACGAGCCCGGGGACGATCGCGTCGGAGGCGGGGTTGAAGAAGGCGGTGGCGGCGCCGTCGATCGCGTAGAGCAGCACCAGCTCCCAGATCTGCGCCGCGCCGCTCAGCAGCAGCGCCGCGATCAGCCCGACCGCGACGGTGCGGACGAGGTCGGCGCCCAGCATCGAGAGCCGCGGCGAGATCCGGTCGGCGACGACCCCGCCGACGAGGATGAGGGCGATCAGGACGAGGCTGTGGGCGCCGAGGACAATGCCGAGGTCGGTCGGCGACCCGGTCAGGTCGAGAACGCCGAAGGCGAGCGCGATCGGGGCGATCCCGTCGCCGATCAGCGAGGTCGTGCGCCCGGCCCAGAGCCGCCGGTAGGCCGGTTCGCCGAGCACGCTCAGTTTGCCGCGCAGGGTCATCCGGGCAGGATAGGCGCGGGTTATGGAAGCCCGGGGCCGGGGTAGCTCGGCGAACTATGGGGACCTCGTCCGACACGGGCGCCAGGGCCGCTGAGGAGGGAGCGGCGGCAAGCGCCGCCGCCCGCCGCGAGCACCGCTTCGGCTCCTCGCCGCCGCTGACGATCGGGATCGAGGAGGAGCTGCTCCTCATCGACGCGCTACGAGACGGTCAAGCGGGACCTCGCCGGGATCCTCGCGACGCCGCCGGGCGCTGCACGTCCACGTCGGCATGCCCGATCCCGAAACCGCAGTCGCCGTTGCCGAGGCGGCCCGCGCCACCCTCGCCGAGGCCCGCCCCTACGCCGAGCAGCTCGGCGGCGCCGCGGCCCTGGAAGAGATCGAGCGCATCCTCGCCGAAGGCAACGGCGCCGACCGCCAGCGCCAGGTGCACAGCGAGGGCGGGATCGAGGCCCTGCTCGCGGACCTGGCGCAGCGGACGGCGGCCGGGCTTTCAGACGATGGCTGAGACCTGGGCCTTGTCCAGGCGCGGACGGACGGACACCCGACCCCTGTCCTCTACCTGTTCCTTTTGGTCGTATAGCGCCCAAAAGGAACAGGAAAGGCCGAAGCCCGATGCGTCAGCTGTTCCTTTTGGCTCCATAGCGGCCAAAAGGAACAGACATGCCGAGAGATGAGCTCTCCCGCCGGGACCGGATACTCAGGTGTCCATCTATGGGAGCAGGGGAAAGGGGCGCGACGAACTGGCCCCCGTGCTCCCGAGCCGTTACTGCGGAGCGGGGATTTCGAGGCGTTTGCGGGCCGCGACTACGGCGGCCACCGAGGAGCGGCAGGCTTTGGCGATCTCGCCGTTGCCGTGGTTGGGGCGGCGGCGGACCTCGAACTCGACCAGGGCGGCGCGGCGGAGCTTGGCGCGGTCTTCGAGGCCGGAGTCGGCGGGGGCGTTGTCGAGAGCGTCCTGGGCGGCGCGCTCGCGCCGGCAGAGGAGGCAGAAGGTCCCCTGCCTGGAGCTGGCCCAGCTATCGGGCAGCTCGACCTTGTCGCCGCCGGCGCGGCTGACAGTCACCCCGCATTGGTCGCAGGTCCATTTCTTCGCGGTAATCGTGCTCATCGAAAATCGAGCCGGCGCGTGGTGCTGCCGCCGAACTCGTTTACCTACGGTAGCAGGGCGAATGTCCCGGTCAGGCACGTTCGCGCCCACTTTTCGCCAGCGGCGACCGCGCTCTCGATTCCGGCTTTGCGCGCCTGCAACACTTTTGTCCATGCCCGCCGAGCAGGCGCCTGAGCCCACTTACACGCTCTATCGCCGTGGTCTCGAGCTGCTCGAGGACGGCGATTTCGAGCATGCGACGGCGCCGCTGGCCGAGGCGGCCCGGCGCGACCCCGAGAAGAGCTCGATCCGCGAGGCGCTGGGCCGCGCCTACTTCCGCTCCGGCCGCTTCGCCCCCGCCGCGGTCGAGTTCGAGGCCGTCGTCGAGACCCATCCGGTCAACGACTTCGCCCACTTCTGCCTCGGCCGCGCCCTCAGCAAGACGGGACAGAAGCGCCGCGCCCGCCACCACCTCGCGCTCGCCTGCAACCTGCGCCCCGAGCGGCGCGACTACCGCTACTACCGCCGCCTGCTCGACGCGGAGGTCACCTAGAGCCCCAGTTCGCGCTTCATTTCCTCGCCGATCCGTTTGGCCGAGGCCAGATGCCGTTCGGCGCTCTCGAAAAGTTCATCCTGTTCCCGGCCGCGTTCTTCGCGTGCTTTGCGCCTCTCAGGGGGCAGGAGGTCCAGCCAGCGCCCTGAGCGCTCGTGCTCGGTGTCGCCCCGGTCGTCTTTCATCGAGTCATTCCTCCTCTTCACGCCGTGGGGCCAGTCGGTTGACCCGGCCTCGATTTGCCGTGAGCTCCAACGTATCTTCGACTTCCCATAAATCCTTGCGGATGCTGCGAATAAGCTTCATGTGGTCGGCCATGTTCTTCTCGTGATCTTCGTCGCGCCGGACCACCTGCTCCACCCTCAAGCCTCGGCTGCCGAGCTCGGCGAAGCCCCTCCCGTCCAGAGCGAGGACGAAGCTGATCGCCGCCAGGTAGAGGAGCGCAAAGCAGGCCGCACCGACCTCCAGCCGGTAGATCGGCGCCGCCCGCAGCGCGTAGTCGGGGACGGCATCGGGCACCGGCACGCTGACCGTCAGGTAGCTCGCAACGCAGAGCGCCGCCAGGACCAGCAAGGGGAAGAGGCGATGCCGGAAGTAGCTGCGCACGCCGATACAAGGCGCCGGCGGGTTCAGATTCTCCCCCCACCGGGGAGGGAACCTGCCTCGGCCGCGCGCTCAGCAAGACCGGCCAGAAGCGCCGCGCCCGCCACCACCTCGCGCTCGCCCGCAACCCGCGCCCCGAGCGGCGCGACTACCGATGTCTTGCCTGCGGAGCCTTGCGCATGAGCCAATAGGCGTTCCGGCCCTGGCTCTGCTCGCGCCACATCACCGACAGGCGTCTGCCGTCGGGCGTCGCCGCGTGGACGTCGGAGGGGAATCCGTAGCGATGGCTGAGCACGCGGGCTTTGCCGATGTGACTCGCGCCGTTCACCGCCGCGATGTTCACGTTGAACGAGCGGTCCCCCCAGATCGCCAGGGTGCGCGGGGCGGGTTCGCCGACCAGGGCGACGTTCCACTGATCCGTTCCCCGCCCTGCGGGAAGCAGAATCGACCGGGATGGTGCGCGTTCGAGGTCGGCGGGTTGCAGGAGGATGTCCATGGCTCCGACCACGGGGCCGCGGCGAAAGGCCGAGTAGGCGAAATCCACGGCGCCCTTAGCGTTCGGCCCGAGCCAGATGCCCCCGCCGAGTCCGCGTCCCGGGGGAGGGCCAAAGGCACGAACCGGACCCGCTGCGCCGGAGGCCGAGACCGACTGGACCTGCAAGACGTCAGCGGTGCTGGTTTCGACGTCGAGGTCGAGGCGATGCTGCCAGGCAACGAAGCCCGTGCCGAGCCGGTCCTCGGCCAGCATCGGGGCTTCGCAGGCTTCCAGCAGGGTCGGCTCGCGGGCCGACGCGACCGGGCGCGAGACAGAGGAGTCGGCGCCGATGCGCGCGGTGTAGATGCGTTCGCCGGCGGGGCTTCCGAATTCTTCACCCAGCACCCAGGCCACCAGCCCCGGCATGCCCGGGCGGCGCACGATCGCGACGGCGCCGGGGGTGTGGGCGTCGTGGCTGATGCAGGCCGAGTAGCCGCGGATGCCGTCATCGCTCGGCGACCAGATCCAGCGTGGGGGGAGAACGCTTCCGTCCGGTAGCAATGTGGCGAGCCCGACCGCGGCGTCGAAGTCGGCCGGAGCCCCCGGGATCGTGCTCCCGAACGAAGAGCCCAGGGACGCACCGCTCCAGACGAGATCGATGGCGCCGTCGTCACGCAGGGCCGCGTTGGGCCGGGGGGCATTCGCGTAGTCCCCGAAAATGAAGATCGGCGCCTTCAACCGGCCCCGGTGGATCCGCCTCGCCCTCACGCTCCAGCGCTGCGGGTCCTCCTGCTCACGCGGTCCGTCGCTCCAGATGACCGTCGCGCCCCCGCTGCCGTCCGCCAGGAGGCCGTCGAGATACCCCTGCCTGCCGGGAAGGGAGATCCGCCGCGGGCGGCTTCGCCTGCCACCGGCGGCGATCCACATCTCTTCGACCGTGCTTGTGGCGCCCGCGTCGCGCTGCCAGGCGACGTAGGTCGCGCCATCGCGGGTCGCGACCATCCGCAGGCCTTCGGATTCGCCGTCCACGGCGCCGCCCGAAATCGGCAGGCGTACCGGTCCAGCCCAGCGCATTGCGGCCGAAGCGGTCGTCGTCGGCGACAGGCAGGCCAGCACCAGGCAGGCGACTCCAAACGCTGTGCGGACGCCCCCGCGCGCGTGCGACCGGGCGGGGCTCGGTGCGGCACCGGGGGCCATCGGCGCAGCTTGTCAGATTCGGCGGCTTACTCCACCTGCTCCCGATCCCCTGTGGCCCGAGTCGGCGCGACTACCTCTACCGCCGACTGCTCGAGGCGGAGGTCGCCTACCTAAAGCCCCAGTTCGCGTTCCATTTCTTTGCCGATCCGTTTGGCCGAGGCCAGGTGCCGTTCGGCGCTCTCGAAGAGTTTCTCCCGCTCACGGGCACGTTCTTCGTGTGCTTTGCGCTCCTCCGGAGGAAGGAGCTTCAGCCATCCCCATGGGCGCTCCCGCTTGGCGTTGTCCTGGTCGTCTTTCATCGAATCACTCCTCCTCTGGACGTTGTGGGGACCGTTATCGACGGCGTCCCGGAGTTCCGCAGCGGTCTCCAGCGCACGTTCGACCGCTTCCAGATCTTTCTCCATGCTGCGAACAAGCGTCAGCTGAGAGGCGAGGTTCTGCTCCTGGTCGGCGTCCCGCCGAACTACCTGATCCACCTTCAACCCGCGACTGCCGACCTCGGCGAATCCCCGGCCGTCGAGTGCGGCGCACACAGGTCCAAGGGGCCGGCAACCCCGAACTCGCCCCCGCGGCGCCGAAAACCTCGCTCCTTACAGCCCTTCGACCAGGTCGCCGACGGTTTCCTGGGAGAAGTAGGGGCCGTAGGTGTGGGAGCGGTTGCCGATGTAGAGGTAGGAGTTGAGGCCGTCGATCCGGGTGCCGCCTTCGATCAGCCAGCCGCCGCCGCTGGCGCCGGGCGCCCAGTGGCAGCCGATCTCCTGGGTCGGCGGGCCGGCGAGCGGGAAGCTGAGCCGGTCCTCGCCCAGGTAGCTGGAGCGGCAGCGCTGCATCCGCCTGACCTCGCCGGGGTAGCCGAAGGTCTCGAACTGCTGGGGGCGCGGCAGGTCGAGGGCGATCGCGGCGCCGCCGCCGACCGCGTCGGCGACGTTCGCGCCCTGCCTGTTCGGGTGGGTGAGGAAGGCGCCGACGTCGAAGTCGTTGTTGCCGTGGAGGCTCCAGGGCCGCGGCGCGTAGACGGCGCCGCGCTTGGCGACGAAGGCGCCGAAGGGCGCCCGCCCGGCGCTGTAGGCGGGGACGAACTCCAGGTACTGCGACCAGACCGTGCGGCCGCCCTCGTGGCCGTTGTTGACGCAGTGGCCGGCGGTCAGGACGAGCTGCCGGGACGGGCTGTCGATCGCGGTCCCCGAGCAGTAGCCGCGCAGGTCGCCCTGTTTGACGAAGACCCGGCCCTCGACCGAGTAGGGCGGTTCCTCGGGCGTCGCCACCGCGAGGAAGCTGGCGCCGGCGGTGGGGGAGGGGCGGCCGGCGCGGATGCGCGTGTCGCCGCCGCGGCCGGCGACGAGGTCGAGCGGCCGGGCGGAGGCCATCCGGGCGGGGGTCCAGTAACGCAGGACGCGACCGGCGCCGCCGCCGGCCGAGGAGGCGCCGGCGCCGGCGCTCGCGGGGGCGTGGGTGCGCGGCGTCGCCCTCGCGGCGGCGGGCGCCGCGGCGAGGAGCGCGAGGAACGGGAGGAGGGCGGCGAGGCGGAGGCGCATCGGGCGCCCGAGGATAGAGAGAGCGGTCGGCGGGGCGGCAGGGTCGCCGCCCCGGGACCGAGTGGGGTTAGCTGAGGAGAGGGACGACGCAGCGGAATTTCTTGGTGTTGGTCCCGAGTTCCGAACTCACGGTTGCTGACGCCGAAACGGTGACTACGGCATAGAGCCCGGGACCTGAAACGTTCGTCACAGCGCTACTCCACTCATCACCTGACGCAAGCGACATACCCGGCTGTTGCGAAAAAGCCGCAAGCGACAGTGGATCGGGAAGTTCGGCGCCTTCGTTCGCGCAGGCGCTGGCGGCGTTGGCCGCCGTCATCGCCGTGGCGTTGGCCGTCGTCTGCCAGCACGCTCCGGCAAAGAGCACCGTGCCCGTCTTGCATCCCGCTTCGAAGCCGTTGATCCGTTCCGCGTTCCCGGCGTTGGCGGCATTGAGCGCGGTTTCGGCGTCTTTCGTCGACTCGGCCGTGTCGGCGTGGTACGAGGACGGGACCTGCCCCAGGGTCGAGACGTCGATCTGGAGGCCGGTGACCGAGCCCGGCTCCAGCCGGTCGCCCGAAATCGGGCCCGTCGCGGTCTGCGCCGCGGGAATGACCCCGGGCCTCAGCCGGTTCGCCGGCACCGACCGCAGCGCCAGCCGGTTGCCCGGCAGCGACTTCACCTTAATCGCATGCCCGTTGATCTTCGCCGCGGCGTACACCGTGCCGCCGAGCGCCACCATCAAAGCCACAGCAGCAACAACCAGGGCCGGCCCCTGCCGGCGAATAGCCCTGCTCATCAACTTCTCCCTTCACTGAGTCGATCGGACGAAACCCCACCACCGGGTGAGGCGATTGAACCGGGCGGCACCCTAGCCGCGGTTTTCCGCCGCTGGACGGATATCGGGAGGAGGGCTCGGCGAAGATCTGACTGGAGAGTCGGCTCGATACCGGACGCCAAGGAAGTTCGAGCTAATTGGGCCGTATACGTCTATATTGGGCATTGCTTGAAAAATGACAAGTAAGTCAAAGGCGAATAGGGTCTCGGGGATGGCTGCCCCGACCTATCGGTCAGGGCAGCCATCTGAGCGTCAGGATGCCCAGTCTCAGCCAGACTTCGTCACCTGGAGAACGGGCATGCCGCAATCGGTTGCTGCCAGTTTCATGTCTCACCCCCTTCTTTTTTTATGCTTAAGCGCAGCAAAGCGCCGCAGGGAGCGACCGGTCCTCACATCGCGAGCGTTGCATCTGATAACTAGTCAGGCCTAATGCGCTCAGTCGATCAGGAGCATTCGGATTCGCCTCCTAACCGAGCACATCGGTTGCGGGTCTCAGTCGAGCCGTCTTATCTCACCCGCCTAGGTTTGGTTTACGGCCACCCGATCCGCCTGAAGATCGTGACCGAGCTCTACCGGCGCGAAATGAGCCCGTCCCAGTTCCACGAGGAGTTCGGCGGCGCCGCAAAGAACGTGGTGCATTGGCATTTCAAGCAGCTACGCGAGCACGGCTGGATCAGGAAAGTAAAAACGGCGAAGTCCGCGTCCGGCCGGGGTCGGCCTCAACACCTGTACCGAGCTACGGAACTTGCGGTGGTCGGTTGCGATACGTGGGCCGAACTCCCCTTGTCGATCCGAAGCGCTTTTTCAATGCGCACGCTCGAGCAGCTCAACGAGCAGTTCCAAATCGCGATACACGCGAATACGTTCGACTCCCGAAGCGACCGCCATCTCACTTGGACCCCTGTGCTCCTCGACGCCGAGAAGGTTGCAGGTTTGCTGCGCGAGATGACGAGCTGTTTCTGGTCTCTCTTTCAGGAGCAGGCTGATGCGAAAGTTCGGCTGGCAGAGTCAGGGGAGAAACCGATTCTGATGACCGTGGTGCTGGCGGGATTCGAATCCCCGCTGAGTCCCTCGGCACCCGATGAGCAAACCATCAGGTTGGCCAATGCCGCTGCCCCCGCTGAAGGAGAGACGGAGAGCGACCTTCCCTGGCTTATGAAATTGGCCAAGGTGTTCGTGGATCCCCTAAATCTCAAGATCATCTCTGAGCTGAATCTGAGGGAGATGAGCCCGTCTCAGCTCGCAGCTGCTTTTGATAGCCCGTCGGTTTTCGCCATAGACAGGCGCTGCAAGATGCTCACGGAAATGGGCTGGTTGCAAAAGGTGGGTGAAAAGACCGGCGGAGAGCGGCGTGGGGCCACCGAGAACTTCTATCTCGCGGTCAGCCCGGCTGTGTTCGAGCTTGATCAGTGGAGCACGATCTCGTCCAGCGCGAAAGGCCGAGCGACGGGGGTGACTCTGGATCAATTCTGGGAGAGAGTTATCGAGGCGGTCGACGCGGGAACCTTCGACGCACGCGTCGATCGACACCTCAGCTGGTCCCCGTTGCTCTTGGATCAGCAAGGATGGAATCAGGTGACCAGCCTGCTCTACAGGTACTTCGAAAAGGTGCTGGCGATCCAGAAGGAAGGGCAATCCCCAGCACCCGGGCCCGGGTCGGTGGCGGCAACCTTCTTTGTGGCCGGCTTCGAGAGCCCAGAGCCTGCGTCGACCGTCCATCTCAAGACCTTCTGAGAGTTTTCCAAGCTAATTAGTTTGATCTAATCCGCATAAGTGGAGAACTATTGCTCTCTATCGAGATGTTGATGCGGCTGCGCCGCGATCAGAGGAGGAGGGCACAGTGGGGGAACCCGACTGCAGTGATTGGGATGGACGGCTGCCGGCACATCTGGCGGTCAGGCTCGACCCGGAGCTGCGGGAGGCGCTCGATCATCCGCTGCGGCGGGAGATCCTGCGCAGCCTGAGCGGGACCGACGAGGGCTTCACCTCGACCGAACTGGCGGCGCAGCTCGGGTCCTTCAGCCTCAGCCTGGTCAGCTACCACACGCTGGTGCTCGCCGGCGACAAGGTCGTGATCCCGGTCGGGGAGGCCCCGCCGGCCAGCCGCTCCTACATCTCCTACCTCTCCCGCGACCCCGAGGTGGTCGAAGTCCTCAAGGTCACGCAGCCCTGCGACCGGGAGCGTCTTCGCCGGGCCGCGGGCCCGCCGCAACCGCCCGCGGAGGGCGACCGGTGAGCGAGGAGTCGTCGCGGCTGGATCGCATCCTGCGCGCCCTCAACCATCCGCTGCGGCGGCGGATCCTGCGGGCGCTGGCCGAGCGCCCCGGCAGCGCCAGTACGCTCGCCGAGGAGTTCGACGCCGAGCTCAGCAACGTCTCCTACCACCTCAACCGCGTCCTCGCCGGCTCCTGCGAAGCGATCGAGCTGGTGGAAACGATCCCCAGGCGGGGCTCGCTCGAAAAGATCTACCGCCTCAGCGACGACCTCTGGTCGGACTGGCAATGGTTCCCGGTCACGGTCGACTCCCGCACATGGAAGGAGATCGAGGCCGCCAAGCGCGAGTTCAACAAACGCGTCGACGCCGCGATCAAGGACGGCCGCCAGCGAGGCCCGACGAAGCGAGGCAAGGCCCACGAGGTGATAGTCGGCGTCGCAGCGATCCGGACGGGGCCGGATTGAGGTTGACCTGCGGCGTTACCGGAAATATGCCATAACGAGGGAGCGCCTCCGGCACCGAACGCGGGTGCAGATCAGCCGTACAGGGCGTCCAAGGGCGAGCGCACTGCCCTTCATATTCGGCGCTGCGAAGCCAATTTTGGCACGGACAGGCTGAAGTAGTCAATGAGTCCAAAAAACTCACTTGAACCGGAAACACTAGGATATACCTAAATTTTGACGATTGATTTTCCGATCGTCGTTCCAGAAGATGTGCCGCAACAGGGGAGCCGCCGGGAGGCGCCTCGCGCACCGACAGCAAAGGCGGCTTTTGAATGAGGGGGATGGGACGGGCATCGCGAATGCCCAAGGGGGTCTGGGCGTTGCTGTTCGCGGCCCTGCTCTGTGTTTGCTCGGCGGCGCCGGTGCTTGCCGACCCCGCGGCGCCTGCCGCGGAAGCGGGCGCCGCGCCTCTGCCGAGCCCCGAAGAGCTGACTTCGGCTCTGATCCGCTCGGAAGCGGATGCGAAATCCGCGCAAGCAGAACTCGAGGAACAATGGCGGACGCCGCAGGCTGAACGCGAACGCGACCACTCCCGGTCGGCCTTCGCCGATATCGCCTCGGGGGAATCGCAGAGCCTCCTGCTTGCGGAGTTTCCCGAACAGATCGAAGAGCTGAACGCCGACCCCGGGCGGAGCCTCAGCAACGTCTCGATCGAGAAGCCGCTCGGGACCTACGGGGCGCTGATCGAACAGGAAAACGGCGAACACGCGATCGTCGAGTCCTCGCTGCCGGTCCAAAGCGAAGTGGGGGAGGGCAAGAAGAAGCCCATCGACCTGTCGCTCGAATCGAAGGGCGATGCCTTCGTGCCGGCCAACCCTCCCCATGAGCTCGAACTGCCGGCTTCGGCCGACGGCCAGATTCGCCTCGAAGGCGGAGTGGGGGTGAGCATTCCAAGCGAAGATGCCCACGAAGCCGTGCAGCTCGGCGAGATGAACCTCTTCTATCCGGAAACGGAGCCGAGCACCGATACCCTCGCGGCGGCCCTATCGAGCGGGGTGGAGCTGCTGGAGCAGATCCGCTCAGCCGAAAGCCCCGAGGAATTCCGCTTCGAGCTGTCGCTCCCCGCCGGAGCGGTGCTGCGGTCGCGAAGCGACGGCGGCGCAGAGGTCGTCTCGAGTTCGGGCGACGTCCTCAAGGAAGTTCCGCCGCCCACGGCGGTCGATGCCCAGGGAAAACAGGTGGCGGTGACGATGTCGGTGGAAGGCGACGCGCTCGTGGTGGCGGTCCCGCACCGCTCCCTTGAAGTCGCCTACCCGATCCTGCTCGACCCGTCGGTTTGGGATGCGCCGTCGTTCGGGTCCGGCGAATGGGGCACCAGCTCCTATGGAGGCCCGTACGACCTCTGGAATGAAACCTCTGCCCTCCACGTTGCCTCCCGGGGCTGGCAGGTGTACGAACCGTATACCTACGGGCAGTTCGTATATGCCGCTCCTGGGAGCACCGCCTTCATCGAAACGGCGGAATTCTCGCACATCTCATTTTTCACCAATGAAAACGGCACCAACGGCTGCGGCGCTTCTGAGCCACACGGCTTCGTAGGCATCTACAACGTGGCGACCAACAGCTACACCTCCCCGGGAGCCGGCGAATTTCGAAGTGGCAACAGCTACATCGGGTCCTATACCGCACGAAACGGTGCCCCGAATGTTCGAATTGCCTCGGTCGGCATCGGCAACGCCAACTCTCAGATCTGGATCAAGTGCAACCACGAAATGTTCGTCGGGGGCGTAACGGTCTATGAGAGCGATCAAGACAATCCGACGATCAACTCGGTCACCGGTGTGCCGAGCGGCTGGTTCGATCCGCAGAAAGCCGGCAGCGCCATAATCCACGCCGCCGACAGCGGCTTCGGCGTCCACGAAATCTCGATCTACGACGGCGAAGTCACCAACGGGGACCCGATTAACGGAAATCCGGGGTGCTCGGGCCTTTCGGGGCATCGGTGCCCCGGAGAAGCCACCTGGACGGTAAATCCTCCCTACGCGAAGGGCGAACGCACCCTCAAAGTCATTGCCGAAGACCCGCTCCAACACACGACGACCCCGCCATGGACGGCGAAAACCAAGGTCGACAACTTCGCCCCGGACATCGAACTGAGCGGTCAGTTCGCCGAAGCGACTGAAGAAGAAGGCAAAGAAGGCGCTGAAAACGAAGCCGACGAAAACAAGCTCAGCTTCCCCGTCTACAAAATGCAGATCAAGGCCACCGACGGCAAGCAGGATCCGGAAACCGAACGGCAGTCGGGCGTCAAGAACATCAAGATCTACCGGGACGGGGTCCAACAGACCGTGTCCTGGGGCGCCCAGAGCTGCGCGACCTATAGCTGCGGCATGGAAGAGACCTACCAGCTCAAGCTGCTCGGTCTCACCGCCGGAGAACACAAGCTCAAGGTGGTCGCCGAAGACCAGGTCGGCCACCTCTATGACCGCGAAATCGAATTCGAATACATCCCGGCCACCGGGATCGACGACGAATACGTGATGCAGCACTTCCCGTTGCCCGACGGAGAAGGCGACGAAACCGAAGAAGAAAACCCGATTCGCCCGGAACTGGCGGTGAACGTGATGAACGGGAATCTGGTCTTTCGCCAGCAGGACGTCGAAGTGACCGGGCCCGGCGCCGATCTCGAAGTCGAACGGGTCTACAACTCCCAGCTGCCGAAAGCGCAGAACACCGAGTGGGGGGCGGGGTGGACGCTCGCGCAGACGCCGGAACTCGAAATCGAAAAACCGCAATCGGGGCCGCCCACCGACGCGACGATGGTGGAGGAAGACGGCGCCGTCGAAGGATCGGTCAACCTGCCGACCAACACCGGCGAAGAAAAGTTCGACAAGGAAATCCAGGCCGTCGTCACCAAGGAAGCAAACGGATACGAGGTCGCCGACGAAAGTGGAGAAACCGGTGCCGCGGTCGCCTTCAACGAACAGGGCGAAGCGACGGAACTGCGGACCCCAGGATCGGCCAAGGTCGAAATCGAGAGCGAAGCGGGCGCGCTGTCGGAGCTGGCCGTGAACGATCCGGGCACCGCAGGCGGCCAGGCCGAGCAGTCAGCTCCCGAACCAACCGATCCCTACATCTTCGGCTCCACCTTCGGCGGCTCGGGCTCGGGCGCCGGCAACCTCTCGGCCCCCTCCGCCGCCGCCACCGACTCCGAAGGCAACGTCTACGTCGCCGACACCGGCCACAACCGCATCCAGGAGTTCGACTCCAAAGGCCAGTTCATCCGCCAGTTCGGCGCCACCGGCTCGGGCAACGGCCAACTCCGCTCCCCCCGGGGGATCGCGATCAGCTCCACCGACGGCAACCTCTACGTCGCCGACGAGGGCAACACCCGGGTCCAGGAGCTCACCCAGACCGGGGAATTCGTCCGCAAGTGGGGCAGCGCGGGCAACGGCAACGGCCAGTTCCGCGAACTCGCCGACCTCGCCGTCGACCCCGAAGGACACGTCTTCACGGTCGAGGCGGGCATCGGCAGCATCTTCCCGGCCCGGGTGCAGGAGTTCAGCTCCGAAGGCGCCTTCATCCGCACCTTCGGCTCCTACGGCACCGCCGACGGCCGGTTCGCCACCCCCGAAGCGATCGCCACCGACTCCTCCGGCAACGTCTGGGTCGCCGACACCGGCAACAACCGCATCGAGGAGTTCAACTCCTCGGGCGAATTCGTCCGCAAGTTCGGCACCGCCGGCTCCGAAGCCGGTCAGCTCTCAAGCCCTCGCGGCCTCGCCTTCGACGCCGAAGGAAAGCTCTGGGTCGCCGACTCGGGCAACGACCGCCTCGAGCGCTTCGGCCCCGAAGGCGCCTACCTCGCCACCTTCGGCGCGCCGGGCAACGACGCCGGGCGCTTCTCCGAACCCCGCGGCCTGGCGATCGACGGTTCCGGCAACATCTGGGTCGCCGACACGGGCAACGACCGCATCCAGGAGTCCAGCGCGACCGAAACGCTGCGCACCTTCGGCGGCTCGGGCTCGGGCGCCGGCAACCTCTCGGCCCCCTCCGCCGCCGCCACCGACTCCGAAGGCAACGTCTACGTCGCCGACACCGGCCACAACCGCATCCAGGAGTTCGACTCCAAAGGCCAGTTCATCCGCCAGTTCGGCGCCACCGGCTCGGGCAACGGCCAACTCCGCTCCCCCCGGGGGATCGCGATCAGCTCCACCGACGGCAACCTCTACGTCGCCGACGAGGGCAACACCCGGGTCCAGGAGCTCACCCAGACCGGGGAATTCGTCCGCAAGTGGGGCAGCGCGGGCAACGGCAACGGCCAGTTCCGCGAACTCGCCGACCTCGCCGTCGACCCCGAAGGACACGTCTTCACGGTCGAGGCGGGCATCGGCAGCATCTTCCCGGCCCGGGTGCAGGAGTTCAGCTCCGAAGGCGCCTTCATCCGCACCTTCGGCTCCTACGGCACCGCCGACGGCCGGTTCGCCACCCCCGAAGCGATCGCCACCGACTCCTCCGGCAACGTCTGGGTCGCCGACACCGGCAACAACCGCATCGAGGAGTTCAACTCCTCGGGCGAATTCGTCCGCAAGTTCGGCACCGCCGGCTCCGAAGCCGGTCAGCTCTCAAGCCCTCGCGGCCTCGCCTTCGACGCCGAAGGAAAGCTCTGGGTCGCCGACTCGGGCAACGACCGCCTCGAGCGCTTCGGCCCCGAAGGCGCCTACCTCGCCACCTTCGGCGCGCCGGGCAACGACGCCGGGCGCTTCTCCGAACCCCGCGGCCTGGCGATCGACGGTTCCGGCAACATCTGGGTCGCCGACACGGGCAACGACCGCATCCAGGAGTCCAGCGCGACCGAAACGCTGCGCACCTTCGGCGGCTCGGGCTCGGGCGCCGGCAACCTCTCGGCCCCCTCCGCCGCCGCCACCGACTCCGAAGGCAACGTCTACGTCGCCGACACCGGCCACAACCGCATCCAGGAGTTCGACTCCAAAGGCCAGTTCATCCGCCAGTTCGGCGCCACCGGCTCGGGCAACGGCCAACTCCGCTCCCCCCGGGGGATCGCGATCAGCTCCACCGACGGCAACCTCTACGTCGCCGACGAGGGCAACACCCGGGTCCAGGAGCTCACCCAGACCGGGGAATTCGTCCGCAAGTGGGGCAGCGCGGGCAACGGCAACGGCCAGTTCCGCGAACTCGCCGACCTCGCCGTCGACCCCGAAGGACACGTCTTCACGGTCGAGGCGGGCATCGGCAGCATCTTCCCGGCCCGGGTGCAGGAGTTCAGCTCCGAAGGCGCCTTCATCCGCACCTTCGGCTCCTACGGCACCGCCGACGGCCGGTTCGCCACCCCCGAAGCGATCGCCACCGACTCCTCCGGCAACGTCTGGGTCGCCGACACCGGCAACAACCGCATCGAGGAGTTCAACTCCTCGGGCGAATTCGTCCGCAAGTTCGGCACCGCCGGCTCCGAAGCCGGTCAGCTCTCAAGCCCTCGCGGCCTCGCCTTCGACGCCGAAGGAAAGCTCTGGGTCGCCGACTCGGGCAACGACCGCCTCGAGCGCTTCGGCCCCGAAGGCGCCTACCTCGCCACCTTCGGCGCGCCGGGCAACGACGCCGGGCGCTTCTCCGAACCCCGCGGCCTGGCGATCGACGGTTCCGGCAACATCTGGGTCGCCGACACGGGCAACGACCGGGTGGAGCGTTGGCTCCCCGTGGATTGGAACTCGACGTATTCCGCCTCAGTCGATGCAACTGGCGAAGGCGAAGCCCAACTCGCCGCACCGGCCGGTGTCGCGAGCGATGCGGAAGGAAACGTCTGGATCGCAGATACCGGCAATGACCGGATCCAGGAGTTCAACGAGCAGGGTGAATCGCTGCTCCAGTTTGGTGCTACCGGCTCCGAAAACGGCCAGTTCGAAGAACCGCGAGACATCGCGATCGACGCCTCGGGGAACGTCTGGGTTGCGGACGCCGGAAACAACCGGATCCAGGAGTTCGATTCCGAAGGCGAATTCATCCGCGCGTTTGGAACCGCGGGTAGCGGGAGCGGCCAGTTCGGCCGCCTCCAGGCGGTCGCTGTGGATGGCGAAGGTCACGTCTGGACCCTCGAATGGGGGACGGAAGGGGCCGGCCATCCCAGGGTGCAGGAGTTCAGCTCGACCGGCACCTACATGGCCGATTTCGGTTCCGCGGGGTCCGGCCCCGGCCAGCTCGAGGAACCGCAGGGGCTCGCGGTTGACGCCGCCGGCCATGTCTGGGTCGCCGACACCGGCAACAAGCGGGTCGAGGAGTTCGGCGGCACGGGCCAGTTCCTCTGGAAGTTCGGAGCGCCCGGAAGCGAAGAGGGCCAGCTCTCGGCACCTGTCGACGTCGCCGTCGACGACGGGGGCAACATCTGGGTCGTCGATGCGGCCAACGACGCGTTCACGGAGTTCTCGTCCGAAGGGATCTTCCTGCGCCGTTTCGGCAGCGCGGGAAGCGAAGAGGGGAAGCTTGCTCAGCCGCGCGGTCTGGCCCTCGACCCCTCGGGCAGCATCTGGGTTGCCGATACCGGCAACGATCGGGCGTCGCTGTGGATGCAGACGAGCCTCCCGGCCGAACCGCCGGCGCCTGAACCCAACCCGAGCGTCGAAGTCAGCACCTCGAGCGGCCTGGTCTCCAGCGTCGAAGGCGAAGCGGCCGGAACGACCTCCTACACGCACTCCTCCGAAAAGCTGACCGCGGTCTCAGGGCCGAGGGGGAACACCGCCTACGAATACGACAGCGCGGGCCGGTTGAAGAAAGTCACCCTGCCGAAAGGAACGTGGGGAGAAGTTCAATACGACTCGGTGGGCCGCGTCTTCTGGGTCAAGACCTCGATCGAAGGCGCCGCGGCGACCACGACCTATTTCGAATACAGCGAAACGCCCCGGCGGACGGTCGTGACCCCGGAAAAAGGCCGAGCGACCACCTACGACATAGCGCCCGACGGCTCGATTCTGAAGTGGTGGAACTCGACGAAAGCTCCGACGATCGAAGCACTGGAAGGTAGCCTCTGGTACCAGCGTGGCGAAGTCCATCCGGGAACGATTTCGCCGGGCGACCAGACGCTCGACGTCCTCGCGAAATCGACCGAAGGAATCGATTCGATCGAGATCGTCGCCAACGGCAACCAGATCGTCGCCGAAAAGACGTGCGAACAGGACTGGGAAGTCGAAGGTCTCGAGTGCCAGCAGGTCGAAGAGGCCTACGTGACCGAGACCGAAAACTGGCCACCGGGGATCCTCCAGCTGGAAGTCATCGTGACCGATCGCGAAGGCCTGATCTCAACCCAGCGCTTCTGGGACAACATCCCCTACACGCCGCCACCCTCACCGGAAGAACTCCGGCCACCGACGTTCGAAGAAACTAAGAAATTCCGCGAAGCATTTGGGCTAGATCTAGATATAGAGGGAAACGAAAAAGCGATCAACGAAAGAATCTTTAGTCTAATCGCTGCATGGCACGCTCCCAGTACCTCTGATGGCGAAGTCGCGCGCGCTTCATCGGAACGCTGGGGAGTGCCATTGCGTCAAAGCGATGTAGTGGAGATGGAATATCGCGAAACCTACATCTCCCACGACGGCGAAGTCATCGAAAACTGGGCCAAACAAGCTATTCCCACGGATTACGCGGGATACTACGTGGATAATTTGCGGGGTGGAATTATCAATGTTGGCTTCGCGCACAATGCGCAGGAAGATCTCGCACGATTGAAGCAGGAAGTTAACCCCATGGCTGAAGCTGCTGTCCGTGCATACGTTGCTAGATCAAACGAAACGTCGGCTCAACTGGACGATACGTTCGAAGCGGTCATGAACGCTTGGTCATCAGATCCGACCCTAGAAGAGAACGTGGTCTATGCCGGAATTAACCAGGAGGCAAACACGGTCGAAATCGGAAGCACGGAGACTGGAACGGTTGAACAGGTGCTTCATGAAATTCTCGGATCAGAAGCGCCGATCCAGGTAACCCCCTCTCCCGCGACCATCGATGAGCGGGATGGCATAAAGGGTGGCGAACATCTCAGAACTCTTCGGTTGATCAATCTCAACACTGAGGAAAGTCGTGACTGCACGTCGGGACCAGGCGCAGTCGAATGGCGTCCCCCTAAGCCAAATGGGCAACAAGTTCGCGCAGATTTCATACTAACCGCGGGACACTGCTTTTCCATGGACCAAATGGTAGAAAAGTCGGTGTATCCACGGGGCGCGACCAACTTTCATTGGATTGGGAAGGTGGCGCGTACCTCCTTCCGAGAACACGAACACTACGAAGAGGACGCCGAGGCCATACGGCTCCAAGACTATGCGCCCCCACGGTATATCTATCGTGCGACCCGACAGCCCCTTGCTGTTCACGAAGCCGGCTATATTCGGCCCGGGAAGACTCTTTGTTTTTCGGGAATTACCAGTGGGCAAGTGAAGTGCGGCACGGCAGTAGGTGTTCGGGCAATATCGCTCAAACAGCCTGACAATCCTCACCATGGACGAGAGCTTGCGATTCAGTTTGAAAAGGAATCGCTCGAGGGAGATAGCGGTAGTCCCGTGTGGGATGCGAAGACGCGAGAGATTGTCGGCATCCTAGGAGAGGGGGAAGGAAACCAGACCTACGCTGCGCCGCTCCTCCAGCCGAGAGGCTTTCCCGCCTATAAGGCACCAGGAGTACTGAATGCGCTGAACGCAGAAGGTGGAGGCGACCTCCTCCTTGCCAGGGCTCCCTGAAGGGTTGGTGAGGGAATGCGGAAAGTCTGGATGGGGATAAGGCGGCTGGTAATCGGAAAGTCCACGTTAGCTTGGTTCTTCGTTTTAATGGGTTTGCTCGTCCTTGTCGGCTGCGGTGGAGCCGCTAAGACCCCAGTTCAAGAAAGGAGATCCGCTGCTCGTCCTCTCTGCCAGGACAACCAGGCCCGCCGAGCGTGGCCAGATGGTGCGCCTGTCCGCCTAGTTGTGAACAGGACACACTTCGTCCCGGGTGATGAACTCGGCTATCGAATTGTGAATACCGCCGCGGAGGAAATCTCCTTTGGGTTCAGGCCGAGCGTTGAAAAGCGGGTACAGGGTCACTGGGAGCATAGGCCTATCCGGGAGAATGGGGTGCCTGTGCTTTTTGCCAGTCCGGCCATATCGCTGGTCGGGCGCCCCGCGGAATCCGCCTGTCAAGGAGTGCCGATCAATAAGCATTGGGCGCCTGGCAGGTATCGCCTCAGACAATCCGTGCGAGCAAGGTTTCCGTCTGGGGTGAACAAAAAGTTTGACCTCGCGGTCCGGTTCACGATCAGTGGGGCAAGGCGGCCATGATCTTGGGTCAAGGGCGGGTCAGCCCGTTTCGATTCTGCGCTGTGTTCTTCGGGGTGTTGGCTGTGCTCGTCACTGGGGATGGCATCCGTAGTCAAGCTCATGGCGGGCCAGAATGGGTCTCGCTTGAGGGAGGATGGGATTGTGCGCTTTCCATTGATTCGCTACCTGGGGATGGTCGGATTTGCGGCAGTTCTTTGCACGCAAGTATCAGTCTCCTCCGCCTCCGCCAACTTCTGCTCCGGCGAAGCAGTGTGGCACTGTCGGGCTCCTCTTGAAAGGCGCGCACACGCACACGGTGTCTGATTCGGCCAAGCTGGGCGGTGCGTCCTGGGCCGTTGTCGAAGCGCGACTCGGGCTTGACAGGCGGACGGTTCCTGTTGGCGGCAAGTCGGGCGTCCGGATCGAAAACCGCGGCAGCCGAGACCTCGCCTACGGCTACTTCTATGAGCTGGATCGCTTGACTCACGGAGTCTGGCACCGGCTGCCGCCGCGACATGCGTTCGGGTCTCTCCTTTATGTGCGCGCGGGCGCTGCGTCTCCCTGGCAGCGTATACCGATCCCACGACACGCGGCGCCCGGCCGGTACAGAGTCAAGAAGCAGGTGAGACCAGGCGATCAAGCCGGGAAGAACGTCTGGCTGCAGCGCGGCTTCAGGGTCTACGTCCCTCGCCGGCAAAAGCCGATCGGGGTAGATCGAGGTCGGCCTGCTCGTAGCGGTCCGCGCTGCCCGCGGGACCTCAATAGGGCAGAACATAGATGAAGATCCGCAGACTATCGGTGGCTATGCTCTTTACGGCCATGTTTGGAGCTGCAAGCTGTGGTGGGTCCGCTGGGGGTAAGGATCAGGCTGTGAGTCCACTGCACCACGGGCTATGTCCGCAGGAAGCCGCCGGCCGCGCAACGGGTAGCGGCCCCGCCCTACGCCTCGTCATGAATAGGCTTCACTTCTTCCCGGGAGAAGAACTTGGTTATCGGGTGGTGAATGTCGGCGCGGACCAAGTCTCCTTCGGATTCCGCCCGGCTATTGAGAAGCGCCTGCGCGATGGCTGGGAAAGGCTGATAGCGGACCGTTTTGGCAGCTGCCGTTCGGGTTTGACACCGAAGGAGGAGATAGTGGCTCGCCAATATGGATTCCCAGTACCGGAGAGGCGGTAGCCATCAATGTCTTCGGTCCACCCACCCTCGCGACGCCCCTACTGGCTCCCCCTCTTCCGGAAAAAGGGCCCTTTCCGTATTTCCATCCTGAGCGTAGTCAGGCCCCCGGGCTCCTCAACGAGGCGTTCATGGGGAACCTCCACTTAGTGACGAAATGAGGGAACAAAGTATAGTGAGTACTAGAGGCCAACTTAGCGAATGAAGATGCCGATAAACAGAGAGGTAGCTGCTGCAGTCGTTTTACTTGCGAGTCTGATCGCGCTCAGCGGCAGCTCCTCGCCGGCTAGAGCAGAGTCAGGGGGTGAGTTTTCATGCCCGTGGGAGCAGATCAAGGATTACGGCTCTCCTCTGCGCAAGCTGCCGCGCGTCCACGAAATTGGGCGGATTAGGAGTCCCTTCCTAGGTATTCGCGGTCTTAAGTTACGAGGGGTCAAATCTCGAGTGGTTACTGGAAGCAGCTATGTATCAGCGACGCTGTTGGCGCGGTCGAGTCGCCCTGCTGCCGCAACATGGCCTTCGGCGGCGAGGGCCCGACTGCAGCAGATCAGTTCGATTGGCCGACCGGTAGGTCCTGTGCGGTCAAGGCGCTTTTCCCTAAGCCGCCTTGAAGAAGGGAAGGTCGCGTTCTTATCTCTCGGGTTTCGCGTGAGCGGACGTCCCGCTTTTTACCGTTTCGACATAGTCTTTCTTGGCGAACAGAGGAAAGTGCGAGCTCACTTTGCGGAATACCTCCGAGTCGTCCGCCCGCTAGCAACGGCCCGCCTAGGTCTACGCCCCGCGACCGTCTCGCCCGGTGATCTCCTAACCTTCCGTGTAGAAGACACCGGCACTTTCTCCGTTGATTTCGGCCTGAGTTTCAGCGTTGATAAGCAGGAGGCTGGGCAATGGGTAGATGCCGGATTTGCGCCACGCGGGTTTATAAACATCGGATACTCGATGCCGGGGGGGTTTGCCGGAAGGTGTCAAATGCTTCGAATCCCGCCTGATATCGAGCCGGGAACCTTTCGTGTTCGCAAGTCGGTTGAGGTGAGCGGAACTAAGCGAGTCATTACGCATCAATTTACGGTTGCAGCGCCCCCTTGATCAATGATCAGCGCTTACCAGCCCCACGGTAACCTGACGGCTGGCCCGACCCCAGAGTCCTTCCCGCCCGCGACAATAAGCAAAGGAGGACCGAAGCAGGTGAAGAGGCAAAGACACACCCCCGAGCAAATCATCCGCAAGCTGCGGATCGTCGCGCTCGCGTCCGAAAGCTCCCGCAGGGACGAGCGGTCGCCAATATGTATATGACTCCAAAATTGACCCTTTTTGAGGCTCTATTGACGTTTCCGTGGGTCACGTAATGGTGACCCGGCCCGGCAGAGGCGGACACAAGCCGCTGAGCTTCAGCATCGCCAGGGAGATCAGCGCCTCGGGTGAGTGAAACCCGAAGGCGCGGCGGGCGATCAGGCGGATCTGGGTGTTGATCGCCTCCACCCGGGCATTGGAGAGGCCGTGGCGGATCGCGGCCACGATCCCCTCGCGCTGGTCGGTGACGGTGCGGGCAAGCTTCACGAAGGGCTTCAGGCGACAGCGCCGCGCCCACACCAGCCAGTCGTCGAGAAGGCGGATCGCCGCCCGCTGCCCCAGCCGGTAGATCTGGCGCAGCTGCTCCTTCAGCAGGTAGGCCCGGTAGAGCGGCCGGTTGAGCTTCTCGATGTCGGCGAGCTTTGCCTGCTGGCGCGCTGTCAGGTTCTCGGGGTTCTTCCAGAGGCAGAAGCGGGCGCCCTTCAGCTCGCGGGCCGCATCGGTCTGCCCCGCCCGGCGCGCCTCCCTCCAGACCTCGCGGCGGACCTTGTCGAGCGCTTCGGTGGCGAGGGCGATCACGTGGAAGGGGTCGACGCAGCGCTTGGCCTTCGGGCAGCGCTTCGCCAGCACCGCCTCGATCCAGCCCGCCATGTCGCAGGAGACGAGCTTCAGGCGCTTGGAGCGCTTCTCGCCGAGCGCGTCGAAGAACGCCTCCACGGTCGCCTTGTCTCGTCCCGGCGCCGCCCAGATGAGCCTGCCGGTGTCGTGGTCGACGACCACGGTCAAATACCGCTGCCCCTTGCGGTGCGATATCTCGTCGATCCCGATCCGCCGCAGGCCGGCGAGCAGGTCTGCCTCGCGGCCCGCCTCGGTCGCCACCCGCTCGCAGATCGCCCCGACGCTGCGCCAGGCGATCCGCATCAGCTCGGCCACGGCACTGCCCGAGGTGTTCACCGCCAGCCAGGCCACCTGCTGTTCGAAGGCGAAGGTGAAACGAGAGTCGTGCCGAGCCCAGGGGACGGCGCAGACGACGACACCGTGCTCGGAGCACTTCACCCGCGGAGCGTCGGCCTCCAGGTGGGCGATGGTCGTGCCGAGGTCCAGGGCTCGCCAGCGCCGCCGCCCCTCGCCGAGGTCGAAGCCCGGCGCTCGGCGGCCACAGACGCCACAGCGATCCCGCTCTCGGTAGTGCGGACGGACCGCCGCCACCACCTGCCCGCTGTCGTCGAACTCAACACTTTCGACCACCGCCCGCTCCAAGCCGAGCAGGCGTGCCCATACCCTCTCCTTGCGCACGTCGTTGCCGCTCCTTCCGTTTCCAGTCTTCGAGAAACCGGAAACCTAGGCGCGGGGCGGCGTGCGCCTCTTCTCAGCGCCTTACTTCACCCACGGAAACGTCAATAGAGCCCTTTTTGAGTGGGTGCGGCCTAACGGTTGGCAGGAACAGCGCGTGAATTGGGATTGGCCTGGTGGTTCAATCACGAATGAATGCCCTGTCGGGGGTCCCGTGCCGTGAGGTTCTCTGTACCCAGCCTTGTGCTAGCTGTGTTATCTGTGACTGTCTCAAGCCTGGTGGGCTGCGGCGGATCGCAGCCGAATGAGGGATGTGTCGACATCGAAACTGGGTTCAGGCTCGAACTCAAAAATAGTCGGCTGTCTTGCGGCCGGGCCGATCTTATCTTTGGGTTAGTCGGATCTACTGAACATGGGATTCAGCCGATCCATGAATCGGGTGGTGGTATATGGGAGTGTCAAGCATTCCCCCGAAAGCCCGGAAAAGTGAAGTACGCCTGCAGGAAGGGGCGCCGATACTTTCTCGTGCGAGCCCCCGAATAAGCGTTCCATATGGCGCTGTTATATCCGACGTCAACCCCAGCGGCGAGATCAATGGCCGGACATAATGATGAGATTTGTCGGCTAGCAACCTGTGCGGCCGCATTGGGCCTTTCTGGAAAATCTTGTCAGCGGAAGAGGTTGGTATTGCGCGTCTTAGCACGATGTCTCGTCGTTATGGGAGTCCTGGGCCTTACGTTCGTTGGGCTCGCCCCCGAATCTTCCGCAGGGGCCCAGCGGCGGACCCACGTCCGCAATACTGCCGCTGAGGAAGCGCAGATTGCAAGCGGAGAGTTCGAGGGAGTGCCGTGGCGGGTCGCGGTGCGACAGCAGGGCGGGTCCCCCTGCTCAAGGATCTGGACGAACGAACGGTCGAGCTCGGAATCCTGCGTTGCGTACTTTCCCCGGATATGGAGCAATGCGGGCGAAGAAGCGCTTGGCCGACCATCTGATCGTGCGGCTCTCCTCGTCTTCTTCTTCTCGTCGAGGGTGAAATATTTGAATCTGATGGTCGCGCCGAAAGGGGGAGGTAGGCCGCAGTGGCTTCACGTGACTGCGAAGCCGCTCACCAGGTCACAGCGACTTCAGGCGGGCTTTAGCCAGAAGATCGGATACGGCGTTATCGTCGCGAGGGGGGTGAGGAACCATCACGGGGAAGTATGCGTTAAGCGCGCAAACGCGTTTGGCCGAAATGGCGCGCGACTGACCCCGAGATATATCTTTCACTGCACGCCGCCGACGGCGCCCGCAGTGCGCCCAACCGCACCCTCGCCGCCCCCTGCCACGCGATCGAGCTCGTGGGAACGGTCCCCAGTCGAGGCTCGTTCGACCGCGCAGTAATGGCTGATTCCGTGAGTGTGCATAGTGTGCAGCCGTTCGACCCAGGTCAGCGGGCGCGCTTTGCGTTCGTGTTGTTTGCGATGGCGATGATTGTCCTCTCTCTCCCTTCGGGCAGCATCGCCGCACTCTGTCCGCCTGGAAAGCCCATCGATTACGCCACGCCTCTCCGACGTCTCCCGAGAATCAGGCAGATTCCAGCGACCGGGCGCTTGCCTTTTGGACCACGCAAGATCCGTGTCATTCCGCCCAACGAACTTCTTACCGGAGGGGGGCGATCAACGTTCTACATTGAATCTCAAGACTTAAGCAGCACGTTGCATCTGCACTGGAGTATGAGGCTGGTCGTCAAGAGGATCAATTATCGCGGCAAGGTGGTTGCAACCCTGGGCGAACAGAGGGCCGAGCTGCGAGCAGGTGCGATCGGTTCCGAAACTGCAATATCACTGAAGGTAGCCCTTCCCAGAAGACCCAGCTTCTACCGCAGCGACCTCGCCATCTACCGGCAGGGCCATTTGGCAACCACTTTCAGCCAATACACGCGCGTCCTTCCCGTAAGGAGGCATTTTGCGCTGCGCTTGGATCGGTACAGCTTCCTTCCAGGAGAAACGGTTGCTGCGCGGCTCGAAAACCACGGCACGGTGGCCATGACGTATGAACCCGGCACCTACCTTGAGATGTGGAATGGAGCGGAGTGGGAGCCGATTGAAGAAGAAGGCAGGGCTTTTCCCCCTGTAGCCATATCCGTAGGACCGGGAGTGCCCAGCGACTGCCAGCGTGTTCCTTTGCCCACCGACCTGGTGGCTGGACATTATCGTTTGGAAAAGATGGTAAATAACCGTCGGTGGGTTAGGGCCTATTTTGAGGTACGATAGAGGCGTCAAGTGTAGGGACAGGGGTGCAGCTCATGGGGCCGTTCATCGGGGCGCGCTTTGGCTTTGCGTGAACCGGATCGGCGCGTCAGCTGGGATGGCTGCGCTCGGTCTGGTGGCCATGCTTGTCGTCGCTCCTGTCGCCTTCGGCGCCACCGCGAGTTGGTCGCTCTCGCCGTCCAACTATGACTTCGGCAGGGTCCAGCCGGCTTCAGTGGACCCGGCCACCCCTGCGATCTTCACGCTCACGAATACGGGGGAAGCAGACCTGGCAGCACCGCGTGTGCGCCTCGAATTCGAAATGGTGGAAGGCTTGGAACTGGAGTTGTTTGAGGTTGCTCCCGAAAACGATTGCGAAGACCGGGTCAGCTTTCTGAGCGGCGAAACCTGCAAGGTTGAAGTGACCTTTCGGCCCCTCTATCCCGGTCCGCGCAGCGGCACGATCACCTTCACCGATCCGAATGGACAGGTGGCTCCGGCGACCGCGAGCTTCGAGGGAGTCGGCATCGGGCCGATCGCCCGGCTCTCCTCGCCCCTTTCCATCGGCTCATATCTTCTCGGCATCGGACAGTCCCCGCCCACCGTGTTTTCCTTGGCGAACATCGGCGATGCCGATCTCGAGATCGGCGCCATCTCGCTCCGGGAACTCGGCACCAACCCGAACCAGGTGGCGGTCGTGGGCGGGACCTGCTCGGTCGGTGAAGCCGTCGCTCCCGACGGTTCCTGCACGATCCAGGTCGCCTTCACGCCCACCCAGGAGGAAGAATTCTCGGGACAGTTGAGGGTCGATGACAATGCCGCCCACGGCTTCCAGGAAGTCCCTATCCGCGGCGCCGGCGTCGGGTTCCCCCCAGAACCGCCCTTGCCCCGGTTCGTTCGGATCCTGAGCCGTCCGCGACCGACCACGCGGCGCCATACGGCGAGGTTCCGGTTCGATGTGGAAGGAGGTGGCGTGCCCTTCGTCTGCAAGCTGGACCGGGGACGGTTTCGCCCGTGCCGTTCACCGAGGACCTACCGCCATCTCGGCTCCGGTCTCCACACCTTTCGCGTCAAGCCTCGAATCCATATGGACGGGCTCTGGAGCGGGCTGGCGAAAGCGCGGTTCCGGGTGCTCCCGAGGAAGCCGCACCGCACTCGAGGGAGCTGGCCTCCCAAGCGGGGGCAGGGGCCTGCTGTCCCGCAGCGCTGATTCCGCGCCCCCCGCGGGGTAGAGGGCGCTTCGGCCTCGGGGTCGCCCCGTTACCGTCCCGGGCGCCATGCCCGACCTCGTCGTTCTCTTCCTCGCCGCCTGCGGCACGGCGCTGGCGACCGGGGTGGGGGCGATTCCGGTCTGGTTCCTGGGGCGGCGGGCCGAGGCGCTGACGCCGTTCCTGCTCGGGGTCGCCGCGGGGGTGATGGGGATCGCGTCGGTCTTCGGACTGCTGGTGCCGGCGGCCGAAGAAGGGTCGGTGGGGGAGGTGCTGGCGGGGCTGCTCGTCGGCGGGGTGCTGCTCGGGGTGGCGCGGCGGCGGCTGCGTCCCGAGGCGGCGTTCATGGGCCGGCGGGGGCCGGGGGCGCGGACCTCGGCGCTGGTCTTCGCGGTGCTCTTCGTCCACAGCCTGCCCGAGGGCCTCGCGGTGGGGACCGCCTACGCCTCCGAACGGGCGGGCCTGGGCCTCTTCGTGATCCTGGCGATCGCGATCCAGAACGTCCCCGAGGGGACCAGCGTCGCGATCCCCATGGAGGCCGCCGGGTTCGGGCGCATGCGGCAGTTCTGGGCGGCGGTGGGCACCAGCGCCCCGCAGCCGGTCGGCGCCGTCATCGCCTACCTGGCGGTCGAACAGGTGAGCGCGCTGCTGCCGTTCTCCTTCGCCTTCGCTGCCGGGGCGATGCTGAGCCTGATCGCCTCCGAGCTGCTGCCCCAGGCCTACGGCGACCGCGCCCGCCGCGCCTCCCCCAGCGCCGGCCTCGCCCTCGGCGCGGCCGCTATGCTCGCGCTCGATCTGCTGCTTGGCGTATAAAGGACGGCAGGGTACTGCTGCAAGGTGTATAACCGCTAGGGAATGTCTGAGTTAGCCGGTCAGGTGCTTCGCCTGCTCGAAGAGGAGGCACGGGACGCGCTTGCCTCGGGCTGGGCGGAGTTGACCGTGGAGGAAGAGCACGTCCTCGGCCACACCCTCCGGCTCGAGCCGATCAAGCTCGCCGCGGCGCCGCTGGAGATCCACTTCGACTCCGACGTGCTGCTGATGTGCTCGCCCGGCCGCAACCAGATGCTGGTCGAATTCTTCTCCGAGGACCCGGAGGAGATCCGGCGCAGCGTCCACGCCCTCGCCGCCGCGGTGGTCGCCGGCACCTACAGCGAGCGCAAGAAGGACGGGACGACCGAGCTCGAGGCGCGGTGGCCGAGCGCGGAGGGGATGCAGCGGGCGGCGCGGACGCTGATCCTGCTGCCGGGCGCCGAGCGGAAACCCTGGCGCGAGGTCCCCTACGAGCCGTACTGACGGGCCGCCGGCGGGCTAGAGGACCGCGAGCACGCCGAGCGCCAGCACGCTCGCGGCGACGACGGCGAGGGCGATCGCCGTGCCGGCGCGGCCGAAGCGGCCGAGCGCGTTCTCTCCCATCAGCTCGCGGTCCTTCGCCAGGGAGCGGACGAACGGCAGCATCGCCAGCAGCAGGACCGCGTTCAGCGCCTGGGTGAGGAAGAGGATTTCGACCAGCGGCGCGCCGGGGATCAGGACCAGGCCGGCCGCGAGCGCGGTGACCGCGGCGAAGGTGAGGTAGAAGGTGCGGGCCTCGGCGAAGCTGTCGTCGAGGTCGGCGCGGCGGCCGAGCGTCTCGGAGAGCGAGTAGGCGGTGGAGAGCGGCACTATCGCCGCCGCCAGCAGCGCCGCGCCGAGGAAGCCGAGGCCGAAGAGGGTGGCGGCGCCGCCACCGACGAACGGCTCCAGCGCCCGCGCCGCGTCGCCCGCGTCGCTGACTTCGATCCCCTGCGCGTGCAGCGTCGCCGCGCAGGCGACGACGACGAAGAGGCCGATCACGCCGGTCAGGAGCGCGCCGACGACGACGTCGACCCGCTCGTAGCGCAGGTCCTTGACCCGCAGCCGCTTGTCGACCGCGTAGGACTGGATGAAGGCAAGGCCCCAGGGCGCCAGCGTCGTCCCCACCGTCGCCACCGCGACCAGCAGCGCTTCGCGGTCGAGCGGGATGCCGGGGACGACGAGGCCGCGACCGGCCGCCCCCCAGTCGGGGTGGGCGGCGATCCCGGCGACGACGTAGGCGACGAAGACCGAGCTGAGCAGGAGCAGCAGGTGCTCGACCCGGTGGAAGTTCTCGCGCAGGACGAGGGCGGAGATGACGATCGCCGCCAGCGGCACGCTGACGTAGCGGCTGGCCCCGGTCAGCAGGTCGGCCCCGGCGGCGACGCCGGCGAACTCGGCGCAGAGGGTGCCGGTGTTGGCGACCAGCAGCGCCGCCATCACCACCGCCGCGGCGCGCGGCCCGAAGCGCTCGCGGACCAGGGTCAGCAGTCCCTTGCCGGTGACCACGCCGAGCCGCACCCCGACCTCGTGGAAGACGATCAGCGCCGCGGTCGAGACCGCCAGTACCCAGAGCAGCTCGTAGCCGTAGCGGGCGCCGAGGATCGAGTAGGTGGTGATCCCGGCCGGGTCGTCGTCGGAGAGGCCGGCGAGGACGCCGGGGCCGACCACCGCCAGCAGCGCCGCCATCCCTCCCGCCTGCAGCAGCCGGCGCCGGTGCCGGGCGACCCGCCAGTGCGTGTGGCGCCCGGGCGTGCGGTGCGGGGCAGGCCGCGGACGGTGCGGCGCGGGCCGCAGACGGCGCGGGCGAGGGACGGCCATCGCCATACCCTGACGCCGCCCCCCGACGACGGGGGGTGTCTGAGCAGAGACCCCTCATAGGGGGGTATGAAGTCAGACACCCCCTCGCGGCGGCGGGGGTGTCTGAGCAGAGACCCCTCATAGGGGGGTATGAAGTCAGACACCCCCCGGCGGGGTTACACTCGCCGCGTACATATCGGTCGGTGGTCAAGGGAAGTCCGGTGCGAATCCGGCGTGGTCCCGCCACTGTGACCGGGCGCAGGAGTTCGCAGGCGCGAGAGCGCCAGCCACTGGAGGCGACACAGAGCCTCCGGGAAGGCGCGATCTCCCCCGTCCCGGAAGCCAGGAGACCTGTCCCCGGCCAAGCCATGACAACCCTCGAGGAAAGGGTGGCGTAAATGCCAAGAATCACCCCGTTCCGGCTGGCGGCCGCGTGCACGCTGGCTCTGTCCATGACCCTGGCGATGAGCGCGGTCGCCCCGGCGGCCGGCTTCAAGGCCGACCTGCGTGTGGTCGGCGCCGGCGGCAAGGTGCTGGCCGAAAGGCCGGTCGCGACCGCGACCACCGCCGTCAAGACCAGCCCCCGGGCGACCTGCTTCGGCAAGGGCACCGGCGGCAGCGGCGACCCCGTCTCGATCAGGGGCAACACGGCGATGGGCCTGCTGGCCCGGGCCTCGAAGTCGGTCGCGGCGCTGAGCCCGCTGCTGATCAGCGACCACTTCGACTTCGGCATAGCCCTCTGCGGCGTCGGCGGGAGCGTGGTCTCCGGCAAGGCGTCCTGGTACCTGAAGGTCAACCACCGCTCGCTCGCGGTCGGCGGCGACTCGGCGGTCATCCATCCCGGCGACGAAGTGCTCTGGGACCTGGCGCCGTCCTACCCCTACCCCGACGAGCTGGTGCTGCAGGGGCCGGCCCGGGCGAGGGCGGGGGCGCCGTTCGCGGTGCGCGTCTTCTCCTACGACGAAAAGGGGAAGCGCAGGCCGGCCCAGGGCGCGAGGGTGAGCGGCGCGAGCGCGCCGACCGGCGCCGACGGCCGCACCATGGTGACGCTGAGGCGCCCGGCGCGGCTGATCGCCCGCGCGGCGGGGGAGATTCCCTCGGCGCGCGAGCCGGTCTGCCTCGGCAGGAAGTGCCCGAGGTGAGGGCGAGCCGGGCGAGATGACCGCGCCCCGCGGTACGGCGGTCGCGATCGCGCTGCTCCTGGCGGCGCTCGCGGCTGCCGGCTGCGGGCTCGGCCCCGGCGCCGGCGTCGGCACGGTGCGGCTGACCGTGACGCGGGACTACGGCCGCGAGCCGGTCCTGCGCCGCTCGCTCGACGCGAACGAATCGGACACGGTGATGCGGCTGCTGGAAGGCAGCGCCGACGTGCAGACGCGCTACGGCGGCGGCTACGTCCACTCGATCGACGGCCTCGCCGAAGCGCAGCGCGGCGGCGACCCCTACGACTGGTTTTTCTACGTCGACGGGAGCGAGTCGGCGGTCGGCGCCGCCGACGTCCAGGCCAAGGGCGGCGAGCGGATCTGGTGGGACTACCGCGACTGGGCGGCGACGAACCACGTGCCGGCGGTCGTCGGCTCCTGGCCGGCGCCGTTCGCCGACGGGGTCGAAGGCGGGCGCGAACCGGTCGCGCTCGAGTGCGCCGGCGCGTTGCGCGGTTCCTTGGTCCTGTACGGCCGGACGAAGGAACCGCAGGTCCCGTGGGGCGGGGCGTGCGCGGCGGCGCGGGCGGCGCTGGAAGGCGCCGGGGCGCGGCTCGCGAGCGGGTCGCCGAAGGGGGCGATCCGGGTCCTGGTCGGCCCCTGGGACCGGCTGCGCGAGGATCCGGCGGCGCGGCTCGTCGAGCAGGGCCCGGCCGAAAGCGGCGTCTACGCGGACTTCCGGGCGGCGGCGGGGCCGCCGTCGCCGCGCCGGGCGGACTCGTCCTCCCCGGGGCAGGGGAGGGCGGGCGGCTCCTATGAACTGGTCGCCCTGGACGAAGGCGGGGGGGAGGCGCGGCGCCTCGGCCCTGGGGCGGGGCTGGTCGCGGCGACGAGCCACTACGGCGGCCCGCCGGTCTGGCTCGTCACCGGCGGCACCGCGGCGGCGGTGCGCTCGGCGGCCCGGCTGCTCGAGGCCGCCGACCTGCGGGACCGTTACGCGGTGGCGAGCGAGGGCGGCAAGGCGACGCCGCTGCCGCTGGAGGGGCGATGAGGTCCCGGCGCCGAGTGCGGGGGCGAGCCGCCAAGTGGTCGTGGCGGCGATCCGCCGTGCGGCACCAATGCCGAGCCGGGAGGCGACCCGCCGAGCGGTCCCGGCGCCGAGTGCGAGGGCGACCCGCTGTGTGGGACGGGCGCCGAGCGTGGGGGCGGTCCGTCGTGCGGCACCGGTGCCGAGCCGGGAGGCGGTCCGCCGAGCGGTCCCGGCGCCTCGCGCGGGGGCGGTCCGCCGAGCGGCACCGGTGCCTCGCGCGGGGGCGGTCCGCCGAGCGGTCCCGGCGCCGAGTGCGGGGGCGACCCGCTGTGTGGGACGGGCGCCGAGCGCAGGGGCGGTCCGTCGTGCGGCACCGGTGCCTCGCACGGGGGCGACCCGCCGAGCGGTCCCGGCGCCGAGAGGGGCGGCGATCCGCCGCGCGGTCCCAGCGGGGCGGACGGGTGGCCCGGCGGGGCCGGCCGGAGGTGCCCCGGTGAGGTCGCCGTTCGCCTACGTGCCGCGCCGCCGGCCGCTGCAGCTCGCCTCCCCGGGCGCCGCCGTCGCCTACCTCGGCGCGATCGTCGTCGTCGCCTTCGCCTACTCGAACCCGCTGGTCCTGGCGGGCGCGGCGGTCGCGGCGACGCTGGCGGGGCTGCTCGCCGGGGCGCGGGCGCCGGTCCGCGCCGGCTGGCGGATGGGCCTCTCCCTGCTGGTCCTGATCGCCGTCGTCAACGCCCTCGTCTCCCACCGCGGCGAGACCGTCCTCGCCCGCCTCGGCCACTGGCCGGTGGTCGGCCAGGGCGACGTCACCCTGGAGGCGATCGTCGAAGGCCTCAACCTCGGCCTCCGCGCCCTCGTCGCGATGGTCGCCTTCGCCGTCTACTCCTCCTGCGTCGATCCCGACCGGGTGCTGCGGGCGCTGCGGCCGCTGGCCGGCCGCTCGGCCCTGACCGCGACGCTGGTCTCCCGCCTCGTCCCGGTCGCCGCCGCCGACGCCGCCCGCCTGCGCGACGCCGCCGCCCTGCGCGGCCCCGGCGCCGCCGCGGTCGGCAGGGCGCCGCTCGCCCGGCGCCTGCTCGCCGGCTCGCTCGACCGCGCCGTCGACGTCGCCGCGACCCTGGAGCTGCGCGGCTACAGCCTCGACGCCCCACGCGCCGGCAGCCGCCGCCGAAGCGACCGCCTCCAGCGCCCCCGCCACGATCGTCACGGCTCGCCCCTCGACCGCTGGCGCTCTCGCTCCCGCGACGCCGGCCCGCCAGGGTCCCGCGACAACCGCTCTCCAGGGCCCCGCGACAACCGGCCTCCACGCTCCCGCGACAACCGCTCTCCACGCTCCCACGACAACCGCTCTCCACGCCGCGACGACCGTCGGCCCTGGCCCAGCGACGACCGCCCTCCAGGGTCCCGCGACAACCGGCGGCCCTGGCCCCTCGGCCGCCGCCGCGCACAGGCCGCCGGCCGGCGACGCTCCCGCTACGACCGTCGCTTCTATGCGACGGGTGCACTTGTCCTCGCCGGGGCGATCGCCGGCAAGCTCCTCGGCGCCGACGGCTTCCACGCCTACCCGACGATCCACATCGAGCTCGGCGGCGCGACCATCGCCCTCGCGGCGCTCGTCGCCCTGAGCGGCCTCGCCCCGCTGCGCCGCCGATCAAGAGCCCGCGTCAGACCCGCCCACGGGCCGAAAAGTCGCATCCCACCGGCCGACGGGCCGAATGGTCCAACGTCACGCGACAAATCGGCCCGTCGGCGGGTGGGATTTGACGAATCGGCCCGTCGGGGGGAGGCGGCGCGTGTCTGAGCCGGCGCTCCGGCGGGGGGCGGCGCCGGCGCTCGCGGTCGAGCGCCTGAGCTACGCCTACCCCAACGCGCCCGCCGCGGCAGGCGCTCCTCGCGCTCACGCCTCGGCAGGCGGTCGACCTACGGGCGAGGGGACCGACGCTCCTCCCGCTCCCGCCTCGGCGGGCGGGCCTCACACTCCGGGCGCAACCGGCGCTTCTCGCGCTCAGACTGCGGCAGGTGACGAAGCCACGGCTGGCGCGACCGACGCTCCTCCCGCTCCCGCCTCCGCCGGCGACGAGGGTGCGCCGGCCCGTGCGCTCTCGGAGGTCTCGCTGGCGGTGGCGCCGGGGGAGTTCGTCCTGCTTGCCGGGCGCTCGGCCTCGGGCAAGTCCACGCTGCTGAAGGCCGCCTGCGGCCTCGTCCCGCACTTCCACGGCGGCGAGATCGACGGCGCGGTCGAGGTCGCCGGCATCGACGCCCTCGCCAGCGGCCCGGGCCAGCTCGCCGCCGCCGTCGGCTACCTGGCGCAGGACCCCGAGACGCAGGTGGTCTCGACCACGGTCGCGGCCGAGGTCGAGCTGCCGCTGGAGATGCGCGGCGACGCCCCCGCCGCCCGCGCCCGCGCCGTCGAGGAGGTCGCCCTGGCGCTGGCGATCCCGCACCTGCTCGACCGCGCCGTCGACAGCCTCTCCGGCGGCGAGCTGCAGCGCGTCGCCCTCGCCGCCGCCCTGGTCACCCGCCCCCGCCTGATCCTCCTCGACGAGCCGACCTCCCAGCTCGACCCGGTCGCCGGCGACGAGCTGATCTGGCTGCTGCGGCGCCTCAACGAGGAGTGGGGGGTGGCGGTCCTGCTCGCCGAACACCGGTTGGAGCGCTGCCTGGCGGCGGCCGACCGGGTGGTGGCGATGGAGGCGGGACGGGTCGGCTTCGACGGGGCGCCCGCCGAGTTCCTCGCCTGGTCGCACGCGGGCGACGCGGCCCTGACCACGCCGGCGGCGCGCCTCTTCTCGCTCGCGGGAATCGACCCGCTGCCGGTCGGAGTGCGCGAGGCGCGGCAGACGCTGCGGGAAGCGGGCGCGGGGGAGTGGTTGCGCGGCACGGAGGGCAGTGAGGCGTTGCGCGACACCGAGAACGAACAGGCTTCGCGCGGCACGGAGGACGGGCAGGAGCCTCGCGAAGCGGGCGCCATCCCCTCCGGTCGTTCGCTGCGCGGGGGTGCGCCGGAGACGGGGATCGCGCACCCTCCTCACATTGCAGGTAGGAGGGTGCGCGATCCCCGTCTCCACGGGGCCGAGGTGGACGGGGCCGAGGAGAGCGGGGCCGAGGTGGACGGGGCCGAGGAGAGCGGGGCCGAGGTGGACGGGGCCGAGGAGAGCGGGGCCGAGGTGGACGGGGCCGAGGAGAGCGGGGCCGAGGTGGACGGGGCCGAGGAGAGCGGGGCCGAGGTGGACGGGGCCGAGGTGGAGAGGGCCGAGGTGGACGGGGCCGAGGTGGACGGGGCCGAGGTGGAGAGGGCCGAGGTGGACGGAAGTGAGGTGGATCAAGCCGGCGTGCATGCGCCGCCGCCGTCGGACTCCCGGCCCGTGCTGAAGACCCGGGACCTCTGGGTTGAGCTCGGCGAGGGAGAGGAGCGGCGGGATGTGCTGCGGGGGATCGACCTGGAGCTGCGTTCGGGTGAACGGGTCGCGCTGATGGGACGCAACGGGGCCGGCAAGTCGACGCTGCTGCGGGCCGCCGCGGGTCTGCACGAGGCGGTCGCCGGGAAGATCGCGGTCGACCCGATGGCGCTCCTCACCCAGAACCCGAGCGACTACCTGGTCCGCGAGCGGGTCGGCGACGAGCTGCCCGGCGAGGCGGGGCTCGCGGCGCTGCGCACGGTCGGCCTCGAGCCTGCCCTCGACGCCGATCCGCGCGACCTCTCCGGCGGCGAGCGGCAGCGCCTGGCGCTGGCGATCGCGCTCGCGGGTCGGATGGAGGGCGCGCAGCTGCCGGCGGTCGTCGCCCTCGACGAGCCGACCCGCGGCATGGACCGCCCGCGCAAGGACGATCTCGTCGCGCTGATCTCCCGCCTCGCGGGGCATGTCGAGTTAGTGGACAAGGAGGCCACTAACTCGACACGCCCCGCCGCGGTGGTCGTCGCCACCCACGACGTCGAGTTCGCCGCCGCCTTCGCGGAGCGGGTCGTCCTGCTCGGCGACGGCGTCGTCATCGCCGACGGGCCGATGGCGGAGATCCTCTCCGGCGGCTGGTACTTCGCGACCGAGGTGGCGCGGGTGCTCGACCTGCCCGGCGTGGTCACGCCCGAGCAGGGCGCCGCGGTCCTGGCGGAGGGCCGATGAGGTCTCCGGACATGGGAGCGGGCGGGCGATGAGCTGGGAGGCGACCAGCTTCCTGATCCTCGGGCTCGGCCTGCTGGCCGGCTTCGCCTGGTACGAGCGCTCGCGGCCGCCCTCGCAGGTGGTCGCCCTGGTCGCGGCGCTGGCGGCGCTGGCGATCGCCGGCCGCATCGCCTTCGCCGCCTTCCCCAACGTGAAGCCGACCACCGACATCGTCGTCTTCGCCGGCTACGCCCTCGGCGGCGCCCCCGGCTTCGCGGTCGGCGCCCTCTCGGCGCTGGTCTCGAACTTCTGGTTCGGGCAGGGACCGTGGACCCCCTGGCAGATGGCGGCCTGGGGCCTCTGCGGGGTGCTCGGCGCCGCCCTCGCCCTCGGCAGCCGCAACGCCGGCCGCCTCACCCTCGCCGCGGTTTGCGGCTTTGCGGGCATTTTGTACGGGGCTCTGCTGAACTTCTCCCTGATGGCGACCTACGGGGGAGACCTGTCGTGGCGGCACTTCTGGGTGCTCGAGGGCCGCGCGATCCCGTTCGAAGCCGCCCACGTCGGCGGCAACGTCGTCCTCGCCCTGGTCGCCGGCCCGGCGATGGTGCGGATGCTGAGCCGCTTCCGCGAGCGGTTCGAATGGCGTCGCGGCGCCCCCGCCGGTTCGCCCCCGCCCGCCGACCCGCCGCTGCGCGGCGCCGATTCGCGCCCGCGCGCCGCCGACCCGCCCACCGCCGACCCGCCCACCGCCGACCCGCCCACCGCCGACCCGCCCACCGCCGACCCGCGCGCCGCCGACCCGCCCACCGCCGACCCGCCCACCGCCGACCCGCCCACCGCCGACCCGCCCACCGCCGGCACCGCCCTGCGCGGCGGCGGCATCGCCGCCCTTGTCCTCCTCATCGCCCTCGCGTTCGCGGCCCTCGCCCCGACCGCGCGGGCCTCCGTCGCCGAAGAAGCGGTCTCGGTCGGCAAGGCGCTCCACTGGCTCGAAGCCCAGCAGCGCCCCAGCGGCGGCTTCGCCGCCGACTCCGGCCGCAAGCCCGGCGCCGAAATGACCGCCTGGGCGACGCTGGCGCTGGCCGCCGTCGGCCGCAACCCGCTCGACGTGACCAGCGGCGGCAAGAGCCCGGTCGACTTCCTCCGCTCCCACCGCGACGAAATCAAGGACGCGGGCGACGTCGCCCGCACGATCCTCGCCCTGGAGGCCGCCGGGGCGGACCCGCGCAGCTTCGGCGGCGAAGACCTCGTCGCCCGGCTGGTCTCGCAGCGGCGCCAGAACGGCTCCTACCAGGGCTGGCCGGCGACCAGCGCCTACGCGGTCCTGGCGCTGCGGGGCGCGGGGGCCGGCGGCTCGACCCCCAGCACCGTCGCCTGGCTGCGCAAGGTCCAGGGCAAGGACGGCGGCTGGGGCAACGAACCCGGCGATCCCGCCACGCCGGAGATCACCGGCGCCGTCCTGCAGGTGCTCTCGCCGGGGTCGGACGCCGCCGAAAGGGCCCTCGGCTACCTGCGCGGCGCCAAGCGCCCGAACGGCGGCTTCGCCCCCGGCAACAACCTGCCGGCCAACGCGCAGGCGACCGCCTGGGCGAGCGAGGGCCTGCTCGCCGCCGGCAAGGACCCGGCCGGCTTCGGCGGCGGCAAGAGCTCGCTCGCCTACATGCGGAGCCTGCAGGCGAGCGACGGCCACTTCCTCGAGGCGCCGGGCCAGGAGTCCTCGCCGGTCTGGGTCACCGCCGACGTCCTCGTCCCGCTCAGCGGCAGCTTCCTGCCGGTCGCGGCGCCGCCGCGGGTGCCGCAGCCGCAGGCGAGCGCGCCGCCGCCGGCCCCGCCCGCGGCCGCCCCCCCGAGCGACACCGCCCCGCCCGCGACCGTCCCGCCCTCCAGCAGCTCCGCCGCGACCAAATCGGCGCTGGAAGCCCTCGAAAACTTCGGCGGCCCCGACAGCGCCCCGCCGGGGGGTGCCGGGTCGCCCGGCGGCGCGGGCGGCAAGGCCGGGGGGTCGGGGGGCAAGATCCCCGAGGCCGCCGCCGGAGCGGCGGGCGCCCCCGGCACGCCGCTGGACGAAACGCTGCCGCTTCCCTCCGCGGCCGAAGAGGCCACCGGCCGGCCCGCCGCGGAGAGCACCGCCGGCTCCAGCAGCACCGCCGGCTCGATCGTCCTCGGGCTGCTCGCCGGCTGCGTCCTCTTCGCCCTCGGCCTCGCCGGCCGCAAGGGCTGGATGCGCTGGCGCTACGGGCTCTAGTGACCTGAGTCGTTAGTCCTGCACCGCCTGGCGGCGCCTCGCCGCCCGCAGCGGCGTCCTCGGATTTGCCTTTGCAACCAGCAAAGGCCGCATCCTGCGTCCTTGCTGCGAACGACGAGTCACTCGCCAGAGCGGCACACGACTAATGACTCAGGTCACTAGATGGTTGATTCCACGACCAGGCACGCCTGGATGACGTGCCTGGCACCCTGCGCATCTCTGCGTCCTCGGCCTTGCCTTTGCCAACCGGCAAAGGCGGCGGCCTGCGTCCTTGATCTGCTTGGCCAGGCACGCCCCCAGTCGCACCTCGTCGTGGAACCAACCATCTAGCCGCCGCCCCGCCCAAGTCCGCCGAAGTCCGCCTTTCGGCGCAGAGTTGACTCTGAAAATTTGCAATGGCGTCTTGTCTTGTGACAGACAAAACCATACGTTAGGATCATGGTGGTGATGACCCCACGGGAGACCTGGACCGACGGGCGCCTTGACGAGTTCAAGGAGTCTGTCAACCGTCGCTTCGACGAAGTCGATCGTCGCTTCGACGAGGTCGACAGGCGCTTCGAGCAGGTCGATAAGCGCTTCGAGCAGGTCGACAAGCGCTTCGAGCAGATCGAAAAGCGGCTGGACCGGATGGACCTCGACATCCGCGAACTGAGGCAGACCGTCGAGCGGATGAACACGAGGATGACCACCGGTTTCATCGGCCTGGCCGGCCTGATCGTCTCGTCGCAGCTCTTCTTCTAGAGGTTTGATGAGGGTCATCCGCGTGCGTGGATAACCCGCATCAAGCCTCTAGGTCACCGGAGGGGCGGGCGCTCCCTATACCCTCGGCGGATGGACGTCGAGACCGCGATCCGGACCCGCCGTACCCACAAGGCCTACGCGCCCGAGCCGCTGCCGCGGGAGGAGATCGACTCGCTGCTGGAGCTGGCGAGCTGGGCGCCGAACCACAACCTGACCGTCCCCTGGCGCTTCCGCGTGGTCGGCCCGCAGGCGCTGCGGCGGCTGCGGGAGGCCGCCGGGCCGGAGGGCGCCGCCAAGCTCGACCGGGCGCCGACCCTGGTCGTCGTCTCCGCGGCCCTCCTCGGCGACCCGGTCGCCGAGGAGGAGGACCTGCACGCGACCGCCGTCGCCGCCTACATCGTCCTCCTCGCCGCCCACGCCCGCGGCTACGCCGGCTACTGGCGCACGCCCGCCCTGCTGCGGGAGGAGCGGGGCCGCGCCGCCGTCGGCCTGCCCGCCGAGGAGCGCTTCGTCGCCCTCCTCCACCTCGGCCACCCGCGCCAGCCCAGGCCGGCCCCCGAGCGCCCCGGCGCCGAGCGCACCACGACCTACCTCGACTGATGCTGCCGCGGGCGCGGGCCATCGAGGAGATCGCCGGCCGCCACTTCGAGGTGGTGGTGATCGGCGGCGGCGTCACCGGCGCCGGCGTCGCCCTCGACGCCGCCTCGCGCGGCTACTCGGTCGCCCTGCTGGAGCGCGGCGACTACGCCGAAGGCACCTCGAGCCGCTCCTCGAAGATGGTCCACGGCGGCCTCCGCTACCTGCAGAACTTCGACCTCGGCCTGGTCCGCGAGGCGCTGGTCGAGCGGGCGCTGATGGTCCGCCTGGCGCCGCACCTCGTCTACCCGACGCCGTTCCTCGTGCCGGCGCTCGGCGAGGAGCGCCGCGACCGCAAGCTCGGCCTCGGCCTCAACATGTACGACGTGATGGCGACGACCCGCGGGGGCCGCAGCCGCCGCGAGCGCCGCGCCGCCCGGGCGGCGCCGGAGGCCGGGGACGAGGCCTACTGGTCCCCCGACCGCCACCGCACGATCGGCGCCGAGGAGGTGCTGGAGCTGGTCCCGGCGCTGGCCCCGCGGGACCCCAAGGACGCTTACCTCTTCTACGACTGCCAGACCGACGACGTCCGCCTCGTCCTCACCGTCCTCGGCGAGGCCGAGCGCTTCGGCGCGGTGATGCTGAACGGGGCCGAGGTGACCGAGGTCCTCGCCGCGGAGGGCCGGGCGGCGGGCGTCGCCTTCGTCGAGTCGGAGTCGGGCGAGCGGATCGAGGTGCGCGCCGACAACGTCGTCAACGCCACCGGCGTCTTCGCCGACCGGGTCCGCCCCGAGGAGCTGCACGGCGAGGAGGACGTGCCGCGGATCGCGCCCAGCCGCGGCACCCACCTGCTGATCGACGCCGCCGACCTGTCGATGGGCTCGGCCGCCTGCATCGTCCCGGCCGGCGAGGGGCGGATGATCTTCTCGCTGCCCTGGTACGGGCGGACCCTGGTCGGGACCACCGACAACGACTACGACGGCGACATCGTCCACCCGCGACCGGCCGCGGCCGACCTCGAGTACCTGCTCAGCGCGGTCAACGACTTCTTCGGCATCTCGCTGGGGGAGTCGGACCTGGTCGGCGCCTATGCCGGGGTGCGGCCGCTGATCTCCACCGGCGACCCGCGCAGGTCGGTCGACATCTCCCGCAAAGCCGAGCTCTACGAGACCAGCTCGGGGATGCTGACGATCACCGGCGGCAAGCTCACCACCTGGCGGCGGATGGCGAAGCAGACGGTCGACCGCCTGGTCGAGCGCGAGGGCCGCGAGGCGCCCTGCCACACCGACGAGATCCCGCTCGGGATGCCGGCCCGGCCCGGCGACCTGGAGGCGCCCGAGGGGGTCGGCGAGGAGGCGGCCGCGCAGCTCGCCTTCCGCTACGGGCACGCGGCGCGCGAGGTGCTGGCGATCGCCCGCGCCGAGCCGAAGCTGGCCCGGCCGATCGTCCCCGGCTGCCCCGACCTGTTGGCCGAGGCGGCGCTGGCGGCGCGGGCCGAGCAGGCGCGCAGCGTCGCCGACGTGCTGCTGCGGCGCACCCGACTGGGGATCCTCGCGGCGCCGCGGCTGCGCAGCGCGAAGGCGGTGCGCCCGGTCGCCGACGCGCTCGGGGCCGAGCTCGGCTGGTCGCGGCGGCAGCGCTCGCGCGAGGCCGAGGCCTGGCTCGAGGTCGCCCGCGAGGAGGGCGTCGACCCCGCCGCGCTCTCGCGATCCGCGGGATGAGGGGCTCCGCACTTGTCCCGGCTATAGCGGGGACAAGTGCGTAGGGCGCGGCCGGGAGCGCCGGTCGAATAACCTGCGGCGCGATGACGAAATCCGAGCTTGAGAAGAAGCACCTGTCCGACCTGCACGCGCTCGCCGCCGAGGCCGGCATCGAGAGGTACCGGATGCTGTCCAAGGCCGAGCTGGCCGAGCGCCTCGCCGGCGAGAACGGCGACGGCGGCTCCGGCTCCGCGCCGGCCGCCGAGCCGGAGCGCCAGGAGCGCCCGCGCCGTCGCCGCCGCGAGCCGCGCGAGCGCGCCGAGAAGGCGCCCGCCCGCGAGAGCGCCGAGAAGCGCGAGCGCGAGCGCCCCGAAAAGACCGAGCGCGAGCCCGAGCCGGTCGCCGAGGAGCCGGCCGCCCCGAGCCGCGAGCCCGCCGCCGAGCCGGCCCGCCCGCGCCGCCGCCGGCGTCGCCGCTTCGGCCGCCGCAGCAAGGGCGTCTCGCTGCAGACCCTGCTGCTGCCGCCCGAGGCCGGCCGCCAGGCGCTCGTCTTCGCCGCGACCCGCGAGGGCTGCACGGAGCTGCTGCGCGGCGTCGCCGCCGACCTCGCGGCCGACTCCAAGGGCCCCGACCCCGTCGCCCTGCTGATCGACCCCAGCCCCGAGGAGCTCGCCGACTGGAAGCGCGACGCCCCGCAGGCCGAGATCGTCTCCGCGGGCCAGCCCCGCCACGCCGACGACGCCCTCGCCCAGGCCAAATCCCGCGCCGCCGGCGGCGAAGACGTGCTCCTCCTGGTCGACTCCCTGACCCGCCTGGCCGAGGCCACCGGAGACAACGACTCGGCCAAGACCTTCTTCGACGCCGGCCGCACCCAGGGCAATCAGGGTGGCGGTTCCCTAACCATCGTCGCCGCCCTGGAGCGTCCCTCCTGACCCGCCCGAAGCGTCCCTCGTGACCCGCCCCACGTAGAGCGTCCCTCCTGACCGCATCGCAGTAGGGGCCGGGTAGGTCCCGGAACGTCTTGTACTTTTTCGCCGACCCCGATCTCGGACGGCCCCCGGCGATCCGCGAAAAAGTTAAGTGCAGGGACCTACCCGGCCCCTCCGCCACCTACCGCCTGTAGGCGATGCGCCGCCAGGAAGGCTCTTTGGAGAGCTCGATCAGCTCGTCGCTGCGATCCGGCTGCACGTAGCCGAAGCTCTGCGAGCGCTCGTCGAAGACGACGTCGAGCTCGCCCTCCTTGACCCGCTGGTCGAGCCAGGCGCCGCGGAAGACGAGGCGGCGGATCCAGTGGACGAGGCTGCGGTTGGAGGGACCGACCAGGTCCTCCCAGTTCTCGTTGATGTGCTCGCCGAGGGCGGAGGAGGGCTCGGCGATCTCGCCGCTGACCGCGAGGTCGAGCAGGTCGTCGAGCTCCTCGGCGCTGAGCCCCTGGTTGACGAAGCGCAGCTTCACGGCCGCCTGCTCGACGCGCTGGGCGAAGTCCTCCTCGTTGAAGGCGAAGCGGAGCTCGCCGTACTCCAACACGTAGTCGGAGCCAGACTCGTAATTCCCTCTGCGGGTCGCTTTCTTGTCCATGAGTTGAAGCCGTACCGTTCGCGCAAGCCCGGCGCGAGCAGGGCCATGATCTTGCCGATCATCGTAGAGGCGTGCGGGCTCGGGCCGGTGCCTGAACGCCCGGTTGCACCCTGGGCCGCCGCTTGCACGGCTGAAGGTCCATTAGCCTGGCGAGGCGCCGTGATCGACCTGCACTGCCACATCCTCGACGCGATCGACGACGGGGCGCGCGACGCCGACGACAGCGTCGCGATGGCGCGCCAGGCCGAGGCGGACGGGATCGAGGCGATCTGCGCCACCCCGCACATCCGCCACGACCACGACGTGCGGATCGAGGAGCTGGAGGGGCGGGTGCGGGGCCTGAACGCGCGGCTGGAGCAGGAGCTGGTCGCGGTCAAGGTCCTGCAGGGGGGCGAGGTGGCCGAGACCGCGGTCGAGGCGCTGGGCGAGGAGGAGCTGGCGCGGGTGGCGCTGGGCAGCGGCCGCTGGATCCTCCTGGAGCCGGCCCCGGGGCCGCTCGACGACAGCCTCCTGCGGCGGGTCGCCCACCTGGCCGAGCGCGGCCACCGGACGATCGTCGCCCACCCTGAGCGCCACCTCTCGGCCGACATGTTCGAGCGGATGGCGGCGCTGGTCGCCGCGGGGGCGCTGATCCAGGCGACCGCCGACTTCTTCCTCCGCGAGGAGATGGCGCAGGGGATGCTGGCGATGGCCGAGCGCGGCCTCGTCCACGTCCTCAGCAGCGACGCCCACACGGTCCTCGGCGGCCGGCCGGTGCGGATCTCGCCGGCCCTGGAGCGGCTGCGCGAGGTCGAGGCCCTGGCGCCCCACCTCGACTGGATCGCCGAGACCGCGCCGCGGGCGATCGTCGCCGGCGACCCGCTCGAGGTCCCCTACCAGCCCCAGCTCTGACGCCGCTCCGAACTTGTGGGGGTCATAGCCCCCACAATCTCGGAGTCGCTAATCGAGCTCGCGCAGCTCGACCCGCGGCGCCAGCTCCTCGATCACCTCGCGGGAGCCGGTGCCGAGGCCGCTGCGGAGAAAGTTGGTGGCGCCGGCGGCGGCGCCGAGGCGCAGCACGTCCTCCCAGCCGCGGCCGGCGGCGATCGTCGCCGCCAGGGCGCCCATCATCGAGTCGCCGCAGCCCTCGCGGGCGCCGCGCTCGAACTTCGGCGGCTTCAGCTCCACGAAGCGGCCCTCGTGCAGGGCCAGCGCCGGGTCGCCGGCGCGGGTGACGATGACGCTCTCGGCGCCCGCGTCCCGCAGCCGTTCCATCGCCGCGCGCATCCGCTCCTCGGTGTCGACGGCGCCGGAGATGAAGCCGGCGATCTGCCAGTCGTTGATCTTGACCAGGTCGGGCTTGCCCTCCAGCGCCCGGTCGAGCCGCGGCGAGGAGAGGTCGACGACCACCGGCACCCCGTTCGCCTTGACGTCGGCGACCAGGGCCCCGTACATCTCCAGCGGCACGGTGTTGTCCGGGTAGGGGCCGCAGAGGGCCAGCAGGTCGCAGTCCAGCGCGGCGGCGACCGTGACCGAGAAGAGCTCGTCGACCTCGTGGCGCGAGGCGGGCAGGGCGGCACTCTGGGAGATCGGCCTGCGCTCGCCGCTGCGGCGGTCGTGGATGTAGGCGCCGGAGGGCTCGGCGGTCTCGACCAGGCGCAGGTCGCCCGGCATCGCCTCCAGCAGCGGCCGCAGGACCGCCCCGACCTCGCCGCCGACGAAGCCGCAGAGGACCGGTTCGGCGCCGAGCTCGGCCGCCATCCGCGCGACCCAGACGCCCTGCCCGGCGGGGTGGATGTGGATGTCGTCGCCGCCGTCGGAGCTGAAGGACTCGATCGCGATCGAGACCATCGGGTTGGGGCTGAAGACGGCCACCCTCGGCTTCGCGGACATGCGCAGAGCCTAGAGCGAGGGGGGGAGAGGTCTCCTCGCCGCGCCCCTTATAGAGGGGTGGACCTGACGCCGTACCCCGTCGCCCGCGGCTTTCGCGCCCGCCTGCTCGGCCTCAGCCACCGGCGGCGCTCGCGCGCCGGCGCCGGGCTGCTGATCCCCCGCTGCTCGAGCGTCCACACCTTCGGGATGCGCTTCGAGCTCGACGTCTTCTTCCTCGACGAGGCCGGACGGACGATCGAGGCGCGGCGCCGGGTCCCGCCCCGCCGCGTCCTCCGCTGCCGCGGAGCCTCCGCAGTTTTGGAGATTCCCTCCGCCGAGGGGGGAGAGAACGCGCCTCCCAGGCCTTAGGTCCCCATGCTCCCCCGACGAGAAGAGATCGCCAGCCTGGTCGTCTGCGAGGACGACGAAATCACCCTCGACCTGCTCTGCGAGCACCTCGCGGCGGACCGCTTCGGCGTGCTGCCGGCGCCGAGCGCCTCCGACGCGCTGCGGCTCTGCCGCTACAACCACCCCGACCTGCTGCTGCTCGACCTGACCCTGCCCGACGCCTCCGGGCTCGACGTGCTGCGGGAGATCCGCGAGGCCGACGGGGTCGGCACCCGCTTCGACCCGCGGCTGCCGGTGATCGTCCTCACCGGCCGCAGCGGCGACACCGACCGCGTCCGCGGCCTCGACTCCGGCGCCGACGACTACGTGACGAAGCCGTTCAAGTACGGCGAGCTGCGGGCGCGGATCGGCGCCGTCCTGCGGCGGCGCAGCAACCTCCACGACGGCCCCAGCCGGGTCGGCGAGTTGGTCCTCGATCCCGGCCGCCGCCGGGTCGTCGTCGGCGGCAGGCCGGTCTCGCTCTCCCAGAAGGAGTTCTCGCTGCTCCGCGTCCTCGCCTCCGACCCGACCCGCGTCTTCACCAAGGACGAGCTACTCGCGGCGGTCTGGGCCTACCGCGGCCCCTCCAAGACCCGCACCCTCGACTCCCACGCCTCGCGGCTGCGGCGCAAACTCGACCCCGAGCACGGCCGCTTCGTCGTCAACTGCTGGGGCGTCGGCTACCGGCTGATCGACGGCTGAGGCGCGAAAAAAGCCCCTGGCCGAGCGGGTCGGCCAGGGGCTCGGGTGCGGTCTTTCCCGCGGCTCGCGGGGGCGTCGCTACTTCTTCTTCTTCGCCTTGCCCTTCGCGGCGCCCGGCACCTCGAAGTGCATGATCGCCAGCTTGGTCTGGATCGCCTCGGACTTGTCCTTGCCCATCCGTTTGGCCGCTTCCTTCTGGATCGTGGCGGACTTGTCGACGGCTTCGGCGAGGACCTTGTTGAGGTCTTTCCAGCCCTGTTTGTCGAGCTGGAGCGGGGTGTCGGAGAGGTGCGAGTCCTTGCGGGCCTCGATCGTCCCCTCGGCCATCGCCTCGGTCGCGCTCTGGCCGATCGACTCGAGGATCGAGCCGGAGATGCCTTTGCGGGCCGAGGCCGGGATCTTGCCCCAGTCCGAATCGCTGAGGAAGGCGCGGTCGGTGGCGCGGTAGTAGTGCTCGACCGCACCGCGGCGCGGCTCGGTTTTCACCAGTTCGACGCATTCGTATTCGAGCAGCGTTTTGACGTGGTAGCTGACGTTGCCCAGCGGCTCGTTGAGCTCCTGGGCGAGTTGGTTGGGGCTCGAGATCCCTCGGTGGAGGGAGCTGAGGATGCGAACCCTCAGCGGGTGGGCAAGCGCCTTCGCGAGCTGTTGGGTGATGCCCTCTGGGGAAGTGCGTGACTGTGGCAAAGGAGGACCTCCGTTGGTTTTGGGACCCGGGCGAAATGTGGGGTGGTGGGTGGAACGGCACCCGGGTTACTAGACAAGTATTCCAAAACGCACCGAGGTCAACCGCGCCCAAAGGGAAATATGCGGTAAACGAGGGCGAACACTGCAAAAAGTTCCAGCTTGTTCATTCCGGCGGCGGCCGGGGAACCGAAACGCGGCCGCGGGGGGTCTCATCGTTCGCGCCCGTTCCTTCCTCGCGTCTGGCCGAGACCGCCTCGAGGGGCGGGCGCCCTTCCTCCCGATCGCGCATCTTCGGCGAATTTGCCGCCGCCGCAGGGGGGAGAGAACCGACCCGCCCGCGCCTTGACCGGGCGATGGGCGCGAAGGGCGTGAGATAGACGATGGCGGTGGAGCTGGCCGAGCTCGCGGCGGGCCTGCCGATGGCCGCTTCCCTGGCCCTGGCCGGGGGAATCGCGACACTGCGCGAGGGGCGCCGCCGCGACGCCCTGAACGGGGCGATGCACGAGCTGCGCCGCCCCCTGCAGGTGCTCTCGCTGGTCCTGCCCGACCGCCTGCCCGACGACGCCGCGGTCGATTCCTCGCTGCGCCTGGCCGCCGACGCCCTCGACCGGCTCGACCGCCAGATCAACGGCGCGGGCCTCGCGAAGGCGCCGGTCCGGCTCTGCCCGCGCGAGCCGCTCGAAGAGGCGGTGCTGCGCTGGGGCGGCCGGGCGCGCTCCGCCGGCGGCAGCCTCGTCCTGCGCTGGCGGGCGGGCGATGCCTGCGTCGAGGTCGATCCCGAGGGCTTCTCCCAGGCGGTGGACAACCTGATCAACAACGCGATCGAGCACGGCGGGCGCGAGGTCGCGGTCGAGGCGCGGACGGTGGGGTCGGAGCTGGCGGTCTCGGTCCGCGATTCGGGGCGGCGCGGCGAGGCCGGCGGGCGCGGCGGGGATCGCGAGCCGCGCGAGCGCCGTGGGCGCGGCGGGCGCCGCGGGAACCGCTGGCGGGGCGGGCGCCACGGCCACGGTCTGCGCCACGTCGGCCGCTTCGCCGGCGCCCACGGCGGCAGCTTCGGGCTGCGCCGCGGAGCCGGGGGCGCCGTGGCGACGATCCGGCTGCCGCTCGCGCCGCGGGGGAGCGGGCGGTGAGCCGCCGCGCCCGGGCCGGCGGCTTCCTCGCCGCCGCCGCTCTCGCCGCGGCCGCCGCGGGCACCGTCGCCAACGGCTACGGGGACAGCGTCGTCCGCGGCTACGGCGAGCTGCGGCCGGTGGTGGTCGCCCGCGCCGACCTGCGCGGCGGCGAGCGGATCGACCCCGGCCTCGCCGCCGGGCGGCTGGAGGTGCGCCGGGTGCCGGTCCGCTTCGCGCCGCCGGGGGTGCTGGCCGCGCCGGCCCAGGCGGTCGGCTTCGAAACCGTCGCCGCGGTGCCGGCGGGGGCCTACCTGCTGGGGGCGCAGCTGCGCTCGCCCGCCTCGGCCCGCCGGCCGCGCCTGCGCGGCGGGCGCCGCCCGGTCGAAATCGAGGTCAGCGGCGCCGGCGCCCTCGCCGCGCTCGGCCCCGGCCGGGACGGCGCCCAGGTCGACGTGGTGGTCACCGCCGAACCCTCGGGAGCGGCGGCGGGGCGGACCTACGTCGCCGCCCCGGCCGTGCCGCTGCTCGGTCTCGCGCCGAGCGGCGAAGGGGCGGGGGCGGCGACCGCGACCCTCGGCCTGACCCGGCCGCAGGCGCTGCGGCTGATCGCCGCCCAGAGCTTCGCCCGCCGGATCACGGTGATCCCGCGCTGATGGGGACGCGCGAGCGCAACCTCGCCGAGCTCTCGGCGCGGCTCCGGGGCCGCCTGGTCGAGCGGCGCCGGGCCGAGGCGGCCCGCGGCGCCGGCGGCGGCGAGGTCGCCGACTCGATCCGCGCCCTGGTCGACGACCACGCGGCGGTCCTCGCCGCGGGCGAGCGCGAGGAGGTGGTCGAGCGGATCCTCCGCGACAGCGTCGGCCTCGGCCCGCTGGAGGTCCTGCTCGCCGACCCCGAGGTCGAGGAGGTGATGGTCAACGGCCCCGACCGCGTCTACGTCGAGCGCCGCGGTCTGATCGAGCCGACCGAGGTCCGCTTCGAGGACGAGGACGACCTGCGCAACGCGATCGAGCGGATCCTCGCCCCGCTCGGGCGGCGGGTCGACGAGCTCAGCCCGATGGTCGACGCCCGCCTCGCCGACGGCTCGCGGGTCAACGTGGTGATCCCGCCGCTGGCGATCGACGGGCCCGCGCTCTCGATCCGCCGCTTCGGCGCCGCCCGCCCCGACCCCGACCGGCTGCTGGCGCTGGGGACGATCGACGCCGGGCAGCGGCGGGCGCTGGAGGAGGCGGTGGCCGGCCGCCGCAGCGTCCTGGTCAGCGGCGGCACCGGCTCGGGCAAGACGACCCTGCTGAACGCGCTCTCCAGCTTCATCGGCCCGGGCGAGCGGGTGGTGACGATCGAGGACGCGGCAGAGCTGCGGCTGCAGCAGCCGCACGTGGTCCGCCTCGAGAGCCGGCCGGCGGGGGTCGAGGGGCGGGGTGAGGTGACGATCCGCGACCTGCTGCGCAACGCGCTGCGGATGCGGCCCGACCGGATCGTGATCGGCGAGGTCCGCGGGGTCGAGGCGCTCGACCTGCTCACCGCGCTCAACACCGGCCACGACGGGGCGCTCTCGACCGTGCACGCGAGCTCGCCGGCCGACGCCCTGCGGCGGCTCGAGACCCTGGCGCTGATGGCCGGCCTCGGGCTCCCGCACGCGGCGATCGCCGAGCAGGTCCGCCGCGGCGTCGACCTCGTCGTCCACATCGAGCGCCGCGCCGACGGCAGCAGGCGGGTGACCGAGATGCTCGAGGCGGGATGAGCTTCGCGGTCGCGATCGCAGCCGCGGCGGGTGGGCTGCTCGCCCTCGCCGCCCGCGAGGCCTGGCTCGCCAGCCCCGCCGCGGCCCGCTGGCTGCGCCTGGCGCTGGAGCCGCTGCGGCGGGCCGGCGAGGAGGGCTACGCGCCCTCGGTCCTCGAGCGCCGGCGGCTGGCGGCGCTGGCGACCCTGGGGGCGATCGCCGCCGGCTGGTTCCTCGGCGGCCCCGTCCTCGCCCTGCCGCTGGCGCTCGCCGGCCCGGCGGCGATGGGCTGGGCGATCGGCGCCCGGCGGCGGCGCTACCGGCGGGCGGTCGAGCGCTCGCTGCCCGAGGTGGCGATGGCGGTCGCCGACTCGCTCAGCGCCGGCCGCTCGCTGCGCGCCTCGCTGCCGGCGGCGGTCGCCTCGCTGGACGGGCCGCCGGCGATCGAGCTGGCCCGGCTCGGGGCCGAGCTCGACCTCGGCGCGCCGCTGGTCGCGGTGGTCGCCGGCTGGCGGGGGCGGCTGCGCTCGGAGCGGGTCGACGCCTTCGCGGCGACGCTGCTCAGCCAGCGCCACGCCGGCGGCGACCTGGCCGGGCTGCTGCGCCGCTTCGCCGCCGGCGCCGCCGAGCGCGACCGGGTCGCCGAGGACGCCCGCTCGGCGACGGCGCAGGCGCGCTTCACCGGCCTGCTCGTGGTCGCGATGCCTACCGGCGGCGCCCTCTTCGCCGAGCTGCTGGCGCCGGGCTTCCTCGCCGGCCTGCTCGCCTCGCCACCGGCGGCGGTGCTGCTGGCCCTGGCCGCCTGCCTGCAGGTCGCCGGCTTCTTCGCGATCCGCCACCTCTCGCGGGTGGTCGAATGAGCGAGGCTCTCCTATGAGCGGGGCCGGCCTGCTGGCGGCGCTCGCGGTGCTGTTGGGCGCTTCGGGCACCAGGGAGCTGCTGCGCGGCGCGCTGCCCAAGCTCGGGTCGCTGCCGCCCGGCCGCTGGCAGCCGCGGTCGCTGGCCGCGAAGCTGGGCGGTGCCCTCGCCGGTGCCCTGGTCGGGCTCGCCGCCTCCCCTGCCGCCCCCGGGCGGCTCTCGCTGCTGGTCCTCGTCGTCTTCCCCGCCGCCGGCTTCGTCGCTCCCGACGCGCTGGCTGCCCGCCGGCGGCGCCTGCGCCGGCGCCGGCTCGTCGCCGCGCTCCCCGACGCCCTCGACCTGCTGGCGGTCAGCGCCGCCTCGGGCCGCGGCCCGGCGGCGGGCATCGAACAGCTCGCCCGGGCGGGGGAGGGGCCGCTGGCCGAGGAGCTGCGGCTGGCGGCGGCCGAGCTCTCCTGCGGCGTGCCCTTCAGCGCCGTCCTCGCCTCGTTGCGCGCCCGCGTACCGGGCGGCGAGATCGCCACCCTGGTCGCCGCGATCGAGCGCTCGCGCCGGTTCGGCTCGCCGCTGGCCGACCAGCTCCAGCGCCAGGCCGCGGCGCTGCGGCGCGACAGCCGCCGCGCGGTCGAGGAGCGCGCCGCCCGGGCGGCGCCGAAGATCCAGCTCGTCGTCGCCCTCGTCCTGGTCCCCTCGGTGCTGCTGATGATCGCCGCCGGCCTGATCGCCAACGCCGGGACGCTGTTAGCGGGCTTCTGAGGGCGGCCGCGCCTCGCCCGGCTCCGCCGCGGCGGCGGGCCGGCCGCTCGTTTCCGCCGACTCCTCGCGCAGCCGGCTCGCCACCGCGACGGTGGCGGCGGCGACGGCGTCGAGCTCGGCGGCGTCTTCCTTGTGGCCGTTGACGTAGCAGCAGAGGGTGCCGCCGACCAGCTCGAAGGCGAACTTGGGCGGCGCCGCTTCGCCGAGCCAGACGATGAAGGTGGGGGCGAAGAGGCGGCGCAGCCAGACCGCGTCCTGGCCCTTGCCGGAGAAGATCTCGTACTTCTCGTCGAGCGCCTCGCTCTCCAGCTTCACCCGCTCCTTATTGGTCCGGAAGACGTCCTCGAGCTTCTCCAGCGAGCGCAGGCCGAACTTGCGCCGGCAGTAGAGCTCGGGCAGGTGGGCGGCGCACTCGGGCACCTCGACCAGGCCGAGCGTGTAGCGGTAGTAGCTGGTCTCGCTGTTGCCCTCGCTGTCGGTGCTCTGCTCCTCGTAGGTGTAGAGCGCGAGGGTCCCCTCCACATCTCCGCCGAGCCGGCCGGCGAGGGTGCGGTTGGCGTAGCGCTCGTCGCCCTTGCGCAGCAGCGGCGTCGCCGCCGGCAGCGGCCCCTTGCCGCCGAGGACGAGGCCGCGCTGCTGCGCGTAGGCCGCGAAGAAGGCGTCGGCCGCCCGCGAGTCGGCGATCGCGAAGACGACCGCGATCCCGGCGAGCAGGGCCGCGGCGAAGGCGGCGCCGCCGACCGCCGGGCCGACCAGCGCCGCCCCGAGCGCCGCGGCGGCGAGCGCGCCGCCGCCGAGCAGCGCCCAGGTCAGCGGCCGGCGCAGCAGCCGCCGGAAGTGGAAGCCGCGCAGGTCGTCGGCGTCGTCGGGCGCCGTTGCCGCCGCCGCGTGTGCCTCGCCGGACGTAGCCACGGATTCAACCTACCGCCGCGGCGCGGATGCAACCGGGGTTGCAGAGGGGGGTCGTGTTGCAAAGTGGGGGAGAGTGGGTTATTGTGGCGCTCGAGTTGAAGCCCAGGACCGGGGTGGTGAGGCTCCTCCCACCTCATCACCCCGGTCCATCTCTCTTCGCCCTCCGCAGAAAGGACTTCACGAGGTGGCGTTCCGGGGTCTCTACGAGCACAGCCTCGATGCCAAGGACAGACTCACGGTCCCCTCGCGCTTCCGGGCTCCCCTCGCTGACGGAGTGGTTCTCTCCAAGGGCTTCGACCCCTGCGTCTGGGTGCACACGACCGAGGAGTTCGAGCAGCTCTCCGACCGCTTCCTCTCGCCGCACAGCCCCTTCGGGCGCGACGCGCGGGCGCTGCGGCGCCGCTTCCACGGCGGCTCCTTCGACGAGACGCTCGACTCGGCCGGGCGCATCCGCATCCCCAAGCCGCTGCTCGAGCACGCCGGCCTCGACGGCAACTGCGTCGTCATCGGCGCCGGCGAGTACCTGGAGATCTGGAACGCCGAGGCCTGGGCCAAGCAGGAGCAGGAGCTGGACGCCGCCGCCCCCGAGATCGCCGAGGGCCTGGCCGCCGCCGGCTCCGCCGCGTGACCATGAGACTGAATGCCGCCGCAGCCCACAGCCACCCGCCGACGGGCCGATCCGTCCAACCCATCCCGCCGACGGGCCTATATGACCACGCGGCTGAGTCCGATCGTCCCGTCGGCAGGTGGGATTCGACTCTTCGGCCCGTCGAGGCGGTCATGAGCGAGCACGAGCCGGTCCTCCTGGCCGAGCTGGTCTCGCTGCTGGCGCCGGAGCCGGGGCAGACGGCGGTCGACTGCACCTTCGGCGGCGGCGGCCACGCCCGCGCGGTTGCCGCGGCGATCGGCCCGGAGGGGACGCTGATCGGGATCGACCGCGACCCCGCCGCGCAGGAGCGCTTCAACCGGTTCGCCGCCGAGGCGCCCTGCCGCACCCTCTTCGTCGGCGCCGACTTCGGTGCAGGACTTCTCGCGCTGCAGCGCGAAGGAGTCCACCCAGACATGGTCTACATGGATCTGGGGATGTCCTCGATGCAGGTCGACGCGTTCGAGCGGGGCTTCTCCTATTCCTACGAGGCGCCGCTGGACATGCGGATGGACACGCGGCAGGGCTTCAGCGCCGCCGACCTCGTCAACGAATGGCCCGAGGCGCGGATCGCCCAGGTCCTCAAGCGCTTCGGCGAGGAGCGCTACGCGAACGGGATCGCCCGCGAGATCGTCGCCCGCCGCCCGCTCGCGACCACCTCCGAGCTGGTCGCGGCGATCAAGGCCGGGATGCCGGCCTCGGCCCGCTTCGGCGCCGGCCACCCGGCCAAGCGCAGCTTCCAGGCGATCCGGATCGCGGTCAACGGCGAGCTCGATGCGCTCGAGGAGGCGCTTCCACTTGCCTGGTCGCAACTGAAATCGGGCGGCCGCTTCGCGGCGATCTCCTTCCACTCGCTCGAGGACCGGCCGGTGAAGCGGTTCCTCGCCGCCAAGGCCCGCGGCTGCGTCTGCCCGCCGGAGCTGCCCGTCTGCGTCTGCGAGCACGAGCCCGAGGCCGAGCTGCTGACCCGCCGCGCCGTCTCGCCGAGCCCCGAGGAGGCGGAGCGCAACCCGCGCTCGCGCTCGGCCCACCTCCGCGCCGCCCGCAAGATCGCCGCCGAGCAGCCGGGGGAGGCCGGCTGATGGCCGTCGCCGCCCCCGCCCGCCGCAGCCGCGCCGTCCCGGCGCCCGCGCCCTCGCGCACCACGGCGCCGAAACGCAGAGCCCCCGCCCGCAAGCCGGCGACCCGGCGCGCTCCCGCCGCGCGGCCGAAGCTCGCCGTCGTCGCCGGCCGCACCGCCGGCGCCGTCCGCCAGCTTCCCGACTCGAGCCTGGTCGTCCGCATGACCCAGGGCCGGCTCTGGATCGGCGTCCTCGGCGTCCTCCTCGTCGGCATCGTCGCCCTCAACGTCGCCACCCTCAGCTTCGCCGCCTCCTCGGGCCGGATCGACGAAGAGATCACGGCGCTGGAAAAGGAGAACTCGATGCTGGAAACGCGCGCGGCGCAGCACTACAGCACCGCCCGCGTCCGCGGCGAGGCCGCCGAACTGGGCCTGGCGATGCCGCAGACCGCAGAGCCCCAGCTGATCGAAGCGAGGCCCGGCGACGCCGCGGCCGCGGCCGCCCGCCTGGCCGCCGCCGGGGGCTGAGTTGACCGAGCCATCCGACCGTCCGGGGACGATCCGCGGATGCGCTTGATCGAGCGGCGGATCGGGCTCCTCTTCGGCGGCTTCCTCCTCTGCTTCCTCGTCATCGTCGTCCGCGCCTTCTGGCTGCAGGGGGTGCAGGGGTCGCAGCTTGCCTCGCAGGCGGTCTCCCAGCAGACCGAGGTGGTCACCGTGCCCGGCCTGCGCGGCGACCTGCTCGACCGCCGCGGCAACAAGCTCGCCGCCTCCGAAGACGCGGCGACGATCTACGCCACCCCCTACCAGGTGAAGAACCCGCCGCAGGCGGCGGCGAAGCTGGCGCCGATCCTGCAGGAGAAGAAGGGCGAAGTCCTGGAAGCGCTGAGCGCCGAAGGCGGCTTCTCCTACGTCGCCCAGAAAGTCGACCTCTCGACCGCGGCCAAGGTCGAAGCGCTCGAACTGGAAGGGATCGGCGAGCTGCCCGACAGCCGCCGCGTCTACCCGCAGGGCGAGATGGCCGGCCAGGTGATCGGCGCCGTCGGCTCCGAAAACCAGGGCCTGACCGGGCTCGAGGAAGGCGAGGAAGGGGTGCTCGCCGGCAGCGACGGCGAACGCCGCATGGTCAACGACGCGCTCGGCCAGCCGATCCGGCTGGAAACGGTGAAGGAAGCCGAAGACGGCGAAGACGTCGAGCTGACCCTCGATCCGGTGATCCAGCAGAAGACCGAAGAAGTGCTCAACGGGGTCGGCGAAACCTACTCGCCGAAAGGGGCGACGGCGATCGTCGTCGACCCGCGCAGCTCGCAGATCCTGGCGATGGCGAACTGGCCGCCGGTCAACCCCGAAGACCTCTCCGAAGTCAGCAACGAAGACCTCCTCAACAAGGCGACCGGGTTCACCTACGAGCCGGGCTCGACCTTCAAGGCCTTCACGGTCTCGGCGGCGCTGGAAGAAAAACTGGTCACGCCGGCGACCGAATTCGTCCTGCCGCCGCAGCTCCAGGTCGCCGACCGGACGATCGAAGACGCCGAGCCGCGGGGGACCGAAACGATGAGCGTGGCGACGATCCTCGCCCGCTCCTCGAACATCGGCGCGGTGACGATCGGGCTCGAGGTCGGCGCCCGGAAGTTCAGCGAATGGATTCAGCGCTTCGGCTTCGGCCGGCCGACCGGGGTGCAGTTCCCCGCCGAGGAGCGCGGCATCGTCCCGGCCCTCGACGAATACTCCGGCTCGACGATGGGCAACCTGCCGATCGGCCAGGGGATCTCGGTGACGCCGATGCAGATGGTCGCCGGCTACACGGCGATCGCCGACGGCGGCATCCTCCGGCCGCCGCAGCTGATCAAGCGGGTCGGCGAAGAACCGGTGCGGGAGCCGAAGGGCCGGCGGGTGATCGCGCCGCAGGTGGCCGCCGAGGTGCGGGAAATGCTCGAGGGCGTGGTCGCCGCGGGCGGCACCGCCTCGGAGATCAGCGTCCCCGGCTACACCCTGGCCGGCAAGACCGGCACCGCCCAGGTCGCCGAAAACGGCACCTACTCGGAAACGAACTACGTCGCCTCCTTCATCGGCTTCGCGCCGGCCCAGAACCCGCAGCTGCTCTGCGCGGTGATCGTCGACGAGCCGCAGGGGGAAATCTACGGCGGCTCGGTGGCGGCGCCCGCCTTCGGCAAAATCGCCGAATTCGCTCTTCCTTACCTCGGCGTGCCGCAGGAATGAGCTTGGTGGTGGGGGTGGGGGCGGGTCGGGGTGCCCCTCTCAAAACTCGCTCGCTTCGCTCGCTCTGGGGAGTGTTTTGAGAGGGGCACCCCGACCCGCTACACCCGACGGCCTTCTTAGACTTCCTGCCCGATGAAGCTGGACGAGCTTGTCGCGGGGCTGCCGGGGGCGCGGATTGTCGGCGATGCCGCCGTTGCGGTGGAGGACCTGGTTTACGACAGCCGCAAGGTCGAGCCGGGATCGCTGTTCTTCTGCGTGGTCGGGGAGAAGGTGGACGGGCATGGGTTCGGGCCGCGGGCGGTGGAGGAAGGGGCGGTCGCCCTGGTCGTCGAGCGGGAGCTGACCGGGCTGGCGGTGCCGCAGGTGGTGGTCGCCGACTCGCGGGCGGCGATGGCGCCGCTGGCGGCGCGCTTCTGGGGCGAGCCGACGGCGGCGCTGCGGGTGGTCGGGGTGACCGGGACCAACGGCAAGACGACCACCGCCTTCCTGGTCCGCGAGATCCTCCAGGCGGCCGACTTCCGCTGCGGCCTGCTGGGGACGGTGAAGCAGGTGGTCGGCGGGGTCGAGCGGGAAGTGGTGCGGACGACGCCGGAGGCGGTCGAGCTGCAGGCGAGCTTCCGGCAGATGCTCGAGGGCGGCGACGAAGCCTGCGCGATGGAGGTCTCCTCGCACGCGCTGAGCCTGCACCGGGCCGACGCGATCCACTTCGAGGTGGCGCTCTTCACCAACCTCACCCAGGACCACCTCGACTTCCACGCCGACATGGAGGACTACTTCCTCGCCAAGCGCCGGCTCTTCGAGGCCGGGCCGAAGGTGGCGATCGTCAACGTCGACGACCCCTACGGGCGGCGGCTCGCCGGGGAATTCGATTGCGTCACCTTCTCCGCCGAGGGGGCGGAGGCCGACTACAGCGCCGCCGAGGTCGAGTTCGACGCCGGCGGGGCGAGCTTCAGCCTCGGGCCGATGCGGCTGCGGACGGCGCTGCCGGGCCACTTCAACGTCGCCAACGCGCTCGGCGCCTTCGCCGCGGCCGAGGCGATGGGGGTCGGCGGCGACATCGCCGCCGCCGGGCTGGCCCGGGCGGCGCGGGTGCCCGGGCGCTTCGAGCCGATCGACGAGGGGCAGGGATTCGGCGTCATCGTCGACTACGCCCACACCCCCGACTCGCTGGAGAACGTCCTGCGGGCGGCGCGGCGGATCGCCGAGGGCCGGGTGATCGCCGTCTTCGGCGCCGGGGGCGACCGCGACCGCGACAAGCGCCCGAAGATGGGCCGGGCCGGGGCCGAGCTCGCCGACCTGGCCGTGATCACCTCCGACAATCCGCGCTCCGAGGACCCGGCGGAGATCGTCGCCGAAGTCGCCGCCGGCGCCGCCGGCGCGCGGGAGCTCGAGGTGGTCGTCGACCGGCGCGAGGCGATCGCCCTGGCGCTGGGCCGGGCGCGGCGCGGCGACACCGTCGTCATCGCCGGCAAGGGCCACGAGCAGGGGCAGGAGTTCGAGGACGGGCGGAAGATCCCCTTCGACGATCGCGAGGTGGCCCGCGAGGAGCTCTGGAAGCTGGGAACGCCGGCGTGAACCTGGCGCCGCGGGAGATCGCCGCCGCGCTGGGGGCGGAGGTCGTCGCCGAGGGGCCGCCGGAGCCGCCGCGGCGGGCGGTCATCGCCTCCGGCGAGGCCGGCCCCGGCGACCTCTTCTTCGGCCTCCGCGGCGAGAACCGCGACGGCGGCGAGTTCGCGGCAGCGGCGATCGAGGCCGGCGCCTGGGGCGTCGTCGTCTCCCCTTTCCGGCGTTCGTCCTTTGTCGCCCAGGGGGATACAAAGGACGAACGCCGCGGGTGGGTCTTCGCGGTCGAGGACCCGCTGGCGGCGATGCACTCGCTCGCGCGCGCCTACCGGCGCGCCCTCGGGGCGCGGGTGGTCGGCGTCACCGGCTCGGTCGGCAAGACCTCGGTCAAGGACATCGCCCGGGCGCTGCTGCCGGGCCGGGTCCACGCCAGCCCGGAGAACTTCAACACCGAGATCGGGCTGCCGCTGACGATCCTCGAAGCGCCCGCCGACGCCGACCTCCTGGTCCTGGAGATGGCGATGCGCGGGCGCGGGCAGATCGCCGAGCTGGCGGCGATCGCCGAGCCCGAGGTGGCGGTGATCACCAACGTCGGCCCGGTCCACGTCGAGCTGCTCGGCTCGCTGGAGAACATCGCCGCGGCGAAGGCCGAGATCCTCGACGACCTGCCGCCGGGGGGGACCGCGGTGGCGCCGGTCGAGGCCGGGGCGCTGGAGCCGCACCTGGAGCCGGTCGCCTCGCAGCTGCGCTTCGGGCCCGGCGGCGACGTCGAGGCGCTCGCGGCGGGCGTCGCCGGCGGCGTCACCGAGGCGCTGGTGCGGACCCCGCTCGGCGAGCAGCGCTTCCACTTCCCCTTCGCCGAGGCGCACAACCTGACCAACGCCCTGGCCGCGATCGCCGCCGGGGTCGCCCTCGGCGCCGAGCCTGCCGCGATGGCCGACCGCGCGGCGGACATAGGATTCTCCCGCTTCCGCGGCGAGCGCCTGCAGCTCCCCGGCGGCATCGTCCTCGTGAACGACTGCTACAACGCCAACCCGGTGTCGATGCGCGCGGCGCTCGACCACCTCGCCACGCTCGGGGCCGAGCGGACGGTCGCGGTGCTGGGCGAGATGGGCGAGCTCGGCCCCGGCTCGGCGGCCTTCCACCGCGAGGTCGGCGAGCACGCCCGCGCCGCCGGGGTCGACCTCCTGGTCGGCGTCGGCGCCCCGGCCCGCGACTACGACCCCGACGAACTCGTCGCCGACCCCGGCGAGGCCGCCGAGCTGCTGGCGGCGCGGCTGGAGCCCGGCGACGCGGTCCTCGTCAAGGGCTCGCGCTCGGCCGGCCTGGAGGCGGTGGCGGAGACGCTGGAGGAGATCCAGGGCGCCGCCGGCGGCGAATCGGCGGGCCGGGGAGGCGCCGCTTAAATGGGCGAAGTGCTGATCGCGGGGATGGCGGCGATGCTGATCTGCATCTTCCTCGGGCCCAAGTTCATCGAGTACCTGCGGGTGAAGGAGTTCGGGCAGAACATCCGCGAGGACGGCCCGCAGGAGCACCACGCCAAGGCGGGGACGCCGACGATGGGCGGGCTGATCGTCTTCGCCTCGATCTGCGTCCCCTTCCTCGTCCTCTCCGAGCGCGACGCCCAGAGCCTCGCCGTCTTCGGGGTGGCGATGGGCTGCGCCGCGCTGGGCTTCGCCGACGACTACATCAAGATCGTCAAGCGCCGCTCGCTCGGCCTCGCCGGGCGCTGGAAGCTGCTCGGCCAGCTCGTTCTCGCGCTCGGCCTCTGGTGGGTCGCCCGCCACGAGGTCGGCCTCGAACCGACCCTCTACTTCCGGATCGGCGACGGCAGCGTCGACCTCGGCCCGGTCCTCTACTTCGTCCTCGTCTTCCTCGTCATCGCCGGGACCTCCAACGGCGTCAACCTGACCGACGGCCTCGACGGCCTCGCCGCCGGCTCCTGCGCGATCGTCCTCCTCGCCTACACGGCGATCGCCTTCGTCTCCAACGAGCAGCAGGACCTGGCGCTGCTCTCGGCCTGCCTGGTCGGCGCCTGCATCGGCTTCCTCTGGTTCAATGCCTTCCCGGCCTCGATCTTCATGGGCGACACCGGCTCGCTCGGGCTCGGCGGCGCGATCGGGGCGCTGGCGGTGATGACCCAGACCGAGGTGCTGCTGATCATCATCGGCGGCATCTTCGTGATCGAGGCGCTCTCGGTCCTGCTCCAGGTCTTCGCCTTCAAGACCTTCCGCCGCCGCGTCCTGCTGATGGCGCCGCTGCACCACCACTTCGAGATGATGGCCTGGTCGGAGACCAAGATCATGCTCCGCTTCTGGATCATCGCCGCCGTCTGCTCGGGGATCGGCTTCACCCTCTACCAGCAGTCGATCGGGCGCTAGGTCGTGCCAGAGGTAGAGGTCACGGCGGGGCCGGTCGAATACGGCGACAGCGGCGGCGCGGGGCGGCCGGTCGTCTTCGTCGGCGGGCTGCCGCACGACGAGAGCCTCTGGGACGGGGTCGTCGCCGAGCTGGCGCCGCGGCTCCGCTGCCTGACGCCGGTGCTGCCGCTGGGCGCCCACCGCAAGCCGATGCGCCGCGACGCCGACCTCTCGCTCTCGGGCCTCTCGCGGATCGTCACCGACTTCCTCGCCGCCCTCGACCTGCGCGACGCCGTCGTCTGCTTCAACGACTGGGGCGGCGCCCAGACCCTGGTCGCCAACGGCGAAACCGAGCGGGTCGGCGGCCTGGTCCTGGTCTCCTGCGAGACCGAGGGCAACTACCCGCCCGGGCTCGCCGGCCGGGTCGCGGCGCTGTCGGGCTGGATGCCGGGCGGCTTCACGGCGATGCGCCGGGTCCTGCTCTCGCCGACCCTGCGCCGGCTGCCGCTCGCCTACGGCCAGATGAGCAAGCGGGGGGTCCCCGAGGAGACGATCCGGCGCTGGGTCGAGCCGGTGAGGCGGCGGGAGATCCGCCGCGACCTCGGCCGCTACGTCCGCGACGTCCGCCGCGGCCGGCGCGAGATGCGGGCGGCGACCCCGAAGCTGCGCGAGTTCGAGCAGCCGGTCCTGGTCGTCTGGGACGCGGAGGGGACGATGATGCCCAACGAGGCCGGCCGCGCCCTTGCCGACTCCTTCCCGAACAGTCGCTACGTCGAGCTGCCCGACTGCTACACCCTGATCCCGATCGACCAGCCCGAGGCGCTGGCGGCGGAGATCCGCGCCTTCGCCACCGCCTGACCGCTTCCGCGGTTCCTTTGTCCTGAATAGGCGGACAAAGGAACCGCGCGACAGGTACGCCCGACCCGATCGCGAAGCTTCAGGCGTGAGCCTGCGCATCCCGGCCAAGGCAGTCCGGCCGCCCCTGCCCGAGGGGCCGTTCCTGGTCGTCGGGCTGGCCCGCTCCGGGCAGGCCGCGGCGCGGATGCTGGCGGCGCGGGGGGAGGCGGTGCGGGCGGTCGATTCCGGCCATCCCGCGGGGGCGGCAGGGCTGGAGGGGGTCGGCGTCGAAGTCTTCCTGGATACGGATGGACTGGCACAGCTCGAGCGGACGCGGACGGTCGTCAAGAGCCCGGGGGTTCCCCGGGAGGCGGCGGTGATCGCGGCCGCGCTGGAGCGGGAGATCCCGGTGGTGGGGGAGCTGGAGCTCGCCTGGCGGGCGCTGCCCAACCGCTTCCTCGCCGTCACCGGCACCAACGGCAAGACGACGACGGTGGAGCTGATCGGCCACGTCTTCCGCGGCGCCGGCGAGCCGGTCGCGGTGGCGGGCAACGTCGGCAGGGCGCTCTCGGAGCTGGTCGGCGGGCTGCGCGGCGGCGAGACGGTCGTCTGCGAGTGCTCGAGCTTCCAGCTCGAGGACACGGTCGCCTTCGCCCCCGAGTGCGCGGTCTTCCTCAACCTCGCTCCCGACCACCTCGACCGCCACCATGACCTCGGCTCCTACCTCGCCGCCAAGCTGCGGGTCTTCGCCAACCAGGGCAACGACGACGTCGCCGTCTACAACGCCGACGACCCCTTCCTCGCCGGCACCGACCTCGGCGGCTGCGCCCGCCGGGTCGCCTTCTGCCACGGCGCCGCCCCCGACTGCGAGGTCGCGCTCGCGGGGGAGACGATCTTCTACGACGGCGAGCCGCTGCTGCCGGTCGCCGAGCTCGGCCTCTTCGGCGAGCACAACGTCGCCAACGCGATGGCCGCCGCGGCGGCGGCGCTGGCGCTGGGGATCGACCGCGAGGCGGTGCGCGAGGGGCTGCGCAGCTTCGCCGGCGTCCCGCACCGGCTCGAGCCGGTCGCCGAGATCGGCGGCGTCCGCTTCGTCAACGACTCGAAGGCGACCAACGTCGCCTCCGCCGCGGTCGGGATCCGCGCCTTCGCCGGCGGCGTCCACGCGATCCTCGGCGGCAGCGAGAAGGAGGAGCCGTTCGCGCCGCTGATCGACCCCCTCCGCGAGCGCGCCCGCGCCTGCTACCTGATCGGCGTCACGAGCGAGCGGATGGCGCGCGAGCTGGCGCCGGCGTTGGCGGCCGGGGTCGAGCTGCACCGCTGCGAGGACCTCGGCGAGGCGGTGCGGCGGGCCGCCGCCGCGGCGCGCCCCGGCGAGGTCGTCCTGCTCTCGCCCGCCTGCGCCAGCTTCGACGCCTTCGAGAACTTCGAGGCGCGGGGCGAGCGCTTCCGCGAGCTGGTCGGGGAGCTGCAGCGATGAGTGCCGCCACCCTGCGCCGCGGCCGGGGCGGGAAGGGGAAGGCGAAGAAGAAGGCGCGGAAGCGCTCGCGGCCGCTGCCGGTCGAGCACAGCATGCTGCTCACCGCCACGCTCTGCCTGCTGGCCTTCGGGGCGGTGATGGTCTTCTCGGCCAGCTCGACGACGAAAGTGCTGCAGGAAGGGGGGCTCTCCGAAAGCGCCTACTACCTCAAGCGCACGCTGATCTTCGGCGCCGTGGCGCTGGCGATCATGCACGTCACCGCCCGCGTCGGCCTCGACCGGATCCGCAGCCTGACGCCGCTGCTGCTCGGCGGCTCGATCTTCCTCCTCGTCGCCGTGCTCGGCGCCGGCAGCGAAGTCAACGGCGCCACCCGCTGGATCGGCGGCGGCTCGCTGCAGATCCAGCCCTCCGAGCTGGCCAAGGTGGCGCTGATCCTCTACGGCGCCGACCTGCTGGCCCGCAAGCCGAAGCGGGCCCGCTCGCTGGAGGGGATCATGCCCTTCCTCCTCGTCACCGCCGCCTCCTGCCTGCTGATCATGGTCGAGCCCGACATGGGGACGACGATGGTGATCGTCTTCGCCGTCGCCGCGATGCTGGTCGCCGCCGGGGCGCGCGCCTCCGACCTCGGCAAGATCGCCCTGGTGATCGGCGGCCTGATGCTGCTGATGGCGGTCGTCGAGCCCTACCGGATGGCCCGCCTCACCTCCTTCCTCAACCCCAGCGCCTCGGCCGAAGGCGCCGGCTTCCAGGCCGCCCAGGCGAAGATCGCGCTCGGCTCCGGCGGCATCTTCGGGGTCGGGATCGGCAACGGCGTCTCCAAGGCCTTCTACCTGCCCGAGGCCCACACCGACATGATCACCGCGGTGATCGGCGAAGAGCTGGGGATGGTCGGGATCACCGCCCTGGTCGGCCTCTTCGGGATGTTCGGCTACGCCGGCCTCAAAACCGCCCAGAAGGCGAAGGACAACTACTCGAAGCTGCTGGTCGCCGGGCTCACCTCGCTGGTCCTCGTGCAGGCGACGATCAACCTCTTCGCGGTGATGGGGCTGGCGCCGCTGACGGGGGTGCCGCTGCCCTTCGTCTCCTACGGCAACAGCAGCCTGATGGCGACCCTGTTCGCGGTCGGGCTGATCCTCAACGTCGCCCGCGGCGGCCGGGCGAAGGCGGCGCGCGCGAGGACGCCCACCCGCGCTGGCAAACTGCGCGTCGTCGAAGGCGGGCGCGCGCCCGCGAGCCAAAGGAGCAGAGCGAAAGGTGCAGGCCGGAAAGCCCAGGGTGGTCGTGGCGGCGGGGGGAACCGCGGGGCACGTGGTGCCCGCCATGGCGGTCGCCGACGAGCTTCGGGCTAGCGGCGCGGCGGTCAGCTTCCTCGGCACGCGGGAGCGGATCGAGGCCGAGCTGGTGCCGGCGGCGGGCTACGAGATCGACTTCGTCAGGGTGCGCGGGATCGACCGCCGCAACCCGCTGCGGGCCGCCCGCGCCGGGGTCGAGGCGCTGGCCGCGGTCGGCGCGTCCCGCAGGGTGCTGCGGCGGCGGCGCGCCGACGTCGTGCTCGGCGGCGGCGGCTTCGTCGCCGGCCCCGCCGGGCTGGCGGCGGCGCTGACCCGGACGCCGCTGGTCCTGACCGAGGCCGACAGCCACCTCGGCCTCGCCAACCGGCTGCTGGCGCGGCGGGCGCGGCGGGTCTGCCTGGCCTTCCCGATCGCGGGACGGGAGGGCGAGCCCTACCTGGTCACCGGGCGGCCGGTGCCGCGGGCGGTGCTGGCGGGCGACCGCGAGCGGGCGCGCGAGCGGTTCGGGATCGCGCCGCGGGCGCTGCGCCCTGCTGGTCGTCGGCGGCAGCCAGGGCGCCCGCTCGATCAACCTCGCCGCGGTCGAGGCCTTCGCCGAGGGTCGCGCCGCGCCCGTCCCCGGTCACGAAGAGGAGGCACGCTCGCGAGGGACCGACGCCGCACCCATCGCCGACGGCCCCGCCTTCCACGTCGTCCACATCGCCGGCGACCGCGACTTCGCCGAGCTCGAGGCGCGGCTGGCGGCGGCGCCGCGCCGCGAGGGCTACACGCTGCTCGCCTACGAGCCCGACCTCGGCGACGCGCTCGCCGCCTGCGACCTGGTGCTGGGACGCTCGGGCGGCTCGGTCTTCGAGGTCGCCGCCGCCGGCCGTCCCGCGATCCTCGTCCCCTATCCCTTCGCCACCGCCGACCACCAGAGCGCCAACGCCGAGTGGATGCGCCGCGGCGGCGCCGCGGCGGTCGTCCCCGACGCCGAGCTGACCGCGGAGCGGCTGGCGGCCGAGGTGGGGGCGGTGCTCGGCGACGAGGCGCGCCTGGAGGCGATGGCCGCCGCCGCCCGCAGGCTCGCCAAGCCCGAAGCGGCGCGCATGATCGCCGCCGAGATCCTGGAGGCGGCGCGATGATTCACCCGATCGTCGAGTCCGCGAAAACCACTCTTGAGGAGCGGTTTTCACGGACTCGCGCGAGGACCGGCCGATGAGCGAGTGGCGCGGACGGCGGCTGCACTTCATCGGGATCGGCGGCGCCGGGATGAGCGGGCTGGCGCTGGTCTGCGCCCGGCTCGGCGCGACGGTCAGCGGCAGCGACCGCAGCGACTCCTCTTATATGGAGCGCCTGCGCGAGGCGGGGCTGGAGCCGCGGGTCGGCCACGACCCGGCGAACCTGCCCGAGGGGGCCGAGGTCGTCGTCTCGACCGCGATCGGCGCCGACAACCCCGAGCTGGCGCTGGCCCGCGAGCGCGGGATCGAGCCGATCCACCGCGGCGCCCTGCTGGCCGAGCTCTGCGCCGAGAAGCGGCTGATCGCGGTCGCCGGCACCCACGGCAAGACGACGACGACGGCGATGGCGGTCTGGGCGCTGCGGGCGATCGGCGCCGACCCGGCCTTCTTCGTCGGCGGCGAGGTCCCCGGCCTCGGCCCCGGCGGCGCCGCCGCCAACGCCGGCTGGGGCGAGGGGGAGTGGGTCGTCGCCGAGGCCGACGAGAGCGACGCCAGCTTCCTGCGCCTGCGCCCCGAGGTCGCCGTCGTCACCAACGTCGAGATGGACCACCACAGCCGCTGGGGCTCGCTGGCCGAGCTGCACGAAGCCTTCCGCAGCTTCGCCGGCCCGGCGCGGGGCCTGGTCGTCCCGGCCGGCGACGAGATGGCCTGGCTGGGGGAGCGCGGGGAGGAGGCCCGCTTCGACGCCGACGCGCCCGGCCCCGCGGAGCTGGGCCTGGCGGTGCCGGGCGAGCACAACCTCCGCAACGCCCGCGCCGCCCTCGGCGCGGTCGAGCTGGCGGGCCTCGACGTCGACGCCGCCGCCGCGGCGCTGGCGGGCTTCCCCGGCGTCCACCGCCGGCTCGAGCTGAAGGGCTCGCGCGGGGCGGTCCATATATACGACGACTACGCCCACCACCCGACCGAGGTCCGCGCCGCCCTCTCGGCCCTGCGCGAGCTGCGGCCCAGCCGCCTCCTCGCGCTCTTCCAGCCGCACCTCTACTCGCGGACCAAGGCGCTCGGCGAGCAGTTCGGCGCCGCCCTCGCCCTCGCCGACGAGGTCGCCGTCCTCGACGTCTACCCGGCCCGCGAGCAGCCGGTCGGCGAGCTGGCCGGGGTCAGCGGCCTGCGGGTCGCCCAGGCGGCGGCGGAGCGGATGGGAGGGAGACCGGTCTGGTGGCTGCCCGAGGCCGACGCCGCCCGCCGGGCGCTGGCGGCGCGCCTGGACCGCGGCGGCGACCTCGGCGAGCGACCGGTCCTGGTCACGATCGGCGCCGGCGACGTCTTCCGGGTCGGCGAGGCGCTGGTGACGGAGCCGGCGGCGGGGGACGGGATCGGATGAGCGGCCGGATCGAAAGCGATGCCCCGGCGGGGGTCGAAGCCGGCTATCCGCTCGCCCGCCTGACCACCGTCCGCACCGGCGGCGCCGCCGACTGGTTCGCCCGCCCGGGCGACGAGGACGAGTTGATCGCCGTCCTCGGCTGGGCCGAGACCGAGGGCCTGCCGGTCGGCGTGATCGGCTCGGGCTCGAACCTGCTGGTCGCCGACGCCGGCTTCCACGGCCTGGCGCTGAAGCTGGACGGCGAGCTGGCCGGGATCGAGCGCGACGGCGAGCGGGTCCTCTGCGGCGGCGGCTGCCGCTTTCCCTCGGCGGCGGCGAAGACCGCCGGCTGGGGCCTCTCGGGGCTCGAGTTCGGCGTCAACATCCCCGGCACCGCCGGCGGCGCGGTGCGGATGAACGCCAACGCCTACGGCGGCGAGCTGGCGCGGGTGCTGGAGTGGGTCGACGTCTGCACCGCCGCCGGCAGCGACCGCCGCCGGCCCGGCGAGCTCGGCTTCGAGTACCGGCGCTCGAACCTGCGGCCCGGCGAGGTGGTCGCCCGCGCCTCGTTCCGGCTGCAGCCTGCGGACCCGGAGGAGATCCGGGGGACGCTGGCCTCGATGCGCGAGCGCCGGCGCGAGGCCCAGCCCTCGGGGATCAAGACCTTCGGCTCGACCTTCAAGAACCCCGACGACCCGGCGGCGGCGGGCCGCTCGGCCGGGCAGCTGCTGGAGGCGGCCGGCTGCCGCGGCCTGCGCCACGGCGGCGCCCGCTTCTCCGCCAAGCACGCCAACTTCGTCGAGAACTTCGCCGGCGCCACCACCGCCGACGTGCTCGGGCTGATGGCGGAGGGGCGGCGCCGCGTCCACGCCCGCTTCGGGGTCGTGCTCGAGCCCGAGGTCCAGGTCCTGGGGGAGGTGGAATGGCCCGCCGGCTGGGATCTCTGAGGGTGCGGGCGGCGCTGGCCGCGGCCGCCGTCCTGGTCGTCGGGCTCGCCGCCTACTGGTTCCTCGTCCGCCAGGGCACCGCCGAGCCGAAGGTCGCGGTGCCGCGGCTGGCGGCGGCGATCGGCGAAGGCTCGGGAGCGGTCGGCGTCGCCGCCGACGGCCGGCTGGTCCGCTGGCTGCCGCTGCCCGAAGAACCGCCGCTGCCGCGGCTGCCGCTGCAGGCGCCCCCGCGGGGCGGCCGGGTGAAGGGCCCGGCGCTGGAACAGGTGCGGGTCCTCGCCGCCGTCCCCGACGCCCTGCGCCCCTACGTCGAAGCCAGCGGCTACGGCGAAAGCGGCGTGGTCGCGAACCTCACCACCGGGATCGAAATCCGCTTCGGCGACGACTCGCGGGCGCGGCGGAAGTGGGGCGCGGCGGCGGCCGTCCTCGCCAACCCGGCGGTCGGCAGTCTCGATTATGTAAACGTGCAAGCGCCCGCCCGACCCTCCTGGGGCGGCTCCGAACACGAACTCCCGCCCGCACCCTGAACCAGGGGCGAGGCGCGGCAAACCGCTCTGGCAAGCGGCCCTGTAAAGTCTCGACCGGAGGTTGAGGGGTGGCCAACCCTCAACCCGGGGTCGAGGAATCCGCCTGCAGGATGCCTGGCGGCGGTTTGACAGAAACCCCGCGATGCCCTACGTTCAAGCGCAATTTCCGTGCTTCCTCCAGTGGCTTGAACCCTTGAGCATCGCTGAAGGCTCGGACGGAAAGAAGGCTCAACTCAACTCAAAGCTTTGATCAGCGCCAAGGGAAACCGGGCGCGCTGGAGAAAATCGGGAGATGGAATCCACTTACCTCGCGGTCATCAAGGTCGTCGGCGCCGGCGGCGGCGGCACCAACGCGGTCAGCCGCATGATCGACGCCGGCATCCGCGGCGTCGAGTTCGTCGCCGTCAACACCGACGCGCAGGCGCTGCAGGCCTGCGACGCCGACATCAAGCTGTCGATCGGCCAGGAGCTGACCCGGGGCCTCGGCGCCGGGGGCAACCCCGAGGTCGGCGCGGGCGCCGCGGCCGAGAGCCGCGACGAGATCAAGGAGGCGCTGAAGGGCGCCGACATGGTCTTCGTCACCGCCGGCGAGGGCGGCGGCACCGGCACCGGCTCGGCCCCGGTGATCGCCGAGATCGCCAAGGAGGAGATCGGCGCCCTGACCGTCGGCGCGGTCACCAAACCGTTCGAGTTCGAGGGCAAACGGCGGATGCAGCAGGCGCTCGAGGGGATCGAGAAGCTGCGCAACAAAGTCGACACCCTGATCATCGTCCCGAACGAGAAACTGCTGCAGGCGGTCGAGCGCCGGACCAGCGTCCTCGAGGCCTTCCGGATGGCCGACGACATCCTCCGCCAGGGCGTCCAGGGGATCACCGACCTGATCACCATCCCCGGCCTGATCAACCTCGACTTCGCCGACGTGCGGACGATCATGCGCGACGCCGGCTCGGCCCTGATGGGCGTCGGCTCGGCCTCCGGCGAGGCCCGCGCCCTCGACGCCGCCAAAGCGGCGATCACCTCGCCGCTGATCGAGGAGTCGATCAAGGGCGCGACCGGGATGCTGCTGAACATCACCGGCCCCGAGGACCTCGGCCTGTTCGAGGTCAACGAGGCGGCCCAGCTCGTTCAGGCCGAGGCCGACGACAACGCCAACATCATCTTCGGCTCGGTCGTCGACCAGTCGATGAAGGACGAGGTCCGGGTCACCGTGATCGCCACCGGCTTCGAGGGCTTCGAGCTGCTGGCGCGCTCGCCCCAGCGGGTGCGGCGGCGCTACGAGAGCCGGCCGCGGGTCTCCGCCGAGGACACCGAAATCAGGAAATTGCGCGTGTCCGAGGACGACATCGACGTCCCCGGTTTCTTGAAGGAATAGCGGCCCCTCAGTCGCCTGGCGCGCGCGTCTGGCGGCGGCGGAGCTGCGCATTGCGGCGTCCTCGATCGCCTGAATAGCGCTGCTATTCAGGCGACCTGCGTCCTTGCCCTGCTTGCTCCGGCGCTCGCCAGCCACGCACTCCAGTCGCCTGAGTGACCGCTATCCCTTCAGGTCAGGTTTCGGACGCGCGTTGCGCAACAGCGTCCTTCAATACGCTGATCGCGTGAGCGATGCGGCCACCTCCCTCAGGCGGACCCCCTTGTATGAGCAGCACCTCGAGCTGGGGGGGAAGGTGGTGGACTTCGCCGGTTGGGAGATGCCGGTGTCCTACGAGGGGATCCGGGAGGAGCATTCGGCGGTGCGGCGCCATGCGGGGATGTTCGACGTCTCCCACATGGGCCAGGTCGAGGTCGAGGGCAGGGGCTCGCTTGCCTTCCTGCAGCGGGTGCTCTCCAACGACGTCGCGGCGATCCATCTCGGCGGGGCGCAGTACTCGTGCCTGTGCAACGAGGAGGGCGGCGTCATCGACGACCTCTTCGCCTACCGGCTCGGCGGCGACCGCTACCTGCTCGTCACCAACGCCGCCAACCACGCCGCCGACCTCGCCTGGCTGGGCCGGCAGAGCCGCGAGTTCGACGCCCTCGTCCGCGACGTCGCCGACCGCTACGCGATGCTCGCCGTCCAGGGGCCGCACGCCCGCAGGGTGCTGGAAGCGACCCTGGGGATCGCGCTGCCGCCGCGCTTCCGCGTCGTCCACGCCCAGGTCGGCCGCCGCCCGGCGCTCGCCTGCGGCACCGGCTACACCGGCGAGGACGGGGTCGAGCTGCTGGTCGACCCCGAGGTCGCGGTGCCGATCTGGCGCGAGCTGCTGGAAGCCGGGATCGTCCCCTGCGGCCTCGGCGCCCGCGACACCCTGCGGCTGGAGGTCTGCTACCCGCTGCACGGCAACGAGCTGAGCCCGCAGCGCAACCCGATCGAGGCCGGGCTCGGCTGGTGCTGCAAGGAGGCGACGGGGTTCGTCGGCTCCGAGGCGGTCGCCCGCGCCCGCGCCGAGGGCACCGCCGAGCGGCTCGCCGCCTTCGAGATCGCCGGCCAGGGGATCCCGCGCCAGGGCAACCCGGTGATGCGGGGCGAGGAGCGGGTCGGCGAGGTCACCAGCGGCACCTACGCGCCCTCGCTCGCGGTCGGCGCCGGGATGGCCTACGTGCGGGCGGAGCTTGCGGAGCCCGGGATCGAGGTCGAGATCGACGTCCGTGGCAAACGCCGCCCGGCCCGGATAGCTTCCAGGCCCCTGTACCCGAAGAGGAGCTGAGCCTTGGCACCCGGATCATCCGAAGGCACCTACCCCGACGACCTGCGCTACCACGAGGAACACGACTGGGCCCGGATCGAGGGGGAGGAGGCGACGCTGGGGATCACCTGGTACGCCCAGGACTCGCTCGGCGAGGTCGTCTTCTTCGACCCGCCCGAGGTCGGGACGGCGGTCCAGAAAGACTCCTCCTACGCCGAGGTCGAGTCGGTGAAGGCGGTCAGCGACGTGATCGCGCCGCTCTCGGGGGAGATCGTCGCCGTCAACGACGCCCTCCAGGACACGCCGGAGAAGATCAACTCGGACCCCTACGGCGAGGGCTGGCTGGTCAGGGTGCGGCTGAGCGCGCCGGCGGAGTCCGAGGCGCTCCTCGGGGTCGAGGAATACCGCAAGTTGCTGGACTCCTAGGCCCCGGGGGCCGACGACCCGCTTCCCTAGCATCAGGCGGGTGACCCGCTACACCTCCGCCACCCCCGACGACCGGCGGGAGATGCTGGACGCGATCGGGGTCTCCGCGGTCGGGGAGCTCTTCGCGCAGATCCCCGCCGAGCTGCGCCTGGACCGGCCGCTGGCCCTGCCGGAGGGGCTCGGCGAGGGCGAGGTCCACGAGCGGCTGGCGGCGCTGGCGGCGCGCAACGACGACGCCGAGGAGCAGGTCTGCTTCCTCGGCGCGGGGATGTACGACCACTACGTGCCGGCGATCGTCGAGGCGATCGTCTCGCGCAGCGAGTTCCTCACCCCCTACACGCCCTACCAGCCGGAGATCAGCCAGGGCGGGCTGCAGGCGATGTTCGAGTTCCAGACGGCGATGTCGGAGCTGACCGCGCTGCCGGTCTCCAACGCCGGGCTCTACGAGGGGCCCTCCTCGCTGGCCTCGGCCGGGTACCTGGCGATCGGCGCGACCAAGCGGCGGCGCTTCGTCGTCTCCCGCGGCGTCCACCCGCACAGCCGCGAGACGCTGCGCACCTACGCGGTCGGCTTCGGCGCCGAGGTGGTCGAGGTCGGGCTCGGGGGCGGGCTGACCGACGCCGCCGAGCTGGCGGCGGCGGTCGACGGCGAGACCGCGGCGGTCTTCCTGCAGAGCCCGAACTTCCTCGGCGCGGTCGAGGACGTCGCGGCGCTGGGGGCGGCGGCGAAGGAGCACGGGGCGCTGCTGGTCGTCGCCTGCGACCCGATGACGCTCGGGGTCCTGAAGCCGCCGGGCGAGTGCGGTGCCGACATCGCCCTCGGCGAGGGGCAGCCGCTCGGCAACCGGCTCGACTTCGGCGGCCCCTCGTTCGGCTTCTTCTGCGCGAGCGAGGAGCAGATCCGCCGCATGCCGGGCCGGATCGCCGGCGAGACCGGGGACGTCGACGGCCGCCGCGGCTTCGTCCTCGCCCTGCAGACCCGCGAGCAGCACATCCGCCGCGAGAAGGCCACCAACAACATCTGCACCGCGCAGGCGCTGAACGCGCTGGGGGCGATGATCCACCTCGCCTGGCTGGGGCGGCAGGGCTTCCGCGAGCTCGGCGAGCTGCTGGTGCGGCGGACCGCCTACGCGCGCGAGCGGCTGGCGGCGGTCGACGGGGTCGAGCTGCTGCACGAGGCGCCGGTGGCGCGCGAGTTCGCGCTGCGGCTCGAGGCGCCGGTCGCGGCGGTCCTCGACCGCGTCGCCGAGCGCGGCATCGCCGGGGGCTACCCGCTCGGCCGCGAGTACCCCGAGTTCGAGGACGGCCTCCTCGTCGCGATCACCGAGCGGCGCACCAAGGCCCAGATCGACGCTCTCGCCGAGGCCCTGGCCGCGGCGGTCGCCGCCGAGCGTGGCGCTTTTCCGCACCATGAGGACGGAAAGGCGCCTACGGGGGAGGGGGTGGCGTAGTGGCGCTGACCGAGACGCCGATGCAGGCCGAACGGGCGCGGACGATCTTCGAGAAGTCGAAGCCGGGCCGGCGCGCCGCGGCGCTGCCGGCGGCCGAAGTCCCGGAGCGGCCGCTGGAGGAGCTGATCCCGGCGGGGCTGCTGCGGGACGAGCCGCCGCGGCTGCCGGAGATCGCCGAGCCCGAGATCGTCCGCCACTACAACCGGCTCTCGCGCCGCAACTTCGACCTCGACACCGGCTTCTACCCGCTCGGCTCCTGCACGATGAAGCACAACCCGCGGCTCAACGAGCGGGTCGCGGCGCTGCCGGGCCACGCCCGCCTGCACCCGGCGCAGGACCCGAAGCGCGCCCAGGGGGCGCTGGAGCTGATGTGGCTGCTGCAGGAGTCGCTGGGCGAGATCTGCGGGCTGCCGCACGTCTCCCTGCAGCCGAGCGCCGGCTCCCACGGCGAGCTCGCCGGCCTGCTGCTGACCCGCGCCTACCACGCCGACCGTGGCGAGGTGCGGACCAAGGTGCTGGCCCCCGACACCTCGCACGGGACCAACCCGGCCTCGGTGACGATGGCCGGATACGAGGTGGTCAAGGTCGCCACCAACGAGCGCGGCGGCGTCGAGATCGGCGACCTGCGGGCGAAGCTGGCCGAGAACGAGGGCGACCTCGCCTGCCTGATGCTGACCAACCCCAACACGCTCGGCCTCTTCGACGAGAACATCGCCGAGATCGCCCGGCTGATCCACGGGGCCGGCGGCACCCTCTACTACGACGGCGCCAACCTCAACGCGGTGATGGGGCACTCGCGGCCCGGCGACATGGGCTTCGACATCGTCCACGTCAACCTCCACAAGTCGTTCAGCCAGCCGCACGGGGGCGGCGGCCCCGGTGCCGGCCCGATCGCCGTCTCCGACCGCATCGAGCCCTACCTGCCGCGGCCGCAGGTGGTCCGCCGCGAGGGCTCCAACGGGCACGGCCCGGGCTTCGACCTCGACTTCGAGCGGCCGAAGTCGATCGGCCGCCTGCGCGGCTTCCAGGGCAACTTCGGCGTCTTCGTCCGCTCCTACGCCTACATCCTCAGCCTCGGCGCCGACGGCCTCGCCGAGGCGAGCGAGACCGCCGTCCTCAACGCCAACTACCTGAAGGCGCGGCTCGCCGAGGGCCGCGCCGGCGCGCGCCTGCCGGTCGCTTTCGAGCGCCACTGCATGCACGAGTTCGTCCTCTCCGGCAAGCCGATGAAGCGCGCGCTCGGCCTCGCCACCCTCGACCTCGCCAAGCGCCTGCTCGACTTCGGCTTCCACCCGCCGACCGTCTACTTCCCGCTCCTGGTCGAGGAGGCCCTGATGATCGAGCCGACCGAGACCGAGACCAAGGAGTCCCTCGACGCCTTCGCCGAGGCGATAGAGAAGATCCTCGCCGAGGCCGAGCAGGACCCCGAGGTAGCCAAGAGCGCCCCCTACACCACCCCGGTCCGCCGCCTGGACGAGGTCCGCGCCACCCGCCACCCGGTCCTCCGTCAGGCCCTCTGACGCCGACGCCCCCGGACGCCGACGGGCCGAAATGTCCAAACCCCGCCGCCGACGGGCCGATATGTCGAGCGGAGGTGGACATATCGGCCCGTCGGCGGAGTGGGATCGACATATCGGCCCTTGGTGCTAGAGCTCGGGGAGGTCCTGTTCGAGCTCGAGGACCGGGGCGAAGAGGTCGCCGTGCTCGTCGATCCGCCTGAGGACGTCCTTGGCCTCGAAGACGAGGTGGTCGCCCTTGCCTGACCCGGCCGCCTGCTCGACCTCTTCCCAGGTCACCGGGGTCGAGCAGGTGGGGCGTTCGCGGGCGCGGAGGGAGTAGACGGAGATCGTCGTTTTGCGTTCGTTGTTCTGGTACCAGTCGATGAAGACCTTGCCGCTGCGGTCGGTCTTCTTGCCCATCTTGGCGAGGATGCTGCCGGGGTCCTGCTTGGCGACGATCTGGGCGATCGCCTGGGCGAAGGGGCGGGTCTGCTCGTAGGAGGTCCTGGTGTTGAGCGGGACGTAGAGCTGCATCCCCTTCGAGCCGGAGGTCTTGACGAAGCTCTCGAGCTCGAGCCGGCCGAGCAGGTCGCGCAGCCGCAGCGCCACCCGCGCGCAGTCGACGACGTCGGCCGGCGGCCCCGGGTCGAGGTCGAAGGCGACGACGGTCGGCCGGGTCGGCGCCCGGCTCTTGGAGAGCGAGGGGTGCAGCTCCAGCGCCGCCAGCTGCGCCATCCAGATCAGCGTCGGCAGGCTGTCGCAGACGCAGAACTCGATCACGCCGGCCCGCGGCCCCGCCCGCACCTTCGCGGTCTTCACCCAGGCCGGCCGGTGCTTCGGGCAGCGCTTCTCGAAGAAGGCGGCGTCGAGGTCGTCGACCCCTTCGGGGAAGCGGCGCAGCGTCACCGCCCGCCCGCTCAGGTGGGGGACGATCGCCGGCGCCGCCTTGGCGTAGTAGTCGACCATCTCGCCCTTGGTGAACCCGGTCGCCGGGTAGAGCACCTTGTCGAGGTTGGTCAGCCGCAGCTCCCTGCCGTCGACCTCGACCTGCCGCGTCTCGCCCACGGCTAGATCACCTCGAGCCTATTTCGCGGTTTTGGACTTCGAGCGGGAGCTTTTCCCGGACGACTTCCCGGACGAGCCCTTTTTTGCTTTCGCCTTGCCTTTTTTCTTCGATCCGGACGAGCCGGACGCTTTCGAGGCCTTGGCTTTCGGCGCTTTGGCCTTGCCGCCCGAGGCGCCCCTCTCCTTCACCGCGGCGATCGATTCCTCCAGCGCCGCCATCAGGTCGGGGGCCTTGGTCGCCTGCGGCTCCTCGGCTTCGGGGGCGACGATCTCCTCGCCCTCGGCCTTGCGTTCGATCAGCGCCAGGAGCTGCTCGCGGTACTCGTCGCGGTAGGCGCTCGGGTCGAACTCGGTGCTCAGCGAGGCGATCAGCTGCTCGGCCATCTCGCGCTCGCGCTTGGCGACCTTCGGCGCCTCGTCGGGCAGCGAGTCGTCGAGCTCGGAGGCCGGCACGACCTCGTCGTGGAAGCGCATCGTGGTCAGCGTCAGCACCCCGCCGGAGGCGCGGATCGCCGCCAGGTGCTCCTTGTTGCGGAAGACGAAGCGGGAGATCGCCGCCTTGCCCGAGCTTTCCATCGCCGCCGCCAGCAGCGAGTAGGCCTTCTCGGCGCCTTCGGCCGGGCCGAGGTAGTAGGGGCTGTCGAAGTACATCGGGTCGATTTCCTCGATGTCGACGAAGTCCTGGACGTCGATCGCCCGCGTCTTCTCCGGCGCCAGCGCCGCCATCTCGTCCTTGCTCAGCGGCACGTACCGGCCGGGCGAGAGCTCGTAGGCGCGGACGATGTTCTCGTAGGGGACCTCTTCGTCGGTGCCCTCGGCGACGCGCCGGTGTTTGATCCGGGCGCTGTCGGATTCGCGGATCTCGCGCAGGGCGATGTTGCGGCGCGCCACCGCGCTGTAGAGGCGCACGGGCACGTTCAGCAGCCCGAAGCTGATCGTCCCGCTCCATATCGCTCTAGCCATCGGCGACCACCTACCCGGATTGTTCCAACCGAACGCCGCGGCGGCGGCGGAGGCGGCCGCGGCGGCAGCCATCTTGCGCCGCGCGACGCGATGGGATGATCCGCCGGTGCTCTTCGAGCTGCGAGAGGTGGGGCTGGACCGCGGCGGCAAGACCGTGCTCGACTCGCTCGACGCCGGGATCCCGCCGGGGGCGACGGCGATCGTCGGGCCCTCCGGGGCCGGCAAGTCGACGCTGCTGCGGCTGCTGAACCGGCTCGCCGACCCCGACCGCGGCGAGGTCTCCTACCGCGGCCGGCCGCTGCGCTCCTACGAGCCGCTGGCGCTGCGCCGCGAGGTCTCGCTGGTCCCGCAGCTGCCGGCGCTGCTGGCCGGCACGGTCGAGTCGAACCTCCGCTACGCCGCCGAGCTGGCCGGCGAGGAGCTCGACGCCGAGCGCACCCTCGGCCTCGCCGGCCTCGACCCCTCCTTCGCCGAGCGCGACGTCGCCCGGCTCTCGGTCGGCGAGCAGCAGCGGGCGATGCTGGCCCGGGCGCTGGCGCAGCGCCCCCGGGTCCTGCTGCTCGACGAGCCGACCTCGGCCCTCGACCACGCCGCCCGCGACCGGATCGAGGCGACCCTGGCCGAGCTGCGCCGCGAGCTCGAGATCTCGATCGTCTTCGTCAGTCACGACCCCGAGCAGGCGCGCCGCCTCGGCGACTGGGTCGTCCGGATCGAGTCCGGCCGCGCCGTCGGCTGCGGTCCCACGGCCGAGGTGCTGGCATGAGAGCCTTCGCTTTCTGTTCCTTTTGGTCGCTCTACAGCCATAAGGAACAGACAAGACCGTGAACGCCTCGATCCACGTCGCCCTCTGGCAGGTCGCCGCCTCGTTGGCGCTGGTCGCGCTCGCGGCGGCGATCTCCTTCTGGCGCGGCGCCGACCTGGAGCGCGACATCGGCGTCGCCGCCGTCCGCTCCTTTGTCCAGCTCACCCTGGTCGGCTACGCGATCAAGCTGATCTTCGAGGCCGACACGATCTGGTTCGTCCTGGTGCTGCTGACCGTGATGGTCGTCTTCGGCGCCCTCACCGCCCGCAGCCGCGCCAAGAAGGTCCCGGGGGCCTTCCGTCCGCTGCTGATCGCCCTCGCCCTGGCCGGCGGCACCACCCTCGGCCTCGTCGTCGCCCTCGGCATCTTCGAACCGACGCCGCGCTACCTGGTCCCGGTCGGCGGCATGGTGATCGGCAACGCGATGACCGCCAGCGCCGTCGCCCTCAACCGCCTCGGCGACGAGATGGCCGAGGCGCGGGCGCGGATCGAGGCGACGCTCGCGCTCGGCGCCACCGTCCGCGAAGCGTCCCTGTCGACCGTCCGCCGCGCCCTGCGCTCGGGGATGATCACCCTCGTCGACTCGACCAAGACCACCGGCCTGATCTTCTTCCCGGGGACGATGGTCGGGATGCTCCTCGCCGGCGCCGAACCCACCGACGCGGTCCGCCTGCAGCTGATCCTCCTCTACACCCTGCTCGGCAGCGTCTCGATCTCGGCCCTGACGGCCACGGCGCTCGCGTACCGCAACTTCTTCACCCCGGCAGCGCAGCTGCGCGAAGCGGGCCCCTGACCGGCGCGTTCGGCGTCCTGCCGCGACGCTGCGAGCGAGGCGGTCGGGGTGGGGGTCGCCGGACGCTCCCCGCTGTTGTCCGCCGACCCCCACCCCGACCGCCTCCCTGCCCGATCGGGAGCACCTCACCCCTAGACTCGCTCTCACCCGTGTCCCGCTCGCAGCGCCTGACCCTCGTCGCGACGATCCTCGGCTCGACCGTCGTCTTCCTCGACAGCACCGTCGTCAACGTCGCCCTGCCGGCGATCCGGGACGGGCTGGGGGCGGGGCTCTCCGGCCAGCAGTGGGTGGTCGAGGCCTACATGCTGACCCTGGTCTCGCTGCTCCTCGTCGGCGGCTCGCTCGGCGACCAGTTCGGGCGCCGGCGGATGTTCGTGACCGGCCTGGTCGGCTTCGGGGCGATGTCGGCGCTGTGCGCGATCGCCCCCAGCACCGGGTTCCTGGTCGGGGCGCGGGCGCTGCAGGGGATCGCCGGGGCGCTGCTGGTCCCCGGCTCGCTGGCGATCGTCGCCGCCACCTTCGAGGGCGAGGCGCGCGGCCAGGCGGTCGGGACCTGGACCGCCTGGACCGGGATCGCGACCGTGATCGGGCCGGCCGGCGGCGGCGCCCTGATCGGCCTCACCTCCTGGCGGGCGATCTTCTGGGTCAACCTGCCGCTGATCGCCGCCACCGTCGCCCTGACCCTGCACGCGGTCGAGGAGAGCCGCGACCCCGACGCCTTCCGCGGCATCGACCGGGCCGGGATCGCCCTCTCGGCCGCCGGACTGGGCGGCCCCGTCTTCGCCCTGATCGAGCAGCCGAACTACGGCTGGGGCGACCCGATCGTCTGGGTGCCGCTGCTCGCCGGCGTCGTCTGCTTCGCCCTCTTCGTCCGGCACGAGGCGCGGGCCCGGCACCCGATGATGGACCTCGGCCTCTTCCGCATCCGCAACTTCGCGATCGCCAACCTGACCACGCTCTCGGCCTACGCGGGGCTGATCGGCGGCCTCTTCTTCGTCAGCCTCTTCCTCCAGCAGGTCGCCGGCTACTCGCCGCTGGAGGCGGGGCTGGCGACGACGCCGGTCTCGCTCGTCCTCTTCGCCCTCTCGCCGCGCTGGGGCCGGCTCGCCTCCGGCACCGGGCCGCGGCTGCCGATGACCTTCGGCCCGATCGTCGGCGGCCTCGGCCTGCTGCTGCTGCTGCGGGTCGGTTCCGGCGCCGACTACGTCGTCGACGTGCTGCCGGCGATCCTCGTCTTCGGCCTCGGCCTCTCGGCCACGGTGGCGCCGCTGACCGCGACCGTCCTCGACTCGGTCCCCGAGCACCGCGTCGGCGTCGCCTCCGGGATCAACAACGGCGTCGCCCGCGTCGCCGGCCTGCTGGCGATCGCGATCCTCGGCGCCGTCATCTCGGCCCGCTTCGCCGCCCTCGCCCCCGGCGTCTCCGGCGGCCCGCTCACCGCCCACGCCGCCGGCGCCTCGACCTCGGCCTTCCACCTCGGCATCGTCATCGCCGGCATCCTCATGGTCCTCGGCGGCATCGCCTCCGGCCTCTGGATCGAGAACCCGAAGCGGAGCGTCGAAGCCGTGCCCGCGGGCGGCAACGCCGCCGCAGGCGAGTGCGGCCACACCTCCAACTGCGACTGCACGGACGACAACCAGCAAAAACAACCCAGGCCGGCCGCGGAAACCACCTGAGAGGGGCATCCGGGTCGGCTTTCGATCCGGGAGGTCTCCCTCCGCTACCGGCTGTCAGCCGGGATGGGCACCCCTCGAACTGGCGGATACTCAAAACGGCGGCCTGATCAGGCCGTCGTTTGTCAGGGCGAGGGGTGCCCGTCCCGGCAACCCCGATCAAGCGAGGGGTCACCCATCCCGGCCCCAACGACCAAGCGATGGACACCCCCACTAGGCTCCGTCCCTCATGCCCAAACCGATCATCTTCAGCGGCATCCAGCCGACCGGCCGCAAGCACCTCGGCAACTACATCGGCGCGATCCGCCAGTACGTCGAGGGCCAGGAGCGGGGCGAGCCGGCGATCTTCTGCATCGTCGACCTGCACGCGATCTCGGTCCCCTACGACCCGGCCGAGCTGCGCGAGCGGAGCTACGACACCGCCGCGATCCTGCTCGCCGCCGGCCTCGACCCCGAGCGCTGCATCCTCTTCCGCCAGTCCGACGTCCCCGAGCACGCCGAGCTGACCTGGCTGCTCTCCTCGGTGACCGCCCACGGCGACCTCAACCGCATGCACCAGTTCAAGGAAAAGGTCGGCAAGGACCGCGAACTGGCCTCGGCGGCGCTCTTCTACTACCCGGTGCTGATGGCCGCCGACGTGCTCGCCTACCGGGCGACCGAGGTGCCGGTCGGCGACGACCAGCGCCAGCACGTCGAGCTGATGCGCGAGATCGCCCGCCGCTTCAACGCCCGCTTCGGTGAGACCCTGGTCGTCCCGGAGCTGGCGGTCCCCGCGGTCGGCGCCCGGATCATGGACCTGCAGGAGCCGGAGCGGAAGATGTCGACCACGGGCGGGACCGAGCAGGGGACGGTCCTCGTCCTCGACGAGCCGGCGACGATCCGCAAGAAGCTCGGCTCGGCGGTGACCGACTCCGGCCGCGAGATCGCCCGCTCGCCCGAGAAGCCCGGGATCACCAACCTGATCGACATCCTCGCGGTCGCCCGCGGCACCGACCAGGCGGCGATCGAGGCCGAGTTCGAGGGTTCGGGCTACGGCGACTTCAAGCAGGCGGTGGCCGAGGCGGTGGTCGCCTACCTGGCGCCGGTGCAGGCGCGCTACGCCGAGCTGCGCGGCGACGAGGCCGAGCTCGACCGCATCCTCGGCCGCGGCGCCGGGAAGGCGCGGGCGATCGCTGCCCCCGTCGTCGCCGACGTCCGCGAGCGGATGGGCTTCGGCCGCCCGGGCTGCTGAGAACGCGCTTCTTCCCGCATAGCGGGAACTACCGCGTTTCCGCCCCCGCGGCCGTCCCGGCGCCTCTCTACGCTTCCTGCCGATGGCCGTAGCCGACCTCGACCTCGATCTCGACCTCGACGTCTTCGCCGGGCCCTTCGACCTGCTGATGGCGGTCGTCCTGCGCGAGGAGGTCAGCCTCCTCGACCTGCAGCTCGGCGAGGTCGTCGTCGCCTACGTCGAGCACCTCGAGCGCGAGGGCGAGCTGGAGCTCGAGGTGGCGACCGAGTTCCTCGTCCTGATCGCCGCCCTGCTGGAGCTGAAGTCGCGGCTGATGCTGCCCGGCCCCGAGGAAGAGCTGGACGAGCTGAAGCCCGAGGAGGCGGTCGAGGAGCTGATCGCGCGGATGCTCGAGTACCGGCGCTTCCGCGACGCCGCCGCCGAGCTGGCCGAGCGCTTCGAGTCCCAGCGCGGCTACCTCTACCGGGCGGCGCCGCTGCCGCCGGAGCTGCGCCGGGTCGCCGTCGAGGCGGCGAGCGCGGTCTACGACCCCGACCGGCTCGGGGCCGCCCTCGGCGACCTGCTGACCGAGCCGCCCGACGTCGACCTCAGCCACATCCGCCCGACCGTCTCCCTGGAACGGCGGCTGCGGGCGGTCCGCGACGCGCTCCTGCACCGCCGGGACTTCGACTTCGAGGAGGAGTTCGGCGGCGAGGACCGGCTGACCCAGGCGGTGACCGTCTTCGCGATGCTCGAGCTCTACCGCAAGGGCGAGGTGACCTGGGAGCAGGACCGCTGCTTCGGGCCGATCCGGGTGAAGCGGGCGGTCCCGGCCGGCGGGATGACCGAGAGCGGATGAGCGACCTCTCCCGCACCGTCGAGGCGCTGCTCTTCCTCTCGCCGCAGCCGGTCGCGGTCGCCGACCTGGCGGAGGCGACCGAGGCGACCGAGGGGCAGGTCGAAGAGGCGATCGGGCTGCTGCGCGAGGACCTCGCCGAGGGCCGGCGCGGCGTCGTCCTGCGCGAGGTCGCGGGGGGCTTCAGCCTCGCCGCCGACCCGGGGAGCGAGGAGGCGGCGCGACGGCTGCTGGCGAAGCCGCGGACGCCGCCGCTGACCCAGGCGCAGGCCGAGACGCTGGCGATCGTCGCCTACCTGCAGCCGGTCTCGCGGCCGGAGATCGCCCGCATCCGCGGCGTCAGCTCCGAGTCGGCGGTGGCCAGCCTCGCCGAGCGCGGCCTGGTCGAGGAGTCCGGCCGCTCCCAGTTCGGCGCCGCGATCTTCAAGACCTCCGAGCTGTTCGAGCGGCTCTTCGGCCTCAGCGGCCTCGACCAGCTCCCCGACCCCTCGAAGTTCGATCCCAGCCCCGAGGACGAGCGCGACCTGCGCGAGCGGCTCCTGAAGGCGGGGGAACAGCGGGCGGAGTGATGGTGGGGGAGGGGTCGAGGGGGGTCTCGGCGGACAAAAGACGGGGAGTGTCCGGCGAGACCCCCCTCGACCCCTCCGTTCCCGAGCGGTGGCAGGTGGGGGAGCCGGGGATGGGGTTCGGCGGGCAACAGCGGGGAGGGTCCGGCGGACCCCATCCCCGGCTCCTCGGCCGTGAGCTTGGGACTTGAGGACCGGAAGGCCCGGGGGCAAAACCTCCGGGCAACCGCGGGGAGGTCCGGCGAACCCCATCCCCGGCTCCCGTGAGGCGGGGGGAGGCCGAGTGAGCCCGATCGGCGGGAAGGACCGGGGGAGGGCCCTCCAGACAACGGCCGGGGAGCGTCTGGAGGACCCTCCCCCGGCCCTTCTCTCGTGAGGCTGGCTAAGTTCCTTGCGCATGGGGGGATCGCCTCTCGGCGTCGGGCTGAGGAGATCATCGGCAAGGGGCTGGTGACGGTTGGCGGCGAGGTGGTCACCGATCCGGCTCTCGACGTGGACGAGGGCGACGACGTCCGCGTCAACGGCGCGCCGGTGGCGGCCGAGGCTCGGGAGGTCTGGGCGGTGAACAAGCCGGTCGGGGTGGTCTCGACGGCGCGGGAGCCGGGTGAGCGGACGCCGGTGGTGGACCTGGTCGAGACCGCGGCGAGGCTGTACCCGGTGGGGCGGCTCGACGCCGACTCCTCGGGCCTGCTGCTGCTGACCAACGACGGCGAGCTGGCGAACCGGCTCACCCATCCCCGCTACGAAGTGCCGAAGACCTACGCGGTGCGGCTGCGGAAGCCGATCGGGGAGCGGGAGCTGGCGCGGCTGAGCAGCGGGGTCGAGCTCGACGACGGCCCGACCGCCCCGGCCCAGGTGAAGCGGCGCGGCGAGCGCGAGGTCGAGATCGTCCTCCGCGAAGGCCGCAACCGCCAGGTGCGGCGGATGCTGGAGGCGGTCGGCAACGAGGTGGCGGCCCTGCGCCGCGTCCGCTTCGGCCCGCTGGGGCTCGGCGGCCTCGCGGAGGGCGACTCGCGGCGCCTGTCCGAGGCCGAGATCGCCCGCCTGCGCCAGGCGTCGGGCTGAGCGCGGCCGGCCTGGGCGTGCGGCAGCCGGGTTGGGTTCCTGGCCCCCGGGGTGGGTTCCAGCCGCCCGGGGTGGATCCCAGCCCCCCGGGGCGGGTTCCGGCGCCTCGGGGCGGCCAAATCCCCCTCGCACAGGCTTGTAGGAGGGGGATTTGGCCGCCAGAAGCGGCTCGGAGCTACGGGCAGCGGCCTGAACGCCAAGGACCTATCGGGATAGGTCCAAAGGCCGAAGTCCGGCAGTTTGGGGTGGGTGGAAACGCGGCCGGGGACCACCCCCGCGCCGCTTGGGTCTCACCCCCGCGCCGCTTGGGTCTGTCTCAGGTGGTCGGCGCATCGGCGGACCGGAGCCGGGCGACGATCGCGTCCACGACCGCATCGCTTTCCTGTTCGGCTTCCTTCCAGGTCACCCGCAGGACCGAGTAGCCGACTCTCATCAGTTCGCGGTCCCGCCAGCGGTCGCGCTCGGAGGCGACGTGGGAGCTGTGGAAGGCGCGGCTGTCGGCCTCGAGGACGAAGCGGTGGGACGGCCAGAGGAAGTCGACCTCGATCCGCTTGGTGGCGAGCTGGACCGGGGCGTTGAAGCGGGGCGGAGGGATGTCGCGGTGGGCGAGCAGGGGCACCACCTTCGCCTCCAGCGGGCTCTTGAGCCTGCCGCGGGTCTTCGTCAGCGGCGCGGCGCCGCGCCACTTCTCGACGAGGACGAGCAGGCCCTTCATCCCGCGCCGCCGCGGGTCGATCGAGGCCTCGATCGCCGCGATGTCGAGCACCCGCCTCTGGGCCGCCCGCTCGAAGGCGCCGCTCAGCGTCCAGGCGCCGACGGTGCCGGCGAGGTCGACCAGCGTCCGCGCCGGGCTCGTGCAGGGGATGCCGTCCACCGTCCCGGTCTCCTCCGGCCGCGGCAGCCTGACGCGGTGGAAGCGGATGCCGTCGATGTGGCGGCCTCGATCGCCCGCAGCGATCACGTCGATCACGACCGGTCCGGTGTCGATCAGCCCGAGGAGGGCTGCGGCGCTGCGGTGCGAGATCACGGTCCCAGGGCCGCAGGCGAGGGTGGCGCCCATGAGTCGCCCTCTGACGCCGATCCGCCGGTGGCCCACCGAATAGACGCCGCGAAAGAGCCGGTGGAGGCGGCCAAGCCTGACGGCGCCGGCGATCGCGCCGTCGCCCATGCCTATCGACCGCAGCTGGTCCCTCGAGACGACTCCGTGCTGGATATCGGCCCATGCGGCGATGCGATGGTCGCGCGCGGTGGGACTTTTGGTTGGCATACAGCCATAAGTCCCACCGCTCGCCCGATTCGCCCCCCGGCTCTGCGAAGATTGGTCGCAGTGACCGGGAACCGGGGCAACGGAGACCTGCAGGTGGGCCGCTACGAGGGCCCGCAGCAGCGGCTCTTCGCGGTGCGGGGCGCCACACAGGCCGAGGCGAACGAGGCCGGGGCGATCCTCGCGGCGACCGAAGGGCTGATGGGCGACCTGATTGAGCGCAACGGGCTCGAGCCGGCCGACATGGTCAGCTGCCTGTTCACCACCACCGAGGATCTCGACGCGGAGTTCCCCGCCGTGGCCGCCCGCAACCTCGGCCTCGAGACGGTGCCGCTGCTCTGCTGCCGCGAGATCCCGGTGCCCGGCTCGATGCCGCGGGTGATCCGGGTGATGCTGCACTTCTACGCCGCGGCCGGCCACGAGCCGGTCCACGTCTACGCCGGCGAGGCCCAGAAGCTGCGGGCCGACCTGCAGGCCGCGCAGTAGCCGGCTCCGCCGCCGTCCGTCACAATCGCAGCGATGACGATCACCTTCGCCGAGAAGCTCGCCCGCATGCCGGGCTACCAGGCCGGCGTCCCGACCGGGCAGGCGCCGGAGGCGATCGCCGCGGGCGGTATCGCCCAGCTCGCCTCCAACGAGTCGCCCTTCCCGCCGCACCCCGAGGTCGTCGAGGCGATCCGCAAGGCGGCGGGCTCGATGAACCGCTATCCCGACCCCGACGCGACCCTGCTGCGCCGGCGCCTCGCCGAGCGCTACGAGACCGAGCCCGGCCGGGTCGCCGTCGGCAACGGCTCCTGCGAGATCCTCCTCGCCGCCGCCGAGGCGCTCTGCGAGCCGGGGTCCGAGATCGTCTACGCCTGGCCCGCCTTCTCGATGTACCCGTACCTGCCGGCGCTGACCGGCGCCCGCGAGGTCCGCGTCCCGCTCGCCGAGGGGGAGGTCCACGACCTCGACGCGATGGCCGCCGAGGTGACCGCGGCGACCCAGCTGCTGATCGTCTGCAACCCGAACAACCCGACCGCGACGCACGTCCCCGCCGCCGAGGTCGGCGCCTTCTGCGAGCGGATCCCCGCCCACGTCACCGTGATCCTCGACGAGGCCTACGTCGAGTTCCAGGCCCACGACGACCCCGACGCCTCGCTCGACCTGCTGAAGGACTTCCCCAACCTGGTCGTCCTGCGCACCTTCAGCAAGTGCTACGGGCTCGCCGGCCTGCGCACCGGCTACGCAATCGGCTCGGCCGGCTTCCGCGCCGCGGTCGACGCCGTGCGCCAGCCGTTCAGCGTCAACGCCCTCGCCCAGGCGGCCGGGGCGGAGGCGGTCCTGCACCAGGACGACGTCCTGCGCCGGGTCGAGAGCACGGTCGCCGCTCGCCTCACCGTCGAGGAGGGACTGCAGCGGCTCGGCCTCGCGAGCACCGACTCCCACGCCAACTTCTCCTGGATCGACCTCGGCGCGGCCGACGAAGCCGCGGTGATCGCCGGCCTCGCCGAGCGCCGGATCGCCGTCCGCCCCGGCCGGGCGCTCGGCGGCCCCGGCCGCATCCGCGCCAGCTACGGCACCCCGGCGGAGACCGAGCGCTTCCTGCGCGGCCTGTCGGAATTGCTTGACTAAAAGCGCGGGCGTGGTACAACGTCGGGCAGCGTGAGGCACGACAAGGGCACATCCGCGACCCGCACCACGGCGCCAGGCGCCGCGGTCGCGCCCGCCTGCCTCACCTATCGGTACTGGCGATTTAGCTAGGCGCCCGGCCTGGCGGCGGCCTGCCGCCTGAAGACCGAGATCTTCGCGCCGGGCGCCGCAGGGCGGGCGACGCGCGCGCGGGCGCCGTGCCGACGTGGGAGCAAGCGACCAGAAAGTACGATTTCCGGGATTTGGAGAAAGGCGAAGGCAATATGTTCATCGGGATGGAGGGGGCGAAACGAGACGGCGTCCGCGACCAGCGGATCGCGAAAGTCGTCGAGCTGGTGCCGCCGGAAAAGCTGTTGGAGGAGCTGCCGCTGGGCGAGGAGCGGGCGAAGGCGGTCGTCCGCGGCCGCGAGGAGGTGCGCGAGGTGCTGCAGGGGCGGGACCCGCGGCTGCTGGTCGTGGTCGGCCCGTGCAGCGTCCACGACCCGAAGGCGGCGATGGAGTACGCGACGAGGCTGGCGGCGACGGCGCGCAACCTGCGCCAGGAGCTGCTGGTGGTGATGCGCGTCTACTTCGAGAAGCCGCGGACGACGACCGGCTGGAAGGGGCTGATCAACGACCCGCACCTGGACGAAAGCGCCGACGTCAACGCCGGCCTGCGGATCGCCCGCAAGCTGCTGCTGGAAGTGCTCGACGCCGGGCTGCCGGTCGGCTGCGAGTTCCTCGACCCGATCACCCCGCAGTACATCGCCGACTGCGTCGCCTGGGGGGCGATCGGCGCCCGCACCTCGGAGAGCCAGACCCACCGCCAGCTCGCCAGCGGCCTCTCGATGCCGATCGGGTTCAAGAACCGCACCGACGGCAACATCCAGGTCGCGGTCGACGCGGTGCGGGCGGCGGCGGCGCCCCACGCCTTCGCCGGGATCGACGACGCCGGGGCGCCGGCGATCCTGCACACGACCGGCAACCCGGACTGCCACATCATCCTCCGCGGCGGCCACGGGCAGCCGAACTACCACCCGCCCGAGGTCGAGGACGCGCTGGTCACCCTCGGCGTCGCCGGGCAGCCGGAGCGGCTGGTGATCGACGCCTCCCACGACAACAGCGGCAAGGACCCGCAGAAGCAGTTCTTCGCCGCCGGCGACATCGCCGACCAGGTCGCCGACGGCAACAAGGCGATAGTCGGGGTGATGCTGGAGTCGTTCCTGGTCGAGGGGCGGCAGAACCTGGTCCCGGGCGAGGAGCTCGTCTACGGCCAGTCGATCACCGACGCCTGCATCGACTGGGAGGACACCCTCCAGGCGCTGGACCGGTTCGCCGCCGCCGCGGAGGCACGGCGCGGCTGAGCGCCCGCCGCCGCCGATGAAGATCGCCGTCCTCGGGGTGGGCCTGATCGGAGGCTCGATCGGGCTCGCCGCTCGGCGCCGGCTGGGGGCCGAGGTGGTCGGCTGCGGCCGCAGCCCCGAGCGCCTGGCGCGGGCGGTCGAGCTGGGGGCGATCGACCGCGCCGCCGGCTCGCTCGCCGAGGCCTGCGCCGGCGCCGACGTCGTCTTCTGCTGCGGGCCGGTGGCGGCGCTGCCGGCGCAGGCGCGCGAGGCGCTCGCCGCCTCGGGCCCCGAGACCGTGGTCAGCGACGTCGGCTCGACCAAGGGCGAGCTGATCGCGGCGCTGGGCGGGGACGAGCGCTTCATCGGCGGCCACCCGCTGGCGGGGGCGGAGACGGCCGGGGTCGAGAACGCCCGCGAGGACCTCTTCGAGGGGGCGCGCTGGTACCTGACCCCGACAGAGCAGGCCAGCGGGGTGCTCTACGACCGCCTGCAGCGGGCGCTGGCGGCGCTGGGGGCGCGGCCGCAGGCGATCGACCCGGAGGCGCACGACCGCCTGCTGGCGACGATCAGCCACCTGCCCCACGTGCTCGCTGACGTGCTCGCCGCCGAGGCGGCGGAGTCGCTGACGCGCGACAGCGAGCGACTGCCCGACGTCGGCCCGAGCTTCCGCGACATGACCCGGGTGGCGGGGTCCAACCCGGCGATCTGGGCCGACATCTTCGCGACGAACCGCGAGGCGGTGGCGGGCTCGGTCGAGTCGGCCGGCGAGCGCCTGCGCGAGGCGGCGCGGCTGATCCGCGCGGGCGACCGCGAGGCGCTGGCGGCCTGGCACGGGGCGGCCGGCGAGGCGCGGCGGCGGCTGCTCGCCGCCGAGTCGGAGTCGGGGCCGCTGCGCGAGCTGCGGATCGTCGTCGTCAACAAGCCCGGCACGATCGCCGAGCTGGCCCTGGCCCTGGGCGAGGCCGGGGTGAACATCGAGGACATGGCGCTCTACCCGGCCCCCGACATGACCTCCGGGGCCGTCTCCCTCTGGGTGGCGGGCGACGAGCAGGCGGCGAAGGCGGCCGAGCTGGTCCGCGGGCTCGGTCACACCGTGACGGTCCTCGGCGGCGGCGATTGAGCGCCGATAGGCTCGGCCGGCGGTGCCGCTGCGCCGGCAAGGTCTCGTCCGATTCCCTGTTTGGGCGAATTCCGGAATATCTGTCAATGGGCGACCCCGCTGAAATCGCATGACCCGCTTCGAGCCCTCGGGGCCGCTGCGCGGCGCGCTGCGCCCGCCGTCGGACAAGTCGATCTCCCACCGCGCGGCGCTGATCGCGGCGATGGGGGAGGGGGAAACCCTGGTCGACGGATATCTCGACGCGGCCGACACGCGCTCGACCCTGGCGGCGGTGGAGGCGCTCGGGGCCTCGGTTCAGAGCGGCTCCCAGACGACGAACGTGTCCGCTTCATTTGGCTGGGCGGAGCTTCCGTCGCCGCTGACGATCGCCCCGAGCCTGGGACTGCGAATCCGCGGCGTCGGCCTGCGCGGCGCCGGACCGGCGGCGATCGACGTCGGCAACGCGGGGACGCTGCTGCGCCTGCTGCCGGGATGGCTGGCGGGGCAGGCGGGAGGGCGGTGGACGCTGGACGGCGACGAGTCGATCCGGCGCCGGCCGGTCGACCGGATCGCCGAGCCGTTGCGTCAGATGGGCGCACGCCTCTCCGCCCGCGAGGACCGCCTGCCGCCGCTGGAGATCGAGGGCGCGCCGCTGCGCGGCATCGCCTACGAGATGCCGATCGCCAGCGCCCAGGTGAAGTCGTGCCTGCTCTTCGCGGGGCTGCTGGCGGAGGGGGAGACGCGGATCGTCGAGCCGCTCCCCAGCCGCGACCACACCGAGCGGATGCTCGGCGCGGCGGGGGCCTCGATCCGCATCGCTCCGCCCGGCGGGACCGCGGTCGAATCGGCCCAGGTCGGCGCAGCCGCCGGGACCGGCGGCGAAAAGGGGCGGGCGGACGACGCGGTCGGGCGCAGCGTCGCGATCGACCCGGCCGAGCGGCTCGAACCCGGCCCGATCGCGGTTCCCGCCGACATCTCCTCGGCCGCCTTCTTCATCGTCGCGGGCCTGCTCGTGCCGGACAGCGAGCTGTACCTGGAGGAGGTCGGCGTCAACCCGACCCGCACCGGGCTGCTGACGATCCTCGAGCGGATGGGAGCGAGGGTCGAGCGCCTGGAGGAGACCGACGTCGGCGGCGAGCCGATCGCCCGGCTCCGCGTCCGCTCCGCGCCCCTCCAGGCCACCGAGGTCGGCGGCGCCGAGATCCCGCTGGCGATCGACGAGCTGCCGCTGGTCGCCCTCGCCGCCTGCTTCGCCGAGGGCACGACGACGATCCGCGACGCCGCCGAGCTGCGGCGCAAGGAGTCCGACCGGATCGAGACCGTCACCGCGGCGCTGCGGGCGCTCGGCGGCAGGGTCGAGCCGACCGACGAGGGGATGGTCGTCGAGGGCACGGGCGGCCTGCGCGGCGGCACGATCGAATCCCACGGCGACCACCGGATCGCGATGCTCGGCGCCGTCGCCGGCCTCGCCTCGCGCGAGGGCGTCGAGGTCCGCGGCATGGACGCCGCCGCCGTCAGCTACCCGGGCTTCGAGGCCGACGTCGCGTCGCTCTTGCGCGGCTGAGCTCGGCAGTCGGCTTCGGGCCCGGCCTGGAACGGCTGCGTCTCTCGCGCGTCATCCGGGCGTGTCTGGCCGTGGAATCAACCTCCCCCGCCGATAAGGAGCGCGGAGGCGGCGACGAATACGCTGCCGGGATGGTGATCGCGATCGACGGGCCCGCCGGGGCCGGCAAGTCCACGGTCGCGCGGGCCCTCGCCGGCGAGCTCGGCTTCACCTACCTCGACTCGGGGGCGATGTACCGCTGCGTGGCGCTGGCGGCGCTGCGGGGCGGGGCCGACCCCGACGACGGCGAGGCGGTCGGGGCGCTGGCCGAGGCGCTCGCGATCGACTTCGAGGGGCAGCGGGTGCTGCTCGGCGGCGAGGACGTCAGCGCCGCGATCCGCAGCCCCGAGGTCACCGCGGCCGCCTCCCGCGTCTCGGTCCACCCGCGGGTGCGCGAGGCGATGGTCGCCCGCCAGCGGCACCTGATCGCGGCGGGCCGCTACGTCGCCGAGGGGCGCGACATCGGCACCGTGGTCAGCCCGGAGGCGCCGCTGAAGATCTTCCTCACCGCCTCCGACGAGGAGCGGGCTCGCCGCCGCGCCGCCGAGACCGGCGAGCCGGTCGCCGCGGTCCTCGCCGCCCAGCGGCAGCGCGACGCCCGCGACCGCGAGCGCGAGCACGGCGCCCTGCGCGCCGCCGCCGACGCGGTCGAGCTCGACACCACCGGCCTCGCGCTCCCCGAGGTGGTCGCCCGCGTCGTCGCCCTCGCCAGGGACAGGGGCTTGGCGTGAGTTGTTCCTTATGGCTACATAGCGACCAAAAGGAACAGGCAACGTGAGCCTGCCGACCGTCGCCGTCGTCGGTTTCCCCAACGTCGGCAAGAGCACCCTCGTCAACCGGCTGGTCGGCGGCAGCGAGGCCGTCACCGCTCCCGAGCCGGGGGTGACCCGCGACCGCAAGCGGCTGGCGACCGAGTGGAACGGGATCGCCTTCGAGCTGGTCGACACCGGCGGCATCGACCTCGGCGACGAGGCCGAGCTGGCCCGCGACGTGCAGGCGCAGGCGCGGCTGGCGATCGCCGAGGCCGAGGTGATCGTCCTCGTCGTCGACGGCCGGGCCGGGCTGCGGGCGGGCGACGCCGAGCTGGCGAAGACCCTGCGCGGCTCGCAGATCCCGGTGATCGTCGCCGTCAACAAGGCCGACCGGCCCGACGACTACGCGATCGCCGCCGAGTTCCACGCCCTCGGGCTCGGCGACCCGCTCGCCGTCTCCGCCACCCACGGCCTCGGCACCGGCGACCTGCTCGACGCGGTCGCCGCCGCCCTCGGCGACCGCCCGCCGGTCGCCGCGCCCGACGAGGCCACCCGGGTCGCCGTGATCGGCCGCCCCAACGTCGGCAAGTCCTCCCTCGTCAACGCCTTCCTCGGCTCCGAGCGGGTGATCGTCTCCGACGTCGCCGGCACCACCCGCGACGCGATCGACACCGAGGTCGAGGTCGACGGCCGCCGCGCGATCCTCGTCGACACCGCCGGGCTGCGCCGCCGCTCAAAGGTCGCCGGCACCGTCGACTACTACGCGCAGCGGCGCTCCGAACGGGCGGTCGAGCGGGCCGACGTGGCGATCGTCGTCTGCGACGCCTCCGAGGGGGTGACCAGCGAGGACCTGCGGGTCGCCGAGACGGCGATGAAGGCCGGCTGCGCCTGCCTGCTGGCGATGAACAAGTGGGACGTGACCAGCACCGACATCGACGACGCCCGCGCCCGGGTCGAGCGCAAGCTGCGGTTGCGCCCCGCCGTCGTCACCTGCTCGGCGACCCGCGGCCGCAACGTCGGCACCCTGCTGCCGCGGGCGCTGCAGCTCGCCGACCGGGCGGCCGAGCGGATCCCGACCCCCGAGCTGAACCGCTTCGTCAGCGACGTCGTCGCGAAGACGCCGCCGCCGTCGAAACGCGGCAAGCGGCTGCGGCTCTACTACGCGGCGCAGGTGGGGGAGAGCCCGCCGCGGGTCGCGATCCAGGTCAACGACCGCCGCCTGATCGCCCGCGACTGGGCCTACCACCTGGAGAACCGGATGCGCGAGGCCTACGCCCTCGAGGGGGTCCCGCTGATCATCGACTTCGTCCCCGCCTCCGGCCGCCGTCGCTACGCCTGACCGGCGCATATCGGCGTCCTCGGTCGCTCGCGTGCAGAGCACGCCACGCTCCCTGCGTCCACCGATCTGCTTGGTCAGGCGCAGCGACGGTGCCACTCGGGATTCCTTTACTCTTCCCGCATGCCAACGAAGCCGCTCGCCGAGGGCGAGTACCTGTTCACGTCCGAGTCCGTCACCGAGGGCCATCCCGACAAGGTCGCCGACGCGATCTCCGACGGCGTCCTCGACGCGATCATGGGCGACGATCCGGGCGGGCGGGTCGCCTGCGAGACGCTGGTCAACACCGGCATGGCGGTGGTCTCGGGGGAGATCTCCACCGACGTCCACCTCAACATCCCCGAAATCGTCCGCGAGACGGTCCGCGGGATCGGCTACGACCACGGCCACTACGGCTACCACTGCGACCACATCTCGGTCCTCACCTCGATCGACAAGCAGTCGCCCGACATCGCCCAGGGGGTCGACCGCGCCTACGAGACCAAGCTCGACCCCGCCGACGCCGACGAGCTCGACGTCGCCGGAGCCGGCGACCAGGGGATGATGTTCGGTTACGCCAGCGACGAGACCGAGGCGCTGATGCCGATGCCGATCCACCTCGCCCACCGGCTGGCCGAACGGCTGGCGGCGGTGCGCAAGGACGGGACGATGGGCTACCTCGGGCCCGACGGCAAGACCCAGGTCAGCGTCCGCTACGCCGACGGCCGCCCGGTCGCGGTCGAAAAGCTCCTGATCTCCACCCAGCACGACGAGGGCGTCGACTCGCAGTCGCAGATCAAGCCGGAGCTGTGGGAGAGCGTCGTGATCCCGGTCCTCGAAGCCGAGGTGCCGGGGCGCTTCGACCCCGCCGAGCTCGGCAAGGAGTTCCTCGTCAACCCGACCGGCAAGTTCGTGATCGGCGGCCCGGTCGGCGACGCCGGCCTCACCGGCCGCAAGATCATCGTCGACACCTACGGCGGCATGGCCCGCCACGGCGGCGGCGCCTTCTCCGGCAAGGACCCCTCCAAGGTCGACCGCTCCGCCGCCTACGCCGCCCGCCACGTCGCCAAGAACGTCGTCGCCGCCGGCCTGGCGCAGCGCTGCGAGGTCCAGGTCGCCTACGCGATCGGCGTCGCCCACCCGGTCAGCCTGATGGTCGAGACCTTCGGCACCGGCAGCCTTCCCGACTCGCGCATCTCCCAGCTCGTCGAAGCCGAGTTCGACATGCGCCCCGGCGCCTTCCGCGAGTCCCTCGCCCTACACCGGCCGATCTTCCAGAAGACCGCCGCCTATGGCCACTTCGGCCGCGAGGACAGCGACTTCACCTGGGAGCGCACGGACCGCGCCGAGGCGCTGCGGAACGCCGCGGGCCTCGAGGCCGCAGCGGCGTAAGCCGCAAACAGCGCCAAAAAGGGCAGGGTAAGGGGGCGAGACTCCAGCGTCTCCGAACTTGACCTCGCTATGGCGGGGACAACCTCGGAGAGGCGAAGCGCTGCGGCTTGGATCCTGGCTCGACAGCAGCACGGAATCATCACGCGAAAGCAGCTCCTGACGCTCGGCTTCACCGGGAGCGCAATCGAGCATCGCCTACGAGTCGGGCGGTTGCACCCGATATTCCGCGGCGTCTACGCCGTCGGGCGTCGCCACCTCAGCCGCGAGGGGCGCTGGATGGCCGCGGTGCGCGCCTGCGGGCCCGACGCGGCGTTGAGTCATCGCAGCGCCGCCGCCCGCTGAGAGTTCGGGAAGGAGCACGAGAGCTACATCGACGTCAGCGTCAGGCGCTCGTCCGAAGCGCGCATCTGCGGGATCCGCTGCCACCGCCGTCCAACCCTGCCGCCCAGCGCCATCGCCTCGCGCCAGAACATCCCCGTCACCCGACCGGTTCGGACCTTGCTCGACCTGACGAATCTGCGCGGCTACCTGCACCCTCACTGAGCAGGTAAGGGTGCAGGGAGCCGCGCCCGGAGGCCCTTCCCCCCGGCTCGTGGTCGCGCCTCCGAGGTTGTGGGGGTCATAGCCCCCAAAAGTTCGGAGTGGCGAGCCGAGGCGAACCTGCGCGCCCGACCTGCACCCTTACTTGCTGCGTGAGGGTGCAGGTCGGGCGCGCCGGGATCCCCCTCGGTGGTTCGCCTCTCCGAGATTGGAGCCCCTATAGGGGACCGAACTTCGGAGAGGTGGAGGCTTCAGCTCGCCGGCGGCTGCGCCTCGCCCAGGCCGTGGCTGCCGGCCGCGTCGGCGCCCGTCGCCTGGTCGACCGCGTGGACGACCTCCCCGGGGTCGGCGACGCCGAAGAAGACGAAGTTGTAGTCGTCGCCGGCGGCGGTGTCGAAGTCGACGTCGCCGACCCGCATCAGGCGCTGGTAGGCGGACTGGCGGTAGTTGACGTTCTGGACCCGCTCGAGCCGGGTCTCCTGCACCTCTTTGGAGACGATCCCGCGCCTGATGTTGAGGCGGCGGCTGGTGATCGTGTAGGTCGTCGCGACCCGTTTGAAGAAGCCGGCGAGCACGGTCACGGCGAGGACCGCGAGGACGACCAGGAAGGTGGCGGCGCTGCCCCAGATCAGGTCGGCGACGACCCCCAGGACGACCGCGACCAGGACCCCTTTCAGGTAGAAGCCGAGGATCGCCCGCCAGGACGGGTGGCCCTGGAAGAGGACCCGCTCGTCGGAGTGCAGGTTGAGGCTCACGGGCGCCAGCATACGGCCTCGCTTCGCGGCTCCGCAACGGTTCCGCCGAAGCTGCGGGATCCCCGCGGGAGCATCTTCCCCCGCCCGTAACCTCGGCTGGTGGCGATCCTCCGCGTCGAGCCGCTGACCACCGCCCGCGCCCTGCGCGGCCCCTTCGACTACCGCCGGCCGGAGCGGATGGCCGACCTCGAGGTCGGCAGCGTCGTCCGCGTCCCCTTCGGGCCGCGCCGCATCCTCGGCGTCGTCGTCGAGCTGGCCGAGGCCTCCGAGCTGCCGCCGGAGCGGCTGGCCGAGCCGATCGAGGCGCTCGAGGCCGGGGCCAGCGCGGAGCTGGTCCGGCTCGGCCTCTGGGTCGCCCGCGAGTACTGCTCGACCCCCTCGCGGGGGCTGCAGCTGGTCCTGCCGCCGGGCACCGGGACCGGCCGCGGCGGCCGCACCGTGCGCGCCAAGACCGAGCTGCGGGCGGCGCTGCTGAGCGCCGGCGAGGCGGCTCTGGCCGGCGGCGAGCGCCTCGGCGCCAAGCAGCGGGCGGTGCTGGAGGCGCTGCGGGCGGGGGAGATGTCCTCGGTCGAGCTCGCCACCGCGGTCGGCTCCGACCGCCAGACCCTGCGCCGGCTCGAGCGGCGCGGCCTGATCGCGACCCGCAGCGAGGCGGTGCGGCGCGTCCCCGGGGAGCCCGGCCTCGCCGGCAGCGCCGCCCGGCCGCGGCTGCTGCCCGAGCAGGCCGAGGCGGTCGCGGCGATCGCCGCCGCCCTCGACGGCGAGGCCGGCGCCCCCCGCAGCCTCCTCCTCCACGGGGTCACCGGCTCGGGCAAGACCGAGGTCTACCTGGCCGCGGTCGAGGCGGCGCTGGCGCAGGGCAAGGGGGCGATCGTCCTCGTCCCCGAGATCGGCCTCGCCCCGCAGGCGGTCGCCCGCTTCCGCGCCCGCCTCGGCGACCGCTTCGCGGTGCTGCACTCGGCGCTCTCCGCCGGCGAGCGCTATGACGAGTGGCGGCGCCTGCGCAGCGGCGAGGCGCAGGTCTGCGTCGGCCCGCGCTCGGCCGTCTTCGCCCCGGTCCGCGAGCTCGGCCTGATCGTCGTCGACGAGGAGCACGACCCCTCCTACAAGCAGGAGGGCGACCCGACCTACGACGCCCGCGCGGTCGCCCGCAGGCGCGCCGCCGAGAGCGGCGCCGTCCTCGTCGCCGGGACCGCGACGCCGCGGCCGGAGAGCTGGCTGGAGCTGCCGCGCCTGGAGCTGCCGCGGCGGGTCGACGGGCACCGCATGCCGCCGGTCCACCTGGTCGACATGCGCGAGGCCGACCCGCGCTCGGGGCCGGTCCACGCCGAGACCTGGGAGGCGCTGGAGGCGGTCCGCGCCGCCGGCGCCAAGGCGATCGTGATGATCAACCGCCGCGGCTTCGCCCCCTGGCTGACCTGCCGCTCCTGCGGCCACCACTGGAGCTGCCCCAACTGCGACGTCTCGCTGATCGTCCACCGCGAGAGCGGCCGCCTCGTCTGCCACCACTGCGCCCACGCCGAGCGCCAGCCGCGCGCCTGCTCGGAGTGCGGCTCGACCACGCTCGCGCGGGCGGGCGCCGGCACCGAGCGGATCGAGGCGCTGCTGGCCGAGCGCCTGGAGCCGATGCCGGTGCTGCGGCTCGACTCCGACACCGCCGCCGAGCGCGGCGCCCACGCCCGCATCCTCGCCCGCTTCGACGAGCTGCCGAGCGCCGTCCTCGTCGGCACCCAGATGGTCGCCAAGGGGCACGACTTCCCCGAGGTGACCCTGAGCGCGATCCTCGACGCCGACGCGACCCTGCGCTTCCCCGACTTCCGCGCCGAGGAGCGGACCTTCGCGATGGTCGCCCAGCTCGCCGGCCGCTCCGGTCGCGGGGAGGCCGGGGGGGAGGTGATCGTCCAGACCCTGGCGCCGGGCGCCTCGAGCATCGAGCACGCCGCCCGCCACGACTCCGCCGGCTTCCTCGCGGTCGAGCTGGAGCGCCGCCGGGCGCTCCACTACCCGCCCTTCTCGCACCTGGCCCGGATCAACCTCGCCGCCGGGCTGGAGCCGAAGCTCGACGCGGCGGCGGGCGCGATCGCCGGCGAGCTGCGCCGGGCGCTCCCGGCCGGCTCGGAGCTGCTCGGCCCGGCGCCGATGTTCCGGGTCCGCAACCGCCACCGCCGCCGCATCCTGATCAAGGCCGACGACCGCGAGGGGATGGTCGCGGCGGTGCGCGAGGCGGTCGAGAGGCGGGTCGGGGACCGCTCGCTGAAGGACGTCGCGCTGGGCGTCGACGTCGATCCCCAGTGACCCCGGGCACTGCGCTGTTCCTTTGCCACGATATGCGAGGAAAAGGAACAGCGGAGCGAGCGGCGCCGCGTGCGTGCGGGGGTCGCGGGTTGTTACCTAGACTCCGCTGAGTGAGCGACGAGGTGCAGACGCAGGAGCGCGAGACGGAGGAGCGCCGGCTCGAACTGGAGATGGTGGAGCGGCGGGAAGCGGCGCTCGCCCACGTGGTCAAGTTCGGCGATCCGGTCTTGAAGAGCAAGGCCTCCCCGGTCACCGGCTTCGGCCCCGAGCTGCGGGCCGAGGTCGAGCGGATGTACGCGATCATGCGCGACGGCCTCGGGGTCGGCCTCGCCGCCACCCAGCTCGGCGCCCTGCGCCGCCTGCTCGTCTTCCAGGCCGGCCCCGACGGCGGGCCGAGCGCGCTCGTCAACCCCGAGATCGAGTGGCTCTCCGAGGAGAGCGCCGTCGCCGAGGAGGGCTGCCTCAGCCTGCCGCGGGTGACGATGGACGTCGAGCGGCCGCTCTACGCGCGCTTCAGCGGCCGCGACGTCGAGGGGGCGCCGGTGACGATCGAGGCCGCCGGCCTCGAGGCGCGGGTGCTGCAGCACGAGATCGACCACCTCGACGGCGTCCTGATCCTCGACCGCACCGTCCGCGAGCAGCGCAAGGCGGCGCTGCGGGCGCTGCGCGAGGGCGGCAGCTACAGCCCCTCGGCCGAGGAAGAGATCGGCGACGAGGGCGAGCTGCGCGAGCCGAGGCAGACCGCGTGAGCGCGTCGGGCGGCGCGCCCGCCCGGCGAGCGCCGCGCCGGCCGGCGCGCCCGCAGGGCGGCGCGTGAGGACCGCCTACCTCGGGACCTCGGAGTTCGCCGCCGCGGTCCTGCGCCGGCTGGCCGCCTCGCCGCACCGGCCGGCGCTGGTGGTGACGCCGCCGGACCGGCGCCAGGGGCGCGGCCGCAGGGTGGCGCCGCCGCCGGCCGCCGTCGCGGCGGCCGAGCTGGGCCTGGAGCTGCTGCAGGCCGAGAACGTCAACGAGCCCGCGGCGCTGGAGCGGATCCGCGCCGCCGCGCCCGCCGCGGTCGCGGTCTGCGCCTTCGGCCAGCTGATCCGCGAGCCGCTTCTCTCCGAGCTCCCGCTGCTGAACGTCCATCCCTCGCTGCTGCCGCGCTGGCGCGGGGCGGCGCCGATCGAGCGGGCGATCATGGCCGGGGACGAGCGGACCGGCGTCTGCGTGATGCGCCTCACCGCCGGCCTCGACTCCGGCCCGGTGGCCCTGCGCGAGGAGGTGGCGATCGGCGCCGAGGAGGACTTCGCGGCGCTCTCGGGGCGCCTCGCCGGGCGCGGCGGCGAGCTGCTCGTCCGGGCGCTGGACCTGCAGGCCGAGGGCCGGCTCGAGTTCGCCGAGCAGGACGAGGACGGGGTGACCTACGCCGAGAAGATCGAGCCCGGCGAGCGCCGCCTCGACCCGGCCCGCCCCGCCGCCGAGCTGGCCGCGAAGGTGCGGGCGCTGAACCCGCACGTCGGCACCTACCTGGAGGCCGCCGGCGGCGAGCGCCTCGGCGTCCGCCGCGCCCACGTCGTCGCGGCGGGGGTGCCGCAAGGGGCCCTGGAGGCCCGCGAGGGCGCGCTCCTGCTCGGCACCGGCGAGGGCACGCTCAGCCTCGACCTGGTCCAGCCTCCGGGCAGCAAGGCGATGCCGGCCGACGCCTACCTCCGCGGCCACCGGCCGCCGCGCCTCTGAACGGGAGCCCCTTTGGCCCCCGCCACCACCCGAACCGCGTCGAATCGTGGCGGCCCTGGAGCCGGAATCTGATGCAGGTCGACCGGGTCTCGCCCGCGCGGGCGCTCGCCTACGCCATCGTCCGCGCCACCTTCGAGGAGGACGCCTTCGCCGAGCGCGCCTTCCGCGCCGAGGCCGACCGGCGCGGGCTCGTCGGCCGCGACCGCGCCCAGGCCCAGCGGCTCGCCTTCGGCGCCGTCCAGCGGCGCGGCACCAGCGACGTCGCGATCGAGCGCCTCGCCGGCCGCTCGACCCGCCTGCTCGACCCGCCGGTCCTGGCGGCGCTCCGCCTCGGCCTCTACGAGCTGCTCTTCGCCGACGCCACCCCCGACCACGCCGCCGTCGACCAGGCGGTCGAGCTGGTCAAGGGGGCCGGCGCCGGCCACGCCGCCGGCTTCGTCAACGCGATCCTGCGCCGCGCCGGGCGCGAGCGGGCGCAGCTCAGCGCCGACCTGCTCGGCGACGACTCGACCCCGGCCACCGCCGCGGTCGCCGACTCGGCGCCGCCGTGGCTGGCGGAGATGTGGTGGCGGGAGCTGGGGGAGGAGGCGGCGCGCGCGGTCCTCGCCGCCTGCAACGAGCGGATCGAGGTGGCGATGCGGGTCAACCCGCTGCGCGGGGATCGCGAGGCGATGCTCGGGCGCCTGCGCGAGGCCGGGGTCGAGGCGCGGCGCCCCGGAGGCTTCCTGGCCGCTGGCGGCGCCGCAGATGCTGACGATCGACGGTCGCATCGGCGAGGCCGTCACCGCGGCGATCGCGGCCGGCGAGCTGACCCCGCAGAGCCGCGGCTCCGCCGCCGTGGTCGAGGTGCTCGACCCGCGGGAGGGGGAGCACGTGCTCGACCTCTGCGCCGGCCCGGGGATCAAGACCGGCCAGATCGCCGAGCGGATGGGCGACCGCGGCGAGGCGATCTCGGTCGAGGTCGACCCGGCCCGCGCCGCCGAAGTCGCCGCCCAGGCCGACCGCCTCGGCCTCCACACCGTCACCGTGATCGAGGCCGATGCGACCGCGGCGGGCATGGCGCCCGGCTTCGACCGGGTTCTCCTCGACGCCCCCTGCTCGGACCTCGGCGCCCTCGCCTCGCGCCCCGACGCGCGCTGGCGCAAGTCGCCGCGGACGATCGAGCGCCTGGTCGAGGTCCAGGACAGCCTGCTGCGCAACGCCGCCGCGGTGCTGCGGCCGGGCGGCACCCTCGTCTACTCCACCTGCACGATCTCCCGCCGCGAGAACGAGGAGCGGATCGCGGCGCTGCTGCGGGCTGCCGGCGAGGGCGAGGTGCCGCCGCTGCGGCTCGACGACCTCGGTGCCCTCGCCCCCGAGCTGGCCTCTTCGGCCGAGCCGCGGTGCCTGCAGATCCGCCCCGACCGCGACCGCACGACCGGCTTCTTCGTCAGCCGCCTGACCAGGGTCGGCTGAGGCGGCATGATTTATTAAGCGCATGAGCCACCCCAACCAGTCGGGCTCAGGCGAGTCCAACCCCCTGGGCAGGGCCCCCTGCCCGAACTGCGGCGAGCCCTGGCTGCGACCCACCCAGCTGCCCGGGCGCCTGCGCTGCGTCAACTGCCTGCACCGCTTCGAACTGGTCTCCCAGTGCCCCAACTGCGGCGAGCACCAGACGATCGCCCGGATGACCAACACCGCCGACATGGAATGCCAGTCCTGCGGCGCCTCGATGCTGAAAGCCGCGTAGGGGGTGGGCGCCTGCGCCGCTTCTTCTGTTCCTTTTGGCTGCGATGGAGCCATAAGGAACAGGTAGGAGCTCGACCCCTTCGCCTGTCTGTTCCTTTTGGCTGCCAGGCGACCATAAGGAACAGAAAGCGGGTCGGGACGGGGCGGGCGCTCCGCCGTCTGGTTCGCTGAGACCCATCCGGATAGGCTGCGCCCCGTGAGCGCGCGGATGAGTGAGTTGCTGATGGAGAGCCGGGTGGCGCCGTCGATCCTCTCGGCCGACATGGGCCGCCTCGGAGCCCAGGTCGCGGAGGTGATGGAGGCCGGGGCGAGGGTGATCCACTTCGACGTGATGGACGGCCATTTCGTGCCGCCGATCACGATCGGGCCGCTGGTCCTGAGCGGGATCGCCGACCGGGTCCACGAGGCCGGCGGCGCCGTCGACGTCCACCTGATGATCGAGGCGCCCGAGCGCCAGATTGAGGAGTTCGCCAGGGCCGGCGCCGACTCGATCACCTTCCACGCCGAGGCGACCCCGCACGCCCACCGCACCCTCGCGGCGATCCGCGAGGCGGGCTGCCTGGCGGGGATCGCGCTCAACCCTGGCACCCCGGTCGAGGCGGTCCAGGAGCTGCGCGGCCTCGCCGACATCGTCCTCTGCATGTCGGTCGACCCCGGCTGGGGCGGCCAGTCCTTCATCGAGTCCTCACCCGACAAGGTCGAGCGCCTGGGGCCCCTGGCCGGCGACGCCCGGATCGAGGTCGACGGCGGCGTCGACCCGAGCACCGCCGGGCCCCTCGCAGCGGCCGGCGCCTCCCTCTTCGTGGCCGGCTCGGCGATCTTCGGCGCCCCCGACCCCGCAGCCGCCTACACCGCGATCGCCGAGGCCGCCGGAGCTTCCTGACGCTGGGGGGAGCCGGGAGAGGGGGTCCGGCGGACAAAAGCGGGGAGGGTCCCCCGGACCCCCTCTCCCGGCTCCCGATCCACTCACCACCCCCAGGTGGTCGCGGTTCCTCCGCGTGAAGCTGCCTGAGCCGTCGACCGCTGTCGTGGGGAGGCGGGTGAACCTCGGCGGACCCTCCCCGCTGTTGTCCGCCGAGGTTCACCCGCCTCCCCCAACCAGCCGAGGTATCCCCGCTCCCCCTACCCGCGCGCGATCAGCGCTCCGACGACCTCCTGCCACCAGGCTCGCTCGGGCCCGTCGACGTCGGGGCGGGCGGCGCGGTCCTCGCACCAGCCGGCCAGCGATCGGCGGCCGCCGATCGCGACGACGCCGGCGCCGATCACGGCGTAGCGGCCGTCGGCCAGGGCGACCAGGTAGGCGCCGCGGTCGGCGCGGTCGCGGAGGACGCCGGCGACCGGGACGCCGTCGATCGTCTCGCCCAGCTCGCCGTCGCCGCGCGCCGGGCGCACGGTGAAGACCTGGGAGGCGGCGCGGCGGGGAAGCGGCGGCGGCGCGGCCTTGCCGATCGGCCCCGCCGCCCAGCGCTTGGTCAGCTCCTCGACCTCGTTGCGCAGCTCGCCGCGGACGAGGACGTGCAGCTCGTCGCCCTCGCGCAGCTCGGTCGATCCGCGCGGCGGGATCGCCTCGCCCTCGCGGACGATCACGTTGAGCAGCGCCTCCCGCGGCAGCTCGAGGTCGCGGACGACGTGTCCCGCCGCGGCCGCTCCGGGCGGCAGCCTGTAGGCGATCACCTCGCCGCCGAGGCGCCGGATCCGGCCCGACTCGTGCAGCCGCCGCGGCAGCGCCGGTTCCTCGGTCGTCAGCCCGAGGCGGGTCGCCAGCGGCTCGAAGCTGGCGCCCTGGACCAGGGTCGAGCTGACGACGACGAAGAAGACGATCGCGAAGAGTTCGTCGCCGGCGCCGATCCCGGCGACGACCGGGAAGGTGGCGAGCCAGATCGGCGTCGCCCCGCGCAGGCCGGCCCAGCCGAGCATCAGCCGCTCGCGCGCGTTCAGCGGCGCCAGCGCCGTCGCCGCGAAGGTGGCGAGCGGGCGGGCGAGGAAGATCAGCACCGCCGAGAGCGCCAGCGCCTGCGGCGCCACGTTGTCGAGACTGGAGGGGAAGACCAGCAGCCCGAGCAGGATGAAGAGCGAGATCTGGGCGACCCAGCCGAGCCCCTGGTGGAAGGCGACGACGGTGCGGCGGGCCGGGATCGGCGCCGAGCCGAGCGCGAGCGCGGTCAGGTACACGGCGAGGAAGCCGGAGCCGTGGGCGACCTCGGCCAGCCCGTAGGCGAGCCCGGCGACGGCGATCGTCGCCACCGGGTAGATCCCGTCGGTCGGCAGCCGCACCCGCTCCAGCGCCGTCACCGCCAGCCGCCCCAGCGCCAGCCCGATCGCCGCCCCGAGCACCAGTTTCAGCACCAGCAGCCCGGCCATGTCGGCGGCGCCGAAGCTCGGCTTGCGGATCCATTCGATGAAGCCGATCACCAGCAGCAGCGCCACCGGGTCGTTCATCCCCGACTCGCCCTCGAGCGAGCGCGCCAGGCGCTTCTGCAGGGTCGAGCGCCGCAGCACCGCGAAGATCGCCGCCGAGTCGGTGGCGGCGACCGCGGCCCCGACCAGCATCCCTTCCAGGGTGGAGAAGCCGAAGATCAGCTTCGCCGCGAGGCCGGCCACCAGGGCGGTGATCGCGGTCCCGACCGTGGCCAGCGAGGCGGCCGTGCCCAGCACCGGCCGGATCTCCGACCAGCCGGCGGTGAGGCCGCCCTCGAAGAGGATCAGGACCAGGGCGATCGTCCCCAGGGTCCGCGCCAGCGCCGCGTTGTCGAAGTGGATGCCGCCGAGGCCCTCCGAGCCGGCCACCATGCCGAGGGCGAGGAAAAGCAGCAGCCCCGGCACCCGCATCCGGTCGGCGACCAGCGCCCCGACGATCCCCGCCGCCAGCAGGGCGCCGGCGATCAGGATCAGGTGGGCGTCGTGGGCTCCGATGCGGGGAACCTAGAGGAACCCCGGGGGAGGCGGGTGAGCTTCGGCGGACGACGGCGGGGCGGTTCCTGGCGCCGGAAGGGTCCGGGAGAGGGGGTCGGCGGACAAAAGCGGGGAGGGTCCGGCGATCCCCTCACCCGGACCCCGAGCCGCCGCCGGGTGTCGAGGGGGGCGGCGAACCTCGCCGGACCCGTCCATCGCGGCTCAGACGTTCTCGTCGAGCATCCCGACCTGGAACTCGAGCTCCTCGGCCGAGCCCGGCTCGACCACGTCCTCGACCCGCTCGTGCGGGCGGCGGTAGACGAGGTAGAGGAGCGAGAAGAGCACCCCGGCGGCGAGCAGGAAGCCGACCTCGACCCGGCGGAACTCGTCGCTGACCAGCGGCACGAAGTTCCAGCCGATGAACAGCGCGGCGCAGGCGATCCAGCGCGCCGCCGCCCGCCGCACCTGGCCCTGGGCGATGCAGGCCTGGTTGACCGTCACCGAGGAGAGGTAGAGGCCCATCCCGACCGAGACCAGCAGCAGGCCGGCGCGGTCGTAGGTGAACTTCTTCGAGAAGGCGATCTGCATCGCCGTCGGGCCGGCGATCAGGACCACGACGACGACCAGGGCGGTGAAGGCGGCGATCCCGAGCAGGACCATCCGCACCGTGTGGTGGAACTCGCGCTCGGCGTCCTCGGCCTCGCTGTGGTGGAGGGTGGTGAGGTGGGGGAGGATGCTGGTCGAGACCGACTGGAAGAGCTGCAGCGGCGCCCGCGCCAGCATCAGCACGTTGAAGATGAACCCCGCCGCGGCGGCGCCCTGCAGCCCGCGGACGATCAGCGGCCCGGCGTTGAGGAAGGCCTGTTCGCTGAACATGATCACCAGCACCGCCGCGGCGAAGCCGCCGCCCTGGGTCAGCGAGAAGTCCTCAGGCGCCGCCTCCTCCGCTGCGCGTCCCGCGTCAACCGGCATGTCCTCCGCTTCGCGTCCGGGCATGCCGGGGGTCGCCTGGGCCATGTCGCCTGAGCCGGGGGTCGCCTCCGCGCCCTGCCTCTCCTTCTGCGCCCGCCGGGCGAAGGCGAACGGCACCACCAGGAGGCTCAGCGCCGGCGCCGCGGTGATCCCGATCGCGACCGCCGACTGGCCGCTGAGGACGCCGATCGCGACCATCGCCGCGAAGATCGTCCGGAAGCACGATTCGGAGAGGATCATCGCCACGAACAGCCCGAAGCGCTGCTCGCCGGCGAGGAAGCCGCGGGCGAAGTAGCTGGCGGCGTAGAAGAGGACCGAGGTGAAGAAGACCCAGTAGAGGGCTTCGTTGCCCTCCAGGACGCCGTTCTGGATCGGCCCCCGAAGGGCCAGGGCGACGACGGCGAAGAAGAGCGAGAGGCCGAGCTGGATCGTCGAGGCGACCCGCATCGGCTGGCCGATCGGCTCGCCCTTGACCAGCCGCTCGGAGATGTGGCGGCTGAGCAGCTGTTCGATCGGCCGGTAGAGGGTCGAGATCGTGATGAAGACGGCCGACCAGAGCACGGTGATCTGCCCGTAGTCGGGCTTGGAGAGGACGTGCGAGGCGATCAGGAAGTAGGCGTAGGTGATGACGCCGGTCAGCCCCACCCCGACCGCGAGGAAGCTCGCCGTCCTGCCGTAGTCGGCGCTGGAGGCGGCGCCCCGGCCCCGGGGGCCGGCGGGGCCCTGCGGCTTCGCGCTCACCCGGCCTTGCTGCCCGGCTCGTAGTGGGAGGGCTCGACCCCGAGCGCCAGCTCGACCCGCCGCACCCGCTCGAAGACGCGCTGGGTCATCACCCGCTGGCCGGCGAGCAGGTCGCCGATCACGCCGAGGGCGAAGAGCTGGACCGCGGCGATGAAGAGGACGGCGCCGAGGATCAGCGACTGGATGTGGCCGTCGCTGCGGCCGTTGAAGATCCAGTCGATCAGGAACGGCAGCCAGGCGGCGATCGCCAGGATCAACACGACCAGGGAGGCGGCGAGGAAGGCGCGCAGCGGCTCGTAGCGGGCGTAGATGCGGAGGATCGCCGGCCCGTTGCGGCGCACGTAGGCGCCGGTCGAGGGGAAGAGGCGCGACTCGCGGGTCTTCGGGTTGGTCTCGACCGCGACCTCGTCGACGGCGACCAGCATCTTCCCGGCCTGGATCAGGCTCTCCAGCGTGTAGGTGAAGTTGTCGACGACGAGGAGCTGCAGGGCGGCCTCGCGGTTGTAGGCGCGGAAGCCGGAGGTGGCGTCGGTGACGGCGGTGCCGGAGAGCCGGCGGACGACCCAGCTGCCGAGCCGCTGCAGCCCCTTTTTCGAGCCCGAGAAGTGCTCGATCTCGGCCACCCGGCGGTCGCCGACGACCATGTCGGCCTCGCCGGCGACGATCGGCGCCACCAGCTTCGCCACGTCGGCGCCGCTGTACTGGTTGTCGGCGTCGGTGTTGACGACGACGTCGGCCCCCAGCTTCAGGCAGGCGTCGAGCCCCGCCTGGAAGCCGGCCGCCAGGCCCTTGTTGTTGGTCAGGCGGACGATGTGCTGGACGCCGCACTCGCGGGCGACCGCGACGGTGCGGTCGGTGCTGCCGTCGTCGACCACCAGCAGCTCGATCTCGTCGATGCCGGCAATCTCGCGCGGCAGGTCGGCGATCGTCGCCGCGAGCGTGGCCTCCTCGTTCAGGCAGGGGATCTGGATGATCAGCTTCATCGGTGGCTCAGCAGGGTATTCGCGCCGGCGGCGCGCGGGTCCTGTCGCGCCGAAGGACGGAACCGTCTCGGGACGAGGGCGCTTGGCGGGGGTGCTTCCGAAGGGTTTCGGGACAGGCGCGGCCGGCGCGCGGGTCCTGTCGCCGCAGGGGACCCACCATCTCCTGAACTACCAGGAGATGGTCCCCCCTACGGCGCCACCCGCGCGAGGGGCGGATCGTCCCACGGGGGGAGGTCCAAATCGTTAAGGCCGTGCCGAGGAGGCGCGGGCCGGCTGCGTTCGGCGGGATGGGGCGGGGCCGTGGCTTCGTGGCGGCTGAGTTCGGTAGGCAGGGGGGTCGTGCTCTTGGTGGCGGAGATTCGATGCTTCAGGGCTGTGCCGCGGGCGTCTATGGGCGGGGCGGCTGAGTTGGGTGGGGGGTTGGGGAGGGGCGGTAGACTGATTGACGAGTCAGTCAACCATGAATCCCCCGCTTACTTCGACGGATCAGGCTCACCTGCGGCGCGCCTTGGAGCTGGCTGAGGGCGGGCGCGGTCGGGTCAGCCCCAATCCGCTCGTGGGCGCGGTTGTGGTTCGCGACGATCGTGTCATCGGCGAGGGGTTCCATGCGGAGCTGGGCGGTTTGCACGCCGAGCGCGCGGCGCTGGCGGACTGCCGCGAGCGGGGGGAGGATGCGGCGGGGGCGACCATGTACGTGACGCTGGAGCCCTGTGCTCACCAGGGGCGGCAGCCTCCGTGCGTCGAGGCGATCCTCGAGGCGGGGATCTCGCGGGTCGTGATCGCCTCGGACGACCCGAGCGAGAAGGCTGCCGGGCGCGGCCCCGGCATCCTTCGCGACGGCGGGGTGGAGGTCGAGTTCGCCGCCGGCGCCGAGGCGACCGCGGCGCGCCGCCTCAACCAGCCCTTCCGCAAGCACGCCCGCACCGGGCTGCCGCTGGTGGTCCTGAAGCTGGCGATGTCGCTCGACGGCCAGACCGCGACCGCCCCCGGAGAGGACCCCTGGATCTCCGGCCCCGAGAGCCGCGAGCTGGTCCACCGCTGGCGCGCCGAATCCGACGCGATCGCGGTCGGCATCGGCACCGCCCTCGCCGACGACCCCCTCCTCACCGCGCGAATCGAGGGCGCCCGTCAACCGCTCCGAATCGTCTTCGACTCCCGGGCCCGTCTGCCGCTTGATTCCCAACTCGTGAAGACCCTCGGCCAGGCTCCCGTCCTGGTGGTAGCCGCACCCGACGCCCCGAGCGACCGCATCTCCGCGCTCGAAGCCGCCGGCGCTGAGGTCATCCGGGCCGCTGGCATCGATTCCACCCTCCGCGAGCTCGGCGCGCGCAACGTGACCAGCCTCTTCCTCGAGGGCGGCAGAACGCTCGCATCCTCCTTCCTGTCAGCCGACCAGATCGACGAATCCCGTACCTTCATCGCCCCGATGCTTCTCGGCGACACGACTCAGGACCAGGCGCCCCGGCGCGCGGGTCCTGTCACGGCAGGGGACCCACCATGTCTTCCGGTAGCTAAAGCTTCCTCAGACATGGTCCCCCCTACCGTGCCACCCGCGCGAGTGGCCGCGTCGGACAGCGAGGTGGCGCGAGTCGGAGAGGATGTCCTGATCACTGCCCGCTACAAGGAGTGGTGAGGATGTTCACCGGCCTCATAGAAGACGTCGGCACGGTCGAGTTCCTGGATCGCAGCGACGACGGCGCCCGTCTGCGGATCTCCACCCGGCTCGCCTCCCAGATCGAGGGAGGGGATTCGGTCGCCGTGAACGGCTGCTGCCTGACGGCAACCGCAGTCACGGCAGGCAACTTCGAGACCGAGGCGATGAACCAGACGCTCCAGGTCACCGCTCTCGGCGGAATCGAGCAGGGCGCCCGCGTCAACCTCGAGCTGGCGATGAGGGCCTCCGACCGCCTCGGCGGCCACATCGTCCAGGGGCACGTGGACGGGGTGGGAACCGTCGCCTCGACGGCGGACGACGGCTTCGCCAGACGCCTCCGCGTCGAGCTGCCGCCGGACCTCCTGCGCTACGTCGTCGCCAAGGGCTCGATTACCCTCGGCGGGGTCAGCCTCACCGTCGCCGATTTGGGCGATTCTTGGGCTGAGGTTTCCCTGATCCCTGAGACGCTGGAGCGGACCAACCTCGCCGATCTGGCGCCAGGAGACCGATTGAACGTCGAGTGTGACGTGGTTGCCAAGTACGTGGAGCGATTGATGTCACCATTCGCCGGAAAGGAGCAGGCGTGAGCTACATGGCTGAGACGGAGCGAGAAGAGGAGCTGGCGGCGACGGGTGAGAGCCCGTTCGCGACGATCGAGGAGGCGATCGAGGAGATCCGCGCCGGCCGCATGGTCGTCGTCTGCGACGGCGAGGACCGCGAGAACGAGGGCGACCTGGTGATGGCGGCGCAGTTCGCGACGCCGGAGGCGATCAACTTCATGGCCAAGGAGGCGCGCGGGCTGGTCTGTCTGGCGCTGACCGCGAAGCGCTGCGAACGCCTCGGCCTCAACCTGATGGCGGCGAAGAACGAGGCGCCGCTGGAAACCGCCTTCACGGTCTCGATCGAGGCCGCCGGCGGGGTCAGCACCGGGATCTCGGCGGCCGACCGCGCCCACACGATCCAGGTCGCGATCGACCCCGACTCCGGCCCGCGCGACATCGTCGTCCCCGGCCACATGTTCCCGCTGCGGGCCAAAGACGGCGGCGTCCTGGAGCGCACCGGCCACACCGAGGCCAGCGTCGACCTCGCCCGCCTCGCCGGCCTCACCCCGGCCGGCGTGATCTGCGAGGTGATGAACGACGACGGGACGATGGCCCGGGTCCCCGACCTCGGCCCCTACTGCCGCAAGCACGGGCTGAAGATGATCACCGTCGCCGACCTGATCGCCTACCGGCGGCGCACCGAGAAGCTGGTCGAACGGGTCGTCGCCACCGGCCTGCCGACCGCCTTCGGCGACTTCCAGGCGGTCGGCTACCGCTCGCTGGTCGACGACAAACACCACGTGGCGATGGTCAAAGGCGACGTCGACGGCGCCGAGGACGTGCTCGTCCGCGTCCACAGCGAGTGCCTCACCGGCGACGTCTTCCACAGCATGCGCTGCGACTGCGGCGAGCAGCTCGAAGCGGCGCTCTCGATGATCGAGCGCGAGGGCCGCGGCGTCCTCCTCTACCTCTCGCAGGAGGGGCGCGGGATCGGCCTGCTGAACAAGCTGCGCGCCTACAAGCTGCAGGAGGAAGGCGCCGACACGGTCGAGGCCAACCTCAAGCTCGGCCTCCCCGCCGACCTGCGCGACTACGGGATCGGGGCGCAGATCCTCGGCGACCTCGGCCTGACCAGCATCCGCATCCTCACCAACAACCCGAAAAAGATCGTCGGCCTGGAGGGCTACGGCCTCTCGGTCAGCGAGCAGGTGCCGATCGAATCGGCCCCCAACGCCCACAACGAGGCCTACCTGCGGACCAAGCGGGAGAAGATGGGACACTCGCTGCACCACCAGGGCCTGGCCCTCGACGAGGAGATGATCCACGACGAGGAGGAGCGCGACGCGGGCGGCGGCGAGGGTCGCGGCGGCGCCCCGGGAGCGGGTGACGGCCCCGCCGGGAATCGCGGCGAGGCCGCGGGGGCGGATGGCGAGGGCCCCGCCGGGACTCGCGGCGAGGCCGGCGAGGACGGCGAGGGGGCCGGGCGCGCCGATGGCTGAAGCCGGGGCGTTCCTGGAGGAATTCGGGGACGACGAGAAAGCGGCGCTGTCGGGCCTCGAGTTCGCGGTGGTAGTCGGCCGCTTCTACGAGGACCTCGCGCAGCGGCTGCTGCGGGGGGCGCACCAGGGCTTCGAGCTCGCCGGGGTCGCCCCGGGCAAGGTGCGCGAGTACTCGGTCCCCGGCGCCTACGAGCTCCCGCTCGCCGCCAAGGCGTTCATCGAGGAGACCGACCGGAGGCTCAGGCACGAGGTCGTCGGCGGTGGCGCCGTCGGCGGCGTCGCCTGCCTCGGCGTCGTCATCCGCGGCGAGACCGACCACTACGACTTCGTCTGCGCCGAGGCGGCGCGGGGCATCCAGCAGGTGCAGCTGGAGACCGGCGTCCCCTGCGCCTTCGGCGTCATCACCTGCGACACGATGGAGCAGGCGCTGGCCCGCAGCGGCGGCGACAAGCGCGACCAGGGCCGCAACGCGGCGCTGACCGTGGCCCGCATGGCGGTCCTCAAGCGCCGGCTGGGCTGAACCCGGTACCATCCGCCGTCCTCATGGCCAAGGTATGCCATAGCTGCGGCAAGGGACCGGCCTTCGGCAACTCCCGGAGCCACTCGATGGTCGCCACCAGGCGCCGCTTCGACCCGAACCTCCAGAAGGTGCGGATCCAGGAGAACGGCCGCCCCCTGCGGACCTACGTCTGCACTCGCTGTCTCAAGGCCGGCAAGGTCATCAAGTCCGCCTGAGGCCGTAGGACTCGGCGCGAGGCCGCACCGTCGGCTCCCTGAGGCCGTAGGACTCTGCGCGAGGCCGCGCCGTCGGCTCCGCGCCGTGCGGAGCACTGTCGCTCCGCCGCCGGCACGCCCTCGCTTGGTCCTACGGCCTCAGGGGCAACGGCTCCCCGCGAGGCCGCGCCGTCGGCTCCGCGCCGTGCGGAGCACTGTCGCTCCGCCGCCGGCACGCCCTCGCTTGGTCCTACGGCCTCAGGGGGGTCTCTTTCGACTTTGACACGGTCGCCAACCACCCACCGAGCGGCGAAACCGCGCGATCTCGGGGGCGAATCGGAGGGCCTGTCGACTTAGTGGCCATATGGGCCACAAAGTCGACACCCCCGACGCTCGGGTGGCGAGGATCGCGGCGCGACAGCACGGGGTGATCGCCCTGCGACAGCTCGAAGGCGCCGGGGTGACGCGAGAGGCGGTCTTTAAGCGCGCGAGAAGCGGGAAGCTCCACCGCCTCCACCGCGGCGTCTACGCCGTCGGCCACTGCGCCCCGAGCTGGCAGCGGCGCTGGATGGGCGCCGTCCTCGCCTGCGGCGAGGGGGCGGTCCTGAGCCACCACTCCGCCGCGGCCCTCTGGGGGCTCCTGCGGCCGATCGAGGGCCCCGTCCACGTCTCCGTCCCGACCGCCGCGGGGCTCGCCAGGCGCCGCGGCATCCACATCCACCGCTGCCCCTCGCTCTGTGAGACGGCCGGACATCGCGGCGCCACATCGCTCGCGGTACCCCGGTTGACGCTCGCGGAAGTGTCGTCGTCGCCTGCCGGTCCCCCGTCCTCGCCCCCCTCACCTGCAATCGGAGGGGGGCGAGGAGGGCGGCTCACCACCCGCCGCCACAACATCCCCGTGACCGCGATCCGACGCACGATCGCCGACCTCGAGGGCACCGTCGCGCCCTACCTCCACCGTCGCGCCAGGCGCCAGGCCGAGCTCAAGGGAGTCCGCCTCGAAGGGGTCGAGTCGAGGCGCCTGCGCTCGGACCTCGAGGAAGACTTCCTCGCCCTCTTCCTCGGGAACGGCCTCCCGCGCCCCGAGACCAACGTCCGGATCGGCCGCTGGGAGGTCGACTTCCTCTGGCGCCCCCGGCGCCTCGTCGTCGAAGCGGACTTCTTCGCCTACCACCAGGGCTCCGTCGCCTTCGAGGACGACCACGCCCGCGACCTCGACCTCCACAGCCTCGGCTTCGCCGTGCATCGCTTCACCGACCGCCAACTCGAGGACGAACCCGAGCGGATCGTCGCGGTCGTCCGCGGGGCGCTGGCCGGCTGAGCCCCTCGGGGAGGGCATTGTCCGGGGGACCGCGCGGCTAGATGGTTGATGTGGGTTATCCACGCACGCGCCTGACCCTCATCGAGCCTCTAGAGTCGCGTCCGTGTCGGCCGACGCCCCGCAGCTCTTCCTGATCGACGGCAACAGCCTCGCCTACCGGGCCTTCTTCGCCCTGCCCGAGTCGATCGGGACCAGCGACGGGCGGCCGACCAACGCCATCTACGGCCTCGCCTCGATGCTGGTCAAAATCATCGACGAGCACCATCCCCAGGGGGTGGTGGTCGCCTGGGACGCGGGCTGGAGCGGTCGCGAGAAGACCTACGACCTCTACAAGGCGCAGCGGAAACCGCGCCCCGACCTGTTGCGCGAGCAGTGGCCGCACCTGATGCCGCTGGTCGAGGCCTTCGGCTACACCAACGTCAGGGTCGAGGGCTACGAGGCCGACGACGTGATCGCCTCGCTGGTCAGGCAGGCGCGCGAGCGCGGGATCGAGGTGATGGTGGTGACCGGCGACCGCGACGCCTACCAGCTCGTCGCCGACGGGGTGCGGGTGATGAGCACCTCGCGCGGGATCACCGAGACGAAGATCTACGACCGCGCCGCGGTCGAGGAGCGCTACGGGGTGCCGCCGGAGCTGATCACCGACCTGATGGGGCTGCGCGGCGACACCTCCGACAACATCCCCGGCGTCCCCGGGATCGGCGAGAAGACCGCGACCCAGCTGCTGCAGAAGTTCGGCTCGCTGGAGGGGGTGCTGGAGAACGTCGAGCAGGTCTCGGGGAAGAAACGCAAGGAGAACCTGACCGCGCACGCCGAGGACGCCCGCCTCTCCAAGCAGCTGGCGACGCTGCAGTACGAGATCGAGACCGGGGTCGACCTGGAGGCGGCGATGTCCTCCGAGCCCGACCGCGGCGCCCTGCGCGACTTCATGCGCGAGTTCGAGCTGCGGGCGGTGATGGAGCGGCTGGAAGAGGCGCTGCCCGAGGGCGCGAGCGTCCCCGGCCGCCGCGTCGAGACCGAGCTCGAGGTCGAGGCGGTCGCCGCCGGCCCGGGCGAGATCGGCGCCGGCCCGGTCGCCCTGGCGATCGCCGCCGAGCGCTGGGCGGCGGCCGAAGGGGAGCGCCTCCTCGCCGGCTCGTCCTCGCTCGACGAGCTCGCGGTCGCCCTCGACGGCAAGCCCTTCGCCGCCCACGACGCGAAGTCGCTCGGCGGCGGCCGCCACGGCCTGCTTGCGGCGGCGGCGCGGGAGGGGGTCGAGCCGCTCCTCGACCACGACACGATGATCGCCGCCTATCTGCTGGAGCCGCAGCGGCGCACCTACGACCTGGTCGAGCTCGCCGCCGACGCCGGCATCGGCCTGGCCGAGGGCGCCGCCGCCGCAAGGGCCGAGGACGACGGCCAGATGGCGCTGGGCGAGGAGCTCGAGCCCGGCCTCGAGCCGGCCGAGGAAGCCCGCCTGATCGCCGCCCTCGCCGCCGTCCAGGGGCCGCGGATCGAGGAGCTCGGCCTGAAGGACCTGCTGCGCAACGTCGAGCTGCCGCTGGTCGGCGTGCTGGCGGCGATGGAACGCGAGGGGCTGAAGCTCGACGCCGAGCGCCTGGCCGAGGTCGGCGCCGGCTTCGGCGAGCGCATCGCCACCCTGGAGCGGGAGATCTTCGAGCTCGCCGAAGAGGAGTTCACGATCGGCTCGCCCCAGCAGGTCGGCCGCATCCTCTTCGAGAAGCTGAACCTGACCAGGAAGCGCCGCGGCAAGACGGGCTTCTCGACCGACGCCCGCGTGCTCGCCCAGATCCGCGACGAGCACCCGATCGTCGAGAAGATCGAGTCCTGGCGCGAGCTGACCAAGCTGAAGAACACCTACCTGGACTCGCTGCCGGAGCTGATCGACCCCGAGACCGGCCGCGTCCACACCACCTTCAACCAGGCCGCGACCACCACCGGCCGGCTCTCCAGCACCAACCCGAACCTGCAGAACATCCCGATCCGGACCGAGATCGGCCGCCCGGTCCGGGCCTGCTTCGTCGCCGAGGAGGGAGCGCGGCTGCTCTCCGCCGACTACAGCCAGGTCGAGCTCCGCGTCCTCGCCCACGTCGCCGACGAGGAGGTGCTGAAAGAGGTCTTCCGCGCCGGCGAAGACGTCCACGCGGCGACCGCCGCCGAGGTCTTCGAGATCGGGCGCGACGAGGTCGACGTCGGCCAGCGCTCGAAGGCGAAGATGGTCAACTTCGGGATCGTCTACGGGCTGACCGGGTTCGGCCTCGCCGACCGCCTCAACATCCCCCGCAAGGAGGGCGAGGAATTCGTCGCCCGCTACCTGGAGCGCTTCCCGGCGGTGCGCGCCTTCCGCGAGCAGGTGATCGAGCGCGCCCAGGAGGAGGGCTACGTGACGACCCTGATGGGCCGGCGGCGGGCGATCCCCGAGCTGCGCTCGGGCAACCCGAACACCCGCCGCCTCGGCGAGCGGCTCGCGGTCAACACGGTGATCCAGGGCACCGCCGCCGACATCATCAAGGTCGCGATGGTCAACTGCCGGCGGGCGCTGCGCGAGACCGGGGGGGAGACCCGCCTGGTCCTGCAGATCCACGACGAGCTCCTCTTCGAGGGGCCGCCGGGGGAGATGGAGGCGGCGACCGAGCTGGTGCGGCGCGAGATGTGCGCCGCCCACCCGCTCGACCCGCCGCTCGAGGTCGACGTCGGCGTCGGCACCGACTGGCTCAACGCCAAGTAGCTGATAGAGAGGGAGCATGGACCGGGGCGTCGCAGTTCTCCTCACCGCCGTCGCCGGCGGCCTGATCGCCGCCCAGGCGCCGATCAACGCCGGCCTCGGCCGGTCGACCGGGAGCATCCCGGCGGCCCTGGTCTCCTTCTCGGTCGGGACCGCGGCGCTGGCCGTGGTGGTCGTCCTCAGCGGCAAGGCCGGCGGCCTCTCCGCGGTCTCCGGGGTCAGCTGGTACTACCTGCTCGGCGGCTTCCTCGGTGCCCTCTACGTGCTGAACGCGCTGATCGCGGTCTCGGCGATCGGCGCCGGCGGGGTCGCCGCGGCGACCATCTTCGGCCAGCTCACCGCGGCGATGGCGATCGACCGCCTAGGCCTGTTCGGCCTCGACCAGGTCCCGCTCTCCCCCTCGCGCCTGCTCGGCGTCGGCCTGCTGCTCGCCGGGACCGTCCTCGTCGTCCGCTGAGCGGGCGATCCAGCTCGAGCCGGCGTACTCGGGCGGGGCGATCCGCAGGTAGTGGTCGAAGGACCAGTCGACGAAGCGCTTCCAGCCCATCAGCCGGATCGCCGGGCCGAGGATCCGCGGCGGCACCCGCGGGATCAGCTTCTGCACCCGCAGCATCCACCTGAACTTCCACTCGTGCGAGTCGTGGAAGGAGGCGTAGGCGCGGGCGGCCTCCTCGCGGCTGCGCCGCCCCTCGACGACGCCGCGAAGCTGGCGGCCGAGGGCGATCCCGAAGTAGAGGGCGGTCCGGATCCCCTCGGCGCTGAGCGGCAGGCAGTGGCCGGCCGAGTCGCCGACGAAGAAGACGCCGCCGCCGGTCGCCTCGCGGATCTTGTGGGGGATCCAGTTGCCCTGGTACTCGTTGGGCTCCTTGCCGAGGTCCCGGGTCAGCTCGACCGTGGTGTCCTTGACGTGGAAGCGGGGGTCGAAGGAGCCGATCCCGATCCGCAGCTCGTCGGCGGCCGGGAACGACCAGCCGTAGCCGGCGGGGACGTACCTGCGGTCGATCCAGATCTCCAGGTCGTCGGATTCGCCGCCGGGATGGACCTCGAGCCCGCGCGAGAGCGGCGCCTCGGGCGGCTGGTAGCCGCTGCCGCCGGCGAGCATCCGGCGCCAGCCGAGCGCGTCGACGACGAGCGGCGCGGAGACGACGCCGCGGTCGGTCTCGACCGCGATCGCGCCGCCGCGCCGCGCCGGGCCGCCGTTCGCGCCGGGGTCGGCCCCCGGCGCCAGGCCGTTCACCTTGGCGGTCTCGAAGCTCGCGTCGCAGTCGCGCCAGAGCAGCCGGCAGAGCTCGCGGTAGTCGAAGGTCGAGAAGGTCCAGGGCAGGCGGTAGCGGGCGTCGCCGTGGGGGGTGTGCATGACCAGCGTCTCGAAGCGCTGCCGCTCGGCGCCCATCAGGCCCAGCCGCCGCAGCCACTCGGTCGGGATGCCGCAGGCCGAGGTCTGGCGCTCGCCGATCTCGTAGCGGTCGAGGACCAGGACGTCGGCGCCGGAGCCGGCCAGCTCGCGCGCGACCGCCAGCCCGGCGAAGCTGGCGCCGCAGACGAGGACGTCGCGCTCGCCGTCCAGGGGCGTGCGCTCGTCGCCGCGCTTGGTGGCTCGGATCGGCATCGCGGCGGATTCTGCCATCATTGCCGCCCGTGTCCGCGACCGAGACCATGACGCCTGCGCCCAGCGCCACCCCCGTCGAGGGTTCCGGCGGCCTCCTGCTCAACATCGACGGCAAGATCGTCCCCAACTACGCGGCGACGATGGTCTCCTTCGAGGAGGGCGACGTCGTCAAGGGCAAGGTCGTCCGCATCGACAAGGACGAGGTCCTGGTCGACATCGGCTACAAGGCCGAGGGCGTCATCCCCTCCGGCGAGCTCTCGATCCGCAAGTCGGTCGACCCGCACGAAGAGGTCGAGCTGGGCGAGGAGATCGACGCCCTGGTCCTCACCAAGGAGGACTCCGAGGGGCGCCTGATCCTCTCCAAGAAGCGCGCCCGCTTCGAGAAAGCCTGGCGCCGCATCGAGGTCGCCGCCGACTCGGGCGAACCGGTCGAAGGCAGCGTCATCGAGGTCGTCAAGGGCGGCCTCATCCTCGACCTCGGGGTGCGCGGCTTCCTGCCCGCCTCGCTGGTCGACATCCGCCGCGTCCACAACCTCGACGAGTTCATGGGCCAGACGCTCGAATGCAAAGTCATCGAGCTCAACCGCAGCCGCAACAACGTGGTGCTCTCGCGGCGCGCCGTGCTCGAGGAGGAGCGTAAGGAGGTCCGCGAGCAGATCCTCGGCCGGCTCGAGCCGGGCCAGGTGGTCGAGGGCAAGATCTCCAATATCGTCGACTTCGGCGCCTTCGTCGACCTCGACGGGATCGACGGCCTGATCCACATCTCCGAGCTCTCCTGGAGCCACGTCAACCACCCGACCGAAGTCGTCTCGATCGGCGACGACGTGCGGATCAAAGTCCTCGACATCGACCGCGACCGCCAGCGCATCTCGCTCGGCCTCAAGCAGACCCAGGAGGACCCGTGGCAGCGGGTGATCAGCACCCACCGCTCCGGCGACGTGCTGGAGGGGACGGTGACCAAGGTCGTCGCCTTCGGCGCCTTCGTCGAAATCCTCCCCGGGGTCGAGGGCCTGGTCCACATCTCCGAGCTCGCCGACCACCACGTCGAGAACCCGAGCGAAGTGGTCGAGCCCGGCTCGAAGCTGAACGTGAAGATCCTCGAGATCGACGAAGAGCGGCGCCGCCTCTCGCTCAGCATCAAGCGGGTCGAGGGGCAGAACATGGCGATGGCCGGGCTCGGCGAGCAGATCGCCCAGGCCGAAGGCGCCCAGGCCGAGGAGGCGGCGGAGGAGCAGCTCGACCCGCCCACCGGCTCGATGGCGGACGCCTTCGCCGACGCCGCCGCGGCAAGCGCTTCCGCCGCCGAGGCCGAGGCCGAGACTGCCGAGGCGCCCTCCGAGGAGACGCCTTCGGACGAAGCGCCCTCCGAGGAGGCGGCGCCGGCGGACGAGGCTCCCTCCGGGGAGACGCCGTCGGACGAGGCTCCCTCCGGCGAGGATCCCGGCGAGCAGCACGAGGGCGAATCCGTGCAGGAACGGCCCGACGCGCCCGACGACCTCGACGAGGCCGCCGGCGACGACGCCCAGACGAGCGAGCCCGACCAGAGTTGAGCGGCGCCCGTGGCGCCGCTGAAGATCGGCCTCACCGGCGGCATCGCGGCCGGTAAGTCGACGGCGCTGCAGGCCTTCGCGAACCTCGGGGCGGCGACGCTCTCCAGCGACGCGGTCGTCCACGAGCTGCTCGACGGCGAACCGCTGCGGGCGCGGCTGGCCGAGCGCTGGGGGCCGCAGGTGCTCGGCGACGGCGGCGTCGACCGGGCGAAGATCGGCGAGATCGTCTTCGCCGACCCGGAGGAGCTGACCTGGCTCGAGCGGCAGATCCACCCGCTGGTCCAGGCCCGGACCGCCGCGTGGCTGCTCTCGCTGCCGGCCGGGACCGAGGTCGCCGTGGTCGAGGTGCCGCTGCTCTTCGAGGTCGGCGGCGAGCGCCCCTTCGACACCACCGTCGCCGTCGTCACCGTCGACGAGGTGCGGCGCGAGCGCGCCGCCGCCCGCGGCCAGGCCCTGGTCGACGAGCGCGAGGCGCGGCAGCTGACCCAGATCGAAAAGGCCGAGCGGGCCGAGCACGTCGTCGCCAACGACGGCTCGGTCGAGGACCTCGAACGGGACTTGTCCGCGCTGCTCGCGAAGCTGCGCCGATGAGACGAAGGGTGCGAGCGCGCCGCCGCCGCGCGGTCTGGGGCGGGGCGGCCGTCCTCCTCGGCCTCGGCCTCGCCTACCTCGTCGCCAGCGGCAGCTTCGACCACGCGATCGAGGAGCTGACGCTGCCGCTGCGCCACGAGGACGTGATCCGCCAGCAGTCCGACGAAAAGGGCGTCGACGCGGCGCTGATCGCCGCCGTGATCTACTCGGAGTCGAAGTTCTCCGACCAGGAATCGAGCGCGGGGGCGCGGGGGCTGATGCAGATCACTCCGGAAGCGGCGCAGTTCATCGAGAAGCAGAGCGGGGGGACCACCTTCAAGCTCGACGACCTCTCCGACCCCGAAATCAACATCCGCTACGGGACCTTCCTGCTGAAGGAACTGCTGGACCGCTACGACGGCGACGTGGCGGCGGCGCTGGCCGCTTACAACGCCGGGCCGGGGAACGCCGACAAGTGGGGCGGGGCCGACCTTAACGTGCGCGACATCCCCTTCCCGGAAACGCGCGCTTACGTTGAAGAGGTGCTGGAAAAGCAGCGGGAATACCGCCAGAAGTACGGCAAGGAGCTGGGCTATGAACGCCCCTAGGCCGCGCGTCGCCGCGCTGGCGCTGGCGGTCGGGGTCGTCCTCGCCGACTCCTCGATCGTCGTCCTCGCCCTGCCGCAGATCTACCGCGACCTCGACACCAGCGTCGCCGGGGTCACCTGGGTCCTGGTCTCCTTCAACCTGGTGATGGCGCTGGCGGCGGTGCCGGCGGCGCTGCTGGCGCGGCGGGCCGGGCCGGGGCGCGCCGCCGCGGTCGGGCTGGCGGTCTTCGCAGGGGCGGGGCTCGCCTGCGGGCTCTCCGACCAGCTCTCGACCCTGATCGCGGCCCGCTGCGTGCAGGCGCTGGGCGGCGCCGCCGCGGTCACCGCGGCGCTGGAGCTGCTGCCGGCGACGGTCGGCTCCGAGCGGCGGGCGGCGACGGTCTGGGCGGCCGCGGGGGCGACCGGGGCCGCCGTCGGCCCGGCGATCGGCGGCCTCCTCACCGAGCTCGTCTCCTGGCAGTCGATCTTTCTCCTGCAGGTGCCGGTGGCGCTGGCGGCGGCGGTGCCGATCCTCGCGGTCGCCCGGCACGAGGCGGCGACCGGGGTGATCGAGCCGGAGCTGCGCCGCACCGGGCGCCCGCACCTCTGGGCGAACCTGGCGCTGGCGATGGTCTCGGCGGCGATCGCCGCCGCGCTCTTCCTGCTCGTCCTGCTGCTGATCGAAGGCTGGCGCCTCAGCCCGATCGTCGCCGCGCTCGTCGTCACCGCGATGCCGCTGGCGGCGCTGGCCGGGGGCCGGCTGGCGGAGGCGGTCGAGGACGCGCGGGCGCGCGCCGCGGCGGGGGCGATCCTCGTCTCCGGCGGCCTCGCCGGGCTGGCCTTCCTGCCGAAGGCGACGATCGCGCTGACGATCCCGCCGCAGATCCTGGTCGGGGTCGGGCTGGCGCTGGTGCTCTCCGCCCTGACCGAGACCGCGCTCGGCGGCCGCGCCCCGCAGGCGATCCACGGCGGCTGGACGATCTCCGCCCGCCACGCCGGGGTGGTCCTCGGGCTGCTGGTGCTGACGCCGATCTTCACCCACGAAATCGACCGCCAGCGCCACGACGCGATCGACGCCGGCACCGCGGTGATCCTCGACTCGCCGGTCAACCCGCTGCTGAAGATCGACCTCGCCGAGAAGGTGAGCGAACAGCTCGAAGCCGAGCGGGGGAAGGTGCCGACGATCGGCCCGGCCTTCGAACCGCTGCCCGAAGACCCCGGGCAGCGGGCCGAAGTCGAAGAGCTGCACGGCGAACTCCAGGACCAGCTCGACCGCGGCGCCACCCACGCCTTCAGCAGTTCCTTCGTCCTCGCCGCGATCCTCGGCCTGATCGCGCTGCTGCCGATCGCGCTCTCGAAAGAGGTGGAGCTGTGAGCGGCGCGACCCCGCCGGGCGGCGGCTCGCGCAGCCGCGGCCTGCTACTGGTGGCCGGGGCGGTTATCGCCTCGCTGGTCCTGGTCGGCGCCTACCTCGCCGCCGGGGGCTCCTCCTACGAGCCCGAGAAGGTGCAGAACCCCTGCCAGCCGCGGGCCTGGAGCAACCCGCAGAGCCTGGGCGAAATCGCCAACCAGTTCTCGGTCTCGGCGCTCGACGGGGCGGCCTGCCGGCTCGGGGTCTCGCGCGAGGCGCTGGCCCGGGCGCTGGCCTCGCCGCAGGCCCGCAAGCGCTTCGCCGCGAAGTACGGGATCGACGACGAAAAGCTGGCGAAGGCGATCCGCGCCGGCCTGCTGCGCGCCGTCGACGACGCCGAAGAAGCGGGGGCCCTGAGCCCGATCCTGGCGACGCCGCTGCGCGCCACCCTCAAGAACATCCCGCTGGACGAAGCGATCGAACTGATTCAGGACGGCAAAAAGCTGCTCGGCAACCTCGAAGGCTTCCTCGGCCCGGCCTCGGGCATCATCGAACGATTCCTGCCGTAGCTACTTGGGCTTCTCGATCTTGTAGTCGCGGGCCCTGGGGTCCCAGCCGATGCCGCTGCAGAGGGCTTCGGGGGTGGTGTCGAGCGCCACCGCGAGCTTGATCAGGGTGCCGAGGCGGGGTTCGCGGCCGCCGCGCTCGAGCAACGAGATCTCGGTGCGGTGGACCTCGATCCGTTCGGCCAGCTCTTCTTGGGAGACGCCGGCGGTCTCGCGGGCCTGGCGGAGGTTGACGGCGAAGCGGTCCCGTTTGTCCATGCCCTGCACTCTATTCGCAGCGGGAGGTCCGGTGCGGGTCATCCGCGCACGTGCCGGACTCGCGTCGGCCACCGGGGCGGTCGTGGCTATCGCCGCGTCGCCCGCCAGACCCAGGCCATCGCCAGCGGCTGCAGCGGCAGCCGCGCCCAGAGCGCCCAGCGCGGGAACCGGCGCATATCGAGGCCGCGGATCTGCTCGGGGCTGACCGCCATGTGGACGTTGGCGGGGAAGACGGCGACCAGCAGCGCCAGCAGCCACCAGCGGCCGAGCGGGCGAGAGGCGGGGTGGAGGATCATCGCCGCGCCGGCCAGCTCGGCGTAGCCGCTGACCGCCACGGCCTCCTTCTTGCGCGAGGCGATCGCCGGCGGCACGATCGCTTCGAAGAAGCGGGGCCGCAGGAAGTGCATCGTCCCGGTGAAGGCGAAGAGGGCGGCGACCCCCAGGCGCGAGAGCTTCATCGACCGCAGTCTCCCACTTACCTGTTCCTTTTGGCCGCTATACAGCGATAAGGAACAGGCAAGCGAGGCTCCTCGGTATTTTGGGCCGGTGCCGGATTTCAAGCTGAACCCCGCCTACACGCCGACGGCGGACCAACCGAAGGCGATCGCGGGGCTGGCCGAGGGGCTGCGCGGGGGCGAGCGCTTCCAGACCCTGCTCGGCGCCACCGGCACCGGCAAGACCTTCACGATGGCGGCGACGATCGCCGAGGTGCAGCGGCCCTCGCTGGTGATCGCCCACAACAAGACGCTCGCTGCCCAGCTCTGCAACGAGTTCCGCGAGTTCTTCCCGGAGAACTCGGTCGAGTACTTCGTCTCCTACTACGACTACTACCAGCCCGAGGCCTACGTCCCGGCCCAGGACCTCTACATCGAGAAGGACTCCTCGATCAACGACGAGATCGACCGCCTGCGCCACGCCGCCACCGCGGCGCTGTTCGCCCGCCGCGATGTGATCATCGTCGCCTCGGTCTCCTGCATCTACGGGATCGGCTCGCCCCAGGTCTACAACGAAAAAATGCAGCTCTTCAAGGTCGGCGAGGAGATCGACCGCGACGAGGTGCTGCGCAAGCTGGTGAAGATGCAGTACCAGCGCAACGACCAGGTGCTGGGGCGCGGCGCCTTCCGGGTCCGCGGCGAGGTGCTGGAGATCATGCCCTCCTACGCCGAGTCGGCCTACCGGATCGCCCTCTTCGGCGACGAGATCGAGGGGATCCAGCACTTCGACCCACTGACCGGCGAGGTGCTCGACACGATCGACCACGTCTCGGTCTGGCCGGCCTCGCACTACGTGACCCGCGACGAGACCGTCGACCGCGCGGTCGACGAGATCCGCGCCGAACTGGAACGGCGGACCGCCGAGCTGGAAGCCGAGGGCAAGCAGCTCGAGGCGCACCGGCTGCGGCAGCGGACGATGTACGACCTGGAGATGATCAAGGAGCTCGGCTTCACCTCCGGGATCGAGAACTACTCGCGAATCCTCGACGGCCGCCCCGCCGGCAGCCCGCCGCACACGCTGATCGACTACTTCCCCGACGACTTCGTCGTCTTCGTCGACGAGTCCCACCAGACGATCCCGCAGATCGGCGGCATGTACGAGGGGGATAGATCGCGGAAGACGACCCTGGTCGACTACGGCTTCCGCCTGCCCTCGGCGATCGACAACCGGCCGCTCAAGTTCGACGAGTTCCTCGACCGGGTGAAGCAGCTGGTGATGGTCTCGGCGACGCCGGGGCCGTTCGAGAAGGCCGAATCGAGCCGCACCGTCGAGCAGATCGTCCGCCCGACCGGGATCGTCGACCCCGAGATCGAGCTGCGGGCGACCAGGAACCAGATCGACGACCTGATGAACGAGGTGAAGCGGGTGGCGGCGGCGGGCGACCGCACCCTGGTGACGACGCTGACCAAGAAGATGGCCGAGGACCTGACCGCCTACCTGCTCGAGTACGGGGTCAAGGTCCGCTACCTGCACTCCGAGGTCGACACCCTGGAACGGATCCAGATCGTCCGCGACCTGCGGCTCGGCGAGTACGACGTCCTCGTCGGCGTCAACCTCCTGCGCGAGGGGCTCGACCTGCCCGAGGTCTCGCTGGTGGCGATCCTCGACGCCGACAAGGAGGGCTTCCTGCGCGGCGAGACCAGCCTCGTGCAGACGATCGGCCGGGCCGCGCGCAACGTCAACGGCCGGGTGCTGATGTATGCCGACCGGGAGACCGAGGCGATGCGGGCGGCGATGCGCGAGACCGACCGCCGCCGCGAGATCCAGCTCGCGTACAACGAGGAGCACGGGATCACCCCGGAGACCGTCCGCAAAGGGATCAGCGAGATGGCCGAGTTCCTGGCGATGGAGGACCGGGCCCCGCGCAAGCGGCGGCGCAAGCGGGCCGAGGAGTTCGCCTCCCCGGCCGAGCTGGAAAAGACGATCGTGGCCCTGGAGGAGGAGATGCTCGCCGCCGCCGACGACCTCCGCTTCGAGGAGGCCGGCCGGATCCGCGACGAGCTCAAGGAGCTGCGCCGCGACCTCGACGGAATGACCGCGGGGACCTGAGCGGCCGTGCCGATCGACGTCACCGAGGCGAGCTTCGAACGGGAGGTCCTGGAGCGCTCCAAGCAGGTCCCGGTCGTGGTCGATTTCTGGGCCGATTGGTGCGGGCCCTGCAAGCAGCTGACGCCGGCGCTGGAGCAGGCCGAGGCGGCGCGTGGGGGTAAGGTCGTGCTCGCCAAGGTCGACACCGACGCCAACCAGCGGCTGGCGGCAGCGTTCCAGATCCAGGGCATCCCGACCGTCAAGGCCTTCCGCGACGGCAGGATCGTCGACGAGTTCACCGGGGCGCTGCCGCCGGCCCAGGTCGAGGCCTTCTTCGACAAGCTGACGCCCTCGCGCGCCGACGAGCTGCTGGCGGCGGGCGACGAGCTCTCGCTGCGCGAGGCGACGGAGCTGGAGCCCGCCCGCGCCGACCTCGCCGTCGCCCTGGCGAAGGCGCGGCTGGCGCGGGGCGCCGAGGCCGAGGCGCTGGAGGCGGTGGCGGGCCACGAGGCCGACTTCGCCGCCGCCGGGATCGCCGCCCGCGTCCGCCTCGCCGAGGCGGGCATCGCCACCGAGGCCTTCGAAGCCCTCGACCGCGGCGACCGCGAGGCGGCCCTGGACGGCCTGCTCGCCGCGATCGAGGGCGCCGACGCGGAGACCCGCGAGCGCCTTCGCCGCGCCGTCATCGGCATTCTCAGCGAGTTCCCGCCCGGCGACGCCGACGCGATCCGCTATCGCCGTCGCCTCGCCAACGCGCTCTACTAGCCCTACAACTGCAGTTGTCATATGACCACTGCAAGCGTCGCATGACTGCTAGAGTTAGGGTGTGAACGTAGCTCGACCGTACGGCGTCATCTCTCATCCCCTCGACAGTGAGGTGCTGCACGTCCTCGCGGGTGCGGACACCGGCCTGACCGGACGCAGGATCGCGCGCCTCGCCAACGGCGGAACCCAGCAGGGGATCTCAAAGGCCCTCAGTCGCCTCAGCGAGGAGGGTCTGGTCGAACGACAGGTGGCCGGAAGCTCGATCCTGTTCAAGCTCAATCGGGGGCATCTGGCGGCGGCGCCGATCGTGCAGCTGATGCGCCTGCGCGAGGAACTCGTCGCTCGCCTCGCCGGCGAGCTTTCGGGCTGGGCGGTAGCGCCTGTCCACGCCTCGCTGTTCGGCTCGGCGGCACGCGGCGACGGCGACGCCGGCAGCGATATAGACCTGTTCATCGTGCGCCCGGCGGGCGTGGACGCCGACGCGCCGGACTGGCGGAAGCAGCTGGAGATGCTGGCTGCGCAGGTCGAGACGTGGACCGGGAACCGTGCCGGCATCGTCGACGTCTCCGAGGATGCGCTCGACGACCTGCGCAAGCGTCGCCCCGCCGTTGTCGAGGAGCTCGAAGGCGATGCACTGAGGCTGGTGGGCCCGGAGCCGACCGCGTTGCTGGAGAGCAGGAGCTGATGGGTCGTCGGACCGGCCGCAGTCAGGACTGCACCGCGCAGGACGCCCGCAGACGGCGCGAGCATGCCCGGCGCTTCCTCGAGGTGGCCGAGCTTGCGGCCGAAGAGCACGAGCAGGATCCCGAGTACGCCAGCGTCGCGGTGTCGCTTGCCGTCCTGGCGGGAATCGCGGCCGCCGACGCCGCCTGCTGCCGAGCGCTCGGGGAGCGTTCCAGGGGCCAGGATCACCACGAGGCCGAGGGTTTCCTCGAACGGGTGGCCGACGGCAAGGAGGCCGCCAGAGAGCTGCGGGCACTGCTCGATCTCAAGGACGAAGCGAACTATGGATTCTTCAACGTCAGCGCCCCGGAGCTGCGCCGTGCCCTGCGCCGAGCTCGCAACCTGCTCGAGTTCGCCGACCGGGCGCTGGCCCGTTAGGGCGGGAACATCTGTTCGCCTGGCTAGAATCGGGACGAGTGGCTGCATCTGAGCGGATCGTCATCACCGGGGCGCGGGAGCACAACCTCAAGGACGTCGACGTCGAGCTGCCCCGCGACGCCCTGATCGTCATCACCGGCCTCTCCGGGTCGGGCAAGTCGAGCCTTGCCTTCGACACGATCTACGCCGAGGGGCAGCGGCGCTACGTCGAGTCGCTGTCGGCCTACGCGCGGCAGTTCCTCGGCCTGATGGAGAAGCCCGACGTCGACTCGATCGAGGGCCTCTCGCCGGCGATCTCGATCGACCAGAAGACGACCTCGCGCAACCCGCGCTCGACGGTCGGGACCGTGACCGAGATCTACGACTACCTGCGCCTGCTCTGGGCGCGGATCGGCACCCCGCACTGCCCCGAGTGCGGCGAGGAGATCAGCGGCCAGACCCAGGAGCAGATCGTCGACCGGCTGATGACCCTGGAGGACGGGACCAAGTTCATGGTGATGGCGCCGGTCGTCCGCGGCCGCAAAGGCGAGTACGGCAAATTGCTCGAGCAGATGCGGCTCGAGGGCTACTCGCGGGCCAAGATCGACGGCGAGCTGCTCCGCCTCGACGAGAAGATCGAGCTCGACAAGAAGTACAAACACGACGTCGCGATCGTCGTCGACCGGCTGGTGATGAAACCGGAGCTGCGGCGCCGCCTCTCCGAGTCGGTCGAGGCCGCGGCCGGCCTCGCCGCCGGCCTGGTCGAAGTCGAGATCGTCGACGGCGAGACGATGCTCTTCTCCGAGCGGTTCGCCTGCCTCAACTGCGGCACCTCGATCCCCGAGCTGGAGCCGCGGATCTTCTCCTTCAACTCGCCCCACGGCGCCTGCGACCGCTGCCACGGGCTCGGCTTCCAGCGCGTGATCGACCCCGAGCTGGTCGTCCCCGACCCGACCCTCTCGCTGGCCGAGGGCGCCCTGCAGCCCTGGAACCGCGGCATCAGCGCCTACTGGAAGCGGCTGGTCGCCTCGGTCGCCGAGACCTACGGCGTCGACGCCGACAAGCCCTGGGCGAAGCTGAAGCCCGCCGAGCGGGAGATCTTCCTCTACGGCACCGGCGAGGAGCGCCACCACGTCAGCTACACCAACCGCTTCGGCCGCCGCCGCTCCTACAAGGTCCGCTTCGAGGGGATCGTCAACAACCTGCAGCGCCGCTACGAGGAGACCGACTCGGAGTCCAACCGGGAGCGGATCGAGGGCTACATGGCCGAGCAGCCCTGCCCCGCCTGCAAGGGGGCGCGGCTGCGGCCGGAGAGCCTCGCGGTCAAGGTCGGCGGGCTCAGCATCGCCGAGTACAGCGACCTCTCCGCCCGCGCCGCCGCCGAGTGGATCGCCGAGCTGGAGATGACCGAGACCGAGCGGGCGATCGCGCGGCTGATCGTCCGCGAGATCACCGAGCGGCTCTCCTTCCTCGAGAACGTCGGGATCGGCTACCTCTCGCTGGCCCGCTCGGCCCGCACCCTCTCCGGCGGCGAGGCACAGCGGATCCGGCTCGCGACCCAGATCGGCTCGCACCTGGTCGGGGTGATGTACGTCCTCGATGAGCCCTCGATCGGCCTCCACCAGCGCGACAACGAGAAGCTGATCGCCACCCTCGACCGCCTCCGCGACCTCGGCAACACGGTGATCGTGGTCGAGCACGACGAGGGGACGATGATGGCCGCCGACCACCTGGTCGACCTCGGCCCCGGCGCCGGCGAGCACGGCGGCCACGTGATCGCGGCGGGGACGCCGCAGCAGGTCGCCAAGGACCCGGCCTCGCTGACGGGGCAGTACCTCTCGGGCAAGAAACGGATCGAGGTGCCCGCCGAGCGCCGCCGGCCGACCGGCGAGCTGGTCATCCGCGGCGCCCGCGAACACAACCTCAAGGGCGTCGACGTCGAGTTCCCGCTCGGCGTCTTCTGCTGCGTCACCGGCGTCTCGGGCTCGGGCAAGTCGACGCTGGTCAACGAGACCCTCCACCACGCGGTCGCCAACCGGCTGCACCAGGCGAAGCTTCGCCCCGGCGCCCACGACGGCATCGACGGGCTCGAGGCGATCGACAAGATCATCAACATCGACCAGTCGCCGATCGGCCGCACCCCGCGGTCCAACCCGGCCACCTACACCGGCGTCTTCGACCACATCCGGGCGCTGTTCACGCAGACGCAGGAGTCGCGCGCCCGCGGCTACAAGCCGGGCCGCTTCAGCTTCAACGTCAAGGGCGGCCGCTGCGAGGTCTGCAAGGGCGACGGCCAGATCAAGATCGAGATGCACTTCCTGCCCGACGTCTACGTCCCCTGCGAGCAGTGCCACGGCAAGCGCTACAACCGCGAGACCCTCGAGGTCCGCTTCAAGGGCAAGAACATCGCCGACGTGCTGGAGATGTCGGTCTCCGAGGCGGTGCCGTTCTTCGAGAACGTGCCGAAGATCGCCCGCCGCCTGCGCACCCTGAACGACGTCGGCCTCGGCTACATCCGCCTCGGCCAGCCGGCGACGACGCTGTCCGGCGGCGAGGCGCAGCGGGTGAAGCTGGCGACCGAGCTCTCCAAAGTCGCCACCGGCGACACCCTCTACATCCTCGACGAGCCGACCACCGGCCTCCACTTCGCCGACGTCCAGCGCCTGCTCGACGTGCTCGGCCGCCTGGTCGACGCCGGCAACACCGTGGTCGTGATCGAGCACAACCTCGACGTGATCAAGACCGCCGACCGGCTCGTCGACCTCGGCCCCGAGGGCGGCGAAGGGGGCGGCGAGATCGTCGCCACCGGCACCCCCGAGGAGGTCGCCGCCGTCGCCGCCTCCTACACCGGCCGCTTCCTCGCCGAGCTGGTCGAGCCGGCGAAGCGGCGGCGCTCGCGGCGGCGCGAGCCGGTCGCCGCCTAAGCGCACAGCAGATCGGCGTCGTCGACAGCCGGTACAGCGCCACATCCCGGCGGCGGAAAACCCGCTTTGTTCCCGCAATTGACGGGTGTAGCGTGGGAGTAACAGAGGCTCGACCTGGGTATTGGGCCTTCTGGCAAACAAGAGGAGGAGACATATGTCGAGTTCGACGTGGTTACACCGAACTGCCGTGGCGGCGTTCTCGCTGCTCGCGATCGGCCTGGTCGCGGCCGGTTGCGGCGGTGGCAGCAGTTCCACCAGCAGCAGCGGCGGCGAAGGCGGCGGCGGTGGGAAGATCGCCCTGCTCCTCCCCGAGACGAAGACCAGCCGCTACGAAGCGCACGACCGGCCCGAATTCGAACAGTACGTCGAAGAAATGTGCTCGGGATGCGAAATCATCTACAGCAACGCGAACCAGAGCACGAGCGAACAGCAGAGCCAGGGCGAAGCCGCGATCACCCAGGGCGCCAACGTCCTCGTCCTCGACGCCGTCGACGCCACCGCGGTCGGCTCGGTGGTCGCCAAAGCCAACGAAGAAGGGATCCCGGTGGTCAGCTACGACCGCCTGATCCTCGGCTCGCCGATCGACTACTACGTCTCGTTCGACAACGAACACGTCGGCGAACTGCAGGCCGAAGCGCTGTCGGAAAAACTCAAGGAAGAAGGCAGCCCGAAGGGCCCGATCGTGATGATCAACGGCTCGCCGACCGACCCCAACGCGGGCCAGTTCAAGGCCGGCGCGCAGAAGATCCTCAAGCAGGAAGGCGTCGAAATCGCCAAGGAATACGACACCCCGGACTGGAGCCCCGATCAGGCCCAGAACGAGATGGAACAGGCGATCACCGCGCTCGGGAAGAACGGCTTCGCGGCCGTCTACGCCGCCAACGACGGCACCGCCGGCGGCGCGATCGCGGCGATGAAGGGCGCCGGCATCGACCCCAAGACCAAGCCCACCACCGGTCAGGACGCCGAACTCGAAGCGATCCAGCGGATCCTCGTCGGCGAACAGTTCATGACCGTCTACAAGGCGACCAAGAAGGAGACGAAAGCCGCCGCGGAAATCGCCGTCGCGCTCGCGCAGGGCGAAGAAGTGCCGTCCGGCCTCGTCAACGGCAAAACCGACAACGAAGCCGAAGAAGTGCCGTCGGTGCTGCTCGAACCGGTCGCGGTGGAAAAAGACAACATCGACGAAACCGTGGTCGCGGACGAATTCTGGCCGGTCTCGGAAATCTGCACCGGCCCCTACAAGGCCGCCTGCAAGGAAGCCGGCATCGAATAGAGCATTCCCGGCCGGGGCGGGTCGTATAGTGCGACCCGCCCTGGTTTCTTCGACGACGGGAACGGCGAGAACGGGATGAACGGGAACGGCGCCATCCTCTCGATGGAGGGGATCACCAAGAGCTTCGGGCCCGTGCAGGCGCTCGACGGCGTCGATCTCGAGGTGCGAGCGGGCGAGGTGCTCGCCCTGGTCGGCGACAACGGGGCCGGCAAGTCGACGCTGGTCAAGTCGATCTCGGGGATCTACTCGATCGACTCCGGCCAGTTCTCCTTCGAAGGCCGGCCGGTGACGATCAAAGGCCCCAACTCGGCCACCGAACTGGGGATCGCCACCGTCTACCAGGACCTCGCCCTCTGCGACAACCTCGACGTCGTCGCCAACCTCTTCCTCGGCCAGGAGGAGACCGTCGCCGGCGGCGCCAGGGTGCTCGACGAGACGCGGATGGAGCAGCGCTCGCACGAGCTGCTCGAGCAGCTCTCGGTGACGATCCCGAGCGTGCGCTCGGAGGTCGGCACGCTCTCCGGTGGCCAGCGCCAGCAGGTCGCGGTCGCCCGCTCGCTGCTCGGCGAGCCCAAGGTGGTGATGCTCGACGAGCCGACCGCGGCGCTGGGGGTGCCGCAGACCAAACAGGTGCTGGGCCTGATCAAGCGCCTGCGCGAGCGCAACCTCGGGGTGATCGTGATCAGCCACAACCTCGCCAACGTCTTCGAGGTCGCCGACCGGATCTTCGTCCTGCGGCTCGGCCGCGAGGCGGGGACCTTCGAGGCCGGCAAGTCGAGCGAGGAGCAGATCGTCGGCGCGATCACCGGCGTCAACGTCGACACCGCCGAACAGAAGAGGCAGCCATGAGGATCGGCGACCCCGACAACGCGGCGCCGGGGGAGGCGCGGGCGGAGAAGACCTCGCCGCGGGACATGCTGCGCCGCTTCGTGCAGGGCGACCTCGCCTCGCTGCGGGTGATCTTCGCGATCGCCCTGATCTGGATCATCTTCCAGTCGCAGAGCGACCGCTTCCTCACCGCCGGCAACCTCACCAACCTCTTCTTGCAGATCACCGCGGTCGGGCTGATCGCCGTCGGCGTGGTGATGGTCCTCCTGCTCGGCGAGATCGACCTCTCGGTCGGCGCCGTCTCCGGCTTCGCCGCCGCGGTGATGGCGGTGCTGAACGTCAAGCACGGCTGGCCGGCGATCCCGGCGGTGGCCGCGGGCGTCCTCACCGGAGCGATCATCGGCTTCGCCCAGGGCTCGCTCTTCACCCGCTTCGCGATCCCCTCCTTCGTGATCACCCTGGCCGGGTCCCTGGTCTGGCAGGGAGCGCTATTGAAGGTGCTCGGCCAGACCGGCACCGTCAACCTCAGCAACTCGAGCATCACCAACCTCGCCAACACCTTCTACGGCGACGCGGTCGGCTGGATCCTCGCCGCCGTGGTGATCGGCGTCTACGCGCTCTTCACCCTCGGCGGGCATCGCCGGCGCCTCGCCGCGGGGGTGACCAGCGAGCCCGTCGGACTGCTGATGGTCCGGGTCGCGGTGGTCGCCGCGGTGACGATCGCCGCGGTGGCGATCCTCAACTCCAACCGCGGGGTGCCGCTGGCGATCCTCATCCTCGTCGCCTTCGTGATCGGCTTCCAGGTGCTGATCACGCGGACCGTCTTCGGCCGCCACCTCTTCGCCGTCGGCGGCAGCGCCGAGGCGGCGCGGCGGGCCGGGATCGGGGTGACCAGGATCCGGGTGATCGCCTTCATGCTCGCCTCCTCGATGGCGGCGGTCGGCGGCATCCTCGGCGCCTCGCGGCTGCTCGCGGTCAACCAGAGCTCGGGGGGCAGCAACCTGCTGCTGGAAGCGATCGCCGCCCCGGTGATCGCCGGCACCAGCCTCTTCGGCGGCCGCGGCAGCGTCTGGTCGGCGCTGCTGGGCGCGACGGTGATCGGCTCGATCGCCAACGGGATGAACCTGCTGGCGCTGGAATCCTCGGTGAAGCTGATGATCACCGGCGGCGTCCTGCTGGCGGCGGTGATAGTCGACGCGGTCGCCCGCTCGCGCAGGCAGGCCGAGGGCCGGGTCTAGAGGCTGGTCGTCAACTGACCAAGCGGGACGGTGACGACACGGTTTCCGCGTAGTGGAGCTGCGCGGAAACCGGGGAGGTGCCGTATCCGCGCCGGTCAGGTGGCGACCAGGAGAGAGGCGCCGATCGCGCCGCCCAGATCGCCGAGCGAGGCGACGCGGACGGCCGGGGGGCGTTCGTCGAGGAAGAGGTGCTTGTCCATCTCGCGGGTCAGCGGCTCCATATAGCGCTCGCCGAAGCGGACCCCGAGGCCGCCGCCGATCACCACCGCCTCGATGTCGAGCAGGTTGACGGCGGAGGCGATCCCGGTCCCCAGGGCGCCGACGGCGCGGTGGAGCAGGTCCTCGGCGAGGTGGTCGTTGGCGTCCAGCGCCCGCTCCCAGATGCCGCTGGTGAGGCGGTCGCGGTCGTGCTTGCGCATCAGCTTGAAGAGCTCGGTCTTGGCGCCGTCCTTGTGCTGGCGGCGCGCCTCGGCTTCCATCGCCGCCCGCCCGGCGTAGGCCTCGAGGCAGCCGCGCCGCCCGCAGGGGCACTTGGCGCCGTCGCGGACGATGACCATGTGGCCGATCTCGCCGGCGGCGCCGCGGCCGAGCCAGGGCTTGCCGTCGAGGATCAGGCCGCCGCCGACGCCGGTTCCCCAGAAGACGCCGAGCAGGCTGCCGAACTCGCTGCCGGCGCCGAGCTCGAACTCGGCTTCGGTCGCGACCTGGACGTCGTTGCCTACCCGCACCGGCGTCCCCAGGGCCTCTTCGAGCTTCTCGCCGAGCGGGAAGCTGCCCTTCCAGCCGGGCAGGTTGCGGGCGCCGCTGACCGTCCCGGCCTTCTCGTCGACCTCGCCCGGGGAGCCGACGCCGACCCCGCCGAGCTTCCCGCTCTCGGTCCCGGCTTCGCCGGCCGCCTCGCGCAGCGCTTCGGCCATCGCCGCGGCGACGTCCTCGGGGCCGCCGCTGGTCGGGGTCTGCAGCCGGGCGTCGCCGAGCGACTTGCCGTGGGCGTCGAGCACCGCGGCCTGGATCTTCGTCCCGCCCAGATCGATCCCGCCGAAGAGCTCAGCCATCTCTGCGAGTCTACGGCTGTGAGCGGGTGGCGAGTCTGGTGGCGCAAGCGGCGCTGGTACGAGCGCAACCGGCGGTGGCTGCGGTGCCGGCGGATCGACCGCCATGCCGCCCGCGGCGGCTTCTTCGTCCGCCACCCGGTCGAGGGGGAGATCCTCGAGGCGCTCGACGAGGGGCGGCTGCGGATCGGCGCCGGGACGCTGCTGGAGCCGGGCTGCTGGCTGACCCTGGCGCCCGAGGCCCGGATCGAGATCGGCGCGGGCTGCTTCCTCAACCGCAACGTGATGATCGCCGCCCAGGAGCGGGTGACGATTGGCGACCACACGATGCTCGCCAACGGCTGCTTCGTCGGCGACGCCGAGCACCGCTACGACGACCCGACCCGGCCGATCACCTGGCAGGGCTTCACCTCCAAGGGGCCGGTGCGGATCGGCTCCAACTGCTGGTTCGGGGTCAACTGCGCGGTGACCAGCGGCGTCAGCGTCGGCGACCGCTGCGTGATCGGCGCCAACTCGGTCGTCAACCGCGACGTCGAGGCGGCGACGATCGCCGCCGGGGCGCCGGCGAAGCCGATCCGCAAGATCGAGTTTCGCCGCTGACGTTTCTGAGGAGAGGGGTTCATATCGGGGCCTCAAGTCAGACACGCCCCCGCGCGGCGGGGGAGATGCGAGCTTTCCGTTGCATTTGTCACAGAACCGCCACAGAGGGTGCCTATAATTTTGCTTGCACGGCCGTGACCCTTCGGGCATGGACCTATGAATCCGAATCTCCTCGCCGATAGCCCTCGTCCCACCGTGGCCGCCCCCGCTCTGCGCACCAAGGCCGAGCTCCGCGCTGCCCTCGCCGGGGCGCGCCGGGCCGGGCGGACGATCGGCCTGGTGCCGACGATGGGCTACCTGCACGAGGGCCACCTCTCGCTGATCCGGGCTGCCCGGGCCGAGTGCGACCTGGTGGTTATGAGCCTCTTCGTCAACCCGACCCAGTTCGGCGCGGGGGAGGACCTCGACCGCTACCCGCGCGACGAGGAGCGCGACCTGCGGCTCGCCGGCGCGGCCGGCGCCGACCTCGTCTTCGCCCCCGCGGTGGAGGAGGTCTACCCCGACGGGCTCGACCGCTTCGCCACCCATGTCGAGGTCACCGGCCCGCTGACCAGCGTTCTCGACGGCGCCCCCGACCGCCGCGGGCCGGAGCACTTCCGCGGCGTCGCCACCGTCGTCGCCAAGCTCTTCAACATCGTCGGCCCCGACGCCGCCTACTTCGGCCAGAAGGACGCCCAGCAGGCGGTGGCGATCCGCCGCATGGTCCGCGACCTCGACTTCCCGGTGCGGATCGAGGTCCTGCCGACCGTGCGCGAGCCCGACGGCCTGGCGATGAGCAGCCGCAACGCCTACCTCGACGCCGCCGACCGCGAGCGCGCCGCCGCCCTGCACCGCGCCCTCGCCGCCGCCGAGCGGGGCGCCCGCGGGGGCGATCTCGCCGCCGGCCTCGCCGCCGCCCGCCGCGAGCTCGCCGCCGCGGCGATCGAGCCCGAGTACCTGGAGGCCCGCGACGCCGAGACGCTGGAGCCGGTCGCGCGGGTCGGCGAGCGCCCGGTCCTCGTCGCCCTCGCCGCCCGCGTCGGCCCGGCGCGGCTGATCGACAACGTCTTGATCGACCCGGGCGACACCGAGAACGTCCGAACCCAGCCCGGAAAGGGGAGCAGCAAATGCAGAGACAGATGCTGAAGTCGAAGATCCACCGGGCGACGGTGACCGACTGCGACGTCGACTACATCGGCTCGATCACGATCGACACCGAGCTGATGGCCGGCGCCGACATGCTGACCAACGAGCAGGTCCACGTCTGGGACGTCGACAACGGCTCCCGCTTCGTCACCTACGTGATCGACGGCGAGCCCGGCTCGGGGACGATGCAGGTGAACGGCGCCGCCGCCCACCTGGTCGAGCCCGGCCACAAGATCATCGTCGCCTCGTTCGGCGCCTACGACGAGGCCGACCTCGAGCGTTACTCACCCGTAGTCGTCCACGTCGACGACGACAACAAGGCGATCGCCGTCGACAGCCACCCGGAGGTGCTGCTCAAATGAGCTCTGGAGCCCGCTCGCATACCGCCCCGCAGACCGGCCGCAAGCCGGTCAGCCTGCCGCGCCTGGAGGAGATGAAGGCCGACGGCGAGCCGATCGTGATGGTCACCGCCTACGACTACCCCTCGGCCACCGTCGCCGAGGCGGCGGGCGTCGACGTCGTCCTGGTCGGCGACTCGGCCGCCAACGTCGTCCTCGGCTACCCGGACACGAAGCTGGTCTCGATGGAGGAGATGCTGGTCCTCGGCAAGGCCGTCCGCCGCGGCCTGAAGACGCCGCTGATGGTCGGCGACATGCCGATGGGCAGCTACGAGGCGAGCAACGAGGAAGCGATCCGCAACGCCCAGCGGCTGATCAAGGAGACCGGCTGCCAGGCGGTCAAGCTCGAGGCCGGCGGCGTCATCGTCGAGCGCGCCCGGGCGATCGTCCAGTCCGGCATCCCGGTGATGGGCCACGTCGGCCTCACCCCGCAGACCGCGACCGCGCTGGGCGGCTACCGGGCCCAGGGCAAGAGCGCCAAGGCCGCGATCAAGCTGCTCGAGGACTGCCTGGCGCTGCAGTCGGTCGGCTGCTTCGCGATCGTCATCGAGGCGGTCCCCTCGGCGATCACCGACGAAATCGTCAAGCGCCTGAAGGTGCCGACGATCGGGATCGGCGCCGGGCCGGGGACCTCGGGCCAGGTGCTCGTCTTCCACGACCTGCTGGGGATCACCACCGGCCACATGGCGAAGTTCGTCAAGCGCTACGCCGACGTCCACGAGACGATGGTCGCCGCGGTCGGCCGCTACCGCGACGAGGTCCGCAGCCGCTACTTCCCCGAGCCCGACCACGTCTACAGCGTCGAGCCCTCCGAGCTCGACGAGTTCCGCCGCTACCTCAACGAGGAGAGCCTCGCCAGCGCCAAGGGCTGGGAGTGGGAGCCGCTGGCGTAGCGGCTCCCGTCTCCACGGTGCTTCAACGGCTCAGCCGCACTGCCAGCCGGCCTGGCCGGTGATGACTATCCGGTAGGTGACCGGGTCGAGGGCGACCCGGACCAGGCGGGTGCAGTGGTACTTGCCCTGCGCTTCGGTGCTGCGTTCGTCGAAGATCCGACAGAGCACCACGTGGAGGCTCTGGCGCTTGCAGTTGGTGACCCCGTAGCGTACGCAGTTGTGGTCATGGGCGCAGGTGTGCTTGGCGAAGATGAACGCCTTGTTGGCGGCGGTCTGGACCGGCAGCTTCACCGCCGCCAGAGCCGGGACGGCCAGGACCCAGGTGAGCGCCAGCACGGCAAGCGCCACGCTGACGAGAGACTTGATCTTCAAGAGAGAACTCCCCTTTGGTGAATTGACCGGCTGAGATTGCCACCGCGGTGCCATGGGTGTCAAGAAGTTGCGACAAGCAGTCATCGCGAAAAACGATTAGGGGCGGCAGGGGGTGAGGATCGGCTGGTGGAGGCAGAGCCGCGCGGCGAACCCTTCCCCGGCCAGCGGGACCTGGGGGGCGCCCGCGAACGAGACCGCCAGCGAGCCCGCCCACGAGGCCGTGCCGTCGGCGTTCGCGGTGAACTGAGCGCTGCCTTCGAAGGGGCGGGCGGGCGAGATCGTCGCCTCTCGCTGTCCGGAGTTGGCGAACGACGAGCGCACCCCGCTCGTCTGCGCGCCGCGGGTGATCGCCATTCCCTCGCGGCGTTCGCGCAGGGTGGCGGTGAAGGAGGCCTGAACCCCAGGCGGATCGTCGCGCGACGCCTCGAACGAGACGGTCCGCCGCCGCCCGGATTCCTGCGCGCTGAGGACCGTCTGGCGGGGCAGGCCGGGAATGGAGGGGCGGGGGAGGCGGTCGTTGCCGAAGCCGCAAAAGCCGTTGGGAAGCCTCACCACCTTCCCCGCGGGGTCGGTCGCCCTTGCCGTCACATAGCCGTCCTCGCCGTCGAAGCGAAAGCGGCCGCGAAAGATCCCGCGTTCGGTGACGATCCGGCACCCGGGTTCGGGCCGTTCCACCGTTCTCGCCTGCCGCGCGAAATGGACGCGCAGCGAGCCGAGGGATCCGAACCTCGCCCTGAGCCCGGCAGGGCCCTGAGCGGGGCTCAGGTACTCGGCAGTGAGCGGCCCCCGTTGGACGCTTACCTCGGCTGCGGGACGGCGGGCGCCGCCCGGGACGATCGCCACCACGGTCAGCCGATAGCCGTTCGAGCCCCTGAGCTCGAAGCTGCTCAACCTCGTTTCCGGCCTCTTGCCGGCAGCAGCGGCCGCGCTCCCCGCCGGACCGATGAGTGCGAAGACGCAGACGAGGGCGAGCAGGCATCCCCTTGCCTTCATCGGCGCAGAGTATTCGACAGCGGCAGACGACACGGCGGCGACTACGATCCCGGCAGATGCCGATCTACGAGTTCGGCAACGGCAGATGTCTGCAATTGCGGGCAAATGGCTTGTTAGAGCGGTGTGGGTCAGTTTCGGTGGCAGTCAGTGATTGCTCGGGGCAACGCCTAAGGCAACACGATGCAGGGGTGGTGCCTTCACTTCCGGTGAATCACCGGAAGTGATCGAACACAAGGCCGCCGCCGGAAATTCGCGGGCGCTCGTTTTCTCTGTCCGCAGAGATCTATAGCTTCTAGAGCGCAACATCCGACGAAGCGGGGGGGCGGCATTGCCGAATGGCACCGTCACCCGGGGAAGTCCGCCCCAAGACTGGCGGGAGCCGAACGGCCTCGGAAAAGGAGCAAGACCTTTTCTCGAAGGAGCCCGTTCGTGACACCGCCGTCGATAGCGCCGCCCAACCCGAAAGCCGAAACTCTCTCGGTCAGCTTGCCAGGAGCCGAGGCGGCGATGGTCCGCAAGCTTGCTGCTGCGGAGGGACGCTCGATCTCGACGGTCATTCGCCGCGGCCTATTAGCGGCCGGATACCTCAAGACCGATGGTGCTGTCGATGGCTGATGCGGCGACCCACGTCCCGCCGCAGAACATCGAGGCCGAGGAATCGGTCCTCGGGGCGATGCTCGTCGCCGAGCCGACCCTGACCCGGGTGATCGACGAGGTGAAGCTGAACGCGGCCGACTTCTACCTCGACAAGCACCGCGAGATCTTCGACTCGATCGCCACGCTCTACCGCTCTGGTGCCCCGGTGGATGAGGTAACGGTGAGTCACGCCCTAGGTGAGGCCGAAAAGCTCGAGAAAGCCGGCGGCCGTCACTACGTCTCCGAGCTGGCGGCGAAAGTCCCGGCGGCGGCCAACGCCAAGCACTACGCCGAGATCGTTCTCGATTGCTCCCTGCAGGAGGCCAAGCGGAAGATCGGGATGAATCTCACGAACGGACTGCCGCCCGATGAGGCGATAGAGCAGCTTGCCGCCCTCAAGATCCGCGCCGCTGAAGGCGTTGGCGACGGAGTCCGAACCGTCACCTTCGCCGGAGTCGAGACCGAGCGGGTGCGCTGGCTCTGGGAGGGCCGGATACCCCTGGGGATGCTGACGCTCCTGGTCGGCGATCCGGGCCTCGGCAAGTCGCTGCTGACCGCCCTGCTGTCCGGCTGGGTCAGCAAGGCCGGAGGCGACGTGCTGCTCCTCTCTGCCGAGGACCACAAGGCCGCGACGATCCGCCCACGACTAGAGGCGGTCGGCGCTGACCTTGAGCGGGTCCACGCCCTGGAGGTGCGCCGTGACGGGATCGATGAGGGGATCGCTCTGCCCGACGACGGCGCCGAGCTGCAGCGGATCGCAGAGGAGAAGAAGGCCAAGCTCGTGATCGTTGATCCGCTGATGGCGCACCTGCCGGAGTCGGTGAACTCCTGGCGCGATCAGTCTGTCCGCCGCGCTCTCGCGCCGCTCCACCGCCTCGCCGAGGATCTTCGATGCGCCGTCGTCATCGTCGCCCACCTCAACAAGGCCAAGGGCGCTGACGCCACCCACCGCACCGGAGGCAGCATCGCTATCCCCGCCGCCGTGCGCTCGGCGCTCCTTCTCGCTCGCGACCCGGAGGACCCGGAGCCGGAGACGGGCTCTCAGCGGGTGCTCGCACACTTCAAGTGCAACGTCGCGCCGCAGGCCGAGACCCTTACCGCCGCAATCCAGACTGTGCAGGTCGACGGCGGTCATGAGGCCCCGCAGATCGAGATCGTCGGCACCTCGACGGTCTCGGCCGCTGACCTGCTCGACGCTCCCACCGATGAGGCCCGCACCGAGCGCGACGAGGCGATCGAGTTCCTTGAGGCTGAACTGGACGAAGGGCCCCGGCCGACTCAGGAGATCAAGACCGCCGCCAGAGCCGCCCATATCTCCGATCGCACCCTTGCGAGGGCGAAGGCGGACCTCGGCGTCAAGTCGACGAAGGACGGGCTCAACGGCGGCTGGAGGTGGCGCCTGCCCAAGGATGCCAGCGAGCCTAATCGAGCCGCCAAGACTGCCTCCGATTGGCAAGGTTGCCAAGGCGATATCTCAGAGGTGGCACACTTCGATCAGCAAGCCATTTCCTTGTTGAAAGAGGGGGCGGAAGAAGGCCAAGGATGCCACCCCGAAGAGATAGGCAGCCTTGACCCCGCAGGTGCCAGCGCATGACCGCCCAGGTCAGCATTCGCGCAGAGCTGGCAGCTGCCGTTCGCGCCGTGAACGCCGCCTACAACCGCCTTCCCGAGAACCGGCGACCCGTGATCGCCTACGACGCCCTCGACAGGGAGCTTGACGCCGCCTGTGTGGCCGACGACCGGGAGCGGGCAACCGCTGTCATCAGCGAGTGGCGCGACCACTGGCTCTCCACGTTTGCAGAGGCGGGCCAATGAACGCCCTGACGATCGACTTCCCGCGCGAGCTGGTTGAGCAGATCGCACAACGTGCCGCCGAGCTGCTTGCCGACCGGGAGGGCGACTCCGGCGGGTTCCTCGACGTGAAGGGCGCCGCCGAGTTCCTGGCTTGCCCACCCAGCCGGATCTACGCGCTGGTAAGCGCTCGCCGCATTCCCCACCATAAGGACGGCAGTCGATTGCTCTTCGACCGAGGCGAGCTCCGGGCCTACGTTGCAGAAGGCGGGGCGAGGCGGCCATGACCCCAGCGTTCCCCGCCACCCTTCTCCTTCAACCTCCCTTCGCCGCGCGCTTACTCCTTTCGGCGCGCGACGCGGGCTCCGTAGGCCGCGCCGGATCGTGTGCCGAGCGCGCCGCGGAGCAGCTCTTCGACCCGACCCATCACGACCAGACCGGAGCCAAGAGATGACTGATCCAACCGGCGTCCTCGACCGAGAGCGGCAACGCCGTGAGTGGTGGGCCGCCCGCGAACTGCCCGACCCCGTCGTCGTGCAGGCCGAGGAGCACGCCACCGAACAGCGCATCGGCACGCGCTGGCGCTCACCGAAACGCGCCCAGCTCGACGCCTTCTTCATCGACAACCCCGAAGCCCGCCCGCCGTGGTGGGACTGAAAGGACCCATCTATGGCCGACACCATCCCCCGTCACCTGACCGACCGCAACGAGTGGTCGGTCGACGACCACATCAACTACGCCCGCACCGGCGAGCTACCGCCGAACCCGGAATGGATCAAGGCCAAGGCGGCGGCGCTAGAGGACGCTGGCCTCGAGGCCGACGCCGATCAGCCGAAGGCGCTCGAGGAGATGTCGCCCCGCGATCACGAACTGCGGAAGTACGGTCGCTGATGCTCGGCCGCTTCCCGCCTCTCGTTCCCTGCCGCGGCCGTCACGGCACCGGCTGCCCTTGGGACAGCCGGGTCGAGGAGGGCCGCACCTGCCTTGCCTGTCACAACGGCGACCGTCCCGGCCGCCGCCGAAACCGTCGCACCTCACCCACCGCAACGAAAGGAACCTGATGTCCATCGCAAGTGAAATCCGCCGCCCCGAGCCCCAGCGCCTCCCCGCCGACCTGATCGACGCCCCGGCGCCGGTGACCAAGGCACTCGCCGAGGCAACCGAGGCTGGCCAGGTACTAACCGCGGCCCGCACCGAGCAGACCGCGGCCCGCACGGCGATCGCACAGGCCGATGAGGCCGACCGTGCCGAGGATCGTGCCGCCGTCGCCGCCAACAAGACCCTGACCGGTCCCACTGCCGGACCGAAGGCACGGAAGGCGGCAGAGCTGGCCGAGCGCAAGCTGGCCGCCGCCGAGTCCGTCTACGACGACGCTGTCGCGCGCCTGCTGGACGCTGTCAGTTCGAACGCCGAGGAATGGCTCGAGGTGCTCGCCAAGCAGCGGGAGCGCACGCGAGCGGAGCTGGCACAGTCGCTGGAAGAGTTCTCCCGCAGCCGAGCGACGTTGAGAGCGCTCGACGGCACCATCGCCATGGCCGAAGAGTTCACCGCGGGGGGTTACGACGCGAGGATCGAAGGCTTCCCCTCGAACGCCGACATCCTGCGTGGAGCAGCCGAGCCGGCGCGGATCCGCGGCGAGGTTGCGAGTGCGGTCCGTGGCAGTCGGCGGTTCGCCATCAACGAGTCGAATGTCGATCGGACCGTGGTCGAACTGGAGATGCTGGCCGCCGGGGAGCGCCCGTGGACGCCGTCGATCAACCTCGCGGGAGAGAAGGACGGACCGCCGCGGGACGCGGAGCGGGTCGTCGCCGCGATCACCGGAGGCGTCTCGTGACGGCCGAGGCGACCCAGGCCGGGAACCCTTTGTCTGCAAGCGCCGGGACCGGGGAAGGCTGCCTCTCGCGGTGTATGGATGCCGAAACGTCTGTTTTTCCCGACTGAGCGATGAGCGGTAAGACGCCAGGTGAGGAATTGCGGGCGGCGGTACTGGCCGCCGTTCCACAGGGTTGGGAGTTTGACGAGCGCGACGAAGCCAACCTCACCCTCGCCTGCCGTCAGCTCGACGACCTTGAACGGTTAGAAGACGCGATCACCGAGCACGGGACGATGACCACTGGTTCAACTGGGCAGATAGTGGTGAATCCCGCTGTCGGCGAGGCACGCCAGGCACGCATCGCCCTGAGCCGCCTACTGGGCAACGTCCAGATCCCGGAGGGTGAGGGCGAGACGTCGGCGACTCAGCGCGCTCGCAAGGCAGCCGATAGCCGCTGGAGTTACCGGAGGGCGAGCAATGGCTAGGCGAATCAGGGAAGAACCAAGCGAAGTCGAGCTGGACCAGGCGACCGCGACTCAGCGCGCTCGTCAGCTCGAACTTCGTCTCCGCTGCAGCGTCCCCCTCGAAGGGAACCTCTGGCACAAGATCCGGAGGGAGACTGAGGCGGCTAAGCGGCTTGAGCCTGCCGAGCGTCTTGAGGCCCTGCTCGACCTGGCCGATCGGCTGCGGCCGAGCCTCCCAGAGGACGTTCAGCGGTACACGCTGCCGGCCGGAATCACAGAAAGGGATAGATATGTCTGAGAAACGGCTCCCCATCGAAGACCAGACCCCGTCCTTCGTGGCTGTCCAGCGGCGTGTGCTGCCAGGGGTCGGTTTTCTGCGCGTCGCTGGTCGCGAGCGGCAGCACGACCGGTTCCCCGTTGCAGCCGCCGCCCAACCCGCTCGACCAGGTACACCGACCCCCCGCCCGGGATTTCCTTCGCTTCAACGAGCCGATGCCTCGCCCCGCGGGCGCTCCCAGCGTTCGGGGGAGGTGTGGGAGCAGTCAGTGGCCGGCGCAAGCGAAGAGGCATACACCGAGTCCGAGCCGCTCATCGGCGTCAACGTCTGGAAGCCCGGGTTCCCCTATGAAGGAATGCTGAGCTCTGTCGGCTGCGGGGGCCACAACCGCCCGTGGTGGCAGCCGGGGATCAACGTCAGCGCCCGGCTCGGTCTAGCCGGGTACGACTCCTTCGACGAAGCGCTCAAGGGGCGAACTGCCGATGCCTTCGAAATAGACGGAGCGCTGGCCGTCTGGGGGGCGGTCGCTCGCGACCTTCGCCTCGGCGGGGGTTGGCGCGCTGAGAGAGGCCGCCTCCTGGCGCTTTCGGTTAGCCCAGGGGCCCGGAAGAAGGGTGCCGCAGCCCTTGCTGAGTCACCGGTCGACCCGACAACGGATTCCGAATGGGCGGAGCGGCTGGCCGAGCGATAGGGAGTGCCGCTGTTCGCAGGCCGCGCCGAGCTGGAGGCGTTCATCGCCGACGCCAGGTCCGATGCAAGCTGAGGGGGGCACTGCAGCAGACGCCCCGAGTCTGGGCTTGGCCCTGATCGCCAAAGACGAGGCCGATCACCTCCCCCGACTCCTTTCCTCGATCAGTGGCGCATTCGATCAGGTGGTTCTGCTCGACACGGGGTCCAGCGATGCCACCGTGGCGATCTTCGAGGAGTGGGCTTCGAGACAGACTCTCCCGCTTGGGTCAAAGGTAGGTCACTTCGCCTGGTGCGATGACTTCGGGGCAGCTCGCAACGCCGCACATGACCTTCTGGACACCGACTGGCACGTCCGGGCCGACTGCGACGAGGAGATCCGCGGGGCTCACCTGATCAAACCGAGGGTGTTGTCCTTCCCTGCCTCCGTGACGATGATCCGTGTACCGGTTCGGACGGCAGGGGTTTTCTGCCCGTGGGAACGCATTGTTCGGCGCGAGGATGCCCGTTGGTACGGGAGAATCCATGAGGTGCAGTGGAGTGGAGGCAGGGTCAGCCAGCTTCCGCGAGGATCGTGGAGCAGCGAGCCGGAGATCGCCTGGCTGGAGTCGCCGGTCAGCGAAAAGCACCAAACTCGCTCAGGGCCGAAGTTCGAGCGGAATAAAGTGATTCTCCGAGGGTGGTTGGAGGATCGCCCCGATCACCCGACCATCGTCGGGCTTCAGGCGACGGAAGAGCTGAGCAGGGGTGATGCTGGGGAGGCTGCAGCCGCCTACCTGCGCGACTACCTGAACCTGCCGCGGGTGCGTGAAGAGTTCGGGCAACGGCGCGTGAAAGAGGCGGAGAAGCTGATCCCGAAGGTCATCCCGCAGCGGCGAAATTACCTCGAAAACCTGCTCGGCGTCCTCGGTCGCCTGCCGCAATTTTGGCTCCTTGAGGAGGAGGCACCCGGTTGCGGCCCCAGTCCCCTTTTCCCGATCCCCCGTGTCTGAGTATGGGCGTTCGTTCACTAGCCGATCCGTCGATACAGCCCGCCGGCACAGGTGACGAGTCGAGCCTCACGCAACACGCGGAGGTGGTAGCTCAGAACTGCTTCCGGTGGAGTCGCGGGCAAGACAGTGGCCGCAGCATCGGGAAGGGCGGCGGCCAACTGCGGAAGCGTCTGTTCCTGCTCACCGAGGGCGTCGAGGATTGTCCGGCGCAGCGGATGCCGCAGCGCCCTCTCGCGTTCCCTGTCCAGGTTGTCTCGGTCCACAACGCCTCCCTCGCAAGGTCCGGTTTAGCGATCAGGGTGCCCTCCACCTTATGACAAATTGGCAGGTAGAGACAGCGCTGCGCTGGCGAAGCTGCCTCCATGCCCGCCGCTGCGAAGACTCCGGCTGCGCAGTTCGCCGCCAACGTCGAGCGGCTGCGCGAGGATCGCGGCCTGACCCAAGAGCAGCTTGGCTGGGCAGCAGGCATCCATCAGACGGCGGTCGCCCGGATCGAGAGCGGCGAGCGACGGCCGACGCTGAACACGATCTTCAAGCTTGCCGCCGGGCTGGAGGTTCCGCCCGCCGAGCTCTTCGCCGGCATCGACTAAGGCGGTGTCGTGGGCTGTCGTCCCCAACAAGCAGACAGCCCGCCGAAGCGGGCCATCTGCCAAAGAAGCTGCGACCACGCAGCCCGGCCGTTGGACCGATCCCGCGCTCAGCGTCAGCAGCGCCTCTGACGAAGTATCCGAAGCGTAGCACCGATCTGAGCGCCCCCGGCAGGATTCGAACCTGCGACCTCGCACTTCGTCAGAGGCGCGCTCTATCCGCTGAGCTACGGGGGCGTCGCCGCCCGAAGGCGACCGCGGGAGCCTATCCAGCGGGATTGCCGCACAGGTCGGCCGCCGTTGCCGCTCAGCGCCCGGACAACCCGTTGAGCGGCCGTCTGGCTCTTGACCGCTCGCCGCTGCCGGGTATAGGGTCGCGGCCAGAAAAGAAAGTGGGGCCGCGCGCTGCGAACGCCGGCCCCGTGGCGATCGGCTCAGTGCAACCGAGGCCGACCGCAGCGGGAAGCCTAGTTCGCCCAGCGGTCCCCTTGCAGAAAGGGAGATGGAAATGGGATCAGTAGTACAGCGGACGCCAGTCCCGCCGGAGGATCGGGAGGAGCCCGACGACTTCGCGCTCACGGACGGAGAGATCGCTCAGCTAGAGCGCGAAGCAGTCGAAGAGGTATCGGCGGTCGCATTGCGACACGCGAACCGACTGCCGGACCGAAGCGCGAAAAAGCGACTCTTCAGGCGGATCGCACAACTGCGGCTCGGGCTCGACGACCCGGACGAGAGTTCGCAACAGCCGGTTACGAACTCTCTTTCGGACCCGGGCGACGGAGCAAGCGCAGTAGAGGACACCGCGAGCGAGCCTGACTGGAACGCATCTGAACTTGAGGCGCTGGGGTCGCTCGGCGCCCACCTGGAGGCGACCCGAGACAAGCTCGCCTCCAACAACCCGTGGCGGGACGCCTGCGGCGAGTTCGCGCAGAACCTCGCACAGACGCTCGCCCGCCACGTCGAACCCGCTGACGAGCCCCGGGAGCAGGTCGAAGGGGGGCAGTCCTGATGGCGAACCTTCGACGCCTCAGCGAGGGCGAAGTAATCGCTCTGCGCGACTGTGCGCGAGACCTCGTGTTGACCGAGGCCGGTGAGCGTCTGAAGAACTACAAAGGCGCAAGCGACCCTCAGAAGGGCCGCGATGAAGCCACCGAGCGGATGCTTGGGGCGGCTGAGGTTTACGGCGCCTGCCGGAACGTCGAGCTGCGATTCTCCAAGACGAAGGGGATACCCACCTCGTTCGACGAATCCACTGATGTCGAGTTCAGCGACCGTGCCCTCGCCTACATGGCGACCTTGCGCGACGAAATCCGCGGGGGACTAGAGGGAGGCCGCGGCACTTGCGAAGTCAATATCGACAGCAGCCCACGCGAGACGTTCCTGCTGTTCGTGCTGGACGGGATCTGTGGGAATGATGACCAGGAGGCCGCAGAGCGGCTTGCCGTTACCTCCGGGGGCGAGTGCTGATGGCAGCGGAAGATGGAGGGCTAGTCCGTTCCTACGCCGAGAAGGGCCTGTCGGAGCCCGAGCGGCGGGTCGAGCTAAACGAGCGGCTGGCGGACGCCAGATATGCGGCAGAGGATGCGCTCGGCGACTACAACACCGCGCTTGCCCTCCAGCTAGACGGTAGGTCGACCAGCTCCAGCGCCGCACTCGCCCGCAAGGTGTCCGACGCTCTCCGGGATCTCGCCAACGTGCATCGTGAGGTGGAGGAGTTCCTGAAGGCGCAGGGTGCCCCAGAGGGAGCCAGAGGCTGATGAAGCGCAGCTACGGCTCCGGCTCCCTCTACGTGCGCACCGACGGCGCGGGTAGGGAGGTCGCATGGCGAAGCTGACCAAGACCAAGACCCCGGGCATCTTCCGGCGTCACGTCAAGGGCTGCGAGGGCCAGGGGCGCTGCGAGTGCTCTTACGTCGTCGTCTGGCGGCACCGCGGCAAGCAGTGCAAGCAGACCTGTCGCACCTATGACGAGGCACGGGAAGCAAAGGGGAGGCGGGACGCGGGTGACCGGCGTCCCGCCGGCGGCGTGCGGGTGGGCGCCTACGCAGCCGAGTGGATCAACAGCTACGCCGGCCGGACGGCGAGAGGATTCAGCGAGACGAGCCGGGAGGAGTACAACCGGATGCTCGAGAGCCATGTTCTGCCCCGCTGGGGGACGTGGAAGCTCTCCGAGGTCGGCCCCAAGGATGTACGGGGGCTCCTGGCAGCGCTCCGCGCAGCAGGGAAGTCGACGTCGGAAATTAAGAAGGTCCGGGCGGCTCTCTCTGCGATGTTCGCCACTGCCGTTGAGGATGAGCTCGCGACCGCGAACCCGGTCCAGGGCGTCCGGGTTCCGCCCGCCGCCGAGGACGATGACGGCGATCGCGCCAAGGCTCTGACCCGCGAAGAGCTCGGCCTGATGCTCGCGGCTCTGCCGACAGAGTGGCGGCTTTTCTTCGAGCTGCTGACTCACACCGGCCTGCGGATCGGCGAGATGGTCGGGCTGACCTGGGAGCACGTCGACCTGGGCGACGAACCGCGGATCAAGGTGCGCGAGCAGGTCTACCGGGGGAAGCGCCGGAAGCTGAAGAGCGGTGCCGCTAGGCGTGATCTGCCGCTGTCTCCGGCGATGGCTGACCGCCTCCTGGCGCACCGCCGCGACACCTTCGCCGGTCCCGGCAAACCCGTCTTCCCGTCGACCGCCGGGTCCGGCTACCCGCTCTCGCCCCAGAACTTCGCCCGCGACGTGCTGCACCCGGCCAGGGAGGCGGTTGGGATGCAGTGGGTGACCTTCCATTCGTTCCGCCACACCTGTGCCTCCCTGCTCTTCGAGGCTGGCCGGAACATCAAGCAGGTGCAGGAGTGGCTCGGCCACACCGACCCCAGCTTCACCCTGCGGACCTACATCAGCCTGATGGACGAAGGGATCGGCGACGCGACGTTCTTCGACGCCGCTGTGAGACCCGCCGGGGCAACGCCCAGGGCAACACCAGGGCAACAGGATGCACGGAAACAGCCGCAAACCCTGCCCTCGCGATAGGCTCCAATTCCGCCATCTAGAGCCAAAACCTGGAACAGCCGCAAAGGACCGAAAACGACTGTGCCGATCTACGAGTTCGAGTGCGAGGAGTGCGGGGCTCGCTTCGAGGAGCTGGTCCGGGCCGGGGCGGGGGTCGCCTGCCGGGAGTGCGGCTCGGCGCGGGTGCGGCGTCTCTACTCGGCGGTGGCGCCGCCGGGGCGGCAGCCGCGGGGGGCCGGCGTGCGCGCGGACGAATCGCGGCGGCGCGAGCGCGAGTCCGCCCGCCAGGAGCGGCTGGGCGAGGCGCGCAAGCGGCGCGCTCGGGGGGAGGGCCCTTGAGACTTCCTGTGTCAACCCCCTGCGGGTTCGAGCCTTCGGAAGTTCCCGTGTTTGGTGGGGTCGTAGGGCACCTCGTCCTGCCAGCAGCGCCAAAGGATGCGCAGCCAAGCGCGTCCGAGCACGCGGATCGCGTGCGGGTGGTCGAGCCCGCGGGAGCGGGCTCGGGCGTAGACCTCGCGCGCCCAGGGGTGGTGATGCCGTGTGGAGTCCGCAAGGCAGGCGACCGCCTCCCGCAGCCGCTTGTCGCAGGCCCAGCGGAAGGCGGCGACCTTGCGCTTGCCCGACTCCCTGGCCACCGGCGACATGCCGGCGTCGGCCGCCAGCGCCTCGGCGCTCGGGTAGCGGGCGCGGTCGTCGCCGATCTCGGCGACCAGCCGCGCCGCGGTGATCGTCGACTTCGGGTCCTTGAAGAGCGGCAGGAAGACCGGCCCGTCGGGGTGGGCGCGAACGGCGCCGGCGATCTGGGAGGTGAGCTCGGCGATCTGGGCGACGATCGGCCGCAGTGCGGCAACCAGGCCGAGCACGGCCCCGCGGCGCGCCTCGGTCTCGAGCGCTCCCGCCCGTCCCTCGGGCGCCGAGCGCAGGCGGTCGAGCAGCTCGGCGGCGGGGCGGCGCCCCGAGTAGCGCTGGCGGGCGAGGAAACCTTCGAGCCGCTTCACCCCGAGCCCGCGCGCATCGGCCGGCGAGGGGTAGCGCTCCAGGAAGGCGAGCGCGATCGAGGAGTCGACGTCGAAGAAGATCTCCGCCGCACCGGGCCAGAAGGCCTGCAACTGAGCGCGCAGCTCGTTGCCGAGCCGCACCCTGGCTTTGACCAGGTCCTCGCGGGTGCGGGTCAGCGCCTTAAGCGCCTTGGTCTCGTCGGAGTCGGGCCGCAGCGCCCGGAAGCGGTGGGAGTCGGTGCGCGCCAGCTCGGCCAGGCAGAAGGCGTCGAAGCCGTCGGACTTGCCGCCGGCAGCCTCATAGCGGGGCCGGGTCGCCTTCAGCTGGTTGGGGTGCACCGGCAGGACGGTGAAGCCGGCATCCAGCAGGCGGTCGACCAAGAGGCCGTCGGGGCGCTCGATCGCCACCCGGCCCACGTCCAAGGCGCGTATCCGGGCAACCAGCGCCCTGATCCCCGCCTCGTCGTGGGCGAAGAGCTCTCCCGCCACCTTCCTCCCTGCCGCGTCGACCACGCAGAGCGCGTGCTCCTCGCTTGCCCAGTCGATCCCCGCCGACGGTCTCTCCATCGCATTCCTCCTTGTTCGGCTTTTGCTCGTGCCGGCCGGGAGGTACCGTTGCGGGTGCTCATAGCGCGGCGCTTCGGGGCGCCACTTCCTGTGGCCGCTTCAGGTGCCTCCGACCGCCGGGAGGCGCTGGTCTCAAGCGGGCCTTCTGTGAGGCAAGCGACGAGGGCGCTCTCCCGACGGCGGTCGGCTTCTCTATGCGTTCGACCGGGATCTTCGACGGCCTCGCTTCGCTCGGCCTCCATATCTAGATCTCAGAAGAACAAGGGGGAGGTTCTCCTATGAGCGCCGGCGCGGCCGAGCGCCGCGAGCGGCTGGTCGAGCTCTACAACCAGGTCCGCGACTGCACCAGGTGCCCCCTGCACGAGACCCGGACCAAGGCGGTCTTCGGGTCCGGCAACGCCGACGCCGACCTGATGTTCGTCGGCGAGGCGCCGGGGGCCGAAGAGGACCGCCAGGGGCTGCCCTTCGTCGGCCGCGCCGGCGGGCTGCTGAACCAGATGCTGGAGGAGATCGGCCTCTCGCGCGAGGACGTCTTCATCGCCAACGTGCTGAAGTCGCGCCCTCCCGGCAACCGCGACCCCCGGCCGGCCGAGATCGAGGCCTGCGAGCCCTACCTCTGGGAGCAGGTGCGGCTGATCGAGCCGCGGGTCGTCTGCACGCTCGGCAACTTCGCGACGAAGCTGCTGAGCGGCAGCCCGACCGGGATCACCAAGGTCCGGGGCACGCCGCAGGCGCACGAGCTCGGCGGCCGCATGGTCTACCTGCTGCCGCTCTTCCACCCGGCGGCGGCGCTGCGGACCCCCGCGGTCAAGGAGACGCTGCGGGGCGACTTCGCGACGATCCCCGCCCTGCTGGAGCGGCCGCTGCCGAGCCCGGCCCCGAGCGCCGAGGAGCCGGCCGAGCTCGAGGCCGAGGAGGGCCCCGACGCCGGCCCGCCGCCGCCCGCCGACCAGCTCGGCTTCTTCGGATGAGCGCCGCGGAGGTGGTCGAGACGGCAAGCGCCGAGGAGACCGAAGCCCTCGGCGCCCGGCTCGCCGAGCGGCTCGGCCCCGGCGACGTCGTCCTGCTCGAGGGCGACCTCGGCGCCGGCAAGACGACCCTGATCCGCGGCGCCTGCCGCGCCCTCGGGGTCAGCGAGCCGGTCACCTCGCCCACCTTCACGATCGGGCAGCGCTACGGGGGTGGCCGGCTGCCCGTCTCCCACCTCGACCTCTACCGCCTCGCCGACCTCGAGGGGGAGGACCCGGCCCTGCTCGACGACTACCTCGCCCCCGACGCGGTCGCCTTCGTCGAGTGGCCGCAGGCGGGCGCGGCCCGGCTCGGCCGGCCGGCGATCCGGGTCCGGCTCGCGCACGAGTCGGAGCAGCGGCGGCGGATAGAAGTGAGCGGCGAGGGGTAGGCGGAGGGGGGAGCGCAGCAAACGGGCCTCGGCGTTGTTCCAGGAAGAGCCGGTGCCAACTTGTAGCATCGGCGCTCGAAAGCTCTTGAACCAGAAAGGCAGAGGACGGATGAAGGGACTGAAGGCGCTCGCGGCCGCGTTGCTGGTGAGCGGACTGCTCGCAACCGCGGTGCCCGCCACCGCCGGCGCCGCCGCCTACCAGCACTACGTGGGCTGCGGCCACAGCCTCGCGCACGCGAAGAAGTGGCACCGATCGCACGCCTGCCTGAAGCGACAGGTCAAGGGAGCCTTCTTCAAGAGCCTGAGGGGGACCGTCTACTACACCGTCTGCGTCAAGTTCCCGAGCGGCAAAAGCCTCTGCGCCCAGAGCCAGAGAGCCGAACAGGGCACCCTCTACGCGAACAAGATCACCTCGGTGATCCCCGGCAAGCACGTCGTCAGCTGGTTCGTGAAGGGGAAGAAGGTCGGGTCCTGGGCCTTCCGGGTGAAGGGCTGACGCAGCCCTGATAGCCGTCGGCTTCGACACCGCGACGGCCGACACCGTCGCCTGCGCCTGGCGCGACGGCGAGATCCTCCAGGAGTCGCAGCTGGGCCTCTCCCCGCAGGGGCGGCCGCTGCACTCGACGGCGCTGCTGGCCGAGGTCGAGGCCGCCGCGGCGGCGGCCGGCGGCTGGGGGGAGGTCGACCTGCTCGCGGTCGGGCTCGGGCCGGGGACCTTCACCGGGGTGCGGATCGGGATCGCCACCGCCCGCGGCCTCGCGGTCAGCCTCGGCCTGCCGGCGCGCGGCGTCTGCACCCTCGACGCCCTGGCGCGCGGAATCCTCGAGGCGGCCGCTTCTCCTGTTCCTTATGGCGATATAGCGGCCAAAAGGAACAACTTGGCGCTGCCGGTGCTCGACGGCTGGCGCGGCGAGGTCTTCGCCGCGCTCTACGCCGCTGACGGGAAGCGCCTCTGGGAGCCGGCGGTCCACCGGCCCGAGGAGCTGGCCGAGCGGGTCGCCGGGCTGGAGGAAGCGCCGCGGGTGGCGGGCTCGGGGGCGGTACGATTTCGCCAGGAGCTGTCCCGAGGCGGAGTCCCCATAGCGGACGATTCCGACCCCGTCCACCGGGTCGCCGCGCGCCACGTCTGCGCGCTCGCGGCGGCGGCGGAGGGCGGGGAGGCGGACCGCGACGGGCTCGCTCCGATCTACCTCAGACCCCCCGACGCGGAGCGGTGGCGTGAGCGGAACGCTTTCCAAAAAGCCCAGTGAGCCGACCCAGGAGGTCCAGGTCCGGCGGCTCGCCTACAGCGACCTGCCGGCGGTGATCTCGATCGAGCGCCGCTCGTTCCCGACCCCCTGGTCGCTGGCGATGTTCGTGCTCGAGCTCTCCAAGCCCTCCGGCATCTGCCTCGCCGCCGGCGCCGGCGGCGAGCTGCTCGGCTACGTGGTCTGCTCCCGCTACGACCAGGTCTGGCACCTGATGAACATCGCCGTCGCCCCGGAGCGGCGCGGCGCCGGCGTCGCCGGGGCGCTGATGCGGCGCCTGATCGCCGAGGCGCGGGGGGAGCTGCCCTTCACGCTCGAGGTCCGCGTCTCCAACCGGCGCGCGATCGCCATGTACGAACGCTTCGGCTTCCGCTCGGCCGGGGTGCGTCCCCGCTACTACCACGACAACGGCGAGGACGCCCTGATCATGTGGCTCGACTGAGCGGGGCCTGAAGTGCTGCTGGCGATCGAGACCTCCTGCGACGACACCTGCGCCGCCGTCCTCGACGGGCCGCGGATCCTCAGCAACGTGATCTCCTCGCAGGCCAAGGCCCACGAGGGCTTCGGCGGCGTCGTCCCCGAGGTCGCCGCCCGCCACCACCTGGAGCTGGTCGAGCCGGTGGTCGAGGCGGCGCTGGCCGAAGCCGGGGTGACGCTCGACGACGTCGAGGCGGTCGCCGCCACCGCCGGGCCGGGGCTGATCGGGGCGCTGCTGGTCGGGATCAGCGCCGCCAAGGGGATCGCCGCGGCGCGGCGGCTGCCGCTGATCCCGGTCGACCACCTGCAGGGCCACGTCGCCGCCAACTTCCTCGAGCCCGAGCCGCTGCAGCCGCCCTTCCTCTGCCTGATCGCTAGCGGCGGCCACACGATGCTGGCCGGCGTCCGCGACCACCGGGGCTACGAGCTGCTCGGCCGGACCCTCGACGACGCCGCCGGCGAGGCCTTCGACAAGTCGGCCCGGCTGCTCGGCCTCGGCTACCCGGGCGGGCCGCCGATCCAGCGGGAGGCCGAGGCGGGCGACCCGGAAGCCTTCGAGATGCCGGTGGCGATGGCCCGCAACCCGGGCCTCGACTTCAGCTTCAGCGGCCTCAAGACCGCCGTCCTCTACCGCTGCCGCGAGCTCGGCCCCGACGGGGTGCGGGAGCGCCGCGCCGACCTCGCCGCCTCCTTCCAGGCCGCGGTGGTCGAGCAGCTGCGGACGAAGACGGCGCGGGCGCTGAAGCAGGGGGGCTGGGAGGCGGTCGCGCTCGGCGGCGGCGTCGCCGCCAACGGGCCGCTGCGCGAGGCGATCGCCGCGCTCTGCGAGGAGGCGGGGGTGCGGCTGAAGCTGGTCCCGATCGCCCTCTGCACCGACAACGCAGCGATGATCGGCGCCGCCGCCCGCCACGCGGAGGCGATCCCCTACCCCGACTACCTCGGCTACGACGCCTTCGCCACCGGCAAGAAGACCGGCGCCGTCGCCCACTGAGCCGTGGCCGGCGTCGTCGTCTACTCGCGCCCGGGCTGCCATCTCTGCGAGGAGGCGATCGCGCAGATCGTCTCCCTGCACGAGGAGGGCTACCGCTTCGAGCTGCGCGAGGTCGACATCGAGAGCCACGACCTGCTGCTGCGGCGCTACCTCGAGCGGATCCCGGTGGTCGAGGTCGACGGGATCGAGGTCTCCGAGCTGCGCCTCGATCGCGCCGCGGTGAAAGCGAGGCTCGATACTGTGGGGGCATGGTCGAGGTGATCGAGGAGTTCGATGCCGCGGGGGCGTTCCCGGTCGAAGGGGAGCGGCTGTCGCTGGGCGTCGCGGCACGGTTGTCGCGCTACCTGCAGGTGCTGACGCAGGCGCGCAAGATGGGCCAGGAGACGATCTCCTCGCAGGAGCTCTCCCAGTACACCCACATCAACCCGACCCAGATCCGCCGCGACCTCTCCGGCTTCGGCAAGTTCGGCAAGCGCGGGGTCGGCTACAACGTCGACTCGCTGGTCTCCGAGGTCCGCAAGATCCTCCGCACCTCGGGCCAGCACAACATCGCCCTGTTCGGCGCCGGCAACCTCGGCCAGGCGATCGCCCGCTCGCCGATCTTCGCCGACCACGGCTTCCAGGTCGTCGCGATCTTCGACACCGACCCGGGCGTCGTCGGCAGGGCGATCGGCGAGCTCAGCGTCCGCGACATCGGCGACCTGCCGGCGATCGTCGCCGAGGAGGAGATCGTCGTCGGGGTCCTGGCGGTGCCCGCCGACGCGGCCCAGGACGTCGCCGACCGCCTCGTCAAGGCCGGGGTGAAGATCATCTTCAACTACTCCGAGCAGCTCCTGCAGGTGCCGCCCGAGGTGACCGTCCACACCTCCAGCCCCGCCGTCGACCTGCTCTACGCGCTCTACTTCTACCTGGCCTAGCGGCCCCTGCGGACCTTGGCGATCGACCTCGATCTCGCCCGCGAGAAGTTCGAGTCCTCGCAGGACTTCACGATCGGCCTCGAGGAGGAGTTCGCGATCCTCGACCCGCGGACGCTGGAGTTGGAGCACCGCTTCGAGGAGGTGATGGCGGCCTGCGAGCGCGACGAGGTGCTGGCCGAAGCGGCGGCGGGGGAGCTGATCGCCTCCGAGGTCGAGATCCGCTCCGGGCGGGCCGCGAGCTTCGCCGAGGCGGTCGAGCGGCAGCGCGGCCGGCGGGCGCGGCTGTTCGAGCTGGTCGCCGGGATGGGGCTGGCGCTGGCGGCGACCGGGACCCACCCCTGGGCGAGCTACCTGGACCAGCGGATCATCGACACCCCGCACTACAACCGCCTGGCGCGCGAACTGGGCTGGGTGGCGCAGCGCAACAACACCTGGAGCCTGCACCTGCACATGGGGGTGCGCGGGGCCGACCGGGCGATCGCCGTCTGCGACCGCCTCCGCGAGCTGCTGCCGCTGCTGCTCGCGGTCTCGGCCAACTCGCCCTTCCTCGACGGCCGCGACACCGGCCTGCACAGCGTCCGCAGCGAGATTTTCACCCGCACCTTCCCGCGCTGCGGGGTGCCCTCGCCGTTCCTCGACTGGGCCACCTACGCGGGCTTCGTCGACACCCTGCAGCGGGCGGGCTCGGTGATCGAGTCGACCCAGCTCTGGTGGAGCGTGCGGCCCCACCACCACTTCGGCACGGTCGAGGTGCGGATCTGCGACGCGCAGACGCGGGGGGACGAGTCCTTCGCCCTGGCGGCGCTGATCGCCGCCTGCATCGCCCAGACCGCGCTCGACTACGACGAGCGGGGCTACGCGGGGGGCGCCCCGCCGCTCGCCGACCGGGAGATCGAGGAGAACCTCTGGCGGGCGATCCGCTACGGCGCCGGCGGGCGGATGATCGATTTCCGCCGCGGCGGCGAGGAGGTGGCGACCCGCGCGCTGCTGGAGCGGGTCCTCGCCTGGAGCGAGCCGGCGCGGGCGCAGCTCGGGCTCGAGGTCTCGCTGCCGGAGCGCAACGGCGCCGAGCGGGCCCGCGAGGCGCTCGACGAGGGGATCTCGATCGAGGACGTCTTCCGCGACGCGGTGGCGGAGACGCGGCGGACCTACGCCGCCGCACCGCGGCCTCGGCAGTCGGCGTAACCGAGTGCCAAGCGGCGTGCGATCGAGCCCCTGGAGCGGGCTCGCGGCGCTGTCGCCGCCTTCGTCTATAGACTCCCGCGCCGCTAAAACCACCGGAGGAATAGGAACTTGACCGACTTTCTGACCGAATACGGCGTGGTCGTCGCGCTTGTCTGCGCAGGCGCCGCCGTTCTCTACGGACTTCTCGTCACCCAGCGCCTGCTTTCCAAATCGGCGGGCAACGACCGCATGCGCGAAATCTCAGGCGCCGTCCAGGAAGGCGCCCAGGCCTACCTGAGCCGCCAGTACACGATCATCGCCGCGATGGCGCTGCCGATCGCCGTCCTGCTGCTGGTTCTGCAGAACTGGAAGACGGCAGTCGGCTTCCTGATCGGCGCAACCCTCTCCGGCGCGACCGGCTTCATCGGGATGAACGTCTCGGTGCGGGCCAACAGCCGCGTCGCCGAGGCGGCCCGCGGCGGCGTGCCGCCGGCGCTCGACGTCGCCTTCAAAGGCGGCTCGGTCACCGGCCTGCTGGTCGTCGGCCTGGCGCTGATCGGCGTCGCCGGCTACTTCGGCATCCTCGTCCTCACCGGCACCGACAACAAGGAGGCGGTTGACGCGCTGATCGGCCTCGGCTTCGGTGGCTCGCTGATCTCGGTCTTCGCCCGGCTCGGCGGCGGCATCTTCACCAAGGCCGCCGACGTCGGCGCCGACCTGGTCGGCAAGGTCGAGGCGGGGATCCCCGAGGACGACCCCCGCAACCCGGCCGTGATCGCCGACAACGTCGGCGACAACGTCGGCGACTGCGCCGGCATGGCCGCCGACCTGTTCGAGACCTACGCGGTCACCTCGGTCGCGGTGATGCTCCTCGGCGTGCTCTATTTCACCCCCGAATACGCCCGTGAGGTCGCGATCTTCCCGCTGGTCATCGGCGCCGTCGCGATCATCGCCTCGATCATCGGCGCGCTCTGCGTGCGGACCAGGAGCGACAAGGTCGAGGGGGCGCTCTACATCGGCCTGCTGATCTCCGGCGTTCTCTCGGTGGCGGCCTTCTACCCGATCACCGAATGGATGATGAGCGATCCGCTGCGGCTCGGCGTTCGCGAAGTGGGAAGCTCCCTCGCCGGGTCATCGGTGACCGACCTCTGGCTCTGCGCCGTGATCGGCGTCGCCGTCACCGCGCTGCTGTTCGGGATTACCGAATTTTATACGTCGACTCGTTTCCGGCCGGTCAAGCTGATCGCCGAGGCCTCGGAGACCGGGCACGCGACGAACATCATCGCCGGCCTCGCCCAGGGCTTCCAGTCCACCGCCGCCCCGGCGCTGGTCATCGCCCTGGCGATCCTCGGCGCCAACCAGCTCGCCGGGATCTACGGCATCGGCATCGCCGTGATGGCGCAGCTTTCGCTCTGCGGGCTGATCGTCGCCCTCGACGCCTTCGGGCCGATCACCGACAACGCCGGCGGCATCGCCGAGATGGCGGAGCTGCCGGAGGACGTCCGCAACGTCACCGACCCGCTCGACGCGGTCGGCAACACGACCAAGGCGGTCACCAAGGGCTACGCGATCGGCTCCGCCGCGCTGGCGGCGCTGGTGCTGTTCGCCGCCTTCCGCAGCGAACTGAAGGCCGAAGCCCCGTCCGGCTTCGATCTCAGCTTCAGCCTCACCAACCCCGACGTGCTGATCGGGCTGCTGGTCGGCGGGATGATGGTCTACCTGTTCTCGGCCTTCGCGATCGAGGCGGTCGGCCGCGCCGGCGGCCAGGTGGTCGAGGAGGTGCGCAAACAGTTCCGCGAACACCCGGGGATCATGGAGGGGACCGAGAAGCCCGAGTACGGCAGGACCGTGGCGATCGTCACCGCCGCGGCCCAGAAGGAGATGATCCTTCCCGCCCTGATCCCGATCGTCGTCACCGTGATCGTCGGTCTGCTCAGCGTCAACGCGCTCGGCGGCCTGCTGATCGGCGTCATCGTCGTCGGCCTCTTCGCCGCGATCAGCATGACCGCCGGCGGCGGCGCCTGGGACAACGCCAAGAAGCTGATCGAGGACGGCGCCCACGGCGGCAAGGGCTCCGAGGCCCACGCCGCCTCGGTGACCGGCGACACCGTCGGCGATCCCTACAAGGACACCGCCGGCCCGGCGATCAACCCGATGATCAAGGTGGCCAACATCGTCGCCATCCTGATCATCCCGATCGTCCACTTTTAGGGCGGCGGGGAGGCCCCTCGGCCGTCTGAGGCACCGTCGGCGCGGCTGCAAAGCCGCGCCTGGCGGTGTCCTCACCCGCCTGCATAGCGCTGCCATGCAGGCGGGCTGCGTCCTAGCCGGGCTTGCTTTTCGCTCGCGCCGCCGGCACCTCAGCCGCCCGAGTGACCTCCCCGCCGCCCGCTTGTCCCGGTAGCGTTCTGGCGATGCGCAGGGCACTGACCTATCCGCTGCGGCGTTGGCCGCGGCTGACGAAGGCGGTCGTCGGCTCGGCCGTTCTCCTGGTCCTGGTGGTCGTGGGCGCCAACGCCTTCATCCTGCTCTCGACCGATGGGGAGTCGACCTCGGTCGTCGCCGACGTTCCGGAGACGGAAGTGGCGATCGTGCCGGGGGCGCTGGTGCAGCCGAACGGCAGGATGAGCCGGATGCTGGGCGACCGGGTGGACGCGGCGGCGCGGCTCTGGCATGCCGGCAGGGTGAAGAAGATCCTCGTCTCCGGCGACCACGGGCAGTGGAGCTACGACGAGCCCGACACGATGCGCAAGGCGCTGGTCAGGCGCGGGGTGACGCCCAGAGACATCTTCGAGGACCACGCCGGCTTCGACACCTGGCAGACGATGGTGCGGGCGCGCAGCATCTTCGGCGTCCGCCGGGCCGTCGTCGTCACCCAGGGCTTCCACATGCCGCGGGCGCTCTTCCTCGCCGACGAGGCGGGCATCGACGCCACCGGCCTCACCTCCGACCTGCACCCCTACGGCTACCAGGGCAAGAAGAGCGACGTCCGCGAGGTCCTCTCGCGGGTCAAGGCGGTCTACGACGTCACGCTCGACACGCCGGCGATGGCGGGGCCGAAGATCCCGATCGCGACCACCGACGGCCGCGAAAGCTGGGGCCCGCCACCGCCGCCCGGCACCCCTCCCGCCGGCTCACCCGACCGCTGAGCGGGACTGCCTGTCGCCTTTGTGGCCATATGGGCCACTGAGACGACAGGCGGGGCCACTGAGACGACAGGCGGGGATCGGGGCGGCTCAGCAGCTCGCCAGCGCGTTCGCGTAGAAGCGCAGGTAGGTGGGCCAGTGGGCGTCCCAGTACCCGTTGTCGTGGCCCCCGTGCCAGGTGTGGGCGCTGAGGTCGGCGCCGTCCTGCCGCAGGTAGGCGACGAAGCCTTCGTCGTAGACGCGGAAGGGGTCTTCGTCGCCGTAGTCGTTCCAGACCCGCATCCCCGCGAAGGCGCCGGGGTCGCCGCGGACCATGCCGACGACGTCGTTGCGGGCGAAGTCGGCGGCGTCGTCGAAGGCCCCGGGGGCGGTTTCGCCGCCTTCGAACCAGAGCGCCGGCGAGTGGCCGCCGACCGCGCAGAAGCGGCCGGGGTTGTGGAGCGCCAGGTCGTAGGCGCCGAAGCCGCCCATCGAGATCCCGCCGATCGCGACCCGGTGCGGGTCGATGCCGAAGCGCCGCACCACGGAGGGGATCGCTTCGTCCATCACCCAGCTCCCCCAGCCGCCCCCGGCGCGGTCGTGCCAGTAGCCGTGGATGCCGCCATCGGGGAAGGCGACGACAGGGGCATTGCGGCCCAGCGCCTTCAGGCCGCTGAAGACGGCCTGGTCCCCCGTGAAGGTTTGCTCCGAGCCGCTCCTGCCGTGGAGGAAGACCAGCAGGGGGCGGTCCCCGTGCCGGCCGGGATGCTCCGGCACCATCACACTCACGCCCAGATTCCGCCCGACCGCCTTGCTGTGAATCTCGAGGTGGACCAGCCTGGCGCCGTGCCTGTTCACCGGAGCGAAGACCGTCGCCGCAAGGACGAGGTATGCAGCTCCCGCGAGCATGAGCGCGAGAACGGCTCCCGCAGCCCTGCGGCGGCGCCCGATCTCTCTCCGCGTGGGTTGCCGCGCCGCTCTCACGGGCCGGAACCCTAGCCGGGGCCGGCCCAACTACCCGCTCTTCGCCGCTCCTCCATCCGCGCCCAGCAGCATCGAGCGGAGGTCGGAGGCGATCTCCTGTGCTTCCTCGTCGAGTTGGTTCCAGGTGAAATGGAGGACGGCGTAGCCGGCTACGTGGAGGACGCGGTCGCGGCTGCGGTCGCTCTGGAAGGCGGCGCGGGACGAGTGGCCCTGCCAGCCGTCGAGCTCGACGATCAGGCGCCGGTCCGGCCAGTGGCAGTCGACCTGGAAGCGCCTGGGGCCGAGGAGGATCCAGTCGTTGAAGCGGGGCGGGGGGACGCGGTGGCGGCGCAGGAAGGGCGCGAAGCGCTGCTCCAGCTTGCTGCGCTTGCGGCCCGACGGCTCTTCGGTGATGCGCCGGAGGGCGGCTTCGAGGTTCCGCGAGCCGCGTTTTCCCGGATAGCGCTCGAGCAGGTGGGGCAGCGAGAGACGGTCCCAGAGCTGCAGGTATTCGGCCTCCCGGATCATCTCGGCGACCGTGTCGAGGTCCGCGCTTGCCGCCAGGTCGAGGGTCGTCCTCGGCACCGTGGTCACCGGGATCCCGTCCCTGACCGTCCGCTCGTCTCCGGGCACCTGGGAGAAGTGGCGGCAGATCGCCTTCGTCGAGCGGCTGCGGCGGGGGACGGTCACATCGGTCCGCGTGCGCCCGTTCGGCCTGATCTTGCAGAGCGCCGCCGCCGACCAGTGGCTGAGCAGGGCGTCGGGGTCGGAGGCGCGCACCGCAGCCATCCAATGCCCGTGACGAGAGAGGGCCCGGTGACCTACTGCGAAGGCGCCCGGGTGCAGCGGGCGCAAGCGTCCGAGGCGCTGTCGGTACCGGATCGCTGCCTCCCCGAGGCCCAAGGCCTTGAGCTGATCGCGCCCGATCACGCCATGCTGGGCATCGGCAAGCGCTCCGATCCTTTCCTCGATTTCGCGAGTTCGCGAAACCTGACGTATATGGCCGGCTTGGGCGAACTCGTCTTTCACGCTCCCGAGCCTGGCGGGAAACCCCGCGCGTGTGGCGCGCACGGTGTGCCGATTCGGCCTCGAGTTCGTGGCGTGACCGTCAGGGGAACACGGATACCCCTCCCGCAAGGCTCCTGAGACCACATTTGCGCCCAGCACTCGCCCCCGTCTGCGCGACGGTCGCCGGGAGAGGGGTACCCGCGTCCCGACTCGCGCTCCGTGGCCGCGATCCGGTTAGGGTCGCGCGGTGACCCTGGACTGGATCAACGTCTCCGACGCCGAGCGGGAGGGGATGGGGAAGCTCGAGCCGGGCCCCTGCGACTACTTCGCCGGCGGCGCCGGGGACGAGGTGACGCTGCGCGAGAACGCGGCCGCCTGGGGGCGCTGGCGGCTGCGGCCGCGGGTGCTGAACGACGTCCGCGAGGTCTCGACCGCGGCCGAGCTGCTGGGCGGCCCGGTCTCGCTGCCGGTGCTGGTGGCGCCGGTCGCCTACCAGCGGCTGGCCCACCCCGAGGGAGAGGCGGCGATGGCGTCCGGGGCCGCCGCGGCGGGCGCGGCGATGTGCCTCTCGACGCTCTCGACCACGCGGCCGGCCGAGGTCGCCGCCGCCGCTCCGGACGGGCGCCACTGGTTCCAGCTCTACGCCTTCAAGGACGCGGGCGTCACCCGGGCGCTGATGGAGGAGGCGGTCGAGGCCGGCTTCGAGGCCGTCCTCGTCACCGCCGACGCGCCGCCCGGCGGCAACCGCGAGCGCGACCGCCGCAACCGCTTCACGCTGCCCCCCGAGCTCGGCACGCCGAGCCTCAGCGCCGCCGTCGGCGGCGGCGGGGCGCTCTCGATCGAGGACACCTTCGCGCTGATGGACCACGGCCTCACCTGGGCCGACGTCGCCGACCTCGCCTCGGAGTGCAGCGTCCCGGTCCTGGTCAAGGGCGTCCTCACCGCCGAGGACGCCGAGCTCGCGCTCGACCACGGCGCCGCCGGCGTCGTCGTCTCCAACCACGGCGGCCGCCAGCTCGACCGCTCGCTCGCCACCGCCGACGCCCTTCCGGAGATCGCCGACGCCCTCGCCGGCCGCGGCACCCTGCTGGTCGACGGCGGCATCCGCCGCGGCGTCGACGCCGCCACCGCGCTGGCGCTCGGGGCCGACGCCGTCCTCGTCGGCCGCCCCGCCCTCTGGGGCCTCGCGGCGGCCGGCGCCGAGGGCGTCGCCAGGGTGCTCGGGCTGCTAGGTGAGGAGCTGGAGCTGACCCTCGGGCTCTGCGGCTGCACGGCTCCCTCGCAGCTGACCCGCTCGCACCTGCGTAGAGCGTCCGCGCCGTCCGTATATTCGGTCTGAGTGACCTCGGCGCAGACGATCTGAATTGGCCCAGCGGATCCCCAGAGACGAGTCGCTGAGCCGCGTCCACGGGGTGGGGGCGCTGTTCTCCGCCGCCTACGGCAACGTCGGCTCCTCGATCTACTACGCCCTCGGCGTCACCGCCGCCTTCGCCCTCGGCCTGACCCCGGTCGCCTTCGTCATCACCGGCGTCATCTTCGCCTGCACCGCCGCCACCTACGCCGAGGCGACGGTGATGTTCCCCGAGGCCGGCGGCTCCTCCAGCTTCGCCCGCCACGCCTTCAACGAGCTGGTCAGCTTCGTCGCCGCCTGGGGGCAGATGCTCAACTACACGATCACGGCGGCGATCTCGGCCTTCTTCGTCCCCCACTACCTCGCCGTCTTCTGGCCCTGGCTCGGCGACAGCCCCGGCGACATCGTCGGCGGCGCCGCCCTGATCGTCGCCCTCGCCCTGATCAACGTCCGCGGCACCGAGGAGTCGGCGAAACTGAACCTGGTCCTGGCGATCGCCGACCTCGCCACCCAGGTCGTCCTGGTCGGGATCGGCATCGTCCTCGTCCTCAGCCCGCAGATCCTGGTCGACAACGTCCACCTCGGCGTCGCCCCGAGCTGGAGCGACTTCGCGCTCGGGATCGCGGTCGGGATGATCGCCTACACCGGGATCGAGACGATCTCCAACATGGCCGAGGAGGCCAAGGACGCCGCCCGGACGATCCCCCGCAGCGTCGCCTTCGTCGTCCTCGCCGTGCTCGGCCTCTACCTGCTGATCCCGATCGTCGCCCTCTCGGCGATGCCGGTCGTCCACCACGGCGGCGAGTACACGACCGCGCTGGGCTCGAAATACGCCGACGACCCGATCCTCGGCATCGTCGAGAACCTCGGGCTCTCGCACGTCCCGACCGAAGTCCTGCGCTACTACGTCGGCGTCCTCGCCGCGGTGATCCTGCTGATCGCGACCAACGCGGCGCTGATCGGCGTCTCCCGGCTCACCTACTCGATGGGCCAGCACCGCCAGCTTCCCGAGGGCCTGCGCCAGGTCCACCCCAAGTACCGCACCCCCTACATCGCGATCATGATCTTCGCCGCGGTGGCGATCGTCACCCTGCTGCCCGGCCAGACCGACTTCCTGGCGACGATGTACTCGTTCGGGGCGATGCTCTCGTTCACGATCGCCCACGTCGCCGTGATCCAGCTGCGGCGCGCCCAGCCCGACGTCGAGCGGACCTGGAAACCGCGCTTCAACTTCCGCGCCTTCGGCTTCGAGATCCCGGCGACCGCGGTGCTCGGCGGCCTCGGCACCTTCGCCGCCTGGATCGTGGTCATGGCGCTGAACCCGCGCACGCTCTTCGTCGGCACCGGCTGGATGGTGCTCGGGGTCGTCGTCTACGTCCTCTACCGGCGCAACCAGCGGCTGCCGCTGACCGAGACGGTGAAGGTGGTGCTGCCGGAGCCGCTCGGGGTCGAGGAGGTCGAGTACCGCAGCGTCTTCCTCGCCTTCGAGGACGACGAAGAGTTCTCGCCGGAGATGGTCGCGACCGCGGTCAAGCTCGCCGGCAAGAAGCGCCGCGGCATCCACGTCCACTCGATGATGACGGTGCCGACCAACCTCCCCCTCGACGCCGATCTGCCCGAGGCCGAAACGGCGGCGCAGAGCAAGATCGAGGAGGCGAAGCTGATCGGCGGGCAGCGCGTCACCGGGCACGTGGCCCGGGTCCGGCCCGGGCAGGCGGGCTACTCGGTCGCCGAGGAGGCGGCCGAGATCAAGGCGGCGGCGATCGTCCTCGGCCTCAGCTACCGCAACGGCGCCCCCCAGTACGACAAGACCCTGCAGACGGTCCTCGGCGAGCGCCCCTGCCGGGTGATCGTCGTCTCCGACCCGAGCGAAAAGCCCCAGGCGGTCCCCGGCGCCGCCCTGGCCGAGGTCGTTCCTTGAGACTTCCTGTGTCAACCCCCTGCGGGTTCGAGCCTTCGGAAGTTCCCGTGTTTGGTGGGGTCGTAGGGCACCTCGTCCTGCCAGCAGCGCCAAAGGATGCGCAGCCAAGCGCGTCCGAGCACGCGGATCGCGTGCGGGTGGTCGAGCCCGCGGGAGCGGGCTCGGGCGTAGACTTCGCGCGCCCAGGGGTGGTGATGCCGTGTGGAGTCCGCAAGGCAGGCGACCGCCTCCCGCAGCCGCTTGTCGCAGGCCCAGCGGAAGGCGGCGACCTTGCGCTTGCCCGACTCCCTGGCCACCGGCGACATGCCGGCGTCGGCCGCCAGCGCCTCGGCGCTCGGGTAGCGGGCGCGGTCGTCGCCGATCTCGGCGACCAGCCGCGCCGCGGTGATCGTCGACTTCGGGTCCTTGAAGAGCGGCAGGAAGACCGGCCCGTCGGGGTGGGCGCGAACGGCGCCGGCGATCTGGGAGGTGAGCTCGGCGATCTGGGCGACGATCGGCCGCAGTGCGGCAACCAGGCCGAGCACGGCCCCGCGGCGCGCCTCGGTCTCGAGCGCTCCCGCCCGTCCCTCGGGCGCCGAGCGCAGGCGGTCGAGCAGCTCGGCGGCGGGGCGGCGCCCCGAGTAGCGCTGGCGGGCGAGGAAACCTTCGAGCCGCTTCACCCCGAGCCCGCGCGCATCGGCCGGCGAGGGGTAGCGCTCCAGGAAGGCGAGCGCGATCGAGGAGTCGACGTCGAAGAAGATCTCCGCCGCACCGGGCCAGAAGGCCTGCAACTGAGCGCGCAGCTCGTTGCCGAGCCGCACCCTGGCTTTGACCAGGTCCTCGCGGGTGCGGGTCAGCGCCTTAAGCGCCTTGGTCTCGTCGGAGTCGGGCCGCAGCGCCCGGAAGCGGTGGGAGTCGGTGCGCGCCAGCTCGGCCAGGCAGAAGGCGTCGAAGCCGTCGGACTTGCCGCCGGCAGCCTCATAGCGGGGCCGGGTCGCCTTCAGCTGGTTGGGGTGCACCGGCAGGACGGTGAAGCCGGCATCCAGCAGGCGGTCGACCAAGAGGCCGTCGGGGCGCTCGATCGCCACCCGGCCCACGTCCAAGGCGCGTATCCGGGCAACCAGCGCCCTGATCCCCGCCTCGTCGTGGGCGAAGAGCTCTCCCGCCACCTTCCTCCCTGCCGCGTCGACCACGCAGAGCGCGTGCTCCTCGCTTGCCCAGTCGATCCCCGCCGACGGTCTCTCCATCGCATTCCTCCTTGTTCGGCTTTTGCTCGTGCCGGCCGGGAGGTACCGTTGCGGGTGCTCATAGCGCGGCGCTTCGGGGCGCCACTTCCTGTGGCCGCTTCAGGTGCCTCCGACCGCCGGGAGGCGCTGGTCTCAAGCGGGCCTTCTGTGAGGCAAGCGACGAGGGCGCTCTCCCGACGGCGGTCGGCTTCTCTATGCGTTCGACCGGGATCTTCGACGGCCTCGCTTCGCTCGGCCTCCATATCTAGATCTCAGAAGAACAAGGGGGAGGTTCTCCTATGAGCGGCGAGCGCGTCTACCGCGGCGCCGTCCGCGGCTTCAGCATCGCCTTCATCGTGCTCGGCCTGGCGGTCCTGGTCGTCACCTTGGCGGGCGGCGGCGGGCCGCTCTCGCTCGGCTTCCTGATGGGTCTCGCCTTCGTCGGCGTCGGCGCCGGCCGCCTCTGGGCGGCGGCGAGGATGCGCGGATGAAACGCGGCCTCGGCGTCCCCTGGCTGTTCGCCGCCGCCTACTCGGCGGTCGGCTTCTCGATCTACTTCGCGCTCGGCGTCGTCGCCGACCGCGGCCTCGGCCTGACGCCGCTGATCTTCCTCGCCAGCGGCCTGCTCTTCGGCCTCACCACCCTCACCTACGTCGAGGGCGGGGCGATGTTCCGCGAGCGCGGCGGCTCCTCGACCTTCGCCCGCCACGCCTTCAACGAGCTGATCGCCTTCATCGCCGGCTGGGCGATCCTGATCGACTACCTGATCGTGATCGCCCTGGCGGCGATCTCGGTGCCCCACTACCTGGAGCCGATCAGCGGCGACTTCGCCCAGCCCGGCTGGGAGATCGGGATCGGCGCCGCGGTGATCGCCCTCGTCTCCGTCCTCAACATCCTCAACGTCACCGGCCGCGAGCGCCAGGGGGCGCTGGTCTTCCTCGCCCTCGCCGACCTCGGCCTGCAGCTGGCGGTGATCGCGGTCGGGGCGCTGGTGGTGATGCACCCCGACCGGCTCACCGAGCACATCCATCTCTTCACCTCGCCGGGCCCGAAGAGCATCGTCTACGCCGCGGTGGTGGCGATGCTCGCCTACGCCGGGATCGAGGCCGCCTCGGACCTGGCGCCGGAGATCGACGTCGACCGCGCCGACCTGAAGCGGGTGGCGACGATCGGCGCCGTCGGGGTGCCGCTGGTCTACGCGCTGATGGCGGCGATCGCGCTGATGGCGGTGCCGGTGGTGGCCGGGCCCGACGGCCTGCACACCGCCCTCGGCGGCGAATTCGTCGAGGAGCCGGTCCTCGGGGTCGTCTCGCAGTTCCACCCCCATTGGGTTGCCGAAACGATGCGCTGGCTGGTCGCGGTGGTCGCCACCCCGGTGCTGATCTGGGCCGCCAGCACCTCGATGCTGGGCGTCTCCCGCCACATCTACACGCTGGCGATCAACCGCCAGATCCCCAGCTGGCTGGGCAAACTCCACCCGCGCACGGCGACGCCGTACGTGGCAATCGCAATCAGCGGCGCGATCGCGATCGGCCTGGTGATCCCCACCGACGTCAAGCTGCTGGCCTCGATCTACGCCTTCGGGGCGACCCTGGCGATCACCATCGCCCACCTCTCGATCATCCGCCTGCGGGTCAGCGACCCCGACCGGCGCCGCCCCTTCCGGGTCCCGCTCGGCTTCCACTGGGGGGTGGCGACGGTGCCGCTGCCGGCGGTGGTCGCGGCGCTGCTCAGCGGCCTCGCCTTCCTCAGCGTCCTCGCCTTCCACACCGACGCCCGCTGGGTCGGGCTCGGCTGGATGGCCTTCGGGCTGGTCTTCTACGTCGTCTACCGCAAGGTCTTCGAGGGGACGACGCTGACCCGGCGCGTCTCGGTCACCGAGCGGGCGCTGACCAAGCAGGTGCCGGAGATCGAGTTCAGCACCATCCTCGTGCCGGTCTTCGGGACCGGGCTCGACGACGACATCGTCGCCACCGCCGGGCGGCTGGCCGCGGCCGACGCCGACGGCGGCCGCGACGGCGGCGCCTCGCGGCTCGACGTCGTCTACGTGATCGAGGTGCCGCTGACCCTGCCGCTCGACGCGAAGCTGCCGAAGGAGCGGGAGGAGCAGGCGCGGCGGGCGCTGGAGCGGGCGCGCGAGGTCGGCGAGGAGTACGAGGACGTCGAGGTGACGACCGACGTGATCCGCGCCCGCAAGGTCGGCGCCGGGATCCTCGAGGCGGCGCGGCGCGGCGGCGCCGAAGCGATCGTGATCGGCGGCGAGCCGCCGACCAAGATCCGCGGCGGCGGGGTCTTCGGGGGGATCGGGGCGGCGAAGCCGGCGGAGATCGGGGAGGCGACCGAGTACGTGCTGAAGAAAGCGCCCTGCCGGGTTTTGCTCACCGCTCCGCCGGAACCCCGATAGCCCCGCGACTCTCTCTAGTATCCCCGCAATGTTCGTTCTGATCGTCGGCTGCGGCCGCGTCGGCTCCTCGGTGGCGCGGGCGATGCTCCGCGAGGGCCACACCGTCTCCTGCCTCGACGAGGACCCGGAGTCCCACGCCCGGCTCGAGGTCGGCCTGGAGAAGAGCTGGGAGGACCTCGGCGGCCAGTTCACGGTCGGGGCGGGCCTGGAGACCGAGGCGCTGGAGGCCGCCGGGATCGGCCGGGCGGACGTCTTCATCGCCTCCACCGACGGCGACAACACCAACATCGTGATCGCCCAGATCGCCCAGCAGCGCTACGAGGTGGCGACCACGATCGCCCGCGTGCTCGACCCGCTGCGGGCCGAGTGGTACGCCCGCCAGGGCCTCAACACGGTCTGCCCGACCCGGGTCGCGATCGACATGCTGGAGAGCGCCGTGCGCGACGCCGCTGACCGCGGCGGAGCCGCGGGCGACGCGGCGGCCACCGTCTAGGAAGCAGGGGGAGAGCGTGTACATCATCGTCGTCGGAGCGGGCAAGGTCGGCTGGAACCTGGCCCGGGAGCTGCTCGGCAAGGAGCACGAGGTGACGCTGATCGAGAGCGACCGCCGCCGCTACCTGACCGTCGAGCAGGAGCTCGAGCACAACGTCACCTACGGCGACGCCTCCGAGCTCTGGGTGCTGGAGCGGGCCGGGATCCAGCGCGCCGACATGGTGATCGCGGTCACCGGCGACGACGAGGACAACATGCTGATCTGCCAGGTCGCGAAGGAGAAGTACCTGGTCGACCAGATCATCGCCCGCGTCAACAACCCGCGCAACAAGGCCCACTTCGAGCTGCTCGGGGTGCGCCCGGTGGTCTCCGCCACCGACCTGATCCTGCGCCTGCTCGAGCACGAGGTCCCCGACTACGGGCTGGTCCACCTGCTCGACCTGCAGGAGGAGCAGCTGGAGATCATCGAGATGCTGCTGGGCAAGGACTCGGGCGTGACCGGGCGCCGGGTCGGCGACCTGAGGATGCCCGAAGGCAGCCTCCTGATCTCGGTCCTGCGCTCGGGCAAGGGCTTCGTCCCCAACGCCGACACGGTGCTGCAGGAAGGCGACGAGGTGCTCGCCGTCCTCGACCCGGGCAAGGAGGACGACCTGAAAGAGCTCTTCGGGCCGGAGGGCAACGGCGCCGACGGCGCCTAGCCGGCGGCGAAACGGGTAGGGCTCTCCCGATGGCCGATCGCGAAGTCGATTTCCTCCTGGTCGGTGGGGGCATGGCCGCCGCCAACTGCGCCGCCGAGCTGCGGCGCCGCGGCGCCGAGGGCTCGATCCTGCTGGTCGGGCGCGAGCCGGAGCCGCCCTACGAACGGCCGCCGCTCTCGAAGGAGTACCTGCGCGGCGAGGCCGAGCGCGGCGAGGCCCACGTCCAGGCGGCCGAGTGGTACGGCGAGAACGGCGTCGAGCTGCTGAGCGGGCGCAACGTGATGGCGCTCGACGCCGCGGCGCGGACGGCGAAGATCCAGGGCGGGGAGGAGATCCGCTTCGGCAAGGCGCTGCTGGCGACCGGGGCGATGGTGAACATCCTCCGCGCCGAGGGGGCCGAGAACGAGGGCATCCACTACCTGCGGGCGTTCGGCAACTCCGACGCGATCCGCGCCGACGCCGAGGCGGCCGAGCACGTCGCCCTGATCGGCGGCAGCTACATCGGCTGCGAGGTCGCCGCCTCGCTGGCCGCGCGGGGGACGAGGTGCACGATCGTCGCGATGGAGGAGGTGGCGCTGTCGCGGACCTTCGGCGAGGCGGCCGGGCGCTGGTTCCAGGAGCGGCTGGAAGAGCACGGGGTGGGCTTCCACGGCGGCGAGACCCTGAGCGCCTTCGAGGGCGACGGCCGGGTGCGGGCGGTGGTCTGCGAGAGCGGCCGCACGGTCGAGTGCGACGCGGTCGTGGTCGGCGCCGGGGTGCGCCCCGACGCGATGTTGGCGCAGCGGGCCGGGATCGAGGTCGGCGAGGGCGGGATCGCCTGCGACTCGCAGCTGCGGACCTCGGCCGAGGGCATCTACGCGGCGGGCGACTGCTGCTCGTACGAGAGCGTTGTCCACGGCCGGCGGATCCACGTCGAGCACTGGGACGTGGCGATGCAGCAGGGCCGGCACGCGGCCGCGAACATGCTCGGCGCCGGCGCGGACTACGAGGTCGTCCCGTACTTCTTCAGCGACCTCGCCGACTGGGCAAGCCTCGAGTACGTCGGCCCGGCGCAGGAGTGGGACCGCGAAGTCTGGCGCGGCGAGCGCGAGAGCGGCGAGTTCTCGGTCTGGTACCTGCAGGACGGGCGGGTCGCCGGCTGCCTCAGCGTCGGCCGCTCCGAGGACCTGGCCGAGGCGCGGCGGATGCTGGCCGCGGGCGTCGACGTCTCCGGCGCGGTGGGGCGGATCGAAGATCCCGCCGCCGACCTCGCGTCGATATCCTGAAAAACAGCCGTTGCGGCCTGGTGTAATGGCAGCACGCCTCGCTCTGGACGAGGTAGTCGGGGTTCGAGTCCCTGGGCCGCAGCCTTCCGCCTGCCGGCGCCGCGCCGGATTTCCAGGGCTTGGACAGAGTGGACACCGCAGGGGTGGCAGGTGTTCCGGTTGCGCCTTGACATCGGGCGCGGGCCGCCACTAGCTTGATTACTCCCACGGAAGAGGAGAGATGCATATGTGGATCCGCCTGACCTCCGCGCTCGCCGCACTGCTCGTCGCCGCCGGCCTGCTCGCCCTGCCCGCCGCCGCGCACGGCCGCCACCACGGGCACGCCAGGCATGACCACGGCCGCGGATACGACCACGGCCGCGGCCACGAGCACGGCCACCACGGCTGGGGCCACGGCCACGGCGCTCCGCGCGAACTCACCGTGATGACCCAGAACCTCTACCTCGGCTCCAGCCTCGGGCCGGCCCTCGAAGCGGAAACGCCCGAACAGTTCGTCGAAGCCGTGGCGCGGATCTTCGCGACCGTCCAGTACACGAACTTCCCGGCCCGCGCGCAGGCGATCGCCGCCGAGATCCAGGCCCGCGAACCCGACCTGATCGGCCTGCAGGAGGTCAGCAAGTGGACGACCGAAGGGCTGAACCCGCCGCCGGGCTACGACTTCCTCGCGATCCTCGAAAGCGACCTGGCCGGCCTCGGCCTGCACTACGAGGTGGCGTCCGTCTCCCATAACGCCCACATCGGCCCGGCCCCGCTGGTCGGCTCGGGCGGCTCCTGCCCGGTCGTGGAAGGGCAGTTCACCTGCGGCGTGACGCTCGAAGACCGCGACGTGATCCTCGTCAACGAGGAAACGCCGGGGCTGACCTGGGGCAACCCGCAGAGCGGCCGCTACGCCACCCAGGAGACGATCGAATCGCCGGTCGGCCCGCTCTCCTTCGACCGCGGCTGGGCGAGCATCGACGCGAGGCTGAAGCAGCAGCCGTTCCGGTTCGTCGACACCCACCTCGAAACCGAGGAAGCGCCGGCGATCCAGGAAGCGGAGGCCGCCGAATTCCTCGCCGGCCCGGCCCGGGGCGGGACGGTGGTCGCCACCGGCGACTTCAACTCCGCCGCCGACGGCTCGACGACCGGCTCCTACGCCCAGCTCACCGCGCCCGGCAGGTTCCGCGACGCTTGGGACGAGGGGACGCTGGGCAGCGGCTACTCCTGCTGCCAGGAGTCGAACACCCCGCCGCTGGCGCCGGGGGCGCTGAACAACCCGGTCTCGACGGTGCGGACCCGGATCGACCTGATCCTCGCCCGCGGCGCCGCCCGCCCGAGCGGCGAAGCGGCGCTGGTCGGCGACACGCCGTTCCAGGCCGAACCGCCGTTCTGGCCCTCCGACCACGCCGGGGTGGTGGCGCGGGTCCGCCTCAGCGGCTGAAGGGAGCGCTCCAGGCACGGCGGAGGGGCGGCGGCCGTCCAGCCGGCTTGCTAGCTTCGCGACCGTGAGGAGACCCGGCAAGGCGACGATCCCGCTCCTTTTCGCGCTGGCGGCGCTGGCGGTCGCCGGCTGCGGCGGTGGCGGCGGCACGACCGAAGCAAGCACCACGGCCGCAGAACCGCAGAAGCCGACCAAGGCGGCGCTGATCGAACAGGGCGACGACGTCTGCGCCGAGGTCAACGCCGCGGTCGGGGCGCTGGATGCCGCGCCGGAAGAAAGCGCGGTGCCGGCGACGATCGAAAAGACCTCGAACCTCTACATCGGGATGGTCGAACGGCTGCAGGAACTGGGCGCGCCGGAAGGCGCCGAAAGCGCCTACACGAGCTTCAGCGAAGCCGCCGAAGAGCTGGCCAAGGTCGAGGGCGAAGTGAAGCTCGCGGCCGAACGCGAAGACACCGCGGCGCTCGGCGAAGCGGCGACGGCGGCGACCCCGGCGCTGGAAGAATTCCAGACCCAGGCCGAAGCCTACGGCTTCGAACAGTGCAGCCAGGGCCCCGGCGCGGCGGCCCCCAAGGCCGGCACCGGCGCTGGAAGCGGCGCCGAAGGCGGCGAAGAATTCGAAGGGGTCGAAGAAGAAGGCGGCGTCGAAGCCGAACCGGAAATCGAAGAAGCCGCCCCCGAAGAAGAAATCGTCCCCGAAGAAGAAGCGGCGCCTGAAACCGGCGGTGCCGGCGGCGGCGTCGGCGGCGCCCCCGAAGGCGGCGGCGGGGGCGAAACCGGCGGCTCCAGCGGCGGCGTCGGCCCCGGCTGATCGAGAAGCCGAAAATCAAGCAGCTCGGCGGACGCAGGGAGCGTGGCGTGCTCTGCACGCGAGCGACCGAGGACTCCGAGATGCGCCGATTTGCAGGCTTCTCAAGCTGCAGACTCCGACCAGGCGCCGTATAGCTTCGAGTAGGGGCCGCCGGCTTCGATCAGCTCGTCGTGGGTGCCCTGCTCGGCGATCCGGCCGCCTTCGAGGACGACGATCTTGCCGGCGCGGCGGATCGTCGAGAGGCGGTGGGCGATGACGATCGCGGTGCGGCCGTGGAGGAGGCGCTCGAGGCCCTGCTCGATCGTCTTCTCGGTGCGGACGTCGACGTTGGAGGTGGCCTCGTCGAGGATCAGGATGCGGGGCTCGGCGAGGAGGGCGCGGGCGAAGGCGACGAGCTGGCGCTGGCCGGCCGAGAGCTGGATGCCGCGCTCCCCGACCTCGGTGTCGAGGCCGCGGGGGAGGGCGGCGACGAACGCGGCGGCGCCGACCGCGGCGATCGCCGCCTCGATCTCCTCGCCGCTCGCCTCGGGGCGACCGAAGGCGACGTTTTCGCGGACGCTGCCGCTGAACAGGAAGCCCTCCTGGGGGACGATCCCGAGCTGGCGCCGCAGGGCGAGCTGGCGCACCCCGCGGAGGTCGTGGCCGTCGACCCGCACCGTCCCCTGCTGGGGGTCGTAGAAGCGGGCGACCAGCTTGGCGAAGGTCGACTTGCCGGCCCCGGTGGCGCCGACCAGGGCCAGGGTCTGCCCGGGCGGGACGTGGAGGTCGACGTCGCGCAGCGCCCAGATGTCGGCCGCGGCGGGGCCGGAGCCGTTGCCCCCGGCGGGGGACTCGCCGGCGGGGGGCGCGGCCCCCTCGCCGCCGCTGCGATCGCCCGGGACCGCCCCCTCCGCGTAGGAGAACCAGACGCCCTCGAGGTCGATCTCGCCGCGCAGCGTCCCCGGGTCGATCGCCTCCGGCGCGTCGACCATGTCGGGCGGCGTGTCGAGCAGGTCGAAGATCTTGTCCAGCGCCGCCATCCCCTGCTGGTAGGTGGTGTAGAGCTGGGAGAGTTCCTGGATCGGTTCGAAGAAGCGGGTCAGGTAGCCGACGAAGGCGACGACGACGCCGACTTCGATCGCCCCCTCGATCGCCTGGCTGCCGCCGTAGAGCAGGATCACCGCCGTCCCCACCGCCGCCAGCAGTTCGACCGCCGGGAAGTAGGAGGCGTTGAGGTAGACCGTCTTCATGTTGACGTCGCGGTTCTCTTCGTTCAGCGCCGTCATCGCCTCCTGGTGGCGCGGCTCCTGGCCGAAGCTGCGGACGATCCGGACGCCGCTGAGGGTTTCCTGCAGGTAGGCGGTGACGGCGGCGATCCGCTCCCGGGTCGCCCGGTAGGTGCCCGCCGAGACGATCCGGAAGACGACGCTCGCCACCGCCAGCAGCGGGAAGGTGACGAAGGTGATCAGCGCCAGCTTGACGTCGAGGACGAGCAGGATGACGACGACCCCGACCAGGGTCAGGGTGCTGGAGAAGATCGTCACGAAGCCGCTGGTGACGAGCTGGTTCAGCGCTTCGACGTCGTTGGTCATGCGCGAGATCAGGACCCCGGGGCTGCGGCGGGTGAAGAAGCCGATCGACATCGACTGCAGGTGGGCGAAGATCCGCTCGCGGAGGTCCTGCAGCGCCCGCGTCCCGACCCAGCCGACCAGGTAGGTCTCCCAGTAGGTGGCGACCGCGTAGACGATCGCGGTGAGGACGAAGGCGACGACGATCAGGTCGAGGGCGCCGACGTCGCCGGTGCGGATGCCGCTGTCGATCGCCTTCCCGGCCAGGTAGGGGGGCGCCAGCGCCGCGCCGGTCTCCAGCAGCAGCGCCGCGAACATCAGGATCAGGCGGGTGCGGTAGGGGCGCAGCAGGCCGATCATCCAGCGCACCTTGCGGGCGCGCTGGTCCTCGCCGCGGACGAGGCGCCAGAGGTCGCGCAGCAGGGCGTAGCTGTTCCTTATGGGCGCAGAGCCGCCGGAAGGAACAGAAGGCCGGGCGCTCACAGGCGCGCCACCTCCTCGCGCTGCTCGAGGTCGCGCTGGAGGAAGACCGAGTCGGCGAGACCGTGCTCGGCGATCTCGCGGTAGAAGCCGCAGCGGCCCATCAGCTCCTCGTGGCTGCCGCAGTCGACGACGCGGCCGCCGTCCATGACGACGATCTGGTCGGCGAGGGAGACGGTCGAGAGGCGGTGGGCGATGATGAAGGTGGTGCGGCCGGCCATCGCCTCGCGCAGGCCGGCCTTGATCGCCGCCTCGGTGGTCGCGTCGACCGAGGAGGTGGCGTCGTCGAGGATGAGGATGCGGGGGTCGGCGAGCAGCGCCCGGGCGATCGCCACCCGCTGGCGCTGGCCGCCGGAGAGGGTGAGGCCGCGCTCGCCGACCCGGGTCTCGTAGCCGTCGGGCAGCGCGGCGATGAAGCCGGCGGCCTGGGCGCGGCGGGCGGCCGCTTCGATCTCCTCCATCGTCGCGTCCTGGCGGGCGTAGGCGATGTTCTCGGCGACGCTGGCGGTGAAGAGGAAGCTGTCGTCGGCGACGAAGGCGATCTGCGAGCGCAGCGAGTCGACGTCGACGCCGCGCACGTCGGCCCCGTCGACCAGCACCGACCCCTCGCTCGGGTCGTACAGGCGCGCCACCAGCCCGACCAGGCTGGTCTTCCCCGACCCCGACGGCCCGACCAGCGCCACCGTCTGCCCGGCCGCGACGGTGAGATCGACGCCGGCGAGCGCCGGCGTCGCCAGCACCTCGGCCGACGGGCCGAGTTGTCCATTCCCATCCGCCGACGGGCCTATTTGTCCATCCTGCTTGGACATTTCGGCCCGTCGGCCCGCCGGGGTGGTCGTATCGGCCCGTCGGCCGGCGGGCTCTTCGCCGGCCTGCCGGACGTCGTAGCGGAGGGTGACGCCGCGGAGCTCGACGGCGCCGCCGCCGGCCGGCAGCGCCGGCGCCTGCGGCGGGCTCTGGATCGCCGGCTCGCGGTCGAGGATTTCGAACATCCGGTTGCCGGAGGCGACGGCGCGCTGGGCCATCCCCAGCGCCATCCCCAGCGAGCGCATCGGTCCGGCGAGCATGCCGACGTAGGTGTAGAAGGCGACGAAGGCGCCAAGGCTGAGGCTGCCGTCGATCACCTGGCGGCCGCCGACCAGCAGCACCAGGGCGATCCCGATCTGCGGCAGCAGCCCGATCAGCGGCGAGAAGAACGCCTGCACCCGGGTCGAGTAGATGCTCTGGTCGAAGACCCGGGCGACGGCGCGCTGGAAGCGGTGGAGCTGGTGTTCCTCGCGGGCGAAGGCCTTGACGATGCGGATCCCCGAGACGTTCTCCTCGGCCTCGGCGGTCAGCTCGGCGATCCGCTGCTGGACCTCCTGCTGGGCGGGGCGGTAGATCTGGCTGTAGCGCGTCGCGGTGAGGATCACGAACGGCGCCGGGACCAGCGCCACCAGCGCCAGCAGCGGGTTGATCGCGATCATCACCACCGCCGCCAGGGTGATCGTCAGCAGGTTCTGGGTGATGAAGATCAGCCCGTAGCCGAGGAAGAAGCGGATCGCCTGCAGGTCGACCGTCGCCCGCGACATCAGCTGGCCGGTCTGCTGGGAGTCGAAGAAGCCGAGGTCGAGCCGCTGAAGGTGCGCGTAGAACTGCTGGCGGAGGTCGAATTCGACCGCCAGGGAGACCTTGCCGGCGACCAGGCGCCGGACCACGGTCAAGCCCAGCCGCAGGATGCCGGCACCGACGATCGCCAGCGAGAGCGGCAGCAGGTCGGGCTTGTTGCCGTCCTTGACCGCGTTGACCGCTTCGCCCAGCAGCCACGGGATCAGCACCGTCATCCCCATCGCCGCCCAGGCGAAGACCAGCGACCCCCAGAGCTGCGCCCGGTAGGGGCGCAGGTATCCCATCAGCCGCCGGTAGGTTCGCACCTCCCCACTATACAAAGTGAAGTATTGGGCGAGGCGGGAAAACCGCCGCTACCGGCGGGGTTCGGCGGGCTCCCGCTAGCGCAGCCGGGCGGCGGCGTTGGCGCTGGGCACCTTGCCGGCTTCGCACTTCTTCGCGTGGTGTCCGGGCGGCTGCAGGATCTGGAAGTTGGTGACGTCGTGGAACTGCGTGGGGGAGCCGTTGTTCTGGGCGAGGTTGACGACCAGGCGGTAGAAGCCGGGCGGCAGCAGGTGGTAGTAGATCTCCGGCCGGGTGGCGGGGGAGTAGCTGCCGGCGCTGCCGATCCGCTCGGCCAGGGCCCCGTTGGGGCCGGCGTACTTGGCGTAGTCGAAGGAGCGGCCGACCAGGCGCCCCTTCCCCAGCGGGCTGTTCTCGGCGCTGCGCAGCTTCACCGGGTCGACGCAGTCGGGGACCCGCTTGAGGCTGAAGCGCAGGTGCCCCTCGCCGAGCTGCGGTTCGCCGCCGAGCTGGAGCGGCGCCAGCTCGAAGTTCTCGACCTCGACCTTGACCACGACCGACCGCGCGGTCTGCCGGGCCCCGTTGCGGGGGGAGACGATTGCTACCGTCGGTTCGCCGGGCGCAGCCTGGGCTTCGGCGGCGCCGCCGGTCGAATCCTCGGAGCCGCCGAAGACGAGAGCGAGCGCGAGCGCGGCCGCGGCCAGCGCCACGGCCGCCAGAGTTGCAGTCCTTGCCCGCATCGGAGCGGGAAGATTACGCGGAAACAGCCAACCCCCATCCTCGCCCTGCTGGCCCTCGCGGTCGCCCTGGCGCTGCCGGCGCGCGCGCCCGCGGCGGGCGGCGGCTACGCGAGCCGGGTCGACGTCTTCGCCGGCACCCGCCCGGGGCCCGGCAGCTTCGGCGGCGGCCACAACTTCCCCGGCGCGGCACTGCCCTTCGGGATGGTGCAGTGGAGCCCCGACACGGTCCCCGCCGCGCCGCACTCCGACGGCTACGACTACCGCGACCGGCACATCTCCGGCTTCAGCCTCACCCACCTGAGCGGCGCCGGCTGCGCGCTCTACGGCGACTTCCCGTTCCTGCCGACGACCGAACCGCTGACCGGCTCGCCGGCGGCTCCGGGCGGCGGCCTCGGCGGCCGCTTCCAGCCGGGCTTCTCGCACGCCCACGAGAGCGGCGGCCCGGGCTCCTACTCGGTCCGGCTCAACCCCGTGCGCGGCGGCGCGATCGGCGTCGCCCTGACCGCGACCACGCGCACCGGGGCCGGCCGCTTCGCCTTCCCCGCGAGCCCGCACGCGAGCCTGCTGATCGACGCCGGCGGCAGCGCCCAGCCCGACGACCTCGCCGCGGTCGCGGTCGACCCCGGCCGCCGCGAAATCTCCGGCACCGCCTCCAGCGGCCTCTTCTGCGGCCAGCGCCCGCGCTACCGGGTCTATTTCGCCGCCGTCTTCGACCGGCCCTTCGCCGCCTACGGGACCTGGAAGGAAGGCCGTCTGCAGCGCAGCGGCACCGCCGCCGAAGCCGTCTCCGGCCCCGCCTCGAACCCGCGGACGACGGCGCAGGCGGGGGCCTACGCGAGCTTCGACACCCGCCGCCGGCGCACGGTCGGGGTCCGCGTCGGCGTCTCCTTCGTCAGCGTCGCCGGCGCCCGCGCCAACCTCGCCGCCGAAGGCGGCAGCGCCTCCTTCGCCGCGATCGCCGCCCGCGCCCGCCGGCGCTGGAACCAGGCGCTGGGGCGGATCCGGGTCAGCGGCGGCTCGCGCCGCCACCTCGCCACCTTCTACACGGCGCTCTACCACGCGCTGCTGGCGCCGCGGACCTTCAACGACGCCGGCGGCGCCTACCCGGGGATGGACGGCGCGATCCACCGCGTCCACGGCCGCACCCAGTACGCCGACCTCTCCGGCTGGGACGTCTACCGCACCCAGATCCCGCTGCTGGCGATGCTGGTGCCGAAGCGGGCCGGCGACATCGCCCGCTCGCTGCTCGCCGACGCCGCCCAGAGCGGCTGCCTGCCCCGCTGGTCCTACGCGAACGGCCAGAGCATGACGATGGTCGGCGACTCGGCCGACCCGATGCTCGCCGCGGCCGCGGCCTTCGGCGCCCGCTTCGACCGCCGCGCCGCCCTGGCGGCGATGGTCCGCGGCGCGACCGCGCCCTGCCAGAGCGCCAACGGCGAATACCTCGAGCGCCAGGGCCTGCCGGAATACCTCCAGGCCGGCTACCTGCCCTTCGACGCCGACGCCGACCGGCGCAACGCCAACTCGATCTACGGCGACCCGGCCGCCGTCTGGGGCTCCGCCGCGACCAGCCTGGAGTACGCGATCGACGACTACGCGATCGGCCGGCTGGCGGCGCGGACGGGAGATCGCGCCACCGCCCGGCAGTTCCTCGCCCGCGGCGGCGGCTGGCGGCATCTCTTCGATCCCGCCGACGCGATGATCGAGCCGCGCTACGCGAACGGTTCCTTCCCGCAGCCCTACGACAACCTCCACGGCGGCGGCTTCGTCGAGGGGGACTCGGCCCAGTACACCTGGATGGTGCCGCAGGACCCGCTCGGGCTGGCCCGGGCGATGGGGGGGAGGCGGGCGGCGGCGCGGCGGCTGCACGCCTTCCTGCGCGTCCTCAACGCCGGCCCCGGCGGCACCCACAGCGACCATGCCCTGCTCGGCAACGAGCCGACCCTGCACACGCCCTGGCTCTTCGACTGGCTGGGCCAGCCCTACCGCACCCAGGAGGCGGTGCGGCGGGGCCTGACGCTGTACCGCCCGGCGCCCGACGGCTACCCCGGCAACGACGACCTCGGGACGCTCTCGGCCTGGTACGTCTTCGGCGCCCTCGGGCTCTACCCCGAGGTCCCCGGCGGCGACTTGCTGGCGCTCGCGAGCCCGCTCTTCCGGCGCGCCGAGATCCGCCTCCCGCACCGCCGCCGGGCGCTGATCCGGACCTCGGGGCGCGGCCTCTACGTGCGCTCGCTGCGCCGCGACGGCCGCCCCTACGCGCGGCCCTGGACCACCTACCGGGCCCTCGCCGCGGGGGCCGAGCTCGACTTTCGCCTCGGGCGGCGGCCGAACCGCGGCTGGGGTGCAAAGGTGGGTCAGGCCCCTCCGGCGGGTAGCAGCGGTCTTTAGGCGGCGCTTAGCCGCTGTTCAGGGACATCTCAACCGCCGAAACCAACCTTCGAATCCGCATGGAAACCGCCCTCCCACCCGTCGCGGCGCCGCCGCTCGAGACGCCGCCCGCGAGCGCGGCCCGGCCCCGCGGCCTGGCCCTGCCGCTGGCGCTGGCGGGGCTGATCGCCGGCGCCGCCGCCCTGCGCTTCGCCTCCCTCGGCATCCAGAGCTACCACCACGACGAGGTGATCACGGCGATGCGGGTGATCCCCGGAAGCTTCGCCCACATGCTGCACGAGGTCAGGGTCAGCGAGTCGAACCCGCCGCTCTACTACGTGCTGGCCTGGGGCTGGGCGAAGCTGTTCGGCCGCGGCGAATTCGAGCTGCGCTCGCTCTCGGCGCTGCTCGGGACCGGCGTCGTCCCCGTCGCCTTCCTGATCGGCCGCAGGCTGGCGAGCCGCCGCGCCGGGCTCACCCTCGCCGCGATCGTCGCCGTCAACCCGATGCTGATCTGGTACTCGCAGGAGGCCCGCTCCTACGCGCTGTTGATCCTCTTCTGCGCCCTCTCCCTCTACTTCTTCCTGCGGGCGCTCGACTCGGCGCGGGGCGTCGACCTGGCGCTGTGGGCGGCGAGCTCGGCGCTCGCCCTCTGCAGCCACTACTTCGCGGTCTTCCCGGTCGCGATCGAGGCGGTCTGGCTGCTCGTCTCGCTGCGCGTGTTCTGGCGGCAGGCGGTGCCGGCCGTGGCGGCGGTCGGCGCCACCGGCGCCGCCCTGCTGCCGCTGCTCAGCGCCCAGGTCAACGCCACCCACATCGGCTGGATCGAAGAGAGCCCGCTGCCGACCCGCTTCCTCGAAGTCGGCACCAGCTTCCTGATCGGCGAAACCGGCCACGTGATCGCCGAGCCGGTCCGCTACGGCTACGCGATCGTCCCCCTGGCCGCGGTGGTCGCGGCGGTGCTCCTGCTGGCGCTGCGGGGGAACCCGCAGGAGCGCTACGGCGGCGGGGTGGCTTTGGTCCTGGGCCTCGGCGTCGCGGCCCTGGCCGCCCTCGCCGCCTTCGCCGGCAAGGACTACGTGGTCGAGCGCAACCTGCTGCCGGCGCTGCTGCCGCTGGCCGCGGTCGTCGCGGTCGGCTTCTCGGTCGCCTCCGCCCGGCGGCTGGGGATCGCGCTCGCGGTCGGCCTCTGCCTCTACTGGCTCGCCTTCGACGCCTACGTCACCCGCAAACCGAACCTGCAGCGCCCCGACCTGCGGACCCTGAGCCGCGAGATCGGCCCGGCGCAGATGCCGCGGGCGGTGGTGAGCTGGAAACTGGCCGCCGACCCGATCCGCTGGTACCTGCCGGGGAAGGTGCCGAGGATGTACGGGGGCCAGGCACGGGTACGGGAAGTGGACGTCGTCAGCAAGCCCCTGGTCTCCGGCCGTCCCGCTACCCTGGACCGCTCCTTTCGCGAGGTGCAGCGGTTCAGGTTGGACCGGCTGACGCTCACCCGCTACGTCTCCGAGAAACCGATGGAAGTCGACTTCCCGCAACTCGCATCGCTGCACACCGGCTTCGGCGTCAACGCCGTCGTCCTCAACGGCCCTGCCGGCTGGCACGCCGGGCCCGACGTCCGCACCCGCTCGGGCAACGGGGCGGTGTCGCGATGAGCCCCGCCGCGGAGCTCGCCTACCGGATCGGCGCCGCTGCCCGCCGCCCCGCGAGCTGGTGGCAGCTGGTCAAATTCGGCCTCGTCGGCGGGGTCGGGTACCTGATCAACCTCGCCGTCTTCGCGCTCGTCACCGGCCTCGGCGTCCACCACGTGCTGGCGGCGATCGTCGCCTTCTGCGTCGCGGTGACCAACAACTTCCTCCTCAACCGCTACTGGACCTTCGAGCCGGGGGAGGGGCCGGCCCACTTCCAGGCGGCCCGCTTCTTCACCGTCAGCCTCGCCTCGCTGGGGCTCAACATCCTCGTCCTCGAGCTGCTGATCGCCAACCACCTGACCGGAGAACTGGTGGCCCAGGCGATCGCGGTGGCGGTGGCGATGCCCTTCAACTTCCTGGGCAACAAGCTCTGGACCTTCGACTGAGGGCCCTGCAAACCGGTTTTCGGGCCCTCAGTCATCATTGGGCGCGATGAGCAGACCGACTTACGACCCGCAGGCGATCGAGGCCGCGCGGCAGCAGGCCTGGCGGGAGCGGGGCGACTTCGAGGCGCCCGCGACCGAGGACGGCCGCGAGCACGTCTACGTCAAGCCCTCGAGCCCGTTCACCTCGGGCAACCTGCACATGGGCCACGTCCGCGACTACTCGATCGGCGACGCCTACGCGCGCTTCCGCCGCGGCCGCGGCGACAACGTCCTCTTCGGCTTCGGCTTCGACGCCTTCGGGCTGCCGGCCGAGCTGGCGGCGATCGAGCGCCGCGAGCCGCCGGCCGAGTGGGTCGCGCAGTGCGGCGAGCGGATGCTCGGCCAGATGCAGCGGCTCGGCTTCTCCTTCGACTACGACCGCGTCTTCTACAGCTCCGACGAGGCCCAGTACCGCTGGTCGCAGTGGCTCTTCAACACGCTCTGGGCCCGGGACCTGATCTACCGCGACGACGCCACCGTCGACTGGTGCGACACCTGCCAGACGACCCTGGCCTCGATCCAGGTCGAGGACGGCCGCTGCTGGCGCTGCCACAACGAGGTGCGGCTGATCCGGCGCCCGACCTGGTTCCTGCGGATCACCCCCTACCTGGAGGAGAACGACCGCAACACCGAGGGCCTGGTCGCGGGCGGCAGGTGGGACGAGCTCTCGCTGGCGACCCAGCGCTACATCCTCGGCCGCTCCGAGGGGGTCGAGGTCGAGCTCGCCGGCCCGGACGGCTCGCTGAGCGCCTTCACGCCGCACCGCAGGTTCGCCGGCCTGGCGAGCTTCGTCGCGCTCTCGCCGCGCCACCCCGAGATCGACGCCTGGGTCAGCGACCCGGCGGCCCGCGAGGAGCTGGAGAAGATGCGCTCGGGCGGCTGGGAGCGCAGCGCCCGCGACGCCCGCGCGGTGCCGCTGGTCGACACCGGCCGCTCGATCCCCGGCCCCGGCGGCGAGGAGCTGCCGATCGCGGTGACGCCGCTGGTCGACGCCCGCTTCGGCCCGACCGCGGCGCTGGGGATCCCGGCGGTCGACGAGGCCGACCGCGACCTCGCCGAGCGGCTGGAGCGGGTCGAGGCGCCGCCGCGGCCCGAGGAGGGGGAGGAGGGGCCGGCGCCGGCGCCCGCGCCGGGCGCCCGCGAGAGCACCCGCTACCGCGCCAACGACTTCTCGATCTCCCGCCAGCGTGCCTGGGGGTGCCCGATCCCGGTCGTGCTCTGCGAGGAGTGCGGGCCGGTGCCGGTGCCCGACGAGGACCTGCCGGTCGTCCTGCCGCGCGACCTGCAGCCGACCGGCGAAGGGAACCCGCTCGCCGAGCGCGCCGACTTCGCCGAGGTCGACTGCCCGCAGTGCGGCGGCGCCGCCCGGCGCGAGACCGACACGCTCGACTGCCACTTCGACGCGCTCTGGCTCTGGGTCCCGGCCGCGGTGCCGCCCGAGGACCGCGACGAGCAGATGTTCAGCCATCCCGACCTGCGCAGGTGGCTGCCCGCCGAGCGGCTGGTCGCCGGCAACGACAGCGGCGGCTTCGTCTTCGACCAGCGGGTCGTCACCAAGGCCCTGCGCGACATCGGCCCCTTCGCCTTCATGGCGGAGGGGGAGCCGTTCGCGGGCTGCCTCTTCCACGAGATGGTGATCGCCGACGGGCGCAAGATGAGCAAGCACCTCGGCAACGTCGTCAACCCCGACGAGCTGGTCGCCGCGCACGGCGCCGACACCGTCCGCCTGGCGGTGCTTTACGCGGCCGGACCGGCCAAGACCCTGAACTGGAGCGAGGGGGCGATCCGCTTCGCCGCCCGCTTCCTGCGCGGCCTCTGGAACTACACCCAGGAGCGGATCGCCGGCCTGGAGGGCCTCGAGCACGATCCCGAGGCCGCGGCCGACACCGAGCACATGCGCGACCGCCTGCGCAAATGGTGCGAGAACGGGCTCTCGCGGATCGCCGAGGACACCGCCGAGCTGCAGATGCACAAGTCGGTGCGCAACGTCACCCGCCTCTTCGAGCGGATCCAGGACTTCGAGAAGCGGGTGGTGAAGCGCCGCGGCGCGCTCGGCCGCGCCGACGCCGAGGCCCAGCTTGCTGCCCTCGCCCTGCTGGCCCGCACGCTGGTTCCCTTCGCGCCCCACGTCGCCGAGGAGCTGCTGGTCGCGCTCGGGGTCGAGGACAGCGCCGCGGCGCTGGAGGCCTGGCCGCGGGAGGCGGAGATCCCGGTGCATCCCGCTCGAATGAGCAAACAGACTTGATTGCTACACACCGGTGTGTTATGAATGCCCGTGCCGGGCGATCAACCGGTGAAGGAGGCGGGGTCTCGGATCAGGGAAACCGCCTTGGGGTGGCAAAGGAGGACCGATCCTGAGCCAGGATCAATCGTCATGACGGATCCTGGTCACGTCGGCACGGCTGACGTCGCCCCGCCTCCTCTCAACCAACCCGATCGCTGAGGGGTGGGGTCCATGGGGTGGCCCTCACCCCTTCGGCATGCCTGGCGACGCCGGACCGGCGCATTGCGGCGTCCTCAGTCGGCCGAATAGCGCTGCTATTCGGCCTCCCCGCGTCCTTGCACTGCTTGGTCCGGTGCCGCCAGGAACCTAATCGCGCGGGGGGCGCTTGACCTCGAAGCGGTGCGTTTTGGTCACGTAGGAAATCCCCTCGCAGAGCTGGGCGGGGGTGGTCTCGAGGGCGCCGGCGAGCTTGACGATCGTCGCCAGGCGCGGCTCGCGCCCGGCGCGCTCGAGCAGCGAGACCTCGGTCCGGTGGAGGTCGCAGAGATGGCCGAGCCGCTCCTGGGAGACGCCGGCTTCGGCCCGGATGCGGCGGAGGTTGATCGCGAAGCGCTCCTGGGGGGTCATGTCGCTTTCCTTTGCGGTCGTTGCATTCGCTGACAGAAACTCTACAGACAGCACAACTCTACGCGGTTGCGCGCGCTTCTTGTTTCGCTACCGTGCTGAACATGCCGCAATCTCGGTCGCGTTTGTTTTTTGCGCAGAAAGCATTGAGCAGCACCTAGCCATGTGTTATACCCCTGCGATTGGTCGTCTAGCGCCGAGGGGATCGGCGGCAAAGGAGGAGTCATGAGCGACGCGGTCGAGCCGCATCCCAGCGAGCCCTACGGGCTCCGGACCCGCTCCTGCGCGACCGAACTCACCTGCCGCGAGTGCGGCTACCGGACGCCGCTGCTGGACAAGGCCTTCAAGTGCCCGGCCTGCGGCGAAGGGCTGGACATCGACTACGACTACGACCTCGCCCGCAGGCGGGTCGCCGAGCGCCCGCTCGGGGAGCGGCCCTGGAACATCTGGCGCTTCGAGGAGCTGCTGCCGATCCTCAACCGCCGCGCCCAGGAGCGGGTGGCCCAGTTCGCCGGCAAAACGCCGCTGATCCACGCCGAGCGGCTCGGCGCCGAGCTCGGCCTCAGCAACCTCTACCTGAAGGACGACTCGACCAACCGTCCCTCGCTCTCCTACAAGGACCGGGTGGTCGGGATGGCGATCGCCCGCCTGCTGGAGCTGGGCAAGGACGAGGTCGGCTGCGTCTCGACCGGCAACGTCGGCACCGCGGTCGCCTCGCTGGCGGCCCAGGCCGGCGCCCGTCCCTACATCTTCTACCCCGGCAACATGGAGAAGGGCAAGGCGAAGGCCTGCCGCGGCCTCGGCGCCCAGGTGATCCAGCTCGACGCCAACTACGACCAGGCCAACCGCGCCTGCCGCGAGCTGGCGCTGACGACCGGGATCGAGTTCGCCAACATCACCCTGCGCCCGTTCTACGCCGAGGGGGCGAAGACGATGGCCTTCGAGGTGGTCGAGGAGCTGGGCTGGCGCCCGCCCGACCACTTCGTGATCCCGGCCGCCGGCGGCACCCTCTCCTCGCGCGTCCACAAGGGCCTGGTCGAGCTGGAGACGGTCGGCCTGGCCGAGACCGCCGGCTCGAGGATCAACATCGCCCAGGCGAGCGGCTGCTCGCCGATCGCGACGGCGATCCGCGAGGGCGGCGAGATCGAGCCGCAGACGCCGGAGACGGCGGCACACTCGCTGGCGATCGGCGCCCCCGGCGACGGCGGCCTGGTCGTCGACGCGGTCCGCTCCCGCAACGGCTCCGCGGCGGCGGTCTCCGACGAGGAGATCTGGAGCGCGATCGACCTGCTCGGGGCGACCGAGGGCATCCTCACCGAGCCGGCCGGCGGGACGACGATCGCCGCGACCGCGCGGCTCGCCCAGGAAGGCAAGCTCGGCCCCGACGAGGTCGTGGTCGCGATCATCAGCGGCAACGGCCTGAAGACGATCCACGAGCATCCGGACAAGCCCTGGCCCGAAGGGGTCCCCTGCGAGGTCGGCGCGATGGAGGAGGTCCTGAACGACTTTCGCCGCGCCGCCGCCACGGCGCTGCGCTGACCCGCCGCCGCCGCCGAGCTTGTCTGTTCCTTATGGCTGTCATGCAGCCATAAGGAACAGGAAAGAACCGGCGCCTGACTCATTGGCTGTTCCTTTTGGCCGCTATGCCGCCAAAAGGAACAGAAAGCGCCTAGGCTGTCCGGCGTGAGCGCGCTCCCGCAGGTCGCCGGCGTCAGCCACCACCAGGTCCGCGCCCGCGGGTTGGAGTTCCACTACGCCGAAGCGGGGAGCGGGGAGGAGGTCGTCCTCTGCCTGCACGGCTGGCCGCAGCACTGGTTCGAGTGGCGGCACCTGATGCCGGCGCTGGCCGACCGCTACCGGGTGATCGCCCTCGACCTGCGCGGCTTCGGCTGGTCGCAGGCGCCGGCCGCGGGCTACGAGAAGGAGAACCTCGCCGACGACGTCCTCGCCGTCCTCGACGAGCTGGGGATCGAGCGGGTGAACCTGGTCGGCCACGACTGGGGCGGCTGGATCGGCTTCCTGCTCTGCCTGCGCGAGCCGCAGCGCTTCCGGCGCTACCTGGCGCTCAACATCCTCCCGCCCTGGACGACGATGCGGGCGATGGCGCCCCACCTCTGGCGCTTCTGGTACCAGTGGCTGATCCTCAGCCCCGGGATCGGCTACCGCCTCCACCGCAGCGGCCGCTTCGTCCCGAAAGTCCTGGCCGGCGCCTCGGTGCGCAGGGAGGCCTGGGACGACGCCACCCTGCACGCCTTCTCCGACACCTTCATGGAGCCCGACCGGGCGCGGGCGGCGGTGCAGATGTACCGCACCTTCAACCTCCGCGAGGTCCCCGAGATGGCCCGCGGCCGCTACGCCAAGGCCCGCCTCGAAGTCCCCACCCTGCTCCTCTTCGGCACCGGCGACGCCGCCCTCAATCACAACCTCCTGGCCGGCTACGAGCGCCACGCCGAGGAGATGAAGGTCGAGAAAGTAGACAACTGCGGCCACTTCATCGCCGACGAGATGCCGAACCTCGTGGCCGAAAGGGCGCGAGACTTCTTCGCCGGCTGAGCGGGACTCGGGGGCGAGGGTCGGCGGACAAGAGCGGGGAGGGTCTGGCGACCCTCACCCCCGAGTCCCGACGCGCCCGGCGATTCGGTGAGCAGGGAGGAGCGCATCGAGCTCGGGACCGACCGCTCCTGGCGCCCCCCGGTGCCTTTGGCCGCTCTGGAGCGTGTAGCCGAGCCGGGAGAGGGTCCTCCAGACCCTCCCCGCTGTTGTCTGGAGGGCCCCTCTCCCGGCTCTCCCACGTCAGGCCCGAATCCGGGCCTCCTCGAGGTCGAGGTCCCGCTCGATCTGGCGCAGGGTCTGGCTGCGCAGCCGTCCCTCCTGACGCAGCCCGAGCAGCTCGTCGCGCTCGACCCCGATCAGCTCGCGCCGCAGCTCGCCGTAGTCGGCGATCCGCTGTTCGCGGGCGGCCGCCTCGGGGTCCTCGCCGCCGAGGACCGCCTGGCACATGCGGAAGCGGGCGCGGTAGAGGTCGCGCAGGCGCTTCAGCTGCGACTCCGAGGCGCGCTCGTCTTCTTCCATGTCGTCGAGCCGGTCGAGGGCCGACTGCGCCGCCTCCATCCGCGCCACCGCCTCTTCGTCGGACCAGCGCCGCGGCTCCTCCAGCCCCAGCGCCCGGACGATGAACGGCAGCGAGAGCCCCTGTCCGACCAGGGTGACGAGGATCAGGGCGAAGGTGAGGAAGATGATCTGCGGCCGCCCCGCGACGCTGAGCGGCACCGCCAGGGCGGCGGCGAGGGAGACGGCGCCGCGCATCCCGCTCCAGCCGACCGCGAAGCGCTGGCCGGCGGTTTCGCCGGCGTCGGAGCCGATCGCGAAGACGAAGGCGAGGCGGACGCCGATCGAGGCCGCGGCGATCGCCGCCGCCGGCCCCAGCAGGTCGCCGACGCCCGAGGAGGTTTCGTTGAGGGTGTCGACGATGTCCGGCAGCTGCAGGCCGAGGAGGACGAAGAGGGTGATCTCGAGCCCGAAGACGAGCACGTTCCAGAAGGCGATCGCGCTGAGGCGGATGTCGGCGTCGAGCGAGCGGTGCGAGCGGTAGCCGGCGTAGACGCCGGCGACCACCGCGGCGAGGATCCCGGAGACGTGCAGCTCCTCGGCGGCGATGTAGGCACCGTAGGCGGTGAGGACGGTGAGCACGATCGAGAGCGCGGCGTCGGTCTGGCGGCGGACGACGAGGTCGGAGAGGACGCCGACGGCGATCCCGATCGCGATGCCGCCGGCGGCGACGACGACGAATTCCAGCGCCGCGCCGCCGAGGCTGAAGGCGCCGCCGGTCGCGACCCCGACGGCGATCCGGTAGAGCACGAGCGCGGTGCCGTCGTTGATCATCGACTCGCCTTCGACCACCAGCCGCACCCGCTCCGGGGCGCCGAGGCGGCGGAAGATCGAGGTGGCGGCGACGGCGTCGGTGGGGGCGAGGACGGCGCCGAGGACCGCCGCCCCGGCCCAGCCCAGCTCCGGCACCAGGGCGTGGGCGACGACGGCGACCGCGGCGGCGGCGATGAAGACGAGGCCGATCGCCAGCAGGGCCAGGGGGCGCATCACCGCCCGCAGCTCCTGCGGCGAGGTGCGCCAGCCGGCGGCGTAGACCAGCGGCGGCAGGAAGACGAGGAAGATCGTGTCGGGGTCGAGTTCGACGCTCGGCAGCCCGGGGACGAAGGCGATGGCGAGGCCGCCGAGGACGAGGACGATCGGCGCCGGGATCTTGCCGAGGTCGGCGAGCCGCACCAGCAGCGCCGCGGCGAGGATGAGGACGAAGACCGACTCGACGTTGTTCACCGGGCACATAACATCGTCTTTGATGGCGGAACCGCTTACTCCCCCGCTGGGGGACCTCGACCACCGGCGCGGCGCGCCCGGGGCGCCGCTGGAGCTGGTGATGTTCGGCGACTTCCAGTGCCCCTTCTGCCTCGGCGCCCAGAAGAGCCTGCGCCGGGTCCGCGAGCGCCTCGGCGAGCGGCTGCTGTTCGGCTTCCGCCACCTGCCGATCGCCGCGAAGCACCCGCTGGCGATGGAAGCGGCGGAAGCGAGCGAGGCCGCCGCGGCGCAGGGGCGCTTCTGGGACTACCACGACGCCCTCTACCCGAGCCAGCCGAAGCTCTCGCGCGAGACGCTGCTGCAGGTCGGCCGCGAGCTCGGCCTCGACGCCGAGCGGATCGCCGCCGAGATCGACGCCGGCGCCCACCGCGAGCGGATCGAGCGCGACCTCGCCTCGGCCGAGGCCAGCGGCGTCACCGGCACCCCCACCTTCTTCGTCAACGGCGAGCGCTTCTACGGCGCCTACGATGCGAGCTCGTTGATCGAGGCGCTGGAGGGCGGAGCGGGCCGTTGAGGGCGCTCGTCCAGCGGGTCAGCCAGGCCGCGGTCGACGTCGAGGGCGAGCGGGTGGCCCAGATCGGGCCCGGGATGATGGTCCTGCTCGGGGTCGGCGCCGGCGACGGGGAGGGGGAGTGCGATCGGCTCGCCGAGAAGGTGCGGAAGCTGCGGATCTTCGACGACGCCGAGGGACGGATGAACGAGCCGCTGGGCGAGCGCGAGGTCCTCTGCGTCAGCCAGTTCACGCTCTACGGCGACGCCCGCCGCGGCAACCGCCCCAGCTACACCGAGGCCGCCCGGCCGGAGGTCGCCGAGCCTCTCTACGACCGCTTCTGCGAGCGGCTGGGGGCGAAGAAGGGCGTCTTCGGCGCCTGCATGGGGGTGGCGCTGATCAACGACGGCCCGGTGACGCTGATGCTCGAGGCGTGACGCGCCGGGGCCGGCCCGGGGCGCGGTCGGCTGCCCCGCCTCTCCGAACTTCGCCTCGCTATAGCGAGGTCAAGTTCGGAGAGGCGATCAGGAGGCGCTGAGGCGGAACGCCTGGCGGGCGAGCCCGGCAGGTTCCGGCAGTCGGCCCGGCCGAGGTGCAGCGAGGTCGGCTGCTGCCCCGGCCGTTCGCGGAAGTTGTCGGCCGAGCCCGGGGAGCCGGGCGTCGAGCATCATCATTCGCCGGCTGACGCTCCATCGCCCAAGTAGACGATGAACGCGCCGGCCCAGTGGATCGCAAGATTAACCAGAGCTTGAGGAACCGCAGCAGCCCCGGCCGCTTTGCCATGTGCATCACCGTGAGAGCTTCGGAGCGCCCCTGACCGTCCAACGAGTACCTCCAACGCCTCCGGGACACCCTTGAGCTCCGTGGGCACAGCGCCCGACTTCTTGAAGTCCTTTACGAGGGGTCCGAGATTCGATCCCTTAAAGCCAGCAGCCTTGAGCGCTGCCTCTAGTGCTGCATTTGCAGCCGTCAGTGCATCGTCGTTCTCGGCAGCCCCGCCCCGCTGGTGTTCGATGGCCTCACGAAAAGAGCGCTCTACCTCCTCCCAGCCTGGACGATGAATAGCAAGCAGCGCCGGCCCTATGACAGCTTCATCGAGCGCAGGAGATCCGATCTTCACAATTTGCCCGTCATGCAGCCGGTATCCGAAACGATGCCGATCGAAAAGTGCGTTCATCTCGTCTTCCGCGCCGCTCATCGGAATGCCTCCTGAGCCGTCACTGTAGGTCTGGGGCCGCGTGGCCTCATCGCAGAAGATCTCCAAGAAGTCCAGGAAGTCATCGACCTCCACAAATTTCAGCGCCGCAATTGGGCTGAGTTCCTTAGCCCAGCCAAAGTGCTTAATGCAAGCGGAGCGCAGAGCGCTAGATGGTTGATTCCACGCCCTCAGGCGACGTAGTCGACCAGAGCGCGGCTCGGACGCCCGAGCCGGTGGTTGAGGGCGATGCACGCGGCCAGCGCCAGGAAGCGCTGGGCGATGCGAGCACGCAGGTTGTGCAGGGTGCGGGCGCCGTGGCGCTCGAGGGTGAGGATGTCCTTGCAGGTCCAGAAGATCGACTCGACCCGCTGGCGGATCGGAGCGAGGTGGATTCCGTTGTCGGGCTCGTCCTTTCGAGCCGGCCTTGCGATCGTGGCTCCGAGCTCGGCGAGCGCTGCGGCGAACTCGCGACCCGCGTAGCCCTTGTCGCCGATGACGGTCGCTGCGCCGGCCCTGTTGGCCCGTTGGAGCAGCTCGACCCCGACCTCGCGCTCGTCGCGCTTGGGAGAGGCGAGCGTGAAGGCCCTGGGGGTACCGTCGGGAGCGAAGAGCCCGTGCAGGCGAAAGCCCCAGAAGAAGCGCGAATGCGAGGCGCAGTAGCCGTAGTCGGCTGCATCCCCCAGAGCCGATCGCCTCGTCGTCTCGACCGAGCGGGCGCACTCCAGCGGCGTGGAGTCGATCAGCAGCAGGTCGTCGTGGAAGCCCGGCGATTCGGCGGCGAAGACGCCGATCAGCCACTCAATGGTCTCGCTCAACCGGGCTCGGCGCTTGTGGAAGCCGGGCTGCTTGGGCAGCTCGGGGAAGAGATGAGAGAGGCGCTTGCGCGCGACGGCCAAGAAGCGGCGATCGGAGGGGATGCCCATGATCGCCTGGGCGGCGCAGAGGGTCGCGACCTCGGCGTCGGTTACCCGGCGCCGGGCGTTTCCCGGCTTCTCAGGCAGGAGATCGTCCGCCGTGCAATAAACGACGGTGCAGAGAGTGTCGAGGTCGGCGTGCATCGTGGCCTTTCGGTCGACGGTTGCTTCAGCACCGTCGACTTCGGCCTCTCTGCTTCAAATCCCTCGATCACGGCTGCCGCCGTGGAATCAACCATCTAGTGACCTGAGTCATTGATCCGCTGGCAGTAGGAGGCGAGGCTGTCGAGAATCTCATCGGCGCTCTTGTGCCAGACGTAGGGCTTGGGCTCGTCGTTCCAGTTGGCGATCCAGGTTCTGATCGAGGCGACGAGATCGCGGACGGAGCGATGGGAGCCGCGCTTCAGCCACTTCGTGGTCAACTCCGCGAACCAGCGCTCGACCAGGTTCAGCCAGGAGCTGTAGGTGGGCGTGAAGTGCAAGGTGAAGCGCGGGTGGCGCTTGAGCCAGCGCTGGATCGACGGGGTCTTGTGAGTCGAGGAGTTGTCGAGGACGACATGAACGTCGAGACCTTTGGGCACCGAGCCCTCGATCAGGTTGAGGAACTTGCGGAACTCCTCGGCGCGGTGGCGCGGCGTCATCTCTGAGATCACCTTCCCCGAGGCGACATCCAAGGCGGCGTAGAGGTTGGTGGTGCCGTTGCGGACGTAGTCGTGGGTCTGGCGCTCGGGCACCCCCGGCATCAGCGGCAGGATCGGCGAGGAGCGCTCAAGCGCCTGGATCTGGGACTTCTCGTCGACGCAGAGCACCACCGCGGCTTCGGGCGGATTGAGATAGAGCCCGACGATGTCTCTGACCTTGTCGACGAACTGCGGGTCGGGCGAGAGCTTGAAGTGCTCGCTTCGATGCGGCTTCAGCCCGAACGCCCGCCAGATCCGGCTGACCGCGCTCTGGCTCATCCCGGTTGCGGCAGCCATCGAGCGGGTGGACCAATGGGTCGCGTTCGGTGGGCTCTCCTCCAGGGTCTTCACGATCACCCGCTCCACGTCTTCGTCGCCGATCTTCCGCGGCTTGCCCGGGCGTGGCTCGTCATGCAAGCCGTCGAGGCCACGCCTTGCGAAGCGGCCTCGCCAGCGGCCAACCGTCTGCGTCGAGCAGCCCAACCGAGCCGCGATCTCCTTGCTCTGATCCCCGTCGGCTGCCGCGAGCACGATCCGGCAGCGCAACGCCAGGGCCTGAGCGCTTGTCGGGCGCTTGGCCCAGCGCTCCAGCACCTCGCGCTCTTCCTCGCTGAGCGTCACATCCACACGAACCGGCATCAGGCCTCCCATCGTCGCTTGCGATGGCGACGACTTCGACGGCCGGAAGCCTATGCCTGCGAACTAATGACTCAGGTCACTAGGCAGTAATTGGCTGTTGCTTTCAGCTTCGATTACTAGGTGTTCAAGGGCATTCCGAAGCTGATGTCAACGCCGGTTGAAAACCGGACCACTTCTGCCGGTTGAAATGTGGACCACCCGCGGCAGCCGTGACGTCGAGCAGTTGTCCCGCCTGAAGCTCAAGGTCCCGCCTGCGGAGACGAGCCCGTAGGGCGAGGCGGAGCAGGCGGGAGCGCTCAGTCCCTGGGCGGCGGGGAGCCGAGGTCCTTGTCGCGCAGGCGGTAGCTGTCGCCCTTGAGGCCGAGGATCTCGGCGTGGTGGACCAGGCGGTCGATCATCGCCGCGGCGACTACTTCGTCGCCGAAGATCTCCCCCCAGGCGCTGAAGGGCTTGTTGGAAGTGACGATCAGCGAGGCCCGCTCGTATCTGGCCGAGACCAGGCTGAACATCAGGTTGGCCGCCTCGGGATCGAAGGGGATGTAGCCGACCTCGTCGACCACGAGCAGCGGCACGAAGGACAGGCGACGCAGCTCTGCCTCCAACTCACCCGCCCTCTTTGCCTCCCCGAGGCGCGCTACCCACTCCGTCGCGGTGGCGAACGCCACCCGCTGGCCGGCCAAACACGCCCGGATGCCCAGGGCGATCGCCAGGTGGGTCTTGCCGGTGCCGGGCGGCCCGAGCAGCACGACGTTCTCTTTGCCGTGCAGGAAGTCGAGCTGGCCCAGGTGCTCGACCACCTGCTTCTTGACGGTGCGCTGGAAGGTGAAGTCGAACTCCTCCAGGGTCTTGCGGGCCGGGAAGCGCGCCGCCTTGATCCGGTTCTCCCCGCCGTGGGACTCCCTCGAGGAGACCTCGGTGGAGAGCACCGCCTCGAGGAATCTCTCGTGTGACCACTCCTCCTCGCGGGCGCGCTCGGCGAGCTTTGGCAGGGCCCGTGCGGCAGCCGGCGCCTTCAGGGCCCGGAACAGGTGGTTGAGCTCGGCGGCCTTGGTCATGCCGGGATCAGCTCGTCATAGCGGGCCAGGGAGCGCAGCTCGACCTCGACGTCGGGTCCGCGGCGGCGGTTGCCGCGCAGCGCTTCGAGCAGCTGCTGGTGGGCGGGGTCGGTGAAGGTGAGGCCCTTGGCGAAGGAGCGTCGGTGGGAGGCGACGCGGGCTCCGGTGCCCAGCTCGATCGCGGTGATCTCTCGCTGGGAGGCACGCACCTCGACCCGCCGCCCCGCTGCCCGCGGGTCCAGCGAGTAATCGTTGGTGTCGAAGCGCAGGTAGGGCTGCTGGGGCACGCGCATGACGAAGCGGCGGTCGGTGTCGGGCATGCGCTCGGGCAGCGCTCGCATCCGCAGCACCTCTTCGGCCAGGCGCTCTGCCGGAACGGCGCGGATGCCACGGTGAAGGCGGGTGTTGGCGCGGTTTTCAAACCAGTCATCCAGGCAGGCCTGGAAGTGCTCGGGCGAGGCGAAGCTGCGCCCCGGTTCGAAGTTGGAGCGCAGGAAGCGGTGGCTTCGCTCGAGGACGCCCTTGGACTCCGGGTCGGCGGCCTCGCAGATAGACCAGCCGATCGGCAGGGCGCCGCAGAAGGCCGCGAAGGCATCGGTGGGCTTGCCCTTCGGGGCGATCGCCGCCTCGCGGTCCCAGACTGCGCTCTGCGGCAGAGCGCCCAGCTTCGCCAGGCAGCGGCCCATGCCCCAGAGGATGTCGGGCGCCTGCTTGGCGAAGATCAGCGCCCCGGCGCCGGCGCGCGAGTAGCCCAGGGCGCTCGTCACCACCCAGCCTCGCCTGGTCTGCCCGTGGCCGACCGGAATCTCCTCACGGGGCTCCCAGAGGTCGAACTGGCAGATCTCCCCGGGCCGGTAGACGGTGCGCTGGTAGGTGCGCCTGGGAGCGAAGCGAGGCCGCACCTCGCGCAGGTGGTCGTCGAGGATCGTCTTGCCGCCCTCATAGCCGAGCTCGGCGAGCAGCTCGCGGATGCGGGTGCCGGGCATCCGGTGGTCTGAGCGCAGCAGCCGCTCGATCTCTTCCTTGAAGGGGTCGAGCTTGGAGGGTGCCTTCGCTCGGCGATAGGCCGGCGGTTGCTTCGCCGCCAGGGCCCGGCGGATTGTTTCCCGGTGCAGGCCGGTGCGGCGGTGGATCTCCCGGATCGAGACCCCGTCGATGAAGTGCATCCGCCTGATCTCCGCCCAGTGCTCCACGTCGATCACCCGCTCCTCCTCGCCTCGATCTCTTCGATCGGGCGAGCGTCCAGACCCGGCCGGATGGCTCCGGCCCTGCGCCAGGGGGGGTCAGTTTTCGACCGGCGCAGGTGGTCCAGTTTTCAGGCGGCGCCTACAGCTGAGGGCTCGGCTCGTCGGAGAGAGGCGCGAGCGACCCCCCTTCTGCCAAGGCCTTGCGCTCGGAATATCGAAGCTTTCTCGTCACTCATCAATCACATCAGATGCGGGCGACGATCAAGCCTTGAGGCAGGGGGTCCTAAGTACGGGCACCAGCTCTTTGGGAACTACGAACAAACCGGCGAATTCAACGTTCGCAGCCGCCTCGCTCCCTTGGGCCAAAAGAGGGCGCTCCCTGTATCTGACCCCACCCGCTCACGATGTGATCGACCGGGGTCAGATACAGGTAGTGCGAGGAGGCCCAAGGAAGCGAGGCGGCTGCGAGGTTTCTGGCCCTTCTCTTTTGTCAGGAATGGGGCCAAAGGACACGAAGAGAGCGGAGGGAGAGATTCCCCCACCACCAGAGGAGCCTCCGTTGCTGGAAATTGAAAGGAAGGCGTAGGCAGCGCCTGGGAATTTGCTCAGCCGGGTTCTTGCGTCCGGCTACCATGGACTTATGGCACCTGCGGCCAAGAAGCTCGATCTGCACGTCGGCGAGCTGGTTGAGATTGATGGTCGGCGCTACGAGGTGGCGCCGGATCGAGAGGGCAATCTGGTCCTTGAACCCGCGATCACGCCGATGGCCGAGCTTGACGAGCAGTGGGGCACGGAACCAGCTTCGGCCGAGGATTTCGACCGACTGTGCGGGCGCCTGCCGACCGACGGCGAGGGCTAGTAGGCGAGCAGCCAGCCGGTTTCGTTGCGGGGCAAGCTCGCCTATGAGCTTGCGTTTGGCGCTGATTCTTGAGGTCGTCTAACGCGGCCGGGGGCCAGCCCATGACGACGCCGAAGCGCTCATCGAAAGTCTCGCGCTCCTCGACGGCGATGGCTTGTGCGAAGCGGCTCGCGGTGACGGTGAAGTGATCGAGGAAACCCACGCTTCCCAAGAGGACAAGACCGTCGCTGTGCCAGCCCTCGATGAAGCCGACTTCGGCCTGCCACTCCCGGTAGGCACCCTCGTCCGCGTCGCTCGGGTGCAAGCGCAGGCTGATCGTCTTGTATCGAGCAACGACCACTCGACCGCCGACGGCGTGCTTGGCTTCTCCCTCGGAGTTGTCCAGATCAAGCTCAAGCTGCTCTGCGAGCAGGTTGCTGGCGAGGATCGCATCGGCTTCGGTATCGACCAAGCCGGTCAGCTGCCAGGTGCTTTGCTCGCCGTGGGCCAGGGAGATCGGCACAAAAGGGCGAAAGACCGGCGCGTCGAGCCGAGTGGACTGGGCGTCCTCTCGGTAGGGATAGAGCCAGGGCAGCGGGCGTTCAGCCAAGGCCGACGTAAATTGGCTCGTCCGCGTGCGGCACGCGGCCATGCACCACGACGTGGTTGCGGCCCTTGGCCTTTTCCAGCACGACCTTCGGATCGTCGTCGGCGATGACGATTTCGCCAGTGCGAGCGTCGATGGCGACGAACTTGCCCTCGTAGCCCCTGAAATCGGTGCGGATCGGTTTCACGCAGTTGATGATAGCCGCCGCGCCTGCGGGTATTTCAGCGCTAGACCCTTGCCACTTTCCTTGCCACCCCCCTGCCAAATCGGACTCTCTGGGCCTTGGGGGGCATCGCATTCCGCTTGGGAATGGGATGCCGGAGGAGGGACTCGAACCCCCGACACGCGGATTATGATTCCGCTGCTCTAACCAGCTGAGCTACTCCGGCGGGGAGGGGGATGGTAGCGATGGGGAGGGAGTCCGGGAATGGCCCGGAAACGGGATGGTCGGCGATGCGGCCGGTGCTGGTGGCGTTCCTGCTGGCGGCCGATGCATTTGCGGTGGTGACGCTTGCGGTCGTCCATAGGAAGGGGTGGGTGCCGCCGTTCGTCGGCTTCGGGATCGTCCTCGTGGGCCTGGTCTGGTTCCAGGTGTGGGCGATCCGGCACCGCCACGACGACGACTGATCCCAGCGATCCGGCGCCGGCATGAGGACTACTCGCAGCGCCGGGGGCGTCGCTCGGGGCGATCCTTGGCATCCTGGTCGGGAATGCGTCGCTTGCAGGAGAAATCAACGCAGCCGGCGGTCATCCTGGGTAGGGTGGCTCGGTGACCACGGAGCTGGACAGGGCGGTCAAGACGGTGGTCCGGCAGTGCATGGGAATCCAGCCGGGCGAGGACGTGCTGGTCATCTGCAACCCCGTGACCGAAGAGATCGGCGCCTTGATGAGGATCGAGGCCCAGGGGGAGGGGGCGGACGCCACCCTGGCGGTGATCTCCGAGCGCGATTCGGCCGCGGCCGAGCCGCCGCAGGCGGTGGCGGCCGCGATGAGCGCCGCCGACGTCGTCCTGGCGCCGACGATCCAGTCGATCTCCCACACCGAGGCGCGCCGGCTCGCCAGCGAGGCCGGCGTCCGCGTCGGCAGCCTGCCCGGCGTCACCGAGGAGATGCTGGGGCGGCTGATGACCGGCGACCTGGAGGAGATCCGGCGCCGCGGCTGGGCCGTCGTCACCGCCCTCAACCGCGCCTCCGAAGCGCGCATCACCTGCGCCCACGGCAGCGACCTGCGGATCGGCCTCGACGGCCGGCTCGGGATCGTCGACGCGGGCGAATTGGGCAACCGCAGCGCCTTCGGCAACCTGCCCTGCGGCGAGGGCTTCATCGCCCCGGTCGAGGGGACCGGCGAGGGCGTGCTCGTCGTCGACGGCTCGATCGCCGGGGTCGGCCTGCTCGACACCCCGACCGCGCTGACGGTCCGCGAAGGCCACCTGGTCGAGGCGACCGGTCCCGACGGCTCGCGGCTGCTGGAGCTGCTGAGCGAGCACGGCGAGGACGGCACCAACGTCGCCGAGCTCGGCATCGGCACCAACGAAGAAGCGGTTCTGACCGGCAACATCCTCGAGGACGAGAAGATGCTCGGCACCTGCCACGTCGCCTTCGGCGCCTCGGCGGCGATCGGCGGCACCGTGCAGGTGCCGGTCCACCTCGACTGCGTCGTGCTCGAGCCCACGGTCGAGATCGACGGCGAGACGATCGTCGCCGACGGCGAGCTGCTGCTCTGAGGCTGCGGCGAGCGTGGCTCCGCTGCTCGCGGTCCCGAATGTCTCCGAGGGTGCCGACCGGGAGCGGCTGCGGCGGCTGCAGCAGGCACTCTGCCGCGGCACGACCCTGCTCGACCGCCACTGCGACTCCGACCACGGCCGCAGCGTCTTCACCGTCGCGGCAGCCCCGGGGCCGCTGAGGGCGGCGCTCGTCGCCGGCGCCGAGGAGGCGATCGAGACGCTCGACATGCGCTCCTACGCCGGCGCCCACCCGGCGATCGGCGCCCTCGACGTCTGCCCGGTGGTCTGGTTCGAGTCCGGAGACCGCGACGCCGCCCGGACCGAGGCCTTCGCCGTCGCCGAGCAGATCGGCGGCCTCGGCGTCCCGGTCTTCCTCTATGGCGAGCTGGCCCGCGAGCCCGTGCGCGCCGAGCGCGCCTACTTTCGCAACGGCGGCCTGGCGGAGCTGTGGCTGCGGATGGGGTCGGGGGAGCTGCGGCCGGACTTCGGGCCCGACCGGCCGCATCGCAGCGCCGGCGCGACCCTGGTCACCGCCCGGCCGCCGCTGGCCGCCTTCAACGTCGAGCTCGACGGCGGCGACGTCGAGGCGGCCCGCGCGGTCGCCGCCGGCCTGCGCGAGGCGGGCGGCGGGCCGCCCGGGGTGCGGGCGATCGGGCTGCTGCTCTCCGGCGGCCGCGCCCAGGTCTCGACCAACGTCCACGACCCGCTTGCGGTGCCGCTGGGGGAGGTCGTCGAGCGGGTGCGGGCGCTGGCGGCGCCGCTCGGCGCCCGGCCGCTGGCGGCGGAGCTGGTCGGCCTGGTCCCCGCCGCGGCCCTGGCCGGTTACCCGGCCGACGTCCCGATCCGCGGCTTCGACCCCGCCCGCCACACCATCGAGGCGCGGCTCGCGGAGGCGACCCACTAGATTTCGAGCTGCATCGAATCCCGGCTCTACCGGCGCCGCAATTCGATGCAGCTCGAGGGACCGATGGCTCAGACGAGGAAAAAGAGACAGCGCAAGCGCCGCGGCACCCAGGGTGGGCGAATCGACACCAAGCCGCGCAAGGGCCGTCCCCGCACGCGCGAGGAGGCGAAGGCGCAGGCGCGGACGAAGCGCCGGCCCGGCCCCAAGCAGGACCTGCCCCCGACCTGGCGCAACTCGGCGATCCGCGGGCTCTTCGCCGCGGCGGTCTTCGCCGTCCTGCTGATCGTCATGTTCAAACGGCCGCTCGGGGCGGCGCTGATCTTCGGCGCCTTCATGCTCGCCTTCTACATCCCGGCCGGCTACTACATCGACGTCGCCCTCTGGAGGCGGCGCGAGCGCCAGCGGATCCGGGCCCGGAGCGAGTAGTCCGCCGATGGCCCTCGACGTCGAGATGCTCACGGTCGGGCCGATCGGCGAGAACTGCTTCCTGTTCCGCCCGAGCGGCGGCGAGAAGCTGCTGATCGTCGACCCCGGCGAGGAGCCCGAGCGGATCCTCGCCGCCGCCGCGGAGATGGGCGGCGGGGTGGAGGCGATCCTCCTCACCCACTGCCACTTCGACCACATCGGCGCCGTGGCCCCGGTGGCGCGGGCGACCGGGGCGCCGGTCTACTGCCCCGAGGCCGAGGTGCCGCTGCTCGCCGACATCATGGCCTACGTCCCCTGGGAGGGCTTCGGCCCGTTCGAGAGCTACGAGGCCGACGAGACGCTCGGCGGCGGCGAGACCCTGGCCCTGGCGGGGATGGAGATCGACGTCGTCTTCACGCCCGGCCACAGCCCCGGGCACGTCACCTACGCGGTGCGGGGCGAGCCGGCGATCTTCTCCGGCGACGTCCTCTTCCGGGGCTCGGTCGGCCGCGTCGACCTGCCCGGGGGCGACGGCCCGACCCTGCTCGCCTCGATCGGCAGGCTGCTCGACGACTACCCCGACGAGACCGTCGTCCATCCCGGCCACATGGGGCTGACCACGCTCGGCGCCGAGCGGGCGACCAACCCCTTCCTCGGCTCGCCGGCGCGGTAGCGCCGCGCCCCCTCGCAAGCCACTAAGTGACTAAGGTCGCGCGAGCGATGGCGAGCAAGTTCCAGGCCCCCCGCGGCACCTTCGATGTCCTGCCCGAGCAGGGGCGCGCCCGCCGCCGCCTCGAGCACGCCGCCGCGGCGATCTTCGCCCGCGCCGGCTACGAGCCGATCGCGACCCCGGCCTTCGAGGACACCGACCTCTTCGAGCGCGGCGTCGGCCGCTCCACCGACATCGTCCGCAAGGAGATGTTCACCTTCGAGGACAAGGGCGGCCGCAGCCTCACCCTGCGGCCGGAGGGGACCGCCTCGGTCTGCCGCGCCTACCTCGAGCACGGGATGCAGAAACTGGCGCAGCCGGTGAAGCTCTTCTACCTCGGGCCGTTCTTCCGCCACGAGCGCCCGCAGGCCGGCCGCTACCGCCAGTTCCACCAGCTCGGGGCCGAGTGCATCGGCACCGACTCGCCGCTCGCCGACGCCGAGGCGATCATGCTCCTCTCCGACCTGCTGGGCGAGCTCGGCGTGCCCGGGGTGGAGCTGCGGCTCGGCAGCCTCGGCTCGCTGGAGACCCGGCGCGCCTACCTGGAGGACCTGAAGGCCCACCTGCACGCGCACGAGGGCGAGCTCTCGCGGGAGGTCCGCGAGCGGATCGACATCAACCCGCTGCGGGCCTTCGACGCCGACGACGAGGGGACGCGGGGGGCGATGGCGAGCGCGCCGACGATCGTCGAGCGGCTCGAGGGCGCCGACGCCGAGCACTTCGAGGAGGTGCGGGCGCTGCTCGACGCGGCCGGGGTCGGCTACGTCGTCGACCCGACCCTGGTCCGCGGCCTCGACTACTACACGCGGACGATCTTCTCCTTCGTCTGCGACCGGCTGGGCGCGCAGTCGGAGATCGGCGGCGGCGGCCGCTACGACGGCCTGATCGAGCAGCTCGGCGGGGCGCCGACGCCGGCGGTCGGCTTCGCGGCGGGGATCGAGCGGATCCTGCTGGCCCTCGACGAGGACGAGCCGGCGAGCGGCCGCGACGCCTTCCTCGCCGTCGCCGATCCGGGGCAGCGCCGGCGGGCGAGCGTGCTCGCGGCCGAGCTGCGTCACGCCGGGCTCGCGGTCGAGGTCGACCTGGCCGGGCGCGGCCTCAAGGGCCAGCTCAAGCACGCCAACCGGATCGGCGCCCGCCGCGTCCTCATCCTCGAGGCCGACGGCTCGGCGCAGCTGCGCGACATGGACAGCGGCGAGCAGCGCCCGGCCGATCCCGGCAACCTTGTCGAGGAGATGACCGGAGTGGAAGCGTGAGCGAGGGGGTCGTGGAGACCGCCGGCGGGGCGCAGGCACCGCCGCTGCGCGCCAACGCCTACCGCGACACCTGGTGCGGCCGGGTCCTGCCCGACCGGGTCGAGACCGAGGCCCGGGTCGCCGGCTGGGTCCACCGCCGCCGCGACCACGGCGGCCTGATCTTCATCGACCTGCGCGACCGCACCGGCATCGTCCAGCTCGTCTTCAACCCCGACAGCTCGGGCGCCTCCTTCGAGCTCGCCCACCGGCTGCGGGCCGAGGACGTGCTGAGCGCGAGCGGCACCGTCGTCCGCCGCTCCGCGGAGACGGTCAACCCGGAGCTGGCGACCGGCGAGGTCGAGCTGCTGGTCACCGGCGCCGAGCGGCTCGCCGACGCGGAGACGCCGCCCTTCCAGGTTGAGGGCTTCTCCGGCGAGGTCGGCGAGGACACGCGGCTGCGCTACCGCTACCTCGATCTGCGCCGCGAGCAGATGCAGCAGGCGCTGGCGCTGCGCCACCGGGTGGTCGCCGCGATGCGCGAGTTCCTCGGCGCCGAGGGCTTCCTCGACGTCGAGACCCCGGTCCTGACCCGCTCGACCCCGGAGGGCGCCCGCGACTTCCTCGTCCCCAGCCGCCAGCAGCAGGGCTCCTTCTACGCGCTGCCGCAGTCGCCGCAGCTCTTCAAGCAGCTCTTGATGATGTCGGGGCTGGAGCGCTACTTCCAGATCGCCCGCTGCTTCCGCGACGAGGCGACCCGGGCCGACCGCCAGGCCGAGTTCACCCAGCTCGACGTCGAGATGTCCTTCGTCGGCGTCGAGGACGTGATCGAGGTCAACGAACGGCTGCTCGCCCACGCCTTCGCCGCGGTCGGGGGGCCCGAGATCGAGGTGCCGATGCAGCGGATCGGGTTCGACGAGGCGATGGACCGGTTCGGGACCGACCGCCCCGACCTGCGCTTCGGGCTCGAGCTGGTCGACCTCGGCGACGCCCTGCGCGGGACCGAGTTCAAGGTCTTCCGCTCGGTCCTCGACGGCGGCGGGGCGATCCGCGGCATCAACGCCGGCCGCCGCGAGCTGCCGCGCTCCGAGCTCGACGGGCTGATCTCGCGCGCCCAGGAGCTGGGGGCGAAGGGCCTGGTCTGGGCCTTCCGCGAGGGCGAGGGCTGGCGCTCGCCGACCGCGAAGTTCCTCAGCGAGGCCGAGCTCGCCGAGCTCAACCGGCGCCTCGGCGCCGAGGAGGGCGACCTGTTGCTGCTGGTTGCCGACGAGCGCCCGGTCGCCAACGCGGTCCTGGGGCAGATGCGGCTCGACCTCGGCGAGAAGTTCGGGCTGATCGACGAGGACGAGCACCGCCTGGCCTGGGTCGTCGACTGGCCGCTGCTGGCCTGGAACGGGGACGAGAAGCGCTGGGACGCGATGCACCACCCGTTCACGGCGCCGGCGGGGGAGTTCGACCCCGACGACCCCGGCGCCGCCCGGGCCCAGGCCTACGACGTGGTCTGGAACGGGCAGGAGCTCGGCGGCGGCTCGATCCGCATCCACGACGCCGCCACCCAGGAGCGGGTCTTCGCCGCGCTCGGCATCGACCGCGAGACCGCCGAGGCGCGCTTCGGCTTCCTGCTCGAGGCGCTGCGCTACGGCGCCCCGCCGCACGGCGGCATCGCCTACGGCGTCGACCGCATCGTCCAGCGCCTCAGCGGCGCCGAGACGATCCGCGACGTGATCGCCTTCCCGAAGACGGCGTCGGGCTTCGACCTGCTGACCGGCGCCCCGGCTCCGGTCGACCAGCTGCAGCTGCGCGAGCTCGGCGTCGCGATCCACAAACCGAAACTGCCCGGCCACTGAGGTGGCCGGCTCGCGGGTCGGCTGAGATGGGCCTGCGGGACTGGCTTCCCCGCAGGTGGCGGCCCTCGCCGGGCCCCGGGCAGACGCCGGTCCACGTCGGCGACCCCGGCTACGACGGCTGGGAGGTGGTCCGCGATTTCGGCGACGTCCGCACCGCCCGCGCCTGGCACCAGTCGCTGATCGAGGCCGGCTTCGAGGCGGCGCTCACCGCCGACTGGCCGCTCGACCGCTTCGGCCACGGCGACATCTCGCTGCGGGTCCCGCCGGACCAGTGGAGCGAGGCCGAGTGGCACCTCTCCAACCTCGACGCCTGAGCGAGGCGGGGCGGGGCGGCTCCCCAGGCCAAAGAAAAGAGGCTCCAACCCGCCGTTGCCGCCTCTGGCTTTGATCCCTTCATGTGAAGGTGGGTGCCTGCTCCGAATCCCAAGGGACCCGGAGACTTGTCAGCTCCCGCGCCGTTTGTGTTGGGTCAAACGGTGAGACGGCTCTCGAACAGGCTCGAGCCTGCTCCAAACTTACCACCGCCGGGCGCTCCTGAAACCTAGGGCCGAAACCTCGAGTCGACACCGCCGAAGTCACGGCCCCGCGCGCCCAGCGACCCCGAATCGGCACATTCCGCGCGCCAAGTTTGCGTCCCGTCGCTTCAGCATCGGCGGCATGGCAACCGAACCGCCGCTCCCATGAGAATCGAGAGGTCAATCGCCCACGAGGGAGGGGGACAATCGACCACTCGTGGTTGGGATGCGGAGATCGCCGACCTTGCCGCTGCGCAGCATGGCGTCGTTTCCCGGGCGCAGCTCCTCGATCTCGGGATGAGCCCGCGCGCGATCGAAGGTCGAATCCAACGCGGGAGCCTGCACCCGCTTTATCCGGGCACTTACAAAGTCGGATACCGGCGAATCAACCGAAAGGGACGATGGATGGCCGCCGTCCTGGTCGGAGGCTCGGGCACCGTCCTCAGTCACCGCTCGGCCGCCGGGCTCTGGAAGCTGCTTCCGCCCACAACCGTCAGGGTGGAGATCACCTGTACCTCGTACAGCCGCGTTCGCCGGGAAGGGATCGTCAGCCACCGGGCGTCCCTGGCCGAGGACGAGTGGGAGATCGAGGACGGGATTCCGGTCACCTCGCCGTTCCGGACGATCTTCGACCTCGCCGCCGAGGCGAAAACGCGCGAGCTGGAGCGGGCGTTCCACGAGGCCGAAGCGCGGGAGATGACGGATCGGGTCTCGCTGCCGATGTTGATGGCGCGCTACCCGGGGCGGCGGGGATCGCGGAAGCTGACGGCGCTCCTCGGGTCGAGGGCGCCGGTCGCGATCACCCGCAACGACTTCGAGGAGGCGTTCCTGGCCCTGGTCGACGCCTCTGCCCTGCGACGGCCGCGGATGAACGCCCCTCTCGCGATGCGCGGGCGCTTCTTCGAGGTCGACGCGCTCTGGGAGGACGAGTGCTTCGCGGTGGAGCTCGACAGCCGCAGCATCCACGGCACCGTCAAGCGCTTCGAGTCGGACCGCCTGCGCGATCGCATCCTCGTCGCCGAAGGCTGGAAGACGATGCGGATCACCTGGTGGCAGCTGCGGGACGAACCGCGGGAGATCGCGGCCGATATGAGGTCGGCGCTTGAACGGCCCCTCCCCACACATACCCACTCGGCAAGGTAGGTGTGCGTGGGGAGGGTCTGGCCGGGACTGCGGGGAGGCGGCTCGCCCGGGGAGAAGAGATCCGAGACCGGGGAGGGGGGACGAGAGGCGGCATCAAGGGCGATGGGGAGGCGCCTCGCTTTACCCTTGACCGATGGAGCGGGAGCTTTTCGAGCACTACCTGCGGGACCCGAGCCGGCTGGGGCCGGTGGTCGACGGCGCCTTCGTCGGTTCGGCGGGCGGCGCGGCCTGCGGCGATCTCGCCCGCATCTCGTTCCTCGTCGAGGACGGCCGGATCGGCTCGGTCAGCTTCGACGCCGAGGGGTGCGGCGCGACCCGCGCCGCCACGGCCGCCGCAGCCGAGCTGGTCGACGGCGCCCCCGTCCTCGAGGCGGCGCTGATCGACATCGACACCGTCGACCAGGCGATCGGCGGCCTCACCCCCGCCAAGCGCCACGCCGCCCAGCTCGCCGCCGACGCCCTCCACCGCGCCCTCTCGGGCGCCGCCGCCTCCTCGCTGCCGCTGGCGCCGGCGGACTCGGGGGACTCCGCGGTCTCCCGTCCCCCCGAACGCCGCCGCGTCGCCGTCGCCATGTCGGGCGGCGTCGACAGCGCCGTCGCCGCGCTGCTGGCCCGCGAGGAAGGCGCCGAGGTGGTCGGCGTCACCGTCAAGCTCTGGGCCGACCCGGAGACCGACGGCGCCAAGGCCTGCTGCTCGCCCGAGGCCGTGCTCGGCGCCCGCGCCCTCGCCCACCAGCTCGGCATCCCGCACTTCACGCTCGACCTCGAGGAGGACTTCCGCCGCCGCGTCGTCGGGCGCTTCATCGGCGGCTACGCCGAAGGGCAGACGCCCAACCCCTGCATCCTCTGCAACGGCGAGGTGCGGCTGGCGGCGATGGTCGACCTCGCCGAGCGGCTCGGCGCCGAGCGCCTGCTGACCGGCCACTACGCCCGCATCGTCGAGGACTCCGCCGGGCCGCTGCTGGCGACCGCCGCCGACGCGGCCAAGGACCAGAGCTACATGCTGGCGGCGCTGCCGACCGAGCTGCTCGGCCGCCTCGGCTTCCCGCTCACCGAGCTGACCAAGCCCGAGGTGCGGGAGATCGCCGCCCGCCACGGCCTCGCGGTCGCCCGCAAGGCCGAGAGCCAGGACCTCTGCTTCCTCGCCGGTCAGGGCAAGCGCGGCTTCCTGCGCCGCCACGGCGGCCTGCGCGAGCGCGAGGGCGCGATCGTGGACTCGGCCGGCCGTACCCTCGGCCGCCATCGCGGCCACCACGACTTCACCGTCGGCCAGCGCCGCGGCATTGCCGTCTCCGCGCCCGAGGCGCTCTACGTCCTCGCCACCGACGCGGCGACGAACACGGTCACGGTCGGCACCCGGGCCGAGCTGGAGCGGCGGACCGTGCGGGTCCGGGAGGCGGTCCTGCACCGCGACGGCGCCGAGGTCGACGCGGTCAAGCTCCGCTACCGCTCCCGCGCTCTCCCGGCCACGGTCTCAGCGGCGTCCAGCGGCCGCCACCCCTCGCTGGAGATCCGCCTGGGCGAGGCCTTCGCCGGCGTCGCCCCGGGGCAGACGGCGGTGCTCATGGCCGGCGAGTGCATCGTCGGCCACGGCACCATCGCCTGACTCGGCTCAGGACTGCGTTTCTTCGCTTCCGGCTTCCTGTTCGCGTTCTTCGCGACGTTTTTGGCGTTCTTCGCGGTGCTGTTCGCGGCGCATGTGGGCGACGCCGACGACGCACTGGCTGAAGGGCGTGCCCTTCTGGCCCTTGACGTGCTTCTTGCTCAGTTCCCTGCACGCTTCGCGGGCGGTCAGGTCTTCGTTGTGCTTGGCCTGGGCCGCGGCGCGCACGCATTCGGCGAAGGGGGTGCGCTTCATCCCTTCGACGTGCTTCCTGCTCTCGCCCTTGCAGTAGTAGCCGTAGCCGTGCCCCTTGGGCGACTTTTCGGGGTGCGCCGGGTGGGCCGGGTGTTCCTGCCCGTAATGCGGACCGGTGGCCCCCGCCACGCCAGGCACCGCTCCCAGGGCCAGCACTGCGAGGCCGGCCGCGAATTTCGATCGGAGCTTCATCTTGCCTCTCCTTCCACGGGTCGAACGATCGATTCCATGCTGGAACGCACGACCCCGCCGGCATGTAAGGCCGAACTTTCCTCCTCGCCGCCTCGGAACGGACAAATATTTAGGCTTCCTAACATGAGGGCGAAGGAGATCCGCGAGACCTACCTGTCGTTCTTCGCCGCGCGCGGCCACAAGATCGTCCCCTCGGCCTCGCTCGTCCCCTCGGTCCACGACCCCTCCGTCCTGCTCACCACGGCCGGGATGCAGCCGTTCAAGCCCTACTTCCTGGGCCGCGAGCAGCCTCCCGCCCGGCGCCTCGCCGACGTGCAGAAATGCTTCCGCACCACCGACGTCGAGGAGGTCGGCAACACCGCCCGCCACATGACCTTCTTCGAGATGCTCGGCAACTGGAGCTTCGGCGACTACTTCAAGGCCGAGTCGATCCCCTGGGGCTGGGAGCTCGCGACCGAGGGCTTCGGGATGGACCCGGAGCGGATCTGGGTGACCGTCTTCGGCGGCGACGAGGAGCTGGGGCTGGGCCCCGACACCGAGGCGATCGAGATCTGGCGCGCCACCGGGGTCCCGGCGGAGCGGATCGTCCGCCTCGGCCGCGAGGACAACTTCTGGCAGGCGGGCCCGACCGGCCCCTGCGGCCCCTGCTCGGAGCTCTACCTCGACCGCGGCCCCGGCTTCGGCGCCGAGGACGAGCGCCCCGGCGACGACACCGACCGCTTCCTCGAGTTCTGGAACCACGTCTTCATGAGCTACGACCTCGGCGAGGACGGCAGCCTGGCCGAGCTGCCGATGAAGAACATCGACACCGGCATGGGCCTGGACCGGATGGCGGCGATCCTCCAGGACGTCCCCTCGGTCTTCGAGACCGACCACGTGCGGCCGCTGCTCGACCTCGCCGAGGAGCTCTCCGGGCGCCGCTACGACGAGGGCGGCGCGGTGACGCGGGCGATGCGGATCGTCGCCGACCACAGCCGCGGCGCCGCCTTCCTGATCGCCGACGGCGTCGTCCCCTCCAACGAGGACCGCGGCTACATCCTGCGCCGGATCATGCGGCGGGCGATCCAGCAGGGCAACGCCCTCGGCCTCGAGGCGCCCTGGCTGGGGCGCTTCGCGGCGCGGACGATCGAGCTGATGGGGGACGCCTACCCCGAGCTGGTCGCCGAGCGCGACAACATCGAGCGCTGGGTCGGCGACGAGGAGGAGAGCTTCGGCCGCACCCTGGAGCGCGGCAGCGAGCTGCTCGAGCGCCTGGTCGCCGAGGCGAAGGCGTCGGAGACCTCCTGGATCGACGCCGCCGAGGCCTTCAAGCTGCACGACACCTACGGCTTCCCCTACGACCTGACCAAGGAGCTGCTGGCCGAGCGGGGGCTCGCGGTCGACGACCAGGGCTTCGAGGAGCTGATGGAGGAGCAGCGAGCGCGGGCGCGGATGGCCGGCGCGACCGCCCACGGCTCCGAGGACAGCCACGAGCGGGTGATGGCCTTCGCCGCAGCGGCGCCGCCGACCCGTTTCGTCGGCTACGAGACGCTGCGGGCGACGACCGGCCTCGCCGCGGTCGAGGCGGTTGACGGCAGGCCGCTGGTGAAGCTGGAGGAGAGCCCGTTCTACCCCGAGGGCGGCGGCCAGGTGGCCGATTCCGGGCTGCTGCGGTGGAACGGCAGCGAGGCGCGGGTCCTCGACGTCTACCGGGTCGGCGAGGACCAGGTCCTCGAGGTCGAGGCCGCGGCGGCGATCGAGCCGGGGACCGCGGTCGAGGCCGAGGTGGACCACGAGGCGCGCCACGCGACGATGCGCAACCACACCGCCACCCACCTCCTGCACGCGGCCCTGCGCGAGCGGCTCGGCAGCCACGTCCGCCAGGCCGGCTCGGCGGTGCGGCCCGACAAGCTGCGCTTCGACTTCACCCACGGCCAGGCGCTCAGCCCCGAGGAGCTGCGCGACGTCGAGGACAGGGTCAACGAGTGGGTCAAGGCGAGCCGGCCGGTGCGCTGGCTGAACATGGACCGCGCCGAGGCCGAAAGGCTCGGGGCGATGGCCCTGTTCGGGGAGAAATACGGCGAGTGGGTGCGGGTGGTCGAGGTAGACGGGGTCTCACGCGAGCTCTGCGGCGGCACCCACGTCGGCAACACCGCCGAGGTCGGCATCTTCAAGATCGTCTCCGAGGGCTCCAGCGCCGCCAACGTGCGCCGGGTCGAGGCGATCACCGGACCCGCGGCGATCGACTGGTTCCGCGAGCGGGAGGCGCAGCTGCGCGAGGCGGGCGAGGCGCTCGGCAACGCCCAGGACCCGGTCGCGGCGGCGCGCCGGGCGGCGGAGCGGCTGAAGGAGGCGAGCGCCGGCGCCGAGAAGGCCCAGCGCGAGCAGCTCGGAGGCGCCGCCGAGGAGCTCTCCCGCGGCGCGGTCGAGGTCCCGGCCGGGGCGGGGGGGACGGTCCGGCTCGTGGCGGCCGTGGTCGCCGCCGAGCTGCAGGCCAACCCGAAGCAGCTGCTCGACCTCGCCAACCGCATCCAGTCGAAGCTCGGGCAGCCCTCGGCGGTGGTGCTCGGCGGCGAGTTCGGCGGCAAGGCCGGGCTGGTCGCGCTGGTCTCCAAGGACGCGGTCGCGGCCGGCCTCTCGGCCGGCGCGATCATCCGCGAGGCCGCCCCGATCGTCGGCGGCGGGGGCGGCGGCCGCGACGACATGGCCCAGGCCGGCGGCAAGGATCCCTCGAAGCTCGCGGAGGCGCTGGCAGCCGCCCGGGCCGCGGTCGAGCGGGAGCTCGCGTAAGAGTCGGATGCGGGTGCTCGCCCTCGACCACGGCACCGTCCGCATCGGCTGCGCCCTCTCGGACCCGAGCGGGACGCTGGCGACGCCGCTGCCGACGATCGAGCCGCCGGAGGCGCGCGCGGTCGCCGAGCTCGTCGACGAGCACGGGGTGGAGACGGTCGTCGTCGGGCTGCCGCTGCACCTCAGCGGCGAGGAGGGGAGCCAGGCGGGCATCGCCCGCAGCTTCTGCCGCGAACTGGAAGCGATGCTCGCGGTCCCGGTCGAGACCTACGACGAGCGCCTGACCAGCCGCATGGCCGACGCCAGCCGCCGCGCCGGCGCCGGCGCGGCCCGCGACTCGCTGGCCGCCGCCCACCTGCTGGAGTCCTACCTGGCGAGCCGGCCATGAGCGAGGACTGGCTCGGCGGCGACCCCTTCGCCGACCCCGACGACCCCGCCGCGCGCGAGCGCGAGCAGCGGCGGCGCGAACGCGAGGAGAGGCGGCGCCGGCGCGAGGAGAAGGACGAGGAGCCCGAACCCGTTCCGCCCGAGCCCGCATCTGGGCCCGAATCTGGGCCCGAGCCCGAGCCCGAGCCGGCGCCCGCCCCGCCCCCGGTCGCGACCGCGCCCGTCTACCACGACGAGGGCGACCCGGAGATGGCCGGCGCCGGCCGCAACGGCCGCCGCGCCGGCAGCGGCGGCGGGGGCAGGCGATCCGGCTTCCTCGGCGCGCTCGCCCGCCACCCGTTCCGGGTCTTCGCGGTCCTCGTCGCGCTCTTCCTCCTCTGGTCGGCCTACGAGCTCTTCCAGCCCTTCCACGGCGACGGCAGCGGCCGGGTCCAGGTGACGATCCCGAAGGGGGCCGGGGTCGGCGAAATCGGCGACCTGCTGGACGAAAAGGGCGTCGTCGACGACTCGACCCTGTTTCAGATCCGCGTCCGGCTCGCCGGCGACAGCTCCAGCCTCTACTCCGGTCGCTACACCCTCGCCCACGGCATGAGCTATTCCGCCGCGATCTCGGCGCTCTCGACGCCGCCGGTGAAGAGGACGCTCGCGGTGACGATCCCGGAGGGCTACAGCCGCCCCCAGACTGCCCAGCTCGTCGAAGAAGACGGCGTCCCCGGCAGCTACACGAAGGCGACGGTGAGCTCGAAGTACCTGAACCCGGCCGACTACGGCGGCAAGGGGGCGAAGAGCCTCGAGGGCTTCCTCTTTCCCGACACCTTCGAACTGAAGCCCAGGCAGCCGGTCGCCGACCTGGTCCAGCTGCAGCTGCGCGACTTCAAGCGGCGGATCAAGGGCGTCGAGATGAAGTACGCGCGCTCGAAGAACCTCACCACCTACGACGTCCTGACGATCGCCTCGATGATCGAACGCGAGGTGGCGGCGCCGAGCCAGCGCAAGCTCGTCGCCTCGGTGATCTACAACCGCCTGCACGAAGGGATGCCGCTGGGGATCGACTCGACGATCCGCTTCGCGACCGGCAACTACACGAAGCCGCTGACCGAATCCGAACTGGCGATCGACTCCCCCTACAACAGCCGCACCCACGCCGGCCTGCCGCCGGGGCCGATCGACAGCCCGGGGATCGACGCGATCGAGGCGGCGGCGCACCCGGCGAAGACCGGCTACCTCTTCTACGTGACCACCCCCGGCGCCTGCGGCAAGCTCACCTTCGCCAAGACCGAAGCCGAATTCGAAGCCGCGGTGAGCAGGTATAACTCGGCGCGCGAAGCGGCCGGCGGCAACTCGCCGACCAGTTGCGGGGAATAGGTCGCCGGCGATGCCACGGCTCGCGGTCCTCGGCCACCCGGTATCGCACTCGCGCTCGCCGGCGATGCACAACGCGGCGCTGGGGGCTCTGGAGCTGTGGGACTGGGACTACGAGGCGATCGACGTCCCCGCGGCGTACTTCCAGGCGCGGGTGCAGGAAATGGCCTGGGAAGACTTCGTCGGCGCCAACGTCACCGTCCCCCACAAGCAGGCCGCGCTCGCCCTCGCCGACAGCGCCAGCGAAGCCTCGCGGCAGATCGGCGCCGCCAACACCCTCGTCTTCGCCGAGGGGGGGATCGAGGCCCACAACACCGACGCCGACGGCCTTCTCGCGGCGCTGCCGGTGAGGCCGCGCGGACGCCGGGCGCTGGTGCTCGGCGCCGGCGGCGCGGCGCGGGCGGCTCTCTGGGCGCTGCTCTGGGAAGGGGCCGAGGTCGAGGTCTGGAACCGCACCGCGGCGAAAGCGGCGGCGCTCTGCGCCGAGCTCGGCGGGGCGGCCGTCGCCGACCCGCGCCAGGAGGGCTACGAGATCCTCGTCAACACCAGCGCCGCCGGACTGGGAGGCGAGGACCCCTTCGAGCACCTGCCGCTGGAGCCCGACCTCTTCGCCCAGAGCCAGACGGTCGTCGACATGGTCTACGGCGAGCGCCGCAGCCCGCTGCTCGAGGCGGCCGGCCGCGCCGGGGCGGAGACCGTCGACGGGATCGAGATCCTGGTCCAGCAGGGGGCCCGCTCGCTGGAAATCTGGACCGGTTGCGAGCCCGACCTCGAGGTGATGCGCCGGGCGGCGCGCGATTGGTGAGTTGACCTCGCCATAGGCAAGCTAACTCACCAATCGCCCCGCCGATAGCCTTGCCCTGATGACGACGTTCCGTTTCACCACCGCGGGGGAGTCGCACGGGCCCGGGCTCGTGGCGATCGTCGAGGGGATGCCGGCGGGCCTGGAGCTCGACCGCGAGGCGCTCGACCGCGACATGGCGCGGCGCCAGCTCGGCCACGGCCGCGGCGGCCGGATGAAGATCGAGACCGACACCGTCGAGGTCCGCTCCGGCGTCCGCCACGGCCGCACGCTCGGCAGCCCGATCGCCCTGCTGGTCGCCAACCGCGACTACGCCAACTGGGAGGAGCGGATGAACCCGTGGCCGGTCGAGGGCTTCAGCCCCGACGAGGTGCACCTGCCGCGGCCGGGGCACGCCGACCTCGTCGGCGCCCAGAAATACGGCCACTCCGACATCCGCAACATCTTGGAGCGGGCGAGCGCCCGGGAGACTGCCGCCCGCGTCGCCGCCGGCACGATCGCCCGCGCCTTCCTCGCCCGGCTCGGGGTCGAGATCCACAGCCACGTACTGCAGATCGCCTCGGTCAGGGCGGCGGAGCGGCCCGATCTGAAGCCCGAGGACTTCGCCGGGGTCGACGAGGACCCGGTCCGCTGCCTCGACCCCGAGGCGAGCCGGGCGATGGTCGCGGAGATCAACCGCCTGCGCAAGGCGAACGAGAGCCTCGGCGGCAGCTTCGAGGTCCTCGTCTTCGGGCTCGTCCCCGGGATCGGCTCCCACGTCTCCTGGGAGGACCGTCTCGACGGCCGCCTGGCCGGCGCCGTCGCCTCGATCCAGTCGATCAAGGGCGTCGCGATCGGCGAAGCCTGGGACGTCGCCGGCCGCCCCGGCTCGGAGGCCCACGACGAGATCTTCTGGTCCGAGCAGGACGGTTACTTCCGCGAGACCAACCACGCCGGCGGCCTCGAGGGCGGGATGACCAACGGGATGCCGCTCTCGGTGCGGGCGGCGATCAAGCCGATCTCGACCCTGACCAAGCCGCTGCGCTCGGTCGACACCGAGACCAAGCAGCCGGCCCAGGCGCTGCGCGAGCGCACCGACTCGACCGTCGTCCCCGCCGCCGCGGTGGTCGCCGAGGCGATGGTCGCGCTTACCCTCGCCCGCGCCTACCGCGAGAAGTTCGGCGGCGACCACATCGACGACGTCCTCGCCGCCCTGGACGCCTACAGGCAGCGCATCGACTGGCGTGGCTAACGGCCCTTCACATCGCCAATCGCGGCCGGTGACGACCCCAGATCGTGGCCATGCGGCATCCGCGGTCGCCGGGATCACAGCGCCATTGAGCACTTGCCTCGCTCAGGCGCGATCTTGCCTCGCTGTTCCTTTTGTCCACTATGGAGCCATAAGGAACAGCGGAGATGGAAATCGCGCTCTGCGCTGTTCCTTTTGGTCGCTGAGTGGCCAAAAGGAACAGAAATCGGCCAGGTGGCCGTTGAGCTTGTCTTGGTCAGGCGGTACCGATAGTGACCGCTAGCCCTGCGATTGTCTTCATAGGATTTATGGGGGCCGGTAAGTCTTCGGCGGCCGCTGCGATCGTTGGACGCACCGGACCGTCCCAGGACATCGATCAGTTGATCGAAGACCGGGTCCATATGTCGGTGCGCGACTTCTTCGACAGTGAGGGAGAGGAGTCGTTCCGCGAGGTGGAGAGCGATGTCGCGGTGCGGCTTCTGAGAGAAGCAGATGGCGGTGTGATTGCGCTTGGCGGAGGAACCGTTCTCTCGCCTGGGGTCCAGTCCGAGCTCAAGCGCCACATAGTGGCGTGGCTGGATGTATCCGCAGACACGGCGTGGGACCGGGTATCGGAAACCGATCGCCCGCTCGTTGCTCGGGGTCGTGCGAATTTCGATGCGCTTTTCTCCGAGCGCAAGCCCATCTATGCCGAGTTGGCCGACGCTGTCCTGCCAGAAGGGGATCCGGAGATGGTTTTGCGGGCACTTCCCTCGATCCGGATGCTGGGCAGCTTCGCGGGAGCCAAGATGCTCTGGGCGCGCAGTGCCTCTGGCGAGTACCCGATCTTCGTTGGGATGGACCTACTTGAGAATGACTGGTGGCCGTTGACCGGAAACCGGTTTTGTGTGAGTGACAAAACGGTTTTCGGCTTATACGGAGAGAAAATCGAGCCGTTGGCTGGTCGCGTGGAGGTGGAGCCCGGTGAGGCAGCGAAGACGATGTCGCAGGCCGAGTGGATACTGAGGCACCTGGCTCGGTCCGGCATGACGCGAGAAGATCACATCGTGGCGCTTGGGGGCGGGGTGGTTGGAGACCTGGCTGGCTTCTGCGCTCATGTCTACCAACGGGGAGTTCCCGTGGTTCAGATCCCGACGACGTTGGTGGCGCAGGTCGATTCGGCCTACGGAGGCAAGACCGGCGTCGACCTGCCGGAGGGGAAGAACTACGTTGGCGCGTACCACCAGCCGGCCGCGGTGGTGGCCGATACCGTCACTCTTTCCAGTCTCTCGGACAGGGACCGCGATGCCGGCTACGTCGAGGCGCTCAAGACGGGGTTGCTTGCCGGCGGTGACCTTTGGGAGCGAGTTCGAGCGATAGACCAGGTGGACCCGGAAAGCCTCGTCGACGTTGTCTTCGCTTGCGCGCGGTTCAAGTGTGAAGTGGTCGCCGACGACGAACGCGATAGTGGGCGCCGGCAGATCTTGAATCTCGGTCACACGGTTGGTCACGCGATTGAGACCGCAACGGGGTATGAGAGGTACCGGCATGGTGAGGCGGTCGGCCTCGGCCTGCTGGCGGCGCTTCGGCTCTCTGGGGCGGCGCAGTTGCGAGACGACGTCGAAGCGGAGTTGAAGAGCCATGGTCTCCCGGTGAGGTTCGATTCCGAGATCGCGCCTGAGCAAATCCTCGGCTCGCTGCAGCGTGACAAGAAGCGGACCGAGGCTGGGGTGGGCTTCGTCCTCCTTTCTGAGCCCGGCTGCCCGATGCCTGGGCAACTTCTCGACTCTGACGACATTGAGGCGGCTGTGAGGGAGTTGCGCGAATGACGTCGACCGTCGCCAACCGCATCGCCGTCCTGCACGGGGTCAACTTCGACGTCCTGGAGCGGCGCGACCCGGAGATCTACGGGGGGCTGCCGCTGTCGGCGCTGGAGCGGCGCATCTCCGACTGGGCGCACGAGCTGCGGCTGGAACCGATCTTCTTCCAGACCAACGCCGAGGGCGAGTTCTGCGAATACCTGCACCGCTCGGCCGACCTCGCCGACGCGGCGATCGTCAACGCCGGCGCCTGGACCCATTACAGCCGGGCGATCGCCGACGCGCTGGAGCTGACCGGGCTGCCCGCGGTCGAGGTCCACCTCTCCGACGTCGAGGCGCGCGAGGGGTGGCGAGCGCTCTCGGTCTTCGACGGCCTCGTCCTCGCCAAGATCGCGGGCCGGGGCGCCGAGGGCTACCGCGAGGCGCTGGAGCTGCTCTCCGGCGAGCTCGGGGCCGGCGCCTGATGCGCGGCCGCGGCGAGCGCCTCGAGGCGAAGCTGGCCGAGCGCGAGCTCGACCGGATGCTGGTCACCGACCTCACCAACGTCCGCTACCTGACCGGCTTCACCGGCACCAACGGCGCCTGCGTCTGCGGCCCCGGCGTCCGCCACTTCCTCACCGACTTCCGCTACACCGAGCGCGCCGCGGCCGAGGTCGAGGGCTGGGAGACGGCGACGCTGAGCGGCGACTGGCTGGGCGGGATCGCCGAGCGGCTGCAGGGCCGGACCGGCTTCGAGGACGACCAGATGTCGGTGCGGCTGCTGAGGAAGCTGAAGGAGAAGCTGGCCGACGGGGTGGAGATGGTCGCCGCCGGCGGCGCGGTCGAGGAGCTGCGCCGGGTCAAGGACGCCGGCGAGCTGGCGGCGATCGAGGAGGCTTCGAAGCTGGCCGACGAGGTCTGGCGCTGGAGCGTCGAGCGGGGACTGGCCGGGCGCAGCGAGCGCGAGGTCGCCCGCGCCGCCGAAGCGCGGATCCGCGAGCAGGGCGGCGACCCCTCGTTCCCGGCGATCGTCGCCGCCGGGCCGAACGGGGCGCTGCCGCACGCCGAGCCCGGCGAGCGCGAGATCGGCCGCGGCGAGCTGGTCGTCTTCGACATGGGGGCCAAGCTCGACGGCTACTGCTCCGACGGCACCCGCACCTACGCGACCGGGGATCCCGGCGAGGAGGCGGTCGCCGTCTACGAGCTGGTGCGCGGGGCGCAGGCCGCCGCGCTGGAGGCGATCCGGCCCGGGGTCAAGGGTGAGGACGTCGACCGGGTCGCCCGCGAGGCGATCGAGGCCGCCGGCCACGGCGAGCGCTTCGGCCACGGCCTCGGCCACGGGGTCGGGCTGGAGGTGCACGAGGGCCCGCGCCTCTCGCCGCGCTCCGACGACGTCCTGGCGGCGGGCGAAGTGGTCACGGTCGAGCCGGGGGTCTACCTGCCCGGCAGGCTGGGGGTGCGGATCGAGGACCTCGTCGTCGTCGCCGAGGACGGCCTGCGCAACCTCAGCTCGCTGCCGAAGGCGCTCCAGGTCGTCGAGTAGCGCGGGCGCCCCCGGTTCGAATTCAAGTCGGGCAGCGGCCCTGCCGATCCTCCGCCCATGGCGTCCAGTCCCGCCACCCTGGTCTCGATCCATGAGGAAGCCCGCCGCGAGCGGCTGCTCGACATGGAGGACCGGGTGCGCCGCTACCGGCTCGCCTGCTTCGGCATCCTCGCCCTGGCGCTGGCGGTCGGCGGCGGCAGCTCGATCGGCTACTGGTGGGTCCCGCTCCTCGCCGCCGGGCTGGCCGGCTTCTCGGTCGCCGACCGTTTCATGCGCAAGAGCGCCCGGCCGACCCTCTGGATCGCCGGCGCCTGGGCGGCGCTGCCGGCGTTGATCGCCGCTGCCGCCCTGCTCACCGGCGCCTCCGAAAGCCCCGTCCTGGTCTGGTTCGCGCTGCCGGCCGCGACCCTCGGCTTCCGCTTCGAGCCGCGGGGCATGCTCTTCGGCACCCTCTACGTCCTGGCGCTGTTCCTCGCCGCCGCGGTCGTCCCCGATCCGGCGCTCGCCTGGGGCCAGCGCCAGGGGCTGATCGCGGTCGCCGCGGTGATTCCCAGCGTCGTCATCCTCTCCGGCGCCCTGGTCGAGTCCGACCGCGCCCACCGCCGCCGCTCGACCCTCGACCCGCTGACCGGCCTCTTCAACCGCAACGCGCTGGAGCAGCGGCTGGGAGAGCTCGACGGGCAGCCCTGCGACCCCGGCGAGGGCCGCTCGCACGCCTTTCTCCTCTGCGACCTCGACCACTTCAAGCGGGTCAACGACCGCTTCGGCCACGCCGCCGGCGACGCCGTCCTCCAGGACGTTGCCTACACGATGCGGGCGGCGCTGCGGGCGGGCGATTCGATCTACCGGGTCGGCGGCGAGGAGATCCTGGTGATGCTGCCCGGCGCCGGGCACGCCGACGCGATGCAGATCGCCGAGCGCCTGCGCACGGAGGTGAAGGAACGGCGGCCGGTGGGGGTGGAGGTCTCGCTCAGCATCGGCGTCGCCGTCGCCGAGCAGGGCCCGGTGGACACCGACGAGATGCTGGCGCGCGCCGACGCCTCTCTCTACGCGGCCAAGTCGCAGGGCCGCGACCGGGTCTTCTTCGACGACTGGGAGCCGCTCGCCGCGGCGGTCCCGGCGGCGTCCTAACGGCTGAGGTCGACGCCGGCCTCGAGGCGGGAGGCGAAGGCGGCCAGCAGCTTCACCGTCGCCTCGACGTCGCCCAGGTCGACCATCTCGACCGGCGAGTGCATGTAGCGGAGCGGGATCGAGACGACCCCGGTCGGGATCCCGGCGCGGGAGATCTGCAGGACGTCGGCGTCGGTGCTGGTGCCGCGCCCGCTGGCGCTGACCGTGTAGTCGATGCCCTCGGCCTCCGCCGTCTCGACCAGCAGCTCGAAGACCTTCGGCGAGAGGGTCGAGCCGCGGCCGATCGCCGGGCCCGAGCCGAAGGGGTGGCTGCCGATCTCCTTCTCGTCGACCCCCGGGGCGTCGGTGGCGTGGGTGACGTCGACGGCGATCGCGATGTCGGGGCGCAGCTGGAAAGCGGCGGTGCGGGCGCCGAACAGGCCGATCTCCTCCTGGACGGCGGCGACGGCCGCCATCGAGCCGCCGGGGCCCGCGCCCTCGTGGCAGCGGCGCAGGCTCTCCAGGGCGACGTAGGCGCCGAGCCGGTTGTCCATCGAGCGCGAGACGAGGCGCTCGCCGGCGACCGGCATCGGCTCGGTCCGGATCACCACCGGGTCGCCGACCCGGACCAGGCTCTCGGCCTCCTCGCGGTCGGCGGCGCCGATGTCGATGTGCATCCCCTTCAGCTCGACGACCTTCTTGCGCTGGTCGGGCTCGAGCAGGTGGATCGGCTTGCGGCCGACCACGCCCGGCACCAGGCCGTCCCTGCTGCGCACCTCGACCCGCTGGCCGACGAGGATCTGCGGGTCCCAGCCGCCGATCGGCGCGAACCAGAGGAAGCCCTTCTCGTCGACGTGGGTGACGAGGAGGCCGATCTCGTCGATGTGGCCGACCACCGCGACCAGCGGCGAGGCCTCGCCGACCCGGGCGATCGTCGAGCCGATCCCGTCGACGCTGATCTCGGCGAAGGAGGCCGCCTCGCGCCAGACCTCGGCGGCCGGCGCCTCATAGCCGGACGGGGCGCCGGTGCGGAGCAGCTTGTCGAGCAGGGCGGGAGTGGTCAAAAGGTCGGGGGGAGTATGCCTAACCTGGACGGATGTTCGTCGGCCGGGGCGTCGGCCTCAGGCGGCGCCCGCCTGGCGGCGAAGCTCCTGCCGTCCCGGCCCGTACCCGCGATGCTCGAAGGCAATCATCGCCCAGACGAGCGCGAGTGCAGCCGCCAGCGAGACGAGCGCCGGGACCGCCGTCGCCACCGGGATCAGGATCAAGAAGACGATTGCGAGGCCGAGCCGGTGGCGGTTGAGCGTGCGGACGTGGCGGTAGCGGAAGGCGACCAGGCCGATCAGGTAGGTGGCGAGGCCGCCGAGCAGGGCGAAGGCGGGGACGTAGGCGAGACGGTCGCCCGTGTGCCCGATCGTCACCCTGAGTCCGAAGGCGACGAGGACGATCCCGGCGACCATCAGCAGGTGGATGTACGAGTAGGAGTCGCGGGCGAGTTCGTTGCGGGCCCGGCCGGGGGCGGCTTCGCCGAGGCGGCGAGCCGAGATCAGGGCGCCGACGTCGAAGTAGGTCCACCAGAGCGCCGCAGCGAGGAGGACGCCGAGCACCGCGGTGGTGCCGATCCCGAAGTCGAGGGCGCCCGAGGCGCCGACGCCGATCGCGACGATGCTCTCGCCCAGGGCGATGATGAGGATCAGGCCATGGCGCTCGGCGAAATGGCCGGCGACGAGGCGCCAGCCCTCCGAGCCGAAGAAGTAGGGGCCGGCCATGTCGAGGAAGATCGCCAGCGCCCAGAGGGCGCCCTGGGCGACTCCGTCGAAAGCGGAGGCGAGGACGAGGATGCCGACCGCGATCGCGGTGCTGATCCCGAGCCCGGTGACCGAGCGGGTGAGGTCGCTGCCGTCGACCTCGGCCCCGGCGATCAGGAAGAGGGCGATGTGGGCGGCGCGGAAGACGCCGATCGCCAGCGCGAAGGTGAGGGCGAGGCTGCCGAACGCCTCCTGGACGCAGATCGAGACGATCAGCATCGCCGCCATCGCGACGAAGATGACCCCGCGGATCGCGATCGCCTCCGGGTCGACGACGCTGGTCAGCCAGGCGTAGCCGACCCAGGCCCACCAGAGGACACCGAGGATCAGCAGCCCCTGGACCAGCCCCGACCAGGTCTGGTCGTGGGACATCAGGCCGGTGCACTCGGTGATCGCCAGCACGAAGACGAGGTCGAAGAAGAGCTCCAGCGGCGTCACCCGCTCGCCTTCGCGGCGAATCTCGCCGAACCGCCGATGGCCCTGAGCCGATCCCTCCATCCCGCAATCCTCCCACCGCCGGGCGTGTCTGACTTCAGCCCCCTCTATAGGGGCATCAAGTCAGACACGTAGGTGGAAATGTGACGACTTTCGAATACTCTTGCGCGGATGAGTGTGGCGGTGGTGACGGGGGCCTCTAGCGGGATCGGTCGGGCGACCGCGATCAGGCTCGCCCGCGAGCCCGGCACCGAGCTCGTCCTCGTCGCCAGGCGCGAGGAGCTGCTGCGCGAGCTGGCGGAGTCGCTGCCCTGTCGCGCCACCTGGGTCGCCGTCGACCTCACCGCCGCGGACGCCCCGCGGCGCGTCCGCGAGCACCTCGAGGCCGAGCACGGGGGCCGGCTGGGGCTGCTGGTCAACAACGCCGGGGCGGCCTGGCGCGGGAGCTTCGGCGAGGCCGGCCACGCCAACGTGCAGCGCCACATGGAGCTCAACTTCGACGCGGTGGTGCGGCTGACCGAGGCGCTGCTGCCGCTGCTGCGCGCCGCGGCCCCGAGCGCGATCGTCAATGTCGCCAGCACCGCCGGGCGGGTCTCCCGCGCCCGCACCGGCGCCTACAGCGCCAGCAAGTTCGCCCTGATCGGCTGGTCGGACTCGCTCTACGCGGAGGAGCTGCCGTACGGCGTCCACGTCGGCCTCGTGCTTCCCGGCTTCGTCGCGACCGAGGGCTTCCCGGCGACCGAGCTGCGCGAGAAGGCGCTGACCCGCTGGATCGTCTCCAGGCCGGAGAAGGTCGCCGAGGCGGTCTACGAGTGCGGTCCCGGCGGCCGGGCGGAGCGCTACGTCCCGCGCCCCTACGCGCTGGCGGCCGTCGCCCGGATCCTGCTGCCCTCGCTGACCCGGCGTGTCCTCAGCGGCAACGCCGCCTCCGGGTTGACCACGAGCACCGGCGAGAGATGATCTCCGCCGCCGCCGTGGCCCTGGCTGCGGTGGTCCTCCGGCCCCGGCGCCGCCGGCTGAGGCCAGCCTCTAGGATTCCCCGCCGATGACGATCAGCACCAACCAGTTCAAGAACGGCACCCACATCGAGATCGACGGCAAGATCTGGAAGATCATCGAGTTCCAGCACGTCAAGCCGGGCAAGGGCGGGGCCTTCGTGCGGACCAAGCTGCGGCGGATCGAGGACGGCTCGGTGATCGACAAAACCTTCAGGGCGGGGGAGAAGTTCCGCCCGGTGCGGACCGAATCGAAAAAGATGCAGTACCTCTACGACTCGGGCGAGGCCGCGGTCTTCATGGATTCGCAGGACTACGACCAGATCGAGATCCCGCGCGAGTCGCTGGGCGACGCGATGCAGTGGGTGCTGCCCAACGCCGAGGTCGACGTGCTGTTCGTCGACGAGCGCCCCAGCGACGTCCAGGTGCCGAGCGCGATCGAGATGAAGGTCACCCAGACCGATCCCGGCCTCAAGGGCGACACCGCCTCGGGGGGCGGCAACAAGCCGGCGACGCTGGAGTCCGGCGTCGTCGTCCAGGTGCCCCTCTTCATCGAGGAGGGCGACGCGGTCCGGGTCGACACCCGCAGCGGCGAGTACATCTCGCGCGCCTGAGCGCTCGGCGCGGCGACGCTGGCAGAATGCGGTTATGCGCAGGTCCGAGCAGCGGCGCGACGCCGTCTTCGCCAACTACCAGCGGGACGTCACCGGACGGCCGCTGGCGGAGCTCCTGGGGGAGGCGCGGCCGCTGACCCGGGAGCTCGCCGAGGGGGTCGACGAGCACCGCGAAGAGCTCGATGACATCATCGCCGCCCATGCGAGGGGCTGGACGGTGGACCGGATCGCGCCGCTGGACATGAACGTGATGCGGGTGGCGCTCTACGAGATGGAGTTCGGCGAGACGCCGGCCGAGGTCGCGATCGACGAGGCGGTGGAGATCGCGAAGAAGTACTGCGGCGCCGAGGCGCCCGGCTTCGTCAACGGCATCCTCGGCGCCGTGGTGCGCGAGAAGGAGGCGGCGTGAACGCCCGGCTGCGGGAGATCTCCGAGCGGCTGCGCCAGATCACCGGCGAGCTCGAGAGCGAGGAGGTCGGCGACGAGCGCGCCGCCCAGCTCGCCGGCGAGGCGGCCGACCTCGCCGCCGAGGCGGTCGAGGAGGCCAACCGCGAGGCGCGTCGGCAGGCCGCGGCCGAGTGAGCGTCTCCGTCAGCTGTTCCTTTTGGTCGCTGTACCGCCATAAGGAACAACTTTCATGAGCTACCCCGAGGACCTGCACGCCCTGGTCGAGGGCGCGCTGGCGAAGCTGAGCTTCTCCGCCTCCGAGCCGACCGCCGGGCTCGAAGAGGCGATGCGCTACTCGCTGCTGGCCGGCGGCAAGCGGGTCCGGCCGGTGCTCGCCCTCGCCACCGCCCGCGCCCTCGGCGCCGCGCCGGAGCGCTTCCTCCCGGTCGCCTGCGCGGTCGAGCTGATCCACACCTACTCGCTGATCCACGACGACCTGCCGGCGATGGACGACGACGAGCTGCGCCGCGGCCTGCCGACCTCGCACGTGAAGTTCGGCGAGGACGTCGCGATCCTCGCCGGCGACGGGCTCTTCGCCGAGGCGGTGCGGCTCTTCTGCGAGCAGCCCGGCGAGCCGGCGCGGGTGCTGGCGGCGCTGCGCGAGCTGGCCGCGGCGACCGGGGTGGAGGGGATGGTCGGCGGCCAGTACGTCGACGTCGTCGAAGCGACCGCGGACGCCGGCGGGCTGCGGGCCCTGCACGGCCTCAAGACCGGCCGCCTGATCGCCGCCAGCATCGGCGTCGTGCTCGAGCTCGAGGGAGTCGCCGAACGTGAGAGAATGCCCTATCGCCGTTTTGCCGACGAACTGGGCGTGCTGTTCCAGATCGTCGACGACATTCTCGACGTGACCGAGTCTGACGAGCAGCTCGGGAAGCCCCATGGAAGCGACGAGAGACATGGCAAACTCACCTACGTCAGCCTTTTCGGCCTGGAGCGGGCACGTGAGCTGGCCGCCGAATCGCACGCGAAGGCGACCGCGACGCTGGCCGAGGCGAGCGGCGAGACCGAGGACCTGAGGCGCGTCGCCGACTACATCTTCACGAGGAACGAATGAGCGAGAAGCCCCCCACCCAGGGCCACGACGAAAACAGAGACGAGGCGGTTGAGCCGCTGCTCCCCCGGATCGAGGGGCCGCGCGACCTGCACGGGCTGGACGACGCGCAGCTGCAGCAGGTGGCGCAGGAGATGCGCACCTACATCATCGACACGATCGGCGAGATCGGCGGTCACTTCGGCGCCAACCTCGGCACCTGCGAGCTCTCGGTCGCGCTGCACAGCCTGCTCGACTCTCCCCAGGACAAGATCCTCTGGGACGTCGGCCACCAGGCCTACCCGCACAAGATCCTCACCGGCCGCCGCGAGCGGCTGGCGACGATCCGCCGCTACGACGGCCTGGCGCCGTTCTGCTCGATCGCCGAGTCCGAGCACGACATCATGGGCGCCGGCCACGCCTCGACCTCGATCGGCTACGCGGTCGGGCTGAAGGAGGCGATGCGCAAGGGGATCGGGCCCGACGGCAGGGTGGCGGCGGTGATCGGCGACGGCGCCCTCACCGGCGGCGTCGCCTACGAGGCCCTGCACGCGGCCGGCGGCCTGCAGACGCCGGTGGTGATCGTCCTCAACGACAACGGGATGTCGATCTCGCCCAACGTCGGCGCCCTCTCGCGCTACTTCAACCGGATCCGCCTCAACCCACGCCTCTGGCACGCCCGCGAGGGGGTCGAGGACCGGCTGACCAAGCTGCCGCTCGGCCTCGGCAAACGGATCGAGCGGCTGGGGCCGGAGATCAAGGCGGCGATCAAGGCCTACTGGGCGCCGGGCCTGTTCTTCGAGGAGCTCGACCTCGCCTACCTGGGGGTGATCGACGGCCACGACGTCCACGCTCTGCGCGAAGCGCTGACCGAGGCCTTCGCCGCCGACCGGCCGGTGATCGTCCACATCCACACGGTCAAGGGCAAGGGCTTCGAGCCCGCCGAAGCGGGCGGCCTGGAGTCGATGGAGGCGTGGCACGCGGCGAAGCCGAAGTCGATCGTCGAAGGCCGGCCGGCGGAAGCCGTCGAGGAGGCGAAGCCGGTGCCGGTGACCGAAACCGACTCGCCGGAGGGGATCGAGCTGCTCGAGGAGCCGCCGGCGCCCAGCGCCCCGCCCCAGTACACGAAGGTCTTCGCCGGGGCGATGGTCGCCGAGGCGAGGGCCGACGAGCGGGTGATCGGGATCACCGCGGCGATGGCGGGGGGGACCGGCCTGCAGCAGCTCTGCGACGAGCTTCCCGACCGCTACTACGACGTCGGCATCGCCGAGCAGAACGCGGTGCTGCTGGCGAGCGGGCTGGCGCTGCAGGGGGCGAAGCCGGTCTGCGCGATCTACTCGACCTTCCTGCAGCGGGCCTTCGACCAGATCGTCCACGACGTCTGCCTGCAGGACCTCGACGTCACCTTCGCGATGGACCGGGCCGGCCTGGTCGGCGACGACGGCCCGACCCACCACGGCGCCTTCGACGTCTCCTACTTCCGCCCGATCCCGAACGTGGTCGTGATGGCCCCGCGCGACGAGGCGATGCTGGTCCACATGCTGCACACGGCGATCGCCCACGACGGCCCGGCGGCGCTGCGCTACCCGCGCGGGGCGGCGGAGGGAGTGGAGATGCCCTCGGCGCCCGAGCTGCTCCCGATCGGCCGCGGCGAGATCCTCGCCGAGGGCGAGCGGGTGGCGCTGCTGGGCTACGGCTACGGCGTCGCGGTCGCCCGCGAGGCGGCCGGGATCCTCGCCGGCCACGGCCTCCGGCCGACGGTCGCCGACGGGCGCTTCGCCAAGCCGATCGACGGCGAGCTCGCCGAGCGCCTGGCGCGCGAGCACGAGCTGGTGGTGACGGTCGAGGAGAACGTGCTGCCGGGTGGCTTCGGGGCCGCCGTCCTCGAACACCTCGAGGACAGCTTCGCCGAGCAGCCCGGGGAGCGGGCGCGGGTGCTGCGGGTCGGGCTTCCCGACCGCTACGTCACCCACGGCAAGCCGGCGCTGCTGCGGGCGGAGGTCGGCCTCACGGGCGAGTCGGTCGCCGACCGGGTCCTGAGCGCGATCTCCAGCGCGCAGCCGGCGCTGACCTAACAGCCATCCCCAATTTTGGGGATTGATTCATTTGCCGCAATCGATTAGCCTGCGGCAGTCTCTCAGGTGACCGAAGCAGGCATCGCCGCGCTTCTGGGGGAAATCGCCAAGGGGAGGAGAGACGCGCATCCGATGTGTGGATCCGCTTGGGGAAGCGGGTCTCTCGCGCCCGCCCTTCCGGGGCCGGGGCGCGAGGCGCGCCCGCGTCGCGAGGGTTCGATCTGCACCCTAGGCAGAAAAAGAGGCGCCCGTCTGAAGACGGGCGCCCCGAACTGCGGTTGGTCGGGACTGGCTATTCGCTGGCGCGAACGGCCGAAGCGTCGGCGACCTGGATTTTTCCTTCTAGGACAGCGGTGTTGGTGCCGGCCGGTGACGGCAGGCCGACGATCGAGTTGACGAACGGGTCGATGGCCCAGGAGAAGAGGATCCCCCCGCAGCCATTGGCGCCCGGAGCAGCGAACGAGTTGTTGACCAACCGACCGCCGCTGAAGGTCAGGATGGTTTCGGTTTCGTTGCTGCCGATTTCGCCGGGACTGCCGGTGATCGGTTCGTTCGGCGGCGGCGGCGAGGTCGTCCCCGTCGTGAACGCAAGCGTGATCGGGCTGGAGTTGGACCCGATGTAGCAGTTGCTGCCGAGGAACGGGTTGCTGAGCTTGATCTTCACGGGCAGCGACAGGGCCGTGCCTTCCTGGAAGAGGAGGTTCAGCGGGTGAACCTGGACTCCGGTCTGCGAGGTCAGTTCAACGGTGGCGTTAACCCCCGTGAAACCGTTGTTGATCGTTTCGTTGAACCAGTTCTTCAGGAACGAGGGCCACCAGCCCGGGGCTTCGATTCCGAGCAGGCCGCCGGGGACCGGCTGTGCAACCGGAGGCAGCGAATTGTTGTCCTCAGCCGGGAAGAATTTGGTCGGTTCGAGAACTTCGTCCTGACCGCCCTGGAGCTTCACCGGGTTTTCGAGGGGCACGGTTTTGTTGCCCATCTTGAAGAAGCCGTCGCTCGATTCGGAGAACAAGCAGACGGTTACTGCCGGATTGTTCAGCGGGCAATCATCGAACTGGGCGTATTCCCCGGTCGGATGGTGCGGCGCTGCCGCTGCCGGGGCAGCGGGAAGGGCCAGCACGGCAAGTGCCGCAATGGCTAGAAACAGCCTTTTCATCATTTTCCCTTTCGTTGACTGGTACGGCCTGCTGCTGGGTTCCCAATGATTTCCCTGCAGCGGGATAAGCAATATCCCAATTAAAGAGGAACACCTATCAGATCAAACTCTCCTGCGCATCATTGATTTTTGGTGGAGCTGGACAATCGGTTCAACTGGGCCGCGCCGAGAAGGCGTACGAAGAAGCTCATCTGCCAGAAGGACAGGGGCGCGCGGAGGGTCTGCGAAAATCCTTCGCAAAGGATTGGTCGGGACGCGCTGATTCCGCTTGCTGGAGCCCTCCACAACAGAAAACGCCCCGCCGGGGAGGCGGGGCGCTTCTGGGGTTACTACAGGGAGGAGAGAACTGAGAGACGCCAGGGCTGGTGCGGGACTTGGCTTGCTGACGCGGAATCCGATCCGATTGTCTCCGGCTGGTTCCGGTGGTTTCAGTGGCGCACTGGCGCATTACTGGCGCATGGGGATGATCCATTCGCCGGGATCTGCACGACATAAGAAGGGGGGGCGAGCGCGGCGCTCGTAGATTAGGAAGCGATGCAACCGCAACCCCGAATCGCGCGAAACACTCGTCTTCAGGCGGAGGGTCTGCGAAAATCCTTCGCATGGAGTACGCGCACGTCAAGCTCAGCGGGGATCGCGCCGGCGAGTACGTCGTCACCGAGGAGCGTCCCGACGGGTCGCTCACTCTGGTGCCGGATACCTCCTTCGAGGCGATCCGCAAGCGCCTCGGCACCCAGCCGGGAACACTGGCTGACTTCGAAGCCGAGTACGGGCCGGTTCAGCCCCCTGACGGCGAGGGATAGCCGGTGAGCGACAAGCGGCCAGGCCGAGCGCCTGCGCTGTTCGACGGTGCCGCCTTTGCCGAGGATCTGGGGCGAGCAAGCGAGACCGGAGAAGCGGTGGCGCTCGCCGCCCGCAAGAGGTTTGAAGCGGAAGGAGTGCCGATCGAGAGCCTTCTCGCTTGCGATGAGGAGGGACCGGAAGGAACTGCCCTCCAGCATTGCCTGAAGCTGCGGCTTCCGCCTCCGGATGGCAAATTCGGCATGGTCTTCCGCATCGAGTTGAGGGCAGGCAGGTCGGTCTTGGTCTTCGCCGCGTTCGGTATCCGCCATCACCCCGCCGCCTCGAACGCCCCCACGGTCTACGAGATCGCTCACCGCCGCCTGCATCTGCCCTGACCCGATTCCCAGGGAAACTGGAGCAAATCGCGGAAATTGCGACTCCCACACGTTTTCCGCCGCTGCACACGTAAACCTCCGTGAGTTCACCAAAGCTACCAAGGAGGTTTTCAAATATGTTGGAGCAATCTACTGTCGAGTCCGGCGGAATCGCCGTTCTTGGCGCGATCCCCGCACCCTGGCCACGCCGCTGCGCGAGTTCATCGAGGGCATGAAGACGGGGGCGGTGCGCCCCCGCAGCGGGCGGCGGTACAAGCCCAACACGATCCGTTCCTACGAGCGCGCGTTGCGGGTTCACATCGAGGCCGCCTCGGTGGCGCGCTTGCGGGTGGCCGAGGTGCAGAGGCGAGACCTCCAGCGGCTGGCCGACGACCTGCTCGCCTCGAAGCTCTCGCCCAGCAGGGTCAGCAACACGCTCAACCCGGTGCAGGCGTTCTACCGCTGGGCCATCGACCGCGACGACCTCACCGCCAACCCCTCCGAGGGCGTGCGCCATCGACAACGGGGCCAAGCGGGCCTGGGCCGCGGCCAACGAGCGCGAGCGCAAGGCGGCCGAGAGCGACGAGCGCGAGCCCCAGCTTCTCGCCCCCCTGACCATGCACGAGTGCCGCCACACCTTCGCCTCGCTGCTGATCGCGGCCGGTACCAACCCCAAGGCGATCCAGACGTTCATGGGGCACTCGAAAATCCAGACCACGTTCGACACCTACGGCCACCTGCTGCCCGGCAGCCACAACGAGGTGCGGGAGCGTATGGACGCCTATCTCGCCGATTGCAGCCCCGCCTTGGTCAGCCCTGGTCGCTGAGGGCTACGCGCTCGGCGACCTGGTAGGCATAAGGTGCTGCAAGGCCGGAAGCCTTGAGGTGTTCAAGAGCCGATGTCGGCAGTTCCTCCAAGCGGCCGGAGGCGCGGCGAACCCAATGGACGCCTGCGCGATCGCTGAAGGCCACCTCGACGCCGCCGTGACCGCTCATGATGCGGTCCCAGCCAGTCTTGTCAATCCAGGCGCGGTACAGGCCCCCTGGCAGGATGCTCAGGACGGCCACGGGACCAAAGCGGTGGTACTGGCTTCTGTTCAGCTTCAGCATCTCCTCCAGGGTGTGAGGGCCAGCACCCTGGACGAAGACGAGACCGGCCACAACCGAGTAGACCGGCTCGGGTGAGTTGTTGGCGAGGTAGAGGGCAGTTCGGCCTTCGGTGTCCGATGTGCCGTGCTCCTGAGGCCGCTCTTCCTCGCCCTTGTATGCAGCGATCAGACGAGCCTGTTCACGGCGCTCGATGTCGCGGCGGCGAGCTTCGGCGTCTCGGCGATGCTTCCGCTCCGTGCGGATCTGCCACAGGGACGTCCCGAGCACCCCCACAGTGCCGACTGCTACCCAGGTTTGCGCGTCGCCCCAGTCCATTGCGCGCCCAAAGTCTCGCATCCGTTGCCACAGTCGTGGCTACGCTGGTGCAAGGACTGGTGCATGGGCCTGCGATGGTCGTCGCCGGGACTGCGGTCGCGGGGTGCAGGCTAGGCCCAAACGGCCCTAGCAAGCCGCCACAACAGAAAACGCCCCGCCGGGGAGGCGGGGCGCTTCTGGGGTTACTACAGGGAGGAGAGATATGTATCTCTATATATGTGTGGATCCGTGGGAGGTAGGTGAGCCCGGTTTGTGTCGAGAGCGTCGCTGTGGGAAGCAGCGAGGCGATATGTCGACGCGGGGCTCAGCCAAGAAGTCTTTGTCGTTAGTCCTTTGTCGGTTTCCTCTTGCGAATCCTTGAACAGCGTACGAACGTATGTGCGACTTGTGTGTGAGTGGCCTCACAGAAGCCCTGCATCTCACGGATTCTGCGGGTTCCGGGGGCGCTATTGCCCATAGGAGAGCGGATCGCGAGGGGGCAGTTGTCAAGGGAATGTTGCATTCCTCTCTCAGGCCCGGCTAAATCGCCCTGCTTGCGAGCCCCCGCTGTAGCGTTCGGGCGATGAAGAAGGCGCGGATAGACGCCGTCCTGGCCGACCGCGGCCTCTTCCCCTCGCGCTCGGCGGCCGCGGGGGCGGTGCGGGCGGGGGAGGTGCGGGTCGGCGCCGACGGGCCGGTCGCCCTGCGGCCCAGCCAGCTCGTCGAGCCCGACGCGCCGCTGCTGGTCGCCGCGCGCCGCCGCTTCGTCTCCCGCGGCGGGGTCAAGCTCGAGAACGCCCTCGAGGCGCTGGGCATCGACGTCGCCGGCCTGGATTGCCTCGACGTCGGCGCCTCCACCGGCGGCTTCAGCGACTGCCTGCTGCAGCGCGGCGCGGCGCGGGTCATCGCCGCCGACGTCGCCTACGGGCAGCTCGACGCCGGCCTGCGCGAGGACCCGCGCGTCTACCCGATCGAGCGCCTCAACGCGCGCGAGCTGGAGCCGGCCGACCTGCCCTTCGCGCCCGCCCTGGCGACGGTCGACGTCTCCTTCATCTCGCTGGCCAAGGTGCTGCCCGCGGTCGCCCGCTGCCTCGCCCCCGACGGCGAGCTCCTGGCGATGGTCAAGCCGCAGTTCGAGCTCGGCAGGGACCGGGTCGGGCGCGGCGTCGTCCGCGACCCGGGCGACCGGCGCGAGGCGGTCCTCGGCGTCGCCGCGGCCGCCCGCGAGCTCGGCCTGCCGGTGCGCGGCCTCGCCTCCTCGGGGCTGCCGGGGCCGAAGGGCAACCGCGAGACCTTCGTCTGGTGCGGCGGCGAGGGGCCGGAGGTCGCGGACCTGGCGACGGCCGCCGCCGCGGCGGTCGCGGAGGACGCGTGAAGACCGCCGCCCTGATCACCCACTCGCACCCGCCGTCGGCCTCCGAAGCGGTCGCGGTCGCCGCCGAAGTCGCCCACGAGATGGGCTGGCGCCTCGCCGCCAGCGAGGACGAGCTCGAAAAGCACGGCAGCGCCGCCGCGGGCGTCGACGTCACCGCCGAACACACCCTGCCCGACATCTGCCTCGTCCTCGGCGGCGACGGCTCGATCCTGCACGCCCTGCGCCGCTACGCCCGCACCGAGATTCCCGTCTTCGGCGTCAACTTCGGCACCGTCGGCTTCCTCGCCGCCGTCGAGCGCGACCAGGCCCGCGAGGGGATCCGGCGGGCGCTCGAAGGCGAAGTGGAGACGATCTCGCTGCCCGGCCTCGAGGTCCGGTGCGGCGGGATCGAGGAGGTCGGGCTGAACGACATCACCCTCGCCCGCCGCCCCCACGACCGGGTCGCCGAGCTGAGCTACCGGATCGCCGGCAAGGAGGTCGGGCACGTGCGCTGCGACGGCCTCGTCGCCGCCACCCCGGTCGGCTCGACCGGCTACAACCTCGCCAACCAGGGGCCGATCCTCGCCTGGGGAGTGAAGGGCTACGTCGTCAGCTACATCTCGCCCCACTCGCTGACCGCGCGGGCGCTCGTCGTCGCCCCCGGAGACATCCTCCACGTCGACAACGCGCCCGAGCGCGAGGCGGTCGAGGTGGCGGTCGACGGCGGCAAGGTCGCCGACCTCTCGCCGGGCGCCGAGCTCGAGGTCCGCTTCCTCGACTCGGTCAGCCGCCTGGCGCAGCTGCCCGGCACGAGCTTCTACCAGCGCATCCGCGAGAAGTTCGGCCACCTCGCCGTCTGAGGCGGCCTGACCGGCGCATCCCGGCGTCCTCCTCGCTTACGTGCCGAGCACGCGCGCTGGATCGTCCTTGGCCTGCTTGGTCAGGCCGCCTCAGGCCGGCGAGGTCGGTTGTTTAGGGTGCCGCCGATGGAGCGGAAATGGTGGACCCTCGTCCTGGTCTCGGTGGCGACCTTCATGCTGCTGCTCGACGTCACCGTCGTCAACGTCGCCCTCCCCGACATCCAGCGCGACCTCGGCGCCAGCCTCTCCAGCCTGCAGTGGGTGGTCGACGCCTACTCGCTGATGCTGGCCGCGTTCCTGCTCACCGCCGGCTCGCTCGGCGACCGCCTCGGCCGCCGCCGCGTCTTCACGATCGGCTTCGGCATCTTCACCACCGCCTCGTTCCTCTGCGGGCTCTTCCACGACCCGACCCTGCTCAACCTGGCCCGCGGCCTGCAGGGGATCGGCGGCGCCGGCATGTTCGCCACCTCGCTGGCGCTGATCGGGCAGGAGTTCCACGGCAAGGACCGGGCGACCGCCTTCGGCGTCTGGGGGGCGACGGTCGGCGGCGCCGTCGCGGTCGGGCCGCTGATCGGCGGCGTGATCACCGAAAGCCTCGGCTGGGAGTGGATCTTCTTCGTCAACGTGCCGATCGGGATCGCCGCGATGGCGCTGACCGAGCGCAAGATCGTCAACGTCTCGGCCCAGGACGCCGAACCCGTCGACCTGCCCGGCCTCGTCACCTTCTCGGCGGCGCTGTTCCTGCTGATCTTCGGGCTGATCCGCGGCAACCCCGAAGGCTGGGGCAGCCCCCTGATCGTCTCCTGCCTGGTCGGGGCGGCGGTCCTGCTGGCGCTCTTCTTCGCGATCGAGCTGCGCACCGACCACCCGATGCTGGACCTCACCCTCTTCCGCAAGCGCGCCTTCAACGGCGTCTCCGCGGTCGCCTTCACCCTCTCGGCGGGGATGTTCGCGATGTTCCTCTACCTGACGATCTACCTGCAGGGCGTTCTCGACTTCTCGCCGCTGGAAGCCGGCCTGCGCTTCCTGCCGCTGACCGTGCTCGGCTTCGTCGTCGCGCCGATCTCCGGCTCGCTCTCGCACCGGGTCCCGATCCGCGTCCTCCTCGGCTGCGGCCTGACCCTGGTCGGGATCGGGCTGCTGGCGATGCACGGGCTGGGGCCGAGCTCGAGCTGGACCGCGCTGCTGGCCGGGTTCGTCCTCGCCGGGATCGGGATCGGCACCACCAACCCGGGCATCGGCCAGGCGGCGATCGCCGTCGTGCCGGTGGAGAAATCGGGCATGGGCTCGGGGATCAACACCACCTTCCGCCAGGTCGGGATCGCCACCGGCGTCGCCGGCCTCGGGGCGGTCTTCCAGGGCCAGGTCGACTCGAAGCTGGGCGAAGAGCTGCCGCACGTGCCCGCCGGCCTCGGCGAAGCGGTCGCCTCCGGCGGCTCGCGCGCGGTCGCCGAAATCGGCCTGCCCTCGCACGTCCAGCACGCCGCCGACGTCGCCTTCGTCAGCGGCATGAACGAGATCCTCCTGATCGCCGCGATCGTCTCCTTCCTCGGCGCCGCCCTCGGCTTCTCGCTGGTCCGCTCCAGCGACTTCGTCCAACCCACCGGCGGCCCCAGCGAGTCGTCAGCCGAATAGCGCCCCTCGCGGCCGCTGGCGACAGGACCCGCCGCGCCGAGTGCTATTCAAGGTCGGTGCTGCGCGAGCTGCGGATCGAGAACCTGCTGCTGATCGAGCGGGCCGAGCTGCGGCTGGGGGAGGGGCTGAACGCGATCACCGGCGAGACCGGCGCCGGGAAGACGGTGCTGGCCCACTCGCTCGACCTCCTCACGGGTGGCAAGGCGAAGGCGCAGATCGTCCGGCCCGGAGCCCCCGAGGCCTGGGTCGAGGGGGTCTTCGACCTGCCCGCGGGGCTGCTCGCCGAGCCGGAGCTGGCCGAGCTGGCCGAACGCCTGCCCGAGGGCGCCGAGGAGGTGGTGCTCGGGCGCCGGGTCTCGGCGGGCGGGCGGACCAGCGCCTTCGTCGCCGGGCGGGCGGCGACGGCCGCCGACCTGAAGCTGCTCGGCGGCCGCCTGCTCGCCTTCTTCGGCCAGCACGAGCACCGCCGGCTGACGATCTCCTCGGCCCAGGTCGAGATCGTCGACGGCTTCGCCGGGGCAGCGCACCTGGAGGTCCGCGACCGCTACCGGGAGGCGCACCGCGAGGTCGGCCTGCTCGCCGCCGAGCTGGCCGAGCTGCGCGAGCGGGAGGGCTCGCGGGAGCGCGACCTCGACCTCTACCGCTACGAGCTGGCCGAGATCGAGGCGGTGGCGCCGGTGCCCGAGGAGCGCGAGCGGATCGCGGCCGAGCGCGAGCGGCTGCGCCACGCCGAGGGGCTGCGGGAAGCCGCGGCTGCCTCGCACGCCGGCCTCGCCGGGGCCGAGGAGGACGGCGGCGGCGCCACGGCGGCGCTGGCCCGGGCCGAGGCCGCCCTGCAGGGGGCCGGGGGGCTCGACTCCGGCCTCGACGCGATCGCCGAGCGGGTGGCGGCGCTGGCGGTCGAGCTCGGTGACGCCGCCTCGGAGCTGCGCGACTACGCCGAGGGGATCGAGGCCGACCCCGGGGCGCTGCTGGCGATCGAGGAGCGGCTGGAGGCGATCGACCGGCTCGAGCGCAAGCACGGCGGCAGCGTCGAGTCGGTGCTGGCCCACGCCGAGCGCTGCCGCGAGGAGATCGCCCGCCTGGAGGGCGCCGGGGAGCGCGCCGGCGAGGCCGAGGCGGCGCTGGCCGGGGCCGAGGCGCGCCGGGCGGAGCTGGGGGAGCGGCTGAGCGCCGGCCGCGAGGCGGCGGTGGAGCCGCTGCAGGAGCGCGTCGCCGCCGAGCTCGAGCGGCTGGCGATGGCGGGCGCCAGGCTGGAGGTCGTGCTGGAGCCGCACCGCGACGGGTTCGGCCCCGGCGGCCGCGAGGCCGTGGAGCTGCGGGTCGCCCCCAACCCGGGAATCGAGCCGGCGCCGCTGCGCGACGCCGCCTCGGGCGGCGAGCTCTCGCGGGTGATGCTGGCGCTGAGCGGGCTGGGGGCGGCGGCGAGCGCGGGGACGATGGTCTTCGACGAGATCGACGCCGGCGTCGGCGGCAACACCGCCCGCGTGGTCGGCGAGCGGCTGCGGGCGCTCGGCCGCGAGCGCCAGGTCATCTGCATCACCCACCTGCCGCAGGTCGCCTCGCTCGCCGGCACCCACTTCCGGCTCGAGAAGGAAGTCGAGGGCGAGCAGGCGCTCGCCAGGGTCGCGCGGCTGGAGGGGGAGGGCGTCGTCGCCGAGATCCGCCGCATGCTCGGCGGCAGCGGCTCCGACGAGACGGCGACGCGCCACGCCAGGGAGCTGCTGGCCGCCTGACCGGCGCATCGCGGCGTCCTCGCTCGCTCGCGCGCATAGCGCGCCACGCTCCCTGAGTCCTCGCTCTGCTCGGTCGGCGGCTTCAGCCTTTGTCCGGTTCGGCCTTGTCGCGCGGGTGCGCCGTCGCCTACCCTGGGCCGATGGCAACCGCCTCCCGCCGCCGCATCCCCGCCTTCCTCGGGCGCAGGAACGGCGCCCGGGCCGAGGCGCCGGTGGAGGGGACGGCTCGCCTCGGCGAGCGGACCAAGCACCTGGTCAAGCGGCTGCGGCCGGGAGACGTCGCCGTCATCGACCACGCCGACATCGACCGGATCGCCGCCGAGGAGCTGATCGAAGCCGGCGTCGCCGCGGTGCTGAACGCGGCGCCGTCCTCCTCGGGCCGCTATCCCAACGCCGGGCCGCTGATGCTCGCCCGCTCCGGCATCCGCCTCCTCGACGCCCCCGAGGCCGACCTCTTCGCGCGGCTCAAAGACGGCGACCGGGTGCGGATCGAGGGGGACGCGATCCGGGTCGGCGAGGAGACCGTCGGCCGCGGCCGCGTGCTGCGGGTCGCCGAGCTCGAGCGCGAGATGCAGGAGCACCGCGAGCGCATCGACGAGGCGCTCGGGGAGTTCGCCGAGAACACGGTCGCCCACGTCCGCGAAGAGACCGACCTGCTGACCGGCAACATCGCCTTCCCGCCGACCCGGGCGAGCTTCCGCGACCGGCACGTCCTGATCGTCGTCCGCGGCGAGCGCCACCGGCGCGACCTCAAGGCCCTGCGCGCCTACATCCGCGACGTGCGGCCGCTGGTCGTCGCCGTCGACGGCGGCGCCGACGGGGCGCTGGAGGCGGGGCTGAAGCCGGACCTGATCCTCGGCGACATGGACTCGGCGAGCGACGAGGCGCTGCGCTGCGGGGCCGAGCTGATCGTCCACGCCTACCCCGACGGCCGCGCCCCCGGGCGCGAGCGCCTGCGCGCCGCCGGGCTCGAGCACCAGGTCGTCCCCGCCGCCGGCACCAGCGAGGACGTGGCGATGCTGATGGCCTACGAGAAGGGAGCCGACCTGATCGTCAGCGTCGGCGCCCACTTCAACCTGGTCGAGTTCCTCGACCGCAAGCGCGGCGGCATGTCCTCGACCTTCCTCACCCGGCTGCGGATCGGCGAGCGGCTGGTCGACGCCAAGGGCGTCAGCCGCCTCTACCGGCCGAGCAGCGCCCTGGCGCCGATGGCGCTCTTCGCCGTCGCCTTCCTGGTCCTGCTGACGATCCTCGTGATCACCTCGCCCGCCCTCAACGACGTCTGGGAACTGGTCTGGCTGAAGTTCCGCCTCTGGCTCGGGATCTAAAGGCTTGCTCGGTAGCCGGCCCGGCCGACTACCCTCTGGCGGCAGATGGGGTACTCCGCCCGCTACCACGCCGCCTCCCTGATCGCGGTCTTCCTCGCCCTCGCGGCCGGGGTCCTGATCGGCGCCGAGTTCGGCGGCAAGGCCCTGACCAACACCCGCCGCGACCTCGAGCACAGCCTCGTCGGCAACCTCCAGGACGCCCGCTCGCGGGCCGGCGAACTGAGCGGCCAGCTCGGCCGCTCCGAAGAATTCGGCGACCGCGTCTACCCGGTCCTGACCCGTGACAAGCTGCGGGGCAAGCGGGTCGCGATCATCGCCCTCGGCGGCCTCCCCAGCAACCTCACCGGCGCGGTCGAGGACGCCCTCGGCCCGACCCGGGCGAAGCTGGTCGGGGTCGGGGTGGTGCGCGAGCCGGTCGACGTCAACGGCCTCGCCGGGGATCTCGCGAAGACGCGCTTCTCGGACCTGCGGACGAACCCCGACGCGCTGAGCGAACTGGGGACCGGGCTCGGGCGCCAGCTCGTGATCGGCGGCTCGCTCCCCGAAGTCCTCCGCGGCCAGCTCTTCTCGCGGGCCAGCGGCACCTTCGGCGGCCTCGACGCGGTGATCGTCGTCCGCGCCCAGCCCGAAGACATGGGGCCGGTGCAGCGCGCCAGGGCCAACCAGCTCGAGACGGCGCTGCTGGGCGGCATCGCCGCCACCCGCCGCCCCGCGGTGGGGATCGAGGCGACCGGCAGCGAACCCTCCTCGGTCTCCTTCTACCAGGCGAACGACCTGGCCAGCGTCGACGACATCGACCTCACCGCGGGCCGGCTGGCGATGGTCTTCACGATGCTCGGCGCCGAGGGCAGCTTCGGCGTCAAGGGCAGCGCCGACCGGCTGCTGCCCGACCTCCTCACCGAAGGCGAATAGCCGGTGTACTGGGTCGGCTTCCCGCTGGCGGTGGCGATCTCGCTGTTCCTCGTCCCGGCCGGGGCGCGGGGCCTGCGCGACGCCGGGCTGGTGCGGGAGAACTACCGCGGGGCGCTGCTCGCCTTCCCGCTCGGCGCCGTGCTGGCGACGGCGGCGCTGGTGACGCTGGCGCCGCTCGCCTTCCTCAACGACCGCTCCCACCTCGACCTGCTGGAGCCGGGGCTGCGGCAGTGGCTGCCCTACCTGCTCGGGATCGCCTTCCTCGGCTTTCTCGACGACGCGCTCGGTCGCGGCGAGGCGGCGGCGACGCCGCGCGGCTGGCGCGGCCACTGGGCGGCGCTGCGCGGCGGCTCGCTCTCGACCGGGGCGATCAAGGCGGTCGGGGCGCTGGCGCTGGCCGCCTACGCGGTCTCCGGCCGCGGCCTCGAATCGTGGCGCTACCTGGCCGACGTGGCGCTGCTGATCCTCGCCACCAACCTCTTCAACCTCTTCGACCTGCGCCCGGGGCGGGCCGAGAAGGCGCTCGGGCTGCTGGCGGCCGGGCTCTGCCTCGGCGCCTGGACCCTGGCGCCGCTGGAGTTGCTGGGGATCTTCGCCGGGCCGATCCTGGTCGGGGCCCGGCTGACGCTCGGCGAGCGGGCGATGCTCGGCGACACCGGCTCCAACCTGATCGGCGCCGTCGCCGGGGTCTGGCTGCTGACCACGCTCGGCGGCGAGGGCCGGCTGGTCGCCCTCGGCGTCGTCGCCGCGCTGACCGTTTACGGGGAGTTGCGGTCTATTTCGCGGACCATCGACTCGGTTCCGCCCCTGCGCTGGCTAGACTCGCTCGGCAGAGCATGAGTCCGGGGAGCAAAGGCGACACCAAGTTCATTTTCGTCACTGGCGGCGTCGTCTCGGCCCTCGGCAAGGGGATCACCGCGGCGGCGATCGGACGGCTCCTCGTCTCGCGCGGCTTCCGGGTCCAGCTGCAGAAGTTCGACCCCTACATCAACGTCGACCCGGGGACGATGAGCCCCTTCCAGCACGGCGAGGTGTTCGTCACCGAGGACGGCGCCGAGACCGACCTCGACCTCGGCCACTACGAGCGCTTCACCGACGAGAACACCTCGCGGGCCTCGAACGTGACCGCCGGGGCGGTTTACAACTCGGTCATCCGGCGCGAGCGCCGCGGCGACTACCTCGGCGCGACCGTCCAGGTGATCCCCCACATCACCAACGAGATCAAGCAGAAAATCCTCATCGTCGCCGAGTCGCAGTCGGTCGACTTCGTGATCACCGAGATCGGCGGCACCGTCGGCGACATCGAGTCGCTGCCGTTCCTGGAGTCGATCCGCCAGCTCTACACCGACCTCGGCCCGAAGCGGGCGATGTTCGTCCACCTGACCCTGGTGCCCTACGTCGGCCACGCGGGCGAACTGAAGACGAAGCCGACCCAGCACTCGGTCAACGAGCTGCGGCGGATCGGGATCCAGCCGCACGCGCTGGTCTGCCGCTCCGAAGGCCGGCTCGACCGCGAGATCCGCAGCAAGATCGCCCTCTTCGCCAGCCTCCCCGTCGACGCGGTGATCTCCGCCCACGACGTCGACAACATCTACAAGGTGCCGCTCGTCTTCCGCGCCGAGGGGGTCGACGACCTGGTCCTCGACCACTTCGGGATGGAGGGCCCCTCGCCCGACCTGGCCGAGTGGGAGGAGATGGTGCGGCGGGCCGACAGCGCGACCGGCGCGGTGAAGATCGCCGTCGTCGGCAAGTACGTCCAGCTCGCCGACGCTTACAAGTCGGTGATCGAGGCGCTCGAGCACGGCGGCTTCCACCACGGGGTCGACGTCGCCGTCGAGCTGGTCGACTCGGAGAACTTCGACCCCGAGAAGCTGCAGGGCTGCGACGGGATCCTGATCCCCGGCGGCTTCGGCGAGCGCGGGATCGAGGGCAAGGTCGAGGCGGCGCGGATCGCCCGCGAGAAGTCGATCCCCTACCTGGGGATCTGCCTCGGGATGCAGATCGCCGTGGTCGAGTTCGCCCGCCACGTCGCCGGCATGGAGGGCGCCAACTCGGCCGAGTTCGACCCCGAGACGCCGTTCCCGGTGGTCGACCTGCTGCCCGAGCAGAAGGAGGTCTCCGACATGGGCGGGACGATGCGGCTCGGCGCCGACCCGGTGAAACTGCATGAGGGCACGAAAGCGCGGGAGATCTTCGGCGAGGCCGTGATCTACAAGCGCCACCGCCACCGCTACGAGGTCAACAACCAACTCCGCCGGCGGCTCGAAGACGAGGGCCTGGTCTGCGGCGGCACCTCGCCGGACGAGCGCCTGGTCGAGATGGTCGAGCTGCCCGACCACCCGTTCTTCGTCGCCTCCCAGTACCACCCCGAGTTCAACTCGCGGCCGAACCGGCCCGAGCCGCTGTTCCGCGAGTTCGTCGGCGCCGCGGTCAGCCACGCCGGCGAGCGGCCGGCCGAGGGCGGCGCGATCGAAGTCGCCGAGATCGGGCCCGAGCCGGGCGTCGAGAGCGACGACGTCGGCGCGCGCCGCTCCGCCTGAGGTAGTCCCGGCGGCCCTTCCCGGCTAGAGCCTCTAGGGTCCAGGGCCGTGGAGGGAGGATCGCGACTGCACCAGAGGTTCGTCCGCTACTGCGAGGTGCGCAGCCCGACCGGCGAGGAGCGCGAGATCGCCGACACGCTCGCCGCCGAGCTGCGGGCGATGGGCCTGGAGGCGAGCGAGGACGGCGCCGCCGAGGCGGCGCAGGCGGGGGCCGGGAACCTGATCGCCCGCTCGGCGGGGACGGGTGAGGGCTGGCTGATGTTCTGCGCCCACGTCGACACCGTCCCGCACCGGGGCCAGGTCGAGGTGGTCGACGACGCAGGGGTCTTCCGCAGCCGCGGCGAGACGATCCTCGGCGCCGACAACAAGGCGGCGGTCGCCGTCTTCATGGAGCTGATCGCCCGCCACGTGGAACGGCCGGCGCCGGTCGGGATCGAGCTGGTGCTGACCGTCGCCGAGGAGCAGGGCCTGCGCGGGGCGAAGGCCCTCGACGCCTCGACGCTGCGCTCGCGGGCGGGGTTCGTCCTCGACCACGCCGGCGAGGTCGGCGAGGCGATCGTCTCGACCCCGACCCAGCAGAAGATCCTCGCCGACTTCATCGGCGTCGAGGCCCACGCCGGGATCCGCCCCGAGGAGGGCAGCAGCGCGATCGCGGCCGCCGCGGCGGCGATCGCGCGGATGGAGCTGGGGCGGCTGGACGAGGGCACGACCGCGAACGTCGGCCTGATCGACGGGGGCACCTCGGGCAACGTCGTCCCCGGCCACTGCGCGATCCACGCCGAGGCGCGCAGCCTCGCCACCGAGCGGGCGGCCGCGGTGGCGGGGAGGATCGCCGACGCCTGCGCCTGGGGGGCGAGCGAGCACGGCTGCGACGTCGACGTGCGGATCGAAGAGCTCTTCCGCGGCTACCGGGTGCCGAAGGACTCGCCGGCCCTGGCGCTGGCCGAGCAGGGGCTGCGCGCCGCCGGGCTGGAGCCGCGGCGGGTGGCGATCGGCGGCGGCAGCGACGCCAACGTCTTCCGCCGCGACGGCTTCGACTGCGTCCTCCTCTCCAACGGGACCGCCGACGTCCACACCTCCGCGGAGCGGGTCCCGGCTGCCGCGCTCGACACGATGCTCGAGGTCTGCGAGCAGATCGTCGCCGCAGCAGCCGCGGAGTGACCCCGATGCACAGCTGTTCCTTATGGCGGCATGGCGACCGAAAGGAACAGCGAAGGGGGGGAGGATGGGCGGCAGGCTGAGGCTGGCCCGCGGCGTCGTCGTCTCCGCCGCGCCGCTGGAGGTCGAGGTCGACGGCGAGCGGCGAGCGGCCTGGGCGGACGAAGCGCTGCTGGGCGAGATGCGCGAGGGCGACGAGGTCGTCGTCAACGTCGCCGCCCGCGACCTCGGCCTCGGCTCCGGCGGCTTCGACGTCGTCCACGTCAACCTCAGCCGCGGCCTTGCGGGCGGGGGAGAGGGCGGGGCCCACGTGATGAAGCTCAACTACACCTCGCTCCAGCACCCGGTCGAGCCGGTCGAGCGCCCGATTGCGCGGTTCGAAAGTCCGGAGCGAGCGGTGGGACTTATGGTTGCTATGCAGCCAAAAGTCCCACCGCTCCCGGCCCTGGTCCTGCCGCTGCACGGGCATCTGGCGCCCGCGGCCTGGGCGGCGGCGCAGGCGGCGCCGGGGCTGCGGGTCGGCTACGTGCAGACCGGCGGCGGCGCCCTCCCCGGCTCCCTGTCGCGTGACGTCCGGCAGCTGCGCGAGCTGGGGCTCCTCTGCGGCCACGTCACCGCCGCCCCGGCCTACGGCGGCGAGCACGAGGCCCTCAGCACCGTCGGCGCCCTCGACGCCGCCGCCGGCGAGCTGGGCTGGGAGGCGATCCTCGTCGGCCCGGGCCCGGGGATCATCGGCTCCGACACCGCCTACGGCCACGGCGGCATGGCCGCCCTCGACAGCGCCCACGCCGCCCTCAGCCTGAACCTCCCGACCCTGATCTCCCCCCGCCTCTCCTCCAGCGACCCGAGGGACCGCCACCGCGGCCTCAGCCACCACACCCGCACCGTCCTCGAGCTCCTCCTGGCCCCGGTAACCGTCGCGATCCCGGAGAACGAGCCCGAGGTTTCAGCCGCGCTTGAACCCTTCGACCACGCTGTAGAGCAAGCGGCAGCAGACCTGGACGGCTACGCCGCCACCGACCTACCGGCCTCCACCATGGGCCGATCCCTGCAGGACGACCCACTGTTCTTCGCCGCCCCCCTGGCGGCAGGCCGGCTACTCGCCGACCAACCCCGCTAGCCACCAACGCCTCTGGGCGGGTGGCGCGGTAGGGGGGACCATCTCCTGGTAGTTCAGGAGATGGTGGGTCCCCTGCCGCGACAGGACCCGCCCGCCCGGAACCATGGTCTCTCAGCTCTCCCGCCCGACAGCCGCGACAGGACCCGCCCGCCGACCACCCCGGTCCCGAGGCGATCCACCGACACCTATGTCCCTAGGCGAACCACCGACACCTCTGTCCCGGGCGATCCGCCGAAACGCATGGTCCCGGGCGATCCGCCGCCACCAATGAGCCCGAGGCGGACAGCCGAAACGCACGGTCCCTTGCGCCCCAAGGACTGCCCGGGACCAAGCCGAAGCACCCCTCATGGCCGTAGCGATAAAGCCCGAGACGCCGAGCGCGGCGGCCAAGCCCGGCTCCGAGAAGCGCTTCGAGTCCCTCCTCCTCGACTTCCTCTCCTACCTGGAGCTGGAGCGGGGTCTCTCCCGCAACACCCTGAACGCCTACCGCACCGACCTCCTCCAGTACGGGGAATACCTCTCGGCCCACGACCGCGACGCCCTGGAGGCGAGCGGGGCCGACGTCGCCGACTTCCTCGCCGAGCTGGCGACGGGAGAGGGCCGGCCGGCCTGCTCGGCGGCGACGATCCACCGCAAGGCCGCCTGCCTGCGCTCCTTCTACAAGCACCTGCGGCGCGACGAGCTGATCGGCGACGACCCGACGGCGGCCCTCTCGGCGCCACGGCGGGCGAAGAAGCTGCCGCACGTCCTCAACTACGCCGAGGTGCAGAAGCTGCTGGCCGCGCCGAAGGGCAGCGAGCCGACGGCGCTGCGCGACCGCGCCCTGCTGGAGGTCATGTACGCGTGCGGGCTGCGTGCCTCGGAGACGATCGGGCTCGATCTCGGCGACGTCGACCTGCGCGAGGGAGTGCTGCGCGCCCGCGGCAAGGGCTCGAAGGAGCGCCTGGTGCCGCTCGGCCGCCAGGCGATCGTGGCGATCGCCGCCTACCTGCGGGGCGGCCGACCGAAGCTGGTCGGCGAGCGTCACGAGGCGCGCCTGTTCGTCAACTTCCGCGGCGGTCCGCTGACCCGCCAGGGCCTCTACAAGATCGTCCAGCGCCACGCCCGCGAGGCCGGGCTCGCCGGCAAGATGAGCCCGCACACGCTGCGCCACAGCTTCGCCACCCACCTGCTCGCCGGCGGCTGCGACCTGCGCGCCGTCCAGGAGATGCTCGGCCACGCCGACATCTCGACCACGCAGATGTACACGCACCTCTCCGGCGACCGCCTCAAGGAGGTCTACTTCAGCGCCCACCCCCGCGCCACCGACTGACCCCCCCGGGGGGTGTCTGACTTCAGGGGTCCTATATCACCCGTGAAGTCAGACACGTCATCCGGTAGAAGGGGGGGATGCCCGAGCTGCCGGAGGTGGAGACCGTCGTACGGCAGCTCGAGCCGGAGGTCGAGGGGCGGCGGATCGAGCGGCTGGAGGTGCTCGATCCGCGCTGGTCGCGGCCGGTGCCGCCGCAGGAGCTGGGCGCCGCCGTCGGCGGCGCCAGGATCGAGCGGCTCGGCCGGCGCGGCAAGTACATCCTCATGGGCCTCGACGGCGGCCGGACCCTGGTCATGCACCTGCGGATGACCGGCAACCTGATCCTGCGCGAGGGCGAGGAGATGCTGGACCCCTCCGAGGGACGGCGCCTGTACGAGAGCGAGCGCTCGACCGAGGAGCGGCACCTGCGCGCCCGGTTCTCCCTCGCCGACGGGCGCGAGCTCTGGTTCACCGACCCGCGGCGCTTCGGGGAGGCCTTCCTGGTCGAGGACGCGGGGCTGGAGGAGCGCTTCGCCAGGCTCGGGGTCGAGCCGTTCTCGCCCGAGTTCACGGCGGCGGCGCTGGGGGAGATGGCGGCCGGGCGGACCGCGCCGCTGAAGTCGTTCCTGCTCGACCAGTCCGGCGTCGCCGGGGTCGGCAACATCTACGCCGACGAGGCGCTCTTCCGGGCCGAGCTGCACCCGCTCTCGCCGGCCGGGTCGATGAAGCCCGAGCACCTGGAGGCGCTGCGCGACGGGGTGGTCGCGGCCCTGGAGGCGGGGATCGACGCCGGCGGCTCCTCGATCGACGACTACCGCGACGCCCGGGGGGAGCGGGGGACGATGCAGGACGAGTTCCTCGTCCACACCCGCGAGGGCGAGGAATGCCACCGCTGCGGCGGCACGATCGCCCGGATCGTCGTCGGCGGCCGCTCGACCTACTTCTGCCCCGGCTGCCAGGTGCGGCTGCGGCGCCGTCCGAAACGCCGCAAAAAGCGCCGTCCCGCCTGACCTGCGGTTCCTTTGTCCTGCGTATACGGACAAGGGAACCGCGCAACCGGTTGCCGCCGCTCCGTCGGTCATCCTTGGTTTCGTGGCCGGGACCACGGTCAAGACCGAGGCGATCGTCCTCCGCAGCATTCGCTACGGCGAGGCCGACCGCATCCTTCACCTCTACTCGCAGAGCCGGGGGCGGATCGGGGCGATCGCCAAGGGGGCGCGCAAACCGCGGTCCCGGTTCGGCGGCCGGCTGGAGCCCTTCTTCCGGCTCGACCTCGTCCTCCACGAAGGCCGCAGCGACCTCCTCACCGTCACCGGCGCCACCACCGTCGACGGCTACCCGCGCCTGCGCGCCTCCGGGGCCGCCCTCAGCGCCGGCGCCCGCGGCTGCGACGCGGTCCTGCGCCTGCTCGACGCGGCCGAGCCCAACCCGCCCGCCTACAACCTCCTCTGCCGCTACCTGGCGCTGCTCGACGACAGCGGGTCGCCCCGGGCGGCCGGCCTCGAGACGGCCCTCTCCTTCCGCCTCAAGCTCGCCCTCGTCGCCGGCTTCGCCCCCGAGCTCGCCTCCTGCGCCGGCTGCGGCGAGGCCGACCACCTCGCCGGCTTCTCCGGGGCGGCCGGCGGCGTCGTCTGCGGCAGCTGCGAAGCGGGCTCGTTCCCGCTCGACGAAGAAGCCCACCGCTTCATGGTGGAGGGGCTTGTCAACCCACTGAGCGAGGCACCCGAAGCCGAGCCCCGAGCGCTTCGCCAGGTCGAGCGCGCAGTCAACGAAACCCTGGAGCACCACGCCCACGTGCAGCTCCGAGCTGCGGCTTGACAGGGGACGGGGGAGGAACTCGGCGGACAACAGCGGGGAGGGTCCGGCGAGTTCCTCCCCCGTCCCCTGTGACGTGGGTGGAGGGGCAGGTTCGCCGCACTCCCAATGCGGGATCAGGGGCGAGGGGGAAGGTCTCCCGGACCCTCCCCGCTGTTGTCCGGGAGGCCTTCCCCCTCGCCCCCAAGCCGCCCGTATGATCGACCCGTGCCAGCAGTCGCCAGCTTCGAGGACCGCATCTCCGCCCTGGAGGCGGAGTTCCTCGCTCCTCAGGCCACCCGTTCCTATCCCGCACACCGCCGGAGCGAGGAGCCTGACAGCCCGCTGCGGACGCCGTTCCAGCGCGACCGCGACCGGATCGTCCACTCGAAGTCCTTCCGGCGCCTGAAGCACAAGACCCAGGTCTTCGTCGCCCCCGAGGGGGACCACTACCGGACCCGGCTCACCCACACGCTGGAGGCCTGCGGGATCGCCCGCACGGTCGCCCGGGCGCTGCGCCTGAACGAGGACCTGACCGAGGCGATCGGGCTCGGCCACGACCTCGGCCACCCGCCCTTCGGCCACGCCGGCGAGGAGGCGCTCGACGCGGCGCTGGGCGAGCGCTGCGGCGAGCGCTTCCGCCACAACGAGCACTCGCTGCGGGTGGTCGACGTGCTCGAGCGCGACGGCCAGGGGCTGAACCTGACCGCGGAGGTCCGCGACGGCATCCTCAACCACACCGGCTCGCGCCGGCCGGCGACGATGGAGGGCCAGATCGTCCGCCTCGTCGACCGGGTCGCCTACATCAACCACGACATCGACGACGCCCTGCGCGCCGGCATCCTCCGTTCCGGCGACCTGCCCGCCGAGGAGATCGAGCTGCTCGGGCCGACCGGCTCGGAGCGGATCGACACCCTCGTCCGCGACATCGTCGAGCACTCCGAGGGGCGGGAGGAGATCGGCCAGGGGCGCGAGGTCGGGCAGGCGATGCTGCGGCTGCGCAAGTTCATGTTCGACCGCGTCTACCTCGGCCCGCAGGCGCGCAGCGAGCACGACCGCGTCGAGCGCACCATGCACGGCCTCTTCGACCACTATCTCGCCCACCCGGACGAGGTCCCCGCCTGGGACCCGGGGGCGAGCGACTGTCAGCGCGTCGCCGACTACATCGCCGGGATGACCGACCGCTTCTGCATCGCCAAGTTCACCGAGCTGACCGTCCCCGAAGAGGCCCGCTTCTGAGGATGCTCATGACCGGCGCATATCGGTGTCCTCGGTCGCTTGTGTGCAGAGCACACGGCGCTCCCTGCGTCCTTGATCTGCTTGGTCATGCGCATCCTCCAATTGCGAGGATGTGACGAATGGCGCTGATCTCCGCCGAGAGCGTCGAGCGGGTCAAGCAGGCGGCCGACATCGTCGAGGTCGTCTCCGCCCACACCGACCTGCGCCGCCAGGGCGCCCGCTACGTCGGCCTCTGCCCGTTCCACGAGGAGCGGACGCCGTCGTTCTCGGTCGAGCCGGTCGAGAAGCTCTACCACTGCTTCGGCTGCGGGGTCGGCGGCGACGTGATCAAGTTCGTCGAGGAGAAGGAGGGGCTCAACTTCGCCGAGGCGGTGGAGGCGCTCGCCGACCGCTACGGGGTCGAGCTCGAGCGCGAGCAGGAGGACCCGCAGGCCGAGCGCCGCCGCGAACGCCGCCGCCGGCTCGAGCAGTTGCTCGACCGCTCCGCCGCCTACTACGCCAACTACCTCTGGGAGTCGGAGGAGGCGGGCAAGGCTCGCGACTACCTGGCCGGGCGCGGCCTGGGCGAGGAGGTGCTGCGCGCCTTCGGCGTCGGTTACGCGCCCAGCGCCTGGGACCGGATCCTCGTCCGCGGCCAGCAGGCCGGCTTCGGCGTCGAGGAGCTGCGCGGCGTCGGCCTCGTCCAGCGCGGTCGCAGCGGCGGCGACTACGACCGCTTCCGCGAGCGGATTATGTTCCCGATCCGCGACCGCCGCGGCCGCGTCCTCGGCTTCGGCGGCCGGGCGATGCGCTCCGACCAGGGCGCCAAGTACGTCAACACCGCCGAGACCGACTTCTTCCACAAGAGCCAGATCCTCTACGGGGTCGACCGGGCGAAGGCGGCGATCGCCAAGGCCGGCCGCGCCGTCGTCGTCGAGGGATACACCGACGTCCTCGCCCTCCACCAGGCGGGGGTCGAGGAGGCGGTCGGGGTGATGGGGACGGCGATCACGCCCGACCAGGTGGCGGCGCTCTCGGGGATGGTCGACGAGGTGGTGCTGGCGCTCGACGCCGACTCGGCCGGCCAGGAGGCGATGCTGCGGGCGCAGCGGGTCGCCGCCGGGCGGCGGATGCGGCTGCGGGTCGCCTCGATGCCGGCCGGCGAGGACCCGGCCGAGATGATGGCCGCCGCGGGCGGGCCGGAGAGCTTCGCCGCGCTGCTCGAGCGGGCCGAGGAGCTGACCTCCTTCCAGGTCGGGCTGGTGCTCGGCCGCACCGACGTCGCCTCGCCGGTCGAGCGCGACCGGGCGCTGGCCGAGGTGGCGCCGATCCTGGCCGGGATGGGGGAGACGGCGAGCCGCGACGAGCTGGTGCGGCGGGTCGCCGAGCGGCTCGACCTCGAGCCGGCGATGGTGATGGGCCGGGTGGTCGCCGCGACCCCGGCGAGCGGCGGGCGCGAGGAGCGGGCGCCGGAGGGGCGCGACCCGGCGCGACAAGCCCAGGTGCGGCGCCCCGCCGAGCTGACCTCGCGCGAGCGCCGCGAGCGGGCGCTGCTGGCGATGTGCATCGCGATGCCGGGGGAGGGGCGCGAGTACCTGGCGCGGCTGAGCGAGGCCCACCTCTCGCCGACCGGCCTGCGCGCCGCGGCCTGGCTGCGGGAGCATCCCGAGGACCCGGCCTCCGACCTCCCCCGCGAGGACGGCGAGCTGGCCGGGCTGATCGCCGAACTGGTGATCATGTCCCGCGAGGAGCCCGCCTCCCACGAGGCGATGGAGCTCAACTACCTGCTGCTCGAGCAGCGCCGCCTCGAGGGCGAGATCGCCGCCGCCGGCGAGCGCGGCGACTACGAGCGCCGCGCCAGCCTCAGCCGCGAACGCGCCGCCCTGGTCGAACGGATCGCCCACGCCGAGCGCCCGGCGACCAGCATCTAAACCTGCTGTCTGCGCAGCGTTCCGTCTGAGGCATTTGCGAGGATGGCCCCATGGAGAAGGCGTTCCTCGAAGGCTGTCTGGCGGAGGGAATGTCGCTCGAAGCGATCGGCAAGCGGGTCGGCAAGCACGAATCGACGGTCAGCCACTGGCTGAAGAAGCACGGGCTGGAGGCGGCCGGAAGCAAGATTCATGCCCCGAACCAGAAAGTGGATACCGAGCGCCTTCGAGTTCTCGTCGAGCAGGGGGCATCGATTCAGCAGATGGGAGAGGAGTTCGGGGCGGGTCGCTCGACAATCAGGTACTGGCTGCGGAAACTGGCTCTTGAGACGCAGCGTTCCGTGCGAATCCGCGAATCGAAGAAGGCTTGCGAAGAAGGCGCTCAGCGGACCTATATCCGTTGCCCGAAGCACGGACGCACGGCCTCGTATGCCCGACCGGACGGCGGGTTCCGTTGCGGGCGGTGTAGGTCGGAGGCCGTCGCCAAGCGCCGTCGGAGCGTGAAGAGGAGACTCGTCGAAGAGGCTGGCGGTGGGTGCGCCTTGTGCGGATTCAAGGGGCACCCATCCGCGCTGCAATTCCACCATGTGGATCCGTCGACGAAGTCATTCCACCTTTCCGAGGGTGGGATGACGCGAGGGATCGACAAGAGCCGGGCGGAGGCGGAAAAGTGCGTGCTGCTCTGTGCGAATTGCCACGCCGAAGTCGGGGCAGGGGTGAAGAGCGTGGTGCTCCCTGATCGCTAAAGTTCTCGAAGCTCACCTCATCCGGGGTGGCTCAGGTTCGTTCCGGGGTAGCTCAATTTGGCAGATGCGCTCGACTGTTAATCGAGAGGTTGTGGGTTCGAGTCCCACCCCCGGAGCTCTCTAGGCGGTGGCGGGTCTCTTCAGCGCCAGACCCTCGACCAGCTCCGCGCCCCGCGCGGCGCCGTCGTTTCCATCGCCCCAGGCTGCGATCTCTCTCGCTTTCGCCGTGAACTTCGGCTCGCCGAGCAATCGCCTTGCCGCCCATCGCAGCGGCGCCGGCCGGCACAGCCGCCACGGCAGCGAGAGCCCGGCGCCGGCCCAGGCGACCCGCATCGCCGTCTCGCTCATGTCGCCGACGATCGGGCTGATCAGGACCGGGGTGCCGGCGCCGAGGGCGCGGGCGACGGTGCCGTGGCCGCCGTGGGAGACGACCAGCGAGGCGGCCGGCATCAGCTGGCTGTAGCTGAGCCATTCGACCAGGACGGCGTTGCCGGGGACCTCGATCGGGCGCTGCGGCGCCACCCGGTTCGTCGTCGCCACCACCCGCACCGGCTCCTCGGCCAGCGCCGCCAGCGCGGTGCGGACCAGGTGGTTCTCGGAGTCGTGGGCGGTGCTGGGGGCGAGGAGGACGAGCGGCCCGTCGCCGGGGGGCAGCTCGATCTCGGGGTGGGGCAGCTCGAAGCTCATCGGCCCGGTGACCCGCACCCCCGGCGGCCAGGACCGCGGGTACTCGAGCTGCGGGTAGGTCGCGACCAGCGCCAGGTCGGGGGAGATGCCGCCGTGGAAGCGCTCGCTCGGCGCCAGCCCCAGCCGCCGGCGCTGGACGTTGAGGTCGCGCCGGCCCTGTTCGAGGCCGACCCGCAGCGCCCGGTCGTGGCCGTAGCGCCAGACGCTGCGCCCGAGCCGCGTGCGCGGCGGCCGCAGCCCGATCGCGAAGAAGGGGTAGCCCGGCTCGACCACCGGATAGATGTGGGGGATCAGCGTCGCCAGCGGGATCCCCGCCCGCTCGGCCGCCAGGGTGGGGGCCAGGGTGAGGATGTCGCTGACGACGGCGTGCGGGCGCAGGTCCTCGAGCAGCGGCGCCAGCGCCCTCGCCGCCTCGGCCGCGTGCTGCCCCTCCTCGGAGTCGGGGTCGGGCGGCGGGAACATCCGGTATTCCTCGGCCGCGGCGAAGCCCAGCCCCTCGCCCTCGACCGCCGCCCGCCGCTCCTCCCAGGTCTCGATCACGACCTCGTGACCGCGCCCCGCCAATGCCTTCCCCAGCGCGATCGCCGGGAAGACATGGCCCGCGTCGCCGAATGCAGCGACGAGGACGCGCAGTGACGAGGCTCTCACGTTGCCAGGCAAGGACGCAGGGAGCCTGAATGCCAGCGCCATTCGGGCGACCGAGGACGCCGCATGGCAGCGTGAGAGGCCGTCAGGGCGTGTCCTGGCCCTCTCCGGGGCGGGTAAAGACAACCTCCGGCACGTGGCAGTTGGGCGACGTCCGCAGCAGGAAGCGCACCGCCTCGCCGAGGTCGCTCGGCCGGATCATCTGCTCGGGCGGGATCTGGCCCTGGACGAACTCGGTCATCGGCGTCTCCACGAAGCCCGGCGCCAGCGCCGTGCACTGGATCCCGGCCTCGCCGGCCTCGCGGTGGGTCGACTGGGTGAAGTTGATCACCGCCGCCTTGGTCGCCGCGTAGATCGAGAGCCAGGCCTGGCCGCCCTTGCCGGCGATCGAGGCGGTGTTGACGATCAGCGCCTTGCCGTGCTCGGCCCCCGCCTCGCGCAGCATCGGCAGCCCCTCGCGGGTGCCGAGGATCAGCGCCCGCAGGTTGACCGCGAGCTGCATGTCGAGGTGCTTGGTCTGGATCTGCTCCATCGGCGCCCCGATCCCGACCCCGGCGTTGTTGACGAGGACGTCGAGGCGGCCGTACTTCTGGCGGTGGGCGGCGAAGATCGCGACGACGTGGTCCTCCTCGGCCATGTTGGCGGGGATCGGCTCGACCTCGAAGCCTTCGCCGCGCAGCCCCTCGGCCGCCTGCTCGAGCTTCTCCGGGCGGCGGGCGGCGACGGTCAGCGCGTAGCCTTCCTCGCCGAGCACCCGCGCGATCGCGAGCCCGATCCCGCTCGATGCCCCGGTGACAAGCGCCGCTCGATCCGCCATCTCCATCTCCTCTCGTCGAGAACCCCGGGCACCCTATCTCTCCATAACATGCCGCCGATGCGCGCCCCCCGCCTCGCCCCAGCGCTGCTCGGCCTGCTCGCGCTCGCGGCCCTCGCGGCCGGTTGCGGGGGCGGCTCGGATTCGACCGCCCCGGCCGCCGGGCCGGCCGCCCCGGCCCCGAGCCGGCCGGCGCCGCCGAAGGCCGATTTCCCGGCGCCGGAAGGCAGGACCCTGCGCGAGCTGCTGAAGGGCGCCGACGGCCACCTCGAAGACCTCGTCGTGATGCCGGCCGCCGAAGTCTTCTACCCGGGCCGCAACCGCTACCCCTTCGGCGTCTACGAGCGCCAGAGCAAAGCGCCGGTGAGCGACGCCGAAGTCGCCCTCTACTACGCCAGGGTGCCGCAGCCCGAGCCGGGGGCGAAGTCGAAGCCGGGGAACCGGGGCCAGGCGGCGAAAGCCGAAAGGCAGGCTCTGGACGAACCGGCCGTCGGCCCCTTCCCGGCGGCGATCGAAAGCCTCGCGACCAAGCCCGCCTTCCGCTCCCGCTCCAGCGGCGCGGAGCCCGCCGCGACCGTCGTCTACTCGACCCGGCTGGACTTCCCCGGCGAAGGCGAGTGGCGGCTGGCCGCGGTCCTGAAGCAGGACGGGCAGCTGAAGGGGACGCTGCTGCCCAGCGTCAGGGTCGGCGAATTCAAGAAGGTCCCCCGGCCCGGCGAGCGGGCGCCGCTGATCCACACCCCCACCGCGCAGGACGCCGGGGGGGAGCTGTCGAAGATCACCACGCGCATCCCCCCGGACAGCCAGAACAAGGTGGATTACGCGGACGCCCTGGGCAAAGAACCGATAGTCCTCTTGTTTGCGACCCCCAAGTTCTGCCAGAGTCGGGTCTGCGGAGCCGTCGTCGACGTGGCGGAGCAGGCGAAGCACGAATACGGAGACAAGGCGGCCTTCATCCACATGGAGATCTACAACGACAACGAGCCGGGCAAGGGCGTGCGCCCGCAGGTGCGCAGGTTCCACCTCCCGACCGAGCCGTGGCTGTTTACGATCGACCGCGAAGGCGTCGTCAGGGACGCCGTCGAGGGGGCCTTCGGGCTCAAGCTGATGCACGAAGCCGTCGAGAAGGCGATCGGAAGATGAACGACAAAGCCGCCACCGAGGAGGAGCTGCTCCAGTCCTTCGCCGAGGAGGCGAAGCGCCGCTGCGACGTGATCGCCGCCGGCCTCGCCACCGCGACCACCGACTTCGAGACGATGCGGGCCGAAGCCCACGCCCTCAAGGGCACCGCCGCGGTCGTCGGCCTGCGCCGCCTCGCCGAGCTGGCGGGACTGATGGAGTCCGACCTCGCCGAAGCGAAGAAGACCGGCACGATCCGCGGCGGCCGCGACCACCAGATCGCCGACGCCGCCAAGGCCCTCGCCGACGGCGCCGCCGCCGCGGCCAAGGGCGAGGAAGAGCCGCCCGACGTGGGCCGCTCCCTGGCCCAGCTCTTCAGCGCCTGATCACCGCATCCGATTCTTGGCACAGCGGAGTGTGTCGAAAATCGGCTGCGCCTCCGATCGGCGCTAGGCTCGCCGCACGGGGCGGTAGCTCAGTTGGTCAGAGCAGCGGACTCATAATCCGTCGGTCGAAGGTTCGAGTCCTTCCCGCCCCATCGCCGGAGGCCTCTCACGGCCCCCTCAGCGCCAGGTAGCGCGCCACGGCCTGGGCTCGGTTCGCGACGCCGAGGGCGCGGAGGATCTTGCGGATGTGCCATTTGACGGTGCTCTCGCCGAGGTAGAGGCGGGCGGCGATCTCGGTGTTGCTGAGGCCCTCGGCGACGAGGTCGAGGATCTCGATCTGCCGCGGGGTGAGGAGCCTTGAGAGGTCGTCGCCGGGGCGGCGGCGGCCGGGGACGTTGTGGAGCTCGGCGGCGCGGCGGCCGAGGTCGCTCGCGGTCTCCAGCACCTCGGCGGCGGCGCGCAGCTCGGTCACGTCCTGGGCGGTGCCGGTCAGGCGCAGCGGCCTCCCTGCGGCGTCGGCGATCAGCTCGGCGCGGCTGTGGAGGCGGCGGACGCGGCCGTCGGGGCGGATCATCCGGTACTCGAAGTCGACCGGCGCCCCGGTCTCGATCGCCTCCTGCATCTCCCGTTCGACCAGGGCGCGGTCGTCGGGGTGGACGTAGCGCGACCCGCCCGGCTCGTAGCTGGTGTCGAATTCCTCGGCGGCGATCCCGTAGATCGCGAAGAGACCGTCCGAGCAGGCCATCCGGCCGCTCTCCAGATCCCACTCCCAGCTGCCCAGGCGCGCCAGGTGCTCGGCCTCGGCCAGCCGTTCGCGGCTGCGGGCCACCTCTTCTTCGCTGCGCCGCCGCTCGGTGATGTCGGTGACCAGCGCGAAGAAGCCGCGCACCTCCCCGTCCTCGCCGACCTCGGGGATGTAGGAGGCCTGGGTGTAGCGGCGGCCGCCCGAGGGGGTGGGGATCTCGCGGTCGAAGAGCTGCCGCTCGCCCCGCAGCGCCCCTTCCATGTAGGGGAGGTTCTTCTCGTAGAGCTCCGGCCCCAGCAGCTCGCTGATGTGGATGCCCCGCATCTCCTCCGGCGAGCGCCCGAAGAAGTCGAGGTACGCCGCGTTGGCAAGCCGGTTGCGCAGGTCCCGGTCCCAATAGCCGACCATCGCCGGTAGCGCGTCCAGCACCTTCTGGATGTCGACGGGAGCACTCTCCACGCAGAACCACTCCTGGGGCGGGTAGAGCCACTCTAACGGAGGGGGTCCTCCGGTCTATCGTCCTGGTTGTGCCCGACCGCGGTGAATACCCGACGCCACGCCCCTCCCGGCGCCGGTCAGCCATGCGGACGCGCACTTCTCCCGCCGGGGCATCTGTCCCGCGGCCGGCCGCGGCTCCCCTGCCCGCGGTCGGCCGCCCCGCCTCTCTCCTGCGCGAGGTCGAATCCCTGCTCGCGGGCAGCGGCGGGGCGAGGTTGACCGGGAGGCCGTCGGCCGCGGCCCTGCGCGGGGCCCCGCGCGCCTGACCCCCCGGCGCCCGGCCCGGACCTCTACCTCTGTACATTTGTTCCCAATCAGGAACCGTCGAGGTGTCGTGGGCGGCCGATTCAGGTATTCGAAGGAGAGGGGGGGACAGTGGCGGAGCTTGACGTCGACCTCAGCGCCCTGCTGCCGGCAGACCTGCCCGACGGCCGCGAAGCGGTCGCGGAGGGGAAGGCGATGGCGGCCGGCCTGGAGCGCGGCCGCTCGCTCTTCTGCGAGGAGAAGGGGGTCGGCTCCGAGCGCGAGTGGCGCGAAAGGGCGCGCGCCGAGGGGATTCCCTGCACCTGCATGAACGTCGGCCTCGCCACCTGGGCCGACACCCGCGAGGCGCTGGGGCTGATCTACGAAGACGCGCTCTCGCGCGGGGTGCGCCCGCCCGACCGCTTCAACCTGATCGCCGAGCGGCGCCAGGGGCTGCCGAAGGACAGGCGCGCCGCGGCCCCGCAGGAGACCGGGCCGGTGATGATGAGCGAGCGGGACTGGTGGGAGCTGGCGCACACGGTGCCGATCCAGCCGGAGGCGGCCGACAACAACGTCGGCAGCCCGGCCTCGGTCGAGAACGCCCGCGACGCGCTGCTGGCCGGGATCACCTCGATCGGGGTCCTCTCGCAGCACTCCTGGCGCTGGCCTTACTGGGACGACGAAGTCGGGCAGACGATGGTCACCCTGCAGGGGGCGGGCCTGCTCGCCGCCTTCCGGGACGACGGGGTCGTCTTCGACTCCTACCTGGAGGACGGCTATCCCGGCGTCTTCCACGACTACGCCAACTACATCGGCTGGGCGATGGTCGAGCGCTACCTCAGCGAAGAGCTGATCGGCGCCGCCTACTCGCCCTCCTGGGGCGGGCTGACCCAGAGCCCGATCGTCAAGTCGGCGGTGACGCTGGCTCTCGAGGCGGTCAACCACGACCGCGTCCCCTTCCTCTACACCCAGGGCGACACGATCGGCAACACGGCCGATTTCGACGCCAACATGGCGGTCCTCAACACCGACGTCCTCTTCATGAAGATGGTCGACATGCGCTACCGGCTCGGCACGGCGCCGATCGCGGTCCCGGTGACCGAGACCGAACGCATCCCCTCCTGGGAGGAGGTGGCGACGGTGCAGACGATCAGCCGCCGCCTCGACGACTACGTGCCGCTGGTCGAGCCGGTGATCGACTGGGCGCAGATCGAGGCGATCCGCGACCGCCTCGTCGCCGGCGGCCGCCGCTTCTACGAGGCCGCGATCCACGGCCTCTCCGCCGCCGGGATCGACGTCCGCGACCCCGCCCAGGTGCTGGTGGTGCTCAAACGCCTCGGCTCGACCCGCTGCGAGGAGCTCTTCGGCGCCGGGGAGCCCGACCCGGAGTTCCCGCGGGGGCGGCGGCCGGTGCTGGAAACCGACCTGGTCAGGAGCACGATGGAAGAGCGCGAGCGGCTGCTGGCCGAGCTGCGGGACCGCCGCGAAGAGGAGGCGATCCGGGGGATGAAGGTGCTCGTCACCTCGACCGACGTGCACGAGTTCGCACCCTTCCTGCTCGCCTCGACGCTGGCGGCGGTGGGCACCGAGGTGATCGACTTCGGCATCAACCGCGACCCCGAGGACATCGTCAAGGCGGTGATCGAGACCGACGCCGACGCGATCGCGATCAGCACCCACAACGGGGTCGCCCGCAGCTTCGGGCGGCTGCTGATGAGCGAGCTCGCCGCCGCCGGGGCGGGGGAGGTGCCGGTCTTCATGGGCGGCGTGCTGAACGAAGACGTCGACGGATCGGAGATCCCGCGCGACGTCAGCGCCGACCTCAACGCGACCGGGATCCAGACGCCGGGGACGATCGACCGCCTGGTCGAGGCGCTGATCGAGCGCCGCGCCGGCGGCGTCGCGGCCTAGACGGTTCCTCGCGTGCGGGCCATCGCCCTCGCCGATTTCGGCAGCACCTACACGAAGCTCAGCCTCGTCGACCCCGAGGCGGGCCGGCTGCTGGCGCGGGGCGAGGCGCCGACCAGCGTCGCCACCGACCTGATGGAGGGCTACGAGGCGGCGCTCGCGAGCGCCGCGGCGCGGCTCGGCGAGCCGGTCGAGGTGGTCGACCGGCTCGCCGCCTCCAGCGCCGGCGGCGGCCTCCGCGTCGCCGCGGTGGGGCTGGTCGCCGACCTCACCGCCGCGGCGGCGCGGCAGGCGGCGCTGAACGCCGGGGCGCGGGTGGAAGCGGTCCTGGCCGGCGGCCTCGGGGCCGAGCAGCTCGACGAGCTGCGGGCGGCGCGGCCCGAGATCGTCCTCTTCGCCGGCGGCACCGACGGCGGCCGCTCCGACCTGGTGCTGGAGAACGCGCGCCGGCTCGCCGCGGCGGAGACCGGCGCCCGCTTCGTCGTCGCCTGCAACGCCGCGGTCGCCGAGGAGGCGGCGGCGCTCCTGCGCGCCGCCGGGGCGCCCGCCGTCGTCGCCGCCAACGTGATGCCGCGGCTGGGGGAGCTGGAGATCGAGCCCGCCCGCGAGGCGATCCTCCGCGCCTTCCTCGAGCACGTGATCGGCGGCAAGGGTCTGAGCGCCGGCCCGGCCTTCGCGGAGATGGTGCGGATGCCGACCCCCGAGGCGGTGCTCGAGGCGGTGCGGCTGCTCTCCCGCGGCACCGAGGAGATCCCCGGGCTCGGCGACGTGGTCGTGGTCGACGTCGGCGGCGCGACGACCGACGTGCACTCGAGCCGCCTGGTCGAGGCGGCGGCGCCGGGCATCGAGGACCCCCTGCTGCCGCCGCCGCCCACCCTGCGGACGGTCGAGGGGGACCTCGGGCTGCGCGCCGGAGCGGCGGGGGCCCTCGCCGCCGACCGGCGCCCGCTGGTCGCGGCGAGCCGGCTCGGCGAGGCGGCGATTGGACAGGCTGTCGCCGCCCGGGCCGAGGACCCGGAGTGGATCCCCGAGGGCGCCGCCGAGGCCGAGCTCGACCGCCTGCTGGCGGTCGGCTGCGCGACCCACGCGCTGCGCCGGCACTGCGGCACGATGCTGCTCAGCCGCAGCGCGGGGGGGCCGCCGAGCCTGGTCCGCAGCGGCCCGGACCTGAGGGAGGTGAAGCGGGCGATCGGCACCGGCGGGGTGTTTGCCCACCGCGGCGACGGCGCCGAGATCCTCCGCGCCGCGCTCGGGCGCCGCGCCGCCCACTCGCTGGCGCCGCGCGATCCGGCCGTCTCCGTCGACCGCAGCTACGTCCTCGCCGCGGCCGGGCTGCTCGCCTCCAGCCGCCCCGAGCCGGCGATGCGGCTCCTGCGCGGCGAGCTGCTCGGCGCCGGCGAGGAGACAGGGTGACCAGTGAGCTCGTTTGACCGCTCTGGAGAGCGTCGGGCAAATAGCGGATGATCCGTGCAGGGGGAATCGGGGAACGATGTTCGGAAAACGCCGAAACGAGAAGCTGACGCGGCTCTTCTACGCGGGCGACGTGCACGGCTCGCGCCTGTGCTGGAAGAAGTTCGTCAACGCCGCCGCCCACTATCCGGCGGAGGTGCTGGTGATGGGCGGGGACCTCACCGGCAAGGCGCTGGTGCCGATCGTCCGCGAGGGCGACGGCTCCTACAGCGCCCGGGTGATCGGCGAGCTGCGCCGGGCCCGGACCGCCGAGGAGCTCGACCAGATGCAACAGGCGATCTCGACCAACGGCATGTACCCGCTGATCGTCGACCGCGAGGAGGCGCGGCTGCTGGGCGAGGATCCGCGCCGTCGCGAGGCGGCCTTCGAGCGGGCGCTGCTGGAGGAGCTGGCGCTCTGGGTCGAGCTCGCCGACGAGCGGCTCGCCGGCACCGCCGCCCGCGCCTACGTGATCCCCGGCAACGACGACCCCTGGTCGATCGACGCGGTCCTCGCCGGCGGCGAGCGCGTGGTCGCCTGCGACGAGCGCGTCGAGCGGGTCGGCCCGCATGAGCTGCTCTCCTTCGGCTACTCGAACCGGACCCCGTGGCAGACCCCGCGCGAGCTCGACGAGGAGGAGATCTACGTGCGGCTGAGGCGGCTCGCGGACCGGCTCGAGGAGCCCCGGCGGGCGATCTTCAACATCCACGTGCCGCCCTGGGAGAGCAGCCTCGACACCGCCTTCGAGGTCGACGCCGACCTGCGCTACGTCACCAAAGGGGGGCGCCCCCACGAGGTCCCCACCGGCAGCACCGCGGTGCGGCAGCTGATCGAGGAGACCCAGCCGCTGCTCAGCCTGCACGGACACATCCACGAGAGCAGGGGCGTGACCAGGCTCGGCCGCACGGTCGCGATCAACCCGGGGTCCGACTACGGCAGCGGCCACCTCGACGGCTGCCTGGTCCACCTGGCGCCCGACCGCGTCGTCAACCACTACCTGGTCTCCGGATGACGGTCTACGCGCGCAAGGCGACCGGGCTGGTGCGGGAGGTCTCCCCGTTCTCGACCTTCGTCTTCAACATGGCCGGCCAGCCGACCTCGGTGCTGCTCGCCACCTCGGTCTTCCTCGCCCTCGCCGCCTTCCCGGGCGGCTCGATCTGGCTCGGTTTCGCGATGGCCCTGGGGGTGGCCCTGGTGATCGCCGTCTGCTACGGCCTCTTCACCTCGGCGATCCCGCGCAGCGGCGGCGACTACGTCCTGGTCGGCCGCGTCACCCACCCGGTGGTCGGCCTGATCTCCTCCTTCTTCTGGACCTCGGGGGTGATCCTCTCGATCGCCTTCATCGCCCTCGCTTTCGTCACCGTCGGGCTCGGCCCCTCGCTGACCGCGGTGGGCCTGGTCAGCGGCCACCACTCGCTGGTCAGCGCCGGCAACGAGCTGGCGACCAGCCAGGGCTGGCAGTTCGGGATCGGCACCGCGCTGATCGTCGGCTCCTCGCTCCTGCTCGCCGGAGGCTGGCGCTGGACGACCCGGATCATGAACGGCTTCTGGGTGGCGATGATGCTGGGGCTGGGGACGGTCTTCCTGGTCCTGATCTTCAAGAGCCAGTCCGGGTTCGTCCACAGCTTCAACCAGTTCGCCGGCTCGATCACCGGCGAGCGGGACAGCTACCACGCGATCATCGCCGGCGCCCACCGGGAGGGGGTCGACACCAACCCGCACTTCAGCATGCACAACACCTGGCCGACCTGGGCGCTGATCTGCAGCCTCACCCTCTTCGCCTGGCTCTCGATCTACATCTCCGGCGAGGTGAGGCGGGCCCGCGACACCACCCAGATGAAGGTGATCGGCCTCGCCAGCACCGTCCACGTGGGGATCGCAGCGATCCTCGCCGCCGTCTTCTTCGCCAAGTTCGGGCACGACTTCTTCGTCGCGATCAACGGCCTCAACGGGACCCCGGGCTACCCCTTCGAAGTCGAACCCTTCTACACCTTCCTCACCTCGATCGCCGGCGGCAGCACGCTCCTCGCCTGGTGGCTGCTGATCACCTTCGCGGCGGCCTACCCGCTGCTGATGATCCCCAACATCACGATCGCCGTGCGCACCTTCTTCGCCTGGTCGCTGGACGGCCTCCTGCCGACCAGCCTCTCGCGCGTCTCGCCGCGGACGCACGCGCCCAACGCCGCGATCGCCCTCACCGTCGCCCTCAGCGTCGCCGTCCTCGGCTGGGCCGTCTGGAACGGGGAAGGCTTCTTCGCGGTCCTGGTCGAGGCCGTCGCGGTGCAGCTGATCGCGATGATCCTGATCGGGATCTCGGCCCTGCTGCTCCCCTATCGCCGCCCCGACGCCTGGCGCTCCTCGGCCAGCACCCGGCGCCTCCTCGGGGTCCCGGTGGTGAGCATCGCCGGCGGCCTCCTCGCCGTCCTCCTGGCGGGGCTCTTCTTCGTCTACATGCACTACGAAGGCCTCGGCATCGACCGCGCCCACTTCGCCCGCGACGCCGCGATCGTGCTCGGCGCCGCCCTGCTGACCTTCTTCGGCGCCCGCCTGGCGCGGGCCCGGCAGGGGGTCGACGTCGACAAGCTCGCCGCGGAGATCCCGCCCGAATGACGACGGCGGCTGCGGAGACGATCGCCGATCCGGTGGCCGAGGGCCGGCGGATCGCCGCCGCCGCCGAGCGCGAGGGGGTCCCGCTGCGGCTGCTCGGCGGCGTCGCGATCGACCTGCTCTGCCCCAGCGCCCGCCGGCCGCCGCTGGCGCGGACCTACGCCGACGTCGACCTGGCCTCGCTGCGCTCGCACCGCGCCGGGCTGGTGCGGCTGCTCGAGCGGCTCGGCTACGAGGGCGACCGCGAGTTCAACGCGCTGCACGGCCACCGGCGCCTCTATTTCTGGGACGAGCGCAACCGGCGCCAGCTCGACGTCTTCCTCGACGAGGCGCACCTCTGCCACCGGGTCCCCCTGAAGGGGCGGCTGGAGGCGGTCCCGCTGACCCTCGCCCTCGCCGACCTGGCGGTGCTGAAGCTGCAGGTCGTGGAGACCAACGAGAAGGACTACCTCGACATCTGCGCGATCTTCGCCGACCACGAGCTGAGCGAGGACGAGAGCGGCGTCAACGCCGCCTACATCGCCGAGCTCGCCGCTTCGGACTGGGGCCTCTGGCGGACCCTGGGGATGGTCGCCGAGCGCAGCGAGGGCTTCGCCCGCCGCCTGCCCGGGTTCGCGGCGGCCGCGGTGGCGGCCGAGCGCCTGCGGCGGCTGCGGGAGGCGCTGGACGCGGTCCCCAAGTCCCGGGGCTGGAAGCTGCGGGCGCGGCTCGGGGAGCGCAAGCGCTGGTACGAGCTTCCCGAGGAGGTCCGTTGAGCCCGGCGCTGTCGCATGCTTTGGATACCCTCGGTTATGTGAAGGGGTTGACCAATCGCGCCGGGAAGGGGCAAAGGTGACGAGGCCGCGGCGGGGGGAGCCGCGGGCCCGGATCAAGATCCTCGAGGCGAGCCGGAGGCTGTTCGCGCGGCGCGGTTTCGCCGAGACCTCGATGGGCGACATCGCCCGGGCGGCGCAGGTCGCGCGGGCGACCGTCTACAACAACTTCGACGACAAGCAGGACATCCTCGCCGCGATCATCAGCGACTACATGGTCGGCTACGCGCAGATCCCGCAGAAACTGCGCGAAAGCGCCCGCTCCGGCCAGACCTCCTTCGACCTGGTCCAGGAGATGGTGCGCGAGGCGCTGAGCTGGCGGGTCCAGAACGCTGACCTGCGCCCGATCGTCGCGGTGGCGAAGAACATGCGCGGCTCCGGCTGGGACGAGGCCGACAAAGCGGCGGACGACGCGATGCTGGGCTGGATCATGGCCGTCCACGCCGCCGACGAGGCGGCCGGCCTGATCCGGGAGGAGATCGACCTCGAGTTCGGCGCCCGCGCCACCTACGCGATGATCGAGGCGATCCTCGCCAACTTCGACGTCTCCGCCGACGAGGAGGAGATCGACCGCGTCGCCCGCCAGCTGGCGCTGCTGCACTGGTACTCGATCTGCTCGGTGCCGCCCGAGAGCGCGCCCCAGAGCCCGCTGGGCAGGAGGGCCCAGGCTCAGACGTAGACAATTTGTCCACTGTCGCTAGTCTGAGCGGAAGTGGCGGCTGCACCAAACCATGTCGCGGATGACCTGGCCCACCTGGTCCATCCGCTGACCGACCACTCGCGGCTGCCCGAGGACGGCCCGCTGGTGATCGCCCAGGGCAGCGGCTGCGAGCTGGTCGCCGAGGACGGGCGGCGGCTGATCGACGGGATGGCGGGGCTCTGGACGGTCAACCTCGGCCACGACCGCGCCGACCTGGTCGAGGCGGCGGCGAGGCAGATGCGGCGGCTGCCCTACGCGGCGACCTTCGGGGGCGTCTCCTCGCCGCCGGCGGTCGAGCTGGCGGGGAGGATCGCCGAGCTCGCGCCCGCGGGCCTCAGCGGGGTCTTCTTCGTCTCCGGCGGCAGCGAGGCGAACGAGACCGCGATCAAACTGGCCCGCCGCCACTGGGTCCACCGCGGCCGCGGCGAGAAGTCGATCGTCCTCGCCCACGACCGCGGCTACCACGGCCTCACCGGCGTCGCCACCACCGCCACCCGGCTCGACCCCTACCAGGGGGCCTTCGGGGTCGGGGCCGCCGACCTGGCCGAGGTGCCGGCGCCCTACCCGTACCGCTGCTCGGCCGGCGTCCCCTGCGATCCGCCGACCTGCCCCGTCTGCAGCGGCGCCGAGCTCGAGCGCCGGGTCGAAGAGCTGGGCTCGGAGCGGGTGGCGGCGGTGATCGTCGAGCCGGTCTTCGGCTCGGGCGGGGTGATCGTGCCGCCGCCGGGATACCTGGCCCGACTGCGCGAGATCTGCGACCGCCACGAGCTGCTGCTGATCGTCGACGAGGTGATCACCGGCTTCGGTCGCACCGGCAGCTGGTTCGCCTGCGAGCAGGAGGGCGTGGCCCCGGACCTGCTCACCTTCGCCAAGGGGGTCACCGGCGGCTACGTGCCGCTCGGCGGGGTCGTCCTCGGCGACGCCCTCTGGGAGGAGCTGCGCGCCCCGGCCGAGCGGCCCGGGGTCCTCATGCACGGCTTCACCCACTCCGGCCACCCGGTCGCCTGCGCGGTGGCGCTGGCGGCGATCGAGGCGATCGAGCGCGAGGGCCTGCTGGAGGCGGTGAGGGAGAAGAGCGCGACGCTGGCGCGCCTGGTCGCGCCGCTGCGCGACCACCCCGAGGTCGGCGAGGTGCGCCAGAAGGGCCTGATGGTCGGGATCGAGCTGGTGGCCGACCGGGAGTCCCGCCGCCGCTGGCCGGCCGCCGCCGAGCGCGGCCGCCGCGCCGCCGCCGAGGCCCGCCGCCGCGGCCTCCTCACCCGCGCCCTGCTCGACGACATCCTCTGCCTGGCGCCGCCGTTCACGATCGCCGAGGAGCAGATGGGGCGGGCGGTGGAGATCCTCGCCGCGAGCATCGAGGCGAGCGCGGGCCCCCGCGCCTGAGACCGCCCGCCGAGCGGCCTATTCGAGGTACTTTTCGGCCTGCTTCTTGGCTTCTTCGACGCCCTTTTCGGCCTGGGCCTTGCCTTCTTCGACGCCCTTTTCGGCCTTCATCCGGGCTTCTTCGATCTGCTTCTTGGTCTTGCCGTTGAGGTTCTTTTCGACTTCCTTCTGGGCTTCCTGCAGGGCCTGCTTCGATTCTTCGCCGCCCTGCTTGACGGCTTCTTCGGCCTGCTTGGCGCCTTCCTTGACTTCTTCCTTGGCCTGGTTGGTGGAGCTTTCGGTGCTGCTGCTGCCGCAGCCGGACCAGACGACGCCGCCGGCGCCGATCGCAATCACGGCAAGGACGGCGCCGAGGGCACGTGGGTTCTTGGTCATGTTCATGCTCCTCGATCGGATTACGGGCGTCGACCCACCCTATCCCTGACCGCGGACCCGGCAAACCTTCAACAGCTTGGTCGCGAACCCGGGGTTCGCCTGGAAGCGGAAGCGGGCCCGGGCGAAGGCGAAGACGGCGAGGTTGGTGCCGGGCAGGGCGCTGCAGGCGGCGGAGACGTAGCTGCGGCGGCTGCCGCCGGCCGAGTAGCGGCGCCCGATCGTCAGGTCGATCCGGGTGATCGAGCCGAGGCCGCCGGCGATCCGCGGCACGTGGGTCCGCAGCAGCGTCCCGAACTCGCCGCCCCGCTTGGCGACGATCGTCAGCGGCACGACCAGGGTGAAGCGGACCGGGACCTCGGCGAAGAAGTGGAGGAGCAGCGCCGGCTTGCCGTCGAGGCGGCTGTTGAAGGCGACGATCCGCCCCGAGGCGGGGACGTCGCCGCCCAGCGCCACCGCCGCGTGGAAGCTGCCCCTGCCGACCAGCGCCGGCCCGCAGCGGCCGAGGGCCTGTTCGGTCGTCGTCGACTGCAGCAGCGGGGCCGAGCAGACCGGCAGGCCCCGCGCCGCCAGCCGCCCCTTGCGGTTGAGTTCGACTTCGAGCCATTGCAGCGGCGGCGGGTGGCTGCCGTCGGTGGTGGAGATCCCGCCGACGACGTGGATCCGCACCGGCGCCGCCCGCAGCCGCGGCAGCGCTCGGGGGGCGAAGTCGGCGTCGAAGCTGACCCGCACGTCCCCCTTCTGCAGGGTCTGCGCCTGCGAGGCGGCGACGCCCGCCAGCGCCAGGCAGGCGGCGAGAACGGCGATCGGCGCTCGGCGGCCCATCCTGCAAGGGTAGGCGCCCGCTCCGGGGCGCGGGTGTTGAGCGATCGCTAAGGCGCGCCCGCGCGCTCAGGGGTCGCGGTCGGACTCGCCGCGGTGGGTGACCCGTTCGGCTCGCTGGCGGACTTCTTCGCTCGCCTCCCGGGTGGCGGCCATCGCCTCCTGGCGCGCCGCCTCCAGCCCCTCGCTCGGCTTGCCGCCGACGAGGTCGCGGAAGGCGTTCTTGAAGCGGTCGGTGCGGCGGTCGGGCGGGAAGCGCTCCGCCGCCCGCGCCTGCTTCTTCGGCCGCCGCTCGCCGTAGCGGCGGTGGGCCCAGGCCGAGTCGGGCTTGCCGAGCCGGCAGGCGCCGTAGAGGGCAACGGGGAAGGCGAAGAAGCCGACGCAGCCGTGCAGGACGCGGCCCTTGAGGAAGCAGATCGCGACCAGGGCGAAGACGAAGAGGGCGCTGAGGATGCTGCCGAGCAGGGCCTGGACCGAGCCGTCTTCGATCGTCAGCGGCGTGAAGCCGAGCAGGACCAGCATCATCCCGGCGGCGGCGATCACGGTGGCGTCGATCGACTTGCGCCCCTCCTCGGCCCAGTAGACGTCCTCGAGGTAGACCCAGAGCGCGAACTCGTCGATCGTCAGCCCGGCGCCGATGCCGAAGGCGACGGCGCAGATCTCGGTCCAGGGCGAGTTGCCGAAGGCGAGGAAACCGGCGGCGCCGGCGATCATCATCGTCACGATCCCGAAGACGAGGTGGTGGAGGTGGACGCCGCTGTCGCTGACGATGCTGCCGGGCCACCAGGGCACCTTGGGGCTGCGCATCAGCCGCGTGCTCATGCGGATGAAGGCGAAGGAGCCGATGAAGCCGACGAGGACGAGGAAGAGGCCCTGCTCGTCGTGGGCTTCGAGGCGGTTCCAGAAGTCGGTGAAGATCGAGGCGGTGGTCATGCCGGCACCGGGGTCGAGTGCAGGGGCGGCGCCGCGCCCTCCTTGCGGTCGATCAGCTGGACGGTCAGGAGCACCGCCGCGACCGCGAAGAACGGCGAGAGCACGGTATTGGAGAGCGCCTCGGCGAGCCAGCCGGCGAGGAGGGTGTCGCCGAGCTGGTGGTGGACGAAGCCGGCGATGCCGCCGCCGATCGCGTCGCCGACCAGCTCGATCGGCACCAGCACCCAGAAGACGAGCCAGAAGCTGCCGCGGACGAGCTGGAAGCTGCGCCGCAGGGCGGCGCCGGGCGAGCGCTCCTCGATCTCGACGATCGGCCCCGAGAGGCCGAGGAAGACGAAGGCGAGGGCGCCGGGGAGGATGCCGAGCAGCAGCCCGACGGCGACGATCGCGACGAAGGCGATGTCGACGACGATCAGGCGGCCGTACCTGATCCGCCGGGCGATCTCGCGCAGCCGCGGCGGCCCCTCGCCGTGGGGGTGGGTGAGGGAGATCGCGATCGCGCCGCTGAAGAAGATCTCGCCCAGGAGGCCGGTCATCGTCACCGCCCCGACCGCCAGCAGCAGCGCCGCGATCTTGATCCCGCTGGTCAGGTCGAGCGCCTCGACGTCGACCCTGAGGCTGAGGGCGTCGAGCAGCCCGAGCGGCACGAAGACGACCAGGCCCAGGGACAGCAGCGAGGGCATCCAGTTCCAGTAGGTGCGCCAGATCCCGGCGTAGGTCGCGCCGAGCCGGCGGCCGAAGCTCACCGCCGTCGCCGCCCGCGCCGCCCGGCCGGCCGGCGCCCCCGCGCCTCCAGCTTGTCCTGGCTCGACTCCGAGGCCGGCACCCGCTTCAGTCCGCCCAGCTCGGGGATCAGCAGCTCTTCGGCGCAGCGCCGGTGCCAGTGGTGGTGGTCTGTGCCGCCGAGCCGGCGCACGTACTGGACGACGGTGTGCTCCTCGCCGACCGGGATCTCCCCGTGGCAGCCGGGGCAGCGGTAGAGCTTGCGGGAGATGCCGCGGATCAGCCAGACCTCGTCGCCCTCTTCGTCGATCCCGTAGAGGCTCCAGCGGATGCTCGGCTGGCCGTCGAGCTGCCCCATCAGCGCCTCGCCATCCAGGCGAAGCCGGCGGCCATCGCCAGGTTGGCGGCGCCGGCCATCCGCAGGCCGAGCCTGGCGCCGGGCCTGCTCAGCGCCGGCGAGGCCGACCACAGCGCGTCGGTGGCGATCTCGGTTCCGCGCAGCCAGGCGAGCGCCTGCCAGTCGGCCGGCTTGCCGCGCCGCTCGGCGACCAGGTGGGCGGCGGCGAAGGTGAGCCAGATCGGCCCGCAGCGGCGGAAGAGGTGCTTCGCGTCGGGCGCGGGCTCCTCGTGGCCGAGCAGCTTCAGGGTCGCGGCCGGCGCCGCGATCGCGGCGCTGCCGAGGGCCAGGTCGAAGGCGATCATGTTCCGATTGGTCAGGCGCAGGGCTCGTTCCAGGGTCATCGCCTCAACAATCCAACCAGAAGCCGGAAGGGAAAGCCGCGGGTTCGGCGAAATGGACCGCCGTGACCAAGACCGCGACGAAGTCCCCCCAACTCAAGAGCCTTTCCGACTACATCCAGGAGCGCTTCGAAGAATTCTCGCGCTCGCAGAAGGATGTGGCCCGCTACATCGTCGACCACCTCGACGAGGCTGCCTTCCTCACCGCCGAGGAGCTGGCCCGGAGAGCGAGCACCTCGTCCTCGACGGTGGTGCGCTTCTCCCAGGCCCTCGGCTTCGAGGGCTACCCGGAGCTGCAGCAGGCGGCGATCGAGGAGTACCGCTCGACGATCGCCGCCAGCGGCGCCGGCGCCGGGGCGCTGTTCTCCTTCGACCACTCCGAGATGGAGGGGTCGCTCAGCGCCGACTACGCGAACCTCGAGGAAACCGCCCGCAAGCTCACCCCCGAGCAGGTCGACGCCTCGGTCGCGGCGCTGGCCGAAGCCCAGCGGGTGGTGATCGTCGGCGTCGACCAGATGGCCTTCTTCGCCAGCTACCTGCGCCACATGCTCAGCCTGCTCGACATCCGCGCCGAGATCGTCGCCTCGACCGGCGGCGAGTCGCTGCAGCGGCTGGGCCGGATCGACGAGAGCACCCTGGTGATCACCCTCTCCGCCGGCCGCGCCCACCCGCTGCTGCTGCGGGCGATGAAGCTGGCGCTGCACCGCGGCGCCCGCACCCTGGCGATCTCCGACGCGACGATGTCGGAGGTGGGCGAGCACGCCGAGCTGACCCTCTACTTCTCCTCCAACAGCCCCAGCTTCACCCGCTCGCACAGCGCCCTGATGGCGCTGGTGCAGGGCCTGGCGCACGGGCTCTACGCGCGCGACGAAGCGGCGCACAAAGACCGCATCCGCGCCTACAAACTGAAGTAGCCGGGAGGCTTCTGGCGCGGCGGGTCCTGTCGCCGAGCCGTGGACTTCGGGCTCACCGGATGCTCGCTGAAGCATGTCGAGCTGCGGGCGCAGGCGAATGCGGTGGGGACGTAAGATGGGAATCCATGACTGAGCGTGCGACGTTTCGACTGAAGAGCGGCCTGGCCGAGATGCTTAAAGGCGGCGTGATCATGGACGTGGTCACGCCCGAGGAGGCGAAGGTCGCCGAGGAGGCGGGCGCCGTCGCGGTGATGGCGCTGGAGCGCGTTCCCGCCGACATCCGCGCCGACGGCGGCGTCGCCCGGATGTCCGACCCCTCGATGATCAAGGGGATCCAGGAGGCGGTGACGATCCCGGTGATGGCGAAGGCGCGGATCGGCCACTTCGCCGAGGCCCAGGTCCTGCAGGCGCTGGAGGTCGACTACATCGACGAGTCCGAGGTCCTGACCCCGGCCGACGAGCGCAACCACATCGAGAAGCTGGCCTTCGAGGTCCCCTTCGTCTGCGGCGCCACCAACCTCGGCGAGGCGCTGCGGCGGATCGGCGAGGGGGCGGCGATGATCCGCTCCAAGGGCGAGGCCGGGACCGGCAACGTGGTCGAGGCGGTCCGCCACATGCGCGAGATCACCTCCGGCATCAGGCGGCTGGCCCAGCTGCGGCCGGAGGAGCTCGCCGGGGCGGCGAAAGAGCACCAGGCGCCGCTGGAAGTCGTCCAGGAGGTGGCCGCGGCGGGCCGGCTGCCGGTGCCGCTCTTCTGCGCCGGCGGCATCGCCACCCCGGCCGACGCGGCGCTGATGATGCAGCTCGGGGCCGAGGGCAACTTCGTCGGCTCGGGCATCTTCAAGAGCTCCGACCCCGAGCGGCGGGCGCGGGCGATCGTCGAGGCGACCACCCATTTCGAGGACCCCGAGCGGGTGGCGGCCGCCTCGATGGGCCTGGGCGACGCGATGCCCGGGCTGGAGATCGCCGACCTCGCCGCCGAGGACGCCCTGCTGCAGAACCGCGGAGCCTGATGAGCGGTTCCCCGGCGCTCCGGTGGCCGGTCTGAAGGTCGGCGTCCTCGCGCTCCAGGGCGACTTCGAGGCCCACGCGAGAACCCTGCGCGGGCTCGGCGCCGAGCCGCGCGAGGTCCGCACCCCGGCCGGGTTCGAGGGCCTCGACGCCCTCGTCATCCCCGGCGGCGAGAGCACGACGATGGGCAAGCTGATCGAGTCGGCGGGCCTGGAGCCGGCCCTGCGCGCCCACCACGCGGCCGGGCGCCCGATCCTCGGCACCTGCGCCGGGATGATCGTCTGCGACGCCGGCCACCTCGGCTTCCTCGATGCCACCGCCCGCCGCAACGCCTTCGGCCGGCAGCTGCAGAGCTTCGAGGCCGACCTCCGGGTCGAGGGGGCGGGCGAGGAGCCGCTGCGGGCGGTCTTCATCAGGGCGCCGTGGATCGAGAGCCACGGCGCGGGGGTGGAGGTGCTGGCCTCCTACGAGGGGCACCCGGTCGCGGTCCGGGAGGGCAGCGTCCTCGCCTGCGCCTTCCACCCCGAGCTGACCGACGACCCCCGTTTTCACGCGATCTTCATGGCAATGGCAACCGCCGCCCGGGAGCGGGCGGGGGAGGAGGCGGCAAAATCATGAGCGGCGGCGACCCGCGGGTCCAGAACCTGGCGAAGATCCTGGTCGGCTACTCGACCGAAGTGAAGGAGGGCGACGTCGTCTCGATCGACGGCGAGAGCGCGGCGGCGCCGCTGCTGCTGGCCGTCTACGAGGAGGTGCTGAAGGCCGGCGGCAACCCGATGCTGAACGTGGCGCTCGAGGGTCAGGTCGCCGCCTACTTCAAGCACGCCAGCGACCGGCAGCTGGAATGGATCTCCCCGTACGCGGAGTGGATGGTCGACAACGCCGACGTGCGGATCGCGGTCGGCGCCAGCACCAACACCCGCGAGCTCTCCGGGGTGCCGCCCGAGCGCCAGACCCTGCGCCAGTCGGCGACCGGGGACCTGATGACGCGGGCGATGAAGCGCGCCGCCGAGGGCGATTTCCGCTGGTGCTACACGCTCTACCCGACCAGCGCCTACGCCTCCGAGGCGGAGATGAGCCTGGCCGACTACGAAGACTTCTACTACGGCGCCTGCCTGGCGACCGACCCCGAGCCGCTGACCGCCTGGCAGCGCGCCTCCGAGGAGACCCGGCGCCTGGCGGACTGGATCGAGGGGCACGAGGAGGTTCGGGTGACGGCGCCCGGCACCGACATCAGGCTGGGCATCGCCGGCCGCACCTTCATCCCCTGCGTCGGCGACAACAACATGCCCGACGGCGAGTTCTTCACCGGCCCGGTCGAGGACTCGGTCGAGGGCGAGGTCAGCTTCCACCTGCCGGCGGTGATCGGCGGCCGCGAGGTCTCCGGCGTGCGCCTGCGCTTCGAGGCGGGGCGGGTGGTCGACGCGGCGGCCGAGCGCGGCGAGGAGTACCTGCTGAAGCTGCTCGACACCGACCCCGGCGCCCGCACCCTCGGCGAGCTCGGGATCGGCACCAACTACGGGATCGGCAAGGGCACCCGCGAGGTGCTGCTGGACGAGAAGATCGGCGGCACCGTCCACATGGCGGTCGGGGCCAGCTACCCCGAGTCCGGCGGCGAGAACGAGTCGGCCGTCCACACCGACCTGGTCTGCGACCTCCGCCTCGGCGGCAAGCTCGAAGTCGACGGCGTCGTGATGCAGGAAGACGGCAAGTTCGTCGTCTGACGATGCAGGAAGACGGCAAGTTCGTCGTCAGAGCTGGGTGACGATGGCGGTGATCGTCCCCATGAACCCGAGGAACATCGTGCCGACCACCGCGAGGGTGAATTGGTGGAGGGATCGATTGATCGCACCCATCTCCGTGCGAAGTTCGCCCATCTCACCCTTGAGCTCGGCCCGCAGGCCCTGGATCTCACCCTTGAGCTCGGTCCGCAGGCCCTCAACCTCGCCCTTGAGCTCGGTCCGCAGGCCCTCGATCTCGCCCCTGAGCTCGGTCCGCAGGCCCTGGATCTCACCCTTGAGCTCGGTCCGCAGGCCCTGGATCTCGCCCTTGAGCTCCGTCCGCACCGTCTTTATCTCGTTGCGAACCTCCTTGAAGCCGACGTCGACCTTCCCGCTGAGGTCGTCGAGGCGCCCGTCCGTCCACTGATCCCTCTCCATCACCGCCATGATGCCAGGCTACGGGATCCGGCGCAACGTTTCGTGCGCAGAAACAAAAAGTTGCGAAACGAGACTGTGACGAACCTGTGACCTACTGGTTCGGGATCGGCGAGCCGGCCCAGAGGAAGAACCAGAGGGTGAGCGCCAGCATCGCCAGCAGGACCGAGCCCATCAGCACCGCCTCGACCACGGTGACCGAGCTGCGGGCGGGGCCGCTGTCGCGCATGCTCTTCAGCCAGGTGGGCCGGATCGGTTCCAGCCGGTTGGTGCCGGTGATGCGGATGTAGAGGGTGTTGAGACGGCCGATCAGCCAGGCGACGACGAGGATCGAGGCGACGATGCCGACGGCGAGGATCGCGTAGGGGCCGCCGCTCGGAAACTGGGTCTGCGAGAGCTTTGAGGCGATGTAGATCCAGCTCAGCGGGATCGCCGTCCAGAGCGAGAACGCCGCCAGCAGCATGGCGAGGAAGACGACGCCGGCGGCAAGGCCGCTGGCGACTCCCTGTCTTTGCGCTCTCGACTCCACGATCCCAGCTCATAGAATGGCAGGCGATGTCCGGGCACTCCAAGTGGCACTCGATCAAACACAAGAAGGGCGCCGCCGACGCGAAACGCGGCAAGCTCTTCAGCAAGCTGGCGCGGGCGATCACGGTCGCGGCGCGCGACGGCGGCGGCGACCCCGACCACAACCCGACCCTGGCCACGGCGATCCAGAAGGCCAAAGAAGCCTCGATGCCGAAGGACAAAATCCAGAAGGCCATCGACGTCGGCACCGGGGCCGGCAGCGACGGGGCGGCGATCGAACGGATCGTCTACGAGGGCTACGGCCCGGCCGGGGTGGCGGTCCTGGTCGAGGCGCTGACCGACAACCGCAACCGCGCAAGCGCTGAGATCCGCCACGCCTTCTCCAGCCACGGCGGCAGCCTCGGCGAGCCCGGCTCGGTCGCCTGGATCTTCGAGAAAAAGGGCGCGATCGTCCTCGATGGCGAGCGCTACGGCGAGGACGACCTGATCGGCGCGATCGACGCCGGCGCCGAGGACGTCCGCGAGGACGAGGGCAAGCTGCGGATCGTCTGCGATCCGTCCGACCTGACCGCGGTGAAGGAATCGCTGCAGGCCGACGGCATCGACTTCGAGTCGGCGGCCCTGATCACCGAGCCGAAAAGCACCGTCGAGCTCAAGGGCCACGACGCCGAACGCCTGCTCAAGCTCCTCGACACCCTCGACGAGCAGGACGACGTCGACGAAGTCTTCGCCAACTTCGACATCCCCGCCGAGGTGCTGGAGCAGCTGGCTGCGTAGGGCGGGGGAGGCCTCGCTGCGCCGGGGAAGGCATCCGACCCGCTTTCCAGAATCACTACGGATGCAGGTTGTGATGGGAATCGACCCTGGTGCCGCCAATCTCGGCTTCGGCGTCGTGCGCGTCGAGGGGAACCGCATGGTCGCCCTCGACGGGGGCGTGGTCGAGACGACCGCGGACGAGCCGATGGAGCGGCGCCTGGCGCGGATCCACCGGGCGCTGAGGGACCTGATCTCCTGGCACGAGCCGGCGGCGATGGCGATCGAGGAGGTCTACTTCGGCAAGAACGTGCGCTCGGCGATGGCGGTCGGGCAGGCCAGCGGGGTGGCGATGCTGGCCGCCGCCGAGCACGGGGTCGGCTGCTTCTCCTACACGCCGCAGGCGATCAAGATGGCGGTCTGCGGCTCCGGCGCGGCCGGCAAGCGCCAGGTGCAGCGGATGGTGAAGACGCTGCTGGGGCTGCCCGAGCCGCCCTCGCCGGACCACGCCGCCGACGCGCTCGCGGTGGCGATCTGCCACGGCGGCGGCAGCGGCCGCCGCCAGGCGGTCACCGCCGTCGAGGGGGCCGGCCGGTGATCGCCGCGGTGCGCGGCGAGGTGATGGTGCGCCGCCCCGACCACGTCGTCATCGACGCCGCCGGGGTCGGCTACCGGCTCGCCGTCTCCGCCGAGACCCTGAAGGCGGTGCCGGCCGCCGGCAGCGACGCCTTCCTCCATGCCGAGCTGATCGCCCGCGACGACTCGCTCGCCCTCTACGGCTTCTCCTCCGAGGAGGAGCGCGACCTCTTCCGGCTGCTGATCACGGTCAGCGGGGTCGGCCCCAAGGTCGCGATCGCGACCCTTTCCGGCGGCAGCGCCCGCGACCTGCTGCGGGCGATCGCCGCCGGCGACGCCAAGCGCTTCCAGGCCGTCCCCGGGATCGGCAAGCGGACCGCCGAACGGATCATCGTCGAGCTGCGCGAGAAGGTCGCCGGGGCGCTGGAGGAAGAGGTCGTCGCCGTCGCCGGCGAGGAGGGCGGCGCCCGCGCCCTCGCCCGCGACGGCCTGGTCAACCTCGGCTACGCGCCGCTCGAGGCCGAGCAGCTGCTCGACGGGGTCGAGGGGTCCGAGCCGCAGGAGCTGGTCGCCGCCGCGCTGCGCAAGGCCGGGTCCTCCCGATGAGCGAGCGCAAGCCGATCAGGACGCCCGGGATCGAGGACTACCCCGGCCCGCCCGGGGAGGGGCGCGGCGGGGACGCCCTCGACATCGACGCCGAGGTGAAGGTGCACGACGCCCGGGCGGAGGCGCCCGAGGAGGATCTCGACCGCTCGCTGCGGCCGCCGACCCTCGCCGACTTCGTCAACCAGCAGCAGGCGACCGACCAACTCTCGATCTTCATCGAAGCCGCGAAGGGGCGGGGGGAGCCGCTCGACCACGTCCTCCTCGCCGGCCCTCCCGGCCTCGGCAAGACCTCGCTCGCCCACATCGTCGCCGCCGAGCTCGGGGTGCCGATGGTCCAGACCGCCGGCCCGGCGCTGGAGCGCAAGGCCGACGTCGCCTCCTTCCTCACCGCGCTGGAGCCCGGCAGCGTCTTCTTCATCGACGAGATCCACCGCCTCGGGCGGGCGGTCGAGGAGACCCTCTACCCGGCGATGGAGGACGGCGAGCTGCCGGTCGTCCTCGGGCAGGGCGCCGGCGCCCGCACGGTGACCCTGCCGCTGCCGCCGTTCACGCTGGTCGGGGCGACCACCCGCGCCGGCCTGCTGACGACGCCGCTGCGCGACCGCTTCGGCGTCTCCCACCGCCTCGAGTACTACTCGGCCGAGCACCTCGCCGTGATCGTCGAGCGCTCGGCCGGCATCCTCGGCGTCGCCGTCGACAGCGAGGGGGCGGCGACGATCGCCTCCCGCTCGCGCGGGACGCCGCGGGTCGCCAACCGGCTGCTGAAGCGGGTCCGCGACTTCGCCGAGGTGAAGGGGAGCGGCCGGATCGGCGCCGAGGTCGCCGCCGCGGCGCTGGCGATGCTGGAGGTCGACGAGGGCGGCCTCGACCGCAGCGACCGGGCGCTGCTGGAGACGATCGCCGACAAGTTCGGCGGCGGCCCCGTCGGCCTCTCGACCTTGGCGATCGCGATCGGCGAGGAGCAGGACACGATCGAGGACGTGCTCGAGCCCTACCTGCTCCAGCAGGGCCTGCTGAAGCGGACCCCGCGCGGCCGGGTGCTGACCCGCCGCGCCTACGACCATCTCGGGATTCCGGTGCCCGAAGGCGCCGCCAGCCTCTTCTGATCTCCCCGAATCCGGATCGGGAACCAATCATCTAGCCTGTCGCCTATGCCGTTTTTCATCTGTCCGAATTGCGGACACCGGGAGGTGAGCGGGGAGCGGACCGCGGGGTTCAGCACCCGCCCCAAGGGCTGCTCGAAATGCGGCTTCGGCTTTGTTTTCGAATTACTCGACGATTATTATCCGGCTCCCAATGCCGCCTTCTTCGTATGCGACAAGCAGGGCCGCGTGATCGACGCCGGCAAAGGCAGCTTCGAGCTGACCGGGCTGACCGACGAGGACGTGATCGGTCGCCCGGTCGACGAGGTCCTCGGGCTCGACTGGATCGACCGCGGCGACGGCGGCACCGAGGCCGACAGCAACGGCGACGGCGTCACCGACCCGATCGAGACCTCGCTGGAGTGGGGCGTGCGCTCGCTCGGCAAGCGGGTCGCGGTCAACGCCGAGGGCGACCTGCCGGCGCGGGCGGTGGCCGACGTCTTCCCCGCCTACGACGACGACGGCGGCCTCCTCATCGTCCTCACCCCGGAGGGCTAGGGCACGGTCATGGGAACCCGGCGGCGCCACCTCTTCGTCCTGCTCTTCGTGGTCGCCCTGGTCGCCGTCTCGGCGATCGTCATCGCCGGCAAGGAAACGAAGCTCGGCCTCGACCTGCAGGGCGGCCTCGAGCTCGTCTACCAGGGCCAGCCGACCGGGACCACGAACGAAGTCAGCGGCGAAGACATCGAAGACTCGATCGCGATCATCGAAAAACGGATCAACAAGCTCGGCGTCTCCGAGCCCGAAGTCGCCCGGCTCGGCAACGACGAGATCACCGTCAGCCTGCCCGGCATCACCGACGCCAACCGCGCCGCCGAACAGGTCGGGACCACCGCCCAGCTCTACTACTACGACTGGGAACCGAACCTGATCGGACCCGAGGCCGCGATCGGCGGCCACCCCGGGCGCGAACCCCCCGAAGGAGCCCGCAAAGCCTCCGAAAAGCGCTGGGAAGAAGCCGGCCGCAACGTCACCAGCCAGGAGAGCAAACAGCTGATCTACGCCGGCGCCTACCCGACCGCCTACGAAGCCGCCCTGCTCGCCTCCGAACAGGAACCGGTCAAGGACTGCAGCGAATGCTCGGTCGCCAAGCCGCGCTACTACCTGTTCGGGAAGGCGGAGCCGCACAAGCTGATCGCCGGGCCCGAGCTGAACAAGAAGGACCTCTACATCAGCCCGACCGGGAAGAAACGACCGAAGGACGGGATCGTCGTCGAAGTGCCGGCGGGGACGATCGTCGTCTCCGAATACCCGGTCAACCAGGAAGGCCAGGCCGACGAAACGGCCGAACCGGGCTGGTACGCGCTGAAGGACCGGCCCTCGCTGAGCGGCAGCGACATCACCAACCCCGAACAGGCCTACGCGCCGACGACGAACGAACCGATCGTCACCTTCGGCTTCACCGGCAGCGGCCAGAGCGCCTTCCAGGAAGTCACCCGCAAAATCGCCCAGCGCGGCCAGGCGCAGGCGATCGGCCCGGTCGGGGCCGAAGAAGCCGCCGCCCTCTCCGGCCACTTCGCGGTCATCCTCGACAACGAAGTCAAGAGCCGGCCGATCATCAACTTCGCCGAAAACCCGGACGGGATCGACGGCCGCGAAGGGGCGCAGATCAGCGGCGGCTTCAACGGCTCCCACGGCCTCGAAGAAGCCCAGGAACTGGCGACCACGCTGCAGATCGGCGCCCTGCCGATCAACCTCAAGCTGATCTCCGAGACGCAGGTCTCGGCGACCCTCGGCAGCCAGGCGCTCCACGACGGGATCAAGGCCGGGATCATCGGCCTCGCCCTCGTCGTCGTCTTCCTGCTCTTCTACTACCGCTTCCTCGGCCTGATCGCCTCGGTCGCGCTCGCCGCCTACGGGGTGATCTTCTTCGCCCTGATCAACCTGATCCCGATCACCCTGACCCTGCCGGGGATCGCGGGGCTGGTGCTGACGATCGGCGTCGCCGCCGACTCCAACATCGTCATCTTCGAGCGGATCAAGGAGGAGGTGCGGGCCGGGCGCTCGATGGCGAGCGCGATCAGCGCCGGCTACAAACGCGGGATCAGCACGATCATCGACGCCAACGTCGTCACCCTGCTGACCGCCTTCATCCTCTTCGTGCTGGCGACCGCCGGGGTCAAGGGCTTCGCCTTCACCCTCGGCGTCGGCACCATCGTCTCGCTGCTGACCGCCGTCGTCTTCACGCAGGCGCTGCTCGGCAGCATGAGCCGCTCGCGCCTGCTGCGCTCGCCGAGCGCCCTGGGGGCGGCCGGCGAGGGGCGGCGCTGGCACTTCGACTTCATGGGCGCGAGCCGCTGGTTCTTCACGATCTCGGGGCTGATCCTGCTGGTCGGCGCCCTGGCGCTGGCGACCAAGCAGCTCAACTTCGGGATCGACTTCGAGTCCGGCACCCGGATCACCGCGGCGCTGGAAAAGCCGACCGACGAGGAAGGCGTGCGGGAAGCCCTCGACGGCGCCGGGATCAGCGGCGAGCAGGTGCAGCAGGTCAGCGACCCGAACTTCGGCGACAACGTCTTCCAGATCCAGTCCCACCAGCTCGAACCGGGCGAGGTCCACAGCGCCCAGTCGGCCCTCGCCTCCGAGTACGGGATCCAGCAGAACGGCTTCGAAAGCACCAGCGTCGGGCCGACCTTCGGCCAGCAGGTGGCGAACGCCGCCCTGAAGGCGCTGATCTTCTCGCTGCTGGTGATCTGCGGCTACGTCGCCCTGCGGTTCGACCCGAAGTTCGCGGTGCCGGTGCTGATCGCGATCTTCCACGACATCCTGATCACCGGCGGGGTCTACTCGCTGACCGGGAAAGAGGTGAACAGCGGCACGGTCGCCGCCTTCCTGACGATTTTGGGCTACTCGATGTACGACACGATCATCGTCTTCGACCGGATCCGCGAGAACGTGCCGCGGATGCCGCGGGCGGCCTTCTCGCAGATCGTCAACCGCTCGATGAGCGAGGTGCTGACCCGCTCGCTGGCGACCAGCTTCTCGACCATGCTGGCGGTCGGGTCGCTGCTGATCTTCGGCGGCGCGACCCTGCAGGACTTCGCCTTCGCGATGCTGATCGGGATCGCCTCGGGAACCTATTCCTCGATCTTCATCGCCTCGCCGGTGCTGACCGCCTGGAAGGAACGCGAGCCGGGCTTCGTGCGGCGGCGCCTGCGGATCGCCGAAGTCGAGGGCGGGCAGGTGCCGGCCTACGCCGACGAGATCGAGATGGCGAAGCTGGGCCGCGACGACGAGCGCGAAGGGGAGGCCGCGCCGGCCGCCGAGGAGCCCGCCGCCGAGGCCGCCCCGGGGGCGGTGGCGACCGCCGAGCGGACCGAGGAGGGCTCCGGCAACGGCGCCGGGGCGCTCGCCAACGGCGACACCGAGTCGGCCGCGGCGGCCTCCTCGGAGCGCCGCCGGCGCAACGCCGAGCGCAAGGCGCGCCGCCAGGCCCGGCGCAAGCACGGGAGAAGCCGATGAGCCCCGCGGACCCGAAAGCGGTCGCCTGATGGCCCTGGTCGTCTTCTTCACGATGGGGATCGCCCTCTGGCACTTCACCGTCTTCGTCCCCGACCGCTTCTGGCAGGGGATCGTCGGCGCCTTCGTCGGCTCGGTGCTGGGCGCGCTGATCTTCGGCCTGATCGTCCAGGAGGCGAGCGGCAAAAGCCTCGGCGACACCGACCTCTCGACGGCGCTGATCGCGATCCCCGGCGTCCTGATCGGGCTGGCGATCGTCTACGCGATCGGCGTCCGCTCCGAGACCCGGCAGGTCACCTGATTGCCTGTTCCTTTGTGTCGCTGGGCGACCATAAGGAACAGAAAGAAGATTTCCACGCGCTTTGGTCGATCGCAGACCGCTTTCCGCCGCGTCGATTCCTAGCCTGAGAGTGTGCCGGAGACGATCCCCACCTTTGCCGCCGAGCCCTATTCGTATGCCGACGCCAACCTCCTGACGGAGGAGCTTGGGGTCAGTGAGCCGGTGGCGGTGACGCTGGTCCGGCGGGGGTACCGCACCCCGGAGGCGGCGAGGGCGTTCCTGGCCGCCGACGAGTCCCACCCGCCTTCGGCCTTCGCGGGGATGGAGGCGGTGGTCGGGCAGGTGAGAGCGGCGATCGAGGCCGGTCGGCGCATCACCGTCCACGGCGACTTCGACGTCGACGGCGTCTGCGCGACGACGGTGATGGTCCGCGCCCTGCGCGGGCTGGGCGCCGAGTGCGACTGGTTCATCCCCGACCGGCTGAAGGACGGCTACGGGCTGAGCGAGGAGAACGTGCGGCGCCTGGCCGAGCGCGGCACCGAGCTGCTGATCACCGTCGACTGCGGGATCGCCTGCGCGGCGGAGGTGGCGCTGGCGGGGGAGCTGGGGATGGAGGTGATCGTCACCGACCATCATCAGGCCAAGGACGAGCTGCCGGACTGCCCGATCCTGCACCCCGAAATTTCCGGTTATCCATCCGAGTCTCTCTGTGGGACCGCGGTCGCCTGGAAGCTTGCCTGCGCGCTCGGGGGACCGGGGGAGGAACTCGGCGGACAACAGCGGGGAGGGTCCGGCGAGTTCCTCCCCCGTCCCCCCGAGGCCGCGGAGACTCTCCCTCGTCCCGTCTGGGCTGCTGAGGAGGATCTCGATCTGGTGGCGCTGGCCACGGTGGCCGACGTCGTGCCGTTGGTGGGGGAGAACCGGGCGCTGGTGCGGAAGGGGCTGGCGGAGGTGCGGCGGGCCAGGCGGCCGGGGATCCGGGCGCTGCTGGAGGTCTCCAAGTGCGATCCCGCGCGGCTGGACGAGGGGGATCTTTCGTTCCGGTTGGCGCCGCGGATCAACGCGGCCGGGCGGCTCTACCGGGCCGATGCCGGGGTCGAGCTGTTCCTGACCGAGGACCCGGAGCGGGCGAAGGCGATCGCCGAAGAGCTGAGCCGGGCCAACTCGGAGCGGCGGGCGACCGAGCGCGAGGTGGATGCGGCCGCGGAGGCGGCGCGGCGGGAGCTGCCCGATCGTCTCCGGGAGGCGCGCGGGCTGGTGGTGGCGGGGGAGGACTGGCATCCCGGCGTGGTCGGGATCGTCGCCTCGCGGCTGGTCGAGCGCCACTGCCGTCCCGTCGTCGTGATCTCCCTGGGCCGCGACGGCGAGGGGCGGGGGAGCGGGCGCAGCATCCCCGGCTTCGACCTGCTGGCGGCGCTGGAGGCATGCGCCGCGCACCTGGAGGGATTCGGCGGGCACCGGGCGGCGGCGGGGCTGACGATCCGGGCCGAGAACGTCGCCGCCTTCCAGGAGGCCTTCGCCGCCCACGCCGACGCGGTGCTGGCGCCGGAGGATCTGCGGCGGACCGAACGGGTCGACGCGATCGCCGGCGGGGTGGGCCTCGGGCTCGACCTCGCCGAAGAGCTGCGGCAGCTCGCCCCGTTCGGGATGGGCAATCCCGGCGTGCGGCTGCTGGTCCCCTCGGCGCGGGTCACCGACGTGCGGGCGATGGGGGAGGGCAGGCACGCCCGCTTCAGCCTCCGCAGCGGCTCCCACCGCGCCCTCGGCGTCGCCTTCGGCCGCTCCAGCCTCGGGGTCGAGGACGAGGACCTGCTCGACGCGACGGTGCGGCTCGAGGTCAACCACTGGAACGGCTCGGTCGAGCCGCGGGTGGTCCTCCGAGAGCTCTACCCGCTGGAGGATGCCGAGGCCGACGGGGAGGATCCGGCCCTCCCGCACGCCTGTACGTGCGGAGACCACGAATGGTGGACGCGGTTCGAAGCCGAGCTGACCGCGCCGCTCGACATCGAGTCTGTGAAAAACCGTGTAGAGCACGGAAAATCACAGACTCGCGAGGGGCGACGCCTGGTTCAGAGCGCCGCGCCGGCGACGGTGGCGGTCGCGGAGCTGGTCTCCAGCGGCGGCGGCGTCCTCGCGCTCTGCGCCGACGCCTCGCGGCGGGCCGGCCTCGGCAGCGGCGCCGGCGGCCTCGCCCGCTTCAACGGGGGCGCCGCGGCGATCGCCTGCCATCGCTGCGGCGAGGAGGCGCTCGGGCGGCTTGCGGGCAAGGCCGGGAGCGGCCTCGCGCTCACCGACTACCTCGCCCTGGCGCGGGCGCCGGAGCTGGCCGCCGCCTTCGAGCACGTCGTCCTCGTCGATCCGCCCCCGGGTCAGGTTGAGGAGGCGCGGGCGTCGCTTTTCCTCGGGGGCGAGGCGCAATCGCGGCCCGAGTCCGCCGCCCTCGCTCCCGGTTTCCTCCATCTTCTCTGGACGGAGGCCGAGAGTGCCTTCGCGCTCAAGGTCGCCGCCGAGCAGTGGCCGGGACGCGAGGCGGTGGCCGCGACCTTCCGCGGCCTCCGCGAGGCCGGCGAGTGCGGCGGCGCGAGCCTGCGCGAGGCCCTGGCCGGCGGCGGCAAACGCCCGCTCTGCCCCGAGGCCGCCGCCCGCCGCTTCCGGGTGCTTGCCGAGCTCGGCCTGGTGCAGGGGAAGCCCGATCGGGGCGCGGGGCTCGTCGGGGTCGTATCCTCGGAGGAGACCGATCTACAGAACTCGGCCGCCTTTCGCGTCTATGGCGAACGGCTCTCGGAGGCCCGGCGATTCCTGCAAAGACCGACACCGCAGTAGCCCGCAAGGAGCTCCTCGGCGACCTGTTCGCCGTGATCGAGGAGTTCGACTCCGCCGCGGTCGCGGACGGGAACGGCGACGGCCACCCGGCCGCGACCGCGGTCGCGGTGGCGACGGTCGACCGCGCCAGGGTCGAGCAGGCCTTCGATTTCGCCTGCGAGCGCCATGCCGACCAGCGCCGCCACTCCGGCGACGAGTTCATCACCCACCCGGTCGGGGTCGCCCAGATCTGCGCCGGGATGCGGCTCGACACCGAGACCCTCTGCGCCGCCCTGCTCCACGACACCGTCGAGGACACGACCGCGAGCCTGGAGGAGATCCGGGCCGAATTCGGCCCCGAGGTCGCCCAGCTCGTGGACGGGGTGACGAAGCTGACCGGGATCACCTTCGAGAGCCGCGACGAGCGGCAGGCCGAGAACTACCGGAAGATGATGGTGGCGATGGCCACCGACGTCAGGGTGATCCTGATCAAGCTGGCCGACCGCCTCCACAACATGCGCACCCTCGGCGCCCTGCCGAAGCAGAAGCAGACGCTGAAGTCGCACGAGACGCTGGAGATCTACGCGCCGCTGGCCCACCGGCTGGGGATCCACGCGATCAAATGGGAGCTGGAGGACCTCGCCTTCGCGACCCTGCACCCGCGCAAGTACAGAGAAATCAAACAGCTGGTCGCCCAGCAGCGCGACGAGCGCGAGAAGTTCGTCGCCGAGGCGGGCGAGTTCCTCGCCCGCGAGCTCGAGCAGGTCGGGATCGAGGCGGAGATCTCCGGCCGCGCCAAGCACTTCTACTCGATCTACACGAAGATGGCGAAGAAGGGCCGCGAGTTCAACGAGATCTTCGACCTGACCGCGATGCGGGTGATCGTCGGCTCGGTCAAGGACTGCTACGGGGCGATCGGCGTCATCCACTCGCTCTGGAAGCCGCTGCCGGGCCGCTTCAAGGACTTCGTCGCGATGCCGAAGGCCAACATGTACCAGGCGCTGCACACGACGGTGATCGGCCCCGAGGGCAAGCCGCTGGAGATCCAGATCCGCACCGAGGAGATGCACAAGCTCGCCGAGTACGGGATCGCCGCCCACGTCGCCTACAAAGAGGGCGCCGGCGGCGACCCGAAGCGGGAAAAGATGACCTGGCTGCGGCAGCTTGTCGAGGCCGAGGGCGAACAGGACCCGACCGAGTTCCTCGAATCGCTCAAGGTCGACCTCTTCGAGGACGAGGTCTTCGTCTTCACCCCGAAGGGCGAGGTGAAGAACCTCTCCGCCGGCTCGACCCCGCTCGACTTCGCCTACGCCGTCCACACCGACGTCGGCCACAGCTGCGTCGGCGCCAAGGTCAACGGCTCGATCGTGCCGCTGCACTACCAGCTGCGCTCCGGCGACATCGTCGAGGTGCTGACCGCGAAGCAGAAGCGGGGCCCCTCGCTCGACTGGCTGAAGCTGGTGCGGACCAACCGCGCCCGCAACAAGATCCGCTCCTGGTTCAAAGAGGAGCGGCGCGAGGACGCCGAGCGCGACGGCCGCGAGAGCCTCGAGGAAGCGCTGCGCACGCGCGGCATCCCGATGCAGAAGGTCTCCGGCTCGGCCCTGCTCGCCGACGTGATCCGCGAGATGGGCTTCCGCAAAGCGACCGACTTCTACATCGCCCTCGGCCAGGGCAAGGTCTCGGCCAAGACCGCCGCCAACAAGCTGATGCAGCGGCTGAGAGCGGGGGACGGGGTCGAGGACGTCGCCGAGGCCGCCCAGCCCGGCCGCGAGGACCGCGCCCGCCGCACCAAGGACGCCTCCAACTACGGGATCACCGTCAAGGGCGTGGAGAACGTCGCCGTGCGGCTGGCGAAGTGCTGCCGGCCGGTGCCCGGCGACGAGATCGAGGGCTACGTCTCGCTCGGCCGCGGGATCACCATCCACCGCGCCGACTGTAAGAACGTCAAGGCGCTGAAACGAGCCTCCGAGCGCTTCGTCGACGTCTCCTGGCGCGGCGACAACGAGGCCGCCTACCGGGTCGAGCTGCAGATCGACGCCTACGACCGCACCCGCCTGCTCGAGGACCTCTCGCGCACCTTCTCGGAGGTCGGGATCAACATCATCGGCGCCTCCTGCACGACCAACCACCCGATGGTGAAAAACCGCTTCGTGGTCGAGGTGGGGGATACCGAGCAGTTGAAAAGCTGCATCAGCCGGCTTCGGAACGTCGAGTCGGTGTTCGACGCTTATCGGATTACGCCGGCTGCTTGAGAGGTGGGGGCCGGGGTGTGACCTCCCTCGGCGGACACCGCTCGCCAATGGCTCGCGGTTGATGCTTCTATGTTTGTCAAGTCCCGCTCGTAGCGAAGATCGAGCGGGAGGTCCTCAGGCCCTCCTCGCCTCTGCCTCCAGCAGCCTGAACAGCTGCCGCGCCACGTAGCGCTTCAGGCAGCGCCTGATCTCCCGCGGGGTCTTTCCCTCTTCCCGGCGACGCTGCGCGTAGGCGCGGGTGCGGGGATCGTGGCTGAGGCGCGAGGTGGTGATCGTGTGCAGGGCGCGGTTGAGCCTGCGGTCGCCGCAGCGGTTGAGTCGGTGGCGGACGGTCTGCCCCGAGGAGGCGGGGATCGGCGCGGCGCCGGCGAGCATCGCGAAGGCCGCCTCGGAGCGGACCCGCCCCCGGTGAGACCAGGCGTTGACCAGCTCCGCGGCCGAGATCGTCCCTACGCCCGGCTCGGCGAGCAGGCGGGGGCAGAGCGCCTCCAGGAGGCAGCGGAGCTCTGCCTCGAGCTCGGCGGCCTCGGTCTCCAGGGCGAGGGCGCGCCGCGCCGTCGAGCGCAGCGCCAGCACCGTCATCCGGTGCTCGACCGGGTGCGAGGCGCCGATGCGCAGCCGCCCGCAGCGGCCGACCAGCTCCTTGCCGCCCGATCGCCGCAGCGAGGAGCGCAGGCTCTCCGGCGCGGTGACGAGCAGCGACTGCAACTGGGCGATCGCGACCGCGTGGGCCCGGACCGCCCCCTGGCGGGTCCGCAGGGCGACGCGGATCGCCTCCCGCTCGCCGCGGCGGCGCGGCTCGGTCAGGTGCCTGCGCCCCAGGGCCTCGCGCGCGGCCCGCAGCGCGTCGAGCTCGTCGGACTTCGCCCCGTTGCGCCGCGCCGGGCGCTTCGGCCGGTCGATCTCGACCACCCGCTCTCCCCGTTCGTGCAGGTAGGCGGTGAGGCCGGCCCCGTAGCTGCCGGTCGACTCGATCGCCCAGACCCGCCGCCCGGGCGCGTGCTCCTCGGCGAAGGCGAGCATGCGCCGGTAGCCGCGCGCGTCGGCATCGGTGGTCGTGTGGGGGCCGATCGCGCCGGTCCCGGCGGCCACGGCCTGGGCGGTGTTGGTGTCGCGATGGGTGTCCACCCCGATCACGTTGTCGACTTCGTCTGCGAGCATCTTGCGGAGACCTCCTTCGAGGGGGTTGGCTGTCGGTCGCCGGCCCGGGTGAGGAACCGCTCGGCAAGACTGTGACGGGTCACGCCCCGCAGGGCGGACGGGCTTCTGATCAGGCCAGTGGCGGTGGCCGGGCCGGCACCGGCGGCGAGCGGCAGACGCATCAATCGCAGGACGCCCCTCGGCGAGGGGGTCGGAGTGTCTTCGGGTCATGCCGCTCACCGCCGGTGCCCAGCCTGGCCGCGACCCCGGACGCAGACCCCGCGGGGTCTGCGTCCGGGTCAGGCACCCACATCGGCACCGACATCTTCATATCGGTGCCGAGACTCACAGAGTGTCCGGCGCCTGAGACGAGATAACCGGCGCCTGGCCGCGTCCTCGCTCGCTTCCGTGCGGAGCACGCGGCGCTCACTGCGTCCTTGCCATGCTTGGTTCTCCCGCCTCAGGCAGAATCCGGTGACATGACTTTGAACGTTGCGGTTACGGGGCCTACGGGGGAGATTGGGAAGCCGTTGATGGCCGAGTTGGAGAGGAGGGAGGAGGTCTCCTCGGTCGTGGGGATGGCTCGGCGCGAGTTCGATCCGGCGGCGGAGGGGTGGGCGAAGGCGTCCTACCGGCGGGGGGACATTCTCGATCGGGGGGCTCTGGCGGCTCTGTTCGACGGGGCCGACGTGGCGGTCCACCTGGCCTTCGCGATCTTCGGCGGGCGAGAGGAGACGCGCCGGATCAACCTGGAGGGGACGCGGAACGTCTTCGAGGTGGCGATCAGGGCGGGGGTGAAGCGGCTGGTCTACGCCTCCTCGGTGGCCGCCTACGGCTTCCACCCCGAGAACCCGCAGCCGCTGGGGGAGGAGGTGCCGGCGCGCGGCAGCGAGGGCTTCTACTACTCGCGCCAGAAGGCCGAGCTGGAGGAGCTGCTCGACGAGCTGCTCGCCGAGTCCGAGGTCGAGGCGTACGTCTTCCGCCCCTGCATCGTCGCCGGGCCGCGGGCGACGATGCTGATCGAGCAGACCGTCGACGCGGTGCGGGCCGGCGACCCGGTGCCGCTGCTGCGCCGCGGCGTCGAGAGGCTGCCGCTGGTGAAGCCGGTCCTGCCCGACCCCGGCGTCCCGATCCAGCTCGTCCACCACGACGACGTCGCCCGGGCGATGGCGGCGGCGATCTGCGGCGACGGCCCGCCCGGCGCCTACAACCTCGCCGGCGCGGGCGAGGTCCGCGTCCGCGACGTCGCCGCCGCCCTGGGCTGGCGCTGGATCCCCGTCCCCCGCCCGGCCGTCTCCCTCGGCACCGCCGCCGCCCGCCGCCTCAGCTTCGCTTCCCCGAAGCTCGAGTGGGCGATAGCCGCCGATACCCCCGTCCTGATGGACACGACCAAGGCCCGCCGCGACCTGGCCTGGACCCCCACCTTCTCTGCCCAGGAGACGCTGCGCCAAACCGTAGCCGGGGCGCGCCAAAAGGGCCTCTTGGATTAGATCAGGGGAAGGGGGGAATCCGGAGGTGCTGCGAGGGTTCCCCTTCTTCCCCGACCACCTTCAAGCAAGCACCGTCAAGCGACCACGGTCAGCGCCCCGGGCACCGCCCGCAGCTCGATCCGATCCCGCTCGCCGATGTAATCCCCGTCCACCTGCAGCGGCAGCGGCCGGACCTTGCCGTTCCTGTCTTTGGAGATCGTCTCGACCACGGCGTGCTCGACCCGGTCGAAGTGGGCGATCTGCTTGTGGCGCGCCGCCGGGCGGGTCTCGCTGAAGAGGCGGTTGATCAGGGTCGGCATGTCGCGCTGGGCGGCGCGCTTGAGCACCGCGAGGGCGAGGGTGCCGTCGTCGATCGCGATCCCCTCGCAGACGCGGATCGGCCGGCTGGCGAAGTAGGTGAAGGGGTCGGAGTTCTGGACCACGGTGGTGACCCCCTCGATCGGCTCGCGGCCCTCGACAGCGGTCCGCATCCGCACCGGGTTGAGCAGGTACTTGCGGTAGAAGCTGGAGATCCCCGCCCACGAGTAGTAGTACGGGCCGGCGTTCCCCTTCATCGTCGGGTTGCGGTCGACCCGCTTGACCACGGTGGCGTCGATCCCCGCCCCGCAGGCGAAGACGAAGTAGCGCTCGTCGACCTTGCCGAGGTCGATCCGTCGCGGCTGCCAGTCGTCCGCGAGCGAGAGCAGGTGCTCGGTCGCGTCCACCACGTCGTTGGGCATCCCCAGCGTCCGGGCCACCACGTTGGTCGAGCCCCCCGGCAGGATCGCCACCGGCAGGTCCGTTTTCGCAACCCCGTTGACGACCTCGTTCAGCGTCCCGTCGCCGCCGAAAGCGACGACCACGTCGTAGCCCCCGTCGAGCGCCTCGCGCCCGATCTCGGTCGCGTGGTTCTGGGCCTGAGTCGCCACCGCTTCGACGTCGAAGCGCCCCTGCAGCGCGTACACCACCAGGTTTTTCAGCCGGTCGGAGACCGTCGTCGCGTAGGGATTGACGATCAGCAGCATCCGCTTCTTCGCCGGCTTGCGGCGGCGCAGGTGTGGGCGCAGTTGGGCGGACACGGACGCTGGAGCCTAATGGCGCAGCGCTTCGCCTAGGCTGCCGCGGATGGTCGACCGACGGGAGCTGAGCGCGATCTTTCTCGGCGGCGCGCTCGGGGCGCTGGTGCGGGCGGGGGTCGCGGAAGCGCTGCCGGACCCGGGGGTGGGGTGGCCCTGGGCGACGTTCCTGGTCAACGTCCTCGGCGCCGCCCTGCTCGGCTACTGGTTCTCGGTGCTGCCCCACACGCAGTACCGGCGGCCGCTGCTGACCACCGGGTTCTGCGGGGCGCTGACGACCTTCTCGACGGTCCAGGTGGAGCTGGTGGAGATGATCGAAGCGGGCCGGATCGGGCTGGCCTGCGCCTACCTCGCCGCCAGCCTCGCCGCCGGCCTGGCCGGGGCGCAGGTGGCGACCGCGCTGGCGCGGCGGGCGGAGGTCGCGTGAGCTGGCCGGTCTGGGTCGGGATCGCCGTCCTCGGCGGCTGCGGGGCGCTGGCCCGCTTCGGCCTCACCCTGCTCGTCGCCGACCGCCTCCATCCGCATCTGCCGGTGGGGACGCTCCTGGTCAACCTCAGCGGCGCCTTCCTGCTCGGCCTGCTGGCCGGCGGCGCCCTCGGCGGCGACGCGCGCCTCGTCCTCGGCGCCGGTGCGCTCGGCGGCTACACGACCTTCTCCACCTGGATGGTCGAGACCCAGCGGATCGAGGAGGCGGGCAGACGCCGGATCGCGGTCGCCAACCTCGTCCTCAGCGTCGTCTTCGGCCTCGCCGCCGCCGCCCTGGGCCACGCGATCGGCACGCGGCTCTGAACCGTGTCGAGTTAGTGGTCCATGTGGCCACTAACTCGACACTAGGTCGTTTCGTAGCGGATCACGTCGCCCTCGTCGGCTTCGCGCACGCGCCCTTCGTTGACCAGGAGGTCGGCGTGGCCGATCACCTCGGAGAGCGTAAGGAAGGCCTGGGTCACCGCGACGTTGCCCCAGATCGCCTGTGCCAGCTCGTAGGCGTTGCGGGGGCGCTCGGCGATCAGGTGGTGGATCTTCTCTTTGCGTCGGTCGTAGCCGGCCAGCCGCGAGTCGATCAGCCGGGCGTGGTCGGTGACCGGCTCGCCGTGGCCGGGGAGGACGATCTCGGCCGGCATCTCCCGCGTCCTGCGCAGCGACTCGATGTAGGCGACGAGCGCCTGGGTCCGCTGCGAGGAGCCGTCGAGCGGGCGGGCGATCAGCGGGTTGGAGGAGATCTTCGGCAGCAGGTGGTCGGCGGCGAGCAGGATCCGCCGCTCCTCGTCCCAGAAGATCGTGTCCGAGGGGCTGTGGCCGGGCCGGTGCAGGACCTGCAGCCGCCGGTCGCCCAGCGCCAGCGTGCCGCCGTCCCGCAGCGGCCGGGTCACGGTCACCCGCGAGCCCCAGGCGCGGAAGCTCCGCGAGACGCTGCGCAGCGCCGTGGTCACGTCCTCGGGGATGCCGTTGCGCAGCATCACCTCGACCGCGAAGCGGTCGTCCAGCTCGGCGTCCTCGTCGAAGGCGGCGAGCCGGTCGGCCGCCGCGCCCAGCGCCGCCACCTCGGCGCCCGAATGCTCGACCAGGATCTCGACCAGGCCGAGGTGGTCGATGTGCTGGTGGGTGACGACGATCAGCTCGAGGTCGGCGAGCTGGTGTCCGCGCTCGGCCAGCCGCGCGGTCAGCTCGTCGAGCGCCTTGCCGGAGTTCGGGCCGGTGTCGACCAGAGTCAGCGGCTCGTCCTCGATCAGGTAGCAGTTGACCCGCCCGACCGCGAACGGGGTCGGGATCGCGAAGCGGTGGATGCCGGCCAGCGCCGCCTGCTCCAGCGCCTGCTCCGGCGTCGCCGTCACGAGCGGATCAGGGCGAGGATCTCGTCGCGGCGCCGCTCCATGTCCTCGCGCGAGATCAGCGACTCGAGGTTCAGCCGCAGCAGCGGCTCGGTGTTGGAGGGGCGCACGTTGAAGTGCCAGTCCGGGTAGTCGACCGAGATCCCGTCGAGGCGGGCGATCTCGCCGTCGCCGTAGCGCGCGGCGATCTCCTCGATCTTCGCCGCCTGGTCGGCCACCTCGGAGTTGATCTCGCCGGAGATGAAGTAGCGCGAGCGGAACTCCTCCATCAGCTCGGCCAGCGAGCGGCCGTCGAGCGAGAGCAGCTCCAGGACCAGCAGCGCCGGGATCGTCCCCGAGTCGGCGTTCCAGAAGTCGCGGAAGTAGTAGTGGCCGGAGACCTCGCCGCCGAAGGCCGCATCCTCCTCGCGCATCCGTGCCTTGAAGAAGGCGTGGCCGACCCGGGAGAGGGCGGAGCGGCCGCCCTCGGCGGCGACCAGGTCCGGCACCGCCCGGCTCGAGCGGGGGTCGTAGAGGATCGTCGCGCCGGGGTTCTTCTGCAGGACCGAGCGGGCCAGCAGGGCGCAGATGAAGTCGCCGTCGCAGAAGGCGCCCTCGCCGTCGATGAAGAAGCAGCGGTCGGCGTCGCCGTCCCAGGCGATCCCCAGGTCGGCGCCGCTCGACTTGACCCGGTCGATGATCAGCCGCCGGTTCTCCTCCAGCAGCGGGTTCGGCTCGTGGTCGGGGAATTCGCCGTCGGGCACGAAGTACATCTCCTCCAGCTCCAGCGGCAGCTTCTCCAGGATCGGCCCGACCATCGGCCCGCCCATCCCGTTGCCGCCGTCGACGACGACCTTCATCGGTTTCACGTTCGCCGGGTCGATGAAGGAGAGCGCGTGGGCCTGGAATTCCCCCCAGACGTCGACCTCTTCGGCCGAGCCGCCGCCGGGGGCCTCGCCGAGCCCGGCTTCGATCTCGGCCCTGACGTCGCCGATCCCGGCGTCGCCGGAGAGCGGCAGCGCCCCCTCGCGGACCAGCTTGACGCCGGTGTAGGCCTTGGGGTTGTGCGAGGCGGTGACCATCGCGCCGCCGTCGAGCCGGCGCGAGCCGACCAGGTGGTAGAGCATCTCGGTCGCGACCTCGCCGGCGTCGAGCACGGTCGCGCCCTCGGCGATCAGCCCGTCGCGGACCGCGGCCGCCATCGCCGGCGCGGTCAGCCGCATGTCGCGGCCGAGGCCGACCTGCAGCTCGCCCGGCTGCTTGCCCCGCAGCCGCGCCAGCACCCGGGCGAAGGCGCGGCCGATCGCCGCCGCCGTGGTCTCGTCCATCTCGCTGCCGTGGAGCCCGCGGATGTCATAGGCCTTGAAGATGCCCGGCGGCGCCAGGGTCGACTGGTCGTTCAAAACGCTCCTTTCAGAGCCTCGTAGCTCTGCTCGATCGATTGCGGCATCACTTTGGTGTCGGCGATCACCGGCATGAAGTTGTTGTCGCCCGCCCAGCGGGGGACGACGTGCATGTGGATGTGGTGCTCGACCCCGGCCCCGGCGACCCGGCCCTGGTTGAAGCCGACGTTGTAGCCGTGCGGCTGGTAGACGGACTCCAGCCGCTCCATCGCCCGCTGGGCCAGCGCCATCATCTCCGCCAGCGTCTCGGCCGGGATCTCCTGCAGGCGGCCGACGTGGTCGTACGGCGCCACCATCAGGTGCCCGTTGGTGTAGGGGAAGAGGTTGAGGATCACGAAGCTGCGCTCGCCGCGGTGGACGATCAGGTTCGCCTCGTCGTCGTCCGCCGCCGGCTTGGCGCAGAAGATGCACTCCTCCTCGATGTCCTTGGACGCGTCCTTCACGTAGGCGAGGCGCCAGGGCGCCCAGATGCGGAAATTTGCCACGGGTTTCGCATCCTATTCAGGGCCGCTACAGCCAGCGGCGCTTGCGGAAGTAGGCGACGAGGCCGATCAGCAGCAGCGCCATCACCCCGAGGACGACGAAGAAGCCCGCCTCGTCGTGTTCCCCCGGCACCCAGGAGTTCATCCCCATGATGCTGGCGATCAGGGTCAGCGGCAGGATCACGACGCTGATCGAGGTGAGCACGCGGAGGATGTCGTTGAGGCGGTGCGAGATCACCGACTCGTTGGTCTCCTGCAGCGCCTCGGAGACCTCCTTGTAGTTCTCGAGCATGTCCCAGATCCGCTCGTGGGCGTCGACCACGTCGTCGAAGTAGATCTCGAGGTCGAGGTCGGAGGCGAGGTAGCGCTGCTTGACCTTCTCGAGGTCGCGCAGGACCGGCCGCTGCGGCCGGATCACCTTGCGGAAGTTGATGATCTCCTGCTTGACGTTGGAGATGTCGCGGACCACCGCCTCGGCTCGCTCTTCGAAGATCGAGTCCTCGAGCGCGTCGAGCTTGTTGCCGATCTTGCGCAGCATCGGGAAGCAGTAGTCGAAGCTGTCGTCGACGAGCCGGTAGAGCAGGTAGCCCGAGCCGCGGGAGAAGAGCTGTTCGCGCAGCTCCTCTTTGGCCCGGCAGCGCTCGAACAGGTACTCGACCGGCTGCAGCGGCAGGTTCGGGATCGTCACCACGTAGTCGGGGCCGACGAAGAGGTCGAGCTCGCCGGCGTTGAGGCGCCCCGCCGCCGGGTCGAAGACCGGCAGGTGGAGGACGATGAAGAGGTACTCGCCGTAGACGTCGATCTTCGGCCGCTGGTTGCGCGAGAGGACGTCCTCGAGGTCGAGGGCGTGGAAGTCGAAGTGCTCCTCCAGCCAGGTCCGCTCCAGCGAGCCGGGCCACTCGATGTTGACCCAGCGCAGGCCGTTCGACTCGATCTGCTCGACGTTGGGCTGCTGGGGCTCAGGCGCCGCCGGCTGGGAGACGAGCTCGCCGCGCCGGCCGGGCCGCCGCAGCCTCGGTTTCGGAAGGTTCGGCATCGCTCAGTCCGATCGTCTCTTGCTGCAGCGGGCTCATCGCGCTGCCTAGGTTAGCCGCCCCGCCGCGGCTGGAAAGCCAGGTGGTCGCTTGGTATGGTTTCGCCCACATAAGCGCCACATCTAGAGGAGTGGAGGGATCTGGCCCCGCGAAGCTCCGGCAACCACCTCGAACCGCAAGGTCGAGGCAGGTGCCAAATCCAGCAGGTCGCAGCAGCAGAGCGATTTGGAAGATGTGGGGAGGCGTCCGACCGGACCTCGCCCCACAGATGGCGAAGGTCTTTTTTTATGAGCTGGTTCGTAAGCGGCGAAATGAGGATCGGATGTCTGTTCAGAGCTTGAAGTGCAAGGAGTGCGGCACCGCCTACGAGCTGGATGCCAGCTACGTCTGCGAAAACTGCTTCGGCCCGCTGGAGGTCGCCTACGACTACAGCGGCTTCGAGGCGGCGGAGGCGAAACGGCGGATCCAGGCCGGGTCGCAGGGAATCTGGCGCTACAGCGACTTCCTCCCCTTCAAGGGGCGGGCGAGCGATCCGCTGGAGCCGGGGCTGACGCCGCTGCTGCGGGCCGACCGCCTGGCCGAGCGGCTCGGGACCGGTGCCGAGATCTGGATCAAGAACGACGCCGCCAACCCGACCCACTCGTTCAAGGACCGGGTCGTCGCGGTCGCCGTCGCCAAAGCACAGGAGCTCGGCTTCGAGACCGTCGCCTGCGCCTCGACCGGCAACCTCGCCAACGCCGTCGCCGCCCACGCCGCCGCGGCCGGGCTCGACTCCTACGTCTTCGTCCCCGCCAACCTCGAGGAGCAGAAGCTGCTCGCGACCGGCGTCTACGGGACCAACCTGGTCGGCGTCCGCGGCAACTACGACGACGTCAACCGGCTCTGCACCCAGCTCGCCGAGACCCACCCGTGGGCCTTCGTCAACGTCAACCTGCGCCCCTACTACGCCGAGGGCTCGAAGACGCTCGCCTACGAGACGGTCGAGCAGCTCGGCTGGAAGCTGCCCGACCGGGTGGTCAGCCCGATCGCCTCCGGCTCGCTGTTCACGAAACTGGGCCGCGGCTTCCAGGAGTGGCTCGACCTCGGCCTCGTCGAGGGGGCCCAGCCGGTTTTCAACGGCGCCCAGGCGCAGGGCTGCAGCCCGGTCGCGACCGCCTTCGCGGAAGGCTGGGATGTCTGCAAGCCGCAGCGCCCGGAGACGATCGCCAAGAGCCTCGCGATCGGCGACCCGGCCGACGGGCCCTACGCGGTCGAGCACGCCCGCCGCACCGGCGGCGGCGTCGACGCGGTCTCCGACCAGGAGATCCGCGAGGCGATCAAGCTGCTGGCCGAGACGACCGGGATCTTCACCGAGACCGCCGGCGGCGTCACCGTCGGCGTCCTGCGCAAGCTGGCCGAACGGGGCGAGCTGGCCGACGGCGAGCGGGTCGTCGTCTACATCACCGGCGAGGGGCTGAAGACGCTCGACGCGGTGCGCGATACGTTCCAGATGCACGAGATCGACCCCGCCCTCGAGAGCTTCGAGGCCGAGTTCCCGCAGGAGGTAGCCGTCTAGATGAGCGTCACCGTGAAGATCCCGACCCAGTTGCGCGCCGCCACCGGCGGCGAGGCCGAGCTCGAGGTCGAGGGCGCGACCGTCGGCGAGGTGCTCGACGCCGTCTTCGACGCCCACGGCGGCCTCCGCGACCGGATCACCCAGGACGGCGACCTGCGCCGCTTCGTCAACGTCTACGTCTCCGGTGAGGACATTCGGTTTCAGCAGGGGCTGGAGACCTCGATCAAGGACGGGGACGAAGTGACGATCCTGCCGGCGGTGGCCGGGGGATAGGGGCATCCCGACAGGGGTTCCACTTAACTTTTTCGGTGGAACGTCTGATGGCTGGCGCCTCTAGGTCTTTGACGAAAAAGTACAAGACGTTCCACCCCTATCGGGATGCCCCTATCTGAGTCCAAGCCGATGAGCGCCAGACCGCCGGTCGTCATCCTCTGCGGAGGTCGTGGGACCAGGTTGCGGGAGCGGACCGAGTCGGTGCCCAAGGCGCTGGTGGAGATCGGGGGTAGGCCGATCCTCTGGCACGTCATTCAGATCTATGCCGCGCAGGGGTTCGGGCGGTTTGTGCTTGCGACGGGCTACATGGGCGAGGCGGTGGCGGAGTTCGCGGCCGGTCAGAGCTGGCCGCCAGGGGTGCTGGTCGAGTGCGTCGACACGGGGCTGGACACGCCGACCGGGGGCCGCGTCGCGGCGCTGGGCGAGCGACTCGGCGGCGAGCCGTTCTGCGTCACCTACGCCGACGGCGTCGCCGACATCGACCTCGACGGGCTTCTCGGCTTTCACCGCGACCAGGGTGCTCTGGCGACGGTGACCGTGGTGCGGCCGCACCTGCAGTGGGGGGTGGCGGAGTTGGATGGCGATTCGGTGGCCGGCTTCGTCGAGAAGCCGCGCAGCGAGCACTGGATCAACGGGGGGTTCTTCTGCTTCGAGCCGGGGGTGCTCGACTACCTGGGCGCCGGCAGCGTGCTCGAGCGCGGGCCGCTGGAGCGCCTCGCCGCCGACGGCGAGCTGCGCGCCTACCGCCACCAGGGCTTCTGGGACTGCATGGACACCCACAAGGACGTGGTCGAGCTCAACGACCTCTGGACCTCGGGCAGGGCCCGCTGGTTGAACTCGACAGACTGTTCGTCTGACCACCGTATGAGTGGGTCGATCGAACAGCCGGCCCCGGCGGGGCCGCGATGAAGGCGCTGGTCACCGGCGGCCACGGGTTCGTCGCCTCGCACCTGGTGCGGGCGCTGCTCGCGCGCGGGGACGAGGTGCGGGTGCTGGACCGGCCCGACCCGCGCACCGCCGACCTCGGCGGGCCGCGGCTCTCGGCACTCGACCTGCTGGGCCTGCGGGGCGAGGTCGAGCTCGCCGAGGGAGACCTGCGCGACGCCGCGGCGGTCGCCGCCGCGGTCGCCGGCCGCGACTCCGTCTTCCACCTCGCCGCCCAGACGATCGTCGGCGTCGCCCGCGAGTTCCCGGCCGAGACCTTCGAGGTCAACGTGCGCGGCGCCTGGAACGTCTTCGAGGCCTGCTGCGAGCACGAGGTCGCCCGCACCGTCTTCGCCTCCTCGGACAAGGCCTACGGGTCGAGCCCGGAGCTCCCCTACCGCGAGGACTTCCCGCTGCGCGCCGCCTTCCCCTACGACGCCAGCAAGGCCGCCGCCGACATCGTCGCCCGCAGCTACGCCCACGCCTACGGGCTGCCGCTCGCCGTCACCCGCTTCGCCAACGTCTACGGCGGCGGCGACCTCAACTTCTCGCGCCTGATCCCCGAGACGGCGGCAGCCGTCCTCGACGGCCGGCGGCCGCAGATCCGCTCCGACGGCAGCCCCGAACGCGACTTCCTCCACGTCGACGACGCGGTCTCCGCCTACCTGGCGATCGAGTCGGCGCTGGCCGCCGGCGAGGCCGCGGGGGAGGCGTTCAACGCCGGCGGCGAGCGCCCGCACTCCGTCCGCGAGGTGGTCGGGCTGATCGCCGCCGCGGCGCGCACCGGGGTCGAGCCCGAATACCTCGGCGAAGGGACGCCCAGCGGCGAGATCGACCGCCAGTACGTCGACTCGGCCAAGCTCCGCGAGCTGACCGGCTGGGCGCCCGCGGTTGAGCTCCGCGACGGCCTCGCCCGCACCCTCGACTGGTACCGCGACCACGCCGACCTGCGGCCCGAGCCCGCCGGCCGGGCCGGCTAGCCTCCGTCCCATGTGCGGCCGCTTCACGGTCACGACCAAGGACACGAAGAAGATCGCCGACCGCTTCCAGGTCGAGCTGGAGAAGGCGCTCGAACGCGGCGCCGGCGGGGGCGCGAAAGAGAGCGCCGAGGACGGGGGAGGGGCGAAGGAGAAGGCCCCGCCCGGGTTGGGGCGCTTCAACGTCGCCCCGACCCAGGAGATCCTCGCGGTCCGCTCCTCGCCGGAGCCCGACGAGGCGACACGGGGCGAGCGCGAGGCGAGGCTGATGCGCTGGGGGCTGGTGCCGGTCTGGTCGAAGGACCTCAAGGTCGGCTACCGGATGATCAACGCCAAACGCGAGAACCTGCTGAAGAGCCGCGCCTACGCGCCGCTGGTCGACAAGTTCCGCCACCGCTGCCTGATCGTCGCCGACGGCTTCTACGAGTGGATGAAGGCCGAGGACCCCAAGCAGCCGCGCCAGCCCTGGCGCTTCACCGTCGACGGCGGCGAGCCGTTCGCCTTCGCCGGCCTCTGCACCCGCAAGGAGTGGGACGACCCCGCCGAGCGCGGCTACGACGACGGCTACCTCTACACCTGCACGCTGATCACGACGACCCCGAACGAGGTGGTGGCGCCGGTCCACGACCGGATGCCGGCGATCCTCCCGGGCCCGGAGGCCGAGGCCGCCTGGCTGCGCCCCGAGCTCAGCGCCGAGGACGCGGTCGCGATGTGCGAGCCGCTCGACCCGGCCCGGATGGAGGGCGCCCCGGCCAACCCGGCGCTGAACAAGGTCGGCAAGGGGACGAAGGAGGGCCCGGAGCTGCTGGTCGCGCCGCAGGGGCAGCTCGACGCCTAGCCTTCTTCGCCTTCTGCGGCGGCTTCGCGTTCCGCTTCGGCTTCTTCTTTTTCTTCGTAGCGTTCTTCTTCGGCCTGTTCGTCGATCGGCGGCGAGACCTTCTTCAGCGCCACGGCGGTGGCGACGGTCGCCTTGCCGGCGCTCGTTTCCAGCGTGCATGCGAGGTCGGCCGCGGGCGGCTTCGTCGTCCTCCAGATCGTGAAGAAGGGCAGCCGCAGTTCGCGCTTCGGCTTGCCGGCGATGAAGTAGTGAAGGTGCTCGCGGCCCTTTTCGTACGCGGGCCAGTCGAGCTTGACGCCCTGTTCGCTGGTGAACCGCCGCGGCCGGTCGAGCACTTCGACGTCGGCGAGTTCGCTGCCGTGGGAGCTGAAGTCCATCAGCACCGTTTCCGGCACGTTCTGGTTGTAGATGCCCGCTGCGGAGGAGCGGGGGTAGGTGGCGCGCAGGCCGCCGCCGCTCTGGGCGATTTCGGTGCCGCCGTGGGCGGTGACCGCGCAGCGGATGCGCCCGCCGCCGATCGGCGCTCCGGCCGAGACGTCGAGCGTGGCGCCGACGGTGAACAGCGAGTAGCCGCTGACGTTGGTCCCGGTGGCGCGGATGTGGGTTTCGGTCAGCTGCATCTCGCCCCTGCCGCCGGGCACGGGCGCCGTCTTCGAGTCCGGTCCGGTCCCCGCCTGGACCCATTCGAGGTGGGCCGCTTCACCCGAGCCCTTGCCGGTGCTCGCCAGGGCGGCGACGACGCAGGCGATCAGGCCGATCGCGACGACGATCAGGGCCCCGCGGGGCGGCCGGTTGTCCGGCGGGTCGGCGGGCTGGGCGGCGTCGGCCACGGCGCGACAGTATTCCAATCGGTAAGCACGCTGCCCGGCGGCGATACCTTCGGCGGGCTGAGGGGTAAGTTCTCTCCGTGGCGGTGAAAGCTAGCCAGGCGGGCGCATCCGGGGCGAGGCCGCGCGCGGTCGAGCTGCACGGCCGGCCGATGAACTTCGTCGAAGCCGGCTCGGGGCCGGTCCTGCTGCTGATCCACGGCATAGCGGGCACCTGCGTCAACTGGGAATCGGTGATCGAGCCGCTGGCGGTCGGCCGCACCGTGATCGCCCCCGACTTCCCCGGCCACGGCTCCTCGGCCCCGGGCGGCGGCGACTACTCGCTGGGCGGTCTCGCGAGCAGCCTCCGCGACCTGCTGCTGGCGCTCGGCCACGAGCGCGCGACCCTGGTCGGCCACTCGCTCGGCGGCGGCGTCGCGATGCAGTTCACCTACCAGTTCCCGGAGATGGTCGAACGGCTGGCGCTGGTCTCCAGCGGCGGCCTCGGGCCCGACGTCAGCCCGCTGCTGCGGGCGGCGGCGCTGCCGGGAGCGGACCTCTTCATCTCCGCCACCGCCGGGGTCGGGACCCAGCTCGGCGCGGCGATCGGCCGCGGCATCGGCATGCTCGGCCTGCGCCCCAACGCCGACCTGACCGAGGTCGCGCGCGGCTACTCCACCCTCCGCGACCCCGAGCGCCGCAAGGCCTTCCTCGCCACCCTGCGCGCGGTCGTCGACACCGAGGGCCAGCGGATCGCCGCCCTCGACCGCCTCTACCTCGCCGAGGCTCTGCCGCTGCTCATCCTCTGGGGCGAAAACGACCCGATCATCCCGGTCGAGCACGCCCGCGAAGCCCACGCCAAGCTCCCCGGCAGCCGCCTCGAGATCTTCGCCGACACCGGCCACGTCCCGATGCTCGAGCGCCCCGGCCGCTTCATCGCCGCCCTGCAGCGCTTCCTCGCCGAGACCGACCCCGCCGAATTCGACCGCGACGACTGGGTCGCCAGGTTCAAGGCCGCGGAAAACTGAGCCGTGTCGAGTTCGTGGCCCCATCGGCCACAAACTCGACACGCCAAGAGAGCGCGCCCGACAGGATTCGAACCTGTGACCTCATGCTCCGGAGGCATGCGCTCTATCCAGCTGAGCTACGGGCGCTTGTCGGCTCAGCTTAGCCGCCCGTCCGCGGCTGCGAGTGGTGAGTTGACCTCGCTATAGGCAGGTCAACTCACCACTCGCGATGTTCTGCCTGGACTTTGCGTAGGCTCGCCGCCTATGGATCTGGCGGTGACTTTTCTCGGCACCGGGGGGTCGGTGCCCTCGGCGCGGCGGTCGACGGCGAGCGTGCTGGTCAGTCGCGGGGGGGAGCGGCTGCTGTTCGACTGCGGGGAAGGGACGCAGCGGCAGATGCAGCGGTCGCTGGGGCTGGTGCAGGCGGACGAGATCTACCTGACGCACTTCCACGCCGACCACGTGCTGGGACTGCCGGGGCTGCTGAAGACCTACGACCTGATGGACCGGCAGGCGCCGCTGAGGATCTGCGGGCCGCCCGGGCTCAGCGACCTCTTCCAGGTCTTCGCCCCCTTCCTCGGCCGGCTGGGCTTCCCGCTCGACCTGGTCGAGCTGGCCAAGGACGACCCGCTCCCGCACGACGGCTACGAGATCCAGCCCTTCGAGGTGGCGCACCGCGGCCGTTCGCTCGGCTACGCGCTGGTCGAGCACGAGCGGCCGGGCCGCTTCGACCCGGCCGCCGCCGCGGCGGCGGGCGTCCCCGAAGGGCCCGCCTACGCCGCCCTGCAGCGGGGCGAGACGGTGGAAGGGGAGGCCGGCCCGGTCGCCCCCGACCGGGTGATGGGCGCGAGCCGGCCCGGCCGCACCATCGTCGTCACCGGCGACACCGCTCCCAGCCCCGCCACCGTCTCCGCCGCGGCCGACGCCGACCTGCTGATCCACGACGCCTCCTTCGCCGAGGAGGACGCCGGTCGCGCCGCCGAGACCGGCCACTCGACGGTCGGCCAGGCCGCCGCCGTCGCCGCCGAGGCCCACGTCAAGCTGCTCGCCCTGGTCCACATCTCAGCCCGCTACCACGTCGGCAAGGTGATCGAGGAGGCGAAGGACGTCTTCGAGCCCGTCGTCGCCCCCAAAGACTTCGACCTCATCGAGCTCCCCTTCCCGGAGCGCGGCGAGCCCCATCTCGTCCCGAATGGAGCCGCGGAGCCGAAAGGCCGGGCGGCGTAGGTCCTCGCCGGACCCTCCACCCATCTCGTCCCAAAGTAGCCGTCGACAGCGTCGGGAAGGGGTAGGTCCTCGCCGGACCCTCCCATCTGTTGTCCGCCGAGGACCTACCCCTTCCCGACGCCGCAAGCACTGCTACTGTCCCCACCGTCCTTTAACCAGGTCCCGAGAGGCCAGGAAGGAAGCCACTGAAGTGAACGAGAAGGTCGTGCTGGAGCACGACGACCTGAGGCGGACGCTGCGGCGGATCGCCCACGAGATCGCCGAGAAGAACCCGGAACCGGAGCGCCTTGCGGTCGTCGGCATCCACACCCGCGGCGCCGTGCTGGCCCGCCGCCTCCACGTCTTCCTCGGCGAGCTGACCGGCTCGGAGCTGCCGATCGGCGACCTCGACATCTCCTTCTACCGCGACGACGTCGGCGCCAAGGCGCCCGGCGACCAGCCGGTCGTCCACGCCTCCCACATCGACTTCGACCTCAGCGAGCGCACCGTCGTCCTCGTCGACGACGTCCTCTTCACCGGCCGCACCGTCCGCGCCGCGATCGAGGCCCTCTTCGACTACGGCCGCCCGCAGCGGGTGCAGCTCGCGGTCCTCTGCGACCGCGGCCACCGCGAGCTGCCGATCCGGCCCGACTACGTCGGCAAGAACCTGCCGACCGCCCGCGAGGAGCGGGTCAACGTGCGGCTGGAGGAGATCGACGGCACAGACGGCGTGACGATCTCCGAGCTCGACCCGGCGGCGGCGAGCCGGTGAAGCACCTGCTCTCGATCGAGCAGCTCTCCCGCGAGGAGATCGAAGCGATCCTCGACCGCGCCGAGAGCTTCGCCGAGGTCGGCCGCCGCGACATCAAGAAGGTCCCGACCCTGCGCGGCCGCACCGTCGTCTCGCTCTTCTACGAGTCGAGCACCCGCACCTCCAGCTCCTTCGACCTCGCCGCCAAGCGCCTCTCCGCCGACCTCGTCTCGGTCAAGGCCGCGGGCTCCTCGGTCGAGAAGGGCGAGTCGCTGAAGGACACGGTCGCCACCCTCTCCGCCTACGACCCCGCCGCGATCGTGATCCGCCACCCCTACGCGGGCGCCGCGCAGATGGTCGCCGGCTGGACCGAGGCCGCCGTCGTCAACGCCGGCGACGGCAAGCACGAGCACCCGAGCCAGGCGCTGCTCGACGTCTACACGCTGCGGCGCCGGCTCGGCTCGCTGGAGGGGACGAGGATCTGGATCGTCGGCGACGTCCTCCACAGCCGCGTCGCCCGCTCCAACCTGATCGCCTTCGGCCGGATGGGCGCCGAGGTCACCGTCTGCGGTCCGCCGACGCTGATCCCGCGCGGGATCGAGGCGCTCGGCTGCGAGGTCTCCTACGGCCTCGAGGCGGTCGAGGAGGCCGACGTCGTCTACGCCCTGCGGATGCAGCGGGAGCGGATGGGGGAGAGCTTCGTCCCCTCGCTGCGCGAGTACGCGGCCCGCTTCCAGATCGACAGCCGCCGCCTCAACCCGCGCCAGCTCCTGATGCACCCCGGGCCGGTCAACCGCGGCGTCGAGCTCTCCGGCGAGGCGATCGACTCGCCGCAGTCGCTGATCGCCGAGCAGGTCGCCGCCGGGCTGGTGGTGCGGATGGCGATCCTCTACGAGCTGCTCGCCGGCGGCGACGCCTCGACCCCCGCCGCCGAGGGCGAGGGCAGCGCCCCGACCCCGATCGGGAGCTCGGCGTGAGCGCGCAGGCCGAGATGCCGACGCGGAGCCTGCGCGAGCAGCTCGACGCGCGCCCCGGCGAGGCGGCCCACCTGGTCCTGCGCCGGGCGACGGTGCTCGACCCGGTCGCCGGCATCGACGCCGTCCACGACGTCGTCGTCCAGGGCGGGCGGATCGCCGCCCTCGCCGCCCCCGGCGAGGCCGGGGCCGACGGGGCCGAGGTGGTCGAGGCCGAGGGGCTGCACGCCTTCCCCGCCTTCTTCGACCCGCACGTCCACCTCCGCACCCCCGGCCACGAGCACAAGGAGGACGTCGAGACCGGCACCCGCGCCGCCGCGGCGGGCGGCTACTGCGGGATCCTGGCGATGGCCAACACCGAGCCGCCGGTCTCGACCGCGGCCGACGTCGCCGCCCTGCGCGAGCAGGCACGGGCCGGGGCCTCGGTCCCGGTCGGCTTCCTCGCCACCGTCACCAAGGACATGGCCGGCGAGGAGCTGACCGAGATGGTCGAGCTGCGCGAGGCGGGCGCGATCGGCTTCTCCGACGACGGCCTGCCGATCGTCGACGCCGGGACGATGCGCCGCGCCCTCCAGTACCAGCGCCTCTGCGGCGGCAACATCGCCCTGCACGAGGAGGACCCGCGGCTCTCGCTGGGCGGGGCGATGCACGAGGGCCCGGTCTCGGCCGCGCTCGGGATCGGCGGCATCCCCTCGGTCTCGGAGTCGACGATGGTCGCCCGCGACGCCGCCCTCGCCGCCTACGAGGGGGCCCGGATCCACGTCCAGCACCTCTCCGCCGCCGAGTCGGTCGAGATCGTCCGCGCCGCCAAGGCGGCCGGCGTGCGGATCAGCGCCGAGGCCAGCCCGCACCACCTCTGCCTCACCGACGAGGAGGTCCGCGGACTCGACCCGCACCGCTCGAAGATGAACCCGCCGCTGCGCGAGGAGCGCGACCGCCGGGCGCTGGTCGAGGGCCTGCGCGACGGCACCGTCGAGTGCGTCGCCACCGACCACGCTCCGCACCAGCCGGAGGAAAAGGACGTCCCCTTCGAGCAGGCGGCGTTCGGGGTGACCGGCCTGGAGACCGCCTTCGCGGCCCTGCACACCGAGCTGGTCCTGCCCGGCACGATCGAGCTGGCGCTCCTGGTCGAGCGGATGGCCGGCGGCGCCGAGCCCTTCGACCTGCCGCGGCCGACCCTGGCGCCGGGCGCGGAGGCGAACGTCGTCCTCTGCGACCTCGGCGCCGAGTGGACGGTCGGCGAGGACGGCTACGAGAGCCGCTCCGCCAACTCCTGGTGCGCCGGCCGCACCCTCACCGGCCGCGTCCTGATGACCGTGGCCGCCGGCCAGGTCGCCTACCGCCTGCGCTCCTTCAGCCTCGGCGTCGCCTCGTGAGTCGCCGCAAGTTGTTCTTTATGTCCGCCATACGACCAAAAGGAACAGAAAGATGAGCGGGGCCTACCTGCTGCTCGAGGACGGGACGCGGCTCGACGGGCTCGCCTGCGGCGCCGGGGGCGCGGTCACCGGCGAGGTCGTCTTCAACACGGCGATGGCCGGCTACCAGGAGTCGGTCACCGACCCCTCCTACGCCGGGCAGATCGTCGTCTTCACCTACCCGCTGATCGGCAACTACGGCGTCTCCGAGGCGGCGATGGAGTCCGAAGCGGTCCACGCCCGCGGCGTCGTCATGCGCGACGCCAAGAACCGCGAGGACGCCGCCACCGCCGAGGGCGGCTGGCTCGACTGGCTCGGCGACTGCGGCGTGCCGGCGTTGAGCGGCGTCGACACCCGCGCCCTGGTCCGCCACCTGCGCGACAAGGGCTCGATGCGCGGCGGCATCTTCCCGGCCCCGACGCCGGAATCCGAGGCGCGCGAGCGGATCGCCGCCGAGCCGGCGATGGCCGGCGCCGACCTCGCCCGCACCGTCACCCCGCCCGAGCCGGTCCGCTTCGAGGGCGAGGGGCCGCACGTGGTCGGGGTCGACACCGGGGTCAAGCTCAGCATCGTCCGCCAGCTCCGCGAGCGCCGCTGCCGGCTCACCCTGCTCCCCTGCACCAGCAGCCCCGCGGAGGTCCTCGCCGAGGAGCCCGACGTCGTCTTCCTCGCCAACGGCCCCGGCGACCCCGCCGCCCTCGACTACGTCGTCGAGACCGTGCGCGGAGTGATCGGCCGCAAGCCGGTCTTCGGCATCTGCCTCGGCCACCAGCTCCTCTGCCGCGCCGTCGGCCTGCAGACCTACAAACTGCCCTTCGGCCACCGCGGCGCCAACCACCCGGTCAAGGACCTGGAGACGGGGCGGATCGAGATCACCTCGCAGAACCACGGCTTCGCCGTCGTCGGCCCCGGCGGCGAGCCGCGGATCGAGGGCGACGAGCCCGTCCGCTGGGAGACCGACTTCGGCGTCGCCGAGCTCTCGCAGCTGAACCTCTACGACCGCACGGTCGAGGGCCTGGTCCTGCGCGACGTCGCCGGCGCCACCGTCCAGTACCACCCCGAGGCCGGCCCCGGCCCGCACGATTCCCGCCATCTCTTCGACCGCTTCCTGGAGCTCGCCCATGCCTAAGCGCACCGACATCGAGAAGATCCTCCTGATCGGCTCCGGGCCGATCGTGATCGGCCAGGCGGCCGAGTTCGACTACTCCGGCGTGCAGGCCTGCAAGGTCCTGCTCGAGGAGGGCTACGAGGTCGTCCTCGTCAACTCGAACCCGGCGACGATCATGACCGACCCGGAGTTCGCCACCCGCACCTACATCGAGCCGCTGCTGCCCGGGCCGGTGACCAGGATCATCGAAAAGGAGCGCCCCGACGCGCTGCTGCCGACCCTCGGCGGCCAGACCGCCCTCAACATCGCGATGACCCTGTTCGAGGACGGGACCCTGGAGCGCTGCGGGGTCGAGCTGATCGGCGCCGACGCCGAGGCGATCCGCCGCGCCGAGGACCGCGAGCTGTTCCGCAAGACGATGACCGAGCACGGGCTGCGGATCCCCTGGTCGATGACCGTCGAGTCGCTGTCCGAGGTCGACGAGGCGCTCGCCGACGGCCGCATCACCCTGCCGGCGATCGTCCGGCCCGCCTTCACGATGGGCGGCCAGGGGGGAGGGGTCGGCTACTCCGACACCGAGCTGCGCCAGGTCGTCTCCGAGGGTCTCGCCGCCAGCCCGATCAACCAGGTCCTCGTCGAGGAGTCGGTGATCGGCTGGGGCGAGTTCGAGCTCGAGGTGATGCGCGACCGCAACGACAACGTCGTGATCATCTGCTCGATCGAGAACGTCGACCCGATGGGCGTCCACACCGGCGACTCGGTGACGGTCGCCCCGGCGCAGACCCTGACCGACCCGCTCTACCAGGAGCTGCGCGACCAGGCGATCAGGGTGATCCGCGCGATCGGGGTCGAGACCGGCGGCTCCAACGTCCAGTTCGCGGTCGACCCCGCGAGCGGCGAGATCGTCGTGATCGAGATGAACCCGCGCGTCTCCCGCTCCTCGGCGCTGGCCTCCAAGGCGACCGGCTTCCCGATCGCGAAGATGGCGGCGAAGCTGGCGGTCGGCTACGCGCTGGAGGAGATCCCCAACGACATCACCCGCGCCACCCCGGCCTCCTTCGAGCCGACGATCGACTACGTCGTCACCAAGATCCCCCGCTTCGCCTTCGAGAAGTTCCCCGGCTCGGAGGGCCGGCTCTCGACCTACATGCAGAGCGTCGGCGAGGCGATGGCGATCGGCCGCACCTTCCGCGAGTCCTTCGCCAAGGCGATGCGCTCGCGCGAGCTCGACGCGCCGGCCGAGATCCCCGACTCCGACGAGGAGCTGCTGGCGGCGCTGGAGGTGCCCTGCGCCGAGCGCTTCGACCAGATCCTCGCCGCCTTCGGGCGCGGGCTCGAGGTCGAGGCGGTGCACGAGCGCTGCCTGGTCGACCGCTGGTTCCTGCGCGAGCTGCAGGCGCTCGCCGTCGAGGGCGACGGCAGCGACGGCCTCGCCCGCACCTACAAGGCGGTCGACACCTGCGCCGCCGAGTTCGAGGCGGCGACGCCCTACTACTACTCCGGCCACGAGCGCCCGCGCCACGACGGCTCGCCGCCGGCGAGCGAGATCCGCCGCGGCGAGAACGAGTCGGTCGTCATCCTCGGCGCCGGCCCGAACCGGATCGGCCAGGGGATCGAGTTCGACTACTGCTGCGTGCACGCAGCGATGACCGCGCGCGAGCTCGGCCGCGACGCGGTGATGGTCAACTGCAACCCGGAGACGGTCTCGACCGACTACGACACCTCCGACCGCCTCTACTTCGAGCCGCTGACCGCGGAGGACGTGCTCGCCGTCTGCGCCCAGGAGAGCCCGGAGGGCGTGATCGTCCAGTTCGGCGGCCAGACGCCGCTGAAGCTGGCCCGCACCCTGGAAGAAGCCGGGGTGCGGCTGCTGGGGACGCCGGTCGACGCGATCGACCTCGCCGAGGACCGCGGCCGCTTCGGTGCCCTGCTGCGTCGGCTCGGGGTCGAGCACCCGCCCTACGGCACCGCCCTCTCGGCCGAGGAGGCGGAGGTGATCGCCTCCGACGTCGGCTTCCCGCTGCTGGTCCGGCCCTCCTACGTGCTCGGCGGCAGGGCGATGGAGATCTGCTACTCGACCGAGGACCTGAAGCGCTACCTCGCCGCCAACGTCAAGGCCGACCAGGAGCACCCGCTGCTGCTCGACCGCTTCCTCGAGGACGCGATCGAGGTCGACGTCGACGCGCTCGGCGACGGCAGCGAGGTCTACGTCGCCGGGATCATGCAGCACGTCGAGGAGGCCGGCGTCCACTCCGGCGACTCGGCCTGCGTGATCCCGCCGCTCAGCCTCGGCGAACCGATGCTCGAGAAGATCCGCGCCACCACCGAGCGGATCGCCCTCGAGCTCGGCGTAATCGGGCTGATCAACATCCAGTACGCGGTCGCCGGCGGCCGGCTCTACGTGATCGAGGCCAACCCGCGCGCCTCGCGCACCGTCCCCTTCGTCTCCAAGGCGATCGGTGTGCCGCTGGCGAAGCTCGCCTGCCGGCTGATGCTGGGCGAGAAGCTGGCCGACCAGGAGCTGCCGCAGGGGATGCCCGAGCACGTCAGCGTCAAGGAGGCGGTGCTGCCCTTCGCCCGCTTCGCCGGCGCCGACTCGGTCCTCGGGCCGGAGATGAAGAGCACCGGCGAGGTGATGGGGATCGCCGGCGACTTCCCGACCGCGTTCGGCAAGGCGCAGGCCGCCGCCGGGGTGCGGCTGCCCGAGTCGGGCTCGGTCTTCATCACCGTCACCGACACCGACAAGGCCGCGGCGACCCAGCTCGCGACCCGCTTCCACGACCTCGGCTTCGAGGTGATCGCGACCCACGGCACCGCCCAGGCGATCGAGCGGATGGGGGTGCCGGTGACCCCGATCAACAAGCTGCAGGAAGGCTCGCCGCACGTCCTCGACCTGATCCGCAAGCGCCGCTGCGACCTGGTCATCAACACGCCGACCGGCTCCGGCGCCCGCACCGACGGCTACGAGATCCGCACCGCCGCGGTCCGCCACGGGATCCCCTGCGTGACGACGATGACCGGCGCCACCGCCGCCGCCCGGGCGATCGCCGCGGCCAAGCAGGGCGACGCCGAGGTCCGCTCGCTGCAGGAGATCCACGGCACCGTCGCGGGAGAGCCGCAGCCGCGATGACGGCACCCTTCGGCCGCCGCCTCTGCGAGGTCGCCGCCAACCAGGCGACCGGCGGCTACCGGCTCTTCTCGCTGCTCGACCGCCAGGGCCCGGCGCCCGAGCCGGGCCAGTTCTACATGCTGGCGAGCGAGGGAAGCTGGGGGGAGGGCGGAGGGCGGCCCTTCCTGCCGCGGGCGATCTCGGTGGCCGAGACCGCCGCGGCGAAGGACGGCATCCGCCTCGACTTCCTGGTCGAGTCCGTCGGCCCCGGCACCGACCGGCTCTGCGAGCTGGCGGCGGGGGAGAGCGTCTGGGTCACCGGGCCGCTCGGCAACGCCTTCTCGACCCCCAGGCAGACCAACCCCGACGCCGCGGGGGCGATCCTCGTCGGCGGCGGCATCGGCATCGCCCCCCTGGCAATCTGGCGCCGCCGGCTGGCCGAGAAGGGCATTCCCCTGCGGGTCCTCCTCGGCTTCCGCAACCAGCAGCACTCCGGCGGCCTCGACGAGCTCTTCTGCGCCGGCGGCAATCTCTGTCCCGACGTCCGCCTTGCGACCGAGGACGGCCACGCCGGCCACCGGGGCTACGTCACCGACCTCCTGGCGACGATGCTCGCCGGCGACGATGCCGGCTCTGCCGTCGTCTACTCCTGCGGCCCTCCGGCGATGCTGGAGGCGGTAGCTGCGCTCTGCTCCTCGCACGGAGTCGCGTATCAGCTCGCCGAGGAGTCGCCGATGGCGTGTGGGTTCGGGGCTTGCTACGGGTGTGCGGTCCCCCGTCCTGACGGCGACGGCTACATCCGACTCTGTGTAGACGGCCCCGTCACGTCCGCGGGTGGCACGGTAGGGGGGACCATGTCTGAGGAAGCTTTAGCTACCGGAAGACATGGTGGGTCCCCTGCCGTGACAGGACCCGCGGACCGGGACGCCCCCGTCAGCCCGTCGAAGCCAGGCGGCTTCAGCTTCTGCGGGATCGACCTGGAGCACCCGGTGATCAACGCCTCGGGGACCTATGACGCGATCGCCGCGCGAAAGGTTTTCGGGGAGGCACTGTTGACGGAATTTCCGTTCGCTGCTTTCGTCTCGAAGACGATCACTCCGGAGCCGCGGACGGGGAACGAGCCGCAGCGGATCTGGGAGGCGCCGGCCGGGATGATCAACTCGATCGGGTTGCCCAACAAGGGGCTGGATGGGTTTCTCGAAGAGGATCTGCCGGAACTGGCGGAGCTGCCGGTGCCTTTGATCGTCTCGGTGATGGCTACGAACCGGGAGGACTTCGCGCGGCTGGTTGGTGCGGTCGCAGATCGGGACGAGGTCGCTGCGGTCGAGCTGAACGTCAGCTGTCCCAACGTGCACTCGGGACTGATCGTGGGGGAGCAGCCGGGGGAGACGGAGGCGCTGCTGGAAGCGCTGCGGCCGCTGACCGAGAAGCCGCTGATCGTCAAGCTGACTCCCAACGTCGCAGCGCCCGAGGCGGTGGCCGTCGCCGCCGAGTCGGGAGGGGCGGACGCGGTCTCGCTGATCAACACGCTGAAGGCCTCCGCGATCGACCCGCTGACCCGGCGGCCGGCGCTGGCGGCGGGCCACGGCGGGCTCTCGGGGCCGGCGGTGAGGCCCGTCGCCCTGCAGCAGCTGCGGGCCGTGGTCGCCGCGGTGGAGATCCCGGCGGTCGGGATGGGGGGGATCTCCAGCGCCGCCGACGCGGCCGAATTCCTCGCCGCCGGGGCGGCCCTGGTGGCCGTGGGAACGGAGAGTTTCCGCGACCCGCGGGCGGGCTCGCGGATCGCAAATGGGCTGGAAACCGAGATGTATCGGGTGCAGTCACCCGTCTAGAGGTTCGACCTCGACTAGAGGTTCAGGCGAATTTTGGGACTTTTCGGGGTTTCCGGCTTGCGCGCCCTCAAGCCGCGGCTATACTCGCCGCCCACATGACGGCCCCACCAGTCAAATCCTCGCTCGCGGCACCCGAACGGTCCCTCGACCAGAGGATGGAGGCGCTGAAGCGGGCCAACGACATCCGCACCGCCCGGGCCAAGCTGAAGAAGGACCTGAAGGCGAACCGGGCCAGCATCCAGACGATCCTGCTCGACCCGCCGGAGTACGTCCTCACCGCCAAGGTCTTCGACATGCTCCTCGCCGTACCCAAGTACGGCCGGGTGAAGACCAACCGCATCCTCAACCAGTGCCGGATCTCGCCGTCGAAGACGATCGGCGGCCTCTCCGAGCGCCAGCGCGCCGAGCTGATCTCCCAGCTGCGCCGATAGCGACCGCGCGGGCGGTAATGATGCCCGCCGCATGGCCAAAGTCTTCGTCATCACCGGGCCCTCGGGGGTGGGCAAGGGAACGCTGATCCGCGAGTTGCTGCAGCGCGTCCCCGACCTCGAGCTCTCGGTCTCGGCGACGACGCGGGCGCCTCGCGAAGGGGAGGTCGACGGCCGCGACTACCACTTCCTCACCCAGGAGGAATTCGAACGGCGGATCGAGGAAAACGACTTCCTCGAGTTCGCCAGCTACAGCGGCAACCGCTACGGCACCCTGCGCAGCGAGGTCGAACGCTGCCTCGAGGGCGGCCGCTCCGTGGTCCTGGAGATCGAGGTCCAGGGCGCCCAGCAGGTGCGGGCGGCGGAACCCGATTCCGTCCAGATCTTCATTGCCCCGCCCGACCCCGCGGTCCTGCGCGAACGCCTCCTCGGCCGCGGCACCGACTCCACCGCGGCGATCGACGAGCGCCTCAAGGTGGCCGAGCAGGAGCTGGCCGTCCAGGACGACTTCGACCACCAGATCGTCAACGACGACGTCAACCGCGCCGCCTCCGAGCTGGTCGAGGTCGTCCGCTCCGAGCTCGGGCTGGATTAGCGAGTCGAGCCGATCCTCTAGACTCGCTCGCCGATGATCAAACCACGCGTAGACAAGCTTCTGGAGCATGCCGATTCCCATTACGCCGCCGTCGTCGTCGCGGCCAAGCGGGCTCGGCAGATCAACAGCTACTTCCACAACCTCGGCGAGGGCGGCTTCGGCGAGTACCCGCCGCCGATGGTCGACACGACCGGCGAGCGCAACTACCTCTCGATGTCGCTCGAAGAGCTCGCCGAGGGCAAGCTGAAATACGAGTACCGCGCCTAGCGCCGGCGACGCCCGCGGGGCGGGCGTGCTTTAAAACCGGGTCATGGCCCGTTTGCTTCTCGGCGTCAGCGGCGGCATAGCCGCCTACAAGGCCCTGGAGCTGGCCCGGTCGGCGACCCTCGCCGGCCACGGGGTGCGGGTGCTGATGACCGCGACCGCGACCCGCTTCGTCGGCCCCGCCTCCTTCGAGGGGATCGTCGGCGCCCCGGTTCTGCTCGACGAGTTCGAGCGCGACCCGATGCGCGGCGCCTTCCCCGGCGAAGAGGCCGCCTCGCACGACCCGATCGGCCACCTCGAGCTGGCCGCCCGCTGCGACGCCTACCTCGTCGCCCCGGCCTCGGCCAACACGCTCGTCAAGCTGGCGGCCGGTGCCGCCGACTCGATGCTGACCACCTCCTTCCTCGCCTGCACGGCGCCGCGGCTGGTGGCGCCGGCGATGAACGACCGCATGTACGCCGACGCCGCCACCCAGGCCAACCTGGAGACGCTGCGGGCGCGCGGGGTGCAGGTGATCGAGCCCGACGAGGGCAGGCTCGCCTCGCGCGGCGAGCACGGCCGCGGCCGCCTGCCCGACCCCGCCCGGCTGCTCGCCCGCCTCGAGGCGGAGCTGCCCGCCGGCGAGCGGCCCTGGGACGGGCTGCGGGTCCTGGTCACCGCCGGCGGCACCCGCGAGCCGATCGACCCGGTCCGCTTCATCGGCAACCGCTCCAGCGGGCGGATGGGGATCGCCCTCGCCGCCGCGGCGGCGAAGCGCGGCGCCGAGGTGACGCTGATCGCCGCCAACGTCGCCCTGCCCGCCCCCGCCGCGGCGCGGCGGATCGACGTCGAGACCGCGGCCGAGCTGGGCGGCGCCGCCGCGGCGGAGTTCCCCGAGGCCGACGTCCTGCTGATGGCCGCCGCCCCGGCCGACTTCCGCGCCGCCGCCGCCGGGGAGAAGCTGAAGCGCCAGGAGGGCGTCGAGCTCCGCCTCGAGCCGACCGAGGACATCCTCGCCTCGCTCAGCGCCGGGCGCGCCCCGGGGCAGACGATCGTCGGCTTCGCCGCCGAAGCGGGCGGCAGCCTCGCCGCCGGGATCGAGCGCGCCCGCGGCAAGCGCGAGCGCAAGGGAGCCGACCTGATCGTCTTCAACGACGTCTCCGACCCGGAGATCGGCTTCGAGAGCGAGCGCAACGCCGTCACCCTGATCGCCGCCGACGGCGAGACCGAGGTCGCGATCGACTCCAAGGAGGCGATCGCCGAGGCGATCCTGGGCGAGGTCGACCGCTTGCGGGAAAAAACCGGCCGACCGACGAGTTGAGCGGGCTATACTGGCCGCAAGCTTTTCTGTCCCTATGCGTGTCGAGAAGTGGGCCTGGCCCACTTTTTTTACGCCCAGACCTGAAGACAGCCCCGATACCCCAGGCATGAACGACCCCAGCGAGCAAGACCTCCAGCAGAAGCTGTCCGAGCTTGACCCGGACATCGACCTCGTCGCCCTCGAGAAACCGGAGGGCGATTCGCTGCGCCTGTTCATCGACCACCCCGGCGGCGTCGACCTCGCGCTCTGCGAACGGGTGACCAAGCACCTCACGCACCTGCTGGTCGACTACTCGCTCGAGGTCTCCTCGCCCGGGCCCAAGTACCGGGACCGCCGCCACGCCACCGCCGAACCCAAGGAGTCGCTGCAGTGACCAAAGAGATCGTCGACGCCGTCAGGGCGCTCGAGCAAGAGAAGGGAATCTCCGCCGACAAGTTGATGGACGCCCTCGAGGACGCCCTCCTCTCGGCTTACAAGAAGACTCCCGGGGCGGCCAAATACGCCCGCGTCGACCTCGACCACGAAACCGGCGACTTCCGCGTCTTCGAGCTGATCCTGCCGCCCGAGCTGGAGGAGAAGCTGCTGGCCGAAGCCGCCGAGCTGCAGGAGGAGCCGGAGATCGACCCCGAGACGGGGGAGATGAAAGAGCCCGAGGAGCCCGAGCTCGACCCGGAGATGATCGCCCCCTACGAGGACCAGATCACCACCCGCGACGTCACCCCCGACGACTTCGGGCGGATCGCCGCCCAGACCGCCAAGCAGGTGATCCTGCAGCGGATCCGCGAGGCCGAGCGGCAGATGATGTACGACGAGTACCAGGACCGGGTCGGCGAGCTGATCACCGGGATCATCCAGCAGTCCGACAAGCGCTACACGCTGGTCCAGCTGCGCGAGCGGGTCGAGGCGCTGCTGCCGAAGTCCGAGCAGGTCTACAACGAGCGCTACGACCACGGGATGCGGGTCAAGGCCGTCATCACCGACGTCTCCGACTCGACCAAAGGCCCGGCGATCGTCGTCTCCCGCCGCAGCCCGGAGCTGATCAAAAGCCTCTTCGAGCTCGAGGTGCCCGAGATCGCCGACAAGCTGGTGGAAATCACCGGCGTCGCCCGCGAGCCCGGCTACCGCTCGAAGATCGCCGTCGTCTCCCACGCCGACGGGGTCGACCCGGTCGGCGCCTGCGTCGGCCCGCGCGGCTCGCGGGTGCGGATGGTCGTCTCCGAGCTGCGCGGCGAGAAGATCGACATCATCCCTTACAACGAGGAGCCCGCCCGCTTCGTCGCCAAAGCCCTCTCGCCCGCCCGCGTGCGCGAGGTGATCGTCGACGACGAGGAGCGCCAGGCGACGGTGATCGTCCCCGACGACCAGCTCTCGCTGGCGATCGGCCGCGACGGCCAGAACGCCCGCCTCGCCGCCCGCCTCACCGGCTGGCGCGTCGACATCAAGTCCGAGACCGAGTTCGCCTCCGAAGAACAGGAGATCGAGATCGAGGGCGAGGAAGCCTTCGACGGCCGCTGCATGGCGGTGATGACCACCGGCCGCCGCTGCCCCAACGCGGCGCTGCCGGGCTCCACCTACTGCGGCCTGCCCCAGCACCAGGCGCTCTCGCGCTTCGGGACCAGCCAGGTCGCGGTGCTCTCCGGCCTCGAGGAGGCCGAGGTGGCGATCCTCGCCGACCCCGACGCCGACGAAGGCCAGGTCGATGAGATCGTCGCCCGCGCCGAGGCGAGCTTCGTCGAGTCCGAGCCGGAGGACGATGGCGCCGAGGCCGCGGGTCCTGTCGCCGAGGACGACTCTTCGTCCTCGCAGGCTGCGGGCGAAGAGCCGTCCTCCGCGCCAGAGGCGCCGTCGGCTGACGGTGATGAGGCGGAGGGGGCGGAGGAGCCCGAACCGGAGGCAGTCGCCGAGGAGGCGGAGCAGGCCTAGTGGCTAAGAAGCGGGTTCACGAGATCGCGAAAGCGCAGGGCGTCAGCTCGAAGGAGCTGCTGGCGGCGCTGAAGGCCGCCGGCGTCGAGGCGAAAGCCGCCGCCTCGACCGTCGAGGAGGCCGACGCCCTGAAGGCGATCGCGGCCGCGAAGGGCAACGGCGGCGCCGGGACCGCGAAGAAAGCGCCGGCGGCAGCCGGCGGCAAAGCCGCTCCGGCGGCCCCGAAAGCCGCCGCCCCGGCCAAACCGGCCGCCAAGCCGGCCGCCTCGAAAGGGTCGCAGACCTCGACCAAGCCGGTGCGCCCGGCCGGCTCGCAGCAGGGCGCCGGCGGCGGCGCCTCCGCCGCCTCGAAAAAACGCCGCGTGGTGATCGACTCGCAGGCCTCGCGCCGCGAGCAGCAGGGCGGGCCGCCGCCGCAGCGGCCGCCGCGCCGCCGCGGCGGGCGCCGCCGCAAGCCGCTGCTCGAGGAGCCGCCGGCCAGACCCGAGACGCCGGCCGAGCCGGAGGCGACCAAGGTCAACTCCGGAGCCACCGTCCGCGAGGTCGCCGAGTCGCTCGGCCTCGCCCCGGCCGAGGTGATCAAAAAACTGATGATGATGGGCGAGATGGCGACCCTGACGCAGACCCTCACCGACGACTCGGTGAAGGCGATCGCCGACGAGTACGACCGCAAGATCGAGATCGTCCACGCCGCCGACGAGGAGCCCGAGGAGCCCGAGTTCAGCGACGCCGACGAGGACCTGGTCGAACGGCCGCCGGTGGTGACGATCATGGGCCACGTCGACCACGGCAAGACCTCGCTGCTGGACGCGATCCGCGAGACCGAGGTGGCGGCCGGCGAGGCCGGCGGGATCACCCAGCACATCGGCGCCTACCAGGTCCACCACGACCGCAAGACGATCACCTTCCTCGACACCCCCGGCCACGCCGCCTTCACGGCGATGCGGGCCCGCGGCGCCAAGGTGACCGACGTGGTCGTCGTGGTCGTCGCCGCCGACGACGGCGTGATGCCGCAGACCAAAGAGGCGATCGACCACGCCCGCGCCGCCGACGTGCCGATGCTGGTGGCGATCAACAAGATCGACAAAGAGGGCGCCAACCCCGAAAAAGTCAAGGGCGAGCTCTCTTCGGAGGGGATCGCGCCCGAGGACTGGGGCGGCGACACCGTCTTCTGCGAGGTCTCGGCCAAGACCAAGGAGGGCCTCGACAACCTGCTCGACATGATCCTCCTGGTCACCGAGCTGGAGGAGCTCTCGGCCAACCCGAACACCGAGGCCTCCGGGCACGTGATCGAGTCCCAGCTCGACCCCGGCCGCGGCCCGGTCGTCACCGTGCTGGTCGAGCGCGGCACCCTGCGGGTCGGCGACTCGCTGGTCGCCGGGCCCCAGTGGGGCCGGGTGCGGGCGATGCAGGACTTCACCGGCACCGCCGTCGCCGAGGCCGTGCCGGGGATGCCGGTCGAGGTGCTCGGCTTCGACGGCGTCGCCGACGCCGGCGAGTTCGTGCAGACGGTCCCGGGCGACCGCCAGGCGCGGCAGCTCGCCCAGGAGCGCGCCCACCGGCTCAAAACCGAGGCGCTGGCCCGCCGCCAGGGCCGCAAGGTCAGCCTCGACGAGGTCTTCGCCCGCGCCCAGGAGGGCGAGATCAAAGAGCTCAACATCGTCCTCAAGGCCGACGTCGCCGGCTCCCTGGAGGCGCTCCAGGACGAGCTCGCGAAAGTGCCGCAGGAACGGGTCGCGATCAACATCATCCACTCCCAGACCGGCGGCATCAACGAGTCCGACGTGATGCTCGCCTCGGCCTCCGACGCGATCATCATCGGCTTCAACGTGCGGCCGCTGCTCGACGCCAAACGGGCGGCGGCGCGCGAGGGGGTCGACGTCCGCACCTACTCGGTCATCTACAAAATCACCGAAGACCTGCGCAACGCGATGGAGGGCCTGCTGGACTCGGTCGAGGTCGAGGAGACGATCGGCGAGGCGCTGGTCAAACAGACCTTCAAAGCCTCCAAGGTCGGCCGCATCGCCGGCTGCATCGTCGCCGAGGGCAAAGCCCGCCGCGACGCCAGCGTCCGCCTGATCCGCGAGGGCACGGTGATCTGGACCGGCCGGCTCGGGTCCCTGCGCCGCTTCAAAGACAACGTCCAGGAAGTCGAGGAGGGCCAGGAGTGCGGGATCGTCCTCGAGGGGTACGCCGACGTCAAGGAGGACGACGTGCTCGAGTTCTTCCAGACGAAACAGGTCGAGCAGACCCTCGAGTAAGCCACTAGCATGGCCGGACCCCGCATGCGGCGCATCAACGAGGTGCTTCGCGAGGTCGTCGGGGCGGCTGTGGCAGGCGATTTGAGCGATCCTCGCATCGGCTTCGTGACCGTGACCTCCGTAGAGACCAGCCCCGACCTCCGCGCCGCCAAGGTGTTCGTCAGCGTGCTCGGCGACGAGGAGGAACGGGAGGCGACCCTGGCCGGCCTGCGCGCCGCCCACGGCGTGATCCAGTCGCGGATCGCCGCCGAGACGCGGATGAAGCGGACCCCGACGTTGACCTTCCGTTACGACGACACCGCCGAGCGCGGCGTCCGCATCTCCGAACTGTTGGAGGAGGGAGACGATGAGCTCACTGCCTGACCTCGCCACCTCCGACCTCGAGCGCGTCGGCGCCGAGCTGCGCGCCCGCGACCGCTTCCTCCTGACCGCCCACGAGGGGCCCGACGGGGACGCGCTCGGCTCCCTGCTCGGCCTGCACAAGGTCCTCACCGGGCTCGGCAAGGACTCGGTGATGTTCATGGCCGCGAAGGAGTTCCCGCTGCCGATCGAGTACCGCTTCCTGCCGCTCGAGGAGGTCTTCCACGAGGCCCCCGCCGACATGGCCGACCGCACCGTCGTCTTCCTCGACTGCGGCAACATCGACCGGATGCCGGTCGAGTGGCTGACCGCGGGCGGCAACGACGTCATCAACATCGACCACCACCACGACAACACCTGCTTCGGCGACCTCAACCTGGTCGACGTCGGCGCCTCCTGCACCGCCGAGATCGTCTACGACCTGGCGCTGCTTCTGGGGGCGAGGATCACCCCCGAGATCGCCGCCGCGCTCTACGTCGGGCTGATCACCGACACCGGCAAGTTCATGTACGAGAACACCAACGCCCACACCCACCGGGTGGCGGCCGACCTGATCGAGGCCGGGGTCGACGTCGACGACACCTACCGGCGCCTCTACGAGCACGTCCCGCTGGAGAAGCTGCGGCTGGTCTCGCGGGCGCTGGACGGGATCTCCAGCTACTGCGACGGCGCCCTGGCGGTCAGCTACGTGACCCTGGCCGACTACGAGGCGACCGGCGCCGGCGAGGAGATGACCGAGGGGCTGATCGACAACCTGCGCTCGATCGACGGGGTCAAGGTGGCGGCGGTGATCCGCGACCTCGGCAACCGCGGCCGCTCCGCCCGCAAGGTCAGCCTGCGCTCCAGCGCCGGCGACGTCGACGTCTCGGCGATCGCGCGCGAGAACGGGGGAGGGGGACACAAGCGCGCCGCCGGCTTCTCGACCGACCTCGAGTACGACGAGCTGGTCGCCTTCCTGACCCGAGAGGTCGCGGCCCAACTCGACGCCTGAGCATGACGGCCGACCCCGGGACGCTGCTGCTCTACGACAAGCCGGCCGGCATCACCTCGCACGACGTCGTCGCCCGGGTGCGGCGCCAGCGCGGCGGCAAGGTCGGCCACGCCGGCACCCTCGACCCCTTCGCGACCGGGCTGCTGCTGGTCCTGCTGGGGCGGGCGACCCGGCTGCAGCGGTTCCTGGTCGGCCTGCCGAAGACCTACCTGGCGACGGCGCGGCTCGGTTGGCGCTCCACGACCGGCGATCCCGACGGCGAGCTGACCGAGACCGGCGCCCTCCCGGCCTCGCTGGAGCTGCCGACCGGGACCGTGCGCCAGCGGGTGCCGATGACCTCGGCGGTGTGGGTCGGCGGCGAGCGCCTCTACAGGAAGGCCCACCGCGGCGAGGTGGTGGAGACGCCGGAGCGCGACGTCGAGGTCTACCGGGCCGAGCTGCTCGGCGGCGACGGGGAGCGCGCCCACTACGAGATCGAATGCTCGGCCGGGACCTACGTGCGGACCCTGGTCGAGACCGTCGGCGACGCCTACTGCGAGGAGCTGCGGCGGACCGCGATCGGCCCCTTCCGGGTCGAGGACGCCGGCGAGGAGCTGCCGGCCGCGCGGGTGGCGGCGCTGGTGCCGGCGGTGGCGGAGGCGCTGCGGTGAGCAGCATGAAGGTCACCCCGCTGCCCGACGCCGAGCCACGGCCGCGCAACGTCGCGATCGGCACCTTCGACGGCGTCCACCTCGGCCACCAGGCGGTGATCGCGGGGGCCGACACCGTCCTCACCTTCGACCCGCACCCGCTCGAAGTCCTGCACCCGGCGGCGACCCCGAAGCTGATCATGCCCTTCAACGTCAAGCGCGACGTGATCGAAGGCCTCGGCGTGCGGGAGCTGGTCGTGATCCCCTTCGACCGCGACTTCGCCCAGCGCAGCGCCGAGGACTTCGTCGAGCACGTGCTGCTGGAGAAGCTCGACGCCAGGCAGGTGTCGGTCGGGGAGAACTTCCGCTTCGGCGCCAGGGCCAAGGGCGACCCGGCGATGCTGGCGGCCCGGCCGGAGTTCGAGGCCCGGGTCGTGCCGCTGGTCGAAGTCGACGGCGAAACCGTCTCCTCGACCCGGATCCGGGCCCTGGTCGCGGCCGGCGAGATGGAGGCGGCGCGCCGCTGCCTCGGCGCCCCCTTCATGGTCGAGGGCGAGGTCGTCTCCGGCGACCAGCGCGGCCGCGAGCTCGGCTTCCCGACCGCCAACATCGTCCCCGACGACCGCCTCGCGATCCCCGGCCACGGCGTCTACGCGGCCTTCGCCGACGGGGTTCCGGCCGCCGTCAACGTCGGCGTGCGGCCGACCTTCGACAGCGGCCGCGGCGTCCTCATCGAGACCTACCTGATCGACCGCGAGGAGGACCTCTACGGCAAGACCCTCCGGGTCGCCTTCGTCGAGCGCCTGCGCGGCGAGCGCAGCTATCCCGAGGTCGGGGAACTGGTTGCCCAGATGCACCGCGACGTCGAGGACGCCAAGCGTGTCTGTGCTAATTTCCAGCGGCCGTCGCGCTGAGTCGCGCCGGTTTTTTTATGAGGCCGGTTATGACCCTGGGAACGAGATGAGCCTGACCAAAGAGAAAAAGAGCGAGCTGATCGGCAAGTACGGCCGCGGCGACGGCGACACCGGCTCGGCCGAGGTCCAGATCGCGCTGATGACCGAGCGGATCAACGAACTCACCGAGCACCTCCGCGCCCACGCCAAAGACCACCACTCGCGGCGCGGGCTGCTGATGCTGGTCGGCAAGCGACGGCGGATGCTCCGCTACCTCGAAAAGTCCGACCTCGAGCGCTACCGCTCGCTGGTCAAAGAGCTCGGCCTGCGGCGATGATCCCGGTCGGGGAGCAGGCCCCCGACTTCACCCTTCGCGACCAGGACGGGGAGAAGGTCTCCCTCTCCGACTACCGCGGCCGCCGGGTCATGCTGGTCTTCTACCCGGGCGACTTCAGCCCCGTCTGCGGCGACCAGCTCTCGATCTACCAGGAGGTGAAGCCGCAGATCGCCGAGCGGGGCGTCGAGCTGGTCGGGATCAGCGTCGACAGCTTCTTCGCCCACCGGGCCTTCCGCGAGCAGCTTGGGATCGACACCACCCTGCTCTCCGACTTCGAGCCCAAGGGCGAGGTGGCGCGCGCCTACGGCTCCTACCTGGAGGCGCCGCTCGGCTTCGCCAACCGCACTCTCGTCCTCGTCGACGAGGACGGCCGGGTCGCCTGGACCTACGAATCGCCGAATCCGGGCGAGTTTCCCGGCGCCAACGTCATCTTCGACGCGCTTGCCTAGCGCGAGTCCGTCATTTTCCTTGTAGAGCAAGGAATAAGACAGACTCGCGATATGAGCGACCTGAGCAGCGCCCCGATCCCGCCGGTCGGCGCCGGCGACCACGTCGCCGGGAGCGGGGAGGAGGGGATCGTCGTCTACGCCGACCTCGGTTGCCCCCACTGCGCCGCCGGGTGGCGGCGGCTGCGCGAGCGCCCCGGCCGGCTCGTCTTCCGCCACTTCCCGGTGGCCAGCAAGCACCCGCGCTCGCCGGCCCTGCACGCCGCCGCCGAGGCGGCCGGGCGCCAGGGCCGCTTCTTCGCGATGGTCGACTCGCTCTACGCCGAGCGGGGGAGGGTCGACGACCCCCACCTCTGGGAGCGGGTCGAGCGGCTGGGGCTCGATCTCGAGCGCTTCGAGGCCGACCGGCGGGCGCCGCAGGCGGCGGCCCGGATCAGGCGCGATTTCGAGTCCGGGATCCGCGCCGGGGTGGCCGGCACCCCGGCGGTTTTCGATGCCTGTACCCTTCAGGCAGTTAGAGAACGAGAGTTCTGAACACAAAGGGTCGCCAACCGGGCGGCCGGAGGTAGACAACTAAATGAGCATGTTTGACGTTACCCGCGTCTCGGCGGATGTCGGCGACAGCCAGATTTCCTTCGAGACCGGAAAACTCGCGAAGCAGGCGGGTGGCGCGGTCGTCGTCCGCAGCGGCGACACGATGGTCCTCTGCACCGCCACCGTCGGGAACCTCCGCGACGTGGACTTCCTTCCCCTCACCGTCGACGTCGAGGAGCGGATGTACGCCGCGGGCAAGATCCCGGGCTCGTTCTTCCGTCGCGAGGGCAAATCGGGCGAGAAGGCGACGCTGACCGCGCGCATGATCGACCGGCCGATCCGCCCGCTGTTCCCCAAGGGCTGGCACTACGAGACCCAGCTGGTCGCGATGCCGATGTCGGTCGACCACGAGCACCCCTACGACATCCTCGCGATGAACGGCGCCTCCGCGGCGCTGGCGATCTCGCCGGTCCCGGTCGAGAAGCACGTCGGCGCCGTCCGCATCGGCAAGCTGGAGGGCGACTTCGTCGTCAACCCGCCGGAGGAGCGCCAGGAGGAGCTGGAACTCGACCTGATCGTCGCCGGCACCGACGAGGCGATCCTGATGGTCGAGGCCGGCGCCGAGGGCGTCACCGAGGCCGAGATCCTCGACGCCCTCGACATCGCCCACAGCGAGATCAAGAAGCTCTGCGCGACGATGGCGGAGCTGCAGCAGAAGGCCGGCAAGGAGAAGATCAAGCACGAGGAGCCCGAGCTCGACAGCTCGCTGCTCGACCAGATCCGCTCCTCCCACGGCCAGGCGCTGGTCGACGCGATCGCCACCGAGGGCAAGCTCGAGCGCTACGAGGCGATCGACAAGGTCAAGGACGAGGTCGTCGGCCACTACGCCGCCGCCCACGAGGCGGGCGAGGTGGACGACTCCCGCGTCGCCGAGGTCAAGGCGGCGATCGACTCGATCGAGAAGGAAACGATCCGCAAGGCGATCGCCGTCGAAAAGAAGCGCCCCGACGGTCGCGCCCAGGACGAGATCCGGCCGATCGAGTGCGAGGTCGACGTCTCCCCGCGCGTCCACGGCTCGGCCCTGTTCACCCGCGGCGAGACGCAGATCCTCTCCAACGTCGCCCTCGGGACGACCCGGATGGACATGCGCCTCGACACGCTCGGGCTGCAGACGACCAAACGGTTCTTCCACCACTACAACTTCCCGCCCTTCTCGGTCGGGGAGGCGGGCTTCATGCGCGGCCCGAAGCGGCGTGACATCGGCCACGGCGCCCTCGCCGAGCGCGCCCTGCTGGCGACGATCCCCGACGAAGAGGCGTTCCCCTACGTGATCCGCGCGGTCTCCGAGACGCTCGAGTCCAACGGGTCCTCCTCGATGGGCTCGGTCTGCGCCTCCTCGATGGCCCTGCAGGCGGCGGGCGTGCCGGTCTCCGCACCGGTCGCCGGCGTCGCGATGGGCCTGATCAAGGAGGGCGAGGACTACATCGTCCTCACCGACATCGCCGGCGTCGAGGACCACCTCGGCGACATGGACTTCAAGGTCGCCGGCACCAAGGACGGGATCACCGCCCTGCAGATGGACATCAAGATCACCGGCGTCACCTTCGACATCCTCCGGGACGCGCTGGACCAGGCCAACAAGGGCCGCCAGTTCATCCTCGGCAAGATGGCCGAGGCGATCGAGGGGCCGCGGGAGAAGCTCTCCCAGCACGCGCCGGCGATCGAGTCGATCAAGATCGACCCCGAGAAGATCGGAGCGGTGATCGGCAAAGGCGGGGAAACCATCCGCGCCCTCTGCGAGGAGTTCGAGGCCGAAATCGACGTCGAGGACGACGGCACGATCCGGATCTACGCGCCGACCGGCGATCTCGTCGACGGTGCGGTCTCGCGGATCAACTCGATGACCAAGGAGGCCGAAATCGGCGATCGCTACGAGGGGGCCAAAGTCGTCAAGACGACCACCTTCGGCGCCTTCGTCGAGCTGGTCAAGGGCACCGACGGCCTGCTTCACATCTCCAACGTGAAGCCCGGCGAGCGGGTCGACTCGGTCGACGACGTGCTCAGCGCCGGCGACCAGATCGACGTCACCGTGGTCGAGGTCGACAAGGAGCGGGGCCGGATCGGCCTGCGCCTCTCGAACGACCCCTCGGTCGAGGGCAAATCGCCGCAGGAGCTGGCCTCGGTCGGCTCCGGCGACGGCGGCCGCCGCAACGGCGGCGACCGCGGCGGCCGGGGTCGCGACCGCGAGCGCGGTCGCGGGCGCGAACGCGAGCGCCGCGGCTAGGTTGGGCGCGCAGCTCACCACCCTGGACTCGGGCGTCCGGGTCGTGACCGAGGAGGTTCCCTCGGTCCGGTCCGTCGCGCTCGGGCTCTGGGTCCGGACCGGATCCAGGAACGAGACCCCGGCGCAGGCCGGGGTCTCGCACTTCCTCGAGCACCTGCTCTTCAAGGGGACGGCGCGCTACTCGGCGATCGAGATCTCCGAGCGCTTCGACGGCCTCGGCGCCTCGGTCAACGCCGCCACCGGCAAGGAGACGACGCACCTGCACGCGCGCTTCCTCGACGAGCACACCGAGGAGGTCTTCGACCTGCTGGCGGAGATGCTGCTGGCGCCGACCTACCCCGAAATCGACTCCGAGCGCCAGGTCGTGATCGAGGAGATCGCGATGTACGACGACGAGCCCCAGGACCGCGTCCACGACGTCCTCGCCGAGGCGGTCTTCGGCGCGCACCCGCTGGGCCGCCGGGTGCTGGGCGAGGCCGAGGTGATCGCCTCGGTCCCGGTGCCGGAGATCGAGTCCTACCGCCGCGCCCACTACACCGGCCCGCAGATCGTCGTCGGCGCCGCCGGGCACCTCGAGCACGAGCGCATCGTCGCGCTCGCCGAGCGGCTGGTGCGGCCGCCCGCGCAGGGGGACGGGGCGCTCGCCGAGGCCGCGCTCGAGGGCGGCTCGCGCCTCTGCTACCTGAGCAAGGAGACCGAGCAGTACCACATCTGCTTCGGCGCGCCGGGGCTGCGCCGCGACGACGAGCGCCGCTACCCGCTGGCGGTGCTCGACGCGATCTTCGGCGGCAGCACCTCCTCGCGCCTCTTCCGCGAGGTCCGCGAGAAGCGCGGCCTCGCCTACTCGGTCGGCTCCTACAACGACCAGTACACCGACCAGGGCCTGGTCGCCACCTACGTCGGCACCCGCGAGGAGAACGTCGAGGAGGCCTGCGAGATCATCGGCCGCGAGATGGCGAGGCTGCGCTCCGAGCCGGTCAGCGCGGCGGAGCTGGCGCGGGCGAAGGAGAGCGTCAAGGGGCGGCTCGTGCTCTCCTCGGAGTCGACCGCGGCGCGGATGACGCGGATCTCGCGCGCGACCCTGTTCGGGCTGCCGATCGAAAGCCTCGACGAGATGCTGGCCAAGGTCGACGCGATCGCGGTCGACGACCTGACCGAGCTGGCGGCAGAGCTCTACGGCGCCGAGCGGCTCTCGGCCGCCTGCGTCGGCGCCGACGAAGACCGCTTTCGCCAGGCGCTGGCGCCGGTGAGCGAGGCCCTGGTAGCAGCATGACGCGGGTTGCGGTCGCCGGAGCGGCCGGGAAAATGGGCGCGACCGTCTGCAAAGCGGTCGAAGAGGCCGACGGGCTGGAGCTGACGGGGCGAGCCGACCCCGCCCTCGGCACCGAGCTGACCGAGGTGCTGACCGATGCGGACGTCGTCGTCGACTTCACCGTCCCGGACACGGCCCTCGCAAACGTGAAGCAGTGCCTGGAGGCCGGCGTCCACACCGTCGTCGGCACCACCGGTTTCGACCTCGACGCCGCCCGCGAGGCGGCCGAGGCGTCGCAGGCCAACTGCTTCGTCGCTCCCAACTTCGCGATCGGGGCGGTGCTGTTGATGGAGGTCTCGCAGACGATCGCCAAGCACATGCCCGAGTGCGAGATCGTCGAGCTCCATCACGACAGAAAGCTCGACGCCCCCTCCGGCACGGCGAAGCGAACCCAGGAGCTGATCGACGCCGCCGGCGGCAACGTCCACCAGCCGATCCACTCGGTCCGCCTGCCGGGCCTGGTCGCCCACCAGGAAGTGATCTTCGGCGGGGTCGGGCAGACCCTCTCGCTCCGCCACGACTCGATCGACCGCAGCTCCTTCATGCCCGGCGTCGTCCTCGCCTGCCGCCGGGTCGCCGACCTGCCCGACCGCTTCACGGTCGGGCTCGAGAAGCTGCTTTAGGCCGGGCGAGGGGATACCCTGAGGGCGATGAAGGAGATCAAGGGAGTGATCACGGCGATGGCGACGCCGTTCGACGCCGAGGGCCGGGTCGACCATGACGCGGCGCGGCGGCTGGCGGCGCACCTGTTCGAGCACGGCTCGCACGCGCTGGTGATCGCCGGGACCACCGGCGAGTGCCCGACCCTGACCGACGGCGAGGAGATCGAGCTGCTGCGGGCGGTGCGGGCCGAGGTCGGCGAGGAGGCGCTGCTGATCTGCGGCACCGGGACCAACGACACCCGGCACTCGGGCGAGCTGACGAAGATGGCGGCCGAGGCCGGGGCGGACGCCTCGCTGGTCGTTGTCCCGTACTACAACAAGCCCAACCGGGAGGGCATCCGGGCGCACTTCGAAGCCGTCGCCGCGGCCGTGCCCGAGCTGCCGATGATCCTCTACAACATCCCCTCGCGGGTGATCGTCAACGCCGACCCCGAGCTTCTGGCCGAGCTTGCCCGGATCGAGAACATCGTCGCGGTCAAGCAGGCCAACCCCGAGGACCTCGGCCCGATCGAGGGCCTGGACGTGCTGGCCGGGGACAACGAGACCTACCTGCGCACGCTGGAATTCGGCGGCGCCGGCGGGATCCTCGTCGCCTCCCACGTGGCCGGCGACCGGATGCGGGAGATGTGGGAGGCGGCGCAGGCCGGCGACCTCGACCGCGCCCGGGCGATCGACGCCGAGCTGAGGCCGGTCTACGCGGGCCTCGCCGTAACCACCAACCCGATCCCGCTGAAGGCGGCGCTGGAGATGCTCGGCCTCTGCGCGGATCGACTTCGACTTCCCCTGGTGCCGGCCGACGCCGAGCAGCGAGCCGCCGTCAAGGCCGGGCTCGACGCCGCCGGCGTCGCCGTCGCCAGTTAGAAACTTCCTACGAGAGAGTGAGTAACCAAGTGCCAAGCAAACTTCGCGTGCTGCCCCTGGGCGGCCTCGGCGAGATCGGCAAGAACATGACCGTGATCGAGTACGGCGGCAGGATCGTCGTCGTCGACACCGGGCTGATGTTCCCGACCGCAGAGATGCACGGAATCGACCTCGTCCTGCCCGACTTCTCCTACCTGCGAGACCGCGCCGAGGACATCGAGGCGATCGTCCTCACCCACGGCCACGAGGACCACGTCGGGGCGCTGCCCTACGTGCTGAAAGAGATCGGGATGCCGCCGAAGATCTACGGCGGCCTGCTGACGATCGGGATGGTCCGCTCGAAGCTGGAGGAGCACAAGCTCGCCGACCGGGCGCCGCTGCAGGAGCTGCCGCCGGGGGAGAAGGTGCGCTGCGGCCCCTTCGAGCTGGAGCTGATCCACCTCGCCCACTCGATCCCCGACATGCGGGCGGTCCTGCTCGCCACCGAGGCGGGCACGGTGCTGATGACCGGCGACTACAAGTTCGACCAGACCCCGGTCGACGGCCGCCCGGCCGACGTCTCCCGCCTCGCCGAGCTCGGCAAGGAAGGGCTGACCCTGCTCTGCGGCGACTCGACCAACGCCGACCGGCCGGGCGTTGCGCCCTCCGAGTCTGCGGTCGGACCGGCGCTGCTGGAGCAGTTCTCCCGCTGCAAGGGGCGGATCATCGTCACCTCGTTCGCCTCCAACATCCACCGGGTGCAGCAGGTGATCGACGCCGCCTCCCGGCTCGATCGCAAGGTGGCGCTGGTCGGGCGCTCGATGCGCAAGAACTTCAACATCGCCTCCAACCTCGGGATCGCGAAGGCGCCGAAGGGGATCTTCATCCAGCCGCGGGAGATCGGCGACTTCCCCGACGAGAAGGTCGTCGTGATCTCGACCGGCAGCCAGGGCGAGCCGCTCTCGGCGCTGCGGCGGATGGCCAACAACGACCACCGCGACGTGCAGCTTCATTCCGGCGACACGGTCGTCTTCTCGGCGACGCCGGTGCCGGGGAACGAGCGGGCCGTGAACGAGACGATCGACCGCATCTACGAGATCGGCGCCAGCGTGATCACCGCCAAGGACGCGCCGATCCACGCCTCCGGCCACGGCTGGCAGGAGGAGCTGAAGCTGATGCTGAACCTGACCAAACCGCGCTACGTGATGCCGGTCCACGGCGACTACAAGCGGCTGCGGCTGCACTCGGAGCTGGCCGAAGCGGTCGGGATCGACGGCAAGCGGATCTTCCAGGGGCGCAACGGCCTGCCGCTGGAGGTCGACGCCGACGGCGCCCGCTTCGGCGAGGACGTCCACGCGGGGGTGATCTACGTCGACGGCGTCAACATCGGCGAGCCCGACGACGCCGCCCTGCGCGACCGCCGCGAGATCTCCGCCGACGGGATCTTCATCGTCGTCGCGACGCTCTCGGGCGACGACGGCTCGATCGTCGCCGACCCGGAGGTGATCTTCCGCGGCGTCGCCTTCCTCGAGGAGGCCGACGCCCTCGTCGAGGACCTCAAGGACCTGGTCGAAGACCAGCTCGACGAAGCGGCCAAGCACGGCAACCGCGAGCCCAACCTGATCGAGGACGACCTCCACCAGACGATCGGCAAGTTCGTCTGGCAGCGCCTCCGCCGCCGGCCGATGGTGCTCCCGGTCGTGATCGAGGTCTGAGCGCGAAAAAGCCCGCCGAGGCAGTGTCTGGGGAGAACCTCGGCGGGCTAGTGTGTCTCGTCCACGGGCGAATCTAGGGGTGGGCTCTAAAGCGCCTCTAAAGGTTTCGGAACGGTTTTCTCAACGTTGGCGAGGGGGATGCGGGCGACGAAGAGGGCGCCTCCGGAGGCCGATTCCGCGGCCCTGACCGAGCCGCCGTGAGAGGCGGCGACGGCGCTGACGATCGCCAGGCCGAGGCCGGTGCCGGTGCCGCGGGCGGTGTCGGCGGGGCCCTGGCCGCGGACGAAGCGGGAGAACACCTGGGTCCGCATCGACACCGGGATGCCGGGCCCGTCGTCGGCGACTTCGACCACGGCCTCGCCGCCGTCCTCGCGCAGGGTCAGCTCGATGCGGGCGTCGGCCTGGGTGTGCCGGATCGCGTTGTCGAGCAGGTTGAGGATCATCCGGTGCAGCTCGTCGCGGCTGCCTTCGACCCGCAGCGAGCGGTCGTTGTCGAGGATGAACTCGCGGCCCCCCATCAGCGGCGCCGCCTCGGCGGCGGCGTCGCCGGCGATCTCGGCCAGGTCGAGGCGGCGGTGGGCGGCCATGCGGCCGGCGTCGGCCCGGGCCAGCAGCAGCAGGTCGCTGACCAGCCGCCCCATCCGCCGCGAGGAGCGCAGCGCCGAGTCGACGATCTCGCGGTCCTCCGCCTGCCGGTCGGCGTCGAGCGAGGCCTGCAGCAGCTCGAGGTTGGCGAGGACGCTGGTCAGCGGGGTGCGCAGCTCGTGCGAGGCGTCGGCGACGAACTCGCGCTGCTTCTGCATCGCCGCCTCGCGTTCGGTCCGGGCGCCGTCGAGCGAGCGGAGCATGTTCTCCAGCGTCCGCGCCAGTTCGCCGACCTCGTCGTCGTTGCTCGGCTCCGGCATCTGCACCGAGGGGTCGCGGGTGGCGGCGATCTCGCGCGCGGTCGCGGTCAGGGAGGCGATCGGCCTCATCGCCCGGCCGGCGATCGCGACCCCGGCGAAGGCCGCCAGCATCGTGCCGCCGAGGATCCCGGCGGCGATCAGCAGCCAGACCCGGTCGATCGTCGAGTCGATGTGGGCGAGGCTGCGCCCGTACTGGACGTAGCCGGTGACGACGTGGGAGGCGTTGAGGATCGGCTCGGTCGCGACCCGCATCCCGCGGTAGCTGGAGAGCCCCTGCTGCAGCGGCCCCAGCTCGGCCGCCCCCTGGTTCGAGGTGATGAATTCCCCGTTCGCCGTGTAGACCCGGGCCGAGGCGTCGTCGGGCAGGGTGAAGGCGTCGAGCTGCGGGCCTTCGCGCACTTCGGGCCGCGAGAACGGCGGGTAGACGACTTCGAATTCGCCGGCGAGGATCTGCACCGCGCTGGTCACCTCGCCGTTGAAGTCGCTGCGGATGCGCTCGGTCGCGATCTTGCCGATCGCGCCGCCGAAGAGCAGCAGGATGACCAGGGTGAGGCCGGCGGAGACGCTCGCCAGGCGCCAGCGGACCGGCCAGGAGCGGGGGTGCAGGAGACGCCGGGCGAACCCGCGCAGGCCGTTCTGCAGCCGGCCCATCGCTACGCCTTCAGAACGTACCCGGCGCCGCGTTTGGTGTGCAGCAGGCGGGACTCGCCGCCGGCCTCGAGCTTGCGCCGCAGGTTGGAGATGAAGACGTCGATCGTGTTGGTCGCCGCCATCGGGTCGTAGCCCCAGACCTCGTCCAGCAGCCGCTCGCGGGAGACGACCAGCCGCTCGTTGCGCATCAGGAACTCGAGCAGCTCGAACTCGCGGTTGGTCAGCTCGATCTCGCGCTCGCCGCGGCGGACCTCGCGGGTGTCCGGGTTGAGGACGAGGTCGCCGACCTCCATCGAGGCGGCGCCGCGGGGCGGCCGCCGCCGCAGCAGCGCCCGGATCCGGGCCAGCAGCTCGGTCCGCTCGAAGGGCTTGACCAGGTAGTCGTCGGCGCCGCTGTCGAGGCCGGCGACCCGGTCCTCGGTCTCGGCCCGCGCGGTCAGCATCAGGATCGGGACGTCGCCGTCGCTGCGCAGCCGCCTGCAGACCTCGACCCCGTCCAGCCCCGGCAGCCCGAGGTCGAGCACGACGAGGTCGGGGAAGAAGCCGGCGGCGACGTCGAGCGCCTCGACGCCGTCGGCCGAGGTGCGGACCTCGTAGCCCTCGTTGCGCAGCGAGCGCCGCAGGACGTCGGCGATGTCGACATCGTCCTCGACGATGAGGACGCGGCCGCCGGCGGAGTCGGCTTCGGAGAGCACGGATCGATGGTAGCTGCGCGAAAGGCCGCTCGACGCGAGTTTTAGTCTGAATTTAGCTCGGCAGGGGAGCGCCGCCCGGCGTCGAACGGGATCCCATGTTCGTGCGTAAGAAGCGCGCCGGCGCCGCCCGGCGGAAAAAAGCCCCTGCCAAACGCAAGCCGAAGCCGAAGGGCGGCGGGCTGCGCCTCCCGGCCGGACTCGAGCAGCGCCACCTCGACCTGATCGGCCTCTTCCTGGTCGCCTTCGGCGTCTACCTGGTCTTCGTCCTCTTCCTCGGCTGGGAAGGCGGCAAGGTCGGCTACGGCTGCGAAACCGCGCTCGACTACCTGTTCGGGGCGATCGGCGCCCGCATCTTCACCGTCCTGCTGCTGCTCGCCGGCGGCATGCTCCTCACCGGCACCTCCGTCTCCACCCTGGCCCGGGGGGTCGGGCGCGGGCTGCGGGCGCTCTTCAGCGGCCTCTTCGCCGGCGGCGACGCCGCCGCCCGCACCGTCGCCAGGACCCACGCCGACTGGCGCGAGCACCGCGAGGCGCGGGCGGAGGCGGCGACCCTCGCCGGCCCGACCGACGTGATGAGCGCCTATCCCGAGGACAACGCGGACTTCGAACCGACGGTCGCGATGGCCGAGGAGGAGGACGACTTCGACGCCCAGCTCTTCGCCGCGGAGACCGAGACGGAGACCGAGGCGATCCCGGCCGCGGACGAGGAGCCCGAGCCGGAGCCGCAGGAGGAGCTGCAGAACTACGACTCGGCCGACGCCGTCGCGGTCGTCGACGAGGGCGACCGGGCCCACGCCGGGCTGACCCCGATGGGGAGCAAGCGCGGCGTCACGATGTCCGAGGAGATCGACTACCGGCCGCCGCCGCCGAAGCTGCTCGAACGCGGCAAGGGCGACAAGGGGCCGGATCCGCGCGACCACGAAGCGGTCGGCCGCAAGCTGGTCGAGACGCTCGGCCATTTCGGCGTCGAGGCGAAGATCGTCGGGATCGTCAGCGGCCCTCACGTCTCCCGCTTCGAGCTGCGCCTGGCGCCGGGGACCAAAGTCAAGAAGGTCACCGAGCTCGCCAACGACATCGCCTACGCCCTCGCCTCGACCGACATCCGCATCCTGGCGCCGATCCCCGGCAAGCAGGCGGTCGGGGTCGAGGTCCCCAACCGGACCCGCCGGATGGTCCGCCTCGGCGACATCTACGCCGGCCGCCCGGAGAAGACCTCGCCGCTGGTCGCCTGGCTCGGCAAGGGGATCGACGGCAACGCGGTCTGGACCGACATCGCGAAGATGCCGCACGTGCTGGTCGCCGGCACCACCGGCTCGGGCAAGAGCGGCTGCGTCAACGCGATCCTCTCCTCGATCCTGATGCAGGCCTCCCCCAACGAAGTGCGGCTGGTCCTGGTCGACCCCAAGCAGGTCGAGCTCAACCACTACGAGAACGTCCCCCACCTGCTGACGCCGGTGGTCACCTCGCCGCGGCTCGCCGCCAACGTCCTCTCGAACCTGATCGGCGAGATGGAGAGCCGCTACGGGATCATGAGCGAAGCCCGCGCCCGCAACCTCGGCGAACTGAACCGGACCCGGGTCAAGAAGGGCGAAGCGCCGCTGCCCCACATCCTCTGCGTGATCGACGAGCTCGCGGACCTGATGATGGTCGCCCCGGCCGAAGTCGAGGACGCGATCATCCGCCTCGCCCAGAAGTCGCGGGCGACCGGCATCCACCTGGTGCTGGCGACCCAGCGCCCCTCGACCGACATCATCACCGGCACGATCAAGGTCAACATCCCCTCGCGGATCGCCTTCGCGGTCTCCTCCCAGACCGACTCGCGGGTGATCCTCGACCAGGGCGGCGCCGAGACGCTGCTCGGCCAGGGGGACATGCTCTTCCGCGGCGCCGGCACCTCGAAACTGGCCCGCGTCCAGGGCGCCTTCGTCACCGAGGAGGAGATCGCCCGGATCACCAAGCACTGGGCCAGGCAGGGCGAACCCGAATTCGAGGACGAGCTGCTGGAGACCCCGCAGGAGGCCGAGGAGGAGGGCCGCGACGACGACTTCGACCCCGACAGCGACGACCTGCTCGACGAGGCGATCCGCCTGGTCGTGCAGACCGAAACCGCCTCGGTCTCGATGATCCAGCGGCGGCTGCGGGTCGGCTACACCCGCGCCGGGCGGCTGATCGACATGCTCGAGCGCCGCGGCGTCATCTCCGGCTACGAGGGCTCGAAACCGCGCCAGGTGCTGATCGGCCAGGCGGACCTGAGCCGGGTTCTCGGCGGCGCCGAGAGCGAGCCGGAGCCGGTCGCGGTCGACTCCGAGGCGGAGCTGTAAACGCCCGCACTTTGCGTCTTTCGGCGCAGAAGCGCAGAATGAGGGAGTGGACGACTCCGTAGGCCGGAAGCTGCGCGAGGCGCGCGGCCGCCGCAAGCTCAGCCTCGCCGAGGTCGAAGCGGCGACGAAGATCCGCGGCCGCTACCTGCAGGCGATCGAGAACGACGACTGGGAGCAGCTGCCGGGGGAGACCTACGCGCGGGCCTTCGTCCGCACCTACGGGCGCTATCTCGGCCTCGACGGCGAGCGCCTCGCCGAGGAGCAGCGCCGCAGCCGCGGCGCGGCGCGCCCGGGGGAGCGGCTGCCGCGCGTCGATCCCCGCCCGCGCCCGGTCTCGCGGCGCCGGGCGGGCGGCCGCCGGCGCCCCTCCCCGCGGCTCGCGGTCGCCGTCGTCGTCGCCCTGGCGATCGCCGCCCTGCTCGCGATCGGGCTGACCACGGGCGGCGGCTCCGACCAGGGGTCGGCCGGGGGCGGCCACAGGCAACAGCCGCGCCCGCACGTCGGCCAGGCGATTCCCGTTCGGTAGCTTCCGCGGACGATGCCGCGCCCGAGCGAACCGCGATCCCGCCGCCGCACGTGATCCGCGCCGGCATCGTCGTCACCGGGACCGAGGTCCTCACCGGCCGCATCGCCGACTCGAACGGCCCCTGGCTCTCCGAACGGCTGGCCGCGTCGGGGGTCGAGGTGGCCCACATCCTCGTCGTCGGCGACCGCCCCGAGGACCTCGAGGCCGCGCTCCGCTTCATGGCCGCCGAGGGGATGGACCTGATCCTCACCAGCGGCGGCCTCGGGCCGACCGCCGACGACCTCACCGCCGAGGTCGTCGCCCGCTTCGCCGGCCTGCCGCTGGTCCTCGACGAGGCGATGGAGGGCAAGATCGCCGCGATCCTCGCCGGCTTCGCGAAGCGCTTCAACCTCGACGAGGCGGCGATGCGGGAGGCGAACCGCAAGCAGGCGATGGTCCCCGAGGGGGCGACGCCGCTGGACCCGGTCGGGACGGCGCCGGGGCTGGTGGTGCCCGCCGGCGAGCGGGTCGTGGTCGTCCTGCCGGGGCCGCCGCGGGAGCTGCAGCCGATGTGGGAGGACGCGGCCGCGACCCCGCAGGTGCGGGCGGTCCTCGCCCGGGCGACGCCGCTGCGGGCCTACACGATGCGGATGTTCGGGGTGCCGGAGTCCGAAATCGCCAAGAGCCTGCGGGAGATGGAAGCCGGCGGGGTCGACCTGGGCGCGGTCGAGATCACCACCTGCCTGCGCAAGGGCGAGATCGAGATCGACGTCCGCTACCGCGACGAGGCCGCCGACGCGGCCGAGGCGGTGCGGGAGGAGCTGCTGCGCCGGCACCCGCGCGAGACCTTCAGCCTCGACGGCGAGACTATCGACGCCCAGGTGGCGACGCTCCTGCTCGGCCGGCGGCTGGCGCTGGCCGAGTCCTGCAGCGGCGGCCTGCTGGCGGCGCGGATCACCGACCTGGCCGGGGCCTCGGAGTACTTCGCGGGCGGGGTCGTCGCCTACTCCAACGAGGCGAAGGCGGAGCTGCTGGGGGTCGATCGGGGGCTGATCGAGGCGCACGGGGCGGTCTCGCCGGAGGTGGCCGAGGCGATGGCGATCGGCGCCCTGCGGCGCTTCGAGGCCGACGTCGCGGTCTCGATCACCGGCATCGCCGGGCCCGGCGGCGGCAGCGAAGAGAAGCCGGTCGGCTACGTCTGCTTCAACGCCCGCCTCGCCGACGGGACCGCGATCGCCCGCGACCCGATCGTCCCCGGCGGCCGGCCCGACATCCGCGAGCGCTCGGCCCTGGTCGGCATGCATCTGCTGCGCCAGCTTCTGGGTGAGGAAATCGGCTCAAAGTCGTAGCTGAAATTTTGCGATAGGGCGTTGTTTCGCGCGTCCCCGCCCCGTAGCTTGGCCGCCATGACCAAGGAGCGAGCGAAGAGCCCGCGGGTGCGCCTGTTCGTCGCCCTCGACCTGCCCGGGGAGCTCCGCGACGGGATCGCCGCGTGGGGGAGGGAGGAGGCTCTGAGCGACCCGGCGCTGCGGCCGGTGCCGGCGGCGGCCCTCCACGTCACCCTCGCCTTCCTCGGCTACCGGCCGGCGAAGGAGGTCGAGGCGGTCGCCGCCGCGGTGCGGAAGAGCGCCGCGCCGGCGCCCTGGCTGGAGCTGCGCGACCCCGAGCAGCGGCCGCCGCGGGGGAGGGCCCGGCTCTATGCGCTGCCGGCGATCTCGCCCGGCGCCGAGATGCTGCAGGCGGGCCTCGAGCAGGCGCTCGCCGGGCAAGGCTTCTACAAGCCCGAGAAGCGGCCGTTCTGGCCGCACGTGACCGTGGCCAGGGTGCGTCCCGAGGCGCGCGGGTCGAGGCGGCCGGCGGTCGTCTCGAAGTCCCCGGCGAAGTTGCCGGACGAGCTGTCCGAGGCACGGGTTTGCCGCCGGATGACGCTCTACCGTTCTGAACTCCAGCCGCAGGGCGCGCGTTACGTCCCGCTGGCGCAAGTCGAGCTGCCCGGATGAGGCAGCAGTGAGGTGATCGAGATGGCAGAGAGAAAAGTGAGCTTGAACGACGTCTCCGCCAAGGAGGCGAAGGCGAAGGACGCGGCGCTGGAGAGCGCGGTGGGCGGGATCCGCAAAGAGTTCGGCGAGGGCGCGCTGATGCGCCTCGGCGACAAAGGCACCGTCAAGGTCGACGCGATCCCGACCGGATCGCTGGCGCTCGACCTCGCCCTCGGCATCGGCGGCGTCCCGCGCGGGCGGATCGTCGAGATCTTCGGCCCGGAGTCCTCGGGGAAGACGACGCTCGTCAACCACATCATCGCCCAGGCCCAGGCGATCGGCGGGGTCTGCGCCTTCATCGACACCGAGCACGCGATCGACCCGGTCTACTCGCGGGCGATCGGCGTCGACACCGACGAGCTGCTCGTCTCCCAGCCCGACTACGGCGAGCAGGCGCTGCAGATCGCCGACCGGCTGATCGCCTCCGGGGCGGTCGACGTGGTGGCGATCGACTCGGTCGCGGCGCTGACGCCGAAAGCCGAGCTCGACGGGCAGATCGGCGACACCACGGTCGGGCTGCAGGCGCGGCTGATGTCGCAGGCGATGCGGAAACTGGCCGGCAACCTCAACCGGACCAACACCGTCTGCCTCTTCACCAACCAGATCCGCGAAAAGGTCGGCGTCCAGTTCGGCTCGCCGGAGACCCAGCCGGGCGGCCGGGCGCTGAAGTTCTACTCCTCGCAGCGGCTCGACATCCGCCGCATCGAGACCCTCAAGGAAGGGACCGAGGCGGTCGGCAACCGGGTGCGGGTGAAAGTCGTCAAGAACAAGGTCGCCTCGCCCTTCCGCCAGGCCGAGTTCGACATCGAGTACGGGGTCGGGATCTCCCGCGAGGGCGGCCTGCTCGACTTCGGGATGGAACAGGATCTGGTCCAGAAATCGGGCTCCTTCTTCTCCTACGGCGAGACCCGGCTCGGCCAGGGGCGCAACAACGCCAAGCAGTTCCTGGTCGACAATCCGGAGCTGGCGCTGGAGATCGAAACCAAGGTGCGCACGGCGCTGGGGATCGACGGCGAGGCGCCGCAGTCGGGCGAGGAGCCGGTCGAGGCGCCGGCGCGGGCACCCGAGGCGAAGGCCGCGTAGGCGGCCTCGCCTCACGGCGGCCGGGCCGCCAACCTCTATAGGATCACCGCCGCTTTCCCATGAGCAACGAAACCCTCTTCTACATCTGCGGGTGCGTCCTCGCCCTCTCGGCCGTCTCGGTCAGCATCGTCGGCCTCAAACTGAAGGATTTCCCCGGCCGCTTCCTGCCGGTGATCCTGCTCTGGTTCGCGGTCTTCGTCGGCGGCGCGACGACCTTCGCCGTGCTCCATGCCCAGGACGAGCAGAAGGCGAAGGCCGCCGAGCTCGAGAAGGCGGGCAAGGAGATCGAAAAGAGTCAGACCTCCGGCCCCTACGAAAAGCCTTAGCCACTCAAACCGGGCGTTAAGCTCATCGCGGATGGCGAAGCGGTTCCATGTCACCACCTTCGGGTGTCAGATGAACGTGCACGACTCCGAGCGGATGCGGGGGATGCTGTCCTCGCTCGGCTACGAGGAGGCGCCGAGCCGCGAGGAGGCCGACCTGATCCTCTTCAACACCTGCTCGATCCGGGAGTCGGCGGACAGCCGTTTCATCGCCCACCTCGGGCAGGCGAAGCGGCTGAAGGGCGAGGACCCCGAGCGGATCGTCGGGGTCGGCGGCTGCTGGGCGCAGTCGGTCAAGGACGAGGTCTTCGAGCGCTTCCCGTTCGTCGACGTCGCCTTCGGCCCCGGCCAGATCCACAAGCTCGCCGAGTTCCTCAACAGCGACTCGCTCAGCGCCCAGGGCTACTTCGAGTTCGAGGACTTCTCCGGCCACCTGCCGGCCCGCCGCGAGCGCGAGTTCCAGGGCTGGCTGCAGATCTCCCAGGGCTGCAACTGCGTCTGCTCCTATTGCATCGTCCCCTCGACCAGGGGGCGCGAGGTCAGCCGCGACCCCGGCGAGCTGGTCGCCGAGGCCGAGGCGCTGGCCGCCGACGGCGTCGTCGAGGTGACCCTGCTGGGCCAGAACGTCAACAGCTACGGGCGCGACCTGCCGCGGGCGACGCGGATCGGCTTCTCCGAGCTGCTGCGCCGGGTCGACGCGATCGAGGGGATCGAGCGGATCCGCTACACCAGCCCGCACCCGAAGGACATGAAGGAGGACGTGATCCGCGCCCACGCCGAGCTGCCCGCCCTCTGCGAGCAGATCCACCTGCCGCTGCAGTCGGGCTCCAGCGCGGTGCTGAAACGGATGCGGCGCACCTACGACCGGCAGCGCTACATGGACCGGGTGGCGCTGATCCGCGAGCACGTCCCCGACTGCGCGATCACCACCGACATCATCGTCGGCTTCCCCGGCGAGACCGAGGCCGACTTCGCCGAGACGCTCGAGGTGGCCGAGGAGGTCGGCTACGACGGCGCCTTCACCTTCGTCTTCTCGCCGCGGCGGGAAACCGAGGCGGCGCAGATGGAGGGGCAGCTTCCGCACCCGCTCAAGGTCGAGCGGATGGAACGGCTGGTCGAGGTCGTCCAGCGGCGGGCGGCCGAGCGGGCGCAGCGGTTCGTCGGGCGGACGCTGGACGTGCTGGTCGAAGGGACGAGCCGGACCGATGAGACGAAGCTGCGGGGGCGGACCCGGCATGGCAAGGCTGTCAACTTCGACGGGGTCGCCGAGCCCGGGGAGTTCGTGGCGGTGGAGATCACCTCAGCTACCTCGCAGACGCTGGGTGGGGTGTCGGTGAAGCCCCTCTCTCAACTTTTTCGGTGATCGCCTAGGGCCGTCCGAGGGCGTGGGCGCCGAAAAAGTACAAGCCGTTCGGGGCTTCCCCGACACCCTATGAATGTTCTGGCGGCGTGGAATCCATGACTGTGCTGGCGATATTCGGGCCGACCGGAGTCGGGAAGACCGGGGTGGCGCTTGCGCTTGCCGAGCTGCTGCGAGAGGGGGGCGAGGATCCGGTCGCGATCAACTGCGATGCCTTGCAGGTCTATGAGGGGCTGGAGGTGCTCACCGGGGCGGCTTCCGCCGAGGAGAGGCAGAGGTTGGAGCATCGGTTGCTTGGTTTCGTGCCGGTTACCAGCGACTTTTCGGTCGGGGACTACATGCCGTTGGCACACGCCGAGATCGATCGGGCCCTGGATGAAGGTCGCACGCCGATCGTGGTGGGGGGGACCGGGCTCTATCTGCGGGCGGCGGTGGCCGAGCTTTCGCTGCGGAAGGTGGCGCCCGAAGCGGAGGAGTCGGAGCTGTGGTCGCCGGAGACGCGGCAGCCGACGACGATCTTCGGGCTCGACATGGAGCGGGCGCGGCTGTACGAGCGGATCGATGCCCGGGTCGAGGCGATCGTCGCCGGGGGCGCCGCCGCGGAGGCCCGGCGCGCCGACGAGCTCGGCCCCGGCCGCACCGCCCGCAAGGCGCTCGGCTTCGACGAGCTCCTCGCCGGCGACCTGGAGACGATGAAGCGGCGCTCCCGCAACTACGCCCGCCGCCAGCTCACCTGGATGCGCAAGATCCCCGACCTCGTCACGATCGACCGCACCGATCTCAGCGACCTCGAGGTGGCCGCGCGAATAGGCTCCCGCGCGTGAAATTCGAAAAGTGGCAGGCGCTGGGCAACGACTACCTGATCCTCGAGGCGGAGCGGCTGCCCTGGGAGCTGACCGGGGCGCGGATCGAGTGGCTCTGCGACCAGCACTTCGGGGTCGGGGCCGACGGGGTGCTGCTGCTCGCCAGGAGCGACGATCCGGAGTTCGTCGCCGAGCTGCGGATCTTCAACCCCGACGGCTCCGAGGCCGAGCTCTCCGGGAACGGCGCCCGCGAGGCGATCCTCTACCTGCGCCGCCACGGCTGGACCGAGGCGGAGGAGTTCGCGATCTCCACCGTCGCCGGCCCGATCCGGCCGACGATCACCGGCGAGCTGACCTGCTCGGTCGACATGGGCCGCGCCGCGACCGCCTCCAAGGACTTCCCCTCGGGCGGCGGGGACGGCCGTGGCTCGGTCGAGGCCGGCGGCCGCCGCTGGGAGTTCCAGCACGTCTCGATCGGCAACCCGCAGTGCGCGATCGTCGTCGGCCCCGAGCTCGACCAGCTCGACCTCGGCGCGATCGGGCCGGAGATCGAAGCCGGCGAGCTCTTCCCCAACCGGACCAACGTCTCCTTCCTGGAGATCGACGGCAGCCGGGTCCGGGCGCGGATCTTCGAGCGCGGGGTGGGGGAGACGCTCTCCTCGGGCACCGGCGCCGCCGGCGCCGCCGTCACCGCCTTCCTGCGCGGCGCCGAGAGCCCGATCGCGGTCGAGCTCGAAGGCGGCGAGCTGACGGTCGAGGTCGGCGAGGACCTGCGGGTGCGGCTCGACGGCTGGGCCGAGCCGGTCTTCGCCGGTGAGCTGACGCCGGAGCTGCTGCAGGCGCTCTCCGAGCTCGGCGGCGACTGAGCGCCGGCCGGGCGCCCGATCGCATAGATTCCCGCCTCCGCATGGGCATCTCCGACCCCTCCAAGCGCCTCGAGGCGATCCCGCCGTACAAGTTCCAGGAACTCGAGCAGCAGATCGCCGACAAGCGCGCCGCCGGGATCGACGTGATCAGCCTCGGGATCGGCGACCCCGACCGGCCGACCTACCCGCACGTCGTCGCGGCGATGCAGGAGGCGGTCGCGGACCCGGCGTACCACCGGTACCCGAGCAACCGCGGCCGCGACGAGTTCCGCCAGGGCTTCGCCGGGTTCTACGAGCGCCGCTTCGGGGTCGAGATCGACCCCGGATCCGAGGTGATCCCGGCGATCGGCGCCAAGGAGTGCATCTACAACCTCTGCTTCGCCTTCCTCGACCCCGGCGACGTCGCCCTCGCCTCCGACCCCGGCTACCCGGTCTACACCGGCGGCCCGATCCTCGCCGGCGCCGAGGCCGAGCTGCTGCCGCTGGTCCCGGCGCTGGGATTCGCCCCGGACCTGACCGCGGTCCCGGTCGAGGTCGCCGCGCGGGCGCGGCTGATGTTCCTCAACTACCCGAACAACCCGACCGGCGCGGTCGTCCCGGAGGGCTTCTTCGAGTCCGTCGTCGCCTTCGCCAGGGAGCACGAGATCCTCGTCGTCCACGACAACGCCTACTCGGAGACGACCTACGACGGCTACGTCGCCCCCAGCTTCCTCGCCACCCCGGGCGCCAAGGAGGTCGGGGTCGAGGTCTTCTCGCTCTCCAAGGGCTACAACATGACCGGCTGGCGCTGCGCCGCGATCCTCGGCAACGCCGAGGCGATCCAGACCTACTGGCGGCTCAAGACCAACGTCGACTCCGGCCTCTTCGAGGCGGTCCAGATGGCCGGCATCGCCGCCCTGCAGGGCCCCGGCGAGCCGCTGGCGGAGATGAACGCGACCTACGCCCGCCGCCGCGACCTCGTCGTCTCGGCCCTCGCCGAGATCGGCGTCGAGGTGGCCTCGCCGCAGGGGACGATCTACGTCTGGGCGCCTGTCCCCGAGGGGCACACCTCGACCTCCTTCTGCGAGCTGGTGCTGGAGGAGGCCGCCGTCGTGATCTCGCCCGGCTCGATGTACGGGCCGAGCGGCGAGGGCTTCTTCCGCATCGCCCTGACCGCCCCCGACGAGCGGATCGAAGAGGCGGTAGAGCGGATGCGCGAGCACCTGAGCTGAACCTTTTCCCGAACGGGAAAGAAAACCTCGCAGGCAGCGGGGTCGCCGGGCGATTTTTCCCGAACGGGAAAACAAGCCCCGTTTCCGCCGCAACAGGTGCCATATTTTCCCGAGCGGGAAAATGGATCTACTGCCGATCGAAAACTCGGGCGAGCTGGGCGCCGCGATACGCGGCCGCCGGTATGAGCTGAAACTGAGCCAGGAAGAGCTGGCGGACGTCGCCCGCGTCAGCCTGCGCTTCGTCAGCGAAATCGAGCGCGGCAAGGACTCCGCTCAGTACGCGGGTATCCGGCGCGTGCTCGACGCCCTCGGCCTCGGGCTCTACCTGAAAGCGCGATGACCGCCCTCGACGTCTACCTGCACGACGAGCGCGTCGGTCTCCTGGAGCGCACCGACGGGGCTCGGCTGCGCTTCGCCTACGACAGCGGCTGGCTGCCCACGGCCGCCACGCCGATCTCCCTCTCGCTGCCGTTGCGCGAGGCCGTCTACGAGGACGCCGAGTGCCGTCCCTTCTTTTCCGGCCTGCTCCCGGAGGGGGAGTTCCTGCGCTCGATTGCCCGCACCTTCCACATCTCCGCCGACAACCCGTTCACGGTGCTGCAGGAAATCGGCGGCGAGTGCGCCGGCGCGGTCTCCCTCGTGCTCCCGGGCAGCCGGCCGCCCTCGGTCTCGGCGCCGCCGCCGGAATGGCTCTCCGAAGAGCAGCTCGCGTCGCTGCTGGGCGAACTGCCGGCGCGCCCCCTGCTGGCCGGGCCCGAGGACGAGGAAGGTGTGCGGCTGTCGCTGGCCGGAACCCGGGACAAGCTGCCGATCCTGGCCGAGGACGACCGGGTCGGGATCACCAGGGGGCGCCCGCCGAGCACTCACATCGTCAAGGTGCCGCCGGCCGAGATACCTGCTCTGGTCGCCAACGAGGCCTACTGCCTGGGACTGGCGAGGCAGGTGGGGCTGTCGGCAGCGGCCGCGTCGCCGCTGCGCGCCGGCGAGATGGAGGCGCTCCTGGTCGAGCGCTACGACCGCACGCAGGGCGCTTCGCGGGCGCGGCGCATCCACCAGGAGGATTTCTGCCAGGCGACCGGGCGACCGCCGGAGATGAAGTACGAGGCCGAAGGGGGTCCGGGCGTCGCCGAGTGCGCAGCGCTGATCCGGGCCCACCTCGCCGCCCCCGCCGCGGCGCTGCTTGCCTTCCTCGACGCCCTCCTCTTCAACCTCCTGATCGGCAACGCCGACGCCCACTCGAAGAACTACTCGCTGCTGCTCGAGGGGCAGGGGGCGCCGCGGATGGCGCCTCTCTACGACCTGATCTCGACCCGCGCCTACGGGCGGCGGCTGGGTCGCAAGATGGCGATGAAGTACGGCGGCGAGTACCGGCCCGAATGGATTCGCGGCCGCCATCTCGATCGCCTCGGCGACGACCTCGGGATTGCTCCGCGGCGGGTTCGGATCCGGGCGCTGAAGATGACCGAGCGCCTCGGCGATCTCCGCGGCGCGGCACGGGAAGAGCTGCCGGCGGATTGGAGGGATGCCCCGATCATCGCGGCGATCGAGGTGACGATCGCCGAGATGAGCGAGGTGCTGCGGCGAGCCGCCCGGGAATCGCCCTAGCGGGAGGCGATCTGCGAGCGGCTCGCCCAGTCGTCAGGCTCCCGCCGGAGCCAGGGCCCCTTTGCGGTGGCGCCAGTCGTTGAAGGTCGTGCTCCAGGCCGCTTCGGCGAGCTTCGCCTGGCCGGAGATCGACGGGTGGAAATAGTCGGCGGTGGAATTTTCGAAGCCGGGCCCGAAGACCGGGACCAGGTTGAACGGCGGGATGTCGAGCCCTTCGGTGTTGGTGACGTTGGCCACGTCGGCGGTGGCGAAGGTCGAGCCGAAGACGGCTCCGCCGTCCCAGAGGCAGCGCTTGAACTCGGCGCAGACTTCCTCCAGGGCGCCGTTGTAGGCGATCACCTGTCCACGGAAGGCCGCCCGCCGCGCTTCGTCCGCGGGCGCGGTCGAGAGCGGTTCGGCGAGCAGTCCCTGGCAGACGCCGAAGAGCTGCCAGCGGGTCAGCGCGTTGGGGTCGGGCGGTTCGGTGAAGATCGTCCGCAGCTGGTTGATGTCGGGGATGCTCATCAGCTGGACGTAGACGCCGCGGTTGCCGGCGACCAGGGTTTCGAGCGCCGAGCGCACCTGCCCCTGGAAGGTCGCGGTCGGGGTCGGCGTCGAGGCGCAGGCGTCGTTGGCGCCGATCTCGATCAGGACGAAGTCGGGGTCCTGGCTCGCGGCGACCTGCGCCTGGCCCGGCAGGTTGACCGCGCGGGCGCCGGAGACGGCGTCGTTGTAGGCGGTGAGCGGCTGCGGGGACATCGCGTCGAGGCGTTCGCGGACGCTGTCCACCGCCGGGTTGGTCCCGGTCGCCCACGAGTTCTTCGGGCAGTCGAGGCCCGGCCCGGTCGGGCAGCCCGGCCCGCTGGTGTTGTAGCCGCGGGTGATCGAGTCGCCGAGCGCGGCCATCGTCCGCGGCGGCTTCGTCGCCTGTGCCGTCGCGCTCAGCAGCAGCGCGCCGACCAGCAGTGCCGATAGTGCCGCGACCGCACGTCGCAGCGTCGAGATGCTTTCCATCCTCGTCCTCCTCCTCGTTTCCTCGGGTAGGACGCCTCCGTCCCCGCAGGCTACAGGGGGCCGCTACCCGGCTGGGGGAGATGCAACCCGGGCGGGCCGGGGCGGCGGCTCAGGCCGCGGGCTTCTCGCGCTCGGCCCGCTTGCGCCAGTAGCGGTCGAGGCCGGACCACTGGTAGGCGGTCGGGACCGCCTGAAGAAGCTCCTCCGCGGTCTCCTCGCCGATCCCTTCGGCGGCGAGCTCGCGGCGGATCCGCGCCTCGTTGTCGGCGTCGTAGGCGTCCTTCTCCATCCGGCGCGCCAGGTCGGCCTCCTCGCGCAGTTTCTCCCGCACCCGCTCGAGATGGCCGGGGACGTCCGCGTCGATCGAGCCGAAGTGGGTGAGGGCAAGCCGCGCCGGCTCCCAGGCCGCGACCGTGTCCAGCGAGGCTTCCCAGGTCTCGACGTCGATGTCGGGCGGCGGCGTCGGGGGCACGACCAGCTTCGATGGCGGGATCCGGCAGGCGGCGACGTCGCCGGTGAAGGCGGTCCCGGAGTCCTCGTGGAGGTAGGCGACGTGGTGGGAGGCGTGGCCGGGCGTGTAGGCGACCCGCATCCCGAGGACGGTCTCGCCGCCGCTCAGCACCCGCACGTTGCGCTCCGGCACCGGCAGGATCTTCCCCCACAGGTACTCCATCCTCTCGCCGTAGAGCCGCTCGGCGCTGGCCAGCAGCTTCGAGGGGTCGACCAGGTGCGGCGCCCCGCGCTCGTGCACGTAGACCTCCAGCTCCGGCCAGCGGCGCACCAGCGCCCCGGTCGCGGCGGCGTGGTCGAGGTGGATGTGGGTCAGCAGCAGCGCCCGCGGCTGCTCGTCGCCGAGCGCCTCCAGGACCGTCGGGAGCGAGCACTCCGGCCCCGGGTCGACGAGTGCCCCGTCGACCTCCCAGCAGCCGATCACGTGGGGGCGCCCCAGGTGCATGACGTCGATTACGCGCACGGGTGCTCACCCTACGGGACTCGAGGGGCGGGTCGGCGGACAACAGCGGGCGGGGGGACCCGGGGGAAAGGGTCGGCGGACAACAGCGGGGAGGGTCCGGCGACCCTTTCCCCCGGGTCCCTTCACGCGGCGTGGGTCGTTGGACTCCGGGGGCTTCGGAGGTGCGAAGTAGTACCGCTCTACGCAGCGGGCGAAGGAAACCGGTCGTCGGCTTCCAGCGTCTGCCGCAGGCCCTCTTCCATGCCTCGGGGGGAGTAGCCGAGCTCGCCTTTGGCCTTGTCGTAGGTGGCCCAGAAGGTGACGCCGTCGGCGGAGGAGATCAGCTCGCGCAGGTTGGGCGGCTGGCCCATGACTTTGCCGACCAGCGGGCCGATCGGGGTCATCGCCTTCATCAGGGCCGTCGGCAGCGTCCGCTTCGGCGCCTTCCTGCCGCTCACCCTGGCGACCGTCTCGATCGCCTCGCGCATCGTCGTCACCGGGCCGCTGATCACGTAGGCCTCGCCGATCCTGCCCCTGTCGAGCGCCAGGAGGATCCCGCCGGCGATGTCCTCGACGTGGCTCATGCAGATGCCGAGCTCGGGGAACGGCAGAAGGGGCAGCCTGCCGGCGAAGAACTGCTCCATCAGGTCGGCGACCTGAGAGGTATCGCCGGGGCCGTAGACGCCGCCGGGCTGGACGATCACCGCGGGTAGGCCCTGGTCGGCGATCATCCGCTCGACCAGCTTGTGGGCCTCCAGCTTCGTCTCCTCGTAGTAGGAGGTGAAATCAGTTTCCGGGTTCCGGTAGGACTCGTCGACGACCTGACCGTGGGTGTTGCCGAAGACGCCGACCGTGGAGACATAGACGATCCGCGGCAGCTTCGCCTCCAGCGCCGCCCTCATCACCCGCTCGGTGCCGGCGACGTTGGCCTCGCGCATCGACGGGCGCTGCTTGGCCGGGATGCCGACCTCGTAGACCGCGGCGGCGTGGATCGCCGCGTCGCAGCCCTCCATGCCGCAGCGGATCGCGCCCTCGTCGCCGAGGTCGCCGGCGACGAGCTCGCAGCCGAGCTCGGTCAGCTCCGCCGCCTTGTCGGGGCTGCGGACCAGGCAGACGACCTCCTCGCCGCGCCCGCGCAGCTGCCGCGCGACCTCGCCGCCGATGAAGCCGGTGCCGCCGGTGACGAAGACCTTCACGCCGCACACCCTACCCGGCCCGGCGGCCCGCGCTTACAATTCCTCTGAGTGCAAGGTTCGAGAAACGGGAGGACGGCGCAGACCCGCTACGCGGCGTCCGCCAACGGCGCCGGCGTCGCCAACCCCCGCGCCCGGCAGCGGGCGATGGCGATCTCGGTGATCGACGGGCGCGAGGACGGCGACCCGCTGGCCGAGCTGAAGGAGCTGCTGCGGACCGCCGGCGTCGCCACCGCCGGCGAGGCGACCCAGCAGCGCCCGCAGCCCGACCCCGACCGCTACTTCGGCCGCGGCCGACTGCGCGAGCTGAAGGCCGAGATCGCCGCCGCCGGGGCCAACCTGGTCGCCTGCGACGACGAGCTCGCCCCCCGGCAGGAGCGCAACCTGGAGGCGGCGCTGGGGGTGCCGGTGGTCGACCGGACCAGCGTCATCCTCGACATCTTCGCCGACCACGCCCACTCGGCCGAGGGCAAGCTGCAGGTCGAGCTGGCCCAGCTCGAATACAACATGGCCCGCATGCGGGGGCTCTGGACCCACCTCGAGCGGCTCGGCGGCGGGATCGGCACCAGGGGGCCGGGCGAGACCCAGATCGAGACCGACCGCCGCCTCGCCCGCAACCGGATCGCGGCGCTGCGGCGGCGCCTCGCGCAGCTTGAGCGCAATCGCGGCGTCATGCGCGCCCGGCGCGAGCGCTCCTCGCTGCCGAGCATCGCCCTCGCCGGCTACACCAACGCCGGCAAGTCGACCCTGCTGAACGCGCTGACCGGCGCCGAGGTCGAGGTCCGCGACCGGCTCTTCCACACCCTCGACCCGACCACCCGCACCTTCCAGCTCTCCGGCCGCGACACCCTGCTGACCGACACCGTCGGCTTCATCGAGAAGCTGCCCCACCAGCTTGTCGAGGCCTTCAAGGCGACCCTCGAGGAGACCGTCCTCGCCGACCTGATCCTCCACGTCGTCGACGCCTCGGCGCCCGAGGAGCGGCGCCTGGCCGACATGGGCGCGGTCGACGAGGTGCTGGAGGAGATCGGCGGCGGCGAGAAGCCGCGGCTGCTGGTCCTCAACAAGGTCGACCTGCTGGGGGCCGAGGCGCGGCGCGAAGCCGAGCTCGACCATCCCGAGGCGGTGCTCGTCTCCGCCCAGGAGGGGGAGGGGCTCGACCGCCTCCGCGAGCGGATCGAGCGCGCCTTTGCCGAGACGCTGACCGAGGTCGAGCTGCTGATCCCGTACTCCGAGGGCGGCCGTCTGCACGAGCTGCACGAGGTTGCCGGCGACCTGGAGCGGACCGATCGCGAGGACGGGGTCCTGGTCCACGCCAAGGTGCCCTCGGCGGAGATGCACCGCTTCGCCGATCTGGCCGTGGCCTGAGCGCCCGGAACCACCGCGACGCCGAGCTCCCGCCGGCCGGAATCACTCCCGCCGGCGGGTCCGGTGGGGGGCCCTCCGTCGCAAAATGGGGAGGCTCCTACGGGTCCCCCACCGGACCCACTGGCGGCGTTGACGGGCCCAGGGGCGTGGAGGGGTCCAGGGGGTGGGCCGGTAGGCTCCCGGCCGATGCAGCTTCCGGTTCTCAAGCTGAAGGACGAGGCGATCCTGCCGACCCGGGCGCACGAGGGGGATGCCGGGTTGGATCTGTACTCCTGCGAGACGGCTCATATCGGCCCCGGGGAGCGCTGGGGGGTCGGGACGGGGGTGGGAGTGGAGATCCCGGCGGGGCACGCGGGCCTGGTGCTGCCGCGGTCGGGGCTGGCCCGGGACCACGGGATCGCCCTGGTCAACGCTCCCGGGCTGATCGATTCGGGCTACCGCGGCGAACTGCGGGTGCTGCTGCTCAACACCGACCCGGCCGAGACCTTCCGGGTCGAGCCGGGCGACCGCATCGCCCAGCTCGTGATCGCCCCGGTCGCCACGCCGGAACCGGTCGAGGCCTCGGCCCTCGGCGACTCGCTGCGAGGCGAGGGCGGCTTCGGCTCCAGCGGCCGCTGAAGTCTGTTCCTCTTGGCCGCCTGACGACCAAAAGGAACAGCTGACTCAAGCCTCCCGCCGGGTAGCTGTTCCTTATTGCTGCATAGCGGCCATAAGGAACAACTTACGAGCTCGTGGCGGCCTGGCGGGCCGACTCGTGGGCGGCCTGCTCCAGCTCGTCGGGGAGGGGCTCCAGCTCGGGTCGGGTGCCGTAGCGGCGCTCGAGGGCGAGGGCGATCAGGTGGTCGGCGAGCCAGGCGTTCTTGGGCAGCAGCGGGCCGTGCAGGTAGGTGCCGATCACGTTGCCCCGCCGCACCCCCTCGTAGCCGTCGCGGTCGTTGTTGCCGTGCCCGGAGACGACCCGGCCCAGCGGCGTGGCCCCGGGGCCGAGGTAGGTGTGCCCGCCGTGGTTCTCGAAGCCGGCGATCAGCCGCGGGCCGCCGCCGAGGTCGGCCTCGATCGTGACGTTGCCGATCAGCCGCGGCCCGGGCTCGCGGACCGTCTCCAGGTCGGCGATCCCGAGCCCCGGCAGCGTCTCGCTGCCGAGCTGGTAGCTGTGGCCGAGCAGCTGGTAGCCGCCGCACACCGCCAGCAGCACCGCCCCGTCGCCGGCCGCCGCGGCCACCGCCCCCTGCTTGGTCGCGACCATGTCGGCGGCGACCGCCCTCTGGTCGCGGTCCTGGCCGCCGCCGATGTAGAGGAGATCGTGGGCGGCGGGGTCGAAACCCTCGCCGGGGCCGGCGCCGCTGTGGAGGAAGCCGATGCCGCGCCACTCGCAGCGCCGCCGCAGGAAGATGATGTTGCCGCGGTCGGCGTAGATGTTCATCTGCTCCGGGTAGAGGCTGAGGACGCGAAGCTCCATCAGCGGCTCCTTTCGAGGAGGACGGCGGTGGAGCCGACGTGGATGTCCGTGGCGGGGATCTCGCGGCGCTCGCGCGGGACCAGGCCGAGCGGCTCGGCGGCCGCCTCGAGCGAGTCGACGCTGAAGGTGGCGATCCGCACCTCGTTCGGCTCTTCGCTCAGCTCCCCGTCCGGGGAGACCGTCTGGCGCAGGCGCCGGACGACGATTTCGCCGGGCCCGACCGCCGCCTCGACGGCGAGGCTGGAGTAGACCCAGCCGTCGACCTCGCGCACGTCGGGGAGGGGAGGGGGCGCGCCGTCGGGCTCGGGCATCTCCTCGATGATCGCAGCGGCGAAGATCCCGCCGGGGGGCAGCGCGGCGGCGACGGCGGCCAGGCACTCGGCCCGCTCGGCGGGTCCCGGCAGCAGCTGCAGCAGGTGGGTGGGGGCGATTGCGAGGGCCACCGGCTCGGGCAGCGCGAACCGGCTCGCCTCGGCCTCGACCGCGACGACCCCGCCCGCCGCCGCACCCGAGCCTCCGCGCCCCGCGGCGGGGGCCAGGTCGGCGGCGCGGTCGCGCAGCGCCGCGAGCAGCTCGGGGTCGCGGTCGAGGCCGAAGACGCGGTGCCCGCGCCGGGCCAGGTGCAGGGCGACGCGGCCGGTGCCGCAGCCGAGCTCGAGGACCGCGCCGCCGCCGCGCTCGGCCAGCTCCGCCCAGAGCGGCAGGTCGGCGCCGTAGCCGCCGCACTCGACGTCGTGCCAGATCGTCGCCGTGCTCGCGCTCATCGCCAGAACTCCCTCGCCAGGCCGCGGTCGGCGAGCAGCTTGCGCAGCTCCAGCAGGGCGGTGTAGGTGGGCAGGGCGAAGAGGCGGCGCCCGCCGGCGCCCGCGACGGCGGCGTCGAGAGCGGGGCCGATCTCCGGCACGACCTCGATCGCCCCCTGCGGCCAGCCCGCGTACTTCAGCCGCAGCGCCATCTCCGGCGCCCGCGTCCCGGCGCAGACGACGCGGCGCACGCCGCCCGCCAGCAGCTCGAAGTCGGCGTCCCAGATCCAGGAGACGTCGCGCCCGTCGGCGATCCCGTCGTTGAGGGCGATCCAGAGGTCGATCGGCTCCCCCTGGCGGCTCTCCAGCAGCAGCGTCCGCAGCACCTCGTTGGCGCCGGCGGGGTTCTTGATCAGCAGGATCGAGACGGGGGCGCCGCCGACCTCGATCGTCTCGACCCGGCCGAAGGCGGCCCGCATCTCCCCGAGCGCCGCCGCGACGCGCTCCGGCGCGACCCCCAGCCGCAGCCCCGCTGCCACCGCGGCGAGGGCGTTGTAGACGTTGTAGAGGCCCGGCAGCGGCAGGCGCAGGCGCAGCTCCCCCTGCGGGGTCCGCAGCGTCGCCTCCGAGCCCCCCATCCCCAGCAGCTCGATCCGCGTCGCCGCCACCTCGGGCCGCGGGCGCCCGGCGCCGCAGTTGGGGCACGAGTAGTGCCCGAGGTGGCCGACGAAGGCGCGCTCGTAGGCGTAGGGGTGGCCGCAGCGGCGGCAGTGCTTGGCGTCGAAGGCGTGCTGCAGCTCCGGCAGCGCCTGCGAGTCGTCCTCGATCCCGAAGTAGACGACGCCCTCGCGCCGCTCGCCCTCGCGGTCGCGGCCGAGGTCGGCGATCAGCGGGTCGTCGGCGTTGAGGGCGAAGGCGGCGCGGCCGACCCGGGCGGCGACCGCCCGCTCCCACTCGTCCGCCAGCGCCTCGATCTCGCCGTAGCGGTCGAGCTGGTCGCGGAAGAGGTTGCCGAGCACGATCAGCGCCGGGTCGAGCTGATCGGCGACCCGCGGCAGCCAGGCCTCGTCGACCTCGAAGAGCCCCTCCTCGCCCTCCTGCTCGAGCAGCGCCGTCGCCACGCCCCAGGTCATGTTCGAGCCGGCCCGGTTGTGGACGGGCCGGCGGCCGTCGGCGGCGAGGATCGCGGCGATCATCCCCGCCGTCGTCGTCTTGCCGTTGGTGGCGCTGACGATCGTCGTGCCGCCGCGCAGGCCGGCGCCGAGCGCGGCGATCGCCTCGGGCTCGAGCCGCAGCAGCACCCTGCCCGGCAGGGTCGTGCCGCCGCCGCGCCCGCTGCGCCGGCTGGCCGCGCCGAGCGCCCGCGCCAGCGCCAGCTTGGCGCCGAAGAGCGCCCCCGCAGAGCCTGCGCCGGCGCTCATCCGGGGCCGCGCCCGCCGCCGGGCGGGACGAGGATCGAGAGGCAGCGCGGCAGCACCCGCAGGCTGACCGGCAGCTCGGTGAGGTGGTCGCCGTCGGCGTAGACGGGGAAGGGGCGGCTCGCTTCGATCCGCAGCCGCGGCGCCCGGAAAACCCCGACCTCCTGCCGCTCGAGATGGGTGCCCTTGAAGACTTCGCCGAGGCTGAGCAGGAACCGCAGCCTGCCCACCTCGCCGATCGAGACGACGTCGAACTCGCCGTCGTCGATCTTCGCCTCCGGCGCGATCCACATCCCGCCGCCGTAGACGCTGTTGTTGGCGACGGCGACGAAATAGCCGCTGATCCGCCGCCGCTCCTCGCCGACCGCGATCGTGAAGCGGGCCGGCTTCCAGCCGATCAGGGTGCGCGGCATCGAGTAGGCGTAGACGAGGTTGCCGCGCAGCCAGTGGGTCTCGTTGGCGAGCCGGTTGCATTCGGAGTCGAAGCCGATGCTGGCGATGCCGAGGAAGCGCTTGCCGTTGGCCTCGCCGACGTCGATCGCGCGGCTGTGCCCGGCGAGGATCGTCGCCACGGCGGCCTCCGGCTCGGTCGGGATGCCCAGCGAGCGCGCCAGGTCGTTGCCGCGGCCGGCGGGGATCAGGCCCAGCGGCACCTCCGTGCCCGCCATCGCGCCGCCGACGGCGCCGAGCAGGCCGTCGCCGCTGACGACCACCGGCAGCTCGCCGCCCTCGGCGGCGCGCAGCGCCAGCTCGACCCCGTGCTCGAGGCTACCCGTCCTCTCGACCCGGAAGGCGGCGCGGCGGGCGTCGAGGGCGGCCTCGATCCGCGGCAGCAGCTTCAGGCTCCTGCCCCCGGCCGAGGAGGGGTTGACGAGCAGGGTCAGCGGCGTCCCGGCGGTCTCCATCGCGGCCCAGCCTAGTGACCTGTTCCCCGCTCAGCCGAACGTGAGGCCGGGGGGGTCGCCGCCACCGAGGCGGGCGACGAGGAAGCCGCCCTCGCCGGCCGCTTCGGACCAGATCGGCTCGAAGCCGCCGCGGTCGAGGCGGCGGCGCAGGAGGCCGCCCCGCAGGCCCGCCAGCGGGTCGCGCGAGCGGGTCGAGGCGAGGGCGAGGAAGCCGCCCGGGCGCAGCACCCGCGCCGCCTCGCCGGGGTGGGGCCACGCATCGACCGCCGCCAGCAGGTCGAACTGGTCGGCGGGGAAGGGGAGCGCGCGGGGGCGGCCGCGCTTGAAGGCGACCCGGCCCTCCGGGTCGAGCCCGATCCGCCCGGCGGCGCGGCGCGCCTCCTCGGAGCCGTCGACGCCGCGCACCCGGGCGCTCGGGAACTCGCGGGCGAGGAAGAGCACCCCGTCGCCCTCGCCGCACTCGATCTGCAGGATCCGCTCCGGCGCGCCGACGTGCAGGACCGCGGCGGCGAGCGGGGTGAGCGGCGGGGGAGAAGCCACCATCGGATCGTAGGTCCCCGCATCGAGTCCGCGATAACCCCTCTCCAAGAGTGGTTTTCACAGACTCGCCGCCGCCCCGATCCAATAGGGTTCCGCCCCGTGGAGAAGCAGGGATTCGACCAGCGCTGGATCGTCCTCGGCGTGTTCGCCGTGGTCGCGGTCGGGATCGTCGCCGCGATCCTGATCTCCCGCGGCGGCGGCAGCTCCGATTCCTCCTCCAGCAGTGCCAGCGCCGACGGCTGCAAGCAGGTCGAAGCGCCGGCGCCGAAGACCGTCAGCTTCAAGCAGCCCAAGCAGGTCCTGAAGCCGGGCGAAGAAGCGACCGCGGTGGTGAAGACGAGCTGCGGCACCTTCTCGATCGCCCTCGACACCAAGCGGGCGCCGAAGACCGCCGACTCCTTCGCCTTCCTCGCCGAAGAAGGCTTCTACGACGACCTAACCTTCCACCGCATCGTCCCCGAATTCGTCATCCAGGGGGGCGACCCGGAAGGGACCGGCAGCGGTGGGCCCGGCTACAAGGTGGTCGAGAAGCCGCCCGCGAACCTCGCCTACACGAAGGGCATCGTGGCGATGGCGAAGAGCTCGGCCGAGCCGCCGGGAACCTCGGGCAGCCAGTTCTTCGTCGTCACCGGCGCCGACGCCGGCCTGCCGGCCGAATACGCGCTGGTCGGCAAGGTCAGCGAGGGGCTCTCGACGGTGGAGCGGATCGGCAAGCTGGGGACGCCGGAAGAAAAACCGAAACAGACCGTCCTGATCGAAGAAGTCACGATCGAACACGGTTAGCCGCCCGGCGGCGCCGCCCGCTAGTCTGGCCCGGTGGCCAAGGTGGAGGTCGGCGACCGAGCCCCCGATTTCGAGCTTCCCGGGACGGGCGAGCGGACCTACCGGCTCGCCGACTACCGCGGGCGCAACCTGATCCTCGCCTTCTACCCGGGCGACGCGACCACGGTCTGCACCAAGCAGTTCTGCAGCTACCGCGACCAGGGCGACCGGCTCGACGCGCTGGACGCCGAGGTGCTGGGGATCTCGCCGCAGTCGGTCGACTCGCACGAGCACTGGGTCAAAGAGCAGGAACTCAACGTGCCGCTGCTGGCCGACGAGGACCTCGCCGTCGCCCGTAGCTACGGCGTCACCGGCTGGGTCGGGCCGCTGGCCCGGCTGGCCGGGCTGAAGGACGCGCCGGGCGGGCGCTACGTGCAGCGGGCGATCTTCCTCGTCGACGGCGAGGGCGTGGTCCGCCACAGGTCGGTCTCGCGGACGGGCAGCAGCTACGAGTCGGTCGAGGACCTGGAGCAGGCGGTCGCCGCGCTGGAGGCCTGACGTGGGTTGTCCACGCAGGCGGATGGCGCCGGACGCCGGCGCTGGAGGGCCGGCCCCGCGCTTGCGGGTAGTGGCCAGGGGCTGATGCCGGCCGCGGCGGAGCCCTTCGCGGTCGGTCCGGCGCCGGTCCTGCGCGGCGAGGCGGAAGGGGAGGGGCCGGCGGTCGTCCTCTGCCACGGCGTCACCGCCACCCGGCGCTACGTCCTGCACGGCTCGCGGGCGCTGGCGCGGGCGGGGTTCCGCGTGATCGTCTACGACGCGCGCGGGCACGGCGAGTCCGACCCCGCCCCGGCGCAGCAGGGTTATGGATACCCGCAGCTGATCGGCGACCTCGAACGGGTCGTCGCCGCGCAGGTGGGCGAGGGGCCCTTCTTCCTCGGCGGCCACTCGATGGGCGCCCACACGGCGATCGGGTACGCGCTGCGGCACCCGCAGCGGCCGGCGGGCCTGGCGGCGATCGGGCCGACCTACCTCGGCGCGGTCGAGCCCGCCTCGCTGCGCTACTGGGACGGGCTGGCAGCGGCGCTGGAGGAGGGCGGCGTCGAGGCGTTCGTCGCCTACATCGGCGCGAACCAGGGGACCGACCGGCGCTGGCGCGACTCGGTCCTGCGCTTCACCCGCGAGCGGGTCTCGCGGCAGCGGAACCCGGAGGCGCTCGCCGAGGCGCTTCGCCAGCTGCCGCGCTCGCGGCCCTTCGGCTCGCTCGAGGAGCTGCGGAGCCTGCGGGTGCCGGCCCTCGTGGTCGCCAGCGGCGACGAGGCCGACCCCGGGCACCCCTACGCGGCGGCCGCCGCCTACGCCGAGGCGCTGCCGCGGGCGGAGCTGGTCAGCGAGCGGCCGGGGGACTCGCCGCTGGCCTGGCAGGGGGGCCGGCTCTCCCGCGAATTAGCGTCGTTTTACACAAAAGCCTTATCGTCAACGCGGTGAAGCTTCCCAGCGAGGCAACCCTGCGGCGCCTGATCGCCTTCGTCGCCGCGCTCGGCGTCGGCGTCGCCACCTACATCACGATCGCCGACTCCGGCGGCGGCGCGCCCGCCTGCCTGGCCGGCGGCAGCGGCTGCGAGACCGTCGCCGGCAGCTCCTATTCGCACATCGCCGGCGTCAACATCGCCGTCTTCGGCATCGTCGGCTACGTGGTGCTGCTGGCGAGCGCCTTCTTCGCCGACGACGCCGCCCGGTTCGGCGGCTTCGCCACGGCCCTGGGAGGATTCGGCTTCAGCGTCTACCTGACCTACCTGGAGATATTCAAGATCGAAGCGATCTGCCAATGGTGCGTCGCCAGCGCCGTGCTGATGACGATCCTCTTCCTGCTCAACGCGACCCGCCTGATCGGGTACGCGGGGACCCAAAGCGGGGTCGGCGGCAGACCCGAACCGAGGGAGGGAACTTGAGCGCCAAGCGGGACCGTGAGAAGCGCAGGGAAGAACGGGAAGCGGCCGAACGGCAGGCGGGCACTGCGGACAGGCGGCAGCGCCTGCTGCAGCTCGGCGCCGGCGCCGTCTTCCTGGCGATCGTCGTGGTCGCCGTGCTGATCGTCGCCAACTCGGGCGGCGGGGGCGGCGGCGACGCCGAAAACCTCGAAGAAAAGGCCGAGGTCGAAAAGCTCCTCTCCGGGATTCCCCAGCGGGAAATGCTGCTCGGCGACCCGAAGGCGCCGGTCGAACTGATCGAGTACGGCGACCTGCAGTGCTCGAGTTGCAAGTACTACGCCGAAAACGTTCTGCCGTCGATCATCGAAAAGCAGGTCAGAAAGGGCGAAGCGAAGATCGACTTCCGCAACTTCACGATCATCGACGAAGACTCGGTTCCGGCCGGCGCCGCGGCGCTCGCCGCGGGCAAGCAGGGCCGCGGCTGGAGCTACCTCGAGCTTTTCTACCGCAACCAGGGCGAAGAGCACTCCGGCTACGTGACCGACGAATTCCTCGAAGCGGTGGCCGAAGGCGCCGGCGTCAAGGACCTGGCGCGATGGAACCGCGAACGCAAGCAGTTGGTGCCGCAGGTCGAAAAGACGACCTCCGAAGCCCACAATTTCGGATTCTCCGGCACGCCGTCCTTCGCCGTCGAAGGCCCGAAGAGCAAGGAACTCGAACTGCTGGGCACGCCGGGATCGACCGGCGAACTCGAAGCGGCGATCGAAGGGGCCGCATAGGGAGCGACCGGCGCCTGCGGCGCCAGGTTGACATAACCACCATTATCGTGCGTTGGATCGGGAGGGCCGGCGGCAGGCGCATGCCCGCGACCCTCTCGTCGCCTACCGGGCCGGGGTCGCGTTCCCGTGGATCAGCGGCCGGACGATCGGCGGGGCCTTGGGCAGCTCGCCGCATTGGAGGTCGGCGATCTCGAAGCCGGCGGCGGCGATCGCGGCGGTCGTGTCGCGGTTGCAGTAGCAACCGTCGCCGAGGAAGCGCCAGGGGCGTTCGAGGCGGTCCTGCCAGCGGGCCGTGCCGGGGTCGTGGGAGCGGACGTGCTCGAGGAAGAGCAGGTTTCCCTGCGGCTTGAGGACGCGCCTGATCTCGGCCAAGGCCCGGTGCGGGTCCGGGACCGTGCAGAGGACCAGGGTGACGACGACGGTGTCGAAGCTCGCGTCCTCGAAGGGCAGGTCTTCGGCCGGCGCTTCGATCAGCTCGGCCGGGTGGGCCGAGGCCGCCAGCTTCGGCCGCAGCTTCCGGGCCATGTGCGGGTCGGGCTCGGTCAGGGTCAGGCTCTCGACCCCGGCCGGGTAGTGCTCGAGGTTGAGGCCGGTGCCGGCGCCGATCTCCAGCACCCTCCCCCGCGCCGCCGCCAGCAGCTCGCGGCGCATCGCGCGCAGCCCCGCCGCTTCGGTCGCCTCGAAGGCGCGGTCGTAGTAGGCGGAGAAGGCCCGCCCCCAGGTCGCGTCATAGATCCGTCCCACGAAGCTCCTCCTCTCGTGAATCGCCAGGCTTAGCGGTCGCCCGCGGTTGGTGAGTTGACCTGCCTATAGCCAAATCAACTCACCAATCGTGCCTGCGCCGCTCGCGGCAACGGCCGCTAGGCGGCGTCGCGCTGGGGCGCCGGCGCCTCCTCGGGGGCGGCGTCGTCCGCCGCGCTCTTGCTGGCCGCCGCGCGGTCCTCGTAGGCGCGGCGGGCGCCGTGGTCGACCTCGATCATCAGCTTGTCGACCTTCATCGCCCGCCCGAGCGCCTCGCGCCACGCCCGCGGCAGCGGCGAGAGGACCTTGTAGAGGACGCCGTTGGCGCGCGGGACGAAGACGTCGAAGCGCGGCACTTCCATCGCGTCGACGATCTCGTCGGCGACGTCGGAGGCCTCGACCGGTTTCACCCAGCGCTGGCCGACGCCGGTGGTCAGCTCGGTGTTGACCACGGTCGGCATCACGCAGAGGACCTCGACGCCGCTGCCGCGCAGCTCCGTCCGCACCGCCTCGCTGAGGCCGACGACGGCGTGCTTGGTGGCCGAGTAGGTGGCGATCCCCGGCACGCCCGATTTCCCCGCCTGCGAGGCGATGTTGACGATGTAGCCGCTGCGGCGGGGCCGCAGCCGCCCGATCGCCAGTTGGGTGCCGGTGATGACGCCGTGGAGGTTGATGTCCACCTGGCGGCGGATCGAGTCCTCGCTCTCCTCCTCGAACGGGGTCACCGGCATGATCCCGGCGTTGTTGACCACCGCGTCGAGGGGCCCGAGCTGGCGCTCGGCCTCGTCGAGGAAGCGCTCGAAGGAGGAGCGGTCGGTGACGTCGAGCGCCAGCGCCACGGTGCCGCCGCCGAGCTCGGCCGCGGTCCGCTCCGCCAGCTCGAGGTCGAGGTCGCCGATCGCGACCCGGCAGCCCTTGGCGACCAGCGCCGCCGCCGTCGCCTTGCCGATCCCGCGGGCGCCGCCGGTGATCGCCACCACCTTCCCGCTCAGTGACCGCCGCTGCTTTGCCATCTCGCTCCTCCTCGGTTTGCGGCGGCCTTCCCTAGGCCGCCGGTTTGTAGACGGTGACCACGGCGGCGCCGCCGAGGCCGATGTTGTGCTGCAGGGCGGTCTTCGCGCCCTCGACCTGCCGCTTGTCGGCTTCGCCGCGCAGCTGCCAGGTCAGTTCCGAGCACTGGGCCAGGCCGGTCGCGCCCAGCGGGTGGCCCTTGGAGATCAGCCCGCCCGAGGGGTTGACGACCGGGCCGTCGCCGCCGTAGGTCGTCGCTTCGGCCTCGACCAGCTTGTGCGCCTCGCCCTCGGCCGCGAACCCGAGCGCTTCGTAGGTGATCAGCTCGTTGGCGCTGAAGCAGTCGTGCAGCTCGCAGACGTCGACTTCGGCGGCGGCGACGCCGGCTTCCTCGTAGGCGGCGTCGGCGGCGGTCCTGGACATGTCCGAGCCGACGATCGTCATGCAGTCGGCGCCCTCGTCGAAGGTCGAGCTGAGGTCGGTGACCATCGACTGGCCGGCGATCTCGATCGCCCGCTCCCAGAGCCCGTGCTCCTCGACGTAGCGCTCGGAGGCGACGATCGCGCAGGCCGAGCCGTCTGAGGTCGGCGAGCACTGCAGCTTGGTCAGCGGGTCGTGGATCATCTTCGCCGCCTTGATGTCCTCCAGCGAGTACTCGTCCTGGAACTGGGCGTAGGGGTTGTTGACCGAGTGCTTGTGGTTCTTCCAGCCGATCCAGGCGTAGTGGTCGGGCTCGGAGCCGTACTTCTGCATGTGGTCGCGGCCGGCGTTGCCGAACATCTGCGGCGCCGGCGGCGACTGCTCCGGGTCGCGCAGCTCGAACATCCGCATCGCGTGCTTGTCGAGGGCGTTGGTGCGGTCGGTGTACTTGACCCCCAGCGAGCCCGGCTCCATCTTCTCGAAGCCCAGCGCCAGGGCGCAGTCGGCGATCCCGCCCTTGACCGCCTGCCGGGCGAGGAACAGCGCCGAGGAGCCGGTCGAGCAGTTGTTGTTGACGTTGACGACCGGGATCCCGGTCAGGCCGAGCTGGTAGAGCGCCCGCTGGCCGTAGGTCGAGTCGCCGTAGCAGTAGCCGGCGTAGGCCTGCTGCACGTCCTCGTACGGGATGCCGGCGTCGGCGAGCGCCTTCTCCCCCGCCTCCTTGGCCCAATCCGGGTAGTCGCCCTCCTTGGTGCCGGGCTTCTCGAACTTGGTCATCCCGACCCCGATCACGTACGTCTTCTCGCTCAACTGCTCGCTCCTGTCTCCCCCGCTTCCCGCGCGGAGGTTTGGCTGGCTGGCCAAATCTAGCGCGCCACGGGGACCGGCGCCGCCGCTCGCCCCGATCGGCGCCCCTCCCCCTCGCCGGGCCCCGGCCACAGCCGCCAGACCAGGAAGGCGATCGCGATGCCCAGGGCGGTGCCGGTGGCGCGCTGGCCGGCGGCCCGGAAGGCGCCCTCCCCCAGGGTCGAGCTCATCAGCACCACGAAGGTCGTGATCGCCGCGGTGAAGAGCGCGTACTGGACGGTCAGCAGGCCGAAGCTGAAGCCGGCGGCGATCGTGAGGACGGCGCCGAGGACGAGGTCGTCGCCCGGGAAGGCCTCGGCGACCGCGGTGGCGAGGACGAGGCCGAGCACGGTCCCGAGCGCCCGCAGGACGAGGCGGTGGTCGGTCTCCTCGCGGCTGGGGCGCATCACGAAGAGGATCGTCAGCGGGATCCAGAAGCCGTGGTCGTGGAGGCCGAGCAGGCGGTAGGCGGCGACGCCGGCCGCGAGCGCGGCGCCGAAGCGGATCGCGTGGCGGGCGCTGGCCGAGGCGAGGGTGAGGTTGGCGCGCAGCGCCGCGGCGGCGGCGCGGCCGTCCCAGGCTTGGTCGGCGCCGTCGGCGGCCCGGTCGGCGCCGAGCCAGACGAGGAGCGACCAGGCGACCTGGGCGAGCCCGCCGGCCGTGCCCCAGAGGAGCGCCGGCAGGGCGTCGCCGGCCGGGAGGAAGAGCCCCTGGGCGATCAGCATCGCCAGGGTGACCGAGAGGCCGACGATCGCCAGCCGCAGCGAGACCGCGAAGCAGTAGCCGGCGAGCAGGCCGAGCAGGCCGAGGGCCAGCGCGGCGGTCGGGCCGGTCTGGCTGCTGAGGACGCCGAGGCAGGCGGCGAGGCCGATCAGCGGGGCGGTCGCGGCCTGCCAGCCGGCGCGGGCCCGGGCCGGGGCGTCCATCCCGGGGAAGCCGTTGACCAGAGCGCCGGCGGCGATCGCGCCCTTGGTCGGGGCGTCGAAGCCGAGCTCGACGATCAGCGCCAGGCCGATCGGAACCGCGAGCAGGAAGCCGCGGCGGAGCGCCGGGCCGGGCCGCGACGGGCCGATCGCGAACAGCGGCGAGGCGCGCAGTTCCCGCGCCCTCCCCGAGGCGTTGAAGAGGCGAGACGATGGGCGCCGGGCCGGCACGGCCCTGAGGGTAACCTGAGGGGCCGTGGTTCACGCCGCCATCAGCACCGATCCGGCGTCGGGGGTCGGCATCTTCGCCGCCCTCGCGGCCGGGATCGTCTCCTTCCTCTCCCCCTGCGTGCTGCCGCTCGTGCCCGGCTACCTCTCGGCGGTGACCGGCGTCTCCGCGGCCGAGCTCGACGAGGCGGGCTGGCGGCGCGTGCTCGGGCCGAGCCTGCTCTTCGTCGCCAGCTTCTCGGCGATCTTCATCCTCCTCGGGCTGGCGAGCACCGGCATCGGCTCGACCCTGCAGGACCACAAGCAGCTTTTGACGAAGATCTCCGGGGCGCTGATCGTCGCCATGGGCGTGCTCTTCGTCGCCAGCCTGTTCGTCACCCGGCTGAACCGCGAGTGGCACGTCAACGCCCTGCTGGAGCGGGCGGGCAAGGGCGGCCCGATCGTCGCCGGCGCCGCCTTCGCGATCGCCTGGACGCCGTGCATCGGGCCGACGCTGGGGGCGATCCTCTCGGCCGCGTCGCTGTCGGGCTCGGCCGCCCGCGGCGCCTTCCTCCTCGCCGTCTACTCCGCCGGGCTGGCGATCCCGTTCATCCTCACCGCCCTCGCCTTCTCGCGGATGACGACGGCCTTCGCCGTGGTCAAGCGCCACTACCAGGCGATCGTCGCGGTCGGCGGCGTGATCCTGATCGCGATGGGCTTCCTGATCCTCAGCGGCGAAATCACCCAGCTCAACATCGAAGCCCAGAACTGGCTCGAATCCTCCGGCCTGGACTTCTGGAACCAGGTCTGAGCGCCGCTCCGAACTTCGGGGGGCGACAGGCCCCCTAACCTCGGAGCCGGCGAGCGCCTGCCGTCAGCTCCGGCTCGGGGCGGCGGTCTCCAGCTCCTTGCCGACCGCCTCGACCACCTCGAGGCCGTCGCCCTCGAGTTCGCGGGAGCAGACGATCCGGAAGCGGCCGGTGCCGATCTCGGCGTCGGGGACGACCGGCAGGCCGCGGATCGAGTCCCAGCCCAGGCGCTCGACCTCGAAGGGGTTCATCCGCACCTCCGCCGCCGGGAACGGGCAGTTGCGGTTGTGCTGGTCGATCGCCTGCGAGATCGCCTCGAGGTTCTTCGCCTCAGGGGACGCCATCGGTCACAGCTTAATCTCCCTCGCGATGCAGACCCGCTCCTCCTATTAGGAGCGGTTAAGCCGCCGCGCCGATACTCGCCTCGATGCCACCGCGGCTGCCGAAGCTCTCGCCGGGCCTGGCGCTGTTCCCGCTCCGCCTCTTCCTCGGCGGCACCTTCGTCTACGCGGGGGTCCAGAAGCTCTCCGACCCCGGCTTCCTCCACCCCGGCGCGCCGACCTACATCGGCACCCAGCTGCACGGCTTCGCCAACGGCACCCCCGGCGGCTTCATCCTCGAAACCTTCGCGACCCCGCACCCGGCGGTGGCGGGGGTCGGCGTCGCGATCGCCGAGATCGCGATCGGGCTGCTGACGATTGCCGGCTTCTACACCCAGGCCGCGGCGGCGGGCGGCCTCGGCCTCAACTTCCTCCTCTTCCTCACCGCAAGCTGGAACACCACCCCGTACTTCCTCGGCCCCGACCTCGTCTTCAGCTTCGCCTGGCTGCCGTTCGTGCTGACCGGGGCGAGCGGCCAGCCGGCGCTCGACAACGTCTCCCTGCAATCGTCGGAGGCGCTGCTGCGGCGCACTCGCCTGCGCCCGCCCGACCTCGACCAGAGCCCGGAGGCCGCCGCGACCTCGACCCGGCGGGTGCTGCTGGCCCAATTCGCCGCGGGCGCGCTGGCGATCGCCGGGGTCTCCACCCTCGCCAGGGGCAGCTACACGGCGGCGAAGACGCTGACCGGCGGCGGCAAGGGGCTCGGGACGAACGCCGGGAGCGGCGGCAGCTCCAGCGCACGCAGCACCACCGCCTCCAGCCCGCCCGCCAACGGGAAGGTGCCCGCGAACGCGGTCAAGCTGGCCCCCGGGAGGCGCCTGCCGAAGGGCCAGGCCGCCACCTACGCCGATCCAGGCGACGGCTCGCCGGACATCCTCATCCGCGACTCCGAAGGCAACCTCAAGGCCTTCAGCGCAGTCTGCACCCACGCCGGCTGCACCGTCGGCTACGAAAACGGCACGATCGTCTGCCCCTGCCACGGCGGCCAGTACAGCGCCGAAACCGGCGAAGTCATCGCCGGCCCTCCTCCCGCCCCGCTGGAACCGAAGAAGGTGGTCGAAGCAGGCGGCGAGCTCTACGCGGTCCCGACCTGAGCGGCCGCGCCGCGCGGGACCCCGGCCTCAAACGCTCAGAGCGTGCCGCCGGTCTCGTAGGCCCGGCCAGGGGTGCCGCCCACGGCCAGCAGCCGCAGTCCCTCGGCCCCCGGCAGGACCTTGCGCACGACGCCCGGCCCCACCCGCACCGCGTGGTCGGCGTCGAGCGGGTGGCTCTCGCCCTCGGCCTCGACCGTGCCCGAGCCGCGCAGCGCCAGGTAGACCTCCTCCTGGCCGAGCTGCTGCGGGCGCTTGGCGAACATCTGCCCGCCGATCCCCTCCCCGGAGTGGTCGTGCTCGGGGTAGGTGTCCGCGCCGGGCTCCAGGTCGATTATCGAGATCCCGAACGAGGTGACCCCCAGCGCCCCGGCGGCTTTGTGGAAGGTGATCCCCTCCAGCACGCCGCCGATTGCCTCGATCTCCCCCACCGCGATCGCGTTGACGTCGCTCATCGCGGCGATGCTACCGATCTACTTGCTGACGGTGCACCGCTTGAACGCCGTCCCCTCCAGGTGGGTTTCGTCCCTGAAGCTGACCCGGACGTGAGCCTGCAGCCGGCCGTCGAAGCAGGCCGCGTTTGCGTAGCTGAGAGCACGGCCCTTGTAGTGGTAGCGGCGGTTGATCGTCAGCCGCCCCGAGACCGGGGACCCGTACCAGTTGACGATCTTCGGGAAGTTGACCACGATCCGGTACCCGTAGCGCCCGTGGTGGATTTTTTCGATCTCGGACTGGACCAGATAGGTGGTCGGCGCCGGGTAGTCGAGGTGGGCGTGGCCGATCGCGGTGGGATTGCCGTCCTTTTCGGGCCCGTTGAAGATCGTGATCGGAGACGACGTCCTGATCGGCGGCTGTTCGGGCAGCTCGGTGATCACGGTCCCGGAGCCGGTCCCGACGATCGCATCCCCGCAGACGGCGCGTGCCTCTTTGGTCGTCGTCGCCTTCAGCTTCTGCACCGTGCACTTGGGCAGGCCTTCGGTCACGGCAAGCGAGTGCTTGTCGATTTCGAGGACGAGCTGGGTGAGCGGCGAGGGACGGGAGCCGTCGAGCATCTTGATCGTCCCGTGGAAGAACGCCTTCACCGGCGCCACGTGGTTGCGGGGTAGGCGGGTCGGCTTGACGCCGCCGTCGCCATCCACGATCAGGCCCCCCGCCTGCAGGTGCAGAGCCGAGGCGCCGGCGGCCAGCAGCGCCGCGATTACGGTCGCGGCGGCAGCTACGCTGATCGCCCGTCGCTTCACCTTCCGCCCTTCATCCGTCCACAACATACCATCTAAAAGAGAGCATTGACCGACGAGATCCGGCTCGGGCCCGCCTCCTACATCGTCCTCGGCCTGATCGAGGCCGCCGGCGAGGCGACTCCGTACGACCTCAAGCAGTTCGTATCCCTCACGCTCGCCGACTTCTGGACCCTCCCCCACGCCCAGCTCTACTCCGAGCCGGAGCGGCTGGCCGACGCGGGTTACCTGACCATGCGCCAGGAGCAGGCCGGACGGCGTCGCAAGCACTACAAGATCACCGCGCGCGGCCGGGAGGCGCTGCGGGAGTGGCTCGGCGAACCGGTCGCCGAGACGGCGGAAATGCGCGATCCGGCGATGCTGAGGCTGTTCTTCGGCGCCGAACCGAAGCGGCTGGCCGAGGCCCAGCTCAGCGCCCACGAGACGAGGCTCGCCCGCTACGAGGAAATGCAGAAGCTCTCGGAGCTGGCCACCGAGGGGATGCCGGAAGGGATGAAGCTGGCCCTGGACGCGGGGGTCGCCCTGGAGCGCGAGGTGGTCCGGGTGTGGCGGCGCCTGGCTGAAACCTGAGCGGCGGAAGGATGGCGAACGTGTGTTCGCGCCGCCGCGCCGGGCGCTAACGTCCAGCTGTGTCCAGCCTCGACTGGCCCCGGGTCATCGCCCACCTCGATATGGACGCCTTCTACGCGTCGGTGGAGCTGCGGCGGCGGCCGGAGCTGCGGGGGAAGCCGGTGGTCGTCTGCGGGTCGGGGCCGCGGGCGGTGGTGACGACGGCGAGCTACGAGGCGCGCAAGCTCGCCGGCATCCACTCGGCGATGCCCGCTGCGGTGGCGCGGCGGCGGCTGCCGGACGCGGTGTACCTGCGGCCCGACTTCCCCGCCTACCGGGAGGCCTCGGCGCGGGTGATGGAGATCCTGCGCGCCAACGCCGAGGTGGTCGAGGTGGTCGGGTTGGACGAGGCCTACCTGGACCTGACCGGGCTCTTCTCGCCGAAGGCGGTGATGCGCCGGATCGCCAACGAGATCCGGGTCGAGACGGGGCTGACCTGCTCGGTCGGGATCTCGGAGTCGCGGATGCTGGCGAAGATCACCAGCGAGCTCGGCAAGCCGCGGGGGCTGGTGGTCCTCTCGCGGGAGGACGCCCTGGAGCGCTTCTGCGACCACTCCCCCGGCCTCGTCCCCGGGATCGGGCCGAAGACGGTCGCGCGCCTGGAGTCGATGGAGATCCGCACCCTCGCCGAGCTGCGGCGGCGCAGCCGCGAGGAGCTCGAAGCGGCCTTCGGCCCCCGCTCGGGCGCCTGGCTGCACGCCCGCGGCGGCTTTCTCGACCCGACCCCGGTCACCCCGGAGCACGAGACCAAGTCGCAATCGACCGAGATCACCTTCGACGTTGACGTCAGGCAGCGGGCCGAGCTCGAGCGCCACCTCCACGAGCTCTCCGAGGAGCTCTGCCGCCGCCTGCGCAAGCGCGAGCTCGCGGGGCGGACGATCGGGATCAAGGTCCGGCTCGACGACTGGACCAACGTCACCCGCTCGCAGACGATCGAGGCGCCGACCGACGACCCGGCCGTCGTCGCCCCCGTCGCCCTCGACCTCCTCCGCGCCTACGACCCCCAGCGCCCGGTCCGCCTGCTCGGCGTCCGGGTCGCCTCCTTCGACTCCGGCGAGAAGGCCGCGGCCGCCGCGCCGGAGCCGACCGACGGCCAGCTCCGCCTCGGCCTCGCCGGCTGAGTTCCGCGGTTCCCTTGTCCTGTATAGGCGGACAAAGGAACCGCGCAACTTCTCAGCGGCTGGCCATCACCGTGCCGACGCCGGGGAAGCCGAGCCTCTCCTTCACGGCGGTGGTGAGGTCGTAGTCGCGCCCGGCGACGTAGGGGCCGCGGTCGATCACCGGCGCGGTCACCGTGCGGCCGTGGTAGCGCAGCTTCACCTTCGTCCCGCACGGCAGCGTCTTGTTGGCGACGCCGATCGTCCCCGGCAGCAGCGTGCCGCCGCAGGCGACGCCGTTGCCGTAGAGGCCCGGTCCGTAGTAGGAGGCCCCGGCCAGGCGGTAGCCGGTGACCCGGCGCCGCGGGCTGTCCGAGGCGCGGGTGTGGCGGTCGTGGACGGCGTGGACGCTGACCGCGTAGCTGCCGGTCCGGCCGGGGTGCCAGCGCAGCGCGAAGGTGCCGTTCGGCTTCGTCCACTGGCCGCGCACGCCGCGCTCGGCGCCGCGGAAGACGACCTTGACCCGGTGGCGGCCGCTCGGCCGCACCTTGCCGCGCACCGCCACGCCGTTCCCCACCAGCACCGAGTGGGTGCCGATGTGCAGGGAGACGTGGGAGCGCGACCGCTCGTGGTGGCGATGGCCGCCTGCCTGCGCCGCCACCGGCGCCAGGCCGATCGAGAGCGCAGCGGCAGCAGCCACCGCGGGCATGTGCTTTCGCATGTATTCGTCAGCTCGCTTTCCATCTGCCTACGGGGTTAGCTGACGGGCTCGCGATCGCCAGGACCTCCGGCTCTCGCTACGGGCGGCTCGCCGCCCGATTCGCCCCAGCCGCGCCAGGTGGCGCGGCAAGTGGGTCCCCCGCTCCCCCGCGCTGGGCGCGAGGGACTCGGCAGGTCGTTTAGCTCGTTCTCAGGCAGAACACGCTAGGCGGGCGAGCGGAGCGCGAATGTGAGCGGACGCACATAGTCGCCAACCGCACAAGACCCTGCAGCGCTCGCCGCAAAGGGCTTGAACAAGCGCTCCGGGCGGGCTTTGCGCGGCCTGGACAGGCGTGCGAACATGGGTAGATGACGAAGCCTGAACGACTCAGCGGCCTGGACACCTCCTTCCTGCACCTGGAGCGCTCGGGCGCCCACATGCACGTCGCCTCGGTCAGCATCTTCGCGGGCGAGCCGCCGACCCACCGCGAGTTCCGCGACCACATCGCCTCACGGCTGCACCTGGTTCCGCGCTTCCGCCAGAAGCTGCGCTTCGTCCCCTTCGGCCAGAGCCGGCCGGTCTGGGTCGACGACCCGCACCTCAACCTCGAGTACCACGTGCGCCAGACCGCGCTGCCCGCCCCCGGCTCCGACGAGCAGCTGCGCAACCTCGCGGCGCGAATCTTCTCGCAGCAGCTCGACCGCTCCAAGCCGCTCTGGGAGCTGTGGCTGGTCGAGGGCCTCTCGGGCGACCGCTTCGCGATCATCGGCAAGAGCCACCACGCCCTCGTCGACGGCGTCTCCGGGGTCGACATCACCACCGTCCTCTTCGACCTCGACCCCGAGCCGCAGGGGGCCCCGGACAAGGCCCCGCCCTGGCTGGCGACGCCCGAACCGACCGACCTGCGACTGCTCTCCGAGGCGCTGAAGGAGCGGCTGACCAGCCCGCAGGAGATCTACCGCGGCTTCCGCGCCGCCCTGCGCGGCCCGCGCCAGGTCCTGCGCGGGGTCGGCGCCACCTCGAAGATGCTGAGCGCCGGGATGGCCGCCCCCCACTCCGTCTTCAACGTCGAGATCGGCCCCCACCGCCGCTTCCAGATGACCCAGGCCGACCTCGGCGACCTGAAGCGGGTCAAGGACGCCCACGGCGGCACCGTCAACGACGTGATCCTCTCGATCGTCGCCGGCGCCCTCGGCCGCTTCCTCCGCGCCCGCGGCCACGACACCGAGGGCCTGGAGCTGCGGGCGATGGTCCCGGTCAGCGTCCGCGCCGACGAGGAGCACGGCGCCCTCGGCAACCGGATCACGGCGATGATGGCGCCGCTGCCGGTCTGGTGCGAGGACCCGGTCGAGCGGCTCGGGCTGACGAGCGCCGAGATGGGCGACCTGAAGGCCTCCGGCCAGGCGGTCGGGGCCGAGATCCTCACCAAACTGACCGACTTCGCGCCCTCGACGATCGCCTCGCAGGCGGCCCGCCTGCAGCCGGCGCAGCGCTTCTTCAACCTCGTCGTCACCAACGTCCCCGGGCCGCAGTTCCCGCTCTACGTGCTGGGGCGCAAGATGGAGTCGATCTTCCCGATGGTGCCCCTGGCCCGCCGCCAGGCGCTCTGCGTCGGGATCATGTCCTACAACGGCCAGGTCAACTTCGGCCTGGTCGGCGACTACGACGGGATGGCCGACCTCGACAGCTTCGCCCTCGACCTCGAGGCGGCGACGCGGGAGGTCATCGCCACGGCGCCGCCGAAGAAGGCGAAGAAGCCGAAGGCCAGGAAAGCTGCCGCGGCGGCGGGGTCCGGCAACGGCGCCGCCCCGGTCGCTAGCGGACGATCCGGCCGCTGATCTCGAACGGGAAGCCGTCGGTGAGGTAGAGCCAGTCGAGGCGGCGCGGGCTGAAGCCGCGCTCGCGCCCGTCGGCGTTGACGACGGCGGCGGTGATCCGCTTGAAGCGCCCGGGGTGCCAGAGGCGGACCGTGAGGCTGCCGCCGCCGGGCCGGTAGGCGAGGCGGGTGACCGGCCGGCCGTGGCGTTCGCTGCCGACCCGTCCGACCAGGGCCAGCCCGGCCGCGGTGCCGAGCGGCGCCGTCAGGTGGACGACCACGGCGCGGCCGCGGTGCGCCTTCACCCGCAGCAGCTGGAAGGTGGTGTGGTCGAGCGTCCGGGTCAGCACCGTGCCGTTCAGCCGCAGGTGGCCCTGGCGCTGGACGTTCGGGTAGAGGTAGCTCTCGCGGAAGCCCTTGCCGGTGCGCCACTCCGGCAGGGCGGCGGCGAAGCGGGCGAAGTCGTGGCTGAAGTCGGAGGGCCCGGCGGCGCGGATCGCGCGTTCGTAGCTGGCGACCGAGAAGCCGCCCGGCCGGGCGTGGATCGCCCCCGCCCAGGCCTTGCGGAGGATCGACTCGCCGTAACGCCGCGCCAGCCACTGGTTCCAGACGGCGCTGCCGTACATCTTGATCGAGCTGGTGGTCAGCGGCGTGTCCCACAGCTTCACCCAGCGGCGCACGTAGCGCAGGTAGTCGTCGATGCCGTTGTAGACCTGGTCCTCCATCCAGGTCGCGGTCGACTCGGCGAACCAGGGGTCCTGGTAGGCATCGTAGCCGAACTGGAGGATGTGGTTGTACTCGTGGGCGAAGGTGACCTCGAGGTCGCTGAGCGGCTTCGTGCCGGGGAACTCGAAGGCGCTGTAGTCGTTGTCGAGGACCAGGTAGCCGTGCAGGCGCCGCGGGATCCGGTGGGCCTTCGTCGCCTGGCCGCGGTCGGGCGCCGCGTAGCCGAACAGCTGGCCGCCGATCTGCGAGAGGTAGACGTCGGTCTTGCCGTTGCGCCCGCCCAGGCGCCCGTCGCTGCGCGGCTCGCGCCAGCCGAGCTTGCCGTTCTCGACCGAGTGGACGTGTTCGGCGACCTTCAGCACCCGTTCGACGTAGTCGGGGACGCCGTCGCCGTTGCGGTCACTCAGGCTCGGCGCGTCGAGGCCCTGGTCGACCCAGTGCACGCAGAAGTGCCGGGAGCAGGCGGGCGAGCCCTTCGCCTCGGGCACCGAGTAGGCGTTGCGGTTGGGGTCGCGGCTGTCGGTCGGCCGCGGCCGATGTTCGGTCGGCCGCTCCTCGGGCATGATGAACGGCTTCTGCGAGCCCGAGGCGACGCTCGCCGGCGCCACGTCGACGGCCGCCCGGGCAGCCGGCACCGCGGCCAGCGCGAGCAGCAGCGCCGCCGAGGTGGTCCCGACCAGGTGGCGGCGGTTCCGCATGCTCTGGAAACCCTACCTGCGCCGGAAAGTAGCTCCGGGGATGCAGACGGGATACTTCGGGTATGAGCCGCCGGCAGAGACTTCCGTGGACGCGATGCGCCTAGCCCTCGCCCAGATCGACCCCACCGTCGGCGCGATCGACGCCAACGCCGCCAAGGTCGTGGAGTGGATCGGGCGCGCCCGCGGCGAGGGGGCCGAGCTGGTCGTCTTCCCCGAGCTCTGCATCCCCGGCTACCCGGCCGAGGACCTCTACCTGAAGCGCCACTTCCTCGCCGCCAACCAGCGCGCGGTCGAGGAGCTGGCCGCGGCGGCGGACGGGATCACCGCCCTGGTCGGCTTCGCCGAGCCGGCCGCCGAGCCCGACGACGCCCGCCACGCCCACAACTCGGTCGCGGTCCTGCGCGACGGCGAGGTGCAGGCGATCTACCGCAAGAACCGGCTCCCCAACTACTCGGTCTTCGACGAGCACCGCTACTTCATCCCGGGCAGCGAATCGAAGACGGTCGCCGCCGCCGGGACCGAGATCGGCCTGACGATCTGCGAGGACGTCTGGCTGCCCGGCGGCCCGGCGCAGGCCGAGGCCGAAGCCGGGGCGCGGCTGATCGCCAACCCCTCCGGCTCCCCCTACCACCGCGGCAAGGGGCGGGAGCGGGAAGCGATGTTCTGCGAGCGCTCGCGCGCCTACGACGCCCACTTCGCCTTCTGCAATCTGGTCGGCGGCCAGGACGAGCTGGTCTTCGACGGCCAGAGCCTGGTCACCGCGCCCGACGGGACGGTGATCGCGCGGGCGGCGCAGTTCGAGGAGGAGCTGCTGGTCTGCGAGGTCCCCGGCAGCGGGCCGGCGCGGCTCGCCGAGCCGCTCGCCGACCTCGACGAGGTCTACGAGGCGCTGCGGCTCGGCCTCGGCGACTACGTCGCCAAGAACGGCTTCAAGCACGTCGGCGTCGCCCTCTCGGGCGGGATCGACTCGGCCCTGGTGGCGATGCTCGCCGCCGACGCGGTCGGGGCGGAGCGGCTGAGCTGCGTCGTCATGCCCTCCCCCCATTCCAGCGCCGAGACCCAGCAGGACGCCCGCGAGATCGCCGCCAACCTCGGCTGCGAGCTGATCGAGATCGCGATCGAGCCGATGATGGCGGGGTACGAGGGGGCGCTGCGCGGCTACCTCGACGAGCCCGAGGCGCCGGTGCCGCGCGACCCGACCAAACCCTCCGAGCCCGACCTGACCGCGGAGAACATCCAGGCGCGGATCCGCGGCAACCTGATGATGGCGCTCTCCAACCGCCACGGCTGGCTGGTCCTCACCACCGGCAACAAGAGCGAGATGTCGGTCGGCTACGCGACCCTCTACGGCGACATGGCGGGCGGCTTCGCGGTGATCAAGGACGTCCCCAAGCAGCTCGTCTACGACCTCGTCCGGCGTCGCAACGAGCGCGAGGCACGCGAGCTGGTCCCGGCCAGCGTGCTGGAGCGGGCGCCCTCGGCCGAGCTGCGGCCCGACCAGCGCGACGAGGACTCGCTGCCCCCCTACGAGCTGCTCGACCGCATCCTCGAGAGCTACGTCGAGCGCGACCAGGGCCGCGAGGAGATGATCGCCGCCGGGATGCCGGCCGAGACCGTGGACGAGGTGATCCGCCTCGTCGACCGCTCCGAGTACAAGCGCCGCCAGGCGGCCCCGGGAATCCGCATCACCCCCAAGGCCTTCGGCAAGGACCGCCGCCTGCCGATCACCAACCGCTTCGGCGGCTGAGACAGCCCTTCATCCAGGCCAGGCCCGCCGGGCCTTGGCGATGGCGCCGGAAGGACCACCGGCCGGCGGCCCTTCCGGCCGACGCTCAATTCGCCTTCGTCATGCCCTCGGGCAGGGCGGAACCTGAGTTCAACGCCTTCATCGCTCACCCCCTTGCTCGGCAGTTATGCACCCGGGCGCGGCCGGACCGCGATGGTCATCCGGCCGAGGGCGCAGAGCTTGCCGTCGTCGTTGACGACCTCGCACTCCCAGATCCAGGTGGTGCGGCCGCGGTGGCGGGCCTTGGCGCGGACCTCGACCGCACCGGCGGTGACCGGGCGGATGAAGCTGAGGTCGATCGACTGGCCCATCGCCGCCATCCCGTCCTCCCAGACCGCGCCGGCGGTGGCGCGCGAGCAGACGCTCTCGACCAGGGTCGACATCACGCCGCCGTGCATGAGGCCGAACGGCTGGCGCAGCTCGTCGCGGACCGCGAGGCGGACGCGGGCGTCGTCGGGATCGTCGCTGACCCACTCGGTGCCGATCAGCTCGTCGAAATGCGCAGCCTTAACCTCAGCATCGTCGTTCACGCCCGGCACCCTAATAGGCTTCCGGTCCTTGGCTCTCTCCGACGACCAGAAGGCGATCCTGCGGCTGCTCGCGCAGCGCGGCGCCGACGGCTACAGCGACCTCGCGGCCCTGCTGGGCACTTCCGTGGAGGACGTCCACGCCCGGGCCAAGGCGGCGGCGGCCGACCTCGAAGCCGACGGCATCCCGGCGCCGGCCATCCCGGCGGTGGGAGAGGCCGGGGGCACCCCTCCCGGAGCAACTGCCGGGGAGGCTCCGGGAGGGGTGTCCCGGCCCCCTGGAGCTTCACCGCCGGATCGAGCCGGGGACTCCTCCTCCGGAGCCTCCCCATCTGTTGCTCCGGAGGAGGAGTCCCCGGCTCCCCAGCGGCCGAGAAAGCCTGAGCCGGTCGTCCCGATCCCCCGCCACGAGCATGGGCACGGGCCGAAGGAGGTCGCCCGGGAGGCGAAGCTGCTGGAGAACCGGGGGCTGTGGGCGATCCTCGCCGGGGTGGCGATCGTCGTCGTCTTCCTCGTCATCCTCCTGGTCAGCGGCAGCGGCGGTTCGAGCTCGAGCGACACCACCGCCGCCGGCGGCAGCGGCGAAAACGCCAAGGTGGCGCTGGAAGAAGCGGCCGACAAGCAGGGCAAGAAGGTGACCAAGGCCGTCCTCAACCCCGTCGACGGCAGCGAAGCCTCCGGGCTGGCGGTCTTCGGCCGGGTGAAGAAGCGGCTGGCGCTGCAGGTCTACGCGCAGGGCCTGGAGCAGACCGCGACCGGCGAGGGCTACACGATCTGGCTCGCCGCCTCCGAAGACAAGATGCTGCCGCTGGCCTCGACCGCGGTCGGCAAGGACGGCAAGATCAGCGCCCAGGTCGAAGTCCCGGTCGAAGTGCTCGCCTACCTCGCCAACGAAACCTTCGACCAGATCGCGATCACGAAGACCGACGAATCGCAGCTCAAAGCCTCGCTGGCGCAGGCCACGAAGGAGAAGAAGGCGCCGACCTACACCGGCACGCCGGTCCTGCGCGGCGCGGTCACCGGCCCGATCATCGGTGCCGCCGCCCGGCTCGAAGCCAAGGAAACGGAAGGCAAGTAGTCCGCTTCATCGGCAACCGCTGCGGCAGCCGGATGGGTTCGCCCTCGGCTATCCGGGCAGCAACTTGCCCGGGTTCATGACTTCGGCGGGATCCAGCCGGTCCTTGACCGCGCGGAGGACGTCGAGGCCGGTCCGCCCCACCTCGGCCTCCATGTAGGGGGCGTGGTCGCGGCCGACTGCGTGGTGGTGGGTGATGGTGCCGCCGTGGGCGACGATCGCCTCCGAGGCGGCGCGCTTGACCGCCGCCCACTGCTCCAGCGCGGCCTCGCGGCGGGCGCGGGCGATGAAGGTGAAGTAGAGCGAGGCGCCGTCGGCGTAGGCGTGGGAGAGGTGGCAGAAGACGAGCCCCGGCGTGCCCTGCCCGGCGAGGGCGGTGCGGATCGCGGCGCCGACCGCCTCGTGCAGCTCGCCCAGCCGGCTCCAGGTGTGCGAGGTCTCCAGCGTCTCCACCATCGCGCCCATCGCCATCAGCGTGTCGCGCAGGTAGGGGCCCTGGTAGCGGCCGTGCTCCCAGGCGCGGCCGGCGGCCTGGCCGAGGTAGGCGGCGCCGCCGCCCCGCAGGGCGCGGACGGTGAGGGCGCGGCGCCGCGCCACCGCCTCCTCCTCGCCCTCGAAGCCGGCGATCACCAGGGCGCCGCCGCGGCGCCGGCGCAGGCCGAGGTAGCGCCCGAAGAGGCCGCCGGCGAGGCCGCGGGGGCCGGAGAGCGCCAGCGTCCCCGCCGTCTCCTCCTCGTCGGAGACACGGACGATCTCCGGCAGCCCCGGCCCCTGCGCCAGCGCCCGCACGATCTCCGCGCCGGCCTCGAAGCTCTCCGCCATCCACGCCTCGTAGCGCCTCGCCCGCGGCGCCGGCCGGACCCTGACGGTGACCTCGGGGATGACGCCGAGGACGCCCTCGGAGCCGAGCGCGAGCTCGCGCAGCGCCGGGCCGGCGGCGCTGTGCGGGGTCTCCAGCGTGGCCAGGTCGCCCGCGGGGGCCAGCAGCCTCACCGAGCTGACCAGGGCGTCGAAACGCCCGTAGCCGCTCGAGGCCTGCCCGGCCGAGCGGGTCGCGGCGAAGCCGCCGATCGTCGCGTACTCGAAGGACTGCGGGAAGTGGCCGAGGGTGAGGCCGTGGCGAGCGAGCGCCGCCTCGGCCTCGGGGCCGCGCAGGCCGGCGCCGAGGCGGGCGGTCAGCGAGCGCCGGTCGACCGACACCTCGCGCAGCGCCCCCAGGTCGAGGCTGATCAGCCGCTGGTGGCGCCCGCGCAGCGGCTCGACGCCGCCGACCACGCTGGTGCCGCCGCCGAAGGGGACGATCGCCACGCCCGCGGCGGCGCAGGCGTCGAGGGCGCGGCGGACCGCCTCCGCGTCGGCCGGGGCGACGACGGCGTCGGGCGCCGCCTCCAGCGCCCCGCCCCGCAGCCGCGCCAGGTCGGCGTAGCCGCGCCCGGTCGCGTGCCGCAGCCGGTCCTCGTCCCCCGCGAAGACGTTCGCCTCCCCGACCGCGTCGACCAGCGCCCGCGGCAGCGGCTGCGGCGCCGGCAGACCGAACCCGCCGAGCTCCCGCGCCAGGGGCCACGGCTCCAGCTCGCCGACCCGCTCCCGCAGCACCGCGAGCGCCTCGGCGTCGAGGTGCGGCTCGACCGCGGGGTCCCCCCACCCCCACCACTTCGAGTCGCGGCGCGGCATCACCAGGCGCTTTTCCCAACCATCGGTGCGGAAAAGCGCCTCACGTCAGCGCCCGCTCGATCCCGTCGAGGGCTTCGTCGAGGATCTCGCGGCGGGCGCGCCGCATCAGCGGCGAGCCGAGCTTCGACATCCCCTTCAGCGTCTGCTCCTCGGTCAGGCTGACCTGGGTGCCGCCGTCGCGCTCGCGCAGGCCGACCTCGACCCGCAGGGCGCTGAGGTGCCGCTCGAACGGCGTCCCCGCCAGCTCCTGCTCCCAGACGTAGCGCTCCCCCTCGGCCGAGCTGACGCAGCGGAAGTCGGCCCGCACCCCCCGCCCCTCGGCGGTCTGCAGCACCTTCGTCCACTGCGTCCGCCTGCCGCCGGGCTTGGCGTCGACGTTCTCGACCCGCGCCGTCCGCGGCCACCAGCGCGGCAGGCTGTAGGGGTCGGCGACAAGCCTCCAGACCTCCTCCAAAGGGGCGGAGATGACTCGCTTTCTCGTCATGCGTGGCATCAGGTCGCGAAAATCAAGCGTGGCAAGGAGGCAGGGAGCGTGGCGTGCTCTGCACGGGAGCGACCGAGGACGCCGCCAGACGCCGGTCTCCCGCTCTCAATCAATCGCCGGCCAGGCGGCGCAGGTCGCGGACCAGCAGCAGGTGCTTGAGGTGGGAGACGGTCGCCGCCAGGCTCTCGAGGCTCTGCAGCGCCTCCTTGCGGCGCTCGGGGTTGCGCGAGCGCAGCGACGGCCCCAGCAGCGCTTCCAGCAGGTTGGCCTCGCGGTCGGCCGAGGAGCGGAAGACGCGCAGGTTCCGCGCCCCCACGCCCACCCGCGAGAGCTCGTTGGCGGCGCGGACGATCTCGCGGTCGGTCTCGTCGTAGACCTGCCTGCCCTCGCGCTTCTCCGGCTGCACGATCCCGTAGTTCTCCAGCTCGGAGACCAGCTCCTCGCGGGCGCCGGTCTCCTCCAGCACCTCCTCCAGGGTCAGGTAGGCGCGCGAGGTGTCGACGAGGATCGCCCGCCGCACCGCCCCCGCGTTGCCCTTGCGCTCGCCCTCGCCGGCCAGGACAACGTCGCCGCCGGAGGCGAGCTCCTGGCGGATCACCCGCAGCGGCAGGAACTCGTCGCGCTGCAGGCGCAGGATCGTCCGCAGCCGTTCGACGTCGGCCTGGCTGTAGAGGCGGTAGCCGCCCGAGGTGCGGCGCGGGCTCAGCAGCTTCTGGTCCTCGAGGTAGCGGATCTTGGAGATCGAGACGTCGTCGAATTCGCTCTGCAGGATTTTGCAGACGGCGCCGATCGTCAGCGCCTTACGCGGGCGGCTCGGCGCCCCGGCGCGCCCGGTCTGTTCGGAGACCGTCATCTCAGCGCTCGAGGTAGCTCAACTTGTACTTGCCGACCTGGATCTCGTCGCCGTCGGCGAGCCGGTGCGACTCGATCCGGCGCCGGTTGACGTAGGTGCCGTTGAGCGAGCCGAGGTCGTCGATGTAGAGGCCGTCGCGGCGGCGCACCAGCAGCGCGTGGTTGCGGGAGACGGTGACGTCGTCGAGGAAGACGCCGGCGTCGGGGCTGCGGCCGATGCTGATCCGCTCGTCGTCGATGCTGAAGCTCTCGCCGGCGCGGCCGCCGCCGCTGCGGATCACCAGCGCCGCCCCCGCCTCGGAAACCACCTCGTCGATGTCGACCGGCTGCATCTCGCCGGTCTCGTCGACCCGGTAGGTCATCGTCGTCGGTTCGTCGCCCTCTTTCGGGCCGCCGAGGTAGGCGCCGCACTTCTGGCAGTAGTTCGCCCCCTCGGGGTTGGCGAACCCGCACTCAGGGCAGTGCACGGCCATGACCGGTCCGGCCCGCTCAGGCGGCGGGCTCGTCCTCCGGCAGCGCCTGGGACCTGCCGGCGAGGATCTGGGTCAGCTGCTCGACGTCGTCGCCCGAGATCATCGAGTCGCCGGCCTCGCGTTTGTGCCGCAGGCGGTTGACGAGCTCCGCGCGCAGGATGTCGATCTTCCCGTGCAGGACGCGCCGCTTGTAGGAGATCTCGTTCTCCTCCGCCGTCAGGTTGTCGATCATGTCCTTCAGCTCCTTGTCGCTGAGGGAACCGAGATCGGGAAAGGTCTCCTCCATCGTGCTCCTAACTCGAAGAGGCGGTGCCTCCGGTTTGCGCGGAGATCGATGATAGCTCCCCGCCCGCCCAAGGTTCAACTGAAGGTTAAGGGTTGGGCCGGATCTGGCGCTCAGCCCGCGGCGCCGGCGCCGCGGGCCGCCCGCAGCCCCTCGCGGGCGTAGAGGACGGTGGCGAGGATCGCCATCGCCAGGCCCCAGATCAGCAGCGCCGTGGCCACCCAGCCGGGCGCCAGCAGGGCGAGGAAGATCCCGCCCATGATCGGGAAGACCGAGATCCGCCCGGGCCAGTTGACCTCGATGTCGACGCCGTGGCGGAGCCCGTAGGAGGCGATCGCCAGCATCGTCAGCTCGCGCAGCGCCAGCAGCGCCAGCGCCCAGCGCGGCAGCAGCTCGAAGCTCCAGCAGACGACGGCGCCGGCGAGGATCGTGAGGCGGTCGACCAGCGGGTCGAGCAGGGCGCCGAGACGACTGTACTGGCCGGTGATGCGGGCGAGGATGCCGTCGAGGTAGTCGCCGCCCGAGATCGCCCAGAAGACCAGCGCCGAGGCGAGCGAGGTTCCGTCCTCGGTGCTGTAGGCGAGGACGAGGAAGACCGGCAGCGCCGCCAGGCGCAGGTAGCCGACCGCGTTGGGGATCGTCCAGGGGTGCAGCGGCTGGCCCCGGCGGGTGACCGGCGGCGGCGGCGCGCTGCGATCGAGTCCGAAGAGGCGGCGCACGCGGCCGCGGCCGAAGGGGTTCTGGCTAGCCATCGGAGCGCTCGGCCCCGCCGAGCAGCTCCAGCGCCTGCGCGGCGGCGTCCTCCAGCGGCAGCTTGCGCTCGGCTCCCGTCGCCCGCTCCGAGGCCTCGACCACGCCCTCGGCGAGGCCGCGGCGGCCGGCGACGATCCGCAGTGGGCAGCCGAGCAGCTCGGCGTCGGTCAGCTTCTCCCCCGGCCCGGCGTCGCGGTCGTCGTAGAGGACCTCGGCGCCGGCCGCCCGCAGCTCCTCGTAGAGCCGCTCGGCGGCCTCGCGCTCGGGCTCGGCCGCCTTCGCCAGCGAGACCAGGTGGATCTGCCAGGGGGCCAGCGCCCGCGGCCAGACGATCCCGCGCTCGTCGGCGCGCTGCTCGATCGAGGCGGCGACGATCCGCGCCGGCCCGATCCCGTAGCTGCCCATCGCGATCGGCTTCTCGACCCCGTCCTCGTCGAGGTAGGTGGCGCCGAGCGGCTCCGAGTAGCGGCTGCCGAGCTTGAAGATGTTGCCGACCTCGATCGCCGTCTCGATCTCGATCCGGCCGCCGCCGGGGGCGGTGTCGCCGGCCTCGACGGTGCGCACGTCCATCGCGTAGGACTCGAAGTCGCGGGCGGGGTCGACGCCCCGCAGGTGGGTGTCGGGCCGGTTGGCGCCGGTGACGTAGGAGTCGCCGCCGAGCGCCGCGTCCCGGATGATCGGCAGGCCGCTGCCGACCGGGCCGAGGAACCCGACCGGGCCGAGCTGCGCCTCGATCTCCTCGGCGCTTGCCTGGCGGAAGTCGGATTTCATCCCGTTCCGAAGCTTGATCTCGTTCAGCCGGTGGTCGCCGCGCAGCAGCACCAGGACCATCCCCCGGCCCTCGACGACGATCGGCAGGGTCTTGATCAGGGCGCCCGGCAGCAGCCCCAGGTGGCCGGCCACCTCCTCGACCTTGGTCAGGCCGGGCGTGTCGACCTCCTCGGGCGCGGCCAGCGGCGGCGGCAGCTCGACCGGCTGCGGCTCGGCCGCGGCGACCTCGACGTTGGCCGCGTAGCCCGGCGCCAGCGCCACCTCGTTCTCGCCCGCCGGGCAGGGGGCCATGTACTCGTCGGCGCCGGAGCCGCCCATCATCCCGACGTCGGACTCGACCCGGTACCAGCGCAGCTCGCAGCGGTCGAGGATGCGCTCGTAGGCGCCGGCCTGCAGCTCGTAGGAGCGCGCCAGCCCCTCCTCGTCGCGGTCGAAGGAGTAGGCGTCCTTCATCGTGAACTCGCGGGTGCGCAGGACCCCGGCCCGCGGCCGCGGCTCGTCGCGCTCCTTGGTCTGGATGTGGAAGAGCATCAGCGGCAGGTCGCGGTAGGAGCGCACGTCGCGCGCCACCGTGAAGGTCACCGCCTCCTCGTGGGTCATCGCCAGCACCAGCGGCGCCCCGCGGCGGTCCTCGAGCTTGAACAGCTCCTCGATCCCGTAGCGCCCGGTCTTCTCCCACAGCTCCGCCGGCTGCATCACCGGCATCAGCATCTCCTGGGCGCCGATCGCCTCCATCTCCTCGCGGAGGATCGCCTCGACCTTGCGCTGCGCCCGCCAACCGGCGGGCAGGTACGTCCACAGCCCCGCCCCCATCTGCCGGACCAGCCCCGCCCGCACCATCAGCTTGTGCGAGAGCGCCTCCGCGTCGGCAGGCGCGTCCTTCAGGGTCGGGAGGAAGGTCTGGGAGAGGCGGCTCACGCAGGGCAATCTATCCCGAGATGGCGGTCACGGCGGTCACGAAAACGCGAGTCTGTGAAAAGTGGCCTATAGCGCCACTTTTCACAGACTCGGCCGGTGCGTATGGTGCTATTCTCATGCAAGAGATACAGTTTGCACACGTTGAGGAGGAGATATGAGCTCGGCTGCATTCCCAGGTGAGCAGTTCGGTCGTGAATTCGCCCGCTGGATTGCTCCATACGTTGCTGAAGAGCTGAGGCGTGAAACGCACGCAAAGGACCCCGAGGCCTACGCCGCCGAGCAGTGCCGCGAACTGGCCCATGAGCTCGGGGTGAACTCACTTCATCGCGCTGGTGACTTCTTCAACAAGCTGGATGCTGATGGTGCGGTCGACTCAGTGACCATGGCCGAGCACCTCAGTGTCGGCACTCCTAGAAATATTGCCTCGGCGGTCACGACCCCAGTCAAGCGAATTGCCAAACGCCTTGGCCTGGGACTTCCTTGGGACGAAGACGTAAGCGCGGCAGATCGCACCGTTTGGCGCGATCGCAACGGGATCGCCAAACGGATGCTCGTTGCGATCCGCGAAGAGAACGAACGGCGCTTTCCCGCCTAGGCGCGGGTGAAGCGCCGTCCGGCCGTCGGCGAGGCCTCCTCGTCGAGGAGGACCTTGTCGGCCTCGCCGCGCTCCACCGCTTCGGCCTCCATCGCGGCGATCTTCTCGGGGGTGAGGTCGCCGGCGTTTTCGCGCTCGATGTTGGCGACCCACTCGGCGCCCTCGCGCGACTCGGCCTCGTCGAACTCGACCTCGCCGCCGCGGTCCAGGGACTTGTCGATCTCCTCGAAGAGGGTGTCGACCAGCTTCGCCTGCGGGACCTTGCGCAGGGGCTTGCCGCCGGCGAAGATCAGGCCCTCGTTCTTGGCCCCGGCGATGCCGAAGTCGGCGTGGCCGGCCTCGCCGATGCCGTTGACGGCGCAGCCGAGGACGGCGACCTCGACCGGCTCCTCATAGCTCTCCAGGCGCCGCTCGATCTCCGCCACCACCGAGTCCATGTCGAACTGGAGGCGGCCGCAGGTCGGGCAGGCGATCAGGACCGGGCCGCGCTCGCGCAGCTGCAGCGCCTTGAGGATCTCCCAGGCGACTTTGACCTCCTCCTCGGCGTGGAAGGTCGAGAGGCTGATCCGGATCGTGTCGCCGACCCCGTCGGCGAGCAGCGCCCCCAGGCCGACCGCCGATTTCAGCGAACCGCCCCATTTCGTCCCCGCCTCGGTCACCCCGAGGTGCAGCGGGTAGGGGATCTTCTCCGCGAGCAGGCGGTTGGCGGCGATCGTGTTCGGCACGTTGGTCGACTTGATCGAGACCTTGAAGTTCTCGAAATCCAGGCCCTCCATCAGCTCGACGAACTCGATCGCGGCGGCGACCAGCGCCTCGACCGGGTTCTCGCGCTCGAGCGCGTGCAGGTGCTTCGGCAGCGAGCCGGAGTTGACCCCGATCCGCATCGGCACTCCGGCCGCGGTCGCCCTCGCCGCCACCTCGGCGACTTTCTCGCGGCCGCCGATGTTGCCCGGGTTGAGGCGGATGCAGTGGGCGCCGGCGTCGATCGCCTTCAGCGCCAGGGTGTGGTTGAAGTGGATGTCGGCGATCACCGGGATCGGCGATTCGCGCACGATCGTCTTCAGCGCCTCGGCGTCCTGCTCGCGCGGTACGGCGCAGCGGACCAGGTCGGCACCGGCGTCGGCGACCTTGCGGATCTGCTCCATCGTCGCCTCGACGTTGGCGGTCTCGGTCTTGGTCATCGTCTGCACCGCGACCGGGGCGCCGCCGCCGATCGGCACGCCGCCGACCCAGATCTGCCGTTTGGAAGCCATGTCCGAAGCTTATTGAGGCGCGGCGGCGGGCCGGGTCAGCGGACTTCGAAGCCTTCGCCGGTGATCCGGCCGATGTCGTTGGAGAGGCCGAGGAAGAAGAGCATCACGACCAGCGCGATCCCGACCATCGTCGCCCGCTCGACGACCCGCAGCGAGACCGGCTCGCCGCGGAGCTTCTCGACCAGCGCCCAGAAGATGTGGCCGCCGTCGAGCGGCAGGATCGGCAGCAGGTTGACGAGCCCCAGCGAGAGGCTGACGAAGGCGAGGAGGAGAAGGGCGCGTTCGAAGCCCCGTTCGATCACCTGGTGGCCGACGTCGCTGATCCCGACCACCCCCGAGACCTGCTTGCGCTGCTTTTCTTCGAACAGGTGGGTGAAGACGTGGACGGTGCCGCGCGCCACCGACCAGATCGCCCCGCCCGCTTCCGACGCCGCGGCGCCGGCGCCCACCGGCACGTTCCTGGTCCCGTAGGAGAAGCCGACCAGCGCCCTTTCGGCTTCCTTGTCGTAGCGCGGGTAGACCGACAGCGTCCTGGTCCGGCCATCCCGTTCGATCTCGATCCGGACCGGGGTGGCGGCGACGCAGCCGTCGACCTGCCTGCCCGGACAGCGGTGGGCGGCGACGGTCTTCCCGAAGCGTTCGAGCCTCTCTTCGGGGGGGAGCCCGGCGAAGGCGCGCCCGTCGATCGAGACGATCCTGTCGCCGGGCTTCAGCACCCGGGCCGCCGGCGTTCCCGCTTTCGTTTCGCCGACCCGCTGGTCGATTTCCGGGTGCCCGTTGGCCCAGTAGACGCCGAAGAGGATCAGGAAGGCGAGGACGATGTTCACCGCCGGGCCGGCGGCGACGACGACGATCCGCTTCCAGACCGGCTTGCGGAAGTAGGCGTTGGCTTCGTGCTCCGGAGGGACCTCCTCCTCCGGGTTCATGCCGGTGATTTTCACGTAGCCGCCGATCGGGATCGATTTGATCCCGTACTCGGTTTCGCCGCGCTTGAACGACCAGATCGTCGGCCCGAAGAAGAGGAAGAAGCGCTCGACCCGCATGCCGACGGCCTTGGCGGCGGCGAAGTGCCCCGCCTCGTGGACGACGATCAGGAAGCAGAAGCCGAGGAAGACCCAGACCCAGCTCATGCCGGCGTCAGCTCCCTGACCTGCTCCTGGCTGCGTTTGCGGGCCTCCGCGTCGGCGGCGAAGAGGTCGTCGAAGTGGCTGACGGACGCGGCGGGCATCTCCCCCATAACCCGCTCGATCACCGCGGGGATCGCCGTGAACGGAATCCGCTCCTCGAGGAAGGCGGCGACCGCGACCTCGTCGGCGGCGTTGAGGACGGTCGGCGCGGTGCCGCCGGCGCGGCCCGCCTCCAGCGCCAGCCGCAGGCAGGCGAAGGTCTCGAGGTCGGGCGGCTCGAAGGTCAGCGAGCCCGCGGCGGCGAGGTCGAGCTGCGGCACGTCGACGTCGGCCCGCTCGGGGTGGTGCAGCGCGTAGGAGATCGGCACCCGCATGTCGGGGTAGCCGAGGTGGGCGAGCGAGGAGCCGTCGTTGAGGTGGACCAGCGAGTGGACCAGCGACTGCGGGTGGACGACGACCTCGATCCGCCCGTAGCCGACGGCGAAGAGGTGGTGGGCCTCGATCGCCTCGAAGCCCTTGTTCATCAGCGTCGCCGAGTCGATCGTGATCCTCCCGCCCATCCGCCAGGTGGGATGGGCGAGGGCGTCGGCGACGCTGACCTCGGCGAGGTCGCCGCGGCCGCGGAAGGGCCCGCCCGAGGCGGTCAGGACGAGTCGCTCGACCGTCCCCGGAGCCTCGGCGCCGATCAGCTGGAAGAGGGCCGAGTGCTCGGAGTCGACCGGCAGCAGCCGCGCCCCCGTCGCCTCCGCCAGCGCCATCACCAGCTCGCCGCCGAGGACCAGGCTCTCCTTGTTGGCGAGGGCGACGTCGATCCCCTCGCTGAGGGCGACGATGGTCGAGCCGAGCCCCGCGGCGCCGACGATCGCGTTGAGGACCAGGTCGGCGCCCGAGCTCGCGATCAGCTCCCGGATCCCCTCCTCGCCGGCGAGGACCCGCCCGCTCCAATGCGCCCGGGCCCGCTCGGCGGCCTCGGCCTCGGCGATCGCGACCGCGGGCACCCCGTGCTCGCGCGCCTGCTCGACCGCGGTCTCCCAGCCCGAGCCGGCCGCCAGGCCGACCGCCTGCAGCTCCTGCGAGCGCCCGATCACCTCCAGCGCCTGCGTTCCGATGGACCCGGTCGACCCGAGCACGAGAACCTTCTTCATGCCCTGCAGAGGATACGGATGCCCGACGATCCGCTCGTCGCCTTCTGTTCCTTTTGGTCGCCTGACGCCCAAAAGGAACAGCTAACCGCAGGGGCCTCGACCCTTCCTGTTCCTTATGGCTCGATAACAGCCAAAAGGAACAGGAAGCGGGCTCGCGGGCGCCCCTCGGCGTCAGTAGACGAGCGCGACCGCCAGGTAATAGCCGACGACGACGGTGAAGAAGACGGCGTCGAGGCGGTCGAGGAGGCCGCCGTGGGGGCCGAAGAGGGTGCCGGTGTCCTTGGTCCCGAGGTCGCGCTTGATCATCGACTCGAAGAGGTCGCCGAGCGGGGCCGCGGCGGCGACGGCGGCGCCGATCAGGAGCGCGTCGAGGCCCGAGAGCCAGTCCTGGTAGAGGCCGGCGAACCAGAAGCCCATGGTGCCGATCAGGAAGCCGCCGATCAGCCCCTCGAGGGTCTTGTTCGGGGAGATGTTCGGGGTGATCCGGTGGCTGCCGAACATGCGGCCGGTCGCGTAGGCGGCGGTGTCGGCGACGAAGGTGCCGACGAGGACGTCGATCAGCAGCGCCGCCCCGTGCGAGGGCAGGTCGCGGAGCAGGACCGCGTGGGCGAGCGGCAGCCCGATCCAGAGGACGCCGAGCAGGGTCACCCCCATCGCGACCGTCGCCCCCTCCTGGTGGCCGGGCCGGGCCGCGAAGGCGAAGACCAGCGGGACCGAGGCGGCGAGGACGTAGAGGAGGTTGAAGGCGGTGCCGAAGTGGGCGGCGACGATCAGCGCCGCGACCGCGGCGTAGGCGGGCAGGACCAGCGGCCGGTAGCGGGAGGCGATCGCGGCGAACTCGCGCAGGGCGACGACGCCGATCGCGATCATCGCCAGGGCGAAGACGATCCCGCCGGCGACCGTGATCGCGATCGCGAAGACGATCCAGGGCAGGGCGACGAGGACGCGCTTCGCGGTCTCGCCGCTGCCGCGGCGGCGCTTTCGCCCGGGGCGCCCCTGCCGCTGCTGCCGCGGCTGCCGCGGCGGCCCCGGCTCGTCCTCGAACATCTCGTCGTCGAAGAGGTCCACCGTCACCCGCGGCTCCTCCCCCTCGGCGCTCACGCGCGGCTCCCGAAGCGCCGCTGGCGGGTCTCGTATTCGCGCAGGCTCGCCTCCAGCGCCGCCCGGTCGAAGTCGGGCCAGAGCTCGTCGCGGAAGACCAGCTCCGAGTAGGCGCACTGCCAGAGCAGGTAGTTGGAGAGGCGCTGCTCGCCGCTGGTTCGGATCAGGAGGTCGGGATCGTGCATCTCGGGTGCGTAGAGGCGGCTGCGGAACTCCTCCTCGGAGCCCCCCGTGAAGCTTCGCGCCGCGTCGAGGATCTCCGCCCTGCCGCCGTAGTTGAAGGCGACGAAGAGGGTGATCCGGTCGTTGCCGGCGGTCTCGGCCTCCGACCACTCCATCCGCTCGACCAGCGCCGGGTCGAGCCCCTCGCGGCGGCCGATGTAGCGCATCCTCACCCCTTCGGCCTTGAGATCCGGGGTTTCCGAGCCGATCCGCTCGCCCATCATCCCCATCAGGCCGCGCACCTCCTCCTCGGGCCGGTTCCAGTTCTCGGTCGAGAACGAGTAGACGGTCAGCTCCTCGATCCCCAGCTCGGCCGCGTCGCGCAGCCGCGCCTTGAGGGTGTCGGCGCCCGCCCGGTGTCCCTCGACCACCGGCAGGCCCCGCTGGTGCGCCCAGCGGCCGTTGCCGTCGGTGATGATCGCTACGTATCTGGGCGCGGTCACTCGCTTGCCTCGTGAGGCGGCAAATGGCCGCTTTGCAGCCGCCTCACACCTCGAGGATCTCTTCTTCCTTGCCCTTGAGCAAGCCGTCGATCTCGGCGACCGCCTCGTCGGTGCGCTTCTGCAGCGTCTCCTCGGCCCGGCGCTCCTCGTCCTCGCCGACTTCGCCCTCCTTCTTGAGGTCGCGGAGGTCGCTCATGATGTCGCGGCGGACGTTGCGGACCGCCACCCGGCCCTCCTCGGCGACCCCGTGGACCACCTTGACCATCTCGCGGCGGCGCTCCTCGGTCATCTCCGGGATCTGCAGCCGGATCACGTTGCCGTCGTTGCTCGGGGTGAGGCCGACGTCGGACTCCTGGATCGCCTTCTCGATCGCCCCCAGGGCGCTCTTGTCGAAGGGGGTCACGGTCAGCAGCCGGGCGTCGCCGGCGGCGACGTTGGCGAGCTGCTTGAGCGGCGTCGGGTTGCCGTAGTAGTCGACCGAGATCCGGTCCAGCAGGTGCGGGGAGGCGCGGCCGGTGCGCACGGTGGCGAGCTCGCCGCGGCTGGATTCGACCGATTTGGCCATCCGCTCCCGCGCGTCCGCCAGCAGTTCGTCGATCAGCTCCACCCGTCGTTTCCTCTCAAACCGTCGGTTCGCTGGAGACCAGGGTCCCCACCTTCTCGCCGCAGACGATCCTATCTATGTTGCGCTCGTCTCCCATGTTGAAGACGTAGATGGGCAGGTCGTTGTCCATGCAGAGCGAGAGCGCCGTCGAGTCCATCACCCGGAGGCCGCGCTCGATCGCCTCGCGGTGGGTGATCTGCGGCAGGAACTTCGCCTCCGGGTTCTGCGCCGGGTCGGAGTCGAAGACCCCCTCCACCCCGTTCTTCGCCATCAGGATCGCCTCGGCGTGGATCTCCAGCGCCCGCAGCGCCGCCGCCGTGTCGGTGGTGAAGAACGGGTTGCCGGTGCCGGCGGCGAAGATGACCACGCGCTCCTTCTCGAGGTGGCGCATGGCGCGGCGGCGGATGTAGGGCTCGGCCACCTCCTGGACGTCGATCGCCGACATCACCCGCGTGTGCTGCCCGTGGCGCTCCAGTGCGTCCTGCAGGGTGAGCGCGTTGAGCACCGTCGCCAGCATCCCCATGTAATCGCCGGTTGCCCGGTCCATCCCGCTCGCCGCCCCGTCGAGGCCGCGGTAGATGTTGCCGGCGCCGACCACGATCGCCACCTCGACCCCGCGCTCGCGGACCGCCGCGACCTGCTTGGCGATCCGGTCGACCTCGGCGCCGTCGGTGCCGAAGCTCTGGCCACCCATCAGGGCCTCGCCGGAGAGCTTCAGCAGGATGCGCCCGAAGCGCGGCTCGGCGGAGTCGTTCACTGCCGGGGAGCCTATTCTCCGACGCGGAAGTAGGAGAAACGGGCGATCTGGACGTTCTCGCCGGTTTTCGCCGCCAGCTCCTGGCGCAGCTCCTCGATCGTCTTGCCCTCGTGCTTCTCGGCGTTGACGTGGGTCTGGTCGAGCAGCGCGACTTCGCTCGCCCACTTGGCGAGCTGCCCCTCGACGATTTTCTCGACGACGTTGTCGGGCTTGCCTTCTTCGCGCGCCTTCTCTTCGAAGACCTTCCTTTCGGCCTCGCGCTCCTCGGCCGGGATCTCCTCGGTGGAGACGTACTGCGGGGCGGTCGCCGCCGCGTGCAGGGCGACCTGGTAGGCGAAGACGCGGAACTCCTCGTTGCGGGCGACGAAGTCGGTCTCGCACTGGACTTCGACCATCGCCCCGACCTTGTCGTTGGCGTGGATGTAGGAGGCGACGACGCCCTCGTTGGTGCCGCGCCCTTCGCGCTTGGCGGCCGAGGCCTGGCCCTTCACCCGCAGCAGCTCGACCGCGCGCTCGACGTCTCCCTCGGCCTCGACCAGCGCCGATTTGGCGTCCATCATCGCCGCCCCGGTCCGATCCCGGAGCGCCTTCACGTCGGCAGCAGTGACGTTGCTCATTTCGACTCCTCCCCATTCTCGGCTTTCGCCTCTCCCTCGGTCGCCTGCGCCCCCCCGGCGGGGGCCTGCTCGCCGCCGTCGGCCGCTTTCGCGCTCTCCGCAGGCGCCGGCGGCGGCTGCTCCTCGCCGGCCGTCTCCTTCACCTCGGCGACAGATGCCTCGGGCGGTGCCGTTTTGGCCTCGACCGCGGAGCCGGCCGGCGTGGCCTGCACCTGCGCCCCGGCGCCCCCTGCCGCGGGTGGCGCGGATGAGGGGTCGTCGCCCGCAGCTTGCGAGGACGAGGACCCCTCGTCCGCGACAGGACCCGCGGGCCGCGACGCCTGGTCCTGAGGAGCTTGTTTCTCCTGGGCGGCCGCAGCCTGAGCCTGCGCTTTTTTCGCCTCGGCCTGTTTGCGGGCCGTCTCTTCTTCGTGCTGTTTTGCCTCCTCGGCTTCGCGCCGCTCCTTCTCTTCCTCCTCGCGCTTCTTGCGCTCTTCCTCCTCGCGTTTGCGCCGCTCCATCTCTTCGGCGACCCGCTTTTCCTCCTGCACCCGCCAGGAGGAGGCGCCCTCCTCGATCGCGCCGCCGATCGTGCCGATCACGAGCTGGCAGGAGCGGATCGCGTCGTCGTTTCCTGGGATCACGTAGTCGACCGGGGTCGGATCGCAGTTGGTGTCGACCAGGCCGATGATCGGGATCCGCAGGCGGGCCGCCTCGTTAACCGCGATCTCCTCGGTTTTGAGGTCGGCGACGAAGACGGCGTCGGGCAGGCGGTCCATGTCGCGGACGCCGCCGAGGTTGAACTCGAGCTTGGCGAGTTCGGCCTCCATCCCCATCCGCTCCTTGGTCGGCAGGAGGTCGAGTTTGCCCTCCTCTTTCCAGCCGTTGAGCTCGTGCAGGCGGCCGATCCGGCCCGACATCGTGTTGAAGTTGGTCAGCAGGCCGCCGAGCCAGCGCTTGTTGACGTAGGGCATCCGGCATTTCTCGGCCCATTCCTGGATCGTGTCGCGGGCCTGCTTCTTGGTCCCGACGAAGAGGACGGTGCCGCCCCCGGTCGCCAGCTCGCCGGCGAATTTGCGGGCGTTCTCCAGCAGCGCCTCGGTCTGCAGCAGGTCGATGATGTGGATCCCGTCCATCTCGCCGAAGATGAAGCGGCGCATGTTCGGGTTCCAGCGGCGCGTCTGGTGGCCGAAGTGGACTCCGGCCTCGAGCAGGTCTCTCAACTCTGCCTGTGCCATGTGGTTCTCCTTTTGTCTTGTGCGAAGCGCCCGCTCCGCTCGCCGGGACCTGGCGTGGCCAGGCAGGATCCGGTCCGCTGTGGGCGGGGGTTGAGTTTCCGAGCGGCGAAGTGTAGCCCCCCGCATTCACCTGAACAGAAAGCGAGCTCGCTCAGGCTTCCCGGCGCGCCGCCTGCAGCGCCGCGGCCAGGTCCGGGGGCAGCGGCGAGGCGAACTCGAGCGGCTCGCCCGTGCCGGGGTGGCGGAAGGCGAGGCGGTGGGCGTGGAGGAACTGGCGCTCGAGGCCGTAGCGCTCGGCGCCGCCGTAGGTGGGGTCGCCGGTGAGCGGGTGGCCGATCGCCGCGAAGTGGGCCCGGATCTGGTGGGTGCGACCGGTCTCCAGGCGCGCCTCCAGGTAGGTCTCGCGGGGCAGCAGCTCCAGCACCTCGAAGTGGGTGCGGGCCTGGCGCGAGGCGGCGCCGGAGACGGCCATCCGGTGGCGCTGCCGGGCCGAGCGGCCGATCGGGGCGTCGATCGTTCCGGTCCGCGAGGCGAGCCGGCCCCCGGCCAGAGCCAGGTAGACGCGCTCGACCGCGCGCCGGCGCACCGCCTCCTGCAGCGCCGCGTGGGTCGCGTCGTCGCGGGCGACGACGAGCAGGCCGCTGGTGCCCTTGTCGAGCCGGTGGACGATGCCGGGCCGCTCGGAGTCGCCGCCGCCGCCGAGCAGGCCGCCCAGCTCGTCGACCAGGGTCGGCCCGGTGTGCGACGGCGCCGGGTGGACGACCAGCCCGGCCGGCTTCTCGACCACGGCCAGCGAGTCGTCGCGGTAGACGATTCGCAGCTGCGGCTCAGCCACCCTCGCCCTCGCCTCCGCCCTCAGGCTCGCTCCCGGCGGTCTCCGCGCGCTCCCGCTCCCGCTCGTCGCGAAAGTAGACGAAGATCAGCAGCGCGACGCCGAGGGTGATCGAGACGTCGGCGAGGTTGAACGGCGGCCAGGAGCCGACGGCGACGAAGTCGGTGACGGCGCCGGCGCGGATCCGGTCGGCGAGGTTGCCGAGGGCGCCGCCGCCGACCAGGCCGGCCGCCAGCCACATCCCCGGCCGCAGCGGCTCGCGGGCGAACAGGTAGCCGACCACGCCCAGGGCGAGCGCCGTGAAGACGACCAGCTTCACCCCGGCGCCGCCGGCGAGCCCGAAGGCGACGCCGCGGTTGTGGGAGAGGGTGAATTCGAGCGGGCCGAGCGCGCCGACGTACTGGCCGGGGACGAGGTGGTGCTCGATCGCCGCCTTCGCCGCCTGGTCGGCGGCCAGCACCAGCGCGCAGACGGCGCCGGCGCGGGCCCAGGCGCGGGCGGTCGGGCTCACCCGCGGATCAGCCCGACGACAACCGCCTGGGCGACGAAGAGGACGATCAGCCCGATCATCGGGCTGAGGTCGAGGGCGAAGCCGCCGCCGCCGACCGGCGGCAGGAAGCGGCGGAAGAAGTTGAGGTAGGGGTCGGTCGTCTCGGTGACGAAGTCGAGGACGGTGCGCAGCCAGGGCCGGTAGGGCATCCGCGGCACGAAGGAGATGACGATGCGGGCGAAGATCAGGATCACGTAGACGATGAACAGGGCGCTGACGTAGTCGGCGACGTCGCCGCGGTTGAGGGCGAGCGGAATCACCCTCGCATCCGCTCCAGCGAGGCGTCGACCGCGGCCTTGAAGGCCAGCCAGGCGCCTTCGCGGTCGAGCGCTTCCAGCCCGGCTTCGGTGCTGCCGCCCGGCGAGGTCACCGCCCGGCGGACGTCGGCCGGGTGGCGGCGGCGCAGCAGCTCGGCGGTGCCGGCGGTGGTCTCGACCACCAGCTCGCGCGCCAGCTCGGGATCGAGCCCGGCTTCGGCCCCGGCCTCGGCCAGCGCCTCGACCGCCAGCGCCAGGTAGGCGGGGGCGCAGCCCATGATCGCCGTCGCCTCGTCGAAGTCGGCGTCGGGGATCTCGACCACGTGCCCGAGCAGCCCCAGCTTCTCCCGCGCCTCCTCCGAAGCCGACCCGGCGACGCAGAGCACCCCCCTGCGCACCTCCACCCCGACGTTGGGCATCGCCCGCATGACGTGCTCGGCACCGGGAAACGCAGCTTCGAGCCGCTCCAGCGGGACCACAGCGAGGACCGAGACAACCTGCCTCGCCTCTCGCAGCGACGGCGCCACCTCGTCCACCATCCCCGGCTTCACCGCCAACACGACCAGGTCCGCCCGCCGGGCGATCTCCTCGTTGGAGGCAACCTCCCCGCCCAGCTCCTCGGCCAGCGCCCGAGCCCGGCCCGACCCGCCATCGGAAAACAGGAACGAATCGAACTCCCCAACCCACCCCCGCGCAATTGCAGCGGCCATGTTCCCCGACCCGATGAATCCGACGATCACGCCCGTGAGCCTAACTGCGGACAAGGAGCGGGTGGGGGTGTCCCTCTCGGGACACTCTGTGAGTCTCGGCACCGATATGAAGATGTCGGTGCCGATGTGGGTGCCTGACCCGGACGCAGACCCCGCGGGGTCTGCGTCCGGGGTCGCGGCCAGGCTGGGCACCGGCGGTGAGCGGCATGACCCGAAGACACTCCGACCCCCTCGCCGAGGGGCGTCCTGCGATTGATGCGTCTGCCGCTCGCCGCCGGTGCCGGCCCGGCCACCGCCACTGGCCTGATCAGAAGCCCGTCCGCCCTGCGGGGCGTGACCCGTCACAGTCTTGCCGAGCGGTTCCTCACCCGGGCCGGCGACCGACAGCCAACCCCCTCGAAGGAGGTCTCCGCAAGATGCTCGCAGACGAAGTCGACAACGTGATCGGGGTGGACACCCATCGCGACACCAACACCGCCCAGGCCGTGGCCGCCGGGACCGGCGCGATCGGCCCCCACACGACCACCGATGCCGACGCGCGCGGCTACCGGCGCATGCTCGCCTTCGCCGAGGAGCACGCGCCCGGGCGGCGGGTCTGGGCGATCGAGTCGACCGGCAGCTACGGGGCCGGCCTCACCGCCTACCTGCACGAACGGGGAGAGCGGGTGGTCGAGATCGACCGGCCGAAGCGCCCGGCGCGGCGCAACGGGGCGAAGTCCGACGAGCTCGACGCGCTGCGGGCCGCGCGCGAGGCCCTGGGGCGCAGGCACCTGACCGAGCCGCGCCGCCGCGGCGAGCGGGAGGCGATCCGCGTCGCCCTGCGGACCCGCCAGGGGGCGGTCCGGGCCCACGCGGTCGCGATCGCCCAGTTGCAGTCGCTGCTCGTCACCGCGCCGGAGAGCCTGCGCTCCTCGCTGCGGCGATCGGGCGGCAAGGAGCTGGTCGGCCGCTGCGGGCGGCTGCGCATCGGCGCCTCGCACCCGGTCGAGCACCGGATGACGGTGCTGGCGCTGCGCTCGACGGCGCGGCGCGCCCTCGCCCTGGAGACCGAGGCCGCCGAGCTCGAGGCAGAGCTCCGCTGCCTCCTGGAGGCGCTCTGCCCCCGCCTGCTCGCCGAGCCGGGCGTAGGGACGATCTCGGCCGCGGAGCTGGTCAACGCCTGGTCTCACCGGGGGCGGGTCCGCTCCGAGGCGGCCTTCGCGATGCTCGCCGGCGCCGCGCCGATCCCCGCCTCCTCGGGGCAGACCGTCCGCCACCGACTCAACCGCTGCGGCGACCGCAGGCTCAACCGCGCCCTGCACACGATCACCACCTCGCGCCTCAGCCACGATCCCCGCACCCGCGCCTACGCGCAGCGTCGCCGGGAAGAGGGAAAGACCCCGCGGGAGATCAGGCGCTGCCTGAAGCGCTACGTGGCGCGGCAGCTGTTCAGGCTGCTGGAGGCAGAGGCGAGGAGGGCCTGAGGACCTCCCGCTCGATCTTCGCTACGAGCGGGACTTGACAAACATAGAAGCATCAACCGCGAGCCATTGGCGAGCGGTGTCCCGAGAGGGACACCCCCACCCGCGACCCCTACGACTGGTTGAAGAACCCCTTGTCGATCAGCCTCGCCCTTTCCTCGGCGGAGACCTCGACGTTGCGCGGCGTCAGCAGGAACATCTTCTCGGCGATCCGCTGCATGCCGCCGTCGAGCGCGTAGGTGAGGCCGGAGCAGAAGTCGATCATCCGCTTCGAGAGCTCGTGGTCGGCGGTCTGCAGGTTGAGGATCACCGGCACCGAGCGTTTGAACTGGTCGGCGACCTGCTGGGCGTCGTTGAAGTTGCGGGGGATGACCAGGTGGACCTGGATGTCGCTGCCGCCGTTGTCGACCGGGCGCAGGGTGCGGGTGCGGCTGGAGGCGACCGGTTCGTCGTCGCCGAAGATGTCGTCGATCTCGTCGCGGCGGGCGCGGCGCGAGGTCGGCAGGCGGCGCACCGAGGAGCCCTCGCCGCGCTCGCGGCGGCCCTCGAAGACTTCCTCCGACCCCGTCTCAGGCTCGAAGTCTTCCTCGTATTCGGGACCGTAGTCGTGGTCCTCGGCCAGTCCGAAGTAGACCAGCGCTCTATGCCAAGTGTCCCTGAAGGCCATCTGTGGTCGTGTCTTCGGCCTTTAAGGGCCGACTCCTTTACAGATTATTCCCAGATTCTGCGGGAAATCACAGGAAGACGGCGTGGCCGAGGCGGACGATCGTCGCCCCCTCCTCGATCGCGACCCGCCAATCCTGGGAGGTTCCCATCGAGAGGCGGGACAGCCCGTTGGCCGCGGCGAGCTCGGCGAGGCGGGCGAAATAGGGCCGCGAGCGCTCGGGGTCCTCGCTGAAGGGCGGCATCGTCATCAGCCCGGAGACGCGGACCGGGCAGCGCTCGACGAAGGCCGCGAGTTCATCGGGCTCGACCCCGCCCTTGCCGGCCTCGCCGGAGACGTTGACCTCGACCAGGACCTCGGTCTCCGGGGTGCCGTGCTTCTCCAGCTGGGCGAGCACCGAATCGGTGGCGACCGAGTGGATCAGCCGGCAGAGCGGCAGCACCTGCTTCAGCTTGCGGCTCTGCAGGTTGCCGATGAAGTCCCATTCGAAGGCCTCGCCCCAGCGCTCGCGCTTGGCGGCGAGGTCCTGCGCCCGGTTCTCGCCGACCAGGCGGACCCCCGCCTCGGCCAGCTTCCCCATCTCCTCCAGCGGCACGTACTTGGTGGCGACGAGCACCTCGACCCGCTCGCCGGCCGCCTCCCGCACCTCGCCGAGGTTCGCCGCGACCCGGGCGGCGTCGATGTCGTGGATCAGCTCCGCCATCAGCGCTCGAGCCAGGCTATTCCCGCCTGCCGCCCGGTGCGGCCGCGGTCGCGGCGGTGGGAGAAGAAGAGACCGGCCTCGCAGCTCGTGCAGAGCCCGGCGGACTCGACCGCGGCGACGCCGGCGCCCGCCAGCTGCCGGCGCGCAACCTCCGGCAGGTCGAGCATCCTCCCCTCCGCGACCCCCGCGCCGAGGCCGGCGAAGGCGTCGAGCACCTCGGCCCCGACCTCGTAGCAGCAGGGGCCGATCCCCGGCCCGACCGCGGCGCTCGTCGCCTCGACCGCCTGCGCGGCGGCGGCGAGGATGCCGCCGGCCAGGGGGCGCCAGCCCGCGTGCACCATCGCCACCCCGCGCGGTCCGCGCAGGGCCACCGGCAGGCAGTCGGCGACGAAGACCAGCGCCGCCGGGCCCGGCGCGCGCAGGACGTGCCCGTCAGCCTGCGGCAGCGAGTTGCGCGGTTCCCTTGTCCGGCTATCCAGGACAAAGGAACCGGGCAACCCGCCGGAGCCCTCGCCGTGGTCGATCAGGCGGGTGCCGTGGACCTGGAGGGCGCAGGCGATCCGCTCGGGGTCGAGGCCGAGGGCGGCTGCGAGGCGGCGGCGGTTCTCGGCGACCGCCGCCTCCTCGCCGCCGCCGAAGAGGCCGAGGTCGAGCGAGTCGAAGGGCGGCTCGCCGATGCCGCCGAGCCGGGCCGAGAACGCCGCCCGGGCGCCGCCGAGGTCGGCCTCCAGCCACCGCACGCCGTCGCGCTCGCGCCACTCCATCCCGGTAACAAAGCAGAAGCCGCCGCTAATCCCGCAGCGCCGCCGCCAGCGCCGCCGCCAGCTCCTCCTCGCGGCCGTGGACCTCGCCTTCGAGCTTGCGGTTGCGGGCGGCGCGCAGCCCGCGCCCGATCGCCGGGCCCTCCTCGATCCCGGCGGCGATCAGGTCGTCGCCGTCGATCTCCAGCTCGACCTTGCGCCAGCGGCTGAGATAGAGGTCGAGCCAGTCGGCGCCCATCGCCCGGGCGAGGATCAGCTCGACCGGGTCGCGCCGCTCGGCCAGGTCGACCCCCTCCCCCGGCTTCGGGACCCACATCGAGGCCAGCACCTCCTCGGCCCCGGCCGGCCCGAGCGCCGCGGCCACCAGCGCGCGCTCGCGCGGCACCGCCTCGGCCCACTGCGGCCGCCTCAGCAGCTCGCCCACCGCCTCCATCAGGTTCAGGCCGCCGGGGCGCAGGTCGATCGCCCCCCACTCGGCGAGCAGCTGGAAGCCCTCGTAGGCCCGCTCTTCGGCCGCCAGGCGCTCCAGCTCGGCGCGGCGTCGATCGGCGGAGACGGTGCTGAGGTCGGTCCCGCGGACCAGCTCCTCGGTCCGCGGCTCGAGGGCGAAGCCGAAGCGGGAGGCGTAGCGGGCGGCGCGGATCGCCCGGGTCGGGTCGTCGCCGAAGGAGCGGTCGTGGAGGACGCGCAGCAGCCCCGCTTCGAGGTCCCGCTCGCCGCCGAAGGGGTCGATCAGGCGCGCCTCCCCCTGCAGCGGAATCGCCATCGCGTTGATCGTGAAGTCGCGGCGGGCGAGGTCCTCCTCGACGCTGCCGGCGCGGCTCACCACCGGCAGCGCCCCCGGCTCCGGGTAGCGCTCGGTGCGCAGTCCGGCCAGGTCGACCTCGTGCCCGTCGAGCTCGACCTTGACGGTGCCGAAGCGCTCGTGCTCGGCGGTGATCGCCCCGAGGCGCCCGGCCAGCGCCCCCACCTCCCCCGCCACCGCCAGGTCGACGTCGGCCTTCGGCCGCCCGAGCAGGAGGTCGCGGACGGCGCCGCCGACGAGGTAGACGGGCTCTCGCGCCGCCTCGCGCACGGTCGCCAGCTCGGGGTGGGCGTCCGCCAGCGCTTTGGCGATGTCGTCCATGGACGCCCTACGATGACCGCTCTCGCGGATGCCGGGCGACTACGAAGATCGGGAAGTGGCGGGGGCGCGATCGGCCGAGCGCGCCCAGCGGCGTGAGCAGCGGCGGCGGCGACTGCGGCGGCAGCGCCTGCTCGCCGCGGCGGCGATCGTCGTCGTCGGCGCGGCGATCCTCGCCGTCCTGCTCAGCGGCGGCGGCAACGGACCGCAGGCGACCAGGACCGCCGCCGCGGCTGCCGCGAGCGCCGGCGCCGGGGGCGGCACGGGCGCCGAGCCCCGGCAGGGCCAGGGCCGGACGGGCGGCAAGGTCCGCAACGCCACCCCCCAGCCCGGCTGGAAGCCCCATACCGGTCCGGTGCCGATCCTCGAGTACCACGTGCTCGGGCGCCCCCAGAGCGAAGTCCCCTACCCCGACCTCTACGTGCCGCGGGCGAGCTTCCGCAAGCAGATGGACTGGCTCGAAGGGCACGGCTACCAGGCGGTGACGCTGGAACAGGTGGAGGAAGCCTGGTACCGCCACGGCACCCTCCCCGAGAAGCCGGTCGTGATCTCCTTCGACGACGGCTACCGCCCCCAGTACACCTTCGCCCTGCCGACCCTGAGCAGGCACGGCTGGCCCGGCGTCCTCAACCTCAAGGCCGAAGGCTCGGACCTCTACGAAAGCAACGTCAAGGCGATGCTGAAGGCGGGCTGGGAGCTGGCCGCCCACACGATCCACCACTCCGACCTGACCACCCTGGAAGGCGAAGCGCTGGAAGAAGAAGTGGCCGGGTCGCGCAAGCTCCTGCAGCGCGAATACGGCGTCCCGGTGAGGAACTTCTGCTACCCCTCAGGCCGCTTCGACTCCACGGTCATCGCCGCCGTCGAAGCCGCCGGCTACGTGGGAGCGACCACCGAGATTCCGGGCTGGGCAACCAAGGACCACCCGTACGAACTGGCGCGAATCGAGGTGCTCGGCAGCTGGACCTTGAGTGATTTCGCGGCATCGCTCAGGTAGTTGACCGGGTATCCCTCGAACGGGCGGATACTCAAATTGCCGGTCTCATCAGACCGGCAATTGTCCGGGCGAGGGATACCCGGTCAACCCAACCTCACAGGTATTCCGTCCTTCGCCAACCGCTCCTTCGCCTCCCGGACGCGGTAGTGGCCGTAGTGGAAGATCGAGGCGCAGAGGACGGCGTCGGCGTGGCCGGTGGCGATGGCGTCGCTCAGGTGCGAAAGCTCGCCGGCGCCGCCGGAGGCGATGACGGGGACCCCGACCGCGTCGGCCACCGCCTTCGTCAGCTCCAGGTCGTAGCCGTCGTTGGTGCCGTCGCGGTCCATGCTGGTCAGGAGCACCTCGCCCGCCCCCCGGCGAACGGCCTCTTCCGCCCAGGAAACAGCGTCCCTGCCCTCGACCCGCTTGCGGCCGCCGTTGACGTAGACGCCCCAGGCGGAGGGAGCCGCGCAGGGGGAAGAGGAGACGGGAGGCTCGCCCTCGCGGCGGGCGTCGATCGCGATCACCACGCACTGGGCGCCGAAGTGCTCGGCCAGCTCTTCCAGCAGCTCGGGCCGGGCCAGCGCCGCCGAGTTGACCGAGACCTTGTCGGCGCCCGCGTCCAGCACCGCCTGCGCGTCGGCGACCGAGCGGATGCCGCCGCCGATCGTGAAGGGGATGAAGACGTTGTCGGCGGTCCGCCGGGCCAGCTCGACGATCGTCTCGCGCTGCTCGTGCGAGGCGGTGATGTCGAGGAAGACCAGCTCGTCGGCGCCCTCGGCGTCGTAGCGTTCGGCCAGCTCGACCGGATCGCCGGCGTCCCGCAGCCCGACGAAGTTCGTCCCCTTCACCACCCGCCCGGCGTTCACGTCCAGGCAGGGAATGACCCGCTTCAGCGCCATCGCTACAGCGTAGTCGGGCGACTTTGCAAACCCATGGTTGACAAATTCGCCCTCAGCTCGCGGCGAGGAGGACCTCGATTGCCTCGGCGACCGTGAAGCGGCGCTCGTAGAGGGCGCGGCCGACGATCGCGCCCTCGATGTTCGGAGCCGCTTCGGTGGCGAGCCTTTGGAGGTGGGAGAGCTCGCCGACGCCGCCGGAGGCGATCACCTGGGCGCTGGTCGCGGCGGCGATCTCGTTGAGCTGGGCCGTGGCCGGGCCCTCCATCGTGCCGTCCACCTCGATCGCGGTGCAGAGGAAGCGCTGGGCTCCACGGGCGGTGAGCTCGGCGACCGCGGCGGGGGCGTCGACGTCGCTGGTCTCGGTCCAGCCGGCGAGGGAGACCTTGCCGCCGCGGGTGTCGACCGAGACGACGACCCGCTCGCCGTGGGCGGCGAGGGCGCTGTCGAGGAAGGCCGGATCGCGCAGCGCCGCGGTCCCGATCACGACCCGCTCAGCCCCGGCCGCCAGCACCGCGGCGACGGACCCCGGATCGCGGAGGCCGCCGCCGACCTGGATCGGGCACTCGACCGCGGCGGCGATCCGCCTGACATGCTCGAGGTTGCGCGGCTCCCCCGCCTTCGCCCCGTCGAGGTCGACGACGTGGAGGAACTCGGCGCCCTCCGCGGCCCAGCGGCGCGCCGCGTCGACCGGGTCGGCGTCGTAGGCGGTCTCGCGCTCGTAGTCGCCCTGCAGCAACCGCACCGCTTTGCCGCCGCGGATGTCGATCGCCGGGTAGAGGATCACGCGGCGGCCGGGGACTTCGCGCAGACGCCGGCGAAGTTGGCGAGCAGCCGCAGGCCGGCGGCGCTCGACTTCTCCGGGTGGAACTGGACGCCGAAGACGTTGCCGCGCTCGGCCGCGCAGGCGAAGCGCTCGCCGTAGACGGCGGTGCCGAGCAGCTCCTCGCCGCTCGGCCGCGGCGCGAAGGAGTGGACGAAGTAGAAGGGCGTGCCGCTGGGGATGCCCTCGGCGAGGCGCGAGTCGCGCTCCCAGCGGACCGGCTCCCAGCCGATGTGGGGGACCTTCAGGCCCTCGGCCTCGAGCTCTCCGACCGGACCGTCGAGCAGGCCCAGGCCGGCGGCGCCGCCGAGCTCGCTGCTGGTCTCGAAGAGGAGTTGCAGGCCGAGGCAGATGCCGAGGATCGGCACCCCCTCCCGGCGCCGCTCGGCGATCAGCTCGTCGAGCCCGAGCTCGGCGATCCGCTGCATCGCCCGCGGGAAGGCGCCGACCCCGGGCAGGACCAGCCCGTCGGCCGCCCGCACCTCGCCGGGGTCGTCGGTGATCGTCGCGGTGACGCCGACGTGCTCGAGCGCCTTCTCGACCGAGCGCAGGTTGCCCATCCCGTAGTCGAGGATCGCGATCCGCGCGCTCATTCGCTCAGCGTCCCCTTGGTCGAGGGCACGCCGCTCTCCTCGGGGTCGATCGAGACGGCGACCCGCAGCGCCCGCGCGAAGGCCTTGAACGAGGCCTCGATCATGTGGTGCGCGTTGGTGCCCGAGCGGACCCAGATGTGGAGGGTCAGCTTGGCGCTGTTGGCGACGGCGCGGAAGAACTCCTCGGCCAGCTCGCTGTCGAAGCCGGCGATCGAGACGACCGGCAGCTCGGCGGCGAAGTCGCAGTAGGGACGGCCGGAGATGTCGATCGCGCACTCGGCCAGCGACTCGTCCATCGGCACCAGCGCCGAGCCGTAGCGGCGGATCCCGGCGCGGTCGCCCAGCGCCTCGTCGAGCGCCTGGCCGAAGACGATGCCGACGTCCTCGACCGTGTGGTGGGCGCCGGTCTCCAGGTCGCCCTTCGCCTCGACCTTCAGCCCCAGCCGCCCGTGCCGGGCCAGCAGGTCGAGCATGTGGTCGAGGAAGCCGACCCCGGTCGCGGCGCTCGCCTCCCCCCCGTCGAGGTCGAGGGAGAGCCGGACCTGCGTCTCGGCGGTCTCGCGCTGCTTTTCGGACGTACGGCTCATCGCTTGCCCCTAATCATCGCCGACTCGCCGTGAACGGGGAAGCCCTCGGCGCGGGCGAGGGCGTTCACGTGCGGCGCCAGCGCGGCCGCGGCGTCCTCGGAGAGCTCGACCTCGGAGATGCGGCGGCGGAAGGCGCCGGGCCCGAGCGGGCCGGCGTAGCGCCCGGCGCCGCCGGTCGGGAGGACGTGGTTGGAGCCGGCGGCGTAGTCGCCGAAGGCGGTGGCCCCGCGGCGGCCGACGAAGACGCAGCCGGCGGTCCTGACCCGGTCGGCCATCGGCGCCGCGTCGGTCTCCAGCAGCTCCAGGTGCTCGGGGGCGTAGGCGTCGGCGAGCTCGATCGCCGCCTCGACGTCGCCGACCCGCACCAGACCCAGGGGGCTGTCGGCGACGCTCGGCCGGGATTCCGCGGCACGTGCGGCCGCCCCGGCGACGGCGTCGAGGACGTGCTCCTCGACGGCGACCACCACCAGCGGGCTTTCCGGCCCGTGCTCGGCCTGCGCGCAGAGGTCCAGGGCGGCCCACTGCGGGTCGGTGTCGTGGCCGGCGACCAGCATCAGCTCGGACGGGCCGGCGAGCGAGTCGATCCCCACCTGGCCGTAGACCGCGCGCTTGGCCTCCCGCACCCAGGCGTTGCCGGGGCCGGCGATGACGTCGACCGCCGCGACCGAGTCGGTGCCGTGGGCAAGGGCGAAGATCGACTGCGCCCCGCCCATCGCGTAGATCTCCTCGACCCCGCACAGCGCTGCCGCGGCGAGGACCAGCGGCTGGACGCGGCCGTCGGGCCCCGGCGGCGAGGCGAGGGCGATCCGCTCGACCCCGGCCACCCGGGCCGGGATCGCGCACATCAGCACGCTGGAGGGATAGGCGGCGCGGCCGCCCGGGGCGTAGACGCCGGCGGCGCCGACCGGGACTTCGCGCAGCCTGACCCGCTGCCCCTCGGGCAGGGCGACCTCGCGCTCGGCGCCAAGCTGCGCCTCGGCCACCTGGCGCACGTTGGCGGCGGCGACGTCCAGCGCCGCCCGCAGGTCCGGCTCGACCGCGGCCAGCGCCGCGGCGGCGGCGGCCGGGTCCACCCGCAGCGGCCCCAGGGTCGCTCCCGGGGCGTCGAACCTCGCGGTCAGCCGCAGCACCGCCGCGTCGCCCTCGGCGCGGACTTCCTCCTCGATCGGGCCGACGTCGACCGCCGGCGCCGTCTCGGCCGCCCATCCGCGCAGCGCCGCGGCGGTCCGGGCGGCCCCTTCCCACTCGAAGCGCCGCACCCTCATCCGCCGCTCGCCTCCCGCAGCTTCGCTGCCAGCTCGTCGATCTCGGCCGCCCGCAGCTTGTGGGCGACCCGGTTGGCGACGAGGCGGGCGGTGCACTCGACGATCTCCTCGCGGACCTCGAGTTCGTTCTCCTCGAGGGTGCGGCCGGTGGCGACGAGGTCGACGATCCCGTCGCCGAGGCCGACCAGCGGCGCCAGCTCGACCGAGCCCTTGACCTCGATCAGTTCGACCTGGCGCCCGGTCGACTCGAAGTAGCGCTCGGCGGTCCGCGGGTACTTGGTGGCGATCCGCATCGTCCCCAGCGCGCGCCGCGACTCGTCGAGGCGGTCGGAGCCGACCCGGCCGGCGAGGACCATGCGGCAGCGGCCGAAGCCGAGGTCGAGCAGCTCGTAGACGGGCCGGTCGCTCTGCTCCAGCAGCACGTCCTTGCCGGTGATGCCGACGTCGGCGGCGCCGGCCTCGACGTAGGTGGGCACGTCGGAGGGTCGCATCGTCACCAGCGTCATCCCGCTCGCCGAGAAGATCAGCGAGCGCGAGTCGCCGCGCAGCTCGGCGGTGTCGACCCCGGCCGCGTCGAGGACGTCGAGCGTTTCCCCGAAGAGGGCGCCGCGGGGGACGGCGAGCTTCAGCGGTCCTGCGGGGTCGGCGCTCATCCGCCCTCCTCCTGGCGCCTGCGCTCCTCGATCTGGGCGACGTGGACGCGCTCCAGGTGCAGGGCGAAGCCCGCAGCCGAGAGGTCGAGGTCGAAGCGCTTCAGCAGGCGGTCGTAGCGGCCGCCGCCGCCGAGGACGTGGCCGACCGCCGGGTCGTAGACCTCGAAGATCGGGCCGTTGTAGTAGCTGAGGTCGCGCATCAGGCCGAAGTCGAACTGGACCCGGTGGCTGCCCGAGCGGCTGCCGAGGGCGGCGGCGATCGCGGCCAGCCGCTCGGCGGCGCGGGTGGCCGCCTCCCCCCCGTGCTCGCGAGCCCGCTCCAGCACCTCCGCGCCGCCGCGAAGCTGCGAGAGCTCCAGGCAGGTGGCGACCTCGCCCTCGCCGAGGCCGGCGGCGTCGAGCTCGGCCTCGAGGCCGACCAGGTCGTGGGCGCTCAGACGCGCCAGCACGGCTTCGCGCCGTTCCTGGGCGAGCCCGAGCTCGGCGAGCAGGTCGCGGTAGAGATCGGCGTCGCCGAGGCCGATCACGGCGCTTTCCAGGCCGGCGGCGTCGAGCGCCGCTTCCAGCACCTCGATCACCTCCAGGGTCCCGTCCGCCGCCGGCGCCCCGATCAGCTCCACGCCCGCCTGCGTGAACTCGCGCATCTCGCCCCGCTGCGGGCTGACCGCGCGGTAGGCGGAGGCGGCGTAGCAGAAGCGGTGCGGCGGCTCGGCCCGCGCGTAGCGGGTGGCGACGAGGCGGGCGATCGGCACGGTCATTTCCGAGCGCAGCGCCAGCAGCTCGCCGCCCTCGTCGAAGAAGCGGTAGGCGGCGTTGCGGGCGCTGCTGCCCCCGCGGGCGAGCACCTCGTCGTATTCGAGCGCCGGGGTCGCGACCTCGCCGTAGCCGCGCCCTTCGAAGACGTCGACGAGGCTCCCCTGCAGGGCGCGCAGCCGGCGCATCTCGTCGGGCAGGACATCGCGCGTTCCGGGCGGAATCGGGTGGATCATCGGCCTGACCTTACGTGAGCGGCGCCAAAATCCCTGCTAAGCAGGGACCTCGGCAGAGACCCGTTCGATCTGGGCGCCGAGCCCGCGCAGGCGCTCGTCGATCTGCTCGTAGCCGCGGTCGATCTGGCGGATCTCGCCGATCTCCGAGGTCCCCTCCGCCGCGCAGGCGGCGATGAGCATCGCCATCCCGGCCCGGATGTCGGGGCTGGAGACGCGCTCCCCGTGAAGCCGGCTCGGACCGCTGACGATCGCCCGGTGGGGATCGCACAGCGTGATCCGAGCGCCCATCGCGACCAGCTTGTCGACGAAGAAGAGGCGGTTCTCGAACATCTTCTCGAAGATCAGGATCTCGCCCTCGGCCTGGGTCGCCAAAGCCAGCGCGATCGAGGTGAGGTCGGCCGGGAAGGCGGGCCAGGGCCCGTCCTCGATCTTCGGGATCGCGTCGCCGAGGTCGGATTCGACCTCCAGGCTCTGCCCGGCGGGGACCAGCACGTCCTCGCCCTCGATCTCCGAGCGCAGGCCGAGCCGCCGGAACTGGCGGCGGACGTTGGTCAGGTCCTTGGGGTTGACGTCGCGGATCCGCAGCTCGCCGCCGGTGGCCGCGGCCAGGGCCATGAAGCTGCCGACCTCGATGTGGTCGCAGGAGATCGTGTACTCGGCCCCGCCGAGGCTCTCGGCGCCGTTCACCGTCATCACGTTGGAGCCGATCCCCTCGACCGGGGCGCCCATCGCGCTCAGCAGGTGGGCGAGGTCCTGGACGTGGGGCTCGGAGGCGGCGTTGGCGATCTGGGTCGCGCCCGGGGTGAGCGCCGCCGCCATCAGCGCGTTCTCGGTCCCCATCACCGAGGGCTCGTCCATGAAGATCTCGCAGGCGCGGAGGCCGTCGGGGGCGCTGAGCTCGATCGAGCGGCTGCCGTCGACGCGGGCGCCGAGGTCCCGGAAGGCGTCGAGGTGGGCGTCGAGGCGGCGGCGGCCGATGAAGTCGCCGCCGGGCGGCGGCATCTTCGCCCGGCCGAGGCGGGCCAGCAGCGGCCCGGCGAGCAGGAAGGAGGCGCGGATCCTGCCGGAGAGCTCCTCGTCGACCTCGCCGGCGATCTCGCGGGCGCAGAGCCGGACGCTGTTGTCAGCGACCCAGGCGACCTCGACCCCGAGCTGCTCGAGCAGGGCGATCTGGGCTTCGGTGTCGCGGATCCGCGGCACCCGGTGCAGCAGCACCTCCTCCTCGGTCAGCAGACAGGCGGCGAGGATCGGCAGCGCCGCGTTCTTGTTGCCGGCGACGGTCACCTCCCCCGAGAGGGGCACGCCGCCCTCGATCACGAACTTCTCCATCAGCTTGCTCGCTCCGGGCTCACGCGGCTAGGGTAACGCTCGGCATGCGACGGGGGTGGGCGATTCTGCGGCGGCGCTGGGCGATCGCCCTGGCCGTGGTCGCCGGGCTCCTCGCGCTGCTCGTCGTCAACGCCCTCGTCACCGACGGGGAAACCAGGAGCGCCGCCGTCACCGTGCCGGGCGGCCGCATCCTCGACCTCCCCGGCGGCGAGATGCAGGTGCGCGAAAACGGCCCCCGGAGCGGCTCGCCGATCGTCCTGATCCACTGCTTCAGCTGCGCGATGGACTGGTGGGACCGGATGCTGCCGATGCTGGAGCGCCGGCACCGGGTGATCTCGGTCGACCTGCTCGGCCACGGCGGCTCGGAAAAGCCCGGCTCCGGCTACACGCCGGCCAACCAGGCGCTGGTCGTCAGCCAGGCACTCGAAGGGCTCCACGTCAGCGACGCCGAGCTGGTCGGCCACTCGCTGGGCGGCGCCGTCACCGTCGCCCTCGCCCAGGAACACCCCCGCCTGGTCGGCCGTGCCGTCGTCATCGACATGCCGCCCGACAACTCCTACGGCGATCTCGGCTTCATCGCCGGCCTCGCCTTCCAGCCGCTGATCGGCCAGGCGCTGTGGCGGGTCAAGCCCGACTTCTCGATCAGGGACGGCCTCGGCGTCGCCTTCGCGCCGGGATACGACGTGCCGGACGCCTTCGTCGCGGACGTCAGGCGCCTCACCTACACCGCCTACGACGAATCCCCCGAAGGCGCGGACGACTACCTGAACGAAGAGCCCCTGGACCGGCGGATGAGCGACAGCGGCAAGCCGCTGATGGTGCTGATGGGAGCCGAAGAGCAGATCGTCAACGACCCGCGCCGGGCGCTCGCCCAGTACAAGGCCGCGGTGCCGAGCGCCGAGACCCACCTGATCCAGGGCGCCGGCCACTCGCCCAACGTCGAGAAGCCGCGCGAGACGGCCCAGCTCGTCCTCGCATTTGCAAATCGGGGCTGGAAACAGATAGGGTCTTCTGTGCGCGCCGTCACGGAGCGTGGCCAGCGGCCACAGCACTAAAGCTCCCGCAGGGACGGCGCCGAATAGCGCTTCTGGGGTTTGCGGAGCTACTGGGACCAGTAGCTCCGCGACATGCCCTGAAACCGCTTATTTCCAGGGCTTTCGGGGTAGTCCTGCAAACGAGATTGCAAAACCCCGATGCCGTCCGAGGCCCCTTTTACCTTATAGAACACATGTTCGCCTCATCGAAAAGACAAAGACAGCGGCTGACCGACGCCGTAGACCTGCTGATCGACTTCGCAACCCTCGGCGAGTACGGCCTAGAGCCCGTTGGGAGAACGTCGCCGAACTGCGAAGCCCGTCATCGGGTCAGTCGAGAAGACCTCCGAAGCCCGGACCGCGCCGAGGCGCGGGTCCGAGGCTTTCGGACGCAATCGGGCCGCGACTCTGCGCGGCCCGGGCTTCAAAAATAAACCGGCGGCGACCTACTCTCCCAGGAGGTTGCCCTCCAAGTACCATCGGCGCTGAGAGGCTTAACTGCTCTGTTCGGAATGGGAAGAGGTGTCTCCCTCTCGCTATGCGCCACCGGAATCTTGCGAGACGCTGCGCCCGGTGGAGCTTGAAAACCGCACAAGACCGCGTTTGGGTAAGTAATAAATATCCGTCAAGCCCTCGACCCATTAGTACCGGTCGGCTACGCACATTGCTGTGCTTCCACCGCCGGCCTATCAACCTGGTGGTCTACCAGGGGTCTTACTCCCTCAAGGGGATGGGAGAGCTTATCTCGAGGACGGCTTCCCGCTTAGATGCTTTCAGCGGTTATCCGTTCCATGCGTAGCTAACCTGCGATGCCCTTGGCAGGACAACAGATACACCAGAGGCATGTTCATCCCGGTCCTCTCGTACTAGGGATGACTCCTCTCAACTCTCCAACGCCCACAGCAGATAGGGACCGAACTGTCTCACGACGTTCTGAACCCAGCTCGCGTACCGCTTTAATGGGCGAACAGCCCAACCCTTGGGACCTACTCCAGCCCCAGGATGCGACGAGCCGACATCGAGGTGCCAAACCGGTTCGTCGATGTGGACTCTTGGAACCGATAAGCCTGTTATCCCCGGAGTACCTTTTATCCGTTGAGCGACGGCGCTTCCACTTGCTACCGCCGGATCACTAAGCCCAACTTTCGTTCCTGCTCGACCCGTCGGTCTCGCAGTCAAGCTCCCTTGTTGCCTTTACACTCTACGCACGATTTCCAACCGTGCTGAGGGAACCTTTGGGCGCCTCCGTTACTCTTTAGGAGGCGACCGCCCCAGTCAAACTGCCCACCTGACACTGTTCACCGCCCGGATCACGGCGCGGTGTTAGAAGCCCAGAGCACCAAGGGTGGTATCTCAAGGGTGACTCCCCAGCGGCCGAGGCCACTGGTTCACAGTCTCCCACCTATCCTGAGCGAGATACCCCAGACTCCAATATCAAGTTGCAGTAAAGGTTCACGGGGTCTTTCCGTCTAGCTGCGGGTACTCGGCATCTTCACCGAGACTTTAATTTCACCGAGCCTCTCGTTGAGACAGCGTCCAACTCGTTACGCCATTCGTGCAGGTCGGAACTTACCCGACAAGGAATTTCGCTACCTTAGGACCGTTATAGTTACGGCCGCCGTTTACCGGGGCTTAGCTTCATTGCTTCGCGCCGAAGCGCTAACAAGTCCGCGTAACCTTCCGGCACCGGGCAGGCGTCAGACCCTATACGTCGTCTTGCGACTTAGCAGAGCCCTGTGTTTTTGGTAAACAGTCGGTTGGACCAATTCACTGCGGCCCCCTCGAGCTCCCTCCGTATGGAGTTCACCCTACCGGGGCGTCCCTTCTCCCGAAGTTACGGGACGATTTTGCCGAGTTCCTTAACGAGAGTTAGCTCGCTCACCTCAGTATGTTCTACTTGTCCACCTGTGTCGGTTATCGGTACGGGCACGCGAATCCTGCCTAGAGGCTTTTCTCGGAGGCATGGGATCGGAGACTCGCCGGCGGTCAAGCCAGCTGGCATCGCACCTCGCGTCAAAACGCCGCCGCGGATTTTCCTACGGCGACTGGCTACGTGCTTGCCCCAGGACGACCATCGCCTGGGTTCTCTTACCCTTCCCCGTCCCCCCATCGGTCATAACGGAAACGACGTGGTACAGGAATATCAACCTGTTGGCCATCGGCTACGCCTTTCGGCCTCGCCTTAGGTCCCGACTAACCCTGAGCAGACGAACTTTACTCAGGAAACCTTGGACAATCGGTGGTGGGGAGTCTCACCCCACTTTCGTTACTCATGCCGGCATTCTCACTTCCAGCCACTCCACGGGGCCTTACGACACCGCTTCACGCAACTGGAACGCTCTCCTACCGCGTATAGAGCCCGCGGGCCTATACACCCATAGCTTCGGAGGTTAGCTTGAGCCCCGTTGAATTATCCGCGCCCGAACACTTGACCAGTGAGCTGTTACGCACTCTTTTAAGGGTGGCTGCTTCTAAGCCAACCTCTTGGTTGTCTCTGCATTCGGACATCGTTTGCCACTTAGCTAACACTTGGGGTCCTTAGCTGATGGTCTGGGTTGTTTCCCTTTCGCGTACGAAGTTTATCCCCCGCACACTGACTCCCGAGTTAAATGTAACGGTCTTCGGAGTTTGCCTGAAGTCGGTAACCTGGTAGGGCCCCTAATCCAAACAGTGCTCTACGGCCGCAACACAATCACTCGAGGCTATACCTAAATATATTTCGGAGAGAACCAGATATCTCTGAGCTTGATTAGCCTTTCACTCCGATCCACAGGTCATCCGCCCAGTTTTCAACCTAGGTCGGTTCGGCCCTCCACGAGGTCTTACCCCCGCTTCAGCCTGCCCATGGATAGCTCGCTCAGTTTCGGGTCTACCGCCAGTGACTGTGTCGCCCTGTTCAGACTCGCTTTCGCTACGGCTCCGCTCATCGCTTAACCTTGCCACTGACGAGTAACTCGCCGGCTCGTGATGCAAAAAGCACGCCGTCACACCCGAAGGTGCTCCGACCACTTGTAAGTCTACGGTTTCAGGTACTATTTCACTCCCCTTCAGGGGTGCTTTTCACCTTTCCCTCACGGTACTAGTTCACTATCGGTCACCAGGTAGTACTTAGCCTTGGAGGGTGGTCCCCCCAGGTTCAGACCGCGTTTCACGGGTGCGGTCCTACTCAGGAACGTCATACGGCAGATCAGCGTGCTTTCACCTACGGGACGATTGCCCTCTGTGGTGCGAGGTTCCACTCGCTTCGGCTAACACCTGATTTTGTAACTGCCGCCAGACCGGCACAGCCTGGACATGACGCCCTACAACCCCGGACAGGCAACGCGTGCCGCTTACACCTGTCCAGTTTGGGCTGATCCCCTTTCGCTCGCCACTACTAAGGGAGTCTCGGTTGATTTCTTTTCCTCGGGCTACTTAGATGTTTCAGTTCGCCCGGTTCCCCTCCGGTGGCTATGTATTCACCACCGGATGACGCCGCATTACCGGCGCCGGGTTTACCCATTCGGAGATCCGCGGGTCAATGGCTGTTCAGCGCCTCACCGCGGCTTATCGCAGCCGTCCACGTCCTTCTTCGACTCCTGGTGCCAAGGCATCCACCGTAAACTCTTACTATCTTGACGGTGAGCGACTCACTCACTCGAAAGTGTGTGAATCGAAATTAAATACCCCAGAGCTCGCGTCGCGCGAGCTCTGTACTTGGCCTTGTGCAGTTTTCAAGGTCCACCGAGGCGCACCCGCGGGTTCTCCGCGGGTGGTCTCTCAAAACTGAGCAGCGTTCTCACCAGCCAGAGGCCGGTGAGGAGCCCGGTCGACGTTCTAGAGAAATCTCCCTAGAAAGGAGGTGATCCAGCCGCAGCTTCCGCTACGGCTACCTTGTTACGACTTCACCCCAATCACGGGCCCCACCTTCGACGGCTCCCTCCTTGCGGTTAGGCCACCGGCTTCGGGTGTTGCTCGCTTTCGTGGTGTGACGGGCGGTGTGTACAAGGCCCGGGAACGTATTCACCGCGGCATTGCTGATCCGCGATTACTAGCAACTCCACCTTCATGGAGGCGAGTTTCAGCCTCCAATCCGAACCGAGGCGCACTTTATGGGATTTGCTCCACCTCGCGGTATTGCTGCCCTTTGTATGCGCCAATGTAGCACGTGTGTAGCCCTGGACATAAGGGGCATGATGACTTGACGTCATCCCCACCTTCCTCCGGTTTGTCACCGGCAGTCTCCTATGAGTCCCCAACTAAATGCTGGCAACATAGGACGGGGGTTGCGCTCGTTGCGGGACTTAACCCAACATCTCACGACACGAGCTGACGACAGCCATGCACCACCTGTGATGGTGTCCCGAAGGAAAACCGTGTTTCCACGGCGGTCACCAACATGTCAAGCCCAGGTAAGGTTCTTCGCGTTGCGTCGAATTAAACCACATGCTCCGCTGCTTGTGCGGGCCCCCGTCAATTCCTTTGAGTTTTAGCCTTGCGGCCGTACTCCCCAGGCGGGGTACTTAGTGCGTTAGCGACGGCACGGGAGGAGTCGACACCTCCCACACCTAGTACCCATCGTTTACGGCGTGGACTACCAGGGTATCTAATCCTGTTCGCTCCCCACGCTTTCGCGCCTCAGTGTCAGTAACGTCCCAGCGAGCTGCCTTCGCTATTGGTGTTCCTCCTGATATCTGCGCATTCCACCGCTACACCAGGAATTCCACTCGCCTCTTCCGTACTCTAGCCTCACAGTATCCACCGGCTTTCAAAGGTTGAGCCTTTGACTTTCACAGCGGACTTATGAGGCCACCTACGCGCGCTTTACGCCCAATGATTCCGGACAACGCTTGCTCCCTACGTATTACCGCGGCTGCTGGCACGTAGTTAGCCGGAGCTTCTTGTGGAGGTACCGTCAATCCGCACGGCTATTCACCGGCGAACCTTCGTCCCTCCTGAAAGGGGTTTACAACCCGAAGGCCGTCTTCCCCCACGCGGCGTTGCTGCGTCACGCTTTCGCGCATTGCGCAAGATTCCCCACTGCTGCCTCCCGTAGGAGTCTGGGCCGTGTCTCAGTCCCAGTGTGGCTGATCGTCCTCTCAGACCAGCTACCCATCGTTGCCTTGGTAGGCCGTTACCCCACCAACAAGCTAATGGGCCGCGGGCCCCTCCCAATGCGGAGGCCGAAGCTTCCTTTAGTGAACAGGCGTATGCCTGTGCACCACATCCGGTATTAGCCCGAGTTTCCTCGGGTTGTCCCGGTCATCGGGGCAGGTTACCCACGTGTTACTCACCCGTTCGCGGCTTTGCCCCAGGGCAAGCCCTGGTTCGTCGCACCACTTGCATGTGTTAAGCACGCCGCCAGCGTTCGTCCTGAGCCAGGATCAAACTCTCCGTGAAATTTACTTCTACAGAGAGCCTGTCATATCTCAGTTGGCCGCCGAGTACACAAGTACGGCGACCGACATGACGAGGTAAATCAAGACCATCCGGCGCGCTGGCGCACCGAATGGGTCGGGCTCAAACATTCCGCAGACCGTTGCGGGTCCGCGGAGTGCACGCTGCTCAGTTTTCAAAGACCGCTGCGCCTCCGCGACGGGTCTCGTCGCTCTCAGCGCTTGGGGCCGCCGGAGGCAGCCCCAAGAGGGCAAAGAAATATAGCACTGCCGAAGCGGTCTGCCTAGGGGGTGGCCCTCAGGCGGCAGAAGCGTCGCTTCCCCACCTGCAGCACGTGCCCGTCGAGGCTATCAGCCGCGAGGTCGAGAGGCTCTGCGGGCAGCGGCTCGCCGTCCAGCCGCACCCCCCCCTGCCGCAGCAGCCGCCGCCCCTCGCTGCTGCTGAGGCCGAAGGCCCCGGCGATCAGGCGCGGCAGGTGGACGAGGCCGTTGCCCTCGGCCCGGTAGTCGCCCAGGTCCACCTCGGGCATCTGGGCCGGTGCCGAGCGCTCGACGAAGACCCGGTTGAAGGCCTCCTCCGCGGCGGCGCCGGCGCCCTCGCCGTGGAAGCGCTCGACGAGCCGCCGCCCCAGCTCGCGCTTGGCCTCGTTCGGCGGCCGCCGCGGCGGCTCCTCCCCCAGCAGCAGCCGGTAGTACTCCGGCATCGCCGCGTCGGGGATGCTCATCAGCTTGCCGAACATCTCCTCGGCCGGGTCGGTGACGCCGACGTAGTTGCCGAGCGACTTGCTCATCTTCTGGGCGCCGTCGGTGCCGACCAGGATCGGCAGGGTCATGACCGATTGCGGCGGCTGCCCGTAGGCGGCCTGGACGTCGCGCCCGAAGAGGAGGTTGAACTTCTGGTCGGTCCCGCCCAGCTCGAGGTCGGCCTCGACGGCGACCGAGTCGTAGCCCTGCAGCAGCGGGTAGAGCAGCTCCAGCGCCGCGATCGGCCGGTTCTCGGCAAGCCGCTTCTGGAAGTCGTCGCGCTCGAGCAGGCGCGCCACCGTGGTCTGGGCCAGCAGGCCCAGCAGCGCCTCGGGCTCCATCCGCAGCCACTCGCTGTTGCGGCGGACCTCGGTCCGCTCCCGGTCGAGGATCTTGAAGGCCTGCTCCTGGTAGGTGGCGGCGTTGGCCTCGATCTGCTCGGCGCTCGGCACCGGCCGCGTCGCCGAGCGCCCGCTCGGGTCGCCGACCCGGGCGGTGAAGTCGCCGATGATGAGGACGACGGTGTGGCCGGCCCGCTGGAACTCGGCCAGCTTCTCGAGGACGACCGTGTGGCCGAGGTGGATGTCGGCCGTGGTCGGGTCGATCCCGAGCTTGACCCGCAGCGGCCGGCCGCCGCGCAGCTGCTCCGCGAGCCGTCCCTCGGGCAGCACGTCGACCGCGTTTCGCGTCAGGTCCGGCACGGCGGCAATGCTAGACTGCCGCCTTCGCTCGGCGGTCCCTGACGGACCTCGAGCACTTTTTGTGTAGCGCCCTCTAGATGGCTGTCCTAGGACTTAAACGCCGGCGCAGCGACGGCGGAGAGATCCCGCCCCCGCCTCCGCCTCCGAGCTCGACCCTGGCGCCGGGACCCCCCGCGCCGCCGCCGAGCTCGAAGCCGCGCCTGAAGAAACTGCGGGTCCTCTTCGTCCTCCTCGGGCTCGGCATCCTCGCCGTCGTCTCGATGGTCTTCGGGATGATGGCCGCGATCTCCCAGGACCTGCCGGCGATCTACGACTTCGCCGAGTACAAGGCATCGAAGAACAGCGAGGTCTACGGCGACAACGGCGAACCGATCGGGACGCTGACCAGCGACCAGAACAAAATCCTCCTCAACTCCTCGCAGATCTCCCCCAACGTCAAGAACGCGGTGGTCTCGATCGAGGACGCCCGCTTCTACGAACACAACGGGGTCGACTTCAAGGGGATCGCCCGCGCCCTCGCCAGCGACCTGGTCAGCCAGAGCGCCCAGCAGGGCGCCTCGACGATCACCGAGCAGTTCGTCAAGAACGCGCTCGAAGCCGAAGGCAGCCGCACCGTCCTGGAGAAGTTCCGCGAGGCGGCGCTCGCCTACCGGCTCGAGAAACACTGGGGCAAGGAAAAAATCCTCACCGAGTACCTGAACACGATCTACTTCGGCGAGGGCGCCTACGGGGTCGAGGCCGCCGCCCGCACCTACTTCGGCGCCGCCCACCCCGGCTGCGGCACCCCCGAAGAACCCTGCGCCTCGGTGCTCGACCCCTGGGAGGCGGCGACGCTGGCCGGGATCATCGCCTCGCCCTCGGCGTTCGACCCCAAGGTCTACCCCGAAAACGCGCTCGGCCGCCGCAACCTGGTGCTGGAAAAGATGGAGCAGCACGGCTACATCTCCGCCGAGCAGATGGTCGAAGGCCGGCAGAAAGCGCTGCCCTCGCCGAGCAGCATCGAACCGCCGACGCTCGACTCCAAGGCCCCCTACTTCACCGCCTACCTGCGCCAGCAGCTAGTCGAACGCTACGGCGCCTCGAAGGCCTTCTTCGGCGGCCTCAAAGTCAAGTCGACGCTGGACCTGCAGCTGCAGGAAGCGGCCGAAGAAGCGGTCCACAGCTACCTCGGCTACTCGCCGGCAACCGCCTCGGTGGTCGTGATCGACGACCGCAACGCCGCGATCAAGGCGATGGTCGGCGGCCCCGACTTCCAGACCAAGCCCTTCAACCTGGCCACCCAGGGTCACCGCCAGCCGGGCTCCTCGATCAAGCCCTTCACGCTGATCACGGCCCTGGAAGAGGGGATCTCCCCCTACACCGTCTACCCCTCCGAACACCGCGTCTTCCACTTCGGCAAGCACGGCCGGGAACGCTTCGAAGTCTCCAACGACGAGGACTCCTACCTCGGCTCCTGCGACATCGTCTGCGCCACGACCTACTCGGACAACTCGATCTTCGCCGCCCTGGCGCTGGAAGGGCTGAAGGGCAAGACGGTCGAGGACCGCACCCGCTCGATCGCCGCGACGATCCACAAGGCCGGCTACGAGGACCCGATCTCGACCAACCCGGCGATGGTGCTCGGCGGTCTCAAAGAGGGCGTCAGCCCGCTCGGCTGGGCCTACGCCTACAGCACGATCGGCAACAACGGCGACCGCGTCAGCGGCACCCTGGCGCCGCGGCCGGGCGAAAGCCCCGTCGCCTTCACCCAGGTGACCAACCAGGACGGCGCCACGATCAAGGGCGGCGACAACGACTCGCTCCACGAACAGGTCTTCGACGAAGAAAGGGTGAAGACGGCGAAGAGCATCCTCGAAACCGTCGTCTCCAGCGGCACCGGCACCAACGCCCAGATCGGGGTCGAAGGCCAGTGGGGCAAGACCGGGACGACCGAGGAAGAGGTCGACGCCTGGTTCTGCGGCGGGGTCGGCGACGAAGTCACCGCCTGCGTCTGGGTCGGCTACCCGGACTCGGCGACGCCGATGAAGACCCTCTACAACGGCGGCCCGGTGATGGGCGGCACCTTCCCGGCGCTGATCTGGGCCAGCGTGATCTCCGCCTGGCGCGAAATCCAGGCCGAACACAAGGCCGAAAAGAAGGCGAGGAAGTCCGCCGGGGAAAGCGGCGAAAAAGGCGAAACGGGCGAAAGCACCGAAGGCGAATACGAACCCTACGAAGCGCCCGAAGCCGAAGGCGAATACGAAGCGCCGGCCGAACCCGAAGCGAGCGGCGGCGAAGCGGCGCCCGAAGAAACGCCTGCGCCCGAAGAAGCGGCGCCGGAAGCCACCCCCGAACCGGCCCCCGAAGAAGCGGCCCCGGCGGGCGGGGGCGGCGGCGTCACCGCCGGCTGACCCGCGCAACCCCGCGGGTCAGGGGCGGGGGCGGGAGACGTAGCGGCTGCCGGCGGCGCAGAAGCGCCAGGGGCGCTCGGTCGCTTTGGTGATCCCGATCCGCGGGCCGGTGACGACCGCGGGGCGCTCCCCCTCCGGGGCGGCGATCAGGAACGGCTCGCGGCTGAGGTCGGCCTCGTTGTCGGCGAGGCCGATCCCGAGCGCCTCGGTCAGCTTGCCGGGGCCGGAGCAGAGCTTGAGGTCGCTCCGGACCTGGCGCCGGCGCCGCATCCGCTCGATCTCGTGGGTCGGTTCCAGGGCGCGGATCAGCACCGCCGCCGCCTCCCCCTCGGCTTCGGCGACCGCGTTGAGGAGGCTGTGGATGCCGTAGGAGAGGTAGACGTAGGCGCGGCCGGGCGGGCCGAAGAGGACCCTGGTGCGCTCGGTCAGGCCGACGTAGGCGTGGCAGGCCGGGTCGCCGGCGTCGTAGCTCTCGGTCTCGACGATCGTGCCGCCGCAGCCGTCGTAGAGGAGCGTGCAGCCGATCAGGTCGCGGGCGACGTCGTGGACCGAGCGGTCGTAGAAGTCAGCCCCCAACGGCCCTCCGGGCCGTCGGGCCCGGCTTGGAGACCCTGAAGGCCGCTGCGTCAGCCCCGCTTCTCCTCGAACCGCGCCTGCACGGCGGCGAGGGTCTCGCGCGCCTGCTCCAGCTGCGCGGCCAGCGGCGCCGAGCCGGTGCCGCCGGCGATCCGCTTCGACTCCAGCCAGCTACTGCGCCGCAGCACCTCGTAGTAGGACTCGTCGAGCCGGTCGGAGCGCTCGCGCAGCTCCTCGGGGGTCAGCTCGGAGAGCGACTTGCCGCGCTCGACCGCGTCGCGGACGAGGCCGCCGACGATCCCGTGCGCCTCGCGGAAGGGGACGCCGCGGCGGACCAGCAGGTCGGCGACCTCGGTCGCCGCCAGCATCTCGTCGCCGGAGGCGGCTTCCATCCGCTCGCGGTCGAACTCGATCCCGGCGAGCATCCCGGCGGCCGCGTCGAGGCAGGCCTCGACCGTGTCGATCGCGTCGAAGAGCGGCTCCTTGTCCTCCTGCATGTCCTTGCCGTAGGTCAGCGGCAGCGCGTGCATCACCCCGAGCAGGGTCTGGTGGGCCGCGGCGACGCGCGGGCTCTTCGCCCGCAGCAGCTCGGCCGAGTCGGGGTTCTTCTTCTGCGGCATGATCGAGGAGCCCGAGGAGAAGGACTCGTCGAGCTCGCAGAAGCCGAACTCGCTGCTCGACCAGATGACGATCTCCGAGCCCAGCCGCGAGAGGTGCATCGCGCAGGTCGAGGCTGCGGCGAGGTAGTCGAGGACGAAGTCGCGGTTGGAGGCGCCGTCGATCGAGTTGTGGCTGACGTGGGCGAAGCCGAGGTCCTCCGCGACCGCCTCGCGGTCGATCTCCCAGTTGACCCCGGCGAGGGCGCCGGAGCCGAGCGGCATCACCCCGGCGCTGTCGAGGGCGAACTGGAAGCGCAGGACGTCGCGGGCGAGCATCCAGAAGTAAGCGAGCAGGTGGTGGCCGAGGTAGACCGGCTGGGCGCGCTGCAGGTGGGTGTAGCCGGGCATCGCCCAGTCGCGGTGGGCCTCGGCGAGCTCGAGCAGGCGCCTCATCGCCGCGCCGCAGAGCTCGATCGCGCTCAGCGAGTGGTTCTGGACGACCATCGCGACGTCGGTCGCGACCTGGTCGTTGCGGGAGCGACCGGTGTGGAGCTTGCCGGCCAGCGGGCCGATCTCCTCGCCGAGCAGCCGCTCGATCGCCATGTGGATGTCCTCGTCGGCGTCCTCGAACTCGAAGCCGTGGCCGCCCATGCGGACCCGGACCCGCTCCAGCCCCGCTTCGATCCGCTCCAGCTCGTCGTCGTCGAGGACGCCGATCCCGCGCAGGCCGCGGGCGTGCGCCGCCGACTGGTCGAGGTCGTAGATCGCGAGCTGCCAGTCGAACGGCAGCGAGCGGTTGAGCCGCCAGAAGCGCGGATCGGGCTCTTTGCGGAAGCGTCCCATCGGGGCGGCGATTATGCCGGGATCAGGCCCGGCCGAGGGCCGCGGCGAGCTCCTGGCAGACGCGGTCCACCTGCTCCTCGCCCAGCCCCGGGTGGAACGGCAGCGCCAGCGAGTCGCGCGAGGCGGCTTCGGCGACGGGGAACTGGCCCTCGCGGTAGCCGAGCTCGCGCAGGTGCGGGAAGAGGTGGATGCAGGGCAGGTAGGCCTTGGCGCCGATGCCGCGCTCGGCGAGGCGGGCGATCGCCGCGTCGCGGTCGGCCCCGGTGGGGAGGCGGACCGGGTAGACGAACCAGCTCCGAAGCTCGCTGCCGCGGCCGGCGATCGGCGTCCGCAGCCCCTCGATCCCCGACAGCCGCTCCCCGTACATCCGCGCCACCGCGGCGCGGCGCCCGAGCAGCGAGTCGAGCTTCTCGACCTGGGCGACGCCGAGCGCGGCGGCGAGGTCGGAGAGGCGGTAGTTGAAGCCGAGGCGGTCGTGGTCGAGCCAGCCCATGTCGGCGGCGCGGCCCTGGTTGCGCTCGGAGCGCAGGCGCGCCGCCTCGCCGGCGTCGCGGGGGACGATCATCCCCCCCTCCCCGGTGGTCATCTGCTTGTTGGCGTAGAAGGCGAAGGTGGCGAGGTTGCCGCGGGCGCCGACCCGGCGGCCCTCGGAGTCGACCGCGCCGAGCGCCTCGCAGGCGTCCTCGAGGATGCCGAGGCCGTGGCGCTCGGCGAGGGACTCGAGGGCCGGCATCGCCGCCGGGTAGCCGAAGATGTGGACCGGCAGCAGGCCGGCGGTGCGCTCGCCGACCGCCGCGGCGGCCGCCGCCGGGTCGAGGTCGAGGGTCTCCTCCTCGACGTCGACGAAGACCGGCCGCGCCCGCTCGTAGAGCAGGCAGTTGGCCGAGGCGACGAAGCTGAAGGGGCTGGTCACGACCTCGTCGCCCTCGCCCCAGCCCAGCATCCGCACCCCGAGGTGGAGCGCCGCGGTGCCGCTGGAGACCATCACCGCGTCGGCGACGCCGAGCCAGGCCGCGAACTCGCGCTCGAATCGCTCCCCCATCGGCCCCAGCGAGAGCCGGCCCGAGCGCAGCACCTCCAGCACCAGCTCCTCCTCGCGGGCGCCGACGTCAGGGCGGGCGAGCGGGATCTGCTCCGGGCTCTGCGGCTCCCCGGGGCTCACTGGAAGGCGTACTCCAGCGAGTCGACCAGCGCCTCCCAGGAGGCCTCGATGATGTTCTCCGAGACGCCGATCGTGCCCCACTCGCGCTCCTCGTCGTGGGAGTCGAGCAGGACCCGGGTGACGGCGCCGGTGCCGTGGACTTGGTCGAGGATCCGCACCTTGTAGTTGGTCAGCTCGATGTCGGCGAGGTGCGGGTACCTGCTCGCGATCGCCGCCCGCAGCGCCTTGTCCAGCGCGTTGACCGGCCCGTTGCCCTCGGCGGCCTCGAAGTAGCGCTCGCCGTCCACCTCCAGCTTGATCGTCGCCTCGGTGGTCACCTCGCCGTCGGCGTGCTTCTCGACCACGACGCGGAAGCTCTCCAGCCGGAAGAGCGGCTTGTAGGCGCCCGCCTCGCGCCGCAGCAGCAGCTCGAAGGAGGCCGGGGCGGCCTCGTAGTGGTAGCCGCGGTGCTCCTGATCCTTCAGCCGCCGCACCGCCCGGGTCGCGGCGGCGTCGTCGAGCTCGATCCCGGCCCGCTCGGCCTGGCTGCGCACGGTCGCCTTGCCGGCCAGCTCGGAGGCGACGATGTCGCGCTCGTTGCCGACCGCGGCGGGGTCGAGGTGCTCGAAGGTGCCGGCGTCGGCGGCGACCCCGGCGGCGTGCATCCCGGCCTTGTGGGCGAAGGCGTTGCGGCCGACGTAGGGCCGGTCGGGATCGGAGGCGAGGTTGCAGAGCTCGTCGAGGTAGTGCGCGGTCGGCGTCAGGGTCGCCAGCCGCTCCGGCGTCACCACCTCGAAGCCGAGCTTCAGCTGCAGCGCCGGCAGGATCGTCGCCAGGTTGGCGTTGCCGCAGCGCTCGCCGTAGCCGTTGACGCAGCCCTGGACGAGGCGGGCGCCGGCTTCCACCGCCGCCAGCGAGTTGGCGACGCCGCAGCCGGAGTCGTCGTGGGTGTGGATGCCGACCTCGACCGCGTCGCCGAAGGCTTCGACCACGGCCGCGGTCGCCGCGGCGACGTAGCTCGGCAGGCTGCCGCCGTTGGTGTCGCAGAGGGTGACGTTCTCGGCCCCGGCCTCGGCCGCCGCGGCGACGCATTCGAGCGCGTAGGCGCTGTCTTCGCGGTAGCCGTCGAAGAAGTGCTCGGCGTCGAAGAAGGGGCGCTTGCCCTGCTCGCGGCAGAAGGCGATCGAGTCGGCGATCATCGCCAGGTTCTCCTCGCGGCTGACCCGGATCACCTTCTCGACGTGCAGGGGCGAACTCTTGCCGACCAGGCAGACCGCCGGGGCGAACGACCCGGCGAGCACCGCCAGTGCCTCGTCCTCGGCCGCGGCGCGGTCGCGGCGCCGGGTCATCCCGAAGGCGACGAGCGTCGCGTGCTCGAGCTCGACCTCCGCCAGCCGCTCGAAGAGCTCGGCTTCCTTCGGGTTGCTGCTCGGGAACCCCGCCTCGATGAAGTGGACGCCGAGCCCGTCGAGGGCCTCGGCCACCTTCACCTTCTCGCCGACCGAGAGCGACATCCCGCGCCCCCCCATGCCGTCGCGCAGGGTCGTGTCGTAGAGCTTCACCTGTTCCGTCGCCTGTTCCACTGGTTGCTGCCTTTCGAGTCGAAGATCGGGTGGGCCCGGGGCCCGGGTGCGCGGCGAAGCCGCGCCGGCCGCTAGGCGGCAGGGGTAATTCGCCCGATCGACTCGGAATCGGACTCCGCGCCGGCGTCGACGAAATCGAGCCACTCCTGGTACTCCTCGGCGCGGCCGTGGAGGGCGTCCTCGAATTTGGCCTGGATCACGCGGGTGACCTCGCCGGGCTCGCCCAGCGGGTGGTCGTCGACCTCGCGGACCGGGACCAGCTCGGCGGCGGTGCCGGTGAGGAAGGCCTCGTCGGCGAGGTAGAGCTCGGCGCGGGCGATCGCCCGTTCCTCGATCCGGTAGCCGAGGTCGGTGGCGATCTGGATGATCGCGTTGCGGGTGATCCCGTCGAGGATCGCCGAGGTGTGGCCGGGGGTGATCAGCGTCCCGTCGCGGACGATGAAGACGTTCTCGCCCGAGCCCTCGGAGACGTGGCCGTGCTGGTCGAGCAGGATCGCCTCCTCGTAGCCGGCCTCGGTCGCCTCGGTCTTGGCGAGGATCGAGTTCAGGTACTGCCCGGAGGCCTTGGCGTGCGGGATCAGGCTGTCGCCGGAGATCGTCCGCCAGGAGGAGACCTTGGCGCGGATGCCGTGGCGCTTGCCCTCGTCGCCGAGGTAGCTGCCCCAGGGCCAGGCGGCGACGATGACGTCGATCGGGGCGCCTTTCGCGTAGAGGCCCATCTCGCCGTAGCCGCGGTAGGCGAGCGGGCGGATGTAGCCGGAGCGCAGGCCGATCCGCCGCAGCAGCTCCTTGGTCGCCTCGCGCAGCTCCTCGGCGCTGTAGGGGATCTGGAAGTAGTAGAGCTCGGCCGACTTCTCCAGCCGGGCGAGGTGCTCCCTGTGGCGGAAGACGGCCGGGCCGCGCTCGGTCTCGTAGCAGCGGATGCCCTCGAAGACCCCGGTCCCGTAGTGGAGCCCGTGGCTGAGGACGTGCGTCTTCGCCTCGTCCCAGGGGACGAACTCGCCGTTCTGCCAGATCAGCTCCGCCGTGTCCATGTCGGGGAAGTATGCCCGATGCGGCGAGGAGCTTCTAGGCGGAGAGCTGCTCCAGCACGGCGGCGGTCATTTCCGCCGTGCCGACTTCGGTCTCGCGCGAGGGGTGGTCGCTGGTCGGCGGCTCGATCACCGTTCCCGAGGCGAGGTCGGCGGTGCGCAGGCCGCGCTCGAGGACGGCGTCGACGGCGGCCTCGATCCGGGCGGCGTCCTCGCCGCGGCCGAGGCCGTGGCGGAGCATCATCGCCGCCGAGAGGAAGGTCGCGAGCGGGTTGGCGACGCCCCTGCCGGCGATGTCGGGGGCGGAGCCGTGGACGGGCTCGAAGAGCCCGGGGGCGCCCTCGGCGCCGAGGCTGGCGGAGGGCAGCATCCCCAGCGAGCCGGTCAGCATCGCCGCCTCGTCGCTGAGGATGTCGCCGAAGAGGTTCTCGGCGAGGACGACGTCGAAGTCGGCGGGCCGGGAGACGAGCTGCATCGCCGCGTTGTCGACCAGCAGGTGCTCGAGCTCGATGTCGGCGTACTCGCTGGCGACCCTGCCGACCACCTCGCGCCAGAGGCGCGAGGTCTCGAGCACGTTGGCCTTGTCGACCGAGGTGACCTTGGGGGTGCGGGCGCGGCCGTCGGCGCGGCGGCGGGCGGCGTCGAAGGCGGTGCGGGCGATCCGCTCGATCTCCCCGACCGAGTACTCGCAGGTGTCGTGGGCGGCCTCGCCGGCGCGGCCGGAGTCGCCGAAGTAGATGCCGCCGGTGAGCTCGCGGACGACCAGCAGGTCGGTGCCGGCGATCCGCTCCTCGCGCAGCGGGCTGGCGCCGACCAGGGCCGGGCTCGGCCGCACCGGGCGCAGGTTGGCGTAGAGCCCCATCCCCTTGCGCAGGCCGAGCAGGCCCTGCTCGGGGCGCGGCGCGTCGGGGTCGGTCGTGTCCCATTTCGGGCCGCCGACCGCGCCGAGCAGGACCGCGTCGGCGCCGCGGCAGGCGTCGAGGACCTCGTCGGTGAGGGCGGTCCCGTGCTCGTCGATCGAGCAGCCGCCCATCAGGCGCTCGTCGTAGGCGAACTCGCCCAGCGCGTCGAGCATCTCGCGCGCCGCGGCGACGATCTCAGGCCCGATCCCGTCGCCGGGCAGGACGACTATGCGCGGAGTGCCGTTCACGAGGTCGGCACTCTAGCCACCGACCGCCTTTCTGTTCCTTTTGGCTGCTATGCGGCCATAAGGAACAGAAAACGGCACGGCTCAGTCCTGGGCGGCGTCGGCCTCGATGTTGAGGCGGACGTAGTCGAGGACGAAGGGCTCGCCGTGCTCGGCGAGGACCGCTTCGGCGAAGGGCCGGCGCTTCTCGGCCGGCAGCCGGTCGAGGATCGGCCCGAGGGTGACGGTGGAGACGAACTCGAGCGGGCGGGCGGGCTGGACCGGCTTCGGCTGCAGCCAGCAGCGCACGCCTGTGAAGCCGGCGTGGTCGAGTCGCGGCTCGGTCTCCTCGACCGAGGCGAAGTTCCAGAGGCCCCTGGCCTCGCTCAGGTGCTCCCCGTACTCGGGGTCGGCCGCCACCGCGGCGATCGCCTCCGTGTGCCGGGCGACGTTGCCGCTGCCGCCGCACTGGGCGACCAGGCGGCCGCCGGGGCGCAGGACGCGGCGAACCTGGCGGAAGAGCCGGTCGTGGTCGGGAATCCAGTGGAAGGTCGCGGTCGAGAAGACGATGTCGACCGGCCGCGGCAGTTCCAGCTCGACCAGGTCGCTGACCAGGTAGTCGACGCGGTCGCCGAGCCGCTGGCCGGCCTGCTCGATCATCGCCGCCGAGCCGTCGACCGCGATCACCCGGCCCTCCGGCAGGCGCTCCAGCAGCCGCTCGGTGACCCGGCCCGAGCCGCAGCCGGCGTCCACCACGGTCTCGTCGCCGCGCAGCTCCAGCCGTTCGAGCACCTCCATCCCCCATTCGAACTGGGGGTCGGAGACCTCGTCGTAGGTCGCGGCGTCCCACTCGCGGGCGCCGGTGTTCATCGGCTGCCTGAACCGGTCGGCCATCGTCGCCCCTCCCTCGCCTAGAGGCTGGTCGTGACCGGGCCCGAGGAGGCGGCGGCGCCCTCCTCGAAGCGGTCGATCGCGCCCTCGTTTTCGAGCGTGATCCCGATCTCGTCGAGGCCGTTGAGGAGCCGGTGCTTGACGTCGTGCTCGATCTGGAACTGGAAGACGCCGGCGGCGCAGTTGACCGTCTCGTCGTCGAGGTCGATGCGGGCCTCCCCCGCCGCGGCGACCGCCCGGCAGCGCTCCTCGTCGAGGACCGCCGGCAGCAGGCCGATCTTGGTGCAGTTGGAGTAGAAGATGTCGGCGAAGGACGGGGCGAGGATCGCCTTGAAGCCGAAGTCCTCGAGCGCCCAGGGCGCGTGCTCGCGGGATGAGCCGCAGCCGAAGTTGGCCCCGGTGACGAGGATCGGGTTCGCCTCCAGCTCGATCTCGCCGTCGCGGATCCAGTCGTAGAAGAGGAACTCGCCGAAGCCGGTCCGCTCGACCCGCTTGAGGAACTGCTTGGGGATGATCTGGTCGGTGTCGACGTCGGCGCGGTCCAGCACCGACACCCTGCCCTCGATCACGTCTATCGGTCGCATGCTCTAGCTCCAGTCTCGGATGTCGACGAAGTGGCCCTCGACGGCCGCGGCGGCGGCCATCTTCGGGCTGACCAGGTGGGTGCGCCCGCCCTTGCCCTGGCGCCCCTCGAAGTTGCGGTTCGAGGTCGAGGCGCAGCGCTCGCCCTCGCTCAGCGTGTCCGGGTTCATCCCCAGGCACATCGAGCAGCCGGCGACGCGCCAGTCGAAGCCGGCGCTCTTGAAGACCTCGTCGAGGCCCTCCTCCTCGGCCGCCTTCTTCACCTGCTGGGAGCCGGGGACGACCATCGCGCTGACCCCGGCGGCAACCCTGCGGCCCTCGACGATCGCCGCCGCCTCGCGCAGGTCCTCGATCCGGCTGTTGGTGCAGGAGCCGATGAAGATCCGTTCGGGGGCGATCTCGGTCATCGGCGTGCCGGCGGCGAGGCCCATGTAGACGAGGGCGCGCTCGGCCGCCTCGCGGTCGGCGGGCGACTCCAGGTCGGCGGGGTCGGGGACGGCGTCGGTGACCTCGACGACCTGGCCGGGGTTGGTGCCCCAGGTGACCATCGGCGAGATCCCCGCTGCGTCGATCTCGACCTCGTTGTCGAAGCCGGCGCCGGGCTCGGTCGGCAGCTCGCGCCAGCGGGCCATCGCCGCCTCGAAGTCGGCGGGGGCGGCCGGGCGGCCCTTCACCCACTCGAAGGTGGTCTCGTCGGGGGCGATCATCCCGGCGCGGCCGCCGCCCTCGATCGTCATGTTGCAGATCGTCATCCGGCCGGGCATCCCCAGCGCCTCGATCGCCGGGCCGGCGTACTCGACCGCGTAGCCGGTCATGCCGCCGGTGCCGAGGCGGCCGATCGTCGCCAGGATCAGGTCCTTCGGCGTCACCCCGTGGCGCAGCTCGCCGCTGTAGGAGATCCGCATCGTCTTCGGCCGCTTCTGGACCAGGCACTGGGTGGCGAGCACGTGCTCGACCTCGGAGGTGCCGATCCCGAAGGCCAGGGCGCCGAAGGCGCCGTGGGTGGAGGTGTGGCTGTCGCCGCAGACGATCGTCATCCCCGGCTGGGTGACGCCGAGCTCGGGACCGATCACGTGGACGATGCCCTGGCGGTCGGAGCCGAGCGAATAGACCGGGACGCCGAACTCCTCGCAGTTGCGCTCCAGGGTTTCGACCTGGACGCGCGAGAGCTGGTCGGCGATCAGCCGCGCCGCCATCGTCCCGTCGGTCGGGGTGTTGTGGTCGGCGGTGGCGAGGGTCTTGTCGGGGCGGCGGACCCTGCGGCCGGCCAGGCGCAGGCCGTCGAAGGCCTGCGGCGAGGTGACCTCGTGGACCAGGTGCAGATCGATGTAGATCAGCCCCGGCGAGACCTCGTGCTGCTCCCAGATCTTGTCGAACATCGTTTTCGGCATAAGTAAGTCGCGGCTCCTCTGCTCTCGTTCCTTCGCACTGATGATTACCGGAGATCTTCCTCAGTCACTTCCGCGTCGGGGCCGCTAGCTCCTCCTCAGGCCGGCGGCGATCACGGCGAGGAAGCGGGTCGCCTCCGCGCCTTCGTTCTCGAAGTGGTGCGGGAGATCGGCGTCGAAGGTAACGCTGTCCCCCTCCTGCAGCTCGTGGCGGGCGCCGTCGACGACCAGCACCAGGGTGCCGGCGAGGACGACCGCGGTCTCGCGGCTGCCCGGCTCGTGCATCGGCGGGTCCTCGCGGCCGCCCGTCGTCGCGCCCGGCTCCAGGACGTGCAGCGAGACGTCAGCGCGCTGCCCCGGCAGCGGCGGCGTCAGCTCCTCGAACCGGTGCCCGCCCCGCTCCGAGCGGCGGCGGCCGGCGGCGCGGCTGACGACAACGTGCTGGCCCTCGTCGAGGCGCAGCAGCTGCGAGAGCGTCAGCTCCAGCCCGGCGGCGATCTTGGCGGCGACGGCGAGGGTCGGGCTCGTCTCCCCCCGCTCGACCTGCGAGAGCATCGGCGCCGAGACGCCGGAGCGCTCGGCGAGGTCCCGCAGCGAGAGACCCATCGCATCGCGCAGAGCGCGGATGCGAGGGCCGACGGTGGGCGCCGGATCGGCGATAGAGGCGGTTGCGACAGCCACGAACCGTACGTTATCACATACGTTTGTAAGCGCGAATACCATCGCGGCCCGAGGCTGGTCGCCGAGTCCGTAATAACCCCTCTTGAGGAGCGGTTATTGCAGACTCGATTTTCCAGGCCCCGATGCACCCCGGGGCCTACGGTCCCGGGGTGCGCTCTACCGCGGCCTCGGCGGTTGCCGCCTCGGCCTCGCGGGTCGCCGCGCCTTCCAGGGCGTTCGAGATCGCCCTCACGTAGGCGCGGGCGCTGGCCTCGAGGATGTCGGTCGCCACGCCCTGGCCGGTCGCCAGGCGGCCGGCGGCCCGCAGCTGCACGGTCACTTCGCCGAGGGCGTCCTCTCCCCCGGTCACCGCCTCGACCTTGTACTCGACCAGCTCGCACTCGGTCTCGACGGCGGCCTGGATCGCGTGGAAGATCGCGTCGACCGGGCCGTCGCCGCTGGCTTCGCCGACCGTCTCCTCGCCCGAGGGGCGGGTGACGGCGACCTTGGCGACCGGCGGCTTGCGGCTGCCGGCCTCGACCTCGAACCAGCCCAGCTCGTGGGCGTCGGAGCGCTCGCGCATCTCGTCGGAGACGATCGCCTCCAGGTCGAGCGCGGTCACCTGCTTCTTGCGGTCGGCGACCTCCTTGAACGCCTTGAAGGCGTTGTTCAGCGCCTGCCCCTCGACCTTGAAGCCCAGCTGCTCCAGCGCGTCGCGCAGGGCGTGCCGGCCGGAGTGCTTGCCCAGCACGATCGAGTTCGACTCCAGGCCGACCTCGGTCGCGTCCATGATCTCGTAGGTGCTGCGCTCCTTGAGGACGCCGTCCTGGTGGATGCCGGACTCGTGGGCGAAGGCGTTGCGCCCGACGATGGCCTTGTTCGGCTGCACCGGGTAGCCGGTCAGGCGGCTGACCATGCGGCTGGTGCGGGCGATCTCCCGCGTGGCGATCCCGGTCCAGAGGCCGTGGACGTCCTCCCGGACGCCGATCAGCATCGCAATCTCCTCCAGCGAGCAGTTGCCGGCCCGCTCGCCGATCCCGTTGACGGCGCACTCGACCTGCCGCGCCCCGGCCAGCACCCCGGCGTAGGAGTTGGCGACCGCCATCCCCAGGTCGTCGTGGCAGTGGACCGACATCTCCACCTCGCGCAGCGCCGGCGCCAGCTCGTACAGGCGGCGGAAGTAGTCGGCGTACTCCTCGGGGGTCGTATAGCCGACGGTGTCGGGGATGTTGACCACGGTCGCCCCCTCCTCGACGGCGATCGCGCAGACCTCGGCGGTGAACTCGATGTCGGCGCGGGTCGCGTCCATCGGCGAGAACTCGACGTCGTCGCAGTAGGAGCGGGCCAGCGCCACCGCCGCCCGGGCCTGGCCCTTGACGTCCTCGCGGTCGGTCTGCAGCTGGTGCTCGATGTGGATGTCGGAGGTCGAGATGAAGGTGTGGATGCGCGGGCGCGCCGCCTCCTTCACCGCCCCCCAGGCGGCGTCGATGTCGGCCTTGTGGGTGCGGGCGAGGCCGCAGATAACCGGCCCCTCGACCCTGCGGCCGATCTCCCGCACCGCCTCGAAGTCGCCGGGCGAGGTGATCGGGAAGCCGGCCTCGATCACGTCGACCCCCAGGCGGGCGAGCTGCTGGGCGATCTCGACCTTCTCGGCGGTGTTCAGCGAGATGCCGGGCGACTGCTCGCCGTCGCGCAGGGTGGTGTCGAAGATGTGGACGCGGTTCGCGTCGGGTTTGTCACTCGTGGGTCCCATCGGACCTCTCCTTCTCTCTTTGAATCGAATGGCCTCTGTCTCTCGCGGCTATCGCGCCGCCCAGCGCTATTCCCCCCGGAGGGGGAGGAGAAGGAGTAGCGCGAGGCTGTCGAGCCGGTGCTCCATTCGACTCCGAACCTTAGCGTAGGCTGCGCGGATCGCAACCCCGGAAGCCACCTCTCCCCCGGCCCGGACCAACTGGCTCGCTCTCTTTGCGATGGGCCTGGCGGTGGTCGTGATCGCCAACGACTTCTCGGCGATCAACGTCGCCCTGCCCTCGATGGAGCAGGGCTTCCACACCAACATCAACACGATCCAGTGGGTGGTCAACGCCTACGCGCTGACCTTCGGGGTGATGATCGTCACCGGCGGCCGGCTGGCGGACCTGTTCGGGCGCCGCAACGCCTTCTTCCTCGGCACCGCGATCTTCGCCTCGATGTCGGCGCTGGGCGGCGCCGCCCAGACGGAGACCTGGCTGATCGCCACCCGGACGCTGATGGGGATCGGCGGGGCGCTGATGTGGCCGGCGATCCTCGGCATGACCTACGAGATCCTGCCGGAAGAGAAGGCGGGCCTGGCCGGCGGGATCATCATCGGCGCCGCCGGCCTCGGCAACGCCGCCGGACCGCTGATCGGCGGCGTCCTCACCGACGAGCTGAGCTGGCGCTGGATCTTCTTCCTTAACGTGCCGATCTCGATCTTCGCGATCGCGGTCACCTACTTCCTCGTCCACGTCAAGGAGCCCGATGCCGCCGAGCACCGGATCGACTACCCCGGGGTCGCGACCCTCACGGTCGGCCTCGTCTCGCTGCTGGTCGCCCTCGACCAGGTCGACGACTGGGGCTGGGGGGACCCGCGGGTTATCGGCCTGCTGGCGGTGGCGGCGGCGATGCTGGTCGCCTTCGTCCCGGTCGAGCGGCGGGCGGGGGCAAACGCGCTGGTGCCGCGCGCGGTGATGCGCAACGAGAGCTTCACCGCCTCCTGCGTGGCGATCCTCTTCATGTCGGCCACCTTCTTCGCGGCGCTCCTCTACCTGCCGCAGTTCATGGAGAAACAGCTCGGCTACTCGGCTCTCGAAGCGGGGGTCGGGATGCTCCCCTTCCTCGGCACCTTCGCCCTCGTCTCCTTCGTCGCCGGGCCGCTCTACAACCGCGTCGGCGCGAAGCCGCTGGTCGTGCTCGGCGCCGCCTGCATCACCGTCGCGCCGTTCGTCTTCTCGCTGGCGAACAGCGGCTCGGGCTACGACTCGCTGATCGTCGGGATGGTCGTGCTCGGGATCGGGATCGGCAGCTTCTACCCGACCGCGACCACCGCCGGCGTCACCTCGGTCGACGAATCGCAGACCAGCCTCGCCGGCGGGATCGTCTACATGTTCCAGATCGCCGGCGGCTCGATCGGGCTGGGGCTGACGACCACCGTCTTCTCCGCCAACATCCCCCCCTTCGTCGACGGCGTCCAGGCTGCCTTCCGGCTCGACGCGGCGCTGTCGCTGATCGGGCTGTTGGCCGCGATCGGCTTCGTCGGCGGCCGGCTATGGGGTCAGCGTGTCCTGCCCGGGACCGCCGACTAGGCGGTCCCGGCCGGGCCCGCCGCGCAGCTGATCGTCGCCGGGACCGCCGAAGAGACGGTCGTTCCCCGGGCCGCCGAGAAGCCAGTCGTCCCCCCTGCGCCCGACCAGCAGGTCGTTGCCGGGCCCGCCGACGAGCTTGTCGGCGGCGGCGCCGCCGATCAGGCGGTCGTTGCCGGGGCCGCCGCGGATCGTCACCGGCACCGGCACGTCGCTGCTGAATTCGACGAAGTCCGAGCCGCCGAGGCCGTTGACTTCGAAGCCGGCGATCTCAGGCGCCTTGCAGACGATTTCGGTCGGTTCTTCGTGCGGGTGGATGCAGGTGTCGCCGCCGACTTCGAGCGCCAGCGTCGCGGTCCGGACTTCGTACATCCGCCCGTCGGGCGAGAGCGAGACGTGGAAGACGTTGTCGTCGCGGTTGCCGTTGATCAGCAGCGTCACCGGGCCGGTTTCGGCACGGGTCGGCGTGGCGAAGACGCCCACGAACAGCAGCGATGCGATCAGGATCGACTTCTTCATGTCCCTGCGACTCGGTGAGCCTCCCACAGGAACAATCGGTTTCGCCGATCGTTGCGCTGCCGGTCAGAGATCGACGGCGCGGCCGGCCGAGAAGCCCTCGAGGGCGAGGATCTTCTCGATCGTCTCCGGGCGCACCGGGGCGTCGGTGGTCAGCGCCATCACCGCTCGCTCGCCGCCGCTTTCGGCGCCGACCGCGGCGGAGACGATGTTGACCCCCTCCTCGCCGAAGAGGGTGCCGACCCGGCCGATCATCCCCGGCTGGTCGGCGTAGCGGAAGACGGCGATGTGCTCGGCGAAGGGCAGGTAGAAGCTCTCGCGCCAGGCGGAGACGAGGTAGGGCTCGTTGCGCGGGCCGACGCTGGTCCCGGCGACCTCGACCTCGCTCTCGCCGCTGCGGATCCGCACCCGCACCAGCTCGGTGAAGTCCTCGGCGTTGGCGTCGGTCGTCGCGGTCAGCTCGATCCCCCGCTCCTCGGCCATCTGCGGCGCGTTGACGAGGTTGACCGGCTCCTCCGTGTGGCCGGAGAGGACGCCGGCCATCACCGCGATCCCCAGCAGCCGGGTGTCGTGAGCGGCGATGCGGCCGCGGAATTCGGCGCTCACCTTCTCCACCGGCCCGTCGCCCAGTCCCTGGGCGAGGCGGCCGAGCTTTTCGCAGAGCGGCACGAACGGCGCCAGCGCCTCCATCGCCTCGGGGCGCACGGCGGCGATGTTGACCGCGTTGGTGACGACGCCGCCGCTCAGCGCCGCGGTCACCTGCTCGGCGGTGACTACGCCGGCGCGGTCCTGGGCCTCGGCGGTCGAGGCACCCAGGTGCGGGGTGACGACGACGTCGTCGCGGGCGAAGACCGGGTGCTCGGTGAAGGGCTCGGAGGGGAAGACGTCGAGGGCGGCGCCCCCCAGCTTGCCGGACTCCAGCCCCGCCAGCAGGGCGTCGAGGTCGACCAGCTCGCCGCGGGCGCAGTTGACGAGGCGGGCGCCGTCCTTCATCGCCGCGATCGTCTCGGCGTTGATCATCCCGATCGTCTCCGGCGTCTTCGGCGTGTGCAGGGTGACCAGGTCGGCCCTGCCGAGCAGCTCCTCGACGCTCTCGGCGCCCTCGACCCCGAGGTCGCGGAAGCGCTCGGCGGAGACGAACTTGTCGAAGGCGACGACGTCCATCTCGAAGCTCTGGGCGCGCTTGGCGACGAGCTGGCCGATGCGGCCGAAGCCGATCACGCCGAGGGTCTTGCCGTAGAGCTCGGCGCCCTTGAACCTGGCCCGGTCCCAGCGCCCTTCGACCAGCGAGCGGTGCGCCTGCGGGACGTTGCGGAAGAGCGCCAGCGCCAGCGCCAGGGTGTGCTCGGCGGCGGCGACCGAGTTCGATTCCGGGGCGTTGGCGACGATGATCCCGCGCCGGGTCGCGGCCGGGATGTCGACGTTGTCGACGCCGGTGCCGGCGCGGCCGATCACCTTCAGGTTGGCGGCCAGCTCGATCAGCTCCGGCGTCATCTTCGTCGCCGAGCGGATCAGGATCGCGTCGTAGTCGCCGATCCGCTCGCGCAGCTCCTCGTCGGACATCTCCAGCCCGAGGTCGACCTCGAACCGCGAGCGCAGCAGCTCGACGCCGCTCTCGGCGATCTTCTCCTTGACCAGGACCTTCACGCGACCCGCACGCCGTCCACATTCTCGACCACCCAGTCGATGCAGGCGGTCAGGGCCTCGACGTCGCCGGGGTCGACCGCGGGGAACATCCCGATCCGCAGCTGGTTGCGGCCGAGCTTGCGGTAGGGCTCGACGTCGACGATGCCGTTGGCGCGCAGCGCCGCGGCCAGGGCGGCGGCGTCGATCTCGGCGGCGAAGTCGATCGTGCCGACGACCAGCGAGCGCTTGGCGGGGTCGGCGACGAAGCAGCTCGCGTACTCGCTGGCGCCGGCCCAGCCGTAGAGGCGGCCGGAGGAGTCCGAGGTGCGCTCGACGCAGCCGGCGAGGCCGCCGCGCTCGAGCATCCACTGGATCTGGTCGTCCAGCAGCAGCAGGGTCGCCAGAGCGGGGGTGTTGTAGGTCTGCTCCTTGCGCGAGTTGTCGAGCGCGGTCTGCAGCGAGAGGAAGGCGGGCTGCCAGCGGTCACCGGCGCCGTCGAGCTCCTCGATCCGGGCGATCGCCGCCGGGCTGAGGGCGGCGAGCCAGAGGCCGCCGTCGGCGGCGAAGCCCTTCTGCGGGGCGAAGTAGTAGGCGTCGCACTGCTCGAGGTCGACCGGCAGGCCGCCGGCGCCGGAGGTGGCGTCGACCAGGACCAGCGACTCCGCCGCGCCCTCGGGGCGCCGGACCGGGACCATGACCCCGGTCGAGGTCTCGTTGTGGGCCCAGGCGATCGCGTCGGCGGCGGGGTCGGCGGCCGGCTCGGGCGCGTCGCCCGGCTCGGCCTCGATCACGAGCGGGTCGGCGAGGAAGGGGGCCGCGGCGGTCGACTTGGCGAACTTCGAGGAGAACTCGCCGTAGGCGAGGTGCAGCGCCCGCTCGCGTACCAGCCAGGCGCATGCCGCCTCCCAGAAGGCGGTGGTGCCGCCGTTGCCGAGGGCGATCTCGTAGCCGGGCGGGAGCGAGAGCAGCTCGCCGAGGCCGGTCCGCACCTCGCGGACCAGGTCCCGGACCGGCGCCTGGCGGTGCGAGGTCCCGATCAGGTCGGAGCGCTCGGCCAGGCGCTCGAGCGCCTCCGGGCGGACCTTCGAGGGCCCGCAGCCGAAGCGGCCGTCGGCCGGCTTGATCGCGTCGGGGATCTGCAGGGTCGTCTCGGGCGCCATCCGGAGCGACAGGTTATTGACCAAAGCCCGTGGGCGAACCGACGGTGCGTGAGGCTAGGCTGCGAGCCGAACCGGACGTCGCAATCGAGGAGGAGCGGAATGGCGGAGGAGTCGAAAGTGAGCAAGGGCGAGGGCTGGGCGGTGGCCGGCCTGGACGACCTCGGCGAGGGCTGGGGCTTCCGCAAGGTCCGCAAGGAGCTCGGCGTCAACGCCTTCGGCGTCAACGCGATCGTGATGCCGCCCTCCTACGAGTCGGGGCGCCACTACCACGACGAGCAGGAGGAGCTCTACTTCGTCCACCAGGGACGGATGCAGATCACCCTCGACGGCGAGCAGCGCGAGCTCGGGCCGGGCAGCTTCGCCCTGGTCGAGCCCCAGGTCGTCCGCAGCCTCAAGAACCTCAGCGCCGACGAGGACGCGGTCTACGTCTGCATCGGCGGCAAGGACGGCTACGTCGGTCGCGACGGCAGGCTCCCCGAGGGCGAGACCGACCCGAGGGGCCCGCTGGGGGGAGGCGCTCGGTCGTCATGAGCGAGTTCAGGGCGGAACACACGATGCAAAAGCTCAAGCTCGAGCTCCCGGAGGATCGGCCGGAAGTCACGATCACGCTACCTATCACCCTCCCGCAAGAGACCGGTGGTACCGGCGCCTTGATCAGCGAGGCGCGGGCACTGGTCACGGGGGAACAGCATCGGTTCAGCGCCCTGCAGACCCAGGCGACGGGATTTCTGGCGATCATCGGCGTGGTCGCGAGCATCGGCATCGGATTCACCGCCCCGTATCTGAGCGGTCATGATTTTCTCTGGCCTGTGCGTCCACTCGGGGTGGAATTCTCGATCGCCGCAGTAGCTGCGATCTGCTTTGGCGTTCTCACGCTCGGCGGAATGGGGATGACGGCCTTTCGCGTGTTCGGCGCCTTGCGCCGTCAGCCTGACCCCGAAGCAGCCGAGCTGGTTCCGATCGTCCGCGACCAGATGCCGGGAATGGTCGACGGCGAGTCGTCCCGGTCGACGCAGGTTCTGCTGCAACTTGCCGCCACCCAGTTCCAGCGGACGCAGGAAGCAAACCTGCTGATGGGCACCGCGATCAAGAACATCGTCTTGGCTATCGCCCTCACTTCGCTTTGCGGAGTGCTGCTGGCCGGAATACTCGTTTTCGGCACCGCTGCCGAGAGCCACGAAACGTTCTCCCTCGAACGCAACCACCAGAACGTGCTTACCGTGAAGCGCACCCACTAGACTGGAAGCCGATGTTCCCATTGGATCTACTCGAAAGTCGTCTTGGCAGCATCAGCGATCGCGCCTTCGATGCCGCCTCGGCCGGAGCCGGAGTAAGCCAAGCTACTTCCGAGGAGCTCGACGAGCAGCGTCTGCTCACGGACGTCGACAGGCATCCCGACCAGGTCGAGCAGACGACGCTGGCCGGGGCGATCGAGTCCGGTTTGGTGCAGGAGACCGACGGAGGCTTTGAGCTGACGCCCCTCGGCAGATACAAGCTGCGCGGTTAAGAGCTTTTTCCGCCACAGATCCTTCCTACTTCGTGTCCTTGAAGCCCTGGTCGATCCAGGGCATGAGGTCACGGAGGTCGTGGCCGACCGACTCGATTTCGTGGCCGGCCGCCTCGCTGCGCATGCGGTCGAAGCTCTCGCCGCCGGCGCGGTTCTCGCCGATCCACTCGCGGGCGAAGTCGCCGGACTGGATCTCGGAGAGGATCTGCTTCATCGCCGCTCGCGACTCCTCGCCGATCACCCGTTTGCCGCGGGTCATGTCGCCGTACTCGGCGGTGTTGGAGATCGAGTGGCGCATCCCCTGGATCCCCTTTTCGTACATCAGGTCGGCGATCAGCTTCAGCTCGTGGAGGCACTCGAAGTAGGCGAGGCGCGGGTCGTAGCCGGCCTCGACCAGGGTCTCGTAACCGGCCCGGACCAGCTCCGAGGCGCCGCCGCAGAGGACCGCCTGCTCGCCGAAGAGGTCGGTCTCGCACTCGTCCTTGAAGGTCGTCTCGATCACCGCGGCGCGGCCGCCGCCGATCCCGGAGGCGTAGGCGAGGACGAGGTCGTGGGCGTCGCCGCTGGCGTCCTGGTGGACGGCCATCAGGCAGGGGACGCCGCTGCCTTCCTCGTACTGGCGGCGGACCAGGTGGCCCGGCCCCTTCGGCGCGACCATCCCGACGTCGACGCCGGCCGGCGGCTCGATCTCGCCGAAGTGGATCGCGAAGCCGTGGGCGAAGAGCAGCAGGTTGCCGGGGGCGATCCCGTCGGCGATCTCCTCGCGCCAGACCTCCGCCTGCTTCTCGTCGGGCAGCAGGACCATCACCAGGTCGCCGCGGCTGGCGGCTTCGGCGATGTCGAGCACCTCGAGCCCGGCCGCTTCGGCCTTGGCGCGGCTGGAGGAGCCCGGCCGCAGCCCGACGACCACCTCGATGCCGGAGTCCTTGAGGTTGAGGGCGTGGGCGTGCCCCTGGGAGCCGTAGCCGAGGATGGCGACGGTCTTGCCGTCGAGCTTGCCCAGGTCGGCGTCTTTGTCGGTGAAGATGTCGTCGGTTCGCATGGGGCGGCAGGCTAGCGGAGCGCCCTGCGCATCAGCTTCCCGGACGGGGTGCGCGGCAGCGCCGAGGCGAGCTCGACCCGCTTGGGCACTTTGAAGCCGGCCAGCGACTCGGCGCAGTGGCGGCGCAGGTCCTCGGCGGTCGCCTCGGAGCCGGCGGCGAGGACGACGACCGCGGTCACCGCCTGCTGCCACTCGGGGTCCTCGCGGCCGATCACCGCCGCGTCGGCGACCTCGGGGTGGCGCAGCAGCACCTCCTCGACCTCGGAGGGAACGACGTTCTCGCCGCCGCTGACGATCATGTCGTCGATCCGGTCGTCGACGTAGAGGAAGCCCTCCTCGTCGATGTGGCCGAGGTCGCCGGTGTGGAGCCAGCCGTCGGCGTCGGCGGCGCCGGGGGCGACGGTCGGGCTCTGGACCAGGATCTCGCCGTCGCGGATCCGCAGGTGGGTGGTCAGCAGCGGCCGCCCGGCGGAGCCGAGCTTGCGCCTGGCGTCGGCGGGAGCCAGCGTCGTCACCTGCGAGCAGGTCTCGGTCAGGCCGTAGGTCTGGACCACGGTCGCGCCCCGGGCGATCGCCTCTTCCAGCGGCTCCCGGGGGACCGGGCCGCCGCCGACCAGGATCGCCCGCGGGCCGGAGAGGTCGGCGCCCGCCTCCAGCAGGCGGGTCAGCATCGTCGTCACCAGCGAGACGACGGTGATCCCGTCGCGCTCCAGCGCCTCCCCCACCCGGTCGACGTCGAAGCCGTCGTGGACGACCGCGGTGGTGCCGTAGATGACCGAGCGCATGACGATCCCGAGGCCGGCGATGTGGCTGAGCGGGACGCAACAGAGCCAGCGGTCGTCGGGCATGACGCCGATGTTGAAGCCGGAGCCGACCGCGTTCCAGAGGAAGTTGCCGTAGCTGAGCGCGACCGGCTTCGGGTCGCCGCTGCTGCCGCTGGTGAGGACGCGGCAGCAGACGTCGTCCATGTCGTGCTCGCCGAGCAGCGGCAGGTCGGCCTCGGTCTGGGTCAGCTGGCCGGGGTCGTCGAGGTCGATGATCGGCTGCTCGGAGGCGACGATCGCCTCCCGCTCGGCGGCGGTCAGGCGGGGGCCGAGCGGCAGCAGCGCCGCGCCGACCTTGAGCAGCGCGTGCAGGAGGACGACCTGCTCGCGGCGCGGGTGCATGGTCAGGGCCGCGGTCGAGCCGCGGCGGACGCCGTGGGCGGCGAGGCGGCGGGCGACCCAGGTCGCCTCCGCCTCGAGCTCGGCGTAGGTCATCTCGGCGCCTTCGGCGGCGAGCGCTGTCCGGTCCGGACAGCTCTGAGATCTCTGCGAGAGCCAGTCGTCGAGCTTCATCGGGATATCGTCCCCATCATGCCCAAACGCCATAAAGGAGCCCCGTCCGAGGAGGCGCTCCACGCCCCGATCGAGTGGCGGAGCGGTTCCGGCGACTACGAAGACATCCGCTACGAGACCGGCGGCGGGATCGCCAAGGTGACGATCGCCCGGCCCGAGGTCCTCAACGCCTTCCGGCCGCGGACGCTGATCGAGGTCTCGGCGGCGCTGGAGCTGGCGCGCGAGGACGAGGAGGTCGGGGCGATCGTGCTCACCGGCGAGGGCGAGCGGGCCTTCTGCTCGGGCGGCGATCAGACCGTGCGCGGCGACACCGGCTACATGGACGAGGGGGCCTCGGTCGGCCGCTTCCACGTCACCGACCTGCAGATCCAGATGCGGCGGCTGCCGAAGCCGATCGTGGCGATGGTCGCCGGCTACGCGATCGGCGGCGGCCACATCCTCCACCTCTGCTGCGACCTGACGATCGCCGCCGAGAACGGCGTCTTCGGCCAGGTGGGGCCGCGGGTCGGCTCCTGGGACGGCGGCTACGGCGCCTCGCTGCTGCGCGACCTGGTCGGGACCAAGCGGGCGAAGGAGATCTGGATGCTCTGCCGCCAGTACAGCGCCGCGGAGGCGCTGGAGATGGGCCTCGTCAACGCGGTGGTGCCGACCGCGGAGCTGGAGCGCGAGACGGTGGCCTGGTGCCGCGAGATGCTGGCCCTCTCGCCCTTCGCGCTGCGCCTGGTCAAGGCGAGCTTCAACGCCCACGAGGACGGCTACGCGGGCATCCAGCAGCTCGCCCACGACGCCAACCTCCTCTTCTACGGCTCCGAGGAGGCGGCGGAGGGGCGCGAGGCGTTCAAGGAGAAACGGCGGCCCGAATTCGAGAAGTTCCCGAGGCGGGCGTAGCCGTGAGGATCTGGTTGATGGCAGCTAGGCCTCGGACCTTGCCGGCGGCGGTGGCGCCGGTGCTGGTGGGGACGGCGGCGGCTGTGCAGTGGGTCGGGCACCTGCCGCGCTGGGGGGCTTTCATTGCTGCTCTGGTCGGGTCGATCTTCATCCAGATCGGGACCAACCTCGCCAACGACTACTCGGATGCGAAGCGGGGGGCCGACACCGCCGACCGGCTGGGGCCGGTGCGGGTGACGGCGAGCGGGCTGGTCACCCCGCAGCGGGTGCTGCGGGCGACCTGGATCGCCTTCGGTGTCGCCGTCGCCTGCGGCGTCTACCTGACCTTTGTCGCCGGCTGGGCGATCCTCGCGATCGGCGTCCTCTCGATCGCCGCCGGGGTGCTCTACACCGGCGGGCCGCGGCCCTACGGCTACGCCGGCTTCGGCGAGGTCTTCGTCTTCCTCTTCTTCGGCCTCGTCGCCGTCAACGGCTCCTACTACGTGCAGCTGGAGGAGCTCGACGCGCTGCCGCTCGGCCTCTCGATCGCGATCGGCTTCCTGGCGACGGCGATCATCGTCGTCAACAACGTCCGCGACGTCGAGACCGACCGGCGGGCCGGCAAGAACACGCTGGCGGTGCGGATCGGCCGCGACGCGGCGGTGCGGCTGTATGCCCTGCTGGTCGGCGGGGCGTTCCTGGCGCTGCCGCTCGCGCTCTGGGCCGGCGAAGCGAGCCCGCTGCCGCTGATCGGGCTGCTGGCGACGCCGCTGGCGATCAAGCCGGCGAAAACGCTGGAAGAGCGGCGCGACGGGCCGGCGCTGAACCGGGTCCTGGCCCAGACCGGGGCGCTGCTGGGAGTCTTCAGCCTGCTGGTCGCCGCCGGCCTGCTGATCTCGGCCTGAGGGAGGACGGCAGCCGGTTCCGCGGTTCCTTTGTCCTGTATGGGCGGACGAAGGAACCACGGAACCTTCCAAGGAATCTCGACGGCCGTTGCGCGGTTCTCTTGTCCCGTATAGGCGGACAAAGGAACCGCGCGACGGGTTTGAGAGGGTTCGAGGCGTGCAATTTGCCTCCGTCGAGGTCATTCCCTACGCGCTGCCTTTCAGGGCGCCCTATGTGACGGCGCGTGGGGTGCTGAGCCGGCGGGAGATGGTGCTGCTGCGGCTGCGCGACGCCGACGGGGTCGTCGGGCTGGGAGAAGCCGTGCCGCTGTCGCTGCGAGGCGGGGTTTCGCTGGCCCGGGTGGTCGCGGAACTCGAAGGCTGGGCCGAGGAGGCGGCGCCGGGCGGACGGGCGGAGCGGCAGGAGGAGACGGGACTGTCGGCGCCGTCTCTCTGTGCGGTGACGACGGCGCGGGCAGATCTGCTGGGTAGGAGGGCGGCGGACGGGGGTGGCGGCGGGGACGAAGCCGTTCCGTGCAACGCGACGTTGGTCGCGGGGGCCCCCGACGAGGTCGCCGCCCAGGCCGAAGAGTGGGCCGCCGACGGGTTCACCACCTTCAAGCTGAAGCTCGGCACCGAGTCCGTGAAAAGTAGTGCTGTACACGACTTTTCACGGACTCGCGAGTGCGATGTGGAGCTGGTGCGGGCGGTTCGGGAGGCGGTGGGGCCCGAGGCGCGGATCCGGGTCGATGTGAACGAGGCCTGGGATCTCGAGACGGCCAAGGCGACGCTGGCGGAGCTGGAGCCGTTCGGGGTCGAGCTGGCGGAGCAGCCTGTGGCGGGGCTCGAGGCGATGGCGGAGCTCGCGACGTCCACGTCCATCCCCCTTGCCGCGGACGAGAGCGTCGCTTCGCTCGACGAGGCCGAGCGGGCGGCGGCGCTCGGCGCCTGCTCCTACACCGGGGTCAAGCTCTCCAAGGTGGGCGGGCCCGAGGCGGCGCTGGCGATCGCCGACGTGCTCCCGGCCTACGTCACCAGCGCCCTCGACGGCCCGGTTGGGATCGCCGCCGGCGCCCAGGTCGCCCTCAGCCTCGCCGAGACGACGCATCCCGAGCGCCTCCACCTCGCACACGGCCTCGCCACCCAGCGCCTCTTCGCCGAGTCGATCGCCGCGGTCGAGTGCGAGCTGCGAGACGGGATGCTCCACCTACCACCCGGCCCCGGCCTCGGGGTGGAGATCGACGAGGAGGCGCTGCGGGCTCACCGGCTCTAGCCTGCCGACCCCGAACCGCAAACCCGAACTGCATCAGATTTCCTACCTGCCAGAGGGGAAATCTGATGCAGTTCGGGTTGCCGCCACCCGATGGACCCCACCAATGCCAACACCTCCCTCGCCTCCGCCTTCGCCGAGGAGCTCGCGCGGGGGGGCTGCGGCTCGCCGTCGTCTCGCCGGGGTCGCGCTCCACCCCGCTCGCGGTTGCGCTCTGGCGGCAGCCGGAGATCGAGGTGAGCGTGATCGTCGACGAGCGTTCTGCCGCCTTCTTCGCCCTCGGGGCGGCGCAGGCGAGCGGCGAGCCGGCGGCGCTGCTCTGCACCTCGGGGACGGCGCTCGCCAACTACCACCCGGCCGTCTGCGAGGCCGACGAATCGGGCATCCCGCTCGTGGTCCTCAGCGCCGACCGGCCGCCGGAGCTGCGCGGGATCGGCGCCGGGCAGACGATCGACCAGGTCAAGACGTTCGGCTCCTCGGTGCGCTGGTTCTGCGAAGTCGGCATCCACGCGGCCGACGACGACGGCCTCCTCCACTACCGCTCGGTCGCCTGCCGGGCGCTCGCCGCCGCCCGCGGCGAGGTGCGCCCCGGGCCGGTCCACCTCAACCTGCCGTGGCGAGAGCCGCTGGCGCCGCTGCCGGTCGAGGGCGCGGTCACCGCGACCGACCCCCTGGCGCTGGAGGGACGCGAGGGGCGGCCGCTGACCGCCGTGACCCAGGTCGACCTCGAGCCCTCGGTCTTTCTCCTCGACGAGATGGCGGGCCACATCGGCGACGCGATCTCGGGCGCGATCGTCGCCGGTCGCCAGCTCGACCCCGAGCTGCGCGAGCCGCTCGCCCACCTCGCCCGCGTCTCGGGCTTCCCGATCCTCGCCGACCCGGCCTCGCAGCTGCGCTGCGGCCCCCACGACCGCTCCCACGTCGTCGCCGCCTACGACCTGCTGCTGCGCGACGAGCACTTCGCCCGCTCGGTCGTCCCCGAGCTCGTCCTCCGCTTCGGCGAGATGCCGACCAGCAAGCCTCTGCGCACCTGGCTGGCGGAGAGCGGCGCCGACCAGATCGTCGTCGACCCCTCCGGCGGCTGGAATGAGCCGACCAACCGCGCCGCCGCGATCCTCCGCGCCGACCCGACCGAGTGCGCCTCGGGCTGGGCCGCCCGCCTGGAAGGGCTGGAGGGGCGCGAACGGCCGCTGCCCGACCGCTGGCTGGTGGCGGAGAGGGCGGCGCAGGCCGCGCTCGACGCGAGCATCGCCGAGGGCGGCGAGATCGCCGAGCCCGCCCTCCACCGCGCCCTCGGCGCCGCCCATCGCGACGGCGACCTCGTCTACACCGCCTCCTCGATGCCGATCCGCGACCAGGAGGCCTTCCTCGCCCCGTCCGGGACCGACGTCCATTTCCTCTGCAACCGCGGCGCCAACGGCATCGACGGCCTCGTCTCCTCCGGCATCGGCGCCGCCCACGCCTCCGGACGCCCGACCACGATCGTCGTCGGCGACCTCGGCCTGCTCCACGACCTCGGCGGCCTCGCCGCCCTCCGCGAGGTCTCCACCCCGGTCCGCATAGTCGTAATCGACAACAACGGCGGCGGCATCTTCCACTTCCTCCCCCAGGAGGCCGCGCTACCCGAAGACGAGTTCGAGGCCCTGCTCGGGACGCCGCGCGGTGTTGACGCTGCGAAGGCGGCGGCGCTTTTCGACCTCCCCCACCGGCGGCTGCAGTCGCTCAGCGAGCTACCCGAGGCTCTGGCAGCCGGCACCGGCCTGATCGAGGTCAGGACCGACCGCGGCACCAACGTCGAAGCGCACCGCGACCTCACCAGCCGCGTCCACGACGCGCTGCCGCGCTAGCAGGAGATTGGGCCGGCCTCACGGCCCGGGCCGGGCTGCCAGGTGGCGCCGAAGAGGATCACGCCGGGTTCGGAGAGGACCTTGGTCCGGCAGGACCCGTCGGGGTTGATCTCCATGATCGAGTCGCCGACGCCGAGGAAAGTGCTTTCGCCGCGGGGAACCGGGAACTGGGTGTAGACAAGGCGCTGTCCCGACGGGTCCCAACCGGGTGCGGACGCGAGGGCCCGGGTATGCGTCAGGATCGTGAGCCCACTCCCGTCGGCGTTTGCCACCGCCAGCTCGGTCTCGCGGTAGGTGATTCTGCCGGTATCACGGTGCAGAGTGTGCAACCTGCCGAGAGCGATCAGCGCGAGCCGGCTCCCATCGGGCGAGTAGGTGGCGTCGCCGGCGCTATCAGCCACCACCGTCCTTTCAGACCCGTCGAGTGCCATCGCCACGACCTGATCGCGGAAACGGCGCCGGTGCGTACTGCGCTCCCAGGTCAGCAGGAGGGTTTGCCCGTCCGGGCTGAAATCCGTCGGGTAGACGAAGAGGCGGTTGCGCCATGGCGAGATTTGATGAACCGTGCCGCTTTCGACGTCGAGCTCGAAGGTGGCAGCCCCGGTAAAGCGGGTGACCTTGCCCCGGTGCCGCCTGTAGGTGTCCCGCTGCCGAAGCCGCGCAAAGGCGATCGTTCGGCCGTCGGGAGAGTAGGTCGGGTAGAGCGCTTCGGCCGTGTGCGGAAGCTGGACCAGCTCGCTGCCGTCGGCCGCGGCGAGGTAGAGGTTCTCAACCGCACCATGCTTGGCAGGGGTCACCCCGCCAAAGACGACGTGGCTGCCGTCGGGCGACCAGGCGAGAGGGTCGAAGGCGCTCGCCGTAAAGCTCGAGGTGCCGGGCGCAATCACCCGCTGGTCCTGCCCGCTGGGATCGCTGCTGACAAGGTCGGCGCTCCGTCTGGTCTTCACGAAGGTCAGCCGCGGTCCCGCCGGGATTTCAGCCGCGGCCCCGGCCGTCCCCAGCGCGAAGAACGCGCAGGCGACGAGCGCCACCCCTGCCAGCCGACGGATCACGCAGGGGATTCTGCACTACTCGGCGAGCAGCGGCAGCAACGCCCCCAGCTTGACCTCGGTCTCGGCCAGCTCGGCTTCGGGGTCGGAGCCCTCGACGACGCCGACGCCGGCGAAGAGGTGGGCCTCGCGGTCGCGGAGCAGGGCGCTGCGCAGGGCGACGCAGAATTCGCCGTCTTCGGTGGCGTCCATCCAGCCGACCGGGGCGGCGTACCAGCCGCGGTCCATCCCCTCGAGCTCGGCGATCGCCGCGGCGGCGGCGGGCCAGGGCTCGCCGCCGACCGCCGGGGTCGGGTGCAGCAGGCCCGCCATCTCGATCGCCGAGTGGGGCTCGGCGAGCTGGGCGATCACCGGCGTCGCCAGGTGCTGGATGTTGGCGATCTTGACGATCTCCGGCTCGGCCGCCGCCTCGACCCAGACCGCGTGGGGGCGCAGGGCGCGGACGATGCGCTCGGCGACGATCCGCTGCTCGCGGCGGTTCTTGTCGCTGCGCAGGAGCTGCTCGCCGAGATGGTCGTCGACCGCGGGGTCGCTGCTGCGCCGGGTGGAGCCGGCGAGGGCGACGGTGGAGACGCCGGCGCCGGCGCGGCGGATCAGCAGCTCGGGGCTGGCGCCGACGAAGGCCGCCTCGGGGGTGCCGCAGCAGAAGCAGAAGCAGGCCGGGAACTGCTCCCGCATCGCCCCGAAGACCGCCGCCGGATCGTGGGCGGCGCCGGCGCTGACCACCACCTCGCGGGCGAGCACGACCTTGCTCAGGCCGCTGCCCGCGATGCGCTCTGTCGCCCGCTCGACCGCAGCCTCGAACTCGAGCGGGGGCCGGGCGCTGCGGATCTCGGCCCGGGCGGTCGGGTGCGGGTCGAGCAGGGGCAGCGGCGCGTCGACCCGCAGCGACGCCAGCCGGGCGCTCAGCTCGTTGCCGATCCGCTCGACCCCCTCCCCCGGCCGCACCACGGCGTTGACGGTGAGGAACGATCTGCCGCCGCGGCGGCAGATCGACACCTGCGGCAGGACCAGCGAGGCCGGCTCCAGCGAGGACCAGGTCGAGCTCGACCCGCCCTCGGGGTCGAAGGCGAAGCCGCCGACCCAGACCGGCCCGGCGCCCGCCGGCAGCCCCCGCGGCTGCTCGAGCAGCGGGCGGTCGCCGAGCCGCAGGCACTCCGCGGCCACGTCGCGAAAGCGGTCCTCACCCCGCGAGCGCGCCTCGTGCGCGACCCCGAGCCCGGCCAGCGCGAACTCGCGGTCGGGCTGCTCCCAGCAGAACCAGCGCTCGTCGGCAAGCCGCGAGGCGAACGCCGTCGCGCAGGGATCGCCGACCTCGACCTCCCTGGTGACGCTTACGAGGGTGCGCCGGCCCCGTCCGGCGCCCTTCGCGAGCGCGGCGAGGAGAGCCTCAGTCGTGACCTCTGCCAATGGCGATCTCTCCGGTCCTCACCATTTCGACCAGCCCGTGCGGGCGGACCATCCGCTCGAAGGCCTCGATCTTGTCGGCGGAGCCGGTCACCTCGATCGTCATCGTCCGCCGCGCCACGTCGACGATTTTCGCCCGGAAGATCTCCGCGAACTGGATGATCTCGGCCCGGTTCTCGACCGCCGAGGAGACCTTGAACAGCGCCATCTCGCGCGCCACCGTCTCCTCCGGCTCCATGTCGCGGATTTTCAGCACGTTGACGAGCTTGTGCAGCTGCTTGGTCACCTGGTCGATCGGGTGGACGGCGCCATCGAGGGTCAGGGTGATGCGGGAGACCGTCGGGTCGTCGGTGGGACCGACCGCGAGCGTGTCGATGTTGAAGCCGCGGCGGGAGAAGAGCCCGGCGACGCGCGCCAGCACGCCCGGCTTGTTCTCGACCAGGATCGAGAGGATGTGCTTGCGCCCGCTGAGCTGCCCGGAGAGGCGCAGATCCTCGAGCTTGACGGGTTGCGAAGTCCCGGCCTCCATCAACTCACCGCCTTCCGCGGAGCCTCGACCATGTCGCGGGCGGCGTTGCCCGGCGGGATCATCGGGTAGCAGTTCTCCTCGGCGGCGACGCGGACGTCGAGCAGGACCGGGCCGTCGTGCTCCAGCGCCGCGACCATCTGCTCCTCGAGGTCGGCGCTGTCCTCGCAGCGCATGCCCTTGGCCCCGAAGGCCTCGGCCAGCTTCACCCAGTCGGGGCTGGCGCCCATCTCGACCGAGCTGTAGCGGCGCTCCCAGAACAGCTCCTGCCACTGGCGGACCATGCCCATGTAGCCGTTGTTCATCAGGAAGACCTTGACCGGGATCTTCTCGGTGACGCAGGTCGCCAGCTCCTGGACGTTCATGATCAGGCTGCCGTCGCCGGCGACGCAGACCACCTGCTCGCCGGGGCAGGCGACCTTGGCGCCGATCGCGCTCGGCAGGCCGAAGCCCATCGTCCCGAGCCCGCCGGAGTTGATCCAGCGGCGCGGCTTGTCGAAGCCGTAGTACTGCGCGGTCCACATCTGGTGCTGGCCGACGTCGGAGGTGATAATCGCCTCGCCCCCGGTCGCCCGGTGCATCGCCTCGACCATGAACTGCGGCTTGATCTCGCCGTCCTTGCCGGGCTCGTAGTAGAGCGGGTGCGCGTCCTGCCAGCCGCGCAGCGTGTTCCACCACTCGTCGAGCCGGGCCGGGTCGGTCTGCAGCGCCCGGTACTCGCGGGTCAGCTTCGGCAGCACCTGCTTGACGTCGCCGACGATCGGGATGTGGGCGCCGACGTTCTTGGAGATCTCGGCCGGGTCGATGTCGATGTGGATCACCTTGGCGTTGGGCGCGAACTCGTCGAGCTTGCCGGTGATGCGGTCGTCGAAGCGGGCGCCGATCGCGACGATCAGGTCGGCTTTGTCCATCGCCTGGTTGGCGGTCCAGGTGCCGTGCATGCCCAGCATCCCCAGCCAGTTCTCGTGCGAGGCGGGGAAGGCGCCGAGGCCCATCAGGGTCGAGGTGACCGGGAAGCGGTCGGAGCCGGCGAGCTCGCGCAGCTCCTCGGAGGCGTTGCCGTTGACGACGCCGCCGCCGCTGTAGAAGATCGGCCGCCGCGAGCTCGCCAGCGCTTTGGCGGCGATCCGGATCTGCTTGATGTTGCCCCCGGTCGAGGGCTTGTAGCCGGGCAGCTCGACCGGCTCGGTGCGCGGCTCGTAGTCGATGTCGGCGCGCGAGAGGTCCTGCGGGATGTCGAGCAGGACCGGCCCGGGCCGCCCGGTCGAGGCGACGTGGAAGGCCTGGTGGACGTACTCGGGGATCTGCCGCGGGTCGGTGACCGCGAAGGAGTGCTTCACGAAGGGCAGGGTGGCGCCGAGGATATCGGCCTCCTGGAAGCCGTCGGTGCCGATCAGCTCGGTGCGGACCTGGCCGGTGATGAAGACGGTCGGGGTCGAGTCCATCATCGCGTCGGCGATCGCGGTGACGAGGTTGGTGGCGCCGGGGCCGGAGGTGGCGAAGGCGACGCCGACCCTGCCCGAGGCTTTCGCGTAGCCCTCGGCGGCGTGGCCGCCGCCCTGCTCGTGGCGCACCTGGACGTGGCGGAAGTCGGCGTCGACGAGGGCGTCGTAGGTGGGCAGGTTGGCCCCCCCGGGGATCCCGAAGACGTCCTTGACGCCCTCGGCCTTGAGGGATTCCATCAACGTGTCGGCGGCGCGCATAGGAGAGCGATGGTACTAACAGCGGGGCTCGCCCACCCGGCGGCGGCCCGCGCCTGGGACGAGCCGGCCCGCTAGGCCTGGCCGGCCGGCGATCTCGCCGGGTTCCAGCGGGTCTTCGGGTCGATCGCGCTGTCGATCACCCGGCCCTTGTGGCGCTCGATCGCGTGGATGATCGACTCGACCAGCTCCTCGCCCAGCAGGGTCGGCTCCAGGCCGAGGTCGAGCAGTTTGGTGTGGATCGCGTTGTAGTAGTGCTCTTCCTTCTCGACCCGCGGGTTCTCGTAGTGCTGGATCTCGACGCTGTAGCCGAGGTGCTCGCCGGCTTCCTTCACCAGCCCGGCCAGCTCGAGCACCGAGAACTGCTCGGTGAACTGGTTGAAGACGCGGAACTCGCCGCGCTCGGCGGGGTTAAGCGCCGCCAGTTCCACGCAGGCGAGGGTGTCGCGGATGTTGAGGAAGCCGCGGGTCTGGTGGCCGGCGCCGTAGACGGTCAGCGGGTGGCCGATCACCGCCTGCAGGCAGAAGCGGTTGAGGACGGTGCCGAAGAGCTCGTCGTAGTCGAAGCGGGTGACGAGGCGCTCGTCGCGGGCCGTCTCCTCGGTCTCGACCCCGTAGACGACGCCCTGGTTGAGGTCGGTCGCGCGCAGGCCCCAGGTGCGGCAGGCGAAGTGGATGTTGGTCGAGTCGTGGACCTTCGAGCAGTGGTAGAGCGAGCCGGGCAGCTTCGGGAAGGGCAGGGTGTCGCGGCGTCCCTTGTGCTCGATCTCGATGTAGCCCTCCTCGATGTCGATCCCCGGTTGGCCGTACTCGCCCATCGTCCCGAGCTTGACCAGGTGGGCGTCGGGGACGTGGTCGCGCAGCGCGAAGAGCAGGTTGAGGTTGCCGATCACGTTGGCGTGCTGGGTTTCGACCGCGCGCTCGCGCGAGACCATCGAGAACGGCGCCGAGGCCTGCTGGCCGTAGTGGACGACCGCCTCGGGCCTGGTCTCGGCGACCACCTCTTCGAGGAAGTCGCCGTCCTCGACGGCGCCGACGTAGCTGCGGATCTGCTCGCCGGAGACCTCGCGCCAGGCGGCGATGCGCTCGTCGAGCTCCCGGATCGGGGTCAGCGAGGCGGTGCCGTGTTCGGTGTGCCAGCGGCGCCGCGAGAAGTTGTCGACGAGGGAGACCTCGTGGCCGCGGGCCGAGAAGCGGAGCGCCGTCGGCCAGCCGAGGTAGCCGTCGCCCCCGAGGATGAGGATTCGCATGGAGGCGGCAGCGTACCGGAGAGCCCGGCACCCGGCCGGCCCTCACTTACACTGCCGCCGTGGCGGAGCGCTTGCAGATGCGCCTCGGCGGGCGCGCCAGGGCGCTCTGCTTTCTCGCCGTCCTCGCCCTCGGCCTCGGACTGCGCCTCGACTACGCGATCCGCGCCCCCGACCGCCCGGTCGACGACGCCCGCGCCTACGCCCGGATCTCCGGCGCCCTCTACCGCGGCGAGGGCTTCACGCAGGGGAACGGCCCCGGCTACCGGCACCTCCAGTCCGCCTCCAACTACTCGCCGGGCCTGCCGCTGCTGACCGCCGGCCTCTACGAGGCCTTCGGGTCCGCCGACGAAGAGGCGGCCCGGATCGTCCTGGCGCTGATCGGCACGCTGGCGGTGCCGCTGGCCTTCCTGCTCGGCCGCCGGCTCGGCGGTCCCGACGCGGGCCTGGTGGCGATGGTGCCGATCGCGGTCTACCCGGCGCTGCTCGAGTACGGCGGCATGCTGATGACCGAGCCGGCGGCGAGCGCCGTCCTCGCCGGCGCCCTGCTCTGCCTGCTGCGCGCCTGCGAGCTGCGGCGGCCGCTGGCCTGGGCCGGGGCCGGCCTGCTGCTCGGGGCGATGGCGATGCTGCGGCCCGAGTACTCGGTGCTGATCCCGCTGCTGCCGGCGCTGGCGCTGCTGCGCCTGCGCCGCAGCGAGGGACGGTTTCGCCGCGGCCTGCTCGCCGGGCCCGGCCTCGCGTTCCTCCTCGCCTGCCTCGTCGTCGCGCCCTGGACGATCCGCAACTTCGTCGTCTTCGACCGCCTGGTGCCGATCTCGACCGGCGGCGGCCAGGTCCTCTACGAGGGCAGCTACATCCCCGCCGGGCCGAACCCGGAACGGATCACCCCGGTCCTGCTCGAACGCTATCCCTGGATCGGGCGGAGGCTGGGGCCCCGGCCGGGGCCGATCTACCGGGGCCAGGCGGTCGCCCTGCTGGCCGCGCGCGAGCATCCCGGCGAGGAAGCCGACGTCGCCCTGCGCGGGATGGCGGTCGACGCCTACCGGCACGCGCTCTTCCACGAACCGCTGCGGCTGGCGGGCTTCCTCGCCGGCAAGGCCTGGTTCGCCTGGACCGAGCCGGCCCGGGGGGTGATGCGGCTGCCCTGCTGGCGGGCGCTGCAGATCCTCCTCCTGCTCGCCGCCGCCGCCGGGCTCGCGGTCGGGCTGGCCCGGCGCCGCTTCGAGGCGGTCGTGCTCGCGGTCGTCTTCGCCGCCTTCACCCTGGTCCAGATGGCGTTCATCTCCTCGCCGCGGCGGACGCTGGTACTGGTCCCCGAGCTCGGCGCCCTCGCCGGGCTGGGGGCGGTCTGGGCGGTGGCGCGGCTGCGCGGGAGCGGGGATAGCCTGCCGCCGTGAGCGCGATCTCCGCATACCTCCGCGCCCTGCCCGCGCGCTACGGGCGGAGGACCCTGATCCTGCTGGCGGCGATCGCCCTGCTCGGCCTCGGGCTGCGCGCCTACGAGGTCGTCAACCCGGTGGCCGACCCGGCCGACGACTCGCACGCCTACTACGCGATCGCCAAGGCGCTGTACGAGGAAGGGAGCTTCGGCGGGCCCGAATTCCACGACTCCAGCGACTGGTCGCCGGGGGCGCCGTTCCTCTACGCCGGCGCCTTCGTCGCCACCGGCGGCGCCCGCGAAGGGACCGCCAGGATCGTCGAGGCGCTGCTGGGGGTGGCGACGATCCTCGTCGTCTTCGCCCTCGGCTGGCGGCTGGGCGGGCGCGAGCTGGGACGCCGGGTCGGCCTCTTCGCCGCCTTCGCGGTCGCGGTCTACCCCCCGTTCATCCACAGCACCGGCGAGCTGATGAGCGAGCCGCCGGCGATGCTGACCCTGCCGGCGGCGGTTCTCGCCTTCCTCTGGGCCTCGGACCGCCAAGCGGACGCGGCTGTCCCCGGTATGCGGGGACGGATGCGTCCGCTCTGGGCCTGGGCCGCTCCCGGCCTGCTGTTCGGGCTGACGGCGATGTTCCGGCCCGAGTACCTGCTGGTCGGCGCCGCCTTCGTCGTCCTCGCCTTCGTCCGCATCGCCTGGACGCGCGGCGGCGGCGGCCGGCGGCGCGACTGGGCCGGCGGGCTCGCCGCCGCCGCCGTCCTCCTCGTCGCCCTGGTCCTCCCGATCCTCCCCTGGACGGTCCGCAACGTCGTCGTCCTCGAACGCCTGGTGCCGATCTCGACCGGCGGCGGCAAGGCCCTCTACACCGGGACCTACCTGCCGGCCGACGGCGAATACCAAAAGGTCAAGGCGATCCTGCTCGAGCGCTACCGGCACCGCTCGCTGCCGCCGTTCTCCGAAGCGCTGAACAACGTCGACCCGACGCCGCTGTTCAACCGGGTCGCGAACGAAGAGATCGCCAGGCACCCCGGCCTGACCCGCGACGAAGCCCTCGGCAAGGTCGGCAAGGAAAACCTCTCGAAGTACTTCGGCGAAGACCCGCTCGGCTACCTGGCGATGACCGCCCGGAAGGTCGGGCGGATGTGGAGCAGCGGCGTCGGCGAAGCGATCGACACGACCGCCGGCCGGGTCGTCCAGATCCTCCTCGTCGCCCTCGGCCTCGCCGGCTTCGCCCTGCTGGCGCTGTGGCGGCGCTGGTGGGAGCTGGTCGCCCTGGCGACGCCGATCGTCCTCGTCACCCTGGTCGGCGCCGTCACCCTCGCCACCCCGCGCCGCAACGAGGTGCTGATGACGCTTGTCTTTCCGCTGGCCGGCCTCGCCCTCTCCTCGGCGCTCGCGGCCATATCCTCCGGGCGCGAATGGTCCCGCTTGCAGGCATCTTCCCGGCCGAACTGACGGCGCTGCGCGCCGTCGGCGTGCTGATCGCGCTGGCGATGGTCGCCTACGCGCTCGGCCGCCGCCGCTCGCTGCGCAACGCCGACGTCCTGCTCCTGGTCGCCAGCGGGGTCGGCCTGGCGGTCGTCGCCGGGACCGAAATCGTCAACGGCCTGCTCTCCGCCTTCTCCTTCGAGAAGGGCAACGGCGGCCGCATCCTCGGCCTCGCCGTCTTCGCGATCTTCATCCTCTTCATCCTCATCCTGCGGGCGCTCTCGCAGACCGCCCGCAACCAGCGCCAGCTCGCGGCGGCGCTGGAGGGGCTCGCCTGGGAGGAGTTCCGCCAGGCCGGGCTGCCGGACCGCTTCCGCGGCAAGATCGCGGTCCTGATCCCCGCCTACAACGAGGCCGAGAACATCGGCGCCGTGCTCGACCGCATCCCGGCCGCCGTCTGCGGCATCCGCACCGAGGTCCTGGTCGTCGACGACGGCTCCCGCGACGGCACCGGCGACGTCGCCGCCGAGCACGGCGCCCTCGTCGCCCGCCACGTCACCAATCGCGGCGGCGGCGCGGCGCTGCGGACCGGCTACCGGCTGATGGTCGAATCGGGCGCCGAGATCGTCGTCACCCTCGACGCCGACGGCCAGCACCGCCCCGAGGAGATGGAGCGCCTGGTCGGGCCGATCCTCGACGGCGAGGTCGAGATGGCCCACGGCTCGCGGGTCCTCGGCCACGCCGACCGCAACCACTTCGCCCGCGAGCTCGGGATCGTCTTCTTCAACCGCCTCGTCTCGGTCATCACCCGGACCCGGGTCAGCGACTGCTCCAACGGCTACCGGGCGGTCCGCACCGCCGTCCTCCCCCAGCTCGTCCTGCGCCAGGAGCAGTTCCACACCTCCGAGTTCATGATCGAGGCGATCAAGCGCGGGATCCCGGCCAAGGAGGTCCCGATCACCGTCGACCAGCGCCTCCACGGCCACTCGAAGAAGCCCGCCGCCCTCCGCTACGGCGCCGGCTTCGCCAACGCGATCGTCAGGACCTGGCTGCGTTAGGTAGGGGTCCGCTCGTCCTCCGCGTGAATTTGTCGCGCCCCTTCGGGGCCGGCTCCCGAAGATGCTGCCCTCCTATGGAGGCCAGAAATCAGATTGCATATCGCCGCTTCGCGGACATTCCCGCGGAGGACGAGCGGACCTTTATCTGACGCCTGGGTGTCTTACGGCTGCGGGGTCCGGGAGGTAGAGGTCGGTGCCGCAGCGGGGGCAGACCTGGACGTAGAGCTTCAGCGGCTTGCCGCAGGTGGGGCACTGGCGTTCGGGTTCGTCCTTGTCGACGCGGTAGAGGATCACGGCGAGCAGGCCGAGCGGCGGGATCACGGTCCCGATCACGAACCAGATGAAGAAGGAGCTGCCCTTGCCGCGGCCGATGATCGCGGTCGCGAGCCCGAAGAAGAAGGCGATGACGAGGTATTCCACCCCCCAATTCTTGCGCGCCGGGCGCCGAGACCGCGTCAAACCGGAATATTTCCGGTTCTTTGCGGTTTCGGCGTCAGCCCAGGCGTTTGGGGTGGCCGATCGAGCCGACCTCGGCGGTGTCGCGGCTGAAGGGGAGGCCGGCGGTCCAGTCGAGGACGGCGCGGACCTTGCGGGCGGTGCCCGGGATCTGGCTCATGTGGTAGGTCCGCGCCATCCACCACGCCGGGAAGCCGCGGAAGGTGCGATCGCCGATCCGGCCCACCGCCTTGTAGCGGCCGAGGTTGACGAAGGAGGCTTCGCTGCGGTACTCGAAGGGCCGGGGCGAGCCGATCCCCAGCTCGGCGGCGATGTTGCGGGCGGCGACCGGGCCCTGGCGGACGGCGTGCTGGGCGGTCGGCGGGCAGAGGCCGCCGCGCGGGTCGGGGGCGGCGGCGCAGTCGCCGATCGCCCAGACCGAGTCCATTCCCTGCACCCGCAGGTACCGGTCGACCGGTACCCGGCCGCGCTCGTCGAGCGGCAGGTCGAGCTCGGCGAGGATCGGCTGCGCCTTCACCCCGGCGGTCCAGACCACGGTGCGGGTCGGCAGCACCTCGCCGCCGGAGAGGCGGGCGCGGTCGGCGCCGACCTCCTCCAGCGTCGTCTCCAGGCGGATGTCGATGCCGCGGCCGCGCAGCTCGCGCAGCGCGTAGTCGGCCAGCTCGCGGTCGATCTCCGGCAGCACCCGGTCCATCGCCTCGACCAGGACCCAGCGCATCCCGTGCAGGCGGGCGCGCGGGTAGCGGTCCATCGCGTCGGCGGCGAAGTCCTGCAGCTCGGCGAGCGCCTCGAGGCCGGCGTAGCCGCCGCCGACGAAGACGTAGGTGAGCAGCTCTTCGCGCCGCGCCGGGTCCTCGGTCGCGTTGGCTTCCTCCAGCGTCTCGATCACGTGATTGCGGAGGTAGATCGCGTCGGCGAGGCTCTTGAACCCGACCGCGTGCTCGGCCAGGCCCGGCACCGGCAGGACCCGCGAGACCGAGCCCAGCGCCAGCAGTAGCTGGTCGTAGGCGAGCTCCTCGGTTTCGCCGTACTTGGCCCGCAGCGTCACCGTCTTCGCCGCGGGGTCGTGGCCGACGATCGCCCCGAGCCGCAGGTAGGTCCGCCGGAGGATGTCGCGCAGCGGCGTCACCACGTGCCGCGGCTCCAGCGTCCCGGCCGCCGCCTCAGGCAGGAACGGCGTGTAGAGCGCGAAGTTGGTCTCGTTGACCAGCGCCAGCCGCGCCGACTGCTTCGGCAGCACCCGCTCCAGCTCGTGCGCCGCCGCCGCGCCGCCGAAGCCGCCGCCCGCGATCACCACGTTCCAGGCCATGGCCCCAACCTAGCAGCTTGTAACAGGTTGTTACAAAGTGCCAAATGTGACGGAAGAGGCCTCCGTCTACAGCTTCTGCTGGATCAGGCGGTTGACCTCGCCGCCGTCGGCCCGGCCCTTCGTCTCTCGCATCACCGCGCCGACGATGGCCCCGATCGCCTTGTTGTTGCCGTCGCGGATCTTCTCGACGGCATCGGGGTTGTCGGCCATCGCCTTCTCGACGATCGCCTCCAGCTCGCCGGAGTCGCTGGCCATCTGGGCGAGGCCCTCGCGCTCGACTATCGCCTCCGGGTCGCCGCCCTCGGCGACGAGGGTCGCGAGCACCTTGCGGCCGCTGCCGTGGGAGATCTTCTTCTGGGCGACCAGCTCGGCGAGGCGGGCGATGGCGGCCGCCGGGACCGGGGCCTGGGAGAAGTCCTCCTCGCCGTCGCGCTTGCGCAGCTCGGCGGTGAGGTCGCCGGCGATCCAGTTGGCGAGGACGCGCGGCTCGACCTCGCTCGCCGCCGCGCAGGCGGACTCGAAGTAGGCGGCCATCGCGGGCTCGCGGGCGAGCAGCCTGGCCGGCTCGGGTTCGAGCCCCAGCTCGGTTTCGTAGCGCTCGATCCGCGCCGCCGGCAGCTCCGGCAGCGCCTCGCGGGCCTCGCGCAGCATCTCCTCGGTCGGGGCCAGCGGGACCAGGTCGGGCTCGGGGAAGTAGCGGTAGTCGTGGGCCTCCTCCTTCGAGCGCAGCGGCGTCAGGGTGCCGCTCGCCGGGTCGAAGTGGAGGGTCTCCTGGGTCACCGTCCCCCCCGCCCCGACCAGCTCGCGCTGGCGGGCCAGCTCGGCCTCGATCCCGCGCTGGAGGAAGCGGAAGCTGTTCATGTTCTTCAGCTCGGTCTTGGTCCCGAGCTCGCTGCTGCCGGCCGGCCGCACCGAGACGTTGGCGTCGACCCGCAGGCTCCCCTCCTCCATGTTGACGTCGGAGACGCCGAGCTGGCGCACCGTCTCGCGCAGCAGCCGCGCCCACTCGGCCGCTGCGGCGGCGTCGCGCAGGTCGGGCTCGGTGACGATCTCGACCAGCGGCGTGCCGCCGCGGTTGAAGTCGACCAGCGAGGCGGCGGAGCCGTGGATGCGGCCCGAGGAACCGACGTGGATCGTCTTCGCCGCGTCCTCCTCGAGGTGGGCGCGGTGGATGCGGACGTCGCCGAGGCGCCCCGGCCCGCAGATCGGGATGTCGTACTGGCTGATCTGGTAGGCCTTGGGGCTGTCGGGATAGAAGTAGTTCTTGCGGTGGAAGATCGAGCGCGGCGCGATCTCGCAGCCGAGGGCGAGGCCGATCTGCAGCGCGTAGCGGATCGCCTGCTCGTTCGGGACCGGCAGCACACCCGGATGGGCGAGGCAGACCGGGCAGGTGTGGACGTTGGGCTCGTCGCCGAAGGAGAGCTCGCAGCCGCAGAACATCTTCGTCCTCGTTGCAAGCTGGACGTGGATCTCCAGCCCGATCACCGCTTCCAGCTCAGGCATCCGCGCCTCCCCGCAGCCAGGGGACCTGGGCGCGGTGCTCGCGCGCGAAGCCGATCCCCCGCTCGAGCGCGTGGGCGGCGTCGAGCAGGCGCCGCTCGGCGAAGGCGGGCGCGGCGATCTGGAAGCCGACCGGGAGCCGCGGGCCGCCGCCCTCGGGCTCGGCGAGGCCGGCCGGGATCGAGATCGCCGGGATCCCGGCGAGGCTCATCGGCACCGTGAAGAAGTCGTTCAGGTACATCGCCAGCGGGTCGTCGGTCTTCTCGCCGAGCCCGAAGGCGACCGAGGGCGCGGTCGGGGTGACGACGAAGTCGACCGCGGCGAAGGCGCCGTCGAAGTCCTCCGCGATCCGCGTCCGCACCTTCTGCGCCTGGCCGTAGTAGGCGTCGTAGTAGCCGGAGGAGAGCGCGTAGGTGCCGAGCATGATCCGCCGCTTCACCTCGGCGCCGAAGCCCTCCGAGCGGGTCGTCTCGTACATCTCGACCAGGTCGCCGTCGCCGCCGCGGCGCATTCCGTAGCGGACGCCGTCGTAGCGGGCGAGGTTGGAGGAGGCCTCGGCGGGGGCGATCACGTAGTAGGCGGAGATGCCGTGCTCGGCGCTGGGCAGCGAGACCTCGGCGATCTCGCCGCCGAGCTCCTCGATCCGCGCCAGGGTCGCCTCGAAGACCTCGCGCACGCCGGCGTCGACCGCGTCGCGCGCCAGCTCCGCGGGGACGCCGAAGCGCAGGCCGGAGAGGTCCTCGCGGTCGGGCAGCGGGACGCCCCCCGCGATCCCGACCGAGGTCGAGTCGCAGGCGTCGCGGCCCTGCAGGATCGCCAGCAGCAGCGCCGCGTCGGCGACGGTCCGGGTCAGCGGCCCGGCCTGGTCGAGCGAGGAGGCGAAGGCGATCATCCCGTAGCGCGAGATCGCCCCGTAGGTGGGCTTGAGGCCGACGATGCCGCAGAAGGCGGCGGGCTGGCGGATCGAGCCGCCGGTGTCGGTGCCGATCGCCCAGGGCGCCAGGCCCCCGGCCACCGCCGCGGCCGAGCCGCCGGAGGAGCCGCCGGGGACGCGGGCGCGGTCCCACGGGTTCAGCACCGGCCCGTAGGCCGAGTTCTCGTTCGAGGAGCCCATCGCGAACTCGTCCATGTTGGTCTTGCCGAGGATCGGCACCCCGGCCTCGATCAGGCCGCGGACGGCGGTCGCGGTGTAGGGCGGGCGGTAGCCCTCGAGGATGCGCGACGCCGCGGTGGTGGGCACGCCCTCGGTGCAGAAGATGTCCTTGACGGCGATCGGGGCGATGCAGTCGCGGGCGACCTCGATCGCCGCCGCCTCGCCGCCGCGGTCGCTGGTCCAGAGGTATGCGTTCAGCTCGTCGCCGGCGGCCACCTCGAACCAGGCGGCGACGTGCTCGGCGGGGGCGAGCTCCCCGGCCATGCCGGCGGCGTGGGCCTCGAGGACCGAGAGGTCGAGCAGGTCGGCCATCTACTCGGCCTGCGGCGAGGGGACGCGGAAGGCGCCGTCCTGCGGTTCGGGCGCCGGGGCGAGGGCGACGTCCCGCGGCAGGCTGGGCCGCGGCACGTCGGCCCGCAGCACGTTCTCCAGCGCCACCACGTGCGAGGTCGGCTCGACCCCCTCCAGGTCCAACTTCCCGATCCGGTCCACATGCCCGAGGATCCCGCTCAGCTCCCCCACCATCGTCTCCACTTCCTCATCTGAGAGACGAAGCCGCGCCAGCCGCGCCACGTGCAAAACCTGCTCCCGATCGATCACGGCGCGGAGTCTAGGTCGTCAGCCACCAACCTTCCTCGCGGAGGTCCAGAGCGAACGCCCCTCGCGGCGGGTGGCGCCGATTTGGCTGGCCAGCCAGTATCGTCCCGTCGCGATGCAGGGACCGCGCGCCGAGAGATTCGTCGTCTTCAACCTGCGCCTGCTGGCCATCGCCTTCGCCGTGGTCGGCATCCTCTTCATCGCCGTCCCCAGCGGCGTCCTCGACGTAATCTCCGACGTCGGCGAATGGCTCGGCAACCACAACCGGGCGCCGCACACCCAGGAGGACCTCTGGCTGGCGCTCGGCTTCGCCTACATGGTGGCGATCGCCGGGATCTGCCTGGTCGCCCAGGCCGACGTCGTCCGCTACCGGCCGCTGCTGCTCGTCCTCGCCGCCGCCAAGACCGCCTCCTCGCTCGGCTCGCTGGTCTTCTTCGCGATCGACGGCCAGGTCTTCATCTACCTGCTGAACTTCCTCGTCGACGGCTTCCTGGCGCTGCTCTCGCTCTACCTCTGGATGCTGGCGGGCCGGATCGGCCGCCCCGCCGATCCCGGCTGAAGGCGCGCGCCAGGGCTCTCGGCCACTGAGCAGCGCACCCTGAGCGCGATCTGCGCGGCGATGGCGCCGGGAATCGACGGCCTGCCGGCGGCGGAGCGCGACGTCGACGTCTCCGGCCCCGTCGCCGGCTTCCTGCGCTCGGTCCCGCCGCCCCTGCTGCTGCGGCTGCGGCTCGGCCTGCGCGCCTTCGAGTGGCTGCCCTTCCCCTGGCGCTTCAGCCGGCTGGAGGACGAGGCGGCGGCCGACTTCCTGCGCCGGCTCGAGCGCTCGCGCCTCCCGCTCCACCACGACCTGCTGCTGATGGCGAAGCTGTTCTCGACGCTCGGCTACGCGGTCGCCCCGGCGGTGGAAGCGCGGGTCGGCACCGAGACCGGCTGCGCCCTGGCCGACGGCTCCCTGCCCGAGCCGGCCGGCCCGCTCGGCGACCTCGCGCCGCGCGGCGAGGGCGAGGAATGCGACGTCGCGATCGTCGGCTCGGGCGCCGGCGGCGCCGTCGCGGCGGCGACCCTGGCCGAGGCCGGGCTCGACGTCCTCGTGCTCGAGGCCGGCGAGCACCGCGACCGCGACAGCTACCCGGCCGACCGGCTCGAGGCGATCGCCGGCCTCTACCGCGACGCCGGCCTGACGATCGCCGCCGGGCGGCCGCCGATCCCGGTCCCGGTGGCGAAGACGGTCGGCGGCACCACCGTGATCAACTCCGGCACCTGCTTCCGCGCCCCCGACCCGGTGCTGGACGGCTGGCGCCGCGAGTACGGAGTCTCCTGGGCGCGGGACCTCGACGCCGACTACGCCGAGGCCGAGGACTTCCTCCGCGTCACCCGGGTCGACCCCGAGCGGATGGGGCGCAACGGGCAGCTCGCGATGGAGGGGGCGGCCGCGCTCGGGGCGAGCGGAGGCCCGATCCACCGCAACGCCGGCAGCTGCGTCCAGTGCAGCAGCTGCCCCTACGGCTGCGCGATCGACGCCAAGCGCGGGATGCACGTCAGCTACCTGCCGCGCGCGGTCGCCGCCGGCGCCCGCCTGCGCGCCGGGGTCGAAGCGCAGCGGGTCCTGGTCGAGGACGGCCGCGCCGCCGGACTCGCCTGCACGGCGCGCGAGCCCGGCCGCCCGCCGCGCCCCTTCGCCGTCCGCGCCCGCCGCGCCGTGATCGCCGCCGGCGGGGCGCTCGGGACGCCCGAGCTGCTGCTGCGCTCCGGGCTCGGCGGGCCCCAGGTCGGCCGCAACCTCCACATCCACCCGGCCTGCTGGGTCGGCGCCCGCTACGAGGAGGAGGTGCGCGGCTGGGAGGGCGTGATGCAGAGCTTCTACATCGACCAGTGGGAGCCGCGCGGGGTCCTGCTCGAGGCGACCTTCACCCCGCTCGCCTTCGGCGGCGCCTGGCTGCCGGGGACCGGAGCCGACCACCAGCGCTCGCTGCTCGATTTCGGCCACGTCGGCTCGATCGGCGTCCACCTCTCCGACCGCTCGCAGGGGCGGGTCGGCCTCGGCAACGGCGGCGCCCTGCGCGCCTCCTACGGGCTCAGCCACGAGGACGCCGAGCACATCCACTTCGGGATCGCCCGCGCCGCCGAAGTCCACTTCGCCGCCGGCGCCGCCGAGGTCTACCCGAACGTCGCGCGCTTCGGGGTGCTGAAGCCGGGCGGCCTCGCCGACTTCGAGGCGGCGCGGATCCGCCCCTCGGAGCTGCGGCTGGAGGCTTTCCACCCGATGGGTACGGCGCGGATCGCCGCCGACCCGCGCCAGGGCGCCTGCGCCCCGGACGGCTCGGTCCGCGGCACCGAGGGCCTCTACGTCGCCGACGCCTCGCTCTTCCCGACCTCGGTCGGCGTCAACCCGATGATGACGATCGTCGCCTTCGCCAAGCAGGTCTCGCGGCAGGTCGCCTACCGCGAGCCGAGGCGGTCGCCGATCTCGGCGAAGCTCGCCCCTTCTTCGTCCATCGCCCGGTAGCCGCCGTAGGCGATCCCGGCGGCGGCGAGGAGGCCGAGGAAGATCCCGACCGCGGGGCTGACGTCGACCGAGACGCCGGCGAGGCTGCCGCCTCCGCCCGGCGGGTCGACGATCCGGTAGAGGATCAGGATCGCCGCCGCCGCGCCGAGCACGGCGACGACGGCGTTGACCGGGATCGCCGGCTCGAAGACCGCGTCGGAGAGCCGGATCACGGCCACCCCGAGGCCGGCGACGATCGCCAGCACAAGGAAGATCGGGATCACTTCGAGGGCGTCCCAGGCGCTGCCGCCGGCGCTGGCGCTGCCGGCGAAGCCGCCGCCGCTGACGCTGACTTCGGCGGTGAACCAGTCGAAGAACATGAAGACGAAGAGCAGGACCGCCGAGACCCCGGCGATCTTCTCCCCCGTGCTGAGCCTGTCCAGATCCATCCTCTCCTCCTCGCTCGTTCCTGCCGTCGGCCCTATTCGCCTCCGGCGCCGTGAAACCTCCGCCTGGCGGCTTCCAGCGTGTTCGAGAGCAGCATCGCGATCGTCATCGGCCCGACGCCCCCCGGGACCGGGGTGATCGCCGCGGCGACCTCCGCCGCCGCCTCGTAGTCGACGTCGCCGACCAGCCCCTCCTCGAGCCGGTTGACGCCGACGTCGATCACCACCGCGCCCGGCTTCACCGCGGCGGCGCCGAGCAGCCGCGGCACCCCGACGGCGGCGACGAGGACGTCGGCACGGCGGCAGACGGCGTCGAGGTCGCGGGTGCGCGAGTGGCACATCGTCACCGTCGCGTTCGCCGCCAGCAGCAGGCGCGCGACCGGCACGCCGACCAGCTTCGAGCGGCCGACGACGACCGCCTCGGCGCCCTCCAGCTCGACCCCCTCGTGGGCGAGCAGCTCCATCACCCCGCGCGGCGTGCACGGCGCCAGCCCGGGCGATCCGTGGGCGAGCATCCCGGCGCTGACCGGGGTCAGCCCGTCGACGTCCTTGCGCGGGTCGATCGCGGCGACGATCGCGTCCTCGTCGATCTGGGCCGGCAGCGGCAGCTGGACGAGGATGCCGTCGACGCCGTCGTCGGCGTTCAGCTCGGCGACCAGGTCGAGCAGCTCCTCCTCGCGGATCGCCGCGTCGGGCTCGTGGTGGATCGAGCGCATCCCGACCTCCTCGGTGTTGCGCCGCTTCATCCCCACGTAGACCTGCGAGGCGGGGTCCTCGCCGACCAGCACCGTCGCCAGGCCCGGGGTGCGGCCGCTCTCCTCCTTGTAGGCGGCGACGTCGACCGCGACCCGCTCGCGGACCGCGGCGGCCACCGCCTTGCCGTCGATGACCCGGGCGCTCACGGGCTCAGCGCCGCCGCACCGGCGCGTAGTCGGCCATCAGCTTGCGCTCGGCGCCGTCGCCCGAGAAGCGGACGACGATCACCCCGCCGGGCTCGACCGCGGTGACCACGCCCTCGCCGAAGCTGGCGTGGACGACGTCGTCGCCGGTCTGCAGCTCCAGCGCCGGGCCCGGGTCGAGCGCCTGCGCCGGCTCGACCTCGTCGGAGACCGAGTTGCTCCAGCTCGTGCCGAGGCTGCGGGTGGCGGTCGAGTGGCTCTCGGTCAGCTCCGCCGGCAGCTCGTCGACGAAGCGCGAGGGCAGGTTGCGCTCGGCCCGGCCGAAGAGGCGCCGCACCCTGGCCCAGGTCATGTAGAGGCGCTTGCGGGCGCGGGTGATGCCGACGTAGCAGAGCCGCCGCTCCTCTTCTTCGCCCCCCTCCTCGAGCGCCCGCATGTGGGGGAAGGCTCCCTCCTCGCAGCCGACGATGAAGACCGCGTCGTACTCGAGGCCCTTGGCGTTGTGCAGGGTCATCAGGGTGACCAGCTCCTGCTCGGCGGCGAGCGCGTCCTGCTCGGTGTAGAGGGAGATCTGCTGCAGGTACTCCTCCAGCGGCGAGACTTCGCTCTCCCCCTCGCGCTCGCGCTCGATGTCGAACTCGGCGGCGCCGCCGATCAGCGTCTCCAGGTTTTCGCCGCGCCCCTCGGCCTCGATCGTCCGTTCCGCCGCCAGCGCTTCGAGGTAGCCGCTCTCGTGCAGGACCGCCTCCATCAGGGTCGCCACCGGGCCCCCTTCCTCGGCCCGTTCGCGCAGCCCCGCCATCGTCTCGTAGAAGCGCGAGACGGCCTTGATCGCTTTGCCGCTGAGGCCGGGGACCTCCTCGACCCGCTCGATCGCCTCCCAGACGGTCAGCCCGGTGCTGTTGACGTGGGCGGCGATCCGGCTCTGCGTGGTGTTGCCGATCCCGCGCCGGGGCGAGTTGACGACCCGCGAGAAGGAGACCAGGTCGGCCGGGTTGGCGAGCAGGCTGAGGTAGGCGATCGCGTCCTTGACCTCGGCCCGCTCGTAGAACTTGGTGCCGCCGATCACCTGGTAGGAGACGTCGAAGCGCTGCAGCGTGTCCTCCAGCACCCGGCTCATCGCGTTGGTCCGGTAGAAGACGGCGACCTCCGAGCGGGCCACCGCCTCCTCGGCTTCGAGGCGTTCGATCTCGGCGGCGACCCAGCGCGCCTCCTCGTGCTCGTCGGTGAGCTCGTTGAGCTGGACCGGGACGCCGTCCTCCTCTTCGGTCCAGAGCTCCTTCCTCAGCCCTTCGCGGTTGCGTTCGATCACCGCGTTGGCGGCCGAGAGGATCGTCTGGGTCGAGCGGTAGTTCTGCTCGAGCTTGACCGTCGCCGCGTCCTCGAAGTCCTTTTCGAAGTCGAGGATGTTGCGCACGTCGGCGTGGCGGAAGCCGTAGATCGACTGCGAGTCGTCGCCGACGACCATCAGGTTCCGCTCCTCGCCGGCCAGCAGTCCCAGCAGCCGGTACTGGGCGTGGTTGGTGTCCTGGTACTCGTCGACGAGGACGTGGCGGAAGGTGCGGCGCCAGCGCTCGCGGACCTCCTCGAAGAGCTCGATCGCGTTGACCGCGCGGACCAGCAGGTCGTCGAAGTCCATCGCGTTGGCTTCGCGCATCCGCTTCTCGTAGAGCGGGAAGGCCTCGGCGACGATCTCTTCGAATTCGCCGTGGGCGGATTCGTTGTAGGAGTCGGAGTCGATCAGCTGGTTCTTGGCGCCCGAGATCTTCGCCTGGACCGCGCGGGGCGGGAACCGTTTCGGGTCCACCCCCAACTCCCCGAGGCAGCGTTTCAGCATCCGCAGCGAGTCGGCCTGGTCGTAGATCGTGAAGCCCTTCGAGTAGCCGAGCCGCTCGGCGTCGACCCGCAGCATCCGCGCGCAGGCGGAGTGGAAGGTGGTCACCCACATTGCCCGCACCGAGCGGCCGACCAGCTGCCCGACCCGCTCGCGCATCTCCGCCGCGGCTTTGTTGGTGAAGGTGATCGCGAGGATCTCCCCCGGCCGCGCCTTGCCGGTCGCCAGCAGGTAGGCGATCCGGTGGGTGAGGACGCGGGTCTTGCCCGAGCCGGCGCCGGCCAGGACCAGCAGCGGCCCCTCGGCGTGCTCGACCGCCTCGCGCTGGGGCCCGTTGAGGCCCGCGAGCAGCCGCTCGACCCGGTCGCCGCCGGGTTCGGTCGGCGCCGCCGGGGGCTGCGGAGCCCCCTCGGGTGGGGTGTCGAACTGCTCCTGCAGGCTCACCGACCGAGCATAGCCACGCCCTCGGCGGGCCGACGTGTCTGGGTCAGGGGCGACGGGCGAGTTTGTCAACCGTCGGTTTGCAAACTCGCCCAGGCTGCTCAGCCGCCGGCCGAGGAGCGGCCCTGGCGCGGCTCGATCTTCGCCACCTCGGCCGCGGGGCCGTTGCCGCCGTCGAGGCGGGACAGGCGCTGCTCGAGGTCGGCGATCCGCTCCGAGAGCGCCTTGATTGCGTCGGCGATCGGGTCGGGGAGGTGGATCCAGTCGGCGTCGGGCCCCTCCACCCGCCTGCCTTCGAGCTTGACCGGGTGGCCGGGGTTGCCGACGACCGTTGCCGCCGCCGGCACGTCCTCCACAACCACCGTATTTGCACCGATTTTCGCCCCGTCTCCGACGTAAATGGGTCCCAGCAGCTTCGCCCCGGAGCCGACCGTGACGTTGTCCCCTAAGGTCGGGTGGCGCTTGCCGCGCTGGAATCCGGTGCCCCCCAGGGTCACCCCCTGGTAGAGCGTCACGCAGTTGCCGATCGTCGCGGTCTCGCCGATCACCACCCCCGAGCCGTGGTCGATGAAGAACTCGTTGCCGATCGCGGCGGCCGGGTGGATCTCGATCCCGGTGATCGCCCGGGTCAGGTAGGCGATCGCCCGGGGCAGCAGCGGCACGCCCGCGTCCATCAGCGCGTGCGCAGCTCTGTGCGCCAGCAGCGCCTGCACCCCGGCCCAGCTCGCGAGGATCTCGAAGCTGGAGACGCCCTGCGCGGCGGGATCGCGCTCGCGCGCCGCCCGAACGTCCGCGCGAACCTCCTTGAGCAGCCGTTTCCAGCGGTTCATGGTGAGAAGAAGGGTAGGGACATGTAGCGCTCGCCCGAGTCGCAGACGACCGTCACCACCCGCTTGCCCGCCATCTCCGGCCGCGCCGCGACCTCCAGCGCCGCCCAGACGTTGGCGCCGGCGGAGATGCCGGCGAGGATCCCCTCCTCCTGGGCCAGGCGGCGGGCGGTCTCCAGCGCGTCCTCGTCGCCGACCGCGACCACCTCGTCGACGACGCCGCGGTCGAGCACCTCGGGGACGAAGCCGGCGCCGATCCCCTGGATCTTGTGCGGGCCGGGCTTGCCGCCGGAGAGGACGGGCGAGCTCGCCGGCTCGACCGCGACCACGAGCGCCTCGGGCGCCCGTTCGCGCAGCATCCGGCCGACCCCGGTGATCGTGCCGCCGGTGCCGACGCCGGCGACGAAGGCGCCGACCTCGCCGTCGCTGTCGGCCCAGATCTCCTCGGCGGTGGTGCGCCGGTGGACCTCGGGGTTGGCGGGGTTGGAGAACTGCATCGGCATGAAGCCCTTGCGCTGTTCGCGGATCTCCTCGGCCAGCGCCACCGCCTCGTTCATCCCGCCCAGCGACGGCGTCTCCCGCACCTCGGCCCCGTAGGCGCGCAGCAGCTTCGCCCGCTCCCGGCTCATCCCCTCCGGCAGAGTCAGGATCAGCTCGTAGCCGCGGGCCGCGCAGACCATCGCCAGGGCGATCCCGGTGTTGCCGCTGGTCGGCTCCACCACCACCGAGCGGCCCGGCCTCAGCACCCCCTCCGCTTCGGCGGCGTCGATCATCGCCACCCCGATCCGGTCCTTCACCGACCCGCCGGGGCTGAAGTACTCCAGCTTCGCGCAGACCTCGCCGCCGAGCCCCTCCCCGAGCCGCCCGAGCCGCACCATCGGCGTCCCGCCGACGACAGCAGAAGCCTCAGCCCCGATCCGCATCAGAGACGACCCACGCCGAGATCAGGCCGCGGTGAGCGGCTTATCCGTCAGCGTGGCCGTGGCGACGTGCAGCGGGCCGCTCCCCTCGCCCTCGTCGGCGAGGTAGAGGGCGACTCCCTCCTGCAGCGATTCAAAAAGCTCGTCAAGGGTGTCGCCGGAGGCGAAGCAGCCGGGCAACTCTGGAACATCGGCCCAATAGCTGCCCTCCTCGATATGGATACGCGCCGTTAGCTCCATAGGTGAAGTTCCTTCATCTTAGCCCGGCCTGTCTGAGAATCGCCCGCGCCAACCCGGGCGGATAATCGCGCCCCTTATGTTGAGGAAGGGTGATCGGCCTGAGGCCCGGCTTGGTCATCTTGACCTGGTGCTTGCCACCGCGCACCTGCGACCAGCCGTTCTCCTTCAGCAACTTGATCGCCTTCTTCTGATCCAGGGTGCCCCTGATCCGCACCCATGTCGAAGGGTGCGGAGGAGATGCTTTCTCCCCCACACGAGATGAAATTCGTCGGAATCAGCTAGATGAAATACATCCCGCTGCCGGCCTCTTCGGCCTCGCGGCGGGCGACTTCGGCGATCGTGGTTTCGCCGAAGACTTTGCGCAGGGCGGTGACTCCCTCGGCCCAGATGCCGCCGGCCTCGTCGGCCTCGGCGCCGACTTTGCCGTCGAGGGCCTGGACGACCTCGAGGACGGTGAGCTCTTCGGCCGGCCGGGCGAGGGTGTAGCCGCCGCGCATGCCGCGGTGGCTGGTCAGCAGGCCGGCCCGGCGCAGGGTCGAGAAGAGCTGCTCGAGGAATTGCTCAGGGATCTCTCGCCTTTCGGCAAGCTCCTTGATCGGAACGGGCCGCTCGCCCGAGCGCGCCAGCTCGGCGAGCGCAACTACCGCGTATCTCGACTTCGAGGTGACGGAGATCACCCCGGGTTTGTACCGCAGAGCCGCGAGGCTGGGTTAGGATCGGCCGCAGTGGGCGCCGGGAGGCATCCCCCGCCCTTCGCCCCTGAAATCGAGTGATCGGAATGCAGCCCTGAGCCAGCGCCCTCACTGTCTCGTGATCGACGGTCACCCGCTCGTCCGCCTCGGAATCCGGGAGACGCTCGACGACGGCTTCGTCGTCCACGAGTCGCCGACCCGCGAGGAGGCGATCGACCTGGTCCGCGACGTCGGCGACTTCGACGTGGCGATCGTCGACATGCGCCGGCGGGTCAACGGCAACGGCAGCGACCCCGCGCTCAGCGGCGCCGAGGCGATCCGACTGATGCACCGCAACGCCCCCGGCCTCGGGATCGTCGCCCACGGCGAGCTGCCGGAGCGCCACCTCGCCAGCGCCGCCCTGCAGGCCGGCGCCAACGCCTACGTCTCCCGCGTCGCCGGCCCCGGCGAGCTGCGCCAAGCGGTCGAGGCGACGATCTCCGAGCGCCCCTTCGTCGACCCCGCGGTGCCCGCGAAGGGAACCCGCGGCAAGCTGACCCGCCGGCAGCGGCAGATCCTCCAGCTGCTCGCCGACGGCGAGTCGACCACCGTCGCCGCCCGCGAGCTCGACCTCAGCGAAGAGACGGTGAAGACGCACACCAAGAACGCGCTGGCCCGGCTCGGCGCCCGCAACCGCACCCACGCGGTGGCGATCGCCGTGCGCGAGTGCCTGATCGACTGACCCGCGGGCCGCGCTAGATCCAGCCGCGGTCGCGGGCGAGGAGGACGGCCTGCGCCCGGTCCACGGCGCCGATCTTCCCGTAGACGTTGTGGAGGTGGGTGCGGATGGTCGAGACCGAGAGGTGCATCTCGCCGGCGATCTGCTTGTAGACCATGCCCTCGGAGAGGTGGCGCAGGACGTCGAGCTCGCGGCTCGAGAGCGGGCAGGGCTCGCTGATGCGGCCGCTGTCCTGGGTCGGCAGGGGAAGCTCGTAGAGGAGGTCGCGCAGCGCCTCGCGGCCGAGCCCGCAGCGCTCGGCCGCCGCCCGCAGCCGCTCCGGGGCGATCGCCTCGCCCTGGCAGTAGTGGGCGACCATGTCGGCGGTCCCGACCATCGCCGCCAGGCCCTCGGCGTCGTCGGCGTGGTGGCGCTCGATCGCGACCGCGATCCGCTGCGGCAGGTTCCAGCGCCGGGCGAGGACGCCGCCGACCAGGGTGTGGTCGATGCCGAGCTGCTCGCGTTCCTCGCGCAGGCGCTGCTCGGGGGTGCGGGAGACGGCGTCGAAGTAGACCTTGTAGCCCGGGTGCAGGCGCGAGATCACCAGGCGGCCGACGTCGTGCAGCAGTGCCGCGACCGCGAGCTCGTCGCGTTCGGCCCAGCCGACCATGCGGCTGATCCGCTCGGCGGCGCGCTGGGTCGCCAGGGCGTGGACGCGGAAGCGCTCGGGCTTCAGCTCCCAGCCGGGGCTGGGCTCGAAGAAGTCGAAGCTGGGGGCGGTGCCGGCGAGGGCGAGGACGCCGGCCGGCTTCAGGGCCTCGACCGCGGCCGGGATGCCGGCGACGCCGGTGCTGCTGCCGAGGCCGCCGCGATTGGCCTGGCGCAGGACCGAGATCGCCAGGGCGACGTCGCTCTCCACCGCTTCGATGATGTCGCCGCTGCGGGCGGTCTCGGCGGTGGCGGCCCCGATCACCCGCTCGCGGGAGGCGACCAGGACCGGGAAGCGCTCGACCGCTTCGAAGGCCTCGGCCAGCCTGCTGCCGGGAGCGGCGGCACGGGAGGTGGCTTTGGCGCCCTCCTCCAGCGGCACCTTGCCGTTGCTGTGCGCGGTGGTAACGCTCATTGGCACAACACATCGGCACCAAATGGCCACGGGTTTAGCCCCGGGTAACCGCCGACCCCAAAATCGGGGAGCCCGCCGCGCGACTACTGCGGCGCGCCGAGGCGCTCGGCGGCGGCGCGGATCCGCTGCAGCGAGCGCTCCCGGCCCAGCACGGCGAGCGATTCGAAGATCCCCGGCGAGACCGCGCTGCCGGTGATCGCGACCCGGATCGGCTGGTAGAGCTTCCCGGGCTTGAGCCCGAAGCGCTCCAGCAGCGGCGCCAGCGCCGCCTCGATCGGCCCCGGCTCGAAGGGGTCGGCCCCGGCGAGGGCGTCGGCGGCGGCGGCGAGGACCTCCCCGCTCCCCTCCTTCATCACCTTCTTCCAGGCCTTCTCGTCGTCGACAGGCTCCTCGAAGAGGAAGCGGACCAGGGGCCAGACCTCCGCCAGCGTCTGCGCTTTCTCCTGGGCGATCTCGCAGGCCGCCCGCAGCCGCGCGTCGGGCTCGCGGCCGAGGTGGCGGGCGACGACCTCGACGTAGCGGTCGAGCGGCAGCTCGCGCATGAAGCGGCCGTTCAGCCAGCGCAGCTTCTTCTCGTCGAAGATCGCCGCCGCCCGGCCGACGTCCTCGACCCGGAAGCGGCGGACCAGCTCCTCGGTCGCCATCACGGTGGTGTCGTCGTCGGCGCCCCAGCCGAGCAGCGCCAGGTAGTTGCGGACCGCTGCCGGGAGGTAGCCCGCCTCCCGCAGCTCCTGCACCGAGGCGGCGCCGTGGCGCTTGGAGAGCTTCTTGCCGTCGGGGCCGTGGAGCAGCGGCAGGTGGGCGTAGCGGGGCGGCTCGAAGCCGAGCGCCGCCAGCACCAGCAGCTGCTTCGGCGTGTTGGAGAGATGATCGTCGCCGCGCACCACCTCGGTGATCCCCATCTCGGCGTCGTCGACGGCGACCGCGAAGTTGTAGAGGACCGAGCCGTCGGCGCGGGCGATGACGAAATCGTCGTAGCTGGCGTTGGGGAAGGCGACCGGCCCGCGGATCAGGTCGTCGACCACCGTCTCGCCCTCGTCGGGCACCCGCAGGCGGATCGCCGCGGTGGGGTCGTCGGTCGGCGTGCCGCGGTAGCCGCGGCCGGTGCCGTGCTCGGCCTTCCAAGCCTCGACGTCCTTGCCGGTCGCGTGGTCGCGGTAGGCGTGGCCGGAGTCGAGCAGCCGCCGCAGCGCCTCGGCGTGGCGCTCGGCGCGCCCGGCCTGGGAGACCGGCCCCTCGTCCCAGTCGAGCTCCAGCCATTCCATCGCGTCGACGATCTGGTCCCAGTTCTCCCGGGTCGAGCGCTCGCGGTCGGTGTCCTCGATCCGCAGCACCAGCTCACCGCCGTCGTGGCGGGCGGCGAGCCAGTTGTAGAGTGCCGTCCTCGCTCCGCCGATGTGCAGCGCGCCGGTCGGCGAGGGGGCAAACCTGAGACGGGAGTTATCGCTTGGCATGTTGATCGGAGCGCATGTTTCAACCGGGGGCGGCCTGCCCAACGCGATCGAGCGCGGCAAGGAACGCGGCTGCGAATCTATCCAGATCTTCCACCAGAGCCCGCGGATGTGGCGGCCGACGAATCACACCGAGGAGGATTTCGCCGCCTTCCGAGAGGCGATGGACGCCTCGCCGGTCGAAGCGGTGATCATCCATGCCGTCTACCTGATCAACTGCGCGACCAAGGACAGGGAGCTGAGGAAGAAGTCGCTGGCCTCGCTGACCCACGCGCTGCGGGTCGGCGACGGGATCGGCGCCGCCGGCGTCGTCCTCCATCCCGGCTCGCAGAAAACGGACCCGCTCAAACCGTCGCTGAAACGAGCTTCGAAAGTGATCGCCGCGGCGCTCGAGGAGACGGACAGATGCCCGCTGCTGATCGAGCAGACCGCCGGCCACAAAGGGCTCCTCGCGCGCGACTTCGACCAGACGGCCGAGCTGATCGAGCTGGCCGGCGGCGGCAAGCGGCTCGGCCTCTGCCTCGACTCCTGCCACCTCTTCGTCCAGGGCTACGACATCACCGACGAGGAGCACCTCGGCGCCGTCCTCGACGAAGCCGACGCCAAGGTCGGGATCGACCGCCTCGGCGCCGTCCACGTCAACGACGCCGCCGCCCCCCTGGGCTCCTGCCGCGACCGCCACGCCAACATCGGCAAGGGCGAGATGGGCAAGCGCGGCCTCTCCGCCTTCCTCTCCGAGCCCCGCTTCGAGGGCCTCCCGGCGACCCTGGAGACCCCCGGCCCGGAAAAGAAGGGCTCCTCGAAAGCCGAAGTGACCGCCGCCAAGCGCCTCAGGCGCGAAGGACTGAAGAGGCGCTCAGAAGGTCGGTGACCAAGCGTCGCCGGCCTTCTGAGGCAGGCGACAGGGGCCGGGCTGCGCCCGACCCCTGCTCTCCCGCCGTAAGTCTCTATTTGATGTGGAAGCCGGAGATCGCGCGGGCGATCACGAGCTGCTGGATCTCGGAGGTGCCCTCGAAGATCGTGTAGATCTTCGAGTCGCGGTGCATGCGCTCGACCGGGAACTCGCGGGTGTAGCCGTTGCCGCCGAGGATCTGGATCGCCCGCTCGGTCGCCCAGACGGCGACCTCGCCGGCCTTCAGCTTCGACATCGAGCCCTCGGCGTTTTCGAATCTGTGGCCGTTGCGGCCCATCCAGGCGGCCCGCCAGACGAGCAGGCGGGCGGCGTCGATCTCGAGCTTCATGTTCGCCAGGTCGAAGGCGATCGACTGGTTCTCGACGATCTTGCGGCCGAACTGCTCGCGCTCTTTGGCGTAGTCGAGCGCGTACTCGTAGGCGGCGCGGGCGATCCCGAGCGCCTGGGCGCCGACCGTCGGCCGGCTCGCCTCGAAGGTCTGCATCGCCGCCTGCGATTTGGCCTTCTTGCCCTCGCGGACGCGGGCCAGCCGTTCGTCGAGCTTCTCTTTGCCGCCGAGCAGGCAGGAGCCCGGGACGCGGCAGTCGTCGAGGTGGACGTCGGCGGTGTGCGAGGCGCGCAGGCCGTGCTTCTTCACCTTGGCGCCCTGCTCGCAGCCGGGAGTGCCCGGCGGGATCACGAAGGCGGCGTGGCCGCGCGAGCCGAGCTCGCGGTCGACCGAGGCGATCACCACGTGGACGTTGGCGATGCCGCCGTTGGTCGCCCAGGCCTTCTGGCCGTTCAGCACCCACTCGTCCTTGGCCTCGTCGTACTTGGCGCTGGTGCGGATGCCGGAGACGTCGGAGCCGGCGTCGGGCTCGGAGGCGCAGAAGGCGGCGAGCTTGACGTCCTCGGCGCTGCCGAAGCACTGCGGGATCCACTCCCCCATCTGCTCCGGGGTCCCCTGCCCGAAGATCGCGGCGACGGCGAGGGTCGTGCCCATGATCGCCATGCCGATGCCGGCGTCGCCCCAGAACAGCTCCTCGTTGGCGACCGGCAGCGTCAGCCCGGTCGGGTCGGCCCAGAACTGGCCCATCGCTTCGAAGCTGTAGAGGCCGATCTTGGCGGCCTCCTGGATCACCGGCCAGGGCGTCTCCTCGCGCTCGTCCCACTCCTCGGCGGCGGGCCGGACGACGCCCTCGGCGAAGCCGTGCACCCAGTCGCGGATGTCCTTCTGGTCCTGGTTGAGCTCGAGCGTGAACTGCGGCTCGCCCTGATCCTCGGAGGTGGAGTTTGCCTCGTCGAGCAGCGCGTTGGCGTCGACGTCGGCGACGGTGGAATCGGCCATGGCGGCGAAGTCTACACGGAACGATGTCGCGTCCGGGAGAGCGGCGGCGCTCCCGGGAGCGGCTCAGACGTCGCGCAGATCGAAGGCGCGCAGCCCCTCGCTGCCCTCGTCGGTGCAGTCGAAGAAGCGGCGGTTGACGCAGCCGTAGGACTCGCCCTCGCCCTCGTAGGCGCGCTCGACCGAGAACTGGCAGTGCGGCAGCGGCTCGCCGGTCATCTTCACCCCGCCGAAGCCGCCGGGCTCGAGCACCGCGGCGAGCTCGACCTCGGCCCCGTAGACCTCCTGCATGCAGCCGACGTAGTGGTCGCCGGTGAGGCGGTCGACATAGCTGTAGAGGAAGCGGCAGCCGAGTTCGACGCAGCCCCGCGGCTCGACCATCTTGTCGCAGAAGGAGCGGCACTGGCGGCACTCGCCGACGGTCGTGCGCGTGGCGGTCATTGCCAAAGCTTAGGGATGCGGGACCGCGGAACCAAGCGGTTCAGGCGGCCAGCGCGGTGGCGCTCAGAAGCTCGTCCAGGTCGGAGCGCAGCAGGCCCGAGGGCTTGACCCGGTAGCGCTCGCCGATCCGGTAGCGGCGCTCGCCGACGAGGAGGTGGACCTCCTGGTCGCCCTTGTGGTGCTCGAAGACGGCCTTCAGCTCCTCGCAGAGCTCGTCGCTCCAGCGCGAGAGGTCGATCGGCACCTCGAACGGCCCCGCCGGAGCCGCCGCCGGCGCCAGCTTGCCCGCCTTGGCGATCTCCGCCTGGTCGGGTTCGAAGCGCTGCGCCTCCTGCACGACCAGCTTGGTCTCGCCGCGGTCCTTGTGGTCGAGGCGGCCGCGGACGAGGACGATCGCGTCGGGCTGGATCACCTCGGCGCTCTCGGCCTGGTCGGCCTTGAAGACCAGCATCTCGACCTGTCCCTCGACGTCGTCGAGGGTCGCGAACATCATCTGGTTGCCGCTCTTGGTGCGGATCTTCTTGCACTCGACGACGATCCCGCCGACCGTCACCCAGGCCCCGTCGGGCTTGCCGCCGAGCTGGGCGAGGCTGCAGTCGACCCGCGCCCGCAGCGCCGGCCCGACCTCGGTCAGCGGGTGCGAGGAGAGGTAGGTGCCGAGCACCTCCTTCTCCATCGCCAGCATCTCCGCCCGGTCGAACTCGGCGGCGGGGATCGGCGGCCGGTGGTGGGCCTGCGGCTGCGCCCCGCCCCCGTCGTCGCCGAAGTCGAAGATCGACCCCTGGCCCATCTGCGCGTCCTCCTGGGCCTTCTGCCCCGAGGACTGCGCCGCCGGCAGCGTCTCCAGCATCCCCTTGCGGCTGGCGCCGGTCGAGTCGAGGGCGCCGCACTTGACCAGGCATTCGACCGCCCGTTTGTTGACGGCGCGCGAATCGACCCGCTCGCAGAAGTCCCAGATCGACTCGATCGGCTTCTCCCCGCGCGCCCGCAGGATCGCCTCGACCGCGGCGTGGCCGACGTTCTTGACCGCGTCGAGGCCGAAGCGGATCGCGTTGCCGGAGACGACGAAGGAGTGGTCGGAGGAGTTGACGTCGGGCGGCAGCACGTCGATCCCCATCTCGGCGCAGCGGTTGACGAAGAAGGGCACCTTGTCTTTGGTGCTCATCACCGAGGAGATCACCGCCGCCATGTACTCGGCCGGGTAGTTGGCCTTCAGGTAGGCGGTGCGGTAGGAGATCATCGCGTAGCAGGCGGCGTGCGACTTGTTGAAGGAGTAGTCGGCCGCCGCTTCGTTCAGCTTCCAGAGGTCGGCGGCGACGCCCGGGTCGGTGCCCGATTCGGAGAGGCCGCGCATGAACTTGTCCTTCATCGTCGCCATCAGGTCGCGCTTCTTCTTGCCGACCGCCTTGCGCAGGTCGTCCGCCTCGGCGCCGGAGAAGCCGGCCAGCTCGCGGGCGATCGCCATCAGCTGCTCCTGGTAGATGACGCAGCCGTAGGTCTCGGCGGTGATCTCCTTCATCCGCGGGTCGGGGTAGCGGACCGAGGCGGGGTTGCGCTTGCCCTTCGCGTAGGTGGGGATGTAGGCCATCGCGCCCGGCCGGTAGAGGGCGCCGAGCGCGACCAGGTCGGCGAACTCGGTCGGCTTCACCTTGCGCAGGGCGTCGCGCATACCCTCCGACTCGAACTGGAAGACGCCGGTCGAGTCGCCGGCGGCGAGCATCTCGTAGGTCCTGGTGTCGTCGAGCGGGATCGCGGCGATGTCGATCCGCTCGCCGCGCGAGCGCTCGATGATCTCGATCGCGTCCTCGATCACGTCGAGGTTGCGGAGGCCGAGGAAGTCCATCTTCAGCAGGCCGATCTCCTCGATCGGCCCCATCGAGTACTGGGTGACGATCTTGTACTGGCGCTCCGGCTTGCCCTTCTCGTTGGTGGCGGCGGGGGCGCTCTTGTCCTCGGCGAGCTGCAGCGGCACCACCTCGTGCAGGGGCCGGTCGGCGATCACCACCGCGGCGGCGTGGATCGAGTTGTTGCGGATGATCCCCTCGAGGCCCCGGGCGACGTCGATGACTTTCCTCGCGTCCGGGTCGGCGTCGTAGGTCTTCTTCAGCTCTTCGCCGGGCTTGAGGCATTCCTCGAACGAGGGGCTGCGCCCCATGATCGGCTCGGGGATCTGCTTCGCCAGCCTGTCGCCGGTGGCGTAGTCGAAGCCGAGCACGCGGGCGGCGTCGCGGGTGGCGGCGCGCGGCGCCATCTTGCCGAAGGTGATGATCTGGGCGACCGACTCGCGGCCGTATTTGTCGGCGACGTAGCGGATCATCCGCTCGCGGCCGCGGACCGAGAAGTCGATGTCGATGTCGGGCATCGATTTGCGGCCGGGGTTGAGGAAGCGCTCGAAGATCAGCCCCTCGGCGAGCGGGTCGAGGTCGGTGATGCCGAGGCAGTAGGAGACGATCGAGCCGGCCGCCGAGCCGCGGCCGGGGCCGACCGCGATCCCGTTCTCCTTGGCGTAGCTGACGAAGTCCCAGACGATCAGGAAATAGGAGGAGAAGCCCATCTCCTCGATCACCCCGAGCTCGAAGTCGAGCCGCTCCAGCGCCGCGGCCGGCGGCGGCTCGCCGTAGCGGGCGCGCAGCCCCTCGGCGGCGAGCCGGCGCAGCATCGCCTCCGGCTCCTCGCCGTCGGGGGCCGGGTAGCGCGGCAGCAGCAGCTTGCCGAGCTCGATCTCGATCTCGCAGCGCTCGGCGATCTCCAGCGTCGTCGGCACCGCCTCGGGCCACTCGGCGAAGGAGGCCGCCATTTCGGCGTTGTCCTTGATGTAGAACTCGTTGGTGTCGAAGCTCATCTTCGGCATCTGCAGGGTCGACTTGGTCTGCACGCAGAGCAGCGCCGCGTGGTTGTCGAAGTCCTCGCGCCGCAGGTAGTGGACGTCGGCGGTCCCGACCAGCGGCCGGTTCAGCTCGCGGGCGAAGCGGACGATCCCCTGGTTGGCCTTGTCCTGCTCTTCGATCCCGTTCTTCTGCACCTCGAAGTAGACCTGCTCGGGGCCGAAGGCCTGGATCAGGTCGTCGAGGTGGGCGCGGGCGTCGTCCTCGCGCTCTTCGACCAGGCGGCGGCAGAAGCGCGACTGCAGGCAGCCGGTGAGGACGATGACCCCCTCGGAATGCCGCTCCAGCAGCTCCATGTCGACGTTGGCCTTGCCGCGCGAGAAGCCCTCGAGGAAGCCGGCCGAGGTGAGCGCGACCAGGTTGGAGAAGCCACGGTTGCTCTCGGCGAGGAGGGTGATGTGGTTGCGCTCGTACTTCGACTGCTCCTTGATCGCCTTGCGGTCGTCGACCAGGTAGGCCTCGAGCCCGGCGATCGGCTTGATCCCCTGCTTCTTGCAGGCCTTGTAGAGGTCGACGGCGCCGTTCATGACGCCGTGGTCGGTCAGCCCGAGGGCGGGCTGGTCGAGCTCGGCGGCGCGCGCCGCCATCGCCTCGATCTTGCAGGCGCCGTCGAGCAGCGAGTACTCGCTGTGGGCATGGAGATGGGCGGCTGGAGCGGTGCTCACGAGGTCGGTCGATCATGCCAAGCCGGGCAGATGGCAAGTACGCCTTTGGCGACGCTTCCGCGCGATTTCCGCGCTACTTCAGCGCCGCTTGTTCACGCACTACGCGAGGAAGGCGCGCGTCAGCCGCAGACCCAGGCGCCGGGGCCCGAGTCGGCCCAGATTTCGCCCGCGATCCGGTCCTGTTCGGCCTTCGGCGCGTTCTGCGGCGCGCCCTGGCCGCCGTAGAGTTCCCAGGTCGAGGGGAGGATCTGGTAGGCGCCGCCGGCGCCGCTGGAGGGGTTGAGGGCGCTGTAGTTGCCGCCCGACTCGCACATCACGATGTAGGTCGGGATCGCGTAGGGGCCGCCGAGCCAGCGGCCGACTTCTTCTTCGGCTTCGGCTTCCGATTCGGCCAGGCGCGCTTCCTGGACCTCGACGACCCATTCGGCGATGTCGCCTTTCAGCTTCGCCAGCGAGGCTTCGCGGCCGGCCTCGAGCCCTTCCAGCCGCGCCGCCGCCGCCTCGGCGGCGGCCCGCACCGCGGCGATTTCCTCCCGCGCCGCTTCCAGCCGTTCGTCGTAGGCGACCGCTTCGGCCTGCAGGTCGCCGACCCTCAGCACCGCGCGGTGGACCGCGGCGCGCACTTCGCCGACCCGTTCGGCGAGGGTGCTGTCGGCTTCGGAGATCGCCCGCAGGTAGTCGTTGCGGGCGACGAAGTCCCGGTAGTCGCTCGCTTCGAGGACGAGCGCGGCGGTGTCGGGGGTGCCGTTCTCGTAGATCGCCACGAGGCGGGCGGCGAGCAGCCCCCGGGCCCGGCGCAGGCGCGCCTTCTCGACCGCCAGGCGGTGCCGCGTCGCCCGCAGCTTCCGGGCCAGCGCCGCCGCCCGCTCGCGGCCTTCCCGCAGCAGCCCGTCGAGCCTCTTCTCGTGCGCCTTCGCCTTCGCGGCTTCGGCTTCGGCCTCGCCGAGTTCGGCGGTGGTGCTCTGCAGCTCGGCGGAGAGCGAGCTCGCCTCGGCGCGCCCGTGGGCGAGCTTCTTTTCGAGGCTGCCGGCGTCGGTCGCGCCGGCGCTGCCGACGGCGGCCACGAGCAGCGCCAGCAGCGCGCAGAGCGACGCCGCGGCGCCGATCCGGAGCAGATCCATTCTGGGCGCGAAGCACCGCACGAGGCGGCCGAGGCTACCGAGCGAGGATCAAAATCCCTGCAAGGCGACGATAAACCGCAACAAAGCTTGCGCTTCAGCCCTCGGGGACTTCGCGGCTCGCCAGGTAGGCGGCGACCGCGGCGAGGGCGATCCCGGCGCCGAGGGCGATCCGCAGCTCGCGCCGGTAGCGCCGCCGCGCGTAGCGGAAGGCGAAGCGGACCGACGCCTTGCCGAGCCGGTTGTACATCAGCCCTCCCCGCCGTCGCCGGCGCGCTCGCGCAGGCGGTGCGCCAGCCGCGACTGCAGCGACCAGAGCTCGATGAAGCCGGGCGAGGCGTTCTGGTCGAAGAGGCCGCCGGACTCGGCGAAGGTCGCGAGCTGGGCGTCGTAGACGGCGTTGGGCGAGGAGCGGGTGACGACCCGGACGCTGCCTTTGTAGAGCCGCAGGCCGATCTCGCCGGTGACCTGGGAGTTGACCGCGTCCATGTAAGCGTCGAGGTCGCCGCGCAGCGGCTCCCACCAGAGGCCGGCGTAGACGAGGTAGCCCCACTTGCGGTCGAGCGCCGGCTTGAACTGGTTCTGGTGGATCGTCCCGACCAGCCGCTCGAGCTCCTCGTGGGCGGCGAGGACGATCGCCGCCGCCGGCACCTCGTAGATGTCGCGGACCTTGAGGCCGACGATCCGGTCCTCGATGTGGTCGACGATCCCGACCCCGTGGCGGCAGCCGATCGCGGCGGCGCGTTCGAGCAGCTCGACCAGGCCCAGCCGCTCGCCGTTCAGCGAGACCGGCACCCCGGCCTCGAAGCCGACGGTGACCGTCTCGGGCTCGTCGGGAGCCTCCTCGGGCCGCGTCACGAGCTGGAAGACGTCGTCCTCGGGGGCGTGGTCGAGCTCCTCGATCCAGCGGCCCTCCGAGGAGCGCCCCCAGAGGTTGTCGTCGATCGAATAGGGCGCGACCTCGGTCCCGCCCTTGACCGGGATCCCGTGCTCGCGGGCGTAGGCGATCTCCTCGTCGCGGCCCATCTGCCAGGAGCGGACCGGGGCGATCGTCTTCAGCTCCGGCGCCAGGGTGGCGACCGTGGCCTCGATCCGCACCTGGTCGTTGCCCTTGCCGGTGCAGCCGTGGGCGATCGTGTCGCAGCCGCTGCGGCGCGCGTACTCGACCGCGAGCTGGGCGATCAGCGGCCGCCCGAGGGCGGTGAAGAGCGGATAGCCGTTGCCGTAGACGGCGTTGGCCTTGATCGCCGGCACCAGGAACTCGGCGGCGAAGCGCTCGCGGGCGTCGACCACGTGGCACTCCAGCGCCCCCAGCCGCAGCGCCTTGTCTTCGATCACCCCGTAGTCCTCCCCGGGCTGGCCGAGGTTGACGGTGAGGCAGACCACCTCGGCCTCGTAGGCCTCCTGGATCCACTTCAGCATCACGCTGGTGTCGAGCCCGCCCGAGTAGAGCAGGAGGACGCGGTCGACCGCGGCCGGATCGGCCTCGTAGCTGGCGGTCGGCTGGAAGTGCGGCTTCTCGACGCTCACGGGGAGCGCAGTCTGCCACTCAGGGCGCTTCGATGCCTCCGGAGCCGCCTTCTTCTTCCGGCGGCAGTTCTTCTTCGGGTTCTTCCGGTTCGGCTTCTTCTTCGGTCGACGGTTCTTCTTCGCCGGTTTCGGTGGTCGAGGTTTCGGTCGTCGTCGTGGCGGTCGAGCTTTCGGTCGTGGTCGGCGCGGTCGAGCTGGTCGCGGTGCTGGAGCCGGTCGAGCCGCCGCCGTTGTCGTTGCCGGCGATCACGATCACCGCGATCAGCAGGCCGACGATCACCGCGATCAGGCCGGCGATCAGCCATTTCGTGTTGCTGTCGCGCTCGGGCTCGGGGCCGCGCCCACCGGGGCCGCGCCCTTCCGGGCCCATCATCCGCGTCGGGTCCTCGTGCATGCCTCGCTACCTCACTCCTCGGGTCCGAGAATCGCGTCGAGGATCGCGCTCGTGTCCTCGATCTCAAACCCGGTTCGCAGCCGGGCGGCGATCTCCTCCCTGCTGCTGCCGGAAACGGCGAGCTGGGTCGCCAGCAGGCGCGCCCCCGCCGCCGCGTCGCGACTCCCCGCCGGGGAGTCGTCGCGGTCGCCCACGGCGCGCAGCCGTGGCGGCTGCGGCTCGGGGGGCGGCTCGACCTCGATCTCCGGCGGCTCGTCCGGCTGCCGGCGGGCGGCACCGGGATCGCCGAGTTGCGCCTGCGCCGCTTCCAGGGCCCGCTGCAGCCGCTCGGCCTCGCGGCGCAGCGAGGCCGCCTGGTCGACCAGGGAGCCGATCAGCTCGGAGGCGCCGCCGCGGCGCTCGCCGGCGACCCGGTCGGCCTCGGCCCGCGCCTGCGCGAGGTACTGCCGCGCCTGCGCTTCGGCGTCGTCGATCACCTTTTCGGCGGCCCGCTCGGCGGCCTCGACGATCTCCTCGAGCCGCTCGGCGGTCTCCGCCCGCAACCGCTTCTGCTTCTTTGAGAAGTCTGGACGCTGACCGGTGCTCATCCGGCCGCGAAGCCTAGAAGGGACTCGCCGATCAGGTCAACCGCATGGTCGACGTGGTCGGAATCGATCACCAGCGGCGGCAGCAGCCGCAGCGTGTCGGGGCGCGGCGCGTTGACGACGAGGCCGCGCCCGAGCAGGTCGGCGGTGACCGCCGCCGCGTCGATCCCCTCGGCGAGGCCGACCCCGACCATCAGGCCGCGGCCCCGCACCTCCGCCACCCCGTCCAGCGCCTCGAGCTTCTCGCGCAGGTAGGCGCCGAGCTCGCGGACGTGGCGCAGCAGCGCCGGGTCGTCGACGATGTCGAGCACCGCCAGCGCCGCCGCGGTGGCGACGGGACCGGCGGCGAAGGTCGAGCCGTGGTCGCCGGGCTCGAGCACCTCGGCGCAGCCCGGCGCGGTGATGCAGGCGCCGATCGGCATCCCGCCGCCGAGCGCCTTGGCGCTGGTCAGCACGTCGGGGCGCACCGGCGTCTGCTCGTAGGCCCAGAGCGAGCCGGTGCGGCCGACCCCGGTCTGGATCTCGTCGAGGATCAGCAGCGCCCCGGCCGCGTCGCAGGCCTCGCGCGCCGAGCGCAGCGCCTCTTCGCCGGTCACGTTGATCCCCGCCTCGCCCTGGATCGGCTCGATCAGGACCGCCGCGGTGCTCGGCCCGACCGCCTCGCGCAGCGCCGCCGCGTCGTTGTGGGGGACCGCGCGGAAGCCCGCCAGCATCGGCCCCAGCGCCTCGTTGCGGGCCAGCCCCGGCGTCGCCGCCAGCGCCCCGTAGCTGCGGCCGTGGAAGTCGCCCTCGAAGCTGACGATCTCCGGCTCGGCGATCCCGCGGCGGTGGGCGTGCTTGCGGGCGACCTTGATCGCGCACTCGACCGCCTCGGTGCCGGAGTTGGAGAAGAAGACGCGGCCGCCGAGGCTGGTCTCCGAGAGCCGCCGCGCAAGCTGCGCCATCGGCTCGGTGTAGAAGAGGTTGGAGACGTGCATCAGCCGGTGGGACTGCTCCCGCACCGCCTTCACCACGTCGGGGTGGCAGTGGCCGACCGAGCAGACCGAGATGCCGCTGAGGAAGTCGAGGTAGTGCCTGCCCTCGGCGTCCCATAGCAGCGGCCCCTCGCCGCGGACGAAGTCGACCGGCCCGCGCCTGTAGGTGCGCATCAGGTAGCGCTGCTCGAGCGCCCGCGTCTCCTCCAGGCCGATGCCGTCGGCGACGTCGCTCATCAGGGGGTCACCATGGTGCCGATGCCGGCGTCGGTGAAGAGCTCGAGCAGGAGGCTGTGGGGGATGCGGCCGTCGATGATGTGGGCCGACTGGGCGCCGCCGCGGATCGCGTCGACGCAGGCCGCCAGCTTCGGCCGCATCCCGCCCGCCAGGCCGGCGATCCTCGCGTCGACTTCGCCGACCGTGGCGCGGGAGATCAGCGAGCCCTCGTCGGCGGGGTCGGCGAGCCAGCCCTCGACGTCGGTGAGGAAGATCGCCTTGTGGGCGCCGATCGCGGCGGCGACCTTGCCGGCCGCCTCGTCGGCGTTGACGTTGTAGGACTGGCCGCCGCGGTCGGAGGCCGAGGAGGCGATCACCGGGATGTAGTCGGCGGCGATGTGGCTGAGGACGTCGACGTCGACCCGCTCGATCGAGCCGACGAAGCCGACCTGCTCGGCGTTGGCGACCGGGGCGACCTCGAACAGGGTCCCGTCCTCGCCGGAGAGCCCGACCGCGGCCTGCCCGTGGCGGTTGAGGCGCTGGACGATTTCCGAGTTGAGCTTGCCGACCAGGACCATCTTCGCGATCTCGACGGTCTCGGCGTCGGAGACGCGGAGGCCCTCGTGGAAGCGCACCTCGAGGTCGAGCCGCTCCATGTAGCGGGTGATCTCGGGGCCGCCGCCGTGGACGACGATCGGGTTGAGGCCGACGTACTTGAGGAGGACGACGTCGGTGGCGAAGTCTTCGCGCAGCCCCTCGTCGAGCATCGCCGCGCCGCCGTACTTGATCACCACGGTGCGGCCGTGGAACTCGCGGATGTAGGGCAGCGCCTCCAGCAGGGTGGCGACGCTGCCGCGGTCGTAGCGGCTGTTGCCGGTCGGGTGCGTGCCGGTGCCGTCGCTCACGTCGTGTACTCCGCGTTGATCCGGATGTACTCGTAGCCGAGGTCGGAGAACCAGACGTGGGCGCGGTGGGTGCCGCGGCCGAGGCGCAGGCCGATCTCGGCCTCCTCGGTCTCGGCCCCGAGCTCGGCGGCGTCGATGTTCTCGGCCCCCAGCTCCGGCAGCACCTCGCCGGCGAGGGCGGCGCCGGCGGCCTGGGCGATCCGGCCCCAGTTGGGGTCGCGGCCGAACAGCGCCGTCTTGACCAGTGGCGAGTTGGCGACCGCCCGGGCGACCCGCTCGGCCTCGGCCTCGGTCGCGGCCTCGGCGACCTCGATCCGGGCGGTGCGGGCGGCGCCCTCGCCGTCGCGGACGATCTCGATCGCGAGCTGGGTCAGGACCGCCTCGAGCAGCCCCTCGGGCAGCGGCTGCCCGGCGGCGCCGGAGGCCTGCAGGAGGACCATGTCGTTGGTGCTCATCTGGCCGTCGACGGTGATCCGGTTGAAGGAGGCGTCGACCGCGGCGCGCAGGCGCGCGTCGGCGTCCGCGACGACGGCGTCGGTCTGGACGAAGCAGAGCATCGTCGCCATGTTCGGCTCGATCATGCCCGCCCCCTTCGCCTGGGCGGAAAGCGTCACCCCGCCGGCCCGCAGGGTGCAGCGCTTCGGCCAGCGGTCGGTGGTGAGGATCGCCTCGGAGAAGGCGCCGCCGCCATCCTCGCTGAGGCCCGCGGCGGCCTCGGCGACGCCGGCGAGGACGGCGTCGACCGGCAGCGGCACGCCGATCGTGCCGGTCTCGGCGACGGCGACCTGCGGCTGGGAGAGCCCGAGCCGCTCGGCGGCCGTCGCCGACATCGCCAGCGCGTCGGCGTAGCCCTGCTCGCCGGTCTCGGCGTTGGCGTTGCCGCTGTTGACGACGGCGGCGCGGATGTCGCCCGCCTCGCAGCGCTCGCGGCAGACCCGGATCGGCGCCGCCGCGGAGGCGTTGCGGGTCAGCAGCAGCGCCGAGTCGACCCGCTCGGCGTCGCAGACGACCAGGCCGACGTCGGTCCGCCCGCCGCCCTTGAGGCCGCAGTGGGCGCCGCCGGCCCGGAAGCCGGGCGCCAGCCGGTTCGGGTCGAGCTCCTCGACGCCGGCGGGCGGATCCACCCATCTGGAGCGGAAAAAACTCACGACCGCCTCCTTTTCTGTTCCTTTTGGTCGCATAGCAGCCATAAGGAACAGGTAAGCGACGGGGCGCTCACAGCAACCCCTCCGTCTCGTCCAGCCCCAGCATCAGGTTGAGGTTCTGGACGCCCTGGCCGGCGGCGCCCTTCCAGATGTTGTCGATCGCGGAGAAGGCCATCACCCGACCGCTGTCGGTGACGGAGACGTAGACATGGCACTCGTTCGTCTCGCGGACGGCGCGCAGGTTCGGCGGTCCGTCGAGAACGTGGACGAAGGGCTCCTCGGCGTAGCGCCGCGCGTAGAGGTCGCGGATCGCCTCCCTCGAGGTCGCCTCCCCGAGGCTGGCGAAGCAGGTCGTCAGCTCGCCCTGGTCGAGCGGCAGCAGGTGCGGGACGAAGGTGACGGGCGCCGGGCTGCCGAGCGCCGCCAGCTCCTGCTCGATCTCGGGCCGGTGCCGGTGCCCCTCGGTCTTGTAGGGGAAGGCGTTCTCGGTCATGTTCGAGAAGTGGACGAGGTCGTCGCTGCTGCGGCCGTAGCCCGAGGTCCCCTGCATCGCCGCGACGAAGACCTCGGCGAGCAGCCCCTGCTCGGCCAGCGGCGCCAGCGCCAGCACGCTCGCCGTCGGGTAGCAGCCGGGCGTGGCGCAGAGCTGGGCGCCGCGCAGCTCCTCGCGGTAGAGCTCGGTCAGGCCGTAGACGCCGGTCCCGAACAGCTCCGGCGCCCCGTGCTCGCCGTACCAGCGCGCGTAGGTGTCGCGGTCGCGGAGGCGGAAGTCGGCCGAGAGGTCGACGACGACGATCCCCTGCTCGCGCAGGGCGGCGTCGGTCGGGGCGGCGGCCCCGTGGGGGTAGGCGACGATCGCCGCCTCGACGTCGGGGATCGCGTCGAGGTCGAGCTCGGTCAGCTCGATCGGGACCCGGTAGCGCGGATAGATCGCGTCGAGCCGCCGGCCGGCGTCGCTGCGCGAGGTGGCGGCGACCAGCTCCAGCTTCGGGTGGTTCCAGACGATCTGCGCCGCCAGGGCGCCGGTGAAGCCGGAGGCGCCGGCGACCAGGACCCGGGCGACGGGATCGCCGTCGAGCGGCTGTGCGCCGAGGTCACTCACGGAGCGCCCCTCCGATCTCGTCCAGCTTCGCCTTGATCGCCGCGCGCCGCTCGGCGACCTCCTCGTCGGTGAGGGTGCGGTCGTCGGCGCGGAACTCGAGGTTGAGGGCGAGGCTCTTGCGCTCGGCGCCGAGCTGCTCGCCCTCGTAGAGGTCGAAGACCTCGGCGGCGCGCAGCAGCTCGCCGCCGCCGGCGGTCACGGCGGCGCGGACCTCGCTCGCCGGGACCTCGGCCGGGACCACGACCGCGAGGTCCTGGTAGACGGCCGGGAAGGTGGTGACGTCCTCGAAGCGCTCCTCGCCGAGGGTCGCGGCCGCCAGCAGCGGCGCCGCGTCGAGTTCGAAGGCGACGGCGGCGTCGAGGTCCCAGGCCCGGCAGACCAGCGGGTGCACCTCGCCGAGCCAGCCCAGCGGCGAGCCCGCGACCGAGACGGCGGCGGCGCGGCCGGGGTGCAGGAACGGCTCCTGCCCAGGCGCGAAGTCGAGCCCGGCGCCGAGCTGCCCCGCCAGCGCTTCCAGCACGCCCTTCAGGGCGAAGAAGTCCGCGGGCTCGCCGCCGCCGCGCCACGACCGCGGCGCCATCGGCCCCACCGCGATCCCGGCCAACCGGTGCGGCTCGGCGAACGGCGAAGGCCGGTCGCCGGCGAATTGCCCCGCCAGCGGCTCGACGGGCCGATCGGTCGCATTCCCCCCGCCGACGGGCCGATCGGTCGCACCAGCTTCGACATTTCGGCCCGTCGGCGGCTGGGAGTTGTCATTTCGGCCCGTCGACAGGTAGACGCGGGCGGATTCGAAGAGGGCGAGGGGGCCGGCGCCGCGGGCGCTGTTCCTGGCGGCGACGTCGAGCAGCGAGCCGAGCAGGGTCGTCCGCATCGCCGACTGCTCCTCGGAGAGCGGGTTGGCGAGCAGCACCGGCCTGGCCCGCGGGTCCTCCGCGGCGATCCGCAGGCGCCCGGCCTCGCCGGGGTCGGTGAAGCTCCAGCCGACGACCTGGTCGAAGCCGAGGTCGCGGAGGACGTCCTCGGCGCGCCGCCGCAGCCGCTGGCCGCGGCTGAGGCCGCCGACCGCGCCGCCGACCGCCGGCAGCGTCGTCGGCAGGTGCTCGTCGATGCCGTGGACGCGGGCCACCTCCTCGATCAGGTCGACCTCTCGGGTGACGTCGTAGTAGCGGTCGGGCGGGACCACGACCTCGAGATCCTCGCCGGCCGGCCGCGCCTCGAAGCCGAGCCGCTCCAGGTAGGCCTGCTGGTCGGCCTGGGAGATCAACATCCCGAGCAGGTCCTCGACCCGCTGCGCCCGCAGGATCAGCCGCCGCGGCGGCGGCGGCGGGGCGGCGACGTCGATCGTCCCCGGCACCAGCTTCGCCCCGCAGAGTTCGACCAGCAGCCGCGAGGCGACCGCTTGAGCCCGCATCGCCAGCTCGGGGTGGAGCTGCTTCTCGAAGCGCGACGAGGCCTCCGAGCGCAGCCCCAGCTCGCGCGAGGTGCGGAGGATGTTGGTCCCGTTCCAGGTCGCCACCTCGAGCAGCACCCGGGTCGTCCCGGCGGAGACCTCGGAGACCTGCCCGCCCATGATCCCGGCGATCCCGGAGGGGCCGTCGCGGTCGCAGACGAGGACGGTCTCGGCGTCCAGCGTCCGCTCGACCCCGTCGAGGGTGGTCATCTTCTCGCCCTCGCGCGCCGTGCGCACGGTCAACTCGCCGCCGGGGACCCGGTCGAGGTCGAAGGCGTGCAGCGGCTGCGCGGTCAGCAGCATCGCGTAATTGGTGATGTCGACGACGTTGTTGATCGGCCGCTGGCCCGCGGCGGTGAGCCGCGCCTGCAGCCACAGCGGCGAGGGGCCGACCTCGACGTCGGTGAAGACGCGGGCGGTGAAGCGCGGGCAGAGCTCGGGCACCTCGACCGCGACCGAGGCGTGGTCGGAGGCCTCCCCCTCCCCCGCGGCCGGCGCGTCCTGCGCCCAGGGGTCGGCGGCGAGCGGGGCGGCGGTGATCGCGTGGACCTCGCGGGCGACGCCGTGGATGCCGAAGCAGTCGCTGCGGTTCGGCGTCACCTCGATCTCCAGCACCGCCTCGCCCAGCGGCAGCACCTCGGCCAGCGGGGTCCCCGGCGCCGGGCCCTCGTCGAGGACCATGATCCCGTCGGCCTCCTCGGCGATCTCGAGCTCTGCGGCGGAGAGGATCATCCCTTCGGAGGGGACGCCCCGCAGCTTCGCCTTGCGGATCTTCATCCCGCCCGGCATCGTCGCCCCGGGCAGGACCACGGCCACGGTCTGGCCGGCGTCGACGTTGGGGGCGCCGCAGACGATCGTCCGCTCGCCCTCGCCGGTGTCGACCCGGCAGACGCTGAGCCGGTCGGCGTTCGGGTGCCGCTCGCGCTCGAGCACCCTGCCGACCACGAAGCCCTCGCCGGAGCGCGGCCCGACCGTCTCCAGCCGCTCGACCTCGGTCCCGGTCATCACCAGGCGGTCGGCCAGCGCCGCCGGCTCCAACCCGGGGTCGCAGTACTCGCGCAGCCAGCTCAGCGGCACCCTCATCCGAACTGCTCCAGCATCCGCACGTCGTTGTCGAAGAAGCGCCGCAGGTCGGGGACGCCGTGGCGCAGCATCGCCACCCGCTCGACCCCGATCCCGAAGGCGAAGCCCTGCACCCGCTCGGCGTCGTAGCCGTGGCCCTCGACGAAGGCGAGCACGTTGGGGTCGACCATGCCGGCGCCGAGGATCTCGATCCAGCCCTGGCCCTTGCAGAGGTTGCAGCGCTCGCCGCCGGCCAGCTCGCCGGTGCCGCCGCACTGGAAGCAGGAGACATCGACCTCGACGCTGGGCTCGGTGAAGGGGAAGAAGTGCGGCCGCAGGCGGACCTCGCGGTCGGGGCCGAAGAGCGCCCGGCACATCGCCAGCAGCGTCCCCTGCAGGTCGGCGAGGGTCAGCCCCGCGGCGATCGCCAGCCCCTCCATCTGGTGGAACATCGGGCTGTGGGTGGCGTCGCTGTCGCGCCGGTAGACCTTGCCGGGGACGACGACGAAGATCGGCGGCGGCTGGGTCTCCATCGAGCGCACCTGCATCGGCGAGGTGTGGGTGCGCAGCAGCACGTCGGGGTGGGACTGGACGTAGAAGGTGTCCTGGAGCATCCGCGCCGGGTGGCCGGGCGGGTGGTTCAGCGCCGTGAAGTTGTAGTAGTCGTGCTCGATCTCCGGGCCCTCGGCGACGTGGTAGCCGAGCCCGATCATCGTGTCCTCGATCTGGCGCGTGGTGCGGGCGATCAGGTGGGTGTGGCCGACCGGCCGCGGCGGCGCCCCCGGCAGGGTGACGTCGAGCCGGTCGGCGACCAGGCGGGACTCCAGCTCGGCGGCGTCGAGCCGCTCGGCCCGGGCCTCCAGCAGCGCTTCCAGCTCCTTGCGGGCCTTGTTGGCGGCGCCGCCGACGGGGCCCCGCTCCTCCTGGGGCAGCTCGGCGATCCCGCGCAGGATCCCGGTCAGCTCGGCCTTGCGGCCGAGGTGGCGGACCCGCAGCTCCTCCAGCTCGGCGCTGTCGGCGGCGGCCTCGATCGCCGCCGCGGCCTCGGCCCTGATCTGCTCGATCCGCTCAAGCACTTTGCTGACCCTCCGGCATGGCGAGCGAAGATATCCGCTTAGCCATCATTGCTCCCGCTCACTCGCTTGCGAGGAATCGGATATGGACGCTGCGCTCGCTACGCGCTCGCAGGCGATCGCCGCCGCCGCGGCGACGTTGAGCGACTCGGCGCCGCCGGGGCGAAGCGGGATCGTCACCCTGGTCTCGCAGGCGGCGAGCACCTCGTCCGGCAACCCCTCCCGCTCGGCGCCGAGGCAGACGGTGGCGGCGCCCGCGAGCGCCTCCAGGCCGGTGCCGCCGTGGGCGACGAGGGCGACCCGCGGCTGCGGCGTCGCCTCCACCCCGGCCCGCACGGGCGGCCGGCTGAAGATCGACCCCATGCTGGCCCGCACCGCCTTGGGCGAGTAGGCGTCGGCGCAATCGGGGCCGAGGACGACAGGACCGTCGATGAAGGCACCGGCCGTCCGCACGATCGTCCCGACGTTGCCGGGGTCCCTGACGCCGTGAAGGTAAAGCCACCGCTCCCCGGTCCCGAGTCGGCGGGCCGGGTGAGCCTGGTCGGACCCTCCCCGCTGCTGTCCGGCGAGGCTCACCCGGCCCTCCACCGCGCCAGACGGGGACGGGGAGGCTTCCATCGCCGGGATCGGCCAGACGGCGATCGCCCGCGTGCCGGAGCCGAGGGACGAGGCTGCGGCGAGGAGGTCGGGGGCGACCTCCTCGCCCGCCAAGCCCGAGCCTGCCGCGACCAGCACGAACCGGGGCTCCGCCCCGGCCTCGAGCCCGGCGGCGAGCAGGTCCTCGCCCTCGCTGACGAACAGGCCCTCGCGCTCGCGGTGCTTGCGGTCGCGCAGCTTGCGGACCAGCTTCAGCTTCTCGTTCTGGGGGCTTTCGATCATCTGCGGCTCTGTCGGCGCTCGGTCTGGTTTCTTCTTCTCGGCGGTTTCTTCTCCTGGAACGAAAAAGCGGGCCGATAGACGGCCCGCCCGGGAGAGAGGAATGTCGGTGCGCCGCTAGGCGGCCGCACCCTCCCGGGCAAGCTCCACGAATCGGCGGAAGGCATCGCGGTCGTTGACGGCGATCTCGGCCAGCATCTTGCGGTTCACCTCGACCTCGGCCCGGTTGAGGCCGTGCATCAGTTCGGAGTAGCTCATCCCCTCCATCCGCGCCGCGGCGTTGATCCGGGTGATCCAGAGCCGGCGGAAGGTCCGCTTTTTGTTGCGCCGGTCGCGGTAGGCGTACATCCCCGACCGCTGCACCTGCTCTTTGGCGAAGCGGTAGGAGGAGTGCTTGCGGCCGAAGTAGCCCTTCGCTTCCTTCAGCACCTTGCGGCGCTTCTTGCGCGCGTGGACGCTGCGCTTGACGCGGCTCACTTGCCGCCCCCGAGCAGGGTCCGCACCTTTTTCGCGTCGTTGCCGGAGATCTCCACCGGTTTCGCCATCCGCCGCTTCCGCTTCGGCGACTTTTTCTCCAGGATGTGGCTGGAGAAGGCGCGGCGCCCGCGCAGCTTGCCGTTTGCGGTCTTCTTGAAGCGCTTCTTGGCGCCCGAATGGGTTTTCATCTTCGGCATCGGGTCCGCTATTGAAGCAGACCGCTGCCGAGTCCGGCGGCCGCTAGGCGGCCGAGGAATCCGATTCGCCGCCGGAGGCCTCGGCCTCCGCCTGGCCGGCGATTTTCTCGACCTCTTTGCTGGGGCCGAGCAGCATGCTCATGTTGCGCCCTTCCTGCAGCGGCGCCTGCTCGATCGTCGCCAGGCCGTCGAGGTCCTCGAAGAGCTTCTGCAGGAGGTCGCGCCCGCGCTCGGGGTGGGCCTGCTCGCGGCCGCGGAACATGATCGTCACCTTGACCTTGTCGCGGTGCTTGAGGAAGCGTTCGACGTGGCCCTTCTTGGTCTCGTAGTCGTGGGTCGCGATCTTCGGCCGCAGCTTGATTTCGCGCACGTTGACCTGCTGCTGGTGCTTGCGCGCCGCCTTCTGCTTCTGCTCCTGTTCGTACTTGTACTTCGAGTAGTCGAGGAGGCGGGTCACCGGCGGCTTCGAGTTCGGCGCCACCTCGACCAGGTCGAGGTTGGCGTCCTGCGCCTTCCTCAGCGCGTCGCCGGTGTCGAGGATCCCGAGCTGCTCGCCGTCGGCGCCGATCAGGCGCACCTGCGGCACGCGGATCCGCTCGTTGATCCGAGTCGTGTCGCGCTCTGGTGGGCGCCGGTCGAACCTGCGAGGAACCGGCACTATCGAATCGGACGGGAAGACTTCAAGAGGACGAAACCGGGGTCGGGCACGGGGCGCTCAGCGGCGGACGTGGTTGTTCGTGCCTGCGATCAAGTCGGGCGCAGTATAGAGACCGAGCGGTCAGGCGCAAGCGCGACTGTCACTCTGCTGCCATCTCGGCCCGGACGCGGGCGGCGAACTCGGCGGTCGGCATCGCCCCGAGATCGCCCTCGGCGCGGGAGCGGACGGCGACCCCGCCGGTCTCCTCCTCGCGGTCGCCGACCACCAGCATGTAGGGGTAGAAGCCGATCGTCGAAGCGTCGCGGATCTTCTTGCCGATCGACTCGGAGCGGTCGTCGAGGGCGACGCGGACGCCGAGCCCGCGCAGCTCGTCGTGGGCGCGGCGGCCGTAGTCGTTGTGGCGATCGGAGATCGGCAGGACGATCGCCTGCACCGGCGCCAGCCAGGTCGGGAAGCGGCCCGCGTAGTGCTCGATCAGGATCCCGGCGAAGCGCTCCATCGAGCCGAGCAGGGCGCGGTGGATCATCACCGGGCGGTGGGCGGCGTCGTCGGCGCCGGTGTAATAGAGGTCGAAGCGCTCGGGCATCTGGAAGTCGAGCTGACAGGTGCCGCACTGCCAGGAGCGGCCGAGGGCGTCGGTGATGTGGAAGTCGATCTTCGGCCCGTAGAAGGCGCCGTCGCCGGGGTTCAGCGTGTACTCGCGGCCCTGGCTGTCGAGCGCCTCGGCCAGCGCCGCCTCGGCCTTCGCCCACTGCTCCTCGCTGCCCATCGACTTCTGCGGCCGGGTCGAGAGCTCGACGTGGACGTCCTCGAAGCCGAAGCGCGCGTAGAGCTCGTCGATGGCCTCGCAGATCGAGGCGACCTCGGGGCCGATCTGCTCCTCGGTGCAGTAGACGTGGGCGTCGTCCTGGGTGAAGGCTCGGACCCGCAGGAGGCCGTGGAGGACGCCCTCGCGCTCGTTGCGGGAGACCCGGCCGAACTCGGCCAGGCGCAGCGGCAGCTCGCGGTAGGAGTGGCGGTCGGCGGAGTAGACGAGGCAGGCGCCGGGGCAGTTCATCGGCCGCAGCGCGTAGCCGCGGTCGTCGTCCTCCATGAAGTACATCGCGTCCTTGTAGTTGTCCCAGTGGCCGGAGCGGTGCCAGAGCTCGACGTCCATCACCTGCGGGGTGGCGATCTCCTGGTAGCCGCGCTTGCGCAGCTGGTCGCGGACCTCTGTCTCGATCGTCCGCAGCAGGGTCGTCCCGTTGGGCAGCCAGAACGGCATCCCCGGCGCCTCCTTGCGCAGCATGAAGAGGCCGAGCTGGGGGCCGAGGCGGCGGTGGTCGCGGGCCTTGGCCTGCTCGAGGCGCTCGAGGTGCTCCTCCAGGTCCTTGTTCGAGAAGAAGGCGGTGCCGTAGATCCGGGTCAGGCTCTCGCGGGTCTCGTCGCCGCGCCAGTAGGCGCCGGCGACCGAGTTCAGCTTGATCGCCTTGATCCGGCCGGTCGAGGGGCCGTGGGGGCCGCGGCAGAGGTCCTCGAAGGGGCCGTTGCGGTAGAGCGAGACGGTCTCGACGCCCTCATCGCGGACGAGGTCCTCGATCAGCTCGACCTTGAAGGTCTGGTCCTGGGCCTTGAAGATCTCGATCGCCTCGGCGACCGGGACGTCGCGGCGGGCGAACTCCTCGTCGGCCTTGATGTGGCGCCGCATCGCCTCCTCGATCTTCGGCAGGTCCTCTTCGGTGATCCGGGTGCCGGGCGGGAACTCGAAGTCGTAGTAGAAGCCGGAGTCGATCGGCGGGCCGATCGTCACCCTGGTGCCCGGGTAGAGGTCGACCACCGCCTCGGCCATCACGTGGGCGGCGTCGTGGCGGATCAGCTCCAGCGCCTCGGGGTCGCGGTCGGTGAGGATCGCCACCTCCCCCCCGCCCGCCGGCAGCGGCGCGGCGAGGTCGCGGAGCTCGCCGTCGACGGCGATCGCCAGGGCGGCCTTGGCGAGGCCGGGACCGATCGCGGCGGCCGCGTCGGCGCCGGTCGCGCCCGCCGGCAGCTCCAGCGGCTTGCCGTCCGGCAGCGTGTAGGTCGTCTTCTCGGTCGCGGCCTCCATCGAGGCTCATGGTAGTTACGCGAAGGCGGGCGGGGCGCACCGCGTCGGCGCGCCAGGCGCGGGCCGAGGGGACGGCGGGCGCCTGAGGCGGCCGGCATCGCCGCCGCATAGCTCGGGTCCACGCGGTTGACGGACGCGCGGGCGCACTCTCAGCGCGACGGTCCCTGCCGCGCCTGGCGCACGGCGATCAGCGGGCAGGGGGTCCCGCCCGAGACGGGGTGCGACACGCGCGTCAGCGTCCAGCCGTCGCCTTCGCGGATGACGTAGCGGACGCCGGCCGGGAGCCTTCCGCCTTCCTCGGTCGAGCGGATGCAGACGCGGCCGCCGCGCAGTTCCCAGGAGAGGAACGGCCCCCCGTGCTGTTCGTCGAGCAGTTGCGGCGAGGCGATCACCAGCGTCGGCCCTTCGCCGACCAGCTTGCGGTACCCGCTGAGCTTCGGGGAGAAGGCGGTGGGGCCGACCGGAGCGTTGGCGAGCGCCAGCAGGGAGCAGGCGCCGGCGGCGGAGACGAAGGCCGCTGCGGCGATCGGCCAAAGCCGCTGCGGTGGGACTTTTGGTCCTATGGCAACCAAAAGTCCCACCGCTCGGCTCAGCAGCGGCGCGAGAATCGCCAGCGCGACGAGCGGTGCAGCTATCTCGACCGCCTTTGCGGCGGTGTAGGGGGTGCCGCCGGCGCGGGCGGCGATGTAGGCGAGCGCGGCGGCGCCGAGGCCGCTGAGGATCGCCACCTCACGGCGCCGCCAGAGGCAGACGACTCCATATATGAAGAGCGCCAGCGCGAAGGCGATCCCGAGGTAGTAGGCGGCCGCCGGGACGGCGCCGTCGCCGGGGGCGAGGCGGAAGTCGCCCGAGGGCCAGATCCCGAGGGACTCGAAGGGCGAGATCTGGCCGAAGAGGTTGCCGAGGCCGGGGCCGTTGGGGTCGAAGGTCTCGAAGGAGTGGAAGTCGATCATCCGGCCCAGCTCGGGCAGGGTCAGAACGAGGAAGGTGAGAAGCGCGAGGAGCAGGGCGCGCAGCGGCGAGGGACCGAGCGCTCGGGCTGCAGCGCCACCCGCGGCAGATGCGTCCGAGGCCCGGGCACCGATGGCCTCGACCAGCAACCAGATCACGGCTGCGCCGCCGAGCCAGATCAGGCCGGGGAAGCTGTAGGTGTAGACGGAGCCGACGGCGATCAGGGCGGCGGAGACGAAACGGAGGGGAAGGTCCGGCCGCGGCTCTTCTCTGTTCCTTTTGGTCGTGGAGCGGCCAAAAGGAACAGGGAACTCGCCGGGCGGCGCGGCCTCGCGCAGGGCGAGGACGAAGGCGAGGAAGAAGAGCGCCTGCATCGTCTCCTTGAAGGCGCCCTGGGCGAAGTAGGAGGCGACCACGTAGGCGAGGCCGACGAGGAGCGCGCCGGCGCTGCGGGGGAGGAACGGGAGCTCGGCGAAGGCGGCGAGCGCCGTCAGGCAGGCGAGGATCGCGACCGCGACGGTGAGGCCGCTGAACCCCTGGACGAGCCCGACCCCCAGTCCCTTGTTGAGGGCGACGACGATCGAGTGCGGGCCGAGCGGGTAGCCCTGGTGCAGCAGCTGGGACGGGTGCCCTTCCGCCAGCCGGTCGGCCGTCAGCAGGTGCTGGGACATGTCGGGGTTGAAGCTGGTGCCGAGGATCCCGAAGTGGCCTTCCACGGCGAAGGGGACGGCGGTGGCGAGCAGCGCCGCCAGCGCCACCGGCCAGCCGGCCGCGAGCGCCTCCCCCGCTCCCTCGACCCGGCCCCGGAGGTAGGCGAGCGCCGCCGCCGTCAGCACCAGGACCGCGGCGGCCGAGACCGCCCCGTCTCCGGGCAGGCGCACCGTCGCCCAGCACACCGCGCCGAGCAGCGCCAGCCCCACTGCCGGCGCCAGCCAGGACCACCGCCGCCCCCCGCAAAGCAGCACCGCCGCCTGCCCGATCGCCAGCGACGCCACGCAGACCGCCGCCACCGCTGCATAGGTCCCGATCACGAGGACGCGAGCCTACGAGAGACGGCACCGGGTGCGCAGGCCAGCCGAGGCCCGCGCACCGTTACTTGACTGAGATGAACGTGTGAGCCCCCGCAAGCCGGTGGCCCCCGGGGGGACAAACGGGACCGCCCGAGGGGCGCCCGTCCGCGCCCCGTCCCTCACTTCGGTTGGAAGCTCGTCAGGTCCTGGTTGAAGGTCGGGTTGTAGATGACCTTGTCGAGGTCGATCGCCGCGGAGACGAAGGTGGGATAGGTGCTGGTGCCGTAGGGGGCAAACGGCGCCAGCTGCATGAATTCCCGGTCGAGGGCGGCGTATTCGGCTTCCACCTTCGGGCCGAGCGGCTGTTCGGCGAGTTCGGCGATCTTCTCGCTCAGCTTCGGGTCGGCGATCCGGGCGAGGTTGGTGGTGTCGGTCGCCGAGATGCTTTCTTCGGCGAGCAGCGGCTGGAAGAAGTCGTTGGGGTGCGGGTAGTCCTGGAACCAGCTCGCCCAGCCGGTGTCGAGGTCGGGGGTCGAGGCGTTGCCGATGATCGAGAAGTAGTTGTCGGCGTTGATCACCTTGAGCTTGACGTCGAAACCGAGTTCTTCAAGCACGCCGGCGTAGTAGGTGCCCGCTTCCTGCTGCTCGGTTTCGTTGTCGGTCCAGACGCTGATCCGGCGGTCGGCCGGGGCCGCTTCGGCGATCAGCTTCTTCGCCTTCGCGAGGCTGTGCGGGTATAGCTGGAAGCGGCTGTAGCCGGGCATCCCCGGCGGCAGGATCTGCTGGGTGCCGACGAGCTGGCCGGCGTAGATCCGTTCCAGCGCCGCCGGGTCGACCGCGTAGTTGACCGCCTGGCGGACGCGGACGTCGTCGAACGGCGGCCGGGTCGTGTTCATCCAGAAGAAGTAGGTGCTCTCGGTCGGCTCGACCCGGAACTGAGTGCCTTCGTACTTCGACTTCACCGCGGCGTAGCGGTCGGCGGGCGGCGCGTTCTCCATCCAGTCGAAGCGGCCCGCTTCGACGTCGTCGACCTGGGTCGAGGGGTTGCGCAGGACCGTCACCTCGATCCGGTTGAAGTGGCCGCTCGGGATCTGCGGCATCGCCTTCGCGTTCGCCTTCGCCCAGTAGGGGTTGCGGGCGTAGGACCAGCCGCGGCCCGGCTTCGAGGAGACGATCTCGTAGGGGCCGGTGGCAGGGGGCGGGTGGGCCGAGAGGTCTTCGTCGGGAGTGCCGGCCGGGAGCGGCGCGGCGAACGGCAGGGCCAGCTCCTGCAGGAAGGTGCCGCGCGGGCGGTCGAGATGGATCGCGATCGTGCCGGTCCTGTCGTCGGCGACGATGCCGGGGATGCCCCCGTGCTTCGTCTTCGCAAACCGCTCGGCGCCGACGATGTCGGTGTAGAACGGCGAGCCGCTGGAGTTGAGCAGGAAGACGCGTTCCACCGCCCGGGTGAAATCGGAGGCGCGGACCGGCGTCCCGTCCGAGTACCGCAGCCCGGACCGCAGCTGGAATTCGTAGGTGCGGCCGTCGGCGCTGATCCTCGGCATCGCCCTCGCCAGACCCGGCACGACTTCGCTGCCGGCCTTCCCTCCCGCGTGCCGGTAGGTCAGCAACGGCACGTAGGTGTCGTACATCGCCGTCCAGCCTTCCTCGCTGTGGGACAGCGCCGGATCGAGGTAGTCCGGGAACGACGAGAAGGTCGCCCGCAGGACGCCGCCTTCCCCGCCCCCGCCCCCAGAGCCGCAACCGGCGAGAGCGACAAGCAGGGCGCCGACCAGGATCGCCGCAAGGCTCGACCGCAGACCGATCTTCCTGCTCTTTGGGAGTGACACCCGCCGCACTCCCCGTCTTGTCGGCGGCAGGGGACGAAACCTTGAGGGGTCCAGAATGGGCGTTACTGGGCTCGAACCAGTGACCTCCAGCTTGTCGAGCTGGCGCTCTCCCAACTGAGCTAAACGCCCGGGAGAGCGGAATCTAGCAGCGGGAAAGCGCGAGGGGCGGTTGCGGGCGGCGGGGTCAAGGGATCGGCTGCAAGTGTCGATGCAATCGGTGCAACTTTCACCGGCCCCGGGTGTTTATCGGGGTGAGCTTCCCAAGTTTGAGGACCGACGAGCCAGCGACCTAAGCCTCTCTGGCGGTACGTCCTTCGGAGACAAAGGGCCCCGCACCGGGGCCCTTTTCCGTGCTCGCCCCGCTTCCCTCGCTCCCGCGTTCTTTCCCGCCCGCTCTCCGTCGGCCCCCGCGTCCCTCCCGCCTCCGCCGTCCCGGCGCCCGCGCTCAGACGTGGTCGCTCGGGAGGTGCCAGCGGCGCGGCGCGATCAGTCCCTCGATCTCCTCCGGCCCCCAGGAGCCGGGCTCGTAGGGCAGCGCCCGCGGCGGCTCCTCCAGCAGCGGCTCGGAGACCTCCCAGAGCCGCTCGATCGCCTCCGAGCTGCTGAACAGGGTGCGGTCGCCCATCATCACGTCGTGGATCAGCCGCTCGTAGGGGTCCAGCGCCTGGTCGGTGCCGCCGAAGGTGTCGGCGTAGCTGAAGCGCATGTGGGCCTCGCCGAGCTCGATCCGCGGTCCCGGCACCTTGGCCAGGAAGGAGGCGGAGATGCTGCCGGGGTCGCCGAGCTCGAAGGTGAGGTGGTCGTGGCCGAAGGCCTCGGCGATCTGGTCGCAGTCGAGCGGGAACATCCGCCGCGGCGGCTGCTTGAAGGCCACCGTCAGCAGGTGCCGGCTCTCGGCCAGCCGCTTGCCGGAGCGCAGGTAGAACGGGACCCCCTCCCAGCGCCAGTTATCGACGAAGCACTCGACCGCGACGAAGGTCTCGGTGTCGGACCCGGGCGCCACGCCCTTCTCGTCGCGGTAGCCGCGGTACTGCCCGCGCACCACGTTCTGGGGCCGCAGGGCCCGCATCGATTCGAAGACCTTCTCGCGCTCGACGCCCAGCGCTTTCGGGCCCAGCGTGGTCGGCGGCTCCATCGCGACGAAGCCGAGCACCTGGAAGAGATGGGTGACGATCATGTCGCGGAAGGCGCCGGTCTCCTCGTAGAAGGAGCCCCGCATCTCGATCGAGAGCGTCTCGGGGACGTCGATCTGGACGTGGTCGATGTGGTTGCGGTTCCAGACCGGCTCGAACATGCCGTTGGCGAAGCGCAGGGCGAGCAGGTTCTGGACCGCCTCGCGGCCGAGGTAGTGGTCGATGCGGAAGATCCGCTCCTCGGCGAAGACCTCGTCGAGCCTGCGGTTGAGCTTGCGGGCCGAGGCGAGGTCGGTGCCGAACGGCTTCTCGGTGATCACCCGGGCGCCCTGGCCGAGGCCGGCGGCGCCGATCTGCTCGACGGTGCCTTCGGCCGCCTGCGGTGGCAGCGAGAGGTAGAAGAGCAGCTCGGGATCGTCGAGCTGCTCGCGGGCGCGGGCGATCTCGTCTTCGAGCGCCTCGAACCCCTCCCCCACGCCGGCGAAGCTGAGCGCGGCCTCGAAGGCGTCCCAGCCCTGCGGATCGCCGGACTCGCGGCCCGCCTCGACGGCCGAGCGCCGGGCCAGGTCGCGGAAGCCCTCGTCGCCGATGTCGCGGCGGGCAGCGCCGATGATCCGGAAGCGCTCCGGCATCAGCCCCACCTGCTGCAGGTGGAACATCCCCGGCAGCAGCTTGCGCTTGGCGAGGTCGCCGGTCGCGCCGAAGAGGACGATCGCCAGATCGCCGGGCTTCGGCATCGGGTCCTGACCGCGGCTCGTCATCTCCCCCAGCCTATGCTGCTTGCCGATGAGCCCGGAGACCAAGCGCGGGGTCGCCTACGACCCGGTCGCGCTCGACCGCGTCGAGCGCCGCTTCTGGCGCGGCATCTGGCAGTCGATGCCGGCCGAGGTGGCTGCCGAGCACGGGGTCGAGCGGCGCGGGTTCGGCGCCCTCCAGGCGACGCTGACGCGCGACCTCCCCCGGGTCCCGGTGCTCAACCTGCTGCTCGGCGCCGCGGAGGCGGACGAGACCGACCTCGAGCGGGCGGCCGCCTGGGCGGCGGAGCACGGCGTCTCCGCCTGCGTCCCCCTCACCCCCGGCCTGCCGGGCTCGGAGCGGGCCGAGGAATGGCTGCGGGGTCGGGGCTTCGAGCCCGGCTACGCCTGGATGAAGTTCGTCCGCGACCCGCACCCGCCGCGCTTCCCCGAGCCGGCCGACATCGAGGTGGTGGAGCTCTCCGCGGCCGACGAGGAGCCGTTCGGGACGATCGCGGCGGCCGGGTTCGGGATGCCGGCCTGGGCCGCCGACTTCTTCGCCCACCTCCCCGGCCGCGAGGGCTGGCGCTGCTACGTCGCCAAGATCGACGGGCGGGCCCGGGCCTGCGGTGCGATGGCGATTGAGGACGGGATCGCCGAGTTCGGGATCGGCGCCACGCTCGAGGAGGCGCGCGGCCGGGGCTGCCAGACGGCGCTCCTGCACCGGCGGATTCGCGACGCCGCCGAGGCCGGCTGCCACACCCTCCTCGTCGAGACCGGCGAGCGGGTGCCGGAGCGGCCCTCGGCCAGCTACCGCAACATCCTCAGGGCAGGGTTCGAAGAGGCCTACCTGCGGCCGAACTGGCAGCGCCGCTGAGCCGCTGAGCCTGCGGCTCCCCTGCCGGCCGGGGGCGCTCCAGCTTGCGCTGGTAGAGGGAGGCGTCGGCTTCGTGGTAGAGGTCGTCGAAGCTCAGTCCCTGCTCGGGCGCGGTCGCGATTCCCAGGCAGTGGGGCGCCCGCGCGGCCAGCGCGGCCGAGAGGCGCGCGATAACCGGAGCGGCCTGCGCGGCCCCGGTCCCCGGCAGGAGTACCGCGAACTCGTCGCCGCCGAGGCGGGCCACGGCGTCGCCGGCGCGGACGCTCGCGGACAGCCGCTCGGCAGCCCAGCGGAGCAGATGGTCGCCGGCGCGGTGGCCGTGCTCGTCGTTAAAGGCCTTCAGGTGGTCGAGGTCGAGCACCGCCAGCGTCACCGGCCGCCCCTCCCGGGCCAGTGCGGCAAAGGCCTGCTCGGAGGCCATCGCGAAGCCGCGGCGGTTGAGCAGCTGGGTCAGCGGGTCGGTGGTCGAGCTGCGGGCGAGCTCGCGGCGCCAGCCGGCGTGGTTGGTCGACTGCCACAGCGCCATCGCCGAGGTGCCGGCGAGGGCGGCGCCGAAGACGAGCACGTAGCCGCCGCCCAGCCGTCCTTCCAGGGCCAGGGAGAGGAAGGCGACCTCGGCCACGGCGCCGGTGGCGATCACGTAACGGACCGGGAACGAGAGCGAGGCGAAGACGACCGGCAGGAAGAGCGCGAACTGCAGCGGGCTCGCGCCGCCGCCGTCGACCAGGGCGGCGAGCCAGATCATCGCCACCGTCAGCAGGCCCCAGGCGAGGAACGCCTGCTCCCGCCAGCGCGAGGCGACGACTCGCCGCCAGGGCAGGACGAACAGCGCCAGCACCCCGCAGCCGAGCGAGACGGCGAGCAGCGACCCCAGGGCGAGCCGGTGAGCGGGGGCGCAGAAGAGCGACAGGTACAGCAACCCCGCCACCGACATCAGGATCGTCACCCACCCGCCGGCGGCGGCCGTCCGCAGCCAGTACCCGGTCTCGAAGTCATCGTGCGAACGGCCCTTGTCCACCGCCTTGACTATCGACAGAACCACGGAGTCAGATAAGGCCAGCGTGCCCTAACGGCCCGAAACCGGACACCTCTACGAGATGCGTTCTGGCGTCGTTTGCGCGCTTCCAGCGACGTGACCGTCAGGTACCACTCTCCAACCATCTGATGATTTCGTTGGGCGTCGCTTCACCGGCCGCGATCGCCAGGGAGGAGGTTCTCGGTCAGGAGCGTTAACGCACTTCTAGCTTAGGGCCACGGCTTCTAGGTCTGCGCCCTCGCGCCCTCGTGTATTGGCTTCGTTGCTCATTGCTTAGCTCTTTCCACCAAGCCTTCCAACGCTTGGCACGCTTGGAGCTTAAGCGTTAGCCAGGAAAGGCGAGCCAGCACCGGCAGAATCGAAGTAGTGAGCGTGGGTCTGCCTGATCGTCTCTATCGAATCCGCCCCGACCAGCACGATCTCAAGGTCTTGGCGACCCTGGTATTGCCGCTCAAGCTCGGCATATGAGCGTGCCGCCTCTGCTCCATCCTCGAATTGCTCCTGGGCAATGAGATGCTGCGCGTTCAGGTCGTAGACAAGGAGGAAGTGCTGGAGCGCCATGGTCCTAGCCTAGCGGGGCGGTGAAATAAGGCTCCACCCGAACCTGGAACCGACGAAGAATTTCAACGAAGTGCTGATCGGGGACCTCGCCGCGCTCTTCTATGGCTATCACCCAGCCAACAAGCTCAAAATAGGTCAGTAGATCACGGGGACCCTCGCCATCCTTAAGGGGCTGGCGGACACGCGCTGCGACACGCTCAACTGCCTCTGCCCATTCATGCTGCCCAGGCGTTCGCAGCTGTATCTCGACCGGATGACCGTCGCGTCGGATGACGACATGAATGGCTCTATAGCCCGTCGGCTTTGGGTTCTTCACATAGTCGTCAATCCCAATGATGTCCCAGTTTCGGCGAATCCGGCGCAGGACCCCGGCCACCTCAGAGGCGCCCCCAGCGAGGATCGCTCGACGGCCTGCAATGTCCTCCATCTGCGTGAGCCGCATCGAGGAAAACCGCGACAACTTGTTGAGAATCTGCGGCATCCGCTTGAGCCGCTGACCGACGACAACCGTTTCAGACTCCCGCTGGACGAATTGGCGAAGGCCGACCGTGGTCTTTTTCAACGGGTCCTGGAAGCCCGCTCGGTACCCGCTGAGGATGTCAACCGCGCGGGCAAACTCGTGCTCATCAACTGCGGCGTCCTCCTCCTCGTCCGGGTCAAGTTCCCACCATCCCCGAAGGAAGATCCCGGCGCGGTCAACCTGGGTGCGTGACATCGCAGCATTATCAGGCAGGACATCGGATGATGGGAGCTAGGCCCGTGGGCCAGTCGTGGGCCAGTTTTACATCCAGATAATCGGCAACAACCGGACTCAGCCGGACGAGGAAGCGGCCTGAAAGGTCCGCGCAAATCGCTCTAGCAAGCCAAAATCCGCTTGCCAGAGCCGAAGGCGCCTACCGGAATCGAACCGGTGTAAACGGCTTTGCAGGCCGCTGCGTAGCCACTCCGCCAAGGCGCCGGGTGTCGGGTTCGTACGGGTCGCCCGTACGAACGCGAGATGCCGGCTGAAGGGTAGCGGCGCTCGGGTCGGTGCGGGTGGCTGCTACTGCTCGTAGCTCTCGACCGTGCCGCCGTCGCGCATGCTGGCGTCGTCGGGGTCGTCGCCGGCGCGGCGGAGGGCGCGGCGCTGGCGCAGGTAGTCGTAGGCCTTGTCGAGCTGGACCTGGAGCTCCTGGAGGCGGGCGTGCTCGTCGTCGTCGAGGCCCTCGCCCTCATGGCGATGGAGCAGCTGCTCCTCTTCCTTGACGAGCTGGTCGATGCGGTCGAGCACCTGCTGGTCGTCCATGTCGCTGACCTTACCCGGTCTCCAGCACCTGGAACCGGATGCCCGCCCGGCGCAGGCGCTCGAGCAGGGCGTCGCCCATCGCCACCGCGGTCGTCAGTTGCCCGGCGCGCTCCGGGAGCTGATCGAAAGCGAGGCAGAGGCCGGACTCGGCGAGCATCTTCGAGGTCTCGCTGTAGCCGGGGTCGCCGCCGCTGACCTCGGTGCGCACGCGCTTGCCGCCGCCCTCGCCGACGAAGGTGACCTTGAACCAGCTGCGCCCGCGCTCGGCCTCGCTCGGCCCCTCCCCCGGCGCTTTCAGCTTCAGCAGCGCCTTGCGGGCCGGCGGCAGCTGGGCGAGGGCGAAGACGCCGCCGACCCCGCCGGCGACCGCGCCGACGGTGGCCAGGTGCTTGGCGACCATGTGGTGGCCGTAGGTGAAGTCGGGGCCGTAGCGGTCGAGGGCGGCGGCGGAGCGGCGGATGATCGCGCCGTCGATCGTCGGCAGCGGCACGGTCCAGCCGCCGAGGCTCTCGTCGTGGCGCAGCCGGGCCGGCGCGGCGTGGATCGCCCGCCCCTCGGCGCGCGGCTCACGGCGGCGGCGCTCCTTGGCGGCACCGAGCGTCTGCCGGGCGCGGGCAAAGCCGTTGACGGCGGAGTGGTAGGTGCCGCCGGAGAAGCGGGCGTTGGACCTGACGTACCCGTCGACCTTCAGCGGGACGCCCTCGGGCAGCTGCTGGACGGTGAAGTAGGCGCCGAGGTCGTGGGGGATCGAGTCGAAGCCGCAGCAGTGGACGAGGCGGGCGCCGCTGCGCTCGGCCTCGGCCTGGTGGTCGACGTAGACCCGGTCGACGAACTCGGGCTCGCCGGTGAGGTCGCAGTAGTCGGTGCCGGCGGCGGCGCAGGCGGCGACCAGCGGGCCGCCGTAGAGGGCGTAGGGGCCGACGGTGGTGACGACGACCCGGGTCGCCTCGGCGACTTTCCGCAGCGCCTCGGCATCGCCGGCGTCGGCGACGAGGACGTCGGGTTTCGGCGCCTCCGGGGCGGCGGCGGCGAGCCGCGCGGCGACGGCGTCCAGCTTCGCCCGGTTGCGGCCGACGAGCGCCCAGCGCATCTCGGCGGGAGCGTGGGCCGCGAGGTAGTCGGCGGTGAGGCCGCCGGTGAACCCGGTGGCGCCGAACAGCGCGAGGTCGTAGCTGCGCGATCCCTCCATCGGGGCGATTCTGTCAGGCCGCAGGGAAACGCACATACAACGGGCGCCGCAGACGACCAGTCAACGACCGCGACGCCCGCTGCAATGTGCATGAGTTCAACGCAGGTCTTTGACAAATGTCAGGGGAAAGTCAAATCCCCAAACGGGAAAGGCCGCGGTGTTCCCGCAATTTGCGGCTTTTTGAAAGCTATAAGGCGGCCGTAACCGCGGCGCCGCTCTCGACCGGGTGGCCGGCTTCGCGCCAGACCCCCACCCCGCGCCCCACGTGGACGACGTCGAATCCCGCCCGCTGCAGGATCGAGGCGGCCAGGCCGCTGCGTTTGCCGCCGCGGCAGATCGTCGCGATCGGCCGGTCGCCGGGCAGCTCGTCGAGCCGCCGGGCGAGGTCGCCGTAGGGTATGTGCAGGGAGCTCGGGATGTGCTCGTCCTCGTACTCGGAGGCGCTGCGGACGTCGAGGATCGCCGGCCCGGCGCCCCCGTCGACGCGGCGCGCCAGCTCCTCGGGGTCGATCAGCTCGATCCGGTGGACCGGCCGTTCCTCCGTGCGCCAGGCGGTCATCCCGCCCTCGAGGAAGCCGCGGACAGGCAGGCCGACCGAGGCGAGCAGCTGGGCGGCGTCGCGCTCGTCGCTGTCGGCGGCGGCGACGACGACGATGTCGGTCCCCTCGGGCGCGACCCGCGAGACCTTGGTCGCGAAGCCGGTGTCGTAGGAGGAGGCGCTGAGCGCGCCGGCGATGTGGGCCTCGTCGAACTGCTCGTTGGTGCGGCCGTCGATCACCACGGCGCCGGCCTCGACCAGCTCCTCGACCTCGTGCGGGCTGAGCGGCGCAGGGGTCCCGAAATCCTCGACCAGCGGCCCTTTGTTGAGGCCGACGATGCGCTCGACGTTCGGCGGTTTGTCGCCCAGCGAGGAGACCTGGTCCTCGATGAACTCGGCCTCGTCGGCGATCTGCAGGGCGCGGTTGTGGCGGCGCTCGAAGCCGATCGTCGAGGAGGTCTTGAGGTCGAGCCCGGAGCCGCCGCAGAGCGAGCCGCCGAGGTGCCCCGGCCAGACCTCGACCTCGTCGGGCAGGGCGAGCAGGCGCTCGTGCAGGGAGCGGAACATGTCGGCGGCCCCCTCGCGCGGCTCGACCGCGAGGTCGGGACGGGCGACGTCGCCGATGAACAGCGAGTCGCCGGTGAGCAGCGCCCACGGCGCCCCGTCGCGCCCCTGGTCGCTGAGCAGGAAGCAGGTGTGCTCGGGCCGGTGGCCCGGGGTGTGGATCGCCTCGACCGTGAGGTCGCCCAGCTCCAGCTTCCAGCCGTCGGCGAACGGCTCGTGCGGGTACTCGGCTTCGGCCAGCTCGTGGACATGGACGGTGGCGCCGGTGCTGCGGCAGAGGCGGCCGTGGCCGGAGACGTGGTCGGCGTGGTTGTGGGTCTCGAGCACGTGGCCGATGCGGACGCCGTGCAGCCGCGCCAGGCGCCGGTAGGGGTCGATGTCCCACTGCGGGTCGACGACGACGGCGACGCCGGATTCCCGGTCGGCGACCAGGTAGGAGGCGCAGCCGAGATCCTCGTGGATGACCTGACGGAAGAGCATCTTCTCCGGCTCAGGCTAGCGCCTCGGGGAGAACGGGTAGGGGAAATTTCGTGATCCGCGAGACGACCCTGACGACGGTCGAAGACCTGCTCGCCGAGGCGCAGGCGCAGATCGACCGCCTCACCCCGGCCGAAGCCCGGGCGGCCGCCGCGGCGGGCGACCTCCTGGTCGACATCCGGCCCCTGGAGCAGCGGCGCCGCGACGGCCTCGTCCCCGGCGCCGCCCTCGTCGACCGCAACGTCCTCGAGTGGCGCCTCGACCCCGAGGGCGAGCACCGCGACCCGACCCTGGCCCGCCGCGACCGCCGCATCGTCCTCATCTGCAACGAGGGCTACCAGTCCAGCCTCGCCGCCGCCACCCTCCTGCGCTTCGGCCTCGACGCCACCGACGTCATCGACGGCGTCCAGGGCTGGATGGCAGCCGGCCTGCCCCTCCAGCCCGCCGCCACCCGATCGACCCAGCCTGGGTAAACTGCCCTCCAGTGCGGCTGTAGCTCAGCTGGCTAGAGCGTCTGCTTGCCATGCAGAAGGTCGTGGGTTCGAATCCCATCAGCCGCTTTTAGGAAAAGCCCCGCTCCGGCGGGGCTGCGCGACCTCCTCGCCTCCCACAAGGCGGGAGCCCATCTCGTTGGTCCCGAAGACCTCGTCTTCCCGAGCGAAACCGGCGCGACCCGCGACCCCGTGAACCTGCGAAGCCGGATCCTCGAGCCCACCTTCAAGCGCGCCGACGAGCTGCTGGTGAAACGCGGCCTCATCCCCCTGCCCAAGGGCCTCACCACCCACAAGCTGCGCCACACCTTCGCCTCGGCCCTGATCGCCTGCGGGGAGGACCCGATCTCCCTGATGCGCCAGATCGGCCACACCGACCCCACCTTCACCCTCCGCGTCTACACCCACCTGATGAGCCGCGACCCCGACGAGCGGGCGCGACTGAAGGCGCTCGTCAGAGGCGAGCGAGTGATCGCCCGCGAAGCGCCCAAGCCTCCGCTCCTAGCGCTCGAGGCATATGAGCAGCCGATCCTGCAAGCCCTAGCCGACCGCGGGGGGCCGGGCATGCCGCAGCGAGATCGTCGCCGCGCTCGCCGAGGCGATGGCCGACCTCCACAGCGCCCGCGATCTGAAAGCGCTGCCGAGCGGACCACCTCGGTGGCAGCCACGGGTAGGCAAGGTCCGCGCGCGGCTAGTCCGGCGAGGTTGGATTCGAACGGGCATTGGCCGCGGCTGCGAATGGGAACTGACCCCCATCGGTTGGACGAAGACCCGTCAAGAGAAGATTGGCCGGGAACCCGCGATGAGAAAGACAACGCGGAACCACGGGATGAGCGGACCCGTGCCGACCCCAAACTCAATCTGAATTGACTACCAAGCTGCACGTGCCTACACTTTTCGTTGTCGACCGATGCGTGCAGTCGGCGCTTCGCGACGTTACGCGCCGTTGGAGCGGTTAGGCTGCCGCCGGCCGGGAAGTGCTAAGCGACACTGAAATAGACAAGAAGCCATGATCGCACCGCCCAACACTGCCGAACTCCTGCATCCAAGGCCGCGGCCTCAGGAGCGTTACGACGACCTCAACTTTGCGCAGCGCGCACGGATGCCCGAACTTCGGGATCTTCCAGAAGAGGTCCACGACGCGTATCCGCCGGTAGCGGTTGTTCATTCTCTGGTGCGCAGGCTCAATCACGGCGCCATCGGGTTGTTTGCGATCGCCGTATTCGTCGCGACGGTTCTTCATCGGCCAACGCTTGCGGTGTCCATCGCTTTTGCTGGCATGGCGGCCTACAGCTTTGCCAACTACTGCGGGAATCGACTCGGCGACACTGCTTCGCGAATCCCAGTCTCAGTTGCGCTTTCGCTCACTATTGCGGCAGTGTTTCTTTGCATGACCGCGTTGCTCGCCGCACTACTCCACTAAATGCCATAGAGTGGTCAAGCCACCTGCCTGCAGCAGGCGTGGGGCTCAGGGAGTGCAGCGGGAGCAATGGACGACCTCATAGTGCGCGAGACGACGACGGTGCCTGGGATTGTGAATCTGGCTGGTATTGGTGTGCTGGTCGCTGCAAAATCGGTCAGGCCTTTTGCGGATCGAATCGCCGCATGGCTCATTCTCCTGACTTGGAAGCGCAGGGAACTCGGCTCTGAAGACTCAAAGAGGTTTTGGGAAGCGATTCGGTCGGCGATCCCGCCACCCATGACTATGCCCGAGTTCGCAATTGTCGCGGTGATCTTCATCGCTTACAACGTGGCATGTACCTGGATAGTCCGAGGCCACCTGTGATGGACGGACCGGTCGACAACGGAGAACAACTCTACGTATGGCACCACGAGGTGCATGAACGCTGGGGAAAAGAGCGTCTCTATTTTTGGCGACTTGCCTTCTTCCCCACCTACGATCGAAAGCGGATCGGGGACGCCATTGAAGCCGTCATGAAGGAGAACGATGTGCGCTCCTTCGCCCTGTACGAGACGCTCGGACTCTACGATCTGGTGTTGCGGATTTGGCTTCCAGTGTCGAAGAACTTCCAAGACTTTGAACGGGACCTCAACGCTCAGCTCCAGCCAGAGCAGCTCCAGGTTATGGATGTCTTCACGGTTGGCGACGTCGTCAGGCATTGGCCATGGCTAAAGAATCCCGGCGCCAGCGAAATGATTCGTCCCCATGAAGCGCTCGAAGGTGGACCGCCGAGCAATGAAGAGCTACGGCGAGGCAACGAGGCTGCTCGTGGTCTAGATGAGATTACGGCCGATGACTACGTGCACAACCGGAAGCTGCTGGCTCCTTGCAGGCCTCACGAGGGCATCAAGTTCATCATTGTCGTGACCGCCCCTGCTCAACTTACGACCCTTAGGGCGCGAGACAAACTAAGAGAGGCGCTGGAGAAAGTCCTGATTGATGCTGGCGATCGAGTCTCGGGGTCTCTCTATGAGGGCTCCGGCTTCGGACAGTTCCTTATTCTCGGAGGCGTTCCTATTGATCGATTTGACCGCATAGCGACGGACCTCATCGACCCGATCATTGGAGCTGATCTCGGGGCTCATTACGGAGCGCGCCCTTACACCTATGTTTGCGCAGGGATAGAGAATCCGATCGAGTTCAGGGACGAACTGCCAGTCGATTCAACGGAGGGTCGCCAATCACCTTCGGTTCGAGAGCTTTTGGAGGGGGATGAGGACCAGACTCTCGAGGTTAAGGCATCGGCCTTTGTCAACATTCATCGTTGGTTCCAACGTGCAGCACGAGAACCTGATGACGACGTGTTCACATCTGGGGTCGTGCGGGCCGTTGTAGGGATGCTGAATGCCGAGGGTGGCGAGGTTGTGATAGGGGCTTTGGAGACGGATAGGTTCCGAGATTTCGACCTCGATCAGTTCCCCGCGGTCGGCGACTACTCATGCATAGGGGTCGATATCGAGTTCGGAATTGTCGCCTCAAACTGGGACAAGTACGCCCTTCGCCTTGGCAGCAAGCTGAATGCAGCTATAGAACCGCCTCCAACCGGCCTGGTCACGATTGAGCGTGATGAAATCGAGGGCAGGTCTCTTGCCATCCTGAGGGTCCGCGCAACGAGTGGCACGTGGTATTACGTTAAGGATGATCCGAAGCTCTATGTCCGCGAAGGAAACGCAACGAAAGTCGCGTCTGGACCAGAAGCCGACGCCTATCGCGACGCAAAACGGCAGTCCCGTGGATGACCGGCCAATGCAGGACCGGAAATTCGCCGTAGCCGGAAACTTCGAGCGCATCGATCCGGCCTCCCACCCGATCTCGGAGATCCCCGAGGGCAAGTTGCTGCGCGGCTTCGGCGATTGACGCTCATCTGGTTCGGGGAATCCTCGCACCAGCACGTCTGCCGCTTGGTCATCGGGTCAGGCGCCGACTACTCGCTGCATTCGCAGCCAAATCAGAAGGACTTAGCCGACGCGAGGTAATCTTGCCCTATGGCTCAGGACCGAATCACCGTCGACCCACAGAGGATGCGGGGACTCCCTTGCATCCGCGATACCCGCGTAACCGTCAGCGCAGTCCTCGGCCAGCTCGCCGCTGGGGCCAGCCTGGATGAGCTTCTAGGCGATTACCCCTATCTCGAGCGCGAGGATGTGCTCGCAGCGCTTGAGTATGCCGCTGCTGCAACGCAGGAGCGCGAGTTAGCGGTTTCGGCGCCGGCGGCGTGAGGCTCCTCCTCGACGCGAACCTCTCTCCCAAGGTCGCGCAACTGCTCAAGGGCGCCGAGCACGACGCACTTCACGTCACCGACATCGGGTTGTTGAGTGCCTCCGATCCGGAGATCATGGATGTCGCCGCCAGGGAAAATCGAGTTCTGATCACGGCCGATTCAGACTTCGGGGCGCTACTGGCGGTGGGCTCGTTGGCAGCCCCGTCCGTCCTCCTCTTGCGCTCTGCCGATCATCTTCGCGCTGCCGAGCAAGCCGCGCTCATCGCCGCGAATTTGCCCTCTATCGCCGAGGATCTGGAGAAAGGCGCAATTGCCAGCCTGACGAGGAAGCGGCTGCGTGTTCGTACCCTCCCGATCACGGCGGCGCGAGAAGGGAATTAGTCGGATGAAAACGCTGCATCTGGACCCAAGAGCTGGTGACAGCGCAGCTCCCGTTGCCAAGGAGGTCGACAGGCTGCTGCGCGAAGGCAAGCGGGTTGCCGTAACCGTCGCCGAGGAGCAGGAGCTGCTCTCCCCCCAGCAGGCGGCGCGGCGGCTTGGCTTCTCTCGCCAGCACGTGATGCGCCTGATCGACTCTGGGAAGCTCGAGGGCCGGCAGCTCCCTGGATCGACCTATTGGAAGATTCCGCTTTCGTCAGCTCTCGCGCTCGAAGAGCGTCGCGCCGAGCATGATCGTCTTACGGCCGAGTGGTCCCGCGATCTCGACGCGATGGGCGCTCCGTCTGAGTGACCCGGACAGGCGCGCCTCGCACGGTTCTTGATAGCGACATCCTCGTCTCGCGCGTTCTGCACGAGCTGATGGGAATGCCGCCAGGCGCCTGGAACTGCTGGCCCTTGGACGACTAGACAGGAGGCTCAGGCTGGTCGAGTTCACTCCAGCTCGGTGGAATCGGGGATATCTTCCAGGGCATCCGGAATGCGTCCGCTTCAGTCAACTGAACCGGCTGGCACGACCCACTCGCACGGCTGTCCGGTCACGGCCGCGATGCGGTCGAAGTCGGCGTCGTAGTGCAAGACGGTCAGGCCGTGGGACTCCGCGGCTGCGGCAATCAAGAGGTCAGGCACCTTGCGACCGCGCTGATGCTTGGCTGCGAGCATGCGCTGCACCTGCTTGGCTCGCCGCACATGCTCAGCTGTCGTCTCCACGAGCTTGAATGCGCGAAGCGCCTCCTCCAGCCGATCCCACTCAGCCGCATTGCGAGCCGAATAGCCGATCTCCAGATCGCTGATTCCGGCTCGTCCCAACTCACCGCGCTCGGCCCGAGCTTCGACCGTCTCCCGAACCGCCCCATGGCGCAAGCGCGTCAGGACACTCGAATCGAGCAGGTGGGTCAGCGCCACGCCTGCTCGCGGTCAGCCAGGTCGGCGTCAGCGAGTGAATCGAGGCGCCGTTTCAGCACGCGCTTGTGGTCCTCCCCTGCCTGGCTAAGCGCGCGGTTGACAGTCTCCTTGATCGTCGCGCTGCCGAGCTTCGCCCGCGCAGCCATCAGGGCTTCCTCGTCGATGTCCACCAGGTGCTTGCTCATGAGGACAGTATATACCTACGCTTAGGATGTATATACGGATGCCCCTTCGCCCTCGCCGTAGCCGATCGAGCGCATCTTCGATGGGATGGGCTCTCCGGCTGAGGGAGCCGTATCGGCCATGCTTTTCTTGGTAGATGGCTGATGACCAGAACGGCATCCTTACTGTTCCAGGCGACACCGAGAAGGCGCTCAGCGCATCGACCGTGATCGACGCGGACGAGCTTGCCAAAGCTCGGCTCGATGAGCGGTGGCGCGACTTCTGCCTCAATGCTGAGCGCTACGTGGCCGAAACGACTCGGCCACGGCCGCGCGGCAGCAAGTCTGCCTAGCCCTCCCGAGCTAGTGGTGCATCAGGCAACGTTTGCCGTGTTGACGACCGCCCGTAGCTTCGCGTCGTCGACGTTGTAGTTGCGCCAGGCGATGTAGCGGCGGATCAACCTCGCCTGGGTGGCGTGGTCGGGATGGTCGGTGCCGTCGAGGGTGAAGTAGCGCAGCGCTTTGAACTGCGCCTCGATGCGGTTGAGCCAAGAGCCGTAGTGCGGCGTATAGGCGAGCTCGACGTTGTTGTCGTCGGCCCAGTCGCGGACTTCATCGCCGAGGTGGGGGCTGAAGTTGTCGAGGATGAAGTGCAGCCTCACCTCGACCGGATAGAGGGAGCGGATGTAGCGACAGAAGGCGAGGAACTCGGTTCTCGTCTTGCGCTTCTTGACGTGGCCGTAGAGACGATCGCGGGTGACGTCGTAGGCGCCGAGCAGGTGGCGGACGCCGTGGGGACGGGTGTAGGTGGCGCGGATGCGCCTGGGCTTCTTCAAAGGCGCCCAGGCCTTGCCGCCGGGCTGGGGCTGGAGGTTCAGCGGCCCGAACTCGTCGAGGCAGATCACGGTCGCCCTGCCGGCGTCGGCTGCCTCGTATAGCTCCAGGATGCGGTTCTTCTTGGCCTCGAAGTTCGGGTCGTTGGAGCGCTTCCACGTCCTCACCGCTTGAAAGGAGACGCCTTCCTCGCGGAGCAACTGGCGCAGGCCCTCGTGGGAGATGTCGGTGACCACCCCCTCGGCGACCAGGTAGTCGGCCAGCTTGGCCAGGCTCCAGGTCGCAAACGGCCGGCCGAGGTCGGTCGGGATCGAGAGCGCGATCTTCTTGATCTCGCGTCGCTGGGGCAGGGTGAAGGTCGGCGGTCGCCCGCCCGCGTAGCGGGGGTAGAGGGCGTCGAAGCCGTCGCGGTTGAAGTTGTGGATCACCTCGCGGACCGTGTCGGGGTCGGTGAAGACGACCTCGCTGATCTTGGCCGGGCTCATCCCCTGGGCGGAGAGCAACACGATCTGCGCCCTGCGCCAGGTGACGACCGAGCCCGAGTCGCGGCGCACGATCCGCAGCAGCCGGTTGCCCTCCTCGTTGGTGATCTCCCGCAGCACCACCCTCGCCGCCATCTGGCCCTCCGATCGTCGATTGCGCTCGGAAGGACACTTCGGCGGCGGGGCGCCGGAGCCTGGTTATGGAAACCGGCAAACGTTGGCGGTCACACCACTAGCGGGAATGGCTTGCCGACAGGAACGATTCTGCGGCTTCCCCTCAGGAAGCAAACTAAGCTCTGTCGATGGAGGAAATACGCCTCGACGAGCACCCGCTGATCTGCTTCCGCGAGGGAGCGGCAGGCCGCTGGCCGGCGCTCGTCGGCTCCCGGCTCGACGTCGCCGATGTCATCACGACGATCCGCCAGAACGATGGATCAGCGAAGGAGGCGGCCTCCTACCTGGAGGTGCCGATCGAGCTGATCGAGGCAGCGGCTCGCTATTACGACGAGCACCCAGAAGGGGTCGACGCTCAGATTGAGCGGACGCGCCTCGCCGCCAAACGCGGGCGCTAGAACCGCTGCCGCGACGCCCGCTCAGGACGGATTGAAACCACCCCCGCCGATTTGGGGAACTCGTGGCCATTAGTTCCCGAAACGCCGCATATCGGTTCATATCCGTGCCAGTTTGAGTCCGGCGCGCGCTGATCTGCAGACGCAAAAGCGCTGCAAATAAGTGGTTTCCGCCACCCCCTCCCAACTCGCCAAGGCGTTTGCCATGCAGAAGGTCGAGGGTTCGAATCCCTTCAGCCGCTTCGCACGAAAGCCCCGCTCCGGCGGGGCTTTTCTGTGTTCGGGCGGCGGCTATGCAACCGCCCCGACTTCTTGACTTCCGCCCTCGCTGCCCGTTGCTGCCCAATCATGAGCCCGCCGCATCGTTCGGCAGACTGAAGCAATGCTCTTCAAGCTCCCCGAATACGAGACTCCCGCCCGCAAGGTGGCCTATGCCGCCATCAATGCATTGATGCTCCTATTTTTGTCAAATAGATATTTAGAGAGATAGATCTCCAACAGAAACCGGCTTGGGAACCGGTGTTGCTTCCCTAATGTGGCGGTAGATCTCCCGCGCCAGGTATCGCTTGAGGCAACGGATGATTTCGCGCTTGCTCTTGCCTTCGACGGTGCGTCTTTTGACGTAGGCGATCGTCGGCGGGTGAAAGCGCATGCGGACGATCACGGAGCGATAGAGGGCGCTGTTGGCCTGGCGGTGGCCTGCCCAGTTGAGGCGGTGACGCTGGGTGGTGCCCGAGGATGCCGGGATCGGGCTGGCGCCGCAGAGCTTGGCGAAGGCGGCCTCGGAGCGAATTCGCTCCGGGTTGTCGCCGGCGAGGATCAGCATCTCCGCGGCAACGTCGACGCCGATCCCGAAGGCTTCGCGCAACGCCGGTGCGGCCAGGGCGGTGAGGGTGTCGAGCAGGCGGTCGTGCTCTTTGATCTCGCGCTCGAGGCTCTGCCAGCGGCGCGCCAGGGCCCGCAGGGCGTGCTTGGCGGCGGCCAGCGGGGTATCGAGGCGCCCGGGCCGAAGGCCGGCGCAGCGCTCGCGCAGCTTCGCTTTGGTGAGCGGCTGCAGCTCGCCGCGCAGCTCCTCCGGTGCCGTGACGATGAGCGCCTTCAGCGTGATGATCGCCTGAGACTTGGCCTTGACGGCGGTGTCGCGGGCGATCTTGACCTCGCGGATCATCTCGCTGGTGCCGTCGGCGCTCTTGGGAACCCCGGTCGCGGTCCCGGCGAGCACCGCACGGGCTGCGTTCTCGGCGTCGATCGGATCGCTCTTGCCGCGCTCGCGGCGGTCGCGTCGATCGGGCCGCCCCGCCTCCACCACCCGCTGGTCGTGGCGGCGGAGATGGGAGACGAGGCCCTGGCCGTAGGAGCCGCAGCCCTCCACGCCGAAGCACCACGGTGCCCCCAGCGATCGAGCCCAGTCCAGCAGCTGCTCGTAGCCGCCGGGGTCTGCGGCGACCGTGATCTCTCCGAGCCGAGCGCCCTGCTCCGAGAGTGCGACGGCGACGTGGAAGTGCTTGTGCGTGTCGACGCCAACCGTCACCTTCTCCTCTGCGATCCTGTTCAAGACTGCCTCCTTGTCGATGGTGGTCACGCGCTCTCGACTGGTCGGGCGGTAGGACAGGACTGTGAAGGGGACTTCTGACCAGGCTCCTATCAGGTCACCGCCGTCCGGCCAGCGAGGCGACAACGCCGCCGTGCCGGTCGACAGATCAACAGCAAGGACACGAGGTCAGTCGTAAGCAAGAGTCAGACCGACATGGCGACCTGGGCATCATCACAGTCGAGCGCCCAAAGTCCATTGCTGGCCGAGATCCCTTCTGAAGAAGTGGCAGTTCTCCATGATTCGCGGGTCTCGGGAGCTAGCGGACAAGCGAGCTATCAACCGATCAAGATCCGGGGGGATTTCGAATGGGACATCGACAAGATCTGCGCAGGCGATCTTGACGAGATTCTCTGCTCCCTAGATCGTCTTGCGGAATCCCAGGTTCAAGCGGTCACTGCCGGGTTCGTGGAGCGACTCAACATGGTCACCGCTGCGACCGGGAACGAAGTAGACGCGGAAGGCGGCCCTTTGACCCATGAGTTGATCGTTGAACTGCTCGACAAGATGGAGATGGATTTCGATGAGGCAGGAAATCCGCAGATCATGCTCTTCGGCACCGGAGATGCTGCAAAACGATTCACTTCTCTGCCTCAAATGAGGTCACGTCGCTAGAAGTGGTGTAACCGCCACGTAGGGGCCGGAACGAAGTTCCGGCCACCGCGGGCCCCAGACTCGTCGGTTGACCACCAAGTCGACTGACGAAAGGAACACCACGATGGCCGAGAGCCAGAGCATGACGAGCGCCGGGGTCGTAGCCAAGGCCCTGGTCGAGGAGCACCCCGACTTCCTGCGCGAGGCGGTCGCGATGATCGCGACCGAGCTGATGGAGGCCGAGATCTCCGCCCAGATCGGCGCCGGCAAGGGCGAGGTGGCCGCCGAGGCCAGGAGCACCCACCGAAACGGCTACCGCCAAAGGCCCTGGGCGACCAGGGTCGGGGAGATCGAGCTGGCGGTGCCGCGCAAGCGCTCCGGGGAGAGCTACTTCCCGAGCTTCCTGGAGCCGCGCAAACGCAGTGAGAAGGCGCTTTTAGGCATGGTCATGGAGGCCTACGTCAACGGGATCTCGACAAGGAAGGTCGACCACCTCGTCTCCGAGCTCGGGATCCACATGTCAAAGGACCAGGTCTCCCGCATCTGCCGCGATCTCGACGAGCAGGTGCAGGCCTTCCGCACCAGGCCGCTGGAGGGCGAGTTCCCCTATCTGTGGCTCGACGCCAAGCACCTCAAGGTCAGAGACCGCGGCCACGTTCACTCCAAGGCGCTGATGGTCGCCTTCGCGGTCCACTCCTCAGGCCGCCGGGAGGTGATCGGCATCGAGATCGCCGAGTCGGAGACCGAGGCCGGCTGGGCCGCCTTCCTGCGCGAGCTGCGGGCCAGGGGCCTCGAAGGGGTCAGGCTCTGCGCCTCTGATGACCACCTCGGGCTCAAGGCGGCCGTCGCCAAGGTGCTGGGCTGCCCCTGGCAGCGTTGCACCGTCCACTTCATCAGGAACATGCACGGCCACTGCAAGGCGGGCCAGCGCAACATGGTCTCGGCGGCCCTGCGGGAGGTCTTCAACGCCGAGGATCTCCACGACGCAAGGGAGCGCTCGGCGGCCGTGATCGAACGCCTGACCCCGACGGCGCCGAAGGTGGCGGAGCTGCTCGCGGAGGCCGAGGAGGACCTGCTCGCCTTCTACCGCTTCCCGCAGGCCCACTGGCCGAAGCTGCGCTCGACCAACAACCTCGAGCGCGTCAACAAGGAGATCGCGCGGCGCTCCGACGTCGTCGGCATCTTCCCGAACGACGCATCGGTGATCAGGCTGGTCGGGGCATTGCTGATCGAGCAGAACGACGAGTGGCTGCTGACGCGCGGCTACCTCTCGCAGGAGTCGATCGCCCTGGTCCTCGAGGACCAGGGCGATGAGAGCGGAAGCGAGGCGACGGCCCTGGAGCGATGAGAGAAGTGCCGGCGAGTCCGGTTACACCACAACTCGCGACTTGACTTCAAATGACTGAAGAGCAAGAGCGTGCCTACGAGGATCTCCTAGAGCGCAAGCGTGAGGAGTTCAGGGCGCGCCGACAGAGACAACTATCGCCGTAAGTGAGCAATGGACCGCCCGATGCCGATATTTCGCCTTGAGGAGTACAACCGAGCCGCCCAACGCCGGATCTACGAATGGATCAACGCGCGCACGGTCCACCTGGCTCCTTCGCTTCGGATGTTCCCGGCGGTTGAGGTCGAGCAGGTTCGCCCTACCCGCATCTCGACTGCGGAAGGAGAGGTACATCGCATCATTCCCATCGAACGGGAGTCGGAGGGGAAGATGAACATCTCCGCTGTGGTTGAAGGCAACTTCGACCAACTGGGGAAGACCTTTGATGGGGCTGCCCAAGATCGGGCGAAGGCAATGGTTGAGTTTTGGCAGAAGCAAGCTGATCGTGGCTTGCTAGCTGGGGCTGTAGCCAAGGGGAAGGGCCCGCCATCTTGGAGCGGCATCATGGATGCCCTAGAGGAATTGGAGATCAGCTTTGATGGCTCCGGCGAGCCGCAGTTCCAAGCGGTCAGCGGGCCGGGAGCGGCTGCGATCTTCGACTCGCTTCCCGCGCGCACTCCCGCAGAGGAGGAGCGGTGGCAGGCCCTGATGGCACAAAAGCAGGAGGAGTGGCGTGCTCGAAAGCGCAATCGTCGGTTGGCTTGAATCTCTCACCGAGAGGGAGTTCGATCACCCCTTGGCAGCATTGCTGCGCTCGCAGGGCTTCACTGATCTGCATTTCGTGCATGGGCGAGGAGAGTTTGGGCGGGACTTCATTGCGAAGCGCATCGACGATGGCGAGCTGCGGCAGTACTCGTTGCAGAGCAAAGCTGGCGATATAGGAGTCGAAGACTTCCGAAAGGCCCGACTACAGATCGACAGCATCCGCACCGGTGGGCTGTCTCACCCAGGTTTTGATCCAAGCTTGCCGCGAGTTGCAGTTCTAGTTACCACTGGAAGGCTCGTGGGAGATGCCCGCCTAGAAGCTCAGGCATACAAGGAGCAGTACAAGTCTGAATTCGACTTCGATGTATGGGATCTGGATCGTCTCGTTGAGCTTCTCGTTACGCGTCCCGAAGCTGCGCTCGGCAGTCGCCAAACCGGGCCACTTCTACGGGTTTTGGGAATGGCCGATGCCGAAGAACTGATGGACGTGGAGATCGAGCGTTTTTCGCGAAGTTGGATTCACGATGACGATCAGTTGACTGATCCAGGAGATGCTCTTGAAGCGGCTGTCCTGATGGGGAAGCTGCATGAGGTAGACCGGCTCGATCTCGCCTGCTACACGGCACTTGATCTCCTTCGCGGCGCAGCGGCCAGCGCAGCCACGGCCGGTCAAGCGGACGACGGGTCATTGGCGACCCTCGATATCGCGACCGGCCTCTTCGCCACCTACGCAGAAGAGTTGTTCGAGCGGTGTACCGATCAAATGCTCCGGCCGATCCCCTTCGTCAACATTCATAAAGAGTTCGGATTCTTCGCAACGTACTCCGTCCGATGCTCGCGAACGATTGAGCTACTCGGACTCCTTGCACTTCTGCTCGAATGGTCGCCGGAGTACGAGGACAAAGAGAAGGCTGATCGAGTCGCGTCCTGGCTACATTCGTTTGTAGCGGCCCAGCCCGGAGCGGCGCACCCACTGTCCGATCACTACGCCGTTTCTCTCGTCCCCCCTGCGCTGGTGCTAGCCTCGATCCACCGATAAGCGCCTGGAGAGAGGCCACCGGGAACGTCCTCCTGGGCCTTGAGAATGCGGTTTGCGACGACCCACTCTCAGAACCAGGAGGACACCCGGAAGGTGAAGACACAAACGACGCGCCGAACGGTAGAAGTCAGGGCGGACGGCGAGGGCCTCGTCTCCCACGCCGGGGCCTTCCTCCTGAGCGAGCTGGCCGACCGGCTGGGTCTCACCGCGGCGCTCTCAGAAGCGATGGGGCCGACCCGCGAGCGGCGCTCCGCCCACGACCCCGGGGCCGTCCTGCGCGACCTCTGCGTGGCGATCGCCGACGGCGGCGACTGCGTCAGCGACCTCGGGGTGCTGCGCGGCAAGGAGGCGTTGTTCGGGGCGGTGGCGTCGGAGACCACCGCCCACCGGGTGATCAAGTCGATCGACGCCGAGCGGCTGGAAGCGATCCGTGCCGCCCGGGCCCAGGCGCGCGAGCGAGCCTGGGATGCGGGCGCCCGGCCTGAAGAGCTGATCCTCGACATCGACGCCACCCTGCTCGGCGCCCACTCCGAGAAGGAACGCGCCGCCGGCACCTACAAGAACGGCTTCGGCTTCTTCCCGCTGCTCTGCTTCCTCGACGAGACGGGCGAGTCCCTGGCCGGACTCCTTCGCCCCGGCAACGCCGGCGCCAACACCGCCGCCGACCACTTCGAGGTCCTGCAGCTCGCCCTCGAGCAGCTGCCGGAGGCCGATCTGCGCCGCGAGATCCTGGCCCGCGCGGACACCGGCGGCGCCACCCACGCCTTCACCGCCGACTGCCGGGAGGCCGGCATCGGCTTCTCGGTCGGCTACGGCGTCGACGAGCGGGTGCGCGAGGCGATCCTTGCCGCACCCGAGGCGGCATGGCAGAGCGCGATCGAAGCCGACGGGGGCGAGCGCGAGGGCGCCTGGGTCGCCGAGCTGACCGGCGCCCTCGACCTCGGCGCCTGGCCCGAGGGAACAAGGTTGATCGTGCGTCGCGAGCGTCCCCACCCCGGTGCCCAGTTCCGCGTCTTCGACACCGACGGCTACCGCCACACCGCCTTCATCACCGACCAAGACGACGCCGACATCGCTGCCCTGGAGCTGCGCCACCGCCGCCGCGCCCGCTGCGAGGACGCGATCCGTTGCGCCAAGGACACAGGCATCCGCAACCTGCCCTTCGCCGCCTTCGAGCACAACCAGGCCTGGCTGGAGCTCTCGCTCCTCGCCGGGGAGCTGCTCTGCTGGTCCCGTTCACTCTGCCTGGAGGGCGAGCTCTCCCTGGCCGAGCCCAAGCGGATGCGCCAGCGCCTGCTGCACGTCGCCGGGCGGGTGGTGCGCTCAAGCCGGCGGGCGATCTTGCGGCTGCCGCGCAACTGGCCTTGGGCCGAGGCGCTGGCGGCGGCCTTCGCGCGCCTGCGGGCGCTGCCGGCCGCCTCGGGCCCGTAGCCACAGGCGCCGCTCCCCAAGCCCTCGACTCCTCTCGACGCATCCGCTGAGCTCGGCCTGCTCGCGAGCGGGCGCCAACGCTCCGGCCTGCCGGCAACCGACCTCGAAGAGGAGCCCCAGGGCGGTTCCGCGGAACCGCCCTGGGGCTGTTACCTACCTCAAGGCAGCCGACCACACCCCGCGAGGTGAAAACGGTGGATCGAGGCTAGGCCCCATCGACCGCGCATTGACGGCAACCTGGCTGCGATCCACTCTGATTTGGACTGCTAATCGGTATGACGGGGAGCTACTCGGTCTAGCCCCAGTTAGGTCTGAGCCGGAGGAGGAGATTGGCTATGTCCTGAGCGCCTTGGAGCATGTAGACCTGCCACGACGGCGACAGTCCTATATCGCAACCATCCTGCTGGATCTACTCGCTGCTCTCGGTCTAGAGAATCTCTACCCGGTGGCGCGGCATGATCTGCTGGCAGTAGATGCCCTCCCTGAGCTTCTCTATGTCCCTGATACGAGCGCTCAGTTCATCTACGCCGGAGACGACATAGAGCAGGAAATCAGCCCCCCTTGCGCTGAGCAGTGGCCTGATGCAGACGAACCTGTCGCACCGCATCACGCCGACACCGCCCCTCGCTGGCTTGAGCGAATCGGAAGGCCATGGGCTGCGCTCGCATGTTCAAGTGTCGTGCGAGATCGTCATGATTTTGGTCTGATTCAGCGCTTGTTGAGCAGCGATCCATCTACTGCATCGAGCGACTAGAGGTAGCTCACCTCTTCTCCGACCTCTATAGCCAGTGCTTGGCCCGTGTCCGTTGCCGTCCAGTCGGATGCGCCAACCATGCCGTCCAGGGCTGCGCCGTGATCCGTCTTGGAGGCGATTACCTGGGCGTATAGGCCAAGGGTCATCTTCGGATCGGTATGCCCCGCCTGCGCCATGACGTAGGGCACATCGGCCCCTGCCGCGAGCAGGAGGGAAATGAAGGTGCGGCGCAGCGAGTGCGGCGTCAGGTCCGGCATCGGCTCCCGACCCGCTGCCCGCAGATCGGCGTTGGCGAGCTTTGCCGCCGCATCCAAGAAGCGGTTGCGGACGTTGGAGGGGTTGTCTCGCTTGCCCGCGCTGGTCGGGAAGACCAAATCTCCCGGCTGCGTGTACGGGCTGCGGCTCCGGTAATCGGCGAGCAGTTCTTGCAGCGCGGGGGTCAGATCGACCTCGCGGATACCTGCGTCGGTCTTCGCTGCCGCGACCCGCAGGCGGCGCGCGTCGAGGTTCACGTCCCGCCAGCGCAGATCAAGCGCCTCGCTGATCCGTAGGCCCGCCAGCGTCAGCGTGGCGAGCAGCGGACGGCGGCGGCGAGTGTCGCCCTCTCGCGCCTCGGCGTCGAGCTTTCCAGCCGCACCCAGCAGCGCCGCGACCTGATCGGGTTGAAGATAGCTGCGGTTCGGCTTGTCGTCTTTCAGCAGTCGCTTCCGGCCTTTGGCCGGATTCCGGTCCAGGTAGCCGTACTCAACGGCCAGCTCCAAGACAACGGCGAGCAGCCGAATCGTCTTGTTGATCGAGCCGTTAGAGAGAGGCCGAACCAGCCGCTTGCGTTCCCCTCTCGGGCATCGCAAGCTGCCGCTGCCGCGCCGCCGCGACCGCCTTGCTCTCGCGCACCTTCTCGCGCCGATACCGGTCTACTTCCTCAACCGTGATCGCTGACAGACGATGCTTGGCGAAGTAGGGCAGCAAGTGATTGGAGAGCCGCCACCGGTAGTCGGTCCGGGTTCGCACCCGGAGCTCGGGGGCGACCCCCTCAAACCACTCGGACGCGAACTCATGGAAGGTCGGCTCGGCGGCTGGTCCCTGAGCGGGCGGTGGCTCTCCCGGCTTCCAGATGCCCCGCTCCACATCGGCATCAGTGAACACCCACGAACGAGCTGGAGCGGCGACAGCAGCTCGGGTGAAATAAAGGAGCAACGGCTTGATCGCCGCACTCCGTAGGAGGTCACGTCGCTGGGGAACATGGCGGGCTGGACCTCGCCGAATCGTCCCCTCCTGCGGACGTGCCAGAATTCTCTCAATGACCAGAGCCGACCTACATCAGATGGTCGATCACCTACCCGACCAGGCCGTCGATGGCGCAGCGATCCTCCTGCGCGAGGTTTCGGATGGCCGAATCGACCCCGAGCAGGCTTGGTTCTGGACGCGTGAATGGCAGGAGCGCGAGCGGGAAGCCGATAAAGACCTCGCCGCCGGTCGCGTCACGCGATTCGAGAGCGACGATGATTTCCTCGCGGCATTAGACGAGCGCACGAAGCCGCTCGATGCCGACGTGTGAAGTTCTCGCGTCGTTCTGGCGCGATTGGGACCATCTGAGCCCAAAGCAGCAGCGGGAATTCCGCGACGCGGTCGCTCAATTCATCGCCAACCTTGCCGAGGAGAAGCAGGGTTTCATCCTCGGCTTCGCGTCAAGCGGGTGCAGGGACATCCGGGCATATGGGAGATGACCTGGGCCTATGACGGCCGCGCGACCTTCCAGTACGGCGATGACCATGATCGCCTTCGGCCGAGTGGTCCCGTGATCTCGACTCAATGGGCGCCCGCGCAAGAGCGCCGCGCGGCCCTCAATAGCGAGATGCACCTCATGTATCCAGCGGAGACGACCCAGTACCGGCTCCGCGTCCGCAAGATGCCTAAGTGCGGTTAGCTCGCGCGCGTATGGTCAGAGCAGATCGCGAATCTCAGTGAATCGCTCCAGGACCTCGCCAAAGCTTGGATGGGGACGGAAGAAGAGGCGTTGACACTCCTCTTCGTAGCTGGGCTCGATTCTCGCCCGGAGTTCGTCCGGCGGAAAGAGCGCGTTGCTGCTCGTAAAGCGGAGGTCGAGCGGCGGACGGTAGCTATTGGGAAAGTAGGTGCGGCTTTTCTCGTCGTAGTCGAGTCTGATCGCCTCGTACTCCTCCGATTCCAGCATTGCCTTGACCTCGGGGCGGCCGGCAAGAACGTAGAGGTCCGCGTAGTGGCGTACGTCGCGACCCAGGGAAACGCCCTCCTGCTCGAGCCGCTCGACCTTGCCGTGAATGGCGAAGAGCTTCTCCACGAAGGTACGGCGAAAGTGCAGTAGGTCCATCTCGAATGGCTCGATCCCCTCGACATCGAGCCCCCCTGCGGCTCCCCGTGCGATCAGGAGCTCGCCGACGATCGAGGAGATCTTGACCCTCGCGGTCGGCTGCTTACCGCTCTGGATGCCCGGCTCGAGACGAACGGTCGCCGGGAAGCCCTCAAGCGGAGGGAAGTGCGAGCGGTAGCGGAAGGTGTCGACGCGCCCGCGCCCGCCGGTCGTTCGGGATTCGCCACGAACGAACTCCAGGCCGTCAATCGCGGAAACGTCGCCGTTCAGCTTTTTCATCGTCCGGTTGATCGCTCGCTTGCTCTCAAGGGGCGGCTCGGCATCGGGATCGACGAAGAGGTCGATGTCCTCGGAAAAGCGGTCCAGCAGATTCCATCCCTTCGAGAGGCTGGTACCGCCCTTGAAGATGGCCCGCTCGCCGAGCGTCGTGGCGATCGTTCGCAGGATCTCGGTGACCCAGTAGTCCTTCTCGACGAAGGTCTCGGGCAGCCCCGCGTCCGCCGCGGCTGCGGTTAGGAAGGCGGCGAAATCCGGGTGCTCCGAGAGCCTCACCGCGCCTGCCACCCGCGCGCGTTGGGCAGCGCGGCCAAGATGCCGAAGTCGAACCTGCTGATCGGGTTGAGGCTCTCCCGCAGCTGAGCTAGCGCAGGGGCGGGGGCTCCTGCCTGCTCACCGAGCGCCCCCAGCATGGCCCGGACCCGAGGAGGCTCCGAGAGAGCCGCCTTAGCGAGCCTCTCAAAGCGCTCCCGATCGGAAAGCATCGAAACGAGGCGCCGCGACGTCTCCTGCGGGGATAGGTCGCTGTAGCGGACGCGGTCGCGCAGAAGCTCGAGCAGGGCGCCATCGGATGCATCGAGATCGAAGCGGGAGACCGGGCGGCGGGTATGCACGGTGGCGCCTTGGAGCGCACCGGGCGCGGCGCTGGCCGGCGTCGCAAACTGGGGGCGAGCTGGATTCTGCGTCGATAACCCCAGTGCGTTCCCGGCGCTCAGCTTGGAGGGATGAAGCGGCGCATCCAGGCTATAAGCAACCGCACCGCTGGCGCTTGGGACGCTCGGGCCGAGGGCGGTTTGCTTGGCTCGGTAGTAGAGGCCCTTGCGCACTCGCTGCAGCTCTCCTTGGCTCGCCAGGCGGGAAAGCGCATGTGCGACGGCGTTTGCCGGCAGATCGCGAAAGTCAGAGAGCGACCAATAGCGCTCGCCGCCCTCGCGCACCCGCTCGGAAACGCGCGTAGCCGTACTGTGGGGACTTGGTCCTCGACCTCGTCTTTTCCGCTTTGGCATAGCGCAAATCCTAGCCTATCTGGCAAGTTTTTTTTGTCATAGAACTTGCCAAATAACCTCCCGGTGGAGCGACCACCGCGGATTGAAACCACCCCGCAGATTTGGGGAACTCGCGGCCATTAGTTCCCGAAACGCCGCATATCGGTTCATATCCGTGCCTATTTGAGTTCGGCGCAGACTGATCGACTGCCGCAAAAACGCTGCAAATCGCGGCTTTCTGCCGCCCCCTCCCCACTCCCCAAGGGGCTTGCCATGCAGAAGGTCGAGGGTTCGAATCCCTTCAGCCGCTTACGGGGAATGCCTGCAAACGCCGACGCCCTCTTCACCGCTCGATCGCCAGCGGCACGCCGGCTCCGACCCGGCCCGCGAGCCAGCCGATCGCGCGAGTGCTCAACCGGACGCAGCCGTGGGAAACGGCCGTTCCGAGGGCCCCGCTGAGGTTGCGCGTGCCGTGCAGGGCGATCTGACCGGGGCCGCCGTCGAATTCCTGCAGCGCGTTGGAGCGGGCGCTGGTCGCCAGCGCGAACGGTGCCCCCGCTTCGCCGGCTGAGAGGGCGAGCGCCTCTTCGACGAAGAAGCTGCCGCGCGGAGTCGGGGTGGAGGGCTTGCCGACGATGGCTCGGAAGCGGCGCACGGCGCGCCCTTCCCGGTAGACGATCAGGCGCCGCGCCGACAGGTCCACTCGCAGGCGCCAGGACGTCGATCCGGCCCTGGTCTGACGGGTCGAGATCCAGCCGCTGCGGCCGTTGGGACGACCGGGCAGGCGGACGCGCGCCCAGGCGCCGTCGCGGCCGCCGTGGCCGAGCACCGGGAGGACCGTTCTGATCCCGGTCAGCGGTCGCCATGCGGCGACCGCATCGATCTGGCGGGCGCCGGCGCGGGGCGCCGTGCGAACGGCGTGAACCGCGAGCAGAGTGACGACGGCCTGGCTCGCTTTCCCCCGCGCCGCGGGGGCCCCGCCGGCGAGGCCTCGCGTGGCGGCCGCAGCCCCGGCGGGCGATCCGACCACCAGCGCCAGCCCCAAGATGACGACTCCCCGGCGGACGCCGGGGAGTGGCCGCGTGCTTGGGAAGTTCCTCATCCGGTGAACTGCGAGGGACCGCGGCGGGGATGGAGCACCGGTGCCGGCACGCGGAAGCGGAAGCTCAGCGTCCGCGGCGGGGTGGAGTCGGTGAAGGTGACGTGGGCGACCACCACATGGACCCCGGGCGTCACCGGCACTCGCACCTGGTGGCCGGCGCCGCCGACCCGAGCGCCGTTGTCGGTGAACACGACCTTCCTGATCTTCCTGCCGTGGACGGTCGCGCGCACCCCGGCGGAGGCCTTCCTGCCCCGGCTCAGAGTCGCGGTTCCCCTGCGGGCCGCCTTTGCCCCCACCGACTTCGGCTTGCTCGAAGCGGGCACCGGAACAATGGTGGTCGTGGTGGTGGTCGTCGTCGTGCCGCCGGTGGTTTCGCTTGGCGTCGATGAGGAGCCGGTCGCGCAGCCTTCATTGCCGAGCACGTCGTTGATCAGGGTCACCTGGCCGTTGCGGGCGAGAACCCGGCCGTTGACCGTGACGCCGTCGTTGAGCGAGATGTCGCTCAATGCCATCAGGTTGCCTACGAACGCCGTGGTGCTGCCGAGCGTCGCCGAGCTGCCGACCTTCCAATAGACGTTGCAGGGGGAGGCGCCGTTGGTGAGGATGACCGAGCTGGCCGAGGCAGTCGTCAGCGTCGAGCCGATGACGAAAACGAACTGCGCGTCGGGGTCGCCCTGCGCGTCGAGCGTCAGCTGGCCGGTCAACTGGGCCGAGGTGCTGAAGCCGTAGGCGCCAGCGGTCAGGCTGAGGCCGCCGAGGTCGGTCCCGGTGAGGTCGTTCGCCGGGGGGACCGGCTGACCGGCGGCGACATCGTAGGCGGTGGTCAGGTCACCCTGTGCCTGGGCGGCGACGCCGTCGTTGTCGTGGGTGGCGCCGTTGACCACGGCGGGAAGCCCGAAGCCCGTCAGGGAGGTGCCCGGCGTGACGCCGAGCTCGCCGTTGAGGACCGACGGCCCGGTGTTGGTGACCGCCGAGCCGCCGAGAACCACGAAGGGAGCGGCGGTGGCGAGATTCACCGCGGAGGCCTGGGCGCCGACGGGAATTATCGCCAGGGCGAGGATCGTCAGCACGGCGGCGCCGGCAAAGCGGCGCCTGAGTCGGAAGCGGTTGGACATGGTTGCCCTCCCTGATACGAACAGGCACTAGGACACTCGTCTTCGGGCGGTTTCGGCGAACTCCGGTGGAGTCCCGTAACCCTGCGGACCCGCCTCGCGACGAGGGTGCATGAGTCGGATGCCTGCTCCGGTGTCGGACCTGTATCGACTCCGGGGGCAGAAAACTTGAATTCTTGACAGTCGTGATGCGGAGATCCGCTCGGATCCGATCAGGCGCTTTGCTGCGACCGGCCCCTCCCCGCCTGGCGAGCGTGGTTCCCCAGCTCGGACGGTTTGACGAAGCGGCTGCCCTTGGGGCCGGCTTGGACGGCTTCGTCGAGGGCGCTGCCGCGGAGCCAGCGCTTCCAGGAGAGGAACCACATCGTCCAGCCGTTGTCCCAGGTGCCGGCGCGGGGGCTGCCGGTGATCTTCACCGGGTCGCCGGGGACCGCCATTTCGTAGAAGGTGCGGGCGTCTTCGGGCGACATGTTGATGCAGCCGTGGCTGACGTTGGTGTAGCCCTGCTCGCCCACCGACCAGTAGGCGTCGTGCAGGTAGTCGCCGCTCCAGGTGAAGCGGACCGACCAGGGAACCTCGATGTTGTAGCCCGGCCCGACCATGTCGACCGGGTTGCCCTTTTCGATCGTCAGGTAGGTGCCGTTGGGCGTTTCGTCGCCCGGTTTGCCGCTGCTGATCGGCCAGTGCGCGAAATGCCCGCCTTCGCGGTAGACGTCCATCTCGTGCGCGGCCGTATCGGCCACCACCCGCACCGAGGAGCCGATCCGGAAGCGCTGGGTGAGGGTGTGATGGCCGTAGAGGCCGGGCGCCGCCTCGACGCCGTCGAGGTGGGCGGTGAAGCTGACCTGCGTGTGCGCCGGCCAGTAGCGGCGGGGGCGGAAGTAGAGGCAGTCGGCGGCGAGGTTGCAGCGGCTGTCCCAGCGCCAGGCGCCCACCACCGGCTTCGAGGTCTTGATCCTCAGCGCCCGCTCCACCGCCGCCCGGTCGGCGACCCGATGGTCGAAGTAGAGGATGATCGGCATCCCGACGCCGTAGGTCTGCCCGTAGCCCTCGATGATCTGCGTCGTGAAGGTCCTGGCTGGGGTGAACGTGCGGAAGCGGCTGGTGCGGGTGACCGGTTCGCCGGACCTCCCCACCGCGGTCGCCCTGACCGTGTAGCGCTGCGAGACTTCCAGCGCCCAGGTGCTGCGCCAGACGGTGCCCGCCGCATTCAGCTTCCCGCTCACGCGCTTGCCCCCGGCACGGGCATCGACCCGGGCGATCCTCCCGCCCCTGGCCCTGACGACGATCCCCCGCTCCGGCCGGGTGTCGGCCTTATGGGCGGTGGGCGAGATCGACAGCCGCACGGCGCTTTCGCCCGCCGCGCCGCCGGAACCCGCTCCGCCGCCTCCCCCGCCCGAGCTGCCGCCGCCGCAGCCGGCGGGGATCAGCGCAAGCGTCGCGAGCGCCAGAACCGCCTGCAACCGACGCCTACCGTGCATCAGCCCGTTGTAGCACCTCGCCTCAGCGCCACAGCTCGCGCCGGAGGATCGCGTTGCCGCGTTCGAGCTGGTCGATCGTCGCGCCGGCGACCGAGCGGGCCCGGGTGGCGCGGTTGATCCGGGCCTGGATCTCCCGATGGGACCTGCCGCTGCGGCGGGCGACGTCGGCGACCAGGCGGCTGCGCTCGCCGCGCAGACGCTCGCGGGCGGCATAGGCCGACTCCCGCTCCGGCGCAGAGCCCCCGGCCCCCGCCTCCGCCTTGGGCGCGGGGGCGATCGCCTTCTTCGCCCGGGGGGCAGGATCGTCGGTCGGGAAGAGCTGCAGGGCGGTCTCGCTCATGATCGCCCCGTCGAGCTCGGCGTCGCCGGAGCTGAGGGCGGCGAAGCCGCCGCCCGACTCGCCCCGCTCCCGCTCCCTCTCCTCGGGCTCCTCCTCGCCCTCCGGCGCCAGGTCGAGCGCGTGGCGGCGCTCCAGCTCGATCTCGTGGGCCAGCGCCTTGAGGCGCGGGTCGGCGGGCATCAGCAGGTAGCTCATCTGGCGGCGCGGCCCCGGGGTCGCGCGGATGAAGCGCCCGACCACCTGGCGGAAGAAGAGCTCGGTCCGCGCCGCCGTCGCGTAGACGCCGACCCGCAGGCGGGGGATGTCGACCCCCTCGGAGACCATCAGCACCGAGACCAGCCAGCGGCGGTCGGAGGAGGCGAAGTCGGCGATGCGGCGGCTGGCGCCGGGCTCGTCGCTCATCACCAGCTCGGGCTGCTCGCCCGCGATCGGCCCGAGCCGGGCCGCGATCGCGCGGGCGTGATCCTGGTCGGAGGCGATGACCAGGCCGCCGGCGTCGGGGTGGCCCTCGGCCCGCACCTCGCTCAGCCTGGCGTCGCCGTCGCGCAGCACCTCCCCCATCCACTCGCCCTCCGGGCTCAGCGCCGTCCGCAGCCGCCGGGCCGCCTCCGCCGCCGGCAGGGCCAGGCCGAAGTCGGCGCTGCGCAGCCGCCCGTCGGAGACCCATTCCATCTCGCCGTCGTAGGGGAGGAAGGCGATCGGCCGGCAGACCCGGTCGTGCAGCGCCTGGGGATAGCCGTAGACGTAGTCGGCCTGGCTGAGGCCGTCCTCGTCGTAGACGACCCAGGGGATGGCCGAGTTGTCGGAGCGGAACGGCGTGCCGGAGAGCAGCAGCCGGAAGCGGGCGCCGTCGAAGGCGCGGCGCGCCCGCACGCCCCAGGCGGCCTGATCGCCCATGTGGTGCGGCTCGTCGGCGATCAGCAGGGTCTGCCGCCGGGCCGCGGCGAGGCGGTGGGCCTCCGGCCCGGCGGCGATCGTCTGGTAGGTGACGGCGAGGCCGTGGAAGTCGGCCGACTCCGGCCCCTCGGAGTTGGGCCGGTTCGGCTCGAGGTCGATGCCGTAGCGCCCCGCGTCGGCCGCCCACTGCCGGCAGATGTGGGTGGTCGGGCCGGCGACCACGACCCGCGAGACGAAGCCGGCGCTCAGCATCCGGTGGGCGATGTGGAGGCCGAAGGTGGTCTTGCCCGCCGCCGGCGTCGCCGAGGCGAGGAAGCTGCTCTTCGCGTGTGCCCGCACCGCCTCGGTCGCCTGCCGCTGCCAGGAGCGCAGCGGCCGGGCCTCGGGCCAGCTCGGCAGGGCCCGGGCCGGCCCCCCGCGGCCGATCTGGTGCTGGGAATCGTCGTACAAGGGCGGGCAAGAATAGGGTCGCCCGCGGTCGGAGGCGATCCGCCGCTCTAGCCCGCAGCGTGGGCGGCGATCAGCCGCGCCACGCGCTCGGGCTCCTGGGCCATGAAGGCGTGGCCGCCGCCCTCGATCAGCTCGACCCCTGCGGCGTCCCAGCGGCTTCGCAGAAGCTCGGCGTTCGCGGGCGGGATGACCACGTCCTCGCTGCCGTGGACGACGAGGGTGGGCGGCGCCGCGGCCGGCGGATCCTGCTCCTCCCGGTGCCACGCTTCCATCGCCGCCTCCTGCGCCCGCAGGGTGCAGGGCGGGAGGGCGGCGCGGGCCGCCGCCACGGCGTCGCCGAATTCGCGGTCGATCCGCGGCGCCAGGGCGGGCGGGAAGAGCAGCGAGATCAGGCGGCCCGCCTGCTCGCGCGGCGTCCCGGAGCGGTCGGTGAGGCGCGCCCAGACCTCGGGACCGGCGGGCACGGACCGGGGGCCGCCGGGATCGGTGGCGAGGAGGGCGAGGGCGGCGACGCGGCCCGGGACGCGAGCGGCAAGCCGCTGGGCGACGAATCCGCCCATCGACCAGCCCGCCACCGCCGCCCGCTCGATCTCCATCCGGTCGAGGAGCGCCGCCATGTCGCCGGCCATCGCCTCGATCGTCAGCTCCCCCTTCCCCAGCGGGGAACCGCCGACCCCGCGGTTGTCCGGCAGGATCAGCTCGAACTCCGCTTCCAGCCCCCCGAGGAAGGCCGGGTCCCAGTCGGCGGCGGTCGCCGCGTAGCCGTTGATCAGCAGCAGCGGGGGCATCGATTCCTCCTCGCGAGTTTCTTCATCCGGTGTTTGCCTTACTTAATTCTGGGTAGTATCCTCGGCGTTCCCACATGATCCATCCCCCGGCGCGGCGCGGAGGAGGAGCCTTTCCCCGTTTCGGCACCGTCGTTTCCCTGGCCACGGTTGCCTGACGCTCCTCCCTCCGCGTCGCGCCGCTTCCGACTCGCTAAGCGTCGAGCGCCTCGTTGACCAGGCGGTCGGCGTCGGCGTTCTCGGCCCGGCGGACGTGGCGGATCGACCAGGCGTCGAGGTCCCGCAGCGAGCGGACCGCCTCCGCGTGGAGCTCCTTCATCCCCGCGTTCTTGACCTTGTAGCGGCCTTCGACCTGCCGCACGACCAGCTCCGAGTCGCCGATCAGCTCCAGCTCGCTCGCCCCGCGCTCCTTCGCCAGCTCGATCCCGCGCAGCAGCGCCCGGTACTCGGCGACGTTGTTGGTCGCCTCGCCGATCGTCTCCCCCACTTCCTCCAGCACCCGGCCCTCGCCGTCGCGGAGGACGACGCCGATCGCCGCCGGGCCGGGATTGCCGCGGGCGCCGCCGTCGACGTTGACGGTGAGGCGGCTCACCGCTTCGCGGCCGGCTCGCCGGCGAGGCCGAGCCGGCCGTCCTCGGCCACCGCCGCGTTCCACTGCCGGGCCGCGGCGTCGAGCTGCTCGATTTCGCGCCCCTTGTCGATCTCGAAGACGGGGCGCAGCTCGTCGCCGATGTCGATTCCCCACTGGTACCAGGAGAGCTCCCAGGCGACCGTGATGCGCACCTCGTCGTGCGACCCGGCGGCGGCGCCGACCGAGGCGAAGGGCCGGCCGAGGCTGCGGGTGAGGCCGGCGACGGTATGCCCCGCCTCGCTGGAGTTGAAGCGGGCGACGGCGCGTTCGAACGGGCTCGGCGCGTCGAGGTCGGGTGCCGGGGCCGGCCGGCGCCGCGGCGGCGGCGCGGACGTTTCGGGCTGCTCCGCCGGGGCCGACGTCGAGGCCGGGGCCGGGGCGCCGGGGCGCCGGTGGCGCCGGCGCAGCAGGCCGCCCAGCCGCCAGCGGCCCTCGTGCCCGCGCTCGTCGCGCTCTGGCTCCGGCTCCACCCCCGCCGGCCGCCAGCCCAGCCGCTCGGCCCTGACGACGCAGAGCTCGCAGACCTGGTGGCGGGCGGCGCCCTCGACGAAGCCGTGGACCCGCTCCCCGGCCAGGATCGTCCGGCCGCAGATCGCGCAGGTGGCCGGGGCGCCCATTCAGGCCTGCTGCAGGTGCGATTTCAGCCGCATGACCGCCTTCGTGTGCAGCTGCGAGACGCGCGACTCGGTGACGCCGAGGACCTCGCCGATCTCGCGCAGGGTGAGGTTCTCGTAGTAGTAGAGGGCGACGACCAGCTGCTCGCGCTCGGGCAGCGAGCCGATCGCCTCGGTCAGGCGGTCCTTGACCTCGGTGCTCGCCAGCGCTTCCTGGGGGTCGGCCGCGCCTTCGTCGGCGATCGTGTCCAGCAGCGAGACCTGGTCGCCGGAGGAGTCGGAGACGGTCCAGAGCTCGTCGAGCGCGTAGACCGAGGAGTTGGCGATCTCCAGCAGGGCCCCCTGCAGTTCTTCTTCGGTCATGTTCAATTTGTCGGCCAGCTCGGACTCAGTGGGCGCCCGCTGCAGCTCGTGCTCGAGCTTCGCCTGCGCGGCTTCGATTTCGCGGGCGCGCGAGCGGACCGAGCGCGGCACCCAGTCGAGCGAGCGCAGTTCGTCGATGATCGCGCCGCGGATGCGGGTCATCGCGAAGGTCTCGAATTTGATCCCGCGCTCGGGCTCGAAGCGCTCGATCGCGCCGATCAGGCCGACCAGCCCGTAGGAGATCAGGTCGGCGTCTTCGACGTGCGAGGGCAGCCCGGCGCCGAGCCGGCCGGCGACGAACTTGACCATCGGCGAGTAGGCGACGACCAGCCGCTCGCGGGCGGTGCTGTCGCCCTGGTCCTTGTAGCGGCGCCAGAGATCGCGCAGCTCCACCTCTTTGACGCCCGTGTCCATCAGCGGATTCTACGGTCGGTTGCGGGGATTTGTCTCATGCGCGGGGGTGGCTGGCTGCGTAGGTGTCGCGCAGTCGCGCTGCGTCCACCCGGGTGTAGACCTGGGTGGTCGAGATCGACGCGTGGCCCAGCAACTCCTGAATCGTACGCAGATCGGCGCCTCCCTCCAAGAGGTGGGTTGCAAAGGAATGCCTTAGTGCGTGCGGGGAGACCCCCGCGGCTAGCGCCGCCTCGCGGGTCCAGAGGCCGAGCCGCCGGGTGACGTCGGAGTTGGAGAGGCGGCGGCCGCTCTTGGAGAGGAAGAGCGCCTGCTCGCGCGGGTCGCCCTCCAGGGCCCGCCGGCCCTTGTCGAGATAGCGGCGCAGCGCCCGCTGGGCCGGCTCGCCGACCGGCAGCAGCCGCTCCTTGCCGCCCTTGCCGAGGACCCGCAGCTGCTCGGTCTCGAAGTCGAGGGCGCCGAGGTCGAGGTTGACGATCTCCTCGCAGCGCAGCCCGCAGGAGTAGGCGAGCTCGAGCATCGCCCGGTCGCGCAGCTCCAGCGGGGTCCGGGCCGGAATCCGCTCCAGCAGCGAGCGCATCTGCTCGCCGGTGAGGACGCGCGGGAGCTTCTCGGAGCGCTTCGGGCTGGAGACCAGCTCGGCCGGGTTGGAGCCGGCCCGGCCGGTGCGGACGAGGAAGCCGTAGAGGCCGCGGATCGCCGCCAGCTTGCGGGCGACCGTCGCCGGCGCGGCGCCGGCGTTGGAGAGCCCGGCGCCGAAGCGCCGCACGTCGCGGTGCCGCACGCCGCCGGGATCGAGCCCCAGCTCCCCCGCCCACTCGGCAAAGGACCCGAGGTCCACCCCGTAGGCCCGCCGGGTCCGCTCAGCCGCCCCCCGAGCCCGCAGATCGCGGTCGTAGAGAGAGAGCGCTTCGTCCCAGTTCACGGGAGTTGATTCGCGCCGGGCGCCCAGCGTCCTGCGAATCAGCCGCCGATGAAGATCGGGGTACCTACCTCGACCAGGTCATACAGTTCTTCGACGTCGGGGATCGCCATCCGGATGCAGCCGTGGGAGCCGGCGGTGCCGAGCGATTCGGTCTCTTCGGTGCCGTGGATGCCGGCCCCTTCGTAGATCCCCATCCAGCGGGCCTTGATCGGGTCTTCGGGCCCGGGCGGGATCGTCTTCCCGGCCAGGTCGCCGGCCCAGGCGGAGTCGGGGACGTGCCAGGGCGGATCGACTTCCTTTTCCTGGATCGCGTAGAGCCCTTCCGGGGTTTCGAGGCCTTCCATGCCGACGGCGACGGTGTATTCCTTGGCCAGCTTCAGGTGCTTCCAGAGCCGCAGCGTGAAGGTGCCGCGGTCGAGGGTGAGATAGGACGGGTACTCGGCGGCGACCTCGCTCCGGGTGACCTCGGGCCTGGTCGCGTGAACCCTGGCGACGATCCTGTGCGGCGCGCCGGCGTCGAGGACCGCCGCTTCGAGGTCCCGCTCGAGCAGGTTGTCGCGCAGCTTGCGCCCGTTGCGCCCGGCGACCACCTTCAGGCCGTCGGGGTTCGCTTCGACGTCGGCGTTCTGCGGTTCGCGGTCGACTTCTTCGGCGACCCGGCGGACGAAGCGGTTGACCGCCGGCTTGGAGTAGGCGACCTGCGGGGTGATCCGCGTGTCGACTTCGCCGCCGCTGACGTAGCGGACCAGGCGCCCGGGAAAGCCGCCCGACCGGCTTTCTTCGAGCGCTTCTTCGACCGCGGCGCCGACGTCGGCGCGGATCTTCAGCTTCTTCCCGGGGAGCTTCCAGCGCTGCCCGTCGAAGGAGACGACCAGCGGGTGGCGCAGCGGCGCCAGCAGCTTGCGGCGCACCGCGGCGGCCGCTTCGGCTTCGCTCATGCCGCCGACGTCGACCCCGGCGACGGTGACGCCGTCGGCGATCTTGTCCTTCTGCGAACTGTCGTAGGCGTAGGCCGCGGCGACCACGACCACCAGTGCCAGGACAGCGATCAGCAGCGCTACAGAAGTTCTCTTGCCCATTCGACTGGTCCGCTCTCCCGACGGCGTTTACCGGATTACCCGAAGTCTAGGCATACGAAGAATCCGCCCGATCGGTTTACCGCCGCTGCAATTTGGCATGTGCGTGGCTTCTATCGGCAGGGTCGGCGGATATCTTTCGCCCCCATGCGCACGAAGGACGAGGTCCGCGAAGAGGTGTGGAAGGCGATGGAACGCGAGGGCGTCTCCCGCTTCCCCGGCGCCGAGGGCCGCATCCCGAACTTCGCCGGGGCCAAGCTCGCCGCGGAGAAGCTGGCCGGGCACCGGCTCTGGAAGCGGGCGATGGTGATCAAGGCCAACCCCGACTCGCCGCAGACCCACGCCCGCCGGATCGCCCTCGAAGAGGGCAAGACGATGATCATGGCGGTGCCGCGGCTGCGCGACCCCCACCCCTTCCGGGTGCTCGACCCGAAACGGCTCTCGAAGGCGGCGATGAAGGAGGCGGCGACGATCAAGGGCGCGCTCAAGCACGGCCGCGTCGTCGCCCTCGACGACCTGCCCGAGATCGACTTCGTCCTCTGCGGCTCGGTCGCGGTCAACCTCAGCGGCGCCCGGGTCGGCAAAGGCGGCGGCTACCACGACCTCGAGTACGGCATCCTCAGCGCCGCCGGCAAGATCGACGAGCACACTGCCGTGGCCACCACGGTCCACCCGATCCAGATCCTCCGCCAGCACCTGATGGTCACCGACCACGACCTTCCTTGCGACCTGATCGCGACCCCGCGCGCGGTGATCGAGATCGAGCGCCAGTACCCGCGCCCGCGCGGGATCCTCTGGGACCACCTGCAGCCGCCGCAGATCCGCGAGATCCCGGTCCTGGAACGGATGGGCTATGCCTGAGCAGGCGAGCGAGCAGCTCCCCATCTTCCCCGGCAGCGACTACGGCAACCCCGACCCGGAGTGGCTGAAGATCGACTGGCGCGAGCACCTGCACACGGTCGACCTGCCGGGTGCGGAGGCGGTCAACTACGCCGAGATCGGCGAGGGCGAGCCGATCGTCTTCGTCCACGGGATCGCCGGCTGCTGGCGCAACTGGCTCGAGAACCTCCCCTATTTCGGCCGCACCCACCGGGCGATCGCGCTCGACCTCCCCGGCTTCGGAGACAGCCCGATGCCCTCCTGGGAGATCTCGATGGCCAACTACGGGCGGCTGATCCACGACTTCTGCGAGCGGCTCGGGATCGACCGGGCGGCGGCGCTGGTCGGCAACTCGATGGGGGGCTTCATCAGCACCGAGGCGGTGATCGACGAGCCTGAGCGATTCGACCGGCTGGTCCTGATCTCCGCGGCGGGGATCAGCTTCGCCGAGTGGCAGGGCAGGACCTTCGACGCCACCGCCCGCATCGTCAAAGCAGCGATCCCCTTCCTCGGCGGCGACCGGCAGATCTTCTGGACCCGCCCCCGTGGCCGCAAGATCGCCTTCGGCCGGCTCTTTCGCAACCCCAACAAGCTGCGGCCGGAGCTGCTCGCCGAGCAGGTGCGCCCGGGCCTGCAGGCGCCCGGCTTCAACGAGGCGCTGACGAAGATCTGGGGCTACGACACCCGCGAGCGACTGCCGGAGATCGAGATCCCGACGATGGTCGTCTGGGGCCTGAGCGACCAGATCGTCCCGGTCGAGGGAGCCATCGGCTACCACCGGCTGATCCCCCACTCGCGGCTGGAGATCTTCGAGCGCACCGGCCACCTGCCCCAGCTAGAGCGGCCGCATCGGTTCAATCCGCTGCTAGAAGAATTCATCGAGTCCTCCTCGCGCCCGCTGGAATCGGTCGAGCGCGACGAGACCGCGATCGGCTGAGGAGCGATGGGGGTCCCGCCTCCGGCGGTGGAGGTATCGCCACTCGCTATGAGGTGACGGCGCCGCGCGAAGCCGAGGAGACGGTTGCCGCGTACTTGGCCATGATCCCGCGGGCGAAGGGCGCCTCCGGCTGCTGGTACTCGGCGACGCGCCGGGCGATCTCCTCGTCGCTGAGGGCGACGTCGAGGCGGCGGTTGTCGATGTCGACGGTGATCTCGTCGCCCTCGCGGATCGCCGCGATCGGGCCGCCCCTGGCCGCCTCGGGGGCGACGTGGCCGATCATCAGCCCGCGGGTGGCGCCGGAGAAGCGGCCGTCGGTGACCATCGCCACGCTCTCGCCCAGCCCCTCGCCGACGATCGCGGCGGTCACCTGCAGCATCTCCCGCATCCCCGGGCCGCCGACCGGGCCCTCGTTGCGGATCACGACGATGTCGCCGGGGGCGATCCGCTGGTCCTTGACGGCGCGGAAGCACTCCTCTTCGGACTCGAAGACGCGGGCGGGGCCGGTCTGCTGCCGCCGCTCGGTGCCGGCGACCTTGACCACCGCGCCTTCGGGGGCCAGGTTGCCGCGCAGGATCGCCAGCCCGCCTTCGGGCTTGAGCGGGTCCTCGACCGCGCGGACCACCTCCTGGCCCGGCGCCTCGGTCGCCGCCGCCGCCTCCTCGGCGATCGTACGGCCGGTGACCGTGATCGCCTCGCCGTGCAGGATGCCGGCCTTGGCCAGGCGCTTGAGGATCACCGGCACGCCGCCGGCGGCGTAGAGGTCGGTGGCGACAAAGCGGCCGCCGGGCTTGAGGTCGGCGAAGAGCGGCGTCGCTTTCGAGATCCGCTCGAAGTCGTCCATCGTCAGCTCGATCCCGAACTCGTGGGCGAGCGCGATCAGGTGCAGGACGCCGTTGGTCGAGCCGCCCGAGGCGCAGACGCAGGCGATCGCGTTTTCCAGCGACTCCCTGGTGATCACCTTGCTCGGGCGGATGTCCTCGGCGAGGACGTTGATCACCAGCTCGCCGATTTTCTCCGCCACCGTCGGCTTGTCGTCGCCTTCGGCCGGGACCATCGCCGAGCCGCCGGCGCTGATCCCCAGCGCCTCGAAGGCGCAGGCCATCGTGTTGGCGGTGAACTGGCCGCCGCAGGCGCCGGCCCCGGGGCTGACCACGCCCTCCATCTCGTTCAGTTCCTCGTCGGACATGTCGCCCGCGGCGTGGGCGCCGATCGCCTCGAAGATGTCGAGGATGGTGACGTCGCGGCCGTGCCAGTGGCCGGGGGCGATCGAGCCGCCGTAGAGCAGCACCGAGGGGACGTCGAGGCGGGCCAGCGCCATCGCGCAGCCCGGGATCGTCTTGTCGCAGGCGCAGAGGGCGACGATCGCGTCGAACTGGTAGCCGCGGGCCATCAGCTCGATCGAGTCGGCGATCACCTCGCGGCTGATCAGCGAGGCCTTCATCCCCTGCGTCCCCATCGTCACCCCGTCGGAGACGGCGATCGTGTTGAACTCCATCGGCGTCCCCCCCGCCGCCCGCACGCCCGCTTTGACGTGCTCGGCCAGCGCCCGCAGGTGGAAGTTGCAGGGCATCGCCTCGGTCCAGGTGTTGGCGATCCCCACCGTCGGCCTGCTCAGCGCGTCGTCGTCGAAGCCGATCCCCTTCATGTAGGCGCGCGCGTGGGCGCGGTCGGGACCGTCGAAGACGACGGACGAGCGAGGACGGGGCAGCTTGGTCGCGGTATCGCCGTTGGAGCTCATGGCGTCGAAATCTACTGAGCACGCGCCGCCCGCGACCGGCGGAGTTGCTCACGACTGGTGAGTTAGTTGCCCTCTGGCCTAATTAACTCACCAGTCGTCAATCCCAGCGCGTCGACGGGGCCCGGGCCGTGGCCGATCTCGCGCAGACCCTGCCCGACCGCGGCCGAGGCGACCTCGCGGGCCCGGCGGGCGGCCTCGAGCGGCTCGGCGCCGCGGGCGAGATAGGCGGCGAGCGCCGAGGAGTGGGTGCAGCCCGAGCCGTGCGCGGCGCCGCCGGGGTGGCGCTCGCCGGGGATCTCGACCAACTGCTCGCCGTCGAAGAAGATGTCCACCAGCTCCTCGCTGTGGCCGCCGGTCACGACCACCGCTTTCGGCCCCATTTCCAGGACCCCGCGCGCCAGCTCCGCCTGCGAGGCGTCCTTGCCGAACCCGGTCAGGACCCGGGCCTCGGGAATGTTCGGCGTCGCGACGTCGCAGAAGGGGATCAGGTGCGCCGCCAGCGCCTCCCTCGTCTCCTCGTCGATCAGGGCCGCCCCGCTCTCGGCCACCATCACCGGGTCAATCACGACCGGCGCCAGGGCGACTCCGAGGTAGGTGAGCCCGACCGCGACCGCGTCGATGATCTCCGGGGAGCCGAGCATGCCGATCTTGACCGCGTCGGCCCTGAGGTCCTCGGCGATGGCCAGGATCTGACAGAAGACGAGGTTCGGCGAGACCAGCTCCACCTTCTCGACCGCACGGGTGTTCTGCGCGGTGATCGCGGTGATCGCCGTCGTCCCGTGCACGCCGCAGCGCGCGAACGCCTTCAGGTCGGCCTGGATGCCGGCGCCGCCGCCGGAGTCGGAGCCGGCGATCGAGAGCGCCACTGGAATTCGCCGCGAAGCCATTGCGCACCCAGCCTAGACAGACGCGTCCCGGGTCGAGGGCATCAGCGTCCGCGAGTAGGTGCCGAGGCTCGAGCAGCTGACGTAGCCGAGCAGCTCGAGGCGGCCGAGGGCCGCGGCGGCGGCCGCGCCGGGCAGGCCGGCGGCGCTCGCCACCGCGTCGCAGCCGGAGTGGCCGGACTCGACCGCCGCGAGGACCGCCTGCAGGGTCTCGTCGAGGGGCGGCGCCTGGGGCTCGATCCGCCGCCGGCCGGGCCCCAGCATCGCGTCGAGGACGTCCTGGGCGTCGCGGACGACGCAGGCGCCGCCGGCGAGGAGGCCGTTGGGGCCGGCGGAAGCGCGGGAGGTGACCGGGCCGGGGACCGCACCGAGGTCGCGCCCGAGGTCGGCGGCGAGGTCCGTGGTGATCAGCGACCCCGAGCGGGCGGCGGCCTCGACCACCACGGTCATCCCGGCCAGCGCCGCCATGATCCGGTTGCGGGCCGGGAAGGTCCAGCGCCAGGGGGTGGCTCCCGGGGGCAGCTCGGAGACCACCAGCCCCTGTTCGCAGACCCGCCGCCAGAGCGAGCGGTGGCTGGCGGGGTAGGCGACGTCGGGGCCGCAGCCGAGGACGGCGATCGTGCGCCCGGCGTCGAGGGCGCCGCGGTGGGCGCAGCCGTCGATCCCGAAGGCCAGGCCGCTGACCACCGTCAATCCCGCCGCCGCCAGTTCGCGCCCCAGCCCCCGCGACTTCCCGGCCGTAGGAGGTGGCGCGGCGGGCGCCGACCACGGTCACCGCTTCGTGGGTCTCGAGGCCGTCGAGCAGGCGCGGGTCGCCGCGGCCGATCAGCGCCCACGGCGCGTCGGCGGCGTCGCGCAGGGAGTCCGGATAGAAGCCGCCGTGGCGGCAACAGGCCCAGCACTCGGCCAGCAGCAGCGCTTCTACCAGCCGCTCCTCGGAGAGCGCCGCGGCCTGGGCCAGCAGGTGCTCGGCCGCCCGCGGCGCCGCAACCTCCACCAGGGCCTCGTTGGAGAGCCGCAGCAGTTCCGGCGAGCGCCTGCCGACCTCGCCGGTCGCGATCTTCTCGACGTAGGGGCCGAGCGAGGCGAGCAGCCAGGAGCGGCGCAGGCACTCGACGCAGGCTCTCGGCTCAGCCATGGTCGCGCCTCCGCATCTGCAGCGCCTGCGCCATCTGCTCCTCGCCGATCTCCTCGATCCCGTCCAGGTCGGCGATCGTCTGCGCCAGCCGCAGCGCCCGGTCGTGGGCGCGGCCGCTGAGGCGCTGGCGCGCGTAGAGGTCGGCGAGCAGGGCGGCGGCATCGCCGCCGAGGGCGCATTCGCGAGCCTCCGCCGGGCTCATCTCGGCATTGCAGCGCCCGGCGCCGAGCCGCCGCTCCTGCCGCTCGCGCGCCCGCCAGACCCGATCGCGGACGCTTGCCGAGGACTCGCCGGGCGGCCCGCCGATCTCGGCGGCGCTCGGCTGGTGCACCGCGGCGAGGATGTCGATCCGGTCGGCCAGCGCCCCGCTCAGCTTCCCCTGGTAGCGCTGGACGGCGAAGGGCGCGCAGCTGCAATCCGGATCGGCCTCCCCCCGCCCGCACGGGCAGGGATTGGCGGCCGCGACCAGCATGAAGCGACAGGGCAGGCTGCGCCGCCCGCCGACCCGCGAGATCGAGACCTCGCCGGCCTCCAGCGGCGCCCGCAGCGCCTCCAGGGCGTCGCGCCGGAACTCGCAGATCTCGTCGAGGAAGAGGACGCCGCGGTGGGCGAGCGTCACCTCTCCCGGCCGCGGCACGGTGCCGCCGCCGACCAGGCCGGCGGCGCTGATCGTGTGGTGCGGGGCGCGGAACGGCCGCCCGCCCGCGAGACCGCCTTCGAGCCTGCCGGTGGCGCTGGCGATCCGCGCCACCTCCAGCGCCTCGGCGGGCGCCAGCGGCGGCAGGATCGAGGGCAGGCGGCTCGCCGCCAGCGACTTGCCGGCCCCGGGCGGGCCGACCATCAGCAGCGAGTGCCCGCCGGCGGCGGCCACCTCGAGGGCGTGGCGCAGGTGCGGCTGGCCGCGCAGGTCGGCGAGGTCGGGGGCGCCGGCCGGGGGGTCGAGCTGCAGCTCCAGCGGCTGCGGCGGCTGCGGCTCCCACTCGCCGCCGACCAGCGCCGGAAGCTGCCCGAGCGCGGCAACCGGGATCGGCTCGACGCCGTCGACCAGGGCGGCCTCCCGCCCGTTCTCGGCCGGGACGACGAACGCCTCCACCCCGTCCTCGCGGGCCGCTTCGGCCATCGCCAGAGCGCCCTGCACCGGACGGGTCGAGCCGTCGAGCGCGAGCTCCCCGGCCAGGGCGGTCCGCGCCAGCCCCTCCCACTCCAGCTGCCCCGAGGCGCTCAGCAGCGCCGCGGCGATCGCCAGGTCCATCCCCGGGCCCGCCTTGCGCAGGCTGGCCGGCGCCAGGTTGACGACGATCCGCCGCAGCGGGAACTCGAAGCCGCAGTTGACCAGGGCCGCCCGGACCCGCTCGCGCGCCTCCCGCACCGCGGCGTCGGGCAGGCCGACGATCGTGAAGTTCGGCAGCCCGCGGTGGACGTCAACCTCGACCCGGACCGGGCGGGCGGCGATGCCGTCGAGGGTGAAGGTGCGGGCGGTGGCGAGCACGGAGCCGAAGCTATGGAGCCGCGGCGCGCGCGTGGCGCGCAGAATCGAAAAATTCCCGCCCGCCTCTGTGACGGATCGGTGACTTCGCCCCCCGGGGGGAGAGTCTCGCCCGCCCGGCCCCTTAGGCAGGCATGACCGACCCCCGCCGCCGCACCGGGCAGATCGCCGAGGACCTGGTCGCCGACCGCCTGCGCTGCGGCGGCTGGGAGATCGTCGAGCGCAACGCCCGCACCCGCTACGGCGAGCTCGACATCGTCGCCCTGGACGGGCCGGTGCTGGTCTTCGTCGAGGTCAAGGGCGCCCGCGCGGGGTCCCGCTTCGGGCCGGAGAAGCCGATCCTCTCGATCACCTTCCGCAAGCAGCGCCAGGTGCGCCGCCTCGGCACCGCCTGGATGGCCGAGCGCCGCGACTTCCCGCCCTTCGACGACATCCGCTTCGACGCCGTCGGCGTCACCCTCGACCGCGCCGGCCGGGTGGTCGACTTCGAGCACGTAGAAGCAGCCTTCTAGGGAACTCAGCCTTCTAGAGCGCTCCTGACCAAGCAGACCGAGGACGCAGGAAGCGCTGTGTGCTCCGCACACAAGCGACCGTGGACGCAGGGATGCGCCGGTCAGGAGAGCTCTATGCGCCGGTCAGGAGAGCTCTAGCTGCGAGTAGGCAACGCTCTGGAAGGAGCGCCGGTGCAGCGGCGAGATGCCGATCTCCTCGATCGCCTGGCGGTGCTCGGGGGTCGAGTAGCCGACGTGCTCCTCGAATCCCCAGCCCGGGTGCAGGTGGGCGACCGCGCGCATGTAGCGGTCGCGGGTGACCTTGGCGACGACCGAGGCGGCGGCGATCGCGCCGCTGGTCGCGTCGCCCTTGATCACCCGCCGGTGCGCCACCGCGCAGCCCGGCAGCCCGAAGCCGTCGACGAGGCTGATCGCCTCGCCCTCGGGCGGCGCCAGCCGCTCCAGCGCCAGCCCCAGCGCTTCCATGTTCGTCACGTGCAGGCCGCGGCGGTCGATCCCGGCGGCGCAGCGGACGACGACACTGACCCGCTCGGCCGCCCGCAGCACGCACGGGTACATCTCCAGCCGCTGGGCCTCGGTCATCTGCTTGGAGTCGTGCAGGCCGCTCAGCGCCCTCCGGTCGGCGCGCGAGAGCGACTCGTAGTCGATCAGCACCGCGGCGGCGACCAGCGGCCCCGCCAGGCAGCCGCGACCGGCCTCGTCGGCGCCGGCCACGTAGCGGCTCCCCAGCCCGCGGTCGAAGGCGAACAGGCGGCGGCTGCGCGCCAGCCGGCGGCGGTGGAGCTTCCCGGGCCTGCCCTCTTTAGAGGGTGCCGATGCGGTCGGGGGGCCAGTAGGTGGCAAAGGCCTCGCCGATGATCCAGCTGCGGGGGACGGGGCCCCAGAAACGGCTGTCGTCGCTTGCCCCACGGTTGTCGCCCATCATGAAGTACATGTCGGGTGGAACCGTGATCGGTTTCGGCATGTTGCAGGGACCGCTGTTGCCGCAGGGGGTGATGTAGGGCTCGTCCTTCTTCTCGACCCCGTTGACGACCGGGTGCCCTTCCTTGATCGAGAGCTTGTCGCCGGGGCCGGCGACGATCCGCTTGATGAAGTTCTGGCTCGACTCGCCGGCGGTCGGCCGCGGGCAGGGCTGCGTTTCCGGGTGGGGGACGCCGCATTCGGTCTGGTTGTCGGCGCCGGCGGGCGGGTGGAAGACGACGATCTCCCCCGGCTTGGGGTCGTTGAAGTGGTAGATGAAGCGGTTGACGAGGACCCGCTGGCCGACGTCGAGGGTCGGCTCCATCGATTCGGAGGGGATCTGGTAGGGCTTGACGATCCAGGCCTGGATCGCCAGCGCCAGCCCCAGGGCCAGCGCGACGATGACGGCCAACTCGATGAGCCCGCCGCCTCTGGTTTCCGGCTTCGGGATCCTGAGTTTCAGGCTGCCGAGTCCTCGTCGGAGTCGCCGGCCGCTGCCGGCTCCTCGTCCTCGGCTTGCTCGGGCGCTGAAGCGTCCTCGGTCTCCCCGGCCTCGGGCGCATCCGCGTCCGCGTCTGCCGCCGTCTCGGTCTCCGTTGCCGCCTCGGCCGCGGGAGCGGCGTCCTCAGCCTCGGGTGCAGCCTCCTCCGCCGAAGCCTCGGCCTCGGGAGCGGCCTCCTCGGCCTGCTCCTCGCCCTCGACCGCCTCGGGCACAACCTCCTCCTGGCTGACGCCCTCGGCGTCGACCGCGGCGCTCTCGCCCGCCGGCGCCGCGACGACGTCGTCGTCGATCCCCCAGCGCCGCTCGGCGACGCGGGCGGCCTTGCCGATGCGGCCGCGCAGGTAGTAGAGCTTGGCTCGCCGCACGTCGCCCCGCGCCGCGACCTCGAGCTTCTCGATCTTCGGCGAGTGCAGCGGGAAGGTCCGCTCGACGCCGACGCCGAAGGACTGTTTGCGCACGGTGAAGGTCTCGCGCACGCCCGAGCCCTGGCGCCGCAGCACCACGCCCTCGAAGACCTGGGTGCGTTTGCGGTTGCCCTCGACCACCTGGAAGTGGACGCGCACACGATCGCCCGACTCGAAGTTGGGTAGGCCCTGCTTCAGCTGGGCGCGCTCGATGCTGTCGATTACGGAGCTCATCTGACGAGAAAAAACCGCCGGACCCCAGGTGCGGGAACCGCGCGGTCGCGGAATGGTAGCCAAAAGGCCCTAAGCCCGGCTTAAGGAGATGAGCGCGGCGGCCGCGGATCGCGCCGATCGAACTCCGACGCCCGCGCCCGGGACTGCTCCAGCCGCCACTCGCGGACCTTCTCGTGGTCGCCCGAGAGCAGGACCTCGGGGACGCCCCAGCCGCGGTACTCGGCCGGCCGGGTGAAGTGGGGGTACTCGGGCATCCCCTCGAGGGCGTGGCTGAAGGACTCCTCGACGGCGGACTCGGCGTGGCCGAGGGCGCCGGGCAGCTTGCGCATGATCACATCGGCGACGACCATCGCCGGCAGCTCGCCTCCCGCCAGCACGTAGCGGCCGATCGAGAGCTCCCCGTCGGCGAGGTGCCGGTGGACGCGGTCGTCGAAGCCCTCGTAGCGACCGCAGAGCAGGGCGAGGTGGGGCTCGGCGACCAGCTCGTCGGCGATCGCGTCGTCGAGCACCGGCCCGGTCGGCGAGAGCAGGACGATCCGCGGTCGCGGCCCCTCGCCGTAGGCGACCCGCAGCGCCGCGTCGACGACGTCGACCCGCAGCACCATCCCGGCGCCGCCGCCGTAGGGGGAGTCGTCGACCTGGCCGGCGCCCAGCGGGGTCGAGTCGCGGTAGTCGAAGAAGCGCAGTTCGTTGCCCTCGGCCAGCGCGTTCGTCACCGAGCGCTGCGAGCGGAACCAGTCGAAGGCCTCCGGGAAGAGGGTGAAGACGTCGAGCTTCAATCGAGGATGTCGACGATGACCCGGCGGTCGATCCGCACCGCGGCGGCCTTGGCGATCGTCCGGATCGCGTTGGCGATCCGCCCGCCCTTGCCGATCACCCGGCCGAGGTCGCCCTCGGCGACGCTGATCTCGTAGATCAGGTCGCCGTCCTCCTCGAGCTCCTCGACCACGACTTTCTCCGGCTCCTCGACGAGGGCCTTGACGAGGAACTCGAGCAGCTCGGTCATCCGCCCGGGCCGGCCTAGCTGCCGGTGGCCTTGATGCCCTTGGTCCGCAGCAGGGTCGCGACGGTCTCCGAGGGCTGGGCGCCGTGCTCGAGCCAGTGGCGGGCGCGCTCCTCGTCGATGTTGATCGTCGAGGGCTCGGTCTGCGGGTTGTACTGGCCGATCGTCTCGATCGTCCGCCCGTCGCGGGGCGAGCGTTTGTCGGCGACGACGATGCGCCAGATCGGGTTCTTCTTCGAACCCACTCGTCTAAGTCTGATTCGGACTGCCATAGCGGCGCGGAAGGTTACAGAAAGGCATGCCCGGACGCGAAGCGGAGGACATGCCGCCCTGACCAAGGCTCAGCGTCTTCGCATCTTCGGGCGCGGTGCGCGCTGGCCGCCGCTCGCCAGCTGGGACATCTGCTGCGGGGTCGGCATCTGCCCGTTGGCCATCGCCTTCATCATCACTTTCATCTGGTCGAACTGCTTGACCAGGTTGTTCACCTGCTGGACCTTGGTCCCCGAGCCGGCGGCTATCCGCTTGCGGCGGGAGCCGTTGATCAGGCCCGGGTGGGCGCGCTCCTGGGGCGTCATCGAGAGGATGATCGCCTCGACGCGGTCGAGCTCGCGTTCGTCGATGTCGGCGTTCTTCAGCTGCTTCATCGCCCCCATCCCCGGCAGCATCCCGAGGATCCCGCTCAGCGGCCCCATCTTGCGGACCTGCTTCATCTGCTTGAGGAAGTCCTCGAGCGTGAACTGGTCGCGGCGCATCTTCTCCTGCATTTCCTCGGCTTCGCGCTCGTCGACCTGCTGCTCGGCTTTCTCGATCAGGCTGAGCACGTCGCCCATGCCGAGGATGCGCTGGGCCATCCGCTCGGGGTGGAACTTGTCGAAGTCCTCGATCTTCTCGCCGGTCGAGGCGAAGAGGATCGGCTTGCCGGTCACCGCCTTGACCGAGAGGGCGGCGCCGCCGCGGGCGTCGCCGTCGAGCTTGGTCATCACGACGCCGTCGAACTCGGCGGCCTCGGCGAAGGATTCGGCGACCCCGACGGCGTCCTGGCCGGTCATCGCGTCGACGACGAGGAGGACGTCGTGGGGCATCGTGCGCTTGCGGATCCGCGCCAGCTCGGCCATCAGGTCCTGGTCGATGTGGAGGCGGCCGGCGGTGTCGACGATCAGCACGTCGCGGCGCTCGGCGCGGGCTTCGTCGAGCGCCCAGGCGGCGATCTCGACCGGGTCGGCCTCGGTCCCGCACTCGTAGACGTGGGCGCCGGCGCGCCGGCCCATCGTCACCAGCTGCTCGACCGCGGCGGGGCGGTAGACGTCGCAGGCGGCGAGGGCGACCTCCTTGCCCTGTTGACGGAAGTAGCGGGCGAGCTTGGCGCAGGCGGTCGTCTTGCCGGAGCCCTGCAGGCCGGCCATCAGGATCACCGTCGGGCCGCCGGAGGCCATCGCCAGCTCGGCGCCGGTCCCCCCCATCAGCGCCGCCAGCTCCTCGTCGACGATCTTCACCACCTGCTGGCCCGGGTCGAGGCTCTCGAGCACCTCGGAGCCGAGGCAGCGCTCTTTCAGCGTCTTCGTGAAGGCTTTGACGACCTTGAAGTTGACGTCGGCCTCGAGTAGGGCGAGGCGGATCTCCCGCATCGCCGCATCGACGTCGCCCTCGCTCAGCTTGCCGCGCGAGCGGACCTCCGAGAGGGTCGATTGCAGCCGTTCTGAGAGCTGGTCGAACACTTCCCTCAGCTTAGAGGCTGTCTTTTCCTCGTTGCCTGTGCCTTATGGCCGCATGGCGACCAAAAGGAACAGCTGGCGCGGCGGCTACTCGGCGAGGAGCGCTTTGGCGTAGTCGCCGGGGTCGAAGGGGCGCAGGTCCTCGAGGGTCTCGCCGAACCCGATCAGCTTCACCGGGATGCCGAGGTCGGCGGCGATCGCCAGGGCGATGCCGCCGCGGGCGGTGCCGTCGAGCTTGGTCAGGACGACGCCGTCGAGGTCGACCGCCTCGGAGAAGACCTTGGCCTGGCGCAGGCCGTTCTGGCCGGTGGTCGCGTCGATCGAGATCAGGGTCTCGTGCGGGGCCTCGGGGATCTGCTTGGCGATCACCCGGCGGACCTTGGCCAGCTCCTCCATCAGGTTGCCCTGGGTGTGGAGGCGGCCGGCGGTGTCGACGATGACGACGTCGGCGCCGCGGGCGCGGGCGGCGTTGATCGCGTCGTAGGCGACGGCGCCGGGGTCGGAGCCCTCTTCGCCGCGGACCAGCTCGGCGCCGGCCCGCTCGGCCCAGGTTTCGAGCTGCTCGGCGGCGGCGGCGCGGTAGGTGTCGGCGGCGGCCACGATCACGTCGAGCCCCATCTCCTTGCCGAGGTGCCAGGCGATCTTGCCGATCGTCGTCGTCTTGCCGGTGCCGTTGACGCCGACCATCATCAGGACCGCCGGCTCGGCCGCGAGGGCGATCGGAGCCCGGCCGGTCGAGGCGACCTCGGCGAGGATCTCGATCAGCCGGTCGCGGACGGCGACCCCGTCCATCGGCACCGCCCCGGACTCGACCTCGCGCTCCAGCCGCTCGACCACCGCCGCCGTGGTCGGCGCCCCGACGTCGGCGAGGATCAGCGCCTCCTCGAGCAGCTCCCAGGTCTCGTCGTCGATCTTGTCGAAGACACTCGCCGAGATCTCCTCGCTCAGCGCCTGCCGGCTTTTGGAGAGACTCTCCCGCAGCCGCTTGAAGACCCCGCGCCGCTGCTCAGGCGCTTCCTCCTCCACAGCAACCCCCGCCCCAGGCTGCCGCGCCCCAAGGTCAATTATCTCCTGCCAGCTCGTAGCCACGGACGAGAAAGCTACCGACCCCCGGACCCCTGTCGCAGGAGGGGGCGGTTGCCCCCCTCCCCCCACCTCAGGCGACCGCAGAAAGACCCGGCGCTTCGCCCTCGTCCCCGCCATCGGCGCCCTCGGCCACTTCGCGCGGCAATCTCCGAGAGACCACCTTGGTCACCCCGTCGCCGCCCATGCTGACCCCGTAGAGGACGTCGGCGGCATCCATCGTCCGTTTCTGGTGGGTGACGATGACGAACTGGGCGCGGTCGGAGAAGCGCCGGATCAGCTGCAGGAAGCGGTCGATGTTGGCGTCGTCGAGGGCGGCCTCGACCTCGTCGAGGATGTAGAAGGGGCAGGGGCGGGCGAGGAAGACCGCGAAGACGAAGGCCAGCGCGACCAGCGACTTCTCGCCGCCGGAGAGCAGCTGCAGTTTGCGGGTCGACTTGCCCGCCGGCGTGACCTCGATCTCGACTCCGAGCTCCTCGCGCTGTTCGTCCTCCTCCTCGGCCTCCGGCTCGGCGTCGGAGGGCGCCTCCTGCTCGCCGGCCGGGCGCTCCTCGTCGCGGACCGGCCGCAGGCTGACCCGGCGCAGCCGCCCGCGCCCGCCCGGGAAGAGGTGCTCGACCATCTCCTCGAAGTTCTTCGCGGTCGCCTCGAAGGTCTGCTCGAAGGCGCGCTCGATCTCCTCGTCGATGTCGCGGATCAGCGACTCCAGCTCGCGCATCGAGCGCTCGATGTCCTCGCGCTGGGCCTGCAGCGACTCGACGTGCTCGCGGGCCTCGTCGTACTCCTGCTCGGCCAGCGGGTTGACCGGCCCGATCTGCGAGCGGCGCCGCTCCAGGCGCTCCAGCCGCTTGTCGATCTCGGCCCGCGCCTTCTCGCTCAGCGCCTCCTCGGCCGGGGGGATCTCCTCGCCGAGCCGCTCGGCGATCGCGGCCAGCTCGCGCTCGGCCTCGGCCCGGCGGTCGCCGAGGTGGGCCGCCTCGACCTCGGCCCGGGTCAGCTCGTCGGAGGTGGTCTTCATCTCCGCCTGCAGCTCGAACTCCTGCTGCGAGCAGACCTTCAGCTCTTCGGCGATCTCGTCGCCGTCGCCCTCGCCGCCGACCACCTTGCGTTCGATCCGCTCGACCCGGGCGCGGATCGCCGCGCCGACCGCTTCGGCAGCCGCGACGGCGCCGCGGACGTCGTCGAGCAGCGCCTCGCCGGCCGCCAGCCGCGCCCGCATCGCCTCGCGGTGGCGCTCGCCCAGCAGCCCCTCGGCCCGCCTGGCGTGGCGCGAGGCGCGCTCGGCGCCGGCCCTGACCTCGCCCAGCGCCGCCTCGCGGGCCGCCTCGGCGGCGTCGCCGGAGCGGGCGACCCGCAGGCCCTCGCCGGCGCTCCGCAGGCCGGCGTCGATCTCGCCCAGCTCCTCTTCCAGCTTCCGCGCCCGCTCGCCCGGCGCCGCCCCCGAGCCGACGTCGAGGGTCAGCGGCCCCAGCTCGGCCCGCAGCCGCTCCAGCCCGGCCTCGACCTCGGCCTCGCGCGAGGAGAGGTTGGCGACCCGCACCGCGACCCGCTCCTGGTCGCCGCGCAGCTTCGTCAGCAATCCCCAGGCCTGGGTCCGGGCCCGGTCGCGCTCGGCGAAGCGCTGCTCGGCGGCCGAGCGGCGCCGCGAGACCTCGGCGAGCCGCTCCTCCAGCCCGGCGCGGACGCCGCGCGCCTTCTTCGCCGCCGCTTCGGCGGCGGCCGCCCGGTCGGCGCCGAAGCGCAGCTCCTCGGAGACCAACTGCGCCCGCAGGCCCAGCTCCTCCTTCTCGATCCGCGCCCCCAGCTCGGCCGCCTGCGCCTGGCGCTTCAACGGCCGCAGCCGCGCCCGCGCCTCGCGCTCGACGTCGAGCGCGCGGTCGAGGTTGTCGCGGGCCGAGCGCAGCTTCAGCTCGGCCCGGCGCCGCCGCTTGCGGTGCTTGCCGAGCCCGGCGGCCTCCTCGACCAGCAGCCGCCGCTCGCGCGGCTTGGAGTGGACGATCGTCTCCACCCGGCCCTGGCTGATCACCGAGTGCATCTCGCGGCCGAGGTTGGTGTCGGAGAGGACGTCGGTGACGTCGGCGAGGCGGCAGCGGGCGCCGTTCAGCCGGTAGCCGCTGTCGCCGGAGCGGTCGAGCCGCCGCTCGACCGCGATCTCGGCGAACTCGGTGGCGGCGCGGCCGTCGGAGTTGTCGATCGTCACCTCGACCTCGGCGGCGCGGCGCTGGCCGATCCCCTTGCCGCCGGCGGAGATCACGTCCTGCATCGAGGCGCCGCGGATCGCCCCCGGGCTCTGCTCGCCGAGCGCCCAGAGGACGGCGTCGGTGATGTTGCTCTTGCCCGAGCCGTTGGGGCCGACGATGACGCTCACCCCGGGCGAGAACTCCAGGGTCGTCCGCTCCGGGAAGGACTTGAACCCCTTCATCGAGATCGACCTCAGATACATCCGCTCGCTCCTCGCATCCCCGAAAGGCTCCCGGTCGGCCCGGACGCAACGATAGGGCGATTACCCCCCAAGATGCGCCAAAGCCTCCTCGGCCGCGACCTGCTCGGCCGCCTTCTTGCTCCGTCCCTTCCCCGAGCCGACCTGCTCGGAATCGACGATCGCCGCCACCTCGAAGGTGCGCCGGTGCGGGGGCCCGGTCGCCGCGACCACCTCGTAGGTTACGCGGGCGCCGCGGCGGGCGAGCAACTCCTGCAGGGCGGACTTGAAGTCGATCCGGGTCGCCGAGGCGAGCTCGATCCGCGGCTCGAAGGCCTCGGCCACGGCCTCGGCGGTGCGCTCGAAGCCGAAGGCGAGGTAGCAGGCGCCGATCAGCGCCTCGGTCGCCTCCGGCAGCGGCCGGCCGCCTTCGAGCAGCACCTCGGCCGGGATCGCGGTCGCGATCCCCTCCGGCTCGTTCGCCCGCAGCATCTCCGGCACCCCGAGCTGGAGGCCGACGTCGGCGCAGGAGACGCCGCTGACCGCCTGGTTGTGGACCTTGGTCAGCCCGCCCGCGGCCAGGCTCTCGAAGGTCTGGAAGGTGCGGCTGGCAACGGCGAGGCCGAGGACGCTGTCGCCGAGGAAGGCGAGGCGCTCGAAGGAGTCGACCCGGCGCTCGGTCCAGGAGGAGTGGGTCAGCGCCTGGCGGCGGAGGTCGGCGGGGAGCTCGGCGATCAGCGCCGAGAGGGCGGCCACGGCCGGGTCCGGGTGCGCCGCCAAAGGTTCCTCAGGCGGGCGCGTGCGCGAGGACGAAGCCGACGGCGTCCCCGACCGTCTCGATCCCGGCCGCCTGCTGCTCGCTGACGGTGACGCCGTAGCGGTCCTCGAGCTCCATCACCAGCTCATAGAGGTCGAGCGAGTCGGCGTCAAGGTCCTCCTTGAAGCGGGTCCCCTCCTCGATCCGAGCGGGGTCGACTTCGAGCTCCTCGGCGAGGTGCTCGCGGACCAGGGTGAGGACTTCCTCGCGGTTCATCGGGATGCCCTGTTTATCACGGCGGCGAGGCGCCTTTCCCAACCCCTGGTTCGGAAAGGCGCCAGGGGAGGCGCCGTCACGCCTCGCCCGCGCCGGCGGCGAGGCTGCCGCGGCCGGCGCCGCCCTCGGCGAGCAGCGCCGCGGTGCGGCCGACGGCGTCGACCTCTGCGCAGCGGGCGGCGAGGCGGAGCGCGTTGGCGATCCCCTCGGCGCCGGAGCTGCCGTGGCCGACGACGGCGATCCCGCGCAGGCCGAGCAGGATCGCGCCGCCGGTGGTGTCGGGGTGGAGCTCGCGCCGCAGGCCGTTCAGGGCCGGTTTCAGCAGCAGGCCGCCGAGCGCGGCGAGGGGGTTGGAGCGGGCGGCGTCGCCGACCGCCGCGGCGACGGTCCTGGCGGTCCCCTCGAGCAGCTTCAGCGAGACGTTGCCGGTGAAGCCGTCGGTGACGACGACGTCGACCTTGGCGGCGGGCAGGTCGCGCCCCTCGACGTTGCCGGCGAAGCGGATCCCGGGCGCCCCGGCGAGCAGGCGGTGCGCCTCGACCACCTCCTCGCGGCCCTTGCCCGACTCCTCGCCGACCGTGAGCAGGCCGACCGAGGGGTCGCCGACGCCGAGCACGGCGGCGCTGAAGGCGGCGCCGAGGAAGGCGAACTGGACCAGGTGCTGGGCGCGGACCTCGACGTTGGCGCCGACGTCGAGGAAGAGCACCGCTTTGCCGGGGACGGGGAGCTGGACCGCGAGGGCGGGGCGCTGCACGCCCTTGAGCCGGCGCAGGCCGAAGGTGGCGGCGGCCATCGTCGCCCCGGTCGAGCCGCAGCTGACCAGCGCGGCGGAGTCGCCGGCGGCGACGTCGGCGGCGGCGCGGACGACCGAGGCCTCCTTCCTGGCGCGCACCGCCGGGACCGGGTCCTCGTCGTTGCCGATCGCCTCGGTGGTGTCGACCACCTCGATCCCCGCGGCGCCGTCGAGCCCCAGCGCCCGCCGCGGCCCGAAGACCCGCACCCCGATCCCGTCGGCGGCGGCCAGCCGCGCCCCCTGCGCGAGCACCTCGAAGCCCTGCTCGGCCCCGAAGCCGTCGAGGGCCACGGTCACCGCACGACCGGCGCTCACGGGCTACTCGTCGTGGCTGTGGCCGGCAGTCGGATCGGCGATCCGCTGCGCGACGACCTCACGACCCGCGTAGGTCCCGCAGGTCGGGCAGACCCGGTGCGGCAGCCGCGGGCTGTGACAGCGCGGGCAGCGGTTCAGGTTCGGCTGCCCGGCTTTGTGCTGGGCACGCCGCTTGTCGCGACGAGCACTGGAAGTTCTCTTCTTCGGGACAGCCATGAGTCGCGGCAGTGTAGCTGCTTCGCGACTGCTCAGAGGGGTCCGGTGGGCCCTCTGAAAACACTCCCAGCGCGAAGCGCGTTTTCAGAGGGCCTACCGGACCCCTCAGTAGACAGCCCGGATTACCGCCAGATCGTCCGCCTCCCAGGTCACCTCTCCCCCGCACCAGCCGGCCAGATCCTCTGCCGTCTCCGGAAAGTCGTAGCCCTCCTCGATCGGAGCGACCTGGACGTCGGCCCTGACGACGTCGCCGATGACGAAGGCGCGGGCGTGCTCGCGGACCTGGCGGAAGAGGTTGCGCTTCTGCTCGGCGCGCAGGCGGTGGACCGAGAGCACGCCGATGACGAGGTCCCAGGGGCCCTCGGGCAGGGGGTCCTCCATCCGCGCGAGCTGCACGTCGTCGTAGTTCTCGCGGGCCCGGAAGACCATCTCGGCGCTGGCGTCGAGCCCGATCACCCAGGCGTCCGGGTAGGCCTCGATCAGGCGCCGGGTCGTCTCCCCCGTCCCCATCCCCAGCTCCAGCACCCGCTCGGGGGCGAAGGGGATCGCCGCTATCGCCTGCTCCTGCAGCTCGTCGTAGCGGGGGACCTCGGAGCGGATCAGCTCCAGGTAGGTGTCCGGCTTCCAGTGGGATCGGTCCATTTCGTAACCTCGTCGGGAGGCAGTCCATCGTAAGTGTCCCGACCAGCGGAGGTGCGCAGTGGCGCAAGCGCCGATGACGACGATCGACCTGTCGCGCCTCTCGCTGGCCCACGGCGAGGGCAGGCGGCTGGAGGTGCCGGTGGCGCTGGAGCCGTTCGAGCTCGCCGGGCAGACCTACAAGCCCGAGCCCCGGGCGCCGACGGTGCGGCTCGAGGTCTCGCGGCCCAGCAACGGCTTCGCCTTCCGGCTCGGCTTCCCGGTCCACCTCGAGGGGCCCTGCATGCGCTGCCTCGAACCGGCGGCCCTCGACCTCGAGGTCGAGGCGCGGGAGATCGACCAGGCCGGGACGGACGATCCCGAACTGCGCAGCCCCTACGTCGCCGAGGACGAGCTCGACATCGGCCGCTGGGCTCACGACGCGACCATCCTCGCCCTCCCCACCCGCGTCCTCTGCCGCCCCGGCTGCGCCGGCCTCTGCCCGGTCTGCGGCGAGTCCCTCAACGACAACCCCCACGAGCACGAGCAGGCCACCGACCCCCGCTGGTCGGCCCTGAAGAACCTAAAGCTCGAGTAGCAACCCATCTGGGACCGCAGGAACTCCCAGCAGCCCAAAGGATTCAGGAGGGGCCGGGTGCTCCCTCTCAAAACACTCCCGAGCGCGAAGCGCGTTTTGAGAGGGGCACCCGGCCCCTCCAACCACCGCTAAGGCTGCTGGTCGAGTTCCGCCGCCGGTTCGTCCTCGCGCCCGGCGAGGCGGTCGCGGCCGCGCTGCACGGCGGCGAGGAACTTCTGCAGGTTCACTTCGAGGGTGTTGAGGATCTCGTCGGCGTAGTCCTCGGCGCCGAGGCGGATTTCGCGCTCGCGGGTGCGGGCGTCCTCGACGATCTCGTCGGCGGCGCGCTCGGCCTGCTTGGTGACCTCCTCGTCGGAGATCAGGCGGGCCTGCTGCTCGCGGGCCTCGCGGACGATCCGCTCCGCCTCGCGTTTGGCCTCCGCCAGCATCTCCTGGCGCTCCTTGACGATCCACCGCGCCTGCTTGATCTCCTCGGGGATCGTCGCGCGCATCTGATCGAGGAGGTCATAGATCTCCTCGCGATCCACGCGTACCTGATCCGTCAGAGGGACGGGACGGGCGTTGTGGACGACGTCGTCCAGCTTGTCGATGAGGACCAGAACGTCCATTTTCAGGTCGTAAGCCTACGTGTATGCGGGGGTTTTGGTGCGGATGGGTGCGAAGAAGCAGTTTTTTGCAATGCGGCGCCCAACGGACGGGACTGGTCTTTCACACACTACCTGTCGCTCAGGCGGTCAGCCAGCGCCGCCGCCACGGGGTCCGGAACGAGGTCGGAGACGTCGCCGCCGAAGGTGGCCATCTCCTTCACCCCGGTGGACGAGAGGAAGCTGTAGTGGGGCGAGGCGATCACGTAGACGCTCTCGATCCCCGGGTCGAGCTTGCGGTTGAGCTGGGCCATCTCGAACTCGTACTCGAAGTCGGAGATCGCCCGCAGGCCCTTGACGATCGCCTTGGCGTCGTTCTCGCGGGCGAACTCGACCAGCAGGTTGGCGAAGATCTGCACCTCGACATTGGCGAGGTCGGCGGTCGCCTCCTCGATGAAGGCCCGGCGCTCCTCGGCGGCGAAGAGCGTCTTCTGCTTGCGGACCGGGTTGTTGACGACGCCGACGACGACGCGGTCGAAGACGTTCGAGGTGCGGGTGATGATGTCGAGGTGGCCGTTGGTGACCGGGTCGTAGCTGCCCGGGCAGACGACCGTCCCGTTGCGCTCGCTCACTCGGCCTCCCCGTAGACGGCGACGTCGGCGGCGCCGTAGCGGCGCTGCCGCAGCGGCTCCAGCGAGTCGAGGCGCAGCGGGCGCCGGGCGCCGCTCTCGACCACGGCGCGGCCGTCGGCGGCAAGCAGGGCAGGCAGGTGTCGGTTGAGATCGCGAGACACGCGGTCGGCGAGTCTATAAGGGGCATCGACGAAGACGAGATCGAACTTCCCCGCCGTCGCGGCAGGCGAAACCTGCCCCAGCCAGCGGCCGACGTCGGCGCGGACCAGCTCGGCGCGCTCGGCGAGGCCGAGGCGCCGCAGGTTGCCGAGGGCGGGCCGGGTGTCCCGATCGACGAGGACGGCGGCCTCGGCCCCGCGCGAGAGCGCCTCGATCGCCAGCGCCCCGGTCCCGCAATAGAGGTCGAGCACGCGGGCGCCCTCGACGCGGGCGCCGAGGGCCGAGAAGACCGCCTCGCGGACGCGGTCGGAGGTCGGCCGCACCTTCCACCCCCGCGGCGCGACCAGGCGCTGCCCCTTCAGCTCTCCGGCGATCACCCTCACAGCCCAAACCTAAGTGACTATCCGAAAACCCGCGCGTGCGGCCGGCGGGGGCCGCACCGAGCGGGGGTAGGACGCAGGGAGGCCTAATGGCAGCGCCATTTGGCCGACCGAGGACGACGCCCCGCGAAGTGCGTGCGGCGCCGCCAGACGTGCGTGGGGGTTTTCGGATAGTCACTAAGCAGGGTGGTCGAGCTTTGCCGTGGCATCCGCGTCAAAGCTCAACCACCCAGGCGGGGAATGTCCGCGCGGCGGGGCGTTTGCCAGGCGGAGGGTGTCCACGCGGCAGGGGGTGCCCCGACGCCGGGGGAGGGTCAGAGGGGGATCGGGTCGGCGGCGGTGGTGCCGAGGCGGCTGTGGGCGGCCTCGAGCAGCGGCCCGAGGGCGGGGTCGGCGAGGGAGCCGTGGCGGTGCAGCAGCGCCAGCACCTCGCGGTGGGCCTCGACCAGGAGTTGGCCGTCGTCGGGCAGGCTGGCGACCGCGAAGCGCGGCAGGCCGCTCTGGCGGGTGCCGAGGATCTCCCCCGCCCCGCGCAGCTGCAGGTCCACCTCGGCGAGCCTGAAGCCGTCGCTCTCCCCCGCCACCGCGGCCAGCCGCCGCTGCGCCGTCTCCCCCGCCTCTTCGGCGAACAGCAGGCACTGGCTGGGATGCTCGCCGCGGCCGACCCGGCCGCGCAGCTGGTGCAGCTGGGAGACCCCGAAGCGCTCGGCCCCCTCGATCACCATCACGGTCGCGTTGGCGACGTCGATGCCGACCTCGATCACCGTGGTCGAGACCAGCACGTCGGTCTCGTGGGCGGCGAAGGCACGCATCGCCTCCGCCTTCTCCTCGGAGCGCATCTGCCCGTGCAGGAGGCCGACCCGGAAGCCGCGCAGCTCGCCCTCCCGCAGGCGCCCGGCCTCGACCGCGGCGGCCTTGCCGGCGACCTTCTCGGACTCGGAGACCAGCGGGCAGACGACGAAGGCCTGGCGCCCCTCGCGCAGCTGCCGGCGCAGGAACTCGAAGGCCTCGCCGCGCTGCTCCTCGGCGACCAGGTGGGTCGAGACCGGCTGCCGGCCGGCCGGCAGCTCGTGCAGGGCGGTGGTGTCGAGGTCGCCGTATTCGGTAAGCGAGAGGGTGCGGGGGATCGGCGTCGCGGTCATGTGGAGGACGTGGGGCGCGGTGCCTCGCACCCCCTTCTCGTCGAGGGCGCGGCGCTGGCCGACGCCGAAGCGGTGCTGCTCGTCGACCACGCAGAGGCCGAGGCGGGCGAAGCGGACCGTCGGCTCGATCAGCGCGTGCGTCCCCACCAGCAGCCCCAGCTCGCCGCTGGCGAGCCGCTCCAGGGCCTCGCGGCGGCGCGGCGCCGGGGTCGAGCCGGTCAGCAGCGCGAACGGCGTCGCCTCCTCGGCGAGCAGCCGCCCGAGGGTGATCGCGTGCTGCTCGGCGAGCGTCTCGGTCGGCGCCATCAGCACCGCCTGGAAGCCGGCTTCGAGCGCCCGCAGCATCGAGTAGAGAGCGACCACGGTCTTGCCGGAGCCGACCTCGCCCATCAGCAGCCGCTGCATCGGCTGGCCGGAGTCGAGGTCGCCCTCGATCTCGTCGAAGGCGCGGAGCTGGTCGCCGGTGGGCTCGAAGGGGAGCGAGTCGAGCCAGCGGGCGACGAGGTCTCCGGGCGCGCCGAAGCGGGGCGCCGGCCGGGCCCTGCGGTGGCTGCGCTTGCGGGTGGCGAGCAGGGCCTGGTGGAGGAAGAGCTCTTCGAAGCCGAGGCGCGCCCGCGCTTCCTCGACCTCCTCGGCCCGCTGCGGGAAGTGGACGGCGCGGAGGGCGTCGCCGAGGCCGGCGAGGCGGCGGCGGGCGCGGAGCTCGGCGGGCAGGCCCTCGATCGCGTTCGGCGCCCAGCGCACCGCCTGCTCGACCCATTCGCGGATCTGCTGCGGGCGGAGGGCCTGGGTGGCTCCGTGAAAAGGGACGAGCGCTTCGGGCTGCGGGTCCTGACGAGGGCCGCCCGGGGGCCGCTGCGCCGGATGCTCGGGGTCCCCGGCGCCCTCGCCGGCCGCAGAAGGCGCGTCGGAGAGGTGCTCCCATTCGCGGACCGCGAAGCCCCGGCCGGAGTATTTGCCCGTGAGCAGGAGGGCGGCCCCAGGGGCGAGCTTCGAAGCGACCCAGGGCTGGTTGAACCAGGTCGCTCTCACGTGGCCCGAGCCATCGCCGACTTTGACGCTGACCATGCGGAGGCGGCCTTTGCGGAAGGGGCGGGGCCGCGCGCCCTGGACCTCGACCTGGACGGTCGCCGTCTCTCCCGGCTGCAGGTCGCCCAGCTTCCTGATCCGCAGGTCGCGGTGGCGGCGCGGGACGTGGAAGAGGAGGTCGCCGACGGTTCGGATGCCCGCTTCCGCGGCGGCTTCGGCCGTCTTCGACCCGACTCCCTTCAGGGCTCCCAGACCCTGGTCGAGGACGCTCGGGCGCGGCCAGTGGACCGGCGCCTCGAGCAGCTCGCCGCGGCCCAGCTCGCGCTCGCCGGCGAACGAGCGGGCTACTGGGCGGCCAGCAGCCACCACCAGCTCGGCTGCCCCCCCTCGTGGGTCTCGACCTCGACCCCCTCGGGGACGCGGGCCTCGATCTCCGCGAGGGCGATCGGCGCCCCGTCGCCGGCGATGATCGTGACGATCTCGGCCCCCTCGGCGAGCCGCCGCATCGTCTCCTCCAGGGTCGGGCCCGGCTCCCCCCAGGCGACGATCTCGCCCCGCACGAAGCCGACCGCGTCGCCCTCCGCGAAGCGGCCCTGGACGTCGTCGCGGGCGGCGGGCGCGACGCCGCCGATCTCGACCTCCGCGACCGCCGCCTCCAGCCGCTCGGCGTTCTCCGCCAGCGGCGCCTCGGGGTCGAGCTCGACCAGCGCCAGCAGGCTCGCCTGCTGCGAGGTCGCCGCCACCACCCGCGCCGGCTTGTCGGAGAGCTCGCAGGCGCGCTCGGCGGCCATGACCACGTTCGAGGAGCTGGGCAGGACGAGGACCTCGTCGCTGGGGACGCTGTGGATGCCGGCGAGCAGCTCGTAGGTCGAGGGGTTGAGGGTCTCGCCGCCGGGGACGACATGGGCGCCGAGCTCGCCGAAGAGCCGCTGCAGCCCCTCGCCGGCGGCGACGGCGACGACGCCGGTGCGGCCGGGGACGCCGAGGCGGGCGTCGCGCCGGGCCATCTGCTCGCGCATGTCGGCGACGTCGAGGTTCGTCACCTCGCCGACCCCGTCGAAGACGGCGACCGCCGCCTCGGGCTCGTCGGTGTGGACGTGGACCTTGAGGGTCGCCTCGTCGCCGACGACCAGGACCGAGTCGCCAAGCCCCTCCAGGCGGGGCACGTGCTCGCGGCTCTCCAGCCCCCGGCCGGAGACGATGAAGTTGGTGCAGTAGCGGAAGCGGCTGTCCTCGTGGTGGGGCAGGCTGCGGCGCGGCGCCTCGTGGTGGTCGACCTCGGGCACCTCGGCGCCGTCCCCGCGCAGCCCGGCGACGACCCCGGCGAGGATGAGGACGAGGCCGTAGCCGCCGGCGTCGACGACGCCGGACTCGCGCAGCACCCCGAGCTGCTCGGGGGTGCGGGCGACGGCGCGCTCGCCGTCGGCGATCGTCTGCTCCAGGACCCGGGCGAGGACCGCGTCCTGCTCGGCGTCGCTGACGTCGCGTTCGAGCCGCTGCTGGTCGCGCTCGAGGTGGGCGAGCTGGCGCGAGAGCGAGTGGGCCATCTCGCGAAAGACGGTCAGCATCGTCCCCTCGGCCGGCTCGCGGACCGAGTCGTAGGCGGCGTCGGCGGCCTTGGCGAAGGCGGCGGCGACGAGGATCGGGTCGACCAGCTCGCCGGGGCGGCTGGCGAGCTCCTCGGCGGCGCCGCGGACGATCTGGCTGAGGATGACGCCGGAGTTACCGCGGGCGCCCATCAGGGCGGCGCGGGCGAGCGCCTGGACCAGCTCGGTGCGGCCGACCTCGTCGACCGAGCTGCCGTCGAGGCGGTCGAGCCGGTCGAGCTCCTCCATCACCGCCCGCAGCGTCATCGCCATGTTGTCGCCGGTGTCGCCGTCGGCGACCGGGAAGACGTTGAGGTCGTTGACCTCCTGGCGGCGCGCCTCCAGCGTCGCGTAGGCGGAGGTGATTACCCGGCGGAAGCGGGCGATGGAGGGGTCGGACATCGCCGTGGAATCTAGTCCCCGGGCGCGACGTGAGCATTGGCACACGGGGGCGCCTGCCCCGTTGGTACGTTGCCCGCTCCGATGAGACGCTTCGCCGCCTGGATCACCGGTCACCGTAAGACCGTTCTCGCCCTCTGGGTCGTCGTCCTGGTCGGGATGGGCGTCGTCGCCGGCTCCGCCGGCTCCAGCTTCAGCGAAGAATTCAGCCTCCCGAGCTCGGACTCCAAGGATGCCCTGGACCTGCTCGAAACCCGCTTCCCGGCGCAGGCCGGCGACACCGTGCAGATCGTCTACCGGGCCGAATCGGGGGTCGACGCTCCGGCCGTCGAACGGAAGATGGAGGGCGTCTTCAAGGAGGTCGCGGCGCTGCCGCACGTCAGCGAAGTCTCCAGCCCCTACGCCACGGGCGGCGCCGGGGCGATCAGCGACGACGGCAAGATCGCCTACGCGACCGCCCAGTTCGACGTCACCACCAACAAGCTCAACGACGGCGAAGTCAAGAAGATCGTCGACGCCTCGCGGGCGGCGAGCGGCGACGGGCTCAAGGTCGAGGCGGGCGGGCAGCCGGTCGAGGAAGTCCGCGGCCAGGAAGAAGAAAGCTCCTCGGAGGGGATCGGGATCCTCGCCGCGATCGTCGTCCTGCTGATCAGCTTCGGCTCGGTGGTCGCGATGGGGCTGCCGCTGCTGACGGCGCTGTTCGCGCTCGGCGTCGGGATCAGCCTGATCACCCTCTTCACCCACGTCTTCAGCACCGCCGAATTCGCGCCCCAGCTCGCGTTCATGATCGGCCTCGGCGTCGGCGTCGACTACGCCCTGTTCATCCTCACCCGCTTCCGCAACGGGCTCGACGAGGGGCTCGACAAGCGCGAAGCGGCGATCGCCGCGGTCGACACCGCCGGGCGGGCGGTGCTGTTCGCGGGGATCACGGTGATCATCTCGCTGATGGGGATGATGCTGCTCGGCCTGCCCTTCCTCTACGGGGTGGCGACCGCGGCGGCGCTCGCGGTCCTCTGCACGATGATCGCGGCGCTGACCCTGCTGCCGGCGCTGCTGGCGATGGTCGGCGGCTGGGTCAACCGGCTCCGCATCCCCTTCCTCGGCAGCGGCGCCCGCAGCATCGACGAGAACAGCTGGTGGTTCCGCTGGAGCGGCCGCATCCAGCGGCGGCCGTGGATCGCGGCGCTGATCTCCGGCGGGCTGCTGATCGCCCTCTGCATCCCCACCCTCTCGCTGCGGCTGGGCTCGAACGACGCCGGCACCGACCCGGCGGGGACGACCACGCGCGAAGCCTACGACCTGCTCGCCGAGGGCTTCGGCCCCGGCTTCAACGGGCCGTTCGTGATCGCCGCCGAACTGCCCCGCAAGGGCGACGACGAAGCGCTGGAAGAGCTGCGCACGCAGCTGAAGGGCGAAGCGGGGGTGAAGGAAGTCAGCACGGTCACGCTCAACCCGAACAAGACCGTCGGCGTCTTCCAGGTCTACCCGACCACCTCGCCGCAGAGCGCCGCCACCACCGACCTCCTCGACCACATCCGCAGCGACGTGATCCCGCCGGTGGAGGCGTCGAGCGGCGCCCAGATCCACGTCGGCGGGATCACCGCGATCTTCGAGGACTTCGGCAACGCGATCGCCGAAAAGCTGCCGCTCTTCATCGGCGTCGTCGTCCTCCTCTCGGCGCTGCTGCTGATGATCGTCTTCCGCTCGCTGCTGGTGCCGCTGAAGGCGGTGCTGATGAACCTGCTCTCGATCGGGGCCGCCTTCGGGCTGATCGTCGCCGTCTTCCAGTGGGGCTGGGGGGCGAGCCTGATCGGCGTCGACGCGACCGGGCCGATCATCTCGTTCTTCCCGATCTTCCTCTTCTCGATCGTCTTCGGGCTCTCGATGGACTACGAGGTCTTCCTGATGTCGCGGATCCACGAGGAGTGGGAGCGCAGCGGCGACGCGAGCGAGGCGGTCCACCGCGGCCTCGCCCTGACCGGCCGGGTGATCACGGCCGCGGCGGCGATCATGGTCACCGTCTTCGCCTCCTTCATGATCGGCGAAGACCGGATCATCAAACTCTTCGGCCTCGGCCTCGCCTCGGCGGTCTTCATCGACGCGGTGATCATACGCTCGGTCCTGGTCCCGGCGATCATGCAGCTGCTGGGCCGGCGCGCCTGGTACTTCCCCGCCGGCCTCGACCGCCTCCTCCCCCGCCTCCACGTCGAGCCGAGCGAGGGCGATCCCTCGCCGACGGGCGAGCACCCGGTCGTCGCCGCCGCAGGCGCGGGCGACTCCGACGGCTAGAGAAAACGAGGCCGCACCGCGGCATCGGCCGCGACCAGGCCGCGGCGATCTGCGCGGGAAACCCTATGGGAAGCCGTGGCGAGGGCGGGCCGACGCAGCGAATCTGATTCGATAGCCCCGATGGCAGTCTCCGCTCAGTACAGCGTCACGATCCGGGTCGAGCTCGACGCGCGGCAGGAGCCGCTCGGGCGGCTGACCGCGGCGATCGCCGAGGCGGGCGGGCAGCTGCAGGGGGTCGACCTGGTGCCCGGCGCCGGGCCCGAGGGCAAGCGGGTGCGGGAGTTCACGATCGACGCCGCCGACCGCGACCACTGGGAGAAGATCCTGCGGGCGATCGGCTCGACCCGCGGCGCCCGGGTGCTCGACTACGTCGACCGGACGATGCAGATGCACCGCGGCGGCAAGATCGACATCCGCAACAAGTACCCGGTGAAAACGCGCGACGACCTCTCGATGGCCTACACCCCCGGCGTCGCCCGCGTCTGCATGGACATCCACGCCGACCGCAGCAAAGCCTTCGAGTACACGATCAAGAAGAACACGGTCGCCGTCGTCTCCGACGGCAGCGCCGTGCTCGGCCTCGGCAACATCGGCCCCGAGGCGGCGATGCCGGTGATGGAGGGCAAGTGCATGCTCTTCAAAGAGTTCGCCGGCGTCGACGCCTTCCCGATCTGCCTCGACACCCAGGACGCCGACGAGATCGTCCGCGCGGTCGAGCTGATGGCGCCGACCTTCGGCGGCGTCAACCTCGAGGACATCTCCGCCCCGCGCTGCTTCGAGATCGAGGCGCGGCTGAAGGAGTCGATCGACATCCCGGTCTTCCACGACGACCAGCACGGCACCGCGGTGGTGACGATGGCCGCCCTCTTCAACGCCCTGAAGATCGTCGGCAAGCCGATCGAGCAGCTAAGGGTGCTGGTGGTCGGCCTCGGCGCCGCGGGGGTAGCGGTGACCAGGATGATGCAGGAAGCCGGCGTCACCAACGTGATCGGCTGCGACCGCAAGGGCGCCCTCTCGACCGAGCGCGAGGACTACCAGTCGGGCGAGATGAACGAGACGAAGCGCTGGTTCGCCGAGACCTTCAACCCCGACAAGGTGAGCGGCACCCCCGACGAGGCGATCGAGGGCACCGACCTCTTCATCGGCCTCTCCGGCCCGGGGATCATCCAGGCCTCCTCGCTGGCGAAGATGAACGACGACGCGATCGTCTTCGCGATGGCAAACCCGACCCCCGAGGTGATGCCCGAGGACGCCGCTCCCCACGTGCGGATCATGGCCACCGGCCGCTCCGACTACCCGAACCAGATCAACAACGTGCTCGCCTTCCCGGGGATCTTCCGCGGCGCCCTGGACGCCGGCGCCCCCAGCATCACCGAGGAGATGAAGCTCGCCGCCGCCAAGGGGATCGCGATGGCGGTCTCCGAGGTCGACCTCGCCGAGGACTACATCATCCCCAGCGTCTTCAACCGCGACGTCGCCCCGAAGGTCGCCGAGGCCGTGGTCGAGGAGGCCAAGCGCGACGGGATCGCCCGGCTCAACGAGGAGACCGGCACCTTCACCGCGGTGGAGGGCTAGCCGCCGTGAGGGTTCTGGTCACCGGGGCCAGCGGCCTGATCGGCTCGGCCCTCTGCGACGCCCTCTTCGCCCGCGGCGACGACGTCGTCGGGCTCAGCCGCGACCCCGCCCGCGCCCGCCGCGGCAACCCGCGGGTGACATGGCACCGCTGGGAGCCGACCCTGGAACGACCCGACCCGGAGGCCCTCGAGGGGGTCGAGGGCGTCGTCAACCTGGTCGGCGAGCCGATCGACCAGCGCTGGAGCGACGAGGTCAAGCAGCGGATCATGGAGACCCGCCGCCAGGGCACCCACAACCTGGTGCAGGCGATCGAGGCGATCGAGCGGCGCCCGCGGGTGCTGGTCAGCCAGTCGGCGGTCGGCTACTACGGCGACAGCGGCGAGGTGGAGGTGAGCGAGGAGGACCCGCCGCGCAACCCCGCCTACGACTCGGAGGTGACGCAGGCCTGGGAGGCGGCGGCGCACGAGCTCGACCCGGTGCCCGACGTGCGGCTCGTCGTCGTCCGCACCGGCCAGGTCCTGACCCCCGCCGGGGGCATGCTGAAGGAGCTGCTGACGCCGTTCAGGCTCGGCGTCGGCGGCCCGCTCGCCGGCGGCGGCCAGTACGTCTCCTGGATCCACCTCGAAGACGAGATCGGGATCCTGCTCTGGGCGCTGGACGACGAGCGGGTCAGCGGCGTCGTCAACGCCTCGGCGCCGAATCCGGCGACCAACCGGGACTTCTCGAAGGCGCTCGGGCGGGCGGTGAACCGGCCGGCGGTCGTGCCGGTGCCGGGCTTCGTCCTCGACCTCAAATTCGGCCGCGAGTTCGGGCGGGTGCTGCGCGGGGGGCAGCGGGTGGTGCCGAAGCGGACGGTGGAGCTGGGCTACGTCTTCAAGCACCCGGATTTGGACGGGGCGCTGCGGGACCTGGTTTAGGGCGTTGTGGTTGGGAGGGGGTGAGCCCTCCCGGACAACAGCGGCGGGCGGCCGGGTCGGGGGCGACCCCTCCCCGGACAACAGCTTGGGAGGGTCCGGGGAGGGGTCGCCCCCGACCCCGTCATCCGGTGGGGCGGGTACCCGCCCCTCAGTCGGCGGGCAGGGATTCGCGTACCGCGTCGCGGGGAGGAGAGGAGCCGCGGTCTTTTAGGGCTTGGAGGATCTGGCGGGTTGGTTTGGCTCCGGAGGTGGTCTTGATCCAGGCGATCTGGGCGGATTCGACTATCGAGCGGGTGAAGTTGGCGGCCGGGCCCGGGAATTCCAGGTAGGCGACCGCGGTCGAGTCCTCGGTGGCTCGGCGGGCGTTGCTGCCGGCGGTGGCGAGGCTGACGCCGCCCTTGCGCTGGATCGGGGGCAGGCAGATGGCGTGGACGTCGAGGTCGCCGGCTTTGCCACCCGTCCTCTGCAGCTCCTGCCGGGCCTGCTTGCAGAGGGGGGCCGCCGCGTAGATCGAGACGGTGGCGCCGCTCGCCGCCCCGCCTTCGCCGCAGCCCGCGGCGGCGAGGGCCAGGAGCGCCAGCGGCAGGACCGGGATCGGGAGGAGGCGGCGGCGCACGAGGGCGATCCTAAGCGCGATCGGTTCTAAGCTTCGGCGGGATGCGAATCGGTGTCTTGACCGCAGGGGGCGACTGCCCGGGGCTGAACGCGGCGATCCGCGCCGTCGCCCGCTCGGCGATGCAGGGCGGCGACGAGGCGCTCGGGATCCGCCGTGGCTACCGCGGCCTGGCCGAGGACGACTACCTGCCGCTCGACCGCAACGCCGTCTCGGGGCTCCTCTTCCAGGGCGGGACGATCCTCGGCACCTCCAGCTTCGAGCCGATCCGCGAAGGGGCCGAGGAGAAAGTCGCCGCCGCCTTCGCCGAGCAGGGGCTCGACGCCGTCGTCGCGATCGGCGGCGAGCACACGATGGAGATCACCCGCCAGCTCCACGCCGAGCAGGGACTGCCGCTGGTCGGCGTCCCGAAGACGATCGACAACGACGTCGGCGGCACCGACTTCACCTTCGGCTTCGACACCGCCGTGCAGGTCGTCACCGACGCGATCGACCGCCTCCACACCACCGCCCAGTCGCACGACCGGATCATGGTGGTCGAGGTGATGGGCCGCAACACCGGCTGGATCGCCGCCTACGCCGGGATCGCCGGCGGCGCCGACTGCGTCGTCATCCCCGAGCAGACGACGACGGTGGAGGACGTCTGCCGCGATGTCACCCGCCGCCACGACCACGGCAAAGACTTCTCGATCATCGTCGTCGCCGAGGGCGCCAAGCTGGCCTTCCGCAGCGGCGAGGAGCGCCTGGTCCAGCCGGTCAAGGAGCGCGACGAATACGGATACCCGCGGCTCGGCGGGATCGGCGCCGCCCTGGCGCTGGAGCTGGAGGAGCGGACCGGCTACGAGACCCGGGTGACCGTCCTCGGCCACGTCCAGCGCGGCGGCACCCCGACCTCGACCGACCGCGTCCTCGCCACCCTCTACGGCGCCCACGCCTACGAGATGGCGAAGGCCGGCGAGTTCGGGCGGATGGCGGCGATGCACGGGACCGAGATGACCTCGGTGCCGCTGGCCGAGGCGGTCAAAGTCAAGCGGGTCGACCTGGGGATGCTGGAGATCGCCAAACGCTTCTACACGTGAGAGGGTACGCGCCATGAACGAGACTCCCGATTTCTCCGCCGCCACGCAAGCCCAGCAGCAGACCTGGTCGCAGGGCGACTTCGCGATGGTCGCCAGCGTCGTCAACCGCGACGCCGACAACCTCGCCGAAGCGCTGGAGATCATCCCCGGCGAGCGGGTGCTCGACGTCGCCTGCGGCAGCGGCAACGGGGCGATCGCCGCGGCGCGGCGCGCCTGGGGCAACACCACCGGCGCCGACTTCGTCCCGGCGCTGCTGGAGCGGGCGCGCGAGCGCGCCGCCGCCGAGCGCCTGGAGATCGAGTTCGTCGAGGCCGACGCCCAGGAGCTGCCCTTCGCGGATGCGAGCTTCGACGTGACGATGTCGATCTTCGGGGTGATGTTCGCCCCCGACCAGGAGAAGGCGGCGGCCGAGCTGCTGCGGGTGACGAAACCGGGCGGCCGCATCGGCGTCGCCAGCTGGTGTCCCGACGGCGGCCTCGAGAAGCTGTTCCTGGCGATCTTCAAGCACACCGGCGGCCCGCCGCCCGGGATCGCGCCGCCCGTCCTCTGGGGCGTCGAGGACCACGTCAGGAGCCTGCTCGGCGACGGCGTCGCCGAGCTGCGGTCCGAGCGGGTGGTCTCGCGCCAGCCGTTCTTCTCGGTCGACCAGTACATCGACTTCTTCCGCACCTACTTCGGGCCGATCAAGACCGCCTACGAGCAGGTCGGCCCGGAGGGCGAGGCGGCGCTGACCGAGGACCTGCGGGCGATGCTGGCGGAGGCGAACACCGCCGGGGACCGGGCGCTGGTCCTGGAGCCCGAATACCTGATCGCCGTGGCGACCCGCGCCTGAGGGTCTCCGAGGGGGTCTCTAGGACTTCTTCGGCTGGGCGATCGTGACGATCGCGCCGAGCAGGAGGATGCCGAAGAAGATCAGCCCGGAGACGCCGCCGCCCTGGCCGAGCCAGCCGTAGACGGTGACCATCGCGGCGATCGCGAGAAAGAGGGTTACGACCATTCCCATGTCGCGGGGCATCCTATTGGATCGTCCCGGTGGAACGGCCGGCGGCGAGCGCTTCGCGGGCCTCGCCCAGGAAGGCGGCGACGGCGTCGCCGGCGGCGGCCGGCGAGCCCGCCTCGCCGGCGGCGCGGACGAGGCGGCTGCCGACGATCACCCCGTCGGCCAGCTCCCCCACCTGGGCCGCCTGCTGCGGGGTCCCGATCCCGAAGCCGACGGCGACCGGCGTCCGCGCCTCGGCCCTGGTCGCCGCGACGAGCCCGGTCAGCTCCTCCGGCAGCTCGCTCCGCTCCCCGGTCGTGCCGACGGTGGAGACCACGTAGACGAAGCCGCGGGCGGCGTCGCAGATCCGCCGCCGCCGCTCCGGCGGCGTCGTCGGCGCCAGCAGCGGCACCAGCGCCAGCCCCGCTGCGGCGAAGGCCTCCCGCACCTCCCCCGCCTCCTCGAGCGGCAGGTCGGGCACGATCGCGCCCGCGGCCCCGGCCGCCCGGGCCAGCTTCGCGAACCCGGCCGGGCCGCCGTGGGCGAGGACCATGTTCGCGTAGGCCATGAAGACGACCGGCACCCGGCCTGAGACCGCACGGCAGATCTCCAAAGCGGTGGCGAGCGTCGCCCCGCCTTCGAGGGCCTTCGTCGCCGCCGCATGAATTGCCGGCCCGTCGGCCAGCGGATCGGAGAACGGCACCCCCAGCTCGATCAGATCCGCCCCGGCGTCGACATAGGCCTCAGCCACCGCCAACCCGGTCTCCCGATCCGGATACCCGGCCATCATGTAGGGCATCAGCGCAGCCCGCCCTTCGTCCTTCGCAGCAGCGAACGCAGCGGCGATTCGATTCTCGCCGGCGGGGGGAGCCGGCCGAGTCATGCCCGGGCCCCCCTCTCTCCGACCTCTGCCATGTCCTTGTCGCCGCGCCCGGAGAGGCAGAGCACGTCGAAGCCCTCCTCCAGGGGGTTCTCCAGCAGCCAGGCGATCGCGTGGGAGGACTCGAGGGCGGGGATGATGCCCTCGAGGCGGGACAGCTCCTTGAAGGCGGCCAGCGCCTGCTCGTCGGTGACGCCGACGTAGGTCGCCCGGCCGCTGTCGCGCAGGTAGGCGTGCTCGGGGCCGACGCCGGGGTAGTCGAGGCCGGCCGAGATCGAGTGGGCCTCGAGGATCTGGCCCTCCTCGTCGGCGATCACCGAGGAGAGCGAGCCGTGCAGGACGCCGGTCGTCCCTCCCTGCAGCGAGGCGCCGTGGCGGAGGGTGTCGAGCCCCTCCCCCGCCGCCTCGACCCCGACCAGCGCCACCCCGGCGTCGGCGACAAACGGGGTGAAGATGCCGATCGAGTTGGAGCCGCCGCCGACGCAGGCGACCACCCGGCCGGGCAGGCCGCCCTCGGCCGCCAGCGCCTGCTCGCGCGCCTCGACGCCGATCACCCGCTGCAGGTCGCGGACCAGCGCCGGGTAGGGCGCCGGGCCGACCGCCGAGCCGATCACGTAGTGGGTGTCGGCGACGTTGGCGACCCAGTCGCGGATCGCGGCGCTGACCGCCTCCTTCAGCGTCCGCGCCCCGGCCTCGACCGGGGCCACCTCGGCCCCCAGCAGCCGCATCCGCTCGACGTTGGGCGCCTGGCGGCGGATGTCCTCGGTGCCCATGTAGACGACGCACTCGAGCCCGAGCAGGGCGCAGGCGGTGGCGGTCGCCACCCCGTGCTGGCCGGCGCCGGTCTCGGCGATCACCCGCGGCTTGCCCATCCGCGCCGCCAGCAGGGTCTGGCCGACGGCGTTGTTGATCTTGTGCGAGCCGGTGTGGGCGAGGTCCTCGCGCTTCAGGTAGACGCGCGAGCCGACCCGCTCGGAGAGCCGCTCGGCCAGGTAGAGCGGCGTCGGGCGGCCGATGAAGTCGCGCCGCAGCTGGTCGAGCCGGGCCATGAAGCCGGCGTCCTCGCGGGCCTCGGCCCAGGCGGCGGTCAACTCGTCGAGCGCCGGGATCAGGGTCTCCGGCACGTAGCGCCCCCCGTAGGGGCCGAAGCGCTGCTCGATCGTGCTCACAGGGGGAGCCTCATGCCTCGGCGCCGACCGGGTTCGCGGCCTCGAAGAAGGCGGCCATCGCGGCGTGGTCCTTGCGGCCGGGCTCGACCTCGACGCCGCTGGCGACGTCGACCGCGTAGGGCCGGGCGACCGCGATCGCCGCGGCGACGTTCTCCGGCCGCAGCCCGCCGGCGAGGATCGCCGGCACTTCGGAGCGGTGGCCCCGCAGCAGCTCCCAGTCGAAGCTCTCGCCGGTCCCGCCCCACATCCCCTTGCCGCGGCGGTCGAAGAGATGGAAGTCGGTGCGGAAGGCCTCGGCCGCGTGGATGTCGGCAGCGGAGGCCACATGGACCGCCTTCGCCACCTTCAACCCGGTCCGCCGCTTCACCTCCGCGCAGAACGAGGCCCCCTCGGCCCCGTTCAGCTGCACCATCGTCAGCCCCTCGTCCTCCACAGCCCGCGCCACCTCGTCCAAGGTGGGATTCACAAACACCCCCACCACCTCGCACTTACGCCGAAAAGCAGCCGCGATCTCAGCCGCCACCCCCCGATCCACATCCCGCGGACTTCCGTCGAAATGGATCAGCCCGACAGCCCAGGCCCCAAGCCGCACAGCCTCGGCCGCATCGTCCAAATCGGTGATCCCACAGAACTTGACGCGCACCCCACCAGCGTACGCGAAGACGCCCCTGAACTATTCCGCTTTCGTAGGCTGCGTACCAAGGGTGACGTTGGCGGTCTTTTCGTGCCCGTCCCGAAGCAGCTTCAGTTCGAGTTCATCGCCCGGCTGCGAGTCCTGGATGACTTCGACCAGCTCTTCCATCGTCCTGATCTTCTTGCCGTTCGCCGCGGTGATGATGTCGCCGCCGAGCCGGACTTCCTGCCCGTTGACGGTGACCGCGGTGCTGCCGGCTTCCAGGCCCGCCTTGTCAGCCGGGCTGCCCTTGACGACGGTCTGCACGATCACCCCTTCGCTCACCGGCAGGTTCACCGCCTTGGCCAGTTCGGGGGTGACGTCGCCGCCGCTGATCCCGAGGAAGGCGTGGGCGACTTCGCCCTTGGTCTCGAGCTGCTTGATCTCGGCGCGGACGGTGTCGATCGGGATCGCGAAGCCGATGCCGACGTTGCCGTCGCCGCCGCCGCCGGTGGCGATCTGGGAGTTGATCCCGATCACGTTGCCGCCGGAGTCGATCAGCGGGCCGCCCGAGTTGCCCGGGTTGATCGCCGCGTCGGTCTGGATCACGTGGTTGATCGAGAAGCCGTTCGGCGCCTGGATCTGCCGCTGCAGCGCCGAGACGATGCCGCTGGTCACGGTGCGGTCGAGCCCGAACGGGTTGCCGATCGCGACCACCGGGTCGCCGACTTCGACTTCGCCGGAGCGGCCGAGCTTCAGCGGGTGCAGTTCGCCGGCCGGCGCTTCGACGTCGAGCAGGGCGATGTCGGTGCCCGGGTCGGTCCCCACCACTTCGGCTTCGTACTCCTTTTCGGATTCGCCGAGTTTGACCTCGACCTTTTCGGCACCTTCGATCACGTGGTTGTTGGTGAGGATGTGGCCTTCGGTGTCGATCACGAAGCCCGAGCCGGTGGCGGTGCCGCCCGATTCCTGCTGGGGTTCGCCGAAGGGGCTGAAGAATTCGCTCTGTTTCGGTTCGAGCTGGGATTCGATGAAGGCGACCCCCTGCCCGTCGGCCTTGTAGATCTGGTTGACGAGGTTGGGGCTGCCGCTTTCCTGCTTGGCGTCGACCGGCGCGGTCAGCGGCGCGTTGACGGTCGTCGTCGAGCCGCCGCCGGAGTGGACGACGCCTGCGGCGATCGCGATCAGTCCGGCGACGGCGACGACGAGACCGCCAAGGAGGGCCGAGAAGAAGGGGCTGCGGAGTTTCGATTTCTGTTCGGGCATGGGCATGAGGATCGCGCCGGGCCGTGTCCGGCCCCTAAACGCTCTTCAAATTTTTTCTAAATTCCCCGGCCTCTGTCGAGCGGTCGCTCAGACGAGGTGTTCGCGGGTGGCTTCGTCGTTGCCGGTCAGCTCCCGCACCTTCTCCTCGGGGTCGCTCGCGCTCATCAGGGCGCCGCCGATGAGGACCGCGTCGACGCCGACCCGGTCGAGCTCTTCCAGCTCCCCGCGGCCGGAGATGCCGCTCTCGGCGACCACCGTCTTGCCCGCCGGCACGTCGGGCATCAGCTCGAAGGTGGTGCCGATGTCGACGCTCATCTCGTCGAGGTTGCGGTTGTTGATCCCGATCACCTCGGCGCCCGCCTCCAGCGCCCGCTCCAGCTCGCCGGCGTCGTGGACCTCGACCAGGCAGTCGAGGTCGATCGAGCGCGCCTCCTGGTAGAGCGAGCGCAGCCGCTCGGCGGAGAGGGCGGCGACGATCAGCAGCACCGCGTCGGCGCCGTTCACCGCCGCCTCGTAGAGCTGGTAGGGGTCGACGATGAAGTCCTTGCGGATGATCGGCATCCCGCAGGCGGCGCGGGCGGCGCGCAGGTCGGCCAGCGAGCCGCCGAAGTGCGGCCCGTCGGTGAGGACCGAGAGCGCGGCGGCGCCGCCGCGCTCGTAGGCGGAGACCTGGGCGGCGACGTCGAGGCCCTCGGGGGCGAGCGCCCCGGCGCTGGGCGAGCGGCGCTTGAACTCGGCGATCAGCGAGAGGCCGGGGCGGGTCAGCGCCTCGTTGAACGGGCGGTCTTCCCGGCGGCCGGACAGCTGCGCTTCCAGGTCGGCCTGGGGAAGCTCGGCGCGCCGCGCCTCGACTCCCTCCCGAGCCCCCGCGATGAGCTGGTCCATCATTCCCACGATGAAGGACCAGAGCCTAGCTGTAGTGACGGCTCCGAGTCGCCTTCGCACTGCAGGATTAGTACTGATGTGTCTCTTATTACTCAGTATCATCGGTCCGTGATCAAGGAGAGTTGCGGGTGGAAGGAGCTCGGACTCCGCCGCGTGGCAATTGGAGCGGCGGCAGCGGCCCTCAGCCTCCTCGTGCCGGCGGGATGTGGCTCCTCGAGCCGCACCGCCATCGCCTCCTCCTCCACGCAGACGGGAGGTCCGCTCCGGCAGGCGGGAGCCCTGCACATCTCCGGCAGCGACGGCAGGACGATCGTAGTCGGCTTTCGCCTCGGGCCGCTCCTCTACAGCGACGAAGGAACGCCACCGAAGTCGGCCCTGAAGGCCTGCGGCGCGGAGTCTCCGGAGGTGCTCCGGCAGATGGTGTTCTCGAAGGGCGTGATGACCGCGACCTTCACCAAGGGCCGCTCGATCACCGACTATCGGCTGGCGCCGCTGGAATTCGTGAGCGGCAACCCCTGGCACGGGAGGACCGCGATCTGGGGTGGCGGCTCCTGGCAGTGCAGCGAAAGCTTTGAAACTGTGCTGAAGCGGAAGCAGCCGCAGGTCTTCCCCTTCTGGGTCCTCTCGCAGGGGCTGGGCCCCGGGCAGTCGCGGATGCCACGCGCCGACCTCGACACCTGGCGCTTCACCGAGTTTCCGGTCCTGCCGGACAGCGCCTTCCGGGCGACCGGCCCCGGCGCCGCCGCCTGCTCGGTCGCCGGGCACTCCGAGCAGAGGTTGGCGCTCTACGCCCGGGCGCCCTTCAAGAGCGTGGGCCCGGGCGATAGGCGGATGACCTGCCGTCCACCGGGCAGCTGATTCCGAGGGTGGGGGCGCGCTACCTACGCCCGTGCCTGCGGCGGTGGCGATGCTTCCCGCACCTGACCCCGATCCGCGGCCTCGTCACCTTCTTGCGCCCGTTCTGGGCGCGGAAGGTGAGCTTGGCGCGGGGGGTGCCCTTGCAGAGGTTGTGGCTGTTTTCGATCAGGCCCCGCTTGCCGCCGAAGAAGGAGAAGACGGCGCGGGTGACCGGAGCGTCAGGGACGTGCAGGAAGCGGGTCCGCACCCTCGAGGATTCCGGGCCGGTCTTGACCGAGTCGATGTAGCCGACCAGGTCGATGTGGATCTGGCCTCGCAGGTCGGCGACGATGTCGGGGAGTTCCCTTTCGCCGCCGTTGGAGCGGAAGTAGAGGTTGCCTGACAGCGGCTTACCCAGCAGCGGGCTCCAGGCCTTGACGTGGCCGAGGATCGAGCCCTTGGGGCAGCTGTCGGCGGCGAACTGCACCCTGGTGCAGGGGGTGTTGATGTGGGCGTTGTCGATGAACTCGCCCGCGGGCAGCAGGACGACGGCGGCCCTGGTGTTGGCCTGGCGGGGCTTCTGGGTCAAGACGGCGTGCACGGCGGGGTTGCCGGTGCGCTTGGTCTGCCCGCGGAAGCGAAGCTTCAGGTGGGGCTTGTAGGCGAGCTTGGCGCAGTTGGTGGCCTGGAAGCCGGCGCTGGGTTCCGCGGTGGCGCCGTTCGTGGCCGTGATCGAGGCGGTGATCTTCTTGGCCGCGCAGCTGGTCGGGTTCAGGGTGAAGCCCTTGCGGTCGACCTCGACATGCAGGGTGCGGTAGGTCACCGGCACCCCTTCGAGAATCTGGGGCAGGGGGTCGGTGACGATGGTCGCCAGCGCGGTTTCGGGATCGATGTCGATCGCCGCGCGGTTGACGACCGTCCCGAGGTCGAAGGGGCCTGCCTGGGCGGGAACCACCGAGACCACCGAATAGGGAGCGCCCTTGTAGGGGCCTGCGAGGTAGACGGCGGTGGGAGCTTTGCCGGGCTGGGGTATCCACAGAGGGGCTCCGCCCACTCCGGTGGAGGCGAGGATCGAGCCGACCTTGGAGTCGGCGGGGCAGGCGCCGGCTGCGGCCTGGGCCTCCGGGCAGAGGGGGACGCCTGCGAGCTTTGCGAGCAGGCCCTGGGGCAGGTGCAGGGCGATCGTCTTCGGCTCTGCTTCGCCGTCTTGGCGGGTGAGGGTGAAGACAAACGGTGCGAAGCTTCCCGCCGCGGCGCCGTGGGTGCCCGCCGAGAGCTTCGGCGAGAACCCTCCCTTACCGCAGCCGGAAGCGATCTGCATCGGCGCGTTCCCTTCGACGGCCGGGTTGCCCGACCAGGGCGTGAACGAGAAATGGGCCTGGAACGTGCCGCAGTGATCCGGCGTGGACAGCGGCGCCCTGGGCCCGCCGAAGACGTGGAGCTTCAGGCTCTCGAAAGGCACCTGCGGCAGACCGCCGAGCGAGTCGATGCCGCTGAAGACCGTGCTGACCTGGCCGGTGAGCGGGTCGAGCTCGATCTGAGCCGGCAGCTTCAGGTGCACCCCCTGTTCGTCTGCCACCACCCAGAAGCGGAAGAGGTTGCCGGGCTCGGGGGTGCGCTGGTAGACCGAGCCGTGCAGGGGGCGTTCGAGGGCGGGGACGTCGAGGTCGACCGAGCCGATCTTCGCGGCGTCTGGGCACTGCGCGGCGATGCTCTCGCCCTCGTGCACCTGGGCGGAACTGCAGCCCTGCAGGCCATTGCCCGCCGCCGGGTTGACGGCGAAGCCTTCGGGCAGCGTGACGACGGCACTCTTCATCGTCGAGGTGGCGAGCCCCTGGGGGGTTTCGTCTTGGGGAATCGTCAGGGTGGCGTCGACCCCGGTCGGGGCGGCGGCTTCGGGGTTGGTCGGGGTGAGGGTGAAGGTCGGTTCGAAGCCGAGGCTTTCGCAGCCGGTGATCTGGGGGAAGGGGGCGCTCATCGTCTTGGGCTGGTCGGGCAGCTGGTAGCTCGTCACCGTCACCGAGACCTGACGCTGCAGCGAGCAGTCGGTCGGGTTGGAGAGGAAGGGAGCCGGTGGCAGGCCGGCGGGGCGGCCGCCCGAAGGCTTTTCGTTGTTGATCGCTTCGAAGGGAGTTAGGCGTTCTTCGTCGTGGCTGTGGGCGGCCGGCACCCCCCACAGGGTCGTCTGCGCGGCGATCAGGCCCGCAGCCGAGGGCGCGCCTTCCACCGATGCCACCAGGCTGTAGTCGGCGGGATCTACGCGCAGGCTCGCGAAGGCCGGGTAGGGGCCGGCGTAGAGGCCGAAGCGGGCAACGACATCCGTTTCGCCGGCGGGCGGGGCCATGTTGTAGACGGGCTCGAAGAAGGTTTCCTGGATCGTGCCGCCGACGGTGACTTCGCTGACGCCGATCTGGGAAGAGACCGGGCATTCGCTTTCTTTGGGTTCGTTGCCGAGCTGGGCGACGGTACAGCGAGGGATCCCCTGCGGATTGCCGATAACGCCGGGGGGCGAGTGGATCTCGATGTCGCGGGTCTGAGCGTAGGGCTTGTTTTCGTTGAAGGCAAGGGCGAAGCCGAGCGTCAGGTCGGCGTGTTCTCCGGCCTGGGTGTTGGAGAGCGAGGCCGACACCGATTCGAGGGCGTATTTGTCGAATTCGGCTCCGCTCGCGGGGGTCGCCCCGGCGAGCAGGGCGCAGGCGGCACTCGCAATGGCGGCTCCTCTGAGCAGCGGCCTCATTTTGCGCCTCCCTTCTTGTGGGTGCGGGCTCGGCGGTGGTGCTTGCGGCGGTGCTTGTGCTTGCGCCTGCGGTGACTCTTGACGCAGCGGGGCTTGCCTTGGCGCTTCACCCTGTGCTTGCCCTTGTGGCAGCCTCGAGGAGCCGAGGCAGAGGCTTGGGTTCCGCTTTCCGGCGCCAGCATGGCCGGCGGAGCCAAGAGGGTCGGGCGACATCCTTCCCCGTGACATGGTTCCGTCGCGGCCGGTTCCGCGAAGCCGCCGTCGACCCGGGCGTCGTAGATCGAGGGCGTTTCGGAGCTGTCGGCGCCCAGCAGCCGATCGGCGGTGCGGAAGAAGACGTCGTTGCCGCCATCGCTGACCGCGTAGAGGTAGTCGTCGGCGCCGCTGTGTCCGGAGGAGATCAGATAGAGGCAGCCGCCCGGCCTGGCGCAGCTGTCCACCCCCTGCGCCTCCCACTCGTAGACGTCCTGGAGGTCGTCGTTGTCAGCGGGGACGAGCCGTTCGGTCGACTGGAAGAAGGCGCGACGGCCGTTGCCGGTCAGATTTGCCACCAGCGCGAAGGAGTTGAAGGGCCCCGGAGCGCTCAGGCCGTAGCTGACCGTCTCCAGGCTCGCCTGCCCGGAGGCGGGCGCCCCGGTCGGGTTGCAGGAGAGGCATACGAGCGAGCCCGAGGCGTCGTAGCGGTAGACCTCGGCGTGTTCTTCTTCGCCTTCTTTGCCCGGTTCGTAGCCGGTGAGGTCGGCTCGCGATTGGAAGAGCAGGACCGAGCCGTCGGGGGTGGTGCGCGAGGGGTCGGCGCCGAAGCGGCCGGGCGCTCCGTCTTCACTCGGCCCGACCACCGAGGTCCAGAGGCCGAGGCCGTCGAGTTGAGTGTTGTTTGGGGCTTTTTCCCCCACCACGTCGCGTGCGGTCACCGTGGCGACGAAGGAAATCTGCCCTTCGCGGGAGAGATAGAGGTTCTCCTTGCCCGCAAGCGGCAGATCGCCGTGGGGGTTGGCCCCGGCAAGCACGCTGGGGGAGACGAAGTAGGCGCCGGTGCCGCTGGCGGCGACGTTTGCCGGGGTGACATCGCCGGATTCGCTGAAACGGATCGTCTCCCCCCCTGAGGCATCGAAGGCGTAGAGGTCGCCGCCCCGCAGGTAGAAAATCCGCCCGCCGCCTTCGGCGATGCCGGCGAAGGTGAGGCCGGAGCCGATTTCGTAGGTGGTGGCGTTGTCGCGGCGCAGATAGAGGACGCCCCCGATCTTGAAGGCGACGCCGCGGCCGTCAAGCGAGGCGCCCTGATAGGAGGCGCCTTCGCCTTCGGCGGGGGTTTCGTCCCCCGGCAGCAGCGAGACGACCTGGGTGGCTTCGTCGGAGGTGCGGTCATAGACCGCGGTGGTCCCGCTCGGCGGGGCGTCAGGCTCGAGCTGCTCGTTAGAGGTGAAGAGAATGTGGGAGCCGCCTTCGGCGATCAGCTTCCCGAACGCGCCGACGTCGGTGCCGAGGCTGCCGCGGCCGATCAGGGCCGAGTGCCCGTCGGGGTAGCGGGCGTAGGTGGTTTCGACGGCCGTCTCCCCGGCGCTCCCCGGCGAGCCGCCGGTGCTCCAGAAGGAGTAGCCCTGGTCGGGGGAGGCGCTGCCGGGCAGCGGCGCTTCGGCTTCGGTGCCGTTCGGCCCCGCGGCGGCGCTGCTCCAGCCCGAGGGGCCGCGGGTGGCGAGGTAGGAGTCTCCGTTCAGAGCACCGGTGCCTTCGAGCCCCGCAATCGTCCCGCCGGTGGTCATGAAGCTCATCCGATCACCCCCGGACGAGGCCTCCGGAGAGGGGAAGAAGCTCCCCGTGTTCGGTCCCGCGGTGCCCCATCCCACGGGGGTGCGCGAGTTGGTCTCGGGCGGGGTTACCAACTCGTAGGCGCGGCAGTCGGGGAGGCGCGTCGACAAGCCGATGCGGAAGGGGTCGTTCGGGCACGGCGGCAACGGCGGTTGCAGCGCGTAGGTGGAGAAGGAGCCTTCGGCTTCATCGGAGCCGATCGCGTTGGTCGCCTCGATGCGGAAGCGATAGGCGGTTTCGGGAGCAAGCCCGGTGCCCCCGGCCGCCACGTGCTCGCCGAAGCTCACCGCCGGAAGCCGGCCCTGGCCGACGACCTGGGCGCCTTCGAACCCTTCGGCTTCGAAAACCTGCTGGGTGGCCAGCTCGAAGGTGTAGGAGGTGGGGGCGTTGCAGGGGTTAACCGTCGAGCGCAACTGCGCTTCGGTGGCGGTGACGCCGACGAAAGAGAGCGATTCGACCACCGGTTCGCATTCTTCGCTGGGGTAGAAGGCAAGCGAGTGGCCGGTGCCGCTGGGGTGGGAGGGGACGAAGAGGTAGCCGCGGTTGGGACTCGCTTTCCCGTTGTCAACGCCGATCTCCTCCCTGAACACCGGCTTGATCCCGGTTTCCACGCCGATCTGTTCGATCAAGGCGTGGGGGGCTTCGCCCGTCAGGCGGTTGACCGCGTGCGGCAGTTCTTCTTCGCCGAAGGTGAAGAGGTCCCCCGTTCCTTCGTCGACGGCGAGCGAGGGTTCGCTGACAAATTTACCCTGCGGGAGGGTCGAGCCGTCGATCGTTTCGATCAGCGCGTGAGGAGGTTCGAGTTCGAAGACCCGGACGACGTATTTGCCCGGTACCGGAGAGGGGATGTAGTCGCTTGCGTAGATGCGCTTGTGTTCGAGGTCGACGGCGAGGCCGTACCCCTGCCCAAACTGAAGGTTCCCTTCCCCGATCGTGCAGTCAATCTTTTCGTTGGGTTCCGTTTCTGATGCAGATTTGAACTCGCAGATGTGGGTTCCCAAGCCTATGAAGAGGTGGTCATTATCGATATTGACGGCCAGACCCACCGCGAATGCGCCGCCCAGCTCTTCGGTTACGGCCGACGACGGTTCTTCATAGGAGATTTCACCTGCAGCAGGGTTGTAGGCAGACGGTTTGAAGAGGCTGATTCGGACCGGCGGGCCACCTTTTCGAGCATCGAACACGTACAGATCCCCTTTACCGTCGACCGCGAGGTCCCTAGGACCAATCTCATCAGCGACCTCGGTAATGAAGGTGCCGTCGGGTCCGAAGACGTCGATCCGGCCGTCTTCCCCTTTCGCCGATTCGAGGCCATAGCTGGCGATGTAGACGTCTCCGTAAAAGTCGGTGGCGACGCTCCTGGGCGAGGCGAAGGCCCGGCTCGGGTGGTCCGCGCCGGGGGCGCCGGAGAAGACAGTACCGGGAGGTATCGGACAGAGCCCCGGGTCCGGGATCGGATCCAGACTGGATTCACTGCAGTCCCCGGCCAGCGAAGGGACAGGGTCGAAGCGGTATTTCAGGGAGGCGTTTGCGGCTGCCGGCGTTATCGCGACCGCGATCACGGTGGCAAGCACAGCCCACAGTCCCCTGTATCCAGTCCTCTGCATCCTCGATTCCTCCCTAAGCCGTGAGCGAGGCTCACCTTGGCGAGACTTTAGGTCCCACATACGGTCGTGTCAAGGTACCGTGGCGGACGCCCCTTGCGCCTTCCGCCGTGAGAGCGCTTGGCCGCCCATCTATGGGGCGGCCAAGCTCAACAATTACTTCGAATAGGATCGTTCTACTTTTCGGACAGCCACACTCCGGTGTGATTTGTGATCTGCATCGTTGCTTGCCAGACGCCGCTGCCCGGGCAGAGACCACCGCCTCCGTCCTTGAGGACAACCGCATTGATGTTCAGGATTGCTGGTTCGCCGGTTGAAAGGTCGCCGAGGGACGTACCGGTCCCGGTGGTGTATTCACAGGAGATGCCGAACAGTTCAATTGTCACTGTCCCTCCTGATGACACTACTGTGTCATGATGAACACCTTCGACTACCGTTGTTTCGATGCTCAGGTGACCGGGGCTGATCGTATCGACTGTCGTGTTGCACCCGCTCCAATTGATGAAGCTCACCGGCCCTCCCGGTTCGTGGGTTGCGCTGCCTTCCGTGTCTTCGGCTGTCATCGACGCGCCTGAGCATTTGGCCAGAGTCGCCCCGCCTGTGGTGTTCAGCGTCCCCGTGCCAACCTGAGATGCTTCGATGTGGGTGATCTGCTTGCCGGCCCCACATTCGGGTGTATTGTTTTCTTCGCAGAGCACGTCGGCCGAGGCGCTGCTTGCGCCGACGAACGCCATCAGGGCCGCGGCAGCGACGGCTGCGAGGCCCAGGATCTTCAGATACTTCATTTCTTTCTCCTTGTTTCCGACGCCTGTGTCAGTGCCGGTTGTTTTTGGTCAACGCAGGGGTCAGCCTTCTCCGACCCCTGCGCGAGGGAGGGCTACCTGAGGACCTTCCCTTCTTTCCTAAAAGACCTTTTAGGAACTGCGTAGGTTTACCACAGGAAATCTTGGTTGGCTCTGCGTCGTGTAAGCACGCTTACAACGATCTGTAGAGGTGTACGTTCTCTTACACCTCGACCTTGAAGGTCGCGTCAGCGAGGCGCGGCCGTTGCCGCGATCAGGCGCTCGAGCACGTCCGCTGCCGCCCCGGAGTCGAGCGCCGCTTCGGCCTTGGCGACGCCCTCCTCGAGGTCGGCGGCGAGGCCGCCGACGTAGATCGCGGCGCCGGCGTTGAGGACGACGAGGTCGCGATGCGGCCCCGGCTCCCCCGCCAGCACCCGCCGGCTCACCGCCGCGTTCTCCTCCGGGCTGCCGCCGGCGACGCTCTCCAGCCCGGCCGGCGCCAGACCGAACCGGCCTGGCTCGAGGAACCACTCCGAGGTGCCGCCGCCGGCGACCTCGATCACCCTGGTGCGGGAGGAGAGCGAGAGCTCGTCGAGGCCGTCCTCGGCGGCGACGACCAGCGCCCGCTCGCTGCCGAGGCCGACCAGCGCCTCGGCGATCGTCTCCTGGTAGTGGCGGTCGCCGACCCCGAGCAGCTGCCGGCTCGCCCCGGCGGGGTTGGTCAGCGGCCCGAGGAAGTTGAAGATCGTCCGCACCCCGAGCGCCTTGCGGGCCGGGACCACGTGGGCCATCGCCGCGTGGTGGCGGGGGGCGAACATGAAGCCGAAGCCGATCTCGTCGATGCAGCGGCCGACCTGCTCGGGCTCGATCTCGATGTTGACGCCGAGCTCCTCCAGCAGGTCGGCGGAGCCGCAGCGGCTGGTGTTGGAGCGGCCGCCGTGCTTGGCGATCGCGCAGCCGGCGCCGGCGGCGACCAGCGCCGCGGTGGTCGAGACGTTGAAGGTCGAGGGGCCGCCGCCGGTGCCGCAGGTGTCGACCAGGTCCTCGCGGCTCGTCGGCACCGGCGCCGCCAGGCCGCGCATCGTCCGCGCCAGGCCGACCAGCTCGGGGACCGTCTCCCCCTTCGCCCGCAGGGCGATCAGGAAGGCGCCGGTCTGGATCGGGTCGGTCCGCCCCTCCATGATCTCGCTGAGCACCGCCGAGGCGTGGTCGGCGGTGAGGTGGTCGCCGGCGCAGACGGCGTCGATCGCGCGGCTGACGACGTCGTTAGGCATTGCCGTTCCCGGCGCCGATGAAGTTGGCGAGCAGGTGCCTGCCCTGCGGGGTCAGCACCGACTCGGGGTGGAACTGGACGCCCTCGACCGGCAGCTCGCGGTGGCGGGCGCCCATCACCACCTCGCCCAGGGTCGCGCTCAGCTCCAGCTCGGCCGGCAGGTCGGGGTCGGCGACGAGCGAGTGGTAGCGGCCGGCGACCAGCGGGCTCGGCAGGCCCGCGTAGATCGAGCGGCCGTCGTGCTCGACCTCCCCCTCCTTGCCGTGGATCGGCTGCCCCTGGACGACGCGGCCGCCGAAGGCCTCGACCATCGCCTGGTGGCCGAGGCAGACGCCGAGGACCGGCGTGCCCGCCTCGCCGAAGGCGCGGATCGCCTCGCCGGAGATGCCGGCCTGCGCCGGCGTGCAGGGGCCGGGCGAGACGACCAGGCGGTCGGGCTCGCGGGCCAGCAGCTCGACGACCGTCGCCTTGTCGTTGCGGACGACCTCGACCTCGGCCCCCAGCTCGCCCAGGTACTGGACCAGGTTGTAGGTGAAGGAGTCGTAGTTGTCGATCACGAGCACCCGCATCGGTCACGCCCAGTCCGGCTGCTCGCAGGCGACCTCGACGGCCCGGAAGACCGCCCGCGCCTTGTTGACCGACTCGACGTACTCGTAGCTCGGCTTGGCGTCGGCGACGGTGCCGCCGCCGGCCTGGACGTGCAGCCGCCCGTCCTTGCAGACGACGGTGCGGATGTGGATCGCGGTGTCGAGGTCGCCGTTCCAGGAGAGGTAGCCGACGGCGCCGCCGTAGCCGCCGCGCTTGACCGGCTCGAGCTCGTCGATGATCTGCATCGCCCGCACCTTCGGCGCCCCGGAGAGGGTGCCGGCCGGCAGCGCCGAGCGCAGCACGTCCATCGCGCTCACCCCCGCTCTCAGCCGGCCCGAGACCTGGCTGACGATGTGGAGGACGTGCGAGTAGGTCTCGACCACCATCAGCTCGTCCACCTTGACGCTGCCGTACTCGCAGACCCGGCCGAGGTCGTTGCGGCCGAGGTCGACCAGCATCACGTGCTCGGCCCGCTCCTTCGGGTCGTTCTTCAGCTTCTCGGCGAGCTGGCGGTCCTCGTCCTCGCTGGCGCCGCGCGGGTAGGTGCCGGCGATCGGCCGCGTCTCGACCCGGTCGCCGGTCACCTTGACCAGCGGCTCGGGGGAGGCGCCGGCGATCTGGAAGTCGCCGAACTCGAGGAAGTACATGTAGGGCGAGGGGTTGACCGCGCGCAGGCCGCGGTAGACCGAGAAGGCTTCGACCGGGGCCGGCGCCGAGAAGCGCTGCGAGGGGACGACCTGGAAGGCGTCGCCGGCATGCACGTACTCGACGATCCGCGCCACCGCCGCTTCGAACTCCTCCCGCTCCATGTTCGACTCGAACCGGGGCGGCTCGCCGGTGGCGGCGCCCGCGGGCACCGGCACCGGGCCGCGCAGGCGCTCGCGCATCTCGGCGATTGTCGCCGCGGCGGCCTCGTAGGCGACGTCGACGTCCTCGTCCTCGCCGACGAAGGCGCAGGCGAGGATCGTCAGCTCGTGGCGGAGGTGGTCGAAGACGACCATCGCGTCGGTCACCATCAGCGCCAGGTCCGGCAGCCCGAGCGGGTCGGGGTTCGGCTCGCCCAGCGGCTCGACCGTCCGCACCAGGTCGTAGGCGAAGAAGCCGACGGCGCCGCCCGCGAAGGGCGGCAGATCCTCGACCGGCGCCGGCCGGTACTCCGAGAGCCGCGCCGCCACCGCCGCGTAGGGGTCGGGCGCCGGCTCGCTGCTCGACGGCGGCTCGCCGGGGGCGGCGTCGCCGCTCCACTCCGCGAGCTCCCCCTCGCTCCAGCGCAGCAGCGCCCGCGGCCGCAGCCCGACGAACGAGTAGCGGCCGACCTGGCCCTGCTCGGCCGACTCGAGCAGGAAGCACGGCGCCCCCTCCGGCTCGCCCGCCCGCAGCTTGAGGAAGGCCGAGACCGGAGTCTCGCAGTCGTCGAGGAGGCGGGCGCGGACCGGCACCACGTTGCCCTGCCGGGCCAGCTCGCGCGCCCCCGCGAGGCTGGGCTCGAGGTGCAGCTCGGAGTCAGCGGCTACGGCCATTCAGCACCTCCATCACCCGCGCCTGCGAGACTCCGCGCGAGGCGAGCAGGACGCTGAGGTGGTAGAGGACGTCGGCGGCCTCTTCGGCGACCCGCTCCTCGCTCTCTTCGCGGGCGGCGCGGACCACCTCCTCGGCCTCCTCCTCGACCTTCTCGCCGATCAGCTCGCGGTCGTCCAGCAGCTTCACGGTGTAGCTGCCCTCGGGCCGCCGCAGCGAGCGGTCGCGGATCGTCCGCTCAAGCGCCGGCAGCGCTTCGTGGGTGACCGGGTGCGGCTCGCCCTCGGCCGGCGGCGCGTCCTTGCGCGGCGAGGCGCTGCCCAGCACCTCGCGGTAGAAGCAGCTCCGCTCCCCGGTGTGGCAGGCGGGGCCGGCCGGGTCGACCAGGGCGACGAGGGCGTCGCCGTCGCAGTCGTAGCGGAGCTGGCGCAGGTGCATCACATTGCCCGAGGTTTCGCCCTTCTTCCAGATTTCGTCGCGCGAGCGGCTGTGGAAGTGGAGGTCGCCGGTCTCCAGCGTCATCTCCAGGGACTGCGGCGTCACGTAAGCCAGCATCAGCACCTCGCCGGAGGCGAAGTCCTGGACGACGCAGGGCGCCAGGCCGCGCTGGTCGAATTCGATTTCGGGGAACATCGGGTGGATCGTAAACGTCGCCTGCCCGGCGGGCCCGTCCTACTCGATGCCGAGCCGGTCGAGCAGGTCCTCGTCGCGGCGCCAGTGCCGCCGCACCCGGACCTGGAGATCGAGGAAGACCCGGGCGCCGAGCTCGGCTTCCAGCGAGCGCCGGGCGGCGCTGCCGATCTCGCCGATCTTCGCCCCGCCCCTGCCGACCAGGATCCGCTTCTGCGACTCGGTCTCGGCCCAGATCTCGGCGTTGACCGCGACCAGGCCGTCCTCGCGCGGCTCGACCTCGAGCACCGAGACCTCGACCGAGTGCGGGATCTCCTGGCGGGTCCGGTTCAGCACCTGCTCGCGGATCAGCTCGGCCAGCAGCAGCTCGCCGGGCTGGTCGCTGCGGTCCTCGGGCGGGTACATATACGGCCCCTCGGGGACCAGCTCGCCGAGCCGCTCCAGCAGCGGCGCCAGCCCCTCGCCGCTGCGGGCGCTGAGCGGGAAGACCTCGTCGACCCCCTCCAGCTCGGCGGCGGCGGCGAGCACCGGGACCATCTCGTTGGGGCCGAGGCGGTCGGCCTTGTTGACGGCGCAGATCACCGGCAGCCTGCGGCCGGCGCCGAGCAGCGCCCTGACGATGAAGCGGTCGCCGGGGCCGATCCCCTCCTCGCCGTTGACGACGAAGAGGACGACGTCGGAGTCGGCCAGCTCGCGCTCGACCCGCCCCTGCATCCGCTCGGTGAGGACGTCGCGCGGGCGCTGCACTCCCGGCAGGTCGACGAGGACGAGCTGGCGCCCGGCGTCGAGGTCGGTGGCGACGCCGCGGATCGCCCGGCGCGTCGTCTGCGGGCGGCTGGAGACGATCGCGACGTGGGAGCCGACGATCGCGTTGACCAGGGTCGACTTGCCGACGTTGGGCCGCCCGGCGAGCCCGACGAAACCGGACCGGGTCATCGCAGCCCGGCGAGGACCCGGGCCTGCAGGGCCAGCATCTCGCCGTCGTCGGTCTCGTGGTCGTGGCCGCAGAGGTGGAGGACGCCGTGGACCGCGGCCTCGGTCAGGTCGGCGCAGTGCTCGGGGCAGATCGCCACGTCGCCGAGCTCGCGCGGCCCCGCCACCGGCCCGAGCTCGTCGATGGGGAAGGCGAGGACGTCGGTCGCCGCGTTGCGTCCGCGATGGTCGCGGTTGAGCTGCCGGATCCGCTCCTCGCCGACGATCTCCACCGCCAGGTGGCCCTCCTCGACGCCGGCGGCGGCGAGCGCGGCGGCGGCGGCGCTGCGCAGGTCGGCCGGGACGTCGCTCAGGTCGACGGTCACGGACGCGGCGTCGGCCCGTGTTCGGCGCGGGCCTCGCTCTCGCGGGCGCCGTGGGCGTCGTAGGCGGCGACGATCCGCTGCACGAGCTTGTGGCGGACCACGTCCTCGCCGCCGAAGCGGACGAAGGCGATGTCCTGGACCTCGCTGAGGATCTCGCTGACGGCGATCAGGCCCGAGCGCTGGTCCCGCGGCAGGTCGACCTGGGTGACGTCGCCGGTCACCACCATCCGCGAGTTGAAGCCGAGCCGGGTGAGGAACATCTTCATCTGCTCGGGGCTGGTGTTCTGCGCCTCGTCGAGGATCACGAAGGAGTCGTTGAGGCTGCGGCCGCGCATGAAGGCGAGCGGCGCGACCTCGATCACGTTGCGTTCGAGGTAGCCGTTGACGCGGTCGGGGTCGAGCATGTCGAAGAGGGCGTCGAAGAGGGGCCGCAGGTAGGGGTCGACCTTGGCCTGGATGTCGCCGGGCAGGAAGCCGAGCCGCTCGCCGGCCTCGACCGCGGGCCGGGTGAGGATGATCCGCTGGACCTTGCGTTCGGTCAGCGCCGCCGCGGCCATCGCCACCGCGAGGAAGGTCTTGCCGGTGCCGGCGGGGCCGATCCCGAAGGTGATCGTGTGGCGGCGGATCGAGTCCACGTAGCGCTTCTGGTTCAGCGTCTTCGGCGCGACCTTGGTGTTGCGATGGCGCCAGACGACGTCGTCGAGGATCTCGGCCGGGCTCTCGTCGGCGTCGAGGGCGCCGGTGACGGCTTCGATCGTCCCCGGCGCGACCTCGTGGCCCTGCTCGATCAGCTCGACCATCTCGTCGACCACGGTCGCCGCGGCGGCGACCGAGTCGGGCTCGCCCTCCAGGGTCAGGACGTTGCCGCGCAGGTGCAGCTCGGCGTCGAGCCGGCCGCGCAGCGCCCGCAGCACCGTGTCCTCGGAGCCGGCCAGCTCGGCGGCCACGGTGTTGTCCAGGGTCAGCTGCCTGCGGGCCAAGTCAAGTCCTCGCGCGGGCCACGTCAGCCCAGCTTCTGCCGCACCGCGGCGCTGACCCGCTTGCCGTCGGCGCGGCCGCCGACCTTCGGCATCAGCGCCGACATCACCTGGCCCATCTGGCGCTGCTCGCTCGCCCCGGTCGCGGCGACCGCCTCGTCCACCAGCGCCGCCAGCTCCTCGTCGGAGAGCTGCGCGGGCAGGTAGCCTTCGATCAGCTCCGCCTCGAAGCGCTCCGAGGCGGCCTGCTCGGAGCGGCCGGCGCCCTCGTAGGCCTCCGCCGCCTCGACCCGTTTCTTGCGCTCCCGCTGCAGCACCGCGACCTCGTCGCCCTTGCCCAGCTTCGCGTCCTGCTGGAGGACGTCGACGATCAGCCGCAGCGCCGAGGCGCGCTCGCGGTCGCGCGCCTTCATCGCCGTCTTCACGTCGTCCTGCACCTGCTCGAGAACGCTCATCGGCTTAAGGGTAGACGGCTGCGTCGGGGGTGACAGCGAGGCCCTTGGAGACGAGGTCGGCGACGTCGGCGCTGACCAGGGTCCAGCCGTATCGGTCCGCCACCGCCACGTAGGCGGCGTCGTAGGCGCTCAACGAGTGGCGCGCTCCGAGCTCGACCGCAGACACGGCGAGGTCCGGGTCGAGCTGGACAAGCCGTTCCTGGCAGCGGGTCGTCATCAGGTCGAACAGCCGCCGGGCGCGCTGCGGTTGGCCCATCTTCACCCCCACCGCGTTTGCCACCTCGAGGAGGGTGAAGTCGAGCGCGGCGAGGCCGGTTTGCGATTCGACCAGGAGTTCCTTCGCCTCGGCATGGAAGCGCTCGCCGGGGGCGGCGAGGCTCGCCCAGACACTCGCGTCGATCAGCAGCATCAGCGCGACTCGCGGTCCTCGCGGATCAGCCGCACGACGTCGAAGCGGGGTTCGTCGGCGGTGAAGGTGGCTTCGATCTCCTCCATCAGCCGCCTCGCCTGCGCGCCGCGGCTCTTCTCCTGCTCCCGCAGATCCCGCTCGGCGAGGCGCTGGAGGAGGCCGCTGCGAGTCTCGCCGGACTCCTTCGCCAGCGCGTCGAGCCGCTCCAGGAGGGTGTCGGGAATGGAGATCATCACCTTGGCCACTGGGCGAGTATATACGGTATTGCCGGATGGCAGGAACGCGGGCATGGAGAAGACCATGCCCGACGAAAGCGCGCGTGTGGCGCGCAGAATGCAAATTTTCGGCGGCGGCCTGTGCCGAAACCGTCAATTCGCCCCGAATTCGACCCGCTCGACGTCTCCGAGCGGCATCTGCAGGAAGCGGGTGCCGATCGCGTGGAAGGCCTCGGGGTCGCCGGTGCAGAGGAAGTCGTAGCTGCCCTCGCCGGCCGGCTCGCGCGCCAGGCCGCCCCCCTCGAGGGTCCGCTGGACCGCGGCGGCGACGGCGTGGCCGCCGCTGACCAGGCGCACGTCGCGGCCGAGGATCCGCTGCAGCATCGGCGCCACCAGCGGGTAGTGGGTGCAGCCGAGGATCAGGGTGTCGACCTCGGCGGCGCGCAGCGGCGCGCAGTAGGAGCGGGCCATCGCCATCGTCTCCTCGTCGAAGGGCGAGCCGTTCTGGATGAACGAGGCCAGGTCGGGTGCCGCCACCTCGATCACGTCGAGCCCGCGCCCGACCGCTTCCAGCGCCCGCCGGTAGGCGCCGCTGGCGACCGTGTTCGGCGTCGCCAGCACCCCCACCCGCGCGTTCGCGGTGATCGCGGCGGCGATCTCCGCCTGCGGCTCGACCACCGGCACCACCTCCACCCCGTGCGCCGCGGCCGCCTCCCGCGCCACGTCCTCGCCGATCGAGGTGGCGGTGTTGCAGGCGATCACCAGCAGCTTGGCGCCGCGCTCGACCAGCAGCGCGGCGATCGCCCCGATCCGCTCGCGCAGCCGCGCCGGGTCCTTGTCCCCGTAGGGGAACATCGCCGTGTCGCCGAGGTAGAGGAAGTCCTCCTGGGGCAGCGAGACCAGGCACTCGTGCAGCACGGTGAGGCCGCCGACCCCGGAATCGAAGACTCCAACCGGCTGGTCCGGTCTGAGCGCGGTCAAAGGGGACGCCGCTCAGCGGCTCACATAAACGGTTTGTAGGCCATGAAGAAGATCGTCACGACGACGATCGCCCCGGCCAGGGTGCCGACTTTGCCGACCAGGTCGCCGCCGGCTTCGAACTCGCCGCTGAGCGTGTCGCCTTCTTTCAGGTCGCGTTCGGCGATCTCCCTGAGCTTGCGGACCCGCGGCTGGAAGAAGCCGTGCTGGAGCCCGAAGAGGACGAGGATCGCCAGGAAGCCGACGGAGATGAAGGCGTCGGACCCGTCCCAGCCCCCGTCCGCGAGCAGGTAGATGCCGGCCAGCAGCAGGACGATCATCCCCGGGTTGACCAGGTACCGGTCGACCTTCTGGATGCCGCTCAGGATCGCCGGCACCGCGCGCGGGTACTGCGGCGCCACCGAGAAGAAGAAGCCGTAGCCGAAGGTCGGGCCGAAGGCGAGGACGACCGCGAGGATGTGCAGGAACAGCGCGATCTTGTAGCCGGGCGAGACGATCGATGCGAGAGCCATCGCCGGAACCCTATAGCTCAACGCCGACGCAGCAGCAGCGCCGCCCAGTCGCCCTCCTGCCGGCGCTCCGCCTCCCCGAGGCCGCTTGCGCCGAACGCCGCGGCGACCTCGTCAACCTCGCCGGGCAGGAGCCCGGAGCAGACGAGGGCGGCGGGAGCCGGGGGAGGGTCGCCGGACCCTCCCCGCTGTTGTCCGGCGACCCTCCCCCGGCTCCCGCCCGCCGCCCCGAGCAACCCCGCCACCGCCAGCAGGATCGGAGCAGTCATGTTGGCCACCACGGTCGGGGCCGGGACCGGGAGGCGTTCGCGCAGGTTCAGGCGTTCGAGGTGGAGATCGACGTGGTTGGCAGCTGCGTTCGCCGCGGCTGCCTCGAGCGCCGCCGGCTCGTGGTCGTAGGCGCGGATCGGCGACCAGCCGAGCTTCGCGGCGGCGATCGCCAGCACGCCCGATCCGGTGCCGAGGTCGACCAGCTCGCCGCCCGCCTCCCCCGCCGCCTCCAGCTCGCAGAGGAACTCGAGGCAGAGGCGGGTGGTCGGGTGGGCGCCGGTGCCGAAGGCCCGGCCGGGGTCGACGACGACGTCGATCGCGCCCTCGCGGGGCGGCTCCCAGGAGGGGCGCAGCCAGAGGCGGCCGGCGACCGCCAGCGGCTTGTGGAAGTCGCGCCAGCGGTCGGCCCAGTCGTCGGGCACCTCGGTCGAAGAGACCTCGATCCGTCCGCCGGCGAGCGCCGCGTCGAGCTCCCCCAGCTCCGGCAGCTCCCCCTCGCCGCCGTAGATCGCGTACTCGACGAAGCCGGGGCCGCGCTCCTCCTCGACCCCGTTCGGCGCCAGCACGGTCAGCTCGGCGAGGACCAGCTCCGCCTGCTCGGGGGCGCAGCGGACCGCGAGCCGGATCACGGCGTGCGCCTCAGCCGAAGGCCCGGCGCACGCGGCTGAACAGGCCCTCGCCGTGCTGGGCGGAGAGGTTGTCGTCCTCGAGCGTCTCGTCGAGCTGCTTGACCAGCTCGCGCTGCTCGTCGTCGAGGTTGGTCGGGACGAAGACTTCGAGCACGACCCGCTGGTTGCCGCGGCGGCGGCTGCCAAGCCGCGGCAGGCCCTGGCCCTTGAGCAGGTAGCGGTGCCCCGGCTGGGTGCCCGGCTCCACCTCGATCTCCTCCTCGCCCTCGAGCGTCGCCACCGTCACCGTCGTCCCCAGCATCGCCTCGGTCGCGGGGATCGAGACGGTGCCGATCAGCTCGGTGCCTTCGCGCTCGAAGCGCTCGTCCTCGGCGACGCGGACCTCGACGTAGAGGTCGCCGGCCGGGGCCCCCGGCTCGCCGGCGTGGCCGGCGCCGGTTATCCGCATCCGCTGGCCTTCTTCGATCCCGGCCGGGACCTCGACCGCGCTGGTCCGGCTCTGCCGGGTGCGGCCGCTGCCGCCGCAGGTCTCGCACGGGGTCTCGGGGATCTTGCCGGCGCCGCCGCAGGCGTCGCAGGCGGCGCTGCGGACCATCTGCCCGAACGGCGTCCGGGTCACCGCCCGCAGCTCGCCGGCGCCGCCGCAGCGCTCGCAGGTCGAGATCGGCGTCCCCGGCTCGGCGCCGTTGCCGTGGCAGTGCTCGCAGGCGCCGACGACGTCGTAGGCGACCTCGCGGCGCACGCCGGTCGCCACCTCGGCCAGCTCGACCTCGACCTCGGCCCCGACGTCGCCGCCGCCGGCCGGGCCGCGGCGGCCGCCGAACCCGAACCCGGCGCCGCCGAAGATCGACTGGAAGAGGTCGTCGATGCTGCCGCCGAAGCCCGCCCCGGGGTCGTAGCCGCCCGAGCGCAGCCCCTCGTGCCCGTAGGCGTCGTAGGTGCGCCGCCGCTCGGCGTCGGAGAGGACCTCGTAGGCCTCGGCGGCCTCCTTGAAGCGCTCCTCGGCGTCGGACTCGCGGTTGACGTCGGGGTGCAGCTCGCGCGCCAGCTTGCGGAACGCCTTCTTCACCTCGGTCTCGCTCGCCCCCCGGGAGACCCCGAGGACCTCGTAGTAGTCGCGCGGCATCGGCTGGCCGGTCAGTCGGAGTAGACGGTCTCGAAGTAGCGGGAGAGCTCGCGGGCGGCGCCGCGGACCGAGGCGATCGCGGTCGCGTAGTCCATCCGCAGCGGCCCGACCACCCCGACGGCGCCGAGGTTGCGATGCGGCAGGCCGTAGTTGGCGCCGACGACGCTGGCCGAGCGCAGCGCCGGCTGCGGGTTCTCGCCGCCGATCCAGAAGAAGACCGAGCGGCGGTCGAGCGAGGAGCGCAGCATCTCCAGCACCTCGGCCCGGCGCTCCAGCGCCGTCATCAGCTCGTCGGCGCGCGGCAGGTCGGGGAGGTGGGCCTCGGAGAGGAGCCGCGAGGCCCCCTCCATGTAGAGGTCGCCCTCGCTGACAAAGTCGGTGAAGGTGGTGCCGAGGGTGGCGACGAACTCCGCCTCGACCCCGCTCAGCTCGGGATCGTGGAGGCGGCTCTCGATCATCCGCGCCCCCAGCCCGAGCCCCGACAGCGACTCGTTCAGGTAGCTGGAGGCCCACTGGACGAGGCCGCTGTCGAGCGCGCGGCCGAACTCGAAGACGCGGCGGGTGACGTCGCCGCTGGAGGCGATCCCGATCACCACCACCTTGTTCGGCTGCAGCTGCAGGACCTCGACCCGGTGGATCGTCGCCGCCAGGCTCGGCGCCGTCGCCATCGCCACCAGGTCGGTGACTTCGGCGAGGGCGGCGGTCGTCTCCCGCATCGCCGTGTCGACCTCGCGGCGCAGCCGCGAGAGCTCCAGCTCGACCCCGGGGGTGGCCGGCGGCGCCCCGGCTTCGAGCATCGAGTCGACATAGAGCCGGTAGCCGGAGTCGGTGGGCACCCGCCCGGCCGAGGTGTGCGGGTGAGTCAGGTACCCCGCCGCCTCCAGGGCCGCCAGCTCAGCCCGCACGGTCGAAGGGCCCCACTCCACCTCCGGCCGCTCGGCCACCTCCTTCGAGGGCACAGGACGCCCCGTCCGCAGGTAGCTCTCGACCGCCAACCGAAGAATCAGCTCCTGTCGCTGCGAAAGCACCATCACATCTTAGGAACCCCAACAGCGCCGCATGGGCCGCCTAAAGCTCGAGTTCCGCCTCGGCGTTCTTGATGATCTGCGTCTCGCCCTGGGCGGCGACGGTGTCGACCACGACCCGGCCGCCCTCGACCGACTTGACGGTGCCGGAGACGACGATCTCCTGCTCGGGCATGCCCATCCCGCGCATCTGCACCGAGAGCCGCTTCAGGGCCCGCGGGTCGCCGCCGGCGAGCGCCGCGTTGGCCTTCGCCACCAGGCCCATCGAGTAGAGGCCGTGGAGGATGTTGCGGGGCAGCCCGACGGCTTTGGCGAACTCGTCGTCGATGTGGATCGGGTTGAAGTCGCCCGAGGCGCCCGCGTAGCGGTGCGGCAGGTACTTGTCCGGGGTTACCCGCAGCTCCGGGACCTGGTCGCCCACGTTCAGATCGGCCATCTCAAACCCCTCTCACGATCAGCGTCCAGGTCCCGCGCGCGACCTGCGCCCCGTCCTGGTTCACCGAGTCGGTCTCGAACACGTAGAAGCCTTTGCCGTCCCGCTCCTCGATCGAGACGCACTTCGCGGTCGTCGTGATCTCGTCGCCCGAGCAGGCCGGCTCGTCCCACTCGAACTGCTGGCCGCCGTGGACCATCGCCGCGAAGTTCATCGCCACGTCGGGGTCGAACATCGCCGGCGCCATCGCCGGGCTGCTGTAGACGACCGCGAACATCGGCGGCGCCACCACGTCGCGGAAGCCCGCCGCCCGCGCCGCCTCGACGTCGAAGTGGACGGGGTTCTCGATCCCCAGCGCGTTCGCGTACTCCCGAATCTTCTCCCGCCCCACCTGGTAGGTGGTGGACGGCCACTCTTTTCCAACTGCATCGGTCTTCAAAGCCATGGCCGGGCACTCTAACTGGCCACCCGGCCAGCCGGTCGGCCGGAGAGGGCCCTTCGAGCGGCCGGAGACGGCCCCTCGGGCGGGTGGCGCCGATTTGGGGGACCATCCCCGCGTAGTTGCGGGGATGGTGGAACCAAATCGGCGACAGGACCCGCCCGCCGAGCGCCAAGTCCCTACTCGTCAATCTCGAGGACCGCAAGAAAAGCCTCCTGCGGCACTTCCACCCGCCCCACCGCCTTCATCCGCTTCTTCCCCGCTTTCTGCTTCTTCAGCAGCTTGTTCTTGCGGGTGACGTCGCCGCCGTAGAGCTTCGCGGTGACGTCCTTGCGCAGCGCCTTGACCGTCTCGCGGGCGAGGATGTTGGAGCCGACCGCGGCCTGGACCGGGACGTCGAAGAGCTGGCGCGGGATCGTCTTGCGCAGCCGGCCGACCAGGCGCTTGCCCTGGTCGTAGGCGAAATCCCGGAAGACGATGATCGAGAGCGCGTCGACCTTTTCGCCGGCGAGGAGGATGTCGACCTTGACCAGGTCGGAGACGCGGTTGCCGATCGGCTCGTAGTCGAGCGAGGCGTAGCCGCGGGTCGACGACTTCAGCAGGTCGAAGAAGTCGAGGACGATTTCGGCCAGCGGCAGGTCGTAGCGGATCTGCACCCGCTGGGGGCTGAGGAAGTGCATGTCGACGTGGGTGCCGCGGCGCTGCTGGCAGAGCTCCATCACCGCCCCCACCTGCTCTTTCGGGCAGATGATCGTGGCGCGGATGTAGGGCTCTTCGATCGTCTCGATCCGGCCCGGGTCGGGCAGCTCGGTCGGGCTGTGGACCTCGACCGTCTCGCCGCTGGTGAGGTTGACCAGGTAGCGCACGTTCGGCGTCGTCGCCAGCAGGTCGAGGTCGTACTCGCGCTCCAGGCGCTCGCGCACGATCTCCATATGCAGCAGGCCGAGGAAGCCGCAGCGGAAGCCGAAGCCGAGCGCCTCGGAGGTCTCCGGCTCCCAGGAGAGGGCGGCGTCGTTGAGCGAGAGCTTCTCGAGCGCGTCGCGGAGGTCTTCGTAGCGGTCGGTGTCGATCGGGAAGAGGCCGCAGAAGACCATCGGCCGCACCTCGCGGTAGCCCTCCAGCGGCTCGCCGGCCGGGTCCGCCTGCGAGGTCAGGGTGTCGCCGACGCGCAGCTTGGTGACGTCCTTGATCCCGGTGATCAGGTAGCCGACGTCGCCCGCGTCCATCCCCTCGACCGCGGTCATCGCCGGGCGGAAGAAGCCGATGTCGTCGATGTCGGCCTCGGTGCCGTTCTGCATCGCCAGGATCCGCTCCCGCTTGGCGAAGCTGCCGTCGACCATCCGCACGTAGGCGATGACGCCGCGGTAGGGGTCGAACTCGGAGTCGAAGATCAGGGCCCGGGTCGGGGCGGCGGGCTCGCCGGCCGGCGGCGGGATGCGCGCGACGATCGCCTCCAGCACCTCGGGAACGCCCTGGCCGGTCTTGGCCGAGATCCAGAGCGCTTCCTCGGGGTCGCCGCCGAGCAGGTCGGCGATCTCCTGGGCGACCCGCTCGGGCTCGGCCCCGGGCAGGTCGACCTTGTTGATCACCGGGATCAGCTCGAGCCCGTTCTCGATCGCCAGGTAGGTGTTGGCGACGGTCTGCGCCTCCACCCCCTGGGCGGCGTCGACGACCAGCAGCGCCCCCTCGCAGGCGGCGAGGCTGCGCGAGACCTCGTAGGAGAAGTCGACGTGGCCGGGCGTGTCGATCAGGTGCAGGTGGTAGGCCTCGCCGTCCTCGGCGGTGTACTCGACCCGCACCGCCTGCGCCTTGATCGTGATCCCGCGCTCGCGCTCGAGGTCCATCGAGTCGAGCAGCTGGGCCTGCATTTTCTTCGGGTCGACGGCGCCGGTGAGCTCGAGGATGCGGTCGGCCAGGGTCGACTTTCCGTGGTCTATGTGGGCGATGATGCTGAAGTTGCGGATGTGGTCCATGGCGCGGGTGGGGAGTATGAGGGACGGACGCGCTCGGCCGGCGGGTCCTGTCACGGCAGGGGAGCCGTCCTACCTGTTCGGGACGAGGCGCTCGGCCGGCGGGTCATGTCACGGCAGGGAAGCCACCATCTCCTGAACTACCAGGAGATGGTCCCCCCTACCGCGCCACCCGCCGGAGGTGCGGTCCGCATTGACAGCGGTACCGGCCGCTTGGCTTTACCCGCACGCCGAGGGACTCAGGTGGTCGTTCAGCTTGAAGACGACCGTCGGCGGCTTTCGCAGGATCGGGCGGGCTCCGGCGCGTTGCAGCCACTTGGCCAAGGGCGGGTACGGGGGCTTGCCGGGTTCCGGTCGGTCCCTGGTGGCTATGGCGTAGTCGTAGTGGCCTTCCCTCAGGAGTTGGAGGTACTGCTGGCAGGTGGTGGGGGATTCGAAGCCGCCGTGGGGGCGGTGGATTCCCAGGTACTGGACGTGGTTGGAGAGGTCGGTGCCGTAGAGGGGGTACTGGCGGGTGCTGGTGGTGGCTATGCGGGCGTCGCTGATGTCGCGGGACCAGGCGAAGGCGGCGTTGAGGCCGGGCGTCGTGAAGGTCGGGTCCCTGTAGCGGTCGGCGAGGTAGTGGCGCTGGATCGGGTACCCCGCCGCGATCGCAACCAGCGCCGCAAGGGCCCCGAGCGCAGCGAAGGCGCGGACCGAAGCGCCGCCCCCCCGCGGGTGGTTGAGCTTTGGCGCGTTATCCACGCCAAAGCTCAACCACCCGTTGGTGCGGAGGGCCGCCGGCAGGAGGGCGAGGCCGAGGATCAGTGCGGGAGCGAGGTAGCGGAGGCCGGATTCGAAGCCACGGGGCATGCCGTCGGGGCCGGAGGCGGAGGTCGGCGCGACGAGCCAGGCCAGCGCGGACGCCAATCCCACCGCCCCCGCCACGGCCAGAACCCCCGCCGACGGGCCGATCTGTCCACCTCGTACCGCCGAGGGGCCGATCTGTCCCGTGGCGGTGGACTGATCGGCCCGTCGGCGGGGGGGGTTCGACTTATCGGCCCGTCGGCCGAGAGGGGCTGCGAGGGCGAGGAGGAGGCCGGCTGCGGCGGCGGCCAGCAGCAGCGGCCAGAGGATCCATAGGCCGCCGTGGAGGCCGGGGAGGAACCAGCCCGACCAGACGCCGCCGTCGGTCAGGTAGCCGAGGACGCTGTGGGCTTCGCGGCCGCCCAGGGCCTGCTGCGGGGAGGGCAGGTCGATCGGGCCGAGATGGTGGACCCAGGGCAGCGGGTTGCCGGCCTGGGCGAGGTTGCGCAGGTACCAGTAGCCGCCGCCGGCCAGCGCCGCGAGCGCGGATGCGAGGAGCGCGGCCAGGCGCCTGCCCGGCGGCGCGGCCAGGGCGAGGCCGACGACGAGCACGACGGCGGGCAGCAGGAAGTTGAGCTTGGTTCCCGCCGCGAGCCCGGCCGCAAGGCCTGCGACCAGGTATGGGCCGACGAAGGCGGCTCGGCCCGCGGGTCCTGTCACGGCAGGGGACCCACCATGTCTTCCGGTAGCTGAAGCTTCCTCAGGCATGGTCCCCCCCACCGTGCCACCCGCGGGAGGGGGTTGGTCCTGCTTCTCGTTGCTCGTTGCGTTCACGGCGATTGCCACGGCTGCCAGCAGGAAGAAGATGCCGACGATGTCGTTCCGCGCCTCTCCGGCCTGGTCGGCCAGGGCGGGGACGCTGAGGGCGATCGCGCCCAGGGCCAGCGACCACGGGGCCACCCGATAGGGCCGGCCGATGCACCAGCAGGCGATCAGGCAGCCGACAAACCAGCCGAGGTTGAGCAGCGGCGAGAGGAGGTCGCGGCCGAAGGCCAGCATCCCCGCCGCGTGGAAGATTTCGCTGTTCGCCGGGTAGAACCAGGCGAGGAACTGCGGGGCGATGTAGTGCAGGTGCCAGGTGTCGCCGCTCTGGAAGAACCCCGCCGCGAAGGGGCCGTGGTACCAGGTGCTGTCGAAGCCGGTCATCCCGGTCGAGAGCCGCGTCTTCACGCCGGCCGAGAAATGCACGACGGCCATCGCGACGATGACGAGGGCAATGAGCGCCGGAACCGCGGCGCGCCACTGTCCATGCCGGAGAGAGGGGAGCCGCGCCTCTACCTGCGAAGCGAGGTGCGACTCCCCTCTCCCCGGCGGACGCGGCACCAACCTCCAGAGCCCCGATCCGACCGCGGCCACGACCAGCAGGTACGGCACCCGCTCAAACGCCCCGAAGCTGCCGAGCAGCTCGGCGCTCCAGATCAGCAGCGCCGCTGCGACGACCGCCGTCGCCAGCGCCGCCGGAGCGCCCTCGAAGCCCGGCAGCAGCCAGCCGCGCAGCCCCCTCCCCCCCAGCCAGGCGAAGCCGGCGAGCCAGACGATCGCCGCGACTCCCAGCAGGTATCGACCGAGGTCGAGCATCCGGCCCCGCGGCCTAGCCCGACCGGCGCCGCAGCAGGCGCGTCATCTGCTCGAGCTCCTCGACGCGGAGGAGCTTCGCCACCGCCACGTAGACGAGGCCCCCGGCGCCGAGCCCCGCCCCCAGGGAGACGATCTGGCCGGCGAGGCCGCGGCCGAGGGCCTGGTCGAGCAGGTCCCAGACGAGCCACCCCACCGCCGCCAGCGCCGCCGCGGCGATCGTGATCCGCACGCTGGTCGAGAGCAGCCGCCCCAGCTCGAGGCCGCCGAAGCGCCGCCGCAGGATCACCGCCTGGGCGACGACCGCGACCGTGGTCCCGATCCCGGTCCCGGCGACGATCCCCCCGACCCCGAAGGGCGAGTAGAGGACGAGCGCCGCCAGGGCCGAGACGACGAGGTCGATCGACGCCAGCGCGGTCGCCTGCCACGGCCTCTGCAGGCTGAAGAAGGTCCGGGTCTGCAGCAGGTAGAGGCCGTTGGTCGGCAGCGAGAAGGCGAACCAGAAGAGCGCGGTCGCGACCACGGTGGTCTCCGCCGGGTTGAATTCGCCGCGCTGGTAGACGAGCCTGATCATCGGCTCGGAGAGGGCGAGGATCGCCGCCGCCGCCGGCACCAGGACGAAGAGGATCTGCCGCATCCCGTTCGCCATCGTCGCCCGCAGGTTGCCGATCTCCCCGGCGTTGGCGAACCGGGCCAGGGTCGGGAAGAGGACGGTCGCGATCGCCACCGAGAAGATCCCCTGCGGGAGCTGGTAGATGCGGAAGGCTTTGTCGATCGCCGCCGGCGCCTGGTCGGAGACGAGGCTGCCGAAGAAGCTGTTGATCAGGTTGTTGAAGTTGATCAGGCCGAGGCTGATCGTCACCGGCAGCATCAGCAGGAAGACCCGCCGCACCCCCGGGTGGCGCCAGTCGAAGCTGAAGCTGAAGCGGAACGGCGTGTTGCGCAGGTCCCAGGCCGGGATCAGGAGCTGGACCAGGGTGCCGACGAGGATGCCGATCGCGTAGGCGTAGATGCGGTCGCGGCCGTGGAACAGCGGCTCCAGCACGACGAGGACGACGATGATCGTCAGGTTCCAGAAGAACGGCGAGATCGCGAAGGCGCCGAAGCGGTCGTAGCTGTTGAGGATGCCGACGACGATGCCGCTGATCCCGAGCAGGATCAGGATCGGGAAGAGGACCTGGGAGAGGGTGACCGTGAGGTCGAGGATCGGGCCTTCGAAGCCCGGGGCGAAGACCGGCATGATCACCGGCGCGAGGAGGACGAAGAGGGCGGTCATCGCCCCCAGCACCATCGTCACCAGCAGCAGCAGGGTCGAGGCGAGGCGGAACGCCTCCTTGTAGGCCTTCCGGCCGAGCAGTTCGGTGAAGACGGGGACGAAGGCCGGCTGCAGCGCCGCGTCGGCGAAGAGGGCGCGGATCAGGTTGGGGACCTGGAAGGCGATCGTGAAGGCCGAGACCGGCCCGTTGATCCCGTAGTAGCCGGCGGCGACGACTTCGCGGGCGAGGCCGGCGATCCGCGAGGCCGCGGTGGCGATCGAGAAGAACGCGGTCGAGCGGGCGATCCGCCCCGCCCGCGGGCCGGCGGCGGGCTCGCGGGTGAATTCCTCCCCCGGTTCGAACGCCTCCGCCTCCCAGACGCCGACGTCGGCGTTGATCGCCCGCTCGTCGGGTTCGGGGGTCTGGGGTGCCCTGGGCTTCTCCAAGCTCGTTGTCGATTCCGGTTCGGGACGACTGAAACGGCTTCAGTCGCTATAGTCGGCGGCCGCCCGGAGCCGGCAAGGCGCCCGCTCGGGAACTTGACATGGCCAACATAGCCTCACAGAAGAAGCGGATACTGCGCAGCGAGCGCGAGCGCACCGAGAACCGGCTGACGACCAGCACGGTCAAGACCCATTTCCGCCGGCTCGAAGCCGCGGTCGCGGGCGGCGACGCCGAGGCGATCGCGACCGAGCAGCGCGAGCTGGTCTCGAAGGTTGACAAGGCCGTGCAGAAGGGCGCCCTCCACAAGAACACCGGCGCGCGCAAGAAGGCAAAAGCCGCCCGCATCGCCCGCTCGTAGGCGGCTGCAAACCGGCGCATCGCGACGTCGTCGCTCAGTCACGTGCAGAGCACGCTCCTTCGCTCCTCCTTGAGCTGCTTGGTTTTCGCTCGCCTACGAGCGGGCGAGGCCGGGTTCTAGACCGCCCCCGCCGCCGCTTTGCGCAGCGCGAGCGTCAATGCCAGCTCGTCGCCGTAGTCGGCGCCGCCCCGGCACCAGAGCTCGAGGTCGGCGAGGGTCTCGGTCGCTGCCCGCAGGCTCGCCAGGTCGGCGCCCCCGAGGCGCCTGACCAACTGCTTGGCGGCGTAGGGGTGCATCTTCAGCGAGGACTCCACCTGCCTGGGCGGGATTCCCTCCTCCAGCTGGGCCGCGGCGGCGCAGGCGCCGCGCAACCGCGAGGCGAGGCCGTAGATCAGCCCGGTGACGTTCTCGCCCTGGCCGATCAGGCGCTCGCCGATCCGCAGCGCCGCCGCCGCGTCGCCTTCGATCAGGGCGTCGGAGAGCGACCAGACGGCCATCTCCGAGGTGTCGGCGATCATCCCCTCCAGATCGGCGGCGGTGACCTCTCCCCCCTCCCCGGCCCACAGCGCCAGGCGCTCGAGCTCGTTGCGGAGGCGGACGGGATTGGAGCCGATCCGCTCGACCAGCAGCCGCGCGGCGGCCGGGTCGAGGCGGAACCCCAGGCGCCCGGCGTCGCCGACCAGCAGCCGCGGCATCTCCCGCGCCTTGGGCGCCTCGAACTCGTGGATCTCCCCCGCCGCCGCCTTCACCGCCTTGGCCAGCTTGGCCGGCGCCTTGTCGCGGCAGATCAGGACCAGGGTCAGGTCCGGCGGCAGCTCGGCGAGGGCGGCGAGGACGGGCTCGAGCTGCTTCTCGCGCCAGCGCTCGACGCCGTCGGCGAGCAGGTGGCGCCGGGTCCCCATCAGCGACATCGCCGGGATCGCGGCGAGGAGCGCCTCGTGGTCGGGCATCCCCCTCCCCTCGTCCGGCTCGAAGACCTCCAGCGCCGCCGCGCCGCCCTCGCCTTCGGCCCGCGCCCGGAAACGGCTGCGGGTGGAGTCGATTTTCGCTTCGTCGCTGCCGGCGATCAGGTACAGCGGCTTCATCTCGGCCATCGCCCGAGTCTAGATCGCCGACCGGCCCCCCTGACCGCCTACCCGTCCCGTCCTTTGGCGTGGCCGTTTCCCGGCACCTCCGAGTCGGCGGAGCGAGCGCCGGAGGAGGCCTCGATCCCCTGCTCGCTCGCGTGCTCGGCGGCGGCCGGAGACGCGGAGTTGCCGGGAGCGGGAGCCGGCTGCGGCGAGGAGGAGGCGGCAGCCGCGGGCGGCGGGACGGCCGGCTGCGGGGCGGCGACGGGAGTCGGAGTGGGCTCGGGCGCCGGGGTGGGTGCCGGGGTCGCGTTTGTGGCCGGGGTCGGGGTCGGAGTCGGCTGCTGAGGTTGCGGCGCCCCGCCGCCACCGGAGCCGTGCCTGCCGCCCGGGGACCCTCCCGGGGTCGCGACGGCCGTCTCCGGCGCCTCGGCCGGCGGCCCGGCTTCGGGGACGGCGACGGCGCGCCCTTCGGGCGGCTCGGGCGCGCGCCGCCCCGGGGCGGGCGGCGCGCCTGCTGCCGCCGAGCGCTCGCCGCCCGTCGCCGGGGGCGGCGCGGGCCGCCGGGCGCGCGAGAGCGCGGTGGCGCCGCCGACCCCCTCGCGGGCCGCCGGGGCCGGCGGCAGCGGCGAGGGTTCGAGCAGGGGAAAGCCCGGCTGGACGAAGATCGCCACCAGCGCCAGCCCGGCGGCGGCGGTGAGGCCGAGGAGGGCGAAGATCGTGCTCCGCATCCGTTCCGGCAGGCCGGTGCCCGCCAGGCTGGGCAGCCGCGGCGGCCAGGCGCGCCTCTTCTTGCCGATCCGGTCCACCGCCTCGTGCATCGGCGCCCGCGGCGCGGCGATTAGCGCCCGGACCGGGTTCCTCCACTATCGATTCGGTCAGCCGTCCAGGCGAAAACGGCCACCTTCGACGTCGATCGCGACGTCGCCCTCCTCGTCCGTGCGCAGGGTCCGCACCCCGTGCGCGGCGAGCGTCGCCAGCGTCGCCGCGGTGGGATGGCCGTAGGGGTTGCCGGCGCCGACCGAGATCACCGCCAGCCGCGGCCGCGCCTCGGCCAGCAGCCGGCCGAGGCCGGCGTCGTCGCTGCCGTGGTGGGCGACCTTGAGGACGTCGACCGGCCCGGGATCGAGCGGCACCGATTCGGCCTCGGCATCGGCGGTGAGCAGCATCGTGAAGCCGCGGTAGCGCGCCTCCAGGACGACCGCCTGCCGGTTCGGGTCCTCGCCGCCCAGCGGCGCGTCCAGAAGCTCCCGCGGCGGCCAGAGGACCTGCAGGCGCAGGCTCCCCGAGCGCAGCTCCTGGCCGGCGCCGACCCGCTCGGGCTCGACCCCGGCCGCGCGCGCCGCCGCCAGCGCCCGGCCGTCCAGCCTCGCGTACACGAGCCTCCCGATCGGCACCCGCCCGAACAGTTCCTCGACTCCCGCGGCGTGGTCGGACTGGTCGTGGGTGATCACCGCGGCGCCGAGCCCGTCGACGCCGGCGTCGGCCAGCTTGCGGGCGAGCCCGTCGCCGGGCGGGCCGCCGTCGACCAGGACGGCGGCGGCGCCCGCGGGCTCGAGCAGGATCGCGTCTCCCTGGCCGACGTCGAGGACGTCGATGCGGAGACCGTGCCGCGGTGGCGGCGGCCCGCCCCCGCCACCGGCCAGACCGAGGCCGACGACGGTCGCGAGCGCCGTCGCCGCCGCCGCTGCGAGCGTCCGGGCGGGGACCGGCGCCTTGAGGCGCGGCAGCCGGGCCCGGAAGCGCCTGGCGACGACGAACAGGAGCCAGCAGGCGCCGAGCCCGAGGTAGGAGAGCGCCAGGCCGGTGCCGCCGAGGTGGACGTGCAGCTCCGCCCAACCCGGCGCCGCGCACCAGGAGGCGACCTGGGCGATGTAGGCGAGCAGCAGCGCCGCGAGCAGGTTCAGCGGCTCCAGCGGCACCCCCGGCAGCTGCGCCAGGCCGCCGCTGCACATGCCGAGCCACATCGCCGGCGCCACCGCGGGCATCGCCAGCACGTTCGCCGCCAGGGTCGTGGTCGAGAGGGTTTCGAAGTGGTAGGCGATCAGCGGCGCCGTCGCCAGGGTGGCGGCAACCGTCACCGCCAGGCCCTCGGCGAGCGCCCGCCGCCACGGCCCGCCGCCGAGCCGCGCGGCGATGCCCCTGCGCAGCGCCCCGGCCAGGAGCAGGATCCCCAGCACCGCGGCGAAGCTGAGCTGCCAGCCGACGTCGGCGGCGACCCCGGGATCGAGCGCCATCGTCACCAGGGCCGCCAGCGCCAGCGCGTAGAGGCGCGAGGAGCGCCGGCCGCCCAGCGTCGCCAGCACGCCTACCGCTCCCATCACCCCCGCCCGCTGGATCGAGGGCCCGGCGCCGGCGACCGGCACGTAGACGGCGATCAGGGCCAGGACCCAGAGCAGGCGCTCGCGCAGGGGGATGCCGAGCGAGCCGAGCAGCGGCATCGCCAGCAGCGCCAGCAGGGTGACGTTCTCCCCGGAGACCGCCAGCAGGTGGCTGAGGCCGGCGCGGGTGAAGTCTTCCTTCGTCGCCGGGTCGACGCCGTCGTCCTCGCCGAGGACGAAACCGCGCGCGAGCTCCGCCTCGCGCGGCGGCATCCCCCGGCCCAGGCCGGCGGAGGCCCGTTCGCGGATCTGGCCGCTGTGGGCGAGGGCGACGGCGGCGACCAGCGCGATGCCCGCCAGGAGCGGCAGGGTCGGTCGCGGCGAGCGCGTCATCTCGGCCGGCTAGGGCTGCAGCCGTTCGCGCAGCGCCGCCATCGTCGCCGGCCCGATCCCCGCCACCTGGTCGAGCTGCTCGACCGAGGAGAGGCCGCCGTGTTCGTCGCGGAACTTGACGATGTCGCCGGCCGTGACCGGGCCGATCCCCTGGATCTCTTCCAGCTGCTCGACGGTCGCGGTTCCGAGGCTGATCGGCCCTTCTTCGCCGCTCGCGGCGGCGGCGACCGGGCTGCCGGCGGCTGCGCGCTCGGGCACGACCACCTGCTGGCCGTCGGCGAGCCGGGCCGCCAGGTTGACCGCTTCCAGCTCGGCTCGCCCGCTCGCCCCGCCGGCGCGCTCGACGGCGTCGTTGACCCGGCTCCCCGCCGGCATCCGGTAGACCCCGGGCCGCCGCACCGCTCCGGCCACGTCGACGACGAGATCGCCGGACTGGCCGCTCACCGCGAAGCTCTTGCCGCCCGATCCACTCCCGGCCGCGTAGGACGGTTCGGTGCCGCCCTCACCGCGGATCGCCCGCGCTCCGACCAGCAGCAGCGCCACCGCGATCGCGGCGTAGACGACGACCTGGCTGCGGCTCAGCTCCGGCATCGCCGCCGACCCTGCCCGAAAACCGCGCGCGAATGGCGCGCAGAATCAAAGAATCCAGAAACAGACCTGTTACCGAGGTGTGGAGAGCAGGCAGATCGAGACCTGTAACCGAGGTGCGACAACCAAGCAGTTCAAGGACGCAGGGAGCGCAGTGTGCTCCGCACACAAGCGACCGAGGACGCCGAAATGCCCCGGTTGTCGCGCCTCAGAACTCGTCGTCGTCGTCGTAGCCTGCGACCTCGGCGAGCTGGTCGCTGTAGAGCTCGGCGGCGGCCACCGGCGGCGACTGGATCGAGACGCAGGCGAGCTCGTCGGCGCCGTCGTTGCCGATCGAGTGCTCGGTCGCGGGCGGGACGAGGATCAGGTCGCCGACGCCGACCTCCTGGGTGTCGCCGGCGACCGACATCGTGCCGCGCCCGCCGACGACCACGTAGGCCTGCTCGGCCTCGTCGGAGGAGTGCAGAGTCTGCTGCGCGCCCCCCGGCACCGTGACCCAGGTGACGGAGAGATTGCGCGAGCCGAGTTCGCCGGCGTCCATGAGGACGTGGGCCCGCAGCCGGTGCCAATCCTCCACCGCTGCTTCTTCGAGTCTCCTGACCAGCATTCGGCGGCTTTCTAGCAGACGGCGGCACCCCGGCGGAGGGCGCTAACGAACCACCAGGTTGACCAGCTTGCCGGGAACCACGACCTCCTTGACGAGTTCCTGGCCGTCGAGATGGCGGGCGACCTTCTCGCTCTCCCGCGCCAGCCGCAGGAGCTCGTCCTTCGAGGCCTCGGCCGGCGCCTCGATCCGGTCGCGCAGCTTGCCGTTGACCTGGACCACCAGGGTCACCGTGTCTGAGACCAGCAGCGCCGGGTCGGCCGCGGGCCACGGCTGCTCCCAGACCCGCTCGCCGCACAGCCGCTCGTAGACCTCGGCGCCGAGGTGCGGGGCGAAGGGGAAGATCAGCGAGGCGGCGGTCGCGGTCGCGAAGCGGAGCGCCGCGCCGCCCTGCGGCGAGCCGTAGAGGCCGTCCTTGACCCGGTAGGCCTCGTTGACCAGCTCCATCACCGCCGAGATCACCGTGTTGAACTGGAAGCCGCGCTCGAAGTCGCGGGTCGCCTTGTCGATCGCCCAGTGGGCCTTGGCGAGCAGCTCGCGCGCCTCGCCCGCGGCCGCCGTCGGCGCCCCGCCGGGCTCGGTCCTCTCCTCGACCTCCTCGCAGAGCCGCCAGAGCCGTGAGAGAAAGCGGTTGACGCCCTCGACCCCCTCGTCGGTCCAGTCGCCGCCGCGCTCGGGCGGGCCCATGAAGCAGACGTAGGTGCGGGCGGTGTCGGCGCCGTAGCGCTCGACGTACTCGCCGGGGCTGACCGTGTTGCCCTTCGACTTCGACATCTTCGCCCCGTCGCGGGTGATCATCCCCTGGGTGAAGAGGTTGGCGAAGGGCTCCTGGACGCCGAGGTGGCCGAGGTCGGCCAGCGCCTTGGCGAAGAAGCGCGCGTACATCAGGTGCAGGATCGCGTGCTCGACGCCGCCGATGTACTGGTCGACCGGCATCCAGTGGTCGGCGGCCGAACGCTCCCATGCAGCGTCCTTGTTCTGCGCGTCGAGGTAGCGCAGGAAGTACCAGGAGGAGTCGACGAAGGTGTCCATCGTGTCGGTCTCGCGCCGGGCGGGGGCGCCGCAGCGCGGGCACTCGGTCGCCACCCACTCCTCGGCCGCGGCCAGCGGGCTCTTGCCCTGCGGCGCGTAGTCCTCGATCTCCGGCAGCTCGACCGGCAGCCGGTCGGCGGGCACCGGCACGATCCCGCACCCCTCGCAGTAGACGACCGGGATCGGCGCGCCCCAGTAGCGCTGGCGCGAGACCAGCCAGTCGCGCAGGCGGTAGTTGACCGCCGGCTTGCCACGGCCCTCGGCCTCCAGCCAGGCGACGATCTCCTCGTAGGCCTCGCGGTTGTGCCGGCCGTCGAAGCGCCCGGACTCGACCATCGGGCCGTCGCCGGGATAGGGCAGGCCGAGCTGGTCCTTCGCCGCCTCGGGATCTTCGCCCTCGATCACCCGCTGCACCGGCAGGTCGAACTTCTGGGCGAATTCGTAGTCGCGGCCGTCGTGGCCGGGCACCGCCATGATCGCCCCGGTCCCGTACTCCATCAGCACGTAGTCGGCGACGTACATCGGGATCTCCTCGCCGTTGACCGGGTTGACGACCGAGCGGCCGAGCGGCACGCCCGTCTTCTCACGGTCCTCCGCCCCGCGTTCGGAGGCCGACTCGCGGCCGACCCGGTTGACGTACTCGCGCACCGGCTCCTCCGCCGGGGTGCCGGCGACCAGCCGCTCGAGGTCGGGATGCTCGGGCGCGAGGACGAAGAAGGTGGCGCCGAAGAGGGTGTCGGGGCGGGTGGTGAAGACCGGGAAGTCGAGGTCGGCTTCCTCGCAGCGGAAGACGACCTCGGCGCCCTCGGAGCGGCCGATCCAGTTGCGCTGCATCGTGATCACGTGCTCGGGCCAGGACTCCAGCGCCTCGAAGTCGGCGAGCAGGCGGTCGGCGTACTCGGTGATGCGGAAGAACCACTGCTCGAGGTTGCGCTGGACGACCTCGGTGCCGCAGCGCTCGCAGCGGCCGTCGACCACCTGCTCGTTGGCCAGCACGGTCGCGTCTTTCGGGCACCACTGCACCGGCGCCTCGGTGCGGTAGGCGAGGCCGCGCTCGAAGAGCTGGAGGAAGATCCACTGGGTCCAGCGGTAGTACTCGGGGGTGTGGGTGGCGAGTTCGCGCGACCAGTCGATCGAGATCCCCCACTCGCGGAACTGGCGGCGGAAGGACTCGATCGAGCGCTCGGTCGCGACCCGCGGCGGCTCGCCGGTTTTGATCGCGTTGTTCTCCGCCGGCAGGCCGAAGGAGTCATAGCCCATCGGGTGGATCACCTCGAAGCCCTGGCGGCGGCGGAAGTGGGCGATCGCGTCGCCGACCGCGTAGCACTTGAGGTGGCCGACGTGGGGCTCTCCCGATGGGTAGGGGAGCATCTCCAGCACGTAGGACTTCGGCTTCGCGGGGTCGAAGCCGGGCCGGCCGGGGTTCGCGACCTCCCAGGTCCGCTCCTCCGCCCAGACCTGCTGCCACCTGCGCTCGATCGCCTTCGGGTCGTATCCGGCCATGAAGCCGCGATCTTACGCGGCGCGCCCGGGGCAGCCGCGGCCGGGAGGCCGGCCGCTGCTCAGAAGGTGAACGGGTGGCTGACCGGCGAGAGGCTCTGGAGGATGTGCGGCCAGACGTAGACCTCGATCGTCGCCGCCAGGAGCAGGGTCGGGATCGCCAGGACGACGGTGACGAAGGTGGCGGCGAGGAGCTGGTTCCACTCGCCGCGGCGGCTGGCGATCAGCCAGGCCGCCAGGGGCAGGAAGAGGGCGGTGAGCTCGGGGATCGCGTGCGGGAGGACGCTGAGGATCAGCTCCAGGCGGGAGATTTTCAGCTGGTGGGAGATCGTCGAGCCCTGGAAGCCGAGGTAGAGCGCCTGGGTCGAGAGCGAGAAGAGGGTGACGGCGCAGACGAAGAGGATCGCCAGCTCGCCGGCCTTGACGTGGATCCAGCGCGAGACGCCGCTGCGCTGGGCGGCGGCGATCGGCATCGAGGCGCCGGCGATGAAGCCGGCGATGCAGGCGGTGGCGTGCAGGGCCAGGACCAGCGAGTTGCGGTAGAGGATCGGCAGCAGGTCGGAGGGCTGCGACGGTTCGGTGAAGCCGGGCAGGTGGATCGGGGTCAGGTCGGGGGTCAGCAGGCCGGCGACGAGCCAGGTGGCGCTCAGCAGGGCGAGGGCGATCGCCAGGCTGAGGGCGGCCCAGCCGCGCAGCACCCGCCAGCGATCCCGGCCCCAGAGGTCCAGCGTCTCGCGGGTGTCCTGCATGCCGTGGCTGAAGACATGCTGGTTGGCCGTGCTCACGCCTAGAGCATCGGCAGCGCGGCGGCGGCTGTTTAGGAGGGGCCGGCGGCGCCCGCGCCGGCGCCGTTCAGGCGCGTTTGAGCTCGCGCTCGTACTCCTCGGCCAGCTCGGCCAGCTTCGCGAGCGGGACCATCAGCCCGGAGGCGATGCGCCTGACGTTGCCCCAGGTCGGGTTGATCCGCCCCGACTCGATGTGGCTGATCCAGGTCGGGTGGATTTCGGCCCGCTGCCCGAGCGTTTCCTGGCTCAGGCCCGCCTCCTCCCGGAAGCGGCGGATCGCCCTTCCGAGGCCCGGCTGAGGATCGTTGCGGCGCGGCATCCCGGCGCAGGCAATTCGTCCCAGGCCTAAGAATCCATAGAGGCGAACTCAGGTCCCGGTGCGAAAACCGCTCTATGCGTATTTCGGTATGAGTAAATCCAGGCCTTGGAGGCGACCACAGGCGCCCCGGAGCGCGTCCCGGGAGCCCTAACCGGGATCGCCGACGCTGAGGAGCGGCAGCCGCCGGCTCCTCTTCCCCGCCGCCGGAGAGAGCCTCACATGGGGCCGCCCGCGGCGGTTGACGAGCACTTCGCCGCCGGCCGCCGCATGCTCCAGGTAGTAGCCGAAGTGGTTGCGGAACTGGTGTGCGCCGACCCGTTCGACGGCCGGCGCAGTTTCGGCTTGAGAAGTGGAGCTGAGGGGATTCGAACCCCTGGCCTCCGCCATGCCATGGCGGCGCTCTGCCAGCTGAGCTACAGCCCCGAGGTTGTACTGCTCCGCCCAGTGTAATGCCGCGCGCTGTCCATTTCTTGCCGGGGCCAGCCGCAAGTGCATTGCGTTCTTTCCTTCGGCGACCTCGATCGGGATCAAGAAGCAGCTGCGAAGCTCATCGATGGGCGCCGGCGAGAGGGGCCGAGCCCGCCTACGCCGCCTGCTGCTCGGGGCCCTGGTCGTCGTCGACGTCGAGGATCAGGTTGTCGGCGGCGGTGTGGCGGACCTTGAAATCGAGCTCGCAGAGCTCTTCCAGTTCGTGCAGGAGGTCGACGGGCTGGTCCAGCCGCATCGAGAAGGTCGCCCGGCCCTCGGAGAAGCGGTCGACCTTGATCTCGGAGGCGCCGAGCCGGCCGACCGCGTCCTCGAAGCCGACGAGCTGGGAGAAGTCGCCGAGCGGGCCGATCTCGAGCTTGACGTCGCCCTCGAAGAGGCCTCCGTCGGCGGCCTCGGCCTCGGCCTGCTCGGCCTCGGCCTGCAGCGCCGGCTCCATCTCGGTCAGGGCCTTCACCTTCTTGCTCACCTCGACCGCCTCGCGCAGGGCTTTCATCCGGATCCGGGTCGCCTGGCCGCGCGCCTGCGCTTCGACCTCCTCAAGCCGGGCAGCGATCGTCTCCAGCGAGGCGATGCTGCGGTCGTGGCACTCGTTGGCCTCGCGCAGCCGCTCGTTCAGCGCCCGGATCTCGCGCTCGCGCTCGAGCACCATCCCGGTCAGCGAGGCCGCCTCGCCCTCGAGCTCGGCGAGCGAGCCGCGCTGCCGGTCGCAGGTCATCTCCAAACCGAGGATGCGGGCGTCCCGCTCAGAGAGCGCGGTCTCCACGTCCACCCTGCGGTAGCCGAACAGCGACCGCTTGAACCCATTCATGGACGGGCACCGTAGATAGGCGCTCGGACGTAACTATGCGCTGGCGGCCTCGGGCGCTTCGGGCGCCTCGAAATCGAGCTCCAGCCGCGGCGCCTCGTGCCAGAGGTCCTCGAGCCCGTAGCGCTGCCGCGCCTCCGGCGTGAAGACGTGGAGGACGCAGTCGAGGTAGTCGAGGATCGTCCAGCCGGCGTCCCCTCCCCCGTCGACGCCGCCGGGCAGCAGCCCGGCCTCGCGCTTCACCCGCAGGCGCACCTCGTCGACGATCGCCTTCGCCTGGCGCTCGCTGCGGGCGGTGCAGATCGCCAGGAAGTCGGTGTAGGCGACCAGGCCGCGCATGTCGAGGACCACCGGCTCCTCGGCCTTTTTCGAGTCGGCGATCGCCGCCAGGCGCCGCGCGAGCTGCTCGGACCGGTTCTCGTTCACCGGTAGATCCCCCTCCGCTCGATGAATTCCGCGACCGGGTCGGGGACCAGGTAGCGCAGCGGCCGCCCCTGCCTGGCGCGCTCGCGCACCGCCGAGGAGGAGACGCCGAACTGCGGCATCTCCAGCATCGTCGCCCGGCCCTCGCAGCCAAGGCTGCTGAGGGTCTCGGCGACATCGGCGTCGGAGACCCCGGCCCGCCGGGCCACCGCCAGGCTCGCCAGCCCGACCACGCGCCGCGGCTCGCGCCAGCTCTCGAGGCCCACGGCAGCGTCCGCCCCCATCACGAACACCAGGTCCCTGTCGCCTCGATCCTCTGCAAGCGCCTCCAAGGTCTCATACGTGTAGGACGGCCCCTCGCGCTCGACCTCCAGCGCCGAGACCGAGAAGCGCCCGTCCTCGGCGGCGGCGAGCCGGGTCATCTCCATCCGCGCCTCCCGGCCCGGGTCGCCGGCGATCCGCTTGTGGGGGGCGCTGCCGGTCGGGACCAGGACCACCTCCTCGAGGCCGAGCTGCCACTGCGCCTCCTGGGCGAGGGCGAGGTGACCGAGGTGCGGAGGGTTGAAGGCAGACCCCAGCACGCCGATCGCGCCACGCGGGCTACTCACGCACCTGGCCGCTGCCGTGGGCGACGTACTTGAAGGTCGTCAGCTCGCGCATCCCGATCGGCCCGCGGGCGTGCAGCTTCTGGGTCGAGTTGCCGATCTCGGCCCCCATCCCGTACTCGAAGCCGTCGGTGAAGCGGGTCGAGGCGTTGACGTAGACGGCGGCGGCGTCGACCGCGGCGACGAACTCCTCGGCCGCCGCCTCGTCGCCGGTGACGATCGCCTCGGAGTGGCCGGTGCCGTGGCGGTTGACGTGGTCGATCGCCCCCTCGACCCCGTCGACGACGGCGACCGCCATCTTCAGGCCGAGGTACTCGCGGTCCCAGTCGGCCTCGCCGGCGGCGCCGACCTCGACCCCGCCGGCGGCGGCGCGGGCGCGCTCGTCGCCGACCAGCTCGACCCCCGCCGCGGCGAGGTCGGCGAGGATCGGCGGCGCGACCCGCCCGGCGATCGCCGCGTCGATCAGCAGCGTCTCGGCGGCGTTGCAGACGCCGGGGCGCTGGACCTTGGCGTTGAGGGCGATCCGGCGCGCCATCTCGGGATCGGCCGCCGCGTCGACGTAGACGTGGCAGTTGCCGGCCGCCGCGTACATCACCGGCACCGTCGCCACCGCCTTGATCGCGTTCTTCAGCCCTTCGCCGCCGCGCGGGATCAGCAGGTCGACCAGGCCCTCCTGGGTCGCCAGCTCGGCCAGCTCCTCGCGGTCGCCGCCGGCGAGGGAGACGACGCAGTCCTCGGGCAGGCCCGCCTCGGCGAGCGCCTCGCGGACGAGCGCCGCCAGCGCCGCGTTGGAGCGCTCGGCGTAGGAGCTGCCGCGGAGGACGATCGCGTTGCCGCTCTTGACCGTCAGCGCCGCGCAGTCGATCGTCACGTTCGGACGCGCCTCGTAGACGACCGCGACGACCCCCAGCGGCACCCGCACCTTGCGCAGGTCGATGCCGCTGGCGAGCGTTTTCCGTTCGAGCTCCTCGCCGATCGGGTCGTCGAGGTCGCGGACCGCGCGCACGCCGGCGGCCATCGCCGCGATCCGCTCCGGCGTCAGCCGCAGCCGGTCGCGCAGCGCCTCGCCGAGGCCGGCGGCGCGCTCGTCGGCGAGGTCGCCGGCGTTCGCCTCGAGGATCGCCTCGCCGCGCTCTTCGAGCAGGCGCGCGGTCGCCTCCAGGGCGGCGTTCTTGGCCTCGGTCGAGGCGGTCGCCAGATCCCGCACCGCGCGCTTGGCGGCGGCGCAGTGCTCGGCGACGGAGGTCTCGGTTGCTGCCACCGGCAAAGGGTACCCACCGGGCGGCCGCCGCCGGGCACGATTGGTGAGTTGACCTGCCTATAGGACGGTTAACTCACCAATCGCGTCAGAGCAGGACGAAGCGGTCGCGGTGGATGACCTCGTCGGCGGCGTGGGGCAGCAGCTCGCGCACCGCCTCGGTCTTCTTCCCCTTGACCTGCTGCAGCTCGCGCGAGCTGTAGTCGCTTATCCCTTTGCCGATCGGGCCGTCGGCGCCCGCCACGTCGACCGCGTCGCCGGCCTCGAAGCTGCCGAGGACGTCGCTGACGCCGACCGCCAGCAGGCTGGAGCCGCCCTCGCGCAGCATCCGGGCGGCGCCGGCGTCGACCCTCAGCCCGCCCCGGGTCGGCTTCGCGTATTTCAGCCAGAGCTTGAAGCTGGAGGCCTTGCCGGCCTGCGGCGCGAAGCGGGTGCCGCCCGGCCCGCCCCCCGCCGCGCTCAGCAGCGTGCCCGGCTCGGTGCCGTTGCAGATCGTCGCCGGGATCCCCGCCTCGCTCGCCATCTCCGCCGCCGCCACCTTGCTGCGCATGCCGCCGGAGCCGAAGGCGGAGGTGCGATCGCCGATCTCGAGCCCCTCGAGCTGGGAGAAATCGGCGATCTCGGCGATCAGCTCGGCATCCGGGTCGGTGCGCGGGTCGCCGGAGAGCAGCCCCTCGACGTCGGTCAGCAGGACCAGCAGCCGCGCCTCGAGCAGCAGCGCCACCTGGGCCGCGAGGAAGTCGTTGTCGCCGAAGCTGATCTCGTCGGTGGCGGTGGTGTCGTTCTCGTTGACGACCGGCACCACCCCCCACTCGATCAGCCGCCGCAGGGTGCGGCGGGCGTTCAGGTAGTTCGTGCGGGCGGCGATGTCGGCGGCGGTCAGCAGCACCTGGGCGGCCCTGGTGCCGCCCGCGGCGAGCCGGCTCTCGTAGGCGCGGAAGAGGTCGCCCTGGCCGACCGCCGAGGCGGCCTGCAGCTCGTCCATCGCCTTCGGCCGCGAGTCCAGGCCCATCAGCCGCATCCCCCGTGCGATCGCCCCCGAGGTGACCATCACCACCCGCTCCCCGCCCCGCTCCAGCTCGCTCACCTGGGCGCAGACGGAATCGAGCACGTCCGCCCGCAGCTCGCCGTCGTCGGCGGCGACGATCGAGGAACCGAGCTTCACGACCAGGGTCATGGCGGCAACGTAGCCGAGATCGGCAAAGCCGCGGCCTCGCCAGCGCCTTCTGAGGACATCTGACCAAGCAGATCAAGGACACAGGGAGCGCGGTGTGCTTCGCACACAAGCGACCGAGGACGCCGATATGCGCCGGTCAGATGTCCTCAGACGTGCAGCTCGAACTCGTGCTCGCCTATCCGGACGTCGTCGCCGGACTCGAAGCCGGCGCGGGCGAGGGCGGCGAGGACGCCCATCTCCTTCAGCCGCTGCTCGAGGTACCCGAGGGCTTCCTCGTTGCCGACGTCGTGGCGCTCGAAGAGCAGCTCGACGCCGCGGCCCATCACCCGGAAGCCGCCGTCGTCCTCGCGCTCGACCCGGTAGCCGCCCTCGCCGGCGGGGCGGTAGACCCGGTGCTCGGCCTCGAACTCCTCGGCGGGCTCGGCGGCCGGGGCGGGCGGCGCCGGCTCGGGCAGCTGGGCGAGCACCCGCCGGCGCAGCTCGTCGAGCCCCTCGCCGGTGGCCGAGGAGACGGCGATCGCGCCGAGCACGCCTGCGCCGAGCCGCTCCCGCCAGGCCCGCACCGCCGCCTCGACCTGCTCGGGCGGCAGCAGGTCGCGCTTGCTGAGCACGACCAGCTCCGGCAGCCGCTCCAGGCCCGCCTCGTGGGCGGCGAGCTCGCGCCGCACGATCTCGTAATCGGCGACCGGGTCGCCCGCCTGGGGAGCGATGTCGACGACGTGGACGAGCATCGCGCAGCGCTCGACGTGGGCGAGGAACTCGTGGCCGAGGCCGGCTCCCTCGGCCGCGCCTTCGATCAGGCCGGGGATGTCGGCGACGACCGCCTGCCGCTCCTCCCCCTCGATCGTCCCGAGGACCGGCGAGATCGTCGTGAAGGGATAGTCGGCGACCTTCGGCGCCGCCCGCGTCAGCCGGCCCAGCAGCGAGGACTTGCCAGCGTTCGGCAGGCCGACCAGCCCGACGTCGGCGAGCAGCTTCAGCCGCAGCTCGATCCAGCCCGCTTCGCCCCCACTCCCCTTCTCGGCGAAGCGCGGCGTCTGCCTGGTCGAGGTCGCGAAGCGCTTGTTCCCGTGCCCGCCGCGCCCGCCGCGGGCCACCACCGCCCGCTGCCCCGGCGCCACCAGGTCGATCCTGCTCCCGTCGACCGCCGCGGCCTGCGTCCCCGGCGGCACCGGGATCTCGCGGTCCTCCCCCCGCCCGCCCTGCCGGTTCGAGCCTTCCCCGTGCCGCCCCCGCTGCGCCCGGAAGTGCTTGCTCCCCTTCAGCGCCGCCAGGTCCCGCTTCGAGGCGTCGCAGACCAGCACCACGTCGCCGCCATGCCCCCCGTCGCCGCCGTCGGGCCCGCCGCGCGGCACGTGCGCCTCCCGCCGGAAGCTGATCGACCCGTTTCCGCCGCCACCGCCCTCAACCCAGATCTTCGCCTTGTCGTACATTTCTAACTAAATTTACTGTAAGATTGGTTAGGAATGAATCTGAGCGGACGCCCTCTGGTAGATACGGCTGTGGACTCCCGCCTTTATGCACCACGTCGCGAGCACGCCATATTGAGGAAGAGCGCGGAGCAAAGGTTAAACGTGCTCCTCAGCGGCCCGAGGGGCAGCGGCAAGACGACGCTCTTGCGCCAAGTGCTGCTTGACCTTAGAAATGACGAACGTCAGGCAGCCTTCATAGATGGGAAGCTTGCCACCGATGCCTTCTCCTTCCTTCAGCTGATCCGCTTTCAGCTAGGGGAAGCACCCAGCCTCCCGCAGGTCTTGCGCGAACGCTACTCCCAGGCGTTCACCCCCCGTCCAAACCTGGGGGAAGCAGGCGCCCTTCTCGATCTCATCGACACGATGAGGAACCCAGCGGAAGAGCCCGACCAAACCACGCTGCTCATCGATGGCCTCCCCTCTCCCGAAGTTGCGCACGCGCTGTTCGGGCGCCTGCGCGACGAGCTCTGGCAACTGCCTTTCAACTGGATCATCGCCGTGAACGAACGCGAACGGGCCGCTCTGACGGAGCCACCGGCCGACGCCTTCTTCGACCGCCAGATCAACCTCGGTCCGATGTCATCCCGGGAACTGATGTCTCTCCTCGAACGACGAGTGCCACTGACCGACCGCAGCGGCCTCGAATCCTTGGCTGCGGCGAGCGAAGGGAATCCACGGCTGCTCCTCGACCTGGCAAGAGACGCGTTCGAGGGAGGACACGGGATAGAGGGCCTGCTGGAGAATCGCGCCTGGCGCGAGAAGGCAGCCTCTGGCCTCAGCCGCCCCGCCTCGATGTTGCTCGCCGAACTCGAGAACATGGGCTCGGCCAGCGCTTCTGACGAGGAGCTCCTACGACGAATGGGATGGACGCGCCCCCGGGCAACCCAGGTCTTCCACGAATTGGAGGACGCCGAACTCGTAACCTCCCGCGAGGTCAAGGGCCACGGTGGCAGGCCGCGCAAGGTCTATCTGCCCAACCGCGGAGGCCCGGACGAATGAGCCTGGAACTACTCGAAGCGCTGGAAGACGCGCGGGCATTCGAGGCCACGCACCGGTTTGACGACCTGAGCGCCTATCACGTCCCGTTCGACCACCTGACTAAATCGGAGGCCACCGAGACCGCATTGCGAGTGCTCGCTGAGCGAGAGGGCAAGGTGGCGCTGGTGGGACCGAGCGGGGCCGGCAAGTCGAGCGTGATCGCCTCCGTCCTTGGCCCTCTGGCCGAGGAGCTGGACGAGAAGATCGTTCCACTCCGCATCCCGGTTGCTCTTATAGGGGACAAGACGGCCACGGAGCCAACGCTCTTCACCCGCCACCTCTTGGAAACCGTCGTCCGGTACTCCTCAGAGATCCTTGGCCCAGAGGAGCGGGCGCTGCTCAGTCGCTCTGCCGCCGATCAAGTCAGCACTCAGGGCGCTGAGCGAAGCCGTCGTTTCTCCGTCGGGGCGCCGAAGCTGGTGGCCGATGCCGGCGTCGCCGCGGAGGTCAAGAGTGGAGCTGAGCAATTCGTCAACGAGCAGTCAGGGGGAGCTGCGATCGAGGGCGCTGCACGGCTCGTGGAAATCTTCCGCTCTCATCAGCGGGAGCCCTTTTTCGTCATCGACGATTCTGACCGCTGGATACGGGCTGCCGGAAAAGACCAGATTGATGTCGCGGATGAGTTCTTCGCAGGCGTTGTCCCTCTCCTGGCAAGAGAATTGGGCTGCGGCTTCGTCGTCGCGGTTCATGACCAGTACTTGGACCTGGGGAGCTACCGCCAGGCGAAGCAACTGCTCAGCCGAGTCATCTCCCTACCGATTCCAGGCGACACCGTGGACGCCATCGAACAGATCCTCGACCGCCGAATGGCGGTCGTCGGCATCGGCGCAAATGCCTCTGATCTCCTCGAACCGCAAGCCGCCGAGCTCCTTGCGGGGCTCTACTGCGAAAACCGAAGCCTGCGAATGATGCTCTCCACCGTCAATCGGGCCATCCAGCTCGGCTGCACCGATCGCGCAGAGACCCTCAATATCGACTTGATCCAGACGGCTCTCGCCGACCTGGATTAGCAGCGTTGCTAGTCCTCGGCGAGGACGCTGATGGTGCGGCCCTTGCGGGCCGGCTTGAAGTCGACCGTGCCCGGGCGGGTGGCGAAGATGGTGTGGTCGCGGCCGAGGCCGGTGCCCTCTCCCGGCCAGAAGCGGGTGCCGCGCTGGCGGACGATGATCTCGCCGCCGCTGACGCGCTGGCCGGCGAAGACCTTGACGCCGAGCATCTTCGGGTTCGATTCGCGGCCGTTGCGGCTGGAGCCGAGGCCTTTCTTGTGCGCCATGCCTAGGCCTCCTCTTTCTCGGCTTTGGCGGCTTTTTTCGCCGCCGCTGATGGGCTGTTCTTGGATTTGGGGCCGCCTTTGAGGGTCGTGACCTCGAGCCTGGTCAGCTCGGAGCGGTGCCCGGCCCGGCGGCGATAGCCCTTCTTCGCCTTGTATTTGAAGACTTTGATCTTCGGGCCGCGCAGGTGCTCGGCGACCTTCGCCTCGACCTTGACTTTCTCCAGCTCTTTGCCGCCGGCGAGAACGTCGTCGCCGCGGAAGAGGAGCGGCCGCAGGGCGACTTTGTCGCCCTCCTTGGCATCGAGGCGGTCGACGAGCAGGGACGTCCCCTCCTCGACTTTGTACTGCTTGCCTCCGGATTCGATTACGGCGTAGGTGCTCATCGGTCTTCCTCGCTGCCTTGCTTGGCGCGCGAACGTCCCCGGCCGCCACGGCGGCCGCGACTGCGTTTGCGCGAAGGAGCGCCGGATTCTAGCTCGGAGCCGTTCTCCTCGCCTTTCCGCGCCCCGTTGGACGAGCCGCCGCCCAGCAGCGAGGCGATCGCCGCCGAGCGCTCGACCTCGTCGATCCGCACCATCTTGCGCTCGCCGACGAACGGGCCGCCGCCGGTGACGCTGACGATGTAGGAGTCGATCCGGGCGACGGCGTCGTCGGCGTTGTACATGTGCGGCTCGTCGATCTGGACCAGCACCTCCTCGCCGACCTTGAACGGCAGCGCCCGCTCCTCGATCTCCTCGCGGCTGCCCTGCTCGACCACGGCGAAGGTGTCGATCGGCAGCGCCTCGCCGCCCTCGAAGTGGAAGCGCTTGCCGGTTTCCTCCTCGACCTCGGCGAGGCCGCTGTCGGGATCGGTCAGCTCGTGGGCGACCTTCGGGTTGACGCGGATCAGGAAGGCCTCGGCGGCGCTGTTCTCGGCGACGATGTCGCGCATCTTGCGCAGGCCCTCCAGGGCCACCGTCTCGGCCGAGAGGACGACGCCCTCGCCGGCGCAGGTCGGGCACGGGGCGGTGAGGATCTCCCGCACCCCGTCGGTGACGTTCTGGCGGGTCATCTCGACCAGGCCCAGCGGCGAGACCTCGACCACGTAGCTCTTCGACTTGTCGGCGTCGAGCGCTTTGCGCATCGTCTTCAGGACCTTGTCGCGGTTGCTGGCCCGCGCCATGTCGATGAAGTCGATGACGATGATGCCGCCGATGTCGCGCAGCCGCAGCTGCCGCACCGCCTCCTCGGCGGCCTCGGTGTTGACCTTGGTGATCGTCTCCTCCAGCCCGCCGCGGCCGCGGCCGGTGAAGGAGCCGCTGTTGACGTCGATCACGGTCAGCGCCTCGGCGTAGTCGATGATCAGGTAGCCGCCCGAGGGCAGGTCGACCCGGCGGCTCAGGGTCGACTCGATCTCCTGGTTGATCTTCCATTTCTCGAACAGCGGCTTCTTGCCCTCGTAGAGCTCGACCCCGTCGACCAGCTCCGGCGCCGTGCGCTGGAAGAAGTTCGTCACCCGCTCGAACTGCTTGGGCGAGTCGATCACCGCCTTTTCGAACTCGCTGAGGAAGACGTCGCGCAGGACGCGGATCGAGAGGTCGGCCTCCTGGAAGACCAGCGCCGGCGCCTTGGTGCCCTTGGCCCGGCGCTCCAGCACCTCGTTCAGCTTTTCCAGGTAGCTGATCTCGCGCACGAAGTCGGATTTCTTCGCCCCGTGGGCGGCGGTGCGGACGATCAGCCCGCCCGGGCCCTTGTAGGTGCGGTCGACCATCTTGCGCAGCCGGTCGCGCTCTTTGTCGGTCAGCCGCCGGCTCACCCCGACGCCGCTGCCCTGCGGCGCGTAGACGAGGTAGCGGCCGGCGATCGAGACGTTCATCGACAGCCGCGCGCCCTTCGTCTTCAGCGGGTCCTTGACGACCTGGACGAGGATCTCCTGGCCCGGCTTGATCAGCTCGTTGATCCGCCGGCCGTGGCCGCGCCCGCGCTTGGGCGCCTGTTCGCCGTTGGGCAGGACGATCTCGTCGACGTGGAGGAAGCCGTTGCGCTCGAGGCCGATGTCGACGAAGGCGGCCTCCATCCCGGGCAGGACGTTGTCGACCTTGCCCTTGTAGATGTTGCCGACGATCGAGCGCCGGCCGCGGCGCTCGATGTAGAGCTCGGCCACGTCGGTCTTGCCGCCCTTCTGCTTTGCCTCGAGGACGGCCACACGGGTCTCGCCACGCTCGGCGGAGACCAGAATCGTTTTCTTCATTGGTTGTTCAGCTCAGTTCGGGTAGGTACGCATGCCGGTCCTCTCTACGAGGCATCACCAGGCAAACCTCCCCCTCTGGCTGAGATGCGCCTGGACGTTGATGCTCTGAAGGACCCCGACCGCCAGGAAGGTAGCGAGCACGGAGGACCCTCCGTAGCTGACCAGTGGCAGGGGGATCCCGGTGATCGGCATGATCCCGAGGTTCATCCCCACGTTGATGAAGGTCTGGAACAGGAGCGTGACGGCGATGCCGCCCGCGACCAGGGTTCCGTAGGAGTTCTTCGAGAGCGTCGTTATCCGCAGCGCCCGCCAGAAGAGCAGGGCGTAGAGGGACAGGACTAACGCGGCGCCTGCGAAGCCGTAGCGCTCGCCGATCACCGCGAAGATGAAGTCGGTGCTGCGCTCGGGGACGAAGTCGAGCCGCGTCTGGGTGGCTTTGTCGCCGCGGCCGGACAGCTGCCCGGCACCGATGGCGACCACTGATTGGTTCTGCTGGTACCCCGCCCCGGCTTCGTGCTCGTGGGGGTGGAGGAACGACGTCAGCCGTTCCGCCTGGTACCCCTTGAGGACCGGCGTCCCCACCGCCGGAGCGGCGACGAGGACGAGCGCGATCAGCGCGGCGAGGGTGGCGCCGATGACCGCGAAGTGCGTCCAGGGGACGCCTCCGAAGTACATGACGCCGAGGGTTGCGACCACCAGCACCATCGAGGTGCCGAGGTCGGGCTGCAGGAAGACGAGGGCAGCCGGGGCCAGGCCGAGGCAGAGGTAGCGGACGGTGCGCTGCACCGCCGAGCCCCGCCTGGCGCCGTCGATCACGAACCCGGCAAGCGCGAGCACGAGCAGGAGCTTGCCGAGCTCCGACGGCTGGAAGCTGAAGAAGGGAAGTTCGAAGGCCCGGCGCGAGCCGCGCGCGGCGAAGCCGAAGACGAAGATCAGGGCGACGCTGGCGCAGAGGAAGGTGTAGATGCCGACCCGCAGCTCGCGGAAGCGCGAGTAGTCGATCCGCGTCAGCACCACCATCCCGACGATCCCCAGCACCGCGTAGATCGCCTGCCGCTCGATGTAGTAGCCGGGGCTGCCGGGGACGTCGTGGCGCGTCGCCTGGCCGAGGGTGAAGACGCTGAAGGCGGCGAGCCCGATCGCGGCGATCGCCAGCGGCCAGTCCAGCTGGGCGAGGCCGAGCCGCTCGACGATCCCGATCTGGGCGGCGAAGGGCTCCGGTCGGGCCTGTCTGGTTCTGGTCGCGTACATCATCCGCCTTCGGTTTCGGCTTCGCCGCCTTCTGCTTCGCTGCCTTCGCGGCTTTCGGCCGCGAGCCGGTTGTGGAAATAGGCTTCGAGAATCTGGTGGGCGGCGGGGGCGGCGGCCTGCACTCCGAAGCCGCCTTCCTCGATCGTCACACAGGTGACGATACGGGGATCAGGATACGGGGCGAGGATGCAGTACCACGACTGGTCGGCGCGGCCGGTCCCCCGTTCGGCGGTCCCGGTCTTGCCGGCGACGGGGATCGGGAAGCTGCCGAACACCGAGGAGGAGGTGCCGCTCGGCCCCTGGGCGGCGTCGTGCAGGCCTTCGAGGATGACGCTGCGGACGCCCGGGTCGATGTGGACCTTGCGCTGCGGCCTAGGGTCGAATTCCTTCAGCACCCGCCCGGCGGCGTCCTGGATTTCGAGCCCGATGTGCGGGGTGACGACGGTGCCGCCGTTGCCCAGCGCGGCGTAGGCGATCGCCATCTGCAGCGGGTTGGTCTGCAGGTCCCCCTGGCCGGTGGCGAGCTGGATGTTGTCGCCCGAGGACCACGGCCGTTCGGTTTCGCCTTCCTTGAAGAGCTGGTCGCGCCAGCGCCTGCTCGGCAGCAGGCCGTCGGTGTTGACCGGGATGTCGAAGCCCGTCGGCCGGCCGATCCCCAGTTTGTGCGCCCATTCCTGCAGCTCGTTGGTCCTCCACATGTCGAGGCCGAGCGTGTAGAAGAAGACGTCGTCGGAGACTTCGAAGGCGGGGACCAGGGTGAGGGGGCCGTAGGCGGCGCCTTCGGCGTTCTTGAAGCAGTCTTCGCCGACGCAGAGCTGGCCGGGGTCGTTGATCACCGTGTTCGGGGTGATCACATGGTTTTCCAGCGCCGCCAGCGCGGTGAAGATCTTGAAGGTCGATCCCGTCGGGTATTCGCCTTCGGTGGCGCGGTCGAGCAGCGGGGCCGATTCGCTGCGGTACAGCGCGTTGACCTGGGCCTGGCTGGGGTGGATCAGTTCCGAGGGGTCGTAGGTCGGGAACGAGCCGAGGCCGAGGATCTGGCCGTTGTTCACGTTCATCGTGATGAACCCGCCCGGCAGCCCCTGCGAGGCGAGGGCGCTTTCGCCCGCCGCCTGGACTTCGCCGTCGATCGTCAGCTTCAGGGTCTCGCCCGGGGTCGGCGGCTTGGAGACGAGCTGGCCGCCGGGGGTCGGCTCGCCGAGGGCGTTGACCTGGATCTTCTGCAGCCCCGGCCGGCCGCGCAGGTAGCGGTCGTAGCTGTACTCGACCCCCGCCTTGCCGACCTCGTCGCCGGGTTCGAGGCTCCGGTAGCGCCGCTCCTTCAGTTCTTCTTCGTCGATCTCGCTGACGGTGCCGAGCAGGTGGGCGGCGAGGGTGGCGTGCGGGTAGTGGCGGACGAAGACCCGCTGGACGCTGACGCCGGGGAATTCGCGCTGGTGTTCTTCGACGTAGGCGATCAGGTAGTAGCCGACGTCCTGGCGCAGCGTCACCGGCGCCCCCGCGGCGACTTCTTCGCTCGCTTCGATCGTCTTCTCCACCTTCGCCAGCGACATGTGCGTGAGCTTGCCGAGGCGGCTGAGGATCGCCCGTTCTGCGGCCGGGTCTTCCGGCAGCTTCTGCATGTTCAGCTGCAGGGCGAGGCTGGTGCGGTTGTCGACGATGACGTTGCCCTCGCGGTCGCGGATGTCGCCGCGCGGGGCGATGATCTTGAAGGAGCGGGTGCGGTTGTTCTTCGCCTCGGCCAGGTACTTGCCGCCGTCCAGCACCTGCAGGTTCCAGAGCCGGAAGAAGAGGACCGCGAAGAGGACGACGGCGGCGCCGCCGAGCACGGCGACCCGCAGCGCCAAGCGGCTGCCCTGGGGCCGGTCGTCGTTGCGCAGGTACATGCCCCTAGGCTCGCATCATCCGCGGCCGTCTGCTGCGCCTGACCGTCGCGTCGTCGACCAGGGCGGGCCGCAGCAGCCGCCGCAGCAGCGCGTGGAGCGCCCAGCCGAGGAAGAAGGCGTAGATGCTCTGCAGCAGCATGTAGCGGATCACCAGCGGGCTGACCGGGGCGTCGATCCCCAGGGTCAGCTCGACGGCGCCGAAGCCGAGCTCGGCGAAGAGAGTCAGCCCCATGCAGAGCAGCGGCGCCACCAGCGGGCTGTGGATCTCGAACCGCTCGCGGAAGAGGCCGGCCAGGTAGCCGGTCGCCAGCAGCACCAGCGAGCCGCCCCCGAGCGGCACGATCAGCAGGCAGTCGAGCAGGAAGCCGACCGAGAAGCCGCAGACCGCCCCGGTCAGGGTGCCGCCGAGGAGGCCGAGGACGACGACCAGCGACGGCAGCACGTCGGGGCTGACGTGGAAGAGCTCGACCTGGGAGAAGAACGAGAGCTGCAGGATGACGCCGGCGATCACGATCGCCACCAGGCGGGCGAGGATGTTCGGGGTGAGGATCACCCGCGCGAGCCTCCGGTCAGCACCTGGACCATGTCCAGCGAGCGCAGGTCGGCGAAGGGCTTCACGTGGACCTGCTGCTGGGCCTCCTGCTGGACCAGCGGGGCTTCGATCACTTCGCCGATCGGCAGGTTCGGCGGGAATTCGGCCTCGAACCCCTGGGCGCGCCAGCCGGCGGTGACGACCGACTGCCCCTTGCCGATCAGCTTTTCGCTGTTGAGAAAGTCGAGGATCAGGTCGCCGGGGTCGCCGACCGAGGGCTTGAGGATCCCCTGGACGCCGCCGGGGACGATCTTCGCCGAGACCGCGCTTTCGTGGTCGGCGATCAGGGTCACCCGGGCCGAGCCGCCGGTCAGCGCCGCCACCCGGCCGACCAGGCCGTCGCCGTTGACCACCGGGTCGCCGACGCGGGCCCCGTCGCCGGAGCCGACGTCGATCGTCACGTCGGCGAACCAGACCGTCGGCGAGCGGGCGATCACCCGCCCCGTCACCGGCGTGTAGCCGGAGGGGATGGCGCCGCTTTCGTCGAGCCCCACCAGCTTGCGCAGCTGGGCGTTTTCGGAGACCGCCGACTGCGCCCCGACGGCCTGGCGGCGGGCTTTCTCGAGCTCGCTGTGCAGGCGCGAGTTTTCGCCCTTGGCGTCGAAGGTCTTGTCGAACCAGTTGACCAGGTCGCGAGCCGGCTTCAGCGCCCGGTCGGCGACCGACTGGACCGGCGAGAAGATCGTCGAGACGCCGCGCTGGATGCCGTTGGAGCCCTGTCCGTAGGTGATCGTGAGCAGGGCGAAGGAGCCGACGATCAGCAGCGCCAGCACCGCTCGGCGGCGGCGTACTTGTTTTCGGTACACGTTGGGGCTCTAGGTTCGGGGGCTTGCATGAGCGGCGGCTAAAACCATCTACAGCCTGGGCCGCGCTCCGTTGTTCTTACCGGCGCGGTGGATCGTCTCCACCTCCTCGAGGGAGATGCCCGATCCGACCGCGACGCACGTCAACGGCGACTCTGCCAGTTGGCAGGGCATCTGGCACTCGTCGCGCAGGCGCTGCTCAAGGCCTTGCAGGAGGGCGCCGCCGCCGGCGAGGGTAATGCCGCGATCCATGATGTCACCCGCGAGCTCGGGGGGCGTGCGGTCGAGCGTCTCCTTGACCGCGGCGACGATGTGGCTGACCGGCTCTTCGAGCGCCCCGCGCACCTCCTCGGAGCTCAGCTCGATCGTTTTCGGCAGGCCGGAGACGAGGTCGCGGCCGCGGATCTCGGTCCGCACCTCCTCCGGCAGCGGCGAGGCCGAGCCGGCCTCGAGCTTGACCTCCTCCGCGGTCTGGGTGCCGATCGCGAGTTTGTACTTCGCCTTGCAGTGGGCGACGATCGCGTCGTCGAGCTCGTCGCCGCCGACCCGGATCGATTGCGAGACGACGATCCCGCCGAGGGAGATCACGGCCACCTCGGTGGTGCCGCCACCGATGTCGACGATCATCGAGCCGGTCGGCTCGCCGACCGGCAGGCCGGCGCCGATCGCCGCCGCCATCGGCTCCTCGATCAGGTAGGCCTGGCGGGCGCCGGCCGAGAGGCAGGCCTCCTCGACCGCCCGCTTCTCGACGCCGGTGACGCCGGAGGGGACGCAGACGACGACCCGCGGGTGGGCGAAGCGGTTGGAGTGGACCGCGGCGATGAAGTGGCGCAGCATCTGCTCGGTGACGTCGAAGTCGGCGATGACGCCGTCCTTGAGCGGCCGGATCGCGGTGATCGTCCCCGGCGTGCGGCCGAGCATCCGCTTCGCTTCGACGCCGACCGCGTGGACCTGGCCGCTGACCGAGTCGATCGCGACGACCGAGGGCTCGGAGAGGACGATGCCGCGTCCGCGGACGTAGACGAGCGTGTTTGCGGTGCCCAGGTCGACTGCCATGTCGCGGCCGCCGAGCCTGAACACGCGACTCAAGATGCCCAATGTCCGGTCCTCACGCTTTCCAGGCGACTGATGATCGCAAAGCGGTCCAATCGACCCCCCACAGCCGGGACAAACAGCACGGTTTCTCTCAGCCCGCGTCCTGCGATTGGTGAGTTGACCTGCCTATAGCGAGGTCAACTCACCAATCGTCACCCGTCGAGGAGCGACGGCGCCAGCTCGGCGAGCAGGCCGACGGGCAGGCCGACGACGTTGGAGACGCTGCCCTCCAGGCGCTCGACCAGGGTCGAGCCCAGGGTCTGGATCGCGTAGCCGCCGGAGCGCCCCCGCCACTCGCCGAAACGGACGTAGCGCTCCTTTTCGGCCTCGCTCAGCTCCTTGAAGACCACGGTGGTCCTCTCGACCCCCACTCGCTCCCTGCCATCGACCGCGACCACGAGCCCGCTCATAACCAGGTGCGCGCGGCCCGACATCCGATCGAGGTATTCGCGCGCCTCCGCAGCATCGGCAGGCTTTCCGAGGACCACGCCATCGAGCACCACGTCGGTGTCGCAGGCGATGACGACGCGCTGCGGGGGCGAGGCGGACCCACCGAGCACCGTCCCGCGCGCAGGCGTGTCCGTGCCGAACGCCCTGGCCTTGGCCAAGGCGTTCGCGCGAACCAGTTCTTCCGGGTCCCCCTCGGTCAGCTCCTCCACCCCCGGAACCACAACCTCAAAATCCACCCCAAGCTTCCGAAGAATCTCCTCCCTCTGAGGCGATCCCGATGCCAGAGTCACGTTCATGAGGGCGGGCTGGGTAGGGCCGGAACGTCTTGTACTTTTTTGCCGATCCCGATCTCGGACGGCCGGAGGCGCCTCTCAAAAAAGTTAAGTGGAGGCCCTGCCCAGCCCGCCCCCGCCACTACGCCAACTCTGGGAACCAGATCCCGATCTCGCGCTCGGCCGACTCGTCGGAGTCAGAGCCGTGGACCATGTTGAAGGTCACCTCGAGGGCGAAGTCGCCGCGGATCGAGCCGGGGGCGGCCTCGACCGGGTTGGTGGCGCCGATCAGCTGCCGGGCCGCCTTCACCGCTTCGACCCCCTCCAGCACCATCGCCACCAGCGTGCCGCCGGTGATGAAGGAGACGAGCTCGCCGAAGAACGGCTTCTCGGCGTGCTCGGCATAGTGCTGGTTGGCGATCTCCTCGGTCGCGCGCATCGACTTCAGGGCGGCGATTCGCAGGCCCTTGCGCTCGAAGCGGGCGATCACCTCCCCGGTCAGGGCGCGCTCGAAGGCGTCAGGCTTGACGAGGATCAGGGTCCGGCTCACGGCGGGGGCTCCTTTGCTCTTTGGTTGGCTCTGCCCCTTCACTCGCCTCCGGCGCAGCTTTCTTGCGGCGCGGCGCGGCCGCTCGCTTCGGCGGCGCCTGGCGCTCCTCGGGGTCACGACGTTTGCGCCGCGGCCGCTCCTCGCCGCCGCCACCCCGCAGGGCCGTCTCGCAGTAGGGGCAGAGGCCCCAGCGGGGGTCGACCGGCTTGCCGCAGCTCGGGCAGGGGTCCTTGAGGCGGCGCTGGCAGTTCGGACAGCGCAGGAAGTTCTTCTCGACCGGGAACTCGCAGTTGGGGCAGCTCTGCTCGCGCAGCTGGCGCACCCGCAGCTCGGCCGCTTCGATCTCCAGCTCGCGCTCGTGGGCGTCCTCGAGGAACTCCGGCGGGCGGACGATCGCGTAGACGGCGGTGCCGATGAACGGGAAGAAGGAGGCGACGGTGGCGCAGGCGACCAGGAAGGGGTCGGAGATCCGCCGCCGCGCGTCGAGGTAGGTCCAGACGATCAGCGCCAGCCAGAGGACCACCAGCATCAGCAGGAACAGGGTCGCGACCAGGTTGAGGCCGCTGTTGGTGATGCCGAAGATCGCTAGGGACATTGGTTCAGGGGGGCGCCGCGAAGGGAGCGGCAGTCTACTTCGCCGTCGCCGACGGTAACCCTGTTCCTCAGAGGAACAGCCTGCCGAACAGGTAGCCGACGCCGAAGAAGAAGAGGATCACGATCGCGACCACGGCGGCCACCAGCCCCATCATCGAGAGCAGTTCGGAACCGGCGCTGCGCTGGCGATCCATGCCCGAATCCTCGCACAGTCAGAGCTTCGCAACCGCTCGGGCGGGTGCAGTCGCGTAGTGGGACCCGGTGACCAGGACCATTCCCTCGGGGGGCTCCGCGGCGAGCGCGATCGCCCGCCGCAGGGCCGCCTCGAAGCGCGGCTCGGCCTCGGCGGGCAGCCCGGCCGCCGCGCAGGCGGCGGCGAGCTCGCCGGCCGGACGCGAGCGGGCGCCGGGGCGGCCGTGCCCCTCCAGGGCCGCCGCCGGCAGCTCGGTGCAGACGGCGCGGTCGAGGACCGGCGCCAGCGCCGCGACCATCGCCGCGGCGTCCTTGTCGGCGAGGATCGCCAGGCAGGCGACCACCCGCCGGCCCGCGGCCACGGCCGGCAGCGAGCGCGCCAGGGCGGCCGCCCCGGCCGGGTTGTGCGCGGCGTCGACGAAGACCGGCGGCCGCTCGGCGATCCGCTCGAGGCGACCCGGAACTGTGATCGCGGCGGCGACTTCGGCGGCGATCCCGCGGTCGAGGCGGCCGAGGAAGGCCTCGGCGGCGGCGCAGGCGATCGCGAAGTTGCGGCGCTGGAACTCGCCGGCGGCGCGCAGCTCGATATCGGGCCCGGGATCCGCCGGCGCCCGGACCAGCCGCGCCCCCCGCTCCCGCGCCGTCCGCTCGGCCAGCGCCCCGACCTCGGCTGAGACCTCCCCCAGCACCAGGGTCGTCTGGTCGCGCAGCACGGCCAGCTTCTCGGCGGCGATCTCGGTCTTGGTCTCCCCCAGCCACTCGGTGTGGTCGAGCCCGATCGAGGTCAGCACGCTGACCTTCGAGGGCAGCGTGTTGGTCGCGTCGAGGCGCCCGCCGAGCCCCGCCTCGACCACCGCCGCCTGCACCCGCGCGTTCGCCAGGGCGACGAAGCTCGCCGCGCTCGCCGCCTCGAACTGGGTCACGCTCTCGCCCTCCGCTAGCGTCCGGTTCACCCCCTCCGCCGCCCGCGCCACCTGCTCGACCGCCCTCGCCCAGGCCTCCGGCGCGATCTCCTCGCCGTGAACCAGGGTCCGCTCCGACCAGCGCTCGGCATGGGGCGAGACGCTCGCCCCGGCGCTGAGCCCGTGGGCCTCCAGCAGCGCCGCGGTCATCCGCGTCACCGATGACTTGCCGTTGGTGCCGACGACGTGGATCGAGGCGAAGCGGTGCTGAGGCAGACCGAGCGCCGTCGTCAGCTTGCGCATCCGCTCGAGGCCGAGGCGCATCCCGACCGGCTCGAGCGAGTTCAGGTAGGCGTCGGGGTCAGGCGTTGGCACTGGTTCCGAGGTTGAGGGGGTCATAGCCCCCCGAAGTTCGGAGGAGCGCGCCCAGATTCGGCCTCACGACAGCTCGGCGAGTTCGTCGCGGTAGCGCTGGAGCTTGCCCCGCTCCTCCTCGACGACCTCGGCCGGCGCCTTGGCGACGAAACCCTCGTTGCCGAGTTTGCGCTCGCCGCGCTCGACCTCGGCCCGCAGCTCCTGGCGGCGCTTGTCCAGGCGCTCGGCGACCGCGGCGGCGTCGAGCTGGTCGGACGCGAGGACGCGGACCGGGCCGACCGAGGCGACCGGCTCGGCTCCCGCGTGAGGCGGCGTGGAGGGCGCGTGCATATCTGATTCTTCGCGACCGGAACGAAGCCGAACAGGTGCGTTGTCGAACTCGAAGCGCGCGAGGCGGGCGACGAAGCCGGGCGGCTCGACCCCGTCGAGCGCCGCCGCCAGCGTCGCCCCGGCCGGGACGCCGGCGAGGTCGCGCCAGGCGCGCAGCCGCTGGGTCAGCGCGATCCCGCCCTCGACGTCCGCCTCGGCGGCCTCGTCGAGGAGCGACCCGTCGGCCTGCGGGAAGGGATGGACGGCGAGGTGGCCCCGGCGGGCCGGGTGGAAGCTCCAGATCTCCTCGGTGACGAAGGGCATGGTCGGGTGCAGCAGCGCCAGCACCCGCTCGAGGGCGTGGAGGAGGACGACCGAGACCTCCCCCCTCTCGCCCGCGTCCTCGGAGTAGAGGCGCGGCTTGGCGATCTCCAGGTACCAGTCGCAGAGGTCGCGCCAGAAGAACGAGTAGGCCTCCTGGACGGCGTGGGCGAAGTCGTAGCTCTCGAGCTTCGCGGTCACCGAGGCGATCGCCCGCTCCAGCCGCGAGAGGATCCAGCGGTCCTCGACCCGGGAGACGGCGGGGGGACGGCGCCCACCGGGCTCGGCCCGCGACCACTCCTGGTAGGAGATCTCCTCCGGGCCGCCTGCCCCTCCCACCGAGACCCGCTCCGGCGGCTCGGCGTTCAGCAGGATCAGCCGGCTCGCGTTCCAGAGCTTGTTGGCGAGGTCGCGGCCCTGCTGCACCTTGGCGTCGGAGAAGCGCACGTCCTGGGTCGAGGACATCGCCAGCAGCCCGAAGCGCAGCGCGTCGGCGCCGTGGACGTCGATCTCCTCCAGCGGGTCGATCCCGGTGCCGAGGCTCTTCGACATCCGCCGCCCGTCGCGGGCCTGGATCACCGAGTGGACGTAGACGTCGCGGAAGGGGATCGCGCCGGGGAACTCGAGCCCCATCATCACCATCCGCGCCACCCAGAGGAAGAGGATCTCCCGCGCCGTGGTCAGGAAGCTGGTCGGGTAGAAGGCGCGCAGCTCGGGGGTCTCGTCGGGCCAGCCGAGGGTGGCGAAGGGCCAAAGCGCCGAGCTGAACCAGGTGTCGAGCACGTCCTCCTCCTGGCGCAGCTCGCCGTCGCAGGCGCCGCAGCGCTCGGGCTCGGCTTCGGCGACGATCGTCTCCTCGCAGGCGTCGCAGTACCAGACCGGCAGCCGGTGCCCCCACCAGAGCTGACGCGAGACACACCAGGGGCGGATCTCGCGCATCCAGTCGAGGTAGACGCGCTTCCACCGGGCGGGGGCGATCCGCACCTCGTCGGCTTCGACCGCCGCGATCGCCGGCTGCGCCAGCTCGTCCATGCGGCAGAACCACTGCAGCGAGATCAGCGGCTCGATCCGCTCGCCGGAGCGGTGCGAGAAGGGGACCGAGTGGGTGTAGGGCTCTTCGCCGCTGAGGCGGCCCTCCTCGCGCAGCGCCTCGACCACGGCCCGCTGCGCCTCGGCCGCGGTCAGCCCCGCGAAGCGCCCGGCCTGCTCGGTCATCCGCCCGTCGGGGCCGATGACGCCGATCTCCTCGAGCCCGTGGCGGCGGCCGATCTCGAAGTCGTTGGGGTCGTGGCCGGGGGTGATCTTCAGCGCCCCGGTGCCGAACTCGACGTCGACGTGCTCGTCGGCGATCACCGGGATGCGGCGGCCGACCAGGGGCAGGACGACGTGCTGCCCGACCAGGTCGGCGTAGCGCTCGTCGCCGGGATTGACGGCGACGGCCGTGTCGGCGAGCATCGTCTCCGGGCGCACGGTGGCGACGGTCAGCACCCGCTCGGAGCCCTCGACCGGGTAGTCGATCGAGTAGAGGACGTCCTCGACCTCGCGGTTCTCGACCTCGAGGTCGGAGATCGCCGAGTGCGAGCCCGGGTCCCAGTTGACCATGTAGTTGTCGCGGTAGATGTAGCCCTTGTCGAAGAGCTGCTTGAAGACCCGGTAGACCGCCTTCACGTAGCCCTCGTCGAGGGTGAAGCGCTCGCGCTCGTAGTCGCAGGAGGCGCCGAGCCGCTTGTACTGCTCGACGATCCGCGAGCCGTACTCGGCCCGCCACTCCCAGACCCGCTCGACGAAGGCCTCGCGGCCGAGGTCATGGCGGGTCTTCCCTTCCTTCTTCAGGTCTTTCTCGACCACCGCTTGGGTGGCGATGCCGGCGTGGTCGGTGCCGAGGATCCAGAGCGAGTTCTTCCCCCGCATCCGGTTCATCCGCACCAGCGCGTCCTGCATCGAGCCGTTCAGCGCGTGCCCCATGTGCAGCGCCCCGGTCACGTTGGGCGGCGGGATCGCCACCGAGAAGTTCTCCGCCGCCGTCCCCTCCGCCTCGGGATGGAAGTACCCCCCCTCCATCCACTCCCGAAAGATCCGACCCTCCACCTCAGACGGGTCGTACCGAGTCGTCTCCTCCAGCTTTTTCCTCTGCCCGGCGTCCAAGGAAGCGAGTCTAAATATCTGACGCGCTCGAAAGCGGGGACGGGTGCCCCTCTCCCGCCCGGCGTCCTATTCCTCGCACCGACCACTCGGCGAGAGAAGACCAGTTAGAGGCGAGGAACCCAGGAAGGGAGAGGGGCACCCGTCCCTCCCCCACCGGCAAGCTTTAAGCCGATTCCTCGCTCAGGCCCTCTTCGGCCGGCCCGATGTCCTGCTGGACCGCCTCGGTGACGAGGGTCGGCCGCCGCCCCTCGCTGATCGTCTCCCGGGTGACCACGCACTTGGTGACGTCGCGCCGGGAGGGCAGTTCGAACTGGACGTCGAGCAGGGTCTCCTCGAGGATCGAGCGCAGGCCGCGGGCGCCGGTCTCGCGCTCCAGGGCCTTGTCGGCGATCGCCTCGAGGCTGTCCTCGGCGAAGACCAGCTCGATGTCGTCGAACTCGAAGAAGCGCTGGAACTGGCGGGTCAGCGCGTGGCGGGGCTCGGTCAGGATCGTGCAGAGGTCCTCGCGGCTGAGCTGGTGGATCGCGGTGATCACCGGCAGGCGGCCGATGAACTCGGGAATCAGGCCGTACTCGACCAGGTCCTCGGGCAGCACCTGCTCGAACCACTCGCCGGCGTCCTTCTGGACCCGGGAGGAGATTTCGGCGCCGAAGCCGATGCCGCGGTCGCCGACCCGCCGCTCGATCACCTTGTCGAGCTCGGCGAAGGAGCCGCCGCAGACGAAGAGGATGTTGGTGGTGTCGATCGTCAGGAACTCCTGGTGGGGGTGCTTGCGCCCGCCCTGCGGCGGCACCGAGGCGGTGGTCCCCTCGAGGATCTTCAGCAGCGCCTGCTGGACGCCTTCGCCGGAGACGTCGCGGGTGATCGACGGGTTGTCGGCTTTGCGCGCGATCTTGTCGATCTCGTCGATGTAGATGATCCCCGTTTCGGCCTTCTTGACGTCGAAGTCAGCGGCCTGGATCAGCTTCAGAAGGATGTTCTCGACGTCCTCGCCGACGTAGCCGGCCTCGGTCAGCGCGGTCGCGTCGGCGATCGCGAAGGGGACGTTGAGGATCCGCGCCAGGGTCTGGGCGAGAAGCGTCTTGCCGCAGCCGGTCGGCCCCAGCATCATGATGTTCGACTTCTGCAGCTCGACCTCGGTCTCCTCGGACTGGGCGATCTGGACCCGCTTGTAGTGGTTGTAGACGGCGACCGAGAGGGCCCGCTTGGCGGCGTCCTGGCCGACCACGTACTCCTGCAGCACCTCGAAGATCTCCCGCGGCTTCGGCAGGTTCTCCAGCTCGAAGGCGGGAGGCGCAGTCAGCTCCTCGTCGATGATCTCGTTGCAGAGGTCGATGCACTCGTCGCAGATGTAGACGCCGGGGCCGGCGATCAGCTTTTTGACCTGGCGCTGCGACTTGCCGCAGAAGCTGCAGAGAAGCTGCTCGTTCGAGTCTGAAGGACGTGCCAGCGGAATCCCCTCCTAGCGGGACAGTCGTGATCCTCCGGCGGCGTCCCAAAGCTTAGACGGGGACCTGCACCGGTCTGTGAGGGACGTTTACGGCATCGGCACGGAGGTCCCTTCACGTGAGCGCAGCCTTGCGTGGCAGCGCGGCGCCCCTTCGTCGAGTGGCGGCGGGCTCAGGCCGAGCGCAGGCTGGGTGGGGGCGGCGGGAAGCGGTCCAGGAGCTTGAGGATCGCCTCTTTCATTGCCCGCAGGTCCTCGCGCTGCTCGCGGATCTCGACGATCACGTCGTCGGCCCGATTGAGGAATTCCTGGACCATTTTCTCGAGGCGCCGCAGGTAATCCTCCCGCCACGCCTTCTCTTCCTCCCATTCGGTTTGACGCTGCAGCCGATCGGCCTCGGCCTGAGCCCGATCGGCTCTCATTTCCGCGATCAGGGCGTCGGCTCGCTCGAGCACCCCGTCGAGCTTCCCATTCCGCTCCGCCGCATCGGCCTGGGTTGCTTCCCATCGGGCGGTGGCCGCTTCCTGTCTTGCGGTTGACTCTTCTTGACTCGCGGCTGCCGCTTCCTGGCGCTGCCGGGCTTCTTCGATGCCCGCCTGCGCCCTTTCGGTGCGGGCCGCGCATTCGGCGACGACTTCAGACAGTTCCTTCCGATTCACGGGAGGGATTCTGGCAGGCAACAACGCACGTGTGGCGCGCAGTATCTAAAAATTTGGCTGCGCGTTAGCGTCAAAAGCGTGAACTTGGACCTCGAGCCGGTCGGGCGTGACGATCCGGAGGTGCGGAGGCTGTACGCGGACTTCGTCCGCGAGGCCGACGGGCCGCTGGTCTACGACCGCGACGACGCCGCCGTCGACCTCGAGGAGGAGATCGCCAAGGGGCCGCCGCCGGACCTGGCGCCGCCCGACGGGGTGCTGCTGCTGGCGCGGGTGGACGGGGAGCCCGCGGGGCTCGGCGGCGTCCGCCACCTCGACACCGCGATCGCCGAGGTGAAGAGCATGTACGTGGCGCCGGCCTTCCGCGGCAGCGGCCTCGGCCGCCGCATCCTCGCCCAGCTCGACGGGATCGCCCGCGAGCGCGGCTGCCGCGCCGTCCGCCTCGACACCTCCGGCTACCTCGCCCCCGCCGTCGGCCTCTACCGCGCCGCCGGCTACCGCGAGGTCCCGGCCTACAACGAGAACCCCAAAGCCGACCTCTGGTTCGAACGGGCGCTGCGTCAGGAGGATCAGGAGTAGCGGTCCCAGCGGCGCAGCGACGGTTCCGGGTCGACGGCGACGCCGTCGACGTGGATCTCGAAGTGGAGGTGGCAGCCGAGGCCGCGGGCGTTGCCGGTTTCGCCGACCGCGCCGACCCGCTCGCCCTCCCACACCCGCTCGCCCCGGCGGACGCGGGCCGGCCGGATCATGTGGGCGTAGAAGTAGCTGCGCCGCTCGCCTTCGCCGTGGATCAGCAGGTAGTTGCCGTAGAGGACCGGGTCGTAGCCCTGCCGCAGGACCCGGCCGTTGCGGACCGCGACCAGCGGCGTCCGGCAGGCGGCGGTGATGTCGAAGCCTTCGTGGATGCGGCCGCCGGTGCGCGGCGCGTGGTAGGCGCCGACCGCGCCGCGGGTGCCGTGCGGCCCCTGGACCGGATAGACGTGGCCGTAATAGGGGACGCCGCCGCTGCGGCTCGAGATCTGCGCGGCGGCGGGCGCCGCGGCGAGCGCGGCCAGCAGCAGGACCGAGGCGGCGGCGCGCCTCAGTGGTGCTCGATGACGCGGTCGACGATGCTGTACTCCTTCGCCTCCTCCGCGCTCATGAAGTAGTCCCGCTCGGTGTCTTTGGTGACCTTGTCGAACGGCTGGCCGGTGTGGCGGGCGATGATCTCGTCGAGGCGGCGGCGCACGTCGATGATCTCTTTGGCGTGGATCTCGATGTCGGTCGCCTGCCCCTGGAAGCCGGCGGAGACCTGGTGGATGAGGACCTTCGAGTTCGGCAGCGCCATCCGCTTGCCCTCGGCGCCGCCGCAGAGCAGCAGCGCCCCCATGCTCATCGCGACGCCGACGCAGATCGTCTGCACGTCGGGTTTGATGAACTGCATCGTGTCGTAGATCGCCAGCCCGGCGTAGACCGAGCCGCCGGGCGAGTTGATGTAGAGGCTGACGTCCTTGTCGGGGTCCTCGGACTCCAGGTGCAGCAGCTGGGCGACGATCAGGTTGGCGATGTCGTCGGTGACCGGCGTGCCGAGGAAGACGATCCGCTCGCCGAGCAGGCGCGAGTAGATGTCGAAGGCGCGCTCGCCGCGCGAGGTCTGCTCGACCACCATCGGGACCAGGGGGCTCATCGATCGCACTCTATAGAGACGGGGCGATGGCCCTACTCGCTGCCCGGGGTCCAGAGCTCGCCGGCTTTGGCGCCCTTCTCGGCCTCCGGCTCGAGCAGCTTCTCGCGCGCCTCGGCTTTCTCCCGACGCGCGTCGGCCTCCTCCTTGGGGATCGGCTTCGCCGCCTCGGCGACCAGGTCGATCGCCTTGCGGGCGCGGATGTCCTCGCGGACCATCGAGTCGCGGCCGCTCTTGCGCAGGCGCTCCAGCAGCTTCTCCGGGGTCGTCCGTTCGTGTTCGGCGCTGTGCTCGAGCGCCTCGACCATCTCCTCCTCGGAGACCTCGATTCCCTCCGCCTCGGCGATCGCCGTCACCACCGCCTCACGCCGCAGCTCCTTCTCGGCGTCGGGCTTGGTTTCCTCGATCAGCTCCTCGCGGCTTTTGCCCTGCATCTGCAGGAACGCCGCCGGGTCCATGCCGCGGCCGGCCAGCTGCCGTTCCATCCGCTCCCAGCGTTCGGCCGCCCGCGCCGCCGCCAGCTCGTCGGGGACCTCGACGCTCGCCTCCTCGACGGCGGCGTCGATCGCGGCGATGCGGAAGTCTTCCTCGGCCCGGCTGCCCATCGCGGTGCCGACTTTCTCGCGGATGTCGGCGCGCAGCTCCTCCAGGGTCTCGAACTCGGAGGCGTCGGCGGCGAAATCGTCGTCGAGCTCGGGTAGCACCTTCTCCCGCACCTCCTTGACCCTGACCTTGAAGACCGCGTCTTCGCCGGCCAGGTTCTCGGCCTGGTAGTCGCCCGGGAAGGTGACCTCGACCTCGCGCTCCTCCCCCGCGCCGGCGCCGACGAGCTGCTCCTCGAAGCCCTCGATCAGCTGCCCCGAGCCGAGTGCCAGCAGGTAGTCCTCGGCGGCGCCGCCCTGGAAGGCGGAGCCGTCGACGAAGCCCTCGAAGTCGATCAGCACCGAGTCGCCCTCGGCGGCGGCGCGCTCGACCTGCTCCAGCCGCGCGAACCCCTCGCGGATCCGCTCGACCTCGGTGTCGACGATTTCGTCGGGGACCTCTTTCTCCTCCTTGCCGACCTCGAGCCCCTTGTAGGTGCCGAGCTGCGCGGCCGGGCGCACCCCGACCGTGAACTTGAACGCGAGCGGCTGCCCCTCCTCCTCGGGGGCGGAGACGATCTCGATGTCGGGGTCGCCGATCGCGGTGACGCCCGAGTCGAAGAGGGCGAGTTCGTACCACTCCGGCAGCCCCTCGCGGATCGCCTCCTGCAGGACGGTGCCGAAGCCGACCCGCTGGATCACCAGCGAGGGCGGCGCCTTGCCGGCGCGGAAGCCCGGCAGCCGCATCTCCTTGGCGAGGGCGCGGGCGGCGCGCGAGGTCGCCTTCTCCAGCTCCGCGGCGGGAACCTCGGCCTCGACCTCGGCGCGGGACCCGGGAAGCTCTTTGACGGTGGTCTTCATCGGACGGATGACCCTAGAGGAATGAGCGCGGCGGCTTCAGTTAGCTGTTCCTTTTGGCCGTATAGCGGCCAAAAGGAACAGGTTAGGCGCGGCGGCGGCTCAGCATCGTCCGCAGCGCGACCGAGAAGTCGATCGCGAAGGCGAGGCCGCGCCCGAGCGCCCCGGTCACCAGCCAGGCCCGCGCCCTGACCGGCCAGGCCCCGGACCTAGCCGGCGGCGACACGGGGCTCCTGGCCGCCCTCGAGGATCTGCCGCTCCAGCCGTTCGCCCTGGCCGGCGGCGACCGCCCGCTGCGCCCGCTGCGGGTCGAGCTCGACGCCCCGCTCGAAGGCGAGGTCGAGCAGGCGCTGCTTCTCGATCCCCTCGCGCGCCGCCAAGAAGAAGAACCAGGCGAGCAGGCCGAGGCCGAGGAAGGTGCCCTCGATCATCATGATCACCCCGGCGACGCTCTGGTCGGTCAGCGGGCTCAGCCCCCATTCGCGCTCGCCCGGCAGGTAGATCGTGTAGAGCACCGACCCCGACCACATCAGGACGTTGCCGAGGATCACGCCGGCGAAGCGGACGGCGATCACGTAGACGACCTTCCACCCGGACGTGAACCAGCGCGGCTTCGGCAGCGGGCCGAAGACCGGCATCCACATCAGGCAGCCGAAGAAGATGAAGGTCGCGTGCTCGAGCGCGTGCACCGGCGCCCCCCCGTAGGCGGCGTCGTAGAGGGCCGGGATGTGCCAGAGGTAGAAGTTGACGATCCAGAGCGGGAAGGCGACGAGGGGGTGGGCGAGGAAGCGCAGCCGGTCGAAGATCGGGATCGCCAGCACCGGCTGCAGGAGCGGGCCGGTCAGTCCCAGCACCAGCAGCAGCGTGGCGGCGTCGCCGAGCAGCAGGTGCTCGACCATGTGGGCGATCACCAGCTGCTCGGCGGCGTCGCTGAGCGGCGTCACCAGCGTCGCCGCGATCGTCAGCAGCCCGGCGGCGAAGCAGATCTGGCGCCAGAGCGGCAGCGGCCGGCCCCGCTCGGCCAGCGTCGTCGCCCGCTTCGCGTAGAGCACCGCGACGATCACCAGCGGCGCCAGCTCGATCGGGGCGAAGATGCCGCTCAGATGCGCGATCGGCAGGTTCATCGATTTCAGCGTAGCCCGCTGCTAGCTTGGCAGCGCCCGTGAGCGCTCTCGACGACCAGTTTCCCCCGATCGGGAGCTACGGCTTCCTCTCCGACTGCCACACCGCCGCGCTGGTCTCCTTCAGCGGCAGCGTCGAGTGGCTCTGCTGCCCGCGCTTCGACTCGCCCAGCGCCTTCGCCGCCCTGCTCGACCGCGGCGCCGGCCACATGTGGGTGCGGCCGAAGGGGGTGGTGGTCCCGATCAGCCGCCGCTACTCGCCGGGGACCCTGGTGATCGAGACGACCTGGGTCACCGACAGCGGCTGGGTCGTCGTCAAGGACGCCCTGACGATCGCCGACTGGGTGCCGCCCCGGGGGGCGGGCGGCCCGGACCGGCGCGGCCGGCCCGACACCGAACACGAGTCCGACCGCTCGCTGCTGCGGACCATCGCCTGCATCGACGGCGAGGTCGAGATGGAGATGGAGTGCCTGCCCCGCTTCGACTACGGCGCCGCCGGCGCCCGCTGGAGCGGCGGCGAGCTCGGCGAAGCGGTCGCCGCCGGCGCGGACGGGACCGAGCTGCTGCTGACCAGCGACCTCGACCTCGAGATCGAGGACGGCGCCGCCCGCGGCCGGGTAAAGCTGCGCGAAGGCCAGGCCGCCTTCTGCGCCCTGACCTGGAGCGAGGGCGGGCTCGGCGGCCCCCGCAGCGCCCCCGAGGCGCTGGAGCGGATCGACTCGACCGAAGAGTTCTGGCGCGAATGGCTGCGCGACGGCAGCTTCCCCGACCACCCCTGGCGCATCCATCTGCAGCGCTCGGCCCTCGTCCTCAAGGGCCTCACCTACACGCCGACCGGGGCGATCGTCGCCGCCCCCACCACCTCGCTGCCCGAGACGCCGGGCGGCGAACGCAACTGGGACTACCGCTTCAGCTGGATCCGCGACTCGACCTTCAGCCTCTGGGCCCTGCACACGCTCGGCTTCGACCACGAGGCGCGCGACTTCATGCGCTTCATCGTCGACGTCTGCAAGGACCGCCCCGACCTGCAGATCATGTACGGGATCGACCACGAGCGCGAGCTCGAAGAGCGGACGCTCGACCACCTCTCCGGCTACGGCGGCGCCAGGCCGGTGCGGGTCGGCAACGGCGCCTACGACCAGCGCCAGAACGACGTCTGGGGCTCGCTGCTGGATTCCATCTACGTCCACGAAAAGGCGCTGCGCGGCGGCGGCAGCCCGGACAACCGGCAGCTGATCCGCTACCAGGTGGAAGCGGCGATCGCGGCCTGGCCCCATCCCGACCAGGGGATCTGGGAGTCGCGCGGGGAGCCGCGCCACTACGTCTCCTCGAAGCTGATGATCTGGGTCGCCGTCGACCGCGGCGCCCGGCTCGCCCGCAGCAACGGCTTCGACGAGTTCGCCGACGCCTGGGAGGCGAAGGCGGCGGAGATCAGGGCCGAGATCCTCGAGCGCGGGGTCCGCGACGGGGTCTTCCGCCAGCACTACGAGACCGACGCGCTCGACGCCTCCCTGCTGCTGATCCCGCTCTTCCGCTTCCTCCCGCCCGACGACCCGCGGGTGCGCGCCACCGTCGAGGCGATCGCCGCCGAGCTGACCGAGCACGGCCTCGTCTGCCGCTACAAGGTCGAGGAGACCGACGACGGGCTGCAGGGCCGCGAGGGCACCTTCCTGATCTGCTCCTTCTGGCTGGTCTCGGCGCTCTCGGAGATCGGCGAGCCGCGCCGGGCCCGGGAGCTGTGCGAGCGCCTGCTGGAGGCGGCGGGCTGGCTCGACCTCTACGCGGAGGAGCTGGACGCGGAGTCGGGCCGCCACCTCGGCAACTTCCCGCAGGCCTTCACCCACCTGGCGCTGATCAACGCGGTCTCCCACGTGATCGCCGACGAGCAGCGCGCCGACGGCGGCTACACCGCCGTCTTCACCGAGATGGGCGGCGTCCGCGAGGACGCTTAGAAGGGCCGCGGGCGCAAGATCGCTCGCAGACGGAAGGTTGCACAGACAAGACGTCTAGGCCGCCCCCTATAGTCGCCGGAGTCATGGCACCTCTCGACCGACCCGGAGACGATGACCTGCTGGTCGCCTTCCGCCGGCCGCCGCGGAGACGCATTCTGCGGCGGCCGGTGGACGGGAAGAAAGAAGCCCGCGTGAGCATGCCGCGGTGCTGCGCACCCCTCTCAGCATGGTCGGCCACCGCCTCCGGCCCCCGGCCGGGAAACGGGCCGTGAGGTCAGTTGCAACGAGTTGAAGCATGGAGGGGCGTGAAGATGAGAGAGATGAGCGGAACGACCTGGGCCGAAGACGAGACGATCGAGTCGGCGGTGCTGCGGCAGCTGCTCGACCTGCACCCGACGCGGCTGACGCCGGAGGAGCTGGCCCGCGAAGTGGCCGGCAACGGCGGCAGCTTCGCCGAGCGCGACGCGGTCGAGCGGGCGGTCAGGGACCTGGCCGGCGCCGGGCTCCTGCACCGCGGCGAGGAGTTCGTCGCCCCGACCCGGGCGGCGCTGCGGTTCAGCGAGCTGCTGGACGACTGACGACGTGATCGAAGGACGTGCGCAGCCGCGCCCGCAGCTCGCGGGCTGCCTGCGCGGCTGCCTCGTCCTCGGCGCCGGCGCTGACCAGCACCACCCGCGAGGCGGGGAAGCTGCCCAGCTGGTCTTCGACCGCCTGGACGATGTCCTCGTCGCCGACCCGGGCCTCGGCCTCGACTCCGGCCGCGGCTAGCGCGGCGACGCCGAGGACGAGCCGCTGCTGCGCCTCGCGCCGGGCTCCCTCGACGTCGGAGGCCCAGCGATCGAGGAACCCGACCTGGGCCGGGGCGAGCACCATGACGGCCGCCCGGTCCGCGCCCGGGTCGGCCAGGTCCGCGACCCGCTCGACCGCCTGCGGGTCCTCGAGGCGGCCGGCGAGCACGATCAGCACCCGGCCCGCGTCGGCGGCGTCGCGAGGCGGGCCGATCGCCCCGCGGGGGCGCTGCCGCGCCGCGTAGAGGACGACGCCGAAGGCGGCGAGCGAGCCGATCCCGACTCCGGCGCCCGGGCCGCCGACGAGGAAGGCGGCGGCGATCGGGACGGCGATCGCGGCGACTGCCAGAGGAAGCTTCCAGGGCCTCACCGCCCAAGCTTCTCAAGCGCCCCGATCGCCGTCCCAGCCGGTCTCAGCTGCCCTTGACGATGGCAACCGGGGCGACGCCGTTGCTGGCCGTTCCCATCTGCACTGATCCCACCTCCCGATCTCTCCCTCGATTCCCGAGCCGCCTTGCGCGGCTGCCGCTCTAGAGCGGCTGAGCAATTAATACTTTAAATGCTTCTAGCAATCAAGGGCGCGTCAGCAAAGATCAGCAATATTCGGAAAACGCGGGAGCGTTGTGAAAATCCTGATCGACAGGTGTAAAGTCTTGTTATCGGCCAATAGCCCCGGAAACGAACCGAAAGACAAGGCCTTGCCGAAGACCAAGAACAAAAAAGAGGGCGTCGAACAGATCGTCGCCAAAGCGTTCGCCCACCCCCTGCGAGTGCAGATCCTGATCATCCTGAACGAGAAGGTGGCGAGCCCGAACATGCTCTCCCAGCAGCTCGAGCAGAGCCTCAATCTCGTCGCCTACCACGTTCGCGTGCTGGAGAAATACGACTGCATCGAGCTGGTTGACACCAAGCAGCGGCGCGGCGCCACCGAGCACTTCTACAGGGCCACCCGCCGCCAGTTCCTCAGCGACGACGAATGGTCGCGGATGCCGGCCGGCCTGCGGCCGGGGATGGCCGGTGCGGTGCTCAAGTCCGTCTTCGAGGACATCGAGGCGGCCTCGAAAGCGGGCACCCTGGACGAGGTCGACGACATCCACCTCAGCCGCACCCCGATGGTCCTCGACGAGCAGGGGTGGAACGACGTCTCCGAGACGCTGAAAGGCTCGCTCAGCCGGCTGCTGGAGATCCAGGCCGAAGCCTCCGAGCGGATCGCCGCCGGCGACGAGGAGGGCACCCTGGCCAAGGTCCACCTGATGCACTTCAAGTCGCCCCGCGGCGACGAGGCCGCCACGGCCGACGAGGAGAGCCCCGCGGCTTCCTAAGGGTTCCGGGTCCCGCCGGCGCCGCCTCTCGGCGCCGGCGGCAGAGCCGGTCCCGGTTCCTCGCGAGGAGACCGGATTGATTCTCCCTTCTTTCGGGAAGGAAGATGGTGTCGCTATGGTTGGCTGTCTCGACGGCGAGAGTCGCCGTCGCGCTGCACAGCTTCGGACTGATGCTCTCAGGGCAGCGACGTTGGGAATGTGCGCCGCCGATTCTCGATTCGAACAGTGCTGTGAACAGCGAAGACCCGCGGAAAGACCAATCGACGGCAGGGCCCGGCGAGGGTCTCGCCAGCGAGCGCGCGCTCTGGGCGCGCTTCGTCAAGGACCGCGACCCGGCGATCCGCGAGGAGCTCGTCCGCCGCTACCTCCCCTTCGCCAAGAACCTGGCGCTGCGCTACCGCGGCGCCAGCGAGTCCTTCGACGACCTGCTCCAGGTCGCCAGCCTCGGCCTCGTCAACGCGATCGACCGCTTCGACCCCGACCGCGGGGCGCCCTTCACCGCCTTCGCCTCGCCGACGATCCTCGGCGAGCTGAAGCGCCATTTCCGCGACCGCGTCTGGACGGTGCGGGTGCCGCGCGGGCTGCACGACCGCATGGCCGAAGTCGAGAAAGCGATCTCCGAGCTGACCGTGCAGCTTCAGCGCTCGCCCTCGGTGCCGGAGATCGCCGAGCGCCTCGATGTCGACCCCACCGACGTGCTCGAGGTGCTGGAGGCCAACCACAACCGCCGGCCGCTCTCGCTCGACCGCCCGGTCGGCGGCGACGACTCCGAAGAATCGCCCGCCGCCGAGTGGGTCGGCGACGAGGACTCCGGCTTCGAGCTGGTCGAGGACAAACTCGCCCTCGAAGGCGCCCTCCCCCACCTCGACGAGCGCGAGCGGCTGGTCCTGCAGCTGCGCTTCGTCGAGGACCTCACCCAGTCGCAGATCGCCGAGCGGATCGGCCACTCGCAGATGCACGTCAGCCGCATCCTCCGCCGCACCCTGGAGCGGATCCGCACCGAGGTGGCCGAGCAGAGCGCGGCCGCCGGCGAGAGCGATTAGGCGCGCGGCCTAGTTGTTCGACAGCGAGGAGATGGCGACGACGAGGAACTCGCCTTCGTCGCCCTCCTCGACGCGCAGCTCGTCGGTCAGCTTCTCCAGCGAGCCGCCGACCTCGGGCAGCTCGAAGCTCGCCCGCAGCCGCTCGGCGCCGCCGTGGGTCATCGGCCCGACCTTGAGCTCGATCCGCTCCGGCAGCTCGGCGATGCTGAGCGAGACGTGGCCGTCGGTGAATCCCTGCGGGGCGCGGGCGGAGATCGCGTCGCTGAGCAGCATCGTGTCGGAGAGCCGGTCGACGCCGATGTCCTGGCGCGCGGCGAGGGCCGAGAGGGCGCGGCTCAAAACCGGGCCGACGATCTCCGGCGGCCCGACCCTGATCCGGGTCTCCTCGCCGGCGGCGACGGCGAAGGTCGAGCCGGCCCTGGCGCCGTCCTCGCGCGCCGCCAGCGGCACGTGCATGCGGATTTCCGTGCCCTTGTCGGCGCCGCCCTTGATCTCGAAGCTGCTGGAGAGGGCGGCGATCAGGGTCAGCCCGATCCGCAGGCTCTGCCGCTCCTCGACGTCGGGGCGCGGGCGGATGCCGCTGCCGTGGTCGCGGATCGCCACCGTCAGCCCGTCCTCGTCGCTCTCGGCCTCCACCTCCAGCGGCCCGGGCTCCATCCCCGCGTAGGCGTGGACGACGACGTTCATGCAGGCCTCGGTGACGACGGTCTTGAGGTCGGCGAGCGAGGCCTCGTCCATGCCGAGCCGCTCGGCCAGGCCGGCGAGGGCGTGGCGGACCACGGCGACGTTCTCGGCACGCGCCGGCAGGGACATCTGCAGCCCCGAGCGATCATTGGTTGAGGTATTCAAAGTCGCGGCCTGCCCCCCAGGTCCTCGAGGCGAATCATCGGAGTCGCGAGCATAACCTGCTGCCTCGCATCAAGGGCTGCCTACCCCTGCTCCCGGGGGGCAAACCCGATCGCGGGTGCCTGCGGCGGCCTGCGGTAGGATCGTCCGCGTGACGCCCGCTCCCTTCGAGGTCAAGATCGGCGGCCTGGAAGAGGGCACGAGGACGATCTCGGTCCGCGGGGAGCTCGACCTCAGCACCGCGCCGGAGCTGGAGGGGCCGCTGAACGAAGCGCTCGAGGAGGGCGAGGGATCGCTGCTGATCGACCTCAGCGGCTGCGAGTTCATCGACTCCACCGGGATCGCCCTGATCGTCCGCGCCTGGCAGCGCCTCGACAGCGGCGAGGACGGCCGCTCGCTGGCGATCTGCAGCCAGAACGACCAGGTGCGCCGAGTGCTCGAGATCACCGGGCTCGAGCTCTCGATACCGGTCCACACCACCCGTGACGAGGCGCTTGCGGCAATCGCCTCCTGAGTAGGACGGCGAGCGGCTGGGTAGCCGATCGTCGATGCCCTCGCAGCCTCGTCGCCCGCGCCTGCCCAGAGACCTGTTCGAGACCCGCAGCCACGCCTGGCATTCGCTCGGGCTGGGCGAGGAGCTGACGCCGCGCTTCTCCAAGCGCCAGCTCGGCGGCCTGCTGCTGGCCCTGGTCCTGCTCGCCGGCACCCTGGTCGTCTACTACCACCGCCGCGACATCGCCCCCGGCTACGGCCAGTGGATCCGGATCGGGACGGTGGTCGTCCTCATCGTCGTCGGCTCCTTCGCCACCCACTGGCTCTCCAGCGGCCTGGCGCCGCGGCTGTACCGCCGGCTCGACCCGGCCACTGCCGGCACCGCCGGGTTCGTGATCCGCCTGCTGACGATGGCCGCGGTGGTGATCCTGGCGCTGCGGATCGCCGGCGTCAAGCCGGGGACGCTGGCGGTCGGCGGCGCCTTCACCGCGGTCCTGATCGGCCTCGCCGCCCAGCAGTCGCTGGGCGGGATCTTCGCCGGCGTCGTGCTGCAGAGCACCCGGCCCTTCCGGGTCGGCGAGCGGGTGCGGCTGGTCGGCGGCGCCCTCGCCGGCTCGCTGGAGGGAACCGTTTCCTCGCTCGGCCTCTTCTACACGACGCTGAGCCAGGGGGCCGACCGGCTGATGGTCCCCAACAGCGTCCTCCTCAGCCTCGTGGTGGTGCCGCTGCGCGAGCCCGACAAGGTGGACGTGCGGGTCCGCTTCCCGGCCGAGGCGAGCCCGCAGCAGGTGGAGGACCGGCTGCTGCAGACGATCGACGTCCCGACCCGCGCCAAGCCGAGCGTCTCGCTCGAGGAGCTCGACGCCGACGGCGTCGTCTTCCGCGTCACCGCCACCCCGCTGCGCTCCGAAGACGGCTCGCGCCTCGCCGACCAGGTGCTGGAGGCGCTGCGCCGCGCCGAACCGGCCGAGGCGCCGTCGCACTGAGCCGCCGCTGCTGTCGCGGGGCGATACCGCGCAACGCGCCGGCTCAGGAGAAGACGACGATCGCCAGGTTGATCAGGACCGCCAGCGGCGTCCCGACCATCGAGAGCGTGCGGAAGAACCTGGCGAAGCCGCCGCGGTAGCGGACCGTCTCGAAGATGGTGAGGCCGACGACGTGGGCGAGGTTGACGAGCGCGGCGCCGATCGCGACCAGGATCGCCACCGCGACCCAGCCGGTGTCGGTTTCGCTGCCGCCCGCCGCGACCGCGGCGAGGATGCCGGCGACGATCGTGCCGGTGACGCCGGCGACGATCCCGGCGACGTCGAGGCGGGTCATCCCGGGGACGTAGGCGCCGCCGCCGAATTCGTGGCCGGCGGCCGGGTTGACGGTGCCGACGCCGGTCTCCTCGACCTCGACCACGTGGTCGGGCTGCCCGTCGGCGCTCTCCAGGACGACCAGCCGCAGCGGTGGCTCGATCGATTCCTGGGCCCGCTCGTAGAGCCCGCTCTCGAACCACTTCGACTGCGCCTCGCTGAGCTCGAAGATCAGCACCTCGTCGGCCGGGGCGACCAGCAGCGCGTCCTGGGCGGCCTGCACCGGGTCGGGGTCGCCGACCTCGCCGCTGACCGCGAAGCTGCCGCCCTGCAGGTGGTCGAGAACCCGCCGCAGCCGCGCTTCGGCCAGCTCGCGCGGGTGGTCGATGTCGCCCAGCGTGTGCTCCAGCGGGTTCGCCTCGACGGCGGGGACGACCACGCGCACCTCCACCCCCTCGCCGGCTCCGGTGGACTGGAGCTGCTCGATCGGCTCGGTCCCGTGAAGCTCGTCGGTGACGACGGCGACCACTCGATGCGGCATCGCGACCTCCTACCCGTCGTTTCTGCGGATCGCCTCGTCGGCGTCTTCGTCGATCTCCTGGTCGGCTTCGCCGTAGGCGCTCTCGGTCGGCTCCTCCGGCTGCCCGGCGAGCCGGCCGGGGAAGCGATGCTGGTCGCCGTGGGAGGCGATGTCCTCGAGGTCGGCCTCGGCGAGCTCGAAGCCCTCGGCCTCGCCCTCGCCGGCCTCGATCCGCGGCTGCTCGGCCGGGTCGTCGCTGTCGGGGGGGACGTCGCCGCCGATGTGGGCGGCTTCCGAGCCGGCGGCGTCGGCCTCTTCCTCGGCGATCGGGTCGCGCTCTTCGTCGGGTCGCATCGCGGAATTCATGATGGCCTACGCTCGCCCCAGAGTCCAGTCGGGGTGTCGTCCTCGTTGTGGGGTTGGGCGCCAGGCCGCTCGGGCGGCGCCATTTTCTCGTCGGCCCGCGGCCGCATCGCGACGTAGGCGATGAAGCCGACGAACCCGATCGCGAAGAGGATCAGGGCGAATATCCCCGACCAGGCGACGGCGACGATCCCGATCAGGACGAGGATGAGAATCGGCAACCAGTACATGCTCGGCCGGTACCCCCGCCGCCCGGCGGTAAACGCGCCGCCCGGTTTCCCAGGGCAAGGAGATGCCGCGCTCGGCCTCGGCTCAGCGGCGGCGGTTTCGCCTCTCCGAACTTTGGGGGGCTGGAACCCCCACGATCTCGGAGAGGCGCCGCGGGCTATTGCGGGGTGGCGGCGGCGCTGCGGCCGGCCATGAAGCCGGCGAGGGCGCCGAGCGCACCGCCGAGGCCGAGCAGCGTCGCGACCCGGATCGGGTCGCGCTTCAGCTTCGAGGCGGTGCCGTGGGCACTGTGCTTCGCGGTCGCCTTGACCGCCTTGCGGGCGATGAGGTTCTTGATCGCTGACATGCTCGCCCTGTACCCGGCGCCCTCGCGGCTACACCCAAGGGGCCGGGCGCCCGCTCCGAGGTTTTGGGGGCTATGACCCCCACGATCTCGGAGCTGCGGCGCCGGAGAGACCGCGGCGGAGGGCGAGGGCGTTGGCTGGGGCGAATTCCTCCCAGTCGTTGTTGAAGTAGGCGAAGACCTCGCGGCGCGAGCGCCAGGCGGCGATGCGGCGGCGCCAGCGCTTGATCTCGGTCGCCGAGTAGTTGCCGTTGCGGCCGCGGGCGCCGTGGTGGAAGCGGACGTAGGCGATCTCCCCCGCCGGCCTCGGCCGGGGCAGCGGCCGGCGGCTGTCGTCGGGGACCACCAGCGAGGCGCCGTGCTCCTCGAGCAGCCGCGCCACCGCCGGCGCGAACCAGCTCGGGTGGCGGAACTCGAAGCAGTGGCGGGCCGGGGGCAGCAGCTCCAGCGCCGCGGCGAGGGCGGCGTCGTCGCGGGGGAAGTCGGCCGGCAGCTGCCACAGCACCGGCCCCAGCCTGCCGCTCTCGCGCAGCGGCTCCAGCGGCTCCCAGAACCGGGCCAGGCCCTGCTCGATCCCGCGCAGCCGCTTCATGTGCGTGAGGTAACGGCTGCCCTTGACCGCGAAGAGGAAGCCGGTCGGGGTCCGCTCGACCCAGCCTTCGACCGCCTTGCGCTTGACCAGCCGGTAGAAGGTGTTGTTGACCTCGACGGTGTCGAAGACCTCGGCGTAGCGCTCGAGCCACCGCGACTGCGGCAGGTCGCGGTAGATGCCGCGCCGCCAGGAGTCGTAGACCCAGCCCGAGCAGCCGATCCGCACATCTTTCATCGGCAGGCGGGTACCCCGCATCCATGCCCCTGAACGCGATCCTCGACGTCGACGGCACCCTGGTCGACACCAACTACCACCACGCGATCGCCTGGCACCGGGCGCTGCACGCCCACGGCCACCGGGTGCAGATGTGGAAGGTCCACCGCCACATCGGCATGGGCGGCGACCAGATCCTCGACGCCCTGATCGGCGCCGAGGCGGCGGCCGCCGACGGCGAGGCGATCCGGGACGCCGAGGGCGAGGCCTACGGCGAGCTGATCGGCGAAGTCGAGCCGATGGAGGGGGCGCGCGAGCTGATCGGGAAGCTGCGCGAGGAGGGCAACGCGGTGATCCTCGCCAGCTCCGCCAAGCAGGAGGAGGTCGACCGCTACCTCGACCTGCTCGACGCCCGCGAGCTGGTCGACGGCTGGACCACCGCGGCCGACGTCGAGGCGACCAAGCCCGAGCCCGACCTGGTCCGCGCCGCCCTCGCCAAGGCCGGCGGCGGCCGGCCCTCGCTGATGGTCGGCGACTCGGTCTGGGACGTCGAGGCGGCCCGGCGGGCCGGGATCCCCACCCTCGCCGTCCTCACCGGCGGCTTCTCGGAGGCCGAGCTGCGCGAGGCCGGGGCCTCGCAGGTGGTCGAATCGATCGGCGAGCTGCGGGTCGACCGTCAGTCGCTGGGCGAGCTGGCGAGGTAGACGGCGGCGAGGTCCTCGTCGCCTGCCGGTCTCGAAACGCGTCGCAAATTAGGACCCCGGTAACCGGAAAAGCCGAAAAATGGGGTTGGCCCGTCCCTCCCGGTAGGCAAGATTGCGGGGAGTGGACCACGATCTGATCAGAGCGCTCCTCAACCCGATCCGCATGGAGATCATCGAGATCGTGCGGCGGCGGCCGGCCAGCCCGGCCGAAATCTCGGCCGAGACCGGCCACCGGGCCGGGGTCATCGCCTACCACGCGACCGCCCTGCTCCGCAGCGGCTGCCTGGAGCTGGTCGAGCGCCGCCCGCGCGGGGGCGGGATCGAAAACGTCTTCGCCGTCGCCCCCGGCTCGATCGTCGGCTTCCAGCTCCGGCGCCCGCCCGAGGACGGGCAGGCGCCGGAGGGCGGCTAGCTCGCTCCCGCGACCGCCTTCTCCAGTTCCTTCTTGTTCATCTGCGAGCGCCCTTCGATGTCCTTCTTCCTGGCGTCGTTGTAGAGCTGCTCGCGGGTTTTGCCGCCGGGGCCGCTCCCCGAGCGCTTGCCGCCGCGGCTGCCGGCCGAGCGGCCGCGGGTCGAGGCGCGCGACGAGCTGTTCGATTCGCCCGAGCGCGCCTTTTCCTTGTTGACGGCGCGGGCGGCGATTTCCTCCGCCCGGTCCTCGGAGCGGCCGGCTTCCTTCTCGCTCTCTTTGATGTGTTTGTACTGCCGGTCGCGCTTGCTGCCTTTCTTGACTCCGCGTGGCGGCATCGCCGTCGCCTCCTCTCGTTTCCTCAGTTGACGCCCGCCGCGGCGCGCTGACCCTCGTGCACGCCCTCGGCGAACTCCTCGACGATCTTCGCGTTGAAGGCTTCGAGGTCGTCCGGTTTGCGGCTGCTGACCAGGCCCTGGTCGACGTGGACCTCCTCGTCGACCCACTCGGCGCCGGCGTTGCGGAGGTCGGTCTGCAGGCTCGGCCAGGAGGTCAGGGTGCGGCCCTCGGCGACCCCGGCGTCGATCAGCGTCCAGGGCCCGTGGCAGATCACCCCGACCGGCTTGCCGGCGGCGAAGAAGCCGCGCACGAACTCGAGCGCCTCGGGGTCGGCGCGGAGCTGGTCGGGGTTCGCCACCCCGCCCGGCAGGACGAGGCCGTCGAATTCGGCCGCGTCGGCGTCGGCCACCCGGCGCTCGGCGTCGAAGGCGTCGCCCTTGTCGAGGTGGTTGAAGGCCTGGATCTGCCCCGCCTCTGGCGCCAGCAGCTCGGTCTCGGCGCCGGCCTCGCGCACCGCCTTCAGCGGCTCGGTCAGCTCGACCTGCTCGACCCCCTCGTTGGCCATCAGGAAGGCGATTTTCTTGTCCTTCAGAGCCTCGGACATCCTTGCTCCTCTCTTCGCTTATCCGTTCCTCCCCCGACTACCCGGGAAGGGCACTGGATCAACGTGCGCCGAGCCCTGGGGCCAAGAGCGCAAACCGGCGCCGAGTGACAACTGCCGTCACATGGCGGCGGGGCGCCGGGGAGTAGCTTTGACCGCGATGGCAGAGCCGCAGGAACTCGAGCTGTGGCGCTACCTGAGGAGCCAGCGCGAGCTCGCGGCGCGGTTGATCGAGGGCGAATCGCTGGAGCAGGTGGCGCCCCGCTTCGTGGAAATCGTCGCCAACCTGCTGCGCTGGGAGGCAGGGGCGATCTGGGAAGTCGTCGACGATTCCGAGCCGCTGCGCCTGGTCTCGGGCTGGAGCGTCCCCGAGCTCGACGCGCGGCCGCTCTGGCGGCGCAGCCGCGAGCTCAGCTTCAGGCGCGGCACCGGCCTGCCGGGCGACGCCTGGGACACCGGCCAGATCGCCCTCGCGCCCAACTACCGCGACTATCCGACCACCGCCCCCCGTTACGCGGTCTCGGCGGAACTCGGGCTGGAAGCGGCGCTGGCGATCCCCGTCCCCACCGGGGCGCCCGAGAACGTGCTCGCCGTCGCCGAGTTCCACACCCTCTCCTTCGAGGCCCAGTCGGAGGAGCTGATGGCGCTGCTGGCGGCCTTCGCCGACCAGCTCGGCACCTTCATCGCCCGCCGCCGGGCGGAGGCCAAGAGCGCCGAGGCCGAGCGCTTCCGGCAGCACCTGGCCGAGGTCGTGCGCGGGACCCAGGACGCGGTCCTGAGCAAGGACCTCGACGGCATCGTCACCACCTGGAACCCCGCCGCCGCCCGCCTCTACGGCTACAACGCCGAGGAAGCGATCGGCCGCCACGTCTCCTTCATCGTCCCCGGCGACCGCAAGGACGAGGAGAAGGCGATCCTCGAGCGGGTGAAGCGGGGCGAACGCCTCGACACCTACGAGACCGAGCGGCTGCGCGCCGACGGCGCCCGGATCTCGGTCTCGCTCACGGTCTCGCCGATCCGCAGCCCGATGCGCGGCCTGATCGGCGCCTCGGTGGTGGCCCGCGACATCACCTCCGAGGTGCGGCGGCGGCGCGCCCAGGAGTTCCTGGTCGCCGCCAGCCGCCTGCTCGACACCTCGCTCGACCCCGAGGAGACGGCGCGGACGATCGTCTCGACCGCGGTGCCGGAGCTGGCCGAGATCTGCCTGATCGACTTCCGCCGCGCCGACGGCTGGTACGGCGACAGCGTCGCCGGCGGCGCCGACCCGGAGATGGCGGCGCGGCTGGAGCGGATCCGCCGCGAGAAGCCGCTCGACCCGGGCGGCGAGCACCCGGTCGCGCAGGTGCTGCGGCTGAACCAGCCGATGATCTGGCGCGACCTGAAAGCGCCGGAGGTCGTCGACAAGGTCTCGCAGAGCGACGACCACCTGCGGCTGATGCACGACGCCGGCTACAACTCCGCCGCGGTGGTGCCGCTGATCGCCCGCGGCCGCACCCTCGGGGCGATCTCGTTCCTGCACGCCCACGGCGACCTCCGCTACGACCCAAGCGACCTCGAATTCCTCGCCGAGCTGGGCGAGCGGGCGGCGCTGGCGCTCGACAACGCCCGCCTCTACCGCGAGCGCGACCGGGTGGCGAAGAACCTGCAGCGGGGGCTGCGGCCGCCGCGCCCGGCCGAGGTCGCCGGACTCGACGTCGCCGTCGTCTTCGAAGCGGCCGGCGAGGGGATCGAGGTCGGCGGCGACCTCTACGACGTGCTGCCCTGCGCCGACGGGTGCTGGCTCCTGGTCGGCGACGTCGCCGGCAAGGGCAGCACCGCCGCCGGGGTGTCGGTCGCCGTCCGCCACTCGGTCCGCGGGCTGACCCGCGAGATCGACGAGCCCGACGAGGTGCTGCGGCGGGTCAACGAGCTGCTGCTCTCGGGCGACAGCCTCAACGACTTCGCGACGGCGATGCTCGCCCGCCTGCAGCGCGACGGCGAGCGCTGGCGGGTCAAGCTCGCCTCGGCCGGGCACCCGCCCGCCGTGCACGCCGGCGGCGAGGCTCCGCAGCTGCTCGGGGGCGGCTCCGTGCTGGGCGCCTGGAGCGACGCGAACGTCGAGCTGCACGAGCGGCTGCTGGAGCCCGGCGGGACGCTGGCGCTCTGCACCGACGGCTGGCTGGAGGCGGGGCCGGTGAGCTCCCACCAGGGGCCCGACGCCTTCGCCGCGATGACCCACTCGCTGGCCGGCCTCGAGCTCGAGGAGCTGACCGAGCGGCTGCGGGCCGACGCCGTCGGCCGCAGCTCGGGGACGCTCCGCGACGACCTCGTCGTCCTCGCGGTCCGCCCCCGGACCGCCCCCGAGCGGGCCGGAGCGGCCGGCTCGGGGCAGGCGGTCGGCGCCGGCTAGCCTCTTTTCGCCGCGGCTTTTGCCGCTTTGCGCCCGCTCGCGGATTTTTTCCCGCGGGCTTTCGGTTTCGCCGCTTTTTTCGCCGCGGATTTTTTCGCCGGGGCTTTTTTCGCCGCCGATTTCTTGGTCGCCGCTTTTTTCGCCGGAGCTTTTTTCGCCGCGGCTTTTTTGGCCGGTTTTTTGCCGCCGGCTTTGGCTTTGGGCGCCGGTTTCGCGGCGTTGCGCAGGCGGGCCGGGATGTCTTCGCGGACGACCGCCCCGGTCAGCTGCTTGATCTGACCCTGGAGGTAGGCGGCCATCCGTTCCTCCTCGCGGCGGATCGCCTTCGCCAGCTTCGCCGTCTCGGAGTCGCGGACCTTTTCGGCGAGCGTCTCGATCGCCAGGTAGGTGGCGATCTCCTCGTGCTCGTTGAAGTACTCGGTCTTGGCGTTCTTCAGCATCTTCTCGAACTCGCCGTCGCCGCGGATCGCGTGCAGCGGCCCCTTCGCCGCCGCCTGGAGCTTGCCGACCGCGCTCTGCAGCGTCTGGCCGCCGCCGCCGAGCTTCTTGATCCGGCGCTCGACCTGTTTGGCGTGGGATTTGGTCTCTTTGAGGTGCTGCTGGAGCCGTTTTTTGTAGGGGCCTTTGACGGTCATCGCGATGTGGGCCTGCAGGGCCGCCTCCAGCTCGCGCTCCTTGCCGTAGGCCTCGCTCAGGTACTGGACCAGCTTCGCGTCGCGCTCGTTCGTCTCCGCCATCGCGGTCTGCGCCTCCTCGTTCTTCAAGTAGTTGATGGATCTCTCTACCCAGCGCGTACTGCGTGAAACTGGGCGCGCGCAGCGTATTCCCTCTCCCCCGCTCAGGCGAACTGCATCGAATTGCGACGCCCGGGGGACCGAAATCTGATGCAGTTCGGAGATGGGACTTTTGGCCGGACTGGCTGCCTCGGCGGTGCTCGCGCTCTCGCCTGGGCCGGCGGCGGGGCCCGCGGCGCCGGCGCGGCGGCCGGCGGCGGCTCGGCCCCCGATCGCGGTCCGGCCGATCCCCTTCGGCGCCAAACGCAAGCGCGAGATGGCCGAATACTCGCAGCGCCACTACGGCGAAAGGACCTGGCGGCTTCGCCATCCGCGGGTGATCGTCGAGCACATGGCCGAGACCGGCAGCGCCGCCGCCGTCTACAACACCTTCGCGCCGGACGTCCCCGACGTCGAGCTGCACGAGCTGCCCAACGTCTGCGCGCACTTCGTGGTCGGCGGCGACGGGCGGATCCTGCGGCTGGTCAACCTGCGCACCCGCTGCCGCCACACGGTCGGGCTCAACTGGACCGCGATCGGGATCGAGCACGTCGGCTTCGCCGACGCCGACGCCCTCTCCAACCGGCGCGAGCTGCACGCCTCGCTGCGGCTGACCCAGTGGCTGCGCTGCAGGTTCCGGATCCCGGTGCGCGACGTGATCGGCCACGCCGAGAGCCTCAGCTCCCCCTACCACCGCGAGCTGGTCCCGAGCCTGCGGCGGCAGACCCACGGCGACTGGCGCCACGCCTCGATGCAGGTCTACCGCCGCAGGCTGCGCCGCCTCGGGCCCTGCCCGGGCTGAGGTCTAGACTCGGAGCGATGGACGAGGCTCCCGCGCACGGGTTCAAGGAGGGCGACAAGGTCTGGGTGCAGGACGGCGACGGGCGTCGCCACCCCGGGGTCTTCGTCGGCGACAACGAAGCCTCCGGCTGGTTCGGCGGCGGGCCCAGCGCCTACGTCGTCCACCCCGAGGCCCATCAGGCCGAGGTCGTCTCGACCTTCCGGATCACTCCGCGCGAGGAGTAGGCGGGGTCTTTTCCCGGGCTTGTCGATTTCGGCTCCGCCCGTTCGTCGTCAGGTAAAAGGGCGGGAACGCCGCCCGCGACGAAGGAGGACCAGATGCGTTTCATGATGTTCATGTATCCCGGGATCGAGGAGGAGGACTGGACCCCCTCGGCCGAGGGGGTGGAAGCGATGAGCCGCTACAACGAGGAGCTGCGCAAGGCCGGGCTGCTGCTCTCGCTCGACGGGCTGCACCCGCCCAGCGAGGGCGGCGTCGTCTCCTTCGCCGACGGCGAGACGACGGTCACCGACGGGCCCTTCGCCGAGGCCAAGGAGGTCGTCGGCGGCTACTGGCTGATCCAGGCCCGCTCGACCGAGGAGGCGCTGGAGTGGGCGAGCCGCTGCCCCGGCGAGAACTGCCGGATCGAGGTGCGGCGGGTCTTCGAGCGGGAGGACTTTCCGCAGGACGTCCAGGACGCCCTGGCGGAGAACTTCGGCGGCTAGCCGGTGGCGGAGGCCGCGCGCGCGGTCGAGGCGGTCTGGCGGATCGAGTCCGCCCGCCTCGTCGCGGGCCTGGCGCGGATGAGCGGCGACGTCGGGCTCGCCGAGGACCTGGCGCAGGACGCGCTGGTCGCGGCGCTGGAGACCTGGCCGCGCGCCGGCGTCCCCGCCAACCCGGGCGCCTGGCGAGCCGGAGGCGCATGGCCTGATCGCCCTGCTCGAGCTCCAGGCCTCCCGACTCGGCGCGCGGCTCGGGCCCGGGGGCGAGCCGATCCTCCTGCTCGACCAGGACCGCGGGCGCTGGGACCCGCTGCTGATCGTCCGCGGCCGGCGGGCGCTGGAGCGCGCCGAATCCCTCCCCGGCCCGCTCGGCCCCTACGGCCTGCAGGCGGCGATCGCCGCCTGCCACGCCCGCGCGATCCGCCCCGGGGAAACCGACTGGATCCGCATCGCCGCCCTCTACGAGGCGCTGGCCCAGGCCCAGCCCTCCCCGATCGTCGAGCTCAACCGCGCCGTCGCGGTCGGCATGGCCTTCGGCCCCGAGGCGGGCCTGGCCCTGCTCGCGGAGATCGGTGACGAGAGGGCCCTCCGCGACAACCACCTCCTCCCCAGCGTCCGCGGCGACCTGCTGGAGAAAGCCGGGCGCCACGAGGAGGCGGCCTCCGAATTCAAACGAGCGGCCGGGATGACGGAGAACAAGCAGGAGCGCGCGCTGCTCCTGGGCCGGGCCGAGAGGCCGGGTCAGCTCAGCCCGCCTACGAGGTGTTGAAGCTTCCGACTTCAGCCTTTGCGGCGTTTGCGACCGCGCGCGGGAGGGGCGATGATGGGCCGATGACATGCCTGGACGGCGATCGGGGCGGGTTCGCCGATCGCGAGAACATCCGCTTTCCCTACCCGGTCCTCCCGCCCGACCGCGACGCGAGGGCGGTGCCGGCCGGGCTGCGGGACCGCGCACCGGATCGGGAGGCGGTGCGATGAGTGCCTTGGCCGAGACCGTCGCGGCCCAGGGGGCGTCGCTGCGACGTACCCTCGAACTCGACATCGAGCCGGCGCTGGCGCGCCTCGAGGGCGCCCGGCGGGTGTGGCTCGTCGGGACCGGGACCAGCGAGCACGCGGCCCACCTCGGAGCATCGATGCTGGCGACCTCGGGGGTCGAGGCGCGGGCCGCCTCCTCCTCGGCCTTCTGCTCCTCCCCGCCGGACCTCGGCGCCGACGACGCGGTGGTCGTCATCTCCCACACCACGCAGACGGCCTTCGCGAGGCGGGCTCGTCAGCTCGCTGCGGGCGCGGCGCGCCTCGTCAGCATCACCGGCGAGGGAGGGAGCTGGCCCGAGGCCCTGCAGGTGGCGCCGCCCGAGCGGTCGGAGACCTACACGGCGAGCTATCTGTCGGCGCTCCTCGCGACGGCGCGGCTCGCGGTCGCGCTCGGTGGTGCCGCCTTCGGTCACGACGACGTCGCGGCCGTGCCGGACCTGGTCGAGGAGGCGCTGGCCGCCGGGGCGCCGCAGTTCGATCCGCCTGCGCGGCTCACGGTCATCTACGGCGCCGGGGCGGCCGCCACGACCGCCCGGGAGGGAGCGCTGAAGCTGCGCGAGGCGGCCCGCGCCGCCGCCGAGGGATTCGAATCGGAGTACCTGCTCCACGGATCCGCCGCCCTGCTGGGTCCCGAAGACCTGCTCCTCGCGATCGACCCGCGCGGCGAGCAGTCCGGGCTCGGCCTGAGCCTGATGCGCGCAGGCTCGGCGGCCGGCTGCACCGTGGGCGAGATCGTCCCGCCCACCGGCGTCCACCCCCTGCTCGCGCAACTGCCGATGACCGTCCGCCTCCAGACCCTCGCCGCCCGCTGGGCGGATCTCCGCGGCACCGATCCCGACCGGGTGGTCGTCTCCCCATGGGACGCAGACGATCTCTGGGAAGCGGGAGCGCCATGAAGGGGGCCAGGCGGGAATGCCTTGGAGCGCCGGCGCTCCGACCGGCCGGACCTGGGGCAGTGGTTGAGGGCGAGCAGATCCTCCTTCCGGCCCCTATGGGCCGCTGCTCGTTACACCACTTCTAGCGACGTGACCGAGACCGCCTTGCGGATCGACGAGGTTCAAGCCTTGGGACTCCTGCCCGCCGACGTATCGGAGGAGCAGACAATCCACCGGCGGACCCGAACTCGATTGCGAAGGCTGGTTGAAACGGCTGGGCGGTCGCCCGCGCGGACTGGATCTTGTCCACCCGATAGCAGCGGATTTCTCTGCTGTCGGCTCTAACTCCGTAGAGCAGCAGGTTGCCGGCGCTGCTGCGCCGCAGCGAGTACGGCTCGATCAAGCGCGTGCTGCCTTCGTAGCCGAGCTCCACAAGGAGGTGATTGACGCCGGCGAAACGCACGACCTCCAACGATGCTCGGCCCCAAGTAGCCAAGGTCGGCGGCGGCGACCAGTTCTGGTCCTCGCTGGTCATCGCGCCAATCGGCTCTACCGGCACCTCGACGGCGTCGCCTTCAAGCCACTGGAAGAGAACCTCGGCTTCCTCCCAAAACTGCTTGAAGGGCGGCAAAACTGGCAGCTGGTGGCCGAGCATGTTCGCCCACTCGGCTTCGAGCTCGGCGCGCAACGGAGAGGAGCTGATGTCGCCGTGGGTCGGCATCGCGATCCCCTTGCTCTCGCACTTGCGCTCAAGCGTCGATCGGATCAGCTCATGCTCGAGGCGTAGGTCCTCGCGGCGAAAGAGGTTGACGATGTCGTAGAGATCTCGCGGGCGCGAGCGCTCCCCCATCGCTCGGATCTTCTCGGCGAAGAGCTCCTCGAAGCCGTAGCAGCGGACCTCGGCCGGCGCTGGGAGCTCGTCGGGGAAGGCATGGGCGATGGGTCGCAACACAGGCGGCCGAGCGAGGACCTCATCCGCGCTCAGGTCGAGCTTGATGCGCGCCGGCTGCGGTGCGCCCCGAGGGCCGCGATAGTAAATCCTGCCTTCGGCGGTGCGCCCGCCGGGTCGCAGCTTCAGGCGCGGCGTCTCGACCGAGAAGTCGATACCCGATGCGTCGTTAACACCGGTCAGCACCTCGTCGATCAGCGGCAAGACGGCGTCGGGCTCGATTGGTCCGTCGGGCAGGACAGTGAAATCGAGGTCCTCGGAGAAGCGGTAGGTCTCGATGTAGCACTTCTTAAGACAGGTTCCGCCCTTGAACACCCATGAGGCGCCCAGGGACCTATTCGACCCTATCCCCCAGAGGAGCCAGCCGAGGACGTAATCCTTCTCAACGACGTCGTCCCGCAGGCCCCACTCACGGACCCGCTCATCGAGGACCGCTCGGGTGATCACGAAGCCACCCGATCGATCCGCGCGTTGACACGAAGGTTCCAGGCTGAGTTGCGAACGCCCGCCGCCTCGATGCCTGGGTCGAGCGGCACTACACCACTCGACTTCCGCTCCAGACAGCTTTCGATCAGCTCGGGCTCGTCGAGAGAGAGGGCCTCGGCGAGGTACCCGAGCCTCTTGTAAACGCTTCGGTTGCCGAACCGCTCGCAGTAATCGAGCAGCAGTCCTTCATCGCGATGCGATCCTGCGAGGTACTCGTCAAGCACCTCCGCAACATGGCGGATACCGCCCCCCATTGACGGATCGTCGAGCAAGTCGACGATCGTGCGAGTGGGATCAGAGACCTCGATTCGCTCTGATCCTCGCCAGACGCCGACCATGCCGAACATTTTCTGGGGTCCGACAACCTTGATCCTCACGGGCGTACCCTGGATATCGTCGCTGCGGAAGGCGATCCGCCTGGTGCTCACGACCATAAGGTCGCGAAAGATCTGCTCGGTGAGACCCCAGTGCTCGCAGGCGCTCCAGCCCGCGATGTAACAAGGGGAGTAGGCCTGTGCTGCGGCCCGCCAGAGGTCGGCCCGCCACTCCTCCGGGACCTCGGTCGAGAGAGGGACGGGTGCGTAAACGCCCCTGCGGACACGTGCGAGCCAACCCCGGTCCGCGAGATAGCGCAGCAAGCGCTGCGCGCGGGGGCGATCTACGTCAAGTGCCTCTTGCGCCTCGTCGACGGTGAATGGACCGTCAAACCGGTGAAGGGAGGTCAGAAGAGCACGATTTCGAGCGGTAAGACCGGCGGGCGACATCCACATCATTATAGCGCCCACCCGCTGGGCGCTTACGTGAGAAACATGTCGCGGAGCTATCGACCTTCGGGGTTTGAAACCCGAAGGTCGGCCAGACATGACAGTCGAAAGGTCGTTTCCGTTCCTGACGGACTGCCGCACACGCCCAGCTTCTCCCGAATGCTCTTCTTCGCAGCAGAGCTCGTCACTTGACCTCACTTGCCCCAGGAGCGTTCCCCGCCGCCAGCCTCCGAATCCCGTCCTGCTCCAGGCGCAGGATCTTCCAGTCGTCCAGGCGCCTCGCGCCGAGCTTTGCGTAGAAGCTGAGCGCCGGCTCGTTCCAGTCGAGCGCTACCCATTCGAGGCGGACGTGGCCGCGCTTGTCGGCGAGCTGGGCCAGGTGCTCCATCACCGCTCGGCCGATGCCGCCGCGGCGGTGCTCGGGGCGGACGTAGACGTCCTCGAGCCAGATGCCCGAGCGGCACTCGAAGGTCGAGAAGGTGGTGAAGAAGATCGCGTAGCCGACCGCTTCGCCGTCGGCGGTCTCGATCAGCAGCGCCTCGGCCGCCCTCTCCTCGAAGAGGGAGCGGCGCAGCAGCGCGGCGTCGCCGCTGACCTCGTCGGCGAGCTTCTCGTAGGCGGCGAGCTCGCGGATCAGGTCGAAGAGCAGCGGCGCGTCGGCCTCGGTCGCGGCGCGGATCTCGATGTCGTCGGCGGAGGCCATCCGCCGCAGCCTAGGCAATCGGGCGCGCAAGCTGTTCCTTTTGGTCGCCATGCGACCAAAAGGAACAGCTGACTAACCTGCCCCGGCATGAACACGATCGACCAGTTGCTCGAGAACAATGAAACCTTCGCCGCCGGGCTCGCCGAGCGGCACCTCGACGTCGAACCGCAGCGCCACCTCGCCGTGGTCACCTGCATGGACTCGCGGCTCGACGTCTTCGCCGCCCTCGGCCTCGACCACGGCGAGGCGCACGTGGTGCGCAACGCCGGCGGCGTCGTCACCGACGACGTGATCCGCTCGCTGGCGATCTCCCAGCGCCGGCTGGGGACGCGCGAGGTGATGCTGATCCACCACACCGACTGCGGGATGCAGAAGCTGACCGACGACGGCTTCCGGATGGAGCTGCAGGAGACGACCGGGATCGCCCCGGCCTTCGCGATCGAGTCGTTCAGCGACCCCGAGGAGGACGTGCGGCAGTCGATCCGCCGTGTCCGCTCCTCCCCCTTCCTGCCCTTCCGCAAAATCGTCCGCGGCTTCGTCTACGACGTCGACACGCATCGGTTGAGCGAGGTCGAGGTCGAGGAATAGCGATGCCCGAGGTCGCCCCCTACGGCTCCTGGAGCTCGCCGATCGACGCGGCGGCCGTGGCGAGCGCGGGGCGGCGGCTGGCGGCGCCGGCGATCGCCGCCGACGGCGCCGTCTGGTGGGCCGAGGGCCGGCCCGAGGAGGGCGGCCGGGTGGTGCTGATGCGCCGCGCCCCCGGCGGCGAGGCGGAGACCGTGACGCCCGCGGGGATCAACGTGCGGACGCGGGTGCACGAGTACGGCGGCGGCGCCTGGTGCCTGGCCGCGCCCGACCTCGTCCTCTTCGTCGGCTTCGAGGACCAGCGGCTCTACCGGCAGCGGCTCGGCGAGGAGCCGGTGGCGATCTCGCCCGAGCCGGCGGCTCCCGAAGCGCTGCGCTACGCCGACCTGCGGCCCTCCCCCGACGGGCTGACCGTCGTCTGCGTGCGCGAACGCGACGCCGAGCCCGAGCCGGCGAACGAGATCGTCGCGCTGGCGATCAACGGCTCCGGCGAGCCGCAGGTGCTGGCGAGCGGCCGCGACTTCTACTCCTTCCCGCGGATCAGCCCCGACGGCGAGTGGCTCGCCTGGACCTGCTGGGACCACCCGAACATGCCCTGGGACGGGACCGAGCTGTGGGTGGCGCCGCTTGCCGACAGCGGCGAGGAGCGGCTGGTCGCGGGCGGCCCCGAGGAGTCGGTCTTCCAGCCCGAGTGGGGACCGGAAGGGCGGCTGCACTTCGCCTCCGACCGCGACGGCTGGTGGAACCTCTACCGCGCCCGCGAGCCGGGCGCCGAGCTGAGCGGCGAGGAGGGGGCGCTGGTCCAGCTGACCGAGGAGGAGGCCGACTACGGGCACCCGCAGTGGCTCTTCGGCGGCGCCGTCTTCGCCTTCCTCGAGGGCGGGGCGATCGCCTGCGTGCGCTGCCGGCGGGGCGAGGAACGGCTCTTCCTGCTCGGGCCCGACGGCTGGGCGGCGAGCGACCTCGGGCTCCCCTTCACCTCCTTCGGCTACCCGGCGCTGGCGGCGCGCGGCAGCCGGGTCGCCTTCGCGGCGGCGAGCCCCGAGCGGGAGACCGAGGTGGTCGTCTACGACGCGGCGAGCGGCGGCACCGAGGTCGTCCGCGCCGCCGGCGAGGAGCCGCTCGACCCGGCCTACGTCTCGCGGCCGCGGGCGGTCGAGTTCCCGACCGGCGAGGGCGAGGTCGCCTACGGCTTCTACTACCCGCCCGCCAACCCGGAGTTCGAGGCGCCCGCGGGCGAAGCGCCGCCGCTGATCGTCGAGAGCCACGGCGGCCCGACCTCGCATGCGACGCCCGCCCTCGACGCCGAGTTCCTCTACTGGACCAGCCGCGGGATCGGCGTCCTCGACGTCAACTACCGCGGCTCCAGCGGCTACGGGCGCGAGTACCGCAACCGGCTGCGCGGCGCCTGGGGCGTGGTCGACACGGAGGACTGCGTCAACGGCGCCCTGCACCTGGCCGCCGAGGGGCTCGCCGACCGGCGGCGGCTGGCGATCCGCGGCGGCTCGGCCGGCGGCTACGCGACCCTCTGCGCGCTCACCTTCCACGACGCCTTCGCCGCCGGCGCCAGCTACTACGGCGTCGCCGACGCCGAGGCGCTCGCCACCGACACCCACAAGTTCGAGTCCCGCTATCTCGACCGGCTGATCGGCCCCTATCCCGAGCGGGCCGAGCTCTACCGCGAGCGCTCGCCGATCAACCACGCCGAGCGGCTGAGCTCGCCGGTGATCCTCTTCCAGGGGCTCGAGGACCGGGTCGTGCCGCCGAACCAGGCGGAGACGATGGCGGCGGCGCTGGAGCGCAACGGCGTCCCCCACGCCTACCTCGCCTTCGCCGGCGAGCAGCACGGCTTCCGCCGGGCGGAGACCAACGTCCGCTGCCTCGAATCCGAGCTCTACTTCTACGGCCGGATCATGGGCTTCGAGCCGGCCGGCGACCCGCAGCCGGTCGAGATCGTCGGCCTGTAGCGCGAACCGGGGTCAGCTGACCACGCAGTGCTTGGAGCCGCCTTCGGTTTCGCCCCTGGCCGGGAAGGCGTGGGCGAGCGCCTGGGCGATCAGCTGGGCGCGGGCGGCGTAGCCGGGCGAGGTGAAGTGGATGCCGTCTTCGATGAACCAGTCGTTCTTGACGTCGGAGGCCCAGTCGTAGACGCGCATGTTCGGGTAGGCGTTGCAGGCCCGGACCAGTTCTTCGTCCCATTCGACCATCCCTTCCTTCGAGTAGGGGTCGCCGGGCGGGACCAGGGAGCGGACGTTGACCCAGAGGACCGGTTCGTCGCCGATGATCGCCATCATCTTTTCGATCCGTTCGCGCAGGCCGATCGTCGAGCCGGCGGCGACGTCGGCGGCCTCGTTGGTCCCCAGCGCCAGCACCCAGCAGCCTTCGTAGCCTTCGGCCTTCCAGGCGGCGGCGACTTCCTGGGCGTTGGGCTCGCCTTCGAAGCGCTCTTCGATCGAGCGCGCCCCCTGCACCTCCATGTGCGTTTCCCTCACCCCGACTTCGGCGTAGCGGTTGGGGATCCGCTCGCTTTCGTTCGGCAGGTATTCGGGGTCGTCGAGTCCCTCGGAGGTCGAGTCGCCGATGTGGACCACCGCCCTGCACATCGACCGGGTCGAGTCTTCGGCCTGCGCCCTGGTCAGCGGCGGCGGCTTCGAGGTGCCGGCGGCGCGCGCCTGTTCGACCCGCACCGCTTCGCCTTCGGCGGCGGCCGAGTTGAGGCCGGCCATGCCGGCGGCGGCAACGACGAGGACGAACCCGGTGGCGACGAACGCCGCCCGCATCGGCGGCGCGAAGGTCTCCCACTTCCAGCCGACGGCGCGGCGGCGGGCGAAGAAGCGGCCGATCGCGCCTTGGCGGATCGGCTCCTCGACGAAGTGCCAGGAGAGGCCGGCGATCGCGAGGATCGCGGCGACCTGCAGGCCCTTGCCGAGCAGGCTCTCCGGCGGGCGGCTGCCGGGGCCGGTGAGGACGATGACCGGCGTCTGCCAGAGGTAGATCCCGTAGGAGCGGACGCCGACCCAGCGCAGCGGCCGGGCGCCGACCAGGCCGCCGAGGCGGCAGGCGGGGTGGGTCAGCGGCATCAGCACCATCGCCGTCGCCAGCGAGAGGACGACGAAGCCGCCCTGGTAGAGGAAGCGGTCGAACTCGCCGACCTGCCAGATCATCAGCGCGATCAACGCCAGGCCGAGGACGCCGAGGCCGTCGAGGGTGTTGCGCGCCTGCGGGGAGATGCGGCGGTTGAGGCGGCGGCTCGGCCAGACCATCGCCAGGGCGCAGCCGAAGAGCAGGCCGGCGGCGCGGGTGTCGGTCCCGTAGTAGATCCGCGAGGGGTCGAGGCTCGGGTGGTAGAGGATCGCCATCTCGATCGCCGAGATCAGGGCGACGGCGATCGTCAGCACCGCCAGGCGGGGGCGGATCCCGGAGGGGAGCGGCCGCTCGTGGACGAGCTTGACCCCGGCCAGCAGCAGGAACGGCCAGAAGATGTAGAACTGCTCCTCGACCGAGAGCGACCAGAGGTGGTTGAGCGGGCCTTCGGGGGCGAAGCGGGCGAAGTAGGAGACGTTGGCGAAGATCTGCTCCCAGTTGTTGACGTAGAAGACCGAGGAGAGGACCGCCTTGCGGAACTGGTCGGGCTGGGCGGGGCCGAAGATCGTCACCCAGGCGGCGACGATCGCCAGCATCGCGAAGAGGGCCGGCAGCAGGCGCCGGGCGCGGGCGCCCCAGAAGCGCAGGAAGTCGATGCCCCCGCGCTGGGCGAGCTGGGCGAGGAGGATGTCGGTGATCAGGTAGCCGGAGAGGGTGAAGAAGATCCCCACCCCGAGCAGCCCCCCGGGCGCCCAGCCGAAGCCGAGGTGAAAGGCGATGACGGCGAGGACGGCGATCGCGCGCAGCCCGTCCAGCCCAGGCATGTAGCGCTGGTTGCGCTTGACGGGTTCTGGCATCTGCCGGCGGAATGCTACGGATTCGGGTAGTCGTTCAGGGAACCGGCCCCGGGGCGGCAACCGGGGCCGCTGGTAGCTTTCCGGCCGTGGATGTCGCCCGCACCAACGGCAAGCGCCTCGCGGCCTGTCTGACGCTGGCGCTGGCCGCCGCCCTGGCGGCGCTGGCGCTGACCGCGGCGGCGCCCGCCTCGGCCGCCGGCTGCCCGAGCTTCCGCGTCCTCCACAACGACCGGATCGGCCCCGCCTCGCTGCCGGCGGGCAGCTACGAAGTGGTGGTCGAGCCCGGCCTCGGCTGCCGCCCGGCTGCGCAGCTCTTCGCGCGCTTCCTCGAGGACTACGACGGGGTGCTGCCGAAACCGTGGCGGGTGGTCGCCGAAGGCGCCGGCCGGGCCTCGTTCACCCGCGGCGGCCTGCCGGGCTTCTCGGTCTCCCGCAGCGGCGGCGGTGGCGGGGGCGGCGGCAACAACCTCCTCGGCAGGCTCTGCGGCGGCACCTTCACCGTCAACGCCGGCTCGCGGGTCGGGCCGCTGTTCTTCCCCCGGGGCCGGTACCTGATCTACCTGCCGCCCCGCTCCGGCATCACCTGCCGCCGCGCCACGGTCCTCTTCACCCGCTTCCTCGCCCAGCCGCGCGGCACCCTGCCCTTCCCCTGGCGCCTGCGCAACCAGACGGCGACCTTCTTCAAGCCCCAGCGCCCGGCCCGCTCGGCCTTCCGGATCGAGCCGCTGAACGGCACCTGAGAGCCCGCTTTCTCCTACTTCTCTATCCCCGAAGCGCCGAGCGGAGGTCGGCGGCGACCTCCTCCGGTTCGACGTCGAGCTGACTCCAGGTGAGGTGGATCACCGAGTAGCCGGCGACGAGCAGGACCCGGTCGCGGAGGCGGTCGTCCTGGAAGGCGGAGGGGCTGGAGTGCCCCACCCGAGTAGCCGCGGAGGCTTCAGAGCGCCGCCGCGGTGCGATGACTCAAGAGCGCATCGGCCCCGGAGGCGAGCACCGCGGCCATCCACCATCCCTGGCGCGAGAGAAGCTGCCGGGGGACGAGGGAATAGACGCCCGCGTGGATCCGGTGCAGGCGTCCCGCCCGCAAGCGCTTGTCGATCGCGGTTTCGCTGAAGCCTTGCTCGACGAGTTGCCCGCGTGCCATCACGCCGTGCTGGCGCCGAGCGAGCCCGGCAAGCGCCCGATCGTCATCACGAGTCCGCAATAACCGCTCTTGAGGAGTGGTTTTTGCGGACTCGTTCCCCATCCCCCGATCCTGGGGAGCAGGAGCGCACACGTGGCGCGCACGGTGTGCCGATTCGGCCCGCCCTGTGTCCCGAAAGCGTGACTTCCACCCGGGGCGCCGACCGGATCGACCTCCCCCCGGCACCCGGGAGGAGGCGGCGCGGCGAGACAAGGACTTCCGCACCTGACACGGGGCCGTCCTCGCCGCGGTCGAGCTCGCCGGCGAGCACCCGCCCCGCTCCGAAGCCGCCGCCAAGCGGGCGATCAAGCGCCCCGTCGACCGCGTCGCCGAGGCTCTCGACAACACCCCGGCCGTCTGCCGCGCCTCCTACATCGACCCCCGCGTCCTCGACCGCTACCGAGACGGCGTCACGATCGAGCCCTCCGCCCGGCAACGGCCCGACGACCCAAAAACGCCGGCTGCACCTGGCGAAAGAAGTAATGCGGCTGGTCTCGTAGAAGCGCCGCCGAATCGGCACCGGTCGGATGAGGAGTGGGGACAACCCCACCGTTCCGGACTGCCCATCTGTCACCCCCCAGGGAGGTTCGGGAGGAGAGGGGGATGTCCCCGGACCCTCCCCGCTGTTGTCCGCCGGGACATCCCCCTCTCCTCCCCTCTCCTCCCGCCACTTCAACCCGTTTCGCCTTCCCCGGCCCCGGGGACCTGAGGGGTTCGGCGAACGAGCGAAGGAGGGCTGCGGATGCAGGCGCCGGAGGCCTACGGGAAGTTCCAGAACGGGGATGGGGTGATCGAGCCGTGAACGGACCCGGCCGCCCGGCGATCGGCTACACGCTCTCCTGCGAGGAGTTCGGGCCGCGGGCGCTGACCGCCCAGGCGGTGCGGGCCGAGCGCGCCGGCTTCGACTTCGCCGGGATCAGCGACCACTTCCATCCCTGGACCGACCGGCAGGGCAACAGCCCCTTCGTCTGGGGCGTGCTGGGAGCGGTCTCGGCGGCGACCGAGCGGCTGGAGCTGATCACCGGCGTCACCTGCCCGACCACGCGGGTACACCCGGCGATCGTCGCCCAGGCCGCGGCGACCGCGGCGGCGCAGATGCCGGGCCGCTTCTCGCTCGGCCTCGGCAGCGGCGAGAACCTCAACGAGCACATCCTCGGCGACCGCTGGCCGCCGGTGGCGCGGCGCCAGGAGCGCCTGGAGGAGGCGATCGAGGTGATCCGCAAGCTCTGGGACGGCGGCCTCGTCACCCACCGTGGGCGCCACTACACGGTCGAGAACGCGCGCCTCTACACGCTGCCCGAGGAGCTGCCGCCGATCGTCGTCGCGGTTGCCGGCGAGCGCTCGGTCGACCTCGCGGCGCGGCTCGGCGACGGGATGATCGGGACCGCGCCGCAGGCCGAGTCGGTAGGCGAATTCCGCGCCCAGGGGAACGACGGCCCGACCTACGGGCAGCTGCACGTCTGCTGGGCGGCCTCCGAGCAGGAGGCGCGCCGGACCGCGCTGGAGCACTGGCCCAACGGCGCGATCGGCGGCAGCTACTTCCTCGAGCTCCCCCTCCCCTCCCACTTCGAAGAAGGCACCGAGCTGGTCGACGAGGAGGCGATCGCCGAGAGCATCGTCTGCGGCCCCGACCCCGACCGGCACCTGGAGGCGATCCGCGAGTACCTCGACGCCGGCTACGACCACGTCTACGTCCACCAGGCCGGCCCCGACCAGGACGGTTTCTTCGAGTTCTACGAGCGCGCGGTCCTGCCGGCCCTGCGCGGCTGAGCGCCCCGCGCGTTCCGCTGTTCCTTTGCCTCATATAGAGGGGAGAAGGAACAGCGCCGGGAGTCGGCCGGGGCGCCCGTAACCCTTCGCGCGTTGTCGCGGTTGCGGGGATGGTTTGCGGTTTTCGCGTCGAACCCTTGGGTAGCCAGATCCCATGGCAGCGCCTCACGTCAAATCCCTCCCCAAGCCCGGCGAGCTCTGGCTCAGCTGCCCGCCCTACCTGATGACGGCGCGGATCGTCGCGGTCGACGCCGAGGCCGAGCCGGCGGTCGTCAGCTACGAGCTGCACGACGACGACGGCGCGCTGCTGCAGGCGGTCGAGCACGCCCGTCTCGACCGCGGCTGGTGGCGCACCTTCCGCCGGCTCGAGCGGCGCTTCGGCTAAGCCCGGCCAGCTCGAGCGGCGCTCGACTTGACCCCCGCTGAGCCCGGCCGGCTCGAGCGGCGCCCCGCTGAGCCGGCCAGCTTGCTCAGGCGCCGACGCCGACGCCGACCAGGCCGGCGCCGAGGAGGACGATCGCGTCGCCGCCGGTCGCGACGCCACTGAGGACGGCGCCGGCGCCGATCAGGATCTGCCTATAGCGTGGCTAGGCATGGCAAAGGCGCGGAAGATGGCGGGCGCGGCGCTCGTCGCGGCCGGAGCCGCGCTGGCCTTTCTCGGCTGCGGCGGCGGCTCGGGGGGACCGGAGCTGACGGTGCTGGGGGCCTCGTCGCTGACCGAGGCGCTGGGGAGGTACGGCGAATCGTTCGCGGGGGCGCGGGTGCGGAGCTCCTTCGCCGGCTCTGACCAGCTCGCGGCGCAGATCCGCCAGGGTGCCGGGGCCGACGTCTTCGCCTCGGCCGACACCCGCTACCCCGAGCAGCTCTACCGCGAAGGGCTGGTCGAGAAGCCAATCGTCTTCGCCCGCAACCGCCTCGTCGTCGTCGTCCCCGACGGCAGCCCGGTGCGCTCGCTGGCCGACCTGCGGCGGCCCGGGACGAAGATCGCGATCGGCGACCCGAGCGTGCCGGTCGGCGCCTACACGCGCGAGATCCTCGGCCGCCTCTCGGCCGCCGAACAGGCGGCGATCCTCGAAAACGTCCGCTCCGAAGAGCCCGAGGTCAGCTCGGTCCTGGCCAAGGTCACCGGCGGCGGCGCCGACGCCGGCTTCGTCTACGTCACCGACGCCAAGGCGGTCTCAGGCGAGGTGCGGACGGTGACGCTGCCGGCCCGCCTGCAGCCCGACGTCGCCTACGGCGCCGCGGTGGTCAGCAGCAGCGCGGAGCCGCGGCTCGCGCGGCGCTACCTGGAGGGGCTGCTGCACGGGCAGGGCGCCGGCGACCTGCGCGAAGCCGGCTTCCTGCCGCCGCGATGAGGCTGCGCTCGGCGTTCGGCGCGGTCGCGGTCGCCGCCACCGTGGTCGCAGTCGCCTTCCTGGTGCTGCCGGTGGTGGCGATCTTCGCCGACGTCAGCCCCGGGCGCCTGCTCGGCGCGCTCGGCGAAGAGCCGGCGCGGGAAGCGCTCTGGCTGAGTCTGCGCACCACGGCGATCGCGGTCGTGGTCGTGGTCGCCGTCGGCACCCCAGCCGCCTACCTGCTGGCGCTGCGCCGCTTCCGCGGCCGGGCGCTGGTCCTGACCGCGATCGAGCTGCCGCTGGTGATGCCGCCGGCGGTGGCCGGGATCGCCCTGCTGGCGGCGCTGGGGCCGCACGGCATCCTCGGCGGCGCGGTCGAGGGCGCCGGGATCGAACTCGTCTTCCAGACCGCCGGGGTCATCGTCGCCCTCGTCTTCGTCTCCGCCCCCTTCTTCCTGCGCCAGGCGGTCGCCGCCTTCGCGGCGCTGGACCCGCGCCTGGCGGAGGCGGCGCGGACGCTCGGCGCCGGCCCATTCCGGACCTTCCGCACCGTCGCCGTGCCGACCGCGCTGCCGGGCCTCTCGACCGGGCTGGCGCTGGCCTGGGCGCGGGCGCTGGGCGAGTTCGGCGCCACCCTGCTCTTCGCCGGCTCGCTGCAGGGCGTCACCCAGACCGCGCCGCTGGCGATCTTCTCCGAGTTCAGCCGGCCGGGCGGCTTCGTCGCGGCGCTGGCGCTCTCGGCGGTCCTGATCGTCGTCGCCGCGGCGATCCTGCTGGCGGTCAAGCCGCTCGGCGCCGACCGGGCGCTCGGGACACGGGAGGAGGCCCGATGACCGGCCCCTGCGGCCGAGCCACCGCGAGTCCCGCCTTCAGGACGGGGGATCTGATGCGGCTCGGGGAGGCGGCCGGCGGGGGGCCTCTGAGCGTCGCGGCGCGGATGCCGCTGCGGGGGTTCGAGCTCGACGCGGCGCTCGAGGTCGGGCCCGGCCGCTGCCTGGCGCTGGCGGGGCCGTCGGGGGCCGGCAAGACGACGCTGCTGCGGGTCGTCGCCGGGCTGGCCCAGCCCGCCGCAGGACGAGTGGCGATCGGCGGGGAGACCTGGCTCGACACCGCCGCGGGGCGCGAGCTGCCGGCCGAGCGGCGCCGCTGCGGCCTCGTCTTCCAGGACTACGCGCTCTTCCCCCGCCTCAGCGCCTGGCGCAACGTCGCCTTCGGGATGCGGGGGGCGCGGCGGGAGCGGCGCCGGCGCGCGGGCGAGCTGCTCGAGCGCTTCGGCGTCGGCGCCCTCGCCGACGCCTCCCCCGCCGCCCTCTCCGGCGGCGAGCGCCAGCGGGTCGCCCTGGCCCGGGCGCTGGCGGCCGAGCCGCGGGCGCTGCTGCTCGACGAGCCGCTCGCCGCGCTCGACCCGGGCAGCCGCCGCGGGGCGCTGCGCGAGCTGCAGGCGATCGTCGCCGAGCTGGAGATCCCGGTCCTCCTCGTCACCCACTCCTACGACGAGGCGGCGCTGCTGGCGGGACGGATCGCGGTGATCGACCGCGGCCGCATCGTCCAGGCGGGCGAGCCGGCGGAGATCTCGACCCGGCCCGCCTCGGCCTTCGTCGCCGACTTCGCCGGCGCCGCCGTCCTGCAGGGCGAGGCGAGCGGCGAGGAGGGCGGCCTGACGCTGGTGCGACTGCGCGGCGGCGGCGAGGTCCGCAGCACCGACGCGGCGAGCGGCCCGGTCGCGGTCAGCGTCTTCCCCTGGGAGATCTCGCTGCGGCCGCCCGGCGGGGGCGGCGAGGACTCGATGCTGAACCGGCTCGCAGGCGAGGTGGTCTCGGTGACGCCGGTCGGCAACCGGGTGCGGGTCGGGATCGCCACCCCGCAGCCGCTAGGGATCGAGGTCACCGCCCGCTCGGCCGCGGCCCTGGGCCTGCGTCCCGGCACCCCCGTCGTCGCCGCCTGGAAGGCGACGGCGACCCGCCTCATCCCCCTCGCCCCGTAGTCCCGCGGTTCCTTTGCCCGGATATCGAGGACAAAGGAACCGCAGCATCGGTGGGGAGGCTCGGCATGACGGTTCCGTGGTTCCTTTGTCGTGTATGGCAGGACAAAGGAACCACGGAGCTCAGAGGAGGGACTCGGCGCGGCGCAGGTCGTCTGGGTCGTTGACGTTGAGGAGGATGCGGGCGGGGTCGCCGAAGGGCTCCAGGTCGGCGCTGCCCAGCAGGCGCGGGGCGAGGGACTCGACCGTGCGCACCAGCGGCTCCTCGCGCTCCAGCGCCGCCTCCAGCCGCGGCAGCAGGCTCGGGTCGTAGCGGGCCGGCAGCGGTTGCGGGCGCCCCGCCGGCGCCGCCACCACGAGCGGCTCGGGAGCTTCGGCGAGCAGCCGGACCAGGCCGGCGGGGACGAACGGGAGGTCGCAGGCGAGGGCGACGATCGGCCTCCCCTCCCCCGCCCGCAGCGCCGCGACGACACCGCAGAGGGGATGGCGCGGCCGCGCCGGCTCCTCCAAAAACCGCACCCCGGCCCGCAACCGCTCCGGCTCCTCCGGCGCACCGGACTGCAACCGCCCGGGCTCCTCCGGCGCGCCGGACTGCAACCGCCCGGGCTCCTCCGGCGCGCCGGACTGCAACCGCCCGGGCTCCTCCGGCGCGCCTGACTGCAACCGCCCGGGCCCCTCCGGCGCCCCGGCCTGGGGCCGCGCCGGCCGCTCCGGCGAGCGCACCCCGTCATCGTGCGACCCCGCCGTCGCGCCCGAGCCGGCGAGCGAGTCGCGCAGCCGCCGGTTCTCCTCCCCCGGCTTGACGCAGACGAACGTCTCGAGGCCGGCCCCGGCGAGCGCCGCCAGCGGGTACTCGATCAGCGCCCGCCCGCCCAGCTCGACCAGCGCCTTGCCGCCGCCCAGGCGCTCCCCGCGCCCGCCCGCCAGCACCGCCCCGAGGGGGGTGTCTGACTTCGTGGCGTCTATATGGGGCGTCAAGTCAGACACCCCCTGGGATCGGTCAGTTGCATGACCGCCAGTGTGTCGCAGGCGGGGCGGCGGGTAGCCTCCCGCCGTGGCCCTGGAGGACGCTCACGGACGGCTGCTCTCGGACTTGCGGGTCTCCGTCACTGACCGCTGCAACTTCCGCTGCCGCTACTGCATGCCGGCCGAGGGGATGCCGTGGATCGACCGCGAGGAGATCCTCGGCTTCGAGGAGATCGAGCGCCTGGTCGGGCTCTTCGTCGCGCTCGGCGTCAGCGACGTGCGCCTGACCGGCGGCGAGCCGCTGGTCCGGCGCGAGTTCCCGGCCCTGGTCGCGCGCCTGGCCGCGATCGAGGGGATCCGCGACCTCTCGCTGACCACCAACGGCTACCTCCTCGCCCGCGACGCCGAGGCCCTGGTCGCCGCCGGCATCCACCGGGTCAACGTCTCGATCGACTCGCTCGCCCGCGGCCGCTTCTTCGAGATCGCCCGCCGCGACGCGCTCGCCCAGGTGCTCGAGGGGCTGGAGGCGATCGCAGCCCACCCGCAGGTGCGGCCGGTCAAGGTCAACGCGGTGCCGATGCCCGGCTTCGGCGCCGAGGAGGTCGCCCGCTTCTGCGAGCTCGCCCGCAGCCGCCGCTTCCAGGTCCGCTTCATCGAGTTCATGCCGCTCGACGGCGGCCGCTCCTGGCGCCCCGACGACGTCCTCTCCGGCGCCGAGGTGCGGGCGCTGGTCGAAGCCCGGCACCCGCTGCGCGAGCTGCCCCGCGAGCCGCACGCGACGGCGCGCGTCTACGCCTTCGCCGACGGCGCCGGCGAGATCGGCTTCGTCAACCCCGTCACCGAGCCCTTCTGCGCCGACTGCAACCGCATCCGCCTCACCGCTGACGGCAAGCTGCGCACCTGCCTCTTCTCCCAGCACGAGACCGACCTGCGGGGGCCGCTGCGCGAGGGCGCGAGCGACGCGGAGCTGGAGCGGATCGTCCGCGAGGCGGTCTGGCGCAAGGAGCTGAAGCACCACGTCGGCGAGCCGGGCTTCCGGCCGCCGGCGCGAACGATGAGCGCGATCGGCGGCTGAGGCTGCGGCCTCGCCCCGGAAGGGAGCGGCGACGATGAGACGGGACGAGTGGCTGGCCGAGTTCTGCAAGCGGTTGGGCGCCGAGCCGCCGAGCAAGGAGGAGGCCGCCGCCCTGCTCGACCTCGCCGCCACCGCCGCCCACTCCTCCGAGCGGACCGCTGCCCCGCTCGCCTGCTGGGTGGCGGGCCGCGCCGGCCGCTCGGCCAAGGTCCTCAACGAGATCGCGAAGGAAATCGCCTCTCCTGAGGCCCCCTGACCGGCGCATCTCGGCGTCCGGCCTCGCTTGCCCGCAGAGCACGCGCGCTCGGCCGTCCTTGACCTGCTTGGTGAGGAGACCTCAGGAGACGCGATCGGAGTCCGTATAGACGTTGACGCTCCCCCGGCGCGCGAAGCCGGCCAGGGTCATGCCGCGGTCCGCGGCGAGCTCGACCGCGAGGGAGCTGGGGGCGCCGACCCCGACCAGGACCGGGCAGCCGGCGACCGCGGCCTTCTGGACCAGCTCGAAGGAGAGGCGGCCGCTGACGCAGAGGAGGCGGTCGTGCAGCGGCAGCGCCCCCGCCAGCAGCGCCGCGCCGATGACCTTGTCCATCGCGTTGTGGCGGCCGACGTCCTCGCGCGCCCAGAGCAGCTCGCCGGCGGCGTCGAAGAGCCCGGTCGCGTGCAGGCCGCCGGTCCGCTCGAAGCCGGGCTGCTCGAGCCGCTCGGGCAGCGCGGCCAGCAGCGCCCGCCGCACCCGCGGCCCGCTCGGCAGCGGCGCGCTCGCCACCGCCACCTCCTCCAGCGCCCCCTTGCCGCAGACCCCGCAGGAGGAGGTCGTGTAGAAGCGCCGGGCGCCGGGGTCGCGCCGCAGCGGGCCCGCCACCTCGACCGCGTTTGCGGCCAGGTCCCCGCTCGGCCCCGCCCGCCGCGGCCCGTCGATCAGGCCCTCGCCGTGGAGGAAGCCGAGCGCCAGCTCCTCGTCGTTGCCGGGCGTCCGCATCGTCACGCTCAGCGGCTCGCCGTCGACGCGGATCTCCAGCGGCTCCTCGACCGCGACCGCGTCGCGCTCGCCGTCGCGCTCGATCTCGCGAAAGAGGGCCGAGGCCGGGACCATCCCCGGCCTCGGCCCCGCGGGGCGCGCCTCGCGGCGTTCGTCCTTTGTAGCCCTGTGGGCGACAAAGGACGAACGCCGGGCCTCGGACATCCCGATATCTTCGCTCAGGGCGTCAGCCGACGACCCCGGAGCGGCACTTCGCCGCGTGCCGGACCAGCAGGCGGTCGACGAAGACCGCCGAGTCGTACTGCCGGTCCCCCTGGTCGAAGAGCGAGAGGTAGAGCAGGTGCACGCCGGGGTGGACCCGGGTCGAGGCGCGCAGCAGCCCGGTCGCGGCGTCGTAGGTGGTCCCCTTCGCCGCCGCCCGCGAGACCCGGGCGACGCCGGTGCTGTTGATGCTGATCAGCTTGCCGTCGCGGGTCACCGCGAAGTCGTCGGGCGCGCTCACGGTCGGGTTCTGGTTGCCCGACGCGTTCCAGGTCGGGAAGCGGTTCAGTTCGGCGATGAAGGTGTCGCTGTATTCGCTTTCGACCCACTCCGGGTACTCCTCGGAGAGGAACTTGAAGCGGAACGAGAGGCAGTTGGCGTGCTTGGGGACGCGGACCCGGATCCGCCAGATCGTCACGTCGCGGGCGCCGCGGGTCTTGACGCCGCCGTCGCGGCAGCCGCTGCTGGTCGAGTTGTTCGGGTGGTCGGCGATCTGCGCGCAGCCGGTCGAGAGGATCGCGAAGCCCTTGCCGCGGCGCGGGAAGTTGCCGATCCGCTCGTGGCCCACCGCCACCGGCATGCCGCCGGGCGGGGTGGTCACGAACTTCGCGTTCACGACCGTCTTCGGGTTGCCCTGCACGATCGTCCGCGCCAGTTCGCTCGCCGCCTTGTCCGAGCGCTTGACCGGTTCGATCGGCATCTGCTTGTGGTGCTTGTGGCCGGCGGCGAGAGCCCCGGCGGCAAAGACCAGCGCGGCGACGACTACGGCGACCAGCGGCACGGCGAACCCGCCGCTGCCCCTGCGATCGATCTGCTTCGACATGAATGACCAACTCCTTCGGATCGGTTTCCCCAGTCCACGGCCCCTACCCCCTGAGCGCCGGCAGCGGAGGAAGTTGTCAGGACGCTTACCGAGCCCGGGGCCCTCGGGACAGGACGGTTTGTCCGGTTTGGCCTTGGGTATCTCCCCGGCATGAAGAGGCGACGCCGGTCAGCCGGCCCATCGGAGGAGGGCTGAGCCGAGGGTGTCGCCGCTCGACCCGAAGAGCCCTGCCGCCCACCACATAGCCACCCTCTGGTGGTGGATGCTGGTCGTCGCGGCGATCGTCTTCCTCGGCGCCGTGGCGATGCTGGCGATCGGCGCCCTGCGGCGCGACACCCCGGGCCTCCCCTTCCTCGGCGAGAACGAGAAGGCCAACACCGCCCTCGTCCTCGTCTTCGGGATCGCGATCCCGATCGTCATCCTCGTCGCCCTCTTCGTCGTCTCCGACCTGGTGCTGATGCCGGAAACCGACGCGCCCGCCGCCGGCAGCACGGCGATGACCGTGACCGTGATCGGCCACCAGTGGTTCTGGGAGGCCCGCTACGAAGGCGACGAGGCCGAAACCGCCAACGAGATCCACATCCCGGCGCGCACCCCGATCGAGCTGGTGGTCCGCAGCGTCGACGTCATCCACTCCTTCTGGGTGCCGGAACTGAACCGCAAGATCGACATGATCCCGGGACAGGCGAACAAGATCGAGCTGTACGCCGAATCGCCGGGCGTCTACCGCGGCCAGTGCGCCGAGTTCTGCGGCCTCCAGCACGCCCACATGGCCTTCCGCGTCTACGCCGAACCGCCGGCGAAGTTCCGGCGCTGGCTGGCGCACCTGGAGACGCCGGCAGCCGAACCGAGCGGGGCCGAGGCGCGGCAGGGCAAGCAGTACTTCATGGAAAACGCCTGCGCCGGCTGCCACACGATCGCCGGCACCGCGGCCGCAGGGACCGTCGGCCCGGTCCTCACCCACGTCGCGAGCCGCCAGACCCTCGCCGCCGACACGATCCCCAACACGCCCGAATACCTCTACCGCTGGATCCAGAACCCGCAGAGCATCAAGCCCGGCGACAAGATGCCCGGCCTCGGCCTCGGGCGCAAGAAGTACGAAGCGATCGTCGCCTACCTGACGGGGCTGCGCTGAGATGACGGTCACCGCGCCCGCCGCCACCGACGTCCGCCTCGGCCGCCTCGAGAAGATCTGGAAGGAGCCGCCCGGCGTGCTCGGCTGGGTCACCACGGTCGACCACAAGCGGATCGGCATCCTCTACTTCTTCACCGCGCTCTTCTTCTTCGGCGCCGGCGGGGTCGAGGCGCTGCTGATCCGCACCCAGCTGATCGGCCCCAACCAGGCGACGCTCGACCCGCAGACCTTCAACGAAATGATGTCGACCCACGGGACGACGATGATCTTCTTCTTCGTCGTGCCGATGTCGCTGGGCGCCTTCGGCAACTACCTGGTGCCACTGATGATCGGCGCCCGCGACATGGCCTTCCCCCGCCTGAACGCGCTCTCCTACTGGATCTTCCTCTGCGCCGGCACCTTCCTCTACGTCGGCGTCTTCACCGGCAACGCCCCCAGCGCCGGCTGGTTCGACTACGTGCCGCTGGCCTCGCGCACCTACAGCCCCGGGCCGGGGATCGACTTCTACGCGCTCTCGCTGCTGTTCATCGGCGTCTCGACCACGGCGGGGGCGATCAACGTGATCGTGACGATCTTCAAGCTGCGCGCCCCCGGCATGTCGCTGAACCGGATGCCGCTCTTCTGCTTCGCCTTCCTCGCCGTCTCCTTCGCCCTCGTCTTCGCCCTGCCGGCGCTCTCCACGGCGCTGATCCTGCTCGAGCTCGAACGGCTGGTCGGGCTCCACTTCTTCATCCCCGGGGCCGGCGGCGACCCGATCCTCTGGCAGAACCTGTTCTGGATCTTCGGCCACCCCGAGGTCTACATCATCATCCTCCCCGCCTTCGGGATCGCGACCTCGATCATCCCCACCTTCGTGCGGCGAAAAATGGTCGCCTTCCCGCTGGTCGCGCTGGCCGAGATCCTCGTCGCCTTCCTCGGCTTCGGCGTCTGGGCGCACCACATGTTCGCGGTCGGGCTGGCGACCGCGACGACGATCTACTTCGCCGCCGCCAGCCTGATCATCGTCATCCCCTCGGGCATCCAGCTTTTCTCCTGGATCACCACGATCGTCACCGGGACGCCGCGCTTCCGCACGCCGCTGCTGTGGATCGTCGGCTTCATCGTCCTCTTCATCGTCGGCGGCCTCTCCGGGGTCACCTTCGCGGCGATCCCCTTCGACCAGCAGACGACCGACACCTACTACGTCGTCGCCCACTTCCACTACGTGATCTTCGGCGCCGCGGTCTTCCCGCTGCTCGGCGGCATGTACTACTGGTTCCCCAAGGTCACCGGGCGGATGTTCAGCGAAGGCTGGGGCAAAGCGAGCTTCTGGCTCACCTTCGTCGGCTCCAACATCACCTTCTTCCCGATGCACATCCTCGGCCTCGACGGGATGCCGCGGCGCGACTACACCTACGGGCCGGAAATGGGCTGGACCGGGCTCAACCTGATCGAGACCATCGGCGCCTACCTGCTGGCCCTGGGGCTGCTCTCGGTCTTCGTCAACCTCGCGGTCAGCCTCTTCAAGGGGGAGCCGGCGGGCGACGACCCCTGGGGCGGCGACACCCTGGAGTGGTCGACCAGCTCGCCGCCGCCCGCCTACAACTACGCGGTCATCCCCAAGGTCTCCAGCCCCTACGCGAACTGGGACAAGGAGGACCGCGAAGAGGACGCCCGCAACCTCGAGCTGGGGCGCAAAACGCTCGAGCAGGGGCACGAGACGCCGGCCAGCACCGCCGTCGACGCCGAATGGGACGAGATCCTCGAGATGCCCTCGCACTCGGCCTGGCCGCCGCTGGTCGCGCTGGCGATGGCGGCCGTCTTCACGATGATCATCCTGCAGCGCTGGGTCGCGGCCGGGGCGATGGTCCTCGTCCTCGCCGTCACCGTCGCCGGCTTCCACCTCAAAGAGCCGGAGGAGGCCTGATGCCGGTCCCGCGCAGCATGGAGGCCGAGGGCGCCTGGCCGGTCAGGGAGGTGGCGCGCGAGCGCGGCACCCAGCCGAGCGGCTGGTGGGGCGCGATCCTGCTGATCGCCACCGAGGCGACGCTGTTCGCCTGCCTGATCGCCACCTACTTCTACCTGCGCTTCAAAACCGAACCGTGGCCGCCGGGGGGGATCGAGAAGCCCTCGGTGGTCCTCCCCCTCGTCTTCACCGGGATGCTGGTGGCGACGACGATCCCGATGTTCCTCTCGGTCCGGGCGGCGAAGGGCGGCGCCGTGCGAACCGCCTGGTGGCTGCTGCTGACTGCCTTCGCGATCCAGGCCACCTACCTGGGCCTGCAGATCCACCTCACCGTCGACGACATGAGCTCGTTCAGCCCGCAGGCCGACGCCTACGCCTCGATCTACTTCACGCTGACGATCGCCCACCACGCCCACGTCGCGGTCGGGCTGGCGCTCGACGCCTGGCTGCTGTGGAAACTCTCCCGCGGCCTCACCAACTACCGCCTGATCGGGCTGCGGATCGCCGCCTTCTACTGGTACTTCGTCAACGCGGCCGCGATCGCCGTGGTCCTGACCCAGCTCTACCCGTCGCTATGAGGGCGCTGGAGGCGATCCAGGAGCGGATCCCGCCGGAGTCCCCGGTCTCGCCGGTGCTCTGGTACGGGGTGCTGGGCGCCCCGGCCGCCTACGCGGCCCAGATGGGGCTGCTCTACTGGCTGGCCGAGGCCGAGTGCAGCCCGACCGGCGCCCGCTGGGGGATCTCGCTCGGTGTCTGGGCCGTGGTCGCGACCGCGGTCGCCGCGGCGACCGCCGCCGGCGCCTGGTTCACCTCGCTCTGGCTCTACCGCCGCACCGGCGACCGCAAGGCGCCGCCGCCCTCGGGCCGCATCGCCTTCCTCGGCGTCGTCGGGATGACCGTCTCCTTCCTCTTCTTCGCGCTGATCCTGATGACCGGCGCCGGCCTGCTCACCTTCGACGTCTGCAACCAGTCATGAGCCCGGCCCGGAGAGCCCCGCGAGCGCGCGGCGCAACCCGCGTCTCTTCTGTTCCTTTTGGTCGCTGTACGACCCTAAGGAACAGAAGCCGACGAGTCGCCGGTCGCTGCCTGTTCCTTTTGGCTGTCCTACGACCAAAAGGAACAGAAAAGACGCGGGTGCGGGGATTTCGCCGCGCCCTTGTGGCGGCAGCGGTCTTCTCGGGCGTGCTGGCGCTCTCGGCCCGGGCCGAGCCGCCGAGCGGCATCGTCTACCCCCCGGGCGGAGCCAAGCAGAAGCAGGTGCTGCGCGGCGCCGGCCTCTACGCCGCCAACTGCTCGAGCTGCCACGGGCCGCAGGGCGAAGGGGTCTACGAGGCGAACAACCGGGGCGCCGGTGACATCACCGCCCAGGGGCCCTCGCTGGTCGGGGTCGGCGAAGCGGCGCCCGACTTCTACCTGCGGACCGGGCGGATGCCGCTCAACCACGCCGGCGAAGAGCCCGAACGGCAGCGGCCCTTCTTCAACTCCGGCGAGATCGAAGCGATCAGCGCCTACGTCGCCTCCTTCGGCGGCGGGCCGCCGGTCCCCGAACCCCACCCCGACCACGGGGCGCTGACCCAGGGCATGTCGCTGTTCACCGACCACTGCGCCGGCTGCCACCAGATCGTCGGCGAGGGCGGCTTCGTCACCGGCGCCAAGGTGCCGGTCCTCCAGCACGCGACCCCGACCGAGATCGCCGAGGCGGTCCGGATCGGCCCCTTCCTGATGCCGAGCTTCCCGAAAAGCCAGATCAGCGACGAGGACCTGAACAAGATCATCGCCTACGTGCAGGCCAGCAAGAACCCCGAAGACCGGGGCGGCTGGGGGATCGGCCACATCGGGCCGGTGCCGGAGGGGATGGTCACCTGGTTCGTCGCGATCTTCGTGTTAGCCGGCCTCTGCGCCGTGATCGGAAGGAGGCTCTCCTCGTGAAGCGGAAGTCGAAGTCGAGGCTGCGGGCGGCGGCGATCCTCGCCCTCGGGGCGCTGCGCCGGCCACGCCGCGAAGAGCAGGAGCCGATCCTCGAGGAGCCCGGCGGCGGCAACCCGCGGGCCGAGCTGGTGGTGGCGCTGCTGCTCTTCGCCGCCGCCGCCTGCGCGGTGATGTTCGTGGTCGTCTACGTGGTCGAATTCGCCAACCGCACGCAGTGGCTCGGGCTCTGCCTCGGCGCCTCGCTGCTGCTCGTCGCCGCCGCCCTGATCTACGCCGGCGAGACCTTCGTCCCGACCGAGGACCTGGAGGAGGAGTACCCGCCGATCGAGCACCCCGAGGAGCAGGAGGAGCTGAACCGGCTCGGCCGCGAGAGCGTCGCCGGCTTCACCCGCAAGCGGCTGCTCGCCGGCGCCGCCGGCGCCGCCGGGGCGGCGCTGGGGGCGGCGCTGATCGCCCCCGCCGCCTCCTTCGGGCCGTTCCTCGACACCAAGTCCTTCTACTACTCGCCCTGGCGCCGCGACCGCCGCCTCGTCGACGAGGACGGCAAGCCCTACAGGGCCGAGGACATCGAGTTCGAAACCTTCTACACCGCCTACCCGCAGGACGCCTACCGCGACGAGCTGGCGGCGCCGCTGGTCGTCGTCCGCCTCGACCCCTCCGAGCTGGAACTGCCGCCCGAGCGCGCCGACTGGGCGCCGAACGGGGTCCTCGCCTACTCGAAGATCTGCACCCACGCCGGCTGCGCGATCGGCCTCTACCGCTACCCCCGCTTCCCCCAGGCCGAGCCGGCCCCGGCCCTGGTCTGCCCCTGCCACTACTCGACCTTCAACCCCGCCGACGGCGGCAAGGTCACCTTCGGCCCGGCCGGGCGCGACCTGCCGCAGCTGCCGCTGAAGGTCGACTCCGAGGGCGTGCTGCGGGCGGCGGGCAACTTCTCGGCGCCGGTCGGGCCGAGCTTCTGGGGCGTGCGGACGCGGAGGCCCTCGGCGTGATCCGCCGCAGCGTCCGCTTCCTCGACCAGCGCAGCGGCGCCGCCCCGGCGCTGAAGAAAGCGCTGCGCTACGCCTTCCCCGACCACTGGTCCTTCCTGCTCGGCGAGGTCGCCCTCTACGCCTTCGTCGTCCTCGTCGCCACCGGCATCTACCTCACCTTCTTCTTCCACCCGAGCACCGCGGAGACCGTCTACCACGGCGCCTACCGGCCGCTGGTCGGGATGAAGATGAGCGAGGCCTACGCCTCGGTCGTCCACATCTCCTTCGACGTCAAGGCGGGGCTGCTGATCCGCCAGACCCACCACTGGGCGGCCGACGTCTTCATCGCCGCGATCGTCCTCCACCTGATCCGCGTCTTCTTCACCGGCGCCTACCGCAAACCGCGCGAGCTGACCTACTTGATCGGCGTGCTGATGCTGTTCTCGGCGCTGCTCGAGGGCTACCTCGGCTACTCGCTGGTCGACGACCTGCTCTCCGGGATGGGGCTGGCGATCGGCTACGGGGTGCTGCTCTCGGTCCCCTTCCTCGGCGCCAACATGGCGCTGGCGATCTTCGGCCACCCCTTCCCCGGCGACCCCGAATTCTGGTCGCGGATGTACATCGCCCACGTGCTGATCTTCCCGGTCCTGATCGGCACCCTGCTGGCGGCGCACCTGGCCCTGGTCGCCTCCCGCCACCACACCCAGTTCCGCCGCCGGTCGGTCCCCAGCGAGCGCAAGCTGATCGGCATCCCCGCCTTCCCCGGCCAGGTGCCGCGCTCGCTGGGGCTGATGGTCGCCGTCGCCGGCGTCCTCTTCCTGCTCGGCGGCCTCGTCCAGATCAACCCGATCTGGCTCTGGGGGCCCTACCACGTCGCCGACGCGACCAACGGAGCCCAGCCCGACTGGTACCTCGGCTGGCTGATCGGGGCGCTGCGGCTGATGCCCCACTTCGACGTCGTGGTCTGGAACCGGACCCTGGTCCCGAACCCGTTCTGGGGCGGGGTGCTGTTCCCGCTGGTGGTGATGGGGGCGCTGATGCTCTGGCCCTGGGCGGAGCGGAAGGCGACCGGCGACCGCCGCTCCCACAACGTCCTCGACCGCCCCCGCGACGCCCCCTGGCGGACGGCGATCGGCTCCGGCTTCCTCACCTGGGTGGTGATGATCTTCGTCGCCGGCGCCTCCGACCGGGTGCTCGTCTTCCTCGGGATCAGCTACGTCAGCCAGATCTGGGCCTACCGGATCGCCGTCTGGGTCCTGCCCGTCCTCGTCGGCGTCGTCGCCTTCCGGCTCTGCCGGGCGCTCACCGGCCTGGAGGAGATAGAGGCGGAGCAGGAGGTCGCCGTCCGAAGCGCGCGGTCCGAGTAGCGACGCGCGCCTCGGCGCCGGCGTCGAGCAGCGACTGCCGGGTCTCGGCCTCCTTCAGCCAGCGCAGGAAGAGCCAGGAGAAGAGGGCGAGGGTGATGACGGCGCCCCAGATGAACATGATCGCGCCGCCGATCTGCTGGTCGACCAGCGGCCGGATCCCCGCCAGCGCCTCGCCGTGGGCGTAGAACGGGTAGAGCGGGGTGCCGGCCCAGATCAGGATGTTGCCGAGGATCGCGCAGCCGAGCGCCCGGACGACGAGCACGTAGGTCGCCTTCTGGGCGGAGCCGAACCAGGCCGGGCCGGGGAGCGGCTCCAGCAGCGCCCCCCACATCAGCAGGCCGGCGGCGAAGAAGCAGCCGTGCTCGAGGCCGTGCAGGAGCGGGTTCTCCAGCGCCGCTTCGTAGAGGGCGGGCAGGTGCCAGAGGTAGAGGTTGAGCGCCCACAGCGGCAGCGCGAGGAGCGGGTTCATCAGCGGCCGCAGCCGCCGCACCGGGTCGAGGGCGAGGAGCGGCCGCAGGACGGCGCCGCTGAGGCCGACGAGGATGAAGAGCGGGGCGACTTCGCCGATCGTCAGGTGCTGGATCATGTGGACGTAGAAGTAGCGTTCCTCGCCGAGCGAGTCGAGCGGGGAGACCAGGGCGAGGGCGAGGATCGCGACGCCGAGGTAGAAGCCGAGCTGCCGCCGGCGCGAGATCGCGCGGCCGCGGCGGGCGAGGGTGCGGAGGCGGCGGGCGTAGAGGACGCAGGCGAGCGCGGCAGCGGCGATCGTCAGCGGATCGAAGCTCCATCCGCCCCCGTCCGGCGAGGCATGAGCGACCGGCAGCACTTTCGGGCGGCATCTACCCCGCTTGTCAGACCGCGAACCAGGGGGCGCGGCGCCGGGGCGGCCGGGGTGCCGCGACCGTCATCATGCAGGCATGCAGCGCAGGCTGATCACGGTCGCGGTCGTCGCCGGGCTCGCGGTGGTCGCCCTCGTCGTCGCGATCCGGCTGCAGGGCGGCAGCTCGAGCCGCGCCGCGAGCGCGCCGGCGACGCTGCCGGTCGGCGTGGCGGTTGACAACAAGCTGCCGCCGCTGCGGCTGCTGGGCGCCGACGGCAGGCCCGCCTCGCTCGCCGACCTGCGCGGCCGCTGGGTCGCCCTCGCCCCGACCCTGACCCGCTGCGAAGAGGTCTGCCCGATCACCACCGGGGCGCTGCTGCAGCTGCGGGCGCTGATGCGGCGGATGGGAGCGGGCAACCGCTTCGCGGTCGCCGAGGCCAGCGTCGACCCCTGGCGCGACTCGCCGGCGGCGCTGCGCTCCTACGAGCGCCGGACCGGGGCGCGGATGCCGCTCTACACCGGCAGCCTGGCGCAGCTGCGCCGGCTCTGGCACTTCTTCGGGGTCGGCTTCCACTGGACCGGCAGCGACGTCGCCCACACCGACGGCGTCTTCCTGATCGACCCCTCGGGCCGCGAGCGGGTGGCGATCGTCGGGATGCCGAGCACCGGCGGCAAGCTGCCGCCCGGCCTGCGCTCGCTGCTCGACGCCGAAGGCCGCCACAACCTCGCCCACCCCGAGGCGCCCTGGAGCGCCCGCGACGTCGCCGCCGACCTGCGGCTGCTGATGGGGCTGCGCCAGCCGCTGCCGAGCGAAGCCGGCTCGGGCTCCCCCGCCGCCGCCGCGGCCGGCCGCCGCCGCGCCGCCGCCACCAGACTCCTCGACGGCGGCCTCGAAGGCCGGCTCCGGTCCCTGCGCGGCCGGCCGGTCGTCCTCAACGCCTGGGCCTCCTGGTGCCCGCCCTGCCGCGAAGAGCTGCCCCTGTTCGCCGCCGCCGCGACCCGCTTCGGCCACCGCGCCGCCTTCCTCGGCGCCGACGTCGAAGACCAGTCCTCCGACGCCCGCCACCTCCTCGCCGAAATCCCCCTCGGCTACCCCAGCTACCAGGCGAGCCTCGAAGAACTCGAGCCCCTCTCCCACAGCACCGGGACCCCGTTCACCGTCTTCCTCGACCCGAAGGGCGAAGTGGCGAACGTCCACATCGGCGCCTACCGCTCCCAGGACGAACTCGACACCGACGTCGAAGCGCTGCTCGAATCCTGACCCGACCCCTGCGGTGTAGCATGCTGATGCATGAGCATGTATTCCCACCGGCTGCAGATCCTGCTGGACGACCAGCGACACGAACGCATCGCCGCCGCGGCGCGCCAGCGGGGGGTTCCGGTGGCGACGATCGTGCGGGAGGCGATCGACCGCGGTCTGGCTGCCCCCGACAGCCGTCGCCGGGCCGCGGCCCGGCGCCTTCTCGATGCTTCGGACATGCCGGTTCCCCCGCCCGGCGAGCTGAAGGAAGAGCTCGAAACGCTCCGCGGCCGGCACGGATGATCGTTCTCGACACGACCGTCCTCGTCTACGCCAAGGGAACCGACCACGAGCTGCGCGATCCCTGCCGCCGTCTGATCGAGGCGATCGCCGCCGGGGAGATCGAAGCCACGACCACGGTCGAGGCGGTCCAGGAGTTCGTGCACGTCCGGGCCAGACGCCGGGGCCGTGCCGACGCGGCGAGCCTTGGGCAGGACTATGCGGAATTGCTCTCGCCCCTGTTGACCGTCACCGGTGAGCAGCTGAGCGCGGGGCTCGGCCTGTTCGAGCGGATCGACCGGCTCGGAGCCTTCGACGCGGTCCTCGCGGCAACCGCGATCGGATCCGGCGCTAGCGCCCTCGTCTCGGCCGACGGGGATTTCGCATCCGTTCCCGGCCTCGCTTACGTGCGCGCCGACGCGAGTGGGATCTCCGGCCTGCTGCCAGGCGCCTTTCCCAACCAGGGGTGAGGAAAAGCGCCTGGCCTCGACCTGCGGGAAGATGCGGAGATGAGCTCCGCGAACGCACCCGTCTACGCGCTCAACCTCTTCGACGTCGCCGACCGCGAGGAGTACCTCGCCTACTCGCGCCGCTCGGCGCGGGAGGTGGCGCGCCATGGCGGCAGGGTGGTCGCGCTGGGCAGCTTCGAGGAGGCGATCGCCGGGGACATCGCGCCGCGGCAGGTCCTGATCCTGGTCGAGTGGCAGAGCCGCGCCCACTTCGACTCCTACCGCGAGGACCCCGAGCTCGCCGACCTCCACCCCCACCGCGAGGCCGGCGGCGGCAACTACGTCTGGCACCTCTTCGACAAGCTCGAGGACCTGCGGCCGCTGCTGAAGGACTGACGCTCAGGCGCCGCGGCGGCGGGCCCTGACGAACCAGCCGCGGCCGAGGACGACCGCCACCGCGCAGGCGGCGATCAGGGCGAGGCCGGCCGGGTCCCAGCGGGCGAGGTAGTAGAGGAGGCCGCCCGCGGCGAGCAGGCAGGCGGCGGCGCCGGTGTAGGCGAGGCCGCGGTCCCAGCCGGGGCGGGCGGTGTGGCGCCCGTGCAGGAGGTTGATCAGGCCGAAGACGAGGAGGAAGGTGAGCGAGCCGAAGGAGACGAGCTCGGTGATGCCCGGCAGCAGCGAGAAGGCGGCGCCGAGCAGGGCGAGCCAGACGATCGCGGCGGCCGGGACCTGCCCGCGTTCGCGGCCCAGGGCGGCGGGCAGCTCGCCGGCGCCACTGACGTCGCGGGCCAGCCGCGCGGTCGAGAAGAGGGTGGCGTTGATCGCCGAGCTGGTCGCGAGCAGCGCCCCTGCCGCCGCCGCCCAGAGGCCGAAGCCGCCGAGCGCCTTCTCGCCCACGACCGCGAAGGCGACCTCCTTTTCGGCGGCGATCGTGGCGTCGGGCAGCAGCATCTGCGAGGCCAGGGTGACGGCGACGTAGACGACGGCGACCCCGGCGACCGAGAGGTAGAGCGCCCGCGGCAGCGTCCGCCGCGGCGCCGCGAGGTCGTCGTAGTCGTAGGGCAGCAGCTCGAACCCCTCGTAGGCGACGAAGATCACCGCCGCGCCGAGCAGGACGCCGCCGAAGCCCTCGTTGTCGAGCGGGGCGAGCCGCTGCGGCGAGAAGGCCGCGAGGCCGACGATCGCGATCGCCGCCAGGATCGTCAGCTTGGCGTAGACGACGAGGTCCTCGGTCAGGCCCGAGGTGCCGACCCCGCGCAGGTTGACGCCGACGAAGGCGGCCAGAACCGCGACGCCGCCGAGGCGGGCGACGACCGACGGCGCCCCGAGCGCGTGGGCGAGGTAGTGGCCGAAGGTGAAGGCGTAGACGGCGAGGGCGAAGACGTAGCCCACCACCATCAGCCAGGCGACCCAGGCGGCGGCGGTCGGGTGCCCCTCCTCCCGCAGGTAGGTGAAGGGGCCGCCGGCGCGGCCCGAGTTGAGCGCCAGGCGGGCGTAGGCGTGGGCGGTGAGGGCGGCGATCGCGGCGCCGATCAGGAAGGCGGCGAAGGCGAGATGGCCGGCCAGGTCGATCGTCACCCCGAGGACGCTGAAGATGCCGCCGCCGATCATCCCGCCGATCGCCATCGCCACCGCCTCGCGCAGCCCCAGCAGCGCGCCCCCGCGCCGCCGCCGCGCATGGCTGCGCGGGTGGTAGGGCGACCGCGGCGAATCGATCGTCATCGGCCGCAGTCTGAACGCCGCAGCCGACGACCGCTCGACGCGGGCGAGTTTGTCAACTGTTGGTTTGCAAATTCGCCCGCGAGGGACTCGGTCAGCCCTGCAGCGGCGTCTGCTGGTGGAGGACGAGGCGCCAGGCGCTCTCGCGCTCGGCGTAGACGCTGGTCAGGGCGGCTCGGTAGGCGGAGTCGCCGCGGCGGCCCTCGAAGGTGTAAAGGAGCGCGGCGCAGCCGGGCGCGATCTCCAGCAGCCGCGGCTCGAGCAGCTCGAACTCCTCCCAGCCCTCGCTCGCCCGCATCGCCGCCACCGTCTGCGGCTTGTCCATCGTCGCCCCCGGGACGATCACGAACGCCTCCGGGGCGAGGATCCGCTCGTACTCCTCGCCGCCGCCGCCGGCCAGCTCCCGCTCCAGGCCGAGCAGCCGCTCCTTCAGCGCATCCATCTCGCGGTCCTCAGCCCCTTTCGATTCGCCGGTTTTCGAAGCTCCGTTCCGCGGTCCCATGCCCGTCCGTCCCGCAGCCGCTCAGTTGCCGTCGCCGTTGCCGTCGTTGTCGCCGCCGTCGTCCTCCGGCGGCCCGAGGGTGGTGCGGGACAGCCGGCGGGCGCGGCCTTCGGCGACGGCTTCGCGGACCGCCGCGGGGAAGCGCCCGGGGCCCCAGTAGCGGGCGCCGACCATCCGCGCCAGCTCGTCGCGGCGGGTGGCGCCGTGCTCGTCGAGGGCGTGAGAGATCGCTTCGATCTCGCGGTCGAGGGCCTCCTCGTCGGGCGGCCCGGTGCCGCCGGTGAGGCTGAGGCCGGGGCTGGCGGCGAAGGACCCGGGGCCAGGACGGAAGCGGCTGAGGCCGGCGTGGGAGCGCTCCCGCCGCCGCGCCGCCCGCGCGGCGATCCGGCGCCGGCGCTCGTCGTCGCGGCGGCGCCGCTCGGCCGCGCGCTCGCGCTCCTCGGCGCTCTCCTCCTTCTCGGCCGCCTCCTCGCGCGCTTCCTCGGCCTCGCCGTGGCGCTCGGCGGCGGCGAGCCGCTCTTCGGCGGCGCGGGCGAGCTCCTCCTTCTCGGCCGCCTCGGCCTCCCGCTCGGCGACTCCCGCCTCGTCGCCTTCGGCCCGGCGCTCGTGGACCCGGCCGCGCAAGTCGTGCATCTCCGCCCAGGCCTCGTGCATCTCGGCGCGCGCCGAGGCGATCGCCGCCTCCTCCCCCTGGGCGCCCTCGGCCTCGCCCCGCGCCTCGGCGGCGGCGGCGCGCTGCTCGCGCGCCCGCGCCCGCTCGCCGGCGGCCTCGGAGAGCTCGCCGTGGCGGCGCTCGCCGGCCTCGTCCTCGGCGGTCAGCGCCTCGGCGCGCTCGCTCCACGAGCGCGCCCGCTCGACCGCGGCGGCGACGCTCGCCTCGGCGGCCTCGCGCGCCTCTTCGTCCTCGCCGGCTTCGTCGGCCTCGGCGCGGTGCTCGGCGGCCGCCGCCTGCTCGTCGAAGCAGCGCGCCCGCAGCTCGTCGCTCTCGGCCAGCACCTCCTCGGCGCCGCGCCGATCCTCGGCCCGCCGGTCGCCGCCCTCGACCCGCGGCTGCAGCTCGTGCACCGCCGCCCGGTGCTCGGCGGCCCGGGCGCGGGCGTCCTGCGCCTCGGCGTGCAGCCGCGCCGCCTCGCGCCGCTGCGGGTGCTCCTCCTCGGGCGCTTCGCCCTCCTCGGCCTCGCCTTCGCCTTCTTCGGCCTCGCCTTCGCCTTCTTCGCCCTCGCCTTCGCCTTCTTCGCCCTCGCCTTCGCCTTCTTCAGCCTCTTCGGCGGTCAGCGGTTTGGCGATGTCCTCGAGCTCGGCCCCCTCGGCCTTGACGCCGAAGAGGAGCTCGGCGATGCCGCCGATCGCCATCACCCCGGCGCCGATCAGGAAGGCGACGATCACCTGGCCGCGTTCGCCGCTTTCGATCAGCTGCCCGAACAGCAGCGGCCCGGAGATCCCGCCGACGGCGGTGCCGACCGCGTAGAAGAAGGCGATCGCCAGCGCCCGCGTCTCCATCGGGAAGATCTCGCTGACGGTCAGGTAGGCGGCGCTGGCCCCGGCCGAGGCGAGGAAGAAGGTGACGACGATGAAGGCCTCCAGCGAGATGCTGGTCAGCGAGCCGCCGACGAAGAGGATCGCCATCACCACCGTCACCGCCGCCGAGCCGAGGTAGGTGCCGGCGATCATCGGCTTGCGGCCGACGGTGTCGAACAGCCGCCCCAGGGTCAGGGGGCCGAGGAAGTTGCCGAGCGCGAAGACGACGACGAAGATCGGCACCGTCGCCGAGGAGATCCCGTAGAAGGTCGTGAACAGCGTCCCCAGGTTGAAGGTGACGCCGTTGTAGATGAAGGCCTGGCCGACGAAGAGGGCGAGGCCGAGCACCGCCCGGCTGGGGTAGAGCTTGAAGGCGGTGCGGGCGATTTCGCGGAAGGGGATCGCTTCGCGCTGGCGCACCTTGATGCTCGATTCCGGTTCGGGCAGCTCCTCGCCGGTCTCCTCGCGCACCTCCTCCTCGACCCCGCTGACGATTTCCTCGGCCTCCTCCTCTTTGCCGTGGATGAAGAGCCAGCGCGGGCTCTCGGGGACGTTGCGGCGGACGATCAGGATCGTGAAGCCGAGGACGACGCCGAGCCCGAAGGCGAGCCGCCAGCCGAGGTCGGCGGAGAAGATCGCGGTGTCGAGGAAGACCAGCGCCGCCGCCGCGCCGGCCGCCGAGCCGAGCCAGTAGGAGCCGTTGATGATCAGGTCGACGCGGCCGCGGACCCGGGCCGGGATCAGCTCGTCGATCGCCGAGTTGATCGCCGCGTACTCGCCGCCGATCCCGGCGCCGGTGAAGAAGCGGGCGGCGAAGAAGTACCAGGGGGCGAAGGCGAAGGCGGTCGCCGCGGTGGCGGCGATGTAGACGCCGAGGGTGATGATGAAGAGCTTCTTGCGGCCGAAGCGGTCGGTGAGCTGGCCGAAGAAGAGCGCGCCCGAACAGGCGCCGGCGACGTAGAAGGCGGCGGCGATGCCGATCTGGCCGGAGGTGATCGAGATGCCGCTGCCCGCTTCGGTCAGCCGCGAGGCGACCGAGCCGACGATCGTCACCTCCAGCCCGTCGAGGATCCAGACGGTGCCGAGGCCGATCACGATCAGCCAGTGGAAGCGGGACCAGGGCAGGCGGTCGAGGCGCGATGGGATCCGCGTCTCGATCGTCCCGGTCTTGGCACCCCCTTCGGCCATGAGATGGGCCTACCCCCAGCGGCCGCTCCTGCGGCGGAAGTTGTCATTGCTCCGACAACGGGTAGGGACGTCCCATGCTCGCCTGCCGCGTCTTCGGGCACCGCCACCGCTTCGCCGCCGAGGGGGCGACGATGCGCTGGGCCTGCGAGCGCTGCGGCGAGGCCGGCGGCGAGAAACGCTACGAGAGCGCCGCCGAGGCCGACCGCTTCGCCCGCGCCTTCGACTTCGACGAGCGCGGCTCGACCGGCAAGCGGGCGCCGCTCTTCGGCCTGCTGCCGCTGCGGATCGGCCGGATGCTGTTCGACCGCGCCGACCGGCGCGGCGAGCGCGCCGGCGAGGGCTGAGGCGGCGGCTCAGCCGAGGCGGGTCGCCAGCCGCTCCGCTTCCCCCGCCTCCAGGCCGGCTTCCCGCGCCGCCGCGGCGATCGCTTCGAGCAGCTCGCGCAGGCGCCCCGGCAGCACCGGGTCGTCGCCGGCGTAGTGGATCGTCTGCTCGAAGCCGAGCCGGACCAGGTCGGAGAGCTCGGGGACCTCGGCGCGGAAGCGCGGGCGGCCGTCGCCGTCGGCCCGGTAGCGGCAGGGGTGCGGCGGGCGGGTGAAGTGGACCAGGCCGGCGCTCAGCGCCTCGACCGCGTTGGTGGCGGTGGTCGGGTCGTTGATCCCCGGCGAGAGCCCCTTGAGGGCGACGTCGGCGAGCTGGCGGACGGGGAAGCTCGGGTCCTGCGGCAGGGTCCGCTGCGGGCCGAGCGTGAAGTAGCCGCGCAGCCGCTCCTCGATCCCCTCCTCCTCGCCGCCCGCCGGCAGCCAGGCCGTCGCCACCTCCTCGCCGGGCAGCAGGTAGGCGCCGACGCGGGCCCGCTGGCGCACGTAGAGGTCCTCCGCCTCGGCGCATTCGAGCAGGCGGTCGGCGCGGACCTCGCTGAGGAAGCCCTCGCGCTCGAGCCGCACCGGCCGCGCCCGGCGCCCCTCGACCGCCCGCTCGAAGTCCGCGGCGGCGCGAGCGCCGTCCTCGGGCTCCGCGCCGACTTCGTGCGGGTAGGGGCGGCTGAGGTGGGCGCCGCGCCTCGGCCGAGATCGAGGCGATCACCGAGGAGGGCTGCAGCATGTTGGCGATGTGGCCGATGAAGGCGGCGAAGAGGGCGAAGGAGGCGAGCCCGAAGAGCGTCGCCAGCGCCAGCGAGATGCTCGGGACCCGCTGGCCGCCGAGCGTCCCCAGCCGGGCGAGCACGGCGAGGCAGTAGACCGCGGTCCCGAGGAAGGCGGCAAGGGTGAGCTGGCTGAGCAGGTCGCGGCGGAAGCTGCGCAGCACCCGCGGGCTGAGCTGGTTGGCGCTGAGGGTGAAGGCGACGACGGTGATCGAGAAGGCGATCCCGACCACCGAGACGGTCACCGTGGTGATCGCCTCGAGGATGCTGCGCGCCGCCTGCCGGTCGGCGAAGTTGAACAGCGGCACGTTGACCCCGAGCCACCGGTCCACCTCCGGCATCGCCATCCCCACCACCACGCCGGCGAGGATCGCCAGCGCCGCCGGAAAGCCGAAGGTGGTCCGCGCCGCATCCACGACCACAGCCACCCGCTCCCGCGGCGCAATCCCTCCGGCGACCTTCATCGACCACCCCCTACCCCGTTGAGGAGAAGGCACCCTTCGGCGCTACCCCCTCCAGTCGCCTTTCCCAACCAGAGGTGCGGAAAAGCGCCTCGCCGCGCCGGCTGTGTCAGCAGAACGACACCGTGCCGCTGCCCCCGCCCCGCTCCGGGTAGCCCGGAGGCGTCGAGATCAACTTCCTCCCGCCTCAGAAAAGGAGCTATCCGAGATGTCCGAAACCGTCGGCGCCTTCGTCCTCAAACGCCTCCACGAACACGGTGTCGACCGGATCTACGGCTACCCCGGCGACGGGATCAACGGCATCCTCGGCGGCTTCCACGAGCACGGCGAAGAGGTCGAGTTCGTGCAGACCCGCCACGAGGAGATCGCCGCCTTCGCCGCCACCGCCCACGCCAAGCTGACCGGCGAGGTCGGCGTCTGCATGGCGACCTCGGGCCCCGGCGCGATCCACCTCCTCAACGGCCTCTACGACGGCAAGCTCGACCACCAGCCGGTGGTCGCGATCGTCGGCCAGCAGAAACGGATGTCGCTCGGCTCCAACTACCAGCAGGAGGTCGACCTCAACACGCTCTTCAAGGACGTCGCCTCGGAGTTCGTCCAGACCTGCATGGCGCCGAGCCAGGCCAAACACCTGATCGACCGCGCCTTCCAGGTCGCCAAGGCCTCGCGCTCGGTGACCGCGGTGATCATCCCCGAGGACGTCCAGGAGGCCGAATACGAAGAACCGCCGCGCAAGCACGGGGCCGTCTACTCCAGCCTCCGCACCCCCTCCGACCCGCGCCTGATCCCGCCCGAGGACGAGATCCGCCGCGCCGCCGAGATCCTCAACTCCGGCGAGCGGGTCGGGATCCTGATCGGCCAGGGCGCCCGCGCCGCCGCCGAGGAGGTGATCGAGGTCGCCGACAAGCTCGGCGCCGGGGTCGCCAAGGCGCTGAACGGCCGCGACGTCCTCCCCGACGACCTCCCCTTCGTCACCGGCCCGATCGGCCTGCTCGGCACCAAGCCCAGCTACGAGATGGTCGACAACTGCGACACCTTCCTGATGATCGGCTCCAGCTTCCCCTACGCCGAGTGGCTGCCCGAACCGGGCGAGGCGCGCGGGGTACAGATCGACATCGACGCCCGCCTGGTCGGGATCCGCTACCCGATGGAGGCGAGCCTGGTCGGCGACGCCCGCGACACCCTGCGCGAGCTGCTCCCCCACCTCGAGCGCAAGGAGGACCGCTCCTGGCAGCAGGAGATCGAAGCCGAAGTCGAGCGCTGGTGGGAGATCCTCGGCGAGCGGGCGATGGTCGACGCCCAGCCGCTGAACCCGCTGCGCGTCTTCCACGAGCTCAGCGCCAAGCTGCCCGACCAGTGCATCCTCACCGCCGACTCGGGCTCGGCGACCAACTGGTGGGCGCGCCACCTGAAACTGCGCAAGGGGATGCGCACGGCGCTCTCCGGGACCCTGGCGACGATGTGCCCGGGGGTCCCCTACGCCTTCGCGGCGAAGATGGCCTACCCCGACCGCCCGGTGGTCGCCTGCCTCGGCGACGGCGCCATGCAGATGCTCGGCAACAACGCCCTGATCGACATCGCCGCCCGCTGGGAAGAGTGGTCGAACAAGCAGCTCGTCGTCCTCGTCCTCCACAACGACGACCTCAACCAGGTCACCTGGGAGCAGCGGGTGCTCACCGGCGACGCCAAACTGCAGGCCTCGCAGCGGATCCCCGACTTCCCCTACGCCGACTACGCCCGCTCGCTCGGCCTGCACGGGATCAGGGTTGACAGCCCCGACCGCGTCGCCGACGCCTGGGAGGAGGCGCTGAACGCCGGCCGGCCGGTCCTCTACGAGGCGATCACCGACCCCGAGGTGCCGCCGCTGCCCCCCCACATCAAACTCGAACAGGCGACCTCGATGGCCAAAGCGCTCGCCCAGGGCGACCCGCACGGCGGCCGCATCGTCAGCCAGTCGCTGAAGGGCAAGCTGAAAGAGCTGACCACCCGATGAGCGGGGCGGGCGTCGGCGAGCGCCTCCTCGACGACCGTGCCGAGGCGCCGGTCTCCGAAGTCCAGGTCCACGCCTACACGATCCCGACCGACGCGCCGGAGTCCGACGGCACCCTGGAATGGGACTCGACGACGATCGTCGTCGTCGAGGTCGAGGCCGACGGCGAGCGCGGCCTCGGCTACACCTACGGCGACAGGAGCGTCGCCGCCTTCGTCGACTCGAAGCTGCGCAAGCTGATCTACGGCGCCGACGCGATGGCCCCGGGCGCGGCCTGGGCGAAGATGCAGCGGGAGATCCGCAACGCCGGCCGGCCGGGGGTCGGGGCGATGGCGGTCTCCGCCGTCGATATCGCCCTCTGGGACCTGAAGGCGCGGCTGCTCGGGGTCTGCCTGGCCGACGCCCTCCCCCGCTTCCGCGACGCCGCCCCGGTCTACGGCAGCGGCGGCTTCACCTCCTACTCGACCGCCCAGCTGACCGAGCAGCTGCGCGGCTGGATCGAGGCCGAGCTGCCGCGGGTGAAGGTCAAGGTCGGCCGCGACCCCGAGCGCGACCCCGGCCGGCTCGCCCTCTGCCGCGAGACGATCGGCGACCAGGTCGAGCTGATGGTCGACGCCAACGGCGCCTTCTCGCCCAAGCAGGCGCTCGAGCAGGCCGCCGTCTACTCCGGCTACGGCGTCTCCTACCTCGAGGAGCCGGTCAGCTCCGAGGACCGCGCGGGGCTCGGCTTCGTCCGCGAGCACGGGCCACCGGGGATGGCGATCGCCGCCGGCGAGTACGAGTGGGACCTGGCCCGGCTCGGCGAGCTGGGCGGCTGCGTCGACGTCGTCCAGGCCGACGTCACCCGGGTCGGCGGCGTCACCGCGATGCTCCGCGCCGACGGCATCTGCAAAGCCCTGCAGCGGCCCTTCTCGGCCCACTGCGCGCCGGCGGTCTCGGCCCACGTCTGCTGCGCGATGGAGACCCTCGAGCACCTCGAGTACTTCCACGACCACGTGCGGGTCGAGCGGATGCTTTTCGAGGGGGCCCTCGACCCGCGCGGCGGCGCGCTGGAGCCCGACCGCTCGCGACCCGGCCTCGGGCTGGAGCTGAAGTACGGCGAGGCGGAGCGCTGGAAGGTATGAGCGGCGACGAGCTGGGCCACGGCACCCTCGCGCCGGAGGGGGTCGAGCGGGTCGACCGGCGCGCCCTGAAGCGGCGGCTGCGGGAGACGGTCGAGGGCGAGGTCCGCTTCGACCTCGGCACCCGGGCGATCTATTCGCACGACAGCTCCAACTACCGCCAGCCGCCGCTCGGCGTCGTCATCCCCCGCGACGGCGACGACGTCGTCGCCGCGATCGCCGCCTGCCGCGAGCACGGGGCGCCGGTCTTCCCGCGCGGCTGCGCGACCAGCCTCTCGGGCGAGACGACCAACGTCGCCGTCGTCCTCGACACCTCGAAGTACATGCGCGAGATCGTCGCCGTCGACCCCGAGCGGCGGATCGCCCGCGTGCAGCCGGGGGTGATCCGCGACCAGCTCTCGAACAGGACCGAAGCCGAGCACAACCTCACCTTCGCCCCCGACACCTCGACCCACGAATACGCGACCTTCGGCGGGATGATCGGCAACAACTCCTGCGGCATCCACTCGGTGATGGCCGGCCGCACCGCCGACAACGTCGAAGAGCTGGAGATCGTCACCTACGACGGCCTGCGGATGCGGGTCGGCCCGACCTCCGAGGAGGAGCTGGAGCGGATCGTCGCCGCGGGCGGCCGCCGGGGCGAGATCTACGCGCAGATGCGCGACCTCCGCGACCGCTACGCGGGGCTGATCCGCGAGCGCTACCCGGCGATCCCCCGCCGCGTCTCCGGCTACAACCTCGACGAGCTGCTGCCCGAGAAAGGGTTCAACGTCGCCCGCGCCCTGGTCGGCTCGGAGGGGACGCTGGCGACGGTGCTGGAGGCGACCGTCCGGCTCGTCTACTCGCCGCCGGCGCGGGCGCTGCTGGTGCTCGGCTACCCGAGCGTCTTCGAAGCCGCCGACCACGTCCCCGAGATCCTCGAGTACGGGCCGACCGGCCTGGAGGGGATCGACAGCCGCCTGATCGCCGACCTCGAAGAGAAGGGCAAACACACCTCCGAGGTGCCGATGCTGCCCGACGGCGAAGGCTGGCTGCTGGTCGAGTTCGCCGGCGAGACCCGGGAGGAGGCCTGCGCCCACGCCGAAGAGTGCATGGCGAAGCTGCGGCGGGACCGGAGCAGCCCCGAGATGCGCCTCTTCGAGAACCAGGAAGAAGAGCAGAAGCTCTGGGAGATCCGCGAGGCCGGCCTCGGCGCCACCTCGTATGTGCCGATGGAGCGCGACCACTGGCCCGGCTGGGAGGACGCGGCGGTGCCGCCGGAGCGGCTCGGCTCCTACCTGCGCCGCTTCCGCGACCTGCTCGACCGCCACGAGTACCGGGCCGCCCTCTACGGCCACTTCGGCGACGGCTGCGTCCACTGCCGGATCAACTTCGACCTGCGCAGCGCCGGCGGCCTGCGCACCTGGCGCCGCTTCCTCGACGAGGCGGCCGACCTCGTGGTCGAGCACGGCGGCTCGCTCTCGGGCGAGCACGGCGACGGCCAGCAGCGGGCCGAGCTGCTGCCGAAGATGTACGGACCGGAGCTGGTCGGCGCCTTCGAGGAGCTGAAGCGGATCTGGGACCCGGAGAACCGGATGAACCCGCACAAGGTCGTCGACCCCTATCCGATCCTCTCCAACATGAAGCTCGGGACCGGCTACTCGCCGCCGAAGGTCGAGACCCACTTCGGCTTCGGCGAGGACGGCGGCAGCTTCGCCCACGCGGCGCTGCGCTGCGTCGGCGCCGGCAAATGCCGCAACGCGAAAACCGGGACGATGTGCCCGAGCTTCGCGGTCACCCACGACGAGGAGCACACGACCCGCGGCCGCGCCCGGATCCTCTACGAGATGCTCGAGGGCGACACGATCTCCGACGGCTTCCGCTCCAAGGAGGTCAAGGAGGCGCTCGACCTCTGCCTCTCCTGCAAGGGCTGCAAAGGCGACTGCCCGGTCAGCGTCGACATGGCGACCTACAAAGCCGAGTTCCTCTCCCACCACTACAAGCGGCGGCCGCGCCAGCTGCCCGCCTACTCGATGGGGCTGATCATGTTCCACGCCCGCCTGGCGCGGCTGGCGCCGCGGCTGGCCAACGCGCTCACCCACGCGCCGGGGATCTCGCGCCTGGTCAAGCTCGCCGGCGGGATCAGCCCCGAGCGCGAGATGCCCCCATTCGCCCATCAGACCTTCAAGCAGTGGTTCCAGGGCCGAGGCGCCGTCAACCCCGAGGGCGACCCGGTGGTCCTCTTCCCCGACACCTTCAACAACTTCCTCCACCCGGAGGTGCTGAAGGCGACGGTCGAGGTGCTGGAGAGCGCCGGCTTCCGCCCGATCGTCCCCGAGCCGGCGCTCTGCTGCGGCCGCCCGCTCTACGACTACGGGATGCTCGACACCGCCAAGGTCTTCTGGCGGCGGATGCTCGACGTCCTCGCCCCGCAGATCCGCGAGGGGATCCCGCTGGTCGGCGCCGAGCCCAGCTGCGTCGCCTCCTTCCGCGACGAGCTGCCGGGCCTGATGCCCCACGACGAGGACGCCAAGCGGCTCTCGCTGCAGGCGCTGACCCTGGCCGAGCTGCTGCAGCGCCACGCGCCGGACTGGGAGCCGCCGCGGCTCGGCGCCAAGGCGCTCGTCCACGGCCACTGCCACCACGAAGCGGTGATGGGGATGAGCGCCGAGCAGGAGCTCTACGAGAAGATGGGCCTCGACTTCGAGGTCCTCGACTCCGGCTGCTGCGGGCTCGCCGGCTCCTTCGGCTTCGAGAAGGAGCACGACGAGATCTCCCGCGAAATCGGCGAGCAGCGGCTGATGCCGATCGTCCGCGAGGCGCCCGAGGAGGCGATCCTCGTCGCCGACGGCTTCTCCTGCAAGACCCAGATCGAGACGCTGAGCGAGCGGCGCGGCCTCCACACCGCCCAGCTCCTGAGGCTGGCGGCGCAGCGGGACGGCGCCTCCGAGCCGGGGCCACTGCCCGAGCAGGGCTTCCCCGACGTCGTCCTCGACGACAGCGCCGGGCGCGGGCGCGAAGCCGCCGTCCTCGGCGGCGCCCTCCTCGCCGGCGCCGGCCTCGCCGCCGGCGCCCTGCTGCGCGGGAGGCGGGAGTGAAGGAGACCTACGACAAAGAGGTCGACTACATCGCCGGCGAGACCGTGGTCGGCGGCGCCTACCGCTGCCGCGAGTGCGGCCACCGCTATGACATCGAAGACGGCAAGGTCATGAACCTGCCGGTCTGTCCCCGGTGCCAGACGCAGCACTGGCAGGCGGCTGACTGAGCGCGGGCTCCACCGCGACCTCGCAGAGCGACCAGCCGCCGTTCTCGCGGCGCAGCACCCCCTCTTCGCGCAGCGCCATCAGCGCCTTGGAGACGGTTGGCCGGCTCGCCGCGATCAGCTCGCCGATGACGCGGTGGGTGAGGGGCAGGGGAATGTGGATGCGGTCCGGCTCGCGGCGGCCGAAGCGGTCGCCGAGGTGGCCGAAGAGCGTCGTCAGCCGATCCTCCACCCGCGGCTGGCAGAGGCTGCTCAGCATCGCCGCCAGGCGCGCGGTTCGCTGCAGCGAGCGCTGGTTGAGGCCGATCGCGACCTCGGGGAAGGCGGCCACGCGGTGCGCGAAGGAGCGGTCGAGGATCGCCAGCCGGGCCGGCCTCAGAACCGTCCAGGTACAGACGACCGGCGCGGTCGCCCAGTCCTCGAAGCGCTCCCAGGGCCGGATCAGGTCGCCGGGGCCGACCAGCTCGGCGCCGGTCCTCTTCCCCTGGGCGACGTGGCGGCAGAGGGCGCCGTCGAGGACCAGCAGGCCGAAGCCGCTTTCGGCCGCCGCCGCGGCCGCAGTCTCGCCGCGGTCGAGCCGCCCCCCGGCGGCGACGTCCCAGAGGCGGGCGGCGCTGCGCCGCCGGGCCTCGCGGCGGCGCTCGCCGGCGAGGCCGGGGGCGAGGTCGGGGTCGGCCTGCAGCACCGAGACCGCTCGACTCGCCTTCGCGGCGGGACCGTTGTCGCTCCAGATCTTCTCGCGGGACATCTCCAGGCCGTCTCGCTCGGGGACAGGGGGCAGAACCGCGTTCGGACCGGTCCGGCCCAGCCACGCGTCGTTCCCGTCGAGCGATCCGACCCCCGTCTCGTCGTCGATCGCGGCGTGTGAGCTGTGCCCCGGGGTACCCCGGGGCCTGTTGCTCAAACTTCCGTCGAGGCTGCCGTGGCCGGGCCGAGGCCCGCCGGCCGGCCCCGCCCGGTCAGCTGCGCTGGGCGACCGCCTGCCGCACCCCGGCGGCGCCGGCGGCGAGGGCGGTGGCCGCGGCGACCATGCCGCGGTGGCGGCTCAGCCACCACTGGATGCTGTGGCCGTGGGCTTTTTCGTCGAAACGGCCGTGGGCGCCGGGGTCGCCGGAGGGGGGCTCCATCAGGTTGCCCTCGTGGTTCTGCTCGTCGGGCGGGTTTTCGGTCTGCTGTTCGGAGACGGCGGTCCGGGCCAGGTAGAGCTCGGCCAGCCAGGGGGCGAATTTGCTGCCCAGCACGGTGTAGAGCGTCGGCACCCCGACGTAGACCTGGCGGCGCTTGTGGTGGGCCGCGTAGTGGACCGCGTCGGCGGCGACCTCGGGCTCGTAGACCGGCGGCACCGGCTGCGGGTGGTTCGGCATCTTCGAGCGGCAGTGGTCGAACTGCGGCGTGTTGACGCCCGGCAGCTGCACCATCGAGACGCGGACGTCGGAGCCTTTGTGCCGCAGCTCCGTGCGCACCGAGTCGAAGAAGCCCTTGATCGCGTGCTTGGCCCCGCAGTAGGGAGCCTGCAGGGGGATTCCCTGGTAGGCCATCGCCGAGCCGACCAGGACGATGCGGCCGCGGTCGCGCGGGACCATCCGCTTCAGCGCCGCCCTGGTGCCCCAGACGGTGCCGTGGTAGGTGACGTCGGTGGCCCGCTTGAACTCGTCGGGCTCGATGTCTTCGAAGAAGGCGAAGACGGTGGTCATCGCGTCGTTGACCCAGACGTCGATCGGGCCCAGCTCGCGCTCCACGCGGTCGGCCGCGGCCTCGACCGCCTCGGGGTCGGAGACGTCGGTGGGGATCGGCAGCGCCTCGCCGCCGGCCGCCTCGATTTCGCGCCGGGCGCCCTCCAGCGAGTCGGTGCCGCGCGCCAGCAGCGCCACCTTGCAGCCGTCCTCGCCGAAGCGGCGGGCGATCGCGCGGCCGACGCCGGAGCCGGCGCCGGTGACCACGACGACTTCCCTGTTCTCGTCCTTGCTCCTCTTGCTCGTTCCGTTCGTTTGTGCGCTCATGGCGCCGAGGTACCCGAGCCGGAGCGGCGGGGAAACGCCGGGCGGGCCGGGTGGCGGGTTTGTGTCAGGACGCTGACCGGATCGGGATCGGAGTCAGGACGCTGACCCGTTTCGCGCTCGCCGCGCATGTTCTTCCCGCGCGGGGGTTTATGAAGGGACGCCAAGGAAAACGATCCTGGGGAGGTAGGGATGTTGAAGACGTTGTCGATCGGCGCCGCTTGCGTGCTGGGGTGCATCGCCCTGGTTGCGGGCGCAGCCGCGGCCAAGCCGCACCACGGCGGCAAGGCGCTGAAGGGACGGACCAAGCAGGGACGAACGATCCGCCTCGCGCGCAAGGGCCACGCCGTGCAGGTGAAGAACTTCTCGATCAAGCTCCGCTGCCACGACGGCAGCATCCTGATCGACACCGAGTCGGGCTTCCTGCCGACGCCGCTGAAGAAGGGCGGGCGTCTGAACGACCATCAGGTCGGCAGCACCGATGACGTCTGGCTGCAGGGCCGCGTCCACGGCCGCGTCGTCCGCGGCAAGATCCGCGTCCACGACCGTGTCGGCAAGGTCCGCTGCGACTCGCGCTGGGTGCCCTTCCACGCTCGCTGAGCCGCCGCGACTCGCGGCGGCTCGACGCCGCCGCGGGCGGGGGGTCCTAGACCCCCCGGCGGCTGCTGCGCCGCGGTCCCTGCGGGGGCGGCGGCGCGGTTGCGGCGCCGCTGCCGCGGGCGCTTTCGCCGGCGCCGGCGCTCCAGACCGCGAGCCCGATCACGACGACGCCGAGGAGGACGTCGTTCCAGCCCGCGCTCGCGGTGTTGTCGAGCCAGAAGGCCGAGGCCACCAGCCAGGCTCCGACCAGCGCGTTGAGCCAGCTCAGCGCCGCCTCGCGCTGCAGGCCGAAGACCCGCGAGAGCGCCAGCAGGGCGATGATCCCGCCCGAGATCACGTCGTTCCAGATCGGGTCGCCGCCGCTGTAGTCGAGGACGAACGGGGCGATGATCAGCCAGAGGCCGGCGAGCACGTTGAGGCCGCTGGCGCCCATCACCTCCTCGCGCCAGGACGGCGCCGCGGCGCCTCTCGCGGGGGCCGGCTCGTCGCCACGATAGGAATCTCTTGCTGCCATTTTCAACACCTCCTTTGCCTGTGCCTTACCGGTCGGCTTCCCGGGGCGGGTAGGGGAAAACGATGGCCGTAACGCCTCTGACCTGGCAGCGCACGGAGCGAGCGCTCGATGCCGCGGCGAGGCGCTGGCAGCGCACGCAACGAGCCCTGGGCGCCGCGATGCCCACCGCGGCGAGGCGCTGCCGCGACGCCGAGGGAGCGCTCGGCGTCGCGGTGCCCGCCGCGGCGAGGCGGCTCGGGCGGGAGGCGACGAGCGCCGACGCGGCGCTGTTCGAGGCGGTGGCGGGCCTGCGGGCCCCCCGCCTCGACCGGACGATGCGCCGCCTCACCCGCAGCGCCGACCACGCCAAGCTCTGGCTGGCGCTGGCGGCGGCGATGAGGACGCTCGGGGGCGAGCGCGGCCGCCGCGCCTGCCGCCGCGGCCTCGCCTCCCTGGTCCTCGCCTCGGCCCTCGCCAACCTCGTCGCCAAGCCGCTGGCGCCGCGGCGCCGGCCGGTCCGCGAGGTCACCGACCGCGGCCGCCACGTCCGCGTCCCCTTCACCAGCTCCTTCCCCTCGGGCCACGCCGCCTCGGCCTTCGGCTTCGCCGCCGGCGCCGGCGCCGAGCTCCCCGCCCTGCGACCGCCCCTCCTCGCCCTCGCCACCGCGGTCGCCTACTCCCGAGTCCACACCGGCGTCCACTACCCCGCCGACGTCATCGCCGGCGCCGCCGTGGGCACCGCCGCATCCCGCCTCACCGGCTGACAACAACATCCTCCCGGTCTGTCAATCTCATGGTCGATCTTGCTCTGACAGCCGCTGGCTGTGACAATCGAGGGGTGAGGATGCTGGTTGTAGACATCACGGCAGTCGACGCCGCCGGACAGCGGCTCGGCCGGTACAAGGTCTCGGAGAAGCGCCAGGACGGCAGCTTGGTCCTGGTTCCCGAGACCGTCAAGGAGGTAATCGCGGAGACGAGCGACCGCCCGTTGAGCGGCGATGAATTCCTCGAGGCCCTCGATCGTCTCAGCGCAGCCTCTTCTCAACAGAGCAGTTGATGAGCCCCACCTTCGAGCTCTCGGCGAGCTTCGCTCGCGAGTTTGCCCGGCTCTCCCGCGAGCAAGATCAGGCCTTCCGGAAGGCGGTCGGGAAGCTGGTCCATGCCCTCAGGGAAGAACGAGAGCCGCCGCGGTCTCTGCGCATCAAGCGCGTCCAGGGCACCCGAGACGTATGGGAGATGTCCTACTCCGGCGATGGCCGCGCGACCTTCCGCTACGGCTCGGAGGTGAAGGCCGGCGAGGCGCACATCGAATGGCTGCGAGTAGGCGGCCACGAGATCCTCTCGCGACCCGGCTGATCACCCCGCTGCTGTCATTGCCAAGGACCCGATGGGCTTGGTACGACCCGATGCGCCCTGGGATGCGAAGTCATGGCGCAGCTGCGTCCTCTCGATCTACACGAGCGCGAAGCTCGCTAGCCACAAGATCATCGATCTTTGGCCGAGTCTTTGGCGCCCGCACTACGAACTCGTCAAATGACATCTGCTGGCCGCGCTTTTTCGCCTCGCGAACGATTTTCTCGACAGGTGCCGCCTTTAAAAGCTCTTTGGCGTCAAAGGGAATGATGTCTATCCCACGAGCCCGCTTTACGCGGGCAATCTCCTCGATTGCTTTCTTGCTGAAGCCGAATGCCACCAGCCAGCCCCGGTCGTGTCCAGCTCGCTCAATTGCGGTCTGGAAGTTGTCTACATCCGGTCGGCCGGCCTGCTTTTGCTTGACCTGTATTGGGTCATGGGTGACCCGCATTCGGCCGTCCACGCCCTTGTCATTGCTCAGGGTGGGTGAAGGGATCGCCCGCATGAGATTCAGCGCCCATTTCTGGAACTCAAAGCCGCTCATCGCCGCAAGATCCGCAACCGATTCAGGCATTCCAAGTTTGATCGGAACGGCTCCTAGGATTTTTAGTTGACTCTCGCAAATATCGATGGCAGTCGGACTGATGTCGATTCCCACCCAGTTGCGCTTGTGCTCCTCCGCTACTGCGAGCGTCGTGCCACAGCCACAGAAGGGATCGAGCACTGCGTCACCCTCATTGGAAGAAGCGAGAATCACTTGCTTCAAGAGGTCCGGGGGCTTCTGCGTCGGGTATCCAAGCCGTTTCCGGTTCGACGGCATAAGCGGTTGAATCGACCACACATCGTCAGGATGCTTGCCGCCCGGATTGGGGCGATAGCTGTCGTAGACCCGCTCCTCCCCTCCCTTCGTTTTGCGGAAGGAGCGGGCCTGGTACCTAAGGCGTTCCTGTGACTCGGGCGAATACTCCATGCGAACCGGGTCCACATTGAAGGTCCACTTGTCACTCTTGGTGTAGAACAGCAGCACGTCGTGGCGACGCCCCCAGCGCCGGGGCGAGATCCCGCCTCCGCGGTAGTACCAGACAACCTCGTTCTGAAAGTAGCGGTACTCGAAGATTTCGTCGACCAGGCATTTCAAATAGTGACTGGCGTGCCAGTCGCAATGCAGGTAAAAGCTGCCCGTGTCGGTCAGCACGCGGTGCATGTGCTCGATACGCGGGCGCATCCAACTGATGTAGTGCTCAATACCCCCCTCCCACCGATCCATGAAGCTCCGAATCTCGGCCTCATCGCCCCAGATCACCTCGTAATTCCGATTGGAAAAGAACGGCGGGTCGAGATAGATGAGATCAATGCTTTCAGGGGGCATCTGCTTGAGCAGATCGAGGTTGTCCCCTCGGTAGAGCACCTTCGGTTGCTGGAAATGGCGGGGGTTCACGGCAGCGGTTTTTGCCATCAACCACGCCCCTCCTGCAACCCGCGTTTTTTGGGCGAACTATTGCTGTACCGAAAAACAACTAAGCACGGTGTTCAAGGGTCGCGTATTGAGGGTCAGGATCCCAACATCGCATAGGAACAGAAAACAGCCGCGGCGCCGGCGTCAGCTGTTCCTTTTGGTCGCATAGCGGCCATAAGGAACAGCTGACGGAGAGGCCGGGGTCACGGGCGCAGGTGCACCGGGTTGGAGAGGAGCCAGAGGCGGGATTCGATGCGGGCCTCGAGGCGATAGGCGCCGGCGGCGTCGAGGTCGAGGTCGAGGTCGAGGTCGAGCTCGGCGCTTTCGGCGGCGGCGATCGGGTTGCCGTCGCGGAAGACGGTCAGGGAGGCGCGCCGGGGCAGGCGGGCGCGGAGGACCGCCGGCGAGAGCAGGGTCGCATCGCCCGGGGCCGGCCCGCCCGGCGGAGGGGGCGCATCGCCCGGGGCCGGGCTCGGCACCTCGGCCGCGCCCCCGATCGACGCCCGGGCCGCGCCCCCCATCGGCACCTCCTCCCCCTCCCCCGTCTCCAGCCAGAGGCGGGCGCCCTCGGCGGGGGCGACGAAGGGGAGGTGCAGCCAAGCGGAGCCGGCGCGCAGGGCGGCGAGGAGGGTCTCGCGGTCGCGCTCGGTGCCGGCGCCGAGCGGGCGCTCGCAGAGCAGGTGGGTGCGGAGGAGGTCGAAGGTGCGGCGGTGCGGAAGCGGCGAGAGGACCCGGCCGCCGAGGCGGACGCCGGGCTGGTGGCCGTCGAGGCCCCCGATCGCCGGGACCGGGCGGCGGGCGGAGAGGGCGTCCCAGGCGCGCAGGTGGCGGCGCGGCGGCCCGGCGGCGACCAGCGGCTCGGGGTCGCGCAACCAGCTCAGCGCCTGCGCCGGGGTGCGCCAGGCCTCGGCGGCGTCGGTGGTCAGGCTCCACAGCTCCAGCCCGTCGAGGCCGCCGGGCTCCTCCAGCGCCGGCCAGCCGTGCGGCAGGACGATCCGCCGCGCCAGCGGCGGGTGCAGCATCCGCCCGCCCCGCGAGAAGGGGTGGGCGGCGAAGCCGACTCCCCCGGCCTCCCGCACCGCCGCTGCGATCGCGGCCGCCGAGCGGTCCGCGTGGGCGATCTTCTCCTCGACCCCGAAGGCGAGGTAGTGACCCCCCTTCGGGCTCACCTCCTCGCCGACCAGGCAGAAGACGCCGCCCTGCTCGCCTTCCCAGCCCTGCCGCCGCGCCGCCAGGGTGTCGTGGTCGCTCAGCAGCAGCGCCCGCACACCGGCCTCCCGCGCCGCCGCCAGCAGCTCGGGCACGGTCGCGGTCCCGTCCGAGCAGGTGCTGTGGACGTGGGCGACGGCGGAGACGTCGTGCAGGTCCGGCCCCACGACTACCTCGTTTTCCCCGAGCCGGGCACTCCCACTCCCTACCCTTGAATCAGTGCGGTATCTCCGTCCCGTCGCCCTCGTCGCCCTCGCAGCCTGCGCCTTCGCCGCCGCCGCGCTGCTGCTGCCGCACTCGCCGCAGCAGCTGCGCGAGACGGTGCTCGCGGCCGGCCTCGCGGCGCCCGTCGTGGCGCTGGCGGCCTGGGTCGTGCTGACCCCGGCGATGGTCTCGGGCACGCTGCTGGCCGCGGCCGGCGGGCTCGCCTTCGGCGCCCCCGGCGGCGCCGCCCTCTCGGTTGCCGGGGCGGTGCTGGGCGGCCTCGCCGCCTTCGCCCTCGCCCGCGGCGCCCTGCGCCTGCAGGCGGGACGGATGCTGCAGAGCCGGCCGCGGCTGGCGCGGCTCGGCGACCTGCTCGAGCAGCGCGGCTTCCAGGCGGTGCTGGCGGCGCGGCTGATGCCGGGCGTGCCGGCGACGGCGCTGCACTACGTCGCCGGCGCCTCGCCGGTCCGCGCCCGCTCCTTCGCCGCCGCCTGCGCCCTGGGAGCGGTGCTGCGCACGACCCCCTACGCGCTGCTCGGCCAGGGGCTCGGCTCCGGCTCGATCGCCTCGATCGCCGTCGCCGCCGCCTCGATCGCCGTCGGCGGCCTCACGGCAACCCTGCTGCTGAGGAGGCTCCGGCAGCCGGTGCCGGCGGCAGCGGTTTAGCCGCGGCGCGGCGCGCCCTGGCCCCGGCGTAGGCGCGCAGCACGTCGCGGTGGTCGATCCAGCCGATCAGCGCGCCCGAGTCGCGGGCCAACACCGGCAGGCCCTCGCGGTCGCCCCCGGTGAGCCAGTCGATCGCCACCGCCAGCGGCTCGTCGGGATGCACCTCGGGCGCCTTCTCGCTCAGCTCCTCGACCAGCTCGGCCTCCCCCCCGTCGCGCTCGAGGTCGCGGACCGAGAGGACGCCGAGCAGGGCACCGTCCTCGCCGCCGACCGGCAGGGCGCTGCGGCCCTCGCGCAGGAACGCCTCCGCCGCCCCCGCCCGGTCGGTGCCGGCGGCAAGCGCCGGCGGCGGCGGGCTCATCACGTCGCCGACGACCATCCCGGCGAAGGCCGCCGCTTCGGGCGGGCGCTCGATGTCGATGCCGCGGCGGCGCAGCTTCAGGGTGTAGATCGAGTCGGCGCTGATCGCCCGGCTCAGCCCGGTGGCGACGACCACCGAGAGCATCAGCGGCAGGATGATCGAGTAGTCGCCGGTCAGCTCGAAGACGATGATCACCGCGGTGATCGGCGCCCGCCCGGCGGCGGCGAAGACGGCGGCCATCCCGACCAGCCCGTAGGCGCCGGCGCTCGCCGTCGTCGTCGGGTCGACGCCGTGGACGGCGAGGCCGAAGGCGCTTCCCAGCATCGCCCCCATGAACAGCGAGGGCGCGAAGACGCCGCCGGAGCCGCCGATCGCCATCGTCAGGCTGGTCGCGATCACCTTGCCGGCGAGCAGCGCCAGCAGGAAGGCGAAGGTGTAGCGGCCGTCGATCGCCCCTTCGAGGACCGGGTAGCCGACCCCGTACATCTCCGGCAGGACCAGCAGCACGGCGCCGAGCAGCAGCCCGCCGACCGCCGGCCGCAGCCAGGCGGGGCCGCGCCAGAGCCGGTCGGCGAGGTCCTCGCTGCCGTAGAGCACGCGGATGAAGGCGACGCCGACGACCGCCGCGGCCAGCCCCAGCACGCAGTAGAGCGGGTACTCGAGCGCCGAGCGGACGTGGAAGCCGGGCAGCGAGAGGAAGGCTTCGCTGCCGAAGGCGAGGCGGCCGACCGCGGTCGCGACCACCGAGCTGAGCACGACGACCCCGAAGGAGCGGGTCTGGAAGTCGCGCAGGATCAGCTCCAGGGCGAAGAAGACGCCGGCGATCGGCGCGTTGAAGGTGGCGGCGATCCCGCCGGCGGCGCCGCAGGCGACGAGCAGGCGCAGTTCCTGGCCGCCGACCTTGCGCAGCTGCCCCAGCGCCGAGCCCAGCGCCGAGCCGATCTGGACGATCGGCCCCTCGCGACCGACCGAGCCGCCGGCGCCGATGCACAGCGCCGAGGAGAGCGCCTTGACGACCGGCACCCGGCCGCGGATCTTGCCGTCGCTGGAGTGCACCGCGAGCATCACCTCGGGGACGCCGTGCCCGCGCGCCTCGGGGGCGAAGCGGTAGACGAGCGGGCCGTAGAGGAGGCCGCCGACGACCGGCGCCACCACCACCACGAAGGGCCCGAGGAAGGGGACGTTGGGGTTGCTGAAGTGGCCGAGGGCGCTGGGATCGCTGTGGCCGCTGAAGAGCAGGGTGAAGCCCTCGATCAGGTAGCGGAAGCCGATCGCCCCGGCGCCCGCCCCCACCCCGACCAGGAGCGCCAGGACGACCAGCATCCCTCCCTGGCCGCCGAGGTAGGAGAGAGCACCGTCTTCTCCCTCGCGGGTCAACCTCGATGTAAGAGCTCTAACCTTCATCCCGATTACCCGCGAAGAGGTTCCTAACCTTGTTAGAGAGATGACGTCGGTACCGGTCCTCCACCTCGACCCCGATCTGCTCGCAGCGCTCGCCGAGCCGCGCCGCTCGCGGGCCCTGCGGGCCTGCCAGGCGCAGGTGGTGGAGCTGCCCCAGGGAACCTGGGAGGCCGACTGCAGCCAGCTCGAGTGCAGCGGCTTCGGGCTGCTGGTCCTCTCGGGGGCCCTCTGCCGCCGGGTCGTGCAGAGCGAGTCCTACGGCGCCGAGCTGATCGGCCCGGGCGACCTGATGCGCCCCTGGGACCTGGTCGGCGAGTGGTCGACGATCCCGGTCGAATCGGACTGGCTCGTCCTGCAGCCGACCCGCCTCGCCGTCCTCGACGCCGGCTTCGCCCGCCGCGCCAGCCCCTACCCCGAGGTCGCCGCCTCGCTGACCGAGCGCGCCCTGCTGCGCTCCCGCTACCTGGCGATCCTGATCGCGATCACCAGCCAGCGCCGGATCGAGACCCGGCTGACGATGCTCTTCTGGCATCTCGCCGACCGCTTCGGCCGCCTCTCCGGCGAATGGGTGGAGATCCCGCTGCCGCTCACCCACGCGACCCTGGCCGAGCTGATCGCCGCCCGCCGCCCGACCGTGACCACGGCGCTCTCGAAGCTGCAGGAGCGCGGCATCCTGACCCGGACACGCGACGGCTGGCGCCTCAGCGGCACGGTGCCGCCGGAGCTGATGACAGTCGGTCATGACGGTGCGCAGGAGCCGGCTCTGACTCAGGCGGCTTCCTCGAGCACCTGAGTGCGAGGGCTGCCTACCTTTCTCCATCTGCGGCTGCGCACGAAGTCACCCTTCTGGTTTTAGCGGTCGCGAGGCGGCTGCCGGGCCTTATTTGTCAGAACGCTTACCAACGCCGCGGCGAACCGGGCCGTCGCCGTGTTGGCAGGCGGAGATCGGGGCATCCGTTCGGGGTGCCGCAAGCACCGTCGCCCCGCGGGGCCGGCGGCCGAGGGAAGGACTGGACAAATGAGCGCAGAGCCGAAGCCGAGAAAGTGGAGCGTGGCGCTGGTGCCGGCGGCGATCGTCGCCGCCCTGCTGGCCTTCGCCACCGCAGCCTCCGCCGCCCGCGACCCGATCGCGAGCGGGACCGCCGACCTGCACATGAAGAAGGGTTTCCTGCGCAAGATCGCCAACCTCGGCGTCACCGTGCAGCCGCTCGGCAACGGCGCCGTCGACGGCAACAAGATCGGCCTCCAGGTGGGGAGCGGCAAGCTCGACCCGGTCGCGGTCGAGGGCTTCCTCGAAAGCGGCGGCGGCTTCAAGTTGATGCGCGGCCAGCGCGGCGTCCCGATCACGCGGCTGACCCTGAACACGGTCAAGGGGGCCGCCTACGCGACGATCGCCAAGGCCCACATGCAGCTCGGCACCCTGAGCGCGCCGCTCTACGCCGGCCGCGAAGGCTTCGGCACCCACTTCAAGGCGATCAAGCTGATCCTCACCGAAAAGGCGGCGCGGCGGATCAGCAACCGGCTCGGCCTGCGCGGCCACCAGCGCCTCAACCCCGAACGCACCCTCTCCAACGCCTACACGACCGCCCACCCGGAAACGGTGACGGTGCTGCCGCAGGGCGCCGCCGTGCTCAGCGGCGACGCCGCCACCCTGGCGAAATTCGCCCAGAAGGGGGTCAAGGTGCCGCAGGGGTTCACGGCGCTCGCCCCCGCCGCGCCCGCCGGCCCCGCCTCGTTCCAGCTCCCGATCGCCGGCGGCACGATCGCCCCGGACGCGAGCAAGGGCACGGTCGGCACCGCCGGCGGCGTGCAGATCCTCAAGCAGGCCGAACCGTTCTCCCCCACCCTGCGGCTGCGCAACGCCGAGATCGACTTCGGCGCCCGGACCGCGAGCGCCGAGCTTGAAGTCCTGCCGGCGCCGCCGTTCGCCGGCGCCGCCGGGCGCTCGACGATCGTCGACATCGCCCTGCCGGCGAACTCGGTCAGCGTCGACCCGGGGGCGCGGACGATCGCGATCAAAGGCGCCGAAGCGCGGCTGCAGGCCGCGGCGGCCTCGACCCTCAACGACGTCTTCAACCAGCCGGCCCCCGAACCGCCGCCCTCGAGCAACTTCGTGGTCGGCGACCGGCTCGGCACGATCTCGATGACGTTGCAGGCGCAGTAGGCGATGGACGGCGGGATGGGACCGCCCGGGGATGCGCGGCCGCGGCCGTGAGGTCTCCGCGGCGGCCGCCCGCTGGATCGTCCGCCTCCGCTTCCTCGTCGCCCCCGCCTGGATCGCCGGGGCGATCCTGGCCGGGCTCTACCTGTCGTCGATCTTCGCCGCCGGCTCGGGCTCGCTCGGCAGCCTCCTCCCCTCCTCCTCCGCCGCGCTGCAGGCCGAAGAGCAGGCGCTGGAAACCTTCGGCCTGCCCTTCGCCAGCCGCACCCTCGCGGTCGCCCAGCAGCGCGGCCCGCTGAGCAAGGGGCAGATCGAACGGGTCACCCGCTACATCGCCGCCGTCGACGAACGGCCGCTCTCCCGCACCCACCTCAAGGTCCTGCCCCTGCCCGACCTCGGCTCGCTGGTCGAACCCGGGGAGCGGAACAAGACCCTGCTCGCCTACCTCTACACCGACCCGGGCCTGAGCGAAGCCGAAAGCGAAGAAGTCTCCGCGCGCTTCCTCGCCGGGATGCGCAAGGTGGCCGGGATCGAACGGGTCGAGCTGACCGGCCCGGTCCCGGCCGGGCGGGCGCAGGAGCGGATCGGCAACGCGCGCCTGCACTGGGTCGAGGCGGCGACGGTGGCGATCGTGATCGCGATGCTGGCGCTCTACTTCCGCGCCCCCGGGATCCCCTTCCTCGGCCTCGCCACCGTCGCCGTCGCCTACTCGATCGCCGCCCACCTGCTCGGCTGGCTCGGCGACCGCTTCGGAGTCGAAGTCCCCTCCGAGGTGGACCCGGTGATCGTCGCCCTGCTCTTCGGCGCCCTCACCGACTACGTGGTCTTCTTCATCTCCGGCTGGCGGCGCCGGCTGGCCGAGGGGGAGGAGCCGCTGCGGGCGGTGGAGCTGGTCACCGCCGAGCTGCTGCCGGTGGTGCTGACCGCGGGGCTGATGATCGCCGGCTCGATCTCCACCCTCTACCTCTCCGGGGTCAAGTTCCTGATCGCCTTCGTGCCCGGGCTGGCGATCTCGGTGCTGGTCGGCGCCGCCGTCGCCGTCACCTTCATCCCCACCGCGCTGGCGATCGTCGGCCCGCGCCTGCTCTGGCCGACCGGCGCCGGCGAGGCCCGCAGCCGCCGCGAGGAGGCCGACCGGCCGCGGGCGCGGCTGGTCGCCTTCGTCGCCCGCCACCCGGGGCCGATCCTGATCGCCTGCCTGGTGCCGCTGACGGCCGCCGCCTACGCGGCCAAGGACACCGGCCTCGGCGACCCGATCGTCCGCGGCCTGCCGGCCTCGAGCTCGGCGCGGCAGGGCTACGACCTCGCCGCCGGGGCCTTCGGGCCGGGGATCGTCGGGCCGGCGATGGTGGTGGTCGAAGAACCCGGCGTCGCCTCCCGGCACGAAGCGCTGGAGGCGCTGCAGGCCGAGCTCGAGGAAGAGCCGGGGGTCGCGCTGGCGCTGGGGGCCGGCGACGTCCCGCTCGAAACCCGCCAGGGCGTCGTCTTCGCTCCCGACGGCGCCGCCGCCCGCTTCATCCTCCTGCTCGGCCACGACCCCACCGGCGCCCGCGCGGTGGCGACCCTGCAGCGGATCGAAGCCGACCTGCCGGGGATGCTGCGGCGGGCCGGGATGCCGCGGGCGCAGACCCTGATCGGCGGCGACACCGCGATCACCCGCGAACTCGCCGAGCGCACCCACACGGCGCTGGTGCGGGTGCTGCCGGCCGCCGTCGCGGTCCTCTTCCTGCTGCTCTGGGCGCTGCTGCGGAGCCGCCTCGCCGCCGCCTACCTGGTCGCCGTCAGCGTCCTCGTCGTCGTCGCCGCGCTCGGCCTCACCTACCTCCTCTTCCAGGTCATCCTCGGCTACGACGGGCTCGCCTTCTTCGTCCCGATCGCCGCCGCGATCCTCCTCCTCGCCCTCGGCTCCGACTACAACGTCTTCTTCGTCAGCCGGATCTGGGAGGAAGCCGAGCACGTCGAGCTGGAGACGGCGATCCGTGTCGCCGGCTCCCGCGCCGGCCGCGCCGTCACCCTGGCCGGGATGATCCTCGTCCTCTCCTTCGCCGCCGTCGCCCTGGTCCCGATCCTCGCCTTCCGCGAGCTCGCCTTCGCGATCTGCGTCGGCCTCCTGCTCGACACGCTGGTCGCCCGCACCCTCCTCGTCCCCTCCCTGGTCAGCCTCTTCGGCCGGCAGCACCGGCGCGGCTCGTGAGACGGAGATCGAGTCCGCGATTTCCCCTCCCCAGGAGCGGTTATCGCGGACTCGTTTCGTCGGCGCCGCGCTCGTAAGAGCTCTGACCTCAACCGTTACCGGTGCCCCCTCCCGGGCACCCGAAATAGAGGGGAAACAAGCAACCGCCAGGGAGGGAATTTGAGATGACCAAGAAGGCACTGCGACTTATACCGATGCTGGCGCTGGCGATATCCGTCTGCGCCGCCGGCCACGCCTCCGCCGAAAAGGCGACGGTGGTGCGGGCCGGGAACCTGGTGATGCGGGTGAACGGGGGCGTCGCCCCGAAGCGGCTGCCACGCAAGCGGCTGGCGCCGATCACCCTGCGCGCCTCCGGCTCGCTCGCCGCAGCCGACGGCGGCCACCCGCCGGCGACGAAGACGGTGACGGTCGACTTCGACAAGCACGGCACGATCAACGCCCGCGGCCTGCCGGTCTGCCGGCCGGGCAAGCTGCAGTCGCGCGGGACCAAGGCGGCGCTCGCCGCCTGCCGGCCGGCGCTGGTCGGCCACGGCAAGACCACCGTCGAGGTCAAGTTCCCGGAACAGCCGGCGTTCAGCTCGACCGGGCCGCTGGAGCTCTTCAACGGCGGCGTCCACCACGGCGTGACGACGATGTACATCCACGCCTACGTCTCGGTGCCGGCCCCGACCGCGATCGTCACCGTGGTCAAGATCAAGAAGATCCACAAGGGCCCCTACGGCACCCGCGCCGTCGCCCGGATCCCCAAGATCGCCGGCGGCAGCGGCTCGCTGACGAACTTCAACTTCGTCATCCACCGCATGTTCCGCCGCCACGGCAAGAAGCAGAGCTACCTGCTGGCACGCTGCGCCAACGGCCGCTTCCGCGCCCACGCGGTCGTGCAGACCAGCGACGGCCAGCGCATCTCCGGCTCGATCCTGCGGCGCTGCAAGCCGCGGGGCTGAGCCCCCGGAACCCATCCCGCGCCCCCCGTCGCCCCGCGCGGCGGGGGGCTGTCAGCGTTCTTCAGCGGTGTCCGAACATCCCAATTCAGCCGGTGCGTCAAATAGAAGTGCACCTGACGCCGAGAACCCCCGCACCGACCTGATGCACGCATCCTTCATCAGCCCGAAAGCCGCGTAGCGAAACAGACCCAGTCCCGTCTTACGGCGCTGACGCCCATTCAACTGCTTCGTGCCGCGCACAATGCTTCCCCCCGAAGCAAGAATGAGCCGGACTCTAAATACGCTCGGACCGACGAGCGTACCCGTCGCCGCTTCTCCTATGGCCTTACGACCGCCCGGAGGAATGTAAGAGCCGCCCAGCAAGGCAACCACCGCATGGTCCCCCGGTTGCTCAGGGGGTACGCCGCAGCGGATCGCATCTCCATATTCCCCGAAGGACGTGATCATGGCGACCGTTACACACGGGTGCTGCTTCGCCCGCCGAGATCGACTTGCAGCCGAGGCGTAAACGCCCCAGCGGGTTCGATTAGGCAGCGTTCCTTCGCCAAGCCGAGCAAAGGCGCCTCCCGGAACGTCCGTCCAAAGGGGAAAGCGGTTGTAGGGATTAACGCGGACGGCTGAAGCCGCGATGCCTCTTGCCGAACCCCCTAGCAGCAACGGCCCGAGGAGGAGCGAAGCGGCAAGGAGCAGCGCCGCCAAGGCCAAGATGCGCCTGATGTGCGCGGACTGCCCCATCGCCAGAAACCATGACAGGCCGGCAGGCGGGGACTCCCGATCTGGACAGCTCGGATAAAGCGCATTCAGGGAGCCACCGCGCGCCCGGCTCACGCCTCCGAACTTCGGTGTCCCATAGGCCCCCGAAGTTCGGAGGCGTCGCGCGGCCGGCTAGTCCGCCTCGCCCAGGACCGCGCAGCACTCGAGCAGGAGGGCGTGGACGAAGGCCTGGGGGAGGTTGCCGCGGAGCTGGCGCTGGCGGACGTCGAACTCCTCGGAGAGGAGGCCGGGGGGGCCGCAGGCGGCGCGGTTGCGTTCGAACCAGGCGACCGCCTGGGTGGAGTTGCCCTGCTGGGCGTGGGCGAGGGCCATCCAGAAGCCGCAGAGGAGGAAGGAGCCCTCGGCGTCCCCCAGCGGCAGGCCCTCGAGCTGGTAGCGGTAGCAGTAGCCGTCCTGGGTGAGTTCGTCTTCGATCGCCTGCAGGGTCTGGATCGAGCGCGGGTCGTCGGGGGCGACGGCGCCGCGGATCGCGCCCAGCAGCAGCGAGGCGTCGAGGCGCGGGTCGGACTCGGCCCGCTGCCAGCGCCCGCTCGGGTGCAGGCCGATCCGGCTCGCCTCGGCCAGCAGTTCGTCGGCCAGGGCCAGCCAGCGGGCCCGCAGGTCGCCGGGGGGAGCGTGGGCGGCGAGCGAGCGCAGCCCCGCCGAGCAGATCAGCCGGCTGTGGGTCCAGCGCTTGGCTTCGATCTCCCAGAGCCCGTTCTCGGCTTCGCGGCGGCGCGCGGCGATCCCCTCGGCGGCGAGCTCGGCCGCCCGCCACTGGTCGCCGTCGAGGTGGTCGTGCTCGGCCGCCGCGGCGAAGAGCAGGAGGATCTCGCCGAAGCCGTCGAGCTGGAACTGTTCGTGCACCTGGTTGCCGAGTTTGGCGGTGCCGCCCGGGTAGCCCGGCAGCGGGATCTCCGCTTCGGAGGGGACGGGGTCGCCGTCGACCGTGTAGGCGGGCGCCAGCTTCGAGCCGTGCTCGAGCAGCCGATCGGTGGCGAAGGTGACGGCGTGGTCCATCAGCGGGTAGGCGCCCGCCCGCGCCACCGCCTGCCCGGCGTAGGACTGGTCGCGGATCCAGACGTAGCGGTAGTCGTAGTTGCGGCCCTGTTTGGCGCGCTCGGGCAGCGAGGTGGTCGCCGCCGCGACCATGCCGCCGGCGCTGCCGGTCAGCCCGGTCATCACCGCGTAGGCGTGGCGGGCGTCGCGCGGGGCGGCGGTGTCGGCGAGGTCGGGGACCTGCTCCCGCCACCACTCCTCGGTCTTGCGCCAGAGCACCTCCGGCGGGGGCTGCGGGCCGGGGTCCTCGCCGCGCCGGATCGAGAGCACGAAGTCGTGGCTCTCCCCCGCTTCGAGGTCGAGCTCCATCCGCAGCGCCCTCGACTCGCCCGAGTGCTTCTCAGGCTCGGCCGCCGCGGCCCCCTCCCAGCGCAGCCGCTCCTCGCCGAGGTGGGCGCTCCAGCCGCCGTCGTCGCCCCGCTGCAGGCGCGTGAGGCCGTGACGCTCGAAGCCGGCGCCGGGCCGCAGCACCACCTCCAGGTGGGCCTCGCCCTCGACCGCCCTCGCGGTGCGCACGATCGTCGCCCGCTCGCCCTCGCCCGGCGCGACCAGCGCCTCGCGACACTCGACGATGCCGCTCTCGGTCACCCAGCGGCTGCGCCAGATCAGCGTCCCCGGCTCGTAGTAGCCGCCCCAGACGAAGCGGCTGCGGGGACGGATCGCGTAGAAGCTGTCGCCCCCCATCAGGGCGCAGAAGAGGGCGTCGTCGTGCCAGCGGGGGAAGCACATCCAGGCGTACTCGCCGCGGGGTCCGACCAGCACCCCGCGCCGGCCGTCGGCCAGCAGGGCGTAGTCGCGCAGGGTATGGAGGTCGACTGCCGCTATCGCCCGCTGCCCGCGTCGGAGGTGGCGGGGCGGCCCCTGGCGAGCATTACCCGGTGGCTCGCGGTCTCGCTCATGCCCGCCTGGTTCCCGGCCGCGGCCGCTGTCACACGGCGGCTGTCACGCCGCTGACACCAGCTCGCGGCGGTCGCCGCGATCGGCCCGCAGCCGGCGCAGCGGCGCGATGCTGAGCAGGATCGCCCCGCCCGCCACCCACCAGGTCGCGGCGTAGCCGTCGGTCGAGGCGAAGAGCGGTTCGGCGACCGCGATCGCGACCCCCGCCAGCAGCGGCCCGAGCATCACCCCGACGCCGCGGCTCATGCTGTAGAGGCCGGTCAGCACCCCGTGCTCGTCCTCGGGCATCAGCGGCATCAGCAGCGAGTAGGGCAGGCTCATAATCGTGCCGCCGCCGATCGCCACGAAGGGCAGCGCCGCGACGATCAGCCAGGGCACCGTGGTCAGGCCGGGGACGAGCATCGCCAGGCCGTAGATCCAGAGCGAGACCTCGGTCACCCGCAGCTTGCCGAGGCGGTCGGCGAGGAAGCCGCTGGCGAGGGCGCCGCCGAGGATCAGCACGGCGACGGCGCCGATGATCAGCGAGGCCTGGCCGAGGCTGTAGCCGAGGCCCTTGGTGACGTAGAGGACGACGAAGGTCTTGACCGCCCCCAGCGCCAGCTCCCAGAGGGCGTTGGCGACGACGAACATGCGCAGGGCGGCGTGCTCGCGCAGCAGCGCGACGACGGTCGCGAAGGCGCCGGGGATCGACTCGCCGTCCTCTTCGGCGACGCCGTCCTCCCCGCCCTCGCGGCGGGCGAGCAGGCGCCAGGAGAAGAGGCCGACGCTGAGCGCGAGCAGGGCGGCGTCGAGGACGAAGGGCAGGAAGAGGGCGAGGCTGAGCAGGGCGCCGCCGCTGGCCAGGGCGATCCCGGTGCCGACCCCGCGCCAGGCCGCCTGGGTGCTCTGCGAGCGGCCCGCCTGCTCCTCGGGGACGAGGTCGGGGTAGAGCGCCCGGTAGGGCTCGTAGGCGACGAAGTAGCCGGCGAAGAAGACGGCGACGAGGACCGCCAGGGCGAGGGTCGACTTGACGAAGCCGGCGGCGCAGAGGCAGGCGATCATCACCGGCGTCCCGGCGAGGACGAAGGGGAGGCGGCCACCGAGCGGCGTGTGCAGGCGGTCCGACCAGCGGCCGGCGACCAGCGGCAGCCAGAGCGCCATCAGCCCCTCGGTGCCGATGATGATCCCGATCTCCACCGCCGAGGCCTGGCGGCCGCTGGCCAGCACCGGCAGGTAGGTGGAGATCGTCGTCACCGCGAGCGCCATCCCGAAGGTCGGCAGCCCGAGGACGAGCAGGCGGCGCCTGTCGGCGCCGCTCACCTGCTCGACTCCGCTGTCGCAGCAGCGCCGCCGGCGCTACTGGCCCATGCGGACACCGGGCTCCTGATGCTCGTACTGGATCGGCCGGGTGACCTTCGCCCCGGGGACGTTGGCCTCTTTGTCGACCGTGCCCAGCGGCAGGACGACCCTCCCCCAGGCGCTCTCCAGCATCATCGCCCCCGCGGTGCAGGCCGCGGCGATCGACGAGCCGATCAGGGTCCAGCCGCCGGCGGTCTCCCACCAGCCGACGCCGGCGAGGTGAGCCGCGACGACGAACGTCGCCCCGGCGAAGCCGAACAGGCCGAGGATCGAGGGGGCGGCGATCGGCTGCAGCATCACCCTCGTGTGCTCTCGGATCTCGGCCAGTTCTCCGTGGCCGTTTCCTGCGTGGTCCATCTCGGTTGCCTCCTTTCGTGGTCAGCTCCCAGGTACCCGCGGCGTCGAGGCCGGGACGAGCTCTGTCATCCGCCTTACACGCCCGCACCGGCGCGACGCCCGCCGGGAGGCCGGGTGGAGAACGACTCCGAACTTCGGGTCCCCAGAGGCCCCCGAACTTCGGAGACGCGGACTCACATGGGCGGCGCCGGGTACCGGACCTCCGAACTTCGGGTCCTCAGAGGCCCCCGAACTTCGGAGACGCGGACTCACATCGGCGGCGCCGGGTACCGGAAGGCGAATGGACGCCTCCGACGATCTGCGCCTGCCGGGCCGCACCTCCGAGGGCCTCGACCCGCGGCGGCTGGTCGGCGACTGGGGGGCTCTGGTCCGCGACCCGGTCGACCTGATGCGGCTGGCGCTCCTGGTCGGGGCGCCGGTGACGCTGGCGCTGGGGCCGCGCGAGCAGAGCTTCCGGCTGCTGCTCACCTTCCTGCTCACCCTGATCCCGCGGGCGATCGAGGCGCCGCGGCTCTTCGACTTCGCCTTCGTGACGGCGATGTCGTTCCAGGCCTGGGGCAACGTCTTCGGCGCCTTCGACGGCATCTACGGCTACGACAAGGTCGTCCACTTCGCCCTCCCCTGCGCGACCTCGGCGCTCCTCTACCTGCTGCTGGTCCGGGTCCGGGTCGTGCCCGACCTCGCCGAGGAGGGGGAGATCCGCCAGCGGCCGGCGATCCTGCTGGTCACCGCCGCCTTCGGCCTGGCCCTGGCCGGCGGCCTCTACGAGCTCTACGAGTGGTTCGCCGACCACCACCTGGGAGCGCACCTCTACGTCAGCTACGGGGACACGATCGGCGACCTCACCGACGACCTGATCGGCGCCCTCGCCGGCGGCGGCCTGATCCTCCTCTGGGAGGCGCGGGGCTGGGGGACCCGCCGCCTGCCGCTGCCGCCCCGCGGCGGCGCCGAGGACGAGGACCCGGTGGCCGAGGTCGGCGCGGCGATCGTCGAGAGGCTGCAGCCCCAGGGCGGGGAGCCGGCCCCGGCGGCGGTGCCGGGAGCCGCCGGGTCGCTGCCGCCCCTCGCCCTCTGGGGGGCCGGCCTCGCCCTCCTCGGGGCGGCGCTCGCCGCCCCCTTCCTCGGCGGCGTCGAACGCCTCGCCGGCTTCGGCCCCGCCCCCCACTTCGTCGTCTCCGCCGCCGCCGCGCCGCTCCTCTATCTCGCGGTGGTGCGGCTGCGCCTCTTCCCGCGCCTCGACCGCCGCAGCCGCCTGCACGCGCACGCGGCGCTGGGCCTCGCCGTCTTCTCGCTCGGCTTCTCGGCCGGGATCCTCTACGAGATCTACTCCTACCTCGCCGACACCGCCCTCGGCGCCGACCTCTCGGTCGACTACCCGGCGCTGATCGGCCACCTGGCGCTCGACGCGCTCGGGGCCCTGGCCGGCGCGGCGCTGGTGCTGCTCTGGAGCCGGCGCGAGCGGGGCTCCGACTCCCCGGATAGCGACCTGAGTCGTTAGAGCTTCGGGCGCACCCCGGGTTCGCGCTCGATGCCCTCGGTCGGGTCCGACTCGACGGGCTTGCCGCCGGAGCCGCGGCCGATCGGCAGCGGCGCCTCGCCCTGGCGGGCGTCGTCGAGGGTCATCGCCAGGCCGCCGTAGAAGGCGAGGACGAAGAGGGCGAGGCCGCAGATGCCGGCGATCGTCTCCCAGCCCGCGTCGGCGCTGAGCTCGTAGACGCCGGTGGTGGCGAAGCGGATGGCGATCCCGGCGACGATCGCGGCGGCCACGGTCTTGCTCGAGACCGAGGCGATCGAGGAGACGAGCATGCAGGCGCCGAGCGCGAGCAGGAAGACCCCGAGCGCGTCGCTGGTCGACCCGGCGGGCGAGGTGAGGGTGACGAGGCCGATCACCAGCCAGCCGCCGCCCGAGAGCCCGAGGCCCTCGGCGGCGGCGCCGTCGCGGGCGAGGAAGGCGAAGACGGTGGCGATCGCCTGCAGCGGGAAGACGAGCCCGATCAGGACCAGCGCCACGTCCTTGCTTTCGCCGCTGGGGATCCAGCCGAGCTGCATCGTGGCCAGGGTCAGGGTCCCGATCGCGAGCGCGAAGAAGCCGAGCGGGGTCGGGTTCCCGAGCGGCCGCAGGAAGACCGCGGCGGCGGGCCGCTCGCCGCTCGCCGGCAACTCAGCTTCCCCCGGCGGCGGCGTCGATCCGCCCGCGCTGGGTGCGGACGGTCTGGCTCGGGTCCTGCGCCGAGTGGAAGCCGGCTTTGAAGACCGACCAGCGCTTGCAGACCGAGCCGGCGAGCAGGAGGGCGCCGCCGGCCATGGTCAGGGCGCTGCGGCGCCGCTTGCCGAGGCGCAGGGGCAGGCCCGGGTCGCCGGCGACCAGCGCCGCCGCGCCGGCGGCGCCGAGGGCGCGGGACGCCTTGCCGAGCTTCCCGGCCGGGCCCTGCTCGTAGGCATCGGCGAGGAAGCCGAGGCGCCGGTGCATGACGACCGTCGCGCCCTCCTCGGCGAGGACGGCGGCGACTCCGAGCCGGCGGGCGGGCTCGGCTTCCTCGGCGCGGACCGTCAGCAGCGCCGCCCCGGCGGCGCTGGCGGTGGCGCTGGCGGCGAAGACGAAGGGCATCTCCCGCCGCGACTCCGACCAGGCGGGGATCGCGCTGTGGGTGACCAGCGCCGCGGTGTAGGTCGCCAGCGGCGCCCCCAGCGCCGCGGCGGCGAGCTCGGGGGCGCCGCCGCGGCGGCGCCGGTCGAGCAGGTTGAGCCCGGCGGCGAGGCTGGTGGCGCCGCCGTTGGCCAGCAGCAGCCAGGCGCCGACGTTCATCGGCGAGCTGAGCTTGAAGACGCGGAGCATGTTGAGGAAGCGGGACGGTTTGCCGAGGTCGCTGATCAGCAGCAGCGGGCTGACGCTGACGCCGACGAAGGCGCCCGCCCAGGCGCGCCGCGCCAGCGCCGGGCGGCCGGCGAAGGTGGCGGCGCTCGCCAGCACCGCCGAGGCCCCGGCGAGGCCGCCGAAGAAGAAGTAGTAGGGGATCTCCGGCTTCCAGACCGGCGGCTTGACGATCGGCCGGCCGTAGTAGCTGACCGGCTTCTCGCGCGGCACCATCCGCTGCTCCTTCATCGGCGGCTCCCGAGGAACCCGACCGCGATCCCGGCCGTCATCGTCGCCGCGGCCGCCGCCGCGGCCTTCCAGACGCTCGCCGCCTGGCGGGTCGGCACCACCGGGTCGGGCGGCAGCCGGTAGGTCTCGGGCTCGTCCATCAGCAGGAAGAAGGCGCCGAAGCCGCCGACCCCGTCGCCGGGGTCCTCGCCGTAGAGCCGCGCCTCCTCGTGCCCGCGCTCGTGCAGCAGCTCGACCCGCTCCCCGGCCCGCTCGCGCAGCTCGTCGAGCTCGCCGAACTGGATCGAGTCGGTCGGGCAGGCCTGCGCGCAGGCGGGTTCCATCTCGCCCTGCAGGCGGTCGTAGCAGAGGGTGCACTTCCAGACCCGGCCGTCGTCGGGGCGCTGGTCGAGCACCCCGAAGGGACAGGAGACGACGCAGTAGCCGCAGCCGTTGCAGATGTCCTCCTGGACGACCACGGTGCCGAACTCGGTGCGGAAGATCGACCCGGTCGGGCAGGCGTCGAGGCAGCCGGCCTCGGTGCAGTGCTTGCAGACGTCCGAGCTCATCAGCCAGCGGAAGCCGTCGTCGTCGGTATGGGGGTCGAGGCCGTCCTCGACCAGGTTCTGCCGCGCCGCCTCCTGGACGAAGGAGTCCGGCGCGCCCCCCTCGACCCCGACCGGCAGCTTCTGCTCGATGAAGGCGACGTGGCGCCAGCGGTCGGCGCCGAGTTCGCCGCTGTTGTCGTAGCTCTCGCCGCTGAAGCCCTGCGGGTCGGCGGGGACCCGGTTCCACTCCTTGCAGGCGACCTCGCAGGCCTTGCAGCCGATGCAGACCGAGGTGTCGGTGAAGAAGCCGACCCGCGGACGGGCCTCGCCGTCGTAGGTCGAGGGCCAGGACGGGGTCTCGACCACGTGGCCCGCCATCAGCCCGCCCCTCCCTCGGGGGCGGTCCCGCCCGCCGCCCGCCGCCGGTAATCGGAGACGAAGCGCGGCAGCTCCTCCCCGCGCGGGCGCCGCCCCGGCCGGATCTCGCAGGTCGCCGCCTTGACCTCCTGGATGTGGACGTTGGGGTCGAGCGCGAAGGGGAAGAGGTCGTTGGCCGAGTCGCCGGTGACGAGGCCTTTGCTGCCCCAGTGGTAGGGCAGGCCGACCTGGTGCACGGTGGTCCCGTCGACCCGCAGCGGCCGCAGCCGCTCGGTCACCATCACCCGCGCCTCGACCGCCGTGCGGGAGGTGAGGATCGTCGCCCAGCCGCCGTGCTCGAGGCCGCGCTCGCGGGCCAGCTCCGGGCTCACCTCGCAGAAGAACTCCGGCTGCAGCTCGACCAGGTAGGGCAGGGTCCGGCTCATCCCGCCGGCGGTGTGGTGCTCGGTCAGCCGGTAGGTGGTGACGACGAACGGGTAGGCGCCGGCGCCGGGCTCCCCGTCGGTCGGGTTGTAGGGGTTCTCCGGGCGCTCGAAGAGCTGGCGGGCGGGGTTCGAGCGCTGCCCGTAGAGGGGGTTGGGGAAGGGCGACTCGTGCGGCTCGTAGTGGGTCGGGAAGGGTCCGTCGACGACCCCGTTGGGGACGTAGAGCCAGGCCCGGCCGTCGCCCTGCATGATGAACGGCTCGTCGCCGCGCAGCGCCCCCTGGGCGGTCGCGTCCTCGGGCGGGATGTAGTCGGGCCGCTTTTCGGGGCTGATGTCGGGAACGTCCTCGCCGGCCCATTCTTCCTTCCCCTCGTCCCACCAGACGTATTTCTTGCGCTCCGACCAGGGGTTGCCGTCGGGGTCGGCGGAGGCGCGGTTGTAGATGATGCGGCGGTTCATCGGCCAGGCCCAGGCCCATTCCGGCGCCACCCAGCTCTGCTCGGAGCCGGGCTTGCGCCGGGCCGGCTGGTTGACCCCGCCGGCGTAGCAGCCGGCGTAGATCCAGCAGCCGCAGGCGGTCGAGCCGTCGTCCTTCAGCGGCAGGTAGCTTTCGAGCGGCTCCTTCTCGGCGTCGAAGCCGCCGATCTCGGCCAGCACCGCCTCGGCGTCGGGCTCCTCGTGGGGGCCGACCGTCGGGTAGTCCCAGGTGAGGTCGAGGATCGGCCGGTCGCGCTCGCGCTCGGAGCCGGCCAGCCTCTCCCGCACCTTGCGCCCGAGGTGGTACATGAACCACAGCTCCGAGCGGCAGTCGCCCTCCGGCTCGACCGCTTTCTCGTGCCACTGCAGCAGCCGCTGGGTGTTGGTGAAGCAGCCGTCCTTCTCGGTGTGGGAGGCGGCCGGCATCAGGAAGACCTCGGTGCCGATCTCCTCGCTCCTCAGCTCGCCGGTCTCGATCTCCGGCCCGTCCTTCCAGAAGGAGGCGGTCTCGATCTCGGCGAAGTCGCGCACCACCAGCCATTTCAGCTCCGCCATCGCCAGCCGCTGCAGCTTCCCGTTGGCCGAGCCGACGGCGGGGTTCTCGCCCATCACGAAGTAGCCCTCGAGCTTGTTGTCCTTCATGTCGGCGACGGTGCGGTAGTGGGAGTGGTCCTTGTCGATCCGCGGCAGGTGGTCGAAGCAGAAGTCGTTCTCGAACCGGGCGGCCTCGCCCCACCAGGCCTTGAGCAGGCTGACCATGTAGGACTTGGTGTTGCCCCAGAAGCCGGTCGGCGGCGCGTTGCGCTCGGCGTAGGTGTCGAGGTCGGTGCGCTCATGGGCGTGGGGCATCGGCAGGTAGCCGGGGAGGATGTTGAACAGGGTCGGGATGTCGGTCGAGCCCTGGATCGAGGCGTGGCCGCGGAGGGCGAGGATGCCGCCGCCGGGGCGGCCGATGTTGCCGAGCAGGAGCTGCACGATCGCCGCCGTGCGGATGTACTGGACGCCGACCGTGTGCTGGGTCCAGCCGACCGCGTAGGCGAAGGCGCTGGTGCGCTCGCGGCCGGAGTTCTCGCAGAGCGCCTCGGCGACCTCGAGGAAGGTCTCCTTCGGCACCCCGCAGATCCGCTCGACCATCTCCGGCGTGTAGCGGCTGTAGTGGCGCTTCAGGAGCTGGAAGACGCAGCGCGGGTCCTGCAGGGTCTCGTCCTCCGCGGGCGGCTCGCCGTGGTGCAGTTCGCCGCCGTGGGCGCCGTGGGCCTGCTCGCCTTCGACTTCGCCGAGGTCGCGTTCGCCGGCCGAGGCCGCCGCCTCCATCCCCTTGTACTGCCAGCTTTCGCGTTCGTAGGACCCCTCCTCGGGGTTGAGGCCGGAGAAGACCCCGTCGAGGTCCTCGGTGTCCCTGAAGTCGTCGCTGACGATCGTGCGGGCGTTGGTGTACGCCTGCACGTACTCGCGGAACTCGAGTTCGTTGCTGAGGATGTAGTTGACGATGCCGCCGAGGAAGGCGATGTCGCTGCCGGCGCGCAGCGGCACGTGCAGGTCGGCGAGGGCGCTGGTGCGGGTGAACCGCGGGTCGACGTGGATCACCTTGGCGCCGCGTTCGCGCGCCTCGACCACCCACTGGAACCCGACCGGGTGGCACTCGGCCATGTTCGAGCCCATGATCACGATGCAGTCGGAGTTCTGCAGGTCCTGCTGGAAGGTGGTGGCGCCACCCCGACCGAACGAGGTCCCCAGACCGGGGACCGTGGAGCTGTGTCATATGCGCGCCTGGTTCTCGATCTGGACCGCGCCCATCGCGGTGAAGAGCTTCTTGATCAGGTAGTTCTCCTCGTTGTCCAGGGTGGCGCCGCCGAGGTGGGCGAAGCCGAGGGTGCGGCGCAGGCGCTTGCCTTCCCGTTCCTCCTGCCAGCCGGCCTCGCGGGCGGCGAGCGCCCGGTCGGCGATCATCTCCATCGCCTGCTCGAGGTCGAGCTCCTCCCACTCGGTCGCGTACGGGCGCCGGTATTTGACCTTCTTCAGCCGCCCGGGGGCGTTGACGAGCTGCTCGGAGGCGGCGCCCTTCGGGCAGAGGCGGCCGCGCGAGATCGGGCTGTCGGGGTCGCCCTCGATCTGCGTCACCTTGCCGTCCTTCGCCCAGACCCGCTGGCCGCAGCCGACCGCGCAGTAGGGGCATACCGAGCGGACCATCGTGTCGGCCTCCTCGGTCCGCGGCTGCAGGCCCGCCGTGCGCGGCGAGCGGGCGGCCCGGCCCCGCCCCGACGGATCGCCTTCCGTCAGCTGGCGGACCAGCGGCCATTTCCCGAGTGGGCCGAGCATCTACCGGGAAGCTTCCCAGCGCCCTCGGGCGCGAAACCTGGCCCCGTCAGCGCTCGGACCGCCGGCGCCGGGCGACTTTGTCAACCGATGGTTTGCAAACTCGCCCGGGGTCAGCCGCCGACGACGGCGTCCTGCCAGGCGTCGATCGCCGGCAGCAGCGCCAGGGCGAGGACGAGGCCGCTGCCGAAGGCGGCACCGACCAGCGTCGCCCTGATCCCGGCGCCGCCGACCTGCCGGCGGCGGCGGGCGCTCCAGTCGTCGCGCAGCGAGCGCAGGACCCGCGGGACGTAGGCGAGGAAGTGGACGGCGAAGGCGGCCCCCCAGACGACGAAGCTCGCCTTGTGGAGCAGCAGCACCGTGTCGGACCTGCGGCCGAGCGCGAGCAGCGCCACGCCGGTGGCGAAGACGCCGATGGTGGCGAGGACGAGGAGCGGGGCGAGCAGGCGCAGCGGCAGCAGCGGCGGCCCCTTCTCGCGGTAGGCGGGGGCGTTGCCGTAGTAGCGGGCGAAGCGGTAGCCGGTGGTGGCGAGCTTGAGGCCGACGACCGGGATCAGGATCAGGCCGACGACCATGTGCGGGACCAGCAGCGGCCCCAGCTGCAGGATCGTCACCCCCTCGACGACGAGCAGCACGGTCAGCACCGCCGCCACGGCGCTGGTCAGCACCTCGTTGCCCTCGACGCCGCCCAGCGATCGGATCCGCTCCATGCGGCGGCACCCTAGGAAGCGAAGCTGAAGCCGCCCTTAAGAGGCTGTCAGCGCGAGCACAGCCGCGGTTTCCCCTCGGCGCGGCGGGTAGTGGAGACCTATGACCCCGCGTCGACCAAGCCACACCGTCGGCGCGAAGACCTGGGCGATCGCGGAGGGTTACATTCCCTCCGCGAGCACCGGGGAGGGGCCGGAGCTGGAAAGCCACGAGGCGGCCTGCATCCTCAACGCCGGCGGCGACCACGCCGACGTCGAGATCACCGTCTTCTTCGCCGACCGCGAGCCGGCCGGCCCCTACCGGCTCGAGGTGCCCGCCCTGCGCACCCTGCACATGCGCTTCAACGACCTCGACGACCCCGAGCCGATCCCCCGCGGCACCTCCTACGCGGCGGTGATCGAGTCCAGTCACCCGATCGTCGTCCAGCACACCCGCCTCGACTCCCGCCAGCCGGCCCTGGCCCTCCTCTCGACGGTCGCCCACCCGGGCTGACGGTCCCACCCGTCTCCCACCGGGCTGACGGTCCCGCCGTCGCCCGCCCGCGGGCTGACGCCTCCTGACTGCACCGCCGCCCGCCCGGGCGGACTGCTCCGTCAGCGAACGGCGATCCGGCCCGGCTCGCCGGCGGCGAAGCGTCCGATCCGGGTTCCGGGCATCTCGGCGCCCGGGGGGACGGCGGCGAGGAGGCCGCCGGAGGTCATCGCGTCGGTGAGCAGGGCGCGGCGCTCGGGTGGCACGGCGTCGGCCCAGGCGGCGAAGCGCTCGGCGTCGGCGGCATTGCGGCGGCTGCCGCCGGCCTCGGCCTCGCCCGAGGCGGCGAGCTCGAGGGCGCCGGGGAGGGCGGGGACGGCGGCGGCGTCGAGCTCCGCGGCCACCCCGCTGGACTCGCAGATCTCGTGCAGGTGGCCGAGCAGGCCGAAGCCGGTGACGTCGGTGAGGGCGTGGGCGCCGGCGGCGCGGGCCGCCGATGCGGCCCCGTCGTTCAGCGTCGTCATCGCCGCGACCGCGGCCTCGATCCAGGCCGGCTCGGCGATCCCGCGCTTGGCGGCGGTGGTGATCAGCCCCCCTCCCACCGGCTTGGTCAGGTAGAGCTCGTCCCCGGGCCGGGCGCCGGCCGTGGTGAGCAGCTCGTCGGGGTGGACGACGCCGCTGACCGTCATCCCGTACTTCGGCTCGGGGTCGTCGATCGAGTGGCCGCCGCCGATCGCGACCCCGGCCGCCGCGGCGGCCTCGGCGCCGCCGGCGAGGATCTCGCCCAGCAGCTCGCCGCCGAGCCGCTCCAGCGAGAAGGCGACGATGTTGAGCGCCAGGACCGGCCGCGCCCCCATCGCGTAGATGTCCGAGAGCGCGTTGGTCGCGGCGATGCGGCCGAAGTCGCGCGGGTCGTCGACGATCGGGGTGAAGAAGTCGAGGGTCTGGACCAGGGCCAGCTCATCGCTCAGCCGGTAGACGGCGGCGTCGTCGGCGGGGTCGAGGCCGACCAGCAGGTCGGGGTCGGCGAAGCTCGGCAGGCCGGCGCGGATCTCGCGCAGCTCGGCGGCGCCGATCTTGCAGGCGCAGCCGGCTCCGTGGGAGAGTTCGGTCAGCCTCGGGCGGTCCGGTGCTAGGGCCATCGCTTCGAGGGTAGCCGGAAGCCGCGCCATGGAAACCGAGACCCCGCGCCCGAACAGCCCCGAAGACCTCCGCCGCCTCCCCTCCGTGGAGCGGCTCGCCTCGCAGCTGAGCGGGGCGGCCCACCCGCTCGCCGTCGCCGCGGCGCGGGCGGCGATCGACTCGGCCCGCGAGGCGGTCCTCGCCGGCGCCCCGGCGCCCAGCCCCGAGCAGCTCGAGGGCAGCGCCGGCGAGCACCTCGCCCGGCTGGCGCGGCCGAGCCTGCGCCGGGTCGTCAACGCCACCGGCGTCGTCCTCCACACCAACCTCGGTCGGGCGCCGCTGGCCCCGGCGGCGGTCGCCCGGGTCGCCGAGGTCGCCGCCGGCTACAGCAACCTCGAGTACGACCTCGAGCGCGGGGAGCGCGGCAGCCGCGGCGCCCACGTCGAGCCGTTGCTGCGCGAGCTCGGCGGCGCCGAGGCGGCGCTGGCGGTCAACAACAACGCCGCCGCGGTGATGCTGGCGCTGGCGGCGCTGGCCGGCAGCGGCGAGGTGCTGGTCAGCCGCGGCGAGCTGGTCGAGATCGGCGGCAGCTTCCGCATCCCCGAGATCCTCGCCCACTCCGGCGCCACCCTGGTCGAGGTCGGGACCACCAACCGCACCCGGCTCGGCGACTACGCCGAGGCGATCGGCGAGCGGACGACGGCGATCCTCCGGGTCCACCAGTCGAACTTCCGCATCGTCGGCTTCACCGAGCGGCCCGAGGCCGCCGAGCTGGCGGCGCTGGCGCGCGAGCGCGGGATCGCGATCGTCGACGACCTCGGCTCCGGCGCCCTCGCCGAGGTCCACGGCGAGCCGCCGGTGGGCGCCGCGGTCGCCGCCGGCGCCGATCTCGTCTGCTGCTCGGGCGACAAGCTGCTGGGCGGGCCCCAGGCGGGGCTCCTCTTCGGCCGCGCCGCGGCGGTCGAGCGCTGCCGGCGCCACCCGCTGGCGCGGGCGATGCGCCTCGACAAGCTGCAGCTGGCGGCGCTGGAGGCGACCCTGCGGCTGCACCGCGACCAGGGCCCAGGGGCGCTGCCGGCGCCGGCGATGATCGAGGCGCCCGAGCGCGAGCTGCGGCTGCGGGCCGAGGCGATGGCGGCGGCGATCGGCCCGGCCGCCGCGGTCGGCCGCGGCGGCGGCGCCCCGGGCGGCGGCTCGCTCGCCGACGTCACCCTGGAGGGGCCGGTCTGCCGGGTCGACCCCGGCGCGGCGGGGGCCGACGCCCTGCTCGCCCGCCTGCGCGAGGGCGAGCCGCCGGTGATCGCCCGGATCGCCGAGGGCCGGGTCGTGCTCGACCCGCGGACGATGAGCGACGAGGAGGCGGCGAGCGCCGCGGCCGCCGTGCGGGAGGCGCTCGCCTGAGGTGGCGCCGAGCCCGCTGACCGTCGGCACCGCCGGCCACATCGACCACGGCAAGACGGCGCTGGTGCGGGCGCTGAGCGGCCGCGACACCGACCGCCTCGCCGAGGAGCGCCGCCGCGGGATGTCGATCGAGCTCGGCTTTGCCGAGGTGGACCTCGGCGAGCGCCGGCTCAGCCTCATCGATGTCCCCGGCCACGAGCGCTTCGTGCGGACGATGATCGCCGGGGCGGGCGGCATCGACATCTTCCTCCTGGTCGTCGCCGCCGACGACGGGCCGATGCCGCAGACCCACGAGCACCTGGCGGTGCTGCGGGCGCTGGGGGTCGAGCGCGGCGTCGTCGCCCTGACCAAGGTCGACCTGGTCGACGAGGAGACCCGAGCCCTCGCGGCCGAGACAGCAGCCGAGCTGGTCCCCGCCGCGCCTCTAATCGAGGTCAGCTCCACCACCGGCGAGGGCCTCGAAGCGCTCCGCAGCACCCTCGCCTCAGTCGCCTCGCAGCTGACGTGTCTGACTTCACGGGTGCCATACGACCCGTCAAGTCAGACACCCCCAGCGGGGGAGCCGGTTCTGCATGTGGATCGGGTGTTCACGATCGCCGGGCACGGGACGGTGGTGACCGGGACGCTGTGGTCGGGGCGGCTGGAGCGGGGGCAGCGGGTGACGGTGCTGCCTCGGGGGCTGGAGGCGCGGGTGCGCTCGCTGCAGGTGCACGACCGGCCGCTCGAGGTCGCCGAGTCCCACCAGCGCGTCGCCGTCAACCTGGCGGGGATCGACCGCGACCAGGTGCGGCGCGGTGACGCGATCGTCACCGAGGCGGCCGGGGTCCTCGCCACCTACCGGCTCGACGTCGAGCTGACCAGCGGCGCCGAGGCGATCCTCGCCCAGCCGCGCGTCCAGGTCCACCTCGGCACCCGCGACGTCCCCGCCCGCCTCGTCGGCCTCGGCCAGGGCGGCGCCCAGCTGCGACTCGAGCAGCCGCTGCTCGCCCTGGCCGGCGACCGCCTCGTCGTCCGCCGCATCGCTCCCCCCGACACCCTCGGCGGCGGCGTCGTCCGCAACCCCTCGCCGCCCCGCCACGGGCCGGGGTGGGAGCCGCCCGCCGCCGCACAGGAGCCCGCCGCGGCGCCTCCCCCGCCCCCGCCCAAGCCGGCCGAGCCCGGCCGCTTCGCCCGCCGCGTCCTCGCCGAGCTCGCGGCCGACGGCGCCCGCCCCCGCGGCGCCGCCCGGCTCGCCGAGGACCTCGGTGCCGAGCGCCGCGCGGTCGAGGCCGCCTTCGCCGAGCTCGCCACCGCCGGCGCCGCGGTCCGCGCCAAGGCCGACGTCGTCTACGCCGCCCCCGCCTACGAGCAGCTCGCCCGCCTCGCCCTCGCCCGCGCCGAGCGCGACGGCTCGACCAGCATCGCCGAGCTCCGCGACGCCCTCGGCCTCAGCCGCAAGTACGCCCAGGCCCTGCTCGAACAGCTCGACGCCGAAAAGCGCCTGCGCCGCGACGGCGACCGCCACTACCCCCGCCCTCGATAGGCGCTTTTGCAAACCATTAGTTTGCAAAGTCGCCTATCGCGGCGATTAGGGTCACAGCTCACATGGGGCGGCAGGGGTCTGGTGGCCCATCCGGCCTTCAAAGCCGGCAGGGCGGTGCAGCCCACCGCTTGGAAGGTTCGATTCCTTCGCCGCCTCGTCGGCGCCGGGGCGGCGCTGGAAGAAGCCGCGGACAAGCAGGGGAGAGGCCGGACCCGGCGGTGGCGCGCGGCGACGGCCCACCTCAGCCCGACCTCCATCCCCCTTCGCGACGGAACGGGCGCATCTCCCGCCTCCTCAGGCGGCCCGCCGGCTGCGGGAGTTCCTCGCCCCCGCAGCCGGCCGGTGACGGCGCCGGTCAGTGGATCTGGACGTTGCCGCCTTCGATCGTCTCGCCGAAGCCGGCTTCGTAGCCGCCTTCGAGCGTCAGCTCGAAGCGGTCATCGACGCCGGGCTCGCCCGCGTCGACGAGCCGCAGCCGGAAGCGCTGCCGAACGCCTTCGAACTCGACGCTGCCCCAGATCCAGGCGGTTTCGCCTTCGATCCAGATCGCTTCGATGTCCGACGTGTGCAGCTTCGCGCCGGTGCCGTGGTCGTTGTACTGCAGCACCCCGTGGGGCTCGCCGCCGCGGGTCATGAAGTTGAACCCGCTGGTGGCGAATTTCGACGGCAGCGCGATCTGGATCGTCCCGCCGGTCACCTTGCCGGGCGTGCTCTCTGTAAACACATGGAGCGGCACTTCGGTCGTTTCGCACTCGCTCACGGTGACCTGCTTGACCAGCGCGAAGCGCCCTTCGACCAGGACCGCGTCCGGGTCCGTGGTGAACTCTCCTTCCGGAAGGAAGGCGGTCACCTCGTAGGTGCCGGGCAGCAGCCCGCCGAAATCGGGAACGCCGCTCGCCGTCAGCGGCAGCGCCGGTTCGTTTTCGAGGATTCCCGGCACCGAGATCTCTTCCAGGCGGACTTTCATGCCGCTGAGCGGTTCGCCGGTCGAATCGTCGAGCGCTTCGACGGAGACGCCGCCGAGGCAGACGTTGCCGAAGTCGGCGCCTTTGACGAGCTGGCCGCTGGTCACCGTGTATTCGAAGCTGCCGCTGCCCGGCGCGGTCTGGCGCCAGCCGCTTCGCGCCTGCTCGCCGACCGTGTAGGTCCCGGGTTTGACGCTGAACGAGTAGCTGCCGTCGACGCCGGTCGACAGTTCCTCGCCGTTGGAGAGGTCGATCCCCCATTCGCCCAGCGGGCTCTCGCCTTCGCCCCAGGCGCCGTCGACGTTCGAGTCGTCGAACTTGTGACCGGAGATCGTCGCCGGGCGCCAGTTGCCGAAATCGTTGCCGCCGTAGACGTGATCTCCGGCGCCGGCCGGGACCGAGATCGCGGCGGGCGACTCCGCCTGGTGCCAGCCTTCTTTCTGCACCTCTTTGACCGTGTAGGTGCCGCCGCCGATCGGCATCGTGTCGGCGTTGAGGCGGAACGAGTAGGCGCCGTCGGCACCGGTGGTGGTCGTGGCGACGTGGGTGCCGCCGTAGAAGAGCTGGATCGTCCAGCCCGCAAGCCCCGGCTCGCCGCTCTCGCGTTTGCCGTCCGCGTTCAGGTCCTCGTACTTGACGCCGCTGACGGTCGGCATCGGCGGGGTCTTCGCCGCCGAGTTGGCCGGAGCCCAGTTACCGCAGATCTCCGACATGAAGGTTTCGCCCCACTTGTAGCCGGTGAGGTCGCCGTGCAGCACGTCGGCACGGATCGAGCCGGGGGCGCCGTATTTGACCGCGCCGCAGTAGCTCGGTTTCCCGGCAACTGCAATCTGCACGCTTGCGCAGCCGGTCCATCCCTTTCCGCTCATGTACGCGTCGCCGACCGAGGCATGCGGGGCCCAGGTGAAGAAGTTGCGATCGAACCCATGGGATTCGTAGAAGTCGATGTACGGGTGCGACAGAAACAGCGACCGCGAGATCACGCTTCCGGCTCCGCCGTCGACGATGTAGGTCGCCCTGAGCGCCGGATCGGTCTCGTTCTGCAATGCCGCCTGATCGGTCCACGGAAAGCTGGCGGACGCAGCCGCAGGGAAGAGCGCTCCGAGCAGGAACAGGCAGAGGAGGCTCAGGGCCGCCCGGCCGGGGCCGGCGGAGGAACGTTTGGATGAAACTGCTTTAGCGTCGGTCATAGGCGCGGTACGCTATAGGTACACAACAGTGGTCGTCGCGACTGAACCGCTCAGAGTTAGTTCTCTTACACGGGCCGGCGACCTCCGGTGGCCGCGCCTATGCTGCAGGGCGAGATCGCCGTCACGGCGGCGGCTGCCTGAGGCAGGCCGCCTCCGGGCGGCTCAGGAAGCGCTGGAGCCGGCGCCGTCGCCGAGCACGGCGAGCGCCTGCTCGGCGCTGTCGAAGACGAGGCCGTTCGAGGTGAGGCCGGTCATCGCCAGCACCCGCAGGACCTGGTCGGTCGGCGCGTAGACGACGAGCCGCTTGCCGTCCTCCTCCATCCGGTTGCGGGCGCGGAGGATCACCGCGATCCCCGAGGAGTCGATGAAGTCGCAGGCCCCGAGGTCGACGAGGACCTGGCCGCACTCGGCGACCGCGGCGTCGAGGACCTCGTCGAGCTTGGCGGCGACCGCGAGGTCGAGCTCGCCCTCGATCCGGACGTCGCGGGCCCCGGTCGGCAGCTCGCGGGTGCTCACCTTGAAGCGCTGCATCATCTTGATTCGTCAGCTGGTTGTGGGGGCATGGTCAGACCTTTTTGAGATTTGGAGGTTCGTCTCGACAGGGTCCGTGGGAGGGCCGGCGGGCCATCCCCCGTGCCGCTTTCCTTCGAAGCAATGAATCGGTTCCGCAGCCCGAAACATCGGGCCGAATCCTAGCGACTGGAAGCGCGGCGATGCAAGGCCGGGCGCGCCGGGGCCGGGCGGCGGAATCCAGGCCGCGGCCGCGGAACGTCCCCGTCGCGGCGGGCGCCCGCGCCCCGCGGCGGCAGGGTTGAAAGGGGGCGGGCAATGGGTAGGGGGTGACGGTGAGCGAGAACGCCCTCAGCGACGCCGTCGAGGCGGTTCCGAACCCGGCCGAGGGCTACGCCCCGCCGGGGGAGCGGCCGCCGTTCCTCCCCTACCTGGCCTTCATGGGCATCTTCGGCACCCTCCTGGCCGCGGCGCTGGCGCTGGCGAAGCGGCAGGGCCGCGAGCTCCCCGAGCGGGTCCCGGCCGGGCGGCTGCTGCTGGTCGGCACCGCCTCCCACAAAGTCTCGCGGCTGCTCGCCAAGGACAAGGTGACGAGCCCGCTGCGGGCGCCCTTCACCGAGCTCGAAGGCAAGGGCGGCCCGGCCGAATTCGAGGAGCGCTCGCGCGGGGCCGGCCTGCGCAAGGCGGTCGGCGAGCTGCTGATCTGCCCCTTCTGCCTCGCCCTCTGGGTGATCGCCGCCTTCTCGGTCGGGCTCCTCTTCGCGCCCCGGGTGACGCGCTTCGTCGCCTCGCTGTTCGCCGCGCTGACCGTCTCCGACTTCCTCCAGATCGCCTACAAGGCGGCCGAGGACAAGGGCCTCGGTTAGGCGCCCGCGCGGCCCGATCGCAGAGGAACGCCTGAGGTTTCGGCGACGGGTTCCTGGGCGCTCCCCGGCGGCGCTCCCCGGTCAGCGAGGAGGGGGGATCCCGCTGATCGGTGGCTCCTGGCGGTCTGGGGCCTACCGCAGCGGCGCCGTCCACCGGGCCTGCGAGTCAGCCGCGCGCAGTGCGGCCCCCGACGCGCGCTTCCGCGGCCCCGCCCTCGGCCCGCGGGTCTGTGGCGGCGGGCGTCGGCGGCGACCCCGCGGCGCGGTCGCGGGCCGTGACGTGCAGCCGCACCACCGTCCCCCCCTCGCCCGAGCGGATCTGGACCAGGTCGCAGAGCTGGTTCGCCAGCCACAGGCCCCTGCCGCCCACCTGCGCGATCGCCGGCCGCAGCCGCCCCACCAGGGGGTCCTCGATCAGCCCGGCGTCCCCGACCTCGGTCAGGAGCGTCCCGTCCTCGCGCCAGATCCGCGGCGTGCCGCTGCCGCCGCCGTGCATGACGCTGTTGGCGGCGAGCTCGCTGGCGGCGGTGACGAGGTCCGCCACCTCGCGCGAGTCGAGGCCCGCCCCCGCGCCCGCGGCGGCGACCCGCTCGCGCACGGCGCCCAGCTCGCCCAGCCCGAACCCGAACGACTCGTGGGCCGGCGCCGGCGCCGGCAGCTCGCCGGCGAAGAAGTCGCGGACGGGATCGGGCGCGGCGCCCTCCGTCGTCTGCCCGGCACGGCTGACGCGGCGATGCGTCGCCGCCACCCGCTCCGCCGTGCCGGCCGGCAGCGACGCCGCGTCGAACGCGCACAGCAGCGAGAAGGCCGGGTCCTCGGCGAAGACGAGCGGCAGCAGCGACTCCTGCCGGTGGCATTCCTCGATCGCCGCCGGGCTGCGCGCCCGCCAGACCGGTTCGCCGACCCCCCGCACCGGCCCGCCGTTCTCGTCGACGAAGCTGCGCCACAGCGGCGCGATCGCCGCCGGGTTGCGCCCGACCTGCTCGACCGCCACGAACTGCACCCAGCGGGCGTCGCCGCCCAGCTCCCGCATCAGCAGCTCCGCCCGCTCGCCGCCGACCGCGACCAGAACCGGCTCCTCGGCTTCGAGGGCGGCCCAGAGAAACGGAACGACGCCCGCCAGGTACTCGTCCGCACCCTCGTAGATCAGCGCCTGATGTCGAAAACCGGTCTGTTGCATAACCGAGCTCCTGCCCGCGTGTTCCCCGGCTGACAACCCCTCAAACTGCGTTTGCGCACTTTGGCGGTGGGTAATCGGACGCCAGGCACAACGGTCGCCACGCCGTTTGTGTCGGGAGGCGCACCACTCACTTCTCACGGCATCTGCACGGAGTCGGGGAGCGGCGTAACCCGATTTTCGAAGCCGGAGGAGACGAACGTGAAGTCAGAATCTGCAAGCAGGAATCCAGCAGGCCCCGCCAAGCCGGGGATCGGCCGGGCCGACCTCGGCCCGGCGCTGAAGCGCGAGAGGCTGCTGCGGCGGGTGATGGACGCCGGTCGGCGGCTGCCGCGGGACGCCTCTGACCGGCTGGCGCGACGGCACTGACCGGTCGGCGACGGGCCACCCGATCGGGGGCCGAACCTTTTAGCCGCCGTCGCCGTCCTTGCGCTTCTCCTTCGCCGCCGCCGCCGCTTCGGCCAGGCGCTCGGCCTCGCGCTCGCTCGCCGCGGCCTCCTCCTCGGCCTCGAGGCTCTCTTCCTTGGCATCCAGCTTCTCCAGCTCCGCCGCCTTGCTCGCTTTGGTCGCCGAGCGTTTGCGCTTGGCGGTCGCCTTGGCCGTTTTCTGCTTCTTCCTCGCCTCGGCCTTGGCGGCGCGCGCCTCGCGTTCGCGGCGGCGCTTCTCGGCTTTGCGCCGGTCCTGCTCGGCCTTGCGCCGCGCCTCGGCCGCCTCGGCGGCGGCGGCTTCGCCCGCCTGCTGCTGCCGCGCGGCGGCCTCGCGCTCCTCGACCTCGGCGCGCTCGCGGAGCTCGATCGCCCGCTCGCGCTCTTTCGTCGCCAGCAGCGCGGCGCGGCCTTCTTCGCGCAGCTCCGCGTCGCCGAAGAGGACGCCGGTGGCGCTGCGGGCGCCCGCCTCGGCCCGGTCGAGCAGGTGCCGGGCGCCCGATTCGGGGCCGCCGAAGGCGCCGATCGCGACGTCCAGCGGCGTCCGCGCCAGCTTGATCGACGAGTTGAAGATCGTCTTCGGGATGGTCGGCATCGTCATCGGCTCTCCTCCTTGGGGTCGATCGCCGCCGCGGCCTCCTCGGCCCGCGCGGCTTCGCGCTCCAGCCCGGCCGCCTCGCGCTTCGCCTCGCCCTTCTCGGCCGCGGCCTCGATTCGCCTGTCCTGGGCCCGCCGTTCGCCCGCCAGGCGCTCGCGCTCGGCGGCCGCCTTCTCGACCTGCGCCCGCTGCGCCGCCTCGCGCTCGGCGGCCGCGCGCTGCCGCTCCGCCTCCTCCTCGGCGGCGATCTCGCGCGCCTCGCGCTCGACCTCGCGCCGCTCGGACTCGGTCTCCGCCCGCTCGGCCTCGGTCTCGGCTTCGCGGTCCTTGCGCTCGGCCTCGGCGGCCCGCTCGGCCGCCTCGACCTCGGCGTCCGCCTGAACCTCCTGCAGCCGCCCCTCGCGCTCCAGCTCCTCGCGCCCGAGCGCCGACCCGGCCAGCTTCTTCGCCCGGCCGACCGCCTTGCCCAGCGGTCCGCCCGCGACGTTCTCTTGCTCGCTCATAGGAGAACCTCCCCCTTGTTCTTCTGAGATCTAGATATGGAGGCCGAGCGAAGCGAGGCCGTCGAAGATCCCGGTCGAACGCATAGAGAAGCCGACCGCCGTCGGGAGAGCGCCCTCGTCGCTTGCCTCACAGAAGGCCCGCTTGAGACCAGCGCCTCCCGGCGGTCGGAGGCACCTGAAGCGGCCACAGGAAGTGGCGCCCCGAAGCGCCGCGCTATGAGCACCCGCAACGGTACCTCCCGGCCGGCACGAGCAAAAGCCGAACAAGGAGGAATGCGATGGAGAGACCGTCGGCGGGGATCGACTGGGCAAGCGAGGAGCACGCGCTCTGCGTGGTCGACGCGGCAGGGAGGAAGGTGGCGGGAGAGCTCTTCGCCCACGACGAGGCGGGGATCAGGGCGCTGGTTGCCCGGATACGCGCCTTGGACGTGGGCCGGGTGGCGATCGAGCGCCCCGACGGCCTCTTGGTCGACCGCCTGCTGGATGCCGGCTTCACCGTCCTGCCGGTGCACCCCAACCAGCTGAAGGCGACCCGGCCCCGCTATGAGGCTGCCGGCGGCAAGTCCGACGGCTTCGACGCCTTCTGCCTGGCCGAGCTGGCGCGCACCGACTCCCACCGCTTCCGGGCGCTGCGGCCCGACTCCGACGAGACCAAGGCGCTTAAGGCGCTGACCCGCACCCGCGAGGACCTGGTCAAAGCCAGGGTGCGGCTCGGCAACGAGCTGCGCGCTCAGTTGCAGGCCTTCTGGCCCGGTGCGGCGGAGATCTTCTTCGACGTCGACTCCTCGATCGCGCTCGCCTTCCTGGAGCGCTACCCCTCGCCGGCCGATGCGCGCGGGCTCGGGGTGAAGCGGCTCGAAGGTTTCCTCGCCCGCCAGCGCTACTCGGGGCGCCGCCCCGCCGCCGAGCTGCTCGACCGCCTGCGCTCGGCGCCCGAGGGACGGGCGGGAGCGCTCGAGACCGAGGCGCGCCGCGGGGCCGTGCTCGGCCTGGTCGCCGCACTGCGGCCGATCGTCGCCCAGATCGCCGAGCTCACCTCCCAGATCGCCGGCGCCGTTCGCGCCCACCCCGACGGGCCGGTCTTCCTGCCGCTCTTCAAGGACCCGAAGTCGACGATCACCGCGGCGCGGCTGGTCGCCGAGATCGGCGACGACCGCGCCCGCTATCCGAGCGCCGAGGCGCTGGCGGCCGACGCCGGCATGTCGCCGGTGGCCAGGGAGTCGGGCAAGCGCAAGGTCGCCGCCTTCCGCTGGGCCTGCGACAAGCGGCTGCGGGAGGCGGTCGCCTGCCTTGCGGACTCCACACGGCATCACCACCCCTGGGCGCGCGAGGTCTACGCCCGAGCCCGCTCCCGCGGGCTCGACCACCCGCACGCGATCCGCGTGCTCGGACGCGCTTGGCTGCGCATCCTTTGGCGCTGCTGGCAGGACGAGGTGCCCTACGACCCCACCAAACACGGGAACTTCCGAAGGCTCGAACCCGCAGGGGGTTGACACAGGAAGTCTCAAGCCCGTCCTCCTTCCAGGTTTCGTCCTCTCGATCCGATCCCTCCCCAGCTACCCGAGCGATGGTTCGCGCGAACCGTGCGCGCAGTCACATTCGGGGCCGCCGGGCGCGCCGGGCAGCCGGCGCGGGTGCTCCGAGCTGGTCCCTAATCCCTAATAGCGGAGGATCGCGGCGACCCCCTCGGCCTCGGCGAGCGGCTCGGCCGGCTCGTCGCGGACGATCGTCACCTCGGCGCTGCCGGCCAGGGCGGCGCGGACCAGCGCCTCGGCGTCGGCGTCGATCGCGGCGTCGAAGACGAGATGGTCGACCCGCCCTTCGCGCAGCGCCTGGCGCGTCTCCTGCAGCCCGGCCGAGCCGCGGGCGCCTCCCTTCGCCTCGCTCACCGCCCGCTCGACCACCGCCCGCTCGCGCTCGCTGTCGAGGCGCTCGACCGCCGCGGCGACGACCTCGCGCAGCTTCCCCTTCGGGGTCGAGATCAGGTCCAGCTCGCCGCCCAGGGCGAGCCGCGCGTCGGCCGCGCCGAAGCCGGCGCTGAAGGCCTCGACGTCCCTGGCCGAGCCGAAGACGACCACCTGCTCGAGGCCGTTCTCCCCCAGCGCCCGGGCCGCCAGCCCGCCGCACTCGGCGAGAAAGCGGTGGCGGTTGTGCTCGAGCCGTTCGTCGTACTGGTCGTGCCCGGAGGAGCCGACCCCCTGGCCGCGGGCGGGATCGCTGCTGCTGCGCGACTTGCGCTCGCGCCAGTCGAGGCTGGTGAGGCTCAGCTCCCAGTCCGCGAGCTCCTCGAGGGCGCCTTCGGCGCAGCGCAGCAGCCGCACCCGCTCGGAGGAAAGCAGGGCGACCCCGCGGGCGGCGCCGCGGCAGCAGAGCGCCAGCAGCGGCGCCACCACCGGCTCGGGGGCGAACTCGACGCAGGCGTCGGCGACCGGAGCCGTGCCGGTACCCCACCAGCGCTCGCCGCCGGCCTTCTCGGCGACCTCGACGAAGCCGATCTCGCCGCGCGGCGGCGGCCGCAGGTCGCCGTCCTCGAAGCGCTCGAGGACCCGCTTCGCCGTCGCCCGCAGCGCCAGCCGCCGGTCGTGCTCGTCTTCGCTGTGGGCGTCGAGGACCGCGTCGAGGCCGTTGCGCAGCTCGGTGCGCCAGGCGCCGCCGCGGTCGGCGGGGTCGAAGCCCAGGTAGACGGAGAGGACCCCCAGCTCAGGGCGCCATTCGCCGGCTTCGCGGACCTCCTGCAGTGACGGCCGGCTCATCGACTCGCTCCTCCTCGCATCGACTCCACTCATCTGCTCGGGCCCCCTCCGGCTACCCAGGCGCGGGCGGCCGAAAAACCGCGGCCCGGGTGGCCGGAGCGGGAGCGCGCCGGGTTACGCGGAATTTGCAGGCTCGCGGCAGTGGACCGGCGCGGCCAGGGCTCTCAGCGGGCCGCCGCCCCCGTCGCCTCCCCCGCCTCCGGCGCCTCGTGCGGGAAGACCGCCTCTGCCGCCTCGTCGGCGCTGAGGTCGGGGTAGAGGGCGCGGATCAGGCCGAGCGCCAGGCCGGCGCCGACGAGCTGGGCGGCGACGAAGCCCGGAACCGAGGCCGGGGCGATCCCGGCGAAGGTGTCCGAGAAGATCCGCCCGACGTCGATCGCCGGGTTGGCGAAGCTGGTCGAGCTGGTGAAGAAGTAGGCGGCGCCGATGTAGGCGCCGACCGCGGCCGGGGCGAGCTCGCCGCGGCGGCTGCGGGCGAGGGAGAAGATCACCAGCAGCAGGCCGGCCGTGGCGATCGTCTCGGCCAGCAGGTGGGGCGGCGAGGCGCGGTGGTGGGTGGAGATGCTGATCGCCGCCAGCGAGAACATCGCGTTGGCGAGGACGGCGCCGGCGACGCAGCCGCCGACCTGGGCGGGCAGGTAGGCGAGCGCGTCGCGCCGGCGCAGGCCGCCGAAGGCCGCGTCGACCAGCGAGACGACCGGGTTGAAGTGGGCGCCGGAGACCGGCCCGAACATGAGGATGAAGGTGAAGAGGCCGGCGGCGGTGGCGGCGGCGTTCTCGAACAGCTGCAGGCCGGTGTCGCCGGGCGAGAGCGAGGCGGCGGCGATCCCCGAGCCGATCACGGTCATCGCCAGGAAGGCCGAGCCGAGGAACTCGGCCAGCAGGCGCCTGGGGAGCGGTGCCGCGGTCACGGCCGCCACCCTATTCCATTGACATACGTGATTTCAATAGATATATGTGAATGGATGAGCGTCGAGCTGGAGCTGGCCCCGAAGACCAAGCGAGCCGCGGGCGAGTGCTGCTCGGAGCCGCTGGTCCACCCGGACGTCTCGGCGGAGCAGGCCGGGCGGATGGCGGCGATCGCCAAGGCGCTCGGCGACCCGATCCGGCTGCAGCTCGTCGACGTCCTGCGCAAGCACGCCGGCAAGGTCTGCGTCTGCGAGCTCGTCCCCCTCTTCGACCTCTCCCAGCCGACCGTCTCCCACCACCTCAAGGTCCTGCGCGAGGCCGGCGTCGTCGCCTCCGAGCGCCGCGGCCTCTGGGCCTACTACTACGTCATCCCCGGCGCCCTGGACCCGCTCGGCGCCTGGCTGCCGGGCTGCTGCGCGCCCGAGTCGTGCGACTGCGAGCGCGCCTGATGGCCAACGCCCTCTTCGTCTGCCTCCACAACGCCGGCCGCTCGCAGATGAGCCAGGCCCTGTTCGAACGCGCCGCCGCCGGGCGCCACGGCGCCCGCTCGGCCGGGACCACCCCCGGCGACCGCGTCCACCCCGAGGTCGCCGCGGCGATGCGCGAGCTGGGGATCGAAATCGGCGAGCGCCGGCCCCGCCTGCTCACCGCCGCCGACGCCGAGTGGGCCGACGTCGTGGTGACGATGGGCTGCGGCGACGAGTGCCCCTACATCCCCGGCCGCCGCTACCTCGACTGGGACCTGCCCGACCCGAAGGGACAGGCGCTCGAGGCGGTGCGGGCGACCCGCGACGAGATCGCCCGCCGCGTCGAGGACCTCCTCGCCGAGCTGGACGGCGAGCCCAGCGCCGCCTGATCCGCTCCGGGCCGACCCGAGACCCCGGGGCCGCCCGAGCCTCTCCGGGCCGACCCGAGACCCCGGCGCCGCCTGATCCGCCCCCACAGGGGGTGGTTGAGCTTTGGCGTAGCTATCGCGCCAAAGCTCAACCACCCGTGGTTTTCAGCCGGCGTCCGCGTAGCGCAGCGAGCCGGGGGTGTCGAGGTCCTCGCCGGTCTCCAGCAGGGTCTTCAGGCCGGAGAGGATCATCGGCCAGCCGCCGTAGAGCTCGCTGCCGGCGTCCTCGCCGAGCTGGTCGTGGGTGACGCGCAGCCGGCAGGAGGTCCCGACCGGCTCGATCTCCCAGGTCACCCGCGAGGTGCCTTCGCTGCGCACCTCCTCGCTCCAGAGCGCGTCGAAGCTCTGGACCAGGCGCCGCGGCGGGTCGACCTCGAGGTTCTCGCCGGAGGCGATCTCGATCACGCCCGGCACCGCCGACCTGTACCCGGAGCCCTCGGTCCACTCGGAGACGGTGCCGACCCCGAAGCTGTATCGCGCCCGCATCTCCTCGCTGACGATCGCCTCCCAGAGCCGCTCCGGCGTCGTCTTGATGTAGATCTCGAAAACGGTCATCGAGCCGCGCCCGCCGACCACCGCATATGCCTGCTCCTCGCTCATCCTTCGTCCTCCTCTTTCTCCAGCTCTCGTTTCAGCTCGCTGAGCGCGGAGGCCCAGGGCTGCGCGTACTTGCCCACCCAGCGGTCGTGGATGAGCCTGATCGGGACGGGGTTGAGGAAGTGCAGCTTCTCGCGGCCGCGCCGCCTCGTCGTCACCAGTCCCGCCTCCTCGAGCACCCGCAGGTGCTTCATCACGCCGAAGCGGGACATCGGCAGCTCGGCTTCGAGGGCGCTCAGCGACTGCCCGTCCCGCGCGAAGAGCCGGTCCAGCAGCTCGCGGCGGGTCGGATCCGCCAGCGCCTTGAAGACCTCGTCCACGGGGCGGGACTATAGGTGACCAATTAGTCACTTGTCAACTGTCGACGTTGGCGCCCCGGGCACCCGTCCGTCTCAGCGACGGCGGCTGCGGCTGCGTCACCATCGCCTACTTCGGCTGGCCGAAGCGGCGATTCGCCCGGTGGAGCCGGGCGCTCGGGGGCCGGCCCTTCGGGTTCGGGGCGCGCGGCGCCCTACAACGAGACCGTGCCGGCGAGCACCGTCTCGGTGCGGCCGCCGACCCAGACCGTGCCGTCCTCGTCCCGGTCGATCCGGATCCGGCCGTCGCGGCCGATCGCGCTGCCCTGGGTGGCGAGGTAGGGGGCGGCGAGGCGGCCGCTGCCGAGCAGCCACTGCGCCAGCGAGGCGTTGAGGCTGCCGGTCACCGGGTCCTCGGCGGCGATGCCGCCGATCGGGAAGAAGGCGCGGACCTCGATCGCCGCCTCGGATCCCTCCGGGTGGAAGCCGGCGACGCCGAGGTCGAGGTCGAGGCGGCGGGGCCGCGGCAGCTCCAGCACCCGCGCGGCGCTCTCGAGCAGGACCGCGATCCAGCCCGGGCCATTGTCGACCCACTCGACCGCGAGCATCTCGGCCGGATCGAGGTCGAGCGCGGCGGCGACTCGGACGGCATCCTCCGCGGAGGCCGGGCCCGAGCGCACCAGCGGCGGCGCGGCGAAGGCGAACCCGGTCGTTCCCGATGCGGAAGACGGCGCGGATGCGTCGGAGCCGGCATCGCTGCCGGCGGAGGCCGAGCGCCGGATCCGCACCGGCCCCGCGCCGCACTCCTGGACGATCTCGTCGGGACCGGCCGGCTCTCCACCGCCCTCCAGCCAGGCGTGGCAGGTCCCAAGCGTCGGGTGGCCGGCGAAGGGCAGCTCCAGCGCCGGCGTGAAGATGCGGACCCGGAAGTCGGCCTGCGGATCGCTCGGCGGCAGCACGAAGGTCGTCTCCGAGAGGTTGGTCCAGCGGGCGAACCGCTGCATCTCCTCGGTCGAGAGCCCCTCGGCGTCGAGCACCACCGCGACCGGGTTCCCCGAGCACGGCCCGCCGCCGAAGACGTCGACCTGGGCGAAGCGGCGTGGCATTCTTCGGTTTTACAGGGAAACAGCCGAAGGCGGTGAGCGATCGCCTTCATGCCCCGATGGGAGGTGATGGCAATGGCAGTCGCGAGCACGCAGGCGATGCCCGTCGCCCGGGTCCACAAGGTCGGCTGACGAGCAGCGGCCGTGTCGCCTTGGTTACCCGTGAGGCAACAAACTCGACACGGCCGCCTCCGGTCACATCCGGTAGACGGGCGCGGCGAGCTCCTCCAGCGGGGCGCAGGCGCAGGCGGCGAGGGCTTCGGCGAGGACCCGGCGGGTGTCGCGGGGGTCGATGACGCCGTCGTCCCAGAGGCGGGCGGTCGAGTAGAAGGGCTTGCCCTGCTCTTCGTAGAGGTCGTGGAGGAGCTCGGCGGTCTCGGGCTGGCCCACCTCCCTCATCACCGCCGCCGCCATCTCGCCCCCCATCACCGAGATCCGCGCGTTCGGCCACATGAAGAGGAACCGCGGCGAGTAGGCGCGGCCGCACATGCCGTAGTTGCCGGCCCCGAAGGAGCCGCCGACGATCACGGTCAGCTTCGGCACCCGCGCGGTGGAGACGGCGGCGACCATCTTCGCCCCGTCCTTGGCGATCCCGCCCTGCTCGTACTTGGAGCCGACCATGAAGCCGTTGACGTTCTGGAGGAAGACGAGCGGGATGCGGCGCTGGTCGCAGAGCTCGACGAAGTGGGCGCCCTTGAGGGCGCTCTCGGAGAAGAGGATGCCGTTGTTGGCGACGATCCCGACCGGGTGGCCGTCGAGGCGGGCGAAGGCGCAGACCAGCGTCTTGCCGTACTTCTCCTTGAACTCGCGCAGCTCGCCGCCGTCGACGATCCGCCGCATCACCTCGCGGATGTCCCAGGGGGCGCGCGAGCCGATCGGTACCACGTCGAGGATCTCGTCGGGCTCGCCGGCCGGCGGCCGCGGCTCGATCCGCTCCCAGGGCGGCGCCGGGCTCGGCGGCAGGGTGGCGACGATCTCGCGCAGGATCTGGAGCGCCTCGGCATCGTCGGCGGCGAGGTGGTCGGCGACGCCGGACCGGCGGGCGTGGACGTCGCCGCCGCCGAGCTCCTCGGCGCTCACCTCCTCCCCGGTCGCCGCCTTCACCAGCGGCGGGCCACCGAGGAAGATCGTCCCCTGGTGGCGGACGATCACGGTCTCGTCGCTCATCGCCGGCACGTAGGCGCCGCCGGCCGTACAGGACCCCATCACCGCGGCGATCTGCGGGATCTCCCGCGCCGACATCGTCGCCTGGTTGAAGAAGATGCGGCCGAAGTGCTCGCGGTCGGGGAAGACCTCGTCCTGGAGCGGCAGGAAGGCGCCGCCGGAGTCGACCAGGTAGATGCACGGGAGCCGGTTCGCCAGCGCCACCTCCTGGGCGCGCAGGTGCTTCTTCACCGTGATCGGGTAGTAGGTGCCGCCTTTGACGGTGGCGTCATTGGCGGCGATCGCGCACTTGCGGCCGCTGACGGTGCCGATGCCGGCGACGATCCCCGCCCCCGGCGCCGCCCCGTCGTACATCCCGTGCGCGGCCAGCGGCGAGAGCTCGAGGAAGGAGGTGCCGGGGTCGCAGAGGCCCTCGATCCGCTCGCGGGCGGTCAGCTTGCCGCGGGAGCGATGGCGCTCGACCGCCTTCGGGCCGCCGCCGGCGCGGACCCGCTCCAGCTCGGCCTCGAGCTCGGCGATCAGCTCCAGGTGCTTCTCGCGCCCCCCGCTCATCGCCGCCTCCGTTCGCGAGTCCGCGATTTCCCCTCCTGAGGAGGGGTTTTCGCGGACTCGATGATCGGGCGGCTCATCGCGGCGGGCTCGCCTTGAAGGGGTCGCGCTCCTCGTGCCACTCGACCGGGCCGGCGACCAGGGTGTGGGAGAGCAGCGGGCGGCCCAGAACCTCCTGGGCGGCCGCCGCCGCCTCCAGCAGCCGGCCGAGGTCGATCCCGGTCTCGACCCCCATCTCCCCCAGCATCGAAACCAGGTCCTCGCCGGCGACGTTGCCGGTCGCGCCGGGCGGGACCGGGCAGCCGCCGAGCCCGCCGAAGCTCGACTCGAAGGAGTCGACCCCGACCTCGAGCGCCGCCAGCACGTTGGCGAGCGCCTGGCCGCGGGTGTCGTGGAAGTGGGCGGTGCGCTCGACCTCGGGGAGCTCCGCGGCGGCGCGGCGGAAGAACTCGCCGACCTGGACCGGGTTGGCCATCCCGGTGGTGTCGCCGAAGCCGATCTCGACGGCGCCGGCGGCGGCGAGCCGGCGGGCGATCTCGAAGACCCGCTCGACCGGCACGTAGCCCTCGTACGGACAGCCGAAGCTGGTCGAGATCACGCCCTCGCAGCGCAGCCCGTCATCGCTCGCGCGTGCAAGCACGCGCTCCAGCCCCTCGAGCGACTCCTCGACCGAGCGGTTGACGTTGCGGCGGTTGTGGGTCTCCGAGGCGGAGAGGAAGACGTTGACCTCGTCGATCTTCTCGCGGACCTCCAGCGCCGCCTCCAGCCCCCGCATGTTCGGGACCAGGACCGAGACCGAGACCTCCTCGGGGATCTCGGCCCGTTCCAGCACCTCGCGGCCGTCGGCCAGCTGCGGGACCACGTCGGCGCGGACGAAGCTCGTAGCCTCCAGGCGGCGCAGCCCGGTGCGGGCGAGCAGCTCGACCAGCCGCACCTTGTCGGCGGTGGCGATCGTCTCCGGCTCGTTCTGGAAGCCGTCGCGCGGCCCGACCTCGCGGATCCGGACCGAGGAGGGAAGCGTCATCGGAGGACTCCGCGGCGCCCGATCGAGGAGCCCACGCTAGGCCCCGAGGGCGCGGGCGATCACCATCTGCTGGATCTCGTCGGTCCCCTCGCCGATCGTCAGGATCTTGGCGTCGCGGTAGAAGCGGCAGACCGGGTACTCCTCGATGTAGCCGTAGCCGCCGTGGATCTGCACCGCCTCCTCGCAGCAGCGGACCGCGAGGCGGCCGCTCTTCAGCTTCGCCTGCGCGGCGGTCAGCGAGAAGCTTTCGCCCCGGTCCTTCATCCGCGCGGCCTTGTAGACGAGCAGGCGGGTCGCCTCGATCTCGGTCGCCATGTCGGCGAGCTTGGCCCCGATCGTCTGGAAGCGGGAGATCGACTGGCCGAAGGCCTGACGCTCCCTGGCGTAGGCGAGCGCCTCGTCGAGTGCCCCCTGGGCGAGCCCGACGCCCATCGCGGCGACGCCGATCCGGCCGATGTCGAGCACCTGCAGGAACTGGCGGAAGCCCATCCCGCGCGGGCCGAGCAGGTTCCCCTCGGGCACCCGGCAGTCGGTGAAGGCGAGGGGGCGGGTGTCGGAGGCGTTCCAGCCCATCTTGCGGTAGGGCTCGCCCTGCTCGTAGCCGGGGGTGCCGTTGGCGACGATCAGGTTGGAGATCTCCTCGGGGCCGGTGCGGGCGGTGATGCAGACGACGCCGGAGATCTCGGTGCCGGCGTTGGTGATGAACTGCTTGGTGCCGTCGATCGCCCATTCGCCGCCGTCGAGGCGGGCCGTGGTGCGGACGTTGCCGGCGTCGGAGCCGGCCTCGGGCTCGGTCAGGCCGAAGGCGCCGAGGATCTCGCCGCCGCAGAGCCGCGGCAGCCACTCGGATTTCTGGGACTCGGAGCCGAAGAGGTAGATCGGTTGGGTGCCGAGCGAGGTGTGGGCGCAGAGGGTGATCGCGACCGAGGAGTCGACCCGGGTCAGCTCCTCGACCGCCAGCGCGTAGGCGAGCGAGTCGCCGCCCCCGCCGCCGTAGCGCTCGGGGAACGGGATCCCCATCAGGTTCAGCTCGGCCAGCTTGGCGACGATCTCGTAGGGGAAGCGCTTCTCGCGGTCGAGCTCCTCGGCGACCGGGGCGACCTCGGCGGCGGCGAAGTCGCGGACGGTCTGCCGGATCAGGCGGTGCTCGTCGCCGAGCTCGAAGTCCATGCTCGGGACAATACCGAATCTGCGTTCGAAATTCGAGGGTTCGTTCGGTTTTTCGGCTACCGTTGTGGCGATGCCCCGTCCCTCGCCCCCGACCCGCCCCGCGCTGCGCGCCCGCTACGAGGCGCGGCGCCAGGAGGTGGTCGCCGGCGCCGCCGAGCTCTTCGCCGAGCGCGGCTACGACGGCACCTCGATCGGCGAGCTGACCGCGGCGACCGGCCTCGCCGCCGGCGGCCTCTACCACTACATCGAGGGCAAGGACGACCTGCTGATCGCGATCTGCGACGAGCTGCTGGAACCGCTGCTGGCGCGGGCGCGGGAGATCGTCGCCGCCGAAGCGCCGGCGGTCGACCGGCTCCGCGAGCTCGTCGCCGCCTGGGTCGACCACGTCGTCTCCCACCGCCACCACATGCTCGTCTTCACCCAGGAGCGCCAGGCGATCGAGCGCCAGCCCCGCTGGCGCCGCGTCCGCTCCCAGCGCAAGGCCTTCGAGAAGATCCTCGACGACCTCCTCGCCCGCGGCGAGGCCGACGGCTCGATGACCTTCGCCGACCGCCGCCTCTCCCTCCTCGCCCTGCTGGGGATGGTCAACTACACCCCCCAGTGGGTCCACCCGAACGGTCGCCTCTCGGCCGCGGAGATCGCCGCCGGCTACTGCGCGATCGTCCTCGGCGGCGGCGAGTCGCCTTCCCGAACCAGCGGTTAGGAAAAGCGCCTCGGCCGCGCGCCGGTCAGTACGGGTGGGGAGCCGCCGCGACGGCGGCGGCGACGATCACCGCGACGGCGAGCGCCAGCAGCGCCGTCTTGATCGGGGCGGGTGGGGCGGAACGGATCATGGCCCGCAAGGTAGGGGCTCAGGCGGAATTCGCCTGTGCAAAAGAACACAGTCGTACGTCTGTCACATTGAGCAGGTCCCTGACCCCGGGATCGCGAAGCGTCTCCAGCTCGATTCGGCGCTCGGCGTCGTAGGAGGAGGACGGGACCGGGCCGGCGGCGGGATGGCAGCCGATCTCGGTCCAGCCCGGCGGCAGGGCGCGGATTAGCTCGCACAGGTGCTCAACCGAGATCGCCCGCGGGGCCGGGGCGCCGCGCTCGTCCCGGGCGAAGAAGGACCCCTCGTAGCGGATCGGCCGGTTGCGCAGCGGCACCCCGAGCTCGGCGGCGAGCGCCTCGGCCGCCTCCCCCACCGCCGGGTCGAGCTCGTGCCGGTGCTTGTGCGAGTCGAGATGGGTGGGATCGCGACCGACCAGCTCGCGGAAGAGACCGAGCTGACGCGCGCACTCCGCCGCCGCCGGCAGCACCTCGAGCTCCTCGCCGCTCTCATATATCCGCCCCCCGAAATCGAGATGGAGGCCGACGGCGAGTCCGGGGTGGCCGGGCAGCGCCGCGGCCGCCCCGGGCGCGGCCGCCTGCCGCACCATCAGCCCGGCGCTGGTGACGATCCCCTCCTCGTGCGCCGCGAAGACGCCCTCGTTGACCGCCTCGGTGAGCCCGAGGTCGTCGGCGTTGACGATCAGGAACCGGATGTCGCTCATCGAGTCTGTGATTTTCCTTGCTCTACAAGGAAAATCACAGACTCGGGGAACGGGGCCGGTGTCGCGGAGCGGGGCCGGCGTCCGGGGGCTACCCCGCCATCGCCCGGGCGATCACCACTCGCTGGATCTCGTTGGTGCCCTCGTAGATCTGGGTGATCTTGGCGTCTCGCATCATCCGCTCGACCGGATACTCGTTGACGTAGCCGTAGCCGCCGAGGACCTGGATCGCCTCGACCGTCGCCTTCATCGCGTTGTCGGAGGCGAAGAGCTTGGCCATCGAGGTCCACTTGCCGAGGTCGGCCGGGCGCTGCGGCCGGTCGGCCATCGAGCAGGCTTTGTAGAGGAGCTCGCGGGCGGCGGCGGTGCCGGTCTCCATGTCGGCGAGCTTGAACTGGATCGCCTGCAGCCCGTTGATCGGCTTGCCGAAGGCGACCCGCTCGGCCGCGTAGGCGTTGGCGTAGTCGGTCGCGCCCTGGGCGATTCCGACCGCCTGGGCGGCGGCGCCGAGGCGGGTGCGCTCGAGCGTGCCGAGGGCGACGGAGAGGCCCTTGCCCTCCTCGCCGATCAGGTTCTCGTGCGGGACGCGGACGTCGGTGAAGCTCGGCGAGCCGGTCGGCGAGCCCTTGATCCCGAGCTTGTGCTCGAGCTTGCCGGGGTCGAAGCCGGGCGCGTCCTTCTCGACCACGAAGGCGCTGGTGCGGCGGTTCTCCCGGTCGGTGGTGGCGAAGACGACGTAGAAGTCGGCGACCGTCGCGTTGGAGATCCACGCCTTCTGGCCGTTGATCACCCACTCGTCGCCGTCGCGGACGGCGCTGGTCCGCATCGCCGCCGGGTCCGAGCCCGCCTCCGGCTCGGAGAGCGCGAAGGCCGGCGACCACTCGCCGGCGGCGCACTTCGGCAGCCAGCGCTGCTTCTGCTCCTCGGAGCCGAACAGCTGGATCGGCAGCGTCCCCAGCTCCTGGACCATCAGGATCAGCGCCGAGGAGGCGCAGGCCTTGGCGATCTCCTCGACCGCCATCTGCAGGACCAGGGTGCCGGTCCCGGTCCCCCCGTACTCGGCGTCGAACGGCAGGCCGAGGACGTCGTGGGAGGCGAGCAGCTCGCGGACGTCCCACGGGTATTCGCTCTTGCGGTCGATCTCGCCGGCCCGCGGCGCGATCTTGTCCTGCGCCAGGGCGCGGACCATGTCGCGCAGGTCGAGCGCCTCCTGCGAGACCTCATAGGCGGGGGTGGCTACTTCGACGCTCATCGATTCCTTTCGTGGTTCGGGGTGAGAACGCGTTTCTTCCCGCATAGCGGAGACAAGGGCGTTTTCACCCGGGGGCTCAGAAGACCGGGGACTCGGTGTAGGTGCCGAAAACCTCCTGCATCGCCGCGATCATCTCGCCCTCGGTGGCCTGGTCGCGGGCGGCCTCGACGATCGGCGGCATCAGGTTGGCCTCGCCGGCGGCGGCGCGCTTCAGCTCGGCCAGGGCGGACTCGACGGCGGCGCCGTCGCGGCCGGCCTTGGCCGCCGCCAGGCGCTCGACCTGCTTGCGTTCCAGCGCCGGGTCGATCCGCAGGATCGGCATCTCCTCCTCGCCCTCGAGGGTGAAGTCGTTGACGCCGACGACGATCCGCCGCCGCTCGTTCAGCTCCTGCTGGTAGCGGAAGGAGGCCTCGGCGATCTCGCGCTGCGGGAAGTTGCGGCGGATCGCCTCGACCATCCCCCCCAGCTCGTCGATCCGGGCGAAGTACTCGTACGCCGAGCGCTCCATCTCGTCGGTCAGCTTCTCGACGAACCAGGAGCCGCCGAGCGGGTCCGCGGTGCCGGCGACGCCGGTCTCGGTGGCGATGATCTGCTGCGTGCGCAGCGCCACCCGCACCGCCTCCTCGGTGGGCAGCGCCAGCGCCTCGTCGTAGGAGTTGGTGTGCAGCGACTGGGTCCCGCCCATCACCGCCGCCAGCGCCTCCAGCGCGGTGCGGACGATGTTGTTGAGCGGCTGCTGCGCGGTCAGGCTGACCCCGGCGGTCTGGGTGTGGAAGCGCAGCCGCATCGACTCCGCGCGGGTCGCGCCGTAGGTCTCGCGCATCTCCCGCGCCCAGATCCGCCGCGCCGCCCGGTACTTGGCGATCTCCTCGAAGAAGTCGATGTGGGAGTTGAAGAAGAAGGAGAGCCGCGGCGCGAACTCGTCGACGTCGAGCCCCCGCTCGATCGCCCGCTCGACGTAGGTGAACCCGTCCTTGAGCGTGAAGGCGAGCTCCTGCTGGGCGGTCGAGCCGGCCTCGCGGATGTGGTACCCGGAGATCGATACCGGGTGCCAGCGCGGCATCTTCTCGGTGCACCACTCGATCATGTCGGTGACCAGCCGCATCGCCGGCGCGATCGGGAAGCACCACTCCTTCTGGGCGATGTACTCCTTGAGGATGTCGGTCTGGATCGTGCCGCCGAGCTTCTCGGCCGGCACCCCCTGCTTCTCGCCGACCAGGACGTAGAAGGCGAGCAGGATCGCGGCGGGGGCGTTGATCGTCATCGAGGTGGTGACGCCGCCCAGCGGGATCCCCTCGAAGAGCCGCTCCATGTCAGCCAGGGTGTCGACCGCGACGCCCTCGCGGCCGACCTCGCCGAGGCTTTTCGCGTGGTCGGAGTCGTAGCCCATCAGGGTCGGCATGTCGAAGGCGGTCGAGAGCCCGGTCTGGCCCTGGTCGAGCAGGTAGTGGAAGCGCTCGTTGGTCTCCTCGACGGTGCCGAAGCCGGCGAACTGGCGCATCGTCCACAGCCGCCCCCGGTACATCGACTCATACGGGCCGCGGGTGAACGGGTAGCGGCCGGGCTCGCCGACCCGCTCCTCGAGCTCGCCGCCGACGTCCTCGGGGCCGTAGAGCGGCTCGATCTCCTGTCCCGAGATCGTCGAGAACTCGGCCTCGCGTTCGACCCGCTTGTCGCCTGAGACCCGGCTCACCGGCCCTGATTCTGTCAGGGTCCCGGTCAGCCGGCGGCGACCGCGCTCAGCTCCGGCGCCCAGACCTCGTCGAGGAACTCGCTCAGCTTCCCGTTCAGCCGCTCCGGGTCGAGCCGCCACTCGAGGATCGAGTTCGCTTCGACCAGACGCGCGTGCGGCAGCTCCTCGAGCAGCATCCCCGAGTCGCTGAAGGGGTGGAGCGGGTCGCGCGGGTGGCCGACGACCAGCGTCTCCTGCTCGATCTTCACCCGCTCCTCGCGGTGCGGCGCGGTCTCGCCCAGCAGCAGCCCCTCCAGAACCGCCTGCGAGGGGCCCGGCCGCTGGCGGACGAAGTCGAGGCCGAGGTCGGCGAGGAAGGTCGTGCGCGGGATCGCCCGGGTCAGCAGCGAGAGCCCCTCGAAGGCGGGGCGGCCGAATTTGAGCCCGAGCAGGACCGGGGCGAAGAAGCCGGCGACGGCGGAGAGGGCGTTGTCGAGGACCGGCATCTCGATGAACAGGCCGCGGGCCCGCTCGGGGTGGGCGACGGCCAGCTCGAGGGCGATGTTGGCGCCGAGCGAGGTGCCGCCGACGACCGCCTGCTCCTCGCCGAGGTGGTCGAGCAGCGCCACCACCTGGCGGGCGAAGAGCGGCATCGAGTAGAGGCGCAGGTCCTCGGGCCGGTCGGAGCGGCCGTGGCCGAGCATGTCGACCGTCACCACCCGGTTGCCGCGGCCGGCCAGCTCCGGGGCGAGCCGGTCGAACATGTGGCGGTTCATCAGCAGCCCGTGGACGAGGACCAGCAGGCGCGGCCCCTCGCCGTAGACGTCGTAGGAGATCCGGTGCCCCTCGTAGCCGAACTCGCTCATGGTCGGATCCTACGCGCGGGCGCCCCGGAAGCTCAGCGGTAGTCGATCGCCGTGCGCGGCAGGTCGCGCAGGCGCGGCAGCGGCGAGGGCAGCAGCCAGAGGACGCCGGCGAGGGCGCCGACCGTCGTCACCCACATCGTCGCCTGCAGCCCGACCGCCGCCGCCAGCAGGCCGCCGGCGAGGGCGCCGACCGGGCGCACCCCGTAGTTGACCAGCAGGAAGGCGCCCGAGACCCGGGCCCGCAGCGGGTCGGGGACGGTCGAGGCGTAGAGGGCGCCGAGGCCGACGTCGAGGACCATCACCCCGACCCCGGTGAAGAACTCGGCGACGGCGACCAGCAGCGCCGGCGAGGAGGAGCCGGCGGCGAGCGGGACCAGCAGCAGCGGCGCCGGCATCAGCACGAAGGCGACCACCAGCGAGCGGCCGAGGCCGAACTGGCTGCTCAGCCGCCGGGTCAGGAGCGCGCCGAGCAGGGAGCCGACGCCGCCGATCGCCAGCGCGATCCCGATCGCCCCGGCGCTCATCCCGAGGTTGCGGGTGGCGTAGAGGACGAGCAGGGCGTAGAAGCCGGTGTTGAAGAGGTTGAGCGTGGCCGAGGCCAGCAGCGAGGCGCGGATCAGCGGCGTGCGGGCGATGAAGCGGCCCCCGGCGGCGAGGTTCTCGCGGGCGGTCCCGCTCGCCGCCGGCAGCGTCTCGATCGCCTCGGCGCGGCGGACGAAAAAGGCGGAGCCGAGGTAGGAGAAGGCGTCGAGGAGGATCGCGAAGGGCGCCGTCAGCCACTGCACCAGCAACCCCGCGACGCCGCTGCCGCCGATCAGCGAGACGGCGCGGCTGGCCTGCAGCAGCGAGCTGCCCTCGATGTAGTCGTCGCGCTCCAGCAGGGAGACGAAGACGACGTCGTAGGCGACGCTGAAGATCACCCCGAGCGAGCCGGCGGCGAAGGCGACGACGTAGAGCTGGGCCAGCGTCAGCGCGCCCAGCGCCCAGGCCGCCGGGATCGTCAGCAGCAGCGCCGCCCGGCCGAGGTCGGCGGCGACGATCAGCTGGCGCCGCCGCGGCCGGCGGTCGGCCCAGGCGCCGGCGTGGATCGCGAAGAAGAGGTTCGGCGCCAGCGCCGCCGCGGTCAGCAGGCCCATCTGGGCGGCGCCGGCGTGGAGGGTCAGCGCCGCCAGCAGCGGGATCGCCAGCAGCGAGACCTGGTCGCCGAAGAGCGAGATCGTCTGGCCGGTCCAGAAGTCGCGGAAGGACGGGTTGCCGCGCAGCAGGCGCGGCGGCGAGGGCCGGGTCATCGCTCCGGCTCCGGCGGCGGGGCGGGGAACGGGAAGGTGAGGCCGATGACGTTGACCGGCCGCGCCCCCGGCTGCGGGCGCTCGCGCTCTTCCAGCCGCTTCAGGTAGGGCTCGAGCAGCGCCCGGATCCCCCGGTCGAACTGGCGCAGCTCCTCGGCGGTCATGTAGACGAGGGCGTCGCTCATCCCGGCGGCGTCGACCCACTCCGGGTCCTCCCGGTCGCGCCGCTCCAGCCACTCGACCGCGCTCTGGAAGTAGCGCTCGACCACCAGCCGCGTCAGCATCGCCCCGGCGGCGTCGCTCTCGTCGTCGCTGCCCCGCGCCGCCCATTCGGTGCTGATCGCGGTCGCCCGCCAGGGCCGCTCGCGCCCGCGGCCGCCGCCCGCCTCCTCGACCAGCCCGTACTTGGCGAGCTGCCGCAGGTGGAACGAGCAGCTCGCGGCGCTCTCGCCGATCCGCTCCCCCGCCTGGGTCGCGGTCAGCGGGCCGCCGCTGCGCAGCTGCGAGATCAGCTCCAGCCGGATCGGGTGCGCCAGCGCCCGCAGGGCCCGCGGCTCGGTCAGCTGCACCGTTCTCTGCTGCTCCCCCATCTCTCGAAAGCTAGCTTTCGAAAGGGTCCTTTTCAAGGACGGGAGCTGCGGGGGACCGGTTCTACGGGGGCGGCCGTTCCCGGCCCGGTTCGAGCTGCGATTCCCCGGCCTGCTTGCCTTCTTCGAGTCGAGGGACGGTTTCGCCTTCCCCTTCTTCCACGCCTTCCCCCGTGCCTTCGCCGCCGACCCCTTCGCCTTCGGCCGGTTCAGTCGTTTCGCCTTCGCCCGCTTCGGTCGTTTTGCCTTCGCCTTCGCCCGCTTCGGGCGCTTCGGCTTCTTCTTCTCCGGCTTCGAGGGCCTGGCTCTGCACGCCCCGCGGAGTCGCTTCCGGTTCGGTCCCTGCCTCGGCTCCCGCGGCCCCGCGCCCCGGGCCGGCACCGGCCTTTACCTGGCCGCTGCCGCCAGCCGCCCCTCCCGGGGTCGCTTCCACGGCCTCCCGGTAGAGCTCCTTCACGGTATTGCCCTGTTGCATGGTCACCGGGGCGACCGCCGCAAGCTGGTGCTTGATCGCCCGCAGCTTCTTCATTTCCCGGGGCGGGACCTTGACCGCGAACAGCTTGATTTCGGTCGCCTTCACGTTTGCGTCCTGCAGCTTGTGACGAAGTTCCCGGCCCACGTCCGATTCGCATTCGTCCCTGCCGCCGACGAAGATCGCGATCTGGTTTTCGGCCCCCGGCCGGTGGAAGCGGTCTTCGGCGAAGTCGTCGATCGCGGTTTCCACCGCCAGGCCCCAGTTCGACTTTCCGCCGGCTTCGAGTTCGCCGGCCGCGGCGGCGACGTCGTCCCCGTGTTCGTCGTCGAAACCGACGATCGGTTCGGTGTGTTCGGCGCAGTCACCGCCCGCCGCGCGCAGGGCGAGCCCGGCGTTTTCGTTGGAGGCCGCGAGCCGCTTCACCGCCTCCGCCTCGACCCCCAGCTTCGTCGTCTTGCCGAACGGCGCCCCCATCCGCGCTGAGGCGTCGAGGACGATCTCGGTGTTGCGGAGCGGCAGCGGGTTGGCGGCCAGTTCGCCGGCGACTTCCCAGGGTTTCGGCGCGCCGATCAGCGCCCAGAACGCGCCGAGCAGCCCGACCACGGCCACCGTCGCTTTGAAGTAGCCGTGTTCGAAGAACGGCTTCTTGGACCCCTGCTTTCCGCCTTCCCGCTCAGCCATTGCGAAGAAAGATCCTAATGTTCCCAAAGAAAATGCGCCAGTGGCTTGACGCAGACCTCTACCGGGCGTACTCGTCGCGGCGCTTGATCAGCAGCCACTGCGGTTTCTCGCCGCCGCGGGTGCGCTGCAGGGCGAAGCCGCCCTTCAGCCTCTCGCCGTGGAGGACGAAGACGGCGTGGCCGCGCTCCAGCGCCTCGGGCCAGGGGACCCGGCCGCCCTGCTCGTAGGCGCCGCGGTCCCAGGTCCTCACCCAGCCGCCGTCGAGCTCGCCCTCGAAGTCGTTGTGGGCGGGCGAGTGGTCGGCGACCTGGATCGCCAGCCGCTTCACCGCCGGGTCCATCGACGGCTCCTTCGGCACCGCCCAGGACTTCATCGCCCCCTCGACCTCGAGCCGCAGGTCGTAGTGGTGGGCGCTCGCCTGGTGCTCCTGGACGACGAAGGCGCCGGCGGCGACGCCGCGGACGGCGAACTGCTCGTGCCCCTCGGGCTTGACCGCTTCGGCCTCGACCTCGCCGACGGCCGCCCCCGGCGGCCCCTCGCGGAGGAAGGCGAGGAGCGCGTCGACCGGCCCCTCCTCCCCCTCGGCGTGGGCCCGGACGCTGCCGTCGCCGTCGTTCCGCACCCAGCCCAGCACCCCGAGCTCGCGCGCCCGCCGCACGGTCGCCTCGCGGAACCCGACCCCCTGGACCCGTCCCGTGACAGTCGCCCGCACCGCCCGCATGCGGTGAGGATAGGCCGCCCGCCGCGCCGCTAGGAGGAGGGAGTCCGCGGCAGCGGCTGCAGCCGTTTCGCTTCGACCCGCGCCAGCTTGCGTTTCAGCCGCTGCAGCTGGCGCTCCTGGGTGGCGGAGCGTTGGTAGGACGGGTGGGCGATGTTTTCCGTCTCTTCGGGATCGGTCTTCAGGTCGTACATCTCCCACTGCGGCCGTTTCGGGTTGCGCTTCGCGGTGTCGTAGTAGCGGGCCAGCTTCCAGCGCCCTTCGCGGATGCTGACGATGTGGTTGGGCGGTTTCGGGTAGGGCGGGTTGTTCTGCCCGGACTGGTAGTCGTCGTAGGTGAAGACGATGTAGTCCTGGGCCGAGCCGCTCCTGCCCGGCTCCAGCACCAGCTTCGAGTAGTCCACCCCCTGCCAGTCGCGGCGGGCCGAGGGCGGCGCCCCCGCCAGGCTCGCCAGGGTCGGCAGGAAGTCGACGTGGGAGACCAGCGCGTCGCTGGTCAGCGGCCGCGGGAAGAGCTTCGGGTTGGAGTAGACGAGCGGCACCCGGATCGCCTCCTCGTAGAAGTTGAAGTTCTTCTGCCGCAGGCCGCCGTGGGCGAGGCCCATCTCGCCGTGGTCGGCGGTGCGGACGATCAGGGTGTCGTCGAGCAGCCCGGTCTCTTCGAGCTTGTCGAGGACGTTGACCAGGTAGCTGTCCGAGGAGCGCATCAGGTTGCCGTAGAAGTTGAGGTAGGCGCGCTTTTCGGCCTCCGAGCCCGGCTTGCCGGTGAGGTTGAAGATGCGGAGGAACTCTTCCTGCACCGAGGGCTTGGTCGAGAGGTCTTCTTCGTTGGTCGGCGGCACCTCGACGTCGCCGGCCAGCCAGCTCGGGTCGTAGCCGGCTTCTTCGAAGGTGCGGCTCGGGTAGAAGAGGACGTCGTGCGGGTTGACCAGCGAGATCACCAGGAAGAAGGGCTGCTGGCGGGCGGCGGCCGAGCTGAGGTACTGCATCACGCCCTCCTCGCCGGAGGCCGGGTCGCCGACTGATTCGACGAAGCGGCCGTCGTTGTCGACGTAGCCGCCGCCGGCCTCGGGGACGGTCTGGTTGGCGCCGGCGTCGGGCGGGTTCCAGCGCTCGAAGCCGTACTCGGCGAGGTCGGAGGGCTTGGCTTCGCCCGGCGTCGCCGGTTTCGAGCAGTGCCACTTGCCCTTGTAGACGACGTTGTAGCCGGCCGCCCGCATCACCGTCGCCGGGTTCGCCAGCACGCTCGGCGGCGGCATCTCGACCTGCGGGTATTCGTCGGCGGGCATGTCTTCCTCGAGCGTGTACTTGACCCCGTGCTGGGCCGGGAAGTAGCCGGTCATCAGGGTCGAGCGCGCCGGCGAGCACATGCAGGCGTTGGTGAAGGCGCGTTCGAAGCTGAGGCCGTGGCGGCGCAGCCGCCGCATCCCCGGCATGTTCTCGCGCAGCCAGTGGCGGGGGAAGTGCTGCAGCGCCCGTTCCTGGTCGGTGAGAAAGAGGATCACGTTCATCCCCTTCACCTCGCGGCGGCCGCCGCCGCCGGCGGCGAGCGCCCGCTCGACCCCCGACCCCGGCGCCAGCAGCGCCGCCGCGGCGGCACCGGCGCCGGTGCCGAGAAGCTGTTTGCGGGTCAGCCCGTCGCGCTCGCGGTCCCGCCGCTCCGAATCGCTCATCGCTTCCTCCTGAAGACGTCGACCGCGTCGCTGCCGAAGGCGGTCGCATAGACGTTGCGGCCGTCGGGGCTGACGGCCAGGGAGCTGACGCCCGCCAGGGCGCGCGCCGGCGTGCAGCCCGGCAGCTTGCGGGGCGCCAGGCAGCCGGCCCGGCCCGGCTTCTGGCGGACGACGCCGCTTTCGCGTTCGCGGTCGAGGACGTCGACCGCGCCGGTGCGGAAGGCGGCGACGTAGACGCTGGCGCCGTCGCCGGAGACGGCGAGGCCCTCGGGCGCCACCATCGCCCGCCCGAACGAGCAGCCCGCCGAGCGCAGGTAGATCAGGCAGGCGGCGGTGCCGGGCTTCTGGGTGAGGAGGCCGGCGGCGGAGCGGCCGAAGGAGGTGACGCTGTTGCTGAACAGCGAGGTGGCGTAGACATCGCGGCCGGCGGGGCTGGTCGCGACCGCGTTGGCGCCCTTCAGCTCGACGCCGACGGTGCAGCTCGCCAGCGGCTGGTCGGCGACGCAGGCGGCGCCGCCCGGCAGCCGGCTGAGGGCGCCGCCGGCGGCGGCGTCGCGGGCGAGCGAGGTGACGGCGTTGGAGACGGCGCTGCCGACGTAGAGGTTCTGCCCGTCGGGGCTGATCGCGAGGCCCTCGGGGGCGCCGAGCGCGACGCCGGTCGCGCAGCCGGAGATCGCTTCGGCGATGCACCCGAGCGGCCCCGGCAGCTGGTAGAGGGCGCCGTTTTTCGCCCGCTTGAAGCTGGCCACGGCGTCGCCGAAGAAGGAGCCGGCGTAGACGTTTTCGCCGTCGGGGCTGACCACGACCACGTCGGGGCCGCTGAGGCCGCGGCCGCTCGCGCAGCCCGGCAGCGGCAGCCCGGAGACGCAGCCGCTCCCCGGCCGGAGCTGGCGCAGGGCGCCGGTTTCCCGGTTGCGGTGGAAGGCAGTGACCGAGGCGCTGGCCCGCGCGGTTGCGTAGAGGAAGCGGCCGTCGGGGCTGAGCGCGAGCGAGTTCGGCTGGTCGAGCCCGATCGCCCGCCCGCAGCCTTCGGCGCCGCCGGCGGCGACGCAGCCGGCGCTGCCGGCCGGCTGGGTCAGCGACCCGCTGCGCGGGTCGCGGTCGAAGACGGCGATCGCGTCGCTGCCCGAGGAGGCGACGTAGACGTTCTGGCCGTCGCCGCTGACGGCGACCGCCCGCGACCCCATGAAGGGGCCGGGGCCGAGCAGGGCGCGGGCCTTGGCGCAGCCGTCCCTGGCCGGGCGGGCGGCGAGGCAGCCCGCCCTCCCGGGAAGCTGGCGCAGGCGGCCGCGCCCGAGCAGCGAGCGCGGGGTGCGGTGCTTGCTCTGCGGCCGGTCGGGCCGCGCCGGGGCCGCGGTCGGGAGGCAGAGGGCGGCGACCGCCGCGCCTGCGGCGAGGAGCGCTGCGGCTCTCCCTCGGTCTCGGCCCATCGAACTGGAGCCGACCCTACCGCCGGCGCTCGGACAGCACGAGGGGCGCTGGACGATCGGGCCTAGGGCCTGCCGAGGACGCCGACGCGGAAGCCGAGCCAGGGGTAGGTGGCGGTGAAGAAGGCGTTGTCCTGCGGCTGCAGGCCGACCGCCGAGAGCCAGAGCTGGTAGGCGGGGGCGTTGGCGATGCCGCCGTGGAGCCGCCGCCAGACCCGCGCCCCCTTCACCCCGAAGGGCGGCGGCGTGATCGTGTCGGTCCACTCGACCGCGTTGCCGCCCTGGTCGAGGGTGCCCCAGGGCGAGCGGGTCAGCGCCTGGCCGACGCTGCCGAGGCTGCCCTGGAAGGCGCGGCCGTAGGCTTCGGGGTCGAGGCCGAGCGGGTTGACGGTGGCGCAGGCTTCGGCGCTCGCGGTCGCCGGGCACCAGCTCGGCGCCGGCGCGCCCGTCGAGTGGAAGTTCGCCAGCGGCTGGGTCGCCCCGTTGAGGACGTTGCCGTTGCTCGGGTCCAGCGCCGTCACCGCCGGCGCGTCGGCTTCGCCGGCGCCGAAGCTGCCGGGGTTGGTCGGGTACTTCCAGTAGGAGTAGGTGCCGCCGCCGCTGGGGTCGTAGTAGGCGGCCTTGATCCACTCGTCCTGGCTCGGCAGGACGAAGCCGCGCCGGTGGGAGCGGGTCGCGGCCCGTTCGCGCATGTCGTACATCCCGGTCTCGGTCCGGCGCGAGAGCCGCACCCGGTAGGTGAGGTAGCGGAAGCCGCCTTCGCGGCTCGGCTTGCGCGAGAGGACCCTGCCGTTGTAGAGCGAGTTGACGAAGCGGGCGGCGCGGAGGAAGTTGGCGAAGCCGTAGGGCTTGTCGGCCCATTCGGGGGCGGCGAGCGAGTAGTGGCGGCCGCGCGGCGCGCTCGCCGAGAAGTCGATCTGGCCGAAGCGGGGCCAGGCCTGGCCGCTCTCGACGCTGCTGTAGAGGCGGTGGCGGTTGCGCCCGAGCGGGTCGGCGGTGTTGAGGAAGGCGACCCACTGCGCCACCGTCACCTCCAGCTCGCCGATCCCGTAGCGGTAGGGGACGCCGCCGACGTCCTGGCAGCCTTTCTTCGTCTGCGGCGCTTCGCCGCAGCCCTTGTAGACCGCGTCTTCGAAGGGCACGATCGCCACCGCGGGGTTGCCCGGGGCGCCGACGCGCGCCGTCTTCAGGGTCAGCACCGCCGGCTTCGGCGCCGCCAGCGAGGCGTCGGCGGCGGCCAGGAGGAGCCCGGCGACCAGCAGGGCGAAGAGGAGGAAGAGGGGCAGGCGGGTGGCGAGGCGCTCGGTTCGGGTAGGCATGGGCGCTCTATCGGTGGATGCGCCCGGTCCCATTAATGCGGGGCGCCGTCGGATCGCTTCGTCTCCCGAACCGGGGCGCGCGAAACTCCCTCCGAGCAAGGCCGCCGCAGCTAGGCTCTCGAAGAGGATGAAGGGAGCGGAGATGCACGACTACGTGATCGTCGGCGCCGGCTCGGCCGGCTGCGTGCTCGCGAACCGGCTCAGCGAGGACCCCGGGGTGCGGGTGCTGCTGGTCGAGGCGGGCGGCAGGGACCGGCATCCCAACATCAAGATCCCGGCCGCCTTCGCCAAGCAGTTCAAGACCAGGCTCGACTGGGACCTGGCGACCGAGCCCGAGCCGCACTGCGACGGCCGCTCGCTCTACATACCGCGCGGCAAGGGGCTCGGCGGCTCGAGCTCGATGAACGCGATGCTCTACGTGCGCGGCAACCCGCTCGACTACGAGGGCTGGGCCGCGGCGGGCGCCGCCGGCTGGGGCTGGGACGACGTCCTCCCCTACTTCCTCAGGGCCGAGGACAACGAGCGCGGCGCCTCCGAGTACCACGCGACCGGCGGCCCGCTGCGGGTCGAGGACGAGCGCTCGCCGCGGCCGCTGACCGGCCGCTTCCTCGCCGCCTGCGCCGAGACCGGCGTGCCCCGGATCGACGACTACAACGGCCCCGAGCAGGACGGGGCGGCGCTGGTCCAGGTGACCCAGCGCGGCGGCCGCCGCTGGAGCACCGCCGACGCCTACCTGCGGCCGGCCCTGAAGCGGCCGAACCTGGAGGTGGTGACCGGGGCGACCGTCTCCGGCCTGGAGATCGAGGGCGGTGCCGCCCGCGGGGTCCGCTACTCGCGCCGCCGCGGCGGCGAGCGGACGGCGCGGGCCGGGCGCGAGGTGATCCTCAGCGCCGGCGCGATCGGCTCGCCGCAGCTCCTGCTGCTCTCCGGCATCGGCCCCGCCGAGCAGCTGCGCGGGCTGGGGCTGCCGGTCGCCTGCGACCTGCCGGGGGTCGGCGGGAACCTCCAGGACCATCCCTACGTCGCCTGCGTCTGGGACGTCCCCGGCGGCGGCTCGCTCGCCGACGCCGAGAAGCCGAAGGCGCTGCTCGAGTACGTACTGCGCAAAACCGGGCCGCTGAGCTCGCCCGTCGCCGAGGCCTTCGCCTTCGTCCGCAGCCGCTCGGGCCTGCCGGCGCCCGACCTGCAGTTCCACTTCGCCCCCGCCTACTTCGTCGACAACGGCTTCGAGGAATACGACGGCCACGCGATCACCAGCGGCCCGGTCCTGGTCAAGCCGCGGAGCCGCGGCTGGGTGCGTCTGCGCTCGGCCGACCCGAGCGCGAAGCCGCGCATCCTCACCAACTCGCTGGCCGAGGAGGCCGACGTCGAGGCGCTGCGGGCCGGGGTCGAACGCGCCCGCGAGATCGCCGCCGCGGGGCCGCTGGCCGAGGTCGTCGGCCGCGAGCTCTTCCCCGGGCCGGAGGTCGACACCGACGCGGCGATCGCCGCCGACGTCCGCCGCCGGGTCGAGCTCCTCTACCACCCGGTCGGCACCTGCCGCATCGGCGCCGAGAGCGATGTCGATGCGGTCGTCACCCCCGACCTCCGCGTCCGCGGCGTCGAGCGGCTGCGCGTCGCCGACGCCTCGGTGATGCCGACGATCCCCGCCGGCAACACCAACGCCCCGACGATCATGATCGCCGAGAAAGCCGCCGACCTGATCCGCGGCGGCTGAGCCTTTCCGCCGCTCAGGGCGTGCGGCGGCGCAGGGTGAGCGCCCCGAGGACCAGCAGCAGGACGGTGGCACCGGCGATCACCGCGACGTCGAGCGCCCCGCCGGGGCCGAGCCTCCCTTCGACCGTGACCCGGCGCAGGGCTTCGAAGGCGTAGGTGAGCGGCATCGCGGCCGAGGCGGCGTGCAGAACCGGGGCCATCTGGTCGCGGGGGACGAAGAGGCCGCAGAGCAGGAGCTGGGGGAAGACGATCGCCGGCATGAACTGGACCGCCTGGAACTCGGTGCGGGCGAAGGCGCTGACGAAGAGGCCGAGGGCCATGCCCAGGAGGGCGTTGCCGACCGCCAGCGCCATCACCAGCGCGGCCGATCCGGCGACCTCGAGCCCGAGCGGGCCGAAGGCGACCGCGGCGGCGATCAGCGCCTGCACCGCGCCGACCAGCGCGAAGGCGATCCCGTAGCCGAAGAGGACGTCGAGCTTGGCCAGCGGCAGCGTCATCAGCCGCTCCAGCGTCCCGGTCGTGCGCTCGCGCAGCATCGTGATCGAGGTGACGACGAACATCGTGCTGAACGGGAAGAGGCCGACCAGCGGCCCGCCGACCGTCTGGAAGGTCCGCGGGTCCTGGTCGAAGGCGCCGCGCAGCAGGGTCAGCAGGAACGGCGAGACGCCGAGCAGGAGGACGACGGTGCGCGGGTCGCGGCGCAGCTGGGCGAGCACCCGCGCGGCGAGGGCCGGGGTCGCGCCCACGCCTACCCCTCCCCCGCTTCGATCAGCGCCAGGAACGCCTGGTCGAGCCGCTGGGCGCCGGTGCGGCGGCGCAGCTCGTCGGGGGTGGCGGCGGCCAGCAGCTCCCCCTCGCGCATCAGCAGCAGCCCGTCGCAGTGCTCGGCCTCGTCCATCACGTGGCTGGAGACCAGCAGCGTCGCCCCGGCGGCGGCGAGGTCGCGGAAGGTCCCCCAGAGGTCGCGGCGCAGCAGCGGGTCGAGGCCGACCGTCGGCTCGTCGAGGATCAGCACCTCGGGCTCGCCGAGCAGCGCCGTCGCCAGCGAGGCCCGCGCCTGCTGGCCGCCGGAGAGCCGCGAGACCACCCGGTCGGCGAAGGGGCCGAGCGCCACCGTCTCGATCGCCGCCGCGATCCGCTCCGCGCCGGCGCCGAGGATGCGGGCGAAGAAGCGCATGTTCTCGCGCACGGTCAGGTCCCCGTAGACGGACGGGGCCTGGGTCAGGTAGCCGAGCCGGGAGCGCAGCCTCGGCGAGCCGGCCGGCTCGCCGAGGACGGTGACCCGGCCCGCGGCGACGACCTGGACGCCGACGATCGCGCGCATCAGGGTCGTCTTGCCGCAGCCACTCGGCCCGAGCAGCCCGGTCACCTGGCCGGCCGGGACCGAGCAGTCGAGCCCGTGGATGACCTCCCTGCCCCCGCGGCGCACGGCAAGGCCCTCGACCTCTACCGACATCGGCGGAAAGATAGGCGCGGGGCCGGACCCCGCCCCGAGGTCGGTTCAGCCGCGGGTGCCGCCGCCGCTGCCGTCCGGCGACCAGCCGGGGCCGCGGAAGAGGTAGCCGAGGCGGTGGCGCCAGCTCGTCGCGGCGCGGACGTCCTGCCAGATCGCCGCGAACTCGTGGAAGGCGACGCGGGTCGGGCGGAAGCTGCGGATGTTCCGGGTGAGGCCGTAGCGGACCCGCTCGGTCTCGCCCTGGTAGGTGCCGAAGAGGCGGTCCCAGACGATCAGGATGCCGCCGTAGTTGCGGTCGAGGTAGGCCTCGTTGGAGCCGTGGTGGACGCGGTGGTGCGAGGGCGTGTTGAAGAAGAACTCGAACCAGGCGGGCATCCGCTTCACCCGCTCGGTGTGGATCCAGAACTGGTAGATCAGGCTGACCGCCTGCTGGGTGAGGATCATCCAGGGAGCGAAGCCGAGCAGCGCCAGCGGCGCCCAGAACGGCAGCGCCGTCATCGGCGTCCAGGTCTGCCGCAGCGCGGTCGAGAGGTAGGAGTGGTGGACGACGTGGCTGGCCCAGAAGACCCGGACCTCGTGGTGGACGCGGTGGAACCAGTAGTAAGCGAGGTCGTCGGCGACGAAGAGCAGGACGTAGGTCCACCACTCTGCGGCGGGCATCCGCAGCGGGCTGAGCTCGTAGAGGCCGGCGTAGATCGCGACCAGGGCCAGCTTCCAGACGGCGTTGATGGCGACGTTGCCGGCGCCCATCGTCAGGCTGGTGCGGGTGTCGCGCGCCTCGTAGCCGACCAGCTCGTCGTCGCGCGCGTACCGGAACGACAGCAGCTCGACCGCCAGCAGCAGCACGAAGGCGGGGATCGCATAGAGGATCAGCTCGGCCATCGGGGGAAATCTAGAGGCCGGTGTCGACTTTGTCTCCCTATGGAAGACAAACTCGACACGCTGTCAGGCGCGCGACGGTCTCGACCAGCTCGAGGTGGGAGTCGACGACGAAGTCGGCCTCGGGGCCGGGCCCGGCGTCGTCGTGCATGCCGCGGTAGCGCGCCGTCCGCATCCCCAGGGCGGCGGCGCCGGCGATGTCGGTGCGGCGCAGGTCGCCGACGTGCATCGCCTCCCCCGGCTCGGCGCCGAGGGGTTCGAGCGCCGCCTCGAAGGCCTGCGGCGCCGGCTTGTAGTGGCCGGTCTCGTCCGAGAAGGCCCAGGCGTCGAAGTGCTCGAGCAGCCCCAGGCCGGCGAGCAGCTCGCGCAGCAGCGCACCGCCGCTGAAGCCGACGTCGCAGACGATGCCGATCCGCGTGCCGCGTGCCGAGAGCGCCTCCAGCGCCGGGCCGATCTCCGGCGCCGGCTCCAGCTCGACCGCGCGCCCGGCGCCGAGGAACGCCTCGATCACGAGCTCGCCGACCGCGTCCCCGGCCCCCAGCGCCCGCGCCAGCATCTCGCCCCCCTCGCGCGGGTGCAGGTGCACGCCCTCGCCCCAGGAGCGCTCCCAGCGCATCCCCACCTCCTCGAGGGCGGCGGCCACCAGTTTCGGCTCGACCTCCACGCCGCCCTCCGCGCAGGCCGCCAGCACCGCCCGCCGCCGCGCCGCGGTCATCGCCCCGCTCGGCACCCGCGCGATCGTGTTCCAGAAGTCGAAGGTGACGGCGCGAAGCGGCGGGGGCGAGCCCAGAGTGCGGGAGGTCGGGGCGCGAGGAGTCGGGGACACGCCCCCATTCAACCCGACCCGCCCCGGGACCCCCAAAGCGCGCGATCCCTCCCCGGCGCGAGCCGCGCAAGGGGGGCGAAGATCCGCCGCTCCGAACTTAGGGGGGCTATGACCCCCCGAACCTCGGAGTCGCGAAGCAGGGACGCCTGGGGCTCGGCGCGACGACAGCACGGGGTGCTGACGCGGGGGCAGCTTCTCGATCTCGGCTTCTCGCCGGAGGCGATCAAGCACCGGGTGAGGACCGGCCGGCTGCACCCGATATTCCGCGGCGTCTACGCCGTCGGGCGCCGCGAGCTCGGCCGCGAGGGACGCTGGACGGCCGCCGTCCTCGCCTGCGGGCCCGGCGCGGCGCTGAGCCATCGCAGCGCCGCGGCGCTCTGGGGCTTCGGCGAGGAGCACGAGGCCTACATCGACGTCAGCGTCAGGCGCGACTCGGAAGCGAGGCTCCGCGGCATCCGCTGCCACCGCCGTCCCGCCCTGCCGGCGAGTGCGATCGCGATGCGCCGGAACATTCCCCTCACCGAGCCGGTCCAGACGTTCCTCGACCTCGCCACCGTCGCCGGTCCCAAGACGCTCGAGCGGGCGATCAACGACGCGGACAAGCGGGACGCGATCGACCCGGACGCGCTGCGGAAGGCCCTCGACGCCCACGCGGGCGAGGCGGGCGTCCGCCCCCTTTGCCGCATCCTCGACAAGCACACCTTCCGCCTCTCCGACGACGAGCTCGAACGGCTCTTCCGCCCGCTCGCCGCCGCGGCGGGCCTGCCGGTCCCCCGCACGAAAGCCATGGTCGACGAATTCGAGGTCGACTTCTTCTGGCCCGACCTCGGGCTGGTGGTCGAGACCGACGGCTGGCGCTACCACCGCACGCCCGCCGCCCAGACCCGCGACGCCCTCCGCTTCCAGGTCCACACCGCGGCCGGGCGCACCCCGCTTCGCTTCTCCCACTGGCAGGTCAAGTACGAACCCCGGCACGTCATCGGCGTCCTCCGCAGCACGGCAGCGCACCTGCGCGGCTCCCCGCACCTTTACTGAGCAGTAAGGGCGCAGGGAGCCGCGCCCGGAGGCTTCCGGGGGTTCCTCTCCCCGGCTCGTGTTCGTGCCTCCGAGGTTGTGGGGGTCATAGCCCCCAAAAGTTCGGAGTGGCGAGCCGAGGCGAATCTGCGCGCCCGACCTGCAGGGCTGGAGAGCTCTGCACCCGCGCAGGGTGTAGGCACCGCCCGCCGGGGTAGCTTGCGTGCACATGGCCGATTTCACGATCGTCAGAGCCGACGAGGCCTCGGACGCCTACGCCGACAGCGACGTGCCGGGGGAGTTCCGCTCGCTCTCGAAGGCGCTCGGCGCGCAGCAGGTCGCGGTGACGCTGATCCGGATCCCGCCCCACTGCGACTTCGAGCAGGGGTCCGGACACCGGCACGAGGAGATCGAGGAGGTCTACCTGGTGACCCGGGGGACGCTGACGATGCGCTTCGGCGACGAGGTCGAGAAGGTCGGCGCGGGGAGCGCCGTGCGGGTGGCGCCGCGGACGGTCCGCTCGCACCGCAACGAGGGCGACGAGCCGGTCGAGCTGTGGGCGGTCTCGCCGGCCAACGAGAGCGACCGCGGCGAGAAGGTCGAGGACTTCTGGGCCGCCTCGCCCGCCGCCGCCCAGCGCGAATGAGCTACCGGGCCGCCGCCGATCGCTACGAGGGGACGATGCGCTACCGGCGCTGCGGGCGCTCGGGGCTCGACCTGCCGCTGCTCTCGCTCGGCTACTGGCACAACTTCGGCGACGACCGCCCGTTCGAGACCCAGCGGGCGATCGCGCGGCGGGCCTTCGACCTCGGCATCTTCCACCACGACCTCGCCAACAACTACGGCCCGCCCTACGGCGCGGCCGAGCTCAACTTCGGCCGCCTGATGCGCGAGGACTTCGCCCCCTACAGAGACGAGATGATCGTCTCGACCAAGGCCGGCTGGGACATGTGGCCCGGCCCGCACGGCCAGGGCGGCGGCTCCCGCAAGTACCTGCTCGCCTCGCTCGACCAGTCGCTGCGGCGCCTCGGCCTCGACTACGTCGACGTCTTCTACAGCCACCGCCTCGACGCCTCGACCCCGCTGGAGGAAACGATGGGGGCGCTCGACGCCGCCGTGCGCCAGGGCAAGGCCCTCTACGTCGGCATCTCCTCCTACGACGCCGAGCGCACCCGGCAGGCGGCGGCGATCCTCCGCGACCTCGGCACCCCGCTGCTGATCCACCAGCCCTCCTACTCGATGCTGAACCGCTGGATCGAGACCGAGGGCCTAATCGACGCCGCGGCCGACCTCGGCATCGGCGTGATCGGCTTCACCGCCCTCGCCCAGGGCCTGCTCACCGACCGCTACCTCGACGGCGTCCCGGAGGACTCGCGCGCCGCCCGCGGCGAAAAGACCTTCGACGAGGACTGGCTGAACGACGAGATGCTCGCGCGCCTGCGCGCCCTCGACGAGCTCGCCGGGCGCCGCGGCCAGACCCTCGCCCAGCTCGCCCTCGCCTGGGCCCTGCGCGACGAGCGCGTCACCAGCCTGGTGATCGGCGCCTCCTCGGTCGGGCAGTTGGAGCAGAACGTCGCCGCCCTCGACAACCTCGAGCTCTCCGCCGAGGAGCTTGCCGAGATCGACCGCCACACCGAGGCCGACGCCGGCATCGACGTCTGGGAGAAGGCCCGCGCCGGCGAGTGGTAAGGCGGCGCCGGAGCCCCCTCCGGCGCCGCCGCATCAGGGTCCCGCTAGCCGGTGATGCCGTGCACCACGGGGTAGTAGCCGTTGGCGTGACCGGCGACCTTCGGGTGGTAGCTTTCTTCCACCGGGTTCGAGAGGCCGTTGATCCACTCGGTCGAGGACCCGCCGCCTCCGTCGCAGACCGCGTGACCGATGAAGTTCGGGATCACGTTGCCGAATTTGAAATTCGACCCGGCCCGCGTCGCCGCGGCGCTGATCACGTTCTTCAGCATGTCCGCGGTTTCGTTCAGCCGCGTCTCCTCGCTCGGGCTGAACCAGGTGAAGGCGTTGCAGTCTTCGCCGTTGAACAGCTTCGGGTAGTCGAGCACCACCACCGTCGCGTTGGGCGACTTTTCCTTGATCTTGTTGTTGACCAGGTCGAGCCGGCCGGGCAGGGTGTTGGTGATGTAGGACTGGGCGCTGTTGATCGCGCCGTTGCAGTTGGACAGCCAACCCGGCAGCGCGCATTCGGTGATCACTTCCGAGAAGCCGGCGTCGTTGCCGCCGATCGTGTAGGTGACCCAGTTGGTGTCCGAGGTCAGGCTGTTCGCCTGGGTGCTGAGGATGTCGCCCGTCGTCGCCCCGGTGCAGGTCGCGTTGACGAAGGTCCAGCTCGTGTGGGCGTTGTGCAGCAGGTACGGGTAGGCGTAGACCGACCGCTTGCAGCCTTCTTCATAGAAGGTGCGGGTTCCCACCCCCGACGAGTACGAGTCGCCGAGCGCGACGTACCTGGTCGCCCATGCCTGCCCCGCGAACGCCGCGAACGCCGCCGCCACGCAGAGAAATACCGCAATGCGCCTCCGCTTCATCTCAACTGCCTCCTCCCCCGCCTCTATGGATAGAGAAGTACTGACCATAAAGCGGCTGGCCGCGCTTGCCAAGTGACCGATCCATCGCTCAAGATCTGCACGTGGACGCGATCGACCCGACCCCGCAGGACCGCCGGCCGGTCCGGCTCCTCGTCGGCGACGACCTGCGGCGCAGCCGCGGCACCGTCTTCTTCCGGGCGATCTTCGCCCTGCCGTTCCTGATCTGGCTCGCGGTCTGGGCGGTCGGGGCGCTGTTCGTCGCGATCGCCAACTGGCTGGCGACCCTGATCGAGGGCGAATCCTCGGAGTCGCTGCACGAGTTCCTCGCCCGCTTCGTCCGCTACACGACGCAGGTCTACGCCTTCGCCGACCTCGCCGCCGAGCCGCTGCCGGCCTTCGACGGCAGGAGCGCCTACCCGATCGACCTCGAGATCGACCCGCCGCGGCGCCAGAACCGCTGGACGGTCGGCTTCCGCGTCGTCCTCGCGATCCCGGCGCTGGCGCTGCTGACGGTCGTCGCCGGCAGCGGCAGCTTCGCCCTCGGCAGCGGCGAGCGCAACGCCGTCCCCCTGCTCGCCCTGGCCGCGGTCTTCACCTGGTTCTACGCGATGTTCAAGGCGCGGGCGCCGCGCGGGCTGCGCGACCTGATCGCCTTCGGCCTCTCCTACGGCGCCCAGACCTGGGCCTACCTGCTGCTGCTCACCGACCGCTATCCCTCCAGCGACCCGCTGACCGCGATCGGGCCGCTGCCGACCCGCTCGGACCCGGTGCGGACCGAGGTGACCGACGAGCTGCGCCGCAGCCGCCTCACCGTCTTCTTCCGCCTCGCGCTCGCCTTCCCGCACCTGATCTGGCTGGCGCTCTGGGGGGTGGCGGCGCTGCCGGCGGCGATCGTCAACTGGTTCGCGACGCTCTTCACCGGCCGCTCGCCCGAGCGGCTGCACCGCTTCCTCGCCCGCTACGTGCGCTACGAGCTGCACGTCCTCGCCTTCCTCTACCTGGTCGGCAACCCGTTTCCCGGCTTCGTCGGGGCGCCGGGCAGCTACCCGGTCGACCTCCACGTCGCCGGGCGGGAGCGGCAGAACCGCTGGACGGTCGGCTTCCGGATCGTCCTCGCGGTCCCGGCGCTGCTGCTCAGCGGCGTCTTCTCGCAGCTGCTCGCGGTCCTCGCCGTGCTCGGCTGGTTCGCCGGGCTGTTCACGGCGCGGATGCCGCTCGGCCTGCGCAACCTCGGCGCCTTCGCCCTGCGCTACAACGCCCAGGCCCACGCCTACCTGCTGCTGCTGACCGGGTCCTACCCCTACAGCGGGCCCTGCCACGAAGCCGCCCCGGCTCCGGTCCCGGATCCCAGCCCGGCGCCGCCCGCTCCCCCGGCCGCCCCGCCCGCGCCCGCTGCATGAGCCGATCGCGGCGGCCGCCGTGGGCGGCGGCGCCGGCGCTCCTGCTCGGCGCCGCGCTCTGGCTCTGGGCCGCCCAGGCGCTCTGGACTTCGACCCCGCTGCCCTCGCTCGACCTCCCCCACCTCGACCCCCACCGCTACTTCGGCGACGCCTTCCTCGCCCGCAGCTCCGGCTACGAGCGCTTCCTCGCGATCGAGGGGCTGCTGGCGGCGCTGACGGTGATCGCCGTGCTCGCCGTCTACGCCCGCCGCGGCGCCGCCCTGGCGCGCGAGTCGGCGGCGGGCCGGGTCGGCACCGGGATGCTGCTGGCGATGCTCGGCTTCGCCGTCGTCTGGCTCGCCGAGGTCCCCTTCGGCCTGGTCGCCCTCTGGTGGCAGCGGCGCTACGGCGTCTCCCACCAGAGCTACCTGAGCCACCTGCTCGAAAGCTTCCTCGGCCTCGGCGGCGAGTTCGTCTTCATCTGCGTCGGGGTCGCGATCGTGATGGGCCTGGCGGGGCTGCTGCGGCGCTGGTGGTGGCTGGCGGCGGTGCCGGTCCTGATCGGGCTGGCGCTGCTCTTCAGCCTCGTCGGCCCCTACCTGCTCCCCGACACCGAACCGGTGCGCAGCGGGACCCTCCGGGCCGAAGCGCGGGCGCTGGAGCGGATCGAGGGGGCGCCGCACTCCCGCCTGCGGGTCCAGAACGTGCACCGCTTCACCGACGCGCCCAACGCCGAGGCGCTCGGCCTCGGGCCGACCCGCACGATCGTCCTCTGGGACACCCTCCTGCGCGACGGCTTCGACCGCCGCGAAGTCCGCTTCGTCCTCGCCCACGAGGTCGGCCACCTCGCCCACGAGGACCCGCTGAAGCTGCTCGGCTGGCTGACCCTCTTCCTGCTCCCGGTCTGGGGCCTGGTCGCCCTCTTCACCCGCCGCCGCGGCGGCCTCTACCGGCCCGAGGCGGTCCCGGTCGCGCTCCTCGTCCTCGTCGCCTGCCAGCTGCTGGCGGCGCCGGTCCTCAACGTCGTCAGCCGCCGGGTCGAGGCCGCCGCCGACTGGGCCGCCCTCGAAGCCACCCACGAACCGGCGACCGACCGCGCGGCGATGCGCAAGCTGGCGCGGAAGAGCCTCGCCGACCCCGACCCCCCGGCCTGGATCTACCTGCTCGCCGAGAACCACCCGACGATCGTGCAGCGGATCGCGCTCGCGCAGGCGTGGGAAGAAGGGCGGCGTTAGCGAGCGAGCGAACCTCGGCCCCACGGTTGCGGGAGCGGGGCGCAGTGTGCGATGGTTGGGTGAAGTTACTCAGACTGCTCAGGGTTAACACAACGGTACGTAAAGGTGTGTTGCGACTCCTGGGCCGGGGGTCACCGTGGAGGATAAATCTGTACGTCGCGTCGAGGTCTCGATCGGGGACGTCCACGGCAGCCAGCTCGTCGTCGGCGATCACAACACGATCCAGACGCCGGAGGGGACCGAGGTCACGGTGCTCCAGGTCGGCGAACGGCCGGTGCCGCGGCTGCGGCCGCTGCCGGTCTCGCGGCGGCCGGGCGCGGCCGCGGCGATCCTCGGCCGCGACGACGACCTCGCCCTGGTCGCGGCGGCGAGCGCGGACGGGCCGGTTCAGCTCTACGCCGGCGACGGCGCCGGCAAGACCTGCCTGCTCAAGCTTGCCGCCCGGGAGGCGCCCGAGCGGGCCGAGGGGGTGGTCTTCGAGCCGGTGCGCCGCCGCTCCCTCGACGAAATCCAGGCCGTCCTCTACCGGGCCTTCTGGGAATGCGACATCCCCTTCGTCCCGTCGCCGGCGCAGATGGCCGACTTCCTCGGCGAGCGCGAGGCGCTGCTGATCCTCGACGACTGCGGGCTCGACCGCGACGACGTCGAGACGCTGCTGGACTCCCTCCCCCGCTGCGCGGTCGTCCTCGCCTCGGAGCGGCGGACGCTGTGGTCGCGGGGGACCGCGCGCGAGCTCGGCGGGCTCGACCCCGGCGCCGGCGCCGACCTGCTCGAGCGCGAGCTCGGGCGCGAGCTGGCGCCGCCGGAGCGGGCGAGCGCGGAGGCCCTCGCGGCGCGGCTCGGCGGCCGGCCCCAGTCGCTGGTCGAAGCCGCGGCGCTGATCGAGGACGGGCACGGCTCGCTGCGCGAGCTGGCCGAGGAGCCCGCGGGGGTGGAACGGCTGCTCGACCCCTCCCTGCTCTCCGAGTCCCAGGCGCGGATCCTCGCCGCCCTCGCGACCCTTGACGGAGCGGCGCTGGGGGTCGAGCAGGTCGCCTCGCTGGCCGGCGTCGCCGACGCGCAGGGGCTCCTCGACGAGCTCGAGCGGCGCGGCTGGGCGAAGTCGGCGAGCCCGCGCTACCGGAGCCTACGGCTGGACCCGGGCAGGGCGCCCGACCTCTGGCCGACGCTCGGCGAGACGCTGCTCGCCCAACTGGGCGCCTGGAGCGCGGAGGCCGGGCCGGCCGCGCTCGCGGCCGAAGCCGAGGCGATCGGGCGGGCGCTCGAACTCGGCCGGAAGTTCCAGCGCTGGGACGGCACCCTGGCCCTGGCGCGGAACGCCGAGCGGGGGCTCGCGGTCGCCGGCGCCTGGACCGCTCGCAGCCGCGTCCTGCGCCTCGGCCTGCAGGCGGCCGACGAGCTCGGCGACCGCAGCGCCCGCGCCCACCTCCTCCACCAGATGGGCAGTCAGGCGCTCTGCCTCGGCCGACGCGAGGAGGCCGCCGCGCTGCTCGGCGAGGCCCTCTCGCTGCGGGTCGAGCTGGGCGAGCGCGAGGGCGCCGAGCTGACCCGGCACAACCTCGGACAGCTCGGCGGCGGCGGAAACGCTCCGAACGGAGACGGTGGCGGTGGCGGCGGGCCGCGGCCGCCCCGGATCGCGCTCGCCATCGGCTGTCTCGCGGTGGCGGTCGGCATCGTCGCCGCGCTCGCCCTCGGTAGCGGCGGCGGCGAAGAGGCCGGCGGCACCCGCTCGACCCGGCCGCCCGGATCGACCACGACCACCAAGCCGACCACCACCACGACGACGACCACGACCCGGCCGCCGGTCGACGAGACTCCGCCCGTGATCACCATCGTCTCGCCCAGCGGCAGCTACGAACAGGGTGCCCGAGTGATGGCCGAATACAGCTGCGCGGACACCGAATCGGAACCGACCACCTGCGCTGGCGAGGTCGAAGACCAAGCCCCCGTCGACACGAAAACGCCGGGAGCTCACTCATTCACCATCACCGCGACGGATTCGGCGGGGAATTCCGGCACCCGCGAGGCGAAATACACGGTCGAACCGCCATCGCCGACGCGGTCGCACAAGCCCGAGGGCGAAACCGAACCCGAAGTCGAACCGGAACCCGAAACCGAACCCGAACCCGAACCGGCGGTCAGGTAGATGGCAGCGGAAGACAAGCCGGCCGGGAAGTTCACGATCAACATCGAAGGCGACGTCGATCGCAGCCAGGTGCTGGTCGGCGACTACAACACGGTCAGCCAGACGGTCGGGCTCTCGCCGGCGGAGGTGGCCGAGCTGCGCGCCGGCTTCGAGGGGCTGCGCTCGGCGGTCGCCGAGCGGGTCCCGCCGGAGAAGCGCGAGGCGGCCCTGGCCGAGACGGCCGAGCTGGAAGCCGCGATCGTCAGCGACCGCCCCCGGCCCGACCGCGTCCGCACGGCGCTGCGCTGGTTCCGCGACAACGCGCCCGAGCTCGCCGGCGCGGTCCTCAGCGTCGTGGCCAGCCCGCTCGTCGGCAAGCTCGCCGAAAAGGCAGGCGAGGCGATCGCCGACCAGTTCCGCGACATCGCCGACGCGGAGACGTAGCCCCGGCAGCAGAAATCGCGCCCCGACACGCGCATTCCGAGCCGCTGCTGCGGCTGGCTACGCTGCCAGGCCGGATGGCCCGCACCGAGTTCGACCTCAGCGCCGGCGAGGCGCGGCGGCTGGCGCTTGCCGCGCAGGGGTTCGGGCGGGCGCGGCTGCGCGGGCGGGTTGACGCCCGGCACCTGCGGCGGGCAATCGGCAACGTCGGCCTGCTGCAGCTCGACTCGGTCAACGTCTTCCTCCGCTCCCATTACATGCCGCTCTTCTCGCGCCTCGGGCCGTACCCGCGCGAGGCGCTGGACCGCCTCGCCTGGCACGAGGACGCGGCCGGGCAGACGCGGCGGGCGCGGCGGCGGGACCTGTTCGAGTACTGGGGCCACGAAGCCTCGCTGCTGCCGGTCGAGCTGCAGCCGCTGCTGCGCTGGCGCATGGCGCGGGCGGACTCGCTGGCCTGGAAAGGCGTGCGGCGGGTCGCCGCCGAGCAGCCGCAGCTGCTCGAGTTCGTGCTCGGGGAGGTGCGCGAGCGCGGGCCGCTCCGCGCCTCGGACCTGGCCGCGCCGGACCGCGAGCGCAGGCCGGGCGAGATGTGGAGCTGGAGCGAAGAGAAGACCGCGCTCGAGTACCTGTTCTACTCCGGGCGGCTGACCTCGGCGCGGCGGGTCAACTTCGAGCGCCATTACGACCTGCCCGAGCGGGTGCTGCCGCGGCAGGTGCTCGGGGCGCCCACTCCCACCCAGGAGGAGGCCCAGCGGCAGCTGCTGACGATCGCCGCCGCCCGCCTCGGCGTCGCGACCGAGGCCGACCTCGGCGACTACTTCCGCCTCCCCCGCCGCGAGTCGAAGGCCCGCGTCGCCGAGCTCGCCGAGGACGGCGCCCTCGTCCCGGCCCGGGTCGAGGGCTGGGGGCAACCCGCCTACCTCACCGGCGAGCGCCCCGCCGGGCTGCGCCGGGCTGCGGAGGCCCGCGCCCTCCTCACCCCCTTCGACTCCCTGGTCTGGGCGCGCGAGCGCACTGAGCGCCTCTTCGACTTCCGCTACCGGATCGAGATCTACGTCCCGGCAGCGAAGCGCGTCCACGGCTACTACGTCCTCCCCTTCCTGCTGGGCAACCGCCTCGTCGCCCGAGTCGACCTCAAAAGCGACCGCCAGGCCAGCGTCCTGCGGGTCCGCAGCGCCTTCGCCGAGCCGAGCGCCGACCCCGTCCAAGTCGCCGCCGAGCTGGCCACCGAGCTGCGACAGCTGAGCGAGTGGCTCGACCTCGGCGCCGTCTCGGTCGCCCGCAAAGGCGACCTCGCCGCCCCGCTGCGCCGCGCCCTCGCCTGACCCCGCCCAGCCCGTTTTCTGTTCCTTTTGGTCGCGATACAGCCTTAAGGAACAGGGGACGAAACAACGTCACCGCTTGTCTGTTCCTTTCGACCGCTATGCGACCAAAAGGAACAGAAAACGCGGAGGCCTGGCCCCTCCGGGGCTCAGGCGAACTCGATCACGCTGCGGATGCCGTCCTGGGCCTCCATCAGCTCGAAGCCGCGGTTGACTTCGTCGAGGGCGATGCGGTGGGAGACGAAGGGTTCGAGGTCGATCTCGCCGGCCAGGTAGCGGTCGACGAGGACGGGGACCTGATCGCGGCCCTTGACGCCGCCGAAGGAGGAGCCGGCGATGCGTCGGCCGGTGATCAGCAGGCGGGGGACGACGTCGAGGGTCTCGCCGCGGCCGGCGACCCCGGCGACGGTGCACAGGCCCCAGGCCATCCGCGCCGCTTCGACCGCCTGGCGCATCACTGCGACGTTGCCGGTCGCCTCGAAGGTGTAGTCGGCGCCGAAGCCGCCGGTCATCTCGAGGATCCGCTCGACCGCGCCCTCGCCGCCCTCGATCAGGTCGGTCGCGCCCTGGCCGCGGGCGAGCTCCAGCCGCTGCGGCGAGAGGTCGACGCAGACGATCCGCTCGGCCCCCTGCAGGCGGCAGCCGGCGACCGCGCCGAGGCCGACCATGCCGGCGCCGAAGACGGCGCAGGTGCTGCCGGGGCGCACCGCGGCGGTGTTGATCGCCGCGCCGAGGCCGGTCGAGAGCCCGCAGGCGAAAAGGCAGGCGTGCTCGAAGGGGGCCTCCGGGCTGACCTTCGCCAGCGCGATCTCCGGCATCACCGTGTACTCGGCGAAGGTCGAGCAGCCCATGAAGTGGCGGATCTCCTCACCGTCGCGGCTGATCCGCGTCGTCCCGTCGGGCAGGTGCCCCCGGTTCTGCTCCTCGCGGATCGCCAGGCAGAGGTTGGTGCGCTCGTCGCGGCAGTGGACGCACTCCCGGCACTGCGGCGAGAAGAGGGTGACGACGTGGTCGCCCACCGCCAGGTCGGCGACCTCCGGCCCGACCGCCTCGACCACCCCGGCCCCCTCGTGCCCCAGCACCGCCGGCGCGTAGCCGGACGGGTCGGCACCGGAGGCGGTGTAGAGGTCGGTGTGGCAGACGCCGCAGGCGTGCAGCCGCACCAGCACCTCCCCGGCCCGCGGCTCGGCCAGCTCGACCTCCTGCACCGCCAGCGGCTCGCCGAAGCGCTCCAGCACGGCGGCCCGCATCCTCATCGCGCCGGGCCCCCGCCCCAGGCAAACGCCTCCCCGACCGGGAGCCCCGACCCGCCGCTGACCATGTCCGTCTCCATCAGCGCCACCGTACACCGGATCTGGCCGGGGGGGCACAGTGTTGGCAACCGCGCGAGGATTCGCAGGGCGTTCGGAGGTGACATGTGATTTTCTCTATTTGAGCTATACCTAATTACTAGGTATTTCCTTTTATTCAAATTCACATAGGCTTTTCCGTGATGGTTAATGACCCTCGCGACCAGACTGCCTATCGGCTGGCGATCGCCCTACTCGGGATCGCCCTCGTCGTGGCGATCGGCGGCGTCTGCTGGGTCGCCGCCGAACACCAGTGCGTGAAGAACATCGCCCCCGGCCTCTGGATAGCCCTGGGGGCGATCGGCGGTGTGTTCGTCGGCGCGCTCCTGCCGCTGTCGCTGCGATCGGCACAACTCCAGAACACAGTCACCCTTACCTGCCTGGGGGCCGTGGCGGTCGGCGCGGTCGTATTCGCCGCAATGCAGGCGACGAACCTGCCCCTGGACGCATTGGGCGCGACGGTCGGCGGCCTGCTGATCGGGCTCCCGATCCCCGCCCCGGGTCGCGGGGACCCGTAGCCGGGATGAAAGGCGGAGCCCGGCGATGCGCTCGCCGGAACCTGGCGAGCTGCCGGCCGGCAGCCGAGTTCGAAGGGCTGATCCAGCACTCCTTCTCCCTGCAGATCCGGCATCCACATCGTCGGTTCGTCGGATCGTCGACCCTGGAGAGGGTCGCCGAGCGCTTCCAGGTCAGCGGCAGCCCCGAGTTCTGCGTCCGCCAGCTCCGTGACCCCACCCGGAATGCAAGCGATGACAGTCATGTATCCCACAGCCCACTGATCAGGGCCGAGAAGACGACCGTACGCGGACAACCACTGGACGCCCTCTCCCAGAGGCCCCCGAAGACGAGTTCAGAGTGTGAGAGTTCGGCAGACGCGCTGAGCTGGGCGACCAGGAACCCGGCGGGCTCGGGCGCTTCTCGCCAAGGCAGGGCCCCCGAGCCGAGGATGATCTTCAGCGAGCTCGACGAGCGCTCGGGCGCCCTCTGTCACAACGACCTGTTTGTCGCCGAACGCCGGGGCAATGGCAAGGGGGAGCGTCCCGAAGTCAAGGCGGCCGGGATTTCGGCGCTGCTGCTCGAGGCGGTCGCCTTCAGACGCTCCCAGCTCTTCGGGCTCGCCCTCGCCGACCGGTTCGTAAACGTCATGCTCCCCCACGCAATTCTCCACCCCAGGATGAACACGATGGCCTGCGCGGGCGGCGGCCGGGAGAAGACCGGCGCCTTCGCGCTTCAGCCGTTGGTCACGCTGCTGCGGGATGCGAGCGACAGGACTCAGTTTCGTCGCGCCTACACCCTGTCCCTGTTCCTGGTCCCGATCGAGGGATCCGGCTGGCGGGCCAGGGCGATGTCAACCTGTGAGATCGAGGCGACCCTCAACGCCGGCTGGAGTCTGGCGGACGTTCCGCTTCCCGACGCGCTTACTCCCTTCTCTCTTTGCGGCCCGCTGCTTGACTACCTGCCGCATCTCGCCGAACCGTTCGTGGGCGAGATGCTGTTCGGCGGCAATGAATCGGCCCCGCCCCAAACCCTGCGTCAGACAACGGAGATCATCGCTTTCGCAGTGGCGATGCGATTGGCGCGCGGTTCCACGGGCAGTTTGAAGCGCGAGGTTCAGAACCGGATCGGCAACGAGGTCGTCACCGCTCTCGGCACCGCCCGAGTCTCGGCTGCCGTGCTGATCGATCCGGAGCTGAGGGAGGCAGACGTCGCCGACTCGGACCCGGACCGCGATCTGCCGGGCTCGCTCGGCGCGCTGATGACGGCCTGCTCCTACGGCACCCGGCCGCCGAGCACCCCCTGGCCCCGAAAGGTCAAACGCAAGCACAGGCTCGACCGGCCCTTCGTCGACAGCAGCGACTACGCGGTGGGAATGCTCCCGCGCACCCGGTGCCTGATCGTCACCAACACCGGCACCGGAACCGACAAGCCCAAAGAAAAGCTGCTGAACCGGGTGGGGGCGGTGGCATACATGGCCATCGGTGGCGCGACTGCAATCGGGACGCTGCGGGAGATCGATTGCGGCTTGGAAGGACTCGAGGGGGCAAGCCCTCGGAAGATCGCCGCAATCGACGGAGAAATCGCCACCGACCTGCATGAGATCTACGACCTGGATATCACCCGGGAGACGTACCGCCATCTCTACGCCCGCCTCCGCGACCGCCTCGGGATCACCGCCGATTACAAGACGCTGCAGAAAAAGATGGACGCTCTGTACCGCACCAACATGACGATCTACAGCGACAGAGCGGAGAGATTGCTGATCTGGCTCACCGGCGCAATCGTCATCCTCACGCTCTTCGTGCTCGTCAAGCCATGAGGGTGGGCTTCAAGCCTGGACGACCGAGGATGGTAGGTCAGGTCCGCCGAGTGGCTGGTCGGGCACGGGCGCGAGGATAACGGCCGGTCGCGCCCGATCAGGGGCGCTCGGGGTCGGCTACGAGCGGGTGGAGCGGAGCAGGTCCGCGTAGCCCTGGGGAACGACGCCCCGGGTCGCGATCCAGCGCCTTCAGCTGTAGGCGCCGCCTGAAAACTGGACCACCTGCGCCGGTCGAAAACTGACCCCCCCTGGCGCAGGGCCGGAGCCATCCGGCCGGGTCTGGACGCTCGCCCGATCGAAGAGATCGAGGCGAGGAGGAGCGGGTGATCGACGTGGAGCACTGGGCGGAGATCAGGCGGATGCACTTCATCGACGGGGTCTCGATCCGGGAGATCCACCGCCGCACCGGCCTGCACCGGGAAACAATCCGCCGGGCCCTGGCGGCGAAGCAACCGCCGGCCTATCGCCGAGCGAAGGCACCCTCCAAGCTCGACCCCTTCAAGGAAGAGATCGAGCGGCTGCTGCGCTCAGACCACCGGATGCCCGGCACCCGCATCCGCGAGCTGCTCGCCGAGCTCGGCTATGAGGGCGGCAAGACGATCCTCGACGACCACCTGCGCGAGGTGCGGCCTCGCTTCGCTCCCAGGCGCACCTACCAGCGCACCGTCTACCGGCCCGGGGAGATCTGCCAGTTCGACCTCTGGGAGCCCCGTGAGGAGATTCCGGTCGGCCACGGGCAGACCAGGCGAGGCTGGGTGGTGACGAGCGCCCTGGGCTACTCGCGCGCCGGCGCCGGGGCGCTGATCTTCGCCAAGCAGGCGCCCGACATCCTCTGGGGCATGGGCCGCTGCCTGGCGAAGCTGGGCGCTCTGCCGCAGAGCGCAGTCTGGGACCGCGAGGCGGCGATCGCCCCGAAGGGCAAGCCCACCGATGCCTTCGCGGCCTTCTGCGGCGCCCTGCCGATCGGCTGGTCTATCTGCGAGGCCGCCGACCCGGAGTCCAAGGGCGTCCTCGAGCGAAGCCACCGCTTCCTGCGCTCCAACTTCGAACCGGGGCGCAGCTTCGCCTCGCCCGAGCACTTCCAGGCCTGCCTGGATGACTGGTTTGAAAACCGCGCCAACACCCGCCTTCACCGTGGCATCCGCGCCGTTCCGGCAGAGCGCCTGGCCGAAGAGGTGCTGCGGATGCGAGCGCTGCCCGAGCGCATGCCCGACACCGACCGCCGCTTCGTCATGCGCGTGCCCCAGCAGCCCTACCTGCGCTTCGACACCAACGATTACTCGCTGGACCCGCGGGCAGCGGGGCGGCGGGTCGAGGTGCGTGCCTCCCAGCGAGAGATCACCGCGATCGAGCTGGGCACCGGAGCCCGCGTCGCCTCCCACCGACGCTCCTTCGCCAAGGGCCTCACCTTCACCGACCCCGCCCACCAGCAGCTGCTCGAAGCGCTGCGCGGCAACCGCCGCCGCGGACCCGACGTCGAGGTCGAGCTGCGCTCCCTGGCCCGCTATGACGAGCTGATCCCGGCATGACCAAGGCCGCCGAGCTCAACCACCTGTTCCGGGCCCTGAAGGCGCCGGCTGCCGCACGGGCCCTGCCAAAGCTCGCCGAGCGCGCCCGCGAGGAGGAGTGGTCACACGAGAGATTCCTCGAGGCGGTGCTCTCCACCGAGGTCTCCTCGAGGGAGTCCCACGGCGGGGAGAACCGGATCAAGGCGGCGCGCTTCCCGGCCCGCAAGACCCTGGAGGAGTTCGACTTCACCTTCCAGCGCACCGTCAAGAAGCAGGTGGTCGAGCACCTGGGCCAGCTCGACTTCCTGCACGGCAAAGAGAACGTCGTGCTGCTCGGGCCGCCCGGCACCGGCAAGACCCACCTGGCGATCGCCCTGGGCATCCGGGCGTGTTTGGCCGGCCAGCGGGTGGCGTTCGCCACCGCGACGGAGTGGGTAGCGCGCCTCGGGGAGGCAAAGAGGGCGGGTGAGTTGGAGGCAGAGCTGCGTCGCCTGTCCTTCGTGCCGCTGCTCGTGGTCGACGAGGTCGGCTACATCCCCTTCGATCCCGAGGCGGCCAACCTGATGTTCAGCCTGGTCTCGGCCAGATACGAGCGGGCCTCGCTGATCGTCACTTCCAACAAGCCCTTCAGCGCCTGGGGGGAGATCTTCGGCGACGAAGTAGTCGCCGCGGCGATGATCGACCGCCTGGTCCACCACGCCGAGATCCTCGGCCTCAAGGGCGACAGCTACCGCCTGCGCGACAAGGACCTCGGCTCCCCGCCGCCCAGGGACTGAGCGCTCCCGCCTGCTCCGCCTCGCCCTACGGGCTCGTCTCCGCAGGCGGGACCTTGAGCTTCAGGCGGGACAACTGCTCGACGTCACGGCTGCCGCGGGTGGTCCACATTTCAACCGGCAGAAGTGGTCCGGTTTTCAACCGGCGTTGACATCAGCTCCAGGTTCCGCCGCGCCCCCACGATCGGAACCACCCTATCTCCGGCTCGGACGTTCGGAGCGATCCTGATCAGCGCCGGAGTGGCGATAGCGTTCGCCGAGTGTCCGGTGAGTGGTCCAATCGAGAGCGCGTGGCCGAGTACCTCGCGCGGGAGATACCGCACCGGAACGTCGCCGAGCAGATGCTGCTGGAGGCTCTTCCCCAGCGCCTCGAGCGCTATATCGACCTCGGCACCGGAGACGGGCGACTGCTTGCCCTGGTTCGCAGCCGCTACGCGGACGCGCAGGGGACGGGATTCGACTCATCGCCACCAATGCTCGAGCAGGCGAGGGCACGTTTCGACGGCGACTCTCTCATCGAACTCCACGAGGCCGATCTTCGAGAGCCCCTTCCGGTCGCGGCACCCGTCGATGCGGTCGTGTCGGGGCTCGCAATCCACCATCTCTCCGACCCGCGTAAGCAGGAGCTGTTCGGAGAAATACACGACCTGCTCTCCCTCGGTGGGGTCTTCGCAAATCTCGACCTGGTGCGCTCCGCGTCCGCGCAGCTCCATGAGCGCTTCCGCCGCGAAATCGGTCGGATCGAAGACGACCCCACCGACCAGCTGGCCGGACTGACCGAGCAGATGACCTGGCTAGGGGAAGCCGGCTTCACCGAGGTGGACTGTCACTTCAAGTGGCTGGAGCTGAGCCTGATCGTGGCGGTGAAAGGGCAGGCGGCTACCTGACGAGGGCGATGGTGAACCCGTCGTAGCCCTTGCCGCCGACGGTCTGGATCGTCGTCGCCGTGACCCGGTCCTCGGTGGCGATCTCCTTGTGCAGCTGCCGCTGCGCCTGGACCTTCGGGTCGTCGCTTCCGGCGCCGGCGAGGGTCCCGTCGCGGACGACGTTGTCGACGACGATCAGCGCTCCCGGACGCGAGTGGCCCAGCGCCCAGGCGAAGTAGGCGGGGCTGTTCTCCTTGTCGGCGTCGATGAAGGTGAAGTCGAGCGGCCCGGCGCCCTCGGCGTCCAGGCGGGACAGCACGTCGAGCGCGGCGCCGACGCGCAGCTCGACGACCTCCTCCAGTCCGGCGCGGGCAATGTTGCCGCGGGCGACCTCCGCGTAGCCGGGGTCGGCCTCGATGGTGACGAGGCGCCCGCCCTCCCCCAGCGCCCGGCCCAGCCAGATCGTGCTGTAGGCGCCGAGGGTCCCGACCTCGAGGATCGACCGCGCCCCGATCGACCTCGCCAGCAGGTGCAGCAGCTTCGCCTGCGGCGGCGAGACCTGGATGGCGGGAAGACCAGCGGCCTCGCTGTCGCTCAGGGCAGCATCGAGCGCCTCGTCGTGCGGCGCCAACAGGCCCGTCACATACTCATCGACCGCCGACCACTGTTCCCGCATCGTCACCCCCTGCGCCAGGCCCCCCCGGGGAGGCATTCTCGGCCCGAAGGTATCGAATGCCTCCCCGCGGTGGCTCAGCCCATCTTCGTGAGACTCGGTGCAGGAACCGTCACATCCGCGTTCTGCATCGAGCGCTCGCCTCTTCGGCAGCTGGGGCTTCTTCTTCTCGGGGCGGATGTCGATCATCAGCTCGATGTCCAAGCCGCCGGCGACCCTGACCAGGCGCTCCAGGCTGGGCGTGTGCTCGCCAGTCTCCATACGGGCGACATCGGACTGATGGACCCCGAGCCGCTCCCCCAACTGCCGCTGGGAGAGGCCGTGCTCGGCCCGGTAGTGGGCAATCTCCACGGCAAGCCAGCGGGCCAAAGCCGTCCGCTCCCACTCCGCGCGGAACTCGGGATCGCGCAACTCCGCCGCAAGAACCTCTTCACTGGATATGAGTTGGTCAGCCATGCTCGACCCTCCATATCTCCCAGAAAGCCCGCCGATTACAGGGGAGCTGAAGGTGGCAGACGGGATTCGAACCCGCGACAGCCGGCACCACAACTATGCTGCCCTCCAGCGGCGCCAACAGCGAATCCCGCATGACAAGCGGTTTTGCGCACGCCTCCGTTTGCCGCCGCCGGACCTCGATATGTAGGGATATTCGGCGATTGTCGGGGTGTACAGGCAGAAATGCGGATTTCTGCCTGATCGGGCATACCCCGGTTCAAACGATGCTTCGTCGTACAGAAGACTTGTTCGCTGCCTTGAAATCGGCTGATTAGCTAGGGTTCGCCCTCATGCCGGTTGATCGACAGCTAGCAAGCGATGCAGCTACGGCACTCGAAGTCACGGTGAACAAACCGCTGGTCGAAGGCGGGCAGAAGAGCGTGCTCCTATGTAACCGATCGGGGGAAACCGTAGTGATGAAGGTCATCACTACCAGCCCATCACTTCCCGACGGTTTGCGACGCGCAACCCGCGAGGTCGAGCTTCTAAAGAAGACCGACCATCCAAACGTTGTAAAGGTCGCGTCAGACTTGATTGAGCTAGAGGAACCGCCAGAAGGGGCAGCATGGCTTGAGCAATTCCTCGATGGCGAAGACCTAAAGGATGCATACACGAGCCAATGGGTCTGGGAGGACACGAAGGCGATGGCCCTAGATGTAGCCCGGGGCCTTTCTGCCCTGCACTCATCCAAAGTTGTCCACCGTGACTTAAGCGCAAGAAATATTCGAAAGTTGGCATCAGGGCCGTTTGTTGTTATGGATCCCGGTTACGCGCGGCATACCGGAAGGAGCCTCTTGACGGCTACCGGGCAACCCGGGACGCCAGGCTACCTCAGCCCCGAGCACCTTCAGGCCTACTCGGGAGTGCCGACGGCCGCTTCCGACATCTTCTGCGTGGGAATTCTCATGTATCAGGCGTTGACCGAACAGCTTCCAATTCCTTACACGGGTGACATCGCCGACTATGCCTCCCGCCTGAATTCAGTAGAAACCTCTGACTTGGCGCAGCTGCGTCCTGATCTCGATGACCCTGAAGTTGAACTTGTGCGCCGCTGCCTTCATCCACAATCGGCCCGACGGTTCCGAAACGGACAAGCATTGGCAGACGCTTTGGAGGCGCTTGGATGACCCTTCTCGTTGAGGACACCGCCCGGAACAACCTTGCAGCATGGGCCGCAGATGGCAACGCCGCACCGCCCGTAGCAGGAGCCATTTTGAGTCCTTTCACCACCCCTCGTCTGGGCACCACCTATAAGCAGAGCGCCGAACGGACGGTGCAACGCGTGACTTCCCAAAACAGAACTGCATGGTTCGATGCCGCTACCCATGCACTACAAATGCCAAATGTCGGCGACTTCCGTTACTACAGCGACTGGAATTTATGGTCCGGTGCTCCCAACGTTCTCGACTCGGACGGTGCGCAATCGGATCACATAAACCGAGTCTTCGATATCCAAGACGGTCTTGGTGTTCCGCGCTTAGCACCCACCGTCCTTCTTCACTCACCATCTAGTGAAACTAGCCAGCGGGCGCTTCGGATGGCTGAACTCGCAGCTGGGATCGATCCGAAATGCCACATTTCAATCGCCGGAGACAGTGCGTTCTGGTCAGGCGGTTCAGCGCTTGACGCTCATATCGGGGCATTGAGTCAAGTAGCCCCAAGCGGTTGGTTTGTCGTAGTCACGCGAAGCTTGACCCTATTGCCGGCTCCTGCTGCTCGAGAGGAGGTGCATGGCCTATGCCGCACCGTCAGGAGCTTGAGCGACGATGGTCCTGTCCACGTCTCTCATGGAGACCTAGCCGCCCTACCCGCTGTAGTTGCCGGGGCTACTTCCGTCGGAACTGGCTGGGACTCGAGACAGCGAGTCTGTGCCTATGCGAGCTACGTGGCCAGGGATGAAGGCGACGATAGCGCGGGGGGAGGCTGGCTCACTCAAGTCACCCTTGAGGGCCTTCTGTCACTCCTTGTTCACTCGGACGCTGACCTACTTCATAATCAAGCGAACCAGTTAGCTCAACGGCTAATCGCTGGAACCACTCCCCCTGGCGCGGCAGAGTGCTGGAAGCACCATGCGGAGGTGCTTGGGCGAGTGATCGCAAGCCTCCAGCCCAGTGGCCAACAAAGCTACGAACGCCTGCTCGACCTGTACGAAAGCGCGCAAAGTGAGTGGACCACCGTAGCCACTAGCGTCGGTATCGGAAATCGGGCAAATGATTGGCTCAGAGAGGTCCACGAGGGCCTTAAAAAATACGCTCAAACTGAGGGCTGGTAGCCGCGGATCGCAGCAACTACGTGCTCTGACCCCCACAAGCTGCGAAACGCTGATCTCGGCCGCCGCCTGGGTCGGCATACCCATCGCCCGTCAATGACCAGCCCTCCGCCGTCAGCGCCGACCTGTGCAGACGCCCGTTCGAGGCTGGCAGGTGCTAAGGCGGGCATAACGATTACATAGTTGTAACACCATAGGGAATAGGTTCGAGCCTGCTTCAGCGCTCGTCCGAAGTTGCTTACCTTGGTCTCTATTGCATAAAGCCGACCGGCTGGAACAAGTCGGGAAGAGCGAACATATCGGCCACTCGCATGTTCTATTACCGCCCCAGTTTTGAGCATGCCTAGTATGCGTCTCTCGATGGTACTGGGGGACCAATCAAGCTCTTCAGAGATCTGCTTGATCGTCTTTCCTCGGCGAGGCGTAACCACAGCCGCGATACCCGCGTCAACGCGGTTCAGCAGCGCAGGGACGGGGAGGGTGAGACGTCGTTGCATCGCTTGCGGCGGCCCGATCACTGCGAGAAAGTCAGGAATCCCGACTGGCCCTGATACCTCTCGAAAGACAGCCAACCCCCGGTGGGCTCCGGGTAGCCCAGCAATTGCTCTCCGGGCCATAGGCTCCAACTCCCGCTCGGCAACGGGTTCGAAGCGCCGCCCTGCCCTCGGTCGCCTCGATGCTCTTACGCGGATGCTGGCCAAAGTTCTACGCAGCCTGTCATAAACAGAATGCCTCCGAAGTGGGAGCGCCAAGCGAGAAACCTGCTCGGGTCTCTAATGTGCTCCGCCCCTTCGCTCTTGCAGCCAGATAACGAAGTTCTTCCCCGGATGCACTCCTTGAAGTAGACCTCCGAATGCGGCCACCAATCGGCTGAACTCCCCGCTCGGGAAGCGGGTCGGGTGAACGATCACGAGACCGTGATGCTCGCGATCCATCTGGACGTACTCGCGGATGATCGGTTCGAAGTCGACGCGGTTGTAGGTGACCAGGGCGCGGCCTTGTTGCTGGGCAACCTCGAAGAGGTCGGGGTCGCTCAGGCCTCGGAGGCTTGGGTCGTCCGTGGCAGCCGTGACGTCATGGCCGCGGTCTCGGAGTCGTTCCGCGACCTTGCCGCTGATCTGCTCGTCGAGGAGGAGCTTCACGCCAAGGCGGCCTGTTCGCGCTGCCAGGCCGCTTCGGCTTCATCGGCGTCTGCGGTGTTGAGGGTGATTCGCCGGTCGATCTCGTCGGGGAAGGCACCGTAGTAACGAACCGCGGTTCGCACTTGGGAGTCGGTGAGGTTGAGAAGCTCGGCGGTGGCGGTGATCGCCTCCTCCCCACGCGCCTTGCCGCTCTTGAGCGTGAACATGAGCTCCCAGACGTCCGGGCCGCCTGCCAAGGCGGCCCGGCGGCCGGTGGGGCCGCCGCGGAAGACGATGCCGGGGTGCTCGTCCATGCGCGTTCCCTCGTCTACGTAGCGCTCAGCGAGGCGAGATTTGTTGGTGCCGGCCATCTCGCTGCGTTGCTTCAAGCGATCAAGCACGTCGGTGCCCCATCGAGCCGAGAAGGTCTGAGTGTCGCGCGCTGCCATGTCTTACATCGTATTACAGCAGGTGTTAACGGCAGGATTCAACGGCAATTGCCGCATATCCCAACCTATCCATCGCCCATCAGGCAGTTTCTGCCTGATGGGGAGCGAAATTTGGGTCCGGTCTAAACGGACTCGGCCGACCCCGACATGCCGATTTGCAGGGGATTCGATGAGGGGTGGCAGACGGGATTCGAACCCGCGACCGCCGGCACCACAAGCCGGAGCTCTACCAGCTGAGCTACTGCCACCGCGTGCCTGAGAATCTATCGGAGTCGAGCGGTGGCATTCCCCGGATGCGAGAGCTTGCCGGCGCTCATACGTCGGCGCTTCGCCGGGAGAGCAGGAGCGCCGTGCCCAAAAGGGCGGCCGCGGTGAAGCCGAGAAGGGCGACTGCCGCGACGACGGGATCGAGGCCGAAGAACTGAGTTCCGTACCCGCTGAGGGTGGAGCCCTTGGGTTCTTCGGCCAGGCGGCGGTTCATCTCGATCGCGCTGCCTGCACCGGCAAATGCCCAGCGGCTCACCGTGAGGTCGGCGAGCACCTTGATCGCCAGGCCCATCCGCTCCAGCGCGACCAGCGCTCCCCCGAACAGGAGCTGCGGGATCAGCAACAGCGGGATGACGCTGGTCGCCTGGTCGACGCTGCGAGCCACCGTCGAGATCAGCAGGCCGAGGCCGACCATCGACCAACAGGTGAGGATGAGGAGGCCGAGCACCTCGCCGTAAGACCCGGGCGAAGCGTGAAGCGGCCGGAGCACGGCGACGGCAGCAAGCAGCAGGAGGCATTGAGCAACGGCGATCGCAAAGAGGATCACCGCCTTGGCTATGACCTGCGCATCGAGGCGGACGCCGACGGCGCGCTCCCGGAGGATGATCGTGCGTTCCTTGACGATCTCACGACAGGAGTCGATCAATCCGAGCCAGAGAGCCGCGGTGACCATCAGGAACATGAACTGGGCGCTCCGGGTCGGCTCACGATCAGGGAGGGCGAGGACACCCGCCGGATAGAGCATGGCGATCAGCAGACCGATCAGGGGCGCCTGCCCGAGCAGCGCGGCAACCGTGCGGCGATCCCGCCTCAGGGTCCGGGCGTAGCGGCCGATCAGCGTTCCGGTCTGTCGCAACAACGAGCGCCCGGACAGCAGCGGTCCGCCGGTTCGCGCCGAACGGCCAGGCGCTGCGGGGCTCTCTCCCACCGGACCCGGCTCCACCAACTCGGCGGCACCGTAGATCTCGTCATAGGCGCCGACGCTGAAGCGTTCAAGACATTCCCGGGGAGAGCCGGTGAAGAGAAGGTGGCCGCCCTCCCCCATCACCGCCACCGTGTCGCAGAGCGCGAGGCTGCTGGTTGCGTGGGTGACGACAACCACTCCCCTGCCGCTGTCGGCGAGCTGCCTCAGGGTCTGCATCAGCCGCCGCTCGAGCGGCGGGTCGAGGCCGCTCGTCGGCTCGTCGAGCAGCAGCATCGACGGCTTGCCGATCAGCTCCACACCGCAGCTGAGCCGCTTGCGCTGACCGCCCGAGAGGCGGTTGACGGTGGTGTCCGCGTGCGGTCCCAGGCGCAGCTCCTCGAGCACCTCCTCCACCGCCATTGCACACTCGGCCCGGCTGGTGTCGGACGGCAACCGCAACCGCGCCGTGTACATCAGCGTCTCGCGAACCGACAGCCGGTCGTGAAGCACGTCGGTCTGCGGCACGTAGCCGACTTCCGTGAGCCGCAGGTCGATCGGGTCGGTGCCGATGTAAACCTGACCGCTACTGGGCGTCCGCACCCCCGCCAGCGCTTTCAGCAACGTGGTCTTGCCTGACCCGCTGGCGCCGATCAAGGCGACGAACTCACCCGGCGCGACAGTCAGGTTCGTCGGTGAGAGGATGGTGCGCTCGCCGACCCTGACCGAGACACCGGTGGCGGCGAGACGTTGGCCACGCTCGTCCGCGACGACCAGCTCGTCGTGCTCGACCCGGAGGCTGAAAGGACCGATGCCGGCCACGGCGCCTGGTTCCAGGCCCCCGCTCCCGCGGATCTTCTCCAGGCCGAGGCGGATGCCGTTGCGGGACCCGAGGTCGACAATGCGAGGGGGACTGCCCGCGCGCACCTCGGCGTGATGCCAGGAGACATTCGGCTCCTCCAGGCAGACGTCATTGTCGGGAGCGCGTCCGATGCGCACCGTGCGCCCCCGGATCGGCACGCGGCGGAAACGGCCGCGGATCTCGGTGCCGGAATCCACCGTCCGGCGCAGCCGGGCGCGGGTGCTGCCGACCTGCACCAGCGCCTCGCCATCGACATAGGTCGGCCCCGGGTCGAGACGGCGCCCGTTCAGGAAGGTCCCATTTTTCGAGTCCAGGTCGGTCAGCTCGACACGGCCGCCCTTTGGAGTAACCCGTAGGTGCCGCCACGACACCCGCTCGTCGTCGAGCGGAACCGTGCAGGTCGGGTCGCGCCCCAGATCGAGCGTTTCTTCCAGCGGCAGTCGCAAGCCGCCGATCTCGATCTCCCACCGCTTCTTCGCGGAATCCCGCTCTGCCACACCCGCATGCTTTCACGAGATAGCCAATCTGAGTGTCGGAGGGCTGATTTGGCTACTCGGGGAGTATCAAGGTAGGCTCCCGGAGCCCGAACCGCCAGAAAGGGGAGATCGACAGCATGTCGGAAGGGCTCAAGCCAGAAGACCAGTTAGGTGACTTCGAGATCACCTCGATCGTCGGTGCCGGCGGCATGGGTGTTGTGTACAAGGCCCGCCAGCAGTCCCTCGATCGCGATGTGGCCGTCAAGGTCATCCGCGATGAGATCGCCAGCGAGCCCGAGTTCCGCGAGCGGTTCATGCGCGAGGCCAAGCTCGCCGCCTCGGTGGACCATCCGCATGTCGTCACCGTCTATGACGTAGGCGATGATGAGGGGCGCCTGTACCTGGTGATGCAGTGGATCGACGGGGCCAACCTCCGCCAAATCCTCGAGAGCTCCGGCCGGCTCCCGCCGAAACGGGCGATAGCCATAGGCACTCAACTCGCCGGAGCGCTCGATGCCGTGCACGCGATCTCCGGCCTCGTCCACCGCGATGTCAAGCCGGCGAACGTCTTGATCCGGGAGGCCGCAGGCGAGGAGCACGCCTACCTCACCGATTTCGGAGTCGCAAAGCCGTCTGAGGCGACCGAGGACCTGACCAGAACCGGCTCGACCGTCGGCACCACCGGCTATCTGTCGCCGGAGCAGATCCAGGGGAAACCGGCGAGTCCGCGCAGCGACCTCTACTCCCTCGCCTGCCTGGTCTTCGAGACGATGACCGGTGAGCCTCCGTTCCGAGGCGAGAACGAGCTCGCTGTCCGCTGGGCGCATGCCAGCGGCAAACGCCCGCTCGCCGGTCAGGTCAGACCGGAGCTCGGCTCCCGATATGACGATTTTTTCCTGAAGGCGCTGGCGGTCGATCCCGACGACCGCTTCGGCAGCGGGCGCGAGTTTGCCGAAGCCCTGGCGGGCGCTCCGGTGTCCGAGAAGAACACCGATGTCACGGCGGTCATGGAATCAACCCACGTGGAGACGAAAATCGGGCCGCCGACGCCTCTGCCCCCCGGCTCAGTCATGCCACAAGGGCCCCATCCGGCCCCGTACGGATACGTGACCCCGCCTCCGGCGCCTCACGACCGTTCCGGAAGCCCGCTGGCCCTGATCCTGCTCGCGATTGTCGCGGTCGTCGGGATCGGCGTTGCCGCGCTCGCCGCGGCGGGCGTCTTCAGCAAGGAAAGCACCACTCCCGCGGCAAAGGCCGTCGCTCGCCACCACAAGGCCTCGAATGCGAAGAAGGTCGCAGACCGCAGATCCTCTGTCCCCGCCGACGCCACTCCCTGTGCCGAAGGGCTCTGGGTGAATTCGGTGACCACCTGTCCGTTCGCGGAGAACACTCGTTCGGCCTACGCCGAATCGAACGGGTCGCCGAAGCTGGAGGTCTACAGCCCGGTCACCGGCGTGACCTATGACATGACCTGCAACGGCACGAGCACCGTCACCTGCCGAGGCGGCAACAACGCCGCCATCTACTTCACCTCGGCCCGGGCCTCCGGGCAAAACACCAGCCCACCGCCGGAACCGGAACCCACTCCCGAACCGACGGCATCGTCGTCGGGCTCGCTCGTCTCCTGCGATCAGAACATCTCCGCGGGCGAAACCACCAGCTGCCCCTTCGCGGAGAACGTCTTCGTCGCTTACTGGGAAGAATATGAAGAATTCGGCGAAGAAACCTACACGTACCTCAGCGCCTACAGTCCGACCACCGATCGAAGTTACGCGATGGAATGCGAACTTGAAGCCGACATCGTCGACTGCTCCGGAGGCAACGGCGCCTTCGTGACCTTTCCGATGGAAGCCGTGCGCGTCTACAGATGAGGGCAGCCACTGCGATCGTTGGGGCGATCGCCTTCTCGAGCTGCCTGATCGCCCTCGCCTTCCTCCTTTCCGGCAGCGACTCAAGTGCCCCTTTATCCCCAAGTGCGGGAGGCCCGCCGCAGCACGATCCCGTGCCCACCGGGGAGCTCACGCAATGCAGCGCTGCCGGGGGCATCCAGTTTTCGGTCGAAGGGGTGTCCTGCCGGGTGGGCAGGGGTGTTCAGCAGGCCTTCGCTGGAGGTCTCCGGGGGAGACTCGTGGGCAAGGATCCGCAAACGGGAGAACCGGTCGTCGTCAACTGCTCCGGAACCGCCCCGGCCATCTGCAGCGGAAAGGGCGGCGTCAAGGTCTACCTCGCCCCCGGCGATTGAGCGGAGAGTTCAGCCGGCGCAGCGCCGAAAAGCCGGCCCGAGCCCCTTCAGCTCCCCTGCCAGCCAGCTCGCCAGGGAGCTCAGGTCGCCGGCGCCGGCCTCGTAGCTGCCGGAATCGTCGATCGCGACCATCGCCACCGCGATGCCTCCGCTTTCGCTCTCGACGAGTCCGGATTGACGAACCAGATAGGAGCCGCCGGCTGCTGCCTCCGGACCCCACCCTCCCTTCATCGCCACTCGCCAATCCCCCGGAAAGCCGGCTTCGCCAAGCCCCCACCGTTGTTCAGGGATGACCTGTTCCATCAGCGACTCGACGTAGCTCGTGCCCTGTGGCCCGAGCACTTCGCAGCGCCCGAGCGCGGCGAAGAACCGGGCGGCATCGCTCAGGGACCACTCGGTCTGTCCATAGGTCGACACGGCCCCCGGCGGAGGTGGCGAGGTGGCGACCCGCGTCGAGGCGGACCCCGCCTCGTGCAGCACGGCTTCCACGGCTCGACTGGCACCTACGAGACCCCCCTGGGCTTCCTCGATTCGCCCGAACAACGACGCGGCTGCTTCGTTGTCGGATGCGGTGATCGCGCTGGCGGCCCACGCTTCTTCTTCGGGGCTGAGTGCTTCGCCCTTTTCCCGCAGCAGGGTGGCGAGGATCGGAACCTTGATGCTGCTCCAAGCGTGTCCTTCCCGCAGGTCGCCGAATTCCTGCGTGGCCCCGCCCCCCAGAGGCTGGACCGCAAGCCCCACCCGGGCCGGCAAAGAAGCCGCCATCGCCTGGAATGACGTTTCCGCCTGAGGCGGCAGCACAGCCGCGCTCGAAGCGGCGGTGCCCGCGCTGGCGGGCGGCAGCGACTTGTGCGAGGTCTGGTCCGCCAGATGCTTTGGCTTGCCGGAATCTTCCCTCAGGGTCGGCGCTCGCTTGGCCCTGACCTTGACCGCCCTGGCTGGAGGGGCTGAATCGCCCGATTCACGTGACGTGTAGACCGTGACCGCCGCAACGATGCCCGCGACGGCTATGAACGCCGCAACCGCCTTCGCCCAGCGGGGCGTGACGTGCTCCTCTTGCCAAAGAGGCTCCGGCGGGCGCCGGTATGGATCCGTATGATTCATGCGTTCGGGAAAGTTGTTCGGAAGAACATACCTCCGCGATCAGCCGTCTCCCGTTCAGTGACGAAGGAACGCGAGGACTCCGGCCGCGATCGCTTCGGCCAACCGGCTCCGGTATGCCGGGCTCTCGAGCTTCGCCGCCTCGGCGTCCGAGCGCATGTTCCCGAGCTCGACGAGCACCGCCGGCACACGTGCCAGGTTGAGCCCTGCGAGGTCCGACCGCGCATCGAGTCCGTTACGTCCGACGTAGTTCGCAGGCGACACCCCTGACCCAACCAGGGAGCTACGAATGTCTTCGGCCAGCTTCAGGGAGGGTGCTGCCATCGCCGGCATGACCATTTCCTCGGTGGCGGGATGGATGACGTCGAAGCCTTCGGCGCCTGCAGCTTCGTCGCCGTCGGCGTGAATCGCGACATCGGCGGCGGCATCGACGCGGTTTGCAATCGCAGCCCGTTCGTTCACACAGGGCCCGACCCCCAGGTTGGAATGGCGGGTGAGGATCACATTCGCCCCCAGCGTCCTCAGTCGGGGCACAAGCTCCTCGGCCACATCCCAGTTGAACTGAGCCTCGGTCAGCGTCCCGTCGTTAGTTTCGGTCCCGGTGGTGTTGCATGCCTTGGTCGTGCCGTTCGCACCGGCCGGCACAAGCCGTGCGATCTCTTCCGGATGGCTGGCGTTGCCCCCGTTGTGTCCGGGATCGACAGCAACGGTCGCACCCCTGAGGGGTTCGTCGGCCGAAGAGGTGGCCGCGGGCAGGGCAGGAGACGCCGAGGAGACCTTCGGGTGCGCCCGCTGCCGCGCCGCCGGCCGCTCCGGACGGGGCGACACGGGGTTCATCGCCCGATGTTCGGCCGGGCCCTCACGGCGGCCGGAGCCAACTGAGGGCTTCGATCCTCCTCCATCGCTCAGCCGCCAACCGACAGCGACCGCGGCCACAACGAGCCCCAGGAGGATCAGCGCCGTTTTCCACCTCATCGAGTGTTCGGGAGGCTATTGGTCCAGCGGGTGCAGCTCGCCCTTGACGAGCGCCTCGGTGCGGAGGTGGGCGATCGCCTGGTACTCCGGCGACTGGATCATCTCGAGGAAGGCCCTGCGGGTCGGGTATTCGACCAGGAGGACGAGGTCCCAGGAGTGCTCGCCCAGAAGGGCCGGCGAGGCCGGGCCCTGGAAGAGCAGCCGACCGCCGGCCCGCTCCAGCAACGGCGCCACCGCCTCGCCATATTCGAGGTAGCGCTCGCGGCCGCCCTCGGGCCTGAAGGCGAGCAGGTTCAGCATCGTCACCGGACCCTCGTCCAGCCGCCCCAGGAGGTCGGCGAAACCCTCCTCGTTCAGGGTCTCGGGGGCGGGCGGAGAGTCCATCTGATCGCGAAGGATACCCTGCGCATATGAAGCGCAGGGGCACGGGGCTCGCCATCGCCCTCGGCACTTTATATGCCCTGCTCGGCACCGCCGCACTCGCGGCACCCACCCCCCACCTCTCGATTCCGCCCGCCGGTGTCCGGGCCACCCGCAGGTTCTGGACGCCGAGGCGGATGGAGGAGGCCACCGCGACCACAGACTCCGCCGCGCCTCCCACGGGCGACTCCACCCCGGGCGCCTCCGAAGTCGTCACCGACCCCACCGCCCCGGTGCTGCGGGAGAACGGCGCCATCTTCATCTCCGAACGCCCACTCGGGGGCTTCGGCCGCTGCTCCGGAACCGCGGTGGCAGCGGGCAACGAGAGCCTCGTCTTCACCGCCGGCCACTGCGTCTTCGACGAAGGGAGCTGGTCGTCCCGCCACTGGGTCTTCGTCCCCGCCTACCGCTACGGCGAGCGCCCCTTCGGCACCTTCATCGCCCGGTGGCTTGGCACCACGCCGGACTGGCACAAGGCAGAAAACGACAACTATGACGTCGGCGTCGCGGTCGTCTCCCGCAACGAACGCGGGCAGACGCTTGCCGCCGCGGTCGGCGGCGCCGAAATCGCCTGGGGCCTCCCGCCCAGCCAGAGCTTCTCGGTCTACGGCTATCCGGTGGCGCGGCCCTTCAACGGCTCGACCCTCCACGTCTGCCGCAACACCCCCTACCTCGGCCACGACGCCGAGGCCTGGTACACGCCCGGGCCGCTCCAGCTCGGCGTGCGCTGCCTGATCAGCGGCGGTTCCTCCGGGGGCGGCTGGATGATCGACGGCAACACCCTCAACGGCGTCACCAGCAACGGCTACTGGGACGATCCGGCCACCGACTACGGCCCCTACTTTGGGCGCGACGTAGCCCGCCTCTACGCCACGGCGAAAAGAGCCAGGTGACCGTCCTGAGACGCATAATCCTCCTCGCGTTGCCCGTCCTGCTGCTGTCAATTCCCGCGGCAGCGCAGGCCCATGGCGGCGAAGGCCCCGAGTACCGCGTCGAAACCAGATCCGGCGGCTACCGGATCGCCATCCTCGCCTTCGCCTCGACCCTGCGGGTGGAGGTCGCCCGCAACGAACGGGCCCGCGACGCCGGAGCAGCCACCTACTACCTGGCCCGGGCAAGCACCGGCGGCGGCAGGATCGCCTCCCGGATCGGCAGCCTGGGCAGCGTCTCGATGACCTTCCACCCCAGCGGCCCCGAGCGGGCCGACAAGACCCAATGCGACACCTCGCTGACCCGATCGCGACCCGGCACCTTCGTCGGCGACCTGCGCTTTCGCGGCGAAGGTGGGTACGTGACGCTGAACGCCCACCGCCTGCGCGGCGTCGAACTGCGCCGCGGGCCCAGCTGCAATCCCGCCGGGGCCGAGGCCCTCGAAGCAAAGGGCAAGTTCGACTATCTCTCCGCAGGCTTCAGGCGCGGGCTCGCTGCGGCCTACTTCAGCGCCTACATGTCCCCGTCGGGTCGCTCCTACTACAACGCCGAAGCCGAATCCGGGGGCGACGAATACGCAGTGCAACGAGTCGCCTTCGCCGCGGCGCCGGACAGCACCTTTGCGACCGACGACTCGCTCAGCTCTGCCAACCTCACACCACCCTTTCCTTTCGGCGGCACCGGCTCGTTTCAGCGAGCCGCCGATGGCGCCCCGCTCTGGACCGGCTCGCTGACGGCGACCTTCCCCGGCGCCCCGGATTTCCCCCTGACCGGCCCGCTCTTCAAGGTCCGGCTGACCCGCTCCTGGTGACGAACGGCTAGGCCCGCCGTTCCCTGATCACGACCGTCGCGCCGTGCCGCGGGATCATCGTCACGTTGCGGTGCAAGGCGCGCTCGGGCGCGGGGTCGGCGGCTTCGAGGTCCAGGCGCCGGGCCATCGCCTCCAGCACCACCCGCTGCTCGGCCATCGCCAGCGCCGCGCCGAGGCAGCGGCGGATGCCGCCGCCGAAGGGGAGCCACTCGTAGGTCCCGGGCTTGCGGTCGTCCCAGCGCTCGGGCCGGAACTCGAACGGCTCGGGGTAGAGGTCCTCGCGGTGGTGCAGGAGGAGGATGCTGACCAGGACCGGGGTGTCGGCGGGGACCGCGTACTCGCCGAGGCGCCAGGGCAGCTTCACCCGCCGGCCGACGATCGGGACCACCGGCCGCGAGCGCATCGTCTCGGTGATCGTCGCCTCGACCGCCTCCGCCGCGCCCTCGCCCGAGCGCACCGCCTCGACCAGCCGCTCCTGCGCCCGCGGGGTGCGGACCAGGCGCTCCCAGGCCCAGGCCAGCGAGTTCGCCGTCGTCTCGTGCCCGGCCAGGACCAGGGTCAGCAGCTCGTCGCGGATTTCGGCGTCGCTCAGCGGCTCGCCCTCCTCCCCGCGCGCCTGCAGCAGCAGCGAGAGGATGTCGCGGCGCTCGCCCAGGTCCTCGCGCCGCCGCCGGGCGATTACCGCGTCCATGCGGCGGTCCATCAGCGCCCGGCCGAGCCGGGTGAGGCCGACCGGCTCCTCGCGGCGCACGTTCATCAGCTCGGCGACTTGGGCGACCGGTTTGGTCGAGAGGTTGACGAGGCCCTTGACGGTCGCCCGCAGCCGCCCCTCGGCGCTGCGCGGCGCCGGCCGCCCCCGATCCCAAAGATCCCGGCCATGATCACGTCGAGGGTAATCGCCTGCATCCGCGGCGCCAGCGCGAACGGCTCGCCCAGCGGCCAGCTGTCGATCTCGCGTTCGGCCGCGGCGGCGATCGCCGCCGTGTAGTGGTCGATCGCCTCGCCGTGGAAGGGCGGCAGCAGCAGCTTGCGCTGGCGCATGTGGCGCTCGCCGAGCGAGGTCAGCACCGAGTCGGGCCCGACGATCGGCCGCAGCGGCGACTCGGCCGCCAGCGAGGGCGCCTCCTCCGGCTTGGCGGTGAACAGCGAGCGCACGTCCTCGGGCAGGCTGGTGATCACCAGCGGCAGCGGTTCGGGCGTCCGCATCGCGAAGACGTCGCCGAGCCGCCGCCGCGCCCCGAAGACGAACTCGATCTGGCGCTGGTTGAAGCGCAGCAGCTGGGTCAGGCCGCCCATCGGCACCAGCGGCGGCGCCGGCAGGCCGGCGGCCTCCTCGGCCCCGAGCGGCCCGCTGGCGCGCGTCTCGGTCTCGGCGACCCCCATCGTCCCGGCCTAGGCGGCGGCCCCGACCGCCGTGTCGCCGACCGGCGCCGCGCCGGCCGCAGGCCCGCGCGAGAACTCGATCTCCTCGCCGACCGGCCCGTGCTTGAAGAGGCGGACGTCGCGCGCGTAGTTCTGATGCAGCCGCCAGGGGTGGCGGGTGCCCTGCTTGGGTAGCTGGTCTAGCGCCCGCAGCACGTAGCCGGATTTGAGGTCGATGAAGGACTCGCGCGGCATCGAGGGGCCCGGCTCGCGCGGGGTCGCGACCCGGTAGCCGTGGGCGTCCATGTGGTTGAGCAGGCGGCAGACGTACTGCGAGACCAGGTCGCACTTGAGGGTGAAGGAGGCGTTGGTGTAGCCGAGCGCAACCGCCAGGTTGGGGACGCCGCCGAACATCGCCCCCTTGTAGCCGACCAGCTCGGAGAACTCCTTGCGCTCGCCGTCGACGGCGATCTCGATCCCGCCCATGATCAGCAGGTTGAGCCCGGTCGCGGTGACGATGACGTCGGCCTCGAGCTCGCGCCCCGAGCTCAGCCTGATCCCCGCCTCGGTGAAGGTCTCGATCGTGTCGGTGACGACCTCGGCCTTGCCGGAGCGGATCGCCTCGAAGAGGTCGCCGCCGGGGACAAGGCAGACGCGCTCGTCCCAGGGGTTGTACTTCGGTTCGAAGTCGCGGTCGACGTCGTAGCCGGCCGGAAGCTGGCGCTCGACCCCGCGCCGGATCAGCCTGCGGACGAAGCCCGGCCGGCGGCGCGAGAGCTGGTAGAAGGCCATCTGGGTCAGCACGTTCTTCCAGCGCACCACCGCGTAGCGGGCCTTTTCGGGGAGGACGCGGCGCAGCGCCTTGGCGATCGGGTCCTGGGCGGGAAGGGTGACGACGTAGCCGGGCGAGCGCTGCAGCATCGTGATCTTCTCGACCTGCGGCGCCATCGCCGGGATCAGCGTCACCGCGGTCGCGCCGCTGCCGATCACGACCACCCGCTTGCCGCGGTAGTCGAGGTCCTCGGGCCAGTGCTGGGGGTGGACGATCGTGCCGCCGAAGCGCTCCGCGCCGGGGAACTCGGGTGAGAAGCCCTCGTCGTAGCGGTAGTAGCCGGTGCAGCCGTAGAAGAAGTCGCAGGTCAGCTCGACCGTCTCCCCCGCGTGCTCGGCCCGCACCGTCCACAGCGCCTCCGCGCTCGACCACTCGGCCGAGAGGACCCGGTGGCCGAAGCGGATGTGGTCCTCGACCCGGTATTCGCGGGCGGTCTCGCGGATGTAGTCGCGGATCTTCTCGCCGGCGGCGATCGAGTCTTCGTCGCTCCAGGGCTTGAACGAGTAGCCGAGCGTGTACATGTCGGAGTCCGAGCGGATGCCGGGATAGCGGAAGAGGTCCCAGGTGCCGCCGATCGCCTCGCGCCCCTCGAGGATCGCGTAGCTCTTGCCGGGGCAGTTCTCCTGCAGGTGGACGCCGGCGCCGACGCCGGAGAGGCCGGCGCCGACGATGAGGACGTCGAAGTGCTCGCGGGACGGGTTCGGCTCGGTCGCGGCGGGCATGCGGTCCTCCTCGGGCTGGCTCACCGGCCAAGCCTATCAACACCTTGTCGATTGCGTCAACGGCTTGTCGATTCTATCGACGCCATGTATCGTGGAGGCGATGGAGGCGACCGCCAAGGCCCCTGCCGCCGCGCCCGGGCGCGGCCGCCGCGCCGCCCGCGCCAGCGGCGACGACCGCGAGCGGGCGATCCTCGAGACCGCCGAGCGGCTGCTCGCCGAGCGGCCGCTGAGCGAGATCTCCGTCGACGACCTCGCCAAGGGAGCCGGCATCTCCCGCTCCAGCTTCTACTTCTACTTCCCCTCCAAGGACGCGGTCGTGCTGACGATCATCGACCGCCTCGTCGCCGCCGCGGCAGGCAGCCGCGAACAGGCGCTGGCGACGATGGCCGCGGGCGACCTGCGCGCCGGCCTGCGCCAGGCGCTCGACAACCTCTACTCGGCCTTCCGCTCGCGCCGCGCCGTCACCCTCGCCGCCGCCGAGCTGCGCCTGCGCAACCCCGAAGCGCGCCAGCTCTGGTCGCAGGTGATGGACGGCTGGGTCGACGACGTCACCGCGGTGATCGAGGCCGAGCGCGCCCGCGGCGCCGCCCCGGCCGGCCAGCCCGCCCGCGAGCTGGCGATCGCCCTGGTGCAGATGAACGAGCGGGTCCAGTACGCGACCTTCGCCGGCGACGAGCCCGCGCTCGAGGAAGACCGCGTCCTCGACGTCCTCGTCGACATCTGGCTGCGGGCGATCTACGGCATCCCCGAGCCGCGCTGAGCGGCGAGTTCGCGAAACCTGACGCTATACGTCAGCTCTCGCGAACTCGTATCTCAAGCGACCCGCGGGGCGACCTCGCGGCCCATCAGGGCGACCGCGTCGAGGTCGCGGTGGAGCAGGTGCTGCCCCATCAGCCGGGTCAGGCCGGCCTCCTCCAGCGCCCGCAGCTGCTCGACCGCCTCCTCGACCGTGCCGAGGATCGTGCTCTCGCGCAGCCCCGCCAGGAACGCCTCGCCGTCGCCGCCCTCCCCTTTCCAGCGCGAGAGCCGCGAGGCGCGGTCGATCAGTTCCCCGCGGTCGGCGCCGACCAGCCAGCCGGTCATCATCGAGAGCGGCAGCGTCGCCGGGTCGCGCCCCTCCCGCTCGCAGGCCTGGTCGAGGCGCCGCCGCAGGTCGGCGACCTCCTCGGCGCTTGACATCACCGTGTTGTACTCGTCGGCCCAGCGGGCGCCGATCCGCAGGCTGCGCGGCCCGCCTTTGGCGCCGAGGATCAGCGGCAGCGGCCGCTGCACCGGCTTCGGCAGCGCGTCGAGCTCGCCGGCCGAGTAGCGCTCGCCCTCGAAGCCGAACGGGCCCTCGCCCCAGTGGCCGCGGACGATCTGCATCTGCTCTTCGAGCGCCGTCATCCGCGGCCCGACCTCGGGCAGCTCGAAACCGTAGAGCTCGTGCTCGCGCTCCCACCAGCCCGCCCCGATCCCGACTTCGACCCGGCCGCCGGAGACATGGTCGGCGGTCACCGCCGCCTTCGCCAGCAGCGCCGGATGGCGGAAGGTCGCCGGCGAGACCAGCGTCCCCAGCCGCAGCCTCTCGGTCACCGCGCCGAGCGCCGTGATCGTCCCCCAGGCGTCGAGCGAACCGCGCTCGCGCCGGTCGTCGACCGAGAGGTAGTGGTCGGAGCGGAACATCGTCCCCACCCCGTTCGCCTCGCAGGCCTGCGCAAGCGCCAGCCAGTCCTCCCAGGTCACGTCCTCCTGGCCCTCGATCATCAGGCAGATCTCCATCGGCCCTCCTCGTTTCGGTTGCTTGGCCCAGGGGTACCCGCACGGCGCGGCACCGACCCGGATCCCGGCGGCTTTTTACCGAGCCTGGCTCGGTTCCCGCTTGGGTGAGAAGACCAACCGCGAGAGCGGAGAGGCGTCCGGGCCGGTGCCATGCAGTTTTTCGCCCCGAATCCTCCACGCCTCCGGGACCCCTCCACACCTCCGAGGTTCGGGGGGCTCTGACCCCCCGAATCTCGGAGTCGCGAGAGCGGGGGCAGACGCCCGGCCTCAGCGGCCGCGGTGGCCGCCGCCGACCAGGCGCCAGGCGCGGCCGAGCACCGCGAGCACGGCGAAGGCGACGGCGAGGCCGATCGCCCCGAGCACGAGCAGGAAGACGACGAAGGCGGCGATCGCCACCGGGACCAGGAGCAGTTTCACGCGATCCCTAGTCTTTCAACCCAGATGGGAGCAACGGCAGCACTGGCAACCGTCCTGGTCGCTCTGGGCAACGTCGGGATCGGCGTCAGCGGCGGCGACCGGGCGGTGCAATCGGTCAGCGAGGGCCTGGCCCTGGTCAGCGTCCGCCACCAGGTGGCCGACACCGGTCCCGCCGCGGCCCGGCCGAAGCGGCCGCACCCGGCCGGCCGGCAGCCCGCGAGCGCCGCCCCGCCGAGCAAAGCCGAAATCGCCGCCGACCCGACCAAGCTGCCGCCCGCCTCGGCCGGCAGCAACGGCACCTCGGTCCCCCACACCTCCCACCTCAGCCGCGAAGCGATCTTCGCCCACCGCCGCGGCGGCGGCGACCCCAACTCGAACGCGATCCTCCTCACCGGCGTCGCCCTCGCCCCGCCCGACGCCCCCGAAGCCGTCAAGGGCGCGATCAACGCGGCCAACACGATCATCGGCCGCCCCTATATATGGGGCGGCGGCCACGGCTCCTTCTACTCGCGCGGCTACGACTGCTCGGGTTCGGTCAGCTTCGCCCTCTTCGGCGGCGGCCTCATCCCCCGCCCCCTCGCCTCGGGCGAACTCGAGCACTGGGGCGACCCCGGCCCCGGCCGCTGGATCACCGTCTACGCCAACGCCGGCCACACCTTCGCCGAGATCGCCGGGCTGCGCTGGGACACGGTCGGGGACGCGCAGGGGACCGGCCCGCGCTGGCACCTCGCCCCCACCGGCACCGCCGGCTTCGTCGCCCGTCACCCGCCGGGCCTCTGATCCGCTGCACCCTTCTGCTCCGCTGAAAATCGCGTCCGCAAAGGGGTTCGAATCTGAACACGGTGTCCAGGGGGTCAACTACGATCAATCCCGCGGCAGTAATCAGCCCCCGATAAGAGAGCGAGCGATGTCAACCAAAACCGAACGCCGTAAAGCCACCGAGAACCGGATCAAGGCGATGAGCCACCCGGTGCGAGCCGCGGTCCTGCGCATCCTCGCCGACCGCACGGCGAGCCCCGCCGAAATGGCCCGCGAGCTCGACGAAGAGCTCTCCAACGTCAGCTACCACACCAAACAGCTGGTCGAGTTCGAATGCGCGGAGCTGGTCAGCACGCGGCCGGTGCGCGGCGCGCTCGAGCACTTCTACCGCGCCACCGAGCGCCACCTCATCGACACCGAGAACTTCGAAGAGCTCGACCCGGTGATGGCGGAGAACATCCTCTGCGAAACCCAGCAGAAGATGCTCGACGACTTCGTCGCCTCGCTGCGGGCCTCGATGGTCGGGACCGATAAGAACTTCCACCTGACCCGGACCCCGCTGGTGCTCGACGAGCAGGGCATGGAGGAAGCGCTGGAGGCCCACGAACGGGCGCGGCTGGAGCTGATGGAGATCGAGGCCCGCAGCGCCACCCGCCTGATGGAGAGCGGCGAGGCCGGGATCGGCGTCGTCAGCTCGCAGGCCTGCTTCAAGATGCCCGACCCGAAAGGCCGCTGAACGGCTGGGGAGCTACGGGCTGACTAGGCGAGGATCAGCTCGAGCGCGCCGCGGATCAGCAGCAGGACGCCGACCCCGATCGCCACCCAGGCGCCGGCGACCCGCCCGCGTTCGCTGAGCCAGGTGCGGAAGCGGTCGACCGCGCGCTGGGTCCGCTCCGGCGAGAAGGCGTAGCCGATCAGCGGCACCTCCAGAAGCAGGTCCTGGATCACGCAGAAGACGACGACAAGCAGGACGGTGGCGCCGACGCCGGGGTCGAGGTGGACGAGCCGGTTCAGCCCCACCAGGTAGGAGGCGCCGGGGAAGCTGAGCACGGCGCCGATCGCGAAGGCGACCTTGGCCGAACCGCGGCCGAGCATCCGCTGCGTCCACGGGTCCCGTTCGGCCTCCTTCTTCCGCTGCCGCCGCGCCTCGCCGACGTCGCTGCGCAGCACCACGCCGACGATCAGCGCGATCGCCCCGAGGACCAGGTCCTGGGCCGGGGACAGCGTCGTCTGGGCCGTTTCGACCCCGCTCGCGTCGTGGAAGGCGAAGGCGATCAGCAGCCCGCTGGCGATGCTGGTCAGGTAGCTGCCGAGCAGGTAGCCGAGCATCAGCCGTTTGGTCTCCGGCAGCACCATCATCACCGTGACCGCCGCCAGCAGCGTCGGGTTGAACATCGCCGTGAGCGACAGCGCGAGGAAGCTGATCAGGTCGCCCACGGCGATGGACTTCAGTCAGGGAGCCGCTATTCCTCCCAGCGGGCGGTGAGCTGGTAGATGATCGTGACGTCGAGGATGATGATCAGGAACGCCCAGAGGGGCGCCGCCGGGAACCAGACGATCTGCGCGACGGCGTTGACCGCGACGAAGAAGACCGCCGCCACCCGCGCCGCGTTGGCGCCGGCGAAGAGGCCGAGCCCGGTGAGGGCGACCAGGGAGCCGAGGATGAAGTGGATCCAGCCCCAGGTCGTTATGTCGGCGATGATCACGCCCTGGCCGCCGACGATCACGACTTCGTTGTTGAGGATCGCCGCCAGCCCGTAGAGGGCGTCCAGCGAGCCGACGATCAGCAGCAGGACGCCGGCGAATACCGTCCATCCGGTCGGCTGCCGTTCGGCCGCACTTCCGTGGGCCTGTCTGGGTGGTGAACTGGCCTCCATGTGGGACTCCTTTCCTCGGCCGTCAGGCCTATTGCTTTCAGCGCCCCCTGCCCCGCGCAAGCGCGGGCACCTCAAGAACCTAAGCGGTGCCCAGGACGGCGTCCATCCGCAATTTCCCGCACCGCCGGGTGGGCGGATTCCCGCCGCAGTGCGCCGCGGCGGTCCGAAACCGGTTGCGCGGTTCCTTTGTCCGCCTATTCAGGGCTGAGGGAACCGCGCAACTCAGGCCGCGAACCGGTACCCGACTCCCGGGTCGGTGCGGATGAAGCGGTGCTCGCCGGGCGGCTCGATCTTGCGGCGGAGGTTGGCGACGTGGGCGCGCAGGACCTGCAGGTCGTCTTCGTACTCGACCCCCCAGACCTCGACCAGCAGCGAGCGGTGGGTGAGCAGCCGGCCGCGGTTGCGCATCAGCGCCCGCAGCAGCTCGAACTCGGTCGGGGTCAGGTGCACCTCCTCGCCGTCGCGGCGCACCAGGCGGGCGGCGAAGTCGACCTCGAGCCCGTCGACCGCGATCGCCGGCTCGCCGGCCTCGGGCCGCGCCCGCCGCAGCGCCGCCTCCAGCCGGGCGACCAGCTCGCGCGGGCCGAAGGGCTTGGTCACGTAGTCGTCGGCCCCCGCCGCCAGCGCCTCGACCTTGCGGTCCTCCTCGCCCAGGGCGGAGAGGACGACGATCGGCATCTCGCTCCACTCGCGGATCCGCCGCGTCAGCTCGACCCCGTCGAGGTCGGGCAGCATCAGGTCGAGGATCGCCGCCTGCGGCGGGCGGACGGCGACCGCGTCGAGCGCCTCCTCGCCGCTGCTCGCCGGCACCGCCTCGAAGCCGGCGTCGCGGAGGATCACCTGCAGCGCCCGGACGATCTGCGACTCGTCGTCGCAGACGAGGATCCGCCGCCGCTCGCTCAAGAGCCGCCGCCGTTCAGCGGGAAGGAGACGACGAAGGTGCTGCCCTGCCCCGGCACCGACTCGACCGCGACCTCGCCGCCGTTGGCCTCGATGAAGCCGCGCGCGATCGCCAGCCCGAGGCCGAAGCCCGACCCCGCCCCCCGGCGCCGGTAGAAGGGCTCGAAGATCCGCTCCCGCTCCGGTTCGGGGATTCCCGCGCCCTGGTCGACCACCCGCACCACCAGCCGACCGCCGCTCTCGCCCGAGCGGACCAGCACCGGCCGGCCGCCGCCGTGGCGGACGGCGTTCTCGAAGAGGTTGGCGAAGGCGCGCTCGAGCTGGACCGGGTCCGCGGTCAGCGGCGGCACCTCGGGGTCGGTCCCGAGCCTCACCTCCACCCCGTCGCCGCCGATCGACTCCCGCGCCGCCTCGAGCAGGCCGGCGAGGTCGATCGGCTCCTGCTGCGGCTCGGCGTTGCCGGACTCCAGGCGCGAGACGTCGAGCAGGTTCTCGACCAGGCGCGAGAGCCGCTGCCCTTCCTGCACCACCGCCGCGCTCAGCTCGTGGCGCTCGGCCTCGGTCAGGCTCGGCGAGTCGAGCGCGGTGCCGGTGGCGATGATCGAGGTCAGCGGCGTCCGCAGATCGTGGGATACCGAGCGCAGCAGCGCCGTCTTCAACTCGTCGCTGCGCCGCAGCGCCCCCGCCTCGATCGCCTCGGCTTCGATCCGGTCGCGCTCGGCGGCCATCTCGCGCAGTTCGGCGAGGGCCCGCTCGGTTTCGCCGCGGCGCCGCTCCGCCTCGGCGGCGCGCGCCCGGGCGATCTCGGCCAGGGCGCTGCCGGCGACGGCGACGATCACGAAGGTGACGAGCGCGACCGCGTCGCGGTCGGCGGCGACGTCGAAGCGGCCGGTCGGCGGGATGTGGAACCAGTTGAAGGCGAGGGCGCTGGCAAGCGCCGCCAGCAGGCCGATCCGCCAGCCCCAGACGCTGGAGACGAGGAGGACGCCGGGGATGTAGACGACGCCGAGCGAGACCGCGGGGGCGACCGTCTTCAGCGGGTAGACCAGCAGGGTGGCGATCGCGACCGCCGCCGCGGTGGCCAGGACCCCCGACCACCACGGCGGGGTCGCTGGGCCTAGCCCTAAGCTGAGGGGGCGGTGCGGCACCAGGCCAGCGTAAAGATCCCAGCAGCAGTGCCGATCCACCCTCATAGATGAACCCGTCCTCGCAAGCGCAGATCGAGCTGGAGTGTCCCTCCGAGGCCGCCTCGGTGACGACGCTGCGCCACCGGGCGGCCAAGTTCGCCGCCGCCCACGGCGCCGGCGCGGCGCTGGTAGCCGACATCAACCTCGCCGTCTCCGAGGCGGTCACCAACGCGGTCAAGTACGCGGCCAAGGTGGCCGGCCCCAGCACCATCGGCCTCGCCGCGGCGGCCAAGGGCGACCGCCTCGAGTTCCGCGTCAGCGACAAGGGCCGGAGCTTCGGCCGCGGCTCCAGCGACGGCCTCGGCCTCGGCCTGGCGATCATCGCCCGCCTCTGCGACGACCTCCAGATCGTCCAGGAAGGCACCGGCACCACCGTCCAGATGCGCTTCGAGCTCCGCTGAGGCACGCGGTGCGGCTGGTACCTCGTCGCAAGGGTTCGACCCCCCGGCGGCGCCCTTGTTGTCCGGCTGGATTCGAACCAGAGATTGTCGGATTAGAAGTTCAGCCGGAAGGTGTCCAACAGGGCGAATCTGGCCTGATGGAGCCGATCACATCCATGGAGTTCAGCTGAGTTCGCTGGAGTTGGCGACCAATTTCGGGACCAAGTTTTCGAGGGGCATGACGATCCGCTGGCCAACTTCTCTCGGCGGCTACGGAAGCGTCCCCGCGGGCGCTAACCAGACCGAATCAAAACCCATCAGCTCCGCGAGGGTGTCGTAGTCCTGGTCGTAGTGGATCACCGCCGCGCCGAGCTCGAGCGCCGCCGCAGCGACCAGATAATCGACGATCGGAAGCCGCTGCGCACCTGCAGAGCGATGCGCCAGCGCCCGCATCGCCTGCTCGGCGGAACGGATCACTGAGGTGTTGAGCGGCGCAGCCTGAATGGCTGAAAGTCGTTCCGCGAGAGCGTCGAAACTCCTACCGTCGCGAGCGCTGAACAGGATCTCGAAGCGCACTGCGGGGGAAAGGCGCAGCCGGCGGTCCAGCAACACCTCCTTCCAGGACTCACGAACCCGCGGGTGATGCGCGCGAGCCCAGGCGGAGGTATCGACGACAAGGGGAAGCTCCCCCCACTCCCCGTCGCTACCGGAGCGGCCAGGCACCGTGCTTGCCGTCGCGCAAGAGGTCCCAATCGACCCCTGCCGCCTCGGGCGCATCGAAATCCTGCGCCAGTTGCTCGAGAAGCTCCTGCCGTCTGCTCTCCTCGAGCAGCTCTCCGCTGAGGTGGCGTGCTCCGACGAGAGCCAATTCGCGCACCTGACGGGAGCGGGGCAGATCCGCAGGCAAGTGGGGCGCAGCGGCGCGCAGCGCCGCGGTCAGCTCACGGTCTTCAGTGATCTGGATACGAGAATGATGCGTGGGCATAAAGGCAGTGTACCACCCGTGTACCACCTAGCCTCCCCCTCGAATCGACGCCCCCGGCAGGATTCGAACCTGCGCGCTTCGCACGCGCGATCCAGCTCCGAATTACTTGCTGCTGGGGGGAAGCTGGGCAACTGCCCACTCGCCGACGTCATTGACCAACGCAAGGGTCGACTGGCGGTCTATCTCGGCTCGGTGTCCAGGATCTCGTCGTAGCGCAACGGCACCGCGTGTTCGGTCAGCGCAACCACCTGGGCGTTGTCGAAGGGAAACTCCCCGACAGCCGCCGTCACCTCCGCGATCAGACGACGCAAGTCGTGCGTGTACTCGAATTCGATTCCCCGAGACCCGAGTACAGACTTGAGCCACTTCTCGACTGCCTGCTGAGCATGGAAACCGATGATCTCGTCACTGATCTCCGCATCGGCCAGCAAACGCATCGCATTCGCGTCGTCTTCTGCCTTGCGAACGAGAACTTCCGCTTCCGCTCTCGGATCACGCTCCGGCAAGAACGCGGCCCCGCTGCATCGCCTCGTGAACCATGGACCCGCGGACCCGGGCCCTCTGATCTGCGTAATCCGCGCCGAGGACGACGAGATCGACAGGAACGCCGAGATCGCCGAGGGCTTCACGGAGTCGCACGAACTCCGCGCGGCGGCTCTTCAGGTCAGGCTCGATGACGAGCAGATCCAGATCGCTGTCAGGGCGACCCTCGCCACGAGCGCGAGAGCCGAAAAGGATCACCTTGGCGTCTGGAGCCGCCGCAGCGAGACGACGACCCGCCTCGGCAATCAAGGTCTCGTCAGTCATTACCTAGATCGTAGCCGCCGCGGTGCCGGCAAACGGCCGGCTCTCCACTCTCGGCCGCTGCCTCTGCTCGACGATCAGCGATTAGCTCGTCGACCAAACTGCGATCTGGTGCGACATCGGCGAAAAGCCCGCGCATCCGCTCCCCTGCCGCGCGGCGCCGTTGGACTTCGGATTTAGAGAGCTTGGTCACTTGGGGCACCCGCCTATTCTCGGTCCGACCCTACCCCTCGCCATCTGCAGCCTGGAATGGCCCGTGCTCTGCCTCCAAGGCGGCGATCTCCTCGCCAGAGACCTCACGCTCGCCCTTGCCGAGCATCGCTTGCCAAGAGGTGGTCTCGATGTGATCGGGCTCCTCCACATGGAGATCGTGGCAGACCAATCGGCGAGGACTTAATCTGGGCCTATGGCTCACCACACAAGCCTCACTCAGCGCCCCCGGCTGGATTCGAACCAGCGACCGTCGGATTAGAAGTTCAGCCGGAAGCCGTCCGAGGTCTGGTTCGAGGAGTTCGATCCTGTCCAGGGAGTTCGGCTGAGTTCGCTGGAGTTGGGGACCAATTTCGGGACCAAGTTTCAGAGCCGATTCCGGCCGCGGCTCAGGTCTGGGCGATTGCGGCGTCCGAGGTCCGAGCATCGTGGAAGGCGATGACGACGACGCGGTCCTCGGCCTCGATGTACAGGTAGACGACGATCAGCCAGCCCCACGGACCGATCAATGCCCGGCAGTCGCGCCAAACGCCGAAGAGCTGCTTGCCGGCGCGAGGGAACTCCTCCAGGGTGAGCAGCGAGCGCGCGATGCGCTCCCGCGTGTCCTCGGGGAGGTGCCGGGTCTCGATCAGCCCCCGAAGCTCGTCACGCGCCTGGCGCGTGACCTCGATCGCCGGCATCGACTACAGCTCGGAGAGCGGCACGGTCTCGCCGCGCCGAGCCTGCTCGATCGACTCCTGCGCCCGCTCCCACGCCCCAGGAATCCCGTTGAGGATTTCGGTTATGCGCGAGGCATCAGGGTCGGCTTCGTCCAAGGCACTGGAAAGAAGCGAGCGAGCCAGCGTGCCCTCCTGAACGTGCGTCCGCTCCGCCAGGCTGGCCAGCTTTCGCGCGTAGTCGGGCTCGAGCGTGACATTGATCCGGCGACTCCTCTCGGTAGCCATGCATCCAAGGGTACACGCCAGGGCACGCGCCGTGCGAAATTCGGCAAGCCGTCGCTAGTCGTCGTCGGACTTCCGGTCCACGAGATTCAACTCACCCTCCTGCGGCCCGTCGGCGCCCTCAATGATCATCCGGCCTTTCTCCCCTTTGGCGGTGTCGAACCAGCGACCGTCGGATTAGAAGTTCAGCCGGAAGGCGTCCAAGGGGGCGAATCTGGTCCGTGGAGTTCGATCCTGTCCAAGGAGTTCGGCTGAGTTCGCTGGAGTCGGGGACCAATTTCGGGACCAAGTTTTGAGCCAGCCCGAGTGACCCACCCGGCCGCGGAAGCCGGGGCTTCAATTGACGGCGACAGGAGAACCTCAGCACGCCGGTAGAATCGCAAGAGCTATGACGGCCAAGGAAAAGGTTCTAGAGCATGCACCTCGCTGGAGTGAGGAGCAAGCCGAGCGCGCGCTGATGGCGGCGGAGGGCAGTCGAGCCGTTGCGGATCAGCGCACGGAGCACAGTGCCCTGATGGAGCGAGCGGCAGCACTTCGCGCCCGGCAGCCTGAAGTCGTGGATGCCGTCGCCTTGGTCCGTGAGGCCCGAGGCGAGCTGGAGCAACGCGCCTCATAGCCGCAAAGGTTGTCATCGACGCCAGCATCCTCTTGGCGCTTGTTCTTCGGGAGCCGCACGCGGAAGCGGTCAGCGAGCTGCTCGATCGGTGGGATGCTGAAGGCGTGGAGCTACATGCCCCGCTGCTGACCCAGTACGAGGTCGCCAGTGCACTGACGCGCGGGCGTGTACGAGACGGCCTGTCCGCTGAAGACGCTTCAGAAGCCCTCGCGATCATCGATGCTCTCGACGTGACTTTCGATCTCACTCCGAATAACGCTCGTGCCGTGGAGATCGCCGTAGAACTCAAACGGCATTCTGCATATGACGCTGCCTATCTCGCGCTTGCCGAGCGACTTGACACGGATGTCTGGACGCTCGATGGACCTCTTGCGCGTAACGCCAGCGGACGATACTCGGTGCGCCTAATCGATTGACCGCCTTCTCCGGATTTCTAAAGCCCCCGGCTGGATTCGAATCAGCGACGGGGGTCGATCACATCCAAGGAGTTCGGCTGAGTTCGCCTGTGGCGCCCTCGTGCCCTGCGGACGCCTACTGGGGCCCGCGATCAATCTCGAGGAAGCGCACCTTTCCCCGCGTTCCCTTGCAGATGCCGCGAAGCTCCCCCGTCGCATATTTGTACCGGGTATAGCATCGAAACCGACCAACCTTGCAGCCCTTCGAGCTGCGAGCCTGAGCGCAGCCTCCTACAGTCTGTCCGGTAGCGACCACTAGGTGGAAGTACCTCCGCATAACCTTTCGAGCGCCCTGACAGCCGAAGTGCGCGGTCGCTTCGACTTCCCGACCCGTGATCTTCTTGGTGTGCACGCCGATACAGTCATGCCACGCGCGGACTGTGACCTGCCATTCGCTTGGGTGGTCAGTTGGCTGCGTGGACGCTAGGACCCATTCCTTTCCGCGATGGCACGTCACCTCAGTGAATGCCAAAACGGCCGAGCAGCGAAAACCCTGCAGATTGAAGTTCGTCGCATCGCCGCCTGCGTCAACAATCCCTTCGATGCGCTCATAGGCGGCAGCAGCCGCTTCGCGTCCCACGGAGCAGCCGACGTTGATGACGGCGACGCGGGCCGTGTTGTCTTCGGCGCCCACCTTGATCGAGTCGCAAGGATGGGCTGCGGATGCGGCACCCGGGATCGCTAGTGCGACGAATACCGTCGCGGCGAAGACCAGCCGGACCAACCCCCCTCGCGTCATCGAATGCGAGCCTAGCGCGAATGGTCGCCAGGAACCGGCGCCGCCACCCAGAGCCCCATCTACTGCCCACTGCGAGCACCGTGGCGCCTGCGGGCGGTATGGAGCGGAGATTTTTCCACGCTCCAATTTGCCCTCACCAGCGCCAGAACGCCGCCTCGACGGGCGGCACATTCGGCTCGACAAGTGAGAGCGCCCCCGGCTGGATTCGAACCAGCGACCGTCGGATTAGAAGTCCGATGCTCTATCCGGCTGAGCTACGGGGGCTCGGTGTCGAGCGTAGCGTTGCAGGATGCGGCTGGGCGGGCATAGGATCGGCCGCATGCCTACCGCCTCTACTCCTCACGCCGAGCTGCATTACGAGCGCGCCGGGTCCGGCGAGCCGCTGCTGCTGATCCAGGGGATGAGCGGCACGCATGTCGCCTGGGGGGAGGCTTTCCTGGCGCCGCTGCGCGAGCGCTTCGACGTCGTCGCCTTCGACAACCGCGGGATCGGCCTCTCGGCGCCCGTCGACGGACCGTTCACGATCGCCGAGATGGCGGAGGACACGGCTGCGCTGATGGGCGAGCTCGGCCTCGGGAGCGCCCATGTGGTCGGCATCTCGATGGGCGGGATGATCGCCCAGGAGCTGGCGCTGGCCCATCCCGAGAAGCTGCGCTCGCTGACCCTCGGCTGCACCTTCTGCGGCGGCCCCGGCTCGCAGCTGATGCCGGAGGAGAACGCCCGCAAGCTGATGGAGGGGCTGGCCTCGGGCGACCGCGAGCAGGCGCTCCGCGCCGGCTACGAAGTCAACCTCTCCCCTGCCTTCCGCGCCGACGAGGCCCGCTACGCCGCCTTCCACGAGATGGCGACGACGGTGCCGGCGGCCCGGGAGACCATCCAACTCCAGATCCAGGCGATCTTCGGCCACGACACCAGCGCCCGCCTCGGCGCGATCTCGGCGCCGACGCTGGTCATCCACGGCACCGACGACGGCGTCCTCCCCTACCCCAACGGCGAGCAGGTCGCCTCGCTGATCCCCGGCGCCCGGCTCGAGGCCCTCGCGGGCGTCGGCCACATGTTCTGGTGGGAGCGGCCCGACGCCTCCGCCGACCTGATCGCCGAGCACGCGCTCGCCCCCGGTCGCACCTGAGCGAGTTTGCCAACCACCGGTTGACAAACTCGCCCACTCGCCCGCGCGCCTATTCGATCGCTTCTTCGCCCGGCACCGCCGGCCGCTTTTCCGGCTTGCACGCCGCCGGGTCGAGGCGTCCCGTCACCTTGAAGACGAAGTCCGGCTCGGGGACGATCCTCGGCTCGGCGATCACCTGCTTCATCGCCGGGTCGCTCTTCACCCAGGCGTAGATCGGGAACTGGTAGGCGTTCGGGGTGCCGGTGTTGTAGGGGCCGGTGTCCTCCGTGTACTGGCTCATCACCACGTATTCGTAGCCGCCCTGGTTGATCAGCCGGCGCAGCTGCGCGCAGCTCGTCGGCAGCCGGTTCGCCCCGTGCGGCCCCTTCACCCCGATGAATTCGACCGCGTTGGAGGCGTCGTTGCCGTAGAACCCGTACTGGCCGAAGATGATCTCGCTCGAGCCGATGATCCCGATCCTGCGGTCGTGCAGCTTCTGGGTGAATTCGTAGGCTTCGCGCGGCCCGCCTTCGCCGAGGAAGGGCAGCGGGTTCTTGTAGTGCCGGTCGGCGTACTGGACCTGCTGCGCCCGCCCCAGCACCACCGCCAGCAGCACCACCGCGGCCGCGATCCCGACCACCAGCGCCCGGCTCATCCCCAGCCGGCTGCGGCCCAGCGAGAGCCCGGCCGGCGCCCAGACCAGCGCCAGGGTCAGGAAGACGGTGCCGACGATGTAGGTGGTGAACCAGCGCGGCGTCGTCAGCACCGTGATCGCGTAGACCGCGGTGAGGAAGTAGAGGGTCAGCTGCGCCCGCCGGTCGGGCGCCCGCAGCGGCCGCGCGATCGGCAGCATCGCCATCGCCAGCACCAGCCCCGGCACCAGGTACCGGGTGTTGGTGAAGAACCCCGTCGGCGAGCCCTCCTGGCCCGCCGCGGTCAGCGGCGTGAAGACGTAGACGACCGCGGTCAGCAGCGATGCGACCGCGACCACCCGGAGGATCTTGTTGCGCGAGCGCCAGGCGATGTAGACGGCGGCGCAGACGGCGACGATCAGGATCAGCGGCCAGAGCGGTCCGAAGGCGTTCTCCAGCTCGGGGAAGAACCAGCGCCGGTAGATCGTCGGGTTGGTCAGGTAGTGGGCGACGGCGAAGCGCGGCCGCGGGTCGAGCGGCATCTGGTCGGGCGTCGGCAGGTTGAGCGGGCCGAACTTGGTGATCGGGATCGGGTTGCCGCCGCTCTTCACCGCCGCCCGCAGGTACCAGTAGCCGCCGGCGACGACCAGCGGCAGCCCCATCACCCAGGTCGTCGTCCAGCGCCGCCCCCGGCCGCTGAAGAGGATGACGCCGATCGCGATCGCCACCACCGGGACCAGGAAGGTCGTCTTCACCGAGGCCGCCAGGCCGGCGGCGATCCCGGCCACCACCAGCGGCCCCTTGTCGAGCAGGGCCGCCCCGCGCTCGGGAGCGTCCTGGACCGCCGAGCCCTCCGCCGGCGCCCGCCGCTGGTGGCCGTTGATCAGCAGCGCCGCGAAGGCGAGCAGGAAGGCCAGGCCCATGATGTCGTTGCGCCCCTCCCCGGGCTGGGTTTCGATCATCACCCCCGAGTCGAGGACGATCGCCGCCGCGACCAGGGTCGCCGCCCCGACCTTGTAGGGGCGGCCGACGCAGTAGGCGGCCAGCAGCGCGATCGCGATCCAGAAGAGGTTGATCAGCGGCGAGAGCCAGTCGCTGCGGAAGACCACGATCGCGCCGGCGTGGATCAGCTCCGAGCTCTGGGGGTAGAACCAGGGCGCCAGCCGCAGCGGGTCGGTGAAGTGAAGGTGGACGGTCGAGTGCGTCTGCGCGATCGCCGCCGCGAAGGGCATGTGGTACCAGGTGGTGTCGCCGCCGAACATGCCGAAGTCGAGGCTCGACTGGGCCGGGAAGGTCCACTCGGCGACGGTGAAGGAGGCGACCGCGAGGGCGATCCCCAGGGCGAGGTTCTCGACCGGCGGCGCCGCCACCTCGCGGTAGCCGCCGACCGCCCGCGAGCGCCCGAGCCAGGCGGCGCCGAGGCCGACCCCGATGCAGCCGACGATCACCCAGCCGATCCGCAGGATCGAGAGCGTGCCGAGGATCTCCAGCGTCACCAGCAGCAGCGCCACCGCGATCGTCGCGTCGGCGAGCCGCGCCAGGGCGCCGCTGAATTCGGGCACGATCCAGCGCCGCAGCCAGTAGGCGCCGAGGCCGATCGCCGCGACGATGCCGATCACGGCGAGGCAGCCGACTATGTAGGAGCCGAAAGACGGTGCCACAGAGCGCGAGATGCTATTGGCCGCGCCCGGCGGGCACCGCCGCGGTCAGGCCGCGGCGGTGGGGATGCTGCAGGCGACGCCGGTCCCCTTCAGGCCGCAGTAGCCGTTCGGGACCTTGTGCAGGTACTGCTGGTGGTAGTCCTCGGCGTAGTAGAAGGGCCCCGCCGGCTCGATCTCGGTCGTCACCGGCTCCCTGCCGGCGGCGCGCAGCGCCCGGTCGTAGGCCTCGCGCGCCATCTCCGCGGTCGCCTTCTGGGCGTCGTTCGCGAAGTAGATCCCCGAGCGGTACTGGGTGCCGACGTCGTTGCCCTGGCGCATGCCCTGGGTCGGGTCGTGCTCCTCGAAGAATACTTTCAGCAGGTCCGCGTAGGCGACCTTGCGCGGGTCGAAGGCGACCAGCACCGCCTCGGCGTGGCCGGTCCTCGCCGTGCAGACCTCCTCGTAGGTCGGGTTCGGGGTGGTCCCGTTCTGGTAGCCGACCGCCGTCGTGTAGACGCCGTCGATCTCCCAGAACAGCCGCTCGGCCCCCCAGAAGCAGCCGAGCGCGAAGTAGGCGACCTCGATCCCCTCCGGGAACGGCGGCTCCAGGGGCGTGCCAAGCACCGCGTGCGCCCGCGGCACCTCGAAGGGCCGCTCGCTGCGCCCCGGCAGCGCCTCGGCCGGCGCGACCATCGTCGTCTTGCCCGCCTGCATCATCGTCATCAGCCTTCCGAGTCTGTTCATCGCCCTGTTCCTTTTCCTCGTCTGCTCCGAAAGACACGTTACGGCAGGGAGATAACGCGCCGGTGAACCGGCTGCGGCCTCCGCGCGGCCGCTGGTGCGCGACCGCGGCAGCGGATAGCGTGCGCCCATGGGCTGCCTCGTCGTCCTCCTCGCCTTCCTCTCGCCGCGGCTGGCCCTGTTCGCGATCTTCCTCTTCTCCGACCTGCTGAGCCGCGCCTTCGACAGCTGGTTCGTCCCCTTCCTCGGCTTCTTCCTGCTGCCCTGGACGACCCTCGCCTACGCGGTGATGTGGTCGAGCTCGAACCGCGTCTACGGCTTCGAGTGGTTCATCGTCGTCCTCGCCTTCGCGATCGACATGGGCTCCTACGCGAGCCGCAACCGCGCCCGCCGCTGAGGCGCGCCGGGCCTCAGTGGCCGGTCGGGTAGGCGACCCGGATGTGGCGCTTGGAGAGGACGAGGAAGGGAACCTCGCTGACCCGGCCGTCGTCGAGGCCGGTCACCTTGGCGTTGGTCAGCGGCACGAACTCGAACTCGCCGCGGTTGAGGGAGTCGGAGAAGCGGCTCTGGTAGCCGGCCGGCGGCAGCGTCAGGTCGCCCTCGACGAGCTGGCGGTCGGTTTCGAAGACGGCGCGCTCGACCCGCCGCCGCGACGGCTTGTCGGTTCCCTCCGACTCCTGGTTTCGCAGAACGTGCTCCATGAAAGTCCCTACATGGGGGTTTTCGGCTCCCGGAGGGGGAGAACTTGAACCGGCCGAAACCTCGGGCGGACGTGACCGCCGTTTCCCCGACCGTAATGGCCATTATTATGGCCATATGCTCAAAACCATGACCGCGACCGCTGCCAAGGCCAACTTTCTGCGCCTCCTCGACGAGGCTGCCGCCGGGGACGAAATCGAGATCACCCGCCACGGGCGTCCGGTCGCCCGCCTGGCGCCCCCGGTCGGGAGCGCTTCCCTGGAGGGCCTGTTCGAGGGACGAGCCCGGACGGAGGTCGACGAGGAGAGTCTCCTCTCGACCGAAGAGATGTGGGACCTCTCCTAGATGGCCGGCGTTCTGCTGGACACCCACGCGGTCCACTGGTGGTCGGCAGAACCGGAACGGATCAGCCGTCCGGCGCGGCGGGCGTTGGAGGCGGCGGATGAGTTGCTCATCGCGGCGATCTCCTGGTACGAGCTTGCCTGGCTCGCGGAACGGCGGCGCATCGTCATCGCGGTCCCGATCCGCGCCTGGCTGCAGGCTCTCGGCGAGCAGATGCGGACGATCGGGATCACTCCGGCGATCGCCGACTCCGCCGCCGCCCTACCGGAGTCGTTCCCCCGCGACCCGACCGACCGGTTGATCTACGCCACCGCGATCGAGCAGGGGGTCGGGCTCGTCAGCAAGGACCGGAAGATCGCCGAGCACGACCGGCCCCGCTCGCTCGTTGTCTGGTAGGCGCGCCGCGCCTACCCCGTCGCGTGCTCGGCCGCCTTCTCTCGAGCTTCGGCCTTCTCCTCCAGCGTCATCGCCCCGGGGTGTCCGTCGCCGGGCCAGGGCGAGAGGACCATCAGCAGGCGGGCGTCGGAGCGGGCGACGATCGTCCGCCGCTCCCCCGGCTCGAACTCGAAGAGGTGGCCGGCGCCGACGCTCGCGAAGTCGCCGTCCTGCTCGGCCACGTCGACGTTGCCGTCGACGACCAGCACCCGCGCCCGCTCGTGCACCTCGTGCTCCTGCAGCTCCTCCCCGTCGGGCAGCAACAGCAGGATCGTCCGCGCGTCCTCGGCCGAAGCGAGGATCCGCGGCTGGTGCGGCTCCACCTCCACCGTCCTCAGGTCCCAACTCTCCATCTGCCGTCTCCTTTCCAGATCGACCTGCCGATTTTCCTACCCATTCGCCAGGATCATCATCCGCCTTGCCCAGAACGGACGCAACGGCCATCGGGTCTCGGCGGCGTAAGCGCGACCCAGGTTTCGCTGGTAGGCCGTAGCGATGGCGGCGATCCGCTGCCGATAGGAATCGAGCGTGGTGGAGAAGCCGTCGAGATGACCCTCGACCGCCTCGGCACCGACCAACCCCGTGTAGAGCGCGGTGAGGATGCCCTGCGAGGAGAGGGGGTCGAAGGCCAGGGCGGCATCGCCGATCGCCAGCCAGCCGTCGCCGGCGGGCGGATCGAGGAGCGAGCCGAACGCCGGCTCGGTCTGCGGCTGAATCGAAACTGCCGGCACCAGCCTCGCGATGTGCTCGGTTCGCGATAGAAGCGACCGGAATCCCGCCGCCGTGCGTGCGTCCCCCGGAACGAGGTCAGAGTCGGTGAGGAAGGCGACCACCCGCCTCCCTCCCGGCACCAGAGCCGTGTACCACCACCCCTCGGCCACGGCCTCGACGAGGGTGCGAGCGTCGAGGTCTCCCTCCTGCGCGGCGACGACCGCGACGAGGGCGACCAGGCGGTCTCGGCGGTCGCGCCGGGCACCCAGGGATCGAGCCGCCACCGCCCTTCTCCCGGTCGCGTCGATCAACACCCGCGCCCCCACCTCCTCTCCGCGTCCGCGGCCGAGGCGAACCCGCCAGGCACCGCCCCGACCACCGACGAGGCGTGCACCGACCCCTTCGCGCAGCTCGACGCCGGCTCCTGCCGCCATCTCCCGCAGCATGCGATCGAAGCGGCGACGGTCGAGATGCCAACCGGAACCGTTGGGGTCGGCAACGAAGTCGTTCGCCTCCAGCTCCGACGATCCCCAGGCCGAGACGGTGCCTGCGGAGGGCAGGTGCGCTGCGCGTTCGACCCCGTCCAGCAGGCCCAGGTCCCGCAGGAGCGGCCGCGCCGCCGGCGGCAGCGACTCCCCCACCTGCAGCCGCATCGGCCGGGCGGGAGCCGCGTCGACGAGCAGGACCCGCCGGTCCGCGCGGCCCAGCACGATCGCCGCGGCGCTCCCGGCCGGACCACCTCCCGCGATCAGCGCGTCGAACACCGGTCGGTGCTAGGGGCGCTCGCTCCCGAACCGATCGACCTTGGGGAAGTAGCCCGCCAGCACCTCCTCGTCCGGGAAGGGGGCAGCACGGACCGCAGCGGCGATCGCTCCCTCGGCGGCTCCGAGGTCTCGCGCCTCGGGCACGTGCAGGACGTAGAGGTTCCGGCGGGGATTGACCTCGCCCTCGAAGCCGTCTTCGGACTCGACGAAGATCGTGCGCGGGAACTTGCCGTCGGCGGGTCCCTTCCGCGCCTCCACCACGCCGAGCTTGCCGAACTCGTCGACCATGTTCTTGCGCGCTTCTTCGTGCGTCGAGCCGAGCTGGCGCAACCAGGCGGCGCGTTCGTCAAATGCTTCCTGCCGCTTCTCGAGCGGCTGCGATTCGTCGATCACGGTTTCGTAGCTCTTCTGGGTCAGGACCTGGTTCGGCACCCGAGCCGGCCAGAAGGTCGGCAGGAAGGGGTCGTAGCGCAGGTCGAACCCCATCGGGTAGGCGTAGAGGCAGCTGGCCGTATCGGTCTGCCATGGCACCGCCATCCAGCGGCTGATGCTTCCCGGCGTCTGCCCGTAGAGCGGACCACCCGGCGCCTCGACCAGCTCCGGAGTAAGGACCGGCGCGCCGATCTCAGGTTCTTCGCCTTCGCGATGGAGGAGCCGGAAGGGAGCCGAATACATCGTCAGGTGGCGCACCGGCCAGGTCATCTCGCAGCCAGGGTGGAAGGCGTCGGCCAGGCAGAAGGAGAGCGAGGCGCGGTCCAGGGTCGCCGGCTGGTCGGCGAGGGGCACCTCCTCGATCGCGCTCGGCGGCTCCTCGTCGAGGTCGAGGTCGGCGGCGAATTCGCCTTTTGCCCAGCGTTCGAGCAGAGTCATCTGGGTTTCCGTCAGCGTCATGTGCTGGCGCGGCGAGATCGGCGGGATGCTCATCGCGTCGCCGTAGATGGACGGCCAGGGAATCGGCGACTCGCCGTCTCGGGCCCAGGAGCGAAAGGCGTTCCAGATCTGTTGGCGCAGCTCTTCGAACTGAGGCGAGGGATCGGCGAGCTGCTTCAGGTAACCGGGGTCGAGGAAGTGCTCGCGTCCGCCGAAGCCGAACTTCGTCGCAAAGCCCTTGTTGACCCACTGCAGCTCGGCGAGACGCCGCAACAGCGGGTAGACGTGCTCCTTGAACGAAGTCTTCTCCGGGAGGGGTAGCCACTTGGCGTGCACGTAGACGTCATAGAGGAGGTCGTACATCGTGCGCAGGCCCTTCAGGTCGGGCGCGTAGTTGGGCGGCGCCACCACGACCCAGGCCGGATCGACGGGTATCGCTTCGCCTCCGATCGTCACCTCCGCGGTGACCGGACCGTCGCAGACGTCGTCGTGCCATTTGTCGTTATTGGCGAAGGTGGTGACCGGGCTGCCGTCGTAGGAAGCCGAGACACCGCGCCCGCCGAGGAAGATGAGACGCCCTTCGGAGTCCGTGCGAAGCTCGCCGAGATAGACCGGCTTGCCCATGAACTCGCCGTCGTCGAACTGGAAGGCGGGCCCGGCCTGGTCCTTGCCGGAGATGCTTCGCGCTGCCGGTGCGATCGTCAGGCCGTCGCGTTCGCTGCCGCTGAGTTGCAGATTGCGCCGCTTGGACGGTTCCGCGGGGTTTTCAGCCTCCGGGATGTCGAGCGCGATCTGGAACTGGAACCAAGCCGCCTTCTCGTTGGCCACCTCGACCGTCCAGGCAATGTCGGCGTCGGCGCCCGTCAGCTCGCCCACCACCTCCCCGGCCGCGTTGTAGCCGTAGACACGGAACCGCGCCGCCTGCCGTTTCAGCGCCCCGGTCGAGTCCTTGAGCGACCGGGCCGCCGGGGGGTCGTCGACTTCGGGCGCGAGGAAGAATTCGTCTTCGCTGTTGCCGACGCGGGCGATTCCGATCGCCGGATGGATGGCGGCGCGGACGATCTTGCTGTCCGCGGGCGGGGCTTGCTCAGGGGGCATGGGATCTCCGATTTCGGGGGCTGACTACTCAGCATCCCATCATGTTTCTGGAAACCCTGCCGTTCAAGAAGCGAAGCGGCTGTCGATCGGGGTGCCCGGATTCGAACCGGGGACCTCCGCCACCCAAAGGCGGCGCGCTACCAGGCTGCGCCACACCCCGACTAGGGGCAAGTGTAGGTTCTGAGGTCGATGGCGGAGGTGCTTCCTTTCAGGGCGCTGCACTACGACCTCGGGAAGGTCGGGACGCTGGACGCGGTGGCGGCGCCGCCCTACGACGTGATCGACGCGGCGCAGCGGCGGGCGCTGCTGGAGCGCTCGCCCTACAACGCGGTCGCGATCGACCTGCCGAAGCCGTTCGACCCGGCCGACCCCGACAGCGACCCCGGCGCCGGGCGCGACCCCTACGCCGAGGCGGCGGCGCGGATCGGGCAGTGGCGGAGCGAGGGGGCCCTGGTCCAGGACGACGAGCCCTCGATCTGGGCGCTGACCCAGGACTACACCGCCCCCGACGGCAACCGCTACAGCCGCAACGGCCTGCTCGCCCGGGTGCGGGTGGAGGACTACGAGAGCGGCACCGTGCGCCCGCACGAGCGCACCCATCCCGGGCCGCTGCTCGACCGGCTGGAGCTGACCCGCGCCACCGGCTACAACCTCTCGCCGATCTTCTCGCTCTCGACCGCGGACGCCTGGCCGCTGGTCGCCCCCTCGCTGCCGGACGAGCCCTGGGGCGAGGCGCGCGACGAAGACGGCACCGTCAACCGGCTCTGGAAGGTCGAGGACGCGGCGGTCCAGGCCGCGGTGAGCGAGTGCCTCGCCGGAGCCCAGCTCCTGATCGCCGACGGCCACCATCGCTACGAGACCGCCCGCGCCTTCCGCGACGAGGTCGGCGGCGAGGGCCCTCACAACTACACGCTGATGTCGCTGACCGGACTCGACGACCCCGGCCTCACCGTCTTCCCCACCCACCGCCTGCTCAGCGGCTTCGCCGAGGATCCCGAGAAGCAGCGGCGGCTCGGCAGCGGCCTGCGCGAGCTGTTCGAGGTCGAGGAGGTGCCGCGCGAGCGGATCGACCCCGGCGGCGAGGACGGCATCGGCGTCTTCGGCCTCTACGACGCCTTCCACAAGCAGGCCTTCCGCCTCCGCCTAAAGGACGTCGCCGAGCTCGACCGCCGCCTCGCGGGCAAGCCCGAGGCCTACCGCCGGCTCGACTCGGCGATCCTCGAGACGCTGGTGCTCAAGGGCCTGGCGGGGATGAGCGACCACGACATCGACGAGCGCCGCGGCCTCGAATACGCGAAGAGCGTGCCGGCGGCGCTGGAGCTGGTCGACGCGGGCGGCTACGACGTCGCCTTCATCCAGCGGCCGGTCCCGGTCGAGCAGGTGAAGGCGGTGGCGGAGACCGAGGAGAACATGCCGCCGAAGTCGACCTACTTCTTCCCCAAGGTGATGACCGGCTTCGCCTTCAACCCGGTGCGCTGATGGTCAAGATCTACACCAAGAAGGGCGACGACGGGACCACCTCGCTCTGGTACGGCGGCCGCGTCCCCAAGCACCACGGCCGCACCGACGCCTACGGCACCCTCGACGAGGCCTGCTCGCAGCTCGGCCTCGCCCGCGCCCTCTGCGGCGCCGGGCAGGAGGAGCTCGCCGGCGACATCCTCCGCCTCCAGGACGACATCTTCATCGCCGGGGCCGAGCTGGCGACGGCCCCCGAGGCCTCCGAGCGGCTCGAGGACGGCGTCAGCCGCACCACCGAGGAGATGGTCGCCGAGCTGGAGCGGCTGATCGACCGCTACATGGCCGAGGTCGAGCTGCCGCCGCAGTTCGTGATCCCCGGCGGCAACCCGCTCTCGGCCCAGCTCGACGTCGCCCGCACCGTGATCCGCCGCGCCGAGCGCCGCATCTCCGAGCTGAACGAGGCCGGCGAGCTGGCCGGCGAGACCGTGATCCACTTCGTCAACCGCGCCTCCGACCTCGCCTACGCGATGGCGCGCTGGGCCGACGTCGAGGACCCCGAGCTCTTCCAGGGACGGCGGCGGGGCTGAGGTGCGGATCCTCGCCCGCCGAGTCGAGGGCTACGCCCATGACGTCGAGGTCGACGGCCACCGCGTGCGCGTCGACGAGCCGCCCGAGGCGGGCGGCAGCGGCACCGGCCCGCGGCCGACGACGCTGCTCGGGGCGAGCCTCGCCGGCTGCGTGGCGATCACGGTCGAGATGTACGCCGAGCGCAAGGGCTGGGACGTCGGCCCGCTCGAGGTCGACGTCGAGGTGGCCTACGAGGGCGTGGTGCCGAGCAGCTTCGAGGTCGGGCTGAAGCTGCCGGGGCACCTCGACGCCGAGCAGAAACGCCGGCTGCTGACGATCGCCACCAAGTGCCCGGTCCACAAGGTCCTCGCCGGCGAGGCCCACGTCAGCGTGACCGAGCGCCTCGAGGCCGCCTGATGGAGCTCGGCCTGGCCGGGCGCGGCTGCGTCGTCACCGGCGCCAGCAGCGGGATCGGCCGCGCGACCGCGCTGCAGCTCTGCGCCGAGGGGGCGAAGGTGCTGCTGGTCGCCCGCGGCGAGGAGCGGCTGGCCGCGGCGGCCGAGGAGGCGACCCGGCTCGCGGAGCGCAGCGGCGGCACGGCCGCGGCGGCCGCCCTCGACGTCACCGACGAGGACGCCGGCGAGCGGATGCTGGCGACCGCGGCCGACCTCTTCGGCTCCCTCGACGTCCTCGTCAACAACGCCGGGGCGGCGCGATGGCGCGACCTCGACGAGGTTCCCGACGAGGACTGGCGCGCCCAGTACGAGCTCAACGTGATGGCGCCGCTGCGGGCGATGCGGGCGGCGATCCCGCCGATGGCCGAGCGCGGCTGGGGCCGGGTCGTCAACGTCTGCTCGACCGCCGGCAAGCGCCCCTCGGCGGCGATGGCCGAGTACTCGGTCGCCAAGGCCGCCGAGCTCTCGCTCTCGCGCCTCTTCGCCGACCGCTACGCGAAGACCGGCGTCCTCGTCAACGCCGTCGCCCCCGGCCCGGTCGAAGCGGAGATGTGGATGCAGGAGGGCGGCCTGCTCGACCAGTCGATGCGGCTCTCCGGCCACGAGAGCCGCTCCGCGGCCCTCGCCGAAGCCGGCGGCAAGCGGCCGATCGGCCGCCTCGCCCACGCCGAGGAGATCGCGAGCACGATCGTCTTCCTCTGCTCCGAGCGCGCCTCCTACGTCGCCGGCGCCGCCTGGTCCGTGGACGGCGGCACGGTCCAGGTCATCATCTGACGGGTCGAAATGACCACCCCCTCCCGCCGACGGGACGAAAAGTCGCCCATGGAGAGACAAATAGGCCCGTCGGCAGCCAGAAGTGGACGGATCGGCCCGTCGGGGCTGGGGGAGCTGCTGCTCACGCCCGAGGAGGCGGCGGCGATGGCGGGGCGGCGGGGGACGCAGGCGGCGGTGCTGCTCGCCCTGTACGGGTGGCCTGAGGAGCCGGGGCTGATCTTCACCGAGCGGCGCGCGGACCTGCGGCGCCACGCGGGCGAGATCTCCTTCCCTGGCGGCCGCCAGGACCCCGGCGACGCCGACCTGGCGGCGACGGCGCTGCGCGAGGCCGAGGAGGAGATCGCCCTCGACCCGGCGGCGGTCGAGCTGGCCGGGGCGCTGCCGCCGGTCTCGACCTTCGTTACCGGCTACCGCGTCCACCCCTTCGTCGGCACCGTCCCCCACCCCGGCGAGCTGGCGCTGCGGCCGAACCCGGCCGAGGTCGAGACCGTCCTCACCTTCGGCCTCGCCAAGCTGCGCGAGGGCTACGAGATGCGCCGCCTGGTCCGCCGCGGCGTCCCGATCCACACCCCCGCCTACGAGGTCGAAGGCCAGCTGATCTGGGGCGCCACGGCAAGGATCCTCGGCGACTTCCTACAACGCCTCTGACGGATCCGGGACGATGCGGATGTAGGGCTTCGGCGACTCCCAGCCCTCGGGCCAGAGCTCCTTCGCCTCGTCCTCTTTGACCGAGCCGGAGATGATCACGTCGTCGCCGCGCTGCCACTGCGCCGGGGTCGCCACTTTGTGGTTGGCGGTCAGCTGCAGCGAGTCGATCACCCGCAGCACCTCGTCGAAGTTGCGGCCGGCGGTCATCGGGTAGACGAGGATCAGCTTGACCTTCTTGTCGGGGCCGATGACGAAGACGTTGCGGACCGTCTGGTTGTCGGCGGGGGTGCGATCGGCGGGGTCGCCGGAGACGTCGGCCGGGAGCATCCCGTAGGCCTTGGAGATCTCGAAGGTCGGGTCGCCGATCAGCGGGTACCCGGGGCGGGTGCCCTGCGTCTCCTCGATGTCGTTCGCCCACTCCTCGTGGCGGTCGGTCGGGTCGACCGAGAGGCCGATGATCTTGACGCCGCGCTTCGCGAACTCCGGCTCGATCCGCGCCATGTAGCCGAGCTCGGTGGTGCAGACCGGGGTGAAGTCCTTCGGATGGGAGAACAGGACCCCCCACGAATCGCCCAGCCACTCGTGGAACTTGATCCGCCCCTGGGTCGTATCGGCCTCGAAGTCGGGTGCTACGTCACCAAGCTGCAGAGCCATTCTTTGCCGCTCCTCTCGCGCTTTCTCTCAATTACCTGAATTCCCATCGGAGTTTAGCTCTTTAGGTTCGCCGGCCAGCAACGCCTTCACTTCCGCGGCGAGTCTGTCTCCGTGGTCGCTGTATGACCGCTGAGACAGACTCGCCGGGACGATCGCCACCGGGATCCGCCAGGTGCGGGCCGCTGCCCGCACGACGTCCGCCCCTTCCTCGGTCCCCTCGTAGAGCACTCCCCGAACCGGAGTTTCGACCAGGTGTTCCATCAGCCGCTCCAACCGCGGGCCGTGGATCGCCGCCGGCTCCTCCTCGGAGCCCGCGGCGGCGGCGAGCAGCAGCACCAGCACCGCGACGTCGCCGACCAGCTCGAGGATCGTTCCCGGCCGGTCGGGGTCGGCCAGCGCCGGCTCGATCCCGGCGGCCGCGATCGCCGCCAGCCCCTCCTCGCGCCGGCTCGTCCCCCGCACCGCCCAGCCCTCGGCCAGCAGCCCCTCCCCCAGCTCGCGGCCGCGGCAGCCGCAGGCGACGATCAGCGCGCGCGCCATCGACCCGGCCTAGGAGGGGTCGAAGGGACCGCGGCCGCGAAGCCGCAGCTGCTCGTCTTCGGCGACCTTGCGCTGCAGGTCCTCCTCGGTCAGCTCCGGCGCCCCGCGGCGGCGGCGCATCTCGTTCTGCGCCTCTAGCATCTGGCGCACGTCGTCGATCTCGTTCTGCGCCTCGACCTCGGGGGAGCGGGTCGGGAACCAGTCGACGAGGTTCGCCGAGCTGCCCGGGTAGAAGTACCCGACCACGAGCAGCACCGCCACCATGAAAGCCACCACTCCGATCGTCCCCAGTAGATAGAGCATCCCGGAAGGATACGGTTCGTCCCGATGCCCGAGGCCTACGTCGTCGAGACCGTCCGCACCCCGATGGGCGCCTACCGCGGCGCCCTCTCCGGCGTCCGCCCCGACGACCTCGCCGCGCACACGATCGCCGCCGCGGTCGCGCGCAGCGGCGTCGACCCCGAGCGGATCGTCGACGTCTACTTCGGCGCCGCCAACCAGTCCGGCGAGGACAACCGCGACGTCGCCCGGATGGCGGCGCTGCTCGCCGGCCTGCCGCAGAGCGTCCCCGGCGCCACCGTCAACCGCCTCTGCGCGTCGGGCCTGGAGGCGGTCAACTGCGCCGCCCGGGCGATCAAGGCCGGCGAGGGCGACTTCTACCTGGCCGGCGGCGTCGAGTCGATGAGCCGGGCGCCCTGGGTGGTCGAGAAGCCCGAGCGCGGGCTTCCCCGCGGCCCGCAGACGATGCACGACACGACGCTGGGCTGGCGGATGATCAACCCGCGGATGGCCGGGCTCGGGGTCTCGACCGAGTCGATGGGCGAGACCGGCGAGAACGTCGCCCGGCGCTACGGGGTGAGCCGCGAGGACCAGGACGCCTTCGCCCTGCGCAGCCACCGGCGCGCGCTCGCCGCCGCCGCGGAGGGCAGGCTCGCCGAGGAGATCGTCGCGATCGAGGCGCCCCGCGGCCGCGAGACGGTCACGGTCGAGGCCGACGAGGGCCCCCGCCCCGACACCTCGCCGGAGAAGCTGGCGAAGCTGCGCCCCGCCTTCCGCGAGGGCGGCACCGTCACCGCCGGCAACGCCTCCAGCCTCAACGACGGCGCCGCCTGCCTCCTACTCGCCTCCGAGAAGGGCGCCGAAGAGCTCGGCGCCGAGCCGCTCGCCCGCGTCCTCACCGCCGGGGTCGCCGGCGTCGACCCCGCCTATATGGGCGTCGGGCCGCTGCGGGCGGTCCCCAGGGCGCTCGCCAACGCCGGTCTCTCGCTCGACCGGATCGACCTGGTCGAGATCAACGAGGCCTTCGCCTCCCAGGTCCTCGCCTGCGCCCGCGAGCTGGGCATCGAGGAGGAGCGGCTCAACGTCAACGGCGGCGCGATCGCCCTCGGCCACCCGCTCGGCTGCTCGGGCGCCCGCCTCGCCGGCACGCTCGTCCGCGAGCTGCGCCGCCGCGGCGGCAGGTACGGCGTCGCCACCCTCTGCGTCGGCGTCGGCCAGGGCCTCGCCACCGTCTTCGAAGCCGCCTAGATGTCCAGGCCGCCAGACCGCTCAGCGGGAATCAATAACCTTCCGGCAGTGAAGGCACAGGGAGACCTCGCAAGACGGTGCGGTGCGGCGGCGCTCGCCTGCCTGCTGGCGCTGCTCCTGGTCCCCGCCGCGGCCTCGGCCGCCGCACCCACCGCCGGCGCCTCGATCGTCGGCGGCCACCCGGTCACGATCGAGGAATTCCCCTCGCTCGCCTACATCGAGGCGGTCGAAGGCAGGCACGGCTTCTCCTGCACCGGCACGGTCGTCGCGCCGCGGATCGTCCTCACCGCCGCCCACTGCGTCGAGAACATCGAAAAGGGGACGATCACCGCGAGCAAGGACTACGCCCTCTCGACCGGCGTCGCCGACCCGAGCAAAGCCGCCCCGGAGAACGTCTTCCACATCGTCGCCACCCACGTCTTCCCCGGCTTCGACCCGGGCCTCCTCCACGGCGACGCGGCGATCCTCGTCATCGACCGGCCGACCAGCGCGCCGCCGCTGCCGCTCGCCGGCGCCGGCGACGCGGCGCTCTACGCGGGCGGCGCCCCGGCGCAGCTGACCGGCTGGGGCCTGACCAAGAGCACCGCCAAGCAGCCGCCGGCCAACCTGCGGGCGACGACGATGCTGGTCCAGAGCTCGAACAGCTGCCGGCAGAAGGTCAAGCGCTTCTACAAGCCCTACCTGGCCGAAGCGCAGGTCTGCCTGCTCGCCACCGACCGCGCCAGCGGCGGCTGCTTCGGCGACAGCGGCGGCCCGGCGATCGGCAACCGTCCCGACGGCTCCGCCGTCCAGCTCGGGGTGACCAGCACCGGCGGCCCCGAATGCAGCACCGCGACGCCGACGGTGCTGACCCGCGCCGACTTCATCTCCACCTGGGTCGGGGAATGGATCGCCGCCACCGAAGCCGGGGCGCCGCCGCCGCTCCTGGCCCCCGGCACGCCGCTGCCGCACCTGAACCGCGAAAGCGCCGAAGAGTTCACCGTCTTCACGCTGAGCGAGAGGATGGGCAAGCGCTTCGAAGCCGCCCGGGAAATCTTCGGCGGCTGCAGGAAGGCGAAGAGCGGGGCCTTCGAATGCCAGGTCGAGTGGCTCTACGGGCGCAACGTCTACGCCGCCCACGTCTCCCCCTTCTACCTGCGCCGCCAGGAAGCGGTCGCCTGGAAGAGCCACTACCGGATCGAATGGGCGCCGCGGAAGTGCATCGAAGCGCAGCGCCACAACCGCCGCTGCCCGATCCACAAGAAGCACGGTTGACCGCGGGCTTCCAAGAGCTGGCGAGCGTCGACGGCGCGATCGCGCCGACCGCCGAGGCGACGATCGGCCTCAAGGACGACGGCCTCTACCGCGGCGACGGCGCCTTCGAGGTGATCCGCCTCTACGCCGGCAAGCCCTTCGCCCTGGTCGACCACCTCGACCGCCTGCAGCGCTCGACCGCGGCGATCGAGCTCGGCTTCGACCGCGGCGCCCTGGAGCGCGAGATCGCGGCGCTGCTCGCCGCCGCCGGCCCGGTCGAGGGCCAGCTGCGGCTGATCGTCACCCGCGGCGGCCGCCGCATCGCCGCCACCGAGCCGATCCCGCCCCACGGCGACAGCGTCGGCCTCGCCGCGGTCACCTACTGCCCGACCGTGATCCTCAACGGCGTCAAGTCGCTCTCCTACGCCGCCAACATGCAGGCCACCCGGATCGCCAAGGCCGCGGGCGCTGACGAGGCGGTCCTGGTCCGCCCCGACGGCACCGTCCTGGAGCCGCCGACCTCCTCGGTCTTCTGGGTCTCGCCCGAAGGCGAGCTGCGGACGCCGGCGCTGACCGACGGGGTGCTCGAGTCGATCACCCGCGACCGCCTGGTCCGGGCCCTGCACGTCGAAGAGGGCAGCTTCCAGATCGACGACCTGCGGGCGGCGAGCGAGGCCTTCCTCGCCTCCACCACCCGCGAGATCCAGGCCGTCTCCGCGCTCGACGGCCGCGCCTTCGAGGCCGTCCCCGGCCCCCGCACCCGCGAGGCGCAGCAGGCCTTCGCCGAGACGCTGGGCAGAGAGCTGCGCGAGCTGTAGAGCCGAGACCAGGAGGAGACGAACGCCGATGGACTTCCAGCTGAGCGACGAGCAGAAGCTGATCCGGGAAACCGCCCGCGAATTCGCCGAGCGCGAGATCCTCCCGAACGTGAGGGAGAACGACCGCGCCGGGCGCTTCGACCGCGAGCTGGCGCGCAAGCTCGGCGAGGTCGGCTTCCTCGGGGCGCCGGTGGCCGAAGCCTACGGCGGCCGCGGCCTCGACTACGTCAGCTACGGCCTGATCGCCGAGGAGATCGGCCGCGCCGACTCCTCCGCCCGCACCGTCGTCTCGGTCTGCACCTCGCTGGTCGCCGGGCCGATCGAGAAGTGGGGCAGCGAGGAGCAGAAGCAGCGCTGGCTGCCACGGCTCTGCTCGGGCGAGGGACTCGGCTGCTTCGGCCTGACCGAGCCCGACACCGGCTCCGACGCCGCCAACCTGCGCACCCGCGCCACGAAGACCGCCGAGGGCTGGTCGCTGAGCGGCCAGAAGATGTGGATCAGCCTCGGCAACCACTCCGACTTCGCGCTGATCTTCGCCCAGACCGACCCGGCGCAGAAGCACCGCGGCCTGGCCGCCTTCATCGTCCCCACCGACAGCGAGGGGTTCGCCACCCAGGAGATCCACGGCAAGCTCGGCCTGCGCTCCTCCGACACGGCGGAAATCTCGCTCGACGAGGTCGAGGTCGGCCCCGACGCGCTGCTGGGCGAGGTCGGCGACGGCTTCAAGGTGGCGATGAGCGCGCTGGAGAACGGCCGCTACAGCGTCGCCGCCGGCTGCGTCGGCATCTGCGAAGGCTGCGTCGAGTCCTCGGTCTCCTACGCGAAGGAGCGCAAGCAGTTCGGCGTCCCCCTCGCCCGCTTCCAGCTGGTCCAGGAGATGATCGCCGAGATGATCCTCAAGCGCGACGCCGGCCGGATGCTGGTCCTGCGCGCCGGCCTGCTGAAGGACGAAGGCAGGCCGAACGCGACCGAGACCTCGGTGGCCAAGCTCTACGCGACCGAGGCGGCGGTCGAGTGCGCCAACCTGGCGATCCAGGTCCACGGCGGCTCCGGCTACGTCGACGACTACCCGGTCGAGCGCTACCTGCGCGACGCCCGGGTCACCACCCTCTACGAGGGGACCTCGCAGATCCAGAAGCTGATCATCGGCCGCGCCGCGACCGGCGAGAACGCGATGACGCCCCTCAAGGCGGAGTAGCGGCGTGGCCCAGGTGGAGGTATCGGTCGACGAGCACCACGTCGCCCTGCTGCGCCTGAACCGGCCCGAGGCGCGCAACGCCCTCTCGACCCAGATGCGCGGCGAGATCGCCGGGCAGCTGGAGCGGCTCGACGCCGACCCCGGGGTCGGCTGCGTGGTGATCGCCGGCAGCGACGAGTTCTTCGCCGCCGGCGCCGACATCAGGGCGATGGCCGAGCGGCCGCTCGACGCTCCCCCCGACCCGCAGGGCATGGAGTTCTGGGCCCGCCTCGGCGCCGTCGGGACGCCGACCGTCGCCGCGGTCTCCGGCTACGCCCTCGGCGGCGGCTGCGAGCTGGCGCTGGCCTGCGACATGATCGTCTGCGACGAGAAGGCCCGCTTCGGCCAGCCCGAGATCACCCTGGGGATCATCCCCGGCGGCGGCGGCACCCAGCGGCTGGCGCGGGCCGCCGGCAAGCAGCGGGCGATGGAGCACGTCCTCACCGGCCGGCCCTGGGACGCCCGGACGGCCGAGCGCTGGGGCCTCGTCAACCGGGTCGCTACCGGGGGCGCCTGGCTGCAGGAGGCGCTCGGGCTGGCCCGCCGGGTCGCCGCGCGGCCGCCGCTGGCGGCGCGCCTGGCCAAGCGGGCGGTGCTCGCGGCCGCGGAGACGCCGCTGTCGGAGGGGCTGCGGGCCGAGCGGGCCCTCTTCGACGAGGCGATGGCGAGCGAGGACCGGGTCGAGGGCATGACCGCCTTCCTCGAAAAGCGCGAGCCGCGGTTCAGGGGCCGATGAGCGTCTCCCGCATCGGCATCCTCGGCGCCGGCACGATGGGGGCCGGGATCGCCCAGGTCACAGCCCTCGGCGGCCTCGCCACGAGCATCTACGACCCCGACCCCGACGGGCTCGAGGCGGGCGGGATCCGGATCGGCGAAGACCTCGCCAGGGGCGAGTCGCACGGGCGCTGGAGCGAGGCCGACTCCGAAGCGGCCCTGGAACGCCTCGAACACCTGACCGACGACCTGGCGGAGCTGGCCGGCTGCGACCTGGTGATCGAGGCGGCGCCGGAGCGGCTGGAGCTGAAGCGCGGCCTCTTCGTCGAGCTGGCCGGCATCCTCGGCCCCAAGGCGGTCTTCGCGACCAACACCTCCTCGCTGCGGGTGACCGAGATCGCCGCCGGGGTGCCGCACCCCGAGCGGGTCGTCGGCATGCACTTCTTCAACCCGCCGGCGCTGATGAAGCTGGTCGAGATCGTCGCCGCCGAGGGCTCCTCGGAGGCGGCGCTGGCGACCGCGACCGAGGTCGCCGAGCGGATGGGCCGCACCCCGATCCGGGCCCGGGACAGCGTCGGCTTCGTCGCCAACCGGCTCGCCCGCCCGTTCACGCTGGAGTCGCTGCGGATGCTCGCCGACGGGGTCGCCGAGGCGGCGGCGATCGACCGCATCGTCCGCCTCGGCGGCGGCTTCCGGATGGGCCCGTTCGAGCTGCTCGACCTGATCGGCCTCGACGTCAACCTCGAAATCGCCCGCTCCTTCTTCGTCCAGGGAGGCGAGCCGGAGCGCTGGCGGCCGAGCCCGATCCAGGAAGCGCTCGTCGCCGAAGGCCGGCTCGGGCGCAAGAGCGGGCGCGGCTACCACCTCTACGGAGAGGGCCACGAACGCGAGCTCGACCCCGAGCTGGGCATCCTCGCCCCGACCCTCGACCCGGAGAAGCTCGCCCGCATCGACGACCGTGCCGAGGAGGTCCTGACCCGCCTCTTCGCCCAGATCGCCAACGAGGCCGCCTTCGCGCTCGAAGAGGAGATCGCCTCGCCGCCGGACATGGAGACGGCGATGCAGCTCGGGTTCAACTGGCCGGCGGGGCCGCTCCGGATCGCCAAGCTGATCGGCCCCGCCCGGGCGCTCGCGCTGCTCGAGCGGCTGGAGGAGGAGCACGGCGCCGCCTACCGGCCGGCGCCGCTGCTGCGGGCCGAAGCCGGGGAAGCGGCCGGGTGAGCGGCGCCCACAGGCCGGCGACGGCGGCGACCGCGCGGGGCAACCGCGAGGCCGTCGGCTCCCTGCCCCCGGGGGACGAGGACCTCGCCGAGGCCGAACGCGGCCTCCTCGCCCGCTTCGACCCGCCCCGGGTGGTGGACGCCGAGGGCCGGGTGGTCTGGGACCTGGAGTCCTACGACTTCCTCGCGGCCGAGCGCCCCGAGAGCGCCCACCCCGGCCTCTGGCGCCAGAGCCGCCTCAACCGCATCGCCGGCCTCTTCGAGATCGCGCCGGGCTTCTACCAGCTGCGCGGCTTCGACCTCTCGAACATGCACATCGTCGAGGGCGAGCGGGGAATCGTCGTCATCGACCCGCTGATCTCGTCCGAGACCGCGGCGGCGGCGCTGGCGCTCTACCGCGAGCACCGCGGCGAGCGCCCGGTCACCGGCCTCCTCTACACCCATTGCCACATCGACCACTTCGGCGGCGCCAGGGGCGTCGTCTCCGCCGAGGAGGTGCGCGAGCGCGGGATCCCGGTGCTGGCGCCGGAGGGCTTCCTCGAGCACGCGGTCAGCGAGAACGTCTACGCCGGGACGGCGATGGGCCGCCGGGCCGCCTACATGTACGGGGCGGGGTTGAGCCGCGGGCCCGACGGCCAGATCGGCTCGGGCCTGGGGCAGACGACCTCGCTGGGGACGATGACCCTGATCCCGCCCAACCTCGACGTCACCGCGACCGGACAGGAGGAGACGGTCGACGGGGTGCGGATGGTCTTCCAGCTCACCCCCGGCACCGAGGCGCCGGCCGAGATGAACTTCCACTTCCCCGACCGGCGGGTGCTCTGCGTCGCCGAGAACGCGACCCACACCATGCACAACACGCTGACCCTGCGCGGCGCCCTGGTCCGCGACCCGCATGTCTGGGCCGCCTACCTCGATGAGGCGATCGAGCTCTTCGGCGCCGACAGCGACGCCCTCTTCGCCGGCCACCACTGGCCGCGCTGGGGCAGCGAGCGCATCGTCGACTTCCTGCGCAAGCAGCGCGACCTCTACGCCTACCTCCACGACCAGACCCTGCGGCTGATCAACCGGGGGCTGACCGGGCGCGAGATCGCCGAGGAGCTGGAGCTGCCTCCGGAGCTGGCCGGCGAGTGGCACTGCCGCGGCTACTACGGCTCGGTCAGCCACAACGCGAAGGCGGTCTACCAGCGCTACATGGGCTGGTTCGACGGCAACCCCGCCCACCTCTGGGAGCACACCCCGGTCGAGTCGGCGCGGCGCTACGTGCGGTTCATGGGCGGCCCCGAGCGGGTCCTCGAGCAGGCCCGAGAGTCATTCGAGGAGGGCGACTACCGCTGGGTCGCCGAGGTCGTCAACCACCTCGTCTTCGCCGAGCCCGAGAACGAGGCCGCGCGGGAGCTCCAGGCCGACGCCCTGGAGCAGCTCGGCTACGGCGCCGAGAACGCCACCTGGCGCAACTTCTACCTGGCCGGCGCCGAGGAGCTGCGCAGCGACATCGCCGGAACGCCCACCGAGGCCCGACCCCTAGACATCCTCGCCAACCTCTCCGTCGCGCAGATCCTCGACGGGATGAAGGTCCGCCTCGACGGCCCGCGGGCCTGGGGCAAACGCCTCGCCGTCGGCTGGCAGGTGACCGACCCCGACGAGCGCCATCTCCTCAGCCTCGAAAACGCCGTCCTCCACCACCGCCCCTGGCCGGAGGACGCCGAGCCCGAGGCAACCCTGGTGATCGAGCGCCAAGCCCTGAACGAGATGCTCGCCGGCACCGCCGACCTGGCCGGGCTGGCCGAGACCGGCCGCCTCCGCGTCGAGGGCGACGGCGAAAAGCTGGGCGAACTGCTCGGGCTCCTCGAGGAGCCCGACCCCAACTTCCCGATCGTCACGCCCTGAGCTCGCGCGCCGGACAGAGGATCAAACTCGCAGGACCGCCACGTCCTCGAATTTAGAGAAATCGGAGTCCTGGGTGAGAACGGCAGCACCGTGTTTCATCGCGGTGGCCGCGATCCAGGTGTCGTGACGGCGCAGGCGGCGGTCGCGGGAACGCTCAGCCGCCGCGATGCGTGCGAAGCAACTGGCCACCTCGGGACCGATCCCCAGGAGGGGATAGGTGGACTGAACCCGGGAGAGAGTCGAGAGCCGGCGGGCACGGGTGTCGGGATCGCTTGCCCGCAGGACCCCGAGCTCCAACTCCGCGACGGTGACGACGGAGACGGCGATCTTCTCGGGGAGCTCTCCGAGCTCACGGCCCGCCTCCTGGGCGATGAAGATCGAGGTATCCGCGACCGCTTTGCTCAATCGTCGATCTCGGCGCCGCGGACGTCGGCCAGATCCTCGAGCAGGCCGGTGTCGGCCGGAGCCTCGCTCACGATCCGGCGAAGCTCAGAGGAAGAGACCCAGGGATCGCGCTGCTCGACGTGGGGGAGGATGTCGGCGACCGGCCGCCGATTGACGGTGAGGGTCAGCCGCTCGCCTGCTTCCAGCTCGGCGACGACGCTGGAAGTCGAGTTGCGGAGCTCCCGGATCGACACATTGCGAGCCATGGCGACGACTGTAGCACCAGGTGCTACAAAGCCGGCTCGCTCAGCCACGGCCGAGCGATCGCCTGGCAAGTCCTCGACCCCGTGATCGAGCGCCAGGCCCTGAACGAAATGCTCTCCGGCACCGCCGCCCTCGCGGCGCTCGCCGAATCCCCGGCCGCCTCCGCGTCGAGGGACAGCACACACGGCCGCTACGATTTCGTCATGACCAAGGCTGAGCTGCATGCGCAGATCGAGTCGATGAGCGACGAGGAGGCCGCGCAGGTCAAGCTGATCTTCGCCCCGGAGTGGCCATCGAAGGCCACCTCGATCGAGGAGATCCGGAAACGGACCGGCACCAAGCCGATGAGCCCGGCGGATTTCGATCGCCACTTCGGGTCCTTATCCACCGATGGCGAGGGTTAGCGGCTGTGAGCACAGGGGCGCCACTGCGCTTCGAAGTCCGAGTTGTTGATCAGGTGGTCGAAGAGGACCTTCCCCGCTGCACGAAGGCCGGGCAAGCGGCGATCGAATCGGTGGTGGACGACGTTCGCCATAACGGCGTGCCTCGCGAATGGCTCCTCCGCTGCGAAAAGGAAGGCCACGATGGGACGCGGCTGGGAGGCTGCGTGAAGTTCTACATCCCACGGCCAACTGGTCAGTGGGGTGCGGTTCTAACGGCTGACGAACAGGCTTCGAAACCCGCACTTGCACTGATCGCGGTCGGTGAGCGACACCCGGATCGTCCATGGCGACCGAGCGTCTACGAGATCGCGCACCGTCGGCTCAGCCCGAGCCCCGGTTCATAACTACCCCCCGCTCAAGCGCATCATCGCCTCGTCGACGTAGCACCAGCTCCAGTCCTCGCCTGGCTCGGCGGAGCGGATGATCGGGTGGCCCGTGTCCTTGTGGTGGCCGGTGGCGTGCTTGCCGATCGAGTTGTCGCAGCAGCCGACGTGGCCGCAGGTCTGGCACATCCGCAGGTGCACCCAGCTCATGCCGAGGGCCAGGCACTCCTCACAACCCTCGACCTCGTCAGGAAGATCGAGGTAGTTGACCGAGTCCAGGTGAGTGCAATCGGGAGTCGTGCGCTCAACGATAGCGGCCCGGATCCCACGCTTATTGGTATAGCGTCAATCCCGACATGCTTCATCCCGCTGCTTCGCATGAATGACGACGTCGGCGTCATCTCGGGCCTCGCGACCGCGGCCCTGCTTACTGGTCTCGCCTGGTGCGGCCTGAAGTTCGTCGCGTTTGCCTTCGGAGCGACGGTGCTGCTAATCGGGATGCTACTACTCGTGCTCAACAGAAAGTGGCTCCCGCCATGGAAGCTGAAGCGGTACCGCGCTGCAATCGCGATACCACCGATCCCGATCGCCCCCCTCGCCATCCTCTGCCTGATCACCCCGGCAACCGGCGACCGTCTCTGGGTTGCTCGTGGAATCCTCATCTCGCTTGCGGTGGGTGCCAGCGCTGTCTGTCTCTCGAACTTCCTGGATTGGTGCTACACCTTTCCTCGTCTCTCCGGTGCCGGGGGTTCTCCGCAGCCCTGCCAGGCGTCGATGGAGGGCCATTGGCGCACGCTCACGCAGATCCTGCTCGGGCACCGAATCACTACCTACGTCGTCGTTCGAGTCGCCCTCGCGACCAGCATCGGCATCGGTGCGGCCGCTCTTTTGGCACATGCTTCAACCGCCACCGCTTCGATAGTCAGCGCCGGGGCCACGGTGATCGCGGGCTACTACCTCAACAGGGTGATACCTATGGCAAGTCTCACCACTGACCCGCCTCTCTACATCGGCGACAAAGTGGTGCTTGCTGAGGAATTTGGTTCACCTAATCAGAAATGGCTCAACTACTACGTCGTCAATGTGGTTTTCGAGGGAGTCCACCTGCTTGAGCTAGACGAAGACGACAAGCCTGTCGGAGGAAATCCGGGCCGCAACCACGACCGGATCCTTGAGCTGTCCGAGATCACGCGCTTGCTCCGCCGCCGCATCCGCTTCGTCGGATGTAGCGAGAACTGCTGCGGTGCAAACAAATTCTGCCCCGATCGCGATGAAGCGATAGCGGATCCGGAAGGGCGCGATTTATGAACTCGAGTCTTCGACAATCGACAGTGGTGCAACCCCAACGCTTCCCCTTGAGCGCACGGGATCTACTCGCGCGAGGGTCACTCTCGATCGAGAAGTTCGCCACCACTCGCTTCGCCTATGGGCTGGCTCAGCTCGCCGACAGCAACCACAAAGTCGACAGACTTGTACAGGCCAACGTGCTGAACACCTGGCGCTACTACCGGCGCTTCTTCCAGCTCTGCGATCCTGACCAACGATCCAAACTGCAACGCAGCATCTCGGTAATCAATCTCGACCTGCTTTCTCAGGCGCTCGCGGCCGGACGCGGCGCCATTCTCGCCTCGGCGCATCTGGGGGACTTCGACCTAGCTGGCTCCTGGCTCTCACAGATTCTCGGCACTCCCGTTGTCGTGGTGGTCAACCGGATCTCACCGCGACCACGCCAGGCCCTCTTCAGTCATGCCCGTCATTGCGCCGGAATCACTACCCGCTTCGATGACGAGGTGCGGCTTAAAGACCTCGAAGGAGATCTCGAACGCGGCTGCATCGTGGTCGTCATGCTCGACCGCCGGCCGCGGACCGCGGCTATAGACGTCGACTTCTTCGGGTCGGCAGCCGTTTCCTCGGTGGCACCGTGGATCCTGTCGACTCGCACCGGCGCGCCAATCCTCACCGGCGCGATGAAAACCCTCTCCTTTTCCTCGGGGAGGGTGGCAAAGCTGCTCGCCGCCTATGAGGCTCGATCACTCAAAGCGCTGTCGATCCGTGAGGGCACCCAGCGGCTCATCGCCGACATCGAGAATCTGATCCGCTGGGCACCACAGCAGTGGCACGTGCCCACCCAGCGCAACCAACTGCCCTGGGAAGACCTGAGGTTGTCTCAGGCGCTGGGAGCGATCTCGGCGGGCTCGCCGCCGGGGAACCAGTGAGCCTCGACGGGCGGGGCGGAGTCGCGCAGGTAGCGCTCGGCGTCGAGCGCTCCCATGCAGCCGCTGCCGGCGGCGGTGACCGCCTGCCGGTAGGTGTGGTCGACGACGTCGCCGACCGCGAAGACGCCCTTGAGGTCGGTGCGGGTCGAGCCGGCCTCGGTGACGATGTAGCCGTCCTCGTCGGTCTCGACCTGATCGTGGACGACCTCGGAGCGCGGCACATGGCCGATCGCGACGAAGGCGCCGTCGGTCTCGATCTCCTCCTCGGCCCCGGTCTCGGCATGGCGGAAGCGGACCTTCTTGAGTTTGCCGCTCTCGCCGGCGACGAACTCCAGCGGCTCCAGCGGGTTGCGGAACTCGATGTTGTCCTTTTCCTGCGCCCGCTCCAGCATGATCTTCGAGGCGCGGAACCGGTCGCGGCGGGTGACGACGGTGAGGCTGCCGGCGAACTTGGAGATGAAGATCGAGTCCTCCATCGCCGAGTCGCCGCCGCCGATCACGATCACCCTCTGGTCTTTGAAGAAGGCGCCGTCGCAGACCCCGCAGGTGGAGACTCCGCGGCCGCCGAGCTCGATCTCGCCGGGGACGCCGAGCCGTTTCGGCTCCGCCCCCATCGCCAGGATCACGGTCTTGGCGCGGTGCTCCTCGTCGCCGAGGAAGACCTTCTGCACGCCGCCGTCGGAGAGCTCGACGCGGTCGACGTCGTCGGTGACGAAGCGGGTCCCGAAGCGCTCGGCCTGGGCCCGGAACTGGGACATCATCTCCGGTCCCATGATCCCCTCCGGGTAACCGGGGTAGTTCTCGACGTCGGTCGTGTTCTGCAGCTGCCCGCCCCACTGGAAGCCCTCGAAGACGAGCGGCTCGAGGTTGGCGCGGGCGGTGTAGAGCGCAGCGGTGTAGCCGGCCGGCCCGCCGCCGATGATGATCACGTTCTCGACTTTCTTGCCCTCAGCCATCTCTCTTCGCCGCCTTAGGAGTCTATTACTTTACTTTGTATAGTACCACCGACCGCGGGCTCGAAGTCGGAGGTCGCGGTGCCGCCGCGGTCGACCGGCAGCCCCTCCTCTTCCCAGCGGTGGACGGTCTTGCGGAGCTGGAAGAAGGCGAAGACCCCGGGCGGGATCGGCATCCAGAAGGAGACGAGGCGGAAGATCAGGATCGCCGGGAAGACCGTTTCGGAGGGGAAGCCGAAGAGGACGAAGGCGCCGATCATCCCGGCGTCGACGGCCCCCACCCCGGCCGGCGCCAGGGGGAAGAGGTTGGCGACCATGCCGAGGAAGTAGGCCTGGACCACCACCGCGAGCGGGACGTGGACCCCGAAGGCGTGGAAGGAGGCCCAGAGCACGGCGATGCTGAAGGCCCAGAAGCCGGCGGCGCCGAGCACCGCGAGGCCGCCCCGCGAGGGATGGGCGAAAAGTCCGAGGGCGAAGCGGAAGCCTTCGCCCAGCGTGGCGGGGAACTTGCCGACCTTTTCGAGGACCTGGTGGGTGCGCTGGCTGCCGGCGAACCCGGCCAGGCGCCGGTCGAGATCGGCCGGGATCAGGGTGATGAGGATGCCGAGGATCAGCAGCAGCCCGGCGACCGCGGCGGGGATGATCGTCAGCTCGACCGAGCCGCTCCCGTTCATCACCCCGGTCCGCAGCAGGATCCCGAAGAGGATCAGAGCGATCGGGTAGAAGACGTAGTGCAGCGAGACGAAGGCGACCATCCGGCGGCCGACGTCGCGGCGGCCCATCCCGGCCTTGCGCAGCGACCAGTAGGTCAGCGCCACCCCGCCGGCGCCGCCCGCCGAGAAGAGCAGGGTCGCGGCGACCCCCGCCATGTTGATCTCGTAGGTCTCCATCCAGCTAAGCCGCAGGGCGTCGCCGCCGACCACCGCTTTGAAGAGGGCGATGTAGGTCGCGTAGGCGGCGACGTTGGCGACGATCGCGATCCCGATCCAGACCGGGTCGGCGTCGTCGAGGTGGCTGAGCGCGTCCCCGAGGCCGACCAGCTTCGGGAAGAGGAAGTAGATCGCGCCGAGGAGGACGAGGACGAGGACGACGGTCTGGACGATCCGCCGCACGGTGAAGATCGGCAGTTCCGCGATGCGATTGCCGTCATGCGCCGAGTCCTCCGCAGACACTCCCTAGAAACTACCCGCTCGCGATCCTCTCCAGGCGCCGCAGCACCGCGGTCACCCGGTGCACGGCTGGCTCTGCGAGCAGCTCCCCGCGCCGCACCGCGGCGACCAGGAGGGCGCCGGCGATCAGATCGGTCACGTAGTGCTCGCCCAGGTAGACGAGGGCGAAGCCGAGCGTGCCGGCGTATCCCCAGCCCAGGGCCCCCTCCACCGTCCCGGCCTCCGAGAGCGCCAGCGCCGCCTGCAGCGAGGTGGCGAAATGGAGCGAGGGCATCGCCGCCCAGGGATTGCCGCCGAGCGCCTCGTACATCCGCGGCCAGGCGCGGCCCCAGGTCGACTCGCCGACCTCGACCATGATCCGCCGCACGTCCTCCTCGCCGGTCAGCCCGTTCTCCGCCGCCCACCAGGGCGGCGCGGTCGGGATCACGAAGTAGAGGGCGCAGCCGACGTCGAAGACCGCGGCCATCTGGCGGGCGGCGCGCGGGAAGCGCTCGTTGTGGCCGACCAGGATCACCGCCAGCGAGAGGTAGGGCTCGATGAACCAGAGCCAGTGGGCCCAGGTGAGGAACCGGTTGACGACCCCCACCCGCGGCAGCCGCGCCAGCGCCCGCTGCAGGCTCGAGTTCGGCAGGCGGCCGCCGCCGAGCAGGCGGTCGAGCTGGATCGGGTAGCGGGCCCGCAGGCGCGCCCGCAGGCGCTCGGGATCGTCGTAGGGAAGCTCGTGGGCGAGGGTGAAGGCCCACATCTGGGCCGCAAAGAGGGCCACGTCGCGGCGCTTGCTCCGCGGCTGTAGCACCGTCAGCGCCAGCGGGCCGGCGGCGAGGGCGGCGACGGTGACCGGTGCCGGGATGCGCAGGCGCCTGCGCAGCAGCGGCACCGCGACCGCCGCCCCGAGCGCGGCCACACCTCCGGCGCGGATGGCAAGACGCAGCGCTTTCGGCGGTCGGGAGCGCCCTCGCATCAGGTCGGCGAGTATAGGTCCGGGCCCCGAAGCGGGCCGAAAGGGCGCGGCGCCGCCTCCCGTGAATAGAATGGCCGCGCTTTGACGCCGCACTCCCCTGGCGCTGACCAGATCAACACCCTGCTTTGGATCGGCTTCGTCGCCGCCGCGATCCTCGTGGTCGCGATCAACGTCGCGCTCTTCTACGCGGTCCGGCGCTTCCGCTCCGAGCGCGGCGCCGCTCCGCGCCAGCTGCTCGGCGGCCGCGGCCTGCAGTTCCGGGTCGGCGCCGTCCTCACCGTCTTCGCCGCGGCGCTCTTCGTCCTCGGCATCGTCTTCACCGACCGGGCGAGGGAAACGCCGTCGAGCGGAGAAGCCGGCCTCGCCTCGGCCAAGACCGAACCGCTGAAGATCAAGGCGACCGGCCAGCAGTGGCTGTGGCGCTACGACTACCCCAACGGCGCCTTCTCCTACTACAAGCTGGTGGTCCCGGTCGACACCGCGATCGAACTGGAACTGGTCTCGACCGACGTGGTCCACACCTGGAACGTCAACGACCTCGCCCCGAAGGCCGACGCGGTGCCGGGCAAGACCCACCGGGTCGTCTTCAGCACCGAAGACGAAGGCGTCTACAGGGGCGACGCCGCCACCCTCTCCGGCCAGGCCTACGCGGCGATGCGGACCGCGGTCGAAGTGGTCTCGCCCCAGAAGTACGAAGAATTCATCGAAGCCCAGCAAGCCGGCATAGAAGCCGCCCAGGAACGGGTGGTCGGCCTGATCGAAAACGGAGAAGTGCCATGAGCCCGACCGCAGCCCCCGAGCTCGTCGCCGACGGCTACAACGTCAGCCGCCGCCCCCGCTGGGTCGAGCTGGCGACCAGCGCCGACCACAAGGACCTGGGCCGGATCCTCATCTGCGGCTCCCTCGGCTTCCTCTTCATCGCCGCGGTCGAGCTGATCCTGATGCGCCTGCAGCTGCTGGTGCCGGAAAACACCTTCCTCACGCCGGTCGCCTTCAACCGGATGCTCTCGCTCTACGGCGCCACCTCGATCTTCTTCTTCGCGCTGCCGCTGGCGCTCGGCCTCTTCTACTACGCGGCGCCCCTGCAGGTCGGGGCGCGCGGCACCGCCCTGCCCCGCCTCGGCCAGACCGGAGTCGCCCTCTGGGTCGCCGGCGCGACCGTCCTCTACGCGACCTTCCTCTTCACGCCGCCGGAGGCGGGGGTCAACCCGCTGGCGCCGCTGAGCGAGATCGCCTTCCTCGCCAACAACGGCGTCGACGCCTGGGTGACGGGGACCGGCCTGGCGACCCTCGGCTTCGTCCTGCTGGCGATCGACCTGATCTCGACCCTGCGGATGATGCGGGCGCCGGGGATGGCCTGGCGCCGGGTCCCCCTCTTCGCCTGGGCCGCGGCCGTCTCCTCCTGGCTGCTGATCGCGATCGGGCCGATCTTCCTGGCGGCGCTGACGATGCTGATGATCGACCGCCACTACGAAGGGATCTTCTTCACCGACGGCTCCGGCGGGGCGCCGCTGCTTTGGCAGCACCTGAGCTGGATCTTCTTCACCGGCGCCTACATGCTGCTGCTGGTCTTCGCCTTCGGGGCGATCGGCGAGATCTTCGCGACCTTCGCCCGCAAACCGCTCTTCAACCGGCCGGCGACGATGGCCTCGCTGGCGGCGATCGCGGTTCTCGGCACCCTGGCCTGGATGCAGAACATGCTGACCGCGCCGATCGGCGTCGGCTGGATGTACTTCGCGATGCTGATGTCGCTGGCCCTGATCGTCCCCTTCGGCCTCGTCGTCTTCAACCTGATCGCGACGATCGCCGGCGGCACGCTGCGGATGCGGGCGCCGGTCCTCTTCGCGGTCGGCGCCGTCTCGGCGATCTCGATCGGGCTCGCGGCCGAGCTCGAGCAGTCGCTGGTCGCCGCCGGCTGGCACCTCCACAACACGACGGCCTCGACCGCCGCCACCCACTTCGCCCTGATCGGCGGCGCCGTCCTCGGCGGCTTCGCGGCCCTCTACTACTGGTTCCCGAAGATGACCGGCCGGACGATGGGCGAGGCGATGGCCCGCTTCTCCTTCTGGGCGATCGTCGTCGGCCTCGTCCTCGGCTTCGTGCCGCTGTTCGTCACCGGCGCTGACAAGGGGCAGGTCGTCGACGCCTACAAGTACTTCAGCGGCGACGGCCTGACCGCCTACAACGCGATCTCGGCGGTCGGCGTCGTCGTCCTCTTCGCCGGCCTGCTGCTGACGATCCTCAACGCGATCTTCAGCCGCGCCAACGGCCCCGCCGCCGGCCACGACGCCTGGGGAGGCGACACGCTCGAGTGGTTCGCCCTCTCGCCGCCGGAGCCGCACAACTTCGACGTCCTCCCGGACGTCCGCAGCCCCCGGCCGCTGCGCGATATCCGCGAGGCGATCGGCCATCGCACCCGCCGCGCCGAAGAGGCGAAGGCGGCGCGCGAGTCCCAGCCGGTAGCCTGAGTCCCCGATGAGCGGTACCTCGACTGCGACCGCCTCGCGTCTCCCTGCGGTCCCCACGCCCCTTCGCGACTACCTGACGCTGACCAAGCCGAAGGTGCAGTCGCTGCTGCTGTTCACGACGATCACGACGATGTACGTGGCCGGGCACCCCTCGGCGGAGCTGGTCTTCCTCACCTGCCTCGGCGGCGCCCTCTCGGCCGGCGGCGCCGGCGCGATCAACCACGCCGTCGACCGCGACATCGACCGCACGATGGCCCGCACCGCCGACCGCCCCGTCGCCTCCGGCCGCGTCTCCGCCGCCGCCGCCACCGCCTTCGGCCTCTGCCTCGGCGCCGCCTCGTTCCTGCTGCTGGCGCTGACCGTCAACCCGCTCGCGGCCGCGCTCTCGCTCTCCGGCCTCTTCGGCTACGTCTGCGTCTACACGCTCTGGCTGAAGCGGGCGACGCCGCAGAACATCGTCATCGGCGGCGCCGCCGGCGCCGTCCCGCCCCTGGTCGCCTGGGCGGCGGTGACCGGCAGCCTCAGCGGCATGGCCTTCTACATGTTCGCGATCGTCTTCTTCTGGACGCCGCCCCACTTCTGGGCCCTCTCGCTGCTGATGAAGGACGAGTACGCGAAGGCCGGGATCCCGATGCTGCCGGTGGTCCGCGGCGAGGAGGAGACCCGCCGCCAGATCCTCCTCTACACCGTCCTCCTCTACGCGGTCACCCAGCTGCCCTTCTGCGCCGGCGGGCTCGGCGTCGTCTACCTCGTCCCCTCGATGCTCCTCGGGGCCGGCTTCATCTACTTCTCGACCCGCCTCTACCGCAGCCGCGACCGCCGCTGGGCGCTGAAGACCTACCTCTACTCGCTCGCCTACCTCGCCCTGCTGTTCCTATCGATGGCGATCGCCGCCAACGTGTAGCGGAAGCGCCCGACCGGGGATGTGGGTGACCTCGTACGGACGCTCAGCCGAAGGCGTCCGGCAGAGGTCGCCCACATCCCCCCTCCGCTCCTGATAGAACTCCGGCCGATGGATCGCGAGACCGCACGCCGGAACCTGCGCGCCGGGCTGCTTGCCGGGGGCATCGCCGCCGGTGTCTTCGCCCTCTCGTTCGTCGCCGCCTTCCTCTACCTGGCCCAGTGACGATGGCCGAGCACCGACACGTCCCCGAGCCGGGCGAGACGATCTACACGCCGGGACCCTCCTGGGCTCCGGCCTTCCTCGCGCTCGGCGCCGTCGGGCTCGTCTGCGGGATCTACGCCGGCGGCTTCATCTTCTCGCCCTTCATCTACGCGATCCTCGGCGCGATCGTCGCCCTCGGCGCCCTCCGCGCCCTCGTCCGCGGCTCCGTCCGCAGCTACTACCGGCTGCCCCGCCGCCAGGAAGCTCGCAGCGCGGCTCTGCCGGTAGAAACCATTTCTGCGCCGCCGACGTCCTGAGACCGGCGCATTTCGGCGTCCTCGCTCGCTCGCGTGCAGAGCACGCCGCGCTCACTGCGTCCTTGATCTGCTTGGTCTCAGGACGTCGGCCTAGGCAGGGACATTTCGGCGTCCTCGCTCGCTCGCGTGCAGAGCACGCCGCGCTCACTGCGTCCTTGATCTGCTTGGTCTCAGGACGTCGGCCTAGGCAGGGACATTTCGGAGGTGGCGCCGTCCGACGTCCAGCAGCGGACGATGTCCCGCATCGAGAGGACGCCGGTGGCCTCGCCGTCCTCGAAGACGACGAGGTGACGGACGTTGCGGCGCGACATCTCCGCCGCCGCCCGCTCCAGGCTCCAGTCCGGCGCCGCGCTCAGCACCCCTTCGCTCATATGGTCGGCGACGCGCTCGCCGTCGGGGTCCTGGCCGCGGGCGACCGAGACCAGGAGGTCGCGCTCGGTGACCACCGAGGGGGTCGGCAGCTCGCCGTCGATCACCAGCGCGGCCCCGGTCCCCTTCTCGACCATCATCGCCGCCGCCTCGCGCAGCGTGTGGGACGGGCCCACCGTCACCGTGACCTCCGACATACCGTCCTTCACCTGCATTTACGACCTCCCGACGCCGTGTTTTCACGCTAGTGCGGATCGCCTCAAGAGTATCCGACGTGCATGCCTCACAACGACGCCTACCCGGGGCGCCGACATATAGACTCCCGCTCGCATTGCGCCCCGTGAACCGCCCCTCCAAGCTGCTCGTTCCGCTGCTCGCGCTCGTCGCCCTGGCCGCCCTCGCGGTGGGCTCCTCCGGCTGCGGCACGACCGAAGCCGACCCCGCCCGCGGCAGGGAACTCTTCAAAGTCAAGTGCGGCGTCTGCCACACCCTCGCCCAGGCGGGGACGACCGCGCAGGTCGGCCCCAACCTCGACGAGGCATTCGCCGCGGCGCGCGAAAACGGCAACGACTCCGACACGATCGAAGGCGTGGTCAAGGCCCAGGTCGAGTACCCCCGCCCGAGCAACGGCGACCCCCGCGTCTCGATGCCTCGGGACATCGTCACCGGCCAGGACCTCGACGACGTCGCCGCCTACGTCGGCAAATGGGCCGGCGTCCCCGGTGCCGCGCCGCCGCAGGTCGCGGGCGGCCCCGGCGCCCAGGTCTTCGCCAACAACGGCTGCGGCACCTGCCACACGCTGGCAGCCGCCGAATCCGGCGGCGTCACCGGCCCCAACCTGGACGAAGTCCTGCCCGGCCAGAGCGAAGCGATGATCCACGAATCGATCGTCGACCCGAACGCGAAGATCGCCAAGGGCTACCCGCCGAACGTGATGCCGCAGAACTTCGAACAGCTGCTCTCCGAAGAAGAACTCGAACAGCTCGTCAAGTACCTGGCCCAAAGCACCGGCGCGGGCAGCTCCGGCGCCAAGAGCAAGGGCTGAGCCGGGGCGGCCGGGCGCCGCTGCGATCATTGGGCAGATGCGGGAACGGTTGAACAACCGCCTCGAGATCTCCCCCGAGCGCTACGCCCAGGTGACCCTGGTGGCCCTCGGGGCCCTGGCGATGATCGTCCTCACCGGCGCCGGTGTGCGCCTGACCGGTTCCGGCCTCGGCTGCCCCGACTGGCCGCAGTGCTACGGCGGCACGACGCCGCCGCTGGAATCGCACGCCGTGATCGAGTACACGAACCGGCTGATCACCGGGATCGTCGGCTTCGCGGTGATCGCCGCCGCGATTCTCGCCTGGTTCCGGCGCCCGTACCGCTGGCACCTCGCCCTCTTCGGCGGCCTGCTGCCGATCGGGGTAATCGGCCAGGCCATCCTCGGCGCCCTGGTCGTCAAGTACCACCTGGCGCCGGGGCTGGTGATGAGCCACTTCATCCTCTCGATGATGCTGCTCGACGCCGCCTTCGCGCTGGCCTGGTGCTCGCGCTACGAGCCGTGGGAGCGGCGTCGCTCCCAGGACCGCCTCGGCGTCTGGGCGGTGCGGGCGCTGATCCCGCTCGGGCAGCTGACGATCCTGCTCGGGACCATCACCACCGCCTCGGGCCCCCACGCCGGCGCCCACGCGGGCCAGCTGGTGCACCGCTTCCACTTCGAGGGCGCGAGGACGCTGGAATGGATGGTCGAGCGCCACGCGGCGATCGCCACCGTCTACGGCCTGGCGGCGATCGGCGTCTGGTTCCTGCTGCGCCGCCCGGGCGGCGACAGGCGGGCGCTGAAGCCGCTGACCCTGGTCCTGGGCCTGCTAGCCCTGCAGGGCGCGATCGGCGGCGTCCAGTGGTGGCTGGAACTGCCGGGCGAGCTCGTCTGGGTCCACGTCGCCGTCGCCACCGCCAACTGGCTGGCGATGCTCTGGGCGGTGGCGAGCGCCGGGCGGCTGGAGCCGCGCGGGGCGACCCCGCCGGAGGTGCGGGAAGAGCAGCGCCGGCGCGAGGCCGCCACGGCCGGCGTCGTCTGAGGCTTGCTCCCCTTCTGGCTCTCGATCGGCGCTCTCAGCCTCGTCCAGGCCGCTCTCGTGGCGGCGCCCAGGCCGCCCCTCCCCACCCTGCCCGGGCGCCTGCGGAGTCGCTGGTGGGCGCTGGCGCTGCCGCTCTCGATCGTCGTCGCGATCTCCGCGGTCGCCCTCAGCTCGACCAGCGCCCGCTTTCTCACCTACCTGGCGCTGGTCACGGTGCCGCCGCTGGCCGCTGCCGCGCTCGCCTGGCTCCTCCGCGGCGCCCGCCCGCCCCTCGCGCTCCTCGTCGTCCCCCTCTTCGCCCTCGCCTGGGCCGCGGGGGGCTCGCTCAGCGCCGAGACGGCGGCGCTCGCGCTCTCGGCGCTTGCCTGCGTCAGCCTCGGCTGGCTGGTCGCCGGCGCCGTCCCGCCGCGGTGGCTGAAGCTCGGCATCTACGCCATGGCCGCGGTCGACACCTACCTGGTCGCCTCCGACCTGCTCCAGGCGCCCAACGCGGTCCTCAACACCGCGGCGCCCGCCGGCGGCCTCCCCCGCCTCCAGCTGGCCCACTTCGGCTCGGCGGTGATGGGCTTCGGCGACCTCTTCGTCGCCGCCACCCTGGGTGCCCTGCTCGCCTCCTACGGCCGCCGGGACCAGCTCCAAGGCTCCGCGATCGCCGCCGTCCTCTGCGTCGGCTTCGACCTTCTCTTCTTCGCCGTGAACGAGCTCCCGTCGACGGTCCCGATCGCGCTGACCCTGGCCACGCTGGAGTTGCGGCCGCGTGCTAAGTGACTATGTCCGGGCAACAAGAGTGATGAGGGCGACCAGAACGCTCACCCAACCGACGACCATCGTCCTCTGGAGCGAAGTAAGGCCATCGACAACCCGCTCGAGGCTCTTTTCGACCCGCTCCAGACGCCTGTCGGTTTCGAGGTAGCGCTCATCCAACTGCTTGAACTTTTCGTCGACCACTCCCCGGCGAAGATCGATCTCGTCGAACCGGAGGTCGACCCGATCGAAACGTATGTCGACCTCCTCGAACCGCTTGTCGACCGCGTCGAATCTCTTGTCGACCTCATGGAAGCCGTCCTCGACCTTCTCTTCGAGGCGGTCCAGCCGCTCGTCCGTCGTGCCCGGGGTCATCGTCTGCATGTTCCCAGACTACAGAGCAACTTGCAACATGTTGTCGTAGAAACAAAACATTGCGAAACGACTTAGCGCCGTTTCTGTGAAATCCAGCGATAGGCGTGGATGCAGCCCCAGATCACGAGAGCCAACCCCAGCAGCGCCCCGACCAGCGGCCGCGTCAGCAGCGTCACCGCGATCACCACCGCAGCCGCGATCCCGACGATGACGACCCAGCGGAACACGGCCGCCTCGCTGATTTTCACCTTGTCCCTCGAACGGCCGCGAAAACCAAGCAGGTCGTGGGACGCAGGGAGGCTGGTGAGGGGAGCGCACTAATGGTGTGTGACCCGATCCAGCCGACCGAGGACCGCCAGATGCGCCGGTTTGCTTCGTCGGCGGCCTTGCGATCTTCCATGTGGGCCTCCGCTCGCCGGTCTGCAATCAACTCGTCGGCCAAGCTTTCGCCAGGCGCCAGGTGAGCGAACATGCCTCGGGTCCGCTCTATCGCTGCGCGGCGCTCAACAGCAGCTTGATCGGAGTCTTCGGCGGACGCCATGCCTTCAAGATAGCCATGCCGAAAATGTCCGGGAGGCCTCGTAGCCTCGATGGCGTGGGCATTCAGGAAGCTGCCAGCGCCGCTGTCACGAATCGGTCGAACATGTCGAGCCTTGCTCCCCGTGGTAGCGAGGCACGTGCCGTCAACGAACACAAGGCAGTAGCCGAAATCTGCCAGGCGGCAAACGTGAACGACGATGAAGCCCGCGCTGCCGCCAGGGAGGCTGTATCGAAAATCGGAGGCCGCATCGAACTCCGAAGCTATCGCGGTGGGCTTGCGGCAGGCCGGATGCGAGTCCACCACCGTGAGACGTGGTGGGTGCCGACTGGCGCGCTTCATTAGACCGGACACCTGACCACGTAGCTAGGACTTGACATGAAGGAAGTAGAGCCCCGGACTCCGGACCCCGACCAAGTCTTTCCAGCCGAAGAGGCGGAACCGATTGTGACGGTGACGTTCGCCCTGGAATTACCCTTTTCTCTCCGGGTGCCTGAGTTGGAGTTCGTCGTGAGTCGACCAGGGACGGCGTGGGACGGATGGGGTCCAGATGAAGTCGGGCACCTGGTCGATCTGCGGGCGAACATCCCCGATGGGTACACGCCGCACTTTCGTATTGCGCTGAATCAGGCCATCGTTTCGATCCCGGCACCGCTGAGTGCTGCCCGACGCGCGTTCCCGAACTGGGAGGGCTTCGATGGAGACACCGAGGACGGTGTGGAGAAGGAGAGGACGACGGCCTTGGTGTCGGTCTATACGCCAATGGTCGACAGCCCTTTGGGCGATGGCGATGAGCAAGGATTCATCGAATGGCTGTCACGCCGATTCGACGCCTGCCTTCAACTTCTCAATGACTATCTGGTGATCCTCGCCGCAATGCAGGACGAGTGGCATATCTCGTGTAGGCGCCGCCTGAAAACTGGACCACCTGCGCCGGTCGAAAACTGACCCACCCTGGCGCGGGGCCGGAGCCATCCGGCCGGGTCTGGACGCTCGCCCGATCGAAGAGATCAAGGCGAGGAGGAGCAGGTGATCGACGTGGAGCACTGGGCGGAGATCAGGCGGATGCACTTCATCGAGGGCGTCTCGATCCGGGAGATCCGACGCCGCACCGGTCTGCACCGCGAAACAATCCGCCGCGCCTTGGCGGCGAAGCGCCCGCCGACCTACCGCCGGGCAAAGGCCCCCTCCAAGCTCGACCCCTTCAAGGAGGAGGTCGAGCGCCTGCTGCGCTCCGACCACCGCATGCCCGGCACCCGCATCCGCGAGCTGATTGCAGAGCTGGGCTACGAAGGAGGCAAGACGATCCTCGACGACCACCTGCGCGAGGTCAGACCGCGCTTCGCCCCCAGGCGCACCTACCAGCGCACCGTCTACCGGCCGGGGGAGATCTGCCAGTTCGACCTCTGGGAGCCGCGCGAGGAGATCCCCGTCGGCCACGGGCAGACGAGGCGAGGCTGGGTCGTCACGAGCGCCCTGGGCTACTCGCGCGCCGGCGCCGGGGCGCTGATCTTCGCCAAGCAGGCGCCCGACATCCTCTGGGGCATGGGCAGATGCCTGGCCAAGCTGGGCGCGCTACCGGAGACCGCGGTCTGGGACCGCGAGGCGGCGATCGCCCCGAAGGGCAGGCCCACCGATGCCTTCGCCGCCTTCTGCGGCGCCCTGCCGGTCGGCTGGTCGATCTGCGAGGCCGCCGACCCCGAGTCCAAGGGCGTCCTCGAGCGCTCCCACCGCTTCTTGCGCTCCAACTTCGAACCGGGCCGCTCCTTCGCCTCGCCCCAGCACTTCCAGGCCTGCCTCGACGAGTGGTTCGAGCAGCGCGCCAACACCCGCCTTCACCGCGGCATCCGCGCCGTCCCGGCGGAGCGCCTGGCCGAGGAGCGCCAGCGGATGCGAGCGCTGCCCGAGCGCATGCCCGACGTCGACCGCCGCTTCGTCATGCGGGTGCCCCAGCAGCCCTACCTGCGCTTCGACACCAACGACTACTCGCTGGACCCACGCGCCGCCGGGCGGCGGGTGGAGGTCAGGGCCTCCCAGCGCGAGATCGTCGCCGTGGAGCTGGGCACCGGGACCCGCGTCGCCTCCCACCGCCGCTCCTTCGCCAAGGGCCTCACCTTCACCGACCCCGCCCACCAGCAATTGCTCGACCAGCTGCGTGGCAACCGCCGCCGCGGGCCCGACGTCGAGGTCGAGCTGCGCTCCCTCGATCGCTACGACCAGCTGATCCCGGCATGACCAAGACCGCCGAGCTCACCCACCTCTTCCGGGCGCTGAAGGCGCCGGCGGCTGCCCGTGCCGTTCCCAAGCTCGCCGAGCGCGCCAGAGAGGAGGAGTGGTCCCACGAGCGCTTCCTGGAGGCGGTGCTCGCAACCGAGGTCTCCTCCAGGGAGTCCCACGGCGGCGAGAACCGGATCAAAGCCGCCCGCTTCCCGGCTCGAAAGACCCTGGAGGAGTTCGACTTCACCTTCCAGCGCTCGGTCAAGAAGCAGGTGGTGGAGCACCTGGGCCAGCTCGACTTCCTGCACGGCAAGGAGAACGTCGTGCTGCTCGGGCCGCCGGGCACCGGCAAGACCCACCTGGCGATCGCCCTCGGCATCCGGGCGTGTTTGGCCGGCCAGCGGGTGGCGTTCGCCACCGCCACCGAGTGGGTGGCCAGGTTGGGCGAGGCCAAGCGCCAGGGCCACCTCGAGGAGGAGTTGCGCCGGTTGGGCTACGTGCCGCTGATCGTGGTCGACGAGGTCGGCTACATCCCCTTCGACCCCGAGGCGGCCAACCTGATGTTCAGCCTTGTCTCGGCCCGCTACGAGCGAGCCTCGCTGATCGTCACCTCGAACAAGCCCTTCTCGGCCTGGGGGGAGATCTTCGGCGACGAAGTCGTCGCCGCGGCGATGATCGACCGCCTCGTCCACCACGCCGAGATCCTCGGCCTCAAGGGCGACAGCTACCGCCTGCGCGACAAGGACCTGGGCTCCCCGCCGCCCCGCGACTGAGCGCTCCCGCCTGCTCCGCCTCGCCCTACGGGCTCGGCGGAGCAGGCGGGAGGACGGCCTTCAGCCCGTCCCCTTCACGCCTGGGGTGGTCCACTTTTCAACCGGCAGAAGTGGTCCGGTTTTCAACCGGCGTTGACATCTCGCGCATTTCTCGGGCTGACCTTCCGCGACATGCGCCGTTTCAGATGGAGATACGGCCGACCTCAAGCGGGGCGACCGCATCAAGCTCGACCCTAGATGTACACGCCACGATCCGGGATGATCTTCCGCCTGAACGGGACACCCGCGAGGTGCTGGCGGCCGTCGAATTGATCCAGCGGTTTCGAGAAGGTCGCGCGCCGTTCTGGGAGTGGGTGCAGTACTACCAAGCAGCAGAGCATCACCTGGGCTCGGGGCGCTACGACCAGACGGTCATTGCCGCCACGACGGCCATGGAGGTCCTAACCAGCGTTTTCTTCCGCGAGGTTTGGGAGGCCATGAACCTCGACGGAGAGAAGTTGCCCGGCGTTCTGGAATGCGGCTTCAGGAACCAACTCACCGCCCATCTACCCAAGTTCCTGACCGAGCCTGTGGACCTTGACGACGACAGCCTTCCTCCGGGCCGCTGGTATCGCGATTGCTATTCCGTGCGGAACGACACCGTGCACAAGGGACACAGACCAAGTTCGGCCGAGGCAATGGACGCCAAGATGGCAACTCGGGCATTCGTGGCTTGGATCGGGGCGGCGATGAAAAACGATGAGCGGACCGCCCAAATCAAAGCCATTCTCCAAGTGCCAGTCGGAGAACGACGGCAATAGCAAACGAGCAAGCCGCGGGCGAACCACCCAGTTCCAGATTCAGCGTCATCGGGTGCGAACTGCCAGAGCGAGCTATCCGTTCTGCGCAATGGCGTCTATAAGTCGCCAGACACCGCTACTCGGATTTGCGGGGAAAGCCGTTCCGTCGCCAATGTGCTTGGAGTCGAGATTCTTCGCTCTCGCTTTGGCTTCGTCGTAATGACGATCTAGCTCTACGAGCGCAACCTCACTCAGTGCCTTCCCACAGTTGAGGTGGCTCTTTGCTTGTGACTGCACCTCTCGCCTTTCTATAAATGCCGTCTGGTCGGCGAAGTGAAGAAGGAACCAGAGCTCAATACAAGGACAAGAAAGAGCAATCCTGACCCCATTAGCAGTGGCCAGATCAACGGCTTGACGCAGATATGGATGCTGATCGGTATCGAAGACGCACCACACTTGGTCGTGGGCGACCCCGCGTTGTTGACGCTCATCTTTTTCGTTCTTCTTTTTTGCTTTTACGGCTGCTTCAACCAAGGGAAGTGGCGTTCCGTGGAAGTCGCCAAGCTCGACCGTGATCGTGGTTCGGTGTTTCTTTCGAAAGAAATTAAGATAGCTCTCCTCGGTTACTTCACCCTCCGTGAAGATTAGGAAGGATGGTTTGACCTCCTTCGCGGTAACCCTTCGTCTTCGCCTTGGCTTCCGGCTCAATCTTCTTCACTCGACAGAGGAGCAGCGACGCTTGCAAGCTGATGAGTAGAGACAATTGGGGTCGCGCCATAGCGTCCCGCGAGGTATCTCCGCGCAATAGCCTCACCTTTACGGGGATCAAGGTCGGTTAGGGGATAAAGACGGGTTCCACCATCGTTGTCCTTCTCCGTGAACCAGATTTGGTCACGGCCGAGCGTGTGCTGAGAGCCGCTGCCCATCAAGGTCACGTCATGCGAATTGAAGATCAGCTGCGCTCCATACGGGTTGCTCTCCTGGGACTGAAAAAGGCGCACAAGAACCTCAACCAGCGTCGGATGGAGGCTTGCATCTAGCTCGTCAGCGAGGAGAGCCGTTCCTTCCGCCAAGGCGTCAACGACAGGTCCAACCATTCCGAACCAGATCAGAGTGCCAAGTGACTCATCACTCGCCGGAAGATCCACGTCGCCGTCAGAAGATTGATGCTTGAGCCGAACCTCGAAATCCTCGAATCTCATCGAGGCAGCGGAGGAGTCCGCCGCATCGTCTCCTTCTTCACTTCTTCCATGCGCAATTCGGCTTCGAACCTCCGAGTCAAGCTCCTCACGGACGGCACCGGTTATGCCTAGGTCCGCTTCACGTAGCAGACTCAGAACTCGGTCCTTATACGGCTCAAATTCGAGCATTTCAGCGGTAAAACCCTGCCTTGCAGTCCGGCTACCCACATCCGCTGATAGCAGGTTGCGCCGGAACCATTCATATAGCGGAGACAGCGTCGGATGGTCGGTAGCCGCCGCAGTTGAGAGCAACAAAGCATCGGGGCGAAGAATGTCGATGGTCGCTCGACCTTTTGCTCTGCCGGTGGTCCCTAGCCGGACCTCATTCTCCCGACGATGGAACAGCATGGTTGCCCGACCCTTCGGATAAAAGTAGGCCCACTCCTCAACCACCTTCTCTGAGGTGACGCGAAATCCATATTCATGTCGCACCTCGTCGAGCACCAAATCGATTTCGTAGGAGGTTGGCCATACATTCCCGTCCGCGCCAAGAAGGAAGTTATGGACCTGAATGCCGCCCCCAGGGCGGCCTGCGCGGAATGAGGAAAGAACCAGTCTCCGCATGTCGTGCATGGCCTTGAGAAGATTTGACTTTCCTGAGGCGTTAGCGCCAAAAATGCCAGCGACAGGGAGAACTGGGAGCGTGCTGTCGTTGTCCCGCCAGCGAATCTGGCGCGGAATTCCGTTTTCTGAAAGACGAGTGCCCTCTAAGGAGAAGGAAAGCGGCTGCAAAAAGGAGCGGGCATTCTCAGCTCGAAATGCCAAGATCATGGACTGAGGGTGCGGCCTGTCTTCCATCAGACCGTTAGTTTCGCAGATTTTCTGCAAGAAACAAGCCGACGCTGCCCAATTCTGGGTTTTGGCGCCGTTTCCCGAGAGACCTTGCGACTAAATGCCCGCCCCGCATTCATTGGGCGAGCGCAATTACTGCGCCTACGGCTACAGGCGGATGTCGATCGCCTTGAAGCGCGAAGGGGAGGACGTCGGCAAGGGCCGGGTGAGCGCGACTTCAGCGCCGCCGCGCCGAACCGCCTCTGTGTCGCCGACCTCTTCTACCTGCAAAGACTGGCGCACCGCTGACCTCGGCTTCCTAGATTTGGCTTGCTAGGGCCGTTTCTAAAGGATGTACACCGTCACGTAGACGATGATCCACATGATGTCGACGAAGTGCCAGTAGATCCCCGGCACCTCGACACCCAGGTGGTCCTCGGCCTTGGGGCCGAAGTGGCCGCGGAAGGCGCGGATCGTCGCGAACGTGAGCAGCATCAGGCCGACGAAGACGTGGGCTCCGTGGAGGCCGGTGAGGCTGTAGAAGATCGAGCCGAAGGAGAGGTCGCGGGCGCTGAAGCCGAGGTGCACGTACTCGTTGATCTGGATGAAGAGGAAGGTCGCGCCCAGCATCCAGGTGGCGACGAGGCCGAGCTTCATCCCGGCCCGGTTGCCGCGGCGGATCGACTCCAGGGCGTAGTGGATCGTGAAGCTCGAGGAGACCAGGATCGCCGTGTTCATCCCCGCCACCGCGACCGGCAGTTCGTAGGGTTCCGGCGGCCAGCTCTGCGGGTTGACGACGACCCGGAGGAAGAAGTAGGAGGCGAAGAAAGCGCCGAAGAGCATCACCTCGGAGACGATGAAGAGGAGGATGCCGAGAGTCTGGCGGTCTATCCGCGAGCTCTGGTTGGCCTCGGGCGGGCCGTGGTGGTGGTCGGCGTGGCCGTGACCGACGGCGACGGTCGCGCTCTCCATCAGGATGCAGCCCCTTCCTCGGCGACGGCGGCGGCGACCGCGGCTGCGGGCCGGCCGACCTCGATGTGCTCGACGGACTTGTCGGTGATCTCCCGCACCCGCCCGATCAGGTCGTCCTCCAGCCACTGCGAGCGCTCGCCGGCGAAGGTCGAGATCAGGATGTCGTCGACCCGGTAGTGCTCGATCGCGTTCTTGACCGCGCGGAAGGGGTCGGGGCTCATCGGCTGCCCCGTGGCGTCGATGTCCGCCCGGTAGAGCTCGGCCAGGGTCGCGGCCAGGTCGCGGACCACTTCGGCCTCGCCGACGCCCTCGGAGCGCGGGCAGATCAGGGTGAAGCGATGCGGGCGGATGCCGGCGCGATCCTTCATCCGCGCCACCAGGTCAGGGGCGGCGACGGTCTTGGTCGCGACGACGAGCGTGTGGTTGAGGTCCCAGCGGATCGCGTCGTCTTCGATCCGCACCGGGATGTGGGTCAGCTTCACCTCGGGCTCGACCCGGTCGCGCGCCCACTCCACCAGGTCGCGCCGCATGAAGCCGAAGCGGGTGTCGTAGAGGCAGGAGAGCAGCACCTCGCCGGGCCGGTGGGCCCGCACGGCGTCGTCGAGGGCGAGCGAGGGCTCGGGGTCGAGGACCTCGCCGACCGAGGCGATGCCGAACTCGCTGAGCAGCGACATCGTCACCTCGACCCGGGCGCGGGCGGCCTCGCGGATCTCGCCGGTGTCGATCAGCTGCCCCACGGAAGGCTGGTTCTGCGGCGCCGCGACGACGACGCCGGCGACCTGCTCCTGGCGGTCGCGAACCGCCTGCAGCAGCTTGCGGCCGCCGGCCACCTCGTTGAGGAAGACCAGCAGCGGCTTGCGGTCCTCGGCCTGCTCGACCGTCATGAGCCGGTCCCCACCACGCTCGGCTCGCCGGCGGGAACCTCGGCTCCTTCGCCGGCCATGATCGCGTGTTTGGCGCCGGGGATCCCGTACTCGTAGGGACCGCCGACCACCCGCGGGATCTCGTCGAAGTTGAAGATCGGCGGCGGCGAGGAGACCTGCCACTCGATCGAGTTGGCGCGCCAGGGGTTGGCGGAGGCCTTCGGGCCGTAGCGCCAGCTGACCACCATGTTGTAGACGAAGACGAGCTGGATCGCCCCCAGCATGAAGGCGAAGACGCTGATCAGCAGGTTCCAGTTGCCGAACTGTTCGGCGTAGTCGGCGACGCGGCGCGGCATCCCGTCCATGCCGACCCAGTGCATCGGCAGGAAGGTGCCCCAGGTGCCGATCAGGGTCCCCCAGAAGTGGACGCGCCCCAGTTTCTCGTCGTACATCCGGCCCGTCATCTTCGGGAACCAGTGGTAGACGCCGGCGAAGATCGTGAAGACCGAGCCGCCGAAGAGCACGAAGTGGATGTGGGCGACGATGAAGTAGGTGTCGGAGACGTGGATGTCGATCGGCACCATGCCCAGCATGACGCCCGAGATCCCGCCGATCGTGAAGGTGACGATGAAGGCGAGCGCGAACAGCATCGAGGTCGAGTAGGTGTGGATCTTGCCGAAGAAGAGGGTTCCCAGCCAGGAGAAGATCTTGATCCCGGTCGGGACCGCGATCAGCAGGGTGGTGATCATCATCGGCACCCGCAGCCAGGAGAACATCCCGGCGACGAACATGTGGTGCGCCCAGACCGAGTAGCTGAGGACGACGATCCCGATCAGCGCCAGCGCCATCAGCCGGTAGCCGAAGATCGGCTTGCGGGCATGGGTCGAGATGACCTCGGAGATGATCCCGAACCCGGGCAGCATCATGATGTAGACCGCCGGGTGCGAGTAGAACCAGAAGATGTGCTGGTAGCTGATCACGTCGCCGCCCGCGGCGAAGTCGAAGAAGTTGGTGTGGAGGATGCGGTCGAAGAGGACCATGAACTGGACGCCGGCGATGAACGGGGTCGCGGCGACGACCAGCAGCGAGGTGGAGAGGTTCGCCCAGACCAGCAGCGGCATCCGCCAGAAGGTCATCCCCGGCGCCCGCATCGTGATGATCGTGACCAGGAAGTTGAGCGCGGTGGCGATCGAGGAGGCGCCGGCGAACTGGACGCCGAGGTTGAAGAACGACTGGCCCAGCGGGGCGCCGGTCGAGAGCGGCGCGTAGCCCGTCCAGCCGGCGTCGAAGGCGCCGCCCGGGGCGAGGAAGCTGCCGATGAAGAGCAGCCCGGCGAGCGGCAGCATCCAGAAGCTGAGCGCGTTGAGGCGCGGGAAGGCCATGTCCGGGGCGCCGATCATCAGCGGCAGCACGTAGTTGGCGAGGCCCGCGAAGACCGGGATCACGAAGACGAAGATCATCAGCACCGCGTGCGTGGAGAAGAGGCTGTTGTAGGTGGCGGCGTCGACGATCTGGGTCCCCGGCTGGGCGAGCTCGGCCCGGATCAGCATCGCCATCAGGCCGCCGAGGAAGAAGAAGATGAAGGTGGTGACGACGTACTGGATGCCGATCACCTTGTGGTCGGTGTTGAAGCGGAAGTAGTCCTTCCAGCTCTTCGCCCCGTGCTGGGAGTGGTCGTCGGGGATGGTCGGCAGGCCGGCGGCCCAGCGCAGCCAGTAGTCGAAGCAGCCGAAGCCGGCGAGGAAGCCGAGCGGGGCGAGGATCGCCGGCACGATCACATGCGGGTAGCCGGTCTGTTCGGTCTGGTAGAGCGGCAGGCCGGAGATCGCCCGCAGGGCGATCACCAGGCCGAAGCCGAAGGCGCCGAAGGCGATCGCTCCCAGGATTCCGCGGGTCCAGCCCGGTCTCTTAATCGCAGCAACCATCAGCTCTCTCCAATTATGCCCCGCCGGCCCCGAGGCTCGTGGGATTCGTTTCGGTGTTCTCCTTGACCGACTCCATCAGTTCCGGCGGCGCTTTCTCGGTCAGGCCCTTCACCCATTTGTCGAATTTGGCCTCCGGCTCGACCACGACTTTGGCCCGCATCGTCGCGTGGCCGAAGCCGCAGAGCTCGGTGCAGATCAGCTGGTAGGTGCCGACCTTGTCGGGGGTGACGATCGCCGTCGTCGTGATCCCCGGGACGTTGTCTTTCTTGATCCGCCACTCGGGCACCCAGAAGGAGTGGATCACGTCCTGGGAGTGCATTTTGAACTGGATCTGGCGGTTGACCGGGACGTGGAGTTCGCCTTCTTTCCAGAGGTAGCCGCTTTCCGGGTAGGCGAAGCTCCAGGCGTACTGCTGGGAGAAGACGTCGACGGTGAGCGCGTCGGGCTTCTTTTCTTCGATTTCGCTCAGCACGTTCCAGCTATAGCCGGCGCCGAAGAGGACGATGATCGTCGGGATCAGGGTCCAGGCGATCTCGAGGCGGGTGTTGCCGTGGATCGGCTCGCCGTCGGATTCGTCGCCGGGCTTGGCTTTGAATTTGTAGAGGGCGTAGAAGAGCATCACCAGCACCAGCGAGAAGACGAACGAGGAGATGACGATCATCACGTTGAGGAGATCGTCGATCTTCGGCGCGGCGGTGGAGGCCTCTTGGCCGTCCCAGTTGATCGAGACCATCACCGCGGAGATGACCACGGTCATGGCGATCGTCGCCAGCAGCATCTTGACTATGGGCAGGCGGCCGTACATTGGGGCGGCGGGCATTCTATTGAAGCGGCGGCGGGAGGCTTTGCGGGTCGCAGGTGGCTTTCGGCACTAACCCGCCGGGCGCGGCAGGTCGCCGAGGTTTCCGGCCGCCGCGGCAAGCACGCCGCGGGCCACTCCCTCCCAGCTCCAGAGCCGGCCGACGGTCTCGACGAGGCTCCGCCGCGCCGCCTCGCGCTCGCCCTCCGGAAGCGAGAGCCAGGCGTCGAGCCGCTCCGCGATCGCCGCGACCGCGCCGGCCGCGACGGTGAAAGAGGTCAGGCGGCCGACCGGCTCGGGCAGGGCCGCGGCGAGCTGCCGCGAGACCTCGAGCATCCCCGAGTGCCCGGCCGAGACCGGCAGCGTGCCGCAGGCGGCGGCCTCGACCGCGACCATCCCGTACGCCTCGGGGAAGGTGCTCGGCATCACCATCGCCTGCGCCCGGGGGAAGAACCCGGCGACCTCGCGGTGCTCGAGCCGGCCGACGAACTCGACCGAGCCGGCCGCGGCGCGGGCCATCTCCGCGTAGCCGGCCGGCGGCTCGGCGAGGAAGGCGCCGAGGATCGGCAGCGGCCTCTCCTCGCCTCCCTCCAGCGCCCAGCCGCGGCGGGCGATCTCGCGGCACTCCCCGAGGTCCCCCCGCTCCAGTGCCGCCAGCAGCCGCCGCAGCGCCTCCTCGTAGGCGCCGTAGCCGGCGATCTCCAGCCTCGCCTCGGGGTGGGCGGCACGCACCAGCGGCCAGGCCGCCAGCAGCAGGTCGACCCCCTTGGAGACGATCAGCTTGCCGACGAAGGCGACCAGCGGCTCGCGCCCGCCCCCCGGCGCGAACTCCCCGACGTCGACCCCCGGCGGGCCGAGGCGGGTCTTCCCGCGCAGGCCGGGCAGCTCCGCCAGCGCGGCCCAGAGCGACTCGGCGGTGTGGCCGGAGCCGACCAGCACGCCCCGCGCCGCCGCGATCCCCTCCCGCGCGTAGGGCAGGAACCGCGAGTGCGGCTTGACCGTGTACTCGAGCGCCGAGCCGTGGACCTTCACCGCGTAGGGCGCGACGCCGGCGCGGGCGAGGATCGCCGGGCCCATCACCAGGTGGTTGGCGAGGGCGAGGTCGACCCCGCCGGCCGCGGCCGCCACCTCCCGCACCGCGGCGACGTTCGCCTCCAGGTAGCGCCCGAGCTCGGCCTCGCTCAGCTCGGGGAAGGCCTTCACCTCGAAGCCCTCGTAGGGGTCCTTGACGTAGACCGGCAGCAGGCCGCCGATCTCGGGGTTGTGGACATGCACCCCCTCGACCCGCACCTCGCGGTCCTGGCAGAGCAGGTGCACCTCGTGGCCCAGCCGGGCCAGCGCCCGCGCCAGGTTGACGTTGTAGATGTTGCTGCCGGTGCCGCGCAGCATGTAGCCGTGGAAGATCAGGACCTTCATCAACCGGCCAAGCTAATAGTCTTCGCGGCGATGAACGAGAAACAGGTCTACCGGATGCGCGCCGCGGCCTCCGGCCGCGAGGCCCTCGCCCATACCGAGCCGGGCTCGGTCTACGTCGACCGCGAGACCGGCGAGGAGATGGAGCCGGTGGCGATGGTGCTGCCGCTCGCCCCCTCCGCCTCGTCCCTCCCCCGCAGCCCCGAGAACCTCCGCGCCTGCCGCCGCTGCGACCAGCTGATCGGCCTGGACGTCAGCGACTGCCCCTACTGCGGCCTCCGCCAAGAAGCGCTTTAGCCAAGCCTTCCTTTTCGGTCTTCCCACCAAAGCCCCCCAGCCAGGCTGACAAAAGAAGCCAGGTAGAAGACGGCCACGCTGCCGCCTGCCAGGGCCGTAATAAGCAAGGTGACAAACACCATCGCGACCAACGTCGGTCCTCGTTCTCGGACAAAAGCCTTCATAGTGCAGATATTACCTGAACAAATAGCAAGAGGCAATAGATGGCGACACCTAAGGAGAAACCTGCGACGGTCCCCCAGCTGACCGCCCGCTCCCGCTTTGCAGGGGGGGATCCGAACCGAGAGATGCCTCCCAAGACACCGCCTGCTCCGGCCAGAGCAAACAGATGCCCAATGCCGATCTTCTCCGGAATTGGATTTTCCACTTCCGGAAGACCAAGAGCTTGACCTATAAGCAGCGCCAGCACGAGCATCGCCCCGATGCTGAAGCTCGATGACGCACGGGTGGCGCGCAGAATCTAAGAATTCAGGATCGAGACTGTGACGTGTTCTTGACTTAGGTTCCTCTCTTCAGCCGGCTTGTACACGGAGCTATCGCTGCGGTTCGAGAGGTGGGGTCGGGTGCCCCTCTGAACGTTTTGTGCCGCTGGCCCTATCCGATCTCGGCAGGCAGGTGGCAATCCAGCCAGGCAGGCAAGTGAAGAGGGGCACCCGACCCCACCAACCGCCGACCCTCGAACTACGGCTTCTTGACGAGCCAGGCCTGATAGAGCAGGCGGGCGTTCGAGTAGTAGCAGCCGTAGGTCTTGGTCTTGCCGACGCCCTGCTGGGGGTGGCCGTTCTGGATGTCTTCCTTGGAAGCGCAGTGTTCGGGGGCGCGGCTGCCCCGCCAGGTGTTTTCGGCGGAGACGTTGAAGGCGAACATCGGCGCCCAGGTGGGGACGGTGAGGGCGACGACCTGGCCCTTGAGGACGGTCAGCGGGTGGTCGAGGGCGAAGACCGGGGTGCTGCCGAAGTAGGGGTTCAGCACCTCGAGCGGGCTCTGGCGGACCAGGGTGTACTTCGGCGGCTTGGTGTTTTCGACCGGGCGCAGGACGCCGATCCGCGCCTCGGAGGGGGTGCCGAGGAAGTCGTTGAAGAAGCCCACCTCGTCGGTGGTTTCCTTGGTTTCCCTGGTCGAGGGCTTGGCGAGCGTGATCGACCAGGCCACGAGCTTGCCTTCGAAGGGCGCTTCGTAGGGACGGGCGACCCCGTCGGCGATCGACTGGAAGCCGGTGACGTGCCCCTCCACCCGGCAGGGGGTGATCTCGACGTTGTTGACGATCTTGCCCGGGCAGGAGGCAGGCGGGGATTCGGAGGTCTGGCCGAGGACGACGACCCGCAGCGGCGCCGAGTCGGCCTCGCCGGGCGCGGCGACCGCCACCAGGGCCGCCAGCAGGCAGGCGGCCGCGGCGAGCAGGGCCCAGGCGCGGAGCGTGGTCTTGGTCTCTGGGTTCGGCATCAGTTCAGCAACACCCGGGTTCGAGCCCGGTTGCGGCGCCAATCTTGCCTTTCGCCGCGGCCGGATGCGCCGCACCCGGCGCTTTTGCACGATCCCGGCCAGGTGACTCACTAAGGTTGCGCGCCAGATGGAGGCTTCCCACGGCGCAGAGGACTTCGTCGCGGCCGCGCTGGCGGCCTACGGCGTCGAGGCCGACGAGATCGAGCTGGCGGTGATGCGCGCCGCCCACGAGACCTTCTGGCCGCCGATCCTCGAGCTGCTCGCGCTCGACACCAGCGCCGGCGCCGCCGAGCGCGACCCCGACCTCTCCCAGCCGCCGCCGAGCCGATGAGCGGCCCGCTCGACCTCTCGCTGCGCGGCCAGGCGGCGGCGATCGCCGCCGGCGAGCTCGACGCGGCCGAGCTGCTGGAGGCGGCGCTGGCGCGGATCGAGGCCCGCAACCCGGCGGTCAACGCCGTCGTCGCCACCTTCCCGGAGCGCTCGCGGGAGATGCTGGCGCAGGCCCCCGCGGGGCCGCTGCACGGCGTCCCGGTCGTGATCAAGGACGAGTGGCCGCTGCCCTGGCGGGCGCAGCGCTTCGGCGCCGCCGACATGCTCGCCTCGCCGCAGCCGGGCGAGTCGGGCCCCTACCGGGCGCTGCGGGACGCCGGCGCGGTGATCGTCGGGGTCGGCAACATGCACGAGCTCGGCGCCGGCAGCACCGGCAACGTCTCCGTCTACGGGCCGGCCGGGAACCCCTGGGACCCGGAGCGCTGCCCGGGCGGCTCCTCCAGCGGCCCGGCCGCGGCGGTCGCCGCCCGCCTCGTCGCCGGCGCGGTCGGCGCCGACGGGATCGGCTCGATCCGCTACCCCGCCGCCTACTGCGGCCTCACCGGCCTGAAGCCGACCTTCGGCCGCGCGGCGATGGCGGGGCACCACATGGCCGGCGTCTCGACCACGATCGTCTCCGGCGCGCTCTGCCGCGACGCCGCCGACTGTCGAGCCCTCGACTCGGCCCTCTTCGGCGAGGAGCTGCGGGCGGGCGAGGCGAGCGGGCTGCGGATCGGCGTCGTCCGCGACGAGGTCTCCGAGGACGTGGCGCCGGCGGTGCGCGAGGCCTGCGAGGCGGCGCTCGCCGACCTCTGCCGGGAGAGCGGCGGCGAGGTGCGCGAGGTCGAGCTGCCCGAACTGGCGGCGGCGACGCTCGCGACCGTGCTGATCGCCAACGCCGAGAGCCTCGGCGCCCTCACCCCCGAGCGCCTCAACCGGCTCGATCCCGAGCTCAGCCCGCTCGGGCGCGGCCTGCTCAAGTACCGGCTGCTGCTGCCGGCGGTGGCGACCGTGAAGTCCCACCAGCTGCGGGCGATCGCCCGCCGCACCCTCGCCTCGGTCTTCGCCGAGGTGGACCTGATCGCCTGGCCGACCGTGCCGGCGGTGGCGCCGCCGCTGGCGGCGCCGCTGGTCGAGCTGCCCTCGGGCACCCTCACCGCCGACCAGGCCAACGTCCGCGGCGGCGCCCTCGCCAACCTCACCGGCATCCCCGCGATCAGCGTCCCGGTCGGCCTCTCGGAGGGCCTCCCGGTCGCCCTGCAGCTACAGGCCGCCTGGGGCCGCGACGAGCTGCTGCTCGACGCCGCCGAGGCGCTGGAGCGGGCCAACGGCCGGCGCTGGGTCGAGGCGGCGCCGCCGCTCGCCCAGGGCGAGCCGGCCGGGGCCTGATGGGGCCGGTCAGCTGATGCCGGCGATCGTCGTCGAGCGGCTCGAGCGCGCCTTCGGCGAGGTGGCGGCGGTGCAGGGGATCGACCTGCGGGTCGAGGCGGGCGAGATCTACGGCTTCCTCGGCCCCAACGGGGCCGGCAAGACGACGACGGTGCGGATGCTGACGACGCTGCTGCTGCCGACCGGCGGCCGCGCCGAGGTCGCCGGCTACGACGTCGTCGCCGCGGCGCGGCAGGTGCGCGCCTCGATCGGGGTGGCCCTGCAGGAAGCGGCGCTGGACCCGCTGATGACCGGCCGCGAGCTGATCCGGCTGCAGGCGACGCTGCAGGGGCTGCCGAGCGCCGCCGGGCGTCGGCGCGCCGACGCCCTGCTGGAGCGGGTCGGCCTCGGCCACGCCGCCGAGCGCCGGGTCGGCGGCTACTCGGGCGGGATGAAGCGGCGGCTCGACCTCGCCGCCGCGCTCGTCCACGAACCGCGGGTCCTCTTCCTCGACGAGCCGACCACCGGGCTGGACCCGGTCAGCCGCAAGACGATCTGGGAGGAGGTGCAGGCGCTGAACGACGACGGCACGACCGTCTTCCTCACCACCCAGTACCTGGAGGAGGCCGACCAGCTCGCCGACAACGTCGGGATCATCGACAGCGGCCGGATCGTCGCCGAGGGGACCCCGGAGGAGCTGAAGGCCGAGGTCGGCACCCCGCACGTCGAGCTGCTGGTCGGCGAGGGCTCGGTCGCCGAAGCCGAGCTGGCCTGCCGCGAGCTGGGGCGCCTGCTGCCGCCCAAGGACGGCAGGCGGGTGCTGCTCGAGGTCGAGAACGGCGCCGCCGACATCCCCCGCGTGGTGCGGGCGCTCGACGAGGCCGGGATCGCGGTCGAGTCGCTGGAGCTGGTGCGGCCGACCCTCGACGACGTCTTCGTTGACAAGACCGGCCACCACCTCGAAGGCGAGGAGGGCGGCGAGGCCGGGGCCGACGAGCCCGAGGCCGAGGCGGCGCCGGCGTGAGCGGCCTGGCAGGCGGCGCCCGGGTGGTGGCGGCCCTCGGGGCGCGCTCGATCCGCCAGACCTTCCGCCGCCCGCAGCTGATCAGCCCGATCGTCGTCTTCCCCACCCTGCTGCTGGCGATCCAGACCGGCGGCGCCGGGGCCGGGATCGAACTGCCGGGCTTCCCGCCGGTCCAGAGCTTCCTCCAGTTCATGCTCGCCGGCTCGATGATGCAGTCGATGATGCTGGCCGGCAACAGCGGCGGCATCGCCTTCGCGGTCGACATCGAAATGGGCTTCACCGACCGCCTCTTCGCCTCGCCGATCCCGCGCTTCGCGATCGTCCTCGGCCGCCTCGCCGGGACCGCGGCGCTCGGCCTCTTCGCCTCGATCTGGTTCCTGGCGATCGGGCTGATCTTCGGCGCCCGGATCGAGGGCGGCGTGCCCGGGGCGCTGCTGGCGATCGCGCTGGTCACCGCCTCGGCGCTCGCGGTCGGCGGCATCGGCGCCGCGATCGCCCTGCGGACCGGCAGCGCCAGCGTCGTCCAGGGGCTCTTCCCGCTGGTCCTCGTCGTCCTCTTCCTCTCCTCGGCCTTCTTCCCGCAGGAGCTGATGATCGAGCCGGCTAAGACGATCGCCGAATACAACCCCCTGAGCTTCATCGTCGAAGGGGTGCGGGAGCCGATCATCGCCGGGATCGAGGCCAAGCCGACGCTGGAGGCGGTGGCGGCGATCGCCGGCATCGTCGTGCTCGGGCTGGGGCTGAGCGCCGGCGCCCTGCGACACCGGCTGCGGGTGGGCTGATGGAGGCCGCCTCCCTCCGCGCCGCCGCGCCGCCGCCCTGGCGCGCCAACCTGGCGACGATCGCCGCCCTGGTGGTGCGGGCGAAGAACGAGCTGGTGCGGGTGCCGGGGGCGGCGATCCCCGGCGTCCTCGCGCCGACGATCTTCTTCCTCGGCCTCAACGGCGTCTTCGGCGGCCTGATCCACCTCGGCGGCTTCGACACCAGCTCGTACGAGAGCTTCATCGTCCCGGTCAGCATGCTGCAGGGCGCGGGCTTCACCGGCGCCGCCGCCGGGGTCAACCTCGCCCGCGACTACGAGCAGGGCTGGGTCGACCGGCTGCTCGCCTCCCCCGCACCGCGCTGGGCGCTGCTCAGCGGCACCGTCCTCGCCGCCTCTCTGCGCGCCTTCGTCCCCGCCACCTTCGTGCTGGCGATCGCCTTCGCGCTCGGCGCCCACTGGCCGGGGCTCGACGGCCTCCTCCTCTGCTACCTGATGGTCGCGGCGATGGCGGCCGTCGCCGCCTGCTGGGGGTCGATGCTGGCGCTGCGCTACAAGAGCCAGTCGGCGGCGCCGCTGATGCAGGCGGGGATGATGGCGCTGGTCCTGCTGACGCCCGCCTACGCGCCGCAGGAACTGCTGCAGCCGTGGCTGGCGAAGGTGGCCGAAGTCAACCCCGTCACCCAGGTGGTCGAAGCGGCGCGGCAGGGGTTCGTCGGCGGCGTCACCTGGGCCGGCACCTGGCCGGGACTGCTGGCGCTGGCGGGGCTGCTGGTCGTGCTCGGCGCCCTGGCGCTGCGCGAGATGCGCCGCACCAATGTCTGAGCCGGCGGCGGCCGCGACGGTGCTGGCCGAGGCCGAGCGGGTGCTGCGGCAGAACTGGTCGACCGGGGAGCGCGACGGCGTCGCCTACGCCTACACCGAACCGAGCCCGGGCCGCTACCCGTGGCAGTGGTACTGGGACTCCTGCCTGGCGGCGATCGCCTGGCGGCGCTTCGACCGCGCCCGGGCCCGCCGCGAGCTGGAGAGCCTGCTGGCGGCGCAGCGGCCCGACGGCTTCGTCGGCCACACGATCTTCTGGCACCGCCCGGTCGACTTCCCGCGCCTGCTCTTCTACAACGTCGCCTCGCGCAGCTCCTTCCAGACCGAGACGATCCAGCCGCCGCTGCTGGCCTGGGCCTGGCGGCTCGCGGTCGGCGACCCCGGCGAGGAGCCGCGGATCGCCCGGCAGCTCGACTGGCTGCGGGACCACCGCGACCTCGACGGCGACAACCTGCTCTGGATCGTCCAGCCCGACGAGTCCGGCCTCGACGCCTCGCCGAAGTTCGACCCGGTCTGGGGCCGGCGCGCCGACGGCCGGCTCGGCTTCCCGCTGCTCGTCCACCGCAACCGCCGCCACGGCTGGGACGCGCGCCGGGTGCGGGGCGCCGGCGGGCCGGTCCTCTGCGAGGTCCTCACCAACGTCTTCTCGTCGCTCTCGCTGCAGGCGCTGGGCCGCCCCTCGGCGACGCCGGCCCTGGTCGCGCGGCTCTGGGACGAGGGCGCCGGGCTCTTCTTCGACGAGGCCCAGCCGGGCGGGGAGCCGGTGCGGGTGAGGACCTGGGCCTCGCTGGCGCCGCTGGCGCTGCCCGATCTGCCGGAGGAGATCGGCCGGCGGCTGGTCGAGGAGCACCTGCTGGACGCGGGCGAGTTCTGGACGCCGGTGGCGCCGCCCTCGGTCGCGGTCGGCGAGCGCGGCTACGAGCCGGGCGGCGGCCGCGGCCCGATCCGCCGCTACTGGCGCGGCCCGACCTGGGTCAACTCGGCCTGGATGGTCTGGCTCGGCCTCCGCCGCCTCGGCTACGAGCGCGAGGCGCAGCGGCTCGCCGACGGCCTGGTCGGCGCCGTCGCCCGCGCCGGCCTGCGCGAGTACTACGACCCCCGCGACGGCAGCGGCCTCGGTGCCGAGGACTTCGCCTGGTCTGCCCTGGCGGCGGAGCTAGCCGATCCGAGGTCGGGCCGCCGCTTCAAATAGTTCGCCGGCGAGGACGCAGGGAGCGTGGCGTGCTCTGCACGCGAGCGACCGAGGACGCCGCCCGCGGGCTATTTGTAGCGGTAGGTGATGCGGCCGCGGTCGAGGTCGTAGGGCGAGAGCTCGATCTTCACCCGGTCGCCCGGGAGGATGCGGATGTAGTGGCGGCGCATCTTGCCGGAGATGTGGCCGAGGACCTCGTGATCGTTGTCCAGCTTGACGCGGAACATGGTGTTGGGGAGAGCCTCGGTGATCTCCCCCTCCATTTCGATCTTTTCCTCTTTGGCCATGCGGCGGAGAGCGTACCTAACGGCGCAGGTGTTCGAGCGCACCCTCGCGGTCGCTGACTTCGCCCGCGTACTGGGCCGCCTCCAGCTCGGCGAGAGCGGCGCCGAGCTCGGGGCCCGGCTCGATTTCCAGCGCGGCGGCGACCTCGTCCCCCCGCAGCAGCGGCGGCGGCGGCCCGTCGCGGCGCCAGTCGAGGGCGGCGGCGATCATCTCGCGGGCGAGCTGGAGGTGGGCGGCGACCATCTCCGGGGCGGCGATCGGACCCTTGCCCCGAGCCGAGAGGCGGTCGGCGACGGTCAGCAGCGTGACGTCGACGGTGACCGGCTCGGTCGCCCGCAGGTAGGCGTGGACGCGGCGCGGCGGCAGCGGCATCTCGGGGATCAGGAAGCCGAGCCGCAGGTGGTGGCGCGCCAGGCCCTGCAGGTGCCCGGTGAGCCGGCGGCCGGCGCGCAGCCGGCGGCAGATGCCGCCGATCACCTCGGCGCCGAGCTCGTCGTGGCCGCGGAAGCCGACGAAGCCGTCGCGTTCGGCCCGGGTCTGGGGCTTGGCGATGTCGTGGAGGATGGCGCCGAAGCGCAGGGCGGTGCGCCGGGTGAGCTCGTCGGCGAGCGGCTCGTCGAGCAGCGCCGCCACCTCCGCCCCGCGGGCGCCGGCGAAGCGGTCGAGGTCGGCCTCGACTTCCAGCGTGTGCTCGAGCACCGCGAGGGTGTGGTCGTAGACGTCGAGATGGTGGTTCGGCCCCTGCTCCACCCCGCGCAGGGACTCGACCTCGGGCAGGACGACCGCGGTCAGGTCGAGCTCGCCGAGCAGGCGCAGGCCGCGCAGCGGGTCGGGGCCGCCGACCAGCTGCCGCAGCTCGGCGAGCTGGCGCTCGCCGGCCGGATCGGCGGCGCGGGCGGCGGCCGACCGGGCCAGCGCGACGGTGCGCGGCTCGATCTCCAGCCCCAGCTCCGCCGCCAGGCGGGCGGCGCGGAGGAGGCGCAGGGGATCGTCGCCGAAGCTGCGCTCGCCGACCGCCCGCAGGCGCCCGTCGGCGAGGTCGGCGAGGCCGGCGTAGGGGTCGATCGGGCCGCCGCCGGCCAGCGGCACCGCAACCGCGCCGATCGTGAAGTCGCGCTCGGCCAGGTCCTGCTCGATGGTCTCGCCGCGCAGCGCGGTGACGTCGACCTGCCGGCCGTGGCGGGAGGCGGCGACGCGCCAGGTGCCGAACTCGGCCGAGAGCTCGAAGGCGTGCTCGCCGAGCTCGGCGGCGATCGCCCTCGCCGCCGCGCCGGGGTCGCCGGCGACGGCGAGGTCGAGGTCGCTTACCTCGCGGCCGAGGACGGCGTCGCGGACGGCGCCGCCGACGATCCAGGCGGCGTCGGTCCCCGGCAGCGCCCGCCGCGTCGCGGCGACGACCGGGGCGGCGTCCAGGCGCTCGGCCAGGGTGGCGCTTTTCTCAACCATGGGGATAGAAAAGCGCCTCGGTCAAGCCGGGCGCCGCGGCACCCGCGGCGAGATCGCGCAGGTCACCTCGTAGTTGATCGTCCCCAGCCTCGCCGCCATCTCCTCGGCGAGGATCCGGTCCTCCCCCTGGACGCCGATCAGGACCGCCTCGTCCCCGCGCGCGACCTCGGCCTCGGGCCCGAGGTCGATCGTGATGTTGTCCATCGAGACGGTCCCGACCAGGGGCCGGCGGTGGCCGCCGACGAGGACCTCGGCGTTGTTGGTGAGGGCGCGGCGGACGCCGTCGCCGTAGCCGAGCGGGACCACGCCGACCCAGGTGTCTTCCGGCGCGGTCCAGCGGCGCCCGTAGCCGGCGCTGGCCCCGGCGGGGAAGCGCTTCAGGTCGGCGACGTGCGAGCGCAGGGTCAGCGCCGGGCGCAGCCCCCGCTCGGCGGGGTCGCGCTGGAAGGGGTCTAGCCCGTAGATCGCGATCCCGCAGCGGGCGAGGTCGAAGTGGGAGCGTCGGTCGCGGAGGACCGCGGCGCTGTTGGCGGCGTGGGCGAGGACGCCCGGGTGCTTTTCCTTGACCGCGGCGGCGACCCGCTCGAAGCGGTCGAGCTGCTCGTCGAAGTAGGTCGAGTCGGGTTCGTCGGCGGTGGCGAAGTGGGTCCAGATCCCGGCCAGCTCGAGGTCGGGATCCTCGGCGCAGGCGCGGACCAGCTCCATCACCTCGCCGACGTCGCGGTTGCCGAGCCGGCCCATGCCGCTGTCGTACTTGACGTGGACCCGCGCCGGGTGCCCGTGGGCGCGGGCGCGGGCGGCGATCGTCTCCCGGAAGCCCTCCTCCCACACCGCCAGCTCCGCTCCGGCGGAGAGGACGACGTCCGCCTCCTCCGCGGTCAGCGCCCCCATCGTCAGCAGCGGCACGTGCGGGAAGCGGCGGCCGATCTGCTCGGCCTCTCCCGCGGTCGCCACCGCCAGCCGCGTCGCCCCTCCCGCCAGCGCCGCGCCGGCGCAGCCGTCGGCGCCGTGCCCGTAGCCGTCGGCCTTGACCACCGCGCAGAGCTCGGCCTCGCCCAGGGCGGCCTTGAGGCGGGTGCAGTTGGCGCTGACGGCCCCGTGGTCGATCCGAGCGGTCGCCCGCTCCACGGCTACTCCCCGTCGACGATTGCGGCGAGGGCGTCGGCCCTGGTGACCATGCCGGCGAGGTGGCCGTCGGCGTCCACCACCGGCAGGTGGTTGTGGTGGTGCTCGGCGATCTTCTTCGCCACCCGGTCGGCCGCCTCGTAGTCGTGGGCGACGACCGGGTCGGGGCTCATCAGCTCCGAGACCTCGGTCGCGAAGGCTTTCTCGAGCCGCTCCTCGAACCCCTTCATCGAGCCGACGAAGACGACCCCGCCCATGATGTTGAGGTAGTGCGGCAGGTGGAGGTCCGATTCCTCCTCGCTGAGGATCAGGTCCGACTCGCTGACGATGCCGACCACCTTGCGCTCGCCGTCGACCACCGGGATCGCGCCGAGGTCGGTCTTGGCCAGCAGGTCGATCGCGGTGCGCGCCTCGTCCTGCGGGCCGACGCTGGGGACGTCGCGGTCCATGATCTCGCCGGCGGTCTTCACAGGCGCGAGGTTATTCGACCGGGCCGTCGGGGCGCAGCGCCGAGGGGATCGCCGCGATCACGTCGGTGGCGATCACCGACTCGGTCGCCCCGACCCGCCGCGCCGCCTCACGGCCGGCGCGGGCGTGGGCGAGCACGGCGGCGCAGACCGCGGCGAAGGGGTCGAGGCCGCGGGCGAGGAGGGCGGCGGCGATCCCCGAGAGGACGTCGCCGCTGCCGGCCGTCGCCAGCGCCGAGGCCGGGAGGGCGTTGACGGCGAGGCGCTCGCCGTCGGTGACGATCGTGTCGTCGCCCTTGAGGACGACGATCGCCGCCGCCGCCCGGGCCGCCTCCCTGGCCGCGGCGAGGCGGTGGGCCTCGATCTCGGCGGCGTCGCGCTCGAGCAGCCGGCCGAGCTCGCCGGCGTGCGGCGTCAGCACCGTCGGCGCCCCGCGGCCGGCCAGCCGGTCGAGCCGCCCGGCGAAGGAGTTGAGGCCGTCGGCGTCGATCACCAGCGGCGCCTCGATCCTGCCGGCGATCTCCCGCGCCAGCTCGAAGGAGCCGGGGTCGCGGCCGAGGCCCGGCCCGAGGACCCCGGCCGCCGCCCGCTCGAAGACCCGCAGGGCGGCCTTTTCGGAGGCCGGGACCAGGCAGCCGTCGCCGCCGGGGCAGGCGACCGACATCACCTCCGGCTGGGCGATCTCGAAGACCAGGTCGAGGTCGGCGGGGACAGCCACGGTCGCGTAGCCGGCGCCGGCCCGGATCGCCGCCAGCGAGGCCATCCGCACCGCCCCGGTGAGGCCGCGCGAGCCACCGGCGATGCCGACCTGCCCGGAGCTGAACTTGGTCGACTGCGGGCCGCGGCGCGGGAGGAACTCCAGCACCTCGGGGTCGATCTCGCCGCCGCCCGGCTCGCCGGGCGCCCCGGCCGGGATCCCGATCGGCGCCACCCGCAGCTCGCCGGTGTGCCACTTGCCGGGGGCGATCCGCTGGCCGAGCTTGGCGGCGTGGAAGCTGACCGTGACGTCGGCCTCGACCGCCGCCCCGGCGACCTCGCCGCTGGAGGCGTCGACCCCGGAGGCGATGTCGCAGGCGACCACCGGGGCGCCGCAGCCGTTGACCGCGGCGATCGCCGCCGCGGCGGGCTCCCGCGGAGCCCCCTCGAACCCGGTGCCGAAGATCGCGTCGACCACCGCGCCCGAGCCGGCCAGCCGCGCCGCCGCGTCGCCCTCGACCAGATCGCCGCCGCAGCGCGCGAGGTTTGCCGCGGCGTCTCCCCGCAGCTCCTCCCCCGGCCAGAGCAGCAGCGCCTCCACCTCGAAGCCCATCTCCCGCAGCAGCCGCGCCGCGACGAAGCCGTCGCCGCCGTTGTTCCCCTTCCCGCAGACGACCCGCACCGGCCCCGCCGGCGCCAGCTCGGCCACCGCCTCGGCCACCGCCCGCCCGGCGGCCTCCATCAGCTCCAGGGAAGGCACTCCCCGCTCCTCGATCGCCCAGCGGTCGACCGCCCGCATCCCCGCGGCGTCGTAGAGCGGCTTCAACCAGGTCTCCATGGTCCCCAGCCTAATCCGACGCCTGCCGCGGGTCGGATCTTTCTGCTGCGGCTACTTGCCGACGCCGACGACGATCTTGGCGGTGGCGAGGCCGCCGGAGGCTTCGGAGCCGGCGGCGATGTAGTCGATCTTCGTCAGGTAGCGCTTCGCTTCGCGGAAGCCTTCTTCGCCGGGCGGGACCAGCGAGGAGGCGAGCTTGAGCGCCGCGGGGCCGTCGACGAAGGCGGCGATCGGGGTGCTGCCGAGGGCGCTGAGCGCTTCTTCGTAAGCCGGGGATTCGGCGAGGGTTTCGCCCGCCTCGGCGACGCCGGCCGTCGCGCTCTCGAGCCCGTAGCCGATCGCGATCCGCTCGCCCTTGGCGATCACCACGAGCGGCTCGCGGCCGAGTTCGGAGCTGCGGATCGAGAAGCCGCTCGCCTTGCCGTTGAGGGCGGTGACCCCCGGCAGGCCGCTGGCCCGCAGGAAGAGCCCGAGGTTGGAGACGGTGTTCTTCGCCTGGGTGGCGTTTTCGGTCGCCAGCACCAGGGCGCCGCTGAGGTTGCGTTCGCTGCTGCCTTCGACGAAGGCGCCGGCGTCGCCGATCGAGGCGGCGATCGATTCGAGGTCGATGCCCGCCTGCTTCAGCCCCTGCTTGAGCTGGTGGGGCGGCACCTGGCCGGGGATGCCCTGATCGTCGATCTGGTCGATCCCTTCGTTGAAGCGCTTGCCGAATTCGGCCGAGGCGAAGGCGGCGACGGAGTCGGCCGGCAGCGAGCCGAGCATCTTCGAGGCGTCGCCCGAGGGCGGGTTGTCGCCGGCGACGTTGCTGCTGACGTCGATCTCGAGCCGGTCGCTTCCCGGCACCAGGCTGGCGACGGCCGTGGCTTCCTTCAGTTCGACGCCGACGTTTTCGAAGAAGAGCTTCGCGTTGCGGTCGATTTCGCCGCCGGCTTCGGCTTCGCCGATCAGGCCGCCGATGTCGACGTAGACGTCGGCGGCGCTTTCGGAGGGGACGTTGGCGACCGCGTCGGTGTAGGAGCTCTGGCCCGCCAGCGCTTCCCCCTGGGAGGCCGCGACGACTTCCTTGAAGACTTCTTCTTCGACCGCGATCACCAGCAGTTCGTCGAGCACCCCGACCGTGGTCCCGTCTTCGCCGACCTCGAAGTCGACGCCTTCGGTCGAGCCGGCTTCGAACTTTTCCCTGCCGCTCGACGTCTGCTTGTCGAGGAAGGCTTCGGCTTCGCCGCTGTCGGTGACCTGCACCGCCACCGCGAAGTCGTGGAAGTCGCCGCCTTCGAACTTCGGGTAGATGAAGCCGGCGCGTTCGCCCAGCCACGGTTCGACTTCCTTTTCGAAGTCGATTTCTTCGCCTTCTTCGGTGGCCGATTCTTCGAGCTCGGAGACGATCAGCCCGCCGAGGTCGTCGACGCCCGCCAGCTTCTGGGCCAGCGCTTCGATATTGGCCTTGGCTTCGCCTTCGGGGTGGACCGTGAAATCGATGTAGAGCGGCGTCCCGGCCGGCGCCGCGGAGGCCGGATCGGTGCCGCTGCCGCCGCTGCCCCCGCCGCCGCAGCCGGCGGCCACGAGGGCGCCGAGAGCCAGGAGGACAGCCGGGAGGACGAGGCGGAGCTTCACGAGGGCGGGCATGCTAGCGGCCCGTTTGGACGACTTCACTCAACCGTGACCGTCTTCGCCAGGTTGCGGGGCTGGTCAACGTTGAGGCCGCGGGCGCGGGCGATGTCGTAGGCGATCAGCTGCAGCGGCAGGATCGCGACGATCGGCTGCAGGATCCAGTCGGTCGACGCGACCTCGATCGTCTCGTCGGCGACCTCGGCGACGCGCTCGTCGCCGGCGGTGGCGACGGCGATCGTGCAGGCCCCCCGCGCCCGCACCTCCTCGACGTTGGAGAGCACCTTCTCCAGGACCGGGCTGGCGGTGGCGACGCAGATCACCGGCGTCGACTCGTCGAGCAGGGCGATCGGCCCGTGCTTCATCTCCCCGGCGGCGTAGGCGTCGGTCGGGATGTAGCTGATCTCCTTCAGCTTCAGCGCCCCCTCGAGGCAGATCGGCAGGCCGATGTGGCGGCCGAGGTAGAGGAAGAAGTTCTCGGCGCTGTGCTTGTCGGCGACCCCGCGCGCCGCCGCCTCGCTCGCCGCCAGCGTCTCCTCCATCTTCGACGGCAGCGCCTTCATCTCCGCTACCAGCGCGCTCAGCCGCTCGGCGCCGAGGGTCCCGCGCAGCTCGGCCAGCCGCAGCCCCAGCAGGTACATCGCCGCCACCTGGGCGACGAAGGTCTTGGTCGCGGCGACCCCGATCTCCAGCCCGGCGCGGGTGTAGAGGACCGCGTCGGCGTCGCGGGTCGCCTGGCTGCCCATGATGTTGGTGACCGCCAGCACCGTCGCGCCGGCCTCGCGGGCCAGCCGCATCGCCGCCAGGGTGTCGGCGGTCTCGCCCGACTGGGTGATCCCGATCACCAGGTCCGTGGGGCCGACGACCGGGTTGCGGTAGCGGTACTCGGAGGCGACGTCCATCTCCACCGGCACCCGCGCCCACTCCTCGATCGCGTAGCGGCCGACCAGGCCGGCGTGGTAGCTGGTGCCGCAGGCGACGATGACGATCCGCCCGACCTCGCGGAGGAGCTCGTCGGAGAGGCCGACGTCGGAGAGGTCGACCCCGTCGGCGCCCGGGAGGCGGTCGGTGATCGTCTCGGCGACGGCGTCGGCCTGTTCGTGGATCTCCTTCAGCATGAAGGTCTCGTAGCCGGCCTTCTCGGCGGCGTCGGCGTCCCAGGTCACCTCTTCGGTCCCGCGCTCGATCGGGTTCCCCTCGGCGTCGGCGACCCGGATCGCGCCGGCTTCGACTTCGACGATCTCGCCGTTCTCGATCGGCATCGCGGTGCGGGTGTCGGCGAGGAAGGCGGGGATCGCCGAGGCGAGGAAGGCCTCCCCCTCGCCGACGCCGGCCACCAGCGGGCACTCCTTGCGGGCGCCGATCAGGCGCTGCGGCTCGTCGGCGTGCATGGCGACGAAGGCGTAGTGGCCGCGCAGCTCGGCGAAGGCGGCGCGCACCGCGGCGGCGAGGTCGCCGTCGTAGTGGTGGGCGATCAGGTGGGCGACGACCTCGGCGTCGGTTTCCGAGCTGAAGGCCTCCCCCGCCTCCTGCAGGCGGCGGCGCAGCTCGGTGTGGTTCTCGACGATCCCGTTGAGGACGATGTGGACGCGGCCGGAGCTGTCGTCGTGCGGGTGGGCGTTCTCCTCGGTGACCCGGCCGTGGGTGGCCCAGCGGGTGTGGGCGATGCCGGTCTCGGCCGGCGGCAGCGGCCCGGCCCCGTTCTCGGCCCGCGCCTCGACTGCCGCCCTCAGGTTGGCGAGGTTGCCGACCGCGTGCACGCTCTCGACAGCGCCGTCGGCGAGCACGGAGAGTCCGGCCGAGTCATAGCCCCGGTATTCGAGCTTTTCGAGCCCCGAGAGGAGAAGCTCCTCACAGGGCCGCGCGCCCACATATCCGACGATGCCGCACACGAAGGCGAGGAAGAGTAGCTGGGGGGAGGCCGGGGGCCTCGATATCGCGGGCCAGAGCAAGGTCCGCCGTGAGCCATATCTCTGCGGAACAGACTGATAGTCTGCTACGAAATAGAAGGTTTGTAAGCTGCGAAATAGAAGGGTAGTTTCATTGTCCTATACGTCTAGAGTCCTCGACGGCGAGCTCGACGACGTGCTCGGATCCCTGCCTGCGCTTGCGTTGGAGGGCCCGAAGGGGGTGGGTAAGACCGCGTCGGCATCGCGGCGCGCCGCAACGATCCACCGGCTCGACGATCCGGCCCGCCTCGACGTCGCCGCAGCCGATCCCCGCTTGCTCCTCGACGGAGAGACGCCGATCCTGATCGACGAGTGGCAGCGGCTGCCGGAGACCTGGGACCTGGTCAGACGCGCGGTCGACGACGGTGCCGCGCCCGCGAGCTTCCTGCTGACCGGATCGGCTTCGCCCGACGGCGCTGGTCGTCATTCCGGCGCCGGTCGGATCCCGACCTTGCGGATGCGTCCGCTGACCCTGAGCGAGCGGCTCGGCGGCGAGACCTCCGTCAGCCTGAAGGAGTTGCTGGGAGGGCGCCGCCCGAAGCTGGACGGAGAGACTTCTTTCGCGCTCGGCGATTACGTCGAGGAGATCCTCGCATCCGGTTTCCCCGGCTTGCGGGGCACCTCCGACCGAGCCCTGCGGCTGCAGCTGGATGGCTACATCGAGAGGGTCGTCGACCGGGACTTTCCCGAGCTTGGGCACGCGGTCCGCAACCCCGCCGGCCTGCGCCGTTGGATGGCGGCTTATGCGGCCGCCACCGCCACGACCACCTCGCTGGAGAAGATCAGGGCGGCGGCTACCGGTAACGAGGGGGAGCGACTTTCCAAGGACGCCGCGCGGCCTTATCGCACCATTCTCGAGCGGCTCTGGATCCTCGATCCGGTCCCTCCCTGGCAACCGACCCGGCGCCACCTCTCCCGCCTCGCCGCCGCGTCAAAGCACCACCTCGCAGACCCGGCCCTGGCGGCCCGGCTCCTGGGTGCGACGAGGAACGCGCTGCTCGAGAACGCCGAGCTGGGACCGCCGGTGCCGCGTGACGGAACCCTCCTCGGAGCCCTCTTCGAGTCGCTGGTCACGCTTTGCGTGCGGGTCTACGCTCAAGGCGCGGAGGCGACTACTGGACATCTGCGGACCTTCAGCGGCAGCCGCGAGGTCGATCTGATCGTCGAGGCCCCGGACAAGCGGGTCGTGGCGATCGAGGTGAAGCTGAGACGGACGGTCGGGGACGAGGATGTCCGCAACCTGCACTGGCTGCGGGCTTCCGTCGGCGACGAACTGCTCGACGCGATCGTCGTCAACACCGGTGAGCGTGCCTACCGGCGGGCCGATGGAATCGGAGTCGTGCCGGCAGCCTTGCTGGGTCCCTGAGGGATCAGGCCAGCTCGTCGCGCACGAGGGCGGCCAGGCGCTCGCAGACCGCCTCGGCCTCCTCGTCGCTCGGCGCCTCGGCCATCACCCGGACCAGCGGCTCGGTGCCGGAGGGGCGCAGGAGGACGCGGCCGCGGCCCTCGAGCGCGGCGTTCTCGCGCTCGACCGCCTCCCAGACCGCCGCGGCGCCCTCGATCGCCCCGCGGTCGGCGACCTCGACGTTGACCAGGACCTGGGGCAGCTTGCGCATCGGCGTCGCCTGGTCGAGGCCCCTGCCGGCGAGCTCGCGCATCGTCATCAGCGCCGCGGCGATGCCGTCGCCGGTGGAGACGAACTCGCCGGCGATGATGTGGCCCGACTGCTCGCCGCCGAGCTTCCAGCCGCGCCGCCGCATCTCCTCGATCACGTAGCGGTCGCCGACCTGGGTGACCGCGACCTCGACCCCGGCCTCGGCCATCGCCTGGTGGAAGCCGTAGTTGCTCATCACCGTGACCACGACGCCGCCCTGGTCGAGCTCGCCGCGCGCCTTCATCCCGCGGGCCCGCAGCGCGATCAGCTCGTCGCCGTCGTGGACGCGGCCGGAGCCGTCGACGGCGAGGACGCGGTCGCCGTCGCCGTCGAAGGCGAAGCCGATCTCGGCCTCCGAGCCGGCGACCCGCTCGGCCAGGGGCTCGATGTGGGTGGAGCCGCAGCCGGCGTTGATGTTGCGGCCGTCGGGCTCGACCCCGATCGCCTCGACCTCGGCGCCGAGGCGCTCGAAGATCGCCGGGGCGGCGCGGAAGGTGGCGCCGTTGGCGCAGTCGAGGACGACCCGGCGGCCGGCGAGATCGAGCGGGAAGGCCGCCTGCAGCTCGCGCAGGTAGTCCTCGAGGCCGCCGTTCAGCTCGCGCACGCGGCCCGGCGGCGCCGTCGCCGGCGCGGCGTCGATCCGCGCCTCGATCTCGGCCTCGAGCGCGTCGGCGAGCTTGGTCCCGCCGGCGTCGAAGAACTTGATCCCGTTGTCGCCGAAGGGGTTGTGGGAGGCGGAGACGACGGCGGCGAGGTCGAGCCCGAGGCGCTTGACGAGGATCGCCGCGGCGGGGGTCGGCAGCACCCCGGCGAGCAGCGCGTCGCCGCCCGCGGCGGCGATCCCGGCGGCCAGCGCCGCCTCCAGCATCGGCCCCGACTCGCGGGTGTCGCGGACGATCAGGACCTGCGGGCGCTCGGCCTCCAGCACCTCGGTGGTGGCCCGGCCCAGCGCCGTGGCCAGCTCGGCGGTGAGGAAGGTGCCGGCCTCCCCCCGGACCCCGTCGGTTCCGAAGAGCTTGCGTTTGGTCATTTCCATCTAGGTGAGGCGAGCGAAAATCGAGCCTGGGACGCCAGGCAGTTGCAGCCGCCTCAGCGCTTCGAGAATTGCGGCCGCTTGCGGGCCTTCTTCAGCCCGGCCTTGCGGCGCTCCTTGACCCGCGCGTCGCGGGTGAGGAAGCCGCGCCGCTTGAGGTCGCTGCGCAGCTCGGCGTCGATCTCGGTCAGGGCGCGGGCGACGCCGTGGCGGATCGCCCCGGCCTGGCCGCTGATGCCGCCGCCGTGGACGCGGACGCGGACGTCGACGTTGCCCTCGTAGCCGGAGACCGCCAGCGGCTGCTTGACCATCGTCTGGTGCAGGGGCCGCGGGAAGAACTCCTCGAGGCTGCGCTTGTTGATCTCGATCGTGCCGTTGCCGGGGATCAGGGTGACGCGGGCGATCGAGCTCTTGCGTTTGCCGGTGGCGAGGAAGCGGGCGCCTTTTTCCATTTTCGCCGGGGCCCGGCTGGCGCCGGCGGCCTCGGCTTCCTCGGCGGCGGCGAGCTCGGCTTCGCGCCGGGCTTTCTCTTCTTCCTCGGCTTCGAGTCGGGCGCGCTCCTCGGCGCTCAGTTCCGGCCCCTCGGGCTCGACCAGGATCGGCTCCAGGTCGGCGCCGGGGATGACGTCCTTCTTCTTCTCCTTGGCCTCGGGCTCGGGAGCGCGGGGGCTCTCTCCGGCCTCCTGCTCGGGCTCGGGCTCGGGCTCGGGCGAAGTGACCTCCTCGTCCGCGACAGGACCCGCGGCCCCGGCGCTCTCGTCCTGAGGCTCAGTCGTCTCGTCCTGTTTCTGCTCGTCGTCCATCAGGTTCAGTCGGTCTCCATAGGTTTGGGCTGCTGCGCCGCATGCGGGTGGTCGGGCCCGGCGTACACCTTCAGCTTGGTCAGCTGCTGGCGGGCCAGCCGGTTGCGCGGCAGCATTCCCTTCACCGCCTTGCGGATCACTTCCTCGGGCTTGCGCTCGAGCATCTCGCCGAGCGTCCGCGACTTGATCCCGCCCGGGTAGCCGCTGTGGCGGTAGTAGGTCTTCTGCGCCAGCTTGTCGCCGGTGACGCGGATCTTCTCCGCGTTGACGACGACGACGAAGTCGCCGGTGTCGATGTGCGGCGTGTAGTCGGGCTTGCGCTTGCCCCGCAGCGTGTCGGCGATCTGGGTCGCGAGACGGCCCAGGGTCTTGCCCTCGGCATCGACGACGTACCAGTCGCGCTGGCGGTTGGCGGGAGTGGCTACAAAGGTCTTCATCGCGCAAAAACCGCGCGGATTCACCGACGCGGCCGGGGGATGATAGCCATCTCGCTGTGTATGCTGCCGCCCGAGCGAAGCCGAATCCCGAACGGGCCACCGATCGGGAGCGGAGGAACCGAGGGGGCCTTTGCAGGTCCCGGGGGCGAATCGGGCGAAAACCGCCCGTAGCGCGACTCTTTCAGCGCGAGCCCGTCAGCTAACTCCGCAGGCGAGGAAAGAGAGGGCTAGCGGTTGAGCAGGATCGGGATCGCCCGACCGGCAACGGTCGGGAAAATCGGCTTTACGGTCGCACTGGCGGCCCTGGCGGTCTTCGCCGCGAGCGCCGCGGCGGCGACCACCGGCGGCGCCGGCACTCCGGGCGCGGCGCCCACCGCCAAGGGCAGCCCGCCGGGGACCCCCGCCGGCGCCCCCAGCGCCGGGGCGCTGACCCTGCTCTCGGCCAGGACCACCCCCCGCAAGTCCTTCTACTTCGGCTACCGCTACCCGAAGCTGGCCTTCAGCATCGGCAGCAGCCAGCCGCAGAACGACCTGCGGATCGACGTCCTCGACGCCGCCGGCGCAGTCGTCAAGACCTTCTACCGCGAAAACGTCGCCCCCGAAGTCGTCAACCGGGTCCGCTGGGACGGGACCACCAACGAGGGCCGGCCGGCCCGCAACGGCCGCTACAGCTTCCGGATCTCGCCGCAGTCGAGCGCCGCGGCGCCGGCGGCGCGCAAGGCGACCGCCGCGACCGCGCTCAGCCTCCGCTTCGCCTTCTACGGCTACGCCTTCCCGGTCCTCGGCCCGCACGAATTCAACCTCGGCGCCGGTCGCTTCGGCGCCCCCCGCTCGGGCCACACCCACCAGGGCCAGGACGTGACCGCCGCCTGCGGCACCCCGCTCGTCGCCGCCCGCGGCGGCACGGTGCAGTACGCCGGCTACGAGGGCAACGCCGGCAACTACGTCGTCATCGACGGCCGCGGCACCGCCGACGACTTCATGTACGCCCACCTCGCCGAACCCTCGCCGCTGCGCACCGGCGAAACGGTCCGCACCGGCCAGCCGATCGGCGTGGTCGGCGACACCGGCGACGCCGAAGGCTGCCACCTGCACTTCGAGATGTGGGGCGCGCCCGGCTGGTACCAGGGGGGCTCCCCCTTCGACCCGCTCCCCTACCTGAAGAAGTGGGACGCGTACTCGTGAGAGCGGCCGCGCTCCCGCGCTAAATAAGAACGGGTCTCATTTTTATGTAGGCTGCGGTCCATGACCTGGACCGAGCGGGCGAAGAGGCGGTTGAACGAGGCGGGCTTCCGCGCCGGGGCGGCGCGACGGCAGGTGATCGAGCTGCTCGGCGGCGAGAGCTGCGCGGTGACGGCGCTGGAGATCGACCGGCGCCTGCCGGGGGTCGGCCGGGCCAGCGTCTACCGCACCCTGGAGCAGCTCGAGCAGCTCGAGCTCGTCCACCGGGTCGACGTCGGCGGCGAGGTCGCCGCCTTCGAGCGCCACGACCCCGCCGGGCACCACCACCACATGGTCTGCGTCCGCTGCGGGAACCTCTCACCGTTCTCGGACCCGCCGCTGGAGCGGGCGATCGAGGCGATCGGCGAGCGGGCCGAGTTCGAGGTCCTCGCCCACGACGTCCTCCTGCGCGGCGTCTGCCCGCGCTGCGCCGAGCGGGAGAGCTGAGCGATGGCCGGGATCGCGATCCCCCTGGCCGGCCTGACGGTGGTCGCGACCCTGATCGGCGGCCGCGTCGGCCTCCGCTACAGCGACCGCCTCCCCACCCTGCTGGCGCTGACCGGCGGCGTCGTCGTCGCCGTCGCCCTGCTCGACGTGCTCCCGGAGGGGCTGAAGGGCCTCGGCGACGACAACCTCGCCACCGCCCTCGTCGCCGCCGGCTTCCTCGGCTTCTTCCTGATCGAGCGGCTGCTGGTCCTGCACGACCGCGACGAGGCGATGGCCGCCCTCGGCGGCAGGCGCGTCGGCGTCCTCGGCGCCGCCGGGCTCTCGATCCACAGCTTCATCGACGGGCTCGGGATCGGCTTCGCCTTCGGCGTCGGCTCGACCACCGGCCTGCTGGTCTTCGTCGCGGTGATCAGCCACGACTTCGCCGACGGCCTCAACACCGTCAGCTACGTGCTGCGCCGCTCCGGCAACCGCCACGCCGCCGCGAGGTGGCTGACGGTCGACGCCCTGGCGCCGCTGGCGGGGGCGATCGTCGGCACCGCGATCTCGATCTCCGACCACGCGCTCGGCTACGTGCTCTGCGTCTACTGCGGCGTCTTCCTCTACATCGGCGCCGCCGACCTGCTGCCGGAGGCCCACGCCCAAGGGTCCTGGCCCCGCGTCGCCCTCACCGCCCTCGGCTTCGCCCTGATCTTCGGCGTCACCCGGGCCGCCGGCCTCTGAGCGGACCGCCACCGCTCCTCCCGAAGTGCCGACCCACAACTCACACCATCCTAAATCACGGCCGACCGCGTCAAGGATGGTCCCCGGGGATGGTCAAAGAACCGCCTACCTGACATCTCCAGGTGCACCACCATCATGACCGCAATGAGCTACGACAGAAATGCACAAGATACCGCGAGCTACCGAGGCCACCGTTTCGCGGCTGGATGGAGGCTGCCGTCGTAGATTTTACGCTGACCAAGAGGTCTTCTTAGGACTACCGTGCGGCTGACCAGAATTTCGACGCGTCCACACTGTCCCCGCGCTCGATGAGCCAGAAATGCCGTGAGCACTACCCGCTGCCCACGGTCTGACTCATGCACGCGACTTATGCGCGGCTTCGGTCTTTCAATGGCTGCGCACCAAGCTACGAACCTGCCGATCTCGACCCGCCTACCCGAAGGAGGCGCAAGGACTCGCCACTGGACGGGCGCGTCCGAGCCGCGCCGCTCCGACATCGGAAACGGCCAAGACTGTTGCTGTCGCCCTTGGTCCCGAACCTGATTGCCCCTGTCGTAAGCGAACCCATGGGCCTGACTCTTCGCGTGAAGACTGCACCATCCACACAAAACCGCGAAAAGCACCACGGCGGAACCCCACAGGTTACGCGACCAGCGCATTTTCATAAGTTTCTCCTATCCGCCATGAATGACATGCAAGCTTCCACTCCCCATCACAGATGCATCTAACGCACCGACGATTCGGCGATTCCAGGAGGTGGTTACCAAAGGCTGAACGTAAACCCGCTCCGGATGTTTGAGGTTTCGGCCCTCCATAATCCCAATAGCTCGACCCGTACGTGGATCCCACACTGGAGCACCACTGTCTCCCGGGAGTGATGATCCATTAGTGCCTGGGGCCTTGCAGAAGATGACGCCGATGCCTCTATGTTCACGGTCGGAGAACACGTGAACCAGGCGCACTGCCTTTAGACACTTGACGTGGCCCGAGCGAGCTCCGGAGAAACATAAGTTCTCCCCTTTGAATGCGGCTGCTGCTGGACCGATATCAGGACGGCGGCCCCCATTGCCGTAAATGCGCATAGGCGTCAAGCCGTCGCTGTTGAAGCGCATTGCCAGCGCATCTACGGACTTCGATCCTTCTGAATATGGGTCACGTCCCACACGTCCGATCTTTTCCTTGTTCGCTCGGGTTGCCAGTTCAGCAGCGGACGGGCTCGCTATCCGGTACATGAAGGTTCCCACGCGGCCTGCGTGCCCTGCGCTCAAGAGATACCGCGTGACGAGCCAGCGTTTTTCCGAACGTATCCAGGTTTTTTCGAGGGCACCGAAGCCAGCAGTAGCCCGCGTGAAAAGAGGATGGGACGCTTCGGGTTCCCAATCGGTCCATATCGTATCGCCCGCGAGCATTCGCCCTCCCTGGCGATTCCGAGTTGAGAGCAGTTCATCATAGTTCGGTTCATAGATCACGCCAATCCCGGCAAGCGAACCCAAAAGTTCACGAAGACGACCTTCCGTTCCCGTTACGTCCTTCGTTTCAACGAGAACCAAATTGGTCGAGTCTGCGATTTGCAGTCCGGTCACCTCTTCGCTCAGCTGTGGGTCGGTGATCGCTAATCCGTTGACTTCTTCCTCTCGGGTTTCCGCCGCCAGGACAGGTCGAGTCGGATCTGGCTGCAGTAATTGAATACGGTCAGAAGCCATCAGCGCAAGGGAGTGCTTCAGTTCTTCGAGGCTCTGGCTTGCCTCTTCGATAAAGCCGATGCGAATGATTCCACCAGCGCCCTGATCGACTTCGATCCCGGCATAGGTCGCCGGGTAATGCGACGCCGCCCATGCTTCGATCGATGGGACATCGGCTTCGACATAAGCTTCGCGATATTCGAGCTCGGCTACGTCGGCTGGCCTCAAGGGAACGCCCCATCGTTCCCATGAGGATCTAGCCACGTTGCCGAGGTAGGTCCCGGGCCGGTGCCAGTCGTTGATGAGTTCGAAGATGCGTTCGTTCCTCGCCAGCATTTTCCCGTTGAGGTCAAGATCTAGGCCGAATTCTTCCCTGAAGCGTTTGATGTCTTCGAAGGTCGGCGGCTGAGGGGCTTCCCCTTCGGAGGGCGGGGGATTAGGGATGTTGTCCCAAAAACGCTCGCTTTCCTTCTGCCCCTGCGCATCGGTCACCAGAATTTCCAGCCAGAGGATTCCGGGCTGCCAGGCTTCGGTATCGGTGACGAGTTCCAGGACCTGGGTTTTGTCGCATTCGTTATTCGGTTCTTTGGTGTCGCAGGTTTCTTCTTCGACTAACTGGTCCCCGTTGGCGATAACCTGAATCGAAGCAATTCCTTCTGCCGAATACGCTTTGACTTCGAGGTTCTGGTCGCCGGGAGAGATCGGGTCGGGATGCACTTCCCCCCTTTGCGTGTAGAGGCTGCCGTTCAGCGGTTCGATTTCCGGCGGCTGCGGGGCGTTGGACCACTTGAAGATCGAGCCGTCTTCGCCGATCTGGTAGTGGATGAGGGGTTCCCCTTCGGGCGGCGAGACCGTCGTTTCGCGTGGTTCGTCCTGGTAGGTGAAGTTGGTCGTCTTGGCGGATTTGCCGGCGAGCTGGACGGTCACCGCCTTCACCCGGCCGACCGATGCTTCGTATTCGACATGAGCCGTCGTCCCGTCGGGGAGCGTGATCGCGGTCAGGCGTTTGTCTTCGTCGTATTCGTATTCGGCCTTTTCGCCCGCTTCGTTTTCGTGAGCCGTGAGCAGGTCGCCTTCGTGTTCGTAGCTCTGGGTCGGAATCTGTTCGCCTTCGACGCTGCTGACGAGGCTCAACTGATAGCCCACCTGCAGGTGGGGGTCGTCTTCGGGAGCGGCGATCGGCGTTTCGCTCGTCGTCTTCCACTTCTCGATCTGATAGCGGGTCGCTTCGTCGGTTTCGGAGCTGACGGGAGTGCTCCGGTCTTCCGACAGCTGCTGGGCATTCAGGGTCCGGTCGTAGAGGCGCACCTCGTCGATCGAGCCGGTGAAATTCTGTTCCCAATCGCGGCTGCAGCCGATCCGCAGCGGCCCGTCGCTTTCCACGGCCCGAGTCGTCGCCTTGCTGCCGATCAGCTTGCCGTTGGCGTAGAGGCGGAGCATTTCGCCATCGTAGGTGAGGGCGAGCTCGCTCCAGGCGCCTTCGGCTACCGCGTCGGAGCCTTCGGTTTCGGCCAGTTCGTAGGGCTGCGGGGCGAGGTCGCCCTCCGGTTCGAACCCCCACATCGAGAGCTCATAGCTGACGAAGTGTTCTGCTTCCTTGAAGATCACCGGCCCGTCGCCTTCGGGCTTGACCCAGGCCTCGAGCGTGAATTCGCCGCGCAGCTGAAGCTGGGTGGCGTCGGGGATGGTGAGGCAGCCTTCGTGTCCTGCTTCGAACTTGAGCGCATTTCCGAACCGGCCGGCGGCCCATCCGATTCCTTCGATCGTGCCGTCATGGCCGTTGCCGGAGCTGTCGTGGGCGACTTCGCCTTCTCCCTCGTCGAAGGAGTAGCTGGCGACCGGCGGTTCGGGCGGCAGCGGTGCGACGGCCGTTTCCTGGTCATGTTCGATCTCGGCCGGGGGAAGAGCTCGGTCGTAGATGCGCGCGTTGTCGATCCTTCCCGTGAAGCCTTCTTCCCAGTCGCGGCTGCACCCGATCCGCAGCGGCTGTTCGCTTTCGACCGGCCCCGAGATCGCTTCGGAGCTGACGAGGGTGCCGTTGACGTAGAGCCGTAGGCGATCGGTGTCGTAGGTGAGCGTCAACTGGCTCCAGGCGTCTTGGGGCAGCGGGCTGGAGCCTTCGACCGAGACGGCTTCATAGGGCTCGGGCGCGACCACGCCGGCGGGCTTGCCTTCTTCGGAGAAGCCGAGATACATCGCGTAGCTGACGAAGTGTTCGGATTCCTTGAAGAAAATCGGGCCCGACTGGTCGCCGCCTTCAGGGCGTACCCAGGCCGAGAGAGTGAATTCGTGAGTGAGCTGCAGTTCGGGGCTGTCGGCGACGCTCATGCAGTCTTCTTCGGCGCCGTCGAGATGCAGAGCAGAGCCGAACTTCCCTTCTGCCCATTCGCCGCCTTCGATTGCTCCTTCGTGGCCGTCACCGGTGTCGTCGTGGGCGGTTTTGCCGGCGTTCTCGTCGAAGGAGTAGGAGGCGACCGGCCCCCTTGCGGCCAACGGCTTCACGGCAGCTTCTTCGTCTTCCCCGATTTCGGCGCCGCCGAGAGCGCGGTCATAGAGGCGGATGTTGTCGAGGCGCCCGGTAAAGCCGTCTTCCCATTTCGGCGCGCAGCCGATTCGCAGCGGTTCTTCGCTCAAGATGACGCCCCAGGATTCGGTCGAGCCGACGAGTTCGCCGTCGACGTAGAGGCGCAGTTCTTCGTTTCCGTAGGTAAGGGCGACGTTGCTCCAGGTGTTCGCCGGCAGTTCTTCGGATCCGGCGACTTCGTTGGCGGAGTAGGGGTAATAGGCACCCGCCCCTTCAGGGTGCATGCCGGCGTGCAAGCCACCCGGGTACAACGCGTAGGTGAAGTACCAGCCCGATTCCTTGAAGATCACCGGCTCGGAGGGGTCTTCGCCTTCGGGCTTGATCCAAGCCAAGAGGGTGAATTCATCGCTCAACGCCAGTTCGGGGCTGTCGGGGATGGTCACGCATTCTTCGGACCCTCCGCTCAACTGCAGCGCGCCATCGAACCTCCCTGCGCTCCAGGCCCCGCCGGAGATCGTGCCGTCGTGGCCGTGCGCGGAGTCGTCATGGGCGGTTTTGCCCGCGCCCTCGTCGAAGGAGTATGAGGCGACGAGCCCTTCCCGCGGGGATTCTGCTTCGGTTTCGACTTCTTCTTCGCCCGCTTCTTCGACCGTTTCGGGCGGGTTCGCGACGGCGGCCACCCAGACCTCGCCTTCCCTGTCGGCCGCGAGGCCCATCGGGGCGCCGAAGCGGCCCTTGATCCCTTCCCTGGAGCCGAACTCGTGCAGGAAAGAGCCCGCTTCGCTGAACTCCTGCACCCTGCCGTTGCCGGTATCGGCGACGAAGACCTTGCCTTCGGCGCTCACCGCCACCGCACTCGGCCCCTTCAGCTCGCCTTCGGCTTCGCCCTCTTCGCCGAAGCTGCGCAGTAACTGGCCGCCTTCTTCGAAGGCGACGACTTTGTCGCCGGAGGCGTCGGCGACCCAGATCCGCCCACCCGGCCCCACCGCAAGGCCGCTCGGTTCGCTCAGGCTCGAGGAGCCGAGCGCTTCGGTGAATTTGCCGCTGGAGTCGAACTTCTCGATTCGGTGACCACCGGGGTCGGTGACGAGGATGGATCCGCCCGCGTCGATCGCGATCCCCTGGGGACCGGCGCCCGAGAACTGGCCTTCACCGGTGCCGGCGGAGCCGAGGTCGCGGATGAAGCTGCCGCCTGGGCCGAACTCCTCGACCCGGCTGTTGCCCGCGTCGGCTACCCAGACGTTCCCGCTTGCGTCGACCGCGACGGCGGCGGGATCGAGGAGCTTTCCTTCGCCCGACCCCGAGCCGCCCAGCGAGGCGAGGTATTCGCCTTCGGGGCTGTATTTCTCGACACGGTCGTTGCCGCTGTCGGCGACCCACAGGTCTCCGCTGCCGTCCAGCGCCATCCCCGAGGGGCCGATGAACTGGCCTTCTTCGACGCCACGGATACCGAATGAGCTCTGGTATTCGGGCTGGCCTTCGGTCTCGCCGCCTTCGCGTTCGGCGACTTCGTCAGGCTTGGAGGTGGTGGCGCCGGGGTCTTCGACGGCGATTTCGGAGAGCTTTCCCCCTTCCCAGTCGTACTTCAGCGCCGAGAATTCACCGGTCTTCACTTCCGTCAGCCGGCCCTGTGGGTTGTAGGCAGAGGTCCGGCCGCTTTCGTCGGTGACTTCGAAGCCGCCGCCCTGGTCCTTGGTGAGGCTCGCGTGGAGCTTGGGCTCGAAGGTTTCTTCGCCGGCTTCCCCCGGAAGTTCGAAACCCTTCGAGATCAGCGCACTGCGCTCCACCGAACGGCCTGAACTCGAGCCGCCGCCACCCTGGCCTTCACCTTCTTCGACTTCCAGCGTCGGCGTCTGGGCCAGCGTCCAGCCCGCGCCCCATTCGCTCGAAGTCTTCGGCTGGAAGCTCGGAGTTGTAGAAGCGTTCGAGTTCGACTTCCGTGCTGGGGGTGTTGAGCGAGAGGTCCTGTTCGTGGTAGACGAGATTCCCGTTCATCACGTTGACCGCGAGTTCGGGTCCCTTGCCTTCTTCTGCTTCTTCTCCTTCGCTCAGCGGGAAGCGCTGCAGCACGTAGCCCCCGTCTTCGCCGGTGGCGGGGATGTATTCGAAGTTGATTTCGCGTTCGCGGGTGTGGCCGGCTCCGTCGGTGGCCAGGACATGCAGGTGGTGCGCTTCGCCGGACAGACCAGTGAGCTTCAGCTGCACCGGCATTTCGTGGGAGCAGCTGTATCCCTGCCCGCAGGCTTCCTGCCAAACCGCCAGCGGCGCTGCTTCTTTGTCGAGCTTGACTTCGACCTTGGTCACGCCCGACTGACGTTCGTTGGTCGTCTGACCTCCGTCGACCGCCTTGACCTGGAGGTTGTAGACGGGAAGGCTTAGCTGGTTTTCCTCGGCGGAATTGTGTTCGCCTTCTGATTCGGCGCCGACTTCTTCGGTTGCCCTGGCAAACTGACCGTGCAGTTCGATTTCGGGCTTCTGGTTGTCGACCTTGGTGGCTGCGGTCCATTCGTTGACGTTGCCCATCGGATCTTCGGCCGTGACCGTCAGCGTCCGTTCGCCCTGCTTGTAGGGGATTGAAATGCTCCATTGGGTGCTTGCCGGGCAGCGGCTTCCGGCCACGCCCGCGCAGCCGAGGGGATCGTGGTTCGTCACCCCACCGGACTCGCCGATCGAGAGTTCGTGGACGCCGAAGCCGCGGTCGGAGGCGGCGATCGTGGCGGAGCCCGAACCGGTGGAGTCGAACCAGCCCCCCGGGACCGAGGGAAGGGAGGAGAAACTCGGCGCTTCCCGGTCGCGCTCCTGGATGCTGTAGCCACCCATCCACACTTCATGGACGCAGTTCATCGTGGCGCCTTCCGAGCCCGTTCCGATGCCGAAGGTCGCCATCCTCGTGCCCGTATTTCCCACCCAGCCGGTCTGGTAGTTGGGCTGTTCTATCGTTCCTCCCGAATACGTCCCGAGGGCGTCGTAGCCACCCCAGTTGGAGTTATAGAGGCCGGCATAGCCGTAAGGTCGATCCTTGCGGCAACTGCCTAGCGGAAAGAAGGAGATGTTCGAGAACGTCGCGGCGGCGATCCAGGCGGTTTCCCCGGGGGCGAAATAGCGGAACTCGCCGAAGGTATTGGCGCCGAAGCCGGTGCCGCTGCCCTGTGAGTAGGCGTTCAATGACGAGCCGAAGTTGCGCAATACATAGCCGCCACTGTTGGAGGCGGGTGACCATGCAGAGAAGTTCGTGCTCTCGTTGATGTAATTTTCGTAGTTAATGAATTCTGGGTCGAGGAGAATCGGATAGGCGAATTCCTCGCCCTTGTGGGCCACCCGAACGAGAAGGTCATCGTGTTCGATGCTCATCGTTATCGGGACCGTGGCACCCTGTGCGTCGACCGCGGTAGGCAAGGGAATTTCCGTGATCGTCTCCCCCGTCGAGGAGACGACTTCGGCCCCTCCTTTCGCACTCGCCTGCAAGCTCGTCCCGGCCGGAAGATTCATGGTAAAGGTGAGCGCTTCGGGGCTTTCCGGCCCGCGCAACTGCTCTGATACGTCGACCCCGAAGGCGAGCGGCGAAACAAGCGTGTCAGTCGCCGGTTCGGTTTCCGGATAGAAGAGGTTCTGTTCTCCGAGCGGTTGAGCGGAATGATCGCCTTCGGTAGGTAACCGGACGCTCACCCCGCCTTCCAGATGGATCGCTTCTTCAGCCGACCCCGGAAGACTTGCCCGACTCAGCGGATTGGAGGGAACGTAGGACGCCCCGACGTCTTTGAGCGCGAGATCGACAGGTTCCTTCCCTTCCCCCCCAAGATCGGATTCGACCGGAACCGACGATTCGAGGATCGCGCGTTCGCCTCCTTCCCTTGCCACCAGCGCCCCGTATTCGCCGAGCGGCTTTTGGACTTCGAGCGAGGTGATCACCCTGCCCGGATCGGCATTGAGTTCCTCGAGTTGGGTCGGGAAGGATTCGATCAGGAGATCGCGCGATTCGCCTGCCGTCAGTTCGCCGAAGGCAGTCCTGGAGCGAGCGCGCTCCTGTTCGGCCTGAGGCGTCGAGAGCCATTCTTCATGTTCGCGCCCTTCCACCTCGGCGACTTCAGCGCTGGTGGGGGCCGGGGTCTCGGATGCGGGCGGCTGTTCGGCTGAGCCTTCGTCAGGCCCTGCTGCGAGCACCGGAACAGCCGTCACCGCAGCGAGGGTCAATGAAAAGACGAGCGCCCAGCGGAGGCGGCTCGTCTTGCGCCGCCAGGATCCGATCATGAATTACGGCCCCCTGCCGTTGACCTAGAGAGACTGGATGATCCGGAACGAATATTGATCGCCCATTGGTAAGTCAATACCTAAAACTGGAAGTTGCGTCCGCAGTCAGTCGCGGCTCGCGTTGTCCGCGTCTCCGCCGCCTGCCCAGGCACCGATTCTTTTGGACAAATTAAGTGTTCTAGATTGATACGGGGAGATCGTCTATACGTAGTGGCAGCGAACAGAGACGTATCCGCCCGACCGAAGGGAGTCGACGATGAGAACCGAGCGCAGCTATCCAGACCGGGGGCAACGATGAGCCCCGGCACCGAGGCGATCGACCGGCGCCTGGTGATGTCGGTCGCCCAGCCGCTCCGGATCCAGATCCTCGAGGCGCTGAGCGACCACGTCGCCAGCCCCCACGCGATGGCCGAGAGGTTCGAGGAGGGGCTGACGAACGTCGCCTACCACACGCGGGCGCTCGACCGGCTGGGAGCCCTAGAACTCGTTGACACCGCGCAGCGGCGCGGCGCCACCGAGCACTTCTACAAGGCGACGCCGCGTGCCTTCGTCGGCGACCCCGGCTGGCGCAAGGTGCCGCCTTCGCTGCTCGGCGGCGTCTCGGCGGCGACCCTGCAGACCTTTCTCGACATCGCCCTCGCGGCGCTGCAGGCGGGGACGCTCGACGGCCGCACCGACACGATCCTCCGCTGGATGCCGCTCTCGCTCGACGAGGAGGGCTGGCGGGAGGTCGTCGCGATCATGGAAGAGGCGACGCGGCTGTCGCTGGGCGCGCACCTGCGCAGCCAGGACCGGCTCAGCGAGAGCGGCGGGCGGGCTGCCGTCTCGGCCGTGGTCGGGCAGGCCGCCTTCGAGACCGCCGGCTCGCTGCAGGGGCCGTGAAGCCGGGGAAGCCCGGCCTCACTCCCACTCGATCGTCGCGGGCGGCTTCGAGGAGATGTCGAGGGCGACGCGGTTGACGTCGCGGATCTCGTTGATGATCCGGTTGGAGACCCGCTCCAGGAGGTCGTAGGGGAGCCGCGCCCAGTCGGCGGTCATCGCGTCGTCGGAGGTGACGGCGCGGACCACGATCGGGTAGGCGTAGGTGCGGCCGTCCCCCTGCACCCCCACCGAGCGCACGACCGGCAGCACGCAGAAGGACTGCCAGAGCTGCCGGTAGAGCTCGGCGGCGCGGATCTCCTCCTGCAGGATCGCGTCGGCGGCGCGGAGGATGTCGAGCCGCTCCTTCGTCACCTCGCCGCCGACGATGCGGATCCCCAGGCCGGGCCCCGGGAACGGCTGGCGCCAGACCATCCGCTCGGGCAGCCCCAGCTCGGCGCCGACCGCCCGCACCTCGTCCTTGAAGAGCATCCGCAGCGGCTCGACCAGCTCGAATTCGAGGTCCTCGGGCAGGCCGCCGACGTTGTGGTGGGACTTGATCGTCGCCGCGTGGTCGGAGCCGCCGGACTCGATCACGTCGGAGTAGAGCGTGCCCTGAACCAGGTAGCCGACGTCCTCGAGCTTCGCCGCCTCCTCCTCGAAGACGCGGATGAACTCGGCGCCGATGATCTTCCGCTTCTCCTCCGGGTCGTCCTTGCCGGCGAGCTTGGCGAGGAAGCGCTCTTCGGCGTCGACGTGGACGAGCGGGATCCCGAACTGGCCGAAGGCCTCGACCACCTGCTCGGCCTCGTTGAGGCGCATCAGCCCGTGGTCGACGAAGACGCAGGTGAGCCGGTCCCCGACCGCCCGGTGGACGAGCAGCGCCGCGACCGAGGAGTCGACGCCGCCGGAGAGGCCGCAGATCACCCGGCCCTCCCCCACCTGGGCCCTGACCCTCTCGACCTGCTCGGCGATCACCGACTGCGGCGACCACTCCTCGACGCAGCCGGCGACGTCGCGCAGGAAGCGGGTGAGGATCTCGGTCCCGTAGGGGGTGTGGACGACCTCGGGGTGGAACTGGATCCCGTAGAGGCCGCGGTCGGGCAGCTCCAGCGCCGCCACCGGCGAGCTCGGGCTGGAGGCCAGGGCCGTGAATCCCTCGGGCGCCTCGAAGACGGCGTCGCGGTGGCTCATCCAGCAGCTCTGCTCCTCGGGCAGCCCGCCGAGCAGGCGGCCGCCGCCGTCGCGCAGGACCAGCTCGGTCCGCCCGAACTCCCCCGTCTCCGCCGACTCGACCCGCCCCCCGAGCGCCAGCACCATCGCCTGCATCCCGTAACAGATCCCCAGCATCGGAATCTCCAGGTCGAGCAGCTGAGTGGGGAACTCCGGCGCCCCCTCCTCGTAGACCGATGCGGGCCCCCCGGAGAGCACCAGCCCTTTCGGCCGCCGAGCTTCGATCTTCTCCACCGGCGTCGAAGCGGGCAGCATCTCCGCGAACACGCCGCATTCGCGGATCCGCCGGGCGATCAGCTGCGAGTACTGACCACCGAAGTCCAGCACCAGAACCTCCTCCGACGCCTCTCCGGCGGGTGGCGCCGATTTGGGGGACCACCCCGAGGAGGCGGCGCCGGCCGCCCCCTCAGCGGGTGGTGGTGCCAGATCGGTGACAGGACCCGCCGGCCCACCCGCCTTCGAGGCCTCAGTCATCCGAGACGGCGACCCCCGTGGAGACAGCGGCCCTGCCGTTCGACCCCATCCCCACGTGCTGCTCGTTCTGCAGCTTCTTGCCCTCGCTCATCAGGGCCGGGGCGACCATCACCTCGGCCCGCTGGAAGGAGCGGATGTCCTCGTAGCCGCAGGTCGCCATCGAGGTTTTCAGCGCACCCATCAGGTTGAAGGTGCCGTCGTTCTCCTTGGCCGGGCCGAGCAGGATCTCCTCCAGGGTCCCGTCCTGCTTGGTCGAGACGCGGGTGCCGCGCGGCAGCGAGGGATGGAAGGTCGCCATCCCCCAGTGGAAGCCGCGGCCGGGAGCCTCCTTGGCGCGGGCCAGCGGCGAGCCGATCATCACCGAGTCGGCGCCGCAGGCGATCGCCTTGGAGACGTCGCCGCCGGTCCGCATGCCGCCGTCGGCGATCACGTTGACGTACTCGCCGGTCTCCAGCATGTGCTGGGCGCGGGCGGCGGCGACGTCGGCGATCGCGGTCGCCTGCGGGACGCCGATCCCGAGCACGCCGCGGGTGGTGCAGGCGGCGCCGGGGCCGACGCCGACGAGGACGCCGACGGCGCCGGTCCGCATCAGGTGCAGGCCGGTCGAGTAGGAGGCGCAGCCGCCGACCACGGTCGGCACCGGCACCTCGGCGATGAACTCCTTCAGGTTCAGCGGCTCGACCGTGGTCGAGACGTGTTCGGCGGAGATCACCGTGCCCTGGATGACGAGGATGTCGAGGCCGGCCTCGACCGCCACCTCGTAGTACTCGCGCACTTTCTGCGGCGTCAGCGAGCCGCAGACGACGGCGCCGCGGGCCTTGATTTCCTCGATCCGCCTGGCGATCAGCTCGGCCTTGACCGGCTCGGTGTAGATCTGCTGCATCAGCCGCGTCGCCTCGTGCTTGGGCGCGGCGGCGATCGCCTCCAGCTTCTCCTCGGCGTTCTCGAAGCGGGACCAGATTCCCTCCAGGTTCAGCACCCCGAGGCCGCCGAGCTCGTTCGTCCGCACCGCCGTGTCCGGGCTGACCACCCCGTCCATCGCCGAGGCGACCAGGGGCAGCTCGAAGCGGTAGGGGCCGAGGGTCCAGCTGATGTCGATGTCGTCGGGATCGCGGGTCCGGCGGGAAGGAACGATCGCGATGTCGTCGAATCCGTAGGCGCGGCGACCCTTCTTGCCGCGGCCGATTTCGATTTCCAAGTTAGTCCTCCAAGGGGCTGCTGCTGGCGTTCTGCGTGGAAACAGTCAGCCTACACTTCGGCGGGGACCTCCAAGTCGTGCACGGAGACCTCGCCCAGCAGCCTCTCGACCTGGTTGCGGTCGACCGTGCCGGCGCCGAAGTGCTGGGTCGACTCGGCTCCACAGGCGACTCCGTAGGCGAGGCAGTCCTCCGGCGAGCGGCCCTCGTAGCGCCCGGCGACGTAGCCGGCGAGGAAGGCGTCGCCCGAGCCGACCGTGGAGACCGGCTCCAGCGGCTCGGTGTGAACCTCCAGCAACCTGCGGGAATTTCCCTCGCCGACGGCGGCGACGCAGCCGTCGGGGCGGGTGATCGCCGCCTCGTCGGCGCCCAGCCGCACCAGCTCCAGCAGGCCCTGGGCGACGTCGCCGCGGTCGGCGAACTCCTGGCCCACCAGCTCCTCGGCCTCGCGCTCGTTCGGCGTCACCATCGAGGCGCCGGCCCGCACCCCGGCCAGCATCGCCTCGCCCTCGGCGTCGAGCACCACCGGCACCCCGCGCCGGGCGAGGTCCTCGACCAGCCGCGCGTAGAAGTCGTCGCCGGCCCCCGGCGGCACCGAGCCGGCGAGGACGCAGATCCTGGCGCCGGCCGCCAGGTAGGCGATGCGCTCGAAGAGGCGCTTCACCTCCGCGGCGCTGACCGCCGGGCCGCGCTCGTTGATCTCGGTCTGTTCGCCGGAGGTGGGGTCGATCACGGCGAGGTTGACCCGGGTCTCGGAGGCGATCCGGATGAAGTCGGTCAGCACCGTTTCCTCGTTCAGCTGTTCCAGCACCCGGGTCCCGGTCGGGCCGCCGACGAAGCCGGTCGCGATCACCGGTCGGCCGAGCAGGTTGAGGGCGCGGGCGACGTTGATCCCCTTGCCGCCGGCGACGGTGCGGCTCTCGACCGAGCGATGGCGGCGCCCGAGGCGGAAGTTCGGCACCGCCACGGTGCGGTCGACCGCCGCGTTCAAGGTCACGGTGAGGATCACCTGGCCATCACCCTCGTCTTCTCCTCGCTTCCTTCCTGCGGGCCACCCGCCGCAGCAGAATTGCCGCAGTGATGAGTATCACGAACGCCCCGAGGACGATAGGTATCCAGTTGTCTGCGAGGGAGGCGCGGGCGCGGTCGAAGGCGCCGGCCTTCGGCACCGCGCGGGAGGCGAGCAGGGGGACGGCGCCGGCTCGCCGGCCCTCCACGTAGACGGTCGCCCGGCCGAGCCGGTGGCCGCGCGGCAGCGGCCCTTCGACCTCGGCCGGCGCCCGCACCTCGACCCTGACCCGCTCGCCGCGCCGCACCCCGACCGCCAGCGCCCGCTGCGCCCGCAGCGGCAGCCGCCCGCCCGAGTAGCGGATCGCCGGTTCGGCCAGGTCCTGGCCGGCGCGGACCGCCTGCCTGTGGCGGTACTGCCGGAAGCCCCATTCGAGCAGCTCGAGGTTGCCGTCGAAGCGTTCTTCGTCGGTCCAGGCGCCGATCACGACCGAGATCAGGCCGATCCCGTGCTTGCGGCCGGAGCCGACCAGCACGTAGAGGGCGCCGAAGGTGTGGCCGGTCTTCACCCCCGTCACCCAGGGCGCCATCTCCAGCAGCTCGTTGATCGACTCGATCCGCCGCCGCGGGCGGACGCTGCGCAGCGTCGCTTCGCGCGAATCGGCGATCCTGGCGAAGGCGGGGATCGCCAGCAGGCGCCGGGTCAGGCTCATCAGGTCGGCGGCCGAGGAGTAGTTGCCCTTCTGGTCGAGGCCGACCGGGTTCGCGTAGTGGGTGTGGGAGAGGCCGAGCGCCGCCGCGTAGCGGTTCATCTGGGCGACGAAGCGCTTTTCGCTGCCGGCCGCGTCGACCGCCAGGGTGTGGGCGGCGTCGTTGCCGCTGCGCAGGATCAGCCCGTAGAGCAGGTCGCGGACGCTGATCCGCTGCCCCGCCCGCAGGCCCATCAGCGACTCGCCGTATTCGGGGTCATAGGGCTGGGCGCGGACGATCTTGCCGAGCGGCAGGTCTTTCATCGCCACGTAGGCGGTCATCAGCTTGGTCGTGCTGGCGATCGGCAGCGCCCGGTTCAGCGCGTGGGAGGCGAGGACGTCGCCGCTGCGGGCGTCGATCAGGCCCCAGGAGCGGGATTCGAGCTGCGGCGGCGGATCGCCCCGCCGGGCGGGAGGGCGGTCCCGCTGGGGAGCGGCCGCGGCGAGGGCGGGCAGCAGCAGGCTGCCCAGGACCGCGAGCAGCAGCGCGGCGCCATGGCGCCGCCGGCTCACTTCAGCTTCAGGGTTTCGCCGGCCCGGAGGATCTGCGGGTCCACTTCCGGGTTCAGCGCCATGATTTCGGCGACCGACACGCCGGTCTGCTGGGCGATCGAGGTCAGCGTGTCGCCGATCTGCACGGTGTAGGTCTTCGGCGTCTTGCGCTTCTGCTTCTTCTTCGCTTCCTTCTGGGCCTGGTGCTTGCGGTGGCGATGCCCGCCGGAGTCGCTTTCGTTCATCGCCGAGGAGGCGATCGCGATCACGACGACGACGGCCGCGATCAGGGCGATCACGGCGGCGATTCGGGTGGCGGCGCTGGTGCGTTTTTCCATCGGGCTGGCCATCGGGCTGGGGGCGGGGCCGGTTGAGGAGCTTGATCGTAATCCGGCCGGCCGTCGTCAGGTGGTCGATATCTCCCAGACCGCGCCGCGCAGGCGCTCGGCCGCGGCGGCGGGATCGGGGTCGGCGGCGATCCCGCGCGAGGCGGCGACCAGGCCGGCGGCGCGTCCGGCCGAGAAGGCGGCGCCGAGCAGCTCGGGGCGCCCGCCCTGGGCGCCGACGCCGGGGATGAGGAAGACCGCGCGCGGCATCAGCTCGCGCATGCGGGCGAAGTGCCGGGGCTCGGTGGCGCCGAGGACGGCGCCCATCCCGCTCAGCCCGCCCGCCCCGGCGAGGCGCTCGCCGAGCTCGGCGACGATCGCCGCCAGGCGCTCGTGCAGGGGCCGGTCCGGGGCCGGCAGGTCCTGGAGGTCGGCGGCGCCGGGGTTGCTGGTGCGGACGAGGGCGAAGATCCCGGCCTCGGCCTCCGCCGCGGCGGCGACCAGCGGCTCCAGGGCGTCGCGGCCGAGCAGCGGGTTGGCGGTGAAGGCGTCGGCGCCGAGGCCGGCGACCGGCCCCCAGGGGGTCGGCGTCTCCCCGACCAGCGCCTGCGCATAGGCGGCCGCGGTGACCGGGACGTCGCCGCGCTTGCCGTCGGCGACGACCAGCAGTCCCGCTTCGCGGGCGGCGGCGCAGGTCTCTTCCAGCGCCCTCCAGCCGGGGGCGCCGAGCCGCTCGAAGCAGGCGAGCTGCGGCTTCGCGGCGACGCAGGCGGGCCCGGCCCGCTCGATCAGGGCCCGGCAGTGGGAGGCGACCGCGGTGGCCGCCTGCTCGGCGGCAGGCGCCTCGGGGTCGCCGGGCTCGCTCCCGACCGCGGCGAGCTTCGCCGGGTCGGGGTCGAGGCCGAGGCAGATCTGACTGCGGCGCTCCTCTACGAGCGCCGCCAGCCGATCTGCGAAATGAGCCAGTTGGTCCCTAGCCTTTGACCTGGCTCTTCAGGGCCGAGCCGGCGGAGAAGCGGGGCACCTTGCCGCCGGGGATGGTGATCCTTTCGCCGGTGCGCGGGTTGACGCCCTGGCGCGGGCCGCGCTCGGCGACGTGGAATTTGCCGAAGCCGGTGAAGGCGACCTCCTCACCCTTGCTCAGGGCGCCGGAGATGGCCTCGAGAACGGCGTCGACTGCGTCGCTGGCAGCTTTTTTGCTGCCCAGCCGCTCGTCGCCGGCAAGTTGGTCGAGAAACTCAGCCTTGGTCACGTCTTGTGTCCTCCTCGGGGTTTGAAGATCGGCGCACCCTAACAGCGCTCACGGCGTAAGAACCGGCGCTCTAGAGCCAAACGTCACGAGCCGCTGATCGCCATCTCGGCGATCAGCAGCGGCGGCGTGCTGACCGAGCCCCCGAACGGGACCCAGCGCGCCTCGGCGCCGGCGGCGCCGACGGCCCCCAGCATCGCCACCAGCTCGCCCGCGATCGTGAACTCGCGGACCGGCTCGGCGAGCTCGCCGCCGCGGACGATCCGGCCGGAGGCGCCGACCGAGAAGACGCCGGTGACCGGGTTGACGCCCGAGTGCAGGCCGGCGACGTCGGTGACGTAGACGCCCTCCCCCGCCTCGGCCAAGAGCTGCTCGAGCGAGTGCGAGCCGGGGGCGACGACCAGGTTCGAGGCCGAGGCCGAGGGCAGCGAGCGGTAGCCGCTGCGGGAGGCGGACCCGGTCGAAGCGCCGCCCTCGCGGTTGGCGGCGTAGGTGTCGTAGAGGTAGGAGCGCAGGACGCCGCCCTCGATCAGGGCGCTGCGGCGGCGCGGCACCCCCTCGCCGTCGAAGGGGGCCGAGGCCGGGCCCTCGGGGGCGCGGCCGTCGTCGTGGAGCGCGAAGGCCCCGCTTGCCACCTCGTCGCCGAGCCGGCCGGCGAACGGCGAGCGGCCCCGCTGCACGGCGCGGGCGCTGAGGCCGCCGCCGATCAGGCCGACGAAGCTGGCGGCGACGGTCTCGTCGAGCACCACCGGGCAGGAGCGCGAGCGCGGCTTGCCGGCGCCGATCATCGCCAGCGCCCGCTGCGCGCCTTCGCGCCCGATCGCCTCCGGGTCGAGGCCGCGGGGGCCGCGGGCGAGGCCGAAGCCGAGGCCGGTCTCGCGGGCGCCGTCGCCCTCGGCCAGCGCCTGCAGGTAGGCGTAGCAGGAGGAGGTCTCGTAGGCGCCGGCGACGCCGGTCGAGGAGGCGATCGCGACCTGCTCGTCGGCGTCGGCGTAGACGGCGGTCTCGACCGCGACCAGGCGCGGGTCGGACTCCAGCGCGGCGCGCTCGACCGCGATCGCCAGGTCGGCCACCCGCGCCGCCTCCCATTCGCCGACCGAGGGGTCGCCGAGGCCGGCGAGGGCCTCGAACTCGGCCGGCTGCGGCGGCGCCGCGAACTCGTCCTCGTCGGCGACCGCGGCCGCTTCGGCGGCACGGGCGGCGATCGCCGCGACCCCGGCCTCGGAGAGGTCGGTGCCGTAGGCGTAGCCGACCCGGTGGCCGGTCCAGGCGCGGATGCCGACGCCGGTCTGCACCGCCGCGGTGAGGCTCTCGACCTCGCCGCCGTGGGCGCGGACGGTGCGGCCGCTCTCGCTCTGCACGTAGGCCTCGGCGTCGCTCGCCCCGGCCCCGGTGGCCGCCTCGACCGCCCGCCTGGCGACCGCGCTGAGGTCGGTCATCCCGGCCTCCCCTGACGTGCCTTCTGTTCCTTATGTCCCGATAGCGGCCAAAAGGAACAATTAACGCTCTCGCGGCGCCCGTCGCGGCGCTTCATCTCTCGGTCCCCCCGACCGTCAGCGCCCGCAGGCGGACGTGGCCCTGGCCGGTGCCGACCGGGACTTTCTGGCCGCCCTTGCCGCAGATGCCGGTCTTCATGAAGAAGTCGCTGCCGACCGCGTCGATCGCCGCCAGCGCGTCGAGGCAGTTGCCGATCAGGGTGGCGCCGCGGCAGGGGCTGGTCACCTTGCCGCCCTCGATCAGGTAGCCCTCGGAGACGCCGAAGACGAAGTCGCCGGTGGCGGGGTCGACCTGGCCGCCGCCGAAGGAGACGGCGTAGAAGCCGCGCTCGACCTCGGCGATCATCTCCTCCGGCGCGGCCTCGCCGGGGGCGATGTAGGTGTTGGTCATCCGCGGGATCGGCAGGTGGCGGAAGCTCTCGCGGCGGCCGTTGCCGGTCGGCTCGACGCCGGCCCGCTCGGCGGTGAGGCGGTCGTAGAGGTAGGAGACGAGGCGGCCGTCCTCGATCACCAGCGTCTTCTGCGTCGGCTGTCCCTCGTCGTCGATCGCGTCGCTCCCCCACTCGCCGGGGAGGCGGCCGTCGTCGTAGGCGCGCAGCAGCGGCTCGGCGACCCGGTCGCCCATCCGGTCGGCGTAGACGCTGGCGCCCTTCTCGATGTGGTCGGCCTCGAGGCCGTGCCCGGTCATCTCGTGGAAGAGGACGCCGCCGAAGCCGCCGCCGACGACGACCGGCATCGAGCCCGAGGGGGCGGGGACGGCGTCGAGCAGGGTCAGCGCCTTCGCCGCCGCCTGCTCGGCGATCCGGCCCGGGTCGTCTTCGAGCAGCTCGTAGCCGCGGTGGGCGCCGAGGGTCTCGGCCCCGGTCTCGACCGCGTCGTCGCGGCGGGCGACGACCTGGACCCCGATCCGCACCCGGGTGCGGTCGTCGCCGCCGAGCAGGCCCTCGGAGTTGGCGACGGCGACCTCGCGGCGGGCCTCGGCGTAGGAGGCCGTCAGCTGGGCGACCGCGGCGCCCCTGGAGCGGCCGCGCTCGTCGAGCTCGCGCAGCATCGCCGCCTTGCGGGCGGCGGGGACGCCTTCGGGCGCCCGCTCGATCGGCAGCGGCGTCGTCGCCCGGGCGCGCAGCGGCCGCGGCTCGCGGCGCTCGCCCTTCAGGGCGGCGGCGGCTTCGCCGGCGGCGCGCTCGAGGTCGGCCGGATCGAGGCCGTCGACGTGGGCGAAGTAGGTCGTGTTGCCGTCGACGACGCGGACGCCGGCGCCCTCCTCGGCGCCAGACTGGACCGACTCGATCCGGCCCTCGTCGATCGCCAGGGTCTGCCCCCGCCGCCGTTCGGCGAAGACCTCGGCGAAGCGGCCGCCGTTGGCGAGGGCGCGGGAGAGGACGCGGGCGGCGACGTCGCCGTCGAGCAGCTCGCTCACCCGCGCTCTCCCCTGCCGGCGACCTCGATCAGGCGCCCGGCGGCGACGAAGAGCTCGGCGCCGCGCTCGGAGTCCTGGGCGTGGTCGGCGCTGCGGCCGCCGGGGTAGTAGAGGCGGGCGAAGGGGCGGCGGGCGACGCGGCGGCGGCGCATGTAGGCGGCGGCTTCGTCGGCGTAGGCGGAGACGCGGTCGAGGAGGATCCGGTGCGGCTTCTGCATCAGCCGGCCCCTCCCTCCGACGGGCCGATCCGTCCATCCCCCTCCGCCGACGGGCCGTTCTGTCCATCTATAGGCGACTTATCGTCCCGTCGGCCGGTGGAGGGCGACTTTTCGTCCCGTCGCAGCTCGCGCAGCATCGAGCGCAGGTCGAACAGCATCAGCGAGGCGAGGGCGAAGCGCTCGGTCACCGCGACCGCGGCCAGGCCCTGGTTGCGGATCGCGAAGACCTCGCCCTGCTCGGTGGCGATGTGGAGCTGCTCGACCGGGGCCCCCTCGGCGGCGTCGGCGGCGGCGAAGAGGGCGGCGGCGTCGGCGGCCCAACGGCCGGGCTCCTCCCCGCTCGCCGCCAGCGCCCCGCCGTCGGGGCCGAGGATCGCGGCGCCGCGCAGGTCGGCCGACATCTCGCTGAGGAAGGCCAGCGCCGCCGCCGCGGACTCCTCCGAAGGGGGGGCGGTTGCGGCAGCGTCGGGCACCTGCGAAAAACTACCGACCATGACCCTCGCCCGAGCTTCCTGGATCACCGTCGTCGTCGTCTGCGCGATCGCCGCGGTCCTCTTCGCCTTCAGCGGCTACACCGGCTACGCGATCACCCTCGTCGCCGTCGGCCTCGCGGGCGGGGTCAACCTCCTACCCCCGCCTTAGCTCATCAGCTGTTCCTTATGGCCGCTATACGACCACAAGGAACAGCCAACCCTCAGCCCGCCCGGTAGGGGCCCTCTTCGCGCTCGCGGAAGGAGGTCTCGGGCTCGGCGTGGATCAGCACCTCGGCCTGGGGGATCTCGGCCTCGATCTCGTCGCGCATCTGGTGGGCGAGCTCGTGGGCGCGCTCAAGGCTGGTGCCGGAGCGGTACTGGACGTGGAAGTCGATGTGGCGGCGGCTGCCGGCGCGGCGGGCGCGGAGCTTGTGGTAGCCGGCGACCTCGGGGGTGCGGGCGGCGGCGATCGCCGCCTCGATCCGGTCCATCTCCGCCTCCGGCAGGGCCTCGTCGATCAGCACGCCCGAGGAGCGGCGGACGAGCCGCAGCCCGGCCGAGACGATCGCCGCGGCGACGATCAGCGCCGTGATCGAGTCGAAGGCGGCGGCGCCGGTGACCTCGACCAGGGCGAGGCCGACGAGGACGCCGAGCGAGGTGAGGGCGTCGGTGCGCAGGTGGGCGGCGTCGCCTTCGAGCGCCGGCGATTCGGTCGCCCGGCCGCGGCGGTAGAGGTAGGTGGAGACGAGCAGGTTGGCGAGGGTCGAGAAGCCCATCACGGCGATGCCGACCCCGAGGCTTTCGACCGCGGAGCCGACGACCAGCCGGCGGGTGGCCTCGTAGACGATGATCCCGGCCCCGACCAGGATCAGGATCCCCTCGATCGCCGCCGCCAGGTTCTCGACCTTCTCGTGGCCGTAGGGGTGCTCCTCGTCGGCGGGCTCGTCGGCTTTGCGGACCGAGACGAAGGCGATCACCGAGGCGACCAGGTCGATCAGCGAGTGGATCGCCTCGGTGAGGATCGCGATCGAGCCGGTGATCGCCCCGGCCGCGAGCTTGAGCGCGATCAGCGTCGCGTTGGAGGCGATCGAGAGGCCGGCCGCCTTGCTCTTGGCGCTCATGGCGCCGGCTCGGGGTCCGCTCCCAGGTGGCGCGCCAGCATCCGCGCCGCCTTGCCGCGGTGGCTGATCGCGTGCTTCTCCGCCGGGCTCAGCTCGGCCATCGTCCGCCGGTCGCCGGGGCCGGTCTCGTCGGGGACGAAGGCGGGGTCGTAGCCGAAGCCGCCGCTGCCGCGGCCCTCGCGCAGCAGCGTCCCCTCGCAGGTCGCCTCGAAGACGTACTCGTGGCCGTCGGAGTCGATCAGGGCGAGCGCGCAGACGTAGGCGGCGCGGCGCTCGCCGCCGGCGGCGTCGACCTCGCGCAGCAGCTTCGCCAGGTTGGTCTCGTCGTCGGCGCCCTCGCCGGCGTAGCGCGCCGAGAAGATGCCCGGGGCGCCGCCGAGGTCGATCGCTTCGATCCCGGAGTCGTCGGCGATCGTCGCCGCGCCGGTGGCGGCGCGGGCGGCGCGGGCCTTGATCAGCGCGTTGGCCTCGAAGCTGTCGCCGGTCTCCGGCGGCAGCTCGACCGCGGCGGGGAGCGGCCTCAACTCCAGCCCCGGCAGGAGCTCGGCCATCTCCCGCAGCTTGTGCTCGTTGCGGGTGGCGAGGACGAGCGCCGGCGCGGGCGCCGCTTCGCGAGCGGTCACGAAGCCGCCCGCTCCTGCACCTCCCGCAGGCGGCCGATCCCGAGCTCGGCCAGGCCGAGCAGCTCGTCGAGCGAGGCGCGCGAGAGCGGCGTCCGCTCGGCCGTCGCCTGCACCTCGACCAGGCCGCCGTCGCCGGTCATCACCACGTTGGCGTCGACTTCGGCGTTGGAGTCCTCGCCGTAGTCGAGGTCGCAGAGGGCGCGGCCGTTGACCATGCCGACGCTGACCGCGGCCACCGACCCGGTCAGCGGCAGCGAGTCCAGCGCCCGCTTGTCGACCAGCTTCTGGAAGGCCTGGCGCAGGGCGACGTAGCCGCCGGTGATCGCCGCGCAGCGGGTGCCGCCGTCGGCTTCGAGCACGTCGCAGTCGACGTAGACGCTGCGTTCCCCCATCGCCCGGAAGTCGACCACGACCCGCAGCGCGCGCCCGATCAGCCGCTGGATCTCGACCCCGCGCCCGTCCTGCCTGCCCTTCGAGATGTCGCGCGTCTTGCGGTCCCCGGTCGAGGCGGGCAGCATCGCGTACTCGGCGGTCACCCAGCCTTTCCCCTTGCCCGTCATCCAGCGCGGCACCTGCTCCTGCACCGAGGCGGTGCAGATAACCCGCGTCCGACCGATCGAGATCAACGCCGACCCCGCGGCGCTTTCCACGAACCCCGGGTCGATCGTCACCGGCCGGATGTCGGCCGGCGCCCTGTCGTAACTGCGTGAGGCTGGCATCGGGCGAGTGTTTCATGCACGGCCGTGCGGGCGACTGCCGCCCGCAACGGCTGCGGTGCGCCTTTTCCGTGCCATTTGCGGATAAGGCGCACCGCCCGCGGCTCCTATTTGAAGGCGACTTTGTCGACCGCCTCCTTGATCTTGTTGACGATGACGTCGGCGAGCTCGGTGCCCTGCTTGCCGTTGAAGCCCTTCATCGCCGCGACCATGCCGACCATCAGCAGCGAGACGAGGAGGATCAGGCCGACGTACTCGACCGTGCCCTGTCCCGTCTCGCCTGCCAGGCGCCTGATCTCCCGCACCCGCCAGGACGCTCGCGCGTGCAGGTAACCGATCAGCTTGTAGATCATCGATGCCTCCCTTCGTGGATTTGGAGGCGGATGCTGGGGCGCGGGGGCGCACCGAACAAGACGCGGGAGTGCCGATTGGCGCGCCGGTTTGCGCCGATTGTGTGACTTCGACTGTCACCCGGGCGTACCTCAGATCGGGGATGCGGCCGGCGGCGGCCGCTGACGATCCTCAGGCGATGGGCGTGCACCGCGCGTTTCCCGCCGCCTGGCTGAAGGTGGCCGTCGTCTTCGCGAACCTCGCGGTGTGGCTCGACGCCCTCCTCCGGATCGCCCGCTGACCCGCTGACCCCCCGGCCTCGCCGAGCCCGGCCCGACCGCCGGGCGACTCAGCCGCGCCGCACCTCGCCCAGCTCGATCGCCCGCACCACCGCCGCCGTCCGGGTCGAGGCCCCGAGCTTTTCCATCGCGTTTCGGATGTGGGTGCGGACCGTCTCCGGCGAGAGCACCAGGCGCTTGGCGATCTGCTCCCCGGTCAGCCCGTCGGCGAGCAGCGCCAGGATCTCCGCTTCCCGGCCGCTCAGCGTCTTCGCCGGCTCCTCGCCGTTCTTCCGCGCGAAGCTCGGGTCGAAGTAGCGGCCGCCGCGCCAGACCTTGCGCAGCGCCTCGACCAGGACCGGGAGGCCGGCCGGCTTGGCGACCAGGCCGCGGGCACCGCTGCGGTAGGCCGCCTCGAGCAGGTCAGGATCCCGGAGGCCGGTGTAGATGACGCACTTCGAGCCGACCCCGTTGCCGCTGATCCGCCGCACCAGGTCGGTCCCGCGTCCGTCGGGGAGGTCGACCCCGACCACCGCCAGGTCGGGTTCGTGCTCCCGGATCGCCTCCTCGCCGTGCGCCGCCGTGGTCGCGCAGGCCAGCACCGCGAAGCCGCGCCGCTCCAGCAGGACCGCCAGGCCGTCGCGCAGCGCCTCGTGCTGCTCGACGAGCACCAGTGATGGACTTCCTCCGCCCTCCAACGCAATCCTCCTTTGCCGCCTCCCGACTGCGAACGGTCAGATACCCACGACTGGACAAAGGAAACGCGAGGGTCTAACGAAAGGCCTGAATCCCCGTCACCGCGCCGCCGACCACCAGCGCGTGGACGTCCGCGGTCCCCTCGTAGGTGACCACCGACTCGAGGTTGTTCATGTGCCGGATCACCGGATACTCGAGCGTCACGCCGTTGGCCCCGAGCACCTGGCGGGCGCTGCGCGCGACCTCGAGCGCCCCGTTGACGTTGCCGAGCTTGCCGAGGCTGACGTGCTCGGGCCGCAGCGTGCCCGCGTCCTTCATCCGCCCCAGGTGGATCGCCACCAGCGTCGCCCGGTTCACCTCCAGCACCATCTCCGCCAGCTTCTGCTGCTGGATCTGAAAGGAGGCGATCGGGCGGTCGAACTGGACCCGCTCGGTGGCGTAGGCGAGCGCCGCTTCGTAGCAGGCGCGCGCCGCCCCGGCGGCGCCCCAGACGATCCCGTAGCGGGCCTCGTTCAGGCAGGAGAGCGGCCCCTTCAGCGAGCTCACCTCGGGCAGGACCGCGTCGGCCGGCAGGCGCACGTCGTCGAGCAGCAGCTCGGAGGTGACCGAGGCCCGCAGCGAGAGCTTCTTATGAATGTCCTGGGTCGTGAAGCCCCTGGTCCCCCGCGGGACGAGGAAGCCGCGCACGCCCTCGTCGGTCTGCGCCCAGACCACCGCCACCTCGGCGGCCGAGCCGTTGGTGATCCACATCTTCTGCCCGTGCAGGATCCAGTCGGAGCCCTCGCGCCGCGCCCGCGTCCGCATCGAGCCGGGGTCCGAGCCGGCGTCGGGCTCGGTCAGGCCGAAGCAGCCGATCGCCTCGCCGGCGGCCATCCGCGGCAGCCATTCCTGCTTCTGCTCCTCCGACCCCCAGCGCCAGATCGCGTACATCGCCAGCGACCCCTGCACCGAGACGAGGCTGCGGATGCCGCTGTCGCCCGCCTCCAGCTCCATGCAGGCGAGGCCGTAGGCGGTCGCGCTCGCCCCGGCGCAGCCGTACCCCTGCAGGTGCATGCCGAGGACGCCGAGCCTGCCCAATTCCGGCGCCAGCTCCTCCAGCGGCACCGTCGCCCGCTCGAACCAGTCGCCCACGTTCGGGACCACCCGGTCGCGGACGAAGGCGCGGACGGTGTCGCGGATGTCGCGCTCCTCGTCGCTGAGGAGGGCGTCCAGGGCGAGATAGTCGGCGGGGCGGATCGGCGGCGCGGCGGCGGATGACATCGAGCGCCCTTATGTTCTCACCGCGACTACCCTGACGTCGGTGCGGGTCCTCGTCGTCACCAACTTCATGCCCGATGCCGCGGCGCCGCAGCGCGGCCGCTGGGTGCGGGACCAGGTCGACGAGGTCCGCAGGCGGGGGGTCGAGGTGGACCTCTTCGAGTTCGCGCGCGGCCGCCGCGAGTACCTGCCGGCGGCGCGGCGGCTGCGGGCGCTGCTGCGGCGGCAGCGCTTCGACCTCGTCCACGCCCACTACGGGCTGGCGGGATGGGTGGCGAAGCTGGCCGGGGCGCGGCCGCTCCTGGTCAGCTACCACGGCACCGACGTCCGCCACCACCTCGTCGGCCCGCTCTCGCGGCGGCTCGCCTGGCGGGTCGACCTCGTCGCCGCGGTCTCGCGGGCGCTGTTCGAGCCCGAGGACGGGCGCCCGGGGCTGCCGGCGGTCCCCGGCCGGGCGGTGCTCCCCTGCGGCCCCGACCTCGCCCGCTTCCAGCCGATCCCCCGGGCGCAGGCGCGGCGGACGCTCGGCCTCGACCCCGAGGGCCGCTACCTCCTCTTCCCCGCCAACCCGGCGCGGCCGGAGAAGCGCCACGACCGCGCCGCCGCGCTCGCCGCCGCCTGCGGGGCCGACCTCCTCACCGGCGGCTCGATCGAGCCCGAGCGGATGCCGCTCTGGATCAACGCCGCCAACGCCGTCCTCGTCACCTCCGACTACGAGGGCTTCGGGATGGCGGCGGTCGAGGCGCTCGCCTGCGAGGTGCCCGTCCTCTCGACCCCGGTCGGGATCGCCCCCTACGCCCTCGGCGGCATCGAGGGCTGCCTCAGCGCCGAGTTCGGCCTCGCCGCCTGGGAGCCGCTGGCCCGCCGCCACCTGCAGGCCGCCGAGCCGCGGGTCGCCGGCGCCGCCCGCGCCGCCACCCTCGGCGCCGGGCCGATGGCGGAGCGGACGATCGAGGCCTACCGGGCGGTTGTCGGCGAGGGCGGCCCCCGAGTCCGTGAAAACCGTTCTTGAAGAGGGGTTTTCACGGACTCGCTGTTCCATCGCGAGATAGATTGCGTCCTTATGGCTGAGACCGGTCCCGCCGACGAAACCCTCGACCGCCGGATCCGCGAGGCCGAGCGGCGGCTCGATGAGGCGGCGAAGCTCGCCGCCGAGGCCGAGCGCCGGGCCGAAGAGGAGATCAGGGCGCTGGAAGCCGACCTCGAGCGCGAGCGCGAGGAGAAGGAGCGGGCGCTCGCCGCGGCCGAGGGGAGGCTGGGCGAGATCGAGGCCCAGGTCGAGGAGGCCGAGCGCCGGGTCGAGGCGGCCGAGAGCCGCGCCACCGCGGTCGAGGAGACGGTCGCCGACGAGCTGGCGCGGGCGCGCGAGAGCGCCGCGCAGTGGCTGCAGGCCCAGCTCGACGCGCTGCGCCGGGAGGCCGAGGGGCGATAACGCCGCCGGCGGAGGCAACGGGCGAGTTCGACGTCGCCGTGGTCGGCGGCGGCGCCGCCGGCCTCTGGAGCGCGCTGCGGGCGGCCGAGCTCGGCGCCCGGGTCTGCGTCGTCTCGCGCACGCCGCTCTCCGAGAGCGCCAGCTTCTGGGCCCAGGGCGGCCTGGCGGCGGCGCTGGAACCCAGCGACTCCCCCGACCTCCACGCCGCCGACACGATCGCCGCCGGCCGCGGCCTCTGCCGCACCTCGGCGGTGCGGGCGCTGGTCGAGGAGGCGCCGGCGCTGGTCCGCGACCTGATCGCCCGCGGCGTCGTCTTCGACGTCGACCACGAGGGGCGGCTGGGGCTGGGGCTGGAGGGCGGCCACACCCACCGCCGCATCGTCCACGCCGGCGGCGCCCAGACCGGCCGCGAGCTGACCCGCAAGCTGGCGGCGATGGTCGCCGCCCAGGAGCGGATCGAGGTGATGGAGCGGACCTCGGCGGTGACGCTGTGGAGCGACGGCGAGCGCTGCCACGGGGTCGTCACCGGGGCGGGCGCGGTCGCGGCGCGGGCGACGATCCTCGCCACCGGCGGCGCCGCGGCGCTGTGGCGGCGGACGACCAACCCGCGCGGGGCGATCGGCGCCGGGCCGGTGCTCGCCTCCCAGGCCGGCGCCGACCTCGCCGACCTCGAGTTCTGCCAGTTCCACCCGACCGCGCTGGCGATGCCGGGCAGGCGCCACGACGGGGCCCTGATCACCGAGGCGGTCCGCGGCGAGGGCGCCCGCCTGGTCGGCGCCGGCGGCGAGCGCTTCACCGACGAGCTGGCGCCGCGCGACGCGGTAACCGCGGCGATCCTCGAGCAGATGCGGGTCGAGGGCACCGACTCGGTCGGGCTCGACCTGCGCGAGATCGACCCCGCGCGCTTCCCCAACGTCTTCGCCTCGCTGGCCGAGGCGGGGCTCGACCCGCGCGACGGCCCGGTCCCCGTCTCCCCCGCCGCCCACTACACGATGGGCGGGATCGCGGTCGACATCGACGGCCGCTCCTCGCTCCCCGGCCTCCTCGCCGTCGGCGAGTGCTCCTGCACCGGCCTGCACGGGGCCAACCGCCTCGCCTCCAACTCGCTCAGCGAGTGCTTCGTCTTCGGCGCCCGAGCCGCGGCGGCGGCACAGGGAGAGGAGGCGGGGGGCACGCGGCCGGAGCCGCCGCGGTGGCGCTTCGACCCGCCCGGCGAGGGGACCCGCGAGGCGGTCTGGCGCTACGCCGGGCCGATGCGCAACCCCGACGACCTGGCGCGGCTGATCTCCAACCCGTACCCGCTGGCGCGGGCGATCGGCGCCGCCGCCCTCGACCGCCGCGAGTCGCGCGGCGGCCACCTGCGGCGCGACTGCCCCCGGGCCGACCCGAGGCTCGACGGCATCCACGTGGTCGTCTCCCCCGACGGGACCGTCCGCGAGGAGGAGTGGCACTAGGGAATCGCCGACGGGCCGAAAAGTCCGAATTCCCCCGCCGACGGGCCGAAGAGTCCAAGCCGGGTCGACATATAGGCCCATCGGCGGGGGAAGGGCGACATACCGGCCCGTCGGGAGGTAGCGTCGCCGACATGTTGTTGGGAGTCGACGTCGGCGGGACCTTCACCGACGCCGTCCTGCTCGACGGCGGCGCCGTCCACACCGCCAAGGTGCCGACCACGCCGCGGGAGGAGTCGGCCGGGGTGATGCGGGCGGTCGAGGAGGTGCTCGCGCGGGCGGGCGCCGAGCCGGGCGAGGTCGGCGTCTTCGCCCACGGGATGACGACCGGGACCAACGCGCTGCTGGAGGAACGGGGGGCGCGGACGGCGCTCGTCGCCACCGCCGGCTTCGCCGACCTGCTGGAGATCGGCCGTCAGGACCGCCCCCACCTCTACCGGCTCTGCGCGCCGAAGCCGGCGCCGCTGGTCGCCGCGGAGATGAGGTTCGAGGCGCGCGAGCGGGTCGGGCCCGAGGGCGTGGTCGAGCCGCTCGCCGAGGCCGAGGTCGAGCGCCTGGCGGCGGCGGTCGAGGCGGCGGAGGCCGAGTCGGTGGCGATCTGCCTCCTCTTCTCCTACCTGAACCCCGGCCACGAGCGGCGGATCGCCGCGGCGCTGCGGCGCCGCCTCCCCCGCCTGCACGTCTCCGCCTCGCACGAGGTCCTGCCCCGCTTCCGCGAGTACGAGCGCTGCTCGACCACCGTCATCGACGCATACCTGAGCCCGCTGCTCGGCCGCTACCTCGGCAGCCTCGGCGAGGCCGCGGCCGCGGCCGGCCTGCCCCAGCCGCTGGTGATGCGCTCCTCCGGCGGGGTCGCGCCCGCCGAGGAGGCGGCCCGCGCGGGCGCCTGGAGCGTCCTCTCCGGCCCCGCCGGCGGCGCCGTCGGCGCCAGCCTGCTGGCGCGGCTGAGCGGCGACGGCAACGCCCTCGGCTTCGACATGGGCGGCACCTCCTGCGACGTCTGCGTGGTCGACGGCGGCGAGGTCCGCCGCACCGACTCCCGCGAGATCGACGGCCGGCCGATCCAGCTTCCGATGGTCGACGTCCACACCGTCGGCGCCGGCGGCGGCTCGATCGGGTGGCGCGACTCCGGCGGCGCCCTGCGGGTCGGGCCGGGGTCGGCCGGCGCCGACCCCGGCCCCGCCTGCTACGGCCGCGGCGGTCGCGAGCCGACCGTCACCGACGCCAACCTCGTGCTCGGGCGCCTGGCCGGCGATTCGAAGCTGGCCGGGGGCGTCGAGCTCGACGCGGCGACGGCGGCGCGCGCGGTCGCCGAGCTCGGCCGCTCGCTCGGCCTCGACCCGCTGCAGGCCGCGGCGGGCATCCTCCGCGTCGCCGACCAGGAGATGGTGCGGGCGCTGCGCGTCGTCACCGTCGAGCGCGGGGTCGACCCGCGCCGCTACGCGCTGCTGCCCTTCGGCGGCGCCGGGCCGATGCACGCCGCCGCGATCGCCGCCGAGCTCGGCATCGCGACGATCGCCTGCCCGCGCGCCGGCGGCGTCCTCTCCGCCCTCGGCCTCTGCGCCTCGGAGCGCCGCCGGGACACCGCCCGCACGGTGATGCTGAGCGGCGCCGAGCTCACCGCCGAGCGGGTCGCCGCCGAGGTGCGGGCGACGGTCGCCGCGACCGGCGCCGGTCTGGAGGACGACGCCGAGGTGCGGGTCGTCTACCAGCTTCGCTACGCGGGCCAGGCCTTCGAGCTGCCGGTCCCGGGCCCACCCGCGCCCGACCCGGCCGCGCTGGTCGAGGGCTTCGAGCGGGCGCACGAGGAGCGCTACGGCCACCGCGACCCCGACGGCGAGGTCGTGCTGGTCGACATCGACCTGGCGCTGGTGGTGCCGGGACCGGCGCCGCGGCCGGTCGCGGCGCCGGAGGGCGCCCTCCGCCACGGCTCCCGCCCGGTCCACTTCGACGGCGAGTGGGTCGAGACCCCGGTCCTGCGCGGCGAGCCGCCGGCGGGGACCGAGGCCGAGGGCCCGGTCGTCTTCGAGCTGCCCGAGGCGACCTTCGTCCTCCCGCCCGGCTGGAGCAGCCGCGTCGACGAACACGGCACCATCGTCGCGCGGTCCCTTCGTCCGGATATGCAGGACAGAGGAACCGCGCAACTCCGTGGGGGGACGGGATGAGCGCGATGGACCCGATCGCGCTGCAGGTGCTGGTCGGCGGCCTGCGCGCCGCCTGCGAGGAGATGGGCGCGGTGCTGATCCGCTCCGCCTACTCGGCCAACATCAAGGAGCGCCACGACTGCTCGACGGCGCTCTTCGATCCCTCCGGGGAGCTGGCGATGCAGGCCGAGCACATCCCCGTCCACCTCGGCTCGATGCCCGACGCGGTCGCCGCCGTGCTCGGCGAGGAGCAGCGGCCGGGGCGGGGCTGGATCCTCAACGACCCCTACCGCGGCGGCACCCACCTTCCCGACGTCACCCTGATCGCGCCGGTCTTCGCCGGCCCCGAGCTGATCGGCTTCGCCGCTGCCCGCGCCCACCACGCCGACGTCGGCGGCCCCACCCCGGGTTCGATGCCGGCCTTCTCGGCCGCGCTCGAGGAGGAGGGGGTGGTGATCCCGCCGACCGCGGCCGAGCCGGCGACGCTGGAGCGGCTCGCCGGGCGGATGCGGAACCCGCACCAGCGGCTCGCCGACCTCCGCGCCCAGCAGGCCGCCAACCGCGTCGGCGAGCTGCGCCTGCGCGAGCTGCGCGAGCGGCTCGGCGGCGCGGCCCTGCGCCAGGGCCTCGCCGAGATCCTCGCCTACACCGAGCGCCGCACCCGCGCCGCCCTCGCCGAGCTGCCCGACGGCACCTACCGGGCCGAGGACGTGCTCGAGGGCGACTGGAACGGCGAGGAGCGCGACATCCGCCTGCGCCTCGAGGCGACGATCGCCGGCGACTCGCTCCGCCTCGACTTCGGCGGCAGCGACGGCCAGGTCGAGGGCAACCTCAACTGCCCCCTCTCGGTGACCAGGTCGGCGGCCTTCTTCGCCGTCCGCGTCCTCACCGACCCCGACGGCCCGCCCTCGGCCGGCGCCCACCGGCCGATCGAGGTCCTCGCCCTGCCCGGCTCGCTGCTCAACGCGCGCTTCCCGGCCGCGGTCGCCGCCGGCAACGTCGAGACCTCCAGCCGCGTCGCCGACCTCGTCCTGGCCGCCCTCTCGCAGGCGCGGCCGGGGCCGGCCCAGGGCCAGGGGACGATGAACAACCTCACCCTCGCCGGCGACGGGTTCACCTATTACGAGACGCTCGGCGGCGGCCAGGGCGCCTGCCCGGAGGCCGACGGGCCGAGCGCGATACACGTCGCGATGTCCAACACCCTCAACACCCCGACCGAGGCGCTGGAGACCGAGTTCCCGCTGCGGGTCCGCGAGCTGGCGCTGCGCCGCGGCAGCGGCGGCGACGGCGAGCGCCGCGGCGGCGAGGGGATCGCGCGCGAGCTCGAGGCGCTGGCGCCGATGCGCTTCAGCCTGATCGCCGAGCGCCGCCGCCACCCTCCCCGCGGCCGCGACGGCGGCGGCGACGGCGCCCCCGGCGCCAACCTCCTCAACGGCGAGGCGCTGCCGGGCAAGGCGAGCGGCGAGCTCGCTCCCGGCGACCGGCTGCGGATCGAATCTCCCGGCGGCGGCGGGCGGGGCTAGTGTGACGTTCGCCACGCTTAACGGGATGAATCCCCATATTTCGCGGTTTTTTAGTTGAGATTTCGCAGCACTCGTCTAGAATGCGCGCCTCCGGGCGGGCGCAGAAGGCCTGTACAGGCCGAAAACCACGACGCCCAGTCCCCAGTTACGAATCACGGAATCTTCGCAGGACTACTTCAATGCCGATCGCTCTCAAGGAATGGGCCGTAACGGTCCGCGCTCTCGCGGAGGGTGAGCAGCTGCTCACCCTGCGCAAGGGCGGCATCCGCGAGGAGAACAAGCACTTCGAGCTCGACCACGAGCGCTTCTTCCTCTACCCCACCTTCGACCACCAGCGCAACGACCTGGTCCGCGAGTCCCACCACCCGGAGCTGCGCCGCGCGCTCGAGGAGGGTGTCTGGCCCGACGAGGAGCCGCCGCCGAAGGCGCTGCTCCAGGACGGCGGCATCCCCCAGCCCGACCGCGTCCGCCTGCGCGCCTGGGCCGAGGTCGTCGACCACGTGACGATCAACGACCGCCGCACGCTGGACTCGCTGTCTCCTTATTACATCTGGACCCCGGACTACGCCGAAAAGCGCCTCGCCTGGAAGCGGCGCCACCCGCTGCACGTGCTGCTGCTGCGGGTCCACCGGATCCCGCGCCCGGTCACCGTCCGCGTCCGCGACGAGTACCACGGCTGCCGCTCCTGGGTCGAGATCGACCGCGACCTGCCCTTCGAGGGCACCCCGGTGATGGCCGACGAAGAGTTCGACCGCGCCAAAGCGGAGATCATGGACCGCTGTGGGGCCGCTGAGCCCGCACTGGTCTAAGGCCGCCCCACCGAGCAGGCCCAAGCACGAGGGCAGCGCGGTGCGCTCTGCACGCGGGCGCCCGAGGACGCCGGGACGCGCCGGTAAGGTGGCCGCAGATGTCCTGGGTTGAGACCGAGTCTCTGTCGTTCACCGCCAGGCACGACTCCGACGACTCCGCCTACGCGGAGCGGACGCTGGACCGGCTCGAGCGCCTGCGGCTGCGCCTCGAAGACCGCTTCGAGCGGATTCCCGAGGAGGTGACGATCGTCGTCCACACCAACCCGCTGTGGCTGACCGCCGCCCACCCCTTCCTCCCCGCCGCCCGCTGGTCCTCCGCCCCGGCCGGCCGCCGCTATCTGGCCGGCTGGCCGATGTCGACCGAGCTCCACGTCCTCAACGACACACACATGGAACGCCGCGCCGCCGGCGACGACTCCTGCGAAGCCCTGCTCGGCACCGCCGAGCGCCTCTACGCGCAGATGACGATCGCCCACAACAACACCGACCTCCCCCCCTCCTGGACCCCGCGCCGCTTCGCCCGCTACCTGCGCTGGGCCTGGCTGGTCGAAGGCGGCGCCCAGTACTTCGCCCGCCAGGTCGGCCTCTACCGCGCCGCCGTGATCCGCCGCCTGCGCGAGAGCGCCCGCCCCTCCTTCCCCCCCTCGCGGCGCGACGCCGTCATCCTCGGCGGCACGATCTTCGACCTGCTGGAGAACGAGCGCGGCCCCGAGGCCTGCGAGCGCCTCGTCGCCAAGCTCCTCCCGCAGGGCCCAGAGGTCCAGCTCGAAGACGCCTTCGACGCCCGCTTCCGCGACATCGAGGACGCCTGGCGCGGCTACCTGCGCGAGATGGTCCGCGGCCCGGTCGCGGTCCGCTGACGCTGACGCAGGCGCAGGCGCGGACGCGGACGCGGAGTTAGCTGTTCCTTATGGCTGCTGTACGACCAAAAGGAACAGAAAAAGCCGAATCTCGCGGTCAGGTCATCTGGTAGAGCAGCCAGATCAGGAGCGCGGCGCCGACCACGGCGACCCCGACCCAGAAGGCGAGGCGGGCGGGGCTGACCGCGCCGGTTTCGCCGCGGGCGAGGCGGCGCTGCTCTTCCAGCTCGGCCCGCTCTTCGTCCTCGTCCTCGATCATCGTTTCGGCCAGCACCTCGCGGGCCCGCGCGGCCGCCGGCCGGCTCACCATCACGTCGTGCGGCCCGCCGGTGAGGAAGTCGGGATTGTCGAAGCCGAAGCTGCGCCTCAGCACGCTGGGGATCCCGGCCTCCGAGAGCAGCCCCTGCAGCATTTCCCCTTCGACCTGGTTGCGGGCGAAGGCGACCTTGACGAGGTCGCCGCCTCCGCCGCCACCGCCGCCGCCCCCCTCCTCGCCGCCGCCCGAGCCGCCGCCGCCGTGGGCGCCGCGCTGGTGGGTGCCGGCCGGCGGCCTACGCGACGTCGAGGTCGACATCGGCCACCCTCATGTCCTTCAGCGAGTAGCCCTTGACGACCGGCGCCTCGGCGTCCTCCAGCGAGACGATCAGGTAGACCTGTTCGGGCCACATCACCGCCTCGTTGACGTCGGTCTGCGAGGGGTAGGCGGCGCTGCGGGTGTGCGAGTGGTAGATCGCGACCAGCTCTTCGCCCGCGTCTTCGATCGCCTTCAGCGCGTCGTACTGCCCCTGCGGGTCCATCTCGTAGCGCAGCGGGCTCGCCGCCGCGTTCTCGACCCGCACGACCCGCGTCGCCTCGCCGTCGCGGCCGCCGACCATCCCGCAGCACTCGTTCGGCAGGTCCTCGCGCGCATGCGCGACCATCTCCTCGATCAACCGCTGCGAGATCTTCATCGTCAGCCCCGAACCCTAGGCCCGGCTACCACCAGACGGTGGAATCCAGGTTCTCGATCTCCTCGATCGGCTTCGTGTAGACGCCGGAGGAGAGGTACTTCCAGCCGTCGTCGGGGATCAGGAAGACGACGTTGCCGCCGTCGAGCTCGCCGGCGATGCGGTGGGCGATGTAGGCGATGGCGCCGCCGGAGACACCGGAGAAGACGCCCTCCTCCTGCAGCAGCTTCTTGGTCCAGACGATCGCGTCGCGGTTGGAGACCATGATCTTGCGGTCGAGCAGGGAGAGGTCGATGATCGGCGGGATGAAGCCGTCGTCGAGCGAGCGCAGGCCCTGGACCAGCTCGCCCTGCTTGGGCTCGGCGGCGACGATCAGCGTCTCCGGGTCGGCCTCCTTGAGCCGGCGGCCGTTGCCCATCAGGGTGCCGCCGGTGCCGAGGCCGCCGACGAAGGCGGTCACCTCGTCGAGCTCGTCGAGGATCTCCACCGCGGTGCCGTTGTAGTGGGCGAGCGGGTTGGCCTCGTTGCCGTACTGGTAGGGCATGTAGTAGCCCGAGTCCTGGGCCATCTCCAGCGCCACCTCGACGGCGCCGTTGGAGCCCTTCGCCCCCTCGGAGTAGACGATCTCGGCCCCGTACATGGTCAGCAGCTGGGTCCGCTCCTCGGTGACGTTGTCGGGCATCACCACCTTCAGCGGGTAGCCCTTGCGGCGGCAGATCATCGCCAGGGCGATGCCGGTATTGCCGGAGGTCGGCTCGAGGATCGTCTGCCCCGGCTCGATCGCCCCTTCCTCCTCGGCCAGCTCGATCATCGACCGCGCCACCCGGTCCTTGACCGAGCCGGTCGGGTTGTGCCCCTCGAGCTTGGCGTAGATGCGGACGTCGGGCTTCGGCGTCAGCCGCGGCAGCTCCACCAGCGGCGTGTTGCCGATCGACTCGACGATGTCGCCGAAGCGCCCGCCGCACGGTTTGTTGAGTAGCTCGTCTCGAAGCATGGGCCCGCCCTTACTTCAGAAAGTGTAGCGGGGGTCAGCCGACCCGCGGCGGCGATTCGGGAGCCGCTGCGCTGGGCATGCAAACGGCGAGCTTGTATGTTCGGCAGGTTCCGCAAACCTGTCATCGGAGGGAACGAATGAGAAAGACCCGGTTGACCGCGCTCTTCGCGGTCCTCCTGCTGGCCCTGGCCGCCGTCGTCGCGGCGGGCTGCGGCGGCGGGAGCAGCAGCACCAGCGAAGAATCGACGGCCGGTGGCGGCGCGGGCGGCGAACCGCTCAGCGTCGGCTCCGACATCCCCTATCCCCCCTTCGAGCAGGGGAAACCGGGCCACTACACCGGCTTCGACATCGAACTGATCGAAGCGATCGGGGAAAAGATCGGCCGCAAGCCCGAAGTGCAGGACACCTCGTTCGAAACGATCTTCCGCGACGTCCAGCAGGGGAAGTTCGAAGCCGTGATCTCGGCGGCGACGATCACCGAAGAACGCGAGAAGGCGGTCGACTTCTCCAACCCCTACTACCTCTCCGAACAGGCGGTGCTGGTCAAAGAAGGCAGCTCGATCAAGTCGCTGGAAGAACTGGAAGGCAAGACGGTCGGCGTCCAGCAGGGCACGACCGGGCAGGAACTCGCCAAGGAAAAAATCGGCGGCGCTGAAATCCGGCCCTTCCCGGAAGGTCCCGACGCGGTCAACGCGCTCAAATCCGGCACCGTCGAAGGCGTGGTGATCGACGCTCCGGTCGCGCAGAACGCGGTCGAAAAATCCGGCGGCGTCGAAATCGCCGAAAAAGTCCCGACCGAAGAAGAGTATGGAATCGCCGTCGCCCAGGGGAACAGCGAACTGCTCGAAGAAATCAACACCGGGCTGATGGAAGTCATGGAAGACGGGACCTACAAGAAGATCTACGAAAAGTGGTTCCATCTGGAACCGCCGCAGGCGATCTTCTCGGCGACCCACGAAGCCGAATAGCGACCGCCTGATTTGAAGCCGCAGGGAAGGGGCGCCATGATGGCGCCTCTTCTCTTTCCCAGGGGGACCGGCAGGAGCGAGCGATGAGCGAATTCTTCCACCAGTACTTCGACTTCACGATCATGGGGGCGCACTTCGGGGAAATCCTCGAAGGGTTCCTGCGCAACCTCCTCCTCTTCGCCGTCGCCGTCGTCCTCGCCCTGCTCTTCGGGCTCTTCCTCGCCCTGCTGCGCCAGCTCCCGGGCCGGAAGCTGATGCCGCTGCGGGGGATCACGATCGCCTACATCGACGTCTTCCGCGGGATCCCGCTGCTGATCGTGATCTTCCTGATCTCCGGCGGCATCCCCTACCTCAACTTCCTGCCGAAGGAACTCCGCATCCCCCACTGGCTCGGGCAGCCCGACCCGTTCTGGTACGGCGTCCTGGCCCTGACGATGGTCTACGGCGCCTACATGGCCGAGGTCTACCGTGCCGGCATCGAAGCGGTGCACAGCGGCCAGGTCGAGGCGGCCCGCTCGCTGGGGATGAGCCACGGGCAGACGATGCGCCACGTCGTCGTCCCCCAGGCCGTGACCAAGATCCCGGCGCCGATGCTGAACGAAATGATCTCGCTGCTGAAGGACACGACCCTGGTCGGCGTGATCGCCTACTCGGAGTCGCTGCTGCTCGGCCGGGAAGTGCTGGCGGAAACCTTCAACAGCTCGGCGGTGATGCTCTCGGGGCTGATGTTCCTCGTCGTCGTCCTGCCCCTGGCCCGGCTCGTCGACTACCTGATCAAGCGCAACCAGGGCAAGATCGCCCGCGGCGCCCACATCGAGGTCGCCTGATGGCCGAGCCGATCCTCGGCCTCCGGGGCGTCCGCAAGCGCTTCGGCAGGCTCGAGGTGCTGAAAGGGGTCGACATCGACGTCGCCCGGGGAGAAGTGATCTGCATCCTCGGGCCCAGCGGCTCGGGCAAGAGCACCCTGCTGCGCTGCGTCAACCTGCTGGCGCCGCCCGAGGAGGGCGAGGTCTTCCTCGAAGGCCGCGACATCTGCAGGGGCCCGGGCTCCGGCGCCGGCGAGGAGAGCTGGGAGCTCGACTTCGTCCGCCAGCGGGTCGGGATGGTCTTCCAGCAGTTCAACCTCTTCCCTCACAAGACGGCGCTGGAGAACGTCACCCTGGCGCCGGAAAAGGTCCTCGGCCGCTCCGGCCAGGAGGCGCGGGCGAAGGGGACCGAGCTGCTGGAGCGGGTCGGCCTCGGCGACCGGCTCGGCCAGTACCCGGAAACGCTCTCGGGCGGCCAGCAGCAGCGGGTGGCGATCGCCCGGGCGCTGGCGATGGACCCGCACGTGATGCTCTTCGACGAGGTGACCAGCGCCCTCGACCCCGAGCTGGTCAAGGAAGTCCTCGACACGATGCGCGAGCTGGCCGAGGAAGGGATGACGATGCTCGTCGTCACCCACGAGATCGGCTTCGCCCGCGAGGTCGCCGACCGGGTGATCTTCATGGACGGCGGCGTGATCGTCGAGGAAGGCCCCCCGGCCGCGGTCCTGGAGAGCCCGCGCGAGGAGCGGACGCGGCAGTTCCTCGGATTGGTGCTGGATCGCTAGCGCGATTGGTGAGTTAACCCGCCTATAGCGAGGTTAAGTCACCAATCGTCAGGAACCGCCGGCCATGGCCGGCAAAATGACGACGGTGTCGCCGTCCTTGACCGCGGTCTCGAGGCCGCTCAGCACCCGCACGTCCTCGTCGTTGAGGTAGACGTTGACGTAGCGGTTGAGCTCGCCGCCCTCGCCGAAGAGCTGCTCCGCCGTCTCGGGGAACTCGCCGGTCAGCGAGCGCAGCACCTCGCCGACGTTCGAGCCGCCGGCCTCGACCTCGGGCTGCCCACCCGTTTTCGGGCGCAGGACGGGTGGGATGCGGACGGTCGCCATGAGTCGGTGATCCTACTAAGCCGCGAAGACCAAGCAGGTCAAGGACGCAGGGAGGGAAGTGTGCTCTGCACACGACCGACCGAGGACGCAGAGATGCGCCGGTATTCGCGGCTTAGCGGTCGCCGCCGGCGCCGGCGCAGAAGGCGTCGTAGTCGGGGAACCGGCCCATCTCCGACTCCGGGATCTCCTCGGCGTGCTCGCCGCAGATCGGGCACTCGGGGTCGCGGCGGACCTTCAGCTCGGTGAACCTGGTGCCGAGCGCCTCGTAGAGGAGCAGGCGGCCGACCAGCGGCTCGCCCTTGCCGAGGATCAGCTTGATCACCTCGTTGGCCTGCAGGGTGCCCATCGTCCCGGCCATCACCCCGAGCACCCCGTTGGCGGAGCAGCTCGGCGCCAGCTCGGCCGGCGGCGGGGTCGGGTAGAGGCAGCGGTAGCAGGGGCCCTCGAAGGGGACGAAGGTCGAGATCTGCCCGTCGAAGCCGAGGATCGAGGCCGAGACGACCGGCTTGCCGGTCCGCACCGAGGCGTCGTTCAGCAGGTAGCGGGTGGGGAAGTTGTCGGCGCCGTCGACGACGATGTCGTAGCCGGAGATGACGTCGACGATGTTGGAGGCGTCGAGGCGGCCGTTGTGCTCGACCACGTCGACGTCGGGATTCAGCCCTTCGATGAAGATCCGCGCCGAGGCGGTCTTCGGCATCCCGATCCGCTCGGTGTTGTGGATCACCTGGCGCTGCAGGTTGGAGGCGTCGACGACGTCGTCGTCGACGAGGCCGATCGTGCCGACGCCGGCCGCCGCCAGGTAGAGCGCGGTCGGGGCGCCGAGGCCGCCGGCGCCGAGCAGCAGCACCTTCGCGTTCAGCAGCTTGATCTGGCCGTCGACCCCGACCTCGGGCAGCAGGGTGTGGCGCGAGTAGCGCTCGCGCTGCTCGGCGGTCATCCCCGAGGGCGAGACCACCGGCAGCCCCTGCTCCTGCCACTGGACGATCCCGCCGCTCATCGAGGCGACGTTCTCGTAGCCGAGCTGCTGCAGCTGCGCGGCGGCGAGCGCCGAGCGGTTGCCGGAGCGGCAGTAGAGGATCGTGCGGGCCGACTTGTCGGGCGCCGCCGCTTCGATCTCGTCGGCGAGCAGCCCCGGCGGCACCAGCCTGCCGTCGTCGAGGTGGGCCTCCTGGTACTCATGGGGCTCGCGGGTGTCGATCAGGACGACGTCGCCGCCGTCGATCTCCTCCGCCGCCTCGAAGGGTTCGATCTCCTCGATCGTCTGCACGCGCTCGGTGTCGATGGCCATAAGAAGTAAATCCCCTGAAATCGGATCAGCTTTACTTCAAAAATGATAGCGAGCCGGGGAAATCGGCTTTCGCGGCCGCGGGAACGGCCCCGGGGAAGGGTCCCGGGGCCGCGTTCGCAGCGGCCGGAGCGGGGCTCCGGCTAGTCAGAGGGTGGGGCGCATCTGGCGCAGGCGGCGGACCCGCTCCTCGATCGGGGGGTGGGTCGAGAAGAGGCCGGCGATGCCCTTGCCCTTGAAGGGCCGGACGATGTAGAGGGGCTCGGCCGCCTGGTTGACCTGCATCGGCATCGCTTCGGCGCCCTGCTCGAGCCGCAGCAGCGCGCTCGCCAGCGACTCCGGGTTGCCGCAGATTTCCGCCCCGCCGGCGTCGGCCGCGAACTCGCGCTGGCGCGAGATCGCGAGCTGGATGATGCTGGCCGCGATCGGGGCGAGGATCACCATGCTGAGCGCCGCGACGATGCCGAGCGGGCCGTTGTCCTCGTCGCCGCCGAACCACATCAGCATGTAGGCGAGGTAGGTGATCGCGGCGCCGATCGCCGAGGCGACCGACTGGATCAGGATGTCGCGGTTGCGGACGTGGGTGAGCTCGTGGGCGAGGACGCCGCGCAGCTCGTCCTCGGAGAGCAGCTTGGTGATGCCGCGGGTGACCGCCACCGCCGAGTGCTTCGGGTTGCGTCCGGTGGCAAAGGCGTTGGGCTGGTCCTGCGGGATCATGTAGAGGCGCGGCATCGGCAGCTCGGCGCGGGTCGAGAGTTCGCGCACGATCTGGTAGAGCCGCGGCGCTTCGGCCTCGTCGATCGGCTTGGCCCGGCTCATCGCCAGCGCCATCTTGTCGCTGAAGAAGTAGCTGAAGAAGTTGATCGCCAGGGCCATGACGAGGAACAGCCCGGCGGTCTGGGCGCCGCCGATCAGGGCGCCGATCACGACCAGAAGCCCCCCGAGGGAGGCCATCAGGATCGTGGTCCGCAGCGTCGCGCCCCAGGTGGATTGCTTGGTGGTGGTCATCGCGTGTCAGTCGCTCCTGAGTTCGGTTGGTCCCCGAAGTATGGGCCGAAAGCGCGACTTCGCCTATAGGGGCCAGCCCCCCGATACCGCCCAGGCAACCCCTATCGCCCCGCCTCTCCAGGACGCGGCCGACCCACTGCTTTCCGCTGGCCCTTTGCCGGGCTGGACAGGGCAGAGGAACAGCGGAGGAAGCGGGACGCCGGCCCTCCCGGGGAGGACGCGCGGTCAGGGGCGCGCCGGGTGGATCTAGGCTGACTCGATGACTCTGATCGCGATCGGGCTCGGGCTGGTCGTGCTGGCGCTGGCGGTCGCGCTGGCGCGCGAGCGGCGGCGGCTGGCGCCGCTGGAGGACCTGGTCGAGGCGATGGAGAAGGTCGACCTCTCGCGCCCCCGGCCCCTCCTCCCCGCCTCGATCGACGGGGTCGGCGAGACCGAGGAGGTGGCGCGGATCGAGCTCGCCTTCCTGCGGATGATGCGGCGGCTGGAAGCGGAGCGGCGGCGGGCCGGCTCGGCGGCGCTGCGGGCCCAGGAGGAGGAGCGGGCGCGGGTCGCCCGCGACCTGCACGACGAGGTCAACCAGTCGCTGACGGGGTTGCTGCTGCGGCTGGAGGCGGCGCGCGAGGCGGCGCCGCCGGGGCTGGAGGGCGAACTGGCGGAGACCAAAGCGCTGGCCAACCAGGCGATGACCGAGCTGCTCTCGCTGGCCCGCCAGCTGCGGCCGACCGCGCTCGACGACCTCGGCCTGGCGGCGGCGATCGAAGGCCAGGTCGATCGGCTCGGCGGCGAGATCGAGACGAGGCTGGAGGTCGACGGCGACTTCTCCGGCCTCGACGGCGACGCCCAGCTCGTCCTCTACCGGGTCGCCCAGGAGGCCCTCTCCAACGCCGCCCGCCACAGCGGCGCCGACCGGGTCACGGTGCGGTTGTCCCGAACCGGGGACGAGGCGGCGCGGCGCCGAACCGGCGACGAGGGGACGCACCGTTCGCGGGAAGGGGCGGCGCGCCGCTCCGGCGACGAGGCGGCGCGCCGCTCGCCGGCTTCGGCCTCCTCGGAAGCGGTCCCGGATACCCCCCCGGGTGTGGTCCTCGAAGTCGCCGACGACGGCCGCGGCTTCGCCTTCGAGGAGTCCCAACGCGGCCTCGGCATCGGCGGCATGCGCGAGCGCGCCCTCCTGATCGGCGCCGAGCTGACGATCGAGTCCCGGCCCGGCGCCGGCACCACGGTCCGCCTCGCCGTCCCCGCCTGACGGGCCGATCGGTCGAATCCCACCCGCCGACGGGACGATCCGTCCCGTCAGGTGAGTCCGATCGGCCCGTCGGCGGAGTGGAGGCGACGGATCGGCCCATCGGCGATAGTGGTCTCGTGCGCGTGCTGATCGCCGACGACCATGGGATCGTCCGCTCGGGGTTACGGCTGCTGCTGGAGCGGCAGCCGGACATCGAGGTGGTCGGGGAGGCGGCCGACGGGGCCGAGGCGCGCGACCTGGCGGTGCGGGAGCGGCCCGACCTGGCGATCCTCGACGTGAAGATGCCGAAGCTGACCGGGCTGCAGGCGACGCGCGAGATCAAGCAGCAGGCGCCGGAGGTCGCGGTGCTGATCCTCTCGATGCACGACGACGAGCGCTACCTGTTCGAGGCGCTGAAGGCGGGCGCCTCCGGCTACGTGCTGAAGGCGCAGGCCGACACCGACCTGCTGGCGGCGATCCGCGCGGTCGAGCGCGGCGAGCCGTTCCTCACCCCGGAGGCGCAGAGGACGCTGATCAAGGACGTGCTCGAGCGCGGCTCCTCCGGCGAGGAGGAGCTGACCCCGCGCGAGGAGGAGATCGTCAAGCTCGTCGCCGAGGCCCACACGACCAGGCAGATCGCCGCGATCCTCCACCTCTCCGAGAAGACGGTCGAGAACCACCGCGCCAACGCGATGCGCAAGCTCGGGATGCGGGACCGGGTCGAGCTGGTCCGCTACGCGATCCGCCGCGGCCTGATCGAGCCGTGATCTCGCCGATAGGACGATTCCTCTCCATATAGGGCCCCTCTCGTCCCTGGGGCCTTTCGTCCCAGGGATCCTTTCGTCCCAGGGGGCCCTCTCCTCCTGGGGGCCCTTTCGTCTCAGGGCCCTTTCGTCCCGTCGGCATAACCGACCGCTTCGGTAGGATTTATCCCTCGATGCTGTTCTCGACCAAAGCCGAGTACGGAGTGCGACTGATGGTCGAGCTGGGCCGCCAGCCCGGCTCGCGGCCGGTCTCGCTGGGCTCGGTCGCCGAAGCGGAGAACCTGCCGCTCTCCTACCTGGAGCACCTGGTGGCGAAACTGCGCAAGGCCGGCCTCGTCACCTCGACCCGCGGCGCCCACGGCGGCTACCGCCTGGCGAAGCCGGCCGGGGAGATCACGATGGACGCGGTGGTCGAGGCGCTGGAAGGCCAGATCGCGCCGATGGAGTGCTTCCACGACGCCCCCGAGGGCAAAGTCCTCTGCTCGCACGAGGCCGACGGCGACCAGGCCTGCTCGACCAAGCTGCTGTGGATGCGGGTGCAGGGGGGCGTCAGCAAGGCGCTCGCCGGGACCACCCTGGCCGAGCTGGTCGAGTTCTCCGCCCAGAGCGCGCCCACACGGGCCGCGGCGATCGGGACCGCCGCCTGAGTCGGCATCGAGCCGCCCGAACTTCAACCGCAAACCAGAAACGGAGCGAAATTGGCTGAGCTGGAGATCCGCAACCTGCACGTGAAGGCCGAGGAGAAGGAGATCCTCAAAGGCCTCGACCTCGACGTCGAGAAGGGCAAGGTCCACGCGCTGATGGGCCCGAACGGCTCCGGCAAGTCGACGCTCGCCAACGCGATCATGGGCCACCCGGCGCTGGAGGTGACCGAGGGCTCGATCGTCTTCAAGGGCGAGGACGTCACCGAGGCCGACCCCGAGACCCGCGCCCAGGCCGGCCTCTTCATGGCCTTCCAGTACCCGGTCGCGATCCCCGGCGTCTCGGTCAGCAAGTACCTGCGGATGATCATCAACGCCCACCGCGAGGCGCGCGGCGAAGAGCAGATCAAGATCAAAGACTTCGCCAGGACCGCGCAGGAGGCGATGGAGCTGGCGAGCATCCCCAAAGACTTCTCCAGCCGCTACCTCAACGACGGCTTCTCCGGCGGCGAGAAGAAGCGGATGGAGCTGCTGCAGCTGGCGCTGCTGCGGCCGGAGATCGCGATCCTCGACGAGACCGACTCGGGGCTCGACATCGACGCCCTGCGCACCGTCGCCGAAGGGGTCAACAAGTTCGCCGGCCCCGAGATGGGCGTCCTGATCATCACCCACTACCAGCGCATCCTCCACATGGTCAAGCCCGACCAGGTCCACGTCATGTACCAGGGGCGGATCGTCAAAGAAGGCGGCCCGGAGCTGGTCGGCGTGCTGGAGGAGAAGGGCTACGGCTGGATCAAGGAGGAGGTCGAGGCGGGCGCGGCGGCCTAGCGCCGCCCGGCCTCGCAGCGATGGAGCCGCTGAGCACCGAGAGCTCCGCCCTGGCGGCCCCGCTCGACCTCGAGCGGGTGCGCGCCGCCTTTCCGGCGCTGGAGCGCGAGGTGCACGGGCAGCCGGTCGCCTACCTCGACAGCGGCGCCAGCTCGCAGCGGGTGCTGGCCTCGATCCAGGCGGTCGACCGCTACGAGCGGCGCCACCACTCCAACGTCCACCGCGGCTCCCACACCCTCTCGGCCGAGGCGACCGAAGCCTACGAGGGGGCGCGGGCGACGGTGGCCGACCACCTCGGCGCCGCCGACCGCCGCGAGGTCGTCTTCGTCCGCAACGCGACCGAGGCGATCAACCTGGTGGCGCGGGCCTGGGGCGACGCCAACCTCGGCGCCGGCGACCGGGTGCTGCTGACCGAGATGGAGCACCACTCGAACATCGTCCCCTGGCAGCAGCTCGCCGAGCGGGTCGGGGCGGAGATCGACTGGGCGCCGGTCGACGCGGAGGGACGGCTCGACCTCGGCGCCTACGCGGGTCTGCTGCAGCGCGCGCCGAAGCTGGTCGCCTTCACCCACGTCTCCAACGTTCTGGGGACCGAGAACCCGGTCGCCGAGCTGGCCCGGCTGGCGCACGATGCCGGGGCGCTGGTGCTCTGCGACGGCGCCCAGGCGGCGCCGAAGCTGCCTCTCGACATGGCCGAGCTGGGCGTCGACTTCTACGCGATCACCGGCCACAAGCTCTACGCGCCGACCGGGATCGGCGCGCTCTGGGCGCGGCTGGAGCTGCTGCGCGAGATGCCGCCCTTCCTCGGCGGCGGCTCGATGATCCGCAAGGTGACGAGGGAGGGCACGACCTACGCCGACCCGCCGGCCCGCTTCGAGGCCGGGACGCCGGCGATCGCCCAGGCGGTCGGGCTGGCCTCGGCGATGCGCTGGCTCGACCTGGTCGGGATGGCGGCGGTCCGCGAGCACGAGGAGCAGATCGCCGACCACGCGCTGGCCCGCCTCGCCGAGGTGCCGGGCCTGCGCGTCTTCGGCCCGCCCCGCGGCCCCGGCCGCCTCGGCCCCGTCTCCTTCGAGGTCGAGGGCATCCACGCCCACGACGTCTCCGAGATCCTCGACCGCCACGGCGTCGCCGTGCGCGCCGGCCACCACTGCGCGCAGCCGCTGATGGACCGCCTCGGCGTCGCCGCCACCGCCCGCGCCAGCTTCGGCGTCTACACGACCCCGGCCGAGATCGACCGGCTGGTCGAGGGGCTCGAAGACGCCCGCCGGGTCTTCGGCCTCTGACGCCCCTCCGCTAGCCTCGGGAACGGCATGGACGAGCTCTACCGCGACCAGATCCTCGAGCACTACAAGCGGCCGCACAACTTCGGCCACCTCGAGGAGGCCGATCTCGAGTTCGAGGACACCAACCCGTTCTGCGGCGATGAGCAGCACGTGACGATCAAGCTCGACGCCGACGACAGGGTCGAGGCAGTCGCCTTCGAGGGCAAGGGCTGCGCGATCTCGACCGCCGCCACCTCGCTGCTGACCGACGAGCTGGTCGGGATGAGCCGCGAGGAGCTGCTGAAGCTGCCGAAAGACTTCGTCCTCGAGCTGCTCGGGATCGAGATCTCGGCGACGCGGATGAAGTGCGCGATGCTCGGCCTCAAGGTGGTCAAGAGCGCCTCCCTCGGCAAGCCGGCCGAATGGGAGGACGAGGGCGCCGCCGGCGACCCGGGCGAAGCGGTCGCCGACCTCGGCCAGCTCTAGCGAGTCCGCGAAAAGCCCTCTTCAAGAGCGGTTTTCGCGGACTCGGTGATGCGGGGGGCTACGGGGCGCTCGAGAGCGCCTGGTCGCTCAGCTTGATCACGGCGAAGGCGGCTCCCCAGGGGTCAGCGACCATCGCGAAGCGGCCGGCGGGGATGTCGACCGGGCCGAAGTCGACCCTGCCTCCCCCCTCCTCGACCTGGGCGACCGCGCTGTCGGTGTCATCGGCGCCGAAGTAGGTCATCCAGTGGGCGGGGGCCTGGTCGGGGACCCGGCCCTCGATGTCCGCCATCCCGCCGGCGGCGTTCTCGCCGACCTTGATCGAGTTGTAGGTCATCCCGCCCAGCTCCTGCGCTTCGAACTCCCAGCCGAAGACGGGGCCGTAGAACTCCTTGGCGGCGCCGGGGTCGCGGGTCCCCAGCTCGTTCCAGGCGAAGGCGCCGTGCTGGTTGACCAGCTCGGCTCCGGCGAAGTCGGCCGGCTCCCAGATCCCGAAGAAGGCTCCCTCCGGGTCGGTGAAGAGGGCCAGCGAGCCGAAGCTCCGCACCGTCATCGGCTCGGCGACCATCGTGCCGCCATGTTCCTGGATCGCCTGGCCGATCCGGGCCGCGTCGTCGACCGAGACGTAGGTGGTCCAGGCGGGCGGCTGGCCCTCCTGCATCAGCGGCATCATCCCGGCGACGTCGCGGCCGCGGAGCCGCGCCCGGCGGTAGCCCCCCATCTCGTGGGAGTCGGGGCGCTCCGGCACCTCCCAGCCGAACAGCTCGCCGTAGAAGCGGGCCGCGGCGTCGACGTCGGGCGTCCCGAGGTCGACCCAGCAGGGGGTGCCGGGCGCGTAACTGGTCCTCTCGCTCATCTCGCGCTCCTCTCGAAGAAGTGTCTCCCCAGATAAGACCACACTTCCGGCACGAACTCCGCACTTCCGTGTGCATCTCCGAGACGTGTCTGACTTCAAGCCCCATATAGGACCCCTCAAGTCAGACACCCCCTCAGCGGCGGGTTGGAATGTCGGCGGGCGGGGCCCTGCGGGAGCTCGGGGGGCCGTGCCGCTAAAATCCGACTCCGGAAGTAGGATTAAGTTTCAAGCCGCACGAGACGCACCAGCGGCGCCTGACGCAACCGCCCCGACCCCGACCCGAGAATCGCAGGAGCACCTCTTGAAATCGCAGGAGAATCCCTCTCGCAGGAGCGCCTCTTGAAATCGCAGGAGAATCCCTCTCGCAGGAGCGCCTCTTGAAATCGCAGGAGAATCCCTCTTGACCGAGACCGCAGGAACCAAGATCCCCGTCTGCCCCGCGGCCGAGCTGCCGCCCGGCGGCATGCGCCTGGTCGAGCACGAGGGGATGAAGATCGGCGTCTTCAACTGCGACGGCGCCTACTACGCGATCGAGGACCGCTGCTCCCACGACAACGGGCCGCTCGCCGAGGGCGAGCTCGACGCCGCCGCCTGCACGGTCGAGTGCCCGCGCCACGGCTCCCTCTTCGACCTCGCCAGCGGCAGGCCGAAGACGCTTCCCGCCTTCCAGCCGGTCCAGACGTTCCCCGTCGGCGTCGAGGACGACACCATCACTTTGGAGGTCAACTGACATGGCAACGCCCGAGGTTCTCGCCGAGAAACGCGAGCTGGCCGGCATCAACGCCGACTACAAGGAGAAGTTCGGCTTCAACGATCCCGAGACCGGCTACGCCTACAAAGCCCCGAAGGGGCTGACCCGCGAGGTCGTCGAGACGATCTCCGACTACAAGGACGAGCCGGCCTGGATGCGCGAGTTCCGGCTCAAGGCGCTGGAGCACTTCGAACAGCGGCCGACCCCGCAGTGGGGCGGCGACCTCGACCAGATCGACTTCGACGACATCCACTACTTCGTCCGTGCCTCCGACAAGAACAGCCGCGACTGGAGCGAGGTCCCGGAGGACATCAAAAACACCTTCGACCGGCTGGGGATCCCCGAGGCGGAGCGCAAATTCCTCGCCGGGGTGGGCGCCCAGTACGAGAGCGAGGTCGTCTACCACCAGGTCAACGAGAAGCTCGAGGAACAGGGCGTGATCTTCACCGACATGGACACCGCCCTGCGCGAGCACGAGGACCTGGTCCGCGAGTACTGGGCGACGGTGATCCCGCCCAACGACAACAAACTCGCGGCCCTCAACAGCGCCGTCTGGTCGGGCGGCTCCTTCGTCTACGTGCCGGCCGGGGTCAAGGTCGAGATGCCGCTGCAGGCCTACTTCCGGATCAACACCGAGAACATGGGCCAGTTCGAGCGGACGCTGATCATCGCCGAGGAGGGCGCCGACGTCCACTACATCGAGGGCTGCACGGCGCCGGTCTACTCGAGCGACTCGCTGCACTCGGCGGTGGTCGAGATCGTCGCCAAGCCGAGCTCGCGGGTCCGCTACACGACCGTCCAGAACTGGTCGCAGAACGTCTTCAACCTCGTCACCAAGCGCGCCGTCGCGCACGAGAAGGCGACGATGGAGTGGGTCGACTGCAACCTCGGCTCGAAGCTGACGATGAAGTACCCGTCGATCTACCTGCTGGGCCCCGAAGCCCACGGCGAGATCCTCTCGATCGCCTTCGCCGGCGAGGGCCAGCACCAAGACGCCGGCGGCAAGATCATCCACGGGGCCCCGCGGACCTCGTCCTCGATCTTCTCCAAGTCGATCTCCAAGGACGGCGGCCGGGCGACCTACCGCGGCCTGCTCGAAGTCGCCGACGGGGCGAGCGAGTCGCGCTCGAAGGTCGTCTGCGACGCGCTGCTGCTCGACGAGGACTCGCGCTCGGACACCTACCCGACGATCCGGATCGACGAGAACGACGCCGACATCGGCCACGAGGCGACCGTCTCCAAAATCGGCGACGAGCAGCTCTTCTACCTGCAGAGCCGCGGGCTCGACGAGGAGGAGGCCTCGAAGATGATCGTCAACGGCTTCATCGAGCCGGTGACCAAGGAGCTGCCGATGGAGTACGCGGTCGAGCTGAATCGCCTGATCGAGCTGCAGATGGAGGGTTCCATTGGCTGAGCTGGCAACCGCACCGGCCTGGCTCGAGGAGAGGCGCCGGACCGGCGCCTCTCTGGCGCAGGAGCTGCCGCTTCCCGACCAGAAGGCGAAGGGGTGGGAATTCACCGACCTCTCCGGGCTGGACCTGACCGCTTACGAGGAGGCGGGCGCCGAGCCGGTCGTCTCCGGCGCCGAGGGCGCGGTCGTCGTCTCGCTGGCCGAGGCGGTGACGAGCCACGGCGACCTGCTGCGCGAGCGGCTCGGCTCGCTGGTGCCGATGGAGGACTTCTTCGTCGCCCGCAACGAGGCGGGCTGGCGCGACGGCGTTCTCGTCCACGTGCCGGCCGGGGTGCGGCTGAGCGAGCCGATCCAGGTCGAGGTTCCGCTCGACGCGAGCGGCGCCGCGGTCGACTGGCGGACGCTGGTCGTGATCGAGGACGGGGCCGAGGCGGAGGTCTGGGAGCACTGGTCCTCGCCGGGCGACGGGGTCGACGCGCTGCTCAACTCGGTGGTCGAGCTGAGCGTCGGCCAGGGCGCGACCCTGCGCTACGTCAACACCCAGGACATCTCCGAGCAGGCGTGGATCTTCGCCACCCAGCGGGCGCAGGTCGAGCGCGACGGCCGCCTCGACTGGGCCGCCCTCGGCTTCGGCTCGGCCCGCGGCAAGGTGCGGATGGAGACCAAGCTCGCCGGGCCGGGCTCGGAGGCGCGGGTGACCGGCGGCTACGCCGGCGGCGCCGGGCAGCACCTCGACTTCGACACGCTGCAGGAGCACGCGGCGCCGAACACCAACTCCGACCTCGCCTTCCGCGGCGTCCTCGCCGCCGGCGCGACCGCCGTCTGGCGCGGGATGATCAAGGTCGACCCCGGCGCCCAGCAGACCGACGCCTTCCAGGAGAGCCGCAACCTGCTGCTCTCCCCCGAGGCCCACGCCGACGCGATTCCCGGGCTGGAGATCCTCGCCGACGACGTCCGCTGCACCCACGCCGCGGCGATCGCCCAGGTAGACAAGGAGCAGCTGTTCTACCTCACCTCGCGCGGCCTCGACGCCGGCGCGGCGAAGAGCCTGATCATCGAAGGCTTCCTCGAGTCGCTGGTCGAACGCCTCGCCGAGGGCCCGGTCCGCGACAGCGTCTCCGCGGCGCTGGAGGCCCGGCTCGCCGAGATCCTCTAGCCGCCGGCGGATCGCCCGCCGCCGCGGGCGGGCGACTCGCCGGCCGCTACTCGTCGCCGGGATCGTCGTCCCGCCCGCCCCGCGCGGCGCGCGAGCTCCTGACGATCCCGGCGACGACGATCGCCACCGGGACCAGGTAGAGGATCCAGAGGAAGTGACCGACGTGGGCGAGCGGCAGCACCGGTCCGCCCCTACCCGTTCGCGACCGAGAGCAGGTAGAGGCCGAAGCAGGTGAAGGCGACCATCACCGCCAGCATCCAGTACTGCGAGGCGGTGGCGCGCTTGTAGTCGGGCCAGTAGACGAGGGCGCGGTCGTGGGCGAGCATCAGGCCGATCACGTGGCCGATCACCAGCGCCGCCACCTGGACGTACCAGATCGCGTTGGCGCTGAGGATCTTGTAGTCGACGAGGTTGTTCGCGGTGCCGAAGAGGTCGGTGTGGCCGGTGCCCAGCGGGTCGGAGAGGATGTAGGTGAACTGCGCCTGCTCCTGGAAGAAGAAGAGGCTGAAGTAATGGGCGACGAGGTAGGCGAGGGCGATCGGGATCAGGGTGTGGGCGAAGCCGCTGCGCAGCTTCCTGAACGCGGGCGCGCCGGGGACCGTGCGCATGCCGCGGACCCCGAGCTGGTAGACGAGGCCGACGGCGGCGAAGGTCGCCAGCATGAAGATCGTGTCGGTGAGGTGGAGGGCGCCGGTCAGTTCCATCCCCCGGTCGGCCAGCCATTCGAAGACGCTTTCGATCGCCCCCTTGTAGGCCCCCTCCTGGGCGCCGTCGAAGCTGGTCGAGGCGATCGAGGCGATCACCACCGCGGCCGAGCCGGGGATCGCCGCCCAGTGGGTCGTCGCCGAGAAGGGGCGGCGGCGGTAGAGGCGCCCGTCGCGGCTGCCGAAGACGCCGAGGCGGCCGAACATCCCGAAGTAGACGGAGAAGACCTCGCCCCGCTCGCACCACTCCTCGGTGCCGAAGAGGGCCATCATCGCCAGCGCGTAGCCGCTGTAGACCAAGGCGGCGACGGCGCAGGCGTGGGGGGCGAGGCCGACGGTGACGCCGCCGCTGGCGCCGTAGACGACCTCGAGCCAGACGGTCGCCAGCAGGCCGATCGCCGCCGGCCAGCGGCCGAGCCGCTCCGGGTAGGGGAGTTGCGCGGCGCGCTGGCCGGCGATCGCGCGGAAGCCGGCGCCGGCGGCGCGGCCGACCGCGCGCCAGGGGTTGAAGGGGCGGAAGACGTCGCCGAGGAAGGCCGAGAGGAAGGGGAAGCCGAGCCAGCAGGTGACGAAGAGGAAGGTGAGGGCGAAGTTGCGGTCCGGGGCTTCGGTCCCGTGCAGCCCGGCGTAGATCGCGAAGCCGAGGAGGAGGACGCCGACGGTGCCGCAGAGGACCTGCGCCGGGGGGCCGGCGAGCGCCGCCGAGAGGCGCTCGCCGAGCGGCCGCCGGCGCTCGTCCTCGAACTGCGGCTTGCGCCAGGCGGCCGAGAGGGCGAAGAAGGAGGCGATCAGGACGATCGAGGCCGCCCACGCGAACAGCCAGGCAGGGATCGGGAGATCCTGCCTGGATGCGAGCGCGTGGGCGAGCGGGAGGAAGCTCACGGTTCGACCTTCATGTCGACGATCTGTTCCTTGTGGCCCTCGAGCTCGGCCTCGAACTCCCCTTCGATTTCAGCCGGGAGGTCGTAGACGACGGTGCCGCCTCCCTTCGGGACCTCCTTCATCACGTCGTAGCCGTGCAGGTGGACCTCTTCTTCGAAGGGGACCTGGACCTTGAAGTGGATCTGATCCCCCTTGCGATAGACGAGTTCGCGGATCCCGCCGACCGGTTTCCCCTGCTTGTCGACGACGATCGTCGGCACCTTGCCGGCGTCGGTGGTGCTGCTTTCGTCGCTGCCGCCGCTGCTGAGGACGATCAGGAGGACGACGGCGGCCACGACCAGGGCGCCGCCGATCAGTGCGGTTCTCGTATTCATCTCGTGCTCCTTTCGCGCGCCCCGCGGGCGCGGTCCGAGTTGCGTGGTTCCTCTGTCCTCTCTGGGCGGACAAGGGAACCGCGGAAATGGCCTGTCTGGGACTAGGCCGGGAGCGGGGGCGGTCGCTGGGCGAGCCCGAGGGCGATCAGGAGGCCACCGGCGGGGGCGAAGGCGCGGGGCGGCTTCGGCAGGGCCTGGCGGCGGTCGGCGCCGCGGCCACGGCGATCGCCCACGGCGATCCGCTGCGAGAGGCGGACGATCGCCTCGCAGCCGGGGTAGCGGCCGAGCAGCAGCGCCGCCAGCAATCCCAGCAGCGGCAGCGCCGGCAGCAGGAATGTGACGAGGTCGGTCACGCGGGCCAGGATACTGTCCCGCCCTCCACCCTCGTCGAATGCGCCCTGGACGCGACAACATCGCCGCCCCCGACCTGCCGCCCGGCCTCGCCTGGGTCGGCGCCGAACCCGAGTCGATGCCGGCGCTGACCGCGGGCGGGCCAGCGCTCGTGCACTTCGTCGAATACGCGCAGCTGAACAGCGTCCGCACCCTGCCCTACCTGGCGGAGTGGCAGCGCCGCTACCGCGAGGCGGGCCTGAGCGCGATCGCCGTCCAGGCGCCGCGCTTCCCCTTCGCCGCCGAGCCGGAGAACGTCGCCGCCGGGCTGGCCCGCCTCGGGGTCGAGCTGCCGGCCGCGATCGACGCCGAGCACGAGCTCTGGGCCGCCTACGGCTGCGAAGGCTGGCCCAGCCTCTTCCTCTGGAGCCTCGGCGGGGCGCTGGCCTGGGCCCACTTCGGCGAGGGCGAATACCGGGCGACCGAGGAAGCGATCCAGGCCGAGCTGCGCGAGATCGACGCGCTGCGGGAGCTGCCCGAGCCGCTCGCGCCGCTGCGCGCGACCGACGCTCCCGGCGCCCGCGTCGTCCCGCCGACGCCCGAGCACTTCCCCGGCGGCTCCTGGCAGCGGCCCTGGACGGCGGGAGAGGACGGCGAGGACCTGGCGCTCGACTACCAGGCGGGAGGCGCCTACGCGACGGTCGAGGGGGAGGGCGAGATCGCGGTCGAGATCGATGGCGCCTGGGCGACGCTGCCCTCCGACCCCGTCCCCGGCCTTCGCACCCTCGCCGAGCATCCCGCCCACGAGGCCCACAGCCTCGTCCTCCGCCCCGCCCCTGGCGTCAGGGTCTGGTCGCTCAGCTTCGCCCCCGGCGTCCCCTGAGCGGCGGGCGCCTCCCGCAGCGCCGCTGCGCGCCGGCGGGGGAGCGATTGGTGAGTTGACCTGCCTATAGCGAGGTTAAGTCACCACTCGCGGGTCAGGCCCGGGCGGCGACCTCTTCGCGGATCTCCTTCGGGAGCATGAAGCGGACGTCCTCGTGGACGGTGCGCAGCTCGGAGACGTCGGCGGCGCCGCGCTCGCGGAAGAAGGAGACGAGGCGCTCGACCAGCTCCTCGGGGGCGCTGGCGCCGGAGGTGATGCCGACCGTCCCGACCCCCTCCAGCCACTCCTCCCGCACCTGCGTGTGGTTGTCGATCAGGTGCGAGGCGGCGCCGTGTTCGCGGGCGACCTCGACCAGGCGGTTGGAGTTGGAGGAGTTGGTCGAGCCGATCACCAGGACCAGGTCGCACTCGCGGGCGAGCTGCTTGACGGCGATCTGGCGGTTGGTGGTCGCGTAGCAGATGTCGTCTGACTTGCTGGCGACGATGCCGGGGAACTTGGCCCGCAGGGCGGCGATCACCTCGGCGGTCTCGTCGACCGAGAGCGTCGTCTGGGTGATGAAGGCGACCTTGGTCGGGTCCGGCACCCGCAGGCTCTCGACTTCGTCGGCGGTTTCGATCAGGACGATCGAGTTCGGCGCCTCGCCGGTCGTCCCTTCGACCTCCTCGTGGCCCTCGTGGCCGATCATGATGATCGTGTAGCCCTGGGCGGCGAAGCGGCGGGCGGAGACGTGGACCTTGGTCACCAGCGGGCAGGTCGCGTCGATCGTCCGCAGGCCGCGGGCGGCGGCGTTCTCGTGCACGCTCGGCGCCACGCCGTGGGCGGAGAAGACGACGATCGCGCCCTCCGGCACCTCGGTCTCCTCCTCGACGAAGATCGCGCCCCGCTGCGCCAGCTCCTCGACCACGTGCTTGTTGTGGACGATCTCCTTGCGCACGTAGACGGGGGCGCCGTGGAGCTCCAGGGCGCGCTCGACCGTCTGCACGGCGCGGTCGACGCCGGCGCAGTAGCCGCGGGGCGCGGCGAGCAGCACCCGTTCGGGGCCGGTGAGGGTGGCGGGCATGTCCCCAGGGTACCGAGGGGCGTGTCTGACTTCGTGGTGGACATAGGACCCGTGAAGTCAGACACGCCCCCGGGCGGTGGATGGATTGCGCGCGCACGTCCGGCATTGCTCCGAATTTGCGGCCTGAGTAGCCTTCTCGGGTGGCCACTTCCGGACGCCATCTCGACCGCCTCACCGCCGTCGACGCCTCGTTCCTCACCAACGAGCACTCGAACAGCCACATGCACGTGGGCGCGATCCTCATCTTCGAGGGGCCGCCGCCCCGCTACGTCGACCTGGTCGAGCACGTCCGCAGCCGCCTGCCGCTGGTCCCGCGCTTCCGCCAGAAGCTGGTGGTGCCGCCGCTGGAGGCCGGCCGGCCGCTCTGGGCCGACGACGTCAACTTCAACCTCACCTACCACATCCGCCACACCGCGCTGCCCGACCCGGGCGGCGAGGAGCAGCTGAAGAAGCTCGCCGGGCGGATCTTCTCCCAGCAGCTCGACCGGCTGAAGCCGCTCTGGGAGCTGTGGCTGGTGCAGAACCTCGAACGCGACCGCTTCGCGATCCTGACCAAGACCCACCACGCGATGGTCGACGGGATCAGCGGCGTCGACATCGGCACCGTCCTCTTCGACGTCGAGCGCGACGCCGAGCCGCTGAAGCTGGAGGACGACTGGGTGCCGCGGCCCGAGCCGGGGACGACCGAGCTGGTCGCCCGCGGGGTCGCCGACGCGGTCGCCGCCCCGGTGAAGCTGGCCGAGCGCGCGGTCGACGTCCTCCGCAACCCGGAGACGACGGCGCGCAGGCTGGTCGAGGGGCTGGAGGGGGTCGGCGAGATCGTCAGCGCCTTCGCCGACCCGGCTCCCGACGTGCCGCTGAACGAGCAGATCGGGCCGCACCGGCGCTACGTCTGGGCGCGCTCGGAGCTGGCGACCTTCAAACGGATCAAAGACAGCCTCGGCGGCACCGTCAACGACGTCGTCCTCGCCGTCGTCACCGGGGCGCTGCGCGACTGGCTGCACCAACGCCAGGTCCGCACCGAGGGGCTGGAGCTGCGGGCGCTGGTGCCGGTCTCGATCCGCACCCAGGACGAGCGCGGCGACCTCGGCAACCGGATCGCCCTGATGCGGGGGCCGCTGCCGGTCTACATCGAGGACCCGGTCCGCCGGCTGCGGACGATCAGCGACGCGATGGCCGGGCTGAAGCGCTCCAAACAGGCGCTCGGCGCCGAAGTCATCTCCCGCTTCAACGACTTCGCGCCGCCGACGCTGCTGGCGCAGGCCTCGCGGATCAACTTCTCGACCCGCCTCTTCAACCTGATCGTCACCAACGTGCCGGGGCCGCAGATGCCGCTCTACGTGCTCGGCCGGGAGCTCGAGGACGTCTTCCCGGTCGCCTTCCTGCCGCAGAACCACTGCCTGGCGGTGGCGATCATGAGCTACAACGGCAAGGTCGGGTTCGGCCTGCTCGCCGACTACGACCGGATGGAGGACGTCGAGCTCGTCTCCGACGGCATCGGCGCGGCCCTCGAGGAGCTCGAGGCGGCGGCCGGCAAGGCCGTCAAAGCGGCGTAACCGCGCCCGGCGCCGGGTAGCGGCGGGGCCGAGCAGCCCTCGTCCCTAGATGAGTAGTTCCACGAATCGCTCCGACCAGGTGTCCAGGCAGGGGTAGGGAGCAACGCGGTCGAAGTCGGCGGTGTCTATCGCCCCGTCGACCCGAAGGAGGGCCACGATGCTCGCCGACCTCGACCTGCTGCTCACTGCGGTGTTCTGCACCGCCGACGATCTCCTCCCCGAAGGCAAGAAGAACGCCCGTCGCAGATTGACCGACGCGGAGGTCGTCACCCTCTGCGTCGCCCAGTCGATCATGGGGATCGGCTCCGACGAGCGCTTCGCGAAGGTCGCCGCCAAGCGCCTCGGGCACCTGTTCCCGGGCCTGACCAAGCGCTCTGGCTTCCACAAGCGCAGGGACCGCCTGGCCGAGACGATCGAGTGGCTGATCGGCGTCTTCGCCGCCGGGTCCCCGGGCTTCCACGACGACCTGCTGCTGGTCGACTCCACCCCGGTGGAGTGCGCCCGCTCCCGCGAGACGGTCAAGCGCGGCGGGAAGAGCGCCCTGGCCGACCCGCTCTCAGACGCCGCCGACTACGGCTACTGCGCCTCCCACAGCCGCTGGTTCTGGGGCTTTCGCCTGCACACCCTGATGGCTGCCGACGGCACCCCCAGGGCGATGGCGCTGACCTCCCCCAAGGAGGGAGAGCGGGAGGTCTGCCTGCGGCTCTTGGAGCGGGTCAACCGCAGCGGGCCGCTCACCGTCCTCGGCGACAAGGGCTACGCGGGCGCGGAGTTCGAAGCCAGGGCCGCCGAGCTGGGCGCGACCGTAGTGCGGCCCCGGCGCAAGGACGAGCCCCGGGGCAGGCTGCACCTCGCCCCGCTGCGCCAGCGGATCGAGTCGATCTACTGGAGCGCCAAGGACATCCTCGGCCTCGAGCGCCACGGCGCCCGCACCCTGCGCGGCCTGCGGGCGCGGATCGCCAGCCGGTTCCTGGCGCTGGCCGCGGCGATCTCGCTCAACTACGGGCTGGGCCGCAACAGCAGAGCGCTGGTCGACTACGTGGCCTGAGTCGTGGAACTACTCATCTAGGCTTTCGGCATGGCCCTTCTCCTCATCGTCCTCTTCGTCGTCGTCCCGATCGCCGAGCTCTACGTGATCGTCAAGGTCGGCGAGCTGATCGGCCTCTGGCCGACCCTGTTCCTGCTGCTGGCCGACGCGCTGCTCGGCTCGTGGCTGCTCAAACATCAGGGGCGGGGCGCCTGGCGGCGCTTCAACGAGGCGCTGCGAGCGGGGCGGTTCCCCGGGCGCGAGGTCGCCGACGGGGCGCTGATCGTCGTCGGCGGCACCCTGCTGCTGACCCCGGGGTTCATCACCGACGTCTTCGGGGCCGTCCTGCTGATCCCGCCGACCCGGGCGCTCACGCGGCGGCTGCTGAAGCGGCTGACGCTCGGCCGCTTCGCGGTGGCCGGCGTCGGCGGCCCCGGCGGGTTCGGGCGCCCGCCCGGGCCGGGGGGCGGCGGCCCGGCGCGCCCCGGCCGCGACTACGACTTCGAGGCGAGCGCCGAAGAGGTCGACGAGGCGGACGAGCGGCGGCTGCCGCGCACCGACCCCGACCCGCGCTGAGATGGGAGACGGGGAGCGGCATACCCAGCGCCTCCTCGCCCGCAAGCCGGCCTACGAGGACCGCGCCCTCTACCACGCCCACTTCACACGGCCCGAGGTCGAGTGCTGGCTGCGCCCCCCTCCCCTGCCGCCGTTCACCGCCCAGGTCCTCGACGAGCTGATCGACAGCGACCGCGCCCACTGGCGCGACCACGGCTTCGGCCCCTGGGTCCTGATCGAGCGTGAGACCGGCGCCTTCGCCGGCCGCGGCGGCCTCGCCTGGACCGCGCTGGAGGGAACCGCGCGGATCGAGCTCCCCTGGAGCATCGAGCCCCGCCTGCACGGCCGGGGCCTCGCCACCGAGGCCGCGACCGCCGCCTGCGAGTGGGCGCACGAGCTCGGCTTCGAGGAGGTGGTCGCCCTCACCCTCCCGACCAACCTCGCCTCCCAGCGGGTCGCCGCGAAGGCGGGCTTCGAGCCGGCGGGCGAGGTCGTCCACGCCGGCCTGCCGCACCTGCTATTCCGCCTGCGGCTGGACTGAGCTACGCCGCGATCGCTGAGCCGCGGCCGGGTTGACTCAGCGCGTCAGAACCCCAATGCGAACTTGGCGTCCTCGGTCATCATTTCGGGGCTCCAGGGGGGGTCGAAGACCATTTTGGGATGGACCGCGGTGACGCCGGGGAGGTCGCCGACGAACTCCTTCATCTGCTCGGAGACCTGGGGGCCGATCGGGCAGGCGGGGGTGGTGAGGGTGAAGGTGACGTAGACCTCGGAGTCGTTCTCGATGTTGACGTCGTAGACGAGCCCGAGGGAGACGAAGTCGAGCCCCAGCTCGGGGTCGATCACCTCCTCGAGGACCTCGTAGACGTCCTCGTCGGTCAGCTTTTCCTCGGCGGCTGCGTCGGTCGATGCGGGGTTCTCGCTCATCGCTCCATGGTAGCCAGGCGCGGGCGGCGCGTCGCAGCCGGTGGTTGAGCTTTGACCCTCTATAAGGCACCAAAGCTCAACCACGCCCTTTCCATCACTAGGCTGCCGAGCATGAGCGCGCAGGGGCAGATCGTGCGGCGGTCGATCGGGATCGTCTTCGACGACGGCGCCCTGCTGGCGCTCACCTCCGCCCTCCCCGGGCGGGGCCGCGAGCACGGCGAGGAGGAGGTCTCGGCCGTCTTCTGCGACCCGGAGGGCGAGCCGCTTCCCTTCGAGGAGTCGCTGCTCTCGACCGAATACGGCGAGGACGGCGTGCAGCGGCGGGCGACGCTGGAGCTCTGGCCCGACGTCGAGGAGATGCGGCCGGTCCGCGGCGCCGGCGGCCTGATCAGCTCGGTCCGGGTCCGCCGCGGCGAGCTCGACTCGCAGATCGCCTTCTTCCGCTGGTCGGTCGAAGGCCGCGAGGGCCTCGGAACCTACGAGGTCGCGCGCCGCGCCGATGGCTGAGCGGGGCGACGAGCGGTCCCCGGGCCCGGCGCCGCCGGAGGCGGCCGAAGTCGGGGCGGCCCGCGGTGCCTGAGCCGCCGGCCGACGGCGTGCAGGCGATCGTCTCCGACTTCGGCGGCGTCCTGACGACGCCGCTGCTGCGCTCCTTCGCGGCGATCCAGGAGGACGTCGGGATCTCCGCCGAAAGCCTCGGCCTGGCGATGCGCGAGGGCCTCGGCGAGGGCGAGGAGCTGCCGCTGTTCCGGCTCGAGCGCGGCGAGATCAGCGAGGACGAGTTCCTCGAGCGGCTCGCCGACGGGCTGGAGTCGATCCTCGGCCACCGGCCCCGCCTCCACCGCTTCCGCCACATGTTCTTCGACGCGCTCGACCCGAACGAGGAGATGATCGCGCTGATGCGCGAGCTGAAGGCGAGCGGGCTGAAGATGGCGCTGCTGACCAACAACGTCCGGGAGTGGGAGCCGCTCTGGCGCTCGATGCTGCCGGTCGACGAGATCTTCGAGGAGATCGTCGACTCCGCCTTCGTCGGCGCCCGCAAGCCGGAAGCGCGGATCTACGAGCTGACCCTGGAGCGGATCGGGATGCCGGCCGAGGCCTGCCTGTTCGTCGACGACATCGAGGTCAACTGCAGGGGCGCCGAGGCGCTCGGCATGCGCGCCGTCCACTTCCGCGACAACGACCAGGCGATCGCGGAGATCCGCGCCGCGCTCGGTCGTTAGCTGTTCCTTTTGGTCGCACAGCAGCCATAAGGAACAGCTGACCCGGCGGGCGGCGCCCTAGGTGCGCTGGCGGGCGGCGATCTCCCCCGCCCCGTTCCCGCTCGGGCCGGCGGCCGGCTCGCGCCAGCGCCGGGCGAACGGCAGCCGCCAGCTGCGCGGGGCGATCAGGGCGCCGATCTCGGCCGGCCCCCAGGACCCCTGCGGGTACGGTTTCACCGGCGGCGGGTCCTGCAGCAGCGGTTCGGAGACCTCCCACAGCCGCTCGATCCCCCGCGCCGTGTTGAACAGCGTGCGGTCGCCGATCATCGCGTCGCGGATCAGCCGCTCGTAGGCCTCCACCGCCTCGCCGCGGTAGCCGGTTTCGTCGAGCGAGAACTGCATGCTCGCCTTTTCCAGCACCATCCCCATCCCCGGCCGCTTGCCGTAGAAGGAGAGCGAGACCCGCGAGGACTCGTCGAGGTCGAAGGTGAGATGGTCGGGCCCGTAGCGGCCGACCCGCGAGTGCTGGGGGAACATCGCGTGCGGCGGCTCGCGGAAGGCGATCGAGATGATCCGCGCGCTTTCGCCCATCCGCTTGCCGGTGCGCAGGAAGAAGGGGACGCCGCTCCAGCGCCAGTTGTCGATTTCGCAGCGCAGGGCGACGAAGGTCTCGGTGCTGGAGTTGGGGTCGACGCCGGTTTCGTCGCGGTAGCCCTCGTACTGGCCGCGCACCGCGCAGCCCGGGTCGAGCGGCAGCAGGCTGCGGAAGACCTTGTTCTTCTCGTCGGTGATCGGCTCCGGCGCCAGCGAGGTCGGCGGCTCCATCGCGACGAAGGCGAGGATCTGCATCAGGTGGGTGACGACCATGTCGCGGAAGGCGCCGGTCCGCTCGTAGAAGGCCGAGCGCGAGCCGACCCCGAGCGTCTCCGGCACGTCGATCTGGATGTGGTCGATGTGGTTGCGGTTCCAGATCGGCTCGAAGAGCCCGTTGGCGAAGCGCAGCGCGAGGATGTTCTGGGCCGCCTCTTTGCCGAGGAAGTGGTCGATGCGGAAGACCTGGTCCTCGGCGAGCACTTCGTGGACCATCTCGTTCAGCCGGCGGGCCGAGGCGAGGTCGGTGCCGAACGGCTTCTCCAGGATCACCCGCGAGCGCTCCGCCAGCCCGCAGCCGCTCAGCATCTGGATCACGTCGGGAGCGGCCGAGGGCGGGACGCTGAGGTAGTGCAGCAGCTGCATCTCCGAGCCGACTTCCGCTTCGGCCCGGTCGACCGCCGCGCGCAGCTCCTCCGGCGCCTTGGAGTGCGGGACGTAGGAGAGCTTGCTCGAGAACTCGTGCCATTCCTCGCCGCCGAAGCTGCCGCGGGCGAACTCGCGGCAGGCCGCTTCGGCGATGCCGCGGAACTCGGCGTCGGAGATCTCCTCCATCGAGACCCCGATCACCCTGAACTCCGGCAGCATCTGCGCCTGGAACAGCCGCAGCAGCCCCGGCAGCAGCTTCCGCCGCGCCAGGTCGCCGGTGGCGCCGAAGATGACTATCGCCTGCGGGGGAACGTCCACCGGTTTGAGGTTAGCCCTCCGGGTGGAGATCCAAACGCGGCCCGCTCAGTTGTCCGAGCCGGCGCGGTCCCAGACGTAGAGCTCTACCGCCTCGGCGGCCAGCTCCATCAGGCGCGGGGGGCCGAGGAGGCCGAGGACCAGCTCGAGGGCGTCCTCTTCGGTGACGCCGGAGTCGACGGCCTCCTCGCCGCGGAAGCCGGCGGCCAGCTTCAGGGCCTCGCGGCGGTTCTCGCCGAGGGAGTTGAAGGCGCCCATGAGGAAGTCGCGGTTGGGGACCGGCTGGCCGGACTCGAGCGAGCCGTGCCAGGCGGCGAGCATCGAGAGGTCGTGCTCGTCGAGCTCGGAGATCGCCTTCGCGTAGTGGACCTCGAGCTCGGAGTCGGGGATCTCGTCCACCCAGGCCCGCACCGCCTCGCCGAGCAGCTGGCGGCGCGCCTCGCGGCCGATCGAGTCGGCGATGACGCGGATCGCGTCGGCTGGGTCTACGAAGCAGAGGGACATCCGATGCCGAAAAGGTAGAGGCGCCCGAAGACGCCAAAACACCCCCGCCGAATGCCTAATTTGCGCGGTCCCCGGGCGGGATCGCGGCGGCCGGCGGCGGGGGGACGCCGGAGCCGGCCCTAGGCTCGGGCGGGTGCCGCTGAAACTGATCTACGGGCCGCCCAACTCCGGCCGCGCGGGGGTTGTGCGGGCGGGCTTCGCCGCCGCCCTCGGGCAGGACCCGATCCTGGTCGTGCCGACCGTCGACGACGTCTTCGCCTTCGAGCGCGAGCTCAGCGCCGAGGGCGCCCTGCTCGGCGGCTCGGCGATCACCTTCGGCGGCCTCTTCCGCACCGTCCTCGCCGCGGCGGGGGCGCCGCCGGGGCCCGAGCTCTCCCCCGCCCAGCGCCTGCGCGCGGTCGCGGTGGCGGTCGAGGCGCGGCGGGGCCGGCTGGGGCCGCTGCGCCGCTCCGCCGGGCGGCCGCGCTTCGCCCGCGCCCTCGAGCGGCTGTTCGGCGAGCTGCAGGCGGCCGGGGTCGAGCCCGGCGAGGTCGAGGCGAGCGCGGCGACGCTGGAGGGCTCGGCCTACCTCGGCGACATCGCCGCCCTCTTCGCCGGCTACGAGGAGGTGCGGCGGCGGACCGGCCGCGCCGACTCGCACGGCATCGCCCGGGCGGCGATCGCCGCGCTGCACGGCGACGGCTCCTTCTGGGGCGGGCGCCCGCTCTTCCTCTACGGCTTCGACGACCTCACCGCGAACCAGCTCGAGCTGGTCGCGGCGCTGGCCGCGCGGGCGCCGGTCGCGGTCGCGCTCACCCACGAGGAGGGCGGCCCGGAGCCGGCGGCGCGGGGGCGGCTGCCGGCGCGGCTGCGCGAGCGGATCGGGGTCGCCGAGGAGGTCCGCACCGAGCCGGACCCCGGCAACACGGAGAGCCCGCTGCTCTTCCACCTCACCCGCTGCTTCGGCCGGCCGCGGCCGCCCCGGGCCGAGCCCGACGGCAGCCTCGCCCTGCTGCGCTCGGCCGGGGCCCGGGCCGAGGCGGAGGCGATCGCCGCCCGGGTCTCGCGCCTGGTCCGCGGCGGCGCCGACCCGGCCGAGATCGCGGTCGCCCTGCGCGATCCCTCGCGCCGCGGGCCCGAGGTCGCCGCGGCGCTGGAGCGCAACGGGATCGCGGCCGCGCTGGAGGCCGAGGTGCCGGTCGCCGGCACCAGCGTCGGCGGCGCCCTGCTCGCCCTGCTCGAGGCCGAGTTCGGCGCCGGCCGCGCCGCCGACCTGCTGCGCTATCTGCGCGGGCCGTCCGGCTTCTCCCCCGGCCGCGTCGACTGGTTCGAGCGCCGGCTGCGGCGCGGGCGCGTCCGCGACGCCGAGACGGCGCTGCTGCTCTGGCGGGGCGAGGACGGCGAGCCGCCGCGCGACCTGATGCGCCTGCGCGAGGCGGCGCGGCGCTCGCCGGCCGCCCTGGCCGCCGAGGTGGGCGCCCTCGCCGCGCGGATGGCCTCGCGCCCGCTGCGCGACGCCGGCGACGGCCCGGCGCTGCCGCAGGGCGAAGGGCTCGAGCTCCGCGCCTCCGCGGCGGTCGCCTCGGCCCTGGCCGAGCTCGCCGAGCTGGGGCCGCTGGCGCCGCAGACGCGCGAGCTGGCGCCGCTGATCGGGGAGCTCGAGTTCCGCGTCTGGTCGGGACCGGTCGAGGGCCGGGTGCGGATCGCCGACCCCTACCGCCTCCGCGCCGCCCGCGTCGACCACGCGATCGTCGGCTCGCTGCAGGACGGCGAGTTCCCCCGCCGCGACCGCAGCGCCGACCCCTTCCTCTCCGACGCCCAGCGCGAGACGCTCGGGCTCGACCCGCGGCGCGACGCCGAGGCCGAGGAGCGCTACCTCTTCCGCGCCTGCCTGGCGCTGCCGCGGCGCAGCCTCGTCCTCTCCTACCGCGACAGCGACGAGGACGGCGCCGCGACCGCGCGCTCGCCGCTGCTCGACGACGTGCGGGTGCTGCTCGCGCCCGCCCCCGGCGGGGCCGAGCCCGACCCGGTCGAGGCGGAGATCACCGTCGCCCGCGACCTCGCCGCGGTGGTGCCGCCGCCGGCCGAGGCGGCCTCCGAGAACGAGCTGGCGCGGGCGCTGGCGGCGGTCGCGGGCGGCGGGCGGCGGGCGGGCGCGGCAGGGGCAGACGGGGCAGGCGACGCGGACGACGCGGCGGCGCTGCTGGCGCGGATCGGGGTCGAGGGCGAGCGCGCGGCGCGGCTCGCCGCCCGGGTCGGCGCCGCCCGGCGCGCCGAGGCCGCCTCGCGCGCACCGGGGCCGCTGCGCAACCCGGCGGCGCTGGCATCGCTTGCCGCCGTGCCCGCCTACGGCGGCACCACGCTGGAGGAGTTCGACCTCTGCTCCTACCGCTGGTTCGCCGGCCACGAGCTCGACCCGCAGCTGCTCGACCCGGTCCCCGACCCGCTGGTCCAGGGCGGGCTGATGCACGAGGCGCTCGACCGCCTCTACCGCGAGCGGCCCGGCGGCGAGCCGCTGCCGCGGCCGGGCAGCCTCGCCGCCTGGACCGCCCGCGGCCGCGAGCTGGTGGCGGCGCTCGTCGCCGAGCGCGAGCTCGGGGACCACCCGGCCGAGCGGGCGATCGCGCGGCGGGTCGAGCGCCTGCTCGAGCGCTTCCTCGCCGAGGAGGCCGAGCGCGAGACCGGCGGCTTCGAGCCCTGGCTGCTGGAGGCCCGCTTCGGCGAGCACCCCGACGCCGAGCGGCCCGCCCTCGACCTCGGCGGCTGGGGCCTGCACGGCGCGGTCGACCGGGTCGACCGGGCCGCCGACGGCCGCGCCCTCGTGATCGACTACAAGCTCGCCTCGCAGGTGACGCCGCGCGAGAAGTTCGAGGAGCGGGCGAAGCTGCAGCTGCCGCTCTACCTGCTGGCGGTCGCCGAGCACTGGGGCGCCGCGCCGGTCGGCGGCCTCTACCACCCGCTGCGGGGGACCTCCTCGCGGCGCCCGCGCGGGGTGGTCTCGGCGGCGGTCGCCGGCGAGCTCGCCGGCTACGGGCTCTACCCCAACGACGTGGTCGAGCCGGAGGAGCTGGAGGAGCTGCTGGAGGACTCGCGACGGCGGGCGGGCGCGATCGTCGCCCGCATGCGGGGCGGCGAGATCCGGCGCGACCCCGGCCCGCGCGAGGGCCTGCGCGGCCACGACGTCTGCCCCTCCTACTGCACCTTCGCGCCGATCTGCCGCCGCGACCGCGCCCCGCAGTACCTGGAAGAGGCCGAGGAGGACGAGCGGTGAGCACCCGGCAGGCCGACCCCGCCCCGCGGCGCGAGCCGACGGCGGAGCAGGCGGCGGCGATCTCCGCCCGCGGCACCGACCTCCTGCTCGAGGCCGGCGCCGGGACCGGCAAGACCGGGGTGATGGTCGACCGCTACTGCCGGCTGGTCTGCGACAGCGGCCTCTCCCCCGACGCGATCCTCGCCTTCACCTTCACCGACAAGGCGGCGGCGGAGCTGCGCCAGCGGATCCGGGCCGAGCTGGCGCGGCGGGCCGAGCGCGGCTCGGAGCGGGCGGCGGCGGTGCTGGCCGGGATCGGCGGCGCCTGGATCACCACCATCCACGGCTTCTGCAACCGGGTGCTGGCGGCGCACCCGGTCGCCGCCGGGGTCGACCCGGGCTTCCGCGTGCTCGACGCGCCGGAGGCGGCGCGGGCCGCGCGGGAGGCCTTCGACGACGCGCTCGTCGAGTTCCTCGCCGGCGGGGACGCGGCGCGCGAGGAGACCGTCGCCGCCTACGACGTCGAGGGGCTGCGGGGGACGATCGCGGCGATCCACGACGAGCTGCGCAGCCGCGGCAGCGCCGAGCCGCGGCTGCCGGAGCCGCCGCCCGCCGACCCGGCGGCGGCGCTCCGGCGGCTGGGCGAGGCGGCGGGCGAGTGCCTCGGCGAGCTGAAGGAGGGCGACGCCAAGCGCGAGCTGCCCGAGCGGGCGCTGGCGCGGCTCGGCGCCCCCGGCCCCCCGCCCGGCCTGGAGGAGCTGCGGGCGCTGGCGACGACCAGCAGGGCCAGGGCGCTCGGCCCCTACCGGGAGGCGGTCGAGGCGGCGGTCGCGCGCTGCGCCGAGGCGGGCGAGGGCGGCGTCGTCTACGCCCACCTGGCGGAGCTGCTGCGCCTCTTCTCCGCCCGCTTCGAGGCGGCGAAGGAGCGCCGCGCCGGGATCGACTTCGAGGACCTGCAGATCCTCGCCGCGCGGCTGCTCGAGCGGGCCGAGATCGGCCGGCACTACCGCGACCGCTTCCGCCAGATCCTCGTCGACGAGTTCCAGGACACCAACCGGCTGCAGCTGCGGCTGATCGAGGCGCTGCGCGGGCCGAGGGCGGAGCTGGTCGTGGTCGGCGACGAGCTGCAATCGATCTACGGCTTCCGCCACGCCGACCTCGACGTCTTCCGCCGCCGCCGCGAAGAGATCGACCGCCGCGCCGACGCCGAGCTGATGCGCCTCAGCGGCAACTTCCGCTCGCGCCCGGAGATCGTCGGCGCCGTCAACCTGCTCGGCGAGACCCTGCTCGGCGGGGCCTACCAGCCGCTGCGGATCGGGGCGGCAGCGCCCGCCCCGCCTGCCCCGGGCTCCCCCGAGGAGGGGGCAGCGGGGGGCGAGAGTCCCGGGGAGGCCGGAGCCGGGCCGCCCGGGGGGTCCGGAGCCGAGCGCCCCGGCCCGCCGGCCGTCGAGCTGCTGCTGACCGCGCGCGACGGCTGGGACGGCGAGGGGATCGAGCTGGAGCCGGCGATCGACGGCGGCACCCCGGTCAACTGCCTGGCCGAGGCGCGCTTCCTCGCCGAGCGGCTGCGGGCCCTCGCCGACGCGGGGGTGCCGCGGGGGGAGATGGTCGTGCTGCTGCGCGCCTTCACCCACCTCGACGCCTACGAGGACTCGCTCGAACGCGCCGGGCTGCGCCCCTACGTGGTCGGCGGCCGCGGCTACTGGTCCCAGCAGCAGGTCGCCGACGTCTGCGCGCTGCTGGCGGTGGTCGCCAACCCGCTCGACGACCACGCCCTCTTCGGCTCCCTCGCCTCGCCCGCCTGCGCCGTCGCCCCCGACACCCTCTGGCTGCTGCGCGCCGCGGCGGGCAAGCGCCGCCACGTCTGGCCCGCGGTAGAGCGCGCCGCGAGGTCCGTGGGTCCTTTGCCGGCTGAGACACGACATGGGAGCCACGCACCCGAGGGCGAGGGGCTGGCGGACGTCGGGCGGCTGGAGGACATCCCGGCGGCCGAGCGGGAGCTGCTCGGCGCCTTCGTCGCCCGGATCGCCTCGCTGCGCGAGCGGGCGCCGCGGCTGGCTCTGCCGGCGCTGGTCGAGGCGGTCGTCACCGAGACCGGCTACGACCTCGCGGTCCTCGGCCGCCCGGCCGGCGAGGCGCGCTTCGCCAACGTCCGCAAGCTCGGGCGGCTGGCGGCCGAGTTCGAGCAGCGCGAGGGACGGGACCTGCGCGGCTTCCTCGACTTCCTCGCGGCGCGGGCCGAGGGCGACGCCGAGGCGCAGGCGGCGACCGCCGCCGAGGGCCACGACGGGGTGCGGGTCATGACCGTCCACAACGCCAAGGGGCTCGAGTTCGGCGTCGTCGCCGTCCCCGACCTCTCGCGGCGGCTGCTGAACGGCGGCCGCTCGCCGCTGCTGGTCCTGGGCCGCGAGGAGCAGCCGCGGGTGGGGATGCGGCTGCTGCGGCTCGGCAGCCCGAAGATCGACCTCTACGACTACCGCGCCCTCTGTGAGGAGGCGCAGGAGCGCGAAGCCGAGGAGGGGCTGCGGCTCTTCCACGTCGCCGCCACCCGGGCGAAGCGGCGGCTGATCCTCAGCGGCGTCGTCGCCCCGCGGCCGGGGCGCGAGGCGAAGGGCAGGCCGGTGGTCGAGCGGCTGGTCGAGGCGCTGGGCCTGCCTCGCGACGAGGACGCGACGGTGCCGGTGGCGCCGCCCTCGCCGCGGCCGGGCCTGGAGGCCGGGTTCGCGCCCTCGGAGATCGCCGTCCGCGTCAGCCTCCCCTCGCCCGAGCGCGCCGCCGAGCTGCGCGAGCTGCGCCGCGAGAGCGCCGCCGCCCGCCCGCCCGGCGAGGGCCCGCCGCCGCTGGTCGAGCGCAAGCCGCCCGTCGTCCCCGCCCGCCCCCTCTCCTACACCGCGATCTCCGCCTACGAGGAATGCGCCTACCGCTTCTACATGGAGCGCGTGCTCGGCCTCGGCGGCTCCCCCGACCCGCATCGCATTGCGGTCGCGGGAGAGCCGCAATTCGATGCGGTTCGGGGGGAGGAGGTCGAGGCGGCGGTTCCCTCGGCGCGCGAGGAGCGGACCGCGCGGGGGGCGGCGGTGCACGCGCTGCTGGAGTGGAGCCAGGCGAACGGGTGGGCGGAGCCGTCGGTGGAGCTGGCGCTGCGGCACGCCGAGGCGGCGGGACTTGGGACGGGGCCCGAAGCGGTACCGGGAACGGGGAGTGCCTCCCCGGACAACAGCCGGGAGGGTCCGGACCGGCACTCCCCGTCCCCGGAGCGCGCCGGTGAACCGAGTTCGCGAAAACTCACCAACAAGGGCGGTTTTGGCGAACTCGCAGAAGATCTGGCGGCACAGGACGCTGAAGCGACGGGGGTGGGGAGGCACTCCCCGGAGGACCCCTCGCCCCCGGGGCGCACCGGCGGACCGGGTTCGCGAAAACTCCCCTCCGAGGGCGGTTTGGGCGAGCTCGCGGAGGAGCTGGTCGAGCCGGTGCGGCGGTGGATCGGCTCGCCGCTTCGGGAGCAGATAAGCGGCGGGGGCTCCCGGACCCGGGCCGAGGTGCCGCTGCTGCTGGGGATCGGCGGAACCGTGCTGCGGGGGTCGATCGACCTGCTGGTCGAGCGCGAGGGGGCGCCGCCGCTGGTCGTCGATTACAAGACCGACCGGCTCGACGGCGCCGAGCCGGCGGAGCGCACGGCCCACTACGGCGTCCAGCGCTCGATCTACGCCCTCGCCGTCGCCGAGGCCCTCGGAGCCGAGGAGGTCGAGGTCGCCTACGTCTTCCTCGAGCGCCCCGACCAGCCCGCCGTCGCCCTGCTCGGCCCCGAGGAGATGGCCGCCGCCCGCGCCTCCCTGGAGCAGACGATCGCCCGGATCCGCCAGAGCGACTTCCCAGCAGCCCCGCCGGACCGGCGCGACTGGTCCCTCTGCCGCGGCTGCCCCGCGCTACGCGGCCTCTGCTCCGGCCCCAGCGGCACCTGAACGCGCCCCTTCGGCGACGGGCCGATTCGTCTTCTCCCACCCGCCGACGGGCCGATCTGTCTCGCTGGTTGAGTCTTTTCGGCCCGTCGGCAGATTGGGGATGTCTTTTCGGCCCGTCGGCGCCTGCTCGACTCGGTCAGGAGAGCTCGGGAGACTCCAGCTTCGCGGCGAGGTCGTCGAGTCGCAGCTCCTTCAAACCCTCGCCCACCTCGTCCAGCTCCGCGGCGCAGTACTGGACCAGCTCGCGGCCCTCTTTGCAGAGGTCGAGGGTCTCGCGCAGGCCGGCCTGGCCGGAGTCGAGCCGGTCGATGATCTCCTCCAGCCGCTCGACCGCAGCCTCGTAGCTCTCGGGCCTATCGCTCACGCTCGACGTCTCCGTCGACTCTTGCTCTGAGGCGTCCATCGGCAAACCGCAGTCTTACCTCTCCGGCGGCGGCGGCGGCCTGCGCCGAGGTGACGGGCTCGCCGCCGGGCCCCTCGGCCAGCGCGTAGCCGCGCTCCAGCGTGCGCTCGGGTTCGTGCGCCCGCAGCGTCACCAGCGCCCGCTGCAGGGAGGCCCGCCGTTTCTCCATTTCGGCGCCGGCCGCCCGCCGCCGCGCCCGCTCCAGCACCACCGTCCCGATCCGCCGCTGCGAGGCGGCGCGCTCGGCCAGGCCGCGCTCGGAGGCGGCGCGGATCTCACGGGTCTTCTGGTTGAGGTCGGAGCGCTGGCGCTGCAGCGCCCGGGCCGGCCCCCGCGCCAGCGCGCCGAGGTGCCGCGAGCGGGTCCCGATCGCCCCCTCCCCCGCCCGCCGCAGCGCGCCGGCGCAGCGCACCAGGCTCTCGCGCGCGGCGATGCAGTCGAGCGGCACCGCCGCCTCGGCGGCGTGGGTCGGGGTCGAGCAGGCGACCGCGGCGACGTCGTCGATCAGGGTGCGGTCGCGCTCGTGTCCGACGGCGCTGAGCACCGGGACCCGCAGCAGCGCCACCGTCCGGCAGAGCGTCTCGTCGCAGAAGGCCCAGAGGTCGGCGAGGCTGCCGCCGCCGCGGGTGACGACGATCGCCTCGACCTCGGGCCGCGCCGCGAGGTCCTGCAGCGCCCGGCCGATCGCCGGCGCCGCGTGGCGGTCCTGCACCGGGGCGAAGGCCCAGACGACGGTGCCGCCCCAGCCGCGCCGCCGCAGCCCGGCGAGCAGGTCGCGCCGCGCCGCCCCCGTCTCCGCCGTGACCACGCCGATCGCCCGCGGCAGCGCCGGCCGGTGCAGCTGCTTCTGCAGCTCGAAGAGGCCCTCGGCGCGCAGCTGCTTGCGCAGCGCCTCGAGGCGGGCGATCAGGTCGCCCTCGCCGGCCAGCCGCACGTGGGTCGCCCGGAAGCAGAAGTTCGGCGAGGCCTGGCCGCCGCCGGGGTAATAGTCCGGGCCGCCCGAGATCACCACTTCGGCGCCGTCGCGCAGGGCGCCGTCGCCGAGACCGGCCCGCTCGAGGTCGTTGAGCCAGATCGCGCAGGGGACCGCGCCCTCGCCGTCGCGCAGCTCGAAGTAGGCCTGGACCTTGCTGCGGCCGACCCCGGTCACCTCCCCGACCAGCTGCACCCGCGCCCGCTCGCGCATCCATCCCTGGAGCTTCCGCGCATAAGCACCGACGGCGAAGGGACCGGGAAGGCCCGAAGAGCGAGTCGGGGGAGCCTCGCCGGACCCTCCCCGCTGTTGTCCGGCGAGGCTCCCCCGACTCGCCTCGTCAGAGCTCACCCGGCGCCCTTCCACCGGCGCGCCCACGCCTTCAGCTCCCGCAGAGCCGGATCGAGCTCCATCCCGGATTCGGTCAGCGAGTAGACGACCCGCACCGGCGTCGCCGCTTCGACCCGGCGCTCGACCAGCCCCTTGTCCTCGAGCTCGCGCAGCCGCTGCGAGAGCAGCCGGTCCGACAGCCCCGGCACCGCCTTGCCCAGCTCCGCATACCGCATCGGCCGCTCGGTCAAGGCGCAGAGGATCGCCCCCGTCCAGCGCTTCCCGATCAGCTCGATCGCCCGGTGGAAGTGAGGGCAGACCGCCCCCGAACCCGCCTCGACCTCAGTGGACCCAACTGCCTCCATAAGGCCATCGAGCTTACAGAACGTAAGTACCGGCCCCCGGGAGCACCGGCGGCGGGAGATCTCCGCAGGTGTCAAAGGAGAGTCGGGTGGTACTCCTCCAGACACTCAACCACGAGCCATCGGCGAGTGGGTCTGGAGGGGTACCACCCGACTCTCCCCACCGCCCCCCAAAGATCACCCGGTACAGGGACCCGTGCTCACCGATTCCCGCGTGTGCTCGAGCGCCGCCGACACCTGCTCGGCCGGGATCGCAAACCCCCCGCGCGGCCCGCTCGTGGTCGCCGCGAAGACCGTCCCCACGACCCGCCCCGCGCCGTCGACCAGCGGCCCGCCGGAGTTGCCGCTGCGCACCGCCCCGCTCAGCGCCGTGATCGTCCGTTCCACCGGCCCGTTGCCGTAGGAGTCCTGGCTGATCGTCGCCCGCGTTTCGCCGATCCGCGCCGGCTCCAGCGTGTAGGGGCCGTTTTCGGGATAGCCGAGGACGGCGGCGTCGTCCCCCTCGCGGCGGTGCGGTTCGATCGCCAGCGCCGGCAGCGAGGCCGCCACCCGCAGCAGCGCCAGGTCCTGCCGGGGCCGGTAGTAGATCGGCGTCGCCTCGAGCTCGACCCCGTCCTGGGTGGTGACGGTGGTGTCGTCGGCGCCGGCGATGACGTGGGCGTTGGTGACGACGACGTCCGGCGCGACCGCCCAGCCCGATCCCTCGATCCCCAGCCCGCAGGCGGTGCTGAGGACCCGGACCACCGCGCCGGCGTCGCGGCGGACGTCGGGGTCGGAGGCGATCTTCGGGTCCGGCGGGGCGACCGGCGCGGCCGGGCCGAGCACCGTCGGCGCCGGGTCGACCCGGTCGAGCGCGTTCAGCAGCGGCCCGCTCGGCGGCAGCACGTCGTTGAGGCTGCGGAGGATCACCGACTCCTGGATGTCGGCCCGCAGCCGCGTCGTCGAGGGCGCGTGCAGGAGGACGGCGCCGAAGACCCAGGCGAGCCCGAGCGCGACCGAGGCGATCAGCGCCGCGCCGCCGGCGCCGTCGGCCGCCTGCAGGAAGGGCCGGCGCAGGATCCTTTCGCGCAGGCCGAGGGCGAAGCTCTCGACCGTGACCGCCATCAGCGCCCCGGCCAGCAGCGCCCCGAGCGCCCCGCAGAGCGGCGCGTAGGGCGAGTCGGCCCCCTTGGTCAGCAGCAGCGGCCCGACCCGGCTGCCGAGGAAGGCGCCCGCCGCGAAGCCGAGCAGGGTGAGGGCGCCGACGATCAGGCCCTGCCGGTAGCCCCAGAGGGCGAGGGCGATGGTGAAGGCGAGGATCGCCCAGTCCAACACGGTCACCCCTCAGATTTCAGCATGCCGGGAGAGCCTCCTTTACCTTTCGCCGGTGAACCGAATGCCCACCGACGCGGAGCGCCGCCGGCGCCTGCTCACGCGCGCCCTGCCGCTGGTCGGGATCGGGCTGGTCGCCTTCGTCGTCGGCATCACCGCCGGCGCCTCGGGCTCGCCCGCGAAGGACGCCGCCGGGCGCTTCGCCGAAGCCTGGGCCCGCAAGGACTTCAGGGCGATGTACGCGGAGCTGAACGAAGCCTCGCGGGGGCGGCTGAGCCTGAAGCGCTTCGAAGCGGCCTACCGCGAAGCCGCGGAGACGGCGACGGTGCGGGCGGTCGAAGCCGGTTCGCCCGGCGGTGCCGAAGCGAGCGGCGGCGCCACCGTCGTCCCGGTTGCGATGACGGTGCAGACGGTCGCCTTCGGGGCGGTCGAACAGGACCTCGACGTCCCCTCCGCCGACGGCGGCGTCGAATGGAACCCGAGCCTCGTCTTCCCGGGCCTGAGCCCCGGCGAGGAACTGGCGGCCGACGTCGAACTGGCCGAACGGGCGCCGATCCTCGCCCGCGACGGCAGCGCGCTCGCCGAGGGGCCGGCCGAAGAACGCGAACATCCGCTCGGCAGCGCCGCGATCGACGTCACCGGCGAAGTCGGCGAAGCGCCCGAAGAAGAATGGCCGGCGCTCGCCCGCCGCGGCTTCTCGCCGCAGACGCCGGTCGGGGTCAGCGGCCTCGAGCGCGCCTTCAACGCGCGCCTGGCCGGCAGGCCCGGCGGCAAGCTGCTGGCGGTCTCCGAAGACGGCTCCTCGGTCCGCACCCTGGCCGAGGCGAAGCCGCGGCAGGGGGCGCCGGTGAAGACGACGATCGACCCCGGGCTGCAGGAAGCGTCGGTCTCGGCCCTGGCCGGCCGGGCCGGCGGCGTCGCCGTCCTCGACGCGCGCAGCGGCGACGTCCGCGCCCTCGCCGGCCAGGCCTTCTCCGCCCCCCAGCCCCCCGGCTCGACCTTCAAGATCGTCACCACGACGGCGGCCCTGGAGGCCGGCAAGGTCAGCCTCGACGACGAATTCGAAATCAGCGACGGCGTCAACGTCGGCGGGCGCTTCCTCAACAACGCCAACGGCGAGCTCTGCGGCGGCAGCTTCCGCCAGGCCTTCGCCGAGTCCTGCAACGCCGTCTTCGCCCCGCTCGGCCCGGCGGTCGGCAACGACAAGCTGGTCGAAACCGCCGAACGGTTCGGCTTCAACTCGCCGCCCAGCCTCTACGCGCCGCGGATCGTCCGCGAAGTCGAACCGGAGGAGCCCTCGATCCCGACCGAAATCGGCGAAGAAATCGACCTCGGGGTCTCGGCGATCGGCCAGGGGGAAGTGCTGGCGACGCCGCTGGAGATGGCGAACGTGGCGCAGACGGTCGGCAACGACGGGCTGCGGATGCCGACCTCGATCGTTGCCAACAGGAAGCTGCGGCCGCAGGCCGAACCGGTCCGGGTGATGTCGCCGAAGATCGCCGGCGAGCTGACCGAACTGATGGTCGGGGTGGTGAACGAAGGCACCGGCACCGCGGCGGACCTCTCCGGCTTCCAGGTCGCCGGCAAGACCGGCACCGCCGAGCTGGGGCCGAAGCCGGGCGAAGAAGAATCCGAAAACCCGGTCCAGATCAAGGACGCCTGGTTCGCGGCCTTCGCCCCGGCCGAAAAGGCGAAGCTGGCGGTCGGGGTGCTGCTGATCGAAGCCGAAGCGGCGGGCGGCGAAGTCGCCGCCCCGATCGCGGCGGAAGTGCTCGAAGCGGGGCTGGGTTAGAGGTCCAGGGTGACTTCGCCCTCTTCCCCGGCACTTTCTATGTGCAGGGTGAGGGGGCGGTTCTCGGAGGCTTCTTCGGGGAGGAGGAAGATCGCCAGGGATCCCTCGATCGGGCCCTGCTGGGCGGCCGAGTCGAGCACCGGGATCTGTTCTTCGGCTTCGACCGTCCCGTCGAACGGCAGCGCGAAGATGCTTTCGCTCGGGATCGCGTCGTATTCGTTTCCTTCGGCGTCGGTGATCGTCAGCGTCGAGGGCAGCCGCTGCGGTTCGTCGCTTTCGTTCTGGACTTCGAAGAAGATCCCGAAGTAGGTTTCGCCTTTCGGCGCTTCCGGCTGGCCTTCGAGGTAGGAGACGTCCTCGTTGTCGTTCGGGTTGAGGTAGCGCGAGAAGGTGACGTTGTACTTGAGGTCGCCGAGCTCCAGCGACTCGCCCTCTTCGGTGTGCTTGGAGGTGCTGGAGTAGCCGCAGGCCGAGACGCCGACGGCGAGCGCGAGCAGCGCCAGGAGGGCGAAGAGCGGCGGCAGGGTGCGGCGGGCGGGGTGCATCGCGGCGCGGAGTCTATAGAGAGCTAGGGGATGCCCGTCGCGTACCGGGTGCCGCCGGCGACGGCGACGCGCTCGGCGAGCGGCCGGTCGGACTCGAGCCGGTCGCGGAGGCGGCGCAGCGCCTCGCGCCAGCCGCGCTGCAGCCAGAAGGAACCGCCGCTGGCGATCTCCAGGGCCCGGTCGACCGCGGCCGGCTCGGTCCAGTGGACGACGCGGACGCTGGTCAGCGGCCCCTGGCCGTCGGTCAGCTCCCAGACGATGTGGTTGCGGATCCGGTTGCCGCGGCCGGCCTCGCCCTCCTCGACGATCCGGAAAGGCTCCTCGGCGGCGACGATCGTCGTGTCCATCCAGATCTTCCGCAGCGGCGCCTTGACGCAGAAGCGGGCGCCCGCCCCGACCCCGACCGGGTCGATGCGGGTGAGGTGGAAGCCGGTGAGGAAGTGGTCGGTAAAGGAGGGGCGGGCGGCGAGGTCGAGCAGCGCCTCGTAGACCTGCGCGCGCGGGACGTCGATTTCGATTTCGCAGCGGACCGGGCCCATCGGGGGCCGATTCTATGCGTCGCGCCGCCCCTCCCCGCCCGCGCCGGCGCCCGGCGATTGCTTAGCTGATTTCGAGTGACAGATGCAAAGGGTCGCTTTAGTATCGGTTGCAACCAGGAGGAGAGACGACCCCGATCTTCGACAGCGTCGGCACCCGCCCGGCCGACGGCGCGTTTCGCAGCGGCTCGATGCCCGGAGAGGGGACGTACTTCTGCGTCGTCTGCGGCCGCCAGGTGGCGCTGCGGGAGACCGACGAGCTGCCCGACTGCGACCACTGCGGCAGCGCCGGCTTCCGGCGCGACTCGATCTTCTCCTCGCTGCAGGAGCACGGCACGCCGACGCTCGAATTCGCCCTCAGCGAGGAGCGCGAGGAGCCCGGCTGGCTCGCCGCGGCGCGCGAGCGCCTCGCCGAGCCCGGCTACCACCTGGCGCTGCGCGAGCGCGGCGAGGTGCGGACCTTCCACCTCGCGATCGGCTGGAGCCGGATCGGCCGCTGCGAGACGGCCGAGATCTGCCTCGACGACCCGAGCGTCTCGCGGCGCCACGCGATCGTCGCCACCGACCCCGGCAAGCCGCCGCGGATCCTCGACGACCGCAGCCTCAACGGCGTCCTCGTCAACGGCAGGAAGACCGACTGGGCCGAGCTGCGGGCCGGCGACGAGCTGACGATCGGCCGCTACCGCCTCTACCTTCTACAAGTCATCGAGTCTGTGAAAACCCGCGTATAGCACCGGTTTTCACAGACTCGCGAACCGCCGCTAAGTTCCCGCCACCCCCGTCCCTACGATCCCAGGCGGTGAATCCCGCTCCCGACGAGCCGCCGCGCCCGCCCGACGAGGAGTCGATCTCCGCCGCCGCCGAGCGCGCCCGCTCCCAGCTCCACGAGGAGATCGAGCGCGTCCGCCGCGGCGTCGAGCAGATGCTGGACGAGCAGAACGCCCCCCTCAACTCCGACCTGCGCCGCGAGCTCGACACGATGCAGGAGGACATCCGCCGCTACGTCAAGACCCGCATCCGCAAAGCCCAGAAGCGCACCGACCGCCGCGTCTCCCGCCTCGAGGACCGCACCGAGGCCCTGGAGAAGCGCCTCGACGGCATCGACGCCGAGCGCCGCCTCGCCGAATGGCGCATCCACACCGACACCGCCCAGATGCTCGACGGCCTCCTGGAGCAGGTGCGAGGGATCGCCGATCGGCTGGAGGGAAAAATCGGTTTAGAAAGAGAAAGGCCAGATGGCCGGAGCTAAGCGACGCCAAGAACCTCGGCAGCACGCGCGCCGAGTTCATCGGCCTGATCCGGCGATAGCTGTTTGACCCTGACCTCCTCAAATGCGGCCTCGGCCTCGTCGTATGCAGGAGATGCCTGGTCGGGCAACGGAGGAATTACTACGCAGTAGATGTCAAGGTTGCTGGGGATTTCAACCCCCCCCTTGTCTTCAAGCTGAATTAACCCGCCACTCTTCCGAAGCTCGTGCACAACCCAACTCCAGGACTTCACCTGCTCGGCTAGGTCCGCCTGGTTAGGGAGCTGGAACGACCAGCATTGAGCGAGCTGAACTGCATGTCCGTTGTGGACGGCGAAATCAAAAGTCCCGTCAAAGACTCCACTTCTTACGGCCGCACGCTCTTTCACCGACTCAGCCACGCCATGCTCTTTATAGGCCGTCCGAGCCGCTCCTAGCGCCCGATGTTTCTTCTCGAACGAGAAGGTCTGAGGCGACTCATCCTGCACGAGTTGCTGAAAGACCATGTCAATTGCTTGTTCCGCTGAATGAGCTACTACCGGAGAGGGTGGGGTCAATTGGACGATGTTCTGCATCTCAACAGAGCAGCGCCCCAAAAGCTCGGTCGACATCTGCTCGGTTGCAGGCGCAAGCTCTTCAAGGGACGCAATGTGGTCTTGAAGGCCAGCCGCGAAAGCCGTGGCGTCAGCAAGAACCCCTCGCTGATCGAGGGCCTTAGCCCTTTTGAGGCTGGATACCAGCCTCAACTCCCAATCGCCAGTGGCATCGTCACCGGCGATTGCGCCGATGTTCACAAACTCCCCCTTCGCAGGATCAGGAACAAACCGGATGAGGGAGAAGAAGAGTGACATTTTAAAGAATGCTAGGCCACCAGGGCACGGAGCCGAGCAGCTACGGGAGCCTTGCGCATGTTCGCGAAATGAGCAACTGCTGCAAGCTCCTCGTCACTGACCGACCAAGAAACAGGTAGTCCGGATATAGCGCTCTCGATATCAGGGCTATCCAGGCCCTCAAGAACATCTGCTAGCCGATGGAGCTCTCCAGGGTCGAGCTGATTCGGATCGAGGGTTATGGGACCTTGTTCGGCTCCACGCGCCGCCAAGGACTCACGCGTCCAGTCAAGTCCGGTCAGGAAGAAGCCGTGATCGTGGCTGTAGTAGGCGTTCTCTTGGTCGGTTGCCCTCAGCCACTGGAGATCACCGCAATAGAGCCAGTCGCTGAGCGCATAAAGACCGCAATGGCGGCGGCTGTTGTCGTCGTCGGATCGATATTTGAGCTCCCGCGTCTCCAGGGTTGGTTCAACAGCGCGCGATCCATGTGCATATCCGGCTTCAATCATGCGACCGGTCCCATGACGGATCTCCCAACCCGTGATTTCATCCAGGGAAATCAGCTTGCAGTCGCAAACCGGGGCCCCGATGAGGCTCCCAAGTCTTCCAACTATCTGCTCCGTCACCGGGAGTCGCGGGCTTTGGAAATTGTTGACGGACTTGCACCAGTACCTCACTTCGTCCTCGCCCAGAACCATGAAGCTTCCAGAGCCGCCCGCCGTGCTTTGGCGTAGCGGCATGACAGCGCGAACGGCTTCTGGTGACCGGCTACGAGTTATCCCCACGGCGACCGATCCTATTCGGCAAGGGCAAGCGGGTCCTTTTCGATCACCTTCACAAGAACCCAGTTACCAGACCAGATGAAAGCGGCGACGCTCGGCGGATCGCATCTCAGGCGAGCGCTCTACTCGGTGCTGATGCTCGGGTCGGCCTGGATCTTCAGCGGGACGATCATCAGGAAGTTGCTGGTCGCGTCGGAGGCGAGGTCGCGGACGCGCCTGGCCTCCTCGTCCTGGCCGGTCGCCTCCAGCTCCTCGGCGTAGCCGCCGAGGAGGTCGTCGAGGTCGAACAGGGCCTCGGCGTCGAGGTCCTTGAGTTCGACTTTGGCGCCCTTGCCGAGGCGGCGTTCGATCGCTGCGCGGTCGAGGCCGAAGGCGTTCTGGCGGACGTAGACGCGGCCGCCGGTCATCCCCGCGCAGGCCCAGGGGCCGATGTCGCCGAGGACGGCGGCGCGGCCGCTGGTCATGTACTCGAAGGCGAAGCCCTTGGCGTTGGCGCGGTCGGCCAGCGCCCCGCGGCCGTCGTCGATCGGGCCGTCGGGCTCGCCGCCGAGGACGACGTCGGCCCCGGAGAGGCGGATGCAGAAGCGGGAGTCGGCGCTGCCCTGGACGTAGAGCTTGCCGCGCTGGGCCCCGTAGGCGAAGGACTTGCCGACCGAGCCGTTGAGCCGCCGGCCCTTCGCGCCCTTGCCCTTGAGGATCGCGATCGTCCCCCCCAGCATCGTCTTGCCGACGCCGTCCTGGGCGCCGCCCTCGACCCGGATCTTGACCCCGTAGCTGTTGAAGGCGCCGAGGCCCTGGCCGGCGACCGAGCCGCCGTCGAACTCCAGGCTCGCCAGCTCCTCGCCCTCGCCGCCGGCCGGGCCGCCGTCGAAGATCCGCCACCTCGCCAGCGCCCCCGCCAGCTCGGTCCCGAGCACGCGGTCGTTGGCGTCGGTCGCGCGCGGGAAGCGGCTGCGCACGGTGCTGCCGTTGCCGCCGCCGCAGACTTCCGGCGCCAGCGCCGCGATCTGGCTCGAGGCCTCCTTGGCCTCCATCCGGATCGGCCGCGCCACCACCAGGCCCGCTTCGGCGCGGGCGTCGGCCTCCTCGGCCACCGGCAGGTCGAGCGGTTCGAGGTCGAGGAACTCCTCCAGCGGCGTGATCAGCGGCGCCAGGTCGATCCGGTCCCTGTGCCCCACCTGCTCCAGCAGGTCGTAGCGGCCGACCAGGTCCTGGGCGCGCTCGTAGCCGAGCGAGGCGACCACCTGCTTGACCTCCTCGCCCATCGCGCCGAAGAAGCGGGCGCAGCTCTCGGCGGCGCGGTCGACCTCCTGCGGGGTGAACTTCTTCAGCCCGTGCGCCTGGGCTTCCTCGGGCGTCTCGATCTGGGTGGCGATACCGACGTGGCAGGTGTCGAGCTGGCAGCCGCGGCAGATCGTGCAGCCGAGACTGACCATCGCCAGGGTGCCGAAGCCGACCCGGTTCGCCCCCAGGCAGTGCAGTTTGACGATGTCGTGGCCGGTCCGGTAGCCGCCGTCGGCCCAGATCTCGACCCGGTTGCGCAGCCCCGCCTCCATCAGCGCCCGGTGCACGGCGCGGGTGCCGATATCGCTCGGCAGGCCGACGTGGCGCAGCGCGTGCTGGCGCGCCGCCCCGGTCCCGCCCTCGAAGCCCGAGAGGGTGATGATGTCGGCGCCGGCCTTGGCGATCCCGAGCCCGATCGTGCCGATGTTCGGCACCACCGGCACCTTGACCGAGACCCGCACGTCCGGGTTGACCGTCTTCAGCTCGTCGATCAGCTCGGCCAGGTCCTCGATCGAGTAGAGGTCGTGGTTGTTGGAGGGCGAGATCAGGTCGGTGCCGGGCGAGGCGTTGCGCGCCGCGGCGACCTTCTCGGAGACCTTCTTGCCGGGCAGGTGGCCGCCCTCGCCCGGCTTCGCGCCCTGGCCGATCTTGATCTCGGCGACGTAGGAGCTGTTCAGCATCTCGGCCGAGACGCCGAAGCGCCCCGAGGCGACCTGCTGGCCGCGCCAGTTGCGGTACTGCCCGTACATGTCGCGGATCTCGCCGCCCTCGCCGTTGATGCAGAGGACGTTGATCGCCTTCGCCGCGTCGGCGTAGGCGCGGAAGGCGGGCTCGGACTGCGAGCCGAAGCTCATCGAGGAGATCACGATCGGGTAGTCGTGGTGGCCGACGCCGGCGTCGACGACGCTCGGGTCCGCGAGCGGCTCCCGGTCCCCCTTCAGGCCCATGATGTGGCGCATCGAGATCGGGCTCTGCTTCTCCAGCTCCCGCACCTTCTCCGAGTAGTCCTCGTAGGTGCCGCTGCCGTTGGCGGTCGCGATCGCCGCCTTGTAGACCTTCGGGTAGAAGCGGAACGTCTTCGCCGGTTTCGCCGCCGCGTCGTCGCCGCTGAGCGCGTGGGCGCGGGCGTTGGTGTCCTCGTCGAGGTCGGCGAAGCCGGTCCCCGCTGCCTCGGAGGCGGCGTAGTGCTCGGTCTGGAAGATCTCCGCCAGCTCCGGCTTGATCCCGATCGAGCTGAACTGGCGCGCGTAGCCGCGCACCTCGTGGATGCCGATCGTCGAGATCACTTTCTCGATCCCTTTGCGCAGCGCCGCGCAGAGGTTGGCGACGTCGTTCTGGTAGTCCTCGACGCAGATCACCTCGACCATCACGTAGGGGCAGACGCCGTTGGCGCCGAGGCCGAGGGCCAGCATCGTGTCGTGGACGTTGCGGATCGCCGCCGAGCGCAGGACGAGGCTGCAGCGCCGCCGCAGGTTGACTTCGCCCGGCTCGACCCGGAACTGCTTCAGCGCCTGGTCGACCGCCGAGACCGCCAGGTGCGGGTCGAGGTAGCGGCGGTCGGCCTCGTAGACCGTGCGGTCGGTGAGGACCAGCAGCTCGCAGCCGTTGCGGACCTTCTTCACCGCCTCCTGCTTGATCCGCTCGATCGCCCCCTTCGTCGTCTCCGACTCCAGCAGCGAGATATCGACGGCGCCGTTGCGGCCGCTGAACTCCTCCCAGAGGTCCTCGAGCAGGTAGGTGTCGTGCTCGCGGGCGATCCGCCGGTAGGTCTTGTCGGAGAGCGGAGCCAGCTCGTGGTGGCCGCCGAGGATCACCGGGAAGCCGGTTTCGACGGTGCCGGTGTCCTCGCCGGCGTTGTCGGGCGAGGGCCGGCGCCCGAACAGGGCGCGGGTCGAGAAGTGCTCGAGCTCGCGTTCGCGGTCGAGCGCCGGGTTGGTGACGACGGCGACCGTCTCCTTGAAGTAGTCGGCGAGGTTCTGGCGCTCGGGCGAGAGCGCCGCCAGGGGGCCGTCGTAGCCGAGCGAGCCGACCGGCTCGGCCCCGTTGGAGGCCATCTGCTGGACCAGTTTGACGTCGTCGCGCTGCCAGCCGAAGCCGGCGAGGACGCGGTCGGCGACCCGCACCGGCTCCTCGGGGCCGGCGTCGGTGTAGCCGGGGACGTCGGCGCCCTGGAGCGGGCCGCCGGTCTGCAGCGCCCGCTCGTAGCCGGCGACCGCCGCGGCGCCGTTGCGCTCGAGCCAGCGGTCGCGGACGATCCGCAGCATCTCGTCGTGCGGGTGCAGGGTGCTGCGGCGCTCGGCGCGGTCGATCAGCACCAGCGCCTTCTCGCCCGGGGCGAGCGGCTTGGGCTCCGAGCACATCTTCGAGACCGGGACGACCCCGGGCTCGGAGCTGAAGACGTAGTCGTCCTCGGTCTCCACCTGCCAGAGCGGCCGCAGGCCCATCGCGTCGGCGGAGAAGACGCACTCGTCGCTGTGGCGGGCGATCAGCGCCACCGGGCCCTGGGCGAACGGGCCCATCGTCTGATGCAGGTACATGTAGAAGGCGTGGAGGTCCTCGGGGAGGCGGCGGATCTCGTGGACGATCGGCGGCACGACCATCTCCATCGCCTCGGCGAGGCTGAAGCCCTCGCGGCTGACCAGGGTGTCGATCGTGCGGTTGAGGTCCTGCGAGTCGGAGGAGTCGGGCTGGATCGGGACCGCCAGCATCTTCGCCTCCTGGCGCAGCTGCTGGATCGTGTTGATCTCGCCGTTGTGGCCGAGGACGGAGAACGGCTGCACCCGCTTGAAGGAGGGCCAGGTGTTGGTCGAGTAGCGGTTGTGGCCGAAGCAGCCGATCGTCTCGAAGCGCGGGTCGGTCAGGTCCGGGTAGTACTCGCCGAGCACCTTCGGCGCCCCCATCACCTTGTAGACGCAGGTCGTCGCCGAGAAGGAGGGGACGTGGACCTCGAGCTCTTTCTCGAGGTCGATCATCAGGTCGAAGAGGACGTCGTCGCGGCAGGAGGCGTCGGGGACGAGGCCGGCGATCTGCCAGAAGATCGGCTCCTCCTCGCGCGCGGTCGGGCCGAGGGCGGGCGAGTCGACGACGCCGCTGCGCTCGGCGAGGACGCGGAAGCCGCCGGCGGCGAGCAGCTCGCGGGCGTCGTGCTTGATCCTCTCCTCGTCCTGGGAGCGCTCGATGAAGATGTGGGCGACGGCGAAGGCCTCGTCGGTCGCGAGCGAGGGGTCGTGGCCGCCGGAGCGGACCTCCTCGGCCCAGATCTTGCGCGGGATGTCGAGCAGGAGGCCGCAGCCGTCGCCCTCGCCGTCGACGTTGCCGGCGCGGTGGAGCATCTTCTGCAGGGCGGGGATCGCCAGCTCGATCGGTTCGTGGCTGGGCGTCGAGTCCTTGCGGACCGAGGCGTAGATGGCGCAGGCGTCCTTGTCCTCGACCGAAGGCGGCGAGACCAGGGGGCGATAGGGGCGCTCTGGCGAATAGCGCTCGACCTGAGCGCTGCGATCGGACTGGGTCTTCAATGTGACCTCCCGGGTTCCACGCCTTCTTCGAGCGGGCGCGCGACGGGTTGAACGAGTCCGGGAATTATAGGCGCGGGGGCAAACTCTCCCCCCTGGTTCGCGATTCTTCCTGCGTTATGCGGGAATTTCGGGGCGCGACCGGCCGCTCGGCCGGGGCGTGTCGGGCTCAGCCGCCCCAGCTCGATTCGAAGGCGTTCTTGGCGAGGACCTTGCCCTTGCCGCCGCCGTAGGGGACCGCTTCGACCTTGTGGGCGAGACCCGGTTCGAAGCCGCCGCTGGAGCCGAGCACCCGCTTGCCGTCGGCCGAGAAGGCAGTGGCGACGAAGCCCTGCTCGGTCGCTTCGACCAGCGGGCGCTGGGCGCCGGTCTTCGGGTTGACGGCGACCGCGTAGGTGAGGTCCTGGCCGCCGAACTGGGCGAGCAGGCGGCTGCCGTTCGCAGACCAGGCGGTCGGGGTGAGGCCGACCGCGAGCGGGCTGACCCTGGTGTGGGTGAGGCGCTTGACGCCCTTGCCGTTCGGCTTCATCAGGTAGAGCTCGTTCTTGGGGCCGTACTTGCGCTTGCCGGCTTCGAGCAGCTTGGCGAAGACGATCTTCCCGTTCGGTCCCCAGACCGGGCTGAGCGAGCGGTGGTCCCTGGTCAGCCGCACCGGCGCCGCGGCCTTGAGCGGGATCGCCCCGGTCGGCGGGAGGTCGAAGCGGTAGACGTCGCTGCGCGGCGGGTAGCGTTCGCTCGGCGCCATCGCGTAGGCGACGGCGCCGCCCGCGGGGTCGAAGCTGACGCCGTTGAAGAAGCCCCTGGCGATCGTCCGCCGGGAGCCGGTTTCGGTGTCGATCAGGACCAGCCGCTGCTTGCCGAGTTCGGGTCCCAGCACCGCGACCACCGACCTCGAGCCGGGCGACCAGGCGAAGACGTAGGGGTTGCGCCAGCCCTTCGCCAGGACGCTCGGCGGGGCGCTGCGGTCGGCGGGCGCGAGGATCATTTCCGGCTGTGCCTTCGGCGAGCTCCCCTGGTGCAGCAGGGCGACGATCTGCCCGTCGGGCGAGACGTGCGGGACCGACCCGGCAACGAGCTTGTGCGCGTGCCTGCCGCTGTCTTCGGCGACCCAGACCTGCGGCTGCAGGGGCTTGCGCACGAAGGCGAGCGTCGCCTGCGCGGCGGCGGGGGCGGCCAGCAGCGCGGCGAGGACGAGGGCGGACAGGAGCAGCGGCAGCTTCTTCGCGATCGGCATGGGGCGACTTTATCCGCGGGTGCGGCGCCGCGCGAGGGATCGGCGAGGCCCACAGGCGCTTCTTCGCCGGTCCCTACTCAGCCGGGGCCGACGATCGCGGCGGCGACGAGGCCGCCGCTGACGGCGAGGAACGAGACCGTCGCCAGCACCCGGTACCAGGGCCGCCGCTCGGCGTCGGGGTCGAAGGCGAGCGGGACGAAGAGGAACGGGTTGACGGCGGTGCCGAAGGCCAGCGCGACCGCGACCGCCGTCGGCAGGTCCGGGACCGCGAGCCCGACGCCGATCAGGATCAGGCCCATCATCACGTAGTCCAGGTGCACCTGGCGGATCCGCTGCGGCGCCACCACCCCGATCCGCCGCAGCCACTCCGGCCGCTCGCCGCGGACCACCATCGCCCAGCCCAGGAGGCCGCCGAGCGCCAGCTCGATCAGCCCGATCTCCACCACCCAGTCCATCTCAGAGCTCCGGCACGTCGGCGCCCAGGGGGCTGAAGGGCAGGCGCCGGACCTCGGCCCAGCCGGCGCAGCGCTCCTCCAGCGCCGCGGCGACGCCGCCGGCCTCCTGCCAGGTGGTCCAGACGAGGACGGTCGGGCCGGCGCCGGAGATCGTCGCCCCCAGCGCCCCGATCTCCCGGGCCGAGTCGACGATCTCCATCGAGCGCGGGTAGAGGGCGCGGCGGCGCTCCTGGTGGATGCGGTCGTGCAGGCCCTGGGCGAGCAGGTCGAGGTCGGCGCTGCGCAGGCCCAGCACCAGGGTCGCCGCGGCGGAGACGTTGGCGAGGGCGTCGGCGAGCGGCAGCTCGGCCGGGATCGCCTCCCGCGCCCGCTCGGTCGAGACCTCATCGGGCGGGATCGCGACGATCCCCTCCAGCCCCTCGGGCGGGTCGAAACGCGCCGCGACCGGCCCGCCCTCCCCCGCCCGGCAGACCACGAAGCCGCCGTAGATCGCCGCGGCGACGTTGTCGGGATGCCCCTCGATCTCGCTCGCCCGCGCCAGCATCTCCTCCTTGGAGAGGGCCAGCTCGTAGAGGTGGTCGGCCGCCGCCAGCCCGGCGACGATCGCCGCCGCGCTCGACCCCAGCCCCCGCGCCAGCGGGATCTCGCTGCGCAGCCGGAAGGCGATCCCGTCCGCCGGCCGCAGGCTCTCGAAGGCCCGCACGATCAGGTTCTCGCGCCCGGTCGGGACCTCCAGCCCCCCGGGGTCGAAGGAGAACTCCCCCGCCTCCTCCACCTCCAGCTCCAGGAACAGCGCCATCGCCGCCGCCATCGCGTCGTACCCGGGCCCGAGATTGGCCGAGGAGGCGGGAACCCGGACAAGCCGGTGGCGCGCGGTCACTCCCGACCCCTCCACTCCGGCGTCGGAATCCAGTACCGGCCGGCATTGAAATACATACCGGGCTCCGACATCACTCGAAGACCGCCCGCTCGACCGCGGCGAGGTCGTTCTCGCAGTTGATCACCGAGGGGGCCTTCGAGAGGGCCGTGTCGGGGTCCTTGAGGCCGTGGCCGGTGAGGACGCAGACGACGGTCTCGGGCCGGGGCGCGCCCTCGACGGTCGGCAGGCCGTGGGCGAGGAGGCCGGCGACCGAGGCGGCGCTGGCGGGCTCGCAGAAGACGCCTTCGCTGTCGGCCAGCCAGCGGTAGGCGTCGAGGATCTGCTCGTCGGAGACGGCGGCGACGCGGCCGCGCGAGGCGGTGAAGGCGGCCATCGCCTCCTCCCAGCGGGCCGGGTTGCCGATCCGGATCGCCGAGGCGACGGTCTCGGGGTGCTCGACCGGCTCGCCGCGGACCAGCGGCGCCGCGCCCTCGGCCTGGAAGCCGTAGAGGACCGGGCGCGGGCCCGCGGCGCCGGCCGCCGGCTGGGCGGGCTCGCCCTCGCCCAGCTGCGCCAGCTCGCAGAAGCCCCGCCAGTAGGCGGTCACGTTGCCGGCGTTGCCGACCGGGATCGCCAGCGCGCCCGGCATCTCCCCGAGGTCCTCGACGACCTCGAAGGCCGCCGTCTTCTGGCCTTCGATCCGATGCGGGTTGACCGAGTTGACGAGCTCGATCGGGTGCTTCTGCGAGAGCTCGCGGACCAGCCGCAGGGCGTCGTCGAAGTTGCCTTGCAGGGCGACCACGCGGGCGCCGTGCATCAGCGCCTGGGCGAGCTTGCCGATCGCGATCTTGCCCTCCGGCACGATCACCGCCCCGCGCATCCCCGCCCGCGCCGCGTAGGCCGCCGCGCTCGCCGCGGTGTTGCCGGTCGAGGCGCAGATCACCGCCTCGGCCCCGCGCCCCTTCGCCCGCGAGACCGCCACCGTCATCCCCCGGTCCTTGAACGAGCCGGTCGGGTTCAGCCCCTCGAACTTGAAGTAGGCGCGGGCGCCGACCCGCTCGGAGAGCCGCGGCGCCTCGATCAGCGGCGTCGACCCCTCGTTCAGGGTCACCACCGGGTCCCCGGGCTCGAGCGCGAGGCGGTCGCGGTAGCGGTCGATCAGGCCCCTAGCCACGGTCGCGCAGGCTCCGGAAATCAAGCACTAGTACTCCTCCTCGATGACCCGGATGGCGCGGGGCGGCGAGCGCAGCTCCTCGAGCCCGCCGAGCGCCTCGACCGCGGCCGAGAAGCGCGACTCCAGGCACTCGTGGATCACCATCACCAGCCGCGCCTCGTCGCCGATCCCGCGCTGGACGACGCTCTTGACCGAGATGCCGTGGTCGCCGAGGACCGTGGCCACCCGCGCCAGCACGCCGGGCTCGTCGGCCACCTCGAGGTAGAGGTAGAAGCTGGAGCTGACGTCGGCGACGATCGGCAGCTCGACCCTGGTCTCGTGCACCGGCGCCTCGCCGGCGAGGACCGAGACGACGTCGCCGAGGACCGCCGAGGCGGTCTGCAGCCCTCCCGCCCCCGGTCCCGACATCGTCACCTCGCTGATCGCCGGCGCCTCGACCATCACCGCGTTGAACGGCCCCTCGATCGGCGCCAGCGGGTGGCCGCGGTAGAGGAAGCAGGGGAAGACGCGGACGCTGATGCCGCCGTCGCGCCGCTCCGCCACCCCGAGCAGCTTCAGCGAGAGCCCGAACTCCTTCGCGTAGGCGAGGTCGTCGGGGAGGACCCGTTCGATCCCCTCGTAGGTGACCTCGCCGAGGGTGACCGGGGTGTGGAAGGCGAGCCGGGCGAGGATCGCCATCTTCGCCGCCGCGTCGGCGCCGCTGACGTCGTCGCTCGGGTCGGCCTCGGCGTAGCCCAGCTCCTGCGCCCGCGCCAGCACCTCGTCGTAGCCGGCCCCGCTCGCCGCCATCTCGGTGAGGATGAAGTTGGTGGTGCCGTTGACGATCCCGAAGACCTTGGAGATCTCGGTGACGCCGAAGCCCTCCTGGATCGTGCGGACGATCGGGACCGCCGCCGCGACCGCCGCCTCGAAGCGCAGCTGCACCCCCGCCTCGCGGGCGAGGGCGAAGAGCTCGTCGCCGTGCTGGGCGAGCAGCTGCTTGTTGGCGGTGACGACGGGCTTACCTGCCCGCAGCGCCGCCGCCACGTGCTCGCGGGTCGGCTCGGTCCCCCCCATCAGCTCGACGATCACCTCCGAGCCGGCGAGGATCTCCTCGAAGTCGCCCTCGCCGCGGGTCAGCACCCCGGCGATCTCGGGCCGCCGCCCGGTCGCCGCCTCGACCGCCTCGGCCCGCTCGGCCAACAGCTCGGCGAAAGCGCCGCCGACGGTGCCGCGCCCGAGCAGCCCGATCCGGACCGGTTTGGAGCCCTCCGCGGCCATCGCCTAGAGGTCCCTCGCGGTCAGGTCCTCGTAGGTCTCGCGGCGGACGACCGCGCGCGAGGCGCCGTCGCGGCAGAAGACGACCGGGGGGCGCGGCACGCCGTTGTAGTTGTTCGCCATCGCGTAGCCGTAGGCGCCGGTGGCCGGGGTGACGAGGACGTCGCCGACGGCGGGCTCGGCCAGCATCGCGTCGCGGACGATCACGTCGCCGGACTCGCAGTGCATGCCGGCGATCGTCACCAGCGTCTCCGGCGCCGCGGCGGCGCGGTCGGCGACCAGCGCCTCGTAGGCCGAGCCGTAGAGCATCGGCCGCAGGTTGTCGGACATGCCGCCGTCGACGGCGACGTAGGTCCGCACCCCCGGGATCTCCTTCACGGTGCCGACCCGGTAGGCGGTGAGGCCGGCGTTGGCGACCAGCGAGCGCCCCGGCTCGACCAGGATCCGCACGCCGGAGCCGAAGACCTCGGCGACCCCGCGCACCTTGACCTCGACGTAGGCGTCGATCGAGGGCGGCTCGTCGGCGGCGGTGTAGGCGACGCCGAGGCCGCCGCCGACGTTGACGACGCGGCACCACTCGCCGGCCAGCTCGCCGAGCGCCCGGATCGCCAGCGTGTAGGGCTCGAGCTCGAAGATCTGCGAGCCGATGTGGGCGTGCAGACCGACCAGCTCCAGCTTCTCGGAGGCGAGCACCCGCTCGACCGCCCGCGCCGCCAGCCCGTCGGCGAGGCCGAAGCCGAACTTCGAGTCGAGCTGGCCGGTGGTGATGTAGTCGTGGGTCGAGGGCTTGATCCCGGGCGTCACCCGGATCAGCACCCGCTGCGGTTCGTCGAGCAGCCGCTCGCAGCGCTCGATCTCGTCGAAGGAGTCGAGGATCAGGTGGCGGATGCCGGCACGGGCGGCGAAGAGGATCTCCTCGTCGGACTTGTTGTTGCCGTGCATGTGGATGCGGCCGGGGTCGAAGCCGGCGCTCAGCGCCATGTGCAGCTCGCCGCCGGAGGCGACGTCGACCGAGAGCCCCTCCTCGGCGAAGAGGCGGTAGGCGGCGGTGCAGGGCAGCGACTTGCTGGCGAAGAGGACCTCGTAGTCGGCGCCGCGGCTCTCGAAGGCCTCGCGGTATTCCCGCGCCCGGGCGCGGATGTCGTCCTCGGCGTAGAGGTAGGCGGGCGTCCCGTGCTCTGCGGCCAGCTCGACCACGTCGCAGCCGGCGATCTCCAGGTGCCCCTCCCCGTTGACCCGGCTGCCGCGCGGGAGCACGGCCGACCCCGCGATCGGGTCCCCGCTCACCGCCGCCTGTCCGCTCTCGCCCATCGGAGGGGCATTGTGGCCGATCGGGCTCCACGACGGGCGCGAGCAACCCCCGCCCCCGCCGTCTTCTGTTCCTTTTGGTCGCTGGGCGGCCAAAAGGAACAGCTAACCGTTGGCGCTGGATTCTTTTCTGTTCCTTATCGCTGTAGAGCGACCAAAAGGAACAGAAGGCGGGTCGGCGGCTATTTGCCGAGGACGCCTTCGACGGCCTTGCCGACGCCTTCGACCGTCTTCGTCGTTTCGTCGACGGTCTTGCCGACGGGGGATTCGGGGCCGGCCACCCCGTTCACGACTTCTTCGGTCGCCCCGGTGACGCCGGCTTCGTTCAGGGCGCCGCCGGTCACGGTTTCGTCGACCTGGTTGACGGTTTCGTCGACGGCGCTCGTGACCTTGCCGGAGGGCGAGGAGGCCGTGGTGGTTTCGCCGCCGCCCGAGCCGCCGCTCCCTCCGCCGCCGCTCCCGTGGCCGCCGGTGCTGCTCCCGCCACCGCCGGAAGCGGTGCCACTGCCACCACCGCTGCCGCCGCCGTTCGAGCCGCCGCCGGAACCGCCGCCCTGGGGAGCCGATCCGCCTGCGCCGCCCGCGCCCCCGCCTCCGCCCGCGGAGCCGCCCTGGCCGCCGGGCGCCGCCGCGGCGCCTTCGCCGTCGCCGAGCCCGGTCGACCCGCCGCCGCCCGGGCCGCCGCCCTTCGTCCCGGCGCCCTTGACAGCCCCGGCGCCGCCTGCGGCCGCGGCTCCCGCGAGCGTCGCCGCGCCGCCGCGGCGACCGGCCGGCGCCGCCGCCTCGCGCGCGTTCGAGACCGCCGCCCGCTCGCCGCCGCCAAGCAGCCCGGCGACCGGCCAGTCGCCGAAGACCTGCGTGGAGACGAGGAAGACGAAGGCCGCGATTGCCAGGGCGATCAGGGTCGCCCCGGACATCGCCCCCACCATGTAGGTGCGCGCCTGGCGAATCATCTGCTCAAAAGTTACCTATAGGTAGCCCATCGGGTCGGTTACGGAGCCGTCGATCCGCACCTCGAAGTGGAGGTGCGGCCCCAGGCAGTAGCCCGTGCAGCCCGTGTACCCGATTACGTCGCCCTGGCTAACCGCTTGGCCGGGGGGGACCGCGAAGGAGCTCTGGTGGGCGTAGCAGGTGGAGAGCCCGCCGCCGTGGTCGAGGCAGGTGTAGTTGCCGTAGCCGCCGCTTTCGGCCTCCGTCTGCTGCAGGGCGACGGTGCCGCCGAGCGCGGCGCGGATCGGCGTCCCTTCCGGCACCGCGATGTCGATCCCCGGGTGGTACTCGTAGCTGCCGTTGATCGTCCGCGAGCCGAAGCCGGAGACGACCGGCCCGTCGACCGGCCAGATCATCGCTCCGCTGCCGCCCTTGATCGGCCCCGCCGGCAGCGGCACGGAGCCGGTTTCGGCCAGCTGGGCGGCGATCTTGCCCTGGATTTCGCCGAGGTCGCCGTCGAGCTCTTCCGCCTGGCGGCTGACCCTGGCCAGCGCCGCTTCGCGGCCGCGCCGCGCCGCGACCAGCTCGGCCTGGCGGCTCCTCAGCGATCGGCGTGCCCCGTCCAGCGCCGCCTTTTCGGCGGCGATCGAGTCGCGGGCGCCTTCGATCCGGTCCTTGCTCTCGCGCAGGCGGCCGACCAGCCCCCGCACCTGGTCGCGCAGGTCGCGCACCCGCCCCACCACCGCCTCGTCCATCCCGTGCAGACGGTCGAGGTATTCGGTCCTGGCGGCGAGGTCGTCGATGCTGCTGGAGCCGACGAGGACGCTGACCAGGTCGGGGCTGCCGGCCTCGTACATCGCCACCAGCCGCCCGCGCAGATCGACCAGCGCCCGCTTCAGGTGCCCGCGCACCCGCCGCAGGCGCGTCTGCGCGGTGGCGAGCACGGCGACGGCTTCGTCCAGCTCGGCCTGCTTGGCGGCCAGCCGGCCGCGCACCGCCGCCTCGCGGGTGCGGATCGCGGCGACCTCGCCGATCAGCCGGTCGATCCTGCCCTTGAAGCCGGCGATCGTCGTCGTCAGCACCCCCTTGCGTTCTTCGACCCTCGAGAGCTGCGAGGACTTGCGCTGCAGTTCGGACTGGAGATCGGCAGCAGGCGCCGCGGAAGCAGCCAGGAGCAGGACCAGCACAGCTGCGACGGCAGCGCAGAGCGCCGGCACAGCGGAACGATGGAGGAGCACGAAACGAGGCTAGATCAACACGCCTTTACAGCTATCTGAGCGAAAAGTCCCTGCAAGTGGGCTTGCGCTCGACTCTCGGCGGGGTCGGGACGGGAGCCCGGGGGACCCGGGAGAAAGGGTCGCCGGACACTCCCCGCTTTTGTCCGCCGACCCTCTCTCCCGGGTCCCTGAGCGTCCTCAGCGCTCCGGGGCGTTCTCGACCCGCAGGAGGTCCTGGGAGGCCTCTTCCTCCATCTGCAGGGTGGTGTGCTCGATGCCGAAGTCGTCCTTCAGGGTCAGCTCGAGGCGGCGGCGGATCAGGTCGCGGTCGGCGCCTTCGGCGACGACGACGTGGGCGGCTATCGCGCCGAAGCCGGAGGTGACCGTCCAGACGTGGAGGTCGTGGACGGAGCGGACTCCCTGCTCCCGGCAGATCGACCCTCCGACGACATCGACGTCGATGTCGGCCGGCGCCGACTCCATCAGCACGTCGAAGGGCTCCTTGATCAGGCGCCAGGAGGAGGCGAGGACGAGGGCGGCGATCAGGAGGCTGACGATCGGGTCGACGACGGCAGAGCCGCCGAGCAGGACCCAGGCGCCGGCGACGACGACGCCGAGCGAGCCGAGCGCGTCGGCGGCCGAGTGGCGCAGCACCCCCTCGAGGTTGAGGTCCTCGCGGCGGCCGGCGGCGAGGACCACGGTCGCGGCGAGGTTGCCGGCGAGGCCGAGGGCGCCGAGCGCCAGCACGCCCCAGCCGTCGATCGCGGGCGGGCTCGAGAAGCGGCCGACCGCCTCGATCGCGATCGCGATGCTGACCGCGACCAGCAGCAGCCCGTTGACCAGCGCCGCCAGCACCTCCGAGCGCTGGTAGCCGAAGGTCCGCTGCCCGGCCGGCGGCAGCGCCGCCAGCCGCGCCGCGATCAGCGCCAGGACGATCGAGCCGACGTCGGAGAGCAGGTGGCCGGCGTCGGCCAGGACCGCCAGCGAGCCGGTGAGGACGCCGCCGACCGCCTCGGCCGCGAAGAGGCCGACGTTGATCGCCAGCGCCCACCACATCCGCCGCCGCGAGTCGGCGCGGCGGGCGTCGAGCGAATGCGAATGGCTATGCCCGCCCGGCCCGTGCATCCCCTCCGAGAATACGCACCGCAACGGGACGAAATGTCGACTTCGAAATGCCGACGGGCCGATTTGACCGACCTGGTCGGTCAAATCGGCCCGTCGGCGGCGCGGGTTGGGCTTTTCGGCCCGTCGTCAGGCGGCCACGGGCTGCTTCGCCGCCTCGGCGGCGACTTCGGCGGCGTAGCCGAGCTTCTCGGCGTATTCGCGCGCCTGCATGCGGCTGATGACCATCCGCTGGATCTCGGCCGTGCCCTCGAAGAGCTGGTAGATCTTGGCGTCGCGGAACCACTTCTCCAGCGGGCACTCGGTGCTCTGGGCGAAGGGGCCGACCAGGTCCATCAGCGTCGTCGTCGCCCACATCGTCACGTCGCCGGCCTTCAGCTTCGACATCGAGCCCTGGCCGCCGGTCATCGGCACCCCGTTGCGGCCCATCCAGGCGGCCCGCTGGACCAGCAGCCGCGCCGATTCGATCTCGGTGGCGACGTCGGCGAGCGTCTGCTGGATCCGCTGCGCGCTCAGCAGCGGCACCCCGCCCTCTTCGCGCCCGTCGAGGTACTCGAGGGTCCACTCGTAGGCGGCCTGGGCGATCCCCAGCGCCGAGGCGCCGACCAGCGGCCGGGTGATCTCGAAGGTCGCCAGCGCGTCGGCGCCCCTCGATTTCTTCCCTTCGCGCCCCCGCTGCAGCTTCTTCTCCAGCTTCTCCTCGCCGCCGAGCAGGTGGTCGGCGGGGATGCGGCAGTCGTCGAGGACGACCTCGGCGGTGTGCGAGGCGCGGATCCCGAGCTTGGTCTCCTTCTTGCCCTGGGCGAGCCCCGGCGTCCCCTTGGGGATCACGAAGGAGGCCTGGCCGCGGGTGCCGAGCCCGGGGTCGACGGTGGCGACGACGACGTGGACGTCGGCGATGCCGCCGTTGGTGATGAAGACCTTGGTGCCGTCGAGGACCCACTCGTCGCCGTCGCGCCTGGCGGTCGTCTTCAGGCTCTTGACGTCGGAGCCGGCCTGCGGCTCGGTCACCGCGTAGGCGCCCAGCTTCACTTCCTCGCCGGCCCCGAAGCACTCCGGCACCCAGCGGGCGATCTGCTCGGGGGTGCCGGAGGCGGCGATGCCGGCGGCGGCGAGGCCGGAGCCGCTGATCGCCAGCGCGATCCCGGCGCAGCCCCAGTGGAACTCTTCGGCCGAGATCACCTGCAGCTGCCCCTCGGGGTCGGAGGCGTTGCGCTGGATCGCCTCGAGGCCGCCGAACCCCTGCCGGCGCGCCTCCTGGATCGCCTCCCAGGGGATGCTCTCCTCTTCGTCGTGCTTGCGGGCAACGGGGCGGATCACCTCGCGCGCGAACCTGCGGCAATGCGCCTTGAACTCTTTCTGCTCGTCGTTCAGTGCGAAGTTCATCTCGGCTCCCTCCCGGCCTCTGTCCCCGGCGTCGTTGATTGACTGGTCAGTCAGCCAGTCCCCCGGAACTGTACTCCTCCCGGGGGCGGCTCGGTACGTTTCCCCCGGTGATCCCGAAGCGGCCGATCAACGCCGACGTCCCCCCGCCCGCGGAGAAGCCGGCGGCTCCCGAGCCGCCGGCGGGGAAGGAGGAGGCGCCGGACGCTGCGGCCGCCGGGGTCGAGGCGCCGGGCGCTGCGGCCGCGGGGGCCAAGGCGCCGGGCGCCGCAGCCGCCGAGGCCAAGCCGCCGAGGCAGCCCCCTCCCCCCAGCCCCCCGGCCGCGGAGAAGCCGCCGCGCCGGCCCAAGCCGCTGGCGCCGAAGCTGCTGGCCGGCCTGGCGGCGCTGGCCGTCCTCTTCATCGTCGTCGCGATCGTCGGCGGCAGCGGCGGCAAGGACGAGCGGACCGGGGAAGCCGCGACGTCGGCCCCGGACGGCGGCGCTTCGGCACCGGCCCCCGCCGAAGCGCTGACCTTCCCCGCCTTCGCGACCAACAACACGACCCGGGTCGGCGGCTCGGGCCCGACCGCCGACGCGGCCGGCGTCGCCCTCGCCGTCTACCCGTCGACGACCCCGGCGCAGCGGCCCGCCGCCGTCACCCTGGCTGGCGAAGAAGACTGGGCCGGGGCGATCGCCGCCTCGGTCCTGATGGCGCCGCCGCTCCGCGCCCCGGTCCTCTTCTCGACCCCCGACGCGCTGCCCGAAGACACCGCGGAAGCGCTGGCCGCGCTCGATCCCCAGGGCAGCAAGGCGAGCGGCGGCGCCTCGCTGTTCGCGATCGGCTCGCTCGCCCTGCCCGGCGGCGCCGGCAGGGTCACCCGGGTCGACTCCGGCGACCCCGCCACCACCGCCGCCCAGATCGCCACCCTGCGCGACCGCCTCTTCGGCTCGCCCCCCGCCCACGTCCTCGTCGCCTCCAGCTCCAGCCCCGGCTACGCGATGCCGGCGGCGGCCTGGGCCGCCCGCTCCGGCGACCCGGTCCTCTACGCCGACGCGGGCAAGCTGCCGGCGGCGACCGCGGCGGCGCTGCGGCGGCACCCGCAGGCGCCGGTCTTCGTCCTCGGCCCGCCCGCCGCCGTCTCCAAGGCGGCGATGGGCGAAATCGCCGCGATCGACAAGCACGTGAAGCGGGTCGCCGGGCCCGACCCGGTGGCGAGCGCGATCGCCCTCGCCCGCTACCGCTCCGGCGGCTTCGGCTGGAACGTCAACGACCCCGGCCACGGCTTCGTCCTCGCCCGCGACGACTCCCCCGCCGAGGCGGCCGCGGCGGCGGCGCTCTCGGCCTCGGGCACCTGGGGGCCGCTGCTCCTCACCGACGGCCCCGATACGCTCCCCGCAGCCCTCCACAGCTACCTTCTCGACGTGAAGCCCGGCTACACCACCGACCCCACCCGCGCCTTCTACAACCACGTCTGGGTGGTCGGCGACCAGGACGCGATCTCGGTCGCCCAGCAGGCGGAAGTCGACGAGCTCGCCGAACTCGCGAGGATCCGCGAATGAGCGAGTCCGAGAACCCCGAGCTGCTGGGCGAGGCGAGGGAGCTGAGCGCCGAGGACATCCGCGCCCTCGCCGGCCCGGCCACCCCCCACTTCTCGCTGCAGATCCGCAACCGCATCCGCCGCCTGATCGAGCCGCTGCCCACCGGGCATCCGGCGCGGGTCGAAGGCGAGCGCCAGATCGCCCGCCTCGAAGAGCTCTCGCGGCACAGCGGCGAGCCGCGCGACGGCCTCGGGATCGTCCATTGAAGTACCTGGCCCCAGGGGTCTGGCGGCTGAAGGAGCTGCCGGCGCCGACGATCAACGTCTACCTCGCCGAGGACGTCCTCATCGACGCCGGCCGCCGCTGGGACCGGCGGCGGATCTTCAAGGAGCTGGAGGGCCGCGAGATCTCGGCCGTCGCCCTGACCCACGTCCACCCCGACCACCAGGGCGTGGCCAGGGACGTCTGCGAGGCGCGCGGCGTCCCGCTCGCCTGCCACGCCGACGACGTCGAGGCGATGGAAGGCCGGCGCCCGGTCCAGGAGGCGGCGGCGAGCAACCCGGTCAACCGCGCGATCCGGGCGATCTGGGAGGGCCCGCCGTACAGGGTCGAGCGGGTCCTCGAGGAGGGCGACGAGATCGCCGGCTTCCGCGTCCTCCACACGCCGGGGCACGCCCGCGGCCACGTCGTCTACTTCCGCGAGAGCGACCGGGTGGCGATCTGCGGCGACGTGATCCGCAACATGAGCTACGCGACCGGGCTGCCGGGGATCAAGGAGCCGCCGCCGATCTTCACCTACGACATGGCCGAGAACCGGCGCTCGATCCGCAAGCTCGCCGAGCTCGAGCCCTCCCTGATCCTCCCCGGCCACGGCCCCGCCGTGACCGACATGGCCGCCTTCGAGCGCTTCGCAGCCGCGCTCCCGGTCGGCTGAGCTCGCGAGTCTGTGAAAACCCGGCCTCTGTACGGGTTTTCACAGACTCGGCGCTGACGCCGCCGGGCCGAAGGCGTCGATGATGCGGTTCTGGAACTCGCTCAGCTCCTCGGGCGAGATGAAGTAGGTCGGCGGGGTGAGGAAGAGGCCGTCGGCGCGCTCCGCCGTCGCCTCGACCCGGGCGCGGACCTTGTCGAGCGGGCCGGCGGCGCAATAGGCCTCGACCATCTCGTCGCCGATCGCGGCGGGGACGGCGGCGAGGTCGCCGCGCCGGAAGGCCTCGCCGGCGGCGACGGCGTCGTCGGCGAAGCCGTGCATCTCCCAGAGCGGCATGTAGGTCTTGACGGTCGCGTAGAAGGAGATCGTCCGCCGCGCCATCTCGATCGCCCGGCCCTCGTCGTCGTCGATCGCGCAGCAGACGGTCGGCAGGTAGTCGAAAGCGCCGCGCTCGCGGCCCGAGCGGCTCAGCCCCTCCTCGAAGGCCGGGACGACCACCTCGTCGATCCACTTCAGGCTCTGGATCGGGTGGCCGATCAGTCCGTCGGCGACGTCGCCGGCCATCCGCGCCATCCCCGCCTGCACGGCGGCGGTGTAGATCGGCACCGCCTCGCGCGGCGCCGGGTGCGGCCGCACCCAGCCCTTGATGTCGATGTCGTAGTAGGTGCCCTGGTAGCGGATCGGCTCGCCGGCGCTCGCCTGGCGCATGATCAGCCGCGTCGCCTCGATCGCCTCGCGCAGGTGCGGCGCCGGCCGGCCGTAGTCGGCGTTGTGCCAGGTCTCGTTCAGCCGTTTCACCCCGGCGCCCATGCCGAGGCGGAAGCGCCCGCCGGACATCTCGTCGACGTCGAGGGCGCTGACGGCGTGGATGAAGGGGCTGCGGGTGAAGGCCCAGACGATCCCGGTCGCGACCCCGATCCGCTCGGTCTTCGCCGCCAGGTAGGAGGCCTGGGTGACGGCGCTGCGGAACAGCTCCGGTGCCCAGACGCACTCGACCCCGGCCGCCTCGGCCCGCAGCGTCTCGGCCTCGAGGTCGGCGACCGAGGTGCCGATCGCGGCGACGGAGATGCGATCGAGGGCGCTCACGCCGAGAGGGGCTCGGCGGCGTCGGCGGCGAGCACCGCCTCGGCGACCCGCTCGCGGTGCCACCTCGCGTCGCCGAGGCTCGCGGCGTTGGCGCGGCCGCGCTTGAGGAAGAAATGGAGGTCGTGCTCCCAGGTGAAGCCGATGCCGCCGTGGGTCTGGATCGCCGCGTCGGGCACCCGCCAGCCGGCGTCGGAGGCATACGCCTTGGCCATCGAGGCGGCCAGCGGCAGCGACTCCGGCTCGGCGTCGGCGGCCCAGGCGGCGCCGTAGACGGCCGAGCGCGAGTTCTCGGTCTCCAGCAGCATCTGCGCGCAGCGGTGCGAGACCGCCTGGTAGGCGCCGATCGGCCGCCCGAACTGCTGCCGGTCTTTGGCGTACTCCACCGACATGTCGAGCGCCCGCTGCGCCAGCCCGGTCGACTCGGCGGCGATCGCCACGCAGGCGCGCTGGAAGACCGGCCAGTAGTCCTCGGCGGCGCCGGGGAGGGTGTCCCCGGGCGCGACCCGGACCCCCTCGAGCCGCACCGAGGAGAGCCGCCGGGTCGGGTCGACCGACTCTTCCGGCGTCACGGTCACGCCCGCGGCGCCGCGCTCGACGACGTGGCGGCGCCCGTCGGCGGTGGCGACGAGGAAGAAGTCGGCGCTCGCCGCGTCCATCACCAGCGTCTTCTCCCCGTCGAGGACGACTCCCTCGCCGTCGCCCCCGGCCGCCATCGCGAACCGGTTCGGCTCGGCCGGGGAGCCGGCGTCGAACAGCGCCGGAGTCCCGCGCAGCTCGCCGGCGGCCAGCGGCGCCAGCCAGCGCTCGCGCTGCTCGTCGGAGCCGGCGAAGGCCAGCGCCAGCCCGGCGATCGTGTTCGAGAGCAGCGGCGAGGGCGCGCAGACGTAGCCCATCTCCTCGAAGAGGACGGCGAGGTCGACGATCCCGAGTCCCTGCCCGCCCCACTCCGCGGGCAGCGCCAGGCCGGCCCAGCCGAGCTCGGCCATCTCGCCCCAGACGCCGGCGTCGAAGCCGCTCTCGCTCGCGACGACCTCCCGCAGCCGCTCCGATTTGAAGCGCGCGGCGAGGAAGTCGCGGGCGGTCGCCCGGATCGCCTGCTGCTCGTCGGTGAGGTCGAAGTACATGGCCCCTATCGCAGCCGCGGCAGGCCGAGGACGCGCTCGGCGATGATGTTCTTGAGGATGTCGGTGGTCCCGCCCTCGATCGAGTTGGCGCGGGAGCGGAGGAAGCCGTACTGCCAGGCGCCGCCGGCGACCGCGTGCTCGGAGCCGCGCGCCAGCACCGAGTAGGCGCCCTCGATCTCCAGCGCCAGCTCGGTCAGGTCCTGGTTGAGGTCGGCCCACTGCCACTTGCCGAGCGAGCCCTCCGGCCCGGGGATCCCCGACTGCATCGTCTTGGTCAGGCCGCGGTAGGCGTTCAGCCGCATCGTCTCCACCTCGATGTGGAGCTGGGCGAGGCGCTGGCGGAAGTAGGGATCGTCGGCGGCGGTGGCGCCGTTCGAGGGCGTCTCCCGGGCCAGCCGGCCGAGCCGGCCGAGGCTGTTCTGGATCTGCGAGATCGCCCCGAAGGCGAGCCCGGCGCGCTCGTTCATCAGGGTCGTGATCGCCACCGCCCAGCCGTTGCCGACGCCGCCGACGACGTTCTCCGCGGGCACCCGCGCCTCCTCGAAGAAGACCTCGTTGAACTCGCCCTCGCCGGTGATCTGGACCAGGGGCCGGGTCTGCACCGCGTCCTGCTCCATGTCCATCAGGAAGTAGGTGAGGCCCTGGTGCTTGGGCGCGTCGGGGTCGGTGCGGGCGACCAGCATGCACCACTTCGCGTACTGGGCGAAGGTGGTCCAGACCTTCTGGCCGCTGACCACCCATTCGTCGCCGTCCTTGACCGCGCGCGTCTTCAGCGAGGCGAGGTCGGAGCCCGACTCCGGCTCGGAGAAGCCCTGGCACCAGATCTCCTCGCCGGTCAGGATCGGCTCCAGGTAGCGCGCCTTCTGGGCGTCGGTGCCGTGGGCGATCACCACCGGGCCGCCCATCGCCAGCCCCAGCACGTTGGCCGGCGCCGGCGCTTCCTGGCGCGTCGCCTCGGCGGCGAAGATCGCCTGCTCGATCATCGTCGCGCCGCGGCCGCCGTACTCCTGCGGCCAGGAGATCCCGGCCCAGCCCGCCTCGTGCAGCTTCAGCTGCCACTCACGGCGAAAGGCCATCACCTCGTCGAGCCCCGCCCCCTCCGGCTCGGGCCCGGGGTGGTTCTCCCGCAGCCAGGAGCGAACCTCGTCGCGGAACTCCTCCTCCGATGGCGACAGCGTCAGGTCCATCGGAGGCCAGCATATAGAGGTCGCCTGGCCGCTCAGCCAGGCGACCTCTGAGGTTCAGCCTTCTTCGCTTTCTTCCCCGCACTTGGTCAGCCCGTATTCGCGCGCGAGCTTGTTCGCCTTGGCGAACGGACCGTTGCTTTCTTCCTGCAGGAACTGGATCGGGTCTTCTTCGCCCTTTTCGAGCCCTTCTTCGGCGGCGTCGAGGACCGCTTCGGCTTCTTCGTCGGGCGGCCCGAGGGCGCGGATGCTTTCGAGCTCGTCGCTGATCCTCGGGATCAGGACCGCTTCGACCGCTTCTTCCTGCACGGCCTTGGACGGCGCCTTGGTCTTCGAGAGGCCGCGTTCCTTGACGAATTCTTCGAAGCCTTCGTTGACTTCTTCGTTGCCCTTGGCGCAGATCGCGTTCCCCTGCTTGAGGAACTCGCTCTTGCTGAGCGCCGCGCTGGTTTCGCTGCCGGTCGTATCGCTGCTGCTGCTGCCGCAGCCGGCCGCGATCAGGGCGACCGCGGCGACGGCGGCCAGCAGCGCGAAGATTCGCTTGTTCACTGGTTCTCCTGCCTTTCGTTGACGAAACTGGCGGGGGAACCTATCCGCGCGAGCGGCCTGCCGCGGCCGCGGCCGGGTGACTAAACCCGCTGGATCAGCGTCCCGGTGCCGAGGCCGCCGCCGCAGCACATCGTCACCAGGCCCATCTCCTTGTCGCTGCGCTCCATCTCGTGCAGGAGGGTGGTGATCAGGCGGGCGCCGGTCGAGCCGAGCGGGTGGCCGAGGGCGATCGCGCCGCCGTTGACGTTGACCCGGTCCATGTCGGGTTCGAGCTCGCGGCGCCAGGCGCCGACCACGGAGGCGAACGCCTCGTTGATCTCGACCAGGTCGATGTCGTCCATGGTCATCCCGTTGCGCTCGAGCAGCTTCCGCGTCGCCGGGATCGGGCCGGTCAGCATGATCACCGGGTCGACGCCGACGGTGGTCTGGTCGAAGATCCGCGCCCGCGGCTTCAGCCCCAGCTCGTCGGCCTTTTCGCGGCTCGTCAGCAGCACGGCGGCCGCCCCGTCGGAGACCTGCGAGGAGTTGCCGGCGGTGACCTTGCCGTCCTCCTTGAAGGCCGGCTTCAGCGCCGAGAGGCCCTCGAGAGTGGTCTCGCGCAGGCCCTGGTCGGTGAGGTGGGTGTCGCCGTTGACCTGCATCGGGATGATCTCGCGCTCGAAGCGGCCCTCGTCGGTCGCCTGCCGGGCGAGCTGCTGGGAGCGGACGCCGAGCTCGTCGAGCTCGGAGCGGCTGATCTCCCACTTGTCGGCGATCATCTCTGCCGAGAGGCCCTGCGGGATCAGGTCGTAGCGCTCCATCAGCTCCGGCGAGAAGGCCATCCCGTGCTCCTCCATCACCGAGTAGGAGTCGGCGAAGGAGATGTGGCCCATGTGCTCGACGCCGCCGCCGACGGCGACGTCGTGGACGCCGGCGGCGATCAGGGCGGCGGCGAAGTTGACCGCCTGCTGGGCCGAGCCGCACTGGCGGTCGACGGTGGTGGCGGGGACCTCCTGCGGCAGCCCCGCCTCGAGCCAGGCGTTGCGGCCGATGTTGAGGCCCTGCTCGCCGAACTGCTGGACGCAGCCGGCGACCACGTCGCCGACCTCGTTCGGGTCGATCCCGGCCCGGTCGATCAGCTCCCTGTAGGTGCGGGCGAGGAGGTTGGAGGAGTGCAGGTCCTTGTAGTAGCCCTTCTCCGGGTGGCCGCGGCCGATCGGCGTCCGCGCCGCCTCGACGATGACCACTTCCCGTCCCCCGAACCTGCCGCTGCCGTTGTCCATCGCTGACCCTCCGTCGTTGAAGTTCTCCTCTGAGGGTAGCCGATTGACTGGTCAGTCAGCCAACCCTCCCCCGCCCCCAGGCGTGTCTGACTTCACGGGTCCACATCGACCCCTGAAGTCAGACACCCCCGGGCGGCATGGGGCGGTTGATGCGTGATAGAAGCCCCGGCTGATGAGCGCTAACCAGGGGTACTCGAGTCCGGGGATCGCGGGCAGCGGGGCGATAGCCACCGGCCTTGCCGCGGTTTCGACCACGACCGCCGACACGATCCTGCTCGCCCGCAGCGAGGCCTCGGCCTGGCGGGCCGAGGAGAAAGTCGTCGCCGCCTGCGCGAAGATCGAGGGTGCCGAGCCCTCGCGCCTGCGGGTCACGACCGACCCGGCCGACCTCGCCGACTGCGACATCGTCGTCGAGGCGATCGTCGAGGAGGTGGCGCCGAAGGGCGAGCTGCTGGCCCGCATCGCCGCCGCCTGCCCGGACGCCGACCTGGCGACCACGACCTCCTCGCTCAGCATCGCCGAGATCGCCCAGGCGGCCGGCACCGAGAAGCTCTTCGGCTTCCACGTCTTCAACCCGGTTCCGCGGATGGCGCTGGTCGAGGTCTGCGTCCCCGACGGCGCCGCCGCCGCCCGCGAGAAGGCGCTGGCCTGGTGCGCGGCCCTCGGCAAGACCGCGGTCGAGGTCCCCGACGAAGCCGGCTTCGTCGTCAACCGCCTGCTCTTCCCCTACCTCTTCGACGCCGCCCGGATGGTCGAACGGACCGGGATGGAGCCCGGCGCCGTCGACACCTGCATGAAGCTCGGCGCCGGCCACCCGATGGGCCCGCTCGCCCTGCTCGACTTCGTCGGCATGGACGTCTCGAAGGCGATCGGCGACGCGCTCCACGCCGAATCGAACGAGCCGACCCACGACCCGCCGCCGATCATCGTCAAGATGGTCGAGGAAGGGAAGCTCGGCCGCAAGAGCGGCGCCGGGTTCTACCCCTACGACTGACTCAGTCGGCCCGCGCCGCGCCCCCTTTGGCGGCGAGGTCCCAGATCACGTCGGCCTCGCTGATCCCCTGCCGGCGGGCGACGATCTCGATCTCCTCCCAGGGGAGCTCGGCCTCGGGCAGCTCGTCCCAGCGGGCCAGGTCGAGGGCCTCGATCGACCCCCGCAGGGCCGGGCCGAGATGCTCCTCGGAGCGCAGCAACGCCCTCAGGACCTCGAGCTGCTTGTCGGTCAGGCGTACAACCCACATGGCGTACCTCCAGCATTCGAGCGGTCGCGGGTTGCCCGGAGAAGCTAAGCCGCGGGGCGGACGGAACGCCCGCTGATCCGCACCGCCTCGATCCGGTTCTCGCGCACGGCCTCGACCCGGATCGTGTAGCCGTCGGCGACGATCGAGTCGCCGCGCCGCGGCAGCCGCCCCAGCTCGCCGAAGACGAAGCCGCCGATCGAGTTGTAGGTGTCGCTGTCGACCGGCAGCTCGATCCCGGCGTCCTCAAGGTCGCCGAGCGAGACGTGGCCGCGGACGAACCAGTCGCCGTTGGTGAGCCTGCGCAGGGCGGCGGCGCGGGGGTCGGTCTCGTCCTCGATCTCCCCCACCACCTCCTCGAGGATGTCCTCGACGGTGACGATCCCGACCGTGCGCCCGTACTCGTCGACGACGACCGAGAGCGAGGTGCGCTGCACCTGCAGGTCGTGCAGGAGGTCGTCCAGCGGGCGGGTCTCGGGGACGATCAGGGCGTCGCGGACGACGGTGTCGAGCGGCGCCTCCGGCCCCTCGCTCATGTAGAGCCGGGCGAGGCTGTTGTTGTGGACGATCCCCTTCACCCGGTCGCGGTTGTCGTCCTCGATCACCACCAGGCGGGTGTGGCCGGAGGTGACGCAGCGGCGCAGCGCCGCCTCGACGCTCTCGGAGGCGTTGACGGTGATCACCGCCGGGATCGGCGTCATCACCTCGCGCGCCTCCTGCTCGTGCAGGTGGAAGACGCCGCCGAGCATCCCGGCCTCGCCGGGGTCGAGGGTGCCGCCCATGCTGGAGCTGTCGATGATCTGTTTCAGGTCCTCGGCGGTGTGGTGCTGCTCGAGGTCGCCGGGGTTGACGCCGAAGATGCGGACGACGCGGTTGGAGATCCAGCTCAGCCCCTTGGTGAAGGGCGCCGTCGCCACCGCGAACCAGTTGAGCGGCCGCGCCACCCGCCGCGCCGTGCGCTCGGCGTTGGCGATCGCCAGCATCTTCGGCACCTGCTCGCCGATGCTGATGTGGACGGCGGTGACGAAGACGAAGGCGATCGCCAGCGAGAGCGCCGCCGCGGCGCCGTGCGAGAGCCCGCCGAAGGCCGGCTCCAGCAGCTTCGCCAGCGAGGGCTCGCCGAGGAAGCCGATCCCGATCGAGGCGATGGTGACGCCGATCTGGCAGGCCGAGAGCGATTCTTCGATGTGGTCGAGCTGCTCGACCACGGCCTCGGCGCCGGTCTCGCCCTCCTCGGCCAGCTGCTCCATCTTGCCCCGCCGGGAGCGCACCAGCGCGAACTCGGCCGCGACGAAGAAGCCGTTGACGGCGATCAGAAGCAGCAGGAGGACGAGCAGCAGGACGCTCATCGGCTATGCGGCCCGGTACTTCGGGCTGGGGCGTCGTCGGCCATGCGGCTCCCTGAATATAGCCAGCCGGGGCGGCGCCTTGCGCAACTCCCGGCCCCAAGGTGGGATATTGCTGAACAATGCGAATCGCCACGCTCAGCGAGATGCTCGAAGAGGTAGTTCGGCTGGGCGAGGCGACCGGGATGGAGCGCTACGCGCACGAGCTGCGCGGCGAGCTCGAGGGACGGCTGGCCAGCGTCCGCGCCGCCGTCGCCGGGACCGGCTCGCCGCGGGTGATCGCGCTGCAGCGGCTCGACCCGCCGCGGGTCGCCGGCTTCTGGGTCCCGGAGATGATCTCGATCGCCGGCGGCGAGGACGTCGCCGGCGACCCCGGGCTGAACCCGCCGAAGGTCGGCTGGGGCGAGCTGGAAAGCCTGCGCGCCGACGTCCTCGTGGTGATGCCCGAGGTCTCCCTGGACGCCGCCAAGGCGCAGGCGATGGAGCACTGGGAGCGGATCGCCGAGCTCGCCCCGACCCGCCTCTACGCGGTCGACGGGACGGCCTTCGGCGAGCCGCGGCCGCGCCTCGTCGACGCGGTCGAGCTGCTCGGCCACATCCTCCACCCCGACCTCGTCGACCCGCCCGGGAACGTCGGCTTCGCAGCGCTGAAGGCGCCGGTCCCCAGGTCAGGCCACGGCTAAGGCGCCGAGCACCGAGACGACCCCGACCGCGACCATCGCCGCCATCTCCACCGCTTTGTGGTTGCGGCCGAGCATCCCCTTCTCGCCGGCGACGATCGCCAGCGCGCAGACGATCCCGCCGAGGAGGCCGCCGATGTGGGCGCCGACGCTGATGTGCGGGTAGATGAAGCTGAAGACGAGGTTGAAGACGATGAGGAAGCCGATCTCGCCGGCGAGGGCGTCCATGCCGCGGCCGCGGGCGATTACGAAGACGGCGCCGGCGAGGCCGAAGACGGCCCCCGAGGCCCCGTAGCTCAGCGCATTCGGCTCGGCGACCAGGGCCCCGAAGGAGCCGGCCAGGAGGGCGGCGAAGTAGAGGACGAGGAAGCGCGGCGTCCCCAGCGCCGGCTCCAGCAGCCGGCCGAGCAGGTAGAGCAGGAGCATGTTGAAGCCGATGTGCATGAGGCCGCCGTGCAGGAAGCCGCTGGTCACGAGCCGGTACCACTCGCCTTCGGCGACCGAGGGGCCGAACAGCGAGAAGTCGAGGATGAAGCGGCTGAGGCCGACTTCGAAGAAGCCGCCCGCCCCCTGCGCGATCTCGACCAGGAAGACGAGGACGTTGATCGCGATCAGCACGTAGGTCGCCGGCGCCGCCTCGAAGCCGCTGCGGTTGCCGGTCGGGTTGCGCACCACCCGGGTGCGCTGGTTGGCGCACTCGGGACAGCGCATGCCGACCGGGGTCGGGGTCATGCACTCGGGGCAGATCGGCCGGCCGCAAGAGGAGCAGGAGACGCGGGTCTCGCGGTCGGGGTGGCGGTAACAGGTCTGGGTGGCGGTCTCTGCCATCGGCCTGCGGAGCCTACAATCGCGGCCGATGGAGCCCCCGAGCCCGGCCCGCCTCTACGCCGCCCTCGCCGGCGCCCTGCTGCTCGTCCTCGGCATCGTCGGCTTCTTCTACGACGCCTCGTTCACCGCGCTCGACAACCTCGAGCCGGCCTTCGCCGGGATCGAGGTCAACGCCTGGTTCAACCTCCTCTACGTCGCCGCCGGGGCGCTCGGCGTCCTCGTCGCCGGCGCCTCCTCGCGCGGCTACGCGCTGGCGGTCGGCGCCCTCTTCACCCTGCTCGGGGTCCTCGGCCTCGGCACCCAGTGGCTGCAGCTGGCGATCGGCCTGCTCGGCCTCGCCGCCGTCGCCGGCACCCCGCGCAAGCCGAGTAGCGGTTCGAAAGTCCGGGATATCAGGACAAAGGAACCGCGGAAATCAGAGGCGGGCGCGAAGGCCCTCGGCGAGCGAGCGTAGGCCGCTGCGGCTCTTCTGGCGGCTGCGGCGGCGCAGCTCCAGCAGGACCAGGGCCCCGGTCGCCGCCCCGCCGGCGCCGACCGCGACCACCGGGCGGACCCAGTTGCGCGGGTCGCGCAGAGCGCGCAGCTCGCTCTCGGAGAGCTCCTCGGCCCAGTCGGAGAGCTCCTCGGCGGCGGCCTGGGTGATCGCCGCCAGCGTGTCCTCGAAGCGGGCCGAGAGCCGCTCCGGCGGCTCGATCGGCCGCAGCGCGTCGCTCAGCAGCGCCTCGACGTCCCAGGTCGAGCCGCTCAGGGTCTCATCCGGGTTTTTCATCTTCCATCTCCTCCTGCAGCTGCTTGATCGCGCGGTGGATCAGCACCTTCGTGGCGCCGTCGGTGCGGCCCAGCGCCCGGGCGATCTCGCGGTTGTCCATGCCGAGGGCGAAGCGCATGATCAGCGCCTCGCGCCGGTCGTCGGAGAGGTGCTCGAGGTGGGCCATCACCTGGCGCAGCTCCTCGCGGCCCTCGGCGATCGCCTCGGTGTCGTGGCGGGCGGCGATCGGGTCGGCGCTGTCCAGCGGCGTCTGCGGCCGCCGCGAGCGGTCGCGGTAGTAGTTCGAGGCGAGGTTGTGGGCGATCCGGATCACCCAGGGGCGCAGCGGCCGGCCGTCGGACTCGCGCCGCGCCCGGCCGAAGTGCCGGTAGGCCTGGAGAAACGCCTGCTCGGTCAGGTCCTCGGCGTCGTGGTGGTTGCCGACCCGGTAGTAGGCGTAGGAATAGACGTCGCGCAGGTGCCGGCGGTAGAAGTCCTCGAAGGCCCGGTCGAGCTCCGCCTTGGCCGCCGGGTCGAGCTCGGCGGGCTCGACGTTCTGCTCGGAGCCGCTCACCGCTGCAGCCTACCCCCGGGACCATCAGGCGGCCCGCCTCTCGCGCTCGACCTCGCGCAGCCCCGCCACCCACGCCTCGGCGTCGACCTCGCCGCGGATCAGCGCCGCTAGGCCGGAGAGGGCGGCGGCCTCGGCGCCGGCGGCGGCGACCGTCTCGGCCAGCAGCGGCACCGTGTCGAGCCCCTCGGAGGCCTGGCCGATCTTGCCGGGGATGTCGGCCGCCGGGGTGCCGGTCCCGAGCAGCTCGCCGGCGCGCCGGTTGCGCCCGGTCGGCGCCATCATCGTCGCGGTCAGGTCGCCGACCCCGGCGAGGCCGGCGAAGGTGTCCGGCTCGGCGCCGCGGGCGACGGCGTGGTCGATGCACTCGCGCCAGATCGCCGCCACGGCGATCCCGGCGGCGTTGAGGCCGTGCGGCTCGGCCGCGGCGGCGGCGAGGGCGGCGGCGTTCTTGGCGGCGCCCGCCATCTCCACCCCGACGACGTCGGCCGAGCGCTCGCAGACCAGCCCGGCCCGGTCGAAGACCTCGCCGATCTGGACCCGCAGCTCCTCGTCGCCGGAGCCCAGCACCAGCGCCGCCGAGCCCGAGACCGCCTCGCGGGCGTGGGCCGGGCCGCCCAGGCAGGCGATCGAGCGCGCCCGCACCCGTTCGTCCACGTAGTCGGAGGGCAGCTGCCCGCCCGGGGCGATCAGGCCCTTGGTCAGCATCAGCACGGCGCTGCGGGAGCTGACCCGGTCGGCGATCGCCCCCACCGCCTGCGGCAGCTGCGCCGAGGGGATCGCCAGGCAGATCAGGTCGAGGCCGGCGAGCTCGATCGCCGAGGCGGGCCGGACGTCGATCGCCTCCGGCAGCGGCACGCCCGGCAGGTAGCGGCGGTTCTCGCCGTCGCCGAGCAGCTCCTCGGCCCGCTCCGGGGTGCGCGCCCCGAGCTGGACCTCGAGGCCGCCGCGGGCGAGCAGGACGGCGACCGCGGTCCCCCAGCTGCCGGCCCCGATCACCGCGGCGCGGCGCATCGGCGGCAGCCCGCCGAGGTCTTCCCACTGCAGCAGGACGTTGGGCCAGATCCGGCCGGTGACCGTTTCGGCCAGCGCCGGCGAGGGCTCCTCGGAGCGCGGGAAGGTCATCGGCGGCCCCAGCCTCACCCTCACCTTCCGCGGCCGGATGCGCCAGCCGCGGCGCACGTTTTCGGTCCCGAGCACGGCGGTGGGGATGACCACCGCGCCGGTCTGCAGGGCGAGCCGGCCGACCCCGCGCTTCGGGTTCGCCAGGGTGCCGCGGCGGATCCGGGTGCCCTCGGGGAAGACGCAGACGACGCCGCCGCGTTCGGCGATCATCCGCGCGGTCAGCATCGACTCCTCGTCGGACTCGCCGCGGCGCACCGGGAAGGCCCCGAGCCGCGAGAGCACCCAGCCCTGCCAGCGCCGCTCGAACAGCTCGCGCTTGGCCATGTAGTTGATCGGCCGCCGCCAGGGCAGGCAGGCGCCGACGACGAAGGGGTCGAGGAAGCTGCGGTGGTTGGCGGCGACGATCGCCCCGCCCCGCGCCTTCCCGTAGTCCCGGCCCAGCCGCGCCAGCCGGAAGTAGACGAGGAAGAACGGCAGCAGGACCGCCCGGGCCAGGCAGTACAGCGGCCAGTTGACGCTGTGCTTGCGGGTGTAGGCGTGGTAGGAGGCGAGCCGCTCGGGAGTCACGCGTAGCGCTACACGCCCGCAGGGCACGAGTTACGGCCCCGGAGAGCGAGTTCGCGAAAACCCTTGTAGGACAAGGAAAACCGCGAACTCGCGCAGGCGGGAGGGGCTACCACGCCTCTGCGACCAGGTCCGCCAGCTCCTCGCGCCCGGGCGGGCGCGGAACGGTCTGCAGCTCGGGGCGCTGGAGCATCGCCTCGATCGCCTCGTCGAGCTTCGAAGCGTCGCCGCCGACCTCGCCGAGGCGGGGCGGCCGGCCGAGATCTTCGATCCGGTGCGCCAGCTCACCCCGCTCGGTCCCGAGGGCCGTCGCGAAGCGCTCGTAGGGCTCGGGGGCGCGTTCGGCCAGCAGCGCCGCCGAGTGCGGGAGGATCGCGGCGTTGGTCTCGGCGTGCGGGGTGCCGCAGAGGCGGACGAGGGTCTGGCAGACGAGGTGATGGAGGCCGAACCCGGCCGAGTCGATCGCGTAGCCGCAGAGGATCGCGCCGAGCGCCAGGGCGGCACGGTCGCGCCCCTGCCGCGCTTCGTCCAGCGCCGCGGCGATCGACTCCGCCCCGCGCAGCGCGGTCATCTCCGAGACCGGGTTGGAGCCCGGCACGTAGAGGGTGTCGGCGCCGTGGGCGAGGGCGTTCATCGCGCTCGCCCGCATCGCGCCCTCCGGCTGGCTCGTCATCGCCTCGGGGTCGGCGAGGACGAGGGCCGGCCGGACCATTCCCCGCGCCCGGTTCTCCGCTCCCTGCGGCAGCCGGTGGATCGCGGTCATCGGGGCGCCGGAGAGCGTCGTCGGGATCGCCACCACCGGCGCCCCCGAAATCGCAGCCACCGCCTTCGCCGCGTCGATCGCCCGGCCGCCGCCGAGCGCGACGAGGGGACGTGCTCTCGCCCCCTCTCTTGTCTGGTGAGGGGGTGCGAGCGCGTCCAGCAGCGCCGCGGCGGCGGCCGGAACCTGTCCGGAGGCGACGATGTGCACGCCATCCGCCGCCTCCCGCAGCGACGGAGACTCCGCCAGCGCCCGCTCGGTGCTCAACAGCTCGAACTCGCCGACCCCGAGCCCGCGCAGGATCTCGACCGCCTCACCGACTCCGCGCCGGCGGAAGACCACGGTCCGCCCGGCGTCGCGCCAGGCGAAGTCGCCGGTGGGCGTGGATGGGTGGCTCAACCTAGGACGCGACCCGGCGCGGGTCTGGGCGGGAGGGGCTCACCGGGCGCCGAGGCGCGGGTTCTCGACCGGGCGCAGACGCGGCTCCACCTCGTCGCGCAGGTGCTCGAAGTCCGGCGGCAGCGAGAGCTTCTCGCCGAGGTGCTCGAGCGGCTCGTCGACCGTGAAGCCGGGCCCGAGCGTGGCGATCTCGAACAGCACGCCGCTCGGCTCGCGGAAGTAGACGGAGCGGAAGTAGAAGCGGTCGATCTCCGGCGTCGGCCGGGCGCCGCCGGCGACGGCGCGCTCGCGCCAGTCGAGCAGCTGCTCGGGGGTCGAGGCCCAGGCGACGTGGTGGACGCTGCCGGCACCCTGGATCCCGCTCACGCCCGGCGGCTCGTCGTAGAGGATCAGCCCGCCGCGGCTCCCGCCGCGGGCCTCCCAGCCGCCGTCGACCGGCTCGAAGGCGAGCGCCTCCAGCAGGCCGGCGCTCGCCGCCGGCGCCGCCGCGTAGGCACGCACCGCGTGGAAGCCCTGCAGCGCCGCCTCCCTGGGGATCTCGGGATGGTCGGCGACCAGCGGCGCGTCGGGAACCTCGACCACGGCCAGCTCGTGCTCGAGCCCCTCGGGGTCGGAGAAGACGAGGCCGTCGCCCTGGCGCCTCGCCTCGATCCCGCGGCCGCCCAGCCGCTCCTCCCAGAAGTCGAGCGCCTCGGCCGCGGCGAGCCGCCAGACGATCCGGTGCACCATCCCCTCCCCCGCCCGTCCCGGCGCCGCGCCGGGGTACTCGAAGAAGGTCAGGTCGGAGCCGGGGTCGCCGTCCTCGTCGGCGAAGAAGAGGTGGTAGACGGTCGGGTTGTCCTGGTTGACCGTCTTCTTCACCAGCCTCAGCCCGAGCACCCCCGCGTAGAAGTCGACGTTGCGCTGTGCGTTCTCGGTGATCGCGGTGATGTGGTGGATGCCCTCTAGCTTCATCGCCATGGCACGTATAGCATCCCGGCCATGAGCCGCGGACGGCGACGGACTGTCAGGGCCCTGGTCGTTCTCGGTTCCCTTCTCGCGTTCCTCAGCGTCTTCGCGATCTGGATCGAGCGGCAGGCGCTCAACACCGACGACTGGGTCTCGACCAGCGGCAACCTGATCCACAACCAGAAGGTCCGCGAAGCGGTCGCCAACTACCTCGTCGACCAGCTCTACGAAAACGTCGACGTCAAGAAGGAACTGGAAGACATCCTGCCCGGCGAAGTCAGCGAACTCGCCGGCCCGGCGGCCGGCGGGCTGCGCCAGGTGGCCGGCCAGGGGGCCGAAAAGGTGCTGGAAACCTCGACCGCGCAGGGCCTCTGGGAAGACGCCAACCGGGCCGCCCACGAACAGCTGCTGGCGGTCCTGGAAAACAAGAAAGAAGCGGTTGAAACGGCGAACGGGGAAGTCACCCTCAACCTCGGCAGCCTGATCACCAACCTCGCCAACCAGGTCGGGATCGGCGAAAGCCTGGCCGAAAAGCTGCCGCCCGACGCCGGCCAGATCCAGATCCTCAAGTCGAACCAGCTGAAGACCGCCCAGGACATCGCCGTCGCGGTCAAGGGGCTGGCGCTGCTGCTCTCGATCCTCACCCTCGCCGCCTTCGCCGCCGCGATCTACCTCTCCCGCGACGGCCGCTGGGTGACGGTCCTCTACAGCGGCATCGGCCTGGTCGCGGCCGGCTTCGCCGCGATCGTCTTCCGCCACGTCGCCGGCGGCATCGTCGTCGGCCAGCTCGTCACCAACGAGAGCGTCAAGCCGGCCGGCGAAGCCGCCTGGTCGATCGGCACCTCGCTGATGGTCAGCATCGCGACCACGGTGATCGTCGTCGGCGTCCTCTTCGCCGCCGCCGGCTGGCTCGCCTCGCCGACCGGCGCCGCCCGCTCTGCCCGCCGCTACATGGCCCCGGCCCTGCGCCAGTACGCCGCCTTCGTCTACACCGGCCTGGCGCTCGTCGTCTGCCTCTACTTCCTCACCGGGCCGACCCAGGGGCTGCGCACCTTCCTGACCACGCTGATCGTCGCCGGCATGGCCGCCTTCGGGATCCACGAGCTGCGCAAGCAGACCGCCGAGGAATTCCCCGACGCGAGCTACGGCGACCTCTTCGGCGGCACCCGCGACCGGGTCGTCAGCGCGGTCAAGGACGCCAACATCTCCGAGCGGGTCGGCGAGCAGACCTCGCGGCTGCGCCTGCCGGAACTGCGCCGCCGCGAGGCCGACGAGCGCCCGGTGCCGCCCCCCGCACCGGGAGAGGGGGCGCCGACCGCGGCGATGCCGCTCAGCGCCGAGGACGCCCGCCTGGCCCAGCTGGAGAAGCTCGGCGCGCTGCGCGACAAGGGCATCCTCACCGAGGAGGAGTTCTGCGCCGAGAAAGCGCGCCTCCTCGACGCCGAGAGCTGATCCGCCCGTCCGAGGCGACGAGGCGCGCTGAGATGGAGAAGAAGCCCGCCGCCGGAATCGAACCGGCAACCTCCTCATTACAAATGAGGCGCTCTCCCAGGTTGAGCTAGGCGGGCGTGGTGGCGATGATGTCCGTAATGGACGTGACGTTCAGATGCTTGGGGTCCGACGAGGGTACCGTGCTGACGGCCGCGATCGAGGCGGCTTATGGTCAAAGTTACGACGTGCGGTGGGTCTACGACCCCGACGAGGTCGGCCGCCGCATCGCCGCCGGCACCTACGTCTCCGCGGTCGCGGAAACCCCCGCAGGCGAGCTTCTCTGCCACATCGGGATGAGCCTGTCCGCGGCGGGCGACTCGGTCGCCCACTCGGGCCAGGCGGTGACCCTGGCGGTGGCCCGCGGCCAGCACCTCTTCACCCGCACCAAGCGCTGGCTGATGGACCTGGCGCGGGAGCGCGGATTGGCCGGGATGTACAGCGAGGCGACCGCCGCCCACCCCTACAGCCAGAAGGCCAACATCGAGCTCGGCGCCCACGAGACCGGCTTCCTGCTCGGCTGGATCCCGGCCAGCGTCGCCAACGACGCCGCCGCCGGGCGGCGCGGGCGCCAGTCGGCGGCCCTCCTCTACCTGAAGCTGAACGACGGGCACGAGCGGCCGGTCTACGCCCCCGAGCGGCACCGCGCGATCGTCGCCCAGACGATCGGGCTCTGCCGGATGCGGGGCGAGCTCGCCGACCCGCCGCCCGGCTGCGAGCTGAGCGAGCGCAGCGAGTTCCACGTCGAGGTCGACCGCGACCACAACCTGGCGCTGGTCACCGTCCACGTCCCGGGCGCCGACCTCGAGCAGGCGCTCGGCGCCGAGCGCCACCACCTCTTCCACCACGAGTGCCTCGACGCCGTCTACTTCGACCTGCCGCTGGAGCGGCCGGCCACCGCCCTGGTCGCCGACCACCTCGAGCGCCTCGGCGTCTCCTACGCGGGGATCTTCCCCAACCACCGCACCGACGGGGACGTGATGCGGATGCAGTCGCTGCACCGGGCCCGGGTCAAGGCCGACGACGTCGCCGTCGCCTCGGACCACGGCGCAGAGCTGCTGGAGTACGTCCTCTCGGATCTGCCCTGACTCAGAGGAGGACGTCGCGGGACTCGAGGTGGGAGCCGACCTTGCGCTTGACCCGCTGGAGGGCGTTGTCGACGGTCTTGGTGTCGCACTCCAGCCGCTCGGCGATCAGCTCGTAGGAGTGGCCGTCGAGGTAGAGCGAGAGGACCCGGCTCTCGAGGTCGGAGAGGACCCCGGAGACGCCCGAGAGGCAGGAGACCAGGCTCTCCAGCTCTTCGGTCGCGATCACCTGGTTGACCGGGTCGTGGACGCTCGGCCCCGGCAGGATCTCGTCGAGGGTCGTCTCCGAGTCGCCCGCCGCGGCCGGCGTCTGGCTGAAGGAGACGTACTGGTTGAGGGGGGTGTGCTTGTTGCGGGTCGCGGTCTTCACCGCGGTGATGATCTGGCGGGTGATGCAGAGCTCGGCGAAGTTGCGGAAGCTCGACTCGCGGTCGGTGCGGTAGTCGCGGATCGCCTTGTAGAGGCCGAGCAGGCCCTCCTGGATCAGGTCGTCCGACTCGCCGCCGAGGAGGAAGTAGGACGAGGCCTTGAGGCGGACGAAGCCGCGGTAGCGGCGGACGATCGCGTCGTAGGCGTCGGGCCTTCCCTCCTTCGCGAGGGCGACCAGGTAGTGATCATCAAGCTCAGCTTGAGGGTTAGCTCCCCCGACACGCGGGGTGGGCTGGGCAACCGGGACCGGCAATTCCTGCGTAGGCGTAGATAGAGCCACAGATCCTTCTCCTTGACTGAAGGGTCGTGGCGCCGCTTACCTCCCCTGGCAGGCGCCTTCTACTTGGGTGAGCCTCAAGTTGAGGTTCAGCCCTATTTCCAAGCGCACTCTTACGCCTCTGCGGTGTTCTGTCAACCCCCAAATTGCGGTTTTGCAAATTCGGTTGCAGGAGGAGGGGTTGGGCGAGGGCGGGACCACCTCCCCAGACACCACTCGCCAATGGCTCGCGGTTGAGTGTCTGGGGAGGTGGTCCCGCCCTCGCTGTGACAGTCTCAGATGACTCTTTGGCGGAGCGCCTCGAAGAGCAGAGCGGTGGCGGCCGCCGAGACGTTCAGTGACTCCACCCTGCCTCGCCGGGGCAGGGAGACCAGGCCGTCGCAGCTGTCGGCTACTCGGGGGCGGAGGCCCTTGCCCTCGCCTCCCAGGACCAGGACGGTCGAGCCGGTCAGGTCAGTTGACCAAGGAGCTTGGGGTGCCGCGGCGTCGGCGCCCCAGATCCAGAAGCCCTGCTCCTTCGCTTCGGCGAGCCAGTCGGCGAGGTTGCGGACGTGGGCCACTTCTATGTGCTCGACGGCTCCGGCTGAGGCCTTGCAGGTGGCGGGGGTGATCGCGGCGGAGCGGCGCTCGGGGATGACGACGCCGGCGGCGCCGGCGAACTCGGCGGAGCGGCAGACGGCGCCGAGGTTGCGGACGTCCTGGACCTGGTCGAGGGCGACCAGCAGCGCCCCCTCGCGCAGCATCCCCCGCGCGTCGCCGTAGGGATAGGGATCGACCTCCGCCACCACCCCCTGGTGGTCGGGCGAGCCGCAGAGCCGCTCCAGCTCCTCGGTCGAGGTCTCCGGCGCCCGCCAGACCCGGTGAACCCGCCGCCGCCCCCGCTCCGCCTCGGCAACCGGCCGCCGCCCGTAGATGAACTGGCTCGCCATCAGCGGCGCAGCACAGCCGGCGTCTGCCGCAACCGGACGGGGCGGAAACCGGCCAAGCTCATCTCGACTCCCGCAGAACCAGCTGCGGGCCCCCGGCCGAATCCCGAACCGTCCACCCCAGCTCCGCCAACCGATCCCGCAGCTCATCGGCCTTCGCAAAATCCTTGGCGGCCCGAGCCTCCTCGCGCTCCTCCATCAGCCGCCGAGCCTCGCCGTCGGCCTCGACACCCTCATCTGGGCGAGTAAGGGTGCCGAGGCCGACTACGTCCAGCATCTCCGCCACCGCCACAGCAGCCTCACCCCCATCGACCTCACCCCGATTTGCTTCCCCGACCAGCTCAAAAACCTCAGCGAGCGCCCGAGGCGTGTTGAAGTCATCAGCCAGAGCCGCCCGAAACGCCTCACCCCGGGCAACCGCCCCGGCCCGGGCGCCGGGGGAGGGGTCCGCAGACCCTCCCCGGCTGTTGTCTGGGGACCCCTCCCCCGGCGGCCCCGAGCCCTTGCCGGATCCCCCCGGCTCCCCCGAGCCCGAACCGGGCGCCCCCGGCGCCTTGTCCCGAAAGAAGTTCCGCAACCGCTCGACCCGGGCCACCGCTTCCTCCATCTGCTCCGCCCCGAAAGCAAGCGGCTGCCGGTAGTGCCCCGAGATCAGGTAGGCGACGACCGCCTCGCGCCCGTAGCGGTCGAGCGCCTCGGAGAGCTGGAAGATGTTGCCCTCCGACTTCGACATCTTCGCCGCGTCGGTCTCGATCATCCCGTTGTGCATCCAGACCCGGGCGAAGGGCCGGCCGGCGGCCTCGGACTGGGCGATCTCGTTCTCGTGGTGGGGGAAGACGAGGTCGGAGCCGCCGCCGTGGATCGCGAAGGCGGCGCCCAGCTCCTGCTCGGCCATCACCGAGCACTCGATGTGCCAGGCGGGGCGGCCGGGGCCCCAGGGCGAGTCCCAGCTCGTGTCCTCGTCGGGCTTGCGCGCCTTCCAGAGGGCGAAGTCGAGCCGCTCCTCCTTCAGCGAGGCCGAGCCGGCGTCCTCGCCCTGGTCCATGTCCTCCGGCCGGCGGTTGGAGAGCTTGCCGTAGCCGTCGAAGCTGCGGACGCGGAAGTAGACGTCGCCGCCGGACTCGTAGGCGTGGCCGGAGTCGACCAGCTCGGCGATCAGGGCGACGATCCCGGCGACGGTCTCGCTGGCCAGCGGCTCGGAGTCGGGGCGGCCGAGCCCGAGCCGGTCGGTGTCCTCGAAGTAGGCGCGGGTCATCTCCGCCGCGAACTCCGCCGAGGGCCGGCCCGCCTCCCGGGCGGCGGCGTAGATCTTGTCGTTGATGTCGGTGACGTTCACCACCAGCTTCGGCCGGTAGCCCTCGCTGCGGAGAAAGTGGGCGAACAGCGAGAACACCACGAACGGCCGCGCATTGCCGATGTGGATGCGGCTGTACACGGTCGGCCCGCACGCATAGATCCCCACCTCCTCGGCATCGAGCCCGCGCAGCTCCCCCGTCAGCGTGTCCCTAACTCGCACCTCCCTCATCGCTCAGCAGGATATGCGCAACAAGCCGAACGAGAGCCGGAGAGCAGCCACCGGACCCATCTTTCGCCCGCGCGGACCGGAGCCGGGGGGTGTGCCTCCCGGACCCTCCCCGCTGTTGTCCGGGAGGCACACCCCCCGGCTCCCTCCCCCCAAGTCAGGGAAGAGGCACTGCCCAACCTAAAAGGTCCGATACCCCGCAGTAGAAGCTTTCGACTCCGACCGCAGCCAGGAGGGCGCGGTCTCCTCGGCCGCCGCTTCGGCCTCGCGGCGCGCCTTGCTGACGCTGGCCTTGATCTCGTCCTCGGTCGCCTCGCGCACCCGCTCCTCGCGCTTCTGCGCCTGCACGCGGATCCGGTCGGACTCCATCCGCAGCTGGTCCTCGGCGCGCTTGCGGGCGGCGTCCTCGGCTTCGCGCTCGACCTTCTCGAGCAGCCCGCGGACGCTCTCCTCGGCTTCGCGCCGCACCTCCTCGGTGCCCTCCATGACCCGCTGCTCGATCTCGGTCTCCAGCCGCACCGCGGCCTCGTGGGACTCCTCGGCCCGGCGCTCGGCGTCGGCGGCACGCTGCTCGGCGGCGGCGACGCGGCGGTCGGCCTCGGCCTGGATCTGCGTGCGCGCCTCCTCGAGCCGGGCCTCGAGCTCCGCCCGGGTGGCCTGCTCGGCGGCGGCGGTCGCGTTCTCGGCTTCCCGCTGCGCCTCGGCCACGGCGCTCTCGGCCTCCGCCCGCAGGCGGTTCGCCCTGGCGACGATCTCCTCGCGCTCCTTCTGCGAGCGCCGCTGCAGCTCCTCGAAGCCCTGCTCGGCCCGGTCGCGCGCCGCCTCGGCGGCGCCCACCTTCGCCTCGGCCTCGCTGCGCGCCCGGCGCTCGGCGGCGATCCGCTCCCGCGCCTCGGCCGAGACCTTGCGCAGCGTCAGCAGCGCCCCCTCCTTGACCTTGTCGCGGACCTCGTCGGCCCGCTTCTCGGCGGCGGCGACGCGCTCCTCGCTGACCCGGACCCACTCCAGCGCCTGGTCGGCGACGCCGCGCACCGCCCGCGTCGCCTCGCCGACCTGCTGCACCTGCCTCAAAGGCTCACTCATCCCCCAGCAACCTACTATCGCGCCCGGAGGCGAAGTCAGGCTCTCCCCCACCCGAAGCTCGCAATTTCCGGCCGGCGTCGGGGGCACCAAGCCGGCGACCGGAGCCGGGGGGTGTGCCTCCCGGACCCTCCCCGCTGTTGTCCGGGAGGCACACCCCCCGGCTCCCCCCACCAGCTAAGCCGAAGTCTTGCTCTCGCGAGCGTGCAGATCCCGCTTCAGGATCTTGCCGGTGGCGTTGCGCGGCAGCTCCGCGAGGAACTCGACCTCGCGGGGCGCCTTGAAGGAGGCGAGGTGGGCCTTGACGTGGGCGGTCAGGTCCTGGGCGCTGATCTCGATCCCCGCGCGGGCGACCACGAACGCCTTCAGGCGCTGGCCGAACTCCTCGTCCTCGACCCCGATCACCGCCACCTCCTCGACCCCGTCGTGGTCGGCCAGCAGGTCCTCGACCTCGCGCGGGAAGACGTTCTCGCCGCCGGAGACGATCATCTCGTCGTCGCGGCCGTCGATGAAGAGGCGACCGTCGGCGTCGATGTGGCCGACGTCGCCGCTGGAGTAGAGCCCGTCGATGATCTCCTTGCCGCCGCCGCCGGTGTAGCCCTCGAAGGCCATTTCGTTGCCGACGAAGATGCGGCCGACCTCGCCCTGCGGCACCTCCGCCCCGTTCTCGTCGAAGAGGCGGATCCTGGTCCCGCGCGGCGGCTTGCCGGCGGTGCCGGGGGCGGCGCGCAGGTCCTCCGGGGTGGCGACGGTCGCGTAGGCGACCTCGGTCGAGCCGTAGAGGTTGTAGACGTTGTCGCCGAAGCGGTCCATCCACTCGATCGCCAGCTCGCCCGGCAGCGCCGAGCCCGAGAGCGAGGTGATCTTCAGGTTCGGCAGGCTGTAGCGGTCGAGCGTCTCCGCCGGCAGGGCGAGGATGCGCTGGACCATCACCGGCACCGCCGCCAGCACGTCGGCGCGGCTCTGCTCGGCCGCCTTCAGCGTCTCCTCGGGGTCGAACTTGCGGCGCAGGACCATCGTCGAGCCGGTCGGCAGGCTCATCACGAAGTGGAAGAAGCCCCAGGAGTGGAAGAGCGGGGCGGCGATCGCCATCGTCATCCGGCTGCGGAAGGGGATCTTGTCGATCAGCGAGGCGATCGCCATCAGCCCGTCGGGGCTGGAGCGCTGGGCGCCCTTCGGGGTGCCGGTGGTGCCGGAGGTGAGGATCACGAACTTCGGCTGGTCGGGCGGCGGGCTGAGGTCGGACTCCGCGCCGGCGGCGATCAGTCCCTCGACGGTCGGCTCGGCGACCTCCCCCTCGCACCAGCCGACGATCCGCCGCACCGAGGGGTCGACGCCGCTCAGCAGGCCGGTGAACTCCTCGTCGTAGACGAGCGCCTTCGGCCCCTCGCGCCTGGTCACCTCGGCCAGCTGCGGGCCGGCGAACATCGTGTTCAGGTACAGCGCGCTGGCGCCGAGCTTGGCGGCGGCGAGGGTCGTCTCGACGAAGCCGCGGTGGTTGCGGCACATCACCCCGATCCCGTCGCCGGGGCCGATCCCCAGGTCGGCCAGCGAGTGGGCGAGCGCGTTGGAACGGCGGTGCAGGCGCTCCCAGCTGAGGGCGCCGCGTTCATCGACGATCGCCAGCTCGTGCGGGTGGTGGATCGCGGCGGTGGTGACGCCGGTCGCCGGCGAGGCGCCCCAGCGCAGGAAGGTGCCGCCGATCTTCAGCGCCTTGTCGGGGCGCATCGGCTCGAGGATGCCGGCCTCCCGCAGCACCTTCGCCTCGAAGATCGAGTCGGAGATCGAGCCGCGGATGCTCGCCGGAGAGAGACCGAAAGACGCCATACCCGCCGGGAAGACTATTCGGTCTCGACGCTTGCCACGGCGATGCAGGCGATCCCCTCGCCGCGGCCGACGAAGCCCATCCCCTCGTTGCTCGTCGCCTTGACGCTGACCCGGGCCGAGGTCGCCTCGGCGAGCGTCCGCTCCATCTCGGCCTTGTAGGGGCCGAGGCGGGGCTGCTCGCAGACGAGGGTCGCGTCGATGTTGACGATCCGGCCGGCGAGGGTGCCGACGACGGTGCGCAGGAGGTCGATCGAGTCGGCGTCCGCGAAGGACGGGTCGTCGTCGGGGAACATCTCGCCGATGTCGCCGCCGCCGCCGGCGCCGAGCAGGGCGTCGATCACCGCGTGGGTGAGGACGTCGGCGTCGGAGTGGCCTTCGAGGCCCTGGTCGTGGTCGATCTCGACCCCGCCGAGGACGAGCCGGCGGCCGGCGGCGAAGCGGTGGCTGTCGTAGCCGAGACCGACCACCGTCAGCCGACCCGGGCGCCGAGCGGGACGAGGCTCCTGTGGCGCTGCTCGAAGACGCATAGCTCCTCGATCCCCAGTTCCTCGAGGAACCCGACCGCGCGGTCGTATTCGAAGCCGACCTGCTCGGGCAGGTGGGCGTCGGAGGAGAGGGCGAAGGAGGCGCCGGCCTCGGCGCACATCTCGGCGAACCCGCGCGCGGGGTAGAGCTCGCCGACCGGCTTGCGGAGGCCGGCGGTCGAGACCTCGACCGCGATCCCGCTCTCGGCGATCGCCTCGACCGCGGGCTCGTAGAAGCCGCGCAGGTCGCGCTCGGGCAGCGGCCGCGAACGGCCCCAGACCTTGACCAAATCGGGGTGGGCGAGGATGTCGAAGAGGCCGGAGCGGGCGGCCGCGGCAAGCGCCTCGAAATAGCGGCGCCAGATCGACTCGGCGTCGCCGCCGCCCTCCCAGACGTCGAAGCCCTGGTGGTCGACGGCGGCGTCGCCCTCGCCGATGAAGTGGACCGAGCCGACCACGTAGTCGAAGTCGCGCGCCTCCAGCAGGGCGGCGGTGCGCTCCTCGGCGCCGGGGACGAAGTCGCACTCGATCCCCAGCCGCAGCGGCGTGCCGCGGACGAACTCGCAGTAGGCGTCGAGGTCGTCGACCGCGTTCTCGACCCAGAGCGGGTGGCGCCAGAGGTCGAGCGCCTGGCGGAAGCGGTAGACGTGCTCGGAGACGCCGAGCTCCTCGACCCCGGCCGCGCGGGCGGCGTCGAGGTAGCGCTCCACGTTGGCGGCCGTGAAGTAGCGCTCGAAGGCGGTTCCCTCCTCGTCGGGGCGGAGGTGCAGGTGGTAGTCGGTCAGCATGGGGCCGAGCATAGACTTCACGCCGAATGGGCCGTCAGCTCGCGCTTCTCCTGCTCGTCTTCGCCGCCGCCACGGCGATCGCACTGCTGCTGGGCGCGAAAAACCTCGGCACCGCCTTCGGCGTCGCCCAGGTCTGCTTCGCCGCCGCGCTGGTCTGGGTTCTGATGCGGGATTAGGCCCGGCGCGGGGGAGCGGGACCGGGAAACGTCTCCGGGCGCGAGAGCCGGGATCGGACGAGCCCGGGGGTGTGCCTTCCCGGACAACAGCGGGGAGGGTCCGGGAAGGCACTCCCCCGGCTCCTCTCAGCGCTCAGCCAGAAGCAGCTCGGCGACCTTGAGGTCGAGAGGCGTGGTGACCTTCAGGTTCTCCTCGGCCACCGGGTGGATGAGGACGATGCCGCCGTTCGCCTCGACCAGCATCGACTCGTCGGTCGCCTCCTCGGGCCGCTCGGCGGCCGCCAGCGCCTCGCGCAACGCCTCGGTGCGGAAGAGCTGCGGCGTCTGCGCCCGCCACAGGCGCGCCCGGTCCTCCGTCGCCTCCACCGTCAGCTGTTCCTTTTGGTCGCTATACGACGATAAGGAACAGCTTGCGGCGCGCTTGATCGTGTCGGTGACGGGGGCGGCGGCGATCGCGCCGGCGGCGTCCCCGTCCGCGTCGAGGTCGGCGACGAGGGCTTCGACCAACTCCGGGGTCAGCAGCGGCCGGGCGGCGTCGTGGATCGCGACGTAGCCGGTCCCCACCGCCTCCAGGGCGTTGGCGACCGACTGCGCCCGGGTCTCGCCGCCGGGGACGACGCCGAGGTCGTGGCCGCCGATCTCGCCGACGTGGCCGGGCGGCGCCGCGACGACGATCGAGCGCACCGACCCGCACGCCGCGAAGGCGTCGATCGACCACTCGACCAGGGGCCGCCCGGCGACGGCGACGAAGGCCTTCGGGCCGCCGGCTCCGAGTCGCTCCCCGGAGCCGGCGGCCGCGATGACCGCGGTTACGGCTGCTCTCTCAGGCGGTCGCAGTGGCGGCGAACCGCTCCTCGAGGAGGCCGTCGAGGTATTCCTCGGCGCCGTCCTCGTCCTTGTCGAGCGCGTACATGAACTCCGAGGCGAGGATCTTCTTCGCCCGGGTGTACATCTGCTTCTCGCCCGTGGAGAGGCCCTTTTCCATCTCGCGGATCGCGAGGTTGCGGACGACCTCGGCCAGCTCGAAGACGTCGCCGGTCTTGATCTTCTCGCGGTTGTACTTGAAACGCCGGTTCCAGTTCTTCGGCATCTCGGAGACGTCGTCGGTGAGGACGTTTGTGACCTTCTTGATTTCCTCCTCGTCGATAACGCGGCGCAGACCGGCCTTGCCGGCGTTCTCGCAGGGGACCATCACCGTCAGTTCGTTGTGGAGGATCTTGATCGTGAGGTACTCACGCTCCTCCCCCATCAGCTCGCGCGTCTCTTTGGCCATCACCAGCCCCGCACCGTGATGCGGGTAGACAACCTTGTCGCCCTCCTCGAAGTCGCAGACGTATTCGACGTCCTCCTCGAAGACTGCCTCCACGGTGGCCTCGTCTAGCTCGGAAATGGGGTGACTCCTTTCGTTGTTCGACGGCTCGGTGGCCGTCAGCTCTGCAAGTACCGGTCGACCAGATCGACCTCCTGGAGCCGCCGCAGGCCCTCCTGGATGTCCTTGGCGCGCTGCGCACCGACACCGTCGACGGCGGCGAGCTCTTCGTCTGAGGCCTCGAGGACCTCGTCGAGCCCGCCCAGCTCCTGGGTGATCTTCTGAACGACAAGCTTGGGAATGCGAGGGACCCGGCCCAGCACCCGGTAGCCGCGCGGGGCGACCGGGAAGTCCAGGGTGTTGACCTTGCGGTCGTAGCCGAGCAGCTCGGCGAGGCGACCGAAGTCGAGCACGTCCTGGTGGGGCATCCGGCCCAGCGCCTGCAGGACCTGGGTGAGGTTCTGCTCGGAGTCCTCGACCGAGTAGTCGCGGATCAGCGCGGTCTTGTCAGCGGCGACGCCGACCATCGTCTCCTCGAGCTGCATCTCGATCAGCCGGCCCTCGGTGCCGAGCTCGACGATGTAGCGCTCGACCTCGACCGCCATCCGCGTCACCAGCTCGGCCCGCTGCAGGACCGAGAGCGAGTCGTGGAGGACGCCGCCGCCCTCGAACTCGAGCTGGGTCAGCCGGGCCGAGACCTGGTCGAGGCGCTGGCGGTACTTCTCGAGCGTGGCGAGGCCCTGGTTGGCCTTCGCCAGCACGGCCGGGATGTCCTGGAGGATGTACTTGGTGCCCTCGACGTAGAGGGAGACGACGTCGCGGCGCTGGGAGATCGCGATCACCAGCGCCGTGGTCTGTTTGGAGACGCGCTCGGCGGTGCGGTGGCGGGTCCCGGTCTCCGAGCTGAGGATCGTCGGGTCGGGCATCAGCTGGACGTTGGCCCAGGCGATCTTCGTCGCCTCGCCGTTGAGGACGATGGCGCCGTCCATCTTCGCCACCTGGTACAGCATCGCCGGCGTGTAGTCGACGTCGAGCTTGATCCCTCCCGAGAGCAGGTGGGAGATGTCGTCGAGGTCGCCGACCACCAGCAGGCCGCCGGTCCGCGAGTGGACGATGTTGTCGATTCCCTCCCGCAGGGCGCCGCCGGGCGCGACCACGTCGAGGGCTCTGAGGAGGCGGGGATCCTGGCGTTCAGATAACTCTTGAAGCTCATCCCCGGACAACGAAGGCATCAAGGGCAGGATGGCAGAAAGCGCTCTGGAATGCGGTCTGCCGAATTCCTCGTGGACAGGTCGGAATGGGGTTTGTCAAGTTGATGCCAAAGCCGTGCCCAGGGGATCCGGCGAACCCGCGTAAACGATCCGGCGCCTCGGACCTCGAATCCACCCCTTCTGTTCCTTATGGTCGCTGAGCAGCCATAAGGAACAGCTAATCAGCAGGCAGCCCGCTTTCCTGTTCCTTATGGCTGCAGGACGACCATAAGGAACAGAAGAACTGCGGCCCGGGCGACCAGAGGCTCGGGAGCGGCGCTGTTCGGCCGACTCAGGGCGCTGCACGGCGCGGTGTCCGCTGCCGGCAGGCCGGGGGCCCGCCGATCCCTCTCAGAGGTGGAAGCGCTTGTGGTGCATGTGGTGGTGGAGCTGGTCCGCCGGGGGTCGGGGAGACGGGGTCCTCGGGTCGCGGACGTAGGCCCAGGTGAGGGCGGCGCCGGCGGCGCAGAGGGCCACCGCCACCCAGGTGGAGCCGGCGACGGCGGCGGCGAAGGAGCGGCCGTCGCCGAGCAGGGCGTGGAAGGCGGCGCCGGTGGCGGCGAGGGCGACGGCGCCGGCGAGGACGCGGTCCATCGCCAGGACGCCGGAGGCGATGCCGACCTTCTCGGCGGGCATCGCCGCCATCGCCGCGGTCGACATCGGCGCGTAGACGAGCCCGAGGGCGATCCCGAAGAGGAGGTAGCCGGCGAGGAGGAGGCCGTAGGAGCTGCCGGCGCTCAGCCGGGTGAGGACGAGCAGGCCGGCGAGGCCGCAGAGCATGCCCGTCGTCATCAGGCGGCGGGCGCCGAAGCGGGCGATCAGGCGGCCGGAGAAGGGCGAGACGAAGATCATCGGCACGGTCACCGGCAGGATCATCAGGCCGCTGAGGATCGGCGAGTGGCCGCGGACGTCCTCCAGGTACTGAGGCTGGAAGAACATCACCGCCCAGTAGGAGCCGACCAGGGCGAAGGCGGCGGCGCTGGCGCCGAAGTAGGGCCCGTTGCGGAAGAGGTCGAATTCGACGATCGGGGCGCGGACGCGGTGCTCGATCCGCCAGAAGGCGGCCACGGCGAGAAGGCCGACGGCGGCAAGCGCGGCGGTCGCCCCGGCGCTCCAGGCGTCGGCCTGGACCAGCGCCAGGACGACGGCGGTGAGCCCGACGCTCAGCGCCGCCAGGCCCGGCCAGTCGATCCGGTCGCCGGCGCCGGGATCGGTCGACTCCGGCGCCGCCGCCAGGGCGATCGCGATCCCGAGCGCCGAGACCGGCAGGTTCATCCAGAAGATCACCCGCCAGTCGATTTCGATCAGCAGGCCGCCGGCGAGCGGGCCGATCGCCAGCGCCACGGCGGAGACCGCGGCCCAGATCCCCAGCGCCCGCGGCTGCTCCGCGGCGGGGAAGACGTTGCAGACCAGGGCCAGCGAGAGCGGCAGCATCGGCGCCGCCCCGGCGCCCTGGACGACCCGGCCGAGGATCAGCATGTCCTGGTCCTGCGCGGCGCCCGAGAGGACCGACCCGGCGGCGAAGAGCGCCATCCCGGCGAGGAACAACCGCTTGCGCCCGAACATGTCCCCCAGCCGCCCCGCGGTGACGACCAGCACCGCGATCGTCAGCAGGTAGCCGTTCATCACCCACTGCAGCCCCTCGCTGCTGGCGTCGACGTCATGCCGGATCGCCGGCAGCGCCAGCGCCACCACGGTCGAGTCGAGCATCAGCAGGAACAACCCCGCACAGGCCCCCGCCAGCGTCCACCACTTCACGTCATCGAGCCGCATCAGACGCGAAGCTATAGACGCCTCAGGACGAAGGTCTCCTTGCACGTAGGCCGCAGTCTGCGGCTGACCCTCTCCGCGAGTCCGTGAAAAAGGCTGCTGTACGACCTTTTTGACGGACTCGCGAGCTGCTTGTCCCGCGGGGTGCGTGGTTTGGGGCCGGGCGCTCGGTGTCTCGGTCAGTGAGTGGCGGCTAGGTCGCGCTGGGGGTCGATGCCCCAGCGGTCGCCCACCGCGGCCAGTTCGTCGTTGACCGGCCAGCGGTCGGGGCGCTCGTCGCCCTCGTGTTCGAGGCTGGCGCCCTTCAGCGCCATGCAGCCGCTGTTGTCGCCGATCGCGCGGATCTCGGCCACCTCCTCGTCGCTGAGGCGCAGCTCGGCGGGGAGGGCCGCCAGCTCGGTGCGCTTGTCCTCGATCGGGCGCGCTTCGGGGCCGATCTCCTGGATCAGGGTCGGCGCCACACAGCCGACGGCGCGGTGGGCGAGGTTCCACTGGCAGGCGAGGTGCATCGGGGTGAGGTCGTGGCGCTCGGCGAAGGGGCGCAGGCGGTCGAGCTTCTCCAGCCCCGCCTCGATCCAGCCCGCGGGCCGGAAGGCGCGGTGGTCGCGCTCGGCCAGCTCCATCCCCGGACGCAGGTCGCCCCAGAAGAGGCCGCCGTAGTCGACCACCCGGGTCAGCACCTCGACCCCGTGCTTCGCCGCCGCGTCGAGGCAGAGCTCCCCCGGCCACGGCTCGAGCGGGTTGAGGATGATCATCGCCCAGTCGATCGCCGCGCCGAAGCGCTCCAGGCAGCCGATGATGTCGAGGGTGAAGCCGTTGGCCGGGCCGGGCGCGACGCCGATCTTCGCCGCCAAGCCCTCCTCGCGCAGCCCCGCCATCGCCTCCCAGACAACCTCGCTGGAGTAGCCGACGCGGTCGGGGTTGTGGAGCAGCAGCAGGTCGAAGGAGTCTGCCCCGGTCCGCTCCAGGCTCGCCTCCGTCGCCATCCGCAGGTAGCTCCCGTACTGCTCGGGCCGCCGCAGCCGTGGGTCGGTGAAGCGCGGGAACCCCTTCGGCCCTTCGCGCTCGCCCTCGTAGAAGTCGTGGCCGACGGCGCCGATCAGGCAGTACTCCTCGCGCCGCACCCCCGCCAGCGCCCGCCCCAGGACCCGGTCGGCCTCGCCCTGCCCGTAGGCGTCGGCGGTCAGGACCGTGTCGATGCCGGCGCCGGGACGCAGCAGCGCCGCCAGCCGCTCCTCGGCGATCGCCTCCCCGAAGTGGAGGAAGCGCCCGCCGCTCCAGGTGCCGATCGCGGTGCGGCCAGGCTCTCGCATCGGGGCGTCTCGGCTAGTTCTGGGCGGCGTCGCCGGGGTCGCCGGGGCCCTCGTCCTCGGGCCCGCCCTCGCCGTCGTCCTTCTTCGCCCCGACGCCGACCTTCTCGCGCTCCGGCTCGGCTTTGCGCTTCGGCTTCTTCGGGGCGATGATCTCCAGGTCGAGCGGTTTGTCCTCCTCATCCCCGGCGGGGTTGCGGGAGACCATCACGGTCGAGCCGGGCGTCATCTCGCCCTGGCGCAGGACTTCGTCGGCCAGCGGGTCCTCGATGTAGCGCTGGATCGCCCGGCGCAGCGGGCGGGCGCCCATCGAGGGGTCCCAGCCTTTGTCGACCAGCAGATCCTTGGCCTCGTCGGTCAGCTCCAGCTGCAGTTCGTGCTCGGCGACCTGGACGCGGACCCGATTGATCATCAGGTCGATGATCTCCTTGACCTCCTCCTTGGCCAGCTTGTGGAAGACGATCACCTCGTCGATCCGGTTGAGGAACTCCGGCCGGAAGACTTTTTTCAGGTCGCCCATGATCCGGTTTTTCATGTCGTCGTAGGACATCCCGGTCTCGTCGGAGACGGTGAACCCGATCGAGGTGTTCTTCGAGATCTCGGCGGCGCCGATGTTCGAGGTCATGATCACGATCGCGTTGCGGAAGTCCACGGTCCGCCCCTGGGCGTCGGTGAGGCGCCCGTCCTCGAGGATCTGCAGGAGGATGTTGAAGACGTCGGGGTGCGCCTTCTCGATCTCGTCGAGCAGCAGCACCGAGTAGGGCTTGCGGCGCACGGCCTCGGTCAGCTGGCCGCCCTCGTCGTAGCCGATGTAGCCCGGGGGCGAGCCGACCAGGCGGCTGACCGCGTGCTTCTCCATGTACTCGGACATGTCGATCCGGACCATCGCCTCCTCGTCGCCGAAGAGGAACTCGGCCAGGGTGCGGGCGAGCTCGGTCTTGCCGACCCCGGAGGGGCCGAGGAAGATGAACGAGCCGGCCGGCCGCTTCGGGTCCTTGATCCCGGCGCGGGAGCGGCGGATCGCTTTCGAGACTGCGGTGATCGCGACCTCCTGGCCGATCACCCGCTTGTGCAGTTCTTCCTCCATCCGGATCAGCTTCTTGGTCTCGGCCTCGGTCAGTTTGAAGACCGGGATGCCGGTCCACATCGAGACGATGTCGGCGATCTCCTCCTCGCCCACCTCGGGCCGCTCGCCGTTCTCGCCCTCGGCCCACTCGTCTTCGAGCTGGCGCTTGCGGGTGGTCAGCTGGCGCTCGGTGTCGCGCAGGTTGGCGGCCTTTTCGAACTCCTGGGCCTCGATCGCGGTCTCCTTTTCGCGCCGCGTCGTCTCGATTTCCTCCTCGAGGTCGCGGTACACGGGGGGCGTGCTCATCGACTTGATCCGCATCCGCGAGCCGGCCTCGTCGATCAGGTCGATCGCCTTGTCGGGCAGGAAGCGGTCGGAGATGTAGCGGTCGGCGAGCTCGGCGGCGGCTTCGAGGGCGTCGTCGCGGATCGTCACCCGGTGGTGCTGTTCGTAGCGCTCGCGCAGCCCTTCGAGGATCTTCACCGTGTCCTCGGGCGAGGGTTGGTCGACTTTGATCTGGGCGAAGCGCCGCTCCAGCGCCGAGTCGCGCTCGAGGTATTTGCGGTACTCGTCGAGCGTGGTGGCGCCGATCGTCTGCAGCTCGCCGCGGGCCAGGGCCGGCTTCAGGATCGAGGCCGCGTCGATCGCGCCCTCGGCGGCGCCGGCGCCGACCAGGTTGTGGAGCTCGTCGATGAAGAGGATGATGTCGCCGCGCTGGGTGATCTCTTTCATCACCTTCTTGAGCCGCTCCTCGAACTCGCCGCGGTACTTGGAGCCGGCGACCAGGGCGGCCAGGTCGAGCGTGTAGATCTGCTTGTTCTTCAGCAGCTCGGGGACTTCGCCCTTGTTGATCCGCGCGGCGAGGCCCTCGACGACCGCGGTCTTGCCGACGCCCGGCTCGCCCAGCAGCACCGGGTTGTTCTTGGTCCGGCGCGAGAGGATCTGCATGATCCGCTCGATCTCCTTTTCGCGACCGATCACCGGGTCGAGCTTGCCCTCCTCGGCGAGGCGGGTGAGGTTGCGCCCGAACTGGTCGAGCAGTTTCGAAGACTTCTTGCCCTCGCCCGAGCCGCCGCCCGCGCCGGCGCCCTGGCGCCGGCCGCCGGGGCCGGAGAGCATGCGGATGACCTCGTTGCGGATCTTGTCGCTGTCGGCGTCGAAGTCGAGCAGGATGCGGGCGGCGACGCCCTCGTTCTCACGCACCAGGCCGAGCAGGATGTGCTCGGTGCCGATGTAGTTGTGGCCGAGCGAGAGCGCCTCGCGCAGCGCCAGCTCCAGGACCTTCTTGGCGCGCGGGGTGAACGGGATCTGACCGGAGGTGACCTCCTCGCCCGAGCCGACGATCCGGACCACCTGAGAGCGCACCCGTTCGACGGTGATGTCGAGGGACTCGAGGACGCGGGCGGCCAGGCCCTCCTCCTCGCGGAGCAGCCCGAGCAGGATGTGCTCGGTGCCGATGTAGTTGTGCTTGAGCGTCCGGGCCTCCTCCTGCGCTAGGACGACGACCTGGCGAGCTCTCTCAGTGAATCGCTCGAACAATGAAGACCTCTTCCTGGTTCAACAAACCCGGGAAACCCCGGTTTGTACCGCCGGACGCCCTGGTCCTTTATCGGGAGGCGCCCATCCGTCCCTTAACTCTACCGGGCACGGATGTCCGGCTTGCGTTCCACTTAGGGCGCTAACTGCGACATTCGAGGCAGAGTCGTCACGTTTCCGCGCTCCCCCGGCCGAACGATTGGTGAGTTGACCTCGCTATAGCCCGATTAACTCACCAATCGCGGCTCAGGTCCGCATCGCCGGGAAGAGCAGCACTTCGCGCAGCGTCTTGGCGCCGGTGAGCATCATCACCAGGCGGTCGATGCCGAGGCCGACGCCGCCGGTCGGCGGCATCCCCTGTTCGAGCGCCTCGACGAAGGCCTCGTCGTAGGGCTGGGCCTCCTCGTCGCCGCGCTTGCCCTCGGCGACCTGTTCCTCGAAGCGGCGGCGCTGCTCGTCGGGGTCGTTCAGCTCGGTGAACGAGTTGGCGATCTCGACCCCGCCGGCGAACGCCTCCCAGCGCTCGACCAGGCCCTCCTCGGAGCGGTGGCGCTTGGCGAAGGGCGAGAGCTCGACCGGGTAGTCGAAGACGAAGGTCGGCTGCACGAGGCCGGGCTCGACCTCGCGCGAGAGCAGGCCGTCGACCAGCTTGCCCCAGCCCTCGTTCGGGTCGGGCTCGGTCCCCATCGCCCGCGCCAGCGCCTCGCGGCTCGGGTGCTCGGCGATGTCGATCCCGGAGCGCTCGCGGATCGCCTCGCGCAGGGCGATCCGCCGCCAGGGCGGCTTGAAGTCGATCTCGACCTCGCCGCGCTGCACCTTCGTCGTCCCCAGCACCCGCTTGGCGACCTCGGCGACCAGCATCTCCAGGTCGTGGGCGGTCTTCTCGTAGTCGGCGTAGGCCTCGTACCACTCCAGCATCGTGAACTCGGGGTTGTGCTTGTGGGAGACGCCCTCGTTGCGGAAGTCCTTGCCGAGCTCGTAGACGCGGTCGATGCCGCCGACGACCAGTTTCTTCAGGTAGAGCTCGGTTGCGATCCGCAGGTAGAGGTCACGGTCCAGGGCGTTGTGGTGGGTGGTGAACGGGCGCGCCAGGGCGCCGCCGTAGAGCGGCTGCAGGACCGGCGTCTCGACCTCGACGAAGCCGTGCTCGTCGAGCCGGCGGCGGATCTCGGAGATCGTCCGGGCGCGGATCCGCAAGGCCTCGCGGCTCTCCTCGTTGGCGATCAGGTCGAGCTCGCGGCGACGGAAGCGGGTCTCGGTGTCCTCGAGCCCGTGGAACTTGTCCGGCGGCGGCCGCAGGCTCTTCGCCAGCAGGCGCCAGTGGTCGATCGAGAGCGAGAGCTCGCCGCCGCGGCGGGTCGCCATCGCCGTCCCCTCGGCGCCGACGATGTCGCCGAGGTCGAGGTCGACCAGCAGCGCGTAGGCCTCCTCGCCGAGCAGGTCCTGGCGGGCGTGCAGCTGGATCCGGCCGCTGCCGTCGCGGAGGTCGAGGAAGCAGGCCTTGCCGTGGCCCCGGCGGGCGACGATGCGGCCGGCGACGCGGTGCCGCGACTCGGTCTCCACGCCCGGCGCCAGCCCCTCGTGCGCCGCCCGCACCTCGGCGATGTCCTCGCGGCCGGAGAACTCGTGCGGGAACGGCTCGATCCCCGCCTCCCGGATCCGCTCGAGCTTCTCGCGGCGATCGCGAAGGACGTCCGAGGTGTCCTGCTGCTCAGCCACGTTCTGAGAGGCCGCGTCCCGGCGCTCTCAGGCTTTCTCGATTTTGGTGATTTTGAGCTTTTTCTTCGGCCCGCGCGGGACCTCGACCTCGACGATGTCGTTGCGCTTGCGCCCGATCAGCGCCTTGCCGATCGGCGACTCGTTGGAGAGCTTGTGCTCCATCGGGTTGGCCTCGGTCGAGCCGACGATCTGGAACTTCTGCGAGTTGCCCGACTTCTGGTCCTTGACGTGGACGATCGAGCCGAAGCCGACCTCGTCGGTGCGGAGCGACTTCTCGTCGATCACCTGGGCGCGCCGCAGTTTCTCCTCCAACTGGGCGATCCGGGCCTCGAGCAGCGCCTGTTCGTTCTTGGCGTCGTCGTATTCGGCGTTCTCGGAGATGTCGCCGAATTCGCGCGCCTCCTTGATCCGGGCCGCCACCTCACGGCGCTTGGTCGTCGAGAGGAACTCGATTTCCTCTTTGAGTTTTTCCAGCCCCTCGGGGGTGATGACGGCCTGACGCACTTGCGACCTCGCTTTGCTTGAACGGGAGCCTGGCCGGTCTCCCACGACCTCAAAAAAACGCGCCCGATGCGTCTGCTGAGGCAGGCACACCCGGCACGGAGTCGCGGGATTATAGCGGGGCTGGTTGACCGGCCAGAGCGGCGATCAGATCGCGCACCGGAGCTAGGTCTTCGCTGCGCTGGAGGCGCTCGGCGAGCTCCTGGGGAGCTTCGAGCCGCTCCGCGTACCAGGGGTGGAATTTGCGCAGGTAGCGGTTGGCGCGCTCGGCGCCGAGGTGCTCCTCGGCGCGGTCGACCACCCAGAGCCACTCGGCGACCATCTCCTCCCGGCTCGGCGGCTCCAGCCGGCGGCCGGTCAGCTCCTCGAAGACCCAGGGGTTGCCGAAGGAGCCGCGGGCGATCATCACCGCGGCGGCGCCCGACTCCTCGTAGGCGCGGCGGGCGGCGGCGGCGCTGGAGAGGCCGCCGGAGACGATCACCGGCACCTCGACCCGCTCGACCAGCTCGCGGGTGAGGGCGTAGTCGGGCGAGCCCTTGTGGCCCCTGGCGGCGGCGCGGGGGTGAAAGCCGATCGCCGCCACGCCGGCCTCCTCGGCGAGGCGCACCGCCAGGTCGAAGCCGGAACGGTCGCCCGCCTCGAGCCCCGAGCGCAGCTTCGCCGTCACCGGCAGGCCGCTGCCCTCGCGGGCGGCGCGGGCGAGGTCGAGGGCGAGCTCGGGGTCGCGCAGGAGCTGGGCGCCGGCGCCGGTCTTGCGCACCTTCGGGACCGGGCAGCCCATGTTGAGGTCGATCAGGTCGGCGCCGGCCTCGGCGGCGATCGCGGCGCCGGAGCGCATCACCTCGGCGTCGTGGCCGAAGAGCTGCATCGAGACGGGATGCTCGTCGGGGTGGATCCGCATCAGCTCGCGCAGGGTGCGCTCGTTGCGGTAGTGGAGGGCGAAGCTGGAGACCATCTCCGAGACGGCGAGGCCCGCCCCGTGGCGTTTCGCCTGCAGGCGGACGAACCAGTTGCCGATCCCCGCCAGCGGCGCCAGCAGGACCCGGTTGGCCAGCCGCACGCCGCCGATCTCGAAGGGGTCGGTCAGCGCCGCTTGGGCCCTCTTCTCACCGGTTGCGCTCATGGATCAGGCGCAGGCCCTTCAGGGTCAGCAGGTCGTCGACCTCGTCGATCGTCTCGGTAAAGGGGACGACGGCCGATGCGTAGCCGCCGGAGGCGAGCACCCGCGGGTTCGGCAGCTCCTCCTCGATGCGGCGGACGAGGCCGTCGATCAGGCCGGCGAAGCCGAAGATGAAGCCGGAGTTGATCGCCGCCCGGGTCGAGCGGCCGATCGCCTCGGTGGGCTCCTCGAGGTCCATCCGGGTGATCCGGGCGGCGCGCTCGATCAGGGCGCTGAGCGAGGGCGCCAGGCCGGGGCCGATCGCGCCGCCCAGGTACTCGCCCTCGGCGGAGACGCAGTCGATGTTGATCCCGGTCCCGAAGTCGACCGAGACGCAGGCCTCGCCGAAGCGGTCGTAGGCGGCGATCGCGTTGACCAGCCGGTCGGCGCCGACCTCGAGCGGGTTCTCGATCCGGATCGGCATCCCGGTCTTCACCCCGGGGCCGATCGTCAGGCACTCGGCGTCGAGGTAGCGCTCGGCGAGCTGCTCGAACTGGCTGCCGAGCGGCGGCACGACCGAGGAGACGCAGACCGCGTCTACCTCGCCGAACGAGCGCTCGCAGAGAGAGAAGAGGCCGGCGATGCGCTCGGCGAGCTCGTCGCCGGTGGCTCCCGAGCGGGTCTGGAAGCGCCAGTCCTCGACCAGCTCGGTGCCGTCGAAGGCGCCGAGGTGGGTCTGGGTGTTGCCGACGTCGACCGCGAGCAGCATGGTGGGATTATCGCGGTGCGGGACTGGCCGGGTGGCCAAACGGGGCTGCTTGCGCATAGGATCGCCCGGTGGACGCCCGCCTCTACGTGATCCCCGGCTCGCACCCGAGCGTCGCCGTGCAGCTGATGCTCGAGCACAAGGGCATCCCCTACAAGCGCACCGACCTGATGCCGGTCGTCTCCAAGGCGGTGCTGCGGGCGGTCGGCTTCCCCGGGATAACCGTGCCGGCCCTGAAGATCGGGGGCGACAAGGTCCAGGGCTCGCGGCAGATCGCCCGCGAGCTGGAGCGGCTGCGCCCCGAGCCGCCCCTCTTCCCCGCCGACCCCGAGCGCCGGGCCGCGGTCGAAGCGGCCGAGCGCTGCGGCGACGAGGAGCTGCAGCACCCGGTCCGCCAGCTGCTCTGGTGGGGGTTCAAGCAGGACCGCCACCCGATGAAGAGCTACTCCGAGGGCGCCAAGCTCGGCGTCCCGATCGACCTCGCGGTGAAGACCGGCGGCCCGCTCGTCGCCCTCTCGGCCCGCTTCAACGAAGCGAGCGACGAGAACGCCCGCGCGGCGGTGGCGAAGCTGCCGGCCCTGCTCGACCGGGTCGACGCCTGGATCGAGAGCGGCGTCCTCGGCGGCGAGCAGCTGAACGCCGCCGACTTCCAGATCGCCCCCTCGATCGGCCTGATGATGACCCTCGACGACCTCCGCCCGGCGATCGAGAACCGCCCCGCCGGAGCGCTCGCCAGGCGCGTCGTCCCCAGGTACGCCGGCCACATGCCGCCGGTGCTACCGAGCGAGTGGCTCGACCCGCTGGCCCGGGCCGAGTCGCGCTAGGGCCTCGGCGAGGACGGTCCCGTCCGGCAGGGTCAGGCCGGGGTCGAGCTCCAGCAGCGGCACGAGCACGAAGCGGCGGGTGGTGACCTCCGGGTGCGGGAGGGTGAGGCGGTCGCCGGCGAGCTCCAGATTGCCGAGGAGGAGCAGGTCGACGTCCAGCGGGCGGGGGCTGTGGCGGGGCAGGTCGAACTGGCGGCCGCGGGCGGCCTCGACGCGCTTGCAGGCGTCGAGGAGGCCCTCGGGCTCGAGGTCGGTGCGGATGCGGACGGCGGCGTTGAGGAAGTCGGGCTGGTCGAGGATCTCGCCAACCGGCTCGGTCAGGTAGGTCGAGGAGACCGCCTCGACCTCGATCCCCTCCGCCGCCAGCAGCTCGACCGCGGCGCGAAGGTGGCCGGCGGCATCGCCGACGTTGGAGCCGAGGCCGAGGTAGCCGGTCCTCCAGGCAGAGCTGCGGTTCCTTTGCCCTGCCATGGCGGACAAGGGAGCCACGGGTTCAGTCCTCGGCTTCGTCTTCTTCGTCGACCGCCCGCTCCTGGGTGACCTCGACGGCGATCTCCTGGATCGCCAGCGGCAGCGGCGGCTCCGGCTTGGCGGCGCGGACGCGGACCGACTCGCAGCCGTACCGCTCCATCAGTCGCTCCCCCACCACCTGCGCCAGCCGCTCCAGGGTCTTGAAGCTGCGCTCGGTCGCGGCGAGGGCGACGATGTCGCAGACCTGCGCGTAGTCGATCGTGTCCTCGAGGCGGTCGGTCAGCACGGCGTCGCAGTCGGGGACGTCGAAGGAGAGGTCGAACTCGAGCCGCTGCCCGACCTCCTGCTCGGCCTCGGAGACGCCGTGGTGGGTGTAAATCGAGAGGCCGCGGATCTCGACTTCCGCGCTCGACTCGATGCCGTTGCCGTGCGACTCCATGGCCGCAACCTATTCAACCAGGCGCTTTTGCCAACCCCAGGTTCGGAAACGCGCCTGCTCAGGCGCCGGCGGCGGCAATCGCCGCCGCCACCCGCAGCGCCTGGCGCGCCTCGGCGACGTCGTGGACGCGGAGGACCGTGGCGCCCTCGGCGGCGGCGAGGACCGAGGAGGCGATCGTGCCGCCGAGCCGGTCCCGGGCCGGGGAGCCGTCGAGGGCGCCGATGAAGCTCTTGCGCGAGGTGCCGACGACCAGCGGCCGGCCCAGGTCGGCCAGCTCGCCGAGCCGCCGCAGCAGCTCCAGGTTGTGGGCGGGGGTCTTGCCGAAGCCGATGCCGGGGTCGAGCCAGACCTGCTCGGCGTCGATCCCGGCGGCGGTCGCCGCCTCCAGCCGCTCGGCGAGGAACGCCTTCACCTCGGCGACGACGTCGCCGTAGCGCGGGTCCTCCTGCATCGTCCGCGGCTCGCCGAGCATGTGCATGAGGACGACCGTCGCACCCCGCTCGGCACAGAGGCCCGCCATCGCGGCATCGCCGCGCAGCGCGGTGACGTCGTTGACGATCTCGGCCCCGGCATCCAGCGCCGCCCCGGCGACCGCCGCCTTCGAGGTGTCGACCGAGATCAGAGCCCCCGCCCCCGACAGGCCCCGGACGACCGGCACGACCCGCCGCAGCTCCTCCTCCACCCCCACCGGCTCGGCCCCCGGCCGGGTCGATTCCCCCCCGACATCGAGAATCTCCGCCCCGTCCTCAACCAGCTCCAACCCATGCCGAATCGCCGCCTCCGGATCGAGGTACAACCCTCCGTCCGAGAACGAATCCGGCGTCACGTTCACGACACCCATCACCTGTGGAGTCATGCCCGAAGTATCAACCAACTGTCGAAGGGGCCGTGGGTGACCCTCGGGCTGGCGGATACTCAAAATGCCGGTCTAATCAGACCGGCATTTGTCAGAACGAGGGTCACCCACGGCCCCCAACCGACAACCTCCCGAAGTTCAGGAAGCGTCGCCGCCGGCGAACCCGGGCCGCGGCCGCGGCTGGGGACGGGCGCCCTCGCGCTGGGGCCGTTCGGCGGTAGGCGCCGGCGGCGCCGGCTGCGAGGGCTCCTCTTCGTCGGCGAAGACCTCCTCGGGCGCCTTGCCGGCGAGCAGGGCGACGAACTGCTTGGCGTCGATCGTCTCCCGCTCGAGCAGGAGCTTGGAGATGTTCTCGAGCTCGTCGCGGCGCTCGCTCAGCAGGCTCTTGGCGGTCTGGTGGGCGCTCTCGACGATGCGGCGGATCTCGTCGTCGATCTCGCGGGCGATCTCGTCGGAGTAGTCCGGCTCGGCGCTGAACTCGCGGCCGAGGAAGGGCTGGCCGCGGTCGTGGCCGAAGACCCGGGGCCCGAGGCGCTCGGACATCCCGAACCGCATCACCATCTGCTTCGCCGTCTCGGTCACCTTTTCGAGGTCGTTGGAGGCGCCGGTGGTGATCTCGCCGAAGACGATCTCCTCGGCGGCGCGGCCGCCCAGCGTCATCGCCATCGTGTCGGTCAGCTCGGCGCGGGTGGTGAGGAACTTGTCCTCGGTCGGCAGGCTGATCGTGTAGCCGAGCGCCTGGCCGCGGCTGATGATCGAGATCTTGTGGACCGGGTCGGTGTGCTCGAGCAGCTGCCCGACGATCGCGTGGCCGACCTCGTGGTAGGCGGTGACGAGGCGCTCCTTCTCGCTCATCACGCGGGTTTTCTTCTCGGGGCCGGCGATCACGCGCATGATTCCCTCCTCGAGCTCCTGCATGGTGATCTCGCGCTTGCCCGAGCGGGCGGTCAGCAGCGCCGCCTCGTTGATCAGGTTGGCGAGGTCGGCGCCGGTGAAGCCGGGGGTCTGGCCGGCCAGCGTGTCGAGCTCGATTTCGCGGCCCAGCGGCTTGCCGCGGGTGTGCACCTCGAGGATCTTCTTGCGGCCCTTGCGGTCGGGCCGGTCGACGACGACCTGGCGGTCGAAGCGGCCGGGCCGCAGCAGCGCCGGGTCGAGGATGTCGGGCCGGTTGGTGGCGGCGATGAGGATGATGTTGTCCTTCATTTCGAAGCCGTCCATCTCGACCAGCAGCTGGTTCAGGGTCTGCTCGCGCTCGTCGTGGCCACCGCCCATGCCGGCGCCGCGATGGCGGCCGACGGCGTCGATCTCGTCCATGAAGATGATGCAGGGGGAGTTCTGCTTGGCCTGCTCGAAGAGGTCGCGGACGCGGCTGGCGCCTACGCCGACGAACATCTCGACGAAGTCCGAGCCGGAGATCGAGAAGAAGGGGACGCCGGCCTCGCCGGCGACGGCGCGGGCGAGCAGCGTCTTGCCGGTGCCGGGCGGTCCATATAAGAGGACGCCCTTGGGGATCCGCGCTCCCAGCGCCTGGAACTTCTTCGGGTTCTCGAGGAATTCCTTGATCTCCTCGAGCTCCTGCACCGCCTCATCGACGCCGGCGACGTCGCGGAAGGTGATTTTCGGCGCGTCGACCGACATCCGCTTGGCTTTGGATTTGCCGAAGTTCATCACCCGGCTGCCGCCGCCCTGCATCTGGTTCATCAGGAAGATCCAGAAGGCGAAGAAGAGGATGAACGGCAGGACCAGGGTCAGCAGCGAGAGCAGGCTGGAGCTGCCGGAGCCGTGGACGTCGGTTTTGACGTTGTTTTCGTCGAGCAGGTTGACCAGCTGGCGTTCGCCGTCGGGCGGGTAGCCGGTCGAGAAGCTTTCTTCCCCCCCTTGGCGTTGAGCTTGACGTCAAGCGTGTTGTCCTTCGTGTTGACGTCGACTTCTTCGACTTTGCCTTCGACGATCAGCCCGGCCTTCGGGCTGATCAATTCGTTGTAGTGGTGCGGTTCGCCACTGCTGCCGCCGCCGATCCAGCGCTGGGCGATGAAGGCCAGGATCACCACCAGCAGGATCGGGAACGCCGCGCTTTTGAAAAAACGCCTCAAGGTCGGAAATCAGCGTACCAGGGCGGAATTTCCGGTCTACTCGGCGAGCGCGGCGACGAAATCGAGGTTTCGATACTTCTGCGCGTGGTCGAGCCCGTAGCCGATCGCGAACCGGTTGGGGATCTCGAACCCGACGTACTCGGGCGGCTCCAGGTCGGCGCGCAGCCGCGAGGGCTTGGTCAGCAGGGCGCAGACCGCCAGCGAGGCCGGGTCGCGCGCCTCGAGGTTGCGTTTGAGGTACTGCAGCGTCAGCCCGGAGTCGACGATGTCCTCGACGATGAGGACGTGGCGGTCCCTGATCGAGGCGTCGAGGTCCTTGAGGATCCGCACGACGCCGGAGGAGTCGGTCTGCGAGCCGTAGCTGGAGACCGCCATGAAGTCGATCTCGCAGGGGAGGTCGAGGTGGCGCATCAGGTCGGCGAGGAAGAGCACGGCGCCCTTGAGGACGCCGACCAGGATCAGCTCCCGGCCCTCGTAATCGCGGCTGATCTGCTCGCCCAGCTCGGCGATGCGGCGCTGCAGGTCGTCTCGGGCGACGAGGGTCTCGCCGATCGCGGGGTCCGGCACGGCGCGCAGTCTAGGCGACGGGCCGAATTGTCGAATCAGCCCCGCCGACGGGCCGAATAGTCCCCCATACGTGGACTCTCAGGCCCGTCGGCGGATCGGGGTGGACTTTTCGGCCCATCAGCGCGGAGGACGCCTGCCTCGAGGACGGCGCGGACGCCGCCGCCGAGGTCGAGCGCGGAGCCGCCGCGGCTGAGCGAGGCGACCTGCTCGGCGAAGCGGGCGGCGCCGGCCACGGGCCGGCCGGCGGCCCGGTCCGCCATCCGCTGGAGGACGAGGCGGCGCAGCGCCGGGTGCAGCTCGACGAAGCGGCGGTGGGAGATCGTCCCCGCCTCCGCCCCGGCGCCACCGGCGAGCTCGGCGTCGACCAGCGAGTCGAGCAGCTCCGCCTCCTCGCGCAGCAGCGCCGCCGTGCGCAGCACGTTCTCCCCGGCGGCCGGGTGGACGCGCTCGAGCTCGGGGACCAGGCCCTGGCGGATCCGGTTGCGGGCGTAGTCGTCGCCCTCGTTGCTGGCGTCGTCGCGCCAGCCGAGCCCGCGCTCCTCGCAGTAGGCGGTGGTCTCGGCTCGGCTCGTCGCCAGCAGCGGGCGGACCAGCCGCCCGGCCCGCGGCCGCATCCCCAGCAGGGCCCGCCGGCTGGGCGAGGAGGCGAGCCGGTAGAGGATCGTCTCGACCTGGTCGTCGGCGGTGTGGCCGGTGGCGATGCTCGCTCCGCGCGCCCCGGCCAGCCGCTCGGCGGCCGCGTAGCGGGCCTCGCGCGCCCAGGCCTGCAGGTTCCCCGCCCCGGGGGGGCGGCGCGGGCGCTCCACCTCCAGGCCGACGCCGAGCCGCTCGCACAGCCGCGAGCAGAAGCGCTCGTCCCCCGCCGAGTCCTCCCGCAGCCCGTAGTCGACGTGCAGCGCCGCCACCGCCCCGGCCCCCCGCGCCCGCACCGCGAGGTCGAGGACGCAGACCGAGTCGCGGCCGCCGGAGAGCATCACCAGCAGCGGCGCCGGCCCGGCGAGCAGCCCGCCCGCCTCGACCCGCTCGAGCAGCTCGGCGGCGATCATGCCGCGCGGACGACGTAGAGCTCGATCGGGGCCGGGAAGCCCTTGAGGGTGACCTGGCCGATCCCCTCGCGGCTGAGCCGCTCGCTGGCGGCGATCGTCTCGCAGACCCTGTCGGTGACCAGCACCTCGCCGGCGAGGGCGCGGTTGACGACCCGGTGGACGAGGTTGACCTGGCTGCCGAAGTAGTCGCCGTCGCGGTAGACGGCGTCGCCGTAATGGATCCCGACCCGCGGCTGCGGGCGCTCGGGGAAGCGGGAGAGGAAGTCGACCGCCCACTCGGTCAGCGCCGCCGGGTCGGGCGAGACGATCATCACCTCGTCGCCGATCGTCTTCACGATCGTCGCCTCCCGCGGCAGCGTCTCTTCGACCGTGGCGACGAAGTTCTCGACCACGTCGAGCGCCTCGATGTCGCCCTCCTCCTCGGTGTAGCGGGTGAAGCCGGTGAGGTCGATGAAGCAGAGGGCGATGTGGACGTGGCCGAGCTCGATTTCGGCCGTGTCGACGGCGGCCGCGTCGGCCTCCATGTGGCCGACCACGTCCTGCTCGACGAAGAAGCCAAGGTAGCGGCGGTGCAGGTACTCGGTCAGCGGCGCCGCCAGCGGCAGGACGTCGGCGGCGAGCTCGCCCATCTCCTCGGCCATCTCCAGCTCGGGCACGGCGTCGCGGATCAGCGGCTCGTGCACGTAGAGGTGGAAGAGCCGGACCTCGGCGTCGGCGATGCGCCGCATCGACTGCGCGTAGACGCGGACCAGCTGCAGGAAGGCGACCAGCGGGAAGCCGGCGGCCAGCACCCGGGCGCAGTGGCGCATTGCCGCCGCGTCCTGCTCCCCCATCTCCCGCCGGCGGTCGACGGGGGTGCCGAGGATGACGAGGATCCGCTCGACCAGCTCCGGCTCCAGGCCGGTTTCCGCCGCCACCTGCTCGACCGAGAGCCGCTCCTCGTCCCCCGAGAGGAGCTCTTCGGTGAAGCCGAAGGCGAGCCGCCCCTCGCGGCCGGCGGCCTTGAGGTCCTCGAGCGAGTAGCCGCGCTCGCGCATCCGCGCCACCACCCGCGCCTGCGCCGCCGCGGCCGCCGTCCAGCGCCCCCGCCGCACCGGCACGATCTTCTCCGCCGCCCAACGTTTGAGCGTGCTGGCGGGGACCCCCGAGCGGCGGGCGGCCTCGCTGAGGGAGATTCGCTGCTCGGCCATGGTTCACCGAGGCTAGTCCGCGGCCCCCCGGAACGGCGGCAGCCCCGGGCCGGGGCGTGCCTTAAGGTCGGCGCGATGCCCGCCCGCCTGCGACCGACCGCCGCGATCGCCGGCGAGGCGATCCTCGTCGGCGACCCGGGCCGGGCCCTGATGCTCGCCCAGGAGCTGCTGCGGGAGCCGAAGATGAGCAACCACGCGCGCGGGCTCTGGGGGTACACCGGCCTCACCCGGCGGCAGGGGCGGGAGCTGACGATCCAGGCGACCGGGATGGGCGGCCCGAGCGCCGCGGTCGTCCTCCATGACCTCGCCGAGCTGGGCGTGCGGCGGGCGGTCAGGGTCGGGACGGCGACCTCGCTCGGCGGCCTCGGCCTCGGCGAGATCCTCGTCGTGGAGGAGGCCCAGCCGTTGGCGCGGCCGGACCCCGGGCTGACGGGGCGGCTGCGCGAGGCGCTGCCGGCGGCGCCGGTGGGGACGGTGATCAGCCTCGACCGGCTCCACCGCCACCTGCCCGGCCGCGAGCTCGCGGGTGACGCGGCCGACATGCAGACCGCGGCGCTGCTGAGCGCAGCGGCCGAGCTCGGGATCGGGGCCGCGGCGCTGCTCGCGATCGCCGACGACAGCGCCGGCGAGGTGCTCGAGGAGGAGAAGCTGGAGGCGTCCGCGAAGCGCGCCGCGGTTGCCGCCGCGGCCGTACTCTCACCTTAAGGTTGAGGGTTAGCCTCAGCCTTCTTCGGCTCTTTCTTGGCCTTTTTCTTCGCGTTCTCGCGCCGGATCGCGCCCAACTCGCGGCTGAGGTCGTCGATCGCCTCCTCGACGTCCTCGAGGCGCTGCGAGAAGGAGCGCAGCCGGCGCTCCAGGCGTTCGACGTCGGTGGCCGAGGGCAGGTTGAGGGCGCTCATCGCCGCCTGCTGGGCCTCCAGGGCCTTCTCCCGCGCCCCCAGGGCGGCGGTGACCGCGTCGTGCAGCGTCGGGTTGTCGATCAGGGCCTGGGCCAGCTCCCCGAGCGCCTGCTCGGCCCGCGCCCGCAGCCCGTCCTGCTCGTAATCCTCGAAGGTCAAGTCCCCGCAGCTTAGTACGCACCGGCGGCTCGGCTACACAACTGGTTAACGAGCACATCCGGCCCGCCTGAAAATCTGCCGTCGCACCGATGTCGCAAACGTTGATTAAGCCCTTGTTGGGAGCGGCGGCAGCCGTTGTGGAGGTAGGGACCAGTGGGTAGCCTGGTCTCGGTTACTGCCCGGGGAGGGGTACGAATGCGGGCAGAGGCACCCTCGGCATGAGAACGAAGCTTGCATCGATATTCACGGCCCTCGCCGCTTTCATGGCGATCACGGCGGTGGGCGCCGCGCTCGCCGGCGCCGAGCCGCTGTCGGAAAGCACCGCGGTCAGCCCGACGACGACCACCACGATCCCCTCGCTGCAGGCGCCGGCCTGCTCGAACGGGCTCGACGACGACGGCGACGGCCTGGTCGACATGGAAGACCCGGACTGCGAATCGCCCGAAGACACCACCGAGGCGCCGCCGGCGAGCGGCGCGAGCGGAAAGGCGGCCGAAGGCGAAGCGGTCCCCGCCCCCGCGCCCGCGCCCTCCTCGCCGGCCCCCGGCCCCGAAAAGGGCGGCAGCTCCGGCAGCGGCGTCAAGCAGAACAGCGAAATCGACGGCAACCCCTCCGGCGGCAAGAAGAAGGGCGTCCACAGCAACGACGAAATCGCCGCCCCCGGCAGCGAAGCGAGCGGCGGCACCGCGGCGCCGGGCGCCAACGGCGGCGGCGATCAGCCTCTACCTAAGCCTGAGGGTTCGAACGGCGGGGCGCAGTTCAGCGAAGGCGGCGCCCCGACCCTCGGCAACCCGACGACGACGATCGCCCCCTTCGGCCCGGCCCCGATCGGCGTCCCCAACTTCGTCATCGACTCCTTCGAAATCCCCCCCTTCCTGCTGCCGATCTACCAGGCCTGCGGGACCGAATACGGGATCCCCTGGGAGGTGCTCGCCTCGATCAACAAAATCGAGACCGGCTTCGGCACCAACCTCAACGTCTCCAGCGCCGGCGCTGTCGGCTGGATGCAGTTCCTGCCCGCGAGCTGGGAACAGTTCGGCCTCGACGCCAACGGCGACGGCAAGAAGGACCCCTACAACCCGGTCGACGCGATCTGCGCCGCCGCCCACTACCTGAAGCTCGCCGGCGGCGACAAGGACCTCTACCAGGCGATCTTCGCCTACAACCACGCCGACTGGTACGTCCAGGAGGTGCTCCTCTACGCGCGCGCCTACGGCCGCCTCCCCTCCGACCTGGTCGGCTCGCTGACCGGGCTGACCGAGGGCGCCCACTTCCCGATCGCCGCCGACGCCCGCTACGCCGACGACATCGCGGCCCGCGAAGCGCTCAAGAAGGGCGACTCGCTCGGCGGCGGCTCCGAAGTCATCTCCTCCTCCCCCACCGCGCGCGGGATCAACATCTTCGCGAAGCGGGGGGCGCCCGTCGTCGCCGTCAACGACGGGGTCGTCCGCAAGCTCGGCCACTCCGCCAAGCTCGGCAACTTCATCGTCCTCGAAGACACCTACGGCAACCGCTACACCTACGCCCAGCTCGGCAGGCTGGTCCGCAACCACCGCCTCGTGGTCGAGCCGACCGGCAAGGAGAAGCGGGTCCCGGTCGAAAGCGAGAACCTGCGGCCGCGGCTGCGGGCCTACCCCGGCCGCAGCGAGGGCGGCAAGGAAGCGACCAGGGGCATCGAAGCGGCGCTGGCGGCCAGCGGCGAGGGCTCGATCAGGGTCGGCTCGAAGGTGATCGCCGGGACGATGTTGGCGCGGGTCGCCGCCGGCTCGGAAGGGGTCGACCCCCACATCAACTTCTCGATCCGCCCGGCCGGCAAGGGGGCGCCGCGGATCGACCCGAAACCGATCCTCGACGGCTGGAAGCTGCTCGAAGCGACGGCGATCTACCGCGCCAAGGGCAAGACCCCGTTCGCCGACCTCAGCGGCGCCGGCGTCCTCCTGCTCTCCAAGGAAGCGCTGCAGAAGCGGGTGCTCGACGACAACGGCCTCTCGATCTACCCCTGCGGCCGCGAAGACGTCGAAAGCGGCAAGATCGACCGCCGCGTCCTCGCCGTGCTCGAGTACCTGCGGACCAAAGGATTCAAGCTGACGATCACCGCGCTGGAGTGCGGCCACAGCCTGCTGACCACCTCGGGCAACGTCTCCGAGCACAGCACCGGCGACGCGGTCGACATCGCTCAGATCGACGGCGTCCCGGTGACCGGCCACCAGGGTCCCGGCACCCTCACCGACGAGCTGATCAGGGACGTCCTGCAGCTGCAGGGGACGATGCACCCGCACCAGGTGATCTCGCTTGAGGACCTGCCCGGCGAAACCAGCTTCGCGATGCCCGACCACTACGACCACGTCCACATCGGCTACCACCCGATCGACGGCGGCCCGGAAGCCAGGTTCACGGCGCTGCTGAAACCGAACCAGTGGCAGCGCCTGGTCAACCGCCTCGGCCAGATCGAAAACCCCGACGTGCCGGTGCGGCCCTCGAAGTACGCGGTGCCGGACCAGACCAACGGCGGCCTCGCCGCCGGCGCCGGCGACTGAGCGCCGCGGCCGCGGCCCGAGCGGCGAGAATCGCGCCGTGACCAAACTGTTCGGATTCGTCCGCTTCGAGTTCGCGGGAGCGCTGCCGCTGGCCGACGGCCGCTACCTGGCGGGCTCGGGGGGGGCCGCGGGCGAGGAGGAATGGGTCCTGGTGCTGAAGACGGTGGGGGCGCCCGCGGCCCCCGAGCGGCGCCGGCGGCGGCGCAGCCGCGCCGCCGAGCCCGGCGCCGAGGCGGGGCCGCTCCCGCTCGCCCGGGCGATGGCGATCCGCGCCTCGGCCCCGTTCGCGGACGCCGCCGAGGGGGCCCGCTGGCTGGACCGGACCTGCGGCGAGGAGGACGCCGCCGAGGCCCTGGCCGGCAGGGCGATGGCGCCCCTCAACCGAGCCCTCCACGCCCACGCCGTCGCCGCCGAAGACCCCTACGGCCGCGAGCTCTCGCCGCCGCAGGCCGAGCGGGTGCTGATCGGCTATGGCAGCGGCGAGGAGACCGCGGACGGCCGCTTCGCCGACGCCCGCGAGGTGGACCTCGCCCCCCGCAGCGCGTCACGGCGCAAGCAGCGGGTGGAGGAACTGCACCCGCAGGAGCGGGTGGCCGCCGTCCTGCGCGGCCGCGAACGGCTGGACGCCTGCGAGACCCTCCTCCTGCGCGCCCGCGCCGACCTCGACGCCGGCCGCGACCGCGAGGCGGCGCTGCAGCTGCGGGTGGGGCTGGAGGCGTTGCTGGTCGAGCTCGACGGCGCGGTTGACGACCCCGGGCACGCAAAGGACATCGCCAGGCTGCGCGAGCGACGAGCGGAGGCCGAGGCAGCCGCGAAGCAGGCAGCCGGCGGCAACATCACCGATGGGCAGCGGGCGCAGGTCGAAGAGCTGCTGGAGACCTGCCAACGAGTCCTCCGGCGCCGCCGCGTTCTTCGAGGCTGACTCAATGGGGCCCCGAACAGGGACTCGGTGGCGGTTAGCGGTGGGACTTATGGTTGGACAGCAACCATAAGTCCCACTACAAGGAGAGTCTCTGCGTGACCAGGTCGTCCAGCAGCGACTCGGCCAGGTGGTGGGCCTCGTCGAGCAGCACCCCCTCGACCGAGGGAATCCCGATCACGGTGAGGCCGGCGGCGCGAGCCGCCGCGACTCCCGTCGGCGAGTCCTCCAGCGCGACCACGGTTGGTCCGGCCTCCACCCCGAGCCGCCGGCAGGCCTCCAGGTAGGGGTCCGGGGCCGGCTTCGGGGCGGCGACCTCGTGGGCGCTGAGGACGACGTCGAAGTGCCCTTCGAAGCCGGCCAGCTCGATCGAGCGGCGGACGAAGCGCAGCGGCGAGTTGGAGACGAGGCCGAGCGGGACGCCGCGCCCGCCGAGGCGCTCGAGCAGCTCGCGGGCGCCGAGCATCGACTCGACCCCGTGCTCGAGCTCGGCGACGACCAGCTCGTTCAGCTCCTCGATCAGCTCCGCCGCCCGGCCCGCCTCGCCCAGCCGCCGCTCGAGGATGCCGCCGGCGATCGCCGCCGAGGTGCCGACCAGCTCCAGCTTGTCAGCGGGGGTGAACTCCAGCCCCCGCCGCTCGAAGAGGTCTTCCTCGGCCCGGGTCCAGACCGACTCGGTGTCGAGGAGGAGGCCGTCGTTGTCGAAGACGACGGCGGCGGGCAGGGCGGGCGGCATGGGCGCGGGATCATGCCATCTGGGAGTTGCGCGGTTCCTTTGTCCTGTATAGGCGGACAAAGGAACCACGCAACCGGCTGGACGCTGTAGGTTCGCCCTCGTGCCCTTTCACGTCGAAGTCCGCTCAGGTCTCCGCCACGCCCGCGCCTTCAACCTCGGCCCGGAGGAGATGCGGCAGGGCGTGCTCGATCCCTGGCTCTCCAGGCGCAGCGTCGTCCTCGGCGACCGCAAGTGGAACCCGGAAGAGAGCGAGCTGCGGGTGCTCGAGGGGCCGCACCTGGACAACCCCGAGCTCTCCTTCGGCCAGGGGTGGGCGAACGCCGAGCGCTCGGCCGAGGACGTCACCGCCCGGGTCCTCGGCGCCGCGCAGGAGAGCCGCGCCGCCGGCGCCGGCCCGGCGGCGCTGGTGATCGAGACCGATTCGGCGGTGAAGACCGTCGCCGAGCTGGTCTCCGCGCACGGCGCCCGCAGCGTCGAGCTGAACGAGCTGAGCGAGCGGATCGACGGCCGCGACCCGGAGGTCGCGGCCGTGATCGTGGTCCTGCAGCAGCAGCGCTGAGCCGGGGGAGGCTCAGGCGGCGGCGGTCGCGGTGGCGTCGAAGTCGATCGAGACGCCGCGCGGGATGACGAGGACCGGGTAGCGCGCGTCCTCGACCGCGTAGTCGCTTTTCGCACTCAATACCACCCGGCCGTCGGGGGCCTCGGGCCGGGAGCCGACGACGAGCAGGTCGATCTTGCCGCTGCCGTAATCGGCGACGGCAGCGTCCAGCGCCCCCGCCAGGCTCTCGGCGGTCTCGCGGGCGCTCGGGTCGCCCTCGTCGATCACCCCGACGGTGCCGACGCTGACGATCGGGCTCTCGTGCAGCCCCGCCGGCGCGACGGCGATCGCCGAAGACCCGCCGAGCAGCAGTTTGTGGGCGGAGATCCCCGGCTTGACCAGCCCCGGCGAGGTGCGGTATTCGGAGCCGAAGACGATCACGTCCGCCTGCTCCTTCTCGGCCAGCTCGGTGAGGCCGACGCTGGTCGCCGGGTTGACGACCACGTGCTGGGGCATCTCGGCGGCGCCGACCGAGGCGGCGCCGCGGGCGAGCAGCTCCTCGGCCTGCTTCTGTTCGAGCGATTCGCCGAACGAGTGGCGGACGTAGGCGAGCGCCAGCTCGCCGCCCGCGTTGACGAGGAGCCGGCCGAGCGCGAGGGCGTCGCGGTCCATGTCGGTGTCGTCGTAGGAAACGATGATCTTCAGTGCCATGCGGTGCCTCCGGAAGGAAGGTGGGTCGTTGAACCAGGGTAGGGGCCCCGAGAGCCGGGGTCCGGAGCCGCCCCCGAGGAGAGGGCGGGGAGCGGCTCCGGTCCGGTCTCGTCCTCCTGCCTAGGCGGTGCCTCCGGCGGATGCCGGTTGCGCCGCCGGCTTGCTCGGGACGCCGTCGGGGTAACCCAGGGACGGCACGTCCGACGGGTACACCTCGTGGCCGTGGACGGCGATGTCGCCGGTCTCCATTTCCTCCTCGCTCATCCGCAGCGGGACGAAGAGACCGACCAGCTTGAGCAGGATGAACGTCCCGATCGCCGAGAAGACGATCACCCAGAGGGCCGTGTAGGCCTGGACGCCGAGCAGGTGCAGCCCGCCGCCGCTGATCAGGCCTTCGTGTTCGCCGGCCATCAGCTTGTTGGCGAAGATGCCGACGAGGAGGCCGCCGGCGACGCCCGCGAACCCGTGCGTGTAGACGACGCCGAGGGTGTCGTCGACGTTGCGGAACGGCCGCAGGCGGCTGAGGTAGTTCAGCGCCAGGTAGACGATCGCCGAGCTGCCGACGCCGATGATGATCGCGCCCCAGCCGTTGACGAAGCCGGCGCCGGGGGTGATCGCGACGAGGCCGACGATCATCCCGTTGACGCTGCCGATCAGGCTCGGCTTGCGGCCGGTCAGGTAGTCGAAGGCGACCCAGGAGAGGAAGGCGACCGCGACGGCCAGGTTGGTGTTCAGCAGCGAGGCCGAGGCGACTTCGCCGGCGCTGTACCAATCGCCGCCGTTGAAGCCGTTCCATCCCATCCAGAGAAGCCCGGCGCCGACCGCGACCATCGCCAGGTTGTTCGGTGCGTCGACCTCGCGGTCGCGCTGCAGCCGCGGGCCGATCACCGCCGCCGCGACGAAGCCCGAGACCCCGGCCGCGAGGTGGATCACGTAACCGCCGGAGTAGTCGACCGCGCCCTGCTGGGCGAAGAAGCCGCCGCCCCAGATCAGGAAGGCGTTGACCGGGTAGACCAGCAGGGTCCAGAGGGCGACGAAGGGAATCCACGCCTTGAAGTTGAAGCGCCCGAGAACCGAGCCCAGCATCAGGATCGGCGTGATCGCCGCGAAGACGATCTGGAAGTAGGCGAGCGTCGACTGCGGGAAGAGGAATTCTTCTTCGGCCAGCTCGGGGATGTGCGCCTGCTTCAGGAGGTCGTTACTGCTGAGAATCGACCCCGGCTGACCGATGAAGTTCCCGAAGAATCCGGTCTTCTGGCCGAACAGGTGGACCGGCTCGCCGAACCCCATCTTGAACCCGAGCAGGACCCAGAGAACCAGCACGATCGCGAAGGCGACGAACGCCATCATCATCGAGTTCACCGACCAGCGTTTCTGCATAACGCCGCCGTAGAGCACGACCAGGCCGGGGATGCTCATCAACCCGACCAGGGTGGCGGCGGTCATCTGCCATGAGTTCGCGCCTTCGCTCAACCATTCCATGTAGAGGGACTCCCTTTCTCAAGTAGGTGCTTCTCGGACGCACCTAACCCTGCCGCCGCCCCTCCCCCGCCTCTACGTACGAGTGTCTAAAGATCGGCGCCGAATCTTCTCCCCGCTGGCGGTGGCGGCCCCAGCGCCTGCCTGATTTCCTTGCGCCATGCCACTGGAAGGTCACTACGAGCGGCAGACGACGCCGCTCTACCAACTCAGCCCGCGCGAGATCAAGGCGGCCGGCGCCGTCCTCGCGGTTACCCTCCTGGCCCTCCTGGCGGTCGTCTTCGCCACCGCGGGCGACAGCAGCTCGCCCGTCGCGCCAGGCTGCTTCAGCGCCTCGGTCGCCGGGATCGTCGGCGCCCAGACGGTCAGCGCCTGCGGCGGCGAGGCGGAAGCGAGGTGCGCGCACGCCGCCCGCTTCGACGACCCCCGCTCGCGGACGATCGTCGCCGCCTGCGAAGCCCAGGGGATCCCGCTGACGGGCAAGCCCGGCGGCGCGAAACCCTCGGACCCGGTCCAGTCGCAGGTGCAGTAGGCCGCGCCTGCCGGGAGCGGACGCCCTTGTCCCCGCGTACCGGGGACAAGGGCGCGTGTCTACCCGAGGGCGGCGACGAGAGCTGCGAGCTCCTCGTCGACCTCGCCGTCGAGCTTCAGCTCGGCGTCGCGGTCGTACGGGGTCTCGCCCTTGGTGACGATCGCCAGCGAGCCGCCGTGCTCGAGCGTCAGCCGCGGCAGCCCGGCGACCGGGTGGACCGCCAGCGAGGAGCCGACGCAGAGCATCAGCTCGGCCTCCTCGGCGAGCTCGGTCGCCCGCCGCATCGCCTCCTCGGGCAGCAGCTCGCCGAAGAGGACGACGTCGGGTTTGACGGCGCCGCCGCAGGCGGCGCAGCGCGCGACCCCGCGGGCGTCGAAGAGATCGTCGACCCGGTCGAGGCCGAAGGCCGCCCCGCAGTCGCGGCAGGAGGAGGTCTCGATCGAGCCGTGGACCTCGATCACGTTCTCCGAGCCGGCGGCGCGGTGCAGGCGGTCGATGTTCTGGGTGATCACGCCCTCGATCAGGCCGCGGCGCTCCAGCTCCGCCAGCGCCTCGTGGGCCCGGTTCGGCCGCTTGTCGCCGAGCGCCTGGAAGCGGGGGCGGTAATAGGACCAGAACCGCTCCGGGTCGCGCTCGAAGACGTCGATGTGGGCGACCTCCATCGGATCGACCTTCGCCCACAGTCCCGTCTCCGGCGTGCGGAAGTCCGGGATCCCCGACGGCACCGAGACCCCGGCCCCGGTCAGAGCGACGGCCGACGAAGCGCCTTCGAGCAACCCTGCGAGCCGCCGCACCCCGCTCGACGGGCCGATCCGTCCAACCCCTGGGGCCGACGGGCCGATCTGTCCACTATCGAGAGACATTTAGGCCCGTCGGCCCGGTGGGCTCGACTTTCCGTCCCGTCGCTACCTGCCGCTCCACTTCGGGGTGCGTTTGCCGAGGAAGGCGGAGATGCCCTCTTTGGCGTCCTCGCTGAAGAAGGCGGCGGCGAAGCCGGCCTTCTCGGCCTCGATGCCGTCGTCGATGTCGCCCTGGTGGGAGACGCTCTTGATCTGCTCGACCGCGAGCGGCGCCTGCGCGGCGAGCTTGCGGCCCCACATCAGCGCCGTCTCGAACAGCTCGTGGTCGGGGACGACGCGGTTGACGAGGCCGAGCTCGAGCGCCTCGCCGGCGAGGATCGCGTCGCCGACCAGGTTCATCTCCAGCGCCTTCGCCGGGCCGACCAGGCGCGGCAGCCGCTGGGTGCCGCCGAAGCCGGGGATGATCCCCAGCTTCACCTCGGGCTGGCCGAAGACCGCCGCCTCGGCGGCGATCCGGAAGTCGCAGGCCATCGCCAGCTCGCAGCCGCCGCCGAAGGCGATCGAGTTGACCGCGGCGATCGTCGCCACGCCGACCTTGCCGAAGTCGCGGAAGAGCGCGTGGGCCCTGGCGATCAGCTCCGCCCCGCTCTCCTGGTCGAGGGTGGTGAAGGCCTTGATGTCGGCGCCGGCCGAGAAGACGACCGGGACCGAGGAGGCGACCACCATCGCGCCGACGCCGTCGGCGGCCTTGACCCGGTTCCAGACCGTCTCCAGGTCGGCGATCACCTGCGGCGCCAGCGAGTTCATCGGCAGGTTGGCGAGCCAGGCGATCGCGACGCCGTCGCGGGTCTCGAGCTTGACCGTCTCGGTCTGCTCGCCCTCGTCGGCCTGCGGGTAAGGGTAAAAGCCCTGCCCGCTGGCGAGGCCGTGGCGGCCCTGGGCGACCAGCCGCTTCAGGGTCACCGGCGGCGCGAAGCGCTCGCCGTGCTTCTCCTCGAGGTTCTCGATCGTCTCCAGCGCCTTGTCGAGCCCGGTGACGTCGGCTTTCCAGAACGGCGGCAGCAGCCCTTTGCGCGGGTCGAGCCCGGCCCCGGCCATCATCCCGAGGTCGATGTCGCGGACCGAGCAGATCCCCTCCTCGACCAGCAGGCAGGCCTCGATCAGGGCGCGGCTGGAGAACATCGCGACCAGCTCCTCGGCGTCGGGCGCCGCCTCGCCGGGGACGTTCTGCTCGCCGTCCTTGAAGAAGCCCTCGCCGCCGGTCTTGGCGCCGAGCTTGCCTTCGCCGACGAGCCCCTGCAGGCCCTTGTGGACGTAGAAGTGCTCGCCGTAGGACTCGTTCAGGTGTTCGGCGACGTGGAGGACGGTGTCGAGCCCGAGCAGGTCGGTGAGGAAGAACGGGCCCATCGGCGCCAGCTGGGCGCCGGCGATCGCCTCGTCGATCGCCTTCAGCGAGAGGCCGTGCTCCTCCTGGGCGCGCCAGATCTCCCCCATCGTCGCCATCAGGATCCGGTTGACGACGAAGCCGGGGACCTCGCCGCAGACGATCGGCTGCTTCTTGATCGCCTGGGCGAAGTTGTAGGCGGCGGTGGCGGTTTCCAGCGAGCTGTCCTCGCCGGCGATCACCTCGACCAGCGGCATCACCGAGGCCGGGTAGAAGAAGTGGAAGCCGACGACCTTGTCGGGCCGCAGCGTCGCCTCGCCGATCTCGGTGATCGAGAGCGAGGAGGTGTTGGAGGAGAGGATCGCGTGGCCGGGGGTGGCGGCGTCGAGCTCGCGGAAGACCGCCTGCTTGATCTCCATCTTCTCCGGCACCGCCTCGATCACGAAGTCGACGTCGCCGAACTCCTCGTAGCTGGTGGTGCCGACGATGTTGCCCATCACCTCGGCGAGGCGGGAGTCGGCCTGCTCCTGGGTCAGCTTCTCCTTCTTGACCAGGCGGGCGAGCTGGCCCTCGGTGACGCCGCGGGCTTTCTCGAGGGCCGCGTCGACGAACTTGCGGTCGATGTCCTTGACGACGACGGGGATGTCGGCGGCGGCGATCGCCTGCGCGATCTCCCCGCCCATCGTGCCGCCGCCGACGACGGCGGCCTTCGATACGAACATTTGGCTGAAATTCCTCCGTTTGATGAAGCCCCCTGGACCCAGGGGCTGGTGACGTAAGCGCGTAGGCTATTGCAGTGCGCGTTCCAGTACCGCCTGCGAGCTCCGCAGCCACCCGCGCCTCGATGAGGGCCACGAAGCGGCGCGACACCCGACCCGAGCAACGGCTCCGCTCGCTACTCCACCGGCGCGGCCTCCGCTTTCGCGTCGACCACCCGATCCGGACCGCCGCCGGGCGCAAGCGCCGGACTGACATCGCCTTCACCCGCCAGAAGCTCGCGATCTTCATCGACGGCTGCTTCTGGCACCAGTGCCCGGACCACTGCCGGGTCCCGGAGCGCAACCACGACTACTGGGAGGCGAAGCTACGCGGAAATGCCGAACGCGATCGTTTGATTGACCGTGAACTCCGCGATAGCGGATGGATTGTCCTTCGCTTCTGGGAACACGAATCGCCGGAGCGCGCCGCCAAAGAGATCGAACAAAGCCTGACTAAGTCAACTGACGAGGATCTCGTTCGCGGGCGGTCGCCGCAGCAGGGCGGTCAATAGCTGATCGCGGTTCGGTTTCGCGCCCGCTCGGATGATGTCCAAGAAGCCGTAGTCCTCTTGCAAGGTTCCCTCGGCTCCGGCGACCGCGCCGGCGTAAAGTTGAAAATCCGGCAACTCGACCACGCCGCTACTGCTGTGAGCATCATCTCCATAGGAGAGGGAGAGGATGTTCACCTCGCTCATCTGCTCGCTTCTCAGTGGCGCAAGGTCAAGGGCGGTGGTAGCGGAGATGTAATCGGCGAGCACATCCTGCAGAACCCAAAGAGCTGAACCTCCCCAGGTGATGGCCATCTCCGACTTGACGATGAGCTGGCTCACCATTCTCGCCCAGACCTGACGGTAGTTGATTCCTGGCCCCAGCGCCGATTCCTGGTCCAGTAGAGAGCGGCGAAAGGCGTTGGGAATAGTCGTACCGGTGGCCTTATTGCCGCCAGAGGTGCTTGAGGTCATGATCTCCACGACGGCAGGGCGCCCGGTCGGGGCGTCGAGAACGACATCGTCCTCGACGAAATAACCGGCCTTTTCCCATACGTCCCGGCGCTCCCATTCAAGACTTGGCGCTTCATCCCGGCGAAGTCTTCCTAGCGGCATCAACAGGTAGTCCAAGGTGTAGTCGAACCGCTTGGAATCCGCGAAAGAAGGGTCGTTGCCCTTCAACTTCACCTCAGGCCATATCCCGAGCCGCGTACCCCTCGGATAATGAAAGAGATCGACGACAAGCCGCTCGACCTCAACCTGGCGCCGACGCTCTCCGGCAGCTTGGCGACCCAACACGAGCAATCGGCGTGGGCAAACGATCCAGGGATGGGAAGCGGCGTCAGGACGGATCGAACATACGCCAGCAGGGACTTGGTCAAGCCCTGCTGCGTCCTCGAAATACTCTGCTAGCTCAGGGTCAGAGTCGAGATGGATGGTCGATAGATGGCGATTGCCGCCGCCATCACATGGATTGTCCATGAAAGGACACCAAGCTGCGCGACGAACTTCCTCAGCGGCAGCCTGCCCATCTATCGCTGGATAGCCAAAGACCTCGTAGACGCGCCCCATGTCAACGACGATCGTATCCTCTCCGCCAGCACCCGAGCGAGGGGCGGGGGAACCGAGTTTGCCACCTGCCGGTGCTGGTCGAGGTCACGCACCTGCCCTGACCGGCCGCGAATTGGCCCACACAGCACGTAGGCCTTCGGGTAGCCGTGCAGGAGCAGGTACTCCCGCGGGGTCAGGTAACGATCCTCGAGCGGGTGAAAGAAGATTTCCCCGCAGCGAAGGGTCAGGGAGGGGCGCTCCCGGTCCAGGCGCCGGAACTTGGTGGTGTCCTTGCGGGAGAGGCGGCCCCGCTGCTCGACCGGGAGGTGCAGCTGCCCGGAAAGCCATTTTCCCTCCGGCACTCCCTGGATTCGGCGCAGGTCCCCCGCGGGAGTGATGTCGACGTGGCTGTCCGGCGGGATCATTCCGTTCTTCCTCGGCGGCGAGCCGAGGCCGGAGAGGGCATCGCCGAGGGTTAGATGCGGATACCGCGCCCGGGGGAGAAGTTCGTCAGCCGCGTCGGGAGGACGGTGGGTCGGCTCCGGGAACTCGAAGCGGGCCTGGCCCGTCGCCTCCTCCGACAGGGCGACGATGAAGAGCCGTTCGCGCGTCTGGGGCACTCCGTAGTCAGCGGAGTTGAGCACCTGCCAGTTGACCGAGTAGCCGATCTCGGCGAACGACTCGAGGAGCTCCTCGAAGACCCCCCCGCGCCTGCCACGAAGGTCTTTAGCCGTCTTCAAACCCTTCACCTGCTCCATCAGGATCGCCTGCGGCCGCAGGCCCTTCGCGAAGCGGACCATCTCGAAGACGAGGGGTCCGCGCTCGTCGTCCAGGCTCCCCTGCTTCCCGATCTGCGAGAAGGACTGACATGGCGGCCCGCCGGAGAGGAGCTCCAGCTCCCCCGGCTGCAGCCCCAGCTCTCCCATCAGCGCCTCCGGGTCGACCTCGCGGATGTCCCCCTCGATGATCTTCGGACCACCGAGGGCCTCCGAGTTGGCTCGCAGGGTGTCGCAGCAGTGAGCGTCGATCTCGAGACAGGCGAGGATCTCGAAATTCGCGTCGGAGATGCCCGCGTCCATTCCGCCGGCGCCGGAGAACAGCGATATCGCCCGGGGCGGCGAATCCCGTTGCGAGATATGAGCCACGGCGGAATTCAAGCAAGGAGGGGCGACGGCCAAGTCGGACCGCGAGGATCGCGGGCGGAGGCTGGCTCTGGCTCTCGATGAACAGAGGTAGGTGCGAGGGCAGGGGACGCGCTTTCACCGCTGCGGCCGTCCGGCGAGCGTGGCGCAGACCAGGGAGCAGCCGCGCCTGCGGCGCGGCGCCGGCGGCCGCGGACGGGCCTGATGGTCGTGCGGTCACCCCCGCCTCCCCCCCGCCCGCGCTGACCTACGTCTGGGGCGGCGGCCGCCGCCACTGGAACTCACGCGGCTACGACTGCTCGGGGTCGGTCAGCTTCGTGATGCGCCGCCGGCCTGCTCGAATGCCCCTCGACTCGACCGGGTTCATGCGCTGGGGCGCCGGAGGCGCCGGCAGCTGGGTGCGGATCTACGCGAACAGGGAACACGTCTTCGCGGTGATCGCCGGCCTGCGCTGGGACACCTCATGCAGCGAAGACGGCGACCGCAGCAGCCCCGGCTGGCCGGAGCAGATGCGCCCCACCGGCGGCTTCCGGGTGCGCCACCCCCTCGGCCTCTTCAAGGCCACCCCGCTCCCCTACTAGCGGAGGGTTGTCTGTTCCTTTTGGTCGCTGGGGGGTCCAAAAGGAACAGCTACAGCAGGTACAAGCGCCCCGGGCGAGGCTTGTACGGCGGTACAAAGGCGCGGTTGAGCCGTCGCCATTAGGCTCTGTGCTGCTCTTTTCGAGGGATTGAGACTTCAAGCAAAACCGCGCTCGGGCGACCGGAGCGCGAACCTATGGGGGGATACCCGAACCGATGAGCCGCATCCGCCAGCAGAACGTGACCGCCGCCCAGTGGAGCTTCAACGGAGGGGCTCTCGGCGCGCATGACCTGACCCTTCCGGAGAACAACCCGTTCGGAGAGAACGTCTTCTCCACCACCGTGCAGAAGGAACGGCTGCCGGGCGACGTCTTCGAGAAGCTGCAGACGACCCTGAAGGGCGGCGAGGCGCTCGACCCCAGCCTCGCCGACGCGGTCGCCGAGGCGATGAAGGAATGGGCGCTGGAGAACGGCGCCACCCACTACACCCACATGTTCCAGCCGTTGACCGGCTCGACCGCCGAGAAGCACGACTCCTTCTTCGAGCCCGCCGGCGAAGGGCAGGCGCTGGCCGGCTTCTCCGGCAAGGAGCTGATCCAGGGCGAGCCCGACGCCTCCTCCTTCCCGACCGGCGGCGTCCGCGCCACCTTCGAGGCCCGCGGCTACACCGCCTGGGACCCGACCAGCCCCGCCTTCATCCTCGAGAACCCGAACGGGGCGCTGCTCTGCATCCCGACCGCCTTCGCCTCCTGGACCGGCGAGGCGCTCGACGCGAAGATCCCGCTGCTGCGCTCGATGGACGCGCTCAGCCGCTCGGCGATCAAGGCGCTGCGGCTGCTCGGCGACGAGGAGAGCCAGCGGGTCTTCACCACCGTCGGCCCCGAGCAGGAGTACTTCCTGATCGACGAGCAGTACTACTTCGAGCGGCCCGACCTGATCGCGACCGGCCGCACCCTGTTCGGCGCCAAGCCGCCGAAGGGCCACGAGCTCGACGACCACTACTTCGGCTCGATCCCCGAGCGGGTGCTGGCCTGCATGCTCGAGTCCGAGCTGGAGATGCGCAAGCTCGGGATCCCGGTCAAGACCCGCCACAACGAGGTGGCGCCGGCCCAGTACGAGATCGCGCCGATCTTCGAGAACTCCAACGTCGGCTCGGACCACCAGCAGCTGCTGATGCAGACCCTGGAAAGCGTCGCCCGCCGCTACGGGCTGGTCTGCCTCCTGCACGAGAAGCCGTTCGCCGGCGTCAACGGCTCCGGCAAGCACAACAACTGGTCGATGGGGACCGACAGCGGCGCCAACCTGCTGAACCCGGGCGACACGCCGGCCGACAACATCCACTTCCTCTTCTTCTGCACCGCGGTGATCCAGGCGGTCAACAAGCACCAGGGGCTGCTGCGGGCCTCGGTCGCGAACATCGGCCAGGACCACCGGCTCGGGGCCAACGAGGCGCCGCCGGCGATCATCTCGATCTTCCTCGGCGGCGAGCTCGAAAAAGTCTTCGAGGCGATCTCGAGCGGCGAGGGCGACCCGAACACGCCGGCCTCCTTCCTCGACCTCGGCGCCCAGGTGCTGCCGCCGCTGCCGATGCACGGCGGCGACCGCAACCGCACCTCGCCGTTCGCCTTCACCGGCAACAAATTCGAGTTCCGGGCGCTGGGGTCGAGCATGTCGCTCGGCTTCCCGAACACGGTCCTCAACACGATCGCCGCCGAGGCGATCGACGAGCTGGCCGGCAAGCTGCAGGCCAAGCTCGACGGCGGCGAGCAGATGCCGCAGGCGGTTGTCGAGATCGTCAAAGAGAGCTACCTGGCCAACAAGCAGGTTTGCTTCGGCGGGGACAATTACTCGGAGGAGTGGCACCAGGAGGCCGAGCGGCGGGGGCTGAAAAACCTGCGCACGACGCCCGACGCGCTGCCCGAGGTGATCTCCGACCAGACCGTCCGCACCTTCGAGAACTACGAGGTCCTCTCCAAGGGCGAGCTGGAGTCCCGCTACGAGGTCTGGGTCGAGCAGTACTGGCTGCGGGCCAATATCGAGGCGGAGACCGCCTTCGCGATCGCCAAGACGATGATCCTGCCGGCCGCCCTGCGCCACCTCGCCCTGATCGGCGAGTCGGGGGTCTCCTCGGTCGAGGGCGAGGTCCGCGGCCTGGTCGACGAGCTGGTCGCCGGGCTCGGCGAGCTGGAAGCGGCCAACGCCGACCCCGGCCTCGAGGGCCTGGAGATGGCCGTCCACGCCCGCGACAGGCAGCTGGCCGCGATGGACTCGGTGCGGGCCGCGGCTGACAAGCTGGAGAAGGTCGTCGCCGACGACCTCTGGCCGCTGCCGAAGTACGAGGAGATGCTCTTCATCAAGTAGGGCTCAGCCGGCCGGTCCCGGCAGGGGCTCCACTTAACTTTTTCGGTGGAGCCCCGGGGACCGTCCGAGGGGGGAAGCGCCGAAAGAGTACAAGACGTTCCGCCCTGCCGGGACCGGCCCGCGATCGGCAGCTTGCTTCGGCGCTAGCCGGGAGGGTCGACGTGGTCGTCTCCGGGATCCTCCTTCACAGCGCGATAGATGATGTAGGCGAGGCCGGCCAGGCCGATGATCGGGATCAGGCCGCCCAGGACTCCCCACCAGGTCTCGGCTGCGGCAAATAGGAGCATCCGGGCGTGACTATGACACCCGGTCCCTGACCCGCATCCTCAAGCCCCCTTCGGGCGAGAGCGTGGGCATCTGGCGGATCGTCATCGTCCGGCCCGGCAGCGCCTCCATCTGCAGGCGCTGCAGCAGCTTCGTCGCCACCAGCTTCACCTCGGTCTGGCCGAAGCGCTTGCCGATGCAGATCCGCGAGCCGCCGCCGAAGGGGACGTAGCCGCCGCGCGGCAGCGCCGCCTTGCGCTCGCGGGCGAAGCGCTCGGGGATGAACGCCTCGGGCTCGGGGAAGACCTCGGGCAGGCGGTGGCTGGCCCAGGAGCAGTAGTTGACGTAGGCGCCGCGGGGGACGGTGCAGCCGCCGAACTCGAACTCGCGGACGGCCCGGCGCGGGCCGATCCAGGCCGGCGGGTAGAGTCGCAGGACCTCGTCGAGGACCATCTCCAGGTAGGGCATCTCCTTCTCCAGCTGCAGCGCGGTCGGGCTCTCGCCGCCGAGCACCCGGTCCTGCTCCTCGCGCAGCCGCCGCACGACCTCGGGGTGGCGGGCGAGCTCGTAGAGCATGAAGGAGAGGGTCGAGGTCGAGGTGTCGTGGCCGGCGAACATCAGCGTCATCACCTGGTCGCGGATCTCGCGATCGGCGAACTCCTCGCCGCCGGCGCCGCGGGCGGCGACCAGGAGGCTGAGGATGTCGTGGCGGCCGGGGTCGGGATGGGCGCGCCGCCGGGCGATCTCGGCGAAGACGATCTCGTCGAGGACCTTGCGCGAGGCGACCAGGCGGCGCCAGGGCGAGCCGGGGCCGCGGACAAGCCGCAGGTGGAAGTCGATGCCGTAGTAGCCGAGGGCGCGCTCGAAGTGCTCGGCCGCGGCGGCGCCCTTGCCGGCCTCGTCGGGATCGAGCCCGAGCAGCGCCCGCATCGCGATCCGCATCGCCAGGCCGCGCATCCACTCGTAGACGTCGACCGCCTCGCCGACCGGCAGCGCCGCGATCGCGGCGTCGGCCTCGATCGTCATCGCCTCGGCCGCCGCCGCCACCTGCTCGCGGTGGAAGGCGGGCATCATGATCGCCCGGGCGCGGTCGTGGTACTCCTCGTCGACCGTCAGCAGGCCGTCGCCGAGCAGCGGGATCAGGTCGCCGAAGCTCGACTCGCGCCAGTGGAAGTTCTCCGGGTGGGCGACGGTGACGAAGTGGTTGGCCTCCGGGCCGAGCATGAAGACGACCCGCGAGTGCAGCAGCCGCAGGCTGAAGATCGGCCCGAACTCTTCGTAGGCGGAGAGCAGCAGCGGCAGCGGGTCGTGGGCGATCTGGTGGGTCCGCGCCCAGCTGAAGTCGACATGGCCGGGCGGGAACCTGCCCCTCCCCCGCCACTCGTCCCAGAGGTCGCCGACGACCCGGCGGACCGGGTTGCCGGACATCTCCGGCGGGCGCGCGACCGGGACGGTGGTGTCGACCGTGGCCATCGCGCGCATCGTAACTGGCTGCCTGGCCAGTTCTCTTCTCAGCCGGCGGCGGAGGCGGCGAGCTGGCCGCAGGCGGCGTCGATGTCGCGGCCGCGGGTGAGGCGGACGGTGGCGGGGATGCGGTGCTCGGCGAGGATCGCGCGGAAGCGCTCGATCCGCTCCGGCGGGGAGCCGTCGTAGGCGCCGGTCGGGTTGTAGGGGATGAGGTTGACCTTGTAGCCGCCCGGGTCGAGCAGGGCGGCCAGCTCGCGGGCGTGCTCGGGCAGGTCGTTGACGCCGTCGAGCATCACGTACTCGACGAAGACCTTGCGGCGGCGGGCGGCCCGGTAGCGATCGCAGGCGGCCAGCACGGCGGCGATCGGGTAGCGGTCGTTGACCGGCATGATCTGCGAGCGCAGGCCGTCGTTCGGGGCGTGCAGCGAGAGCGCCAGCCCGATCGGCATCTCGCAGGCGGCCAGGCGGTCGATGCCCGGCACCCAGCCGACGGTCGAGATCGCGGTGCGGCGGTGGGTGACGCCGAGGTCGGGCAGCAGCTCGCAGGCGGCGAGGACGTTGTCGATGTTCATCGTCGGCTCCCCCATCCCCATGAAGACGACGTGGTCGATCGCTTCGAGGCGGCGGAAGTGGAGCGCCTGGTCGAGGATCTCGTCGACCTCGAGGTTGCGGCCGAACTTCATCTGGCCGGTGGCGCAGAAGGTGCAGGTCAGGGGGCAGCCCGACTGCGAGGAGAGGCAGACCGAGCGGCGGCCGTCCCGGTAGCGCATCAGCACCGCCTCCAGCGGCCGCCCGTCGGCGGTGTGGAAGAGCGCCTTGACGGTGCCGTCGTCGGAGCGCGCCTCGGCCTCGACCGCGAGGGTCGAGAGCGGCACCTGCGCCGCCAGCCGCTCGCGCAGCGCCGCCGGCAGGTTCGTCATCTCCGCGTAGGAGCGCGCCCCGCGCGCCACCCACTCCCACACCTGCGCGTCGCGGTAGGACGGCTCGCCGCAGGCGGCCAGGTTCGAGGCGAGGAGGTCGCGGTCCACCGCGCCGAGTGTACGGAGGCGTCTGAGCCGCTACATCCCGAGGGCGTCGGCGAGCAGGTCGACCTGCCGCGGGTCGCTCGAGCTCGGGAAGAGGAAGAGCTCCTGGCAGCCGGCGGCGTCGAAGCCGGCGACGTACTGCCGGGCCGTTTCCGCGTCCTTGGCGGCGCTGTCGGCGATCGCCTTCGCGACGTCATCGCCGAGCCAGGCGTAGTAGTCCGTCAGGTAGCCGTGCGCCTCCTCCTCGGCGCGGTCGCCGAGCGAGAAGTAGGCGAGCGCCGCGTTCGCGGGCGTCTCGGAGCGGCCGGCCTGCGACCAGGCGGCCTCGAAGCCCTGCCGCCACTCGGCGAACTGGTCCGGCGGCGCCCCGGCGGCGATCCAGCCGTCGCCGAAGCGGGCGGCCCGCTCGAATGACGCCTCGACCGAGCCGCCGACCAGCACCCGCGGCCGCGACTCGTGGTCGGGGCCCATCTCCGCGCCGGCCCAGACCTCCCGCATCCGCGCCAGCATCGCGTCCAGGTCCCGGCCCCGCGTCCCCGTCCCGACCCCGGCGATCTCGTAGTCGTCCTCGCGGCCGCCGAGGCCGATCCCCAGCGTCATCCGCCCGTCGGAGAGCTTCTGCAGGCTGGCGACCTGCTTGGCCAGCGCCACCGGGTTGACCCGCAGCGGCCCCAGCAGCACCGTGGTCGCCAGCCCGATCCGCTCGGTCACCGCCGCCGCCGCGGCCAGCGAGGTCAGCGGCTCCAGGTTCGGATAGGCGATCCGGTCGATCGTCCCCAGGCTGGAGAACCCACGCGCCTCCGCCCGCCGCGCCCACTCCGTCAACTGCTCCCCGGTGGTCCCGGGAACTGCGTTGGGAAGACCGATCGCAACGTCCATCTCAAGCTCCTTCCAGCGAAATCACGGGTTCAGCAACCCTAGCTACCCATCGTCCTCTTCCAGTTTCCCTAGAAGCCGATCCAGCTCTTCCTCGCCCAAGTCATCGAGGTTCTCACGATCGCCAGCGGCAATGACTTTGCCGACGAGGAACACGCCGACGAGGCCCGTGATCTCGGCGATCAAGAGAATGAAGCCGTAGACCTCCTTGTCAAGGAGGATCAAGGCGAGACCGCCCACCGCAAGGAAGAGGGCCAAGCCACCGGCTATCCAAAGCCGCATCTTCTGGTAGCGGCTGAACTCCTCAAAGACCTGGGAATCGAGCCCGAAAGCTCGTTCCTGCATGCGGCGCTGATGCTGGCGCTCTTCGGTGAAGTCGCGGAGGATGATCTCCGTGGCACCTGGATGTATGGCCTCCAGGCGGGCAAACCACTCCTGATCGGGGAGCGGTCCGCTGTGGGCCCTGTATTGGGCGGCAAAGAACCCTGGCTGAATAGCGGCCTCGGATTCTGGCTGGTCGGCGGAAGTCGCCTCGACTTCAGAATTGTGCCGCTCTAGACCGCCCGACTCCTGGCGGGGTTGGTCGTCCCGGCGATGTCCCTCCACGGCCTAGCGACCGTTGATCCGGCTGAACCGTGCGGCCGTTTCGTTGATTCGGCGCATAGTTGCAATGTGGCTCTTCATGGCATGGCGCTGAGCCAGGCTGACCGATGATTTCGGCAGCTTGAACCCGGAAAAGGGGTCCATCAGCCCGCCCGTCGCCCCCCAAAAGCCTTGATAGGTGCGATGCCAACCGAGATGACTCGCAACCCTTTTGCCTCGGACCAACGTCGGAGAATTGGCCGATTTCATATGCAAATCCTAGTCCCTTTCTTGGTCGTACTGCTCGTCTAAGTCTCTGGGACTCTGATTTCTCCCCCCCTTCGGAGATCGATCCTCAAGCCAGGCGGGACGATTTCGCTTCTACAACGAAGCGATGGCCGTGACGGGGCTCACAGACCGGGGGATCGGGGAGGGCGAGGGTCTGCGCAGCGGCGGCAGGCGCCGTCGAACCCGATGGGAGGAGAGAGATGGCCGAGTACGCGGTGAAGAAGATCGACGAGATGGAGGGGGTCTACGGCGGCGCCTTCAAGCGGGCGCGGGCGGAGCTGGGGGCGGTGTCGTTCGGGCTGGGCGTGATCGACATGCCGGCCAACTACGACGGCTACCCGGAGCACGACCACTCCGAGGACGGGCAGGAGGAGGTCTACATGGTCCTGCGCGGCGGCGGTGAGATCGAGATCGAGGGCGAGCGCTTCCCCCTCGACCCCGAGCACATGGCTCGGGTCGCCCCCGGCACCAGGCGCAAGGTCTGGCCCGGCCCGGAGGGGATCCGGATGGTGATCGTCGGCGGCGTTGCCGAGGGCAGCTACGAGGCGCCGTCGATCAGCGAGCTCGGCGAGCCCGACCCGATGGCGAGCTAAGGCTAAGCAGCTCGATCGGCCTGTCCGGGCGCGGGGGGCGGGGCCTCCTCGAAGCCCGGGCAGGCGAGGACCGGCAGCCTCGGGTAGCGCGGGTAGCCCGGCTCCTCCCGCGAGCGCTCGCAGAGGGAGAAGACCGAGCCGCGGGTGTTCGGCACCAGCCGCTGGTGGCGGCAGCGGTCGCAGAGGCCGGCGGCGGGTCGGGGGGCCATCGGCCGAAACTAGAACATGGCGGCGCGCCGGAGCCGCAAACTGCGGCCCCGCAGGGGGTGAATCCCGCCTTGGCGATCCCTAGCCTTGGTGCGTGAGCCGAGCAGCGACCCTCTTCGACGCCGACGCCGCCTCCTACAGCGGCACGGTCGAGGTGCTGGGCGTGATCTACCGCGCCGAGGACGACGGCTACGCGGTGCTCGAGGTCCAGGAGGTGGACTCGGGCGAAGGCTTCGCCCTGATCGGCCCGGTCGCCCACCTCGACCCCGGCGCCCGGGCCGAAGTCAGCGGCGAGTGGCAGACCCACAACCGCTACGGGCGCCAGCTCCGCGCCCAGGGGGCGGTGCCGCTCGACCCCGCCGACCGCGACGGCCAGATCGCCTACCTGAGCTCACTGCGCCACATCGGTCTCAAACGGGCCGAGCGCCTGTGCGACGAGCACGGCGAGGGTGTGCTGCAGGCGATCGCCGCCGACCCCGAAGCGGTCCTCGGCTCGCTGCGCGGCGTCAGCGCCGACCAGGCCGCCGCCGCGGCGCAGTCCTGGTACGCGAGCCGGGCGATCCGCGACCTCCACGTGCAGCTGGCGCCGCACGGGCTCGCCCACCTCGCGGCGCCGATCCACGCCCGCTACGGCGAGAGCTCGATGGCGGTCCTGCACGAGGACCCCTACCGGCTGACCGAGGTTCCGGGCGTCGGCTTCGCCCGGGCCGACCGGATCGCCCTCGCCGCCGACGTGCCGCCGGAGTCGAGCCGGCGGGCGCAGGCGGCGGCGCTCTACGCGCTGATCGAGGCCGAGGCTCAGGGCAACAGCTACCTGCCGATGCCCGAGCTGGCGCAGCGGACGGCGCGGCTGATCGGAGTCGGGGCCGATCCCGACGTCCTCGCGCAGGCGCCGGGGCTGGTCGACGAGGAGGGGCGGATCTACCGCCGCGGCACGCTGGAGAGCGAGCGCTCGCTCGCCGCCACCCTGGCGGCCCGCGCCGCCGCTCCCCCCCATCTCGACCACGATCCCGGCGAGCAGCCGCGCGACGAGCTCACCGACGAGCAGTGGGCCGCCGTCCGCGCCGCCTTCGCCGCCCGCGTCTCGATCCTCACCGGCGGCCCCGGCGTCGGCAAGACGAAATCGACCAGGGAGATCGTCGCCGAGGCCGAGGCGGCGAACGCGACGATCGCCCTCTGCGCCCCGACCGGCCGGGCGGCGCGGCGGCTGGAGGAGACGACCGGCCACGAGGCGAAGACGATCCACCGCCTGCTCGAGTGGATGCCCGGGCGCGAGCCCGCCTTCCGGCCCGGCCGGCCGCTCCCGGCCGACCTGGTGATCGTCGACGAGTCCTCGATGCTGAACCTGCGCCTGGCCGAGGTGCTGCTGAACGGGCTGGCCGAGACGACCCACGTCGTCTTCGTCGGCGACGCCGACCAGCTGCCGCCGATCGGCGCCGGCAAGCCCTTCGAGGACCTGATCGCCTCCGGCGCGGTGCCGGTGGTGCGGCTGACCCAGATCTTCCGCCAGGCGGCGCGCTCGATGATCACCACCGCCGCCCACGAGATCAACCAGGGCCGCCCGCCCCACCTCGAGCCGGGCCCCGAGCAGGACCACGACTTCTTCTTCATCGAGCGGGGGACCCCGGAGCGGGCGCTGGAGACGGTGGTCGAGGTGGTCTCCGAGCGGGCGCCGGCGAGGTTCGCGGTCGACCCGGTGCGCGAGGTCCAGGTGCTGGCGCCGATGTACCGGGGGCCGGTCGGGATCGACGCCCTCAACGAGCGGCTGCAGAGCGAGCTCAACCCGAGCGGGACGCCGGCCCTGAACAACCGGTTCCGGATCGGCGACCGCCTGATCCAGACCCGCAACTCGCATGAGCTCGGCCTGATGAACGGCTCGATCGTCTTCCTCCGCGACGACGACCCCGGCGAGGAAGAGGTCGTCGTCGACACCGACGAGGGCGGCACCCTCGTCATCCCCTACGGCGAGACCGCGACGCTGAAGCTCGCCTACGCGATCTCGGTCCACAAGGCGCAGGGGTGCGAGGTGCCGGTCGTGGTCGGCGTCTGCCACCGCTCGCACTCGCGGATGCTCACCCGGCCGCTCCTCTACACCGCGATCACCCGCGCCCGCAACAGCTGCGTGCTGGTCGGCGACCGCGCCGTGCTGGCCGGGTCGGTGCGCCGCGACGAGGGCGGCGGCCGCCACTCCGGGCTGGCCGAGCGGCTGCGCGGCTGAGCGGCGTCAGCCGGAGCGGGGGCAGGGCGGGACTTCGACGTCCCACCTGTCGGCGGTGCCGATGATGTGGCCCTTTTCGTCGATCATCTCGACCTTGACCTTCTGCGGTTCGACGCAGCGCGGGATGTAGGCGGCGAAGTAGTCGAACGGTTCTTCGGCGCCGATCCGGCGGAGGCGCTTGCCCTGGACGTCGGCGTGCATCACCCCTTCGAACAGAACTTCGTGGCCGACCAGGATCCGGATCCCGACCGTCGCCCTGTCGACCGGGCCGTCGAGGACCGAGTCCCGCCTGTCGTGCCGAAAGTAGTGGATGCAGCCGCGACCTTCGCACTGGGAGAGCCAGCCCGACCCCGGCGGCTCGCAGAGTTCGTCGAAGGCTTCTTCGAGGCGGGCGCTGTAGGCGCTGACGCAGGTGCCGCCGCCTTCGGGAAGCGGGTAGCCGACGATCAGGGCCCCGGCGTCGACCTGATCCGTGGAGCAGCCGAGGACGGTGGCCGGCCGCGCCCCTTGCTCCCACGCCGCCGGCGCGCCGGGGACATGGACGCCGGCTTCGCAGCGGGCGACCTTGTCCTGCGAGACCCGCTTCGCGCCGGCGCCCGCGGTGGCGTCCGAGCCGCTCCCGCACCCGCCCAGGGCGAGAACGAGGCAAATCGCCAGGGGCCCCGCGCCCGGCCCAAGCTTTTGCTTAATACTCACGCTTTTTATCTTATTCGCGCGGCAACTAGCCTTGTCGGGTGAGCAAGGGACGCCTGCCGTGGAGAGAGCTCGCCGTCACCGGGGCCGGCATCCTCGCCCTGGCGATCCTGGTCCTGGCGGTGGCGCCGCTGCGCGAGGCGGCGAGCGCCGCGATCCAGGGCGACAACGCCCAGGTCCGCCACCAGATCGACCGCCTCGGCGCCGCCGGGCCGCTGCTGATCCTCGTCCTCACCCTGCTCCACGCGGTCGTCTTCTACCCGGCCGAGATCGTCGACGCCGCGGCCGGCTTCGCCTACGGGTTCTTCCCGGCGCTGGCGCTGATGAGCGTCGGCTGGATCCTCTCCGGCCTGATCTGCTGGGCGGTCGGCCGCCACGTCGCCCGGCCGCTGCTCGACCGCTGGCTCGGGGAGGAGCGCTTCGAGCGGGTCGAGCGGGCGATCGAGCGCGGCGGCCCCTCGCTGCTGATCGCGATGCGGCTGATCCCGATCCTCCCCTTCAGCATCGTCTCCTACGCGGCCGGCGCCGCCCGCGTCCCCGCCTGGCGCTTCGCCTGGACGACCGGCCTCGGCTACCTGCCGATCACGGCGATCGCCGTCTACTTCGGGACCCGCCTCGAGGGCCTCTCGCTGACCGACCCGCTGGTCCTCGGCAGCGCCCTCGCCCTGCTGGCGCTGCTCGGGGTCGGCCACTGGGCGGCGCGCCGCCAGTCCCGACCGGCCCCCGCGGCCGCCTCAGCGAACCCGGACGCGCTCGACCCGGAAGCGGAAGCGAGCCGGAGTCGGGTCGGCGACCCCGGCTGAGCTGACCGCCTCGGCCCTGACGACATGGCGGCCGGGCTTGAAGCGCAGCGCCGGCCGCGCCCGGCAGCGATGCCAGCGCCCGCGGTCGATCCGGCAGCGGAACGAGACGCCTTCCTGATCGGACCCGAAGCGGAACCCAACCCGCCTCCAAAGCCGCCGGCTGCGGACGACCCGGCGCGGGTGCCTGACGAAGCGAGTGGCCGGCGGCGAGGACGTCGCCGCAGACGAGGGCGCGACACTCTCGCTTGGAGCCGGAGTGGCCGCCGGACCGGTGGGCGTGGTCGTCGACGATGAAGATGGCGCGGGAGGAGCGGTCGGTTCTTCCGCGCCCCAGTCACCGGCGGCGACGAAGACCGGGCCCGCGGAGCCGGGCGGTTCGCAGGAGCCAGTGGGCGGGAAGGGCGCCCCAAGCTCGATCGCTTCCAGGGCGCCGACCGTTTCGACCAGACCGCCGCCCACCGCGCACCGATCGGATTCGCCGACCGCGGCGGCACTACTGGAAAGAGCTTCCCGCACTTCCCCGGGCGTGGCGCCCGGTTCGTCCGCCAGCAGAAGTGCCGCCACGCCGGCCGCGTGCGGAGCGGCAGCGGAAGTCCCGCAAAACCGCCAGGCCCCCGGTTCGCTTTTCGGTTCGACCGCGAAGAAGGTCGTGCGGCCGCAGTCGGTGGCGGCAAGCTGAGGCCCCGAGAGAACTTCAGGGGCACCCGGCAGCTCCGGCGCCGGGCCGGCCGCTTCGACTGGACCGTAGTAGTGGGTCGCCGGGCCGCGGGAGGAGTACCCCTCCGGTTTGGTGCTGTTGTTGAACCGGACGGCACCCACCGCGATCGCGCCGGCGGCACCGGCGTGGCCGTAGATGCTGGGCCCGACAACGTCGCCGCCGCCCGACTTCGGATACTCGGTGCCGCTGACGCCGCCGCCGTTCTGCAGGAAGATGAACTTGAGCGGCGCGTCGCCGGGACCGGCGAACTTGTTTATCGCCAGCTGGACCGTCTGCGTCGACTGGCTTTCGTTCAGCCATTGGACGATCTCCAGCGGCTGCTGCGATCCGGCGATGTTGTTTTCGGCCGAGCCGGTGAGCAGCTTCCCCTGGGCATTGAGGAGCACCGCGTCGAGGTTCGTTTCCACCCCTCCCCAGGGTTCTGCCCACTGCAGGTCGATCGTCAATTCTTCTTCGGGTTCGACTTTGATCCCGAAGGTGCGGTCGGTCCCCGGGCCGGGATTGAAATCCATGCAGTGGCTGCCGTTGAATGACGGCAACGCTGCGACTTTCGGCGGGCAGGACCCGGAGTCGCGGAATTCCGGCGCTTCCCAGGAGGCGATTTCGTTGCCTTCGGCATCGAAGAGGTTGTCGTTGCCGGCCGCCGAGAGATAGGTCACCCCAGCTTCGGCGACCTTGTCCACCGCGGCCCCGACGGGGCCGTCCTGGAAGAAGGGCTCTTCGAAGTAGGCGACGTCGTCGACGATCACCTTGGCGCCCGCCCCTCCTTGGTTGAGCGGCTTTGCCAAGTTTTCGATTCCTTCGGCAAAGGCCTGTTCGCCGTTGAAGGCGCTGTTGAAGGCCAGTTCAGCTTTCGGCGCCACGTCGTGGACGATCTGCAGCATCGCCCGTCCCTCGTCGAAAGGGCTTTCGCCGAAGAGGTGCAAATCGTCTTCGAGATCCTGAACTGGGGATTCCTGCCCAGGGCACGTGTTGGCCTTTCCCGGCAGGTCGAGCGAGACGGCGTCCTGCGGTTCTTTGGTCGCGATCGGGCCGCCGGTGACCGCTTCAGTCGCCTGGTGCAGCGAGTCCGAGAGGACGCCCACGGTGATCCCTTCGCCCTCGTCGTGGTAGGGGGCCAGCCGGGCCGGTGGGACGTTCAGCTGTTCGACGCCCTCGGAGACGACGCTGCCGCCTTCGCACGGTTCGAAAGCTCGCAGCACCGGCGCCCGTGCCGCCGCGGCCGAGGCGATTCCGGGGAGGTTCGGCAGATCGGTGAGCTGCGATTGAGGGACGGCAACGGTGACCCGCTGGTCGCGACCGCTCGCGGCGAGCACCTGGGCGCCCGCTTCGCGCAGCTCCGGCAGCGCAGCCACCGCACCGTGGTCGAAGCGGAGGTAGACCAGCAAACTGTCGCCGCGCCGGAGCAAACTGCCGGGACCGCTGCCTGCCACTCCGGCAAGGCGGGCCTGCCGCCCTACCGGAAGCGAGCGCACCGCGCCACTCGCCAGCGTCTTCAGCACCGGGGACAGGACGCCGTCCCCCCGCTTCAACGGCGGAGGGTTCGCCCAGCCCGGCGAGGGCAGCAGACAGGCAAGGGCAAGCAGGGAGAAAAGCAGCGACCAGCCAAGGCGACAGGTAGCTCTCACGCGGCGCATCTTCGACCAGGTATCGGCGGATCGAGCCGGCGACCTGACCCCGGGGCACGGCTCAACTTATGAGTCACCGCCTCGTTTCGCCACCGTGGTCGCCGCATGATCCTGCTACGGTCCCGTCTCGTTGGGCCGGTAGATACCGGCGAAAGTTGTGCGTAGCGCTCGCTGTCGTTGCATTTGCATCCTCCGCGTTCGCAGCACATGAAGTGGAGGCAATGCATGCCTACTGGAACTGTCAAGTGGTTCAGCGACGATAAGGGCTACGGGTTCATCACGCCCGACGACGGCTCGAAGGACGTCTTCGTTCACCACAGCGCCATTCTCGGCGAGGGCTTCAAGTCCCTGACCGAGGGCGCCAAAGTGTCCTACGAGTCCGAAGAAGGCCCCAAGGGCCCGGCCGCCGCGAGCGTTCAGCAGCAGTAGTCCCGCTGAAAGCTCTTCGCAGTCCGAAGCCCGCCGTCAGGCGGGCTTCGTCTTGCCTGGGGGCCGGAGCGCCGCGTCCCCTACTCTCCAACTCGCAATGAACACCGCTCAAAACACTCTGCGCAACGTCGCGATCATCGCCCACGTCGACCACGGCAAGACCACCCTGGTCGACGCGATGCTGTGGCAGACCGGGACCTTCCGCAAGGGCCAGGAGGTCGCCGAGCGGGTGATGGACTCGATGGACCTCGAGCGCGAGAAGGGGATCACGATCCTCGCCAAGAACACCGCGGTCACCTACGGCGAGACGAAGCTGAACATCGTCGACACGCCGGGCCACGCCGACTTCGGCGGCGAGGTCGAGCGGGCGCTGACGATGGTCGACGGGGCGCTGCTGCTGGTCGACGCCTCCGAGGGCCCGCTGCCGCAGACCCGCTTCGTCCTGCGCAAGGCGCTGGAGCGCAAGCTGCCGATCATCCTCGTGGTCAACAAGGTCGACCGGCCCGACGCGCGGATCGCCGAGGTGGTCGACGAGGTCTACGAGCTCTTCATCGACCTCGACGCCGACTCCGACCAGATCGACTTCCCGATCGTCTACACCAACGCCAAGGCCGGCTGGGCCGCGCTGGAGGAGGGGGTCGAGGGCGAGGACCTGACGCCGCTGCTGGACCTGATGCTGGAGAAGATCCCGCCGCCGCAGTTCGACCCCGAGGCGCCGCTGCAGGCGCACGTGACCAACCTCGACGCCTCCCCCTACGTCGGCCGGCTGGCGATCTGCCGCGTCCACCAGGGGAGGATCCGCTCCGGGCAGCAGCTCGCCTGGTGCCGCGCCGACGGCAGCGTCGAGCGGGCGGCGGTCAGCGAGCTCTACGTGACCGAGGGCCTGGAGCGGGTCGCCGCCGAGGAGGCCGGGCCGGGAGAAATCATCGCCGTCGCCGGGATCGAAGAGGTGACGATCGGCGAGACCCTGGCCGACCCCGAGGACCCGCGGCCGCTGCCGGTGATCACCGTCGACGAGCCCTCGCTCTCGGTGGTGATCGGGATCAACACCTCGCCGCTGGCGGGTACCCAGGGCGGCGACAAGCTGACCGCCCGGCAGATCCTCTCGCGGCTCGACGCCGAGCTGGTCGGCAACGTCTCGCTGCGGGTCAAGGACACCGAGCGCCCCGACGCCTGGGAGGTCCAGGGCCGCGGCGAGCTGCAGCTGGTCGTCCTGCTGGAGATCATGCGGCGCGAGGGCTACGAGCTGACCGCGGGGCAGCCGCAGGTGGTGACGCGGGAGATCGAAGGGCAGACGCACGAGCCGGTCGAGCGGCTGGCGATCGACGTCCCCGAGGAGCACGTCGGCGACGTCACCCAGATGCTGGCGGCGCGCAAGGGGCGGCTCGAGCAGATGGTCAACCACTCGACCGGCTGGGTGCGGATGGAGTACCTGGTCCCGGCGCGGGGGCTGATCGGATTCCGCACCGAGTTCCTGACGGTGACCCGCGGCAGCGGCCTGATGCACCACGTCTTCGACCGCTGGGAGCCGTGGGCGGGCGAGCTGCGGACGCGACAGACCGGCTCGCTGGTGGCGGACCGGCGGGGCCAGACCGCGAGCTACTCGCTGATGAGCCTGCAGGACCGCGGCAAGCTCTTCGTCGGCTCCGGCGAGGAGGTCTACGAAGGGATGATCGTCGGCGAGAACTCGCGTTCGGAGGATCTCGACGTCAACCCGACCAAGGCCAAACAGCAGACCAACATGCGGGCCGCGAGCGCCGACGTGCTGGAGCGGCTGGCGCCGCCGGTGCGGCTCTCGCTCGAAGCCTCGCTGGAGTTCGTCCGCGAGGACGAGTGCGTCGAAATCACCCCCGACGCGATCCGCCTGCGCAAGGTCGCGCTCGACAAAGTCACCCGCCTCAAGGCCTCCAGGCAGCGCGACAGAGCCCCGGCGCGGTAACCGCTCCGCGGCGAGGCGACAGAGCCCGGCGCGGTAGCCGCTCACGGCGGGGCGACAGGGCGCGATAGCCGCTCCAAGAGGCACTCTCCCGCCCGAGGCGCCCGGCTCGCGCCGACGCGATCGATGCCTAAGGGCGCAGACCTCTTCCCTCCAACAGGCGGGTCACCCGACGGATCACCGCCTCCGGTTCGCGTTCCAGCCGCGGCCCGGTGATCCTGGCCACCTCGATCCCGGCCAGCAGGAGGTCCTCCTCGCGCTTGCGGTCGCGCTCGAAGGCGGCACGGCCGCCGTGCGTCTCGTAGACGTCGAGTTCGACCGCGAAGCGGAACTCGGGCCAGTAGCAGTCCAGCTCGAAGCCCTCCTCGACGTAATTGACCCGAGGCTGCGGCCGCCCCGTCCCCGCCCACAGCTCCAGGAACCTTTGCTCGAGGGTCGATCGGGTGAAGCTCGTCGGTTTGTAGAGGGCGATCGCCCGGCGCAGCCGCCCGTGACCATGGTGCCCGGCCGTCCGCGCAAGCAGCTCCTCGACCCGCCGCAGGTCCAGGACCTCGCGGTCTTCCGCCCGCTCGACCAGCTTCTCCAGCTGGGCGAACTTCACCGCCGCCGCCAGGTCCAGGAGCGTCCGCGAGACCGAAGCCACCGGTATCCCCTCCAGCACCTCCCGATCGGCCGCCTCCAGGCGCCGCGCCCGGTGGATGCGCACCGGCAGCCGCGGTCGCCTCGCCACCGGCCCGGTGACGTGGAACGGCCGCGGGCTCCAGCGCGCTATCCCATGCAGCCAGGCGGCCGAGTGGTGGCTGAGGACAGCGCCCGGCCCGGAAGCGAAGACGGCGGCGAGGCACTGCCCGTACGGCGAGAGACGCGTGTGACCGACCGCGTAGACGCTGCGGTCGACCGAGTGGAGGCGGGCCGTCTTCGCCGCCCAGCGGATCTGGTCCCGCGAATAGCCGAGCCGCATCAGCTGCCCCACCGAGACCACGCCATGCTGCCGCGCCGCGAGCGACGCCAAGCGCCCGTGCCTCGCCTCATCCCCAACTGCGGGTGGTTGACCTTTGGCGCGCATATACCGCTAAAGGTCAACCACGTCCCTTTCTCTCCCCCCTACCGCGATGGGTGGTCGAGCTTTGGCGTGCATCTCGCGCCAAAGCTCAACCACCCTCCGGGGACTGGGGGGTTGACTCCAGGGCTCGGGCGCACGCCCGGCCGAGCCGCTCGGGCCGCCGAGGCGGCTTATGCGTCCAGCGATTCCAGGCGGCCGGAGGCGATCGCCTCCACGAGCGCTTCGTGGTCGCGCTCGTTGCGGTCGGCGTAGGCCTCGGAGAAGGCGACGATCGCCTCGTCGAAGGAGTCGCCGGCGCCGAGGTAGGCGGCGATCGCGACGCGGTCGCCGGAGCGGGCGTGGGCGCGGGCCAGCGTCCAGCCGCACATCCGGGCGTAGATCTCCAGGCCGCGCGGGGTGAGCGCCTCGACGTCGGCCGAGCGCTTCCAGTCCCAGAGCTGGCGCACGTAGAAGTCGCGTTCGCGCCCGTCGAGGCCGACCGCCGGGCACCAGCCGAGGAAGATGTCGCTGGCCGCCTGCATCAGCCGCTGCCCTTCGACGACGCGGCGGCCGTGGTTGCGGTAGCGGCTCGCCCCGGCATAGGGCTCGAGCACGGAGGCCTCGGCCTCCTTGGCCTGGAGGAAGAGCGGGTCGCTGTCGTCGGCACCGGTCAGCAGCACCACCCAGGCACGGGTGCCGACGCTGCCGACCCCGACCACCTTGCGGGCCAGGCGGCGGAAGCGGAAGCCGTCGAGGAGGTGCTGCCGGGCCGGCTCCAGGCTCTCGCGGTAGGCGTCGAGGACCCCCAGCAGCACCGCTTCGACCTCCGACCCTGCCGCCCCCGGCGCCACCTCGTCGGCGGGGACCAGCAGCGGCGGTTCGCTGCGGAAGCGGATCTCGCCCTCGACGGTCTCGGTCAGCCGTTCCAGCGCCCGCAGGCTGTCCTTGCCGCGGGCCTTCTCGACGCTCCGGCGGACCCTCTTCACCGCCTTCGGCTCCTCTTCCTCGATCTCGCCCAGGGCCGCCTCGACGTCGAGCCGGGCGTACCAGACTTCGAGGTTGCGCTGGGAGGCGAAGGCGCGCATCGAGTCGCGGTAGGCGAAGGCGGCGGTCCGCACCGCCGCCGCCCGCTGCTTGCGGCCCAGCCCGTTTTCCCGCCCCGCGATCGCGAAGCTCGCCGCCAGCCGCTTGACGTCCCACTCCCACGGCGCCGGCAGCGACTCGTCGAAGTCGTTGAGGTCGAAGACGAGGCGCCGGTCGGGGGCGGCGAAGGCGCCGAAGTTCGAGAGGTGGGCGTCGCCGCAGGCCTGGGCGCGGAGGCCGGAGACCGGGGTGCCGGCGAGGTCGGCCGCCATCACCGCGGCGGCGCCGCGGAAGAAGGCGAACGGCGAGGCCGCCATCCGCGCGTGGCGGATCGGGACCAGCTCGGGGACCCGGCTCTCCTCCTGGCGCGCCAGGATCGCGAGCGGGTCGGGGCGGTCTTCGCTCGGCTTCCAGCCGGCGTGGCTGGAGCGCGGAGCCTGGGAGCGCGCCGCCTTGCCGGCGGCAGCGCGGTCGGCGGCGGCCATGCCGCCACCGTACATCCACCCCGCTCCCCCGCCAAGAGAAAGAGCCGCCGGCCCGGGGGCCGGCGGCTCGGCGAAGCGCCTCTACCCGCGGGTCAGACCGACGCGGCGGCCTGCTCGGACTGGCTCTGCTCGGAGGCCTGGGCCTGCGCGTCAGGGGTGGCGGTTTCCTGCCGCGGCAGCAGCACTTCTTTGGCGATCACCAGGCGCTGGATCTGGCTCGTCCCCTCGTAGAGCTGCATGATCTTCGAGTCCCGCATCAGTTTCTCGACCGGGTACTCCTTGATGAACCCGTAGCCGCCGTAGACCTGGACGGCGTCGGTGGTGACCTCCATCGCCGAGTCGGCGGCGAAGCGCTTGGCCATCGAGGAGACCTTCGAGTTGCGGACCCCCTGGTCGAGCAGGAAGGCCGAGTTCCAGACCAGCAGGCGGGCCGCCTCGACCTTGGTCGCCATGTCGGCGATCATGAACTGGATCGCCTGGTGCATCGCGATCGGGACCCCGAACTGGACCCTTTCTTTGGAGTAGTCGGTGGCGAACTCGAGCGCCGCGCGGGCGATGCCGACGGCCATCGCCGAGACGCCGGGACGGGTCCGGTCGAGGGTCATCATCGCCAGTTTGAAGCCCTTGTTTTCCTCGGCCAGGAGGTTCTCGGCCGGGATCTCGACTTCGTCGAAGGAGATGGTCGCGGTGTTGGAGGCCCGCTGACCCATCTTGTCCTCCTTCTTGTCAACGGAGACCCCGGGGAGGTCGGCGTCGACGACGAAGGCGCTGATGCCGCGATGGCCGGCCTCGGGGTCGGTCTTGGCGAAGACCGTGAAGTAGTCGGCGTAGGTGCCGTTGGTGATGAAGCACTTGGAGCCGGAGAGGACGTACTTGTCGCCCTTCTTCTCGGCCTTGGTCTTCATCCCCGAGACGTCGGAGCCGGCGTCCGGCTCGGTCAGCCCGAAGGAGCAGAGCTTGGGGGCTTCGGTCAGCATCCCCAGGTACTTCTTCTTGGTCTCCTCGGAGCCGCCGAGGGTGATCGGGGCCGAGGCGAGGCCGTTGGCCGCCAGCGAGGTGCCGATCCCCGAGCATCCCCAGCCGAACTCCTCCTCGATCAGGCAGCCGGAGAGGTAGTCGAGGCCGGGACCGCCGTAGGCCTCGGGGACGTGGGTGTTCATCAGCCCGACCTCCCAGGCCTTCTCGATCACGTCCTGGGGCCAGGTGCCGTCCTTGTCGTACTCCCAGGCGACATTGCGCATGTCTTTCTCGGCGAAGCTGTGAGCCAGCTCGCGCAGGTCCTTCTGCTCGTCAGTGAGGGTGAAGTCGACCACCGGTCGGTGCTCCTTTTTCTTCGGGTTCTCTGAAGTCTGCGGGAGCGCCGGCGACCGCCGGACGTTCCACCGATTGACTGGTCAGTCAACCGGTCCTCAAGGTTAGCGGACCCGGCGGGAGACGAGGGAGGAGTCGCCGCAGGAGCCGCTGCGGCGACCTGCCTCTACCCTTCAGCCATGACCCTGCCGATCGCCCTCACGGCGGTGCAGAAGGGTGGCGTGCTGATCGCCTTCACCGGCGTGCTGGCGCCGCTGATCGGTCTGCTGCTGAAACGGGTCTCCGGCGGCTGGGAGACGATGGGCGGCGGCCCCTTCGCGATCCTCAACGAGCGCCGCCTCAGCCAGAAGGGCGCCTCGCCGCCGACCGTCGACCCGGCGATCCAGGCCGCCGAGGTGCGGCAGATGCTGGAAGCGAAATCGGAGCGCCGCCGGCAGCGCGGCGAGGAGCCGCTCGACGTCGAGGCCGAGACCGAGCGCCTGCTGGCCGGGGCCGAGCGGCCGCGCGGCGCCGCGGCGATGGACGCCGAGCTGCGGGGCGAGGTGCGGGCGCTGGTCGTCGCCCGCAACGAACGGCGGCTGCGCGAAGGCCGCGAGCCGCTCGACGTGGAGGCGGAGACCGAGCGGCAACTGGGAGATTTCATAGGATCGGGCTGATGGCGGCCGCCGAGGAGAGCCTCTACGAGGTTGAGGAGATGCTCAACCAGCCGGGGACCTACTTCAACCCCCAGAGCGAGGTCGTGGTCGTCGTCGACGACTCGGCCTCGATCGACCAGGAGGTCTTCGACGACCTCGAGGGCTACGAAGGGGCCGAGTGGGTCCGCGTCTCCGACGACGTCCCGGTCGACGAGGACGGGCGCGACAGCGCCCTCGAGGCGTTCCAGACCCGCACCCAGTCCGGGGCGATCGCCGAGGACGCGCTCGAAGAGAGCGACGACGACCTCGAAGAAGACGAAGAGCGCCCGCAGGGCGTGCCGCTGGACGAAGAGGAGTAGAGGGTCTGCCGCGAGGGGAGCGGGCGGTGATCGAGACCGTTCCGCCCGACGGGGACTACGGCCTCCCCGGCAGCCCGGATTGGCGCCGGGGCGAATGGCCCGTCCGGGAGCGTGAGCTGGAGATCGCCGGGCGAGGCCTCAACTTCGCCGAGGCCGGCGGGGGCTCGCGCGCCTTCGTGTTGATCCACGGCATGGGCGGCTGCTGGCAGCACTGGCGGGAGACGATTCCCTCCCTGGCGCAGCGGGGCCGGGTCCTGAGCATCGACCTGCCGGGGTTCGGCCGCTCGCAGCTGCCCGCGGACGGCGTCTCGCTCGACGGCTACGCCGACGCAGCGGCAGCGCTCTGTCGGGCGCTCGAGGTCGAGGAAGCGGTGGTCCTCGGGCATTCGATGGGCGGCCCGATCGCCCTTCGCCTCGCCACCAGGCACGAGGACCTCACCGCGGCGCTCGTCCTGGTCGCCGGCTCCATCGACACCTTCAGCGCGGTGCTCGGGCTGCGCGCCACCGCCAGGCTCGCGCTGCGCAGGCCGAGGGAAACGGCGGCCACGCTCACCGAGGTACTGACGGCCGGCATCCGAACCCCGCGCCTGCTGCAGCGCCAGATAGTGGCGCGCGGCCGGCTTCGCCAGGCGCTCCTGTGGCCGTACATCCATCGCCCGCGAGCGATCCGCGCCGACAGCCTGGCGTCGATGCTCGCCGGCAGCGGCAGGCGGGGCGTATTTCCCGCGGCCAGGGCGGTCGGCCGCTCCGACCCCCGCCGGGGGCTGGCCGAGCTGCGCTGCCCGACCCTCTCGATCGGCGGCCGCCACGACCGCATCTGCCCGCCCGCGGACCTCGCAGCCTGGGCCGAGCTGGCGCCCCGAGCCAGGACGGTCCTCCTGGAGGAATGCGGGCACATGCCGATGATCGAGCGCCCCCACGCGCTCAACCAGCAGCTCGGCAGCTTCTTCGCGGACGCCGTCGGCTGAGCCACGGCCTGTGGGGCTCTCGAACCGTCAGGAGGCGGCGTAATAGCCTCCGCCGCCGATGCTGCAAGCGGGAGACAAGGCGCCGAGGTCAGCGACGCGAGTCGCGCACGCTGATTCTCGCTCAGCTGAGAGCCAGAGTCAGCGAGAGAGCCTCGTCAACCTCTCGCATCTCCGCTGCATCGAGCCGACCCGCGAGCTCGTCGAGGCGTTGGACGTCGAGCGCACGCAGTTGCTCGACCATGACCCGGGTGCGCGAGCCGGCAACCTCCACCTCGGGCCGAAAGCTTGCCGCAAGCACGCTGCGTGACGTTGGCGCCACCAGCACGGTGGAGAGTCCAAGGAGCTCGTCGGCCTGAACCAACACCGCGTAGCGAGCGCCGCATTGCTCGCGGCCGCGGCGGGAGGGCAGCCGCACTCGGTAGACGTCGCCGCGCGTCACTCGGGCCAGTCGCTGGCGACAGCATCCATGTCGGCCATGACGCGCTCGCGCTCGGCGCGGTCGACCGGGTCTTCTGCCAAGCGAGCCACCTCTGCCGCCAAGCCCGCACGGCGGCTCTCGCGCTCGGCCGTCTCGGCGATCGCCTGGCGGGCAGCCTCAGCCCGGGTGATACCACGCTTGCGGGCGATGGCCTCCAGCGCCCGTTGACCTTCGGCACCGAGCCGAAGCGAGAGCGGCTGAGAAGCGGAAGCCATACGGAGAGTGTAGCGCGATATGCGCTACGTCTCGCGGAGCGTCGCCCCAGGGAGCATGGGGCCTAATCGCCCCGAATGGCGATCCGGTCAAGCTCTCGGACCTCAAGGGCGAGACGGTTGCTCTCTACTTCTACCCCCGCGCCGACCCGGGGATCAACAGCATCTGCCCGTATTAACTCTGCTCTCGGAGAAGCTGGAAATCTGAGCCTCTCAATAGGCCGCCGCGGCGATGAACTGGCCGCCGGAACCGGGAGAACTGCTGCCGAGGACGGATGCCTGCTGGCACGAACCGATCAAGTTCGAGGGGTGGATTCTTGCGCCGCGAGGGCATGGACGCGAATGACAGCAGGTCTTCGGGGTCGGCGCGGCCGACCGGGAGCGCGTCTGGCAGGTTCTCGCTTCAGCAGCTCGCACCGCGGCAATCGTGGAGGTGCGCGATCGGAAAGCCTTGGAGTCGTCTGCGGAGTCAGAGAGCGAGTGACCATCGGCGAGCGGAGCGCGATGGTCACCATGAGCTGGCACTACGAGGATTTCAGCGCTCCCCCGCGGCTGGCCACCGCCTACCCGAGCCCCTAACATGTCCTCATGGCTGTAGCTCACAAAATCGCCGCCTTCGACATCGTCGAGTTGACCGAGCGCGTCGACGACGCTCCTGCCGGCGCCCGCGGTGGCGTCCTCGAGTTGCGTGAGGGCGACATGGCGATGATCGAGGTCACCAAACCCGATTTAGGACCCGCAGCACGAATCGTCTTTGCGCCGCTTTCGAAGATCCGCGTCGTCGAGCCGGCGCATCGTCACTGAAAAAGAGACCAGCCGAGCGTCGGCTAATCGAGGACCCCTCGAAAGGGAGGGTCGGAAAGCGGCACGGCCGGTGCCGAGCGCTACCAGTCGTCATGCGGCATATCGTTTATGTCGTGCCGCCACAAGTCCGAGACAAGGACATCCTCAGGAGGCGCGCCTTCACCGACGTATTTCCAGCCCTCGAACTTGCCACCTTCTCCTGCGACGCCGAACACGATGCTCGTCTTCGTGGGCATCCAAGCCCGGTAGCTCAACCGATCCGCAGAGGTCTCTAGATGAAGATCACGGATAGCAGGCAATCCATCGGGCTTGTCGAGATCCGTGAGACACGTCTCGTACATACCCCGATGTGTGAAATGCCCATGCTGGTAGTGGGCCAGCTTCATTAGGGCGTCCTGAGCGTCCTTGAACCCCCTCCTATCGAGTCGCCGCCCAAACTCGTCTCGCCCCATGCTCCCGGCATGGTGGTCTTCCTCTTCGCGCGCAAGCCGGGCGGCCTTGACGACGGCGCGCGGTTGAGCCCACTCGATCACCGAGAGGAGGGCGACGAATGCCTTGGTCGAGTTGCGGAGCGTGTCATACCCAAGCTCCCGGCCATGAAGGATGCCGTTACGGCGCAGCTCGCCGTCCACCGTCGTCGACCGTCGGTCTTTGTTGAAAAGCCTGGCCAGCACCCGCAGGCCGTCTGGATGCCCAGCGATTGTCTCGTCGTCCTCAAGATGATTTGCCTTCTGACCACTGGCAAAGAAGGACTTCGCGGCCTTCCCGGTCAAGTCGTGGACGATGCCGTCTATCTGCGGCAGGACCACGCCAATGGCGCTCGCGTAGCGCTGGTCGCGGTGGCTTTCCAGGGCCTCGTCAACCTGTCTGCGGCGGTGATGACCGATCATTCTCCAGGGCTCATCGCCGCCGGAGTAGATGCTGTTAATGCGCGTGACGGCCCACTGAAGCCGATCACCGTTGTTCCATGCCTCGACTAGAAGATCCTCCGCAGCCTCATGATGTCCCTGCCCTGCCAGTTGAGAAGCTTCACGGTACTCCTCAGTCGGAACCGCTCCGAATGCAATCCACCCCAACGGAGCAAGATTTTCCGCAACTCCGGAGGGGCCGTTGGTCAGTTCCTGGTATTCGCAATGCACTGAGCGGGCGTGCTCAAGACCCTCGTCGTCAAACACGCCAGCTTGCTTCAGCAGCGCGCCTACCGGCCCCCAGGAAAATGCGCGCATTCCTGCCGCAAGGGTTCCAATCTCCCCACCGGGGTCCATCCGCTCCATGTAGCTGCGGGTCATCTGCCGAGTATGGCCGGCGAGAATGACGGCATCGCTCCCCTCCTCAGTCGGCGACGATCCCTCGGGATTGAATAGCTTGCATCGATGCTCCAGCCAGGCGACCAAGGCGCCCGCCTTCACGCTGCTGGATCAGAACGGCGAGCCGGTCAAGCTCTCGGACTTGAAGGGCCAATGGCTCATACTGTTTTTTACCCCCGCGCCGACACGGTGATTAACGGGGTTCGCTCCCGGTGGGCAGCAAACCGTCCGAATCCCTGACCACGGCCGGGCGAATATCCTGCCGCCGCGGTGGGATGGCCCCCGCAAATCGGAGACGCACTGCCGCGAGCGGCGCATGCTTGGTGCGAGCGGGCAAAGCTCGTGCATTGGGTCCTCGGCGAGGACGGTCACGGCGCTGAATGGGAGCGGGTCATGCGCGTAGGAATCGAGGACGCCGAGGAGGTCTGGCAGGCGATTTCGACCCTCGCGAAGACGGCCAACGTGACCGGCGTGCGTAACCTCGGTCAGTACGGGTTCAACTGCGAGGTCGATGCGCAGCTCACGATCGGAGAGCGCAGCGCGACCTTCAGAACGATTTGGCACTACGCGACGCCCGATGCAGCGCCCGCGACTTGTGAGCGCCTTTCCCGGGGTCTAGCATTCGGGGATGGCCGCTATGCGCGAGATTGCCGAATTCGACATGGTCGAGCTGCGCGAAGCCTTCGAGGCCGCACCTGCCGGTGCGACGGGCGGGGTACTTGACATCTTCGACGGCGATATGGCGATGGTCGAGTTCACGAGCCTGCCGGCCGACCTCGGCCTCGATCGGATTCTCGTCGTGCCGATCGACAAGCTTCGCGTCATACAACCGGCACGCCGGCGCTAGTACAACCAAGTTGCTTCAGCCCGGCGACAGGGGTCAGTCCTCCGCCTTTCACCGCATGGGAGGTCGAGGATCGTTAGTCGATGTCTCGGCCCACGGCGGCGGCTTCCACCGTGTGCCTAAAGATGGGCCGCTGCGGCGACCGCATCTCCCGCTTGCTCCTCGGTGAGGCCACCGCCGCGCCTGCGGAAGGTCCCGGCGAGGTTCGAGGTGAAACGTGAGGGAGCGTGCCTGGTCAGTTGGCCGTTGATGAAGCGCTGCTCGGAATAGCTGACTACGCAGGCGAGGCGGGCGCGGGTGATAGAGACGTAGAGCATGCGGGCGGCCTCGAGCACCTGCCCGGGGAAGCGGGTGCGGCGCGCGCTCGGCAGTATCTCTTCCTCCATGCCAGGGATGAAGACGACCGTCGCCGAGAGGCCCTTGGCGCTGTGCATGGTCATCACCCGCACCCGCTCGGGGAGCGTCTCCTCGGGGTCGACCTCGTTGCCGAGTCGGGCCTGGATCGCGACCAGAACCTGGGCGCGCTCGTCGTCTTTCTCGGTGCCGAGAAAGCGCGCCATCTCCGCCAGCGTTGCCTCTTCTGGCAGGCCTTCGACCTCATTGCGCCAGTCCTCATCGGGGGCGCGTCCGAGGATCGCCTGGACCATTTCGGTGATCTGATCGCCGCGCTCAGCCAGGGTCTCCTCTTTAGACCACTCTAGAAGCTCCGCGCAAATCGCGCGCGCTCCTTCCAGGGCGGCTTGGGGCCGCCGCTCGAAGACATCGGGCAGTGGCTCATAGAAAAGGTCGCGGTAATTGAGGTTCTCGGCGATCGCCGTATCCGCGATCGTCGCCGCCGTCGCGACGCCGACGCCTCGGCGCAGTCGGAGCAGCGTGCGCAAGGCCATGTAGTCGGGCTCCTCGCCAACCAGCCGCAGAAGGCTGAAAAGCGCTCGTCCGAGCTCGGTGTCCTTGAATGGCGAGGCCCGCGGCGGCTCGACCGGCACGTCATGGAGGGTGAAGACCTCGCGAAGCGCCCACCACAGCGCCCGCTGGTTGCTGAGTAGGACCATGATCTCCCGCGCCGGCAGCCCCGCGTCGATCAGGCGGCGGCAGGACAGCGCGATCGCTTCCGCCTCTTCGGCGCCGTCGTCGAAGCTCCAGTAGCCGAAGCCGCCCTCGAGCGGCGGATCGGACTCGGCGTAGAGGGATACATGGTGCTTGGCGATCCGGCCCGGGGCGGCATTGGCCGAGATCAGCGTCTCCGCAGCACTGAGGACCTTCGGGGTGCAGCGGAAGCAGTCGCGCAGGACGTGGTCGCCGACCGGGTCGAAGCGCTCGGTGAACTCCTGAATCCCGCTTGGGGTCGCGTAGCGGAAAGAGTAGAGACTCTGGTCGTCGTCGCCGGCGACGAAGAGGCCGATGCCCTGGGCCTCGATGCCGTACACGAAGCGCAGGTCCATCGGATTCAGGTCCTGGAACTCATCGACGATCAGCTGCTCGATCCCGAGCAGGCCGGCCGGCTCGAGGGTGCCAGCATCCATCATCGCCACGCACCGCTGGACCAGCTCGCCCGGCAGGACGCAGGCGTAGAGCTGAGTCCGGGGGCCGTGGAAGTTCGTGAACCTGGTCCGCTCCTCATCGCTGATCGGCGGCTCCGGCGGATCCTGGGAAGGGCGTGGATCGTGGGAGCCAGTGCTCCAGAAGGCCTCGTGGTCCTCGCGGATCTCGCGTCTGCGGGTGACTCCGATGCCTGCGAGGTGGCCGAACTCGTCATCGAAGAGGTTCTCGAGCTCCCAGCGGTCGAGCACGACCGGGTCGACCGGATAGCCGCCGAGCGCCCCGCTTTTCCGCAGACTTCGCAGCGCCAGCGAATGCAGCGTGGTGACCCGTATCTCGCTCCCGTCTTGGCCAGCTGCGGCGCAGGCGGCGTGCACCCGCGACTGCAGGTCGAGCGCCGAGGCCCGGGTGAAGGAGACCGCGGCGATCGCGCTCGTCTCGACACCCTGCTCCAGAAGCCAGCAGACCCGCTGCTCAATCGTGAACGACTTGCCGGTTCCCGGCCCGGCGACGACTCGCACCCGCGCGGTGTCGTCGACCGCCGCCGCGCGCTGGGCCTCAGCAACCGCAGTGATCTGTTGCGGCCGGATTCCCAAGTCATGAAGCGTAGGGAATAGGCGCCTGGGGTGCGCTCAATGTGTACGAGTGCGTCTGCCGGACCCACTGCACCCGAAGCAGGTGCTTGCCGCGATAAGGTCCCGCGCGATGCTCGAACCCGGCGACCGCGCTCCCGCCTTCACGCTGCTCAATCAGAATGGCGAGAAGGTCAAGCTTTCGGACTTCAAGGGGCAAACGGTCGTACTGTTTTTTTACCCCCGCGCCGACACCGTCGGCTAGCCACCTCGACGCCCTCGGCTCGAGCGTCGACCGCGAGCGCTGCGTTTCCTGTGCGTGCGTGCCGCCGGCTTACTCGCTGAGGCTGGTCCCCACATCAAGCGGGCACCACGCTTGCTGATCGGATCGTTCACGATCACGCTCGGGCACTTCTTTCCGGTCTTTGGGCTCTTCCACCTGTAGGTGAGGGCGTCAAGGCGGCCCCCGAAGCGTTCGCGGATATCCAAGTAGCCGGACTGGCAGTGCTTGTTCCACTTCTCGTATTTGCCCGCGTAGACGGCGCTGGCGATCGGCGCCAGGATTGCGGAGCAGAGGAGATCTGCGATCTGGAGACCGGCGTGGTTGTCGCTGTGGCCGAATACGGGCATGTCGACCAGGCCGAGATGTTTTGGATGCTGACCGAACCGCTGCGTGAAGAGGGAGTGCGCCAGACGGTGGTTGTGCTGGTAGGTCTGGCTGTCAACGACCACCATGCCCCGCTCGTCCTTCGGCAGACTCGCATCGAACCCGCGGCAGATGAACTGCAGGCTGCTGGCGTGGATGCCCATGTCGTTGTTCTCGGTGTCCAGCTTCTTCATCCACACCCGCCCGAGGATCTTCGCGTCGTACTCCTCCAGCAGCTTCAGCGTGCCGTCGATCACCCCAATGGCCCGCTTACGTTGCCGCACCGACGCGCTGGTACGGAACCCTTTGCGGAGGTTGGCACCCTTCAGTTCGTGGAGGATCGCGTCCAACCAACCTTTCCCGGACCTCGCCAGCACCGGCTCGAAGCGCTTCTTGAGGGCGATCCAGTCGTGCGTGATCTTCGTGAGTTCGCACTCGGGCAGCGACACGCCCGCGATGACGATGACGGGCTGCTGGTCGGGGTCGGCCTCGACCAGCATCTCCGCCGTGCCCGACTCGTCCACATAGCAGAGCCGCATCGCTCGTCAGGCCCCCGGAATAGCCAAGGCCGCTCGAAAGCGGCCCTGGAGGTCGGGCGACCAGCTATGGGCCGCCCAAGTGCTGGCCTTACGGCCCGCACGATTTGTATGTGCCCAGGCTACCGGAATCTGGCTGGTAGTCAATGGATGGTCCTGCCTGCGGGAACCGGTTCGACGAGGTGACTTCGGGCGCATTTAGGGAATGCAATCAGACGCCCCTGATGTCAATGAGCCGTCGACTATCGGTTCTCGCAGGCTGAACGGCTCAGCGTACCCAATGTCCTTTGGCTAGCCTCCCGACACGCAATGCTCAACTCTGGCGACAAAGCCCCAGCCTTCACCCTGCCTGATCAGAACGGCGATCCGGTCAAGCTCTCGGACCTCAAGGGCGAGACGGTGGTTCTCTACTTCTACCCCCGCGCCGACACGCCCGGTTGCACCACCCAGGCCTGCGGGGTTCGCGATCGCGGGGCCGACTATGCGAAGGCGGGGGCGCGGGTGATCGGGGTCTCGCCCGACGAGGTGGGGGCGATCGAGAAGTTCGCCGGCAGGTACGAGCTCGGCTTCACGCTGCTCGCCGACGCCGACCATGCGGTGGCCGAGAAGTACGGCACCTGGGTCGAGAAGTCGATGTACGGGAAGAAGTACATGGGAGTGCAGCGGGCGACGTTCATCATCGGGCCCGACGGGAAGATCGCCAGGGTCTTCCCCAAGGTGCAGCCGAAAAAGCACGACGACCTCGTGCTGAAGGCGCTAGCCGAGATCGAGCGCCCCTAGCAGCACCCTCGCTCAGGCGCTGACCGCAACCGCGACGATGAACGCTCCGTAGAGCGCGAACCAGCCGATCACCGCCGGCAGTTTGAAGCGCCGCCCGAGGTGCAGGCTCTCGTAAGCGAGCAGGCCGCCCGCGAGGCCGAGGCCGATCGAGAGCACGGCGTGCCAGTTCAGCTCCCAGCTGGTGAAGATCAGGCCGATCCCGACCGGGATCGTCGCCTGGAAGACCATCGCCCCGGTGACGTTGCCGAGCGCCAGCGCGTCCTTGCCTTCCCGGACCCAGAAGAAGCTGTTCACCTTCTCCGGCAGCTCGGTCGCCAGGGGCGCCAGGATCAGCGCCAGCACCAGCGGCTCGGCACCGATGCTCTCGGCCAGGTTGAGCAGCTCCTCGACGAAGAGGTGGGCGCCGCCGACCATCGCTCCGAGGCCGACCAGGAGTTGCAGGACGCAGAGCGCCAGCGACGGGTCTTCGCGCCGCTCGCCGCGCCGCTCGAAGATCAGCGGGTTGAGCGACTCCTCGCTCTGCACCTCCCCGCCGCCCCTCAGCGTCAGGGCGAGGTAGCCGACGTAGGAGAGGAGGAAGGCGACGCCGACGGCGATCCGCAGCGGCGCCGGCGGCCCCCAGGCCAGCAGGCCGGCGATCGCGAAGAGAACGGCGAAGAAGGCGAGGTCGCGCTCCAGCGTCTCGCGGTGGACGTTCAGCTGCAGGCCCTGGTCGCGGCGGTCGCGGTAGAGGTAGGCGAAGAGGCCGACCAGGCCCATCGCCAGGGTGCCGAGCAGGAAGGGCGCGCCGACGATCGCGCCCACGGCGACGTCTTCGGAGCCTTCGGCGACGCCGAGCAGGGCGACGATCGCGATCAGCGTCTCCGGCATCGCCGTGCCGACCGCGGCGAGGACGCTGCCCACCGCCCCCACCCCGACCTCGAGCCGGTGCCCGATCCACTCCACCGCGTTGGTGAAGAGCAGCGCCCCGGCGAGGACGACCGCGAAGGCGAGCAGGAGGAGGACGGCGTCCATCGCCGCAGGCTATCCGGCGGGCAGGCGCGCTCAGGCGAAGTAGAAGGCCAGCGCGAGGACGAAGTAGACCGCCAGCAGCTGCACGCCGTCGAACCAGGTCGACTCGCCGTCGGCGGTGACATGGTTGCCGACCAGGATCGCCAGCAGGATCGCCCCCAGCTCGAAGCCGTTGAAGACCAGCGCCAGCGGATAGGAGCCGAGGAAGAAGGAGGCGATGACCAGGACCGGGGCGACGAACAGCGCCACCTGGGCGCTGGAGCCGATCGCGATGTTCACCGCCAGGTCCATCTTGTCCTTGACCGCGACCAGCACCGCCACCCAGTGCTCGGCGGCGTTGCCGACGATCGCGACGACGATCGCGCCGATGAAGAATTCGGAGAGGCCGACCGCTTCGGAGGCCGCGGTGATCGAGCCGACCAGGACCTCCGACATCACCCCGACCAGGACCCCCGCCAGCGCCAGCACGATCACCGAGGTGCGGGTCGACCAGCCCCAGCTGTCCTCGTCCTCGTACTCGGGGTTGAAGAGGTCGCGGTGCGTCTTCAGCGAGAAGAAGAGCCCGACCACGTAGGTGACGAGGAGGACGATCGCCACCGCCAGCGAGAGGTGCTCGACCGTGCCCCCGTAGTGGACCGATTCCGCGCCCGGCTTCGGCAGCCCCCTCCCCTCGACCAGCTCGAAGATCGCCGGCATGATCAGGGCCGCGCCGGCGAGCATCAGCATCGTCGTCTGGATGCCGGCGCTGACCCGGCTGAAGCGCTGTTTCTCACGGCCGATCCCGCCGGCCAGCATCGCCGCCCCGAGCACCAGCAGCATGTTGCCGACGATCGAGCCGACGATCGAGGCCTTGACCACCTCCTGCAGCCCCTGCCCGAGGGCGAAGAGGGCGATGATCAGCTCCGGCGCGTTGCCGAAGGTGACGTTGAGGAGGCCGCCGATGCCCGGCCCCGAGCGGGCCGCCAGCTCCTCGGTGGCCCGGCCCATCAGCGCCGCGGTGGGGACGATCCCCAGCGCCGAGGCGGCGAAGACGGCCGTGGCCGGCGCCCCCAGCAGGTCGAGCGCGACCGCGACCGGGATCAGGGGCGCCAGCAGGTAGGGCCAGCCCATCGGCGTCCGCAGGAAGGACGCGTCAAGGCGGGGCCCTGCCCGGTTCACGGCCGGTTCGCCGCTCGGCTATTCGACCAGCTTGTTGCACTTCTGCAGGTCGGCGGCGCTCTTCGCCCCCTGCAGGCACTGCGCGTATTCCTTCGCCGTCTGGGCGCTCGCCGAGCCCGACCCTCCCGAGGAGGAGCCGCCGCCCGTCGAGCCGCCGCCCATCACCCCTTCGAGCAGGCCGCCGAGGCCGCCGCTGCCGCCGCCTTCGAGCAGTTCCAGGGGGTTGATGCCGAGCTTCTGGAACAGCGCTTCGATCGGCTTCGCGTTCGACGGCGTCTCGAAGCTCTGCTCTTCGTTGACCCCGCTGAGGCTGACTTCGAGTTCCAGTTCGACCTTTTCGCCCTTCGCCTGCGGCGGTTCGATCCCCAGTTCGACCGCGAACCTGCGGACGATGTGGTCTTCGCCGACGGCGAGTTCGACGTGCGAGGCGGTGATCGCCTTCGAGAGTTCGCCCTTGGCCGCTTCCAGTTCCCCCAGCGGCAGCGGGCCGGCCGCTTCGAGCTGGGCGCTGCAGGCCGGGTCTTCGGTCAGCTGGATCACGGCGTCGATCGCGCTGGAGACCTTGAGGTCGCCGCTGATCTTGGTGGCCGAGGTGCCGCCGACGTCTTCGGTGCCTTCGTTCTTCAGGTTCTGCATGAACTGGGTGAACTTGATCCCTTCCGCCGCCTTCTGGCAGGCGGTGACGTCGGCTTCGTTGCCGCCTTCCTGCTGGGCCTGTTCGAAGCTCGACTTGAGGAAGCCGAAGGTGGTCGGGTCGACTTCGTAGGGGGTTCCTTCGTATTCGACGAAGGCGCGGTCGGTGAGCATCGTCAGCTTGCCTTCGAAGTCGATCTTTTCGCCCTGGGCCGAGCCGTTCAGCCCGCCGGTCATTTCCAGCTGGGGGAGTTCGTTCTTCGCCCCCGCTTCGAACGGGCCTTCGAGCTTGACGTCGGCTTCGCCGCCTTCCTTGCCGGCGGCGTCGACGTGCATCGACATTTCCAGCTCGCCGCTCTTCACGCCTTCCAGGCTGGCTTCTTCGACGACCTTCTGCGGGTCTTCATTGCTGCTGTCGCTGCCGCCGCCGCAGGCGGCGAGGACGCCCGCCAGGGCGAGCAGGGTCGCGAACAGCGCGAGAATTCGGATACGGCTCAAGAGATGGGACTCCTCGTGATCGAAAGAGAACAGGACCTGCGACGAATTCTAGGGACCGCCCGCGTCGCCACGCGATTCTTCGATCGGGGCCGGCTTGTCCTGGGTGGCGATGTTGGCGGCGAGCGGGAGCAGCAGGGCGCCGAGCGCGATCAGGACGACCCCGGCGGCGACCAGCCAGCGGGCCCCGGCGAGGTGGCCGAGGATGCCGACGGCGAAGCCGGCCAGCATCAGGACTATGTAGGGCGTCGCGCTGTGCGGGAGCAGCGCTGCCAGCGGCAGGGCGAGGTCGGGCACGGGCGCCTGATTATCATCGCCCGATGGCAAACGGGTCGGTCGCAGAGGTCAAGGAGGCGCTCGCCGGGGTCGGCTACCTGGCCGACGAGCCGGCGGCGCTGGTCTCCTTCCTCGCCCAGAAACTGGGCAAGCCGGTCCTCGTCGAGGGCCCGGCGGGGGTCGGCAAGACCGAGCTCGCGAAGGCGCTCTCCCGCGCCACCGGCCGCGAGCTGGTGCGCCTGCAGTGCTACGAGGGCCTCGACGAGGCGAAGGCGATGTACGAGTGGAACTACCGCAAGCAGCTGCTGCGGATCCAGGCCGGCGGCGAGGACGGCTGGGGCGAGGTGCAGGAGGACATCTTCAGCAGCGAGTTCCTGCTCGAGCGGCCGCTGATGCAGGCGATCGCCAGCCCCGAGCCGGTGGTGCTGCTGATCGACGAGATCGACAAGACCGACCAGGAGTTCGAGGCGATGCTGCTCGAGCTGCTCTCCGACTTCCAGATCACGATCCCCGAGCTGGGCCGGATCGAGGCGACGACGATGCCGATCGTCGTCCTCACCTCGAACGACTCGCGCGAGCTGACCGAGGCGCTGAAGCGGCGCTGCCTCTACCTCTGGCTCGACTACCCCGAGCTGGAGCGGGAGATGGAGATCGTCCGCCTGCACGCGCCCGAGCTCGACGAGACCCTGGCCCGGCGCCTGGTCGAGGTGATCCGGATGGTCCGCGACCTCGACCTCAAAAAGCCGCCCTCGATCGCCGAGTCGATCGACTGGGCGCGGACGCTGCTGCTGATGGGCGCCGAGGACATCGACCGCCAGACCTTCGCCCAGTCGATGTCGATCATCGTCAAGCACCGCACCGACATCGACCTCGTCGCCGAGCGGGTCGGGGTGAAACTTGCCGACCCCCTACGGGCCGAGGGCTGACGCCGGGCCGCCGGGGCTGGCGGCGAAGCTGCTCGGCTTCTGCGAGGAGCTGCGCGGCGAGGGAGTCGCGGTCGGCACCTCGGAGATGCTCGACGCCTTCGCGGCGCTGAGCGAGGTCGAGTGGACCTCGCGCGCCGACTTCCGCGAGGCGCTGGCGGCGACGATCGCCAAGTCCCAGGACGACCGCCGCGTCTTCGAGCTGCTGTTCGAGCGCTACTTCTTCCGCAGCGCCGAGGCCGAGGCGGTGCAGCGGGGGGTGACCGAGAACGCCGCGGGCGGGCCGCCGGCCGGCGACGGCGAGCGCTTCGACATGGACGAGCTGAGCGAGGCGATCCGCGAGGCGATGGCGGCCGGCGACGAGGACGCGATGCGCGACCTGGCGCGGCTGGCGATCGCCGCCTTCGGCCGCGCCGAGGGCTCCGGCGTGGTCGGGGTCGACGTGCAGCGGATCCGCCGCACCCTGGGGCTGACCGCCGGGCAGCAGCCGCCCGGCCCCGACGGCGGCGAGCGGCCGCCGATCGACCGCGAGCAGCTGACCGGCTTCGAGCGCCACCTGCGGCGCGAGCTCGAGCGCGACCTGATCGAGCGCACCGAGACGCTTCCCCCCTCCCGCCCGCTGGCCGAGCTCGACCGGGCGCTGCCGACCAGCCCGACCCAGGACCTCGCCGCCGTCCACCGCGCCGTCTCGCAGATGAAGCGCCGGCTGGCGACGCTCGGCCACGAGCAGCGCGGCCGCAAGAAGGGGCAGATGGTCGACGTGCGGCGGACGATGCGCGCCTCGCTGGAGACCGGCGGGGTGCCGCTGCGCCTGCGCTACCGGCCGAAGCGGCCGCGGCGGCCGGAGATCTACGTCCTCTGCGACGTCTCCACCTCGGTCACCTCGGCCAGCGTCTTCTTCCTCTCGGTCCTGCACGCCCTCCACGACTCCTTCCGCAAGCTGCGCAGCTTCGTCTTCATCGAGCGGATCTCGGAGGTCACCGACGTCTTCGAGCACGAGCGCGACTTCACCCAGATCGCCCAGCGGATCTCCAGCGAGGGCGGCGTCGCCGACGTCTCCGGCTACACCGACTACGGCCGCGTCTGGCTCGAGTTCCTGACCGAGATCTCCGCCGAACTCGACCCCCGCTCGACCGTGATCGTCCTCGGCGACGCCCGCACCAACGGCCGCGAGCCCCACGCCGAGGTCTTCGCCCAGATCGCCGCGAAGGCGGGCCGGCTGTTCTGGCTCAACCCCGAGCCGAAGCTCTACTGGAACTACGGCGACTCGGTGATGGCCGCCTACGAGCGCCACTGCGACGGCGCCTTCGAGTGCTGGACCACCAAGCACCTGGAGAACTTCGTCGACGTCGTCGCCGGCGCGGCGCCGGCCAGCGAGTGAGGCGACGCTAGCGCGGAGAGTGAACTCGCCTACTCATCGGCCTCGCGAATCCTGAAGCCGACTGGCCTCTTCTCTCCTGGAGGAGGTTCCATCAGCAGATGAAGGGCTTTGAAGATTTGACCGAGTTGGTCGTCGTGCTGATCGAGCCGACCGCCCATCTCCCGCTCGAGGTCGTCCAGCCGTTCTTGAACGTCTGAATAGGAGATGGCGACTCGTCGTAGATCGACAAAAGCGCGCATGATCTCGATGTTCACGGCGACGGCCCGGTCGCTTCGAAGCACGCCGGAGAGCATCGCGACTCCTTGCTCGGTGAAGACGTAGGGCGCATAGCGCCGTCCACCCCGCCCATCGTTTGAGGTTGCATTTTGTGACCTCAAGACCTCTGCCTCTTCTTTGCTCAGCTGGAACATGAAGTCCTCCGGAAACCGCTTCAGGTTCCGTTTGACCTGCTGGACGAGGCGTTTGGTGGTTACGCCGTAGAGCTCCGCCAGATCCTCGTCGAGCATGACCTGACGTTCCCGGACGACGAGGATCCTCTTCTCGATCGCCGGAGCGGCAACCAGCGCAAGTACACCCGTCTTCTCCTCTCCTTCTGCCATCGACAAAGGATGGCACAAGGAGTAGCTTTTTGTCTACAACATCCGTCTATTTCTGGATGGCGCTCAGCGCGCGACCCAGGCGTCCGGGTCGGCGGCGAGCTCGCTGACCGAGGCCGGCAGCTCGCCGGAGACGAGGTCGGCGAGCGAGACCTGCTCGAGCACGTTGCGGAGGCTGGCGCGGACGGCGATCCAGACCTCCTGCAGGTGCTCGGAGTTGCCGCGGTAGGCGATGTCCTCGGGCGGCGTCGACTGGACGTGGGCGATCGGGCCCTCGACGGCGCGGACGATCTCGGCGACGGTGACCTCGTCGGCCGGACGGGCCAGCCAGTAGCCGCCCTTGGCGCCGCGGCGGGCGCGGACGATGCCGTGGTGCTTGAGCTCGAGCAGGATGTGCTCGAGGAACTGCAGCGGGATGTCCTGCGCCTCGGCGAGGCGCTCGCCCTTGACGGGCCCCGCGTCCCCGGCGGCGGCGAGCTCGGCGGCGGCCCGCACCGCGTAGTCGGCCTTGGCGGAAACGCGCATGCGGCTAGTTAATCAGTCGGCCGGCAGGGTGCGGCCGAGCGCCCGCGCCCGGTCGAGCTCGCGGCGGCGCTCCAGCTCCTCCGCCTCGGCCCGCTGCGCCTCGCGGCGGCGGTTGAGCCAGTGCGGCGCGTAGAGGACCAGGCCGAGGCCGACGGCGGCGACCCCGGCGGCGATCGGCCAGACCGACGGGTCGCCCTTCTGGACGGTGACGATGCCCGAGCCGACGAGGACGACGCCGAGGCCGGTGCGGATGAAGCCCTGCGGCGCCCGGTCGGAGAGCGCGGCGCCGATCACCACCCCCGGGACCGAGCCGAGCAGGATGTTGCCGGCGAGGACGAAGTCGACGTTGCCGCCGACCCAGTGGGCGATGCCCGCCGCCCAGAGCAGCAGCGCGGCGTGGAAGACGTCGGTGCCGACGACCTTCTTCGGGGCCAGGCGGTAGACGGCGATCAGCAGGATCGCGATCACCGTGCCCGACCCGGCCGAGGTGATCCCGATCACGAAGCCGGTGGTGGCGCCGATCACGATCGCGGCGACCTTGTGCCGGCGCTCGACCTCGAAGCGGTCGCGCTCGTCGATCAGGCTGCGCAGGATCAGCGCCCGGGTCAGGGTGATGATCCCGACCATCAGCAGGGTCCCTCCGAGAACGGCGTAGACGAGTTCGTTCAGCCGGTCTTCGCCGACCTTGGCCTGGATGAAGGAGACGAGGGCGACGCCGGCGACCGCCGCCGGGACGCTGCCGGTGGCGAGCCAGCGGACCAGCTCCATGTTCACGGTCTTCATCCGCAGGTGCCGCCAGCCGCCGACGGTCTTGGTCACCGCCGAGTAGAAGATGTCGGTGCCGATCGCGGTCGTCGGCTGGATCCCGAAGATGAGGATCAGCAGCGGGGTCATCAGCGAGCCGCCGCCCATCCCGGTCATCCCCACCAGGACGCCGATGCCCAACCCGAATAGAACGATTGCCGGATCCATTTGCTGTTCCCCGGGCGCCGCGGCGCCCGATTTCGACTTTCCTGACCTCCTTGGTCAGGAGTGCGAAGTGCGCCAGGATAGCAACATGAGGCCCGAAATTGGGCAATACGAACCTGTGGCAGCCCCCCACCCCCCATCCTCAGACCCCGCGGGCGGGATCTCGCTGTCGTCGGTCGAGCACCGCTACGGAGAGCTGGAGACGCTCGCCCCGCTCGACCTCGAGGTCGCTCCGGGCGGCGTCGTCGGCCTGGTCGGCCCCTCCGGCTGCGGCAAGTCGACGCTGCTGGAGGTGATCTGCGGCCTGCGCGAGGCGAGCGGCGGCAGCGTCGCCGTGGCCGGGCGGACGGCCGCCGCCGAGCGGCTCGCCCGCTGCGCCTTCATGCCCCAGCGCGACCTCCTCCTCCCCTGGTACTCGGCGATCGACAACGCCGCGATCGCCCTCCGCAACCAGGGCATGCGGCGGCGCCCCGCCCGCGCCGCGACCGCCGACCTCTTCGACCGCTTCGGCCTCGGCGGCTTCGAGGCGGCGCGGCCGGCCGAGCTCTCGGGCGGGATGCGGCAGCGGGTCGCCTTCCTGCGGACGCTGGTCGCCGGCAAGCCGGTGCTGGCGCTCGACGAGCCCTTCGCCGCCCTCGACGCGATCACCCGGGCGGAGATGCAGGAGTGGCTGGCGGCGGCGCTGCGCAGCGACCCCCGCACCGTCGTCCTCGTCACCCACGACGTCGAGGAGGCGCTCTACCTCTGCGACCGGGTGGCGGTCCTCTCCGCCCGCCCGGCCCGGATCGTCGCCGAGCTGAGCGCGCCGGCGCGGCGGGCTGCCGACCGCGACGCCGCTGTCACCGACCCCGCCTTCGTCGCCGCCCGCGAAGAGGCGCTGCGAGCGCTCCACGCCGGAAGTCGCGGTTGCTGAGCCCGGCTATGGAGGGCAAGGGAACCACGCGACTGAGGCGGGTGCTGCTGCCGGCGGCGCTGCTGGCGGCGCTGGTCGGCGCCTGGCAGATCGCCGCCTCGACCGGCCTGCTGGCGGAACTCTTCAACCTGGAACCGTATTTGCTTCCATCGCCGGCCGAAGTCGCCCGGTCGCTATGGGACAACCGGGCGCTCCTCGCCGAAAACGCCTGGGTGACTCTCCGCGAGATCCTCCTCGGGATCCTCTGTGCGATCTTCGTCGGGATCGGCTTCGCGCTCGCGATGCACCGCTCCCGCGCCATTCGGGACGCCGCCTACCCGCTGATCGTCGCGTCGCAGACGATTCCGGTGATCGTCATCGCTCCGATCTTGATCGTGTGGTTCGGTTACGGGATCGGGCCGAAGGTCTTCATCATCGCCCTTGTCTGCTTCTTCCCGATCACCATCGCCGCACTCGACGGCTTACGCTCGGTAGATCCGGCCGCAGTGAAGATGATGCGAACCCTCGACGCCTCGCGTTGGCAGCGGTTTTGGCGAGTCGAAGCGCCGAGTGCCTTCCCGCAGCTCTTCACCGGCCTGAAAATCGCGGTCGTGATCGCGCCGATCGGCGCCGTCTTTGCCGAGTGGGTGGGATCGAACGGGGGGCTCGGGAACCTGATCCAGTCCGATCAGGCCTATTTCGACGTTGCCCGCCAGTTCGCCTCCGTCGCCGTCCTCTCGGCGATGGCGCTGATCCTGATGGGCCTGACCGCGCTCGCCGAGCGCCGCGTCGTCCGTTGGCGATAGAACTCTGGCGATGACGCGCCTCCGGATCGCCGCCACCGCCCTCGCCGTCCTCGCCCTGGCCGTCGCCCTCGCCGCCTGCGGCGCCAAGAGCGAGGAAGGCGGCGCCCAGCGCGAACCCCTCAGCCTGACGCTCGACTTCTACCCGAACCCCGACCACGCCGGGATCTACATGGCGCAGAAGCTCGGCTACTTCGAAGAAGCCGGCCTCGACGTCAGCATCGCGGCGCCCTCGGACCCGGCGGCGCCGGTCAAGCAGGTCGCCGCCGGCCGCACCGACCTGGCGATCTCCTACGAGCCGGAGGTGGCTCTCGCCCGCGAACAGGGGCTCGACGTGGTCGCCGTCGCCGCCCTCGTCAACCGCCCCCTCACCTCGCTGATCTGGCTCAAGGATTCGGGGATCAAGGGCGTCGGGGGCCTCAGGGGCAAGACGATCGCGACCGCCGGCATCCCCTACCAGGACGCCTTCCTGAAGACGATCCTGGCCCGGGTCAAGCTCACCCCCGAAGACGTCAAGTCGGTCAACGTCGGCTTCGGCCTCCTCCCCGCCCTTGCCGGCGGCTCGGCCCAGGCGATGCTCGGCGGCTACAGCAACGTCGAGGGGGTCGACCTGCGCGAACGGGGCAGGGCCCCGGTGGTGACCCCGGTCGACAAGCTCGGCGTCCCCACCTACGACGAGCTCGTCTTCGTCGCCAACCGCAAGGCGCTCGCGGAGAACGCGGAGAGGATCCGGCTCTTCCTCGCGGCGCTGCAGCGCGGGACCGAGGCCGCGGCCGAAGACCCCGGCGCGGCGACCAAGGCGATCCTCGAAGCCAACCCCGACCTCGAACCGAAGCTGGCGGCCGCCGAGGTGAAGGCGACGCTGCCCTACCTCGGCGCCCGCAGCGGCGGCCGGCCCTACGGCTACATGGACCCGCAGCAGTGGGAAGCGTTCGCCGGCTGGATGCGCGACAACGGGCTGATCGAAGCGCTGCCGCGGGCGGGCGAGCTGCTCGACGACAGCTACCTGCCGTCGGGCGAAATCCCCGAATAGACCAGCGCCCCTTCGGCGATCAGGCGGCTGACCTCGCGCTCGGGCATCGCCGCCTGGAAGAGGTGTCCCTGGGCGTAGTCGCAGCCCAGCCGCTGCAGCTCGGCCAGCTGCACCTCGCTCTCGACTCCCTCGGCGATCGCCTCCAGCGAGAGTGCCCTGGCCATGCCGATGATCGCCTCGACGATCGCCGTCGCCTCCTGCTGGGCGCCGAGCGCGTCGACGAAGGAGCGGTCGATCTTGAGCGCGTGGAAGGGGAAGCGGTTGAGGTAGGCGAGCGAGGAGTAGCCGGTGCCGAAGTCGTCGAGGACGAGCCGCACGCCCAGCTCGTTGAGCCGCTCCAGCGAGGCGATCGCCGTCGCCGACTCGTCGACGAGGACGGTCTCGGTGACCTCGAGGCGCAGGTGGACCGGGTCGATGCCGGTGCGGGCGATGATCTCCTCGACCCCGGCGGCGAAGTCGCGGTGGGCGACCTGGCGGGCGGAGAGGTTGACGGCGACGTCGAGCGGCCGCGAGTCCGGCCGCAGCTGGTGCCACTCCAGCGCCTGGCGGCAGGCGCGCTCCTGGACCCAGCGCCCGATCGGGTCGATCAGGCCGCTGTCCTCGGCGATCGGGACGAACTCGGAGGGTTCGAGCAGGCCGCGCTCGGGGTGCCGCCAGCGGACCAGTGCCTCGAGCCCGGCGATCTCGCCCGTCCGCAGGCTCACCACCGGCTGGTAGAAGAGCGCCAGCTCGTCGCGGTCGAGGGCGTGGCGCAGCTCGCGTTCGGTCTCCAGGCGGCGCATCGCCCCGGCCCGCATCTCGGCGTCGAAGAGCACCGAGCGGGAGCGGCCGCCCTCCTTGGCGCGGTACATCGCCGCGTCGGCGTCGCGGATCAGCAGCTCGGCGTTGACCGGGCGGTCCTCGCCGGCGCGCGAGACCGCGACGCCGATGCTGGCGCTGACGAAGTGGTCGACGCCGTCGAGCGTGAAGGGCTGGGCGAAGGCGGAGGCGACCCGGTCGGCGATCGCCACCGCCTCGCCTTCGTCGGCGAGGCGGTCGATCAGGATCCCGAACTCGTCGCCGCCGAAGCGGGCGACGACGTCGCCCGGCCGCAGGTGCGAGCGCAGCCGCGGCGCCACCGCCCGCAGCAGGGCGTCGCCGGCGTGATGGCCGAGGCTGTCGTTGATCAGCTTGAAGTGGTCGAGGTCGAGGAAGAGGATCCCGACCGGGGAGCCGGAGACGGCGGCCTTGCCGAGCGAGTCGCCGAGGGCGTCGACGAAGCTGAGGCGGTTGGGCAGGCCGGTGAGGGAATCGTGCAGGACGCGGTAGCGCAGCGCCTGGTCGGCGTTGTGGCGCTCGATCGCGTCGGCCAGCACGTTCGCCGCGGCCTGGACGAAGGGGACGTCCTTGGCGCCGAAGCGGCGCGGCTCGGTGGCGTGGACGTCGAGCACCCCGAAGGGGCGGTTCTTGCCGTCGATCACCACCGCGAGGCTGCTGGCGGCGCCGAAGACCCGCAGCACCGGCGGCATCGTGTGGCGGGTCTCCTGCTCCCAGTCGGCGACGATCGCGTGGGTGCCGGAGTCAAGCGCGGCGCCGGCGTGCGAGTCGCGGGAGGCCGAGACCCGGCGCCCGGCGCCGGTCACCACCTCCTCCAGGCCCGCCCGCAGGTTGAGCCGGCGGCCGTCGCGGCCGAGCTCCCAGATGCAGGCGCAGTGGACGCCGGAGACCTTGGCGATCAGCTCGGTGGCGACCTGCATCAGCTCCTGGGGGTCGCCGTTCTGCAGCGCCCGCTCGCCGAGGCGGGCGACGACCGCCTGCTGGGAGAGCGCCCGCTGCAGCTCGCGCTCGGTCTCCTTGCGCTCGCTGACGTCGTAGAGGACCCCGTGCCAGACCGGCACCCCCTCCTCGTCGGCTTCCAGCACCGCCTCGTCGTGGATCCAGACGACGTCGCCGTCGCGCCGGTGCATCCGGTACTCGCTGGGGGCAGTGTCGCGGCGGCCGAGGTTCTCCTCGGTCTCGACGTCGAGCGCGTGGCGGCGGTCGTCGGCGTGCAGCAGCCGCGACCAGAGCCCCGGGTCGCTGACGAACTCCTCCGGGCGGTAGCCGAGGATCTCCTCGACCTGGGGGCTGACGTAGCGCCAGCGCCCGTTCTCGCCGAGCTCGGCGGTGTAGACGATCACCGGCAGGCGCTCGACCAGGCGGCGGAAATCCTGGCCGCCCGCAACCAGCTCGTCGAGAAACCGCTGCACCTCGTGCTCGGGCCAGTTCCTGTCCGGGGGGCCTTGCATGCACCCGCCTTATCGGCACGGCGGAAGGGGCTTCTTAAGGAATGCCGCTAGGCGGCCAGGCGCAGCGGCGGCCCCTGCGCGACGAGGCGGTGCAGGCCCGAGAGCGTCAGCGCCCCGACCAGCCCCCGGTAGGGCTCATACGGCGCGTAGAACTCCTCCACCTCGGCGACCGTGGCGCGGCGGCCGAGGCCGGCGAGGCGGCCGACGAGCTTGATGTAGCCGAGGTCGCCGGCGGGGAGGGAGTCGGGTTCGTTGCGGCCGAAGAGGCCGAGGCAGCGGACCGTCCAGGGGCCGATCTGGGGCAGCGCGAGCAGGCGGGCGTCCCCCGCGGCGCTCTCGATCCGGCACCTGCCGGCGGCGACGTCGCGGGCGAGGCGGCGCAGGGCGGCGGCCCGCTTCCCCACCAGGTCGAGCTGCTCGAGCTCGGCCGGAGCGCGTCCGGCGATCGCCTCCGGCCCGGGGACGTCGCGCAGGGCGCCCCGCCCCTCCCCCAGCGCGGCTCCCCAGCGGCCGGCGATCCGCCGCTCGATCAGGGCGGCCCGGTCGGCCTCGATCAGCTGCCCGACCACGGCCGCCGCCAGCGCCTCCCAGGGCCACGGCCGGCCCTTCGGGCGGAAGGCCGGCAGGCGGCGGATCAGCGGCCCGACCAGGGGGTCGCGGCGGAAGCGGCGGTGGAACTCGCCGAGGTCGGCGTCGACCCAGAGGGCGCAGCGCATCCGCCTCACCGCCTCCTCGAGCTGCTCCGCGGAGGCCGGCCCGCCCGCCGGCGCCGCCGCGATCGCCGGCCGTGAGACCGCGGCCGGGTCGACCGCCTCGGCGCGGAAGCGGACGCGGCCGGCGGCGGGCTGCCAGGCGCAGACCAGCACCGGGCTGCCCTCGACGTGGAGCAGCCGCCGCGCCACGCCGTCGCGCACTCGCAGCGTCCGGTCGGCGCTGCCGCGCGGCATCCGGAACGGCGAGGGCGGCCGCACCTCGAGCTCGACGGGCCGATTTGTCGCGCCCCCGCGCCCGACGGGCCGATTTGACTCTCCAGGGGCGTCAAATCGGCCCGTCGGCAGGGCGGGGACGACTTTTCGGTCCATCGGGCTCAGCGGCCGAGGACGTGAACGTCGACCAGGAAGGAGCGGCTGGCGATCACGTTCTGGCGCTCGCGACGGCCGCCGCTGCGGCGGCGCAGCGGCTTCGCCCTGGCGGCGGCGCCGATCACCCGGACCGCGGCGACGGTGGCGGCGCCGGCGAGGACGCCGCCCGCCGCGGCCAGCGCCGCGGTGCGCACCTCCGGCCGCAGAACGACCGAGCTGCTCGGCTCCTTGTAGCCGGCGGGAAGCGGGCGGACCGGATCGGTGGCCTCCCCCGAGCCGGCGTCTTCTTCGGCGATCACCTCGCCGTCGAGTTGCAACTCTTCCACCGCCGCGACTCTAGCGCGCCGGCCCGTCGCCCCCCGCCAGCGATAACTCGTAAACACGGTACTTCTTGACGATCTCCGCGCTCATCGCTTCCAGGCCCCGGTTCATCGCCTCGTTGGTCTCGAGAATCCAGCCCGCCTCGCCGTGGTCCTGCGGCGTCCGGGCGGCGACGTCGAAGTGCTCGACGTAGAGCGAGGCGGCGACGCCGGTGTGCTGGTGCTCGGGCTTGACCCCGAGGAAGCCGACGCGAACCTGGTCGCAGGTCCGGTTGCGCCAGAGGAAGTGCCACCAGCCGAGCGGCAGCAGCCGCCCCTTCATCTTCTTCAGCACCTGGTTGAGGTCCGGCAGGGTGATCGCCACCGCGATCGTCTCGCCGTCCCGTTCGGCGACCATGAACCATTCCCTGGAGAAGACCAGGTGCATGTCCATGGTGTAGGCGTCGAGATCCTCCTTCGAGTACGGCACGAAGCCCCAGTTGTCGGCCCAGGCGGCGTTGTAGATCTCGGCGAAGCGGTCCATCTCCTTGCGCAGGTGCCGCCGCGACATCTTGCGGATCTTCACCCCGTGCTCCTCTTTGGCCCGCTTGTCGAGCTCGAAGAGGACCGGCAGCATGTCCTCGCGGTCGCTGATGCCGAGCTGCCAGGAGTAGAGGTCCATCGCCTTCTCCAGACCGGCCTCCTCGCAGAGCCGCTGGTAATAGGGCGGCTGCCAGGGCTGGCGGATCAGCGGCTCCAGCTCGTGGCCCTCGATCAGCACCCCGCTCTCCTCGTTCATCGAGAAGTCCATCGGCCCGACCATCCGCTCGCAGCCGCGCTGCCGCAGCCACTCCTCGGCGGCGGCGAGGAGCGCCTTCATCGCCTCCCGGTCGTCCTCGAGCTCGAGGAAGCCGAACATCCCCCAGCGGCTGCCGTGGAACTCGTTGAAGGCATGGTCGACCTGGGCGCTGATCCGCCCGACCACGCGCTCGCCGCGCCGGGCGAGGAAGTACTCGGCCTCGCCGTGCTTGAAGTAGGGGTTGAGCCTGCGGTTGAGGAAGAAGCGGCGCTCTAGTTTGAGCGGCGGGATCCAGGGCGTCCCCGCGTGGAGGCGGTAGGGGAGGTCGACGAAGCGCTTCAGGTCCCCCCTGCCCTTCACCGGCCGCACCGTCAGGCTGCCCCCGCTGCGGGGTTCGCTCGCCGCGCTCACGGGCGAGAACCTACACTTTCCAGGGATGAGCGAGACCGCGAAGGCTCCGGTCGACGTCTTCGAGAAGGCCCGCAGCCACGACCGGCTGGAGCAGCTCGAAGCCGCCAAGGAGCACGACCTCCTGCCCTACTTCCGCCTGCTCACCTCGCAGGCCGGCCCGGTGGTCGAGATGGAGGGCCGGGAGACGATCATGCTCGGCTCCAACAACTACCTCGGCCTGACCGGCGACGAGCGGGTCAAGGCGGGGGCGCGCGAGGCGCTGGAGACCTACGGCACCGGCGTCACCGGCTCGCGGCTGCTGAACGGGACGACGCCGCTGCACCTGGACCTGGAGCGCGAGCTGGCGGAGTGGATGCGGACCGAGGACGCGATCGTCTACACGACCGGCTACCAGTCGAACCTCGGCTGCCTCGGCACCATCCTCGGCCCCGCCGACACGGTCGTCTGCGACTCGGGCGACCACGCCTCGATCCTCGACGGCTGCCGCCTCGCCGGGGCGAAGCTGCGCCCCTTCCGCCACAACCGCATGGACAAGCTGGAGAAGATGCTGCAGCGGGCGGCCGGGGACGGCGGCGGCGTCCTCGTCGTCGTCGACGGCGTCTTCTCGATGGAGGGCGACGTCTGCGACCTGCCGCGGATCGTCGAGCTCTGCCGTGCCTACGGCGCCCGGCTGATGGTCGACGAGGCCCACGGCGCCGGCGTCCTCGGCGCCCGCGGCGCCGGCGCCTCCGAGCTCTTCGGGCTCGAGGACGAGGTCGACCTGCGGATGGGGACCTTCTCCAAGAGCCTCGCCTCCTGCGGCGGCTTCATCGCCGGGCCGGCGGACGTGATCGAGTACCTGCGCGTCTCCTCGCGCTCCTTCATCTTCAGCGCCTCGGCGGTGCCGGCCGCGGTCGGCGCCGCGCTGGCGGCGCTGCGGGTGATCCGCGCCGACGGCCCGGCGCTGTTCGAGCGCCTGCTCGCCAACGCCTCCTACCTGCGCGAGGGCCTGCGCGAGCTCGGCCTCCAGGTGGTCGAGCCGGGGACGCTCCCCGACGGCAGCGTCGCCACCACCCCGGTGGTGCCGGTGATCGTCGGCGACGACTGGCAGGCGGTGCTGCTCTGGAAGGCGCTGTTCGACAGCGGCGTCTACACCAACGTCGCCATCCACCCAGCCGTGCCGCCGGGCGGGGCGCTGCTGCGGACCAGCCTGATGGCGACCCACGAGCGCGAGCACCTCGACCGGGCGCTGGAGACGATCGGCCGCGTCAGCGCCGGCTTCCCCGACCTGCCACGAGCTTAGCCCGCCGGTAACGGGTTCTTGACATCCCCCGCTCGGGGTAGTTTCAGCCTTGTCCGATTCCGGTCTGACCGGGATCGAGGCCGAAATTGTTGCTCTTAGCGAATGGGTCGGACGCCATTTCGGCAAGGGCGGGTTGACGGCGGCCACCCCGAAGCCATAGCTTGGCCTCCTCGCCGATCGCCCACCACGGCCGGCCGGCAAGCGAGAGAAAAGGGTTCGGGTAGGACCACGACCTTGGGAGAGGCGTCGGTCGCCGGCCCGCACCCCATACCCCAGTTACGATTCCTTGAAGGGAGGAGTCCAGTGGAAGCTGCCTCAACGGCATCACCATCGACCATTGCCCCAACCGAGGCCCCGCAGCACATGAGGGCACTCGAGCGGGCCAACCTGGTGCGCCTTGCTCGAGCCGAGCTGAAGCGCGCGATCGCGCGTGGCGACATGGATGCCGCGGAGGTGGTTCGCAGCTGCCCGTGGGAGACCGAGAGCATGACCATCGCCGAGCTGCTGACCAGCCAGCGGCGCTGGGGCCGCACCCGGGCCCGCAAGTTCCTGGTGCCGCTGTCGCTGAACGAGAACAAGCAGCTGGGGACGCTGACCGAGCGGCAGCGGCGGATGCTGGCGCAGGAGCTGGCCGGACGCTCGGCGGCGCGGGAGGCGGTTACCGCCTAAGCGGCAACCGCCTCAGCCGCGGGAGCCGATCCGGTAGCTGAGGCCGCCCGAGGCGCGCTGGAAGGCACGGCGGGCCAGGTAGAAGGCGGCGAGGAAGGCGACGGCGCCGACCGCCAGGGCCACCGCGAGGACCTGGCCCGCGAGGTAGAAGACGAGGCCGGTGGTGAGGACGAAGGCGGCGCCGGCGAGCAGGGTGGTGTGGGAGCGGTAGCCGGCGAAGTGCTCGCGGATCGCCACCTCGAGGCCGCCGAGGCCGGCGCAGGCGACCCCGACCCCGATCAGGATCGGGTGGCCGCCGATCGCCCCGATCGCCAGGCAGACGATGCCGGCGAGGATCACCAGCTCGGCCAGGGGCACGTCGCCCCAGGGGGCCGGCGGCCGCTCGTCGGGTGCCGATACCCGCCGGGCGGGCTTCGACTCAGCGCTCAACGGCCGCAAGCCGCCCGGCTAACGGGCATCCGGAGGAGACCTTGACCCGCCACCAGCCCATCAGCATCCCGATCGGGCCCAGCACCGGCCGCGAGTGCCAGCCGCCGCACCCCGGCTCGCCGACGTCGGCGCGGGCGATCCGCACCCACTTGAAGCGCTCCGGCGCGTCCTGCATCTCCCGCAGCAGCTCGCGGTTGCGGGTCTCCACCTGCGAGCGCCCGGCGACGGCCGTGCGCGCTTCCCCGATGCGGCCGGCGAGGCTGTCGCGGATCGCCTCCAGCTCGCCGAGGTCGAGCACCCTGGCGACGGGGCCGGCGCCCTCCACCCGGTGCGGGATCTCGGTGTGGCCGAAGGCCTCCCCGAAGAGGCCCGCGAGCTCGGCCTCCAGGCGCGAGATCTGACGCCGCAGCTCGAGCCGCGCCTCGCGCTCGTCGACCTCCGCTCCGAGCCCGGCGAGGTCGTCCTGTCTCAGCAGAGCAGGCATCAACGGAAAGTGTAGGTCAGCCGGCCTCCAAGGTCGAGGCGGCCATCCAAAGCGCCTCCTCGACCGCGATCTGGGGCACTCCCTTGACCTGGACCGCGGCGACGGCGACCCGGCGGGTGGCGACGACGTCGATGCCGAAGCCCGCGGCCGTGCGGCCGAAGAGGAGCCCGACCGGCTGCCGCTCGTCGGCGATCGTCAGCGTCCCCCGCGCCATCTCCCCCGGCTGCCCGGCCAGCGACTCGCCGGGGGCGGAGTCGCGGATGCAGAGCCCGCCCTCGAGCCGGTCGGCGTCGAAGGCGCGCAGCGCCACCCCGGTCTCGACGATCGCGATGTCGAGGGCGTCGGCGGGGAGTCCCTTGCTGCGGAAGCCGCCGTCGTAGAGGCGGTCGAGGGTGAGCTGCTCGATCGGGGTCCTGGTGCGGTCGGGGTCGAGGCCGATCTGGCGGAAGAAGACCCGGTAGGCCCAGGGGATCGGCCGTTCGCGCAGGCGGATCGCGTGCGAGCCGTAGGTGCGGTCGGAGAGGTCGCGCAGGCGGCGCCTCACCCCGTCGGGGCTCTTGCCCGGCTTCGCGTCCACCTCGACCCAGGCGACGCCGAGCCCGGGGAACTCGGAGGCGATGTGGGGGGCGACCCAGCCCTGCTGCGGCGCCGGCACCCAGCCCATCCTCTGCGCCGCGGCGCCGGCCATCTCAGCCGCGCTGCGCCCGCGCCGTCGCGGCGAGCAGGCGGTCGACGTGTTCGGCCAGGCGGGCGGCGGTGAGGTCGCCGATGCCGGCGTCCTGCAGCGTGCCCCCCGGGTAGACGTAGGCGAAGGTCGGGCAGCCGCCGACCCCGTAGAGGGCGGCGACGGCGCCGTCGCGGTCGTATCCCACCGGCATCGTCCAGCCGTGCCGGCGGATCGCTTCGCGCACCGTGTCCCTCCCGTCGCGGATGTCCATGGAGAGGAAACCCACCCGCCCACGGTAGCGCCGATAGAGGCGCTCGACCACGTCCTGCTGTTCGGCGCAGCCGCCGCCCTTGCTGAACCAGAACGAGATCACCAGCGGCCGGGAGAAGAAATCGCAGACCCGGATCGCTCCGGCGGTGCGGATCCGGCAGGCCGGGGTGCGCCGCGAGCCCTCCGGGCAGGGGAGCGAGGAGGTTTCGCAGTCGTCCTGGGCGACGTTGGCGTCGCCTTCGAGCCGGCCGGCCGCCGCCGGCACCGCGAACTCCGGCAGCGGCCAGCGCGCCGGCAGCTTGTCGAGCCCGAGCGTCTCGCCGCCGCCTCCCCCCTCGATCGTGTTGACGGTGGCGACGACGACCACGGCGAGGAAGATCAGCCCGACGGCGAGCGAGTAGCGGTCCCTCATCGCCGCTCCAGCCAGAGCAGCGTCGCCGGCAGGACCACCAGCACCCCGGCCAGCGCCGCGGCGAGGTCGACGACGGTGACGAGGCCGAAATCGCGCAGCATCTGGACTTCGCTCGCGAGGAGCACGGCGAAGCCGGCGATCGCGGTGAGGCCCGAGGCGACGACCGCGGCGCCGGTGCGCGAGTAGGCCCGCCGCAGCGACTCCTCGACCCCGGCGCCGGCCTCGCGCTCCTCCTCGAAGCGGCCGACCAGGAGGACGCCGAACTCGGTCGCGATCGCGATCGTCAGCGCCCCCAGGGCGGCCGACATCGGGTTCAGCGGGATGCCGGTGACCCAGAGCAGCAGCGAGGCCCAGCCGGTGGCGAGGACCGTCGGCGCCAGCGGCACCAGGGCCCGGCGCCAGGAGCGGTAGACGATCAGCAGCACCGCGGCGACCAGCGCCAACCCCGCCAGGGTCAGCCAGTAGCGGCTGCTGGAGAGGGCCGAGGCCGACTGCGCGGCGATCACCGGCAGGCCGGCGAGCTGGGCTTCCACGCCCGGGGGCGGGCTGCCGATCGCGCCGCGGACCCGGTCGACCAGCGCCTGCTGGTCTTCCAGCGACTGCACCCGGATGCCGAAGGTCATCAGCGCCCGCTGCCCGACTTCGCCGGTCCGCGGGTCGAGCGGCGCCACCTGCCGCAGGTCGTACGGCGAGAGCGCCCGCAGGGTCGCTTCGATCCCCTTCCTGGTCGGCTTCTCCCTGCCGCGGACGAGGAAGTCCGAGAGGGCCGGCCCGGGGCAGATCTCCGCCTGCAGGCAGCTCGGGTCTTCGCCCCGGAACCCGTTCTCGCGCAGCACCCGTTCCTTGAAGCCCGCCATCCACTCGATCGTCGCCGGGTCGGTCAGGTCGGGCGCGGTGACGAGCACGTCCAACTCCCCCGAGACCCCCGTCGTCTGCTGCAGCTCGTTCAGCCCTTCCACCGCCTTGATGTTCTGCGGCGCCAGCGAGCGGATGTCCGAGACGGTTTCGACCTGCGTCCCGGCCGCCCAACCTGCCACGGCGAGCGCCACCCCGACGGCGAGGACCATCTCCGGGTACGCCCGCGCCAGCGACAAAAGACGCTCCACGGGCGGGTGACGCGGTAGGGAGCCCCTCGCTGAGGAAGCTTTAGCCACCGGAAGGGAGGGGGGGTCCGCTGCCGTGACAGGACCCGCCCGCCAGCGCGCCAGCGTCCCCAGCCCGACAGTCAACGCCAGGGCAAATCCGATTGCGATCCCGAGAATCAGCAGCCAGCCGAAACCCCTCACCATCGGGATCGGCGAGAGCTGCAGGGCCAGGAACCCGGCCGCGGTCGCCAGGCAGGCGGTGCCGATCGTCGGCCCCGCGGCGGCGGCGGTCGACTTTGCAAACCCATGGTTGGCAAAGTCGCCCGGCGCGGCGGCGACCTCGTCGAAGCGCGCCTGGAACTGGATCGCGTAGTCGACGGCAAGGCCGATCAGGATCGGCAGCGCCGCGATCGAGGCCATCGTGAAGCTGCCCCCGAGCAGCGCCGGCACCCCGAAGGCGATCGCCACCGCCATCAGCGCGACCGCCAGCGGCAGCAGCCGCCAGCGCGAGCGGAAGACCGCGAAGAGAACGAGCGCCATCGCCGCCACCGCGACCGCGAAGAGCACCAGCAGCGCGTCCTTCAGCGCCCTCGCCACCGCGTCGATCGCCACCGGCGCTCCGGAGACGACGTAGCGGCCGCCTTCCAGCGTGAAGCAGGGAGCGGGCTTGCCTTCTTCCCTGCAGGCCCGGCGCGGCGTCGTTTCCGCCACCGCGGCTTCGATCAGGCCGATCGCCCGGTGCCGTTCGGCCGCGCTCAGATCCGGCTTCAGCCGGATCACGATCTGGGCCGACCTGGCGTTCGGGAAGACGTAGGAGAGCCGCGCCTTCGGCGTCCCCCGCGGCCGCGAGAGGTCGAAGACGACGGTGGCGACGAAGTTTTCGTTGTCGATGCTGGGAGCGCTGGTGATCCCGTACTTGGTGGCGACCGCGAGCAGGTATTCGCGGAAGCGCTGCGCCGGCACGTGTTCGGCCAGCCGCCGCAGCTGCGCTTCGATCTGCACCACCGACTCGTTGAGGAAGGTCGCCGGCCCGGTGAGGAACTCGACCGCGTGCATCCGCGCCAGCTCGGCGCACGGTCCCGGGATCGGCTTCGCCCCCTTCGGCGCCTTGCCGGAGAGGCAGCCCTCGAGGCGCAGCAGCCTGAAGATGTTCTGGGTGAGGATCAGCTGCGGCAGTTCCCCCTTGACGAGGACGACGACCGGTTCTTCGCCGAACTCCTCGCGCACCTGCTGGGTCGCCCGGTAGGTGGCCGACCCCTGGTCGGTGAGCGTGCCGATGCCGGCGTCGGTGGGGATCCGGGTCGCGCCGAGCGCCGCCGCGACCGCGACGACGACGGTCACCGCCAGCAGCGGCCGGGCATGCTCCGCTGCCCAGGCGGCGATCTGCCCGAGCCGTCCTCCCGCGCTCAAGCCTCAGTCCATCGAGAGCGGCCCGGTGACGTCAGCGTTGAGGAACTGGCTGACGAACGGGTTGCTCGAGTCGAACAGCTCCTCTTTGGGGCCGGACTCGACGATCTTGCCGCTCCACAGCACGGCGATGAAGTCGGCGATGCGGCGGGCGGTGCCGAGGTCGTGGCTGATCACCAGGTAGCAGCCGCCGTTCTCGGCGTGGACCTCGCGGATCAGCTCGCAGAGCAGCGCCGTGCGGACCGGGTCGAGGCCCGAGTCGGGCTCGTCGAACATCACGATCGCCGGTTCCAGCACCAGCGCCCGGGCGAAGCCGGCGCGCTTGCGCATGCCGCCGGAGAGCTCGTTGGGCATCTTGTAGGTGGCCTCGCTGAGCCCCACCTCTTTGAGCCGCCGGTTGACGATCTCGCCGATCTCTTCCTCGCCTTTGTCGGTGTGCTGCCGCAGCGGGAAGGCGACGTTGTCGTAGATGTTCATCGAGCCGAACAGTGCCCCGTCCTGGAACAGCAGGCCGAACTTTTTGCGCACCTCGAAGAGCTCGTCGTCGGTCATGTTCGGGATCGACTCGCCGTGCACGAGGACGTCGCCCGAGTCCGGGTAGAGCAGCCCGACGATGTGCTTGATCAGCACGCTCTTGCCGGTGCCCGAGGGGCCCAGCACCATCGAGACCTGGTCCTCGGGCAGGCCGAGGTTGAGGCCGTTGAGGATGCGGGCGCGGCCGAACTGCTTGACGAGGTCGATGATCTCGATCGCGTCCTCGCCGCCGTGGTCGCGCTTGCGGCCGGTGTGGAATTTGTAGGGGTCGTGCTCGCGCGGGTTGACGCCGGGGATGACGAAGTCGCGGCCCATCACGGCGCCGTCCTCGCTCACGTACGGCCCTTCGCTGTTATCCACGCGGTTCTCTTCGTCGATCGACACGTCAGCCTCCTATCGGCGCACGGGGGTTGGCTCCCCAGAAGACAAGGGTCCCAAGCATCCCGATGATGTGGACTAAGACGATGTTGAGGACCATCGACTTGGCCGTCGCGGTCCCCACCCCCACCGGTCCCCCGGAGGCGGTGTAGCCGTAGTAGCACCCGACCAGCACGATCGCGGTCGCCATGAACATCCCCTTGATCAGGCTGAAGATCAGGTCGGGCGGGTTCTGGAACATCCAGAAGATCAGGAAGTAGCCGCCCGAGGAGACGTCGCCGATCTGCTTGACGACGGCCAGGTAGCTGGCCAGGTACATGATCCCGATCCCGACCAGGTACATGAACGGGAAGGCGATCCAGGCGGCGAGCAGGCGGGTCGCGCAGAGGAAGGTGACCGGCGGCACGCCCATCACCTCGAGCGCGTCGATCTCGTCGGAGATCCGCATCGCCCCGAGCTCGGCGACGATCCCGGTCCCGACCTTGGCCGCGAGCATGTAGCCGAAGGCGTAGGGCATGATCTCGCGCAGGTCGCACCAGGCCGAGAAGACGCCGGCGTAGGCGGGCGCGCCCTGGGCGCGCAGCAGGTAGGCCCCCTCGATCCCGCACTGCAGGCCGAGGATGAAGACGAGGCCCCAGATGATCAGGGCCGAGCCGAGGATCAGGATCCCGGCCTGGCGCAGGGTCTCGCCGAAGAAGCGCAGGACCCGGCCGGAGTAGACGAGCCCGGCGACGCGGGAGCCGAAGCGGGCGATCTCGCCGAACGAGTCGAGCCAGCCGCGCGGGACTGCGAGCCAGGCGTTCATCGGATCGTCTGCAGCTCCGGGTTGGTGGCGAGCAGGGTCTGGGTGAAGGCGTAGTTGAAGGCGAAGACGCCCATGAAGGCGATCACGACGGCCTCGTTGACGGCGCGGCCGACGCCGGCGGCGCCGCCCGAGGCGGTCATCCCCTTGTAAGAGCAGACGACGGCGATGATCGCTCCGAACAGCGTGCACTTGATCACCGAGCCCCAGAGGTCGGTGATCGAGGCGTTGGAGAAGAGCGTGGCGAAGAAGCCGCCGAGCGGCTGGTGGTAGAGGAGCTCGGTGAGGATGCCGCCGCTGATCCCGAAGACGAGGGCGTAGATGTCGAGCAGGCCGGTGATCAGCATCAGCGCCAGGAACCTCGGCACGACCAGGTTCTTGATCGGGTCGACCCCCAGCACCTGCAGGGCGTCGAGCTCCTCGCGGATCTTGCGGGCGCCGAGGTCGGCGGTGATCGCGGTGCCGGCGACGCCGGCGACGACGACCGCGGTGACGAAGGGCGCGAACTCGCGGATCGAGGCGAGGACGAAGAAGCCGCCGAGCCGGTCGAGGGCGCCGAACAGCGAGAGGAAGTTGGCCGCCTGCAGGCCCGGCGCGCCGAAGCCGAAGGCCACCGTCGAGACCAGCAGCGGGAACCAGCAGAGCTGCAGGGCGAAGAGGAACTGGCCGATGAACTCCTCCCCGTAGGGGTAGGGAGGTTTGACCGCAGAGACGATCGTCCGAGCGGTGAGGATCATCATCTCCCCCACCTGTTCGAACAGCGACTTGGCGGGCAGGAACGCCCTGTTGACCGCGGATCCGACCATCTGCTCCTCCGTCCGAGCGACCCCGCACAGGCGCGGCGCCCCACTCGGTGAGCCGGAGTCTAGGGGATGAGGCACCCGCCTCTGTTGGCCGCATGTTGAGATCGCGCTAACCCCCGGAGGGGCCCGGAAATGCCTGCTTGAGCCGCCAAACCCCGTGCTATGTTCGGGCCGCTTTGCGGGGGACCGGAAGACAATCCCGGCAGACCCGCCTCCAGGCCATCGCGATCGGGCTAGCCGCGCTGGCGGCGGCGGTGCTGCTCGGCGCCTGCGGCGGCTCGGAATCCTCGAACGACGAACCGACCGGCAGCTTCCACGTCAAGGTGACCGAAGCGAGCTTCCCCCCGCGGCAGGACCTGGGGCAGACCTCGCTGCTGCGGCTCGGGGTGCGCAACACCGGCAAGCGCGCGATTCCCGGCCTGACCGTCAGCTTCACCGTCGCCGGCAAGCAGGGCGTCGAGTCCTCGCTGCCCTTCGGGGTCAGCGACAAGGGCGCCGAACTGGCCTCCTCAGACCGGCCGGTCTGGGTCCTGGCCCAGGGCTACCCGCGGCTGCAGGGCTCCTCGAGCCCGGGCGGCGCCTCGACCTCCAACCCGAAGACCTTCGACTTCGGCGAACTGAAGCCGGGCAAGACGGTTCATGCAGTCTTGAAGCTGAGCGCCGTGCGGCCGGGCAAGCACACGCTGCTCTACACGATCGCCGCCGGCCTCAGCGGCAAGGCGAAGGCGAAGACGACCGGCGGCGTCGCCCCGGGCGGCTCGTTCACCTCGGTGATCACCGAAAAGCTGCCGGAAACCGAAGTCACCGACAGCGGCGAAATCGTCGAAGTCGGCAAGAGCAGGTAGACGCCCTCCCCCGCCGCGGTAAGGCACAGAAATTTTCCACTTCCGCGCGCCACTTGTTGCAACTTTCCGTCTACACTTGCTTTGATGTCCGTGACGATGGTGAGAGAAGCCTGGACCGACGAGCGCCTCGACGACCTCAGGGAGCAGATGGGGAAAGACTTCGCGGAAGTCAGGGTCGAGCTGAGGGCGGCCCGGGTCGAACTCAAGGCTGAGATCGCCGAGGTGAAGGTCGATTTGAGGTCGGCCCGCGCCGAACTGAAGGCTGAGATCGCCGAGGTCAAAGTCGATTTGAGCTCGGCCCGCGCCGAACTGAAGGCCGAGATCGCCGAGGTGAAGGGGGAAATCGGAGCGCTCCGCAGTCAGTTCGAGAAGCGGTTCGAAAAGGTCGACGCGAGGTTCGACAAGCTGAATGCCCGTTTCGACCGCTTGAACTACACCCTGATCGCGGCCCTGATCGGCCTCCTCGCCACCCACTACCTCGGCTGAGGCTTGCTTCGGGCCCCCGCCCGGGTACATTTGGCTGAGCAGCCAAACGGGCGACGAAGGGAGCAGCGGTGGAGAGCGGAACGGCAGCGCGGACGGAGAGTGCCGGGTCGAACGGGGCCTCGGCCGAGCCCGAGGCGATCGAGGTTCGCAACCCCGCGACCGGCGAGGTAATCGACTCGGTGCCGGTCGACTCGCCGGAGGCGGTCGCGGCGACCGTGAAGCGGGTCCGCGCCAACCAGCCCGAGTGGGAGGCGATGGGCATCGAGGGGCGCTACCACTGGCTCGGCAAGCTGCGCGACTGGCTGCTCGACAACCAGGAGCGGGTGCTGGAGACGATGCAGCGCGAGACCGGCAAGGTCCGCGCCGACGCCGAGAACGAGCCGACCTACCTCGGCGACCTGATCAACTTCTACGGCACCCGCGCCGCCCGGTTCATCGGCGAGGAGAGCATCCGCCCCCACACCCCGCTGCTGGCCTCGAAGAAGCTGCGGGTCCAGTACCGGCCCCACCCGGTCGCCGGCATCATCAGCCCCTGGAACTTCCCGCTGATCCTCTCGCTCGGCGACGCGGTCCCCGCCCTGCAGGCCGGCTGCGCGGTGGTGATCAAGCCCTCCGAGTTCACCCCGCTCGGGATCGCCGAGGTGGTCGAGGCCTGGAAGCACGAGATCGGCGGACCGGACGTCTTCGACTGCGTGCAGGGCATCGGCGAGACCGGCGGCGCCCTCGTCGACAACGTCGACTTCGTCCAGTTCACCGGCTCCGACCGCACCGGCCGCAAGGTGATGGCGCGGGCGGCGGAGACGCTGACCCCGGTCAGCCTCGAGCTCGGCGGCAAGGACCCGATGATCGTCCTCGCCGACGCCGACCTCGACCGCGCCGCCAACGCCGCGGCCTGGGGCGGGATGATGAACGCCGGTCAGATCTGCATGTCGGTGGAGCGGATCTACGTCGAGGACCGGGCCTACGACGCCTTCCTCGACAAGCTGACCGCCGAGGTGGGCCGGCTGCGGCAGGGGCCGGCCGACCGCGAAATCGGGGCGATGACCTCGCCGCGCCAGATCGAGATCGTCGAGGACCACGTCGAGGACGCCCTCGCCTCGGGCGCTCGCGCGCTCACCGGCGGCAAGCGCGAGCCCGGCCCCGGCGACTACTTCGAACCGACGGTCCTGGTCGACGTCGACCACTCGATGAAGGTGATGCGCGACGAGACCTTCGGCCCCGTGGTCGGGGTGATGAAGGTGAGCGACGCCGAGGAGGCGGTGCGGCTGGCCAACGACACCCGCTACGGCCTCTCCGGCTCGGTCTTCGGCGAGCGCGAGCGGGCCGAGCGGGTGGCGCGCCGGGTCGAGTGCGGCGCGGTAAACGTCAACGACGTCCTCGTCAACTACTTCGCCACCGACGTGCCGATGGGCGGCTGGAAGCAGTCGGGGATCGGCAGCCGCCACGGCGAAGGCGGGATCAAGAAGTACTGCCGCGGCGAGTCCCTCGTGATCACCCGCTTCGGCGGCAAGCGCGAGCCCGCCTGGTACCCCTACTCGAAGTCGCGCCGGCGTTTGATCTCCCCCCTCGTCCGCTTCTTCAACGCTCGCGACTGGCGCCGCAAACTTGGGCTGAAGCGCTGAGCCCTTCTGCTGCCCCGGTACCGTTGTAGGTTCATGCCGGAGCGGGACTACATAGCTGCGACGCGGGAGCGCGTTGTCGTCTTCGACGGCGGCATGGGGGCGACCCTGGAGCAGTTCGAGCTGACCGCCGAGGACTACGGGGGGCTGCAGGGGAAGTGCCATGAGGCTCTGGTGCTGAACCGGCCCGACGTGATCGAGGGCGTCCATACGTCGATGCTGGAGGCCGGGGCCGAGGTGGTCGAGACCGACTCCTTCCAGGGGTCGCGGCTGAAGCTCGAGGAGTGGGGGCTCGGCGAGCAGACGCTGGAGATCAACACGAAGGCGGCGGAAATCGCCCGCCGGGCAGCCGGCGAGGAGCGCTTCGTCGCCGGCTCGATCGGCCCGACCGGGTTCCTCCCCGCCTCCACCGACCCCACTCTCGGCGACATCTCCTTCGGTCGCCTGGTCGCGGTCTTCGCCGAGCAGGCCCGGGGCCTGGTCGAAGGCGGCGCCGACCTGATCATGATCGAGACCGCCCAGGACATCCTCGAGGTGAAGGCGGCGATCTTCGGCGCCCGCGAGGCCTTCGCGCAGACCGGCCGACGGCTGCCGATCCAGTGCAGCGTCTCGCTGCTGCCCAACGGCGGCAAGATGCTGCTCGGCACCGACATCCGCTCGGTGCTGACGACGCTGAGCGCCCTCGAGGTCGAGGCGATCGGGCTCAACTGCTCGACCGGCCCGGAGGACATGCGCGACGCGATCCGCTTCCTCGGCGAGGCCTCCCCCCTGCCGGTCCACTGCATCCCCAACGCCGGGCTGCCCTTCCAGGGCCCCGACGGCGAGACGATCTTCCCGGAAGAGCCCGAGCCGCTGGCGGCGACCCTCGGCGAGTTCGTCGAGCGCTTCGGCGTCGGCATCGTCGGCGGCTGCTGCGGGACCACGCCCGAGCACGTCGCGGCGATCCGCGAGCGGGTGGAGGGCCGCGTCCCCGGCGCCCGCCCCGCCCCCGGCCCGATCGAGATCTCCTCGATGATGACCTCGACCCCGCTGGTGCAGGAGCCGCGCCCGACCCTGGTCGGCGAGCGGGTCAACTCCCAGGGCTCGAAAAAGGCCAAGGAACTGCTGCTCGCCGACGACTACGACGGCCTCGTCCAGGTCGCCGAAGACCAGGTCGAGGGCGGCGCCCACGTGCTCGACACCTGCGTCGCCCTGACCGAGCGCCAGGACGAGGACGAGCAGATGAAGGCCGTGGTCAAGCGGATCTCGCTGACCCAGCCGGCGCCGATCCAGGTCGACTCGACCGAACCCGAGGTGATCCAAGCCGCCCTGGAGCAGATCCCCGGCCGGGCGATCGTCAACTCGGTCAACCTCGAGGCCGGCCGCGGCAAGGCCGACGTCGTGATCCCGCTGGCGAGGGAACACGGCGCCGCCCTGATTGCGCTGACCATCGACGAGGAGGGGATGGCGAAGACGGCGGCGCGCAAGCTGGAGATCGCCCGGCGGATCCGCGAGATCGCCTGCTCCGAGCACGGCCTCGACCCCGAGGCGCTGATCTTCGACGCCCTCACCTTCACCCTCACCACCGGCGACGAGGAGTGGAAGCCCTCGGCGGTGGAGACGATCGAGGGGATCCGCCGGATCAAGGCGGAGATCCCCGGCGTCAAGACCTCGCTCGGCGTCTCCAACGTCTCCTTCGGCGTCTCGCCGCGGCCGCGCGCCGTCCTCAACTCCGTCTTCCTCCACCACTGCGTCGAGGCCGGGCTCGACCTGGCGATGGTCAACCCCAACCACATCACCCCCTACGGCGAGATCCCCGAGGAGGAGCGGCAGCTGACCGACGACCTCGTCTTCAACCGCCGCGAGGACGCGCTCGAGCGCTTCATCTCCCACTTCGAGTCCAAGGGCGCCGAAGCCGAGGCGGAGGTCGCCGACCCGACCGCGGGTATGGAGCCCGAGGAGGCGCTGCACTGGCACATCCTGCGCCGCAAGAAGGACGGGGTCGAGGACCAGATCGAGCGCGCGGTCGCGAAGATCGGCGCCGTCCCGACCCTGAACGAGGTGCTGCTGCCGGCGATGAAGGAGGTCGGCGACAAATTCGGCGCCGGCGAGCTGATCCTGCCCTTCGTCCTGCAGTCGGCCGAAGTGATGAAGCGCGCCGTCGCCCAGCTCGAGAACCACCTCGACCGGATCGAGGGCCACAGCAAGGGCAAGGTCGTGATCGCGACCGTCTTCGGCGACGTCCACGACATCGGCAAGTCGCTCGTCAACACGATCCTCACCAACAACGGCTACACCGTGATCGACCTCGGCAAGCAGGTCCCGGTCGACGCGATCATCGAGGCCGCGGTCGAGAACGAGGCCGACGCGATCGGCCTCTCCGCCCTGCTGGTCTCAACCTCGAAGCAGATGCCGACCTGCATCGCCGAGCTGCACCAGCGCGGACTCGAGTTCCCGGTGCTGATCGGCGGCGCCGCGATCAACCGCGACTTCGGCCGCCGCACCCTCTACCCGAAGGGCAAGGAGTCCGACGAGGTCTACGAGCCCGGCGTCTTCTACTGCAAGGACGCCTTCCAGGGGCTCGACACGATGGACGCCCTGGTCGACTCCGAGGCCCGCTCGGCCCTGGTCGAGCGGATCCGGGCCGAGGCCAGGCAGCTGCGCGAGAAGCCGGTCGTCGCCGACGACTCGCCGCCGACCGGCGACGACAGCGTCCGCTCCGGCGCCCGCACCGACGTGGCGATCCCGGCGCCGCCGTTCTGGGGCGTCCGCGAGCTGCCCGTCGACCTCGACGCGGTCTTCCCCTACCTCGACCGCCACGTGCTGTTCAAGCTGCACTGGGGCGGCCGCGGGGTGAAGGGGGAGGCCTGGCGCGAGCTGGTCGAGGGCAGCGCCGAGGAGGAGGGCTTCGCCCCCCGCCTGGAGCGGATGTGGCGGCAGCAGGACTACCTCCGCCCCCGGGTCCGGCTCGGCTACTTCCCCTGCAACGCCGCCGGCAACGAGCTGGTCGTCTTCGATCCCGACGACCCCGACCGCGAGCTCGAGCGCCTCGTCTTCCCGCGGCAGCCGCGCCACGACCGGATCTGCCTCGCCGACTTCTACCGCCCGCTGGAGTCCGGCGAACGCGACGTCGTCGCCCTGCAGGGCGTCACCGTCGGCCCCGAGGTGACCGAGCTGATCGAGCGGCTGGAGGCCGAAGGCGAGTTCGCCGAGCAGCTCTACGTGCACGGGCTCGGCGTCCAGAGCGCCGAGGGGCTGGCAGAGTGGCTGCACGCCGAGGTCCGCCGGGGGCTCGGGATCGAGCTCGACCAGGGCCGCCGCTACTCCTGGGGGTATCCCGCCTGCCCGGACCAGTCCGAGCACGAGAAGGTCTGGCGCCTGCTCGACCTCGAGCAGATCGGGATGACCCTCTCCGGCGGCTACGCCGTGATGCCCGAGCAGTCGACGGTGGCGATCGTCGCCCACCACCCGCAGGCGGTCTACTTCGGGATGAAGTCGGGCTTCATCCCCGCCGAGAAGGCGCCCGACGAGCTGATCGCCGGCACCGACCGGGGCGGCGAGCTGCCGCCCGAGTCCGAGCCGGATGCGGCCGAGGAGGGCGAGGGCTCCACCGGAGCCCCCGCCCCCGAGCTCAGCCGCTGAACTGCTCTGGCAGTTCGGCCGGGTGCAGCGCCGGCCGCTGCCAGTTGCGCCCCTCGTAGGCCTCCTCGAAGCCCGCGGCCCGGAGGTTGCCGGTGACCGCCGACCAGGAGCCGAGATCGCATTCGCCCACCTCGACGAAGACGGTGTGGCACCCGGCCCCGTGGGCGTCGAGCAGGCGCCGGTGCAGGAGGGCTGCGTTGCAGCCCCGCCCGCGCGCGTGCTCGAGCGTCTGGCCCGCCCCGAGCTGGGCGACCCCGTCGACGATCAGCATCGATGCGGTCGCCACCGGGACCTCTGCGGGCCCGAGCGCCGCCGTGTAGCAATGCCAGCCGTCCCTCTCGGGCAGCGAGAAGAACAGCGTTCCCGCCACCAGCGGCATGTTCAGGGCCTCGGCGGCGATCGTGCTCAGCCCTTCCCCTTCGGATTCGTCGTCCGCCAGGCGGTAGACCACGATGCCGGGATCGACGTGGAAGTCGGGCGGCGAGCCGTCGCGGACGAGCTTCACCCATCCCGCTCCGCGCTCGTAGCCCCTCTCGCCGAGCCAGGCCTCCGCCTCCGTCGCGCCCGGCCGCCCGGCCGCAACCGGGATCCGGTAATCGACTTCGCGGGCCCGCATCCATTCGATCGCCGCGGCCAGGTGGCCGTCCGCGACCGCGCCGGGCTCGGCGGCACCCTGGATCTGCTGCAACAGGTGGATCTCGGGCAGATCGGTGAAGGCGGTGGCCTGCACCGGCCCGAACTGCCTTACTTCAACTCCCGATTCGGAGATGGCTTCCGGAACTACCGATTCCCACATGTCGCGCCGGAAGCGTTGCGCGACTCTCTCCAGTACTGCAGAGTCGTATCTCACGGCTCCCCTTCCCAAGTTCGCGTGAGTGCTTATGACCGATTGCTCGACTCTATGCACATTGGTGGGAACCCGTCAAGGAACCTTGTCGATCCGGCTACCGCTGCCCCGGCAAGAACCCCTGGATCCGCCGGAAAGCCGCCTCGGCGGCGGAATTCTAAATTCTTTACACAGCAGTTTTTGATCTAGAGTTCCCGGGCCGCGAGCGGGGGTGGGGCTCGAGCCTGACCGGGGCGGTGGAGATCGCCTGCACCCGCAGGTCGCTCCAGGTCAGCCCCTCCCGCGCCAGGGCGGGCAGGCCGAGGGCGACGGCGGTGGCGATCTCGACCGCCTGCAGGATCACCCCGTAGGCGAGAGCGTCGGCGGTGCTGACCCCGAAGCCGGTGTGCAGGACGCTGGTCACCGCCCACTGGAAGACGCCGATGTTCGAGGGCGTCGCCGGCACCACCGCGGTGACGTTGACGGCGAAGAGGACGGCCGCTGCGGCGCCGATCCCCGCCTTGCCGTTCAGCCCCAGCGCGTAGAGCAGGGCCCAGCAGGCGCTTAGCTGGATCGCCCAGGCGGTGAGCTGCGCCGCCGCGGCGGCGCCGCCGCGGCGGGGGTCGCGGAAGACCGAGAGGCCGACCCTGACCTGGGCCAGGGCGCGGTGCATGCCCGCGGCGAGGCGGGCGAGGCGGCCGTTGCCGTTGCGCCGCATCGCCAGCGGCGCGAACAGCACCACGAGGAGGACGAGCAGCGGCACCAGGCTGAACAGGAAGATCTGCTTGGTGCCCGAGTGGAACAGCGGCGTGGTCGAGACGATGATCACTCCCAGCAGCGCCAGGGCGACGACGTTCAGCACCGTCTGCGAAGCGAGCGTCCCCAGCAGCACCGGGAAGGTTTCGCGCATCCGCCCGGTGCGCCGGGCCAGGGTCAGGGCGCGGGCCGGCTCGCCGAGGCGGGCCGGCAGGGTCGCCGACATCAGCACCCCGATCATCGTCGCCGAGGTGACGTCGCGGCGGCGGATCGGGCGGTTGGGCAGGGCGGCGCGGGCGATCCAGTACCAGGAGGCGGCGCGGAAGAAGAGCGAGGTCGCCATCAGCCCGCAGGCGATCAGGACCCAGGTCAGGTTCGAGCGGACGATGCTTTCGACCACGTTGTCGACCCCGATCTTGCGGGCGGCGAGGAAGGTCAGCCCGATCCCCAGCGCCCCGGCGACGCCGAGGCCGATGCGACGGGCGACGGCGCGGCCCCTGCCGCCGGACCGGGCGGGCGGCGGGTCGAGCGAGGGCAGGCGCTGAGCCGGCCGCTTCGGGTGGCCGTCGGCGGGGCGGATGCCGGCCCAGTGGGCGAACCTCTCCCCCGCCGTCGCCGGCTTCGGCGCCTCGATCGCGCGCTCGTAGACCGCCGTCACCTGGTCGGCGACCCGCGGCCAGGCGTAGCGCTGGGCGCTGCGGCGGGCGGCGAGGCCCATCTCGCGCAACCGCTCCGGCTCGTGGTGGACCCGCTGCAGCTCCTCGGCCAGCCGCTGCGGATCGCCGGGCGGGACCAGCAGCCCGTCGACGCCGTCGCTGACGACATCGCTGTAGCCGGCGATCGCCGAGGCGATCACCGGCGTCCCGGCGGCGAAGGCCTCGGTCAGGACCATCCCGAAGCTCTCCCCCGAGAGCGAGGGGGCGCAGAGGACGTCGGCCTCGTGCAGCTCGCGCCAGAGGCTCTCCCCCGAGACGCGGCCGCGGATGTCGACGAACCGCAGCAGCTCGGGGTCGGCGAGGTAGTGGAGGACGTCCTCGCGCTCGGCGCCGATCACCGTCAGGCGCGAGGGCACGTGCTCGACCAGGGCGTCGAAGGCGGTGAGGAGGATCGGCAGGCCCTTGCGCTCCTCGGGCCGGCCGACGAAGAGGATCTTCAGCTCCTCGCCGGGGGGGACCGGGTAGGTCGGCGCGGCGGCGACGTCGACGCCGTTGGGGACGATCGTGTACTCGCCGCCGAACCAGCGCCGGCCGGTCCAGGCGGCCGCCTCGGAGACCGCGATCCGGGCCGAGAGCCGGTTGAAGAGGCGGCGGGCGCCGACCGCGTTGGCGATGTAGTTCGGCAGCGCCTTGGTCGAGTAGGCGTGGAAGGTCCCCACCACCGGGTCGCGGGCGCCGAGGGTCGCGTTCCAGCCGACCAGCGGCACCAGCGGCTCGTGGACGTGGATGACGTCGAACTTGCCGGCGCGGACGATGCGGCGCGGGGCGAGCACCCCGCCGGCCGGGAACGGCGCCAGGTTGGAGACCGAGCCGTTGGCGCCGAAGCCCATCGTCCGCCCCACCGGGAGCAGGTAATCCGGCAGCTCGCGCCGTTCCGGCGCCGCCCGGTGCAGGAGCCGGCTGACCCGCCCGGGCGGGTCCACGGGAGCGATCACGCGGACGTCGTGGCCACGCCCGAGGAACTCCTCGGCGAGAGCCTCCACGTGCCGGTTTACGCCGCCCTGGTAGGACCAGGAATATGGCGAGACGAGCCCGATTCGCACGAGTCGCTAAGCGTAGATCATCGCCCGGCCGCGGCAGCCGGGCTCTCGGCCCAGGCGAAGCAGACGAAGACGAGCAGGTAGGCGGTGCCGATCTCGAGCAGGAGGGCGCCGGAATCGTTGGCGAGCGTCCCGATCACGGCCGCGGCGAGGGCGCCGGCGAGGCCCGCCCGCATCGCCGGGACGCCGGCCAGCCAGGCCCGCAGGCGGTCGCGACGAAGGTAGGCGAGGGAAGCTGCTGCCGCGACCAGCGGCAGCAGCGCCAGCAGCACCGGCCGCCCGAAGCTGTGGACGGAGAGCTGCAGGCGGCGCTGGGCGACGTCGCCGAGGCTGCTCAGCCCGCCCGCGTCCAGGACCGAGCGGGTGAGGTGGGCGTTGGCGCCGCTGGCGAGGTCGATCAGCGCCAGCAGGGCGAGGACGGCGACCGGGACGGCGACCGCCGCCGCCAGGCCGAGGCGCCGCCCACGGCCGGCGACGAGGGTCGCGGCGACCACGGCGCCGACCGGGAAGACGATCGCCGCGCCGACGTCGGCGCCGAAGCGCCCGGCGGCGAAGACGAAGGCGGCGGCGAGGCCGGCGGCGAGGAACGCGGCCGCCCGCCCCCTGCCGGTCGCCCGCGGGGAGAACCCGCTCAGCACCGCCCCGGTGCCGGCGACGACCAGCACCGCGAGCAGGGCCTCCAGCTCGTTGCCGATCCCGTAGAACCGCACCCCGAGCCCCGGGTTCGGCCCCAGCAGCGAGAGCGCGGTGAGCGGCGAGCCGGCGACCGCGTCGGTCGCGTAGGCGAGCACGGTCAGGGCCGAGGCCGCGGCCAGGGCCCGGTAGCCGCGGAGGAGAAGCAGGGTGGCCGCGGCGAGCAGCGGGCAGAGCAGCAGCACCAGCAGCCGTTCCGCCGGCTCGCCGGGTTCGAGCGCCGCCCCCAGCAGCAGGACGAGCGGCAGGTAGACGATCGCCAGGCCCGTGACCCGCACCGCCGGCCGGGCGCGGCGGCCGCGGCTGAGGGCCGCGACCAGCAGCAGCGCGAGCAGCCAGGCGAGGACGTTGAGGCCGATCACCGGGCCGCGCCGCGAGGAGACCACGTCCATCCGCGCGACCAGCGATTCGACCGCGGCGACGTCGACCGCTCCCTCCGCCTCGATCGGCTGGCCCGACATCTGGCTCGGCACCGGGATCCCCAGGTGGCGCAGGATCGTCGGCGCGACGTCGGTCGAGAGCACGTACCCGTCCGTGCGGGTGCTGCCGGAGGTGAGGTTGCCGTGGAAGCCGGGTCCGGCGATCCCGATCGGCAGCGGCTCGTCGGAGCGCCCGCTGGGCCGGGCGATCGCGATCAGGAGCTCACCCGGCCGGGGTGGCGCCAGGCGGGCGAGCGGGCTCCCCCGCCGTTCGGAGAACCGGGCTCGAGCTCCCGCCGCCGCCAGCGTCTTCGCGAGCAGGCCGGGGACGATCTCGGCCGGCGCCGATTCCGCCCGCTCCACCACCTCTCGCCACCAGCGGGCGCGGTCCCCTTCGAACAGCGGCAGCGGCGAGTCGTAGAGCGAATCGAAGACCCGGTTCCCCTGCCCCACGTCGAGGTAGGTCTGCGCCGCCGGCACCGTCCCCAGCCCCGCACTCATCACCCCCGGCGACAACCCCGCCCCAGCCATCTCCGCCAAGGAAGTGCGGCTCGGCACCCAAGCCAGCACGACCTTCCGCCTCCCGATTCCTGCGGCCCGAGCCGGGGGGTGGGGAGGGGTCGGAACGTCTTGTACTTTTTCGGCGCCCACAACCTCGGACGGCCCCGGCGGCCCACCGAAAAAGTCAAGTGGAGACCCCTCCCCACCCCCCGGCCCCGCCAAGGCCACGAAGAGCAGCGCTATCGTGACCGCCGTGGCCGATCGTACTTTCGCCAAGTTCAGCTTCTTCAAGATCGATCCAGCCTGGCGCCGTCGCGACGCGGAGCTCCGCGCGGCCGACAAGCAGGAGTTCCTCGCCGCCTGCGAGGACTTCGCCCTCGACCGCTCGCTGCGGGCGTACTCAACCATAGGAACGCGCGGCGACGTCGACCTCGTCCTGCTCGCCCAGAGCGCGAACCTGGACGACATCCACACCTTCCACGTCGTCCTCGGCCAGAGCGGCCTGGCGAAGTGGTCGACGACGCCCCACTCGTTCCTCTCGATGACCAAACGCTCGCCCTACTCCGACGAGCAGGCGCGGCCGGAGATCTGCACCTCGGAGCGCAGGTACCTCTTCCTCTACCCGATGGTCAAGCAGCGGCGCTGGTACGGGCTGCCGCCGGAGGAGCGGGGCCGGATCATGAAAGGCCACATCGAGGTCGGCCGCCGCTACCCGGACATCACGATCAACACCAGCTACAGCTTCGGCCTCGACGACCAGGAGTTCGTCGTCGCCTTCGAGGGCGACGATCCCGGCATGTTCCTCGACCTCGTCAACGAGCTGCGGCCGACCGAGTCGAGCGAGTACACCGAGCGCGAGACGCCGATCTTCACCTGCGTGGCGATGTCGGTGGCGAAGGCGCTCGACGCGCTCGACGGCACCCCCGGAGCCGTCGCCGCGAACGCGGGCGCGCTCGGCTGAGCCCCGTCTTTCCCTATTCTTTCGCGCTCCCATGAGCAAGATCGGAACTGAAGAGACCCCCCTGCGCGTCGCCATCGTCGGCGCCGGCCCGAGCGGCTTCTACGCCGCCGAGCACATCCTCAAGGACGGCGACCTGCACGCCCAGGTCGACCTCTTCGACCGCCTCCCGACCCCCTTCGGGCTGGTCCGCGGCGGCGTCGCGCCCGACCACCCGAAGATCAAGTCGGTGATCCGGGTCTACGAGAAAACCGCCGCCCGCGACGGCTTCCGCTTCTTCGGCAACGTCAAGATCGGCCACGACATCGAGGTCGAAGAGCTCGAAAGCCTCTACCACGCGATCGTCTTCACGGTCGGCTGCGAGACCGACCGCCGGCTCGGGATCCCCGGCGAGGACCTGCCCGGCAGCCACGCCGCCACTGCCTTCGTCGGCTGGTACAACGCCCACCCCGACTACGCCGACCGCGATTGGGACCTCTCCTGCGAGCGCGCCGTCGTGATCGGCAACGGCAACGTGGCGATGGACGTCGCCCGGATGCTCGCCCTGACCGACCACGAGCTGCGCCAGACCGACACCGCCGACCACGCGATCGAGGCGCTCGACCGCAAGGGGATCCGCGAGATCGTCGTCCTCGGCCGCCGCGGCCCGGTCCAGGCAGCCTTCACCAACCCCGAGATCAAGGAGCTGGGCGAGATGGAGGACGCCGACGTCGTCGTCGACCCCGCCGACGTCGAGCTCGACCCGGCCAGTCAGGCCTACCTGGAGTCCGACGAGGCCGACAAGACGACCAAGGTCAACGTCGAGACCCTGAAGGAGTTCGCCGCGCGCGAGCCGGAGGGCAAGAAGCAGCGGATCGTTCTCCGCTTCCTCGCCTCGCCGGTCGAGATCAAGGGCGAGGGCAAGGTCGAGTCGATCGTGATCGGCCGCAACGAGCTGGTCGAGGAGGGCGGCGCCCTGCGCGCCAGGGACACCGGCGAGCGCGAGGAGCTCGAGTGCGGGCTGGTCCTGCGCTCGGTCGGCTACACGGGGATCCCGATCGAGGGCGTGCCCTTCGACGAGGACCGCGGCCTGATCCTCAACGAGGGCGGCCGCATCCTCGACTCCCACGACGCCGGCCACAAGGTCGGCCACTACACCGCCGGCTGGATCAAGCGCGGCCCCTCGGGCGTGATCGGCACCAACAAGAAAGACGCGCTGGAGACCGTCCAGCACCTCTTCGCCGACGTCGAGAGCGGGACCCTGCTGAGCCCCGAGAAGCCGGAGGCCGGCGCGGTCGAGGACCTGCTGCGCGAGAAGGGCGTCCGCTACGTCAGCTTCGAGGACTGGCAGGCGATCGACCAGGCCGAGGTCGGCCGCGGCGAGCCGCACGGCCGGCCGCGGGTCAAGTTCGTCCGGGTCGAGGAGATGCTCGGGACCCTCGGCGAGCCCGCCGCGAGCTAGTGGCCGCCGACCTCGCCGAGCTGAAGGGCATGATCGAGGCGGCGCTGCCGGGCGCCGAGGCCGAGGTCACGGACGAAACCGGCACCGGCGACCACATCCGCGCCACGGTCGCCGCCCCCCAGTTCGAGGGCCTCTCGCGGATCGACCAGCACCGCCTGGTCAAGGCGGCGGTCAAGGAGCGCTTCGACGACGGCACCATCCACGCGCTCTCGGTGAAGACCAGCCTCCCCGGCTGAGTCACAGCTTCGAGCGCTTCTCTGCGACAAAATGTTACATTGTGCGCGCCATGCGTACGACCTACATTCGTAGCCTCAGGATCATGAGATTCCGGCAGTCCGCCTGGCCCGACTCCCGCCTCGACGAATTCAAGGATCGGGTCGACGCGCGACTGGACGAGCTGAGCCAGCGCGTCGACCACCTCAGCGGCAGGATCGACAGCCTCCAGCACACGATCCTCATCGTGGGCGGCGGACTGGTCGCTGCTTTCGTCGGAGTACTGGCGGCGATGATCGGCCTGATCGTCACCCAGCTCTAGGCCGAACGGCGGGCCTCCCTACAATGCCCCCATGGCCGACCCAGAGCTGAAGAGCAAAGTAGAAGAGCTGATCGCCGCCAACCCGGTCCTGCTGTTCATGAAAGGGACCCCGGACATGCCGCGCTGCGGCTTCTCGATGCGCACGGTCCAGGTGCTGGACCAGGTCGACGTCGAGTACGGCGCGATCGACGTCCTCCCGGCGCTGCAGCCCCTGCGCGAAGTGACGGCGGAGATCTCCGACTGGCAGACCTTCCCCCAGCTCTACGTCAACGGCGAGCTGCTGGGCGGCTGCGACATCGTCGAGGAGATGTTCGAGTCCGGCGAGCTCGCCGAGGCCCTCGGCGTCGAGCAGCCCGAGAACGCCGCGGTCGAGGCCGCGCCGCCGGCGCAGTCGCCGCCGCTGCAGATCGAATAGCGCTAGACGGCGGCGTTCTCTGCCGCGTCCTCTTTCACCTGGAAAGAGGAGCCGCAGCCGCAGGCCGCAACCACGTTCGGGTTGTTGACCTGGAAGCCGGCGCCCTGGAGACCTTCGACGTAGTCGACCTCCGAGCCGAAGACGAACTGCATGCTGACCTTGTCGACGACCACGGAGACGCCGTCGACTTCGAAGACGTGGTCGTCCTCCTTGGCCTTGTCGAAGGCAAGCGCGTACTGAAAGCCCGAGCAGCCCCCGCCGCGAACAGCCACCCGCAGCGCCTGCTCGGCGCCGTCGGCCTGCGAGCCGAGCAGCTCGCCGATCTTCCCGGCAGCCTTGTCGGTCAGGGTGATCGCGGCCTGTGGCGAATCCGTCACTTCACAAAGTGTAGCGAGAGCGGGTGGCGGCAGTGGGTCAGTTTGAATGAGGCGAAGCCCAACAGCCGGGTTCGTAGTCGCTGCTAAGTTGCGCCAATGGGCTGGGAAACCATGAAGTCGTGCGAGACGTGCGAAGTCGAACACATGCACAAAGAAATTAGCCCCGGCGTCTGGGAATGCAGCAACTGCGGTCGAACCCGCGGCGCATAGCTACTTCAGTCCAGCAGCGCCGCGATCTCTTCCAAGCTCCAGATGTGATCGGCAACCCCTGCCGCCATTGCCGGGGTACGGGGATAGCGCTCCTTGAGCGACTGATGCGGGCGGGCGAAGTTGTAGTGCATGAAGTGCAGGCTGACCGCATGGGCGAGGTTCTCGACCTTGCGGCTGAATCCGTTCGTCAGCCGCGTGAAGCGGCGCATCCCCATCCGCATCGTCAGGTTCTGGCGCTCCACATAGCTGGTCGAGATCCGGTCGGGGTCCGGGTCGCCCTTCAGCACCCGCCGCTTGGTGCCGGTGCAGACCGGCGGGCTGTATTTGCCGCCCTGGTTGGGGTCCGAGGCGTAGTTCTTCTGGATCACGGCCCAGTCCACGTCGTTTCGGAACGCCTGGTAGACCGACGATTCGTACATCGGGTGCCCGTCCGTCGATAGCTGGATGCGCCCGGCCATCCGGCTGGCCAGGTCTTCGAGGAAGTAGGTCGCGTCGTATTTCGTGCGCTCGCCGACCAGCCAAGAGGGCGCGAGCTTCGTGTCGGCACAGATCGCCGTGAAGGTCCACACGTCTCCGTAGCCCGGCGTCCCCTTGAACTGCTCCGGGACGTTCTTCTGCTTGGCGTAGCAGTACGCCCATATCTCGTCGGCCTCTACCACCGAGCAGGGGAGGTCTTGGAAGACCCCGTCTTGGTACTCAGCGCAGGTTTCCCCGAGGTCGGCCAGCAGCTTGACGATGGTGTTCTTGGCGGCACCGGTCATACGGACCGTGGCGCGGATGCTGTTGCCCTCTACGAGGCAGCCGATGATCTGCGCCCGCTTCTCAGTGCTCAGCCTGTTCATACTGACCATTATGCGTAAGCGGTCGGACGGCAAAACCCATGGGATGGCTAGCCCTAAACTGGGCTAGTCCATCTGGTCAGAACGGCAGCGAGCGTTAGGCGCAGGTATGGCGCGGCCCGAAGAAGTCCTGCATCAGTCCTTCGCTTCGGTCGCGAGCGTTAGTCGCCGTCTCCTCGGCAGCTGCATTGGGGAATAAATCCCTCTTGATCTCGGCTACCGAGCGGTAACGCCGCTGTCCCTGAGAAGTGCCGCTAGGGCTTGATTTCTTAGCTGATTTGGGCATGGCTCCGTTATCCATAGTAGTTGGCGAGGAAATGGGGGTTCAAGTCTTGACTGAAATAATGCTTTCGCTTGATCCAGATAAAGCCGTCGCCGCGCGAGATCACCGCCACATCTATCGGCCCACCAACCGTCTCCGCCTCGGGAGTGATCCGCCGCTTGAAAGAGGTCAAGTTGACGAGTGACTCGGCCATCTCCGCGAGCTCGTCCTTGGGAAGCATTCCGACAATGTTAGTGATCGGCCGGACGTTATTGTCTTCAGCGAATTGGTCGAGCCCGTGCATGTACTCGTCGTGCACGATCTCGTTACAGCGGTCGTAGAAGGCTTTTCCTAGCGCTTCTTTTTTGTTCTTCGAGAGTTTCAGATGATCGGCGATCTCGCCCACCAGATCAGCGAGCTTTCGATGCCACCATTGATGAAGATGCTCGTATAGGTCGGGGTCGATCCCCTCCATGAAGCTTTCAACCTGCTCTGCCTGAGCGAAGGGCAAAATCGCCGCCTTGACTTTGTTGCCGATCTCCACCGGAGGGTCCTCGGTGTACTTCAGGCGATTCGCAAAAATCGCTTCGAAGTGGAAGCGGCGCAACCGGGGGAAGACATCCTCGCTTCCAAACCCCGCGATGACGATTCCTGAGTGGCTGGGGCAACGTTCGAAGCGAAGATCCTTGGTGGCGACTTCTGGAATCAACTGGCGAAGCTGTCGCTTAGCTTTGACTGAGAGTTCGACCCGCTCGAAAGTGGCCTTGATCGCGTTCTCGATCTCCTCTTTGTATTTGGTTCTGACGGTCTGCTTATAAGAGGAGGGAATGCCTTTCCGAACAGGCGCTTCTTTCCAGCGTTTGTGGTGCCAGGCGATGCCTTCTTCGATCTGGTCTACGACATCTTGCTTGGTGGGTTCTTCGCCTTTCTCAATCCGTAGGCCGATCTGCTTCAGGGCATCGTTGAGGATGGTGAGGTAGAGCGAATAGGCGTAATTTTCAGCTGCCCAATCCTGGGCTTCGGCGGGGAAAACTTTGTTTCGGCGGCTGAAGAACCGGAGAAAATCGTCCGCGTGTTCCTCCAAGGTTGCGAAGCTTTTTTTGCCTAGCTCGCGCCTGTACTGCTTGACGATGGTCTCCCAGGGCACCCGGAGAAACTGAGCGCTGTCGAAGACCATCAAGGCAATGGGGTGGTATTTCGAAAGGGCGAAGATCTTGTTTGCCGACGTGAAGATCTTCGCCGGCCCCGTTACGGCGCTATCCGCCGCGAGTGCGATTGCCTCCTCGTTCATGACCGCTATCTCTGCGGTCAACGTGTCTTCCCCCGAAGCATCGGCGGAAGACTATCTAACACCGGAAGACGTACTGACTAAGACTCAGACGACCAGCGAACTTCTGCCGCTCGTTTTGCGGCGCGAGAGCGCTCCTCTGCGCTCATGCGGGCCGCACGCGCTTTGCCGCCCTTCCGGCCGCCTTCGCGCCCTGCAAGTTGCTGCTGGCTCTCCGGCTCGGGCGGCGTCTCGTCGGTCGCCTCATCAACGATGGCGGCGGCGAGGCGGTTGAGATCGGCTGGCTTCTTCGACTGCTTCGCCATGGTCAGAGCCTACGGCAGCCTCAGGCGCTCCATGTGGGCCACGGCCTTGGTTGGCCTGACCGCCGAGCCGTGGCTTTCGAGCAGGCCGAGGGTGATCAGCTCGATCACCGCCCGCGTCAGCGCCCCGCTGCCGCCGATCTCGCGGGCCAGTTCGGGGATCGTCCTCCAATGCGGGTAGACCTCCAGCGCCAGAGCCATGACCGCTCGTTGGAGAGGGATGCGGTGGGCTGGCCAGTGCTTGCGGTTGTGGTGTTTCGGCTTCAACGCCACCATGCGGCGTCCAGAAGCTCGTAGGCGCGTAGGGCGGTGCGGGTCGGCAGCACCGCTCCCTCACAGCGGAAGAGGAGACCGTCTTTGACGAGTTCTCGGACTGCTCTTTCGATGTCGTCTCGCTCCCCGAAGTCCTCGGGATCGCCCATCTCCCGGATCAGATCCGAGAGCCGCAGAGTCTCCGGGAAGCTCCCTACGACATGGACGAGGATCGCCCGCTCGTTCTTGAGGTCTTCGGCAGCCGGACTGGCTGCCTTACGCTTCGCCTGCATCGGGAACCTCCAGTTCCTGGTGCCTGGCCGGGGGTCGTTTGCGCGGCGCCCCGGCCGCTTCTTTGCTTGTCGCAGCGAAGTTAGCGCGGATTCGGCTTCAGAACTGGGGGAAAGTCAAACTGACCCACTGCCCGGGTGGCGTCAGCGATGAACAGGGAACTGGCGTCGAGCGGCTGGCGCCGCTCGCGGGCGCGACTTCGAATCTCCTCAAGCGGCTCAGCCGCGACGTAGTAGGTCCCGCGCTTCTTGCCGTGCTGGTTCAGCAGACCGGCCTCGACGAGGGCCCTGAGATCGCTCGTCGCAACCTGGTGAGAGACCTCCTCAGCGCCGAAGCGCTTCAGCACCGAGCGATAGGAAGCGTTGCGCAGCCGAAGCCCGAGGGCGGCGTCGAACAAGCCTTGGATCGCCCTCTCGGGAAGGTCGCGCCGGCCCTCGAGGAAGGCTTCCAGGTCGCTCCACATCCGCTCCGACTCTCGAACCCTGCGCAGCACGCTCATGGCTTGGATGTAGTGGGCTTCCAGACAGAATCGGACCCAGGGACGCGCATCGTTCTCCGGCTGCCACCTCCCTTCGCCCACCTGCGCGAGCACGTCGTAATAGCGCTGCGTATTAGCCCCCAGGTACTCCTCGATGCTGCACCAGGCCGGAGCCAGGATCTTGTCCCGCGCAAGCACGAGGGTCTGCAGGCAACGGGACATGCGCCCGTTGCCGTCGCGGAAGGGATGGATCATGACCAGGCTCAGGTGAGCCATCGCTCCCCGAACGATCGGCGGGACGTCCTGGAAGCTGCCGAGCTGAGAGACCAGCTCGTCGACCAGCCCGGGCACCTCATCGGCATCCGGACCTTCGTAGACGACCTCGCCCGTGGCGTCGTTGCGAATCCAGATCGGCCCCTGGCGCCAAAGTCCCGGGCCGGCTTCGAGGTCGTACTCGGCCATCATGAAGTGGAGGCTGCGGATCAGATGAGCGCTCAGCTCGAAATGCTCGTCCTCGGCGAGCTGGAGCACGTAGGTCATGGCCCGCCTGTAGCCCATGACCGCATGCCAATCCTCGCTGCGAGCTTCCACCGGATCGTTGTCCTCGATGGCGGCAACCGCATCCTCCACTGAGACGTGGTAGCCCTCGATGCTGTTGGAGCCCTGAATGGCCCGGGCGACCAGCATGCGACGCACCGAACCGACCCAGCGGCGCGGCTCGGCTACGTAAAAGCGCAACTCCTTACGGAGGTCGGCGATCTTCGCCAGCGCGACCTCCTCCTCCACTCCCAGCTCTGGGAACTCAAAAACCATCGGGTCTCAAATCCGGCTATACATAGATTGCATCTTTGCTGGAAACTGATAATAACGGTTCTAACCAAGGAAGCAAACGTTTCTCCAAAACCGGCCCGATCTCCAGCCTGATGGCGAAAAGCGACAGCGCGTCTAGAATCGGGCTGTGAGCTCTGCTGAGACCGCGGTCGTCTGCGACACGACCGCCTACCTGCCGTCCGAGCTGGTGGCGGCGCGCGGAATCGAGACGATCAGCCTCTACGTCTCCGTCGACGGGCGGATGGAAAAGGAGTCGGAGATCACCGACTTCGACGACTTCTACGAGCGGCTGCGCGCCTCCGACACCGGTGCCACCACCTCGCAGCCCTCGATCGGCGACTTCCTCGCGGTCTACGAGCCGCTGCTGGCCGACGGCCGGGAAGTCGTCTCGATCCACATCTCGTCCGGCATCTCCGGCACCTTCGAGGCCGCCGGGCAGGCCCGCGAGCGGCTGATCGAGGAGGGCAGGGGCGGCGAGCGCCTGCACCTGATGGACTCGCGCTCGGCCGCCGGGGGCATGGGCCTCTGCGCCCTCGGCGCCGCCGCGGCCGCCGCGGCGGGAGCCGACGGGCCGGGCACGATCGCCCGGGCCGAGGAGGCCCGCGACAACCTGAAGATGTGGTTCGCGATCGACACCCTCGAGTACCTGCGGCGCGGCGGCCGCATCGGCGGCGCCCGCGCCTGGATCGGCGGCGCCCTGAAGATCAAGCCGATCCTCACCCTCGAGGAGGAGATCACGCCGGTCGAGCGGGTCCGCACCCGCGCCCGCTCGCTGGAGCGGCTGCGCGGCTACGCGCGCCAGCGCAAGGACTCGGGCGCCTACGGCTGGGTCGTCCAGTACATCCAGGACAAGGAGACCGCCGATTCGCTGGTCGAAGACTGCTATGAGATCTTCGGCTGCGAGCCGGCCTTTATCTCCGAGGTCGGCCCCGTCCTCGGCGCCCACGTCGGCCCCGGCCTGCTCGGCGTCGGCAGCGTCAAGACAGACCTGATCGGCTAAACGAGTCCGCAGCCGCGGCTGACGAGGTCCAGGCGCCACCAGACAAGGACGCAGGGAGCGTGGCGTGCTTTGCACGCGAGCGACCGAGGACGCCGTATGGCGGCGCCTGGGGCCGTCAGCCGCGGTTGCGGCGGCGGCGGCGGCGGACCATCATCCGCACGCCGATCGCGAAGCCGACGGCGGCGGCGCCGACGATCAGCTGCTGCTTGTGCTCCTCGACCTGGCGGCGCCAGTCGGTCAGCTCGTTGACCCGTCCCCGCAGCGCTTCCACCGAGGTCCCGAGCCGGAGGCGCTCGACCTCCAGGTCGCGGCGGATCTCGGCCGGCGAGCGTCCCGGGGCACCGGCGGTCACGAGGCCTCCTTTTCGAGCATCTCCCTGGTCAGCTTCGCCTCTTCGATCGCCTGCTCGGGCACCGGCGGTGAGCCCGCCTTGACGGCGCGGAAGGCGATCAGGCCGGCGAGGGCGGCGATCAGCAGGAAGATGCCGGCGGTGACGAAGTAGCCGGCCCAGATGTTGCCGCCGAAGAGTTCTTCGCCGAGCAGCCAGGCGATCCCGTGCAGGATCAGGATCAGGGCGAGGAAGGCGAAGGCGCCGGCGGCGACGCCGACCGCCGACCCCTGCAGGAGCCTGGTGACTTTCTGCGAGACCTCGGCCTTGGCCAGCTCGATCTCCTCGCGGACCAGGGTCGAGGCCCGTTCGGAGACGTCGACGACGAGGTCGGCGAGGGTGCGCTCCTCGGGCGGGGTTTCCGGGGCGGGCGGCGGGTTCAGGTCGGGCTCGGCCATCGATCGCTCCTACTCGGGCGGGTCTTCGTCGTAGAGGCGGCGGAAGACGATCGCCGCGACCCGCGTGGCGGCGATGCTCGCCAGGGCGCCGGTGGCGGCCAGGAGGCCGCTCCAGACGAGACGCTTGACCAGATCGTTGTCCACTTAGCTGGAACCTTTCCCCATCGGAACTCGGCAGTAAACCATCCGCCCGGGCGGCGGTTCGGCCCTACCCTATGCGCTCAGCGCGGCTCGAGGCCGTCGCAGATCGTGGTGACAAGGAGATCCCGCGCCTGGTCGAAATCGCTGGCGGCGGCCGGGATCGTCTCGAAGATCCAGCCGGAGAGCAGCTGCTCGACGGCGCCGTAGAAGGCCATCGAGGCGAACATCGGCTCGACGTCGCCGCGCAGGGCGCCGCTCGCCTGCCCGTCGGCGACGATCTTCGCGATCCCCTCGTAGGCGCGGCGGATCTCCTCCAGGTGGGTCTTGCCGAACGAGTTCGCCGCCCGGGTCACCTCGACGATGATCACCTTCATCAGCTCCGGGTCGTGCCGGTAGGAGTCGAAGATGAAGCCGGCGACGGCGCCGAGCTTCTCGCGGGGGCCGGCGCCGGTGCGGTCGGCCTCCTCGATCGCCGCCAGCAGCAGCGACCAGCGCTCGATGAAGAGTTCGTTCAGGACCTCGTCCTTGGAGCGGAAGTAGTGGTAGACGAGCCCGTAGGCGACCCCCGCCTCGTCGGCGATGTCGGAGACGCGGGTCGCGTGGAAGCCCTGGCGGGCGAAGACGCGGATCGCCGCGTCGAGGATCAGCCGGCGTTTGTCGGCGGGCGGCGCCTGCGCCATCAGGCCTCCCCCCCGGCCGCCTCGGGCCACCTGTAGGCGGCCGGCCGCCGATTGGCGAGCGAGGGCAGCGAGGCCCGCACCCGGTCCTGCGCGGCGAGGTCGAGCTCGGCGGCGGCGAAGCCCTCGCCGTCGGGCGCGGTGGCGAGGACCACCCCCCAGGGGTCGACGATCATCGAGCGGCCGCAGGAGCTGAAGTGCGGCGGCGCCTCGCCGATCTGGTTCGGGGCGAGGACGAAGACCTGGTCCTCGATCGCCCGCGCCCGCAGCAGCACTTCCCAGTGGTCGCGGCCGGTGGCGAGGGTGAAGGCGGAGGGCACGGCGACGAGCCGGGCGCCGCGCAGGGCGAGGATCCGGAACAGCTCGGGGAAGCGCAGGTCGTAGCAGACGCTCATCCCGAGGACGAGCTCGCCGAGCGGGGCCACCACCGGTTCGCTCCCCGGCTCCTCGTGCTCGGACTCGCGGTAGGAGACACCGCCGGCGTCGACGTCGAACATGTGGATCTTGCGGTAGACGGCGACGTCCTCGCCGCCCGGCCCGATCAGGACCGAGGTGTTGCAGGGCTTGCCCCCCTCGCGGCGCTCGGAGACGCTGCCGGCGAGCAGGTGGATGCCGAGCTCGCGCGCCCAGCCGCGGGCCGCGGCCAGGCTCGGCCCGTCCAGCGGCTCGGCTCCGGCGACCAGTTCGCCGCCGTCGGCGAGCAGGTTCCACTTCTCCGGCAGGGCGACGAATTCGGCGCCGCCGTCGGCGGCCGCGCGCACCAGGCACTCGGCCGAGGCGAGGTTCCGCTCCTTGTCTGCGTTCGAGTTCAGCTGTACGGCGGCGACGCGCACTGAGGCATGGTCCTCCGGTTGATTGATCAGTCAATCGGCCCAAGTATATGCGCCGCCCTGGCGCGCATGACCAAGCAGATCGGTGGACGCAGGGAGCGTGGCGTGCTCCGCACGCGAGCGACCGAGGGCGCCGATATGCGCCGGTCAGCCGCCCAGGGCGCGGGCGACCAGGCGATCGAGGACCGGCGCCGGGAGGAACGGCTTCAGCCGCGCCGCCACCTGCGCGTCGAGCCCGACCAGGTAGCGCGTCCGCGGCCGCGGCGACTCCAGCGCGTGGGCGATCGCCTTCGCCACCTTCTCCGGCGAGGCGCCCCGCTCCCCCGCCGTCCGCATCGCCTCCCGCAGCTTCGCCATCGCCGCCCCGTAGAGCAGGTCGGTGCGCGGCGAGCGGGCTTCGACCTCGGCGGCCGTCGCCCGGCTGCGGTCCCAGATCGGCGTCGCGATCGAGCCCGGCTCGACGATCGCGACGCGGATGCCCCAGGGCCGCAGCTCCTGGCGGAAGACGTCGCCGATCGCCTCGGTCCCGAACTTGGCGGCGTGGTAGGGGCCGGCGAAGGGCAGGGCGATGCGGCCACCGATCGAGCTGATTAAGACGACCCGACCCGCCGCGGCGCGGATCTGCGGCAGCAGCGCCTGCGTCACCGCCACGTAGGCGACGAGGTTGACCTCGAGCTGGCGCCGGAAGTCGTCCAGCGGGATCGTCTCCAGCGGCCCGGGGACGCCGATGCCGGCGTTGTTGACCAGGCCGTGCAGGCCGCCCTCGCTCTCGCGCCCGATCCGCTCGGCCGCCGCCGCGATCTGCTCGGGCTCGGTGACGTCGAGCAGGACCGGCGCCAGCCGCCGGGAGGCCGCTCGGCGCAGCGCCTCCGCGTCCTCCTCCCGGCGCACCCCGGCGAAGACCCTCCAGCCGGAGCCGTCGAGGCGGAGCGCCGCGGCACGGCCGATGCCGGTCGAGGCTCCGGTGACGAGGACGGATCGCACCGAGTTGAGGCTACCGACCGCGATCGCCGCCGCCCGCCGGGCGAGTTTGCAAACCAGCGGTTGACAAACTCGCCCGCGCCGGGGGCGTACCCTTGTGACGTCGTGTACGAAGCCAGCCCGGACGACGCCGAGCGCAAGCAGGTCACCGTCCTGTTCGCCGACGTCAGCGGCTCGATGGACCTCGCCGAGCAGGAGGACCCCGAGGAGTGGCGCAAGATCATGCAGCGCTTCTTCTCGCTGCTGGCCGAGAGCGTCACCCGCTTCGAGGGCACCGTCGACAAGTTCACCGGCGACGGGATCATGGCGATCTTCGGCGCCCCGGTCGCCCACGAGGACCACGCCAGGCGCGCCTGCTACGCCGCCCTGCGGATGCTCGACGACGTCGCTTCCTACGCGGCCGAGCTGCGGCGGGAGCGGGGGCTCAACTTCTCGACCCGGATCGGGATCAACTCGGGGGAGGTTGTCGCCGGGGCGATCGGCCCCGGAGGCGAGGGCTCCTACACGGCGATCGGCCACACCGTCGGCCTGGCCCAGCGGATGGAGGCGCTGGCCGAGCCGGGCAAGGCCTACGTGACCGAGCACACCGCCGCCCTGGCGCGCGGCTTCCTCGAGCTCGCCGACCTCGGCGAGTTCGAGATCAAGGGCGCCAGCCGGCCGGTGCGGGTCTTCGAGCTGGCCGGCGTCGGCGCGGCGCGCGGCCGGCTCGACCTCGCCCGCGAGCGCGGCTTCTCGCGCTTCGTCGGCCGCGAGCGGGAGATCGGGGCGCTGGAAGAGGCGCTGCGGCGGGCCGGCGGCGGCGAGGCGGCGGCGCTCGGCGTCGTCGCCGAAGCCGGCGTCGGCAAGAGCCGGCTCTACCTCGAGCTGGTCGAACGCTGCCGCGGCGAGGGGATCGAGGTGTTCCAGGCCCAGGGGCAGGCGCACGGCAAGTCGATCCCGTTCATGCCGATCCTGCAGATGCTGCGCGCCTTCTTCGCGATCGGCGACGGCGACCCCGAGCAGACGGCGCGGGAGAAGATCGCCGGGCGGGCGCTGCTCCTCGACGCCGCCTTCGCCGATGACCTGCCGCTCCTCTTCGACTTCCTCGGCGTCCCCGACCCCGAGCGGCCGGTCCCGCAGATGAGCCCGGAGGCCCGCCAGCGGGCGCTCGCCGACGTCCTCTGCCGCCTGGTCGGCAACCCGGCCCGGAAGAAGACGCTGGTGCTCGTCTTCGAGGACCTGCACTGGATCGACGAGGGCAGCCAGGCGATGCTGAGCGGCCTGGTCGAGGGCTTCGGCGGGACGCGGACCCTGCTGCTCGCCAACTACCGGCCCGAGTACGCGCCGCCCTGGGCCGCGAGCCCGGCCTGGCGCACGGTCGAGCTGGCGCCGCTGCGCCAGGAGGACACCCGCGAGCTGCTGCGCGACCTGGCCGGCGAGGACGCCTCGCTCGACGGCCTCGACGAGCCGATCCACGAGCGCACCGGCGGCAACCCGTTCTTCATCGAGGAGATCGTCCGCGAGCTGGCCGAGTCGGCCTACCTGCTCGGCGAGCGCGGCTCCTACCGGCTCGCCCGGCCGGTCGAGGGAGCCGCCGTCCCGGTGACGGTGCAGGCGGTGCTGGCGGCGCGGATCGACCGCCTCCCGCCCGAGGCCAAGCAGCTGCTCCAGGTCGCCTCGGTGCTCGGCAAGGAGGTCAGCGCCGAGGCGCTCGGGCTCTCCGCCGGCCTCGGCCCCGAGGCGATGGAGGCCTCGCTGGGCGCGCTGGTCGAGGGCGGCTTCCTCTACGAGGCCGAGCTCTACCCGCAGCGCCTGCTCGCCTTTCGCCACCCGCTCACCCGCGAGGTCGCCTACGGCACCCAGCTCGCCGAGCAGCGGGCGCGCACCCACGCGGCCGCCGCCCGGGCGCTGATCGAGCTCAACCCGGCCGACCGCCACGACGAGCTGGCGGCGCTGATCGCCGACCACCTGCGCCAGGGAGGCGAGCCGCTGGAGGCCGCCCGCTGGGCGGCCCGCGGCGCCCACTGGGCCGGCCACAGCCGCCCCCACGACGCGCTGCGCCTCTGGCGCGACGTGATGGAGCTGACCGCCGAGCTGGACCAGAGCGAGGAAGTGGCGGCGCTGGCGGTCCACTCGCGGCTGCTGCAGCTGCAGTACGCCTGGCGGGTCGGGATGAGCCGCGGCGAAGAAGCCAGCCTCGCCGCCGAAGCCGAGGAGATCGCGATGCGGCGCGAGGACCTGCACTCGCTGGCGCTGCTGCGGGTGGCGACGTCGGTGCGGCCGGGCCTCGAACACCGCGCCGAGGAGTGGCTGGCGGCGGTGCGGGAGACGGTCGAGCTCGCCGACCGCACCGGCGACCGCCACCTGCAGGTGGCGGTCCGCTCGGCCGGCGCCTACGCCTTCCTCACCGCCGGCGACTTCGAGGGCTTCGAGCGGATGCTGGACGAGGTGCTGGAGCTGGCCGGCGAGGACGGCTCGGTCGGCGCCGGGATCATCCTCGGCAGCCCGATCGCCTGGGGGCTGATGGGCAAGGGGATGGTGCGGCGCGAGCAGCTCCAGTTCGACCAGGCCGAAGAGCTCTTCGAGCGGGCGCTGCGCGTCGCCCTGGAGGAAGACGACCCGGAGACGGCGAGCTGGGTGCGCAGCAACCAGGCCGGGCTGATGGCGATGCGCGGGGACGCCGAGGCGGGGCTCGGGGCGGCCCGCCGCAACGTCGAGCTGACCGACAAGCTCGGCGACATCTTCTCCCGCACCCTCGCCCTCTCGAACCTGGCCTGGATCGAGCTCAACGCCGGCGAGGTCGAGGCGGCGCTGGAGGCGATCGAAGAGTCCGAGCGGCTCTACCGCGAGGCGATGGGCAACGGCGGCGAGATGGCGGCGTGGCGGGCGCAGCTTCGCTCGCAGGTGCTGCGCGAGGCGGGGCGCGTCGAGGAGGCGATCGAGGCGGCCGAATGGTCGGCCGAGACGGCTCGCGAGCGAGGGATGATGTGGAGCTACCCGGTGACGATGCTGGCCCTGGCGCGGGCGCTGAGGGCGGCCGGCCGCCCCGGCGCGGCCGCGGCGCTGGCGGAGTCCGAGCGGGTGGCCCGCGAGACCGGGGCGGTGGCGCTGCTGGTCGACGTCGAAGCCGAGCGGGAGCAGCTCGAGGGCGCCGCCGGCCGCACCTCCTGAGCGGCGGGCGGCGCGCTCAGCGGCGGCGCTCGAGCTCGGCGACCATCAGCTTCGTGTGCATCGCGCCGATCAGGTCCTTCAGCGGCTGGGCGCCGGCTTCCAGCAGCTCGACCACGCGCTCGGGCGGCACCTCGCCGGCGAGGCGGTCCATCACCACGTCGACCTCCTGGCGCACCAGCTCCTCCAGCGCCGCCTTGTAGCGCAGGGTGTCGTAGACCGTGAAGCCGATCTGCTCGTCGTAGCCGCCGGCGCGGAAGCGGCCGATCGCCTCGATGATCGTCACGTCGGAGGGGGTGTAGCCGCGGCTGTTGGGGGTCAGCACGCCGATCTCGGCGAGGCGTTCGAGCACCGCCTTGGGGACGCCGTAGCGCTTGCGGACCTCGGCGGCGCTGCTGCGGGAGCGCTCGCCGGCCAGCGCCCGGTCGAGGATCTGGTCGCCGAGCTCGAGCATCGCCTCCGCCCGTTCGGGCTCGGAATCGAGCACGTTCTTGATCGCCTTCAGCGGCAGGAAGCGCTCCTCCTGCAGGCGCTTGATCAGCCTGATCCGGTCGACGAACTCGGGCGGGTAGTAGGCCATGTTGCGGCTGGTCTTGACCGGCTCGGGCAGCAGCCCCTCGCGCAGGTAGTGCTTGATCGTCGGGGCCGGCACCCCCGAGGCCTCGGCCAGTTCCCCCATCCGCAGCAGCGACTCCGGCCGACGGGCCGATCCGTCGTCCCCACCCCGCCGACGGGCCGATTTGTCCTGCCTGGATCGACCGATCGTCCCGTCGGCGGTCCCGTTGGGACCGATCGGCCCGTCGGCGCTCATGCGCGGAACTCCGCCTGGGCGTCGGCGCTCGGGCCGGCGGCGGCGCCGGAGTCCTTCATCGCCGCGATCTCCGCCGGCGAGTAGCCGGCCTCGGCCAGGACCTCGTCGGTGTGCTCGCCGAAGGCGGGGGCGGGTCGGGTCGGGTCGGCGGGGGTGCGGCTCAGCTTCACCGGGTTGCCGAGCTGGCGCACCGTCCCCAGCCCCGGCTGCTCGATCGCCGCCACCATCCCCCGCGCCCGCACCAGCTCGGAGTCGAGCGCCTCGTCGAGGTCGAGGACCGGCTCGATGCAGCAGTCGTGCTCGTCGTTGAAGGCCTTCCACTCGGCGCGGGTGCGCGAGCGGAATACCCCGGCGACCTGCGCCCAGGCCTCCGAGCCCGGCGCCTCGAACTGCTTCCCGACCAGGTCGGGATGGCCGGCGCCGTTGCAGAAGGCGGCCCAGAACTTCGGCTCCAGCGCCCCGCAGGTGACCCAGCCGTCGCTTGCTTCGTAGGGCAGGTAACAGACCAGCCCGCCGGCGAGCTGCTGGTCGCCGCGCCGCGGCACCTCCTCGTCGCAGAAGTAGCGGCCGGCGACCATCGCCAGCCAGGAGAGGGCGCCGTCGGCCATCGAGATGTCGACCGCCTGGCCCTCGCCCGAGCGCTCGCGCTCGTGCAGTGCCGCCATCACCCCGAAGGCGGCCATCAGGGCGCCGCCGCCGAGGTCGGCGATCTGGCCGGCCGACTGGACCGGCGGGCCGTTCTTGGCCCCGGTCAGCCCGAGCAGGCCGACCAGGCCGAGGTAGTTCATGTCGTGCCCGGCGCGCTGAGCGTAGGGGCCGTCCTGGCCGTAGCCGGTGATCGCGCAGTAGACGACGCGCGGGTTGGCGGCGCGCAGCCGCTCGTAGCCGACGCCGAGCTTGTCGAGGACGCCGGGGCGGAAGCCGTCGAGGACGACGTCGTAGCCGGCAACCAGCCGCAGCAGCGCCTCGCGCCCCTGCTCGCTCTTGAGGTCGAGGCGGATCGAGCGCTTGCCGCGGTTGAGCGAGAGGTACAGCGAGGAGCGGGTGCCGAGCGCCTGCTGCTCCTCGGAGCCGTAGTAGGGCGGCGCCCAGCGGATGTAGTCGCCCATGCCGGTGTCCTCGACCTTCAGCACCTCGGCGCCGAGGTCGGCCAGCAGCAGCGAGCAGAAGCCGCCCGGCAGCAGCCGCGAGAGGTCGAGGACGCGGACGTCGCTGAGCGGAAGCTCCGCCACCGGGCGCCGCCCCTAGGCCGCGGCCCGCCTGGGCACGCCGAGCAGCTCGCGCGCCTCGGCGACCGAGGCCGGCCGGCGGCCGACGTCTTCGGCCATCTGCCGCGCCTTCGCGATCAGCTCGCCGTTGGACCTGCACATCTCGCCGTCGGGCAGGTAGAGGTTGTCCTCGACGCCGGCGCGGACGTTGCCGCCGAGCACCAGCGAGGAGGCGAGCAGCTTCCACTGGTCGCGGGAGATGCCGATCACCTGCCACTGGTTCTCGCCCTCCGGGCCGCCGGGGATCTGGTCCGACATCAGGGTGACGTTGCGCGGGGTCGGGCGGATGCCGCCGGTCACCCCCATCACCAGCGAGATCTGCAGCGGCGGCTCCAGCAGGCCCATGTCGACCAGCGGGTCGAGGTTGGCGACGTGGCCGGAGTCGAAGCACTCGTGCTCGGGCTTGATCCCCAGCTCCTTCATCGCGGTGAGGAACTCGACGATCGTGTCGAAGCTGTTCTCGAAGACCGCCTTGAAGACGAAGTCCTTGCGCCGCCGCGAGTACTTCGCGTAGTTCATCGAGCTCATGTTCAGGGCGGCGACGTCGGGGCGGCAGGCACGCAGGTACTCGATCCGCTTCTCGATCGGGATCCCGATCGCCCCGGTCGAGTAGTTGACGATCACGTCGCCGACCTCGGCCAGGATCGCCTCGGTGATCGCCCGGAAGTCCTCGATCTCATACGAGGGCGTGCCGTCGGGCTTGCGGGCGTGGATGTGGATCTGCGAAGCGCCCTCGTCGACCGCGCGCCGCGCCTCCGCCGCGTACTCCTGCGGCGTGTAGGGGATCGCCGGGCACTGGTCCCGGTTCGCGATCACGCCGGAGATCGAGCACGAGATGATCACCGGGTCGTCGAACTGACTCATGGTTCCAACCTCCCCAGGGCGCGAAAACCAAGCAGTTCGGTGGACGCAGGGAGCGTGGCGTGCTCTGCACGCGAGCGACCGAGGACGCCGATATGCGCCGGTTTGCAGCGTCCTGGGCTCATACCGGCATCACGCCGTGGCGTTTGCGCGGCTTCTCGACGTGCTTGTTGGCCGCCATCGCCAGGGCCCTGGCGATCGTCGAGCGGGTCTCCCTGGGGTCGATGATGTCGTCGATGACCGCGTTGCCGGCGGCGATGTAGGGGTCGATCTGGGCCCGCACCGCGTTCAGCATCGCCTCCTTGGTCGCCTCGGGGTCCTCGGCGGCCTCGATCGCCGAGCGGCCGATGATGTTGACCGCCCCCTCGGCCCCCATCACCGAGATCTCGGCGCCCGGCCAGGCGACGATCAGGTCGGGCTCGTAGGCCTTGCCGCACATCACGTAGTAGCCGGCGCCGTAGGCCTTGCGGACGACGACGGTCACCTTCGGCACGGTGGCGCGGCTGACCGCGTAGAGCATCTTCGCCCCGTGGCGGATGATCCCGGCGTGCTCGACCTTCGAGCCGACCATGAAGCCGGGGACGTCCTGGAGGAAGACCAGCGGGATGTTGAAGGCGTCGCAGAGGTTGATGAAGCGGGCGGCCTTGTCGGCGGAGTCGTTGTCGAGGACGCCGGCGAGCTGCCTGGGCTGGTTGGCGACGATCCCGGCCGGCCGGCCGCCGAAGCGGGCGAAGCAGGTGATCACGTTCTTGGCGAACTTCGGCTTCAGGTCGAACCAGTCGCCGTCGTCGACGATCTCGCGGATCACGTCGTACATGTCGTAGGGCTGCCGCGAGGACTCGGGGACGATCTCCATCAGCTTCTCGGAAGCCCGCTCGACCGGGTCGGCGGCGTCGAGGACGGGCGGGCGCTCCTCGCAGTTGGCCGGGAAGTAGGAGAGGTACTTGCGGACGGCGGCGATGCACTCCTCGTCGTCGGCGACCTCGAGGTCGCCGACCCCCGACTTGCGGCAGTGGACCTTGGCGCCGCCGAGCTCCTCCATTGAGATCTCCTCGCCGGTCACGGCCTTGGTCAGGTGCGGGCCGGCGAGCGCCATCGCCCCCTGGCCGGAGACCATCGGCACGAAGTCCGAGAGCGCCGGGATGTAGGCGGTGCCGGCCGCGCAGGGACCCATCATCGCCGCGACCATCGGGATCACGCCCGACATTTCGACCTCCTCGCGGAAGAGGTGGCCGGAGCCGGCGAAGAGCGAGCCGGCGGCCTCCTGGATGCGGGCGCCGGCGCTGTCGAGCAGCCAGACGAACGGCATCCGCTTCTGCAGCGCCATCTCGCGCAGGCGGGTGACCTTGAGCTCGCCGGTCATCCCCATCGAGCCGGCCATCACCGTGAAGTCGTAGGCGGCGATGCAGGTCGGGCGGCCGTCGACGTCGCCCCAGCCGGTGACGACCCCGTCGGCGGGCGCCTCGACCCCGTCCATCGCCCGCTGGGCGAAGTGCGGGCGGCCGTGGATCCCCATCTCGACGAAGGTGCCCTCGTCGACGAGGAGGTCGATCCGCTCCCGCGCGGTGAGCTTGCCGCGCTCGTGCTGCTTGGCGATCTTCTCCTCGCCGCCGCCGAGCTTCGCGCTGGCGCGGCGCTCGTGCAGCTGCGCGGTCAGCTCGGCCAGCGGCGCGGTGCCGGGCAGCAGGTTCGGGGATTTCTCCTCGGTCGCCATCGGCTCAGCGTCCTTTCCATTCCGGGTCGCGTTTCTCGAAGAAGGCGGTGACCCCCTCGACGATGTCCTCGGTGGTGAAGGTGAGCGAGAGCTGCGAGCGCAGGAACTCGAGCGCGTCGTCCAGCGCCATGTCCTGCTGGCGGTACATCGCGTCGTGGCCGAGCCGCATCAGCACCGGGCTCTTGGCGGCCAGCCTGCCCGCCCAGTCGGCGACCGCGCCGTCGAACTCGTCCGGCGGCACGACCTTGTTGGCGAGGCCGTACTCGACCGCCTGCTCGGCGCTCAGCCGCTCCCCCAGCAGCATCATCTCGTTGACCTTCTTGCGCGGGACGTTGCGGTAGATGATCGACATGATCATGTAGGGGAAGGCGCCGACGTTGATCTCCGGGGTGCCGAAGGTGGCGCCGCCCCTGGCGATCACCAGGTCGCAGGAGAGGGCGAGGCCCATCCCGCCCGCCAGCACGTGGCCGTTGGCGGCGCAGAGCGAGGGCTTGCCCAGCCGTGGCATCAGCCGGAAGAACTCGAGGAAGAGGTCGGAGGCGAAGTGTTTCTGCACGAGCGGCAGGTCGGCCGCGAAGCCGCCGAGGTCGGCGCCGGCGCAGAAGACCTTCTCGCCCGCGCCGGTGAGGACGACCGCGCGCACCTCCTCGGATGCCTTCGCCGTCTTCATCGCCTCGACCAGCTCGCCCAGCATCTGGCCGGAGAGCATGTTGCGCTTCTCCGGGTCGTTCAGGGTCACCGTGGCGACGCCGCCGGCCACCTCGTAGGCGACCTTCTCGCCCTGCCACCGATCTGCTCCCTGGGCCATCCGCCGGGACCATAGCAGCGCTGAAAGTGGGAAGTGCTACTGTCCACTTCTTCACCCGGGGTGTCTGACTTGAGGGGTGGATAAGGACCCCTGAAGTCAGACACCCCGTCGGCGACCGAGGGAACGACCAGAGGAGAGGAACCAGTGGCGACCGCGACCAGCGACGGCTCCAGCGTCATCAAGCCCGACTTCGAGTCCGGGCGCAAGCACTTCATCTTCAGCCAGGACCACGAAGACCTGCGCGAGTCGATGCGCTCCTGGGTCGAAAAGGAGCTCTGGCCCCACCGCAACGAGTGGGAGGAGACCTACTGGCCGACCGAGGCGATGAAGCGGGCGGGAGAGCTCGGCTACCTCGGCCTCTGCTTCCCCGAGGAGTACGGCGGCCAGGGGGGCGACTACTTCTACTCGCTGGTCCGGGCCGAGTGCATGAGCTACTCCGGCTCCGGCGGCACCAACATGGCCTTCGCGGTGCAGACCGACATGACCCTCCCCCCGGTCCACCTGCTCGGCACCGAGGAGCAGAAGCGCAAGTACCTCGTGCCGGGGCTGAAGGGCGAGAAGATCGCCTGCCTGGGGATCACCGAGCCGGGCGCCGGCTCAGACGTCGCCGGGATCCGCACCACCGCGATCCGCGACGGCGACGAATACGTCATCAACGGCTCCAAGACCTTCATCACCAACGGGCCGCGGGCCGACTTCATCGTCCTCGTCGCCAAGACCGACCCGGGCGAGCGCCACGCCGGGATCACGCTCTTCGTCGTCGACCTCAAGGACGAGAACGGCGAGAAGGTCGAGGGCTTCACCGTCTCCAAGGAGCTGGAGAAGATGGGGATGCACGCCTCCGACACCGGCGAACTCGCCTTCGAAGACGTCCGCGTCCCGGCCGACGCCGTGCTCGGTGAGGTCGGCAAGGGCTTCTACCACATCGCCTGGGAGCTCCAGGGCGAGCGGCTGGTCGCCGCCGCCGGCTGCCACGCGGGGGCGGAGCGGATGATGGAGAAGACGCTCGAGTACGCGAAGGAGCGCGAAGCCTTCGGCCGCCCGATCGGCAAGTTCCAGGCGATCCGCCACAAGTTCGCCGAGATGGCGACCAAGATCGAGGCCGCCAAGCAGTTCACCTACGCGACGGCCTGGCGCTTCGGCAACGGCGAGTACCCGGTCCGCGAGATCACGATGGCCAAGCTCTACGCCTCCCGCATCGCCTGCGAGGTCGCCGACGAGTGCGTCCAGATACTCGGCGGCTACGGCTACATGAAGGAGTACGAGATCGAGCGCGCCTACCGCGACGTCCGCCTCAACCGGATCGGTGCCGGCACCGACGAGGTCATGCTCGACGTGATCGGCCGCAGCTACGGGCTGTAGCGCTAGCGCGTCGCGATCACGGTCGCGATCGTCGCCAGCACGGCAAGCGTGTTGACTCCCCAGAGCTGAAAGATCAGCTTGCGAAGGTCGCGGATGTCGGTATCCACCCGCTTGAAACCGGCGTCGACTTTCGTCGCCAGGTCATCCAATCGCTTGTCAGACCACATCGTTCTCCTCACGCCTTCGACGCTAACGGAAAACCTGTCATAGGAAATGCTCTGTCTGCAAATTTATAGCACCGGCTTCGTGGCGAGGCTGTGACTTTCCGATGACCGTCGTCAAGGACAGCGGCGCCCGGGCCACCCTGCCGCCGTTCGGCGCCGAGCACGAGGAACTGCGCCAGACCGTCGCGCGGTTCGTCGCCAGGGAGATCGCGCCGCACGTCGACGAGTGGGAGGCGGCGCGGGAGTTCCCCCGCGAGCTGTTCCGCCGCTGCGCCGAGCTCGGCTTCCTCGGGCTGAAGTTCCCCGAGGAGCTTGGCGGCCAGGGCGGCACTCACCTCCACGACGCGGTCTGGGTCGAGGAGCTGGCCCGCTCGGGCGGCTCCGGCGGCGTCGCCGCCGGCCTCAACGCCCACACCTCGATCGCGATGCCGCCGATCTTCAAGTTCGGCAGCGAGGAGCAGAAGCAACGGTGGCTGCCCGCCGGGATCGCCGGCGAGAAGATCGGCGCCCTCGGGATCACCGAGCCCGGCGCCGGCTCGGACGTCGCCTCGCTCGCCACCACCGCCGTCCGCCACGGCGACGCCTACGTCGTCAACGGCGCCAAGACCTTCATCACCAACGGCGTCCGCGCCGACTTCCTCGTCTGCGCCTGCAGGACCAGCCCGGAGGGCGGCCACGGCGGCATCTCCTTCCTCGTCCTCGAGCGCGAGATGCCCGGCTACGAGGTCGGCCGCAAGCTGGAGAAGATGGGCTGGCACTCCAGCGACACCGGCGAAATCTCCTTCTCCGACGTCGAGGTCCCGGCCGCGAACCTGCTCGGCGAGGAGAACGGCGGCTTCAAGCTGATCATGGCCAACTTCGCCTGGGAGCGGCTGCTGATGGCGATCGGCGCCGTCGGCGCGATGCAGCGCCTGGTCGAGACGACCGTCGCCTACGCCTGCGACCGCGAAGCCTTCGGCCGCCCGATCGGCAGGTTCCAGGCGATCCGCCACCAGGTCGCCGAGATGGCGACCAAGGCCGAGGCGAGCCGCGCCCTCACCTACAACGCCCTCCGCCTCTTCCACGAAGGCCGGGACTGCATCCAGGAGGTCTCGATGGCGAAGCTGATCACCCAGCGCGCCGTCCTCGAGATCGCCGACCAGTCCCTGCAGATCCACGGCGGCTACGGCTACATGCGCGAGTACGGGATCGAGCGAGCCGTCCGCGACGCCCGCCTCGGCCCGATCGGCGGCGGCACCGACGAGATCATGAAGGAGATCGTCGGCAAGACGATGGGGTTGTGAGCTCAGCGCCGGAACCAGCGCTGCTCGATCCAGGCGGCGATCGTGGGCCAGAAGCGGAGCAGGACGGCCACGACGACGATCGCGGCGATGACGAGCCAGCCGTGGCCGAAGAGCTGGTGGAGGAAGAGGCGCTGGCCTAGGGCGAGGGGCACCCGCCGAGGTTAGGCGCTCACAGCAACTCGCCGGCGCGAGTCTGCGAAAACCCCTCTCGAGGAGGGGTTTTTACGGACTCGACCGCGGGGACTCAGTGCCGGGGACCGGCCTCGCATCCGTGCGACTTGCCGCGCCCCGGACCGCCGTCGCAGTAGTCGTGGCCGGGGCCGCCGTAGAGCTGGTCGGCGCCGGCGCCGCCGTAGAGGCGGTCGTTGCCCGCGCCGCCGTGGCAGCCGTCTTCGCCGGGGCCCATCACGCAGACGTCGTCGCCGGGGCCGCCCCAGCAGCCGTCGCTGCCGGTGCTGGTGCGGCAGTAGTCGTTCCCCGGGCCGCCGACGCAGTCGCTGTTGCGGGGGCCGCTGATGCAGACGTCGTTGCCGCCGCCGCCGACGCAGCGGTTGCGGCGCGAGCCTTCGCCGTAGCAGGTGTCGGGCTCGCCGTTGCCGATGAACTTGTCCGAGCCGCCGCCGAGGTGGACGATCAGCGGCAGCGGCAGGCGCTTCTCGACCCGGACGAAATCCCCCGAGTCGCCCATGTCGACTTCGATCGCCGAGGCGCGGCCGCTGGGGCAGGCGGCGGCGTGGCGGTGGACGCTGACGCGGCAGCCGATCAGGTTCTGCCGGGCCAGCCGGCCGTTGACGAGGATCGCCCCGCCGCGGACGCTCAGGGTCAGCGTCGAGCCGGAGGCGGCGCCGGAGATGACGATGGTGCTGGCGGGGGTAGCGACGCCCGGCGTCGCCAGCAAGGCGACGAGGAAGAGCGCGCAGACCGCCAGCCCCCGGGCGGTCGAAGACAGCATCGAGCCCATGCTAGGGATGTGCATCGGCTCACAGAGGACAAACTTGACACCAACATTTGTCCTCGCCGCAATTTGGACAAGAAACGCGATCTAAGGGCGGGAGCAGCGCCCCGGCCGCCGGGGACGGGGACGGCTCAGGGCGAGGGAACGGCGGCCAGCTCGGCGGCGATCCCCTGAGCCCAGTCGCGGATCTCGGCCCAGTCGCGGCGGTCGCGGTGCTCCCGCGGCGTCCCCTCGACCATCGCCCGCTCCATGAAGCTCTTCGGCTCGGCCGGCAGGCAGCCGCCGAAGACGACGTGCCCCCGCGTCCCCAGCTCCTCGACCTTCTCGACGATCCGCGGCGGCTCGGTCCACTCCGGGTCGTCCTTGGCGGGGTCGCCGACCGGGCCGGAGCTGAAGACCCAGAACGGCATCTGCCGCAGCGCCTTGCGGTGCTTCTTGACGAAGTGCCTGGCGTCGCCGCGCCAGCGTTTCATGTAGACGGCGCTGCCGATCACGACCGCGTCGTAGGGCTCCAGGCTCTCGACCTCCTCGGCCTTCTCGAGGCACACCCGCAGCCCCTCCCGGCGCAGGGTCGCCGCCACGGTCTCGGCGATCTCCGCGGTGGAGCCGCGCTTGGAGGCATAGGCGACGAGGACTGTCATCCGCCCCCGATTCTGGCGAACTGGACAGCTTGTCGCATCGTGAATCCGCCACACAAGCGAGAGCGGTGCTTTGGGAGGGGCGCCGCCCGCCGGTGCCGGGCTCGGGCCGGCGCCGCGAAACCGACTGGCCGGTCAACCAGGACCGCCTCGATCCCGATAGCCTCCGCGGCCGACTTTCATCGATCGAAGGAGAGGCGTAGCAATGGGACTTCTGGATGGGAAAGCCGCGATCGTCACCGGGTCGGCGCGCGGCATCGGCCGGGCCACCGCGGAGCTGTTCGTCAGCGAGGGCGCGAAGGTGCTGATCAACGACCTCGACAGCGACGTCGCCGAGCAGACCGCGAGCGAGATCGACGGCGAGACCGCGGTCTTCGCCGGCGACCTGACCAAGACCGGCGCCGCCGACGAGCTGGTCAAGGCCGCCAACGACGCCTTCGGCTCGGTCGACGTCGTCGTCAACAACGCCGGCTACACCTGGGACGGCGTCGCCCACAAGATGAGCGACGAGCAGTTCCAGGCGATGCTCGACATCCACACGATCGTCCCCTTCCGGGTCGCGCGGGCGCTCGCCCCGACCTGGCGCGAGGCGGCCAAGGCCGAGCGCAACGAAGGCAAGGAGGTCTTCCGCAAGATCGTCAACGTCTCCTCCACCTCGGGGATGATGGGCAACGCCGGCCAGGTCAACTACTCGGCCGCGAAGATGGGCGTCGTCGGCCTGACGAAAACGCTGGCCAAGGAGTGGGGCCAGTTCAAGATCAACGTCAACGCGGTCGCCTTCGGCTTCGTCGAAACCCGCCTCACCGGCGCCAAAGAGGCCGGCGAAGAGATGACCGCCCCCGGCGGCGAGAAGATCGAGCTCGGGATCCCCGAGCAGATGCGGGCGATGGCCTCGGCGATCATCCCCTTCGGCCGCCCGGCCACCCCGGAGGAGGCCTCCGGCCCGGTCCTCTTCCTCTCCTCGCCGCTGGCGAACTACATGCACGGCCAGGTCCTCAACGTCACCGGGGGCATGTTCGGAGGCATGTACACCTGAGAGCGCTGCAAACCGGCGCCTGGCGGTGTCCTCGGGAAGCCGGGTCGGGTCACGCACTGACAAGTGCGCTCCCTCCCCGGCTTCCCTGCGTCCTAGCCAGGCTTGGTTTTCGCGCTCTGCCGCCCTATGAACTATCTCGACATAGGGGACCACATCTGGCCCCTCACGCGCCGCTTCATGGGCGTCCACACGTTCCTCTACCGGCGGACGGGTGGGCGGCTCGGGCACGCGGTACCGGGCGTGCGGGGCAGGATGCTGCTGCTCGACCACGTCGGGGCGAAGAGCGGGATCGAGCGGACCTCGCCGCTGCTCTACGTCCGCGACGGCGAGAACCTGGTGATCGTCGCCTCCAAAGGCGGCTATCCCAAGCACCCGGCCTGGTACCACAACCTCAAGGCCAACCCCGACACCACGGTCCAGGTCGGCAGCGAGAGGATCCCCGTCCACGCCCGGGTCGCGAAGCCGGAGGAGCGTGAGCGCCTCTGGGCGAAGGCGGTCGAGGGATACCGCGGTTACGAGGACTACGCCGCCCGCAGCAAGGGACGCCAGATCCCGCTCGTCGTCCTCGAACCTCGCTAGAGGTTTGATGTGGGTAAGGCGCGTATGCGGCGTCATCCGCGTGCGTGGATAACCCGCATCAAGCCTCTGGCAGTGCGACTGGCGACTTAACCTCGCTATAGGCAGGTCAACTCACCACTCGCTCAGCGAGGTGTCCGCTCCTCGGCGACCGGGTCTCCCTTTTCGTCGGCGATCGCCTGCGGCGGCCAGGGGCCGGCCCAGTTGTCGCGGGCGCCGTCGATGGTGATCGTCGTCCCCGAGTAGAAGTCGCCGGCCGGCGAGGCGAGGTAGGCGACCAGCCAGGCCATCTCCTCCGGCCGCCCCGCCCGGCCGATCGGGATCGAGCGCTCGAGGTTGTCGACGACCACCTGCGGATACTTGGTCAGCAGCGTCTCGGTCGCGAACTGGCCGGCGGCGAGGGCGACGGTCTTGATCCCGAAGCGCGCCCACTCGACCGCCAGCGTCCGCATCATGTTCTCGACCGCGGCCCGGGCGGCGCCGGAGTGGACCATCCCCGGCATCCCGTTGTGCGGCGAGAGGGTGACGCTGAGGACCTTGCCCTCGCCCTGCGGTATGAACGCCCTGGTCGCCGCCGCGTGGGTCATCAGCCAGGTGCCGATCACGTTGAGGTCGATCACGGTCTTGAAGCCCTTCGCGCTGATCGCCTCGGCCGGGCTGAGGAACTGGCCGCCGGCGTTGTTGACGAGCACGTCGAGGCGGCCGTGGCGCTCCAGCAGACCGTCGAAGAAGCGTCCGACCGGCTCCTCCTCGCGGATGTCGAGCGCCTCGTGCTCGAAGCTCCCCGGCAGCCCGGCCGCCAGCGCCGCCGTCTCGGCCAGGGGCTCGGAGCGGCGCCCGCAGGCGACCACGGTCGCCCCCAGCCGCGCCAGCTCCAGCGCCGTCTCGCGCCCGAGGCCGCTGCCGGCGCCGGAGACGGCGCAGACCTGCCCCTTGAGCAACCCCTCCCTGAAGACCCGCGAACGGTCGCTTTCAGCCATCGACGACCAAGCCTATCGGCGCCCCTGCCCGCGTAGATTCCCCTGGCGATGAGCGTTCACGTCGAACCGCAGCCGCTGCACGAGCCGCTCGCCGGGGGCACCCCCGGCGCCGCGGTCGCGGTCGAACCGCTGGTCGCGGGCCACGTCACCTTCGCCCGCGAGCTGATGGTCAGCCCCGGCGGCCGCCTGCTCACCCTGAAGCTGCTCCGCGCCCTGCTCGGCGGCGGCGACCACGTCGTCCCCGTCCCCGCCTTCCTGATCCGCCACCCGAGCGCCGGCGCGATCCTCGTCGACACCGGCCTGCACCCCTCGATCGCCACCGACCCCGGCCAGAACTTCGGGGCGCTCGGCGCCCGCTTCGGCAAGCCGGAGCTGAAGTCCGGCGAAGACGTCCCCTCGCAGCTGCGCAAACGCGGGCTCGAGCCGGGCGAGATCCCGATCGTGGTGATGACCCACCTGCACGTCGACCACGCCTCGGCGATCTCCGAGTTCCCCAGCTCGACCTTCGTCGTCAGCGAGGCCGAGTGGCGCTTCGCCTCCGGCCGGGGCGGGAGCATCCTCAACGGCTACCGCCGCGCCCACTTCGACTACGCCTTCGAGTACCGCTCGATCGACTTCGACCGCGCCGGCGCCGACTCCTACGCGAGCTTCGGCCGCAGCTTCGACCTCTTCGGCGACGGCTCGGTTCGCCTCGCCTTCACCCCCGGCCACAGCGCCGGCCACATCTCGGTCGTCTGCCGCCTCGCCGAGCGCGACTTCGTGATCGGCGGCGACTGCGTCTACATGCTCTCCCAGCTCGAGGGCACCGACCCCGACCCGCCGCGCCCCCAGGACGCCCACAACTTCCGCCGCTCGCTGCAGGAGCTGCGCCTCTTCCGCCGCCAGTTCCCCGACGCGATCATCACCCCCGGCCACGATCCCGACTTCTACGCCGGCCTCGAGCGGCGCTACGAGTAGGCCGGCCGGCCCGCCTCCGAGAGCGCCTCGTGCATCGCCCGCACCCGGGCGAAGACCTCGGTCGCGACCTCGAGCGCCCGCTCGCGGCTCGGCGCCTCCTCGAGCGGGAAGCGGAGCGGCTCGCCGAACTGAACCGTGACCCTGGGGAAGCGCAGCCGCTTCCACTGCCTTGCCCGCTCGGAGCCGTGGATGCAGACGGGGACGATCGGCGCCCCGGTTTCCAGGGCGATGCGGCCGATCCCAGGTTTCGGCTCGCCCAGCTCGCCCGAGCGCGAGCGGCCGCCCTCGGCGTAGACGAGCAGCATCTCGCCCTGGTCGACGAGGATGCGGGCGGTCTCGATCGCCTCCTCGTCGTGGTGGCCGCGGCGGACCGGGAAGACGCCGCCGTGCTTGTAGATATAGGTGAGGACCGGCGGCCCGAAGAGCTGGCTTTTCGCCATGAAGCGGATCTTCCGCCGCAGGTAGACGCCGGCGAAGAAGTGGTCCATCTGGCTGAAGTGGTTGGGAGCGAGCACCAGCGGTCCGTCCTCCGGCACGTTCTCGACCCCGATCGCCCGCACCCGGTAGAGGAGGATCGTCGGCAGCGTGAGGACGATGCGGGCGAAGGTGTAGGTCCAGCCGACCCCCCGGCGCGCCGCCGCGTGGAACTGCTCGAAGTACTCCGCCGGGCGCGGGTCCTTGTAGACCTGTGGCTTCATCTCGGCCATGAGCGGGGACGGCGGTGAGCGCCGTGATCCTGCCTACCCGCCCGGCGCGGCGCGGTTACGCCCAGGAGGGGCTGACGTAACCCACGTGTGCGGCTGGCGAGCGCCGGACCAAGCGGGGCAAGGGCGCAGGGAGGCCGAATAGCAGCGCTATTCGGCCGACTGAGGACGCCGCACCGCGCCGTGTCCGCCGCCGCCAGGCGTGCGCGAGGGTTACGTCAGCCCCTCCCAGGCCCGCGAGCGCTCCAGCGCCCGCCGCCAGTCGGCCAGCAGCCGCCGGCGCTGCGCCGCCTCCATCCGCGGCTCGTAGCGCTCGGCCTCGCGCCACATCCGCCCCACCTCCTCCAGCGACCAGGCGCCGGTCGCGATCCCGGCCAGGTAGGCGGCGCCGAGGGCGGTGGTCTCGGCGATCTCCGGGACCGAGACCGGCGCCCCCAGCACGTCGGCCTGGAACTGCATCAGCCAGCGGTTGGCGGTGGCGCCGCCGTCGGCGCGCAGCAGCTCCAGGCGCTCGCCGCAGGCCCGCTCCTGCGCCCGCACCGCGTCGACCGTCTCGTAGGCGATCGCCTCCAGGGCCGCCCGCGCCAGGTGGGCGCGGCCGCTGCCGCGGGTGAGGCCGACGATCGTGCCGCGCGCGTAGGGGTCCCAGTGGGGCGAGCCGAGCCCGGTCAGGGCCGGGACGAAGTAGACGCCGTCGTTGGAGTCGAGCGAGGCCGCCAGCGCCTCGGTCTCCCCCGCCTCGCCGACGATCCCGAGCCCGTCGCGCAGCCACTGCACCGCGGCGCCGGTGACGAAGATCGAGGCCTCGAGCGCGTAGGCGACCTCCTCGCCGATGCCCCAGGCGACCGTCGCCAGCAGGCCGTCGGGGACCGGCGGCGGCTCGGGGCCGCTGTTGAGGAGGACGAAGCTGCCGGTGCCGTAGGTGTTCTTGGCCATCCCCGGGCGGTGGCAGGCCTGGCCGAACAGCGCCGCCTGCTGGTCGCCGGCGATCCCGGCCACCGGCACCTCGCCGCCGAACTCCCCCGTCGTGCCGAAGATGCCACTCGAGGGCAGCGGCTCCGGCAGCCGCGCCGGGTCGACCCCGACCAGGTCGCAGAGCTCCCCGTCCCAGGCCAGCTCGCGGATGTCGAAGAGCATCGTCCGCGAGGCGTTGGTGTAGTCGGTCGCGTGGCGGCCGGTGAGCTTGAACAGCAGCCAGGAATCGACCGTGCCGAAGACCGCCGCCGCCGCGCCCTCGACGTTGCCCAGCAGCCACTCGATCTTGGTCGCCGAGAAGTAGGGGTCGATGGTGAGGCCGGTGCGCCCGCGGACCAGCGGCTCGTGCCCGGCCGCCTTCAGCTCCTCGCAGCGCCCGGCGGTGCGGCGGTCCTGCCAGACCAGGGCGCGGTGCAGCGGCTCGCCGGTACGCGGGTCCCAGGCGACGACGGTCTCCCGCTGGTTGCTTATCCCGATCGCCTCGAGGTCCGGCCCCGCGATCCCGGCGTCGGCAAGGGCCGCGGCGGCGACACGCCGCGTCACCTCCCAGATCTCGTTCGCGTCGTGCTCGACCCAGCCCGGCCGCGGGAAGAACTGCCGGAACTCCGAATAGGCGCGACCGCGGACGCCGCCCTCGGCGTCGAAGAGGAGGCAGGTGGTCCCGGTCGTCCCCTGGTCGATCGCGAGGATCAAGAGGCGGCTACCCCTGCACGTGGCAGCTGCGGATCAGGGTCGAGGCGAGCTTGCGGCCGTCGGAGAAGGTCATGCCGACGCGGACGAAGGGAAAGCTGGCGCTGTCGAATCCGGCCGGCGCCGCGCAGGCGGCGCTCAGGTAGCTGTGCCGGCGGCCCCGGTAGACGAACTCGCGCCGCAGCTTCAGGGAGATCGTCTTCAGGTAGCCGTGGCGGTTGAGGCTGGCGGGAAGCTGGGCGGTGAGGAGCGTGCCGAAGGTGCCGTGGGCGCGGCGGATGTGGAAGACGAAGACGCGGCTGTTGGGTATCGGCGAGGCGCCGTAGACGTGGGCGAGGATCGCCCGCCGGCCGCCGATCACGGCGTTGAAGGCGAGCAGCCGCCCCTGCAGGGGAAAGGCAGTCTGTTCGGGCAGCGCCAGGGCGGCGGAGTAGCGGCCTTCGCCGACCAGCGCGTCGCCGCAGGCCGCCAGCGCCTGCTCGGCCGTCGCCGGTTCCAGCTCGGAGCGGCGGCACCTCGGCAGGCCCCGGGTGTCGAGCTTCCCGCCCCTGTTGATCGCGATGTAGATGAAGCGCAGCGCCGGCGGCCGCTCGCCGGAGAGGCTCCGCACGGTGCCGTCGATGCTGACCGCGATCGGCGCGTTCGCGTGCCGCGGCAGGGCCCTCGGCGCGATCCCGCCCTGGAAGCGGATGAAGAGGTTGCCGCGCTGGACCAGCTCGGCGTCGGCCGCGGCGGCGAAGAGGAAGCAGGCGAGCGCCAGCACCGCGACCGCCGCTCCCCGTTTCAGCCTCCGCCCCATCTACTCAGGCTAACGCGGGCGAAGTCCAGCAGCTGGCGGCCGCGGTGGAGGAAGCCGCGCAGGTCCCTGCCGGTGGCCCGGTGCTCGAGGTCCAGCTCGTACTCGCGCAGGCGGTAGCCGGCGCGGACGGCGTCGACGGTCATCCCGATCTCCATCCCGTAGCCGTCGGCGAAGGGCAGCGCGGCCCGCAGCGCCTCGGCCCGCAGCGCCCGCTGGCCCGAGATCGGCGCCTCGGTCTCCAGCCCGCAGAGCCGCCGGATCGCCCAGCGGGCGAAGCCGAGCGCCAGCCCGAAGCCGCCGCCCGGGCGGCGCCGGAAGGAGGCGACGGCGAGGTCGCACTCGCCGCGCCCGACCGCCGCGACCAGCGGCCCGAGCCGCGCCGCCGAGGCGCCGAGGTCGGCGTCGCAGAGCAGCACGATCCGCGGCGCCGGCTCGACCCCCAGCGCCGCCTCGGCGGCGGCGCCGACGTTGCCGCCCTTGCCGTGCGAGCGCCCGCGCCGCACCACCTCGGCCCCGGCCAGCATCGCCGCCTCGGCGGTGCCGTCCTCGGAGGCGTCGTCGGCCACCCAGACCCGGGCCGCGGGCAGGGCCGCGCGCAGCGCCCGCACCGTCTCCCCCACCCGGTCGGCCTCGTTGCGGGCGGCGACGATCGCCGCCAGCCCCGCTTCTTCACCCGGCGCCCGTTCAGGTCCCATGCTCGGGCTATTGTCCCCGCCCATGGCAGATATCGAGGCACACATCACCGGCAACGTCTGGAAAATCGAGGTCGCGGTGGGCGATCGGGTCGCCGACGGCGACACCGTCGTCATCCTCGAGTCGATGAAGATGGAGATCCCGGTCGAGTCCGAGGACGACGGGACCGTCAAGGAGATCCGCTGCGAAGAGGGCCAGGCGGTCAGCGAAGGCGACGTCCTCGTAGTGCTGGAGTAGACGGTGGAGGGAGAGTTCGCTGGCGGCAAGCTCCTGCTCGACCGGCCGGCCGAGGCGGTCGCGCGGCTGACCATCTCGAATCCCGACCGGCGCAATGCCCTCGACCACGAGATCCTCGACGCGATCGCCGAGCTGCTGCCCCAGCTCGACCGCGGGATCGAGAACCGCTGCCTGATCGTCACCGGGGCGCCGCCGGTGTTCTCGGCCGGCTACGACATCGGCGGCATCCCCGACGAGAGCTTCGAGCGCGACGCCGAGTCGCTCGTCGCCCATCCCTTCCACGCGGCGATGGAGGCGATCGCCAAGCACCCCTGGCCGACGATCGCCGCGGTCAACGGCCACTGCCTCGGCGGCGGCCTGGAGCTGGCGGTCACCTGCGACCTGCGGATCTGCGCCGCCGGCGCCAAGCTCGGGATGCCGCCGGCGAAGCTGGGCCTGATCTACGGCCACACCGGCCTGCGCAAGTTCCTCGACGCGGTCGGCCTGGCCCGGACCAAGGAGCTCTTCCTCACCGGCCGCAACCTGGTCGCCGAGCGCGCCGAGCAGATCGGGCTGGTCCACGAAGTCGTCGCCGCCGACCGCCTCGAGGGGGCCGCCGTCGAGCTCGCCGCCACGGTCGCCGGCAACGCGCCGCTGGCGATGCGCGGCAACAAGCACGCGATCGACCTGCTCGCCGCCTCGCCGGAGCTGAGCGAGCAGCAGGAGGCCGGGCTGGTCGCCCTGCGCGAGTCCTGCTTCTCCTCCGAGGACTTCCGCGAGGGCATCCGCGCCTTCGCCGAGAAGCGTCGGCCGCAGTGGTCGGGACGGTGAGCGCGGGGGCCCGCAGAGCACTGGCCGCCTCCGACCCGACGATGGCGGCGCTGATCGGGCGGGTCGGGGAGATCGACCTCGCCACGCGGCTGGAGCGGCGCCGGGAGGAGCGGCCGGCCGACGCCTACGGGGCGCTGCTGCGGGCGATCGTCGGCCAGCAGCTCTCGACCAAAGCCGCCCGCACGATCTACCTGCGGGTGCTCGACCTCTTCGGCGGCGCCACCCCCTCCCCCGAGCAGCTGCTGGAGGCCGAGGAGGGGGAGCTGCGGGCCTGCGGGCTCTCCGGCCGCAAGACCGAATACCTCCGCGACCTGGCCGGCCACGTGCTCGGCGGCGAGCTCGAGCTCGACCGGCTCGAAGAGCTGGGCGACGAGGAGGCGATCGCCGAGATCGTCGCCGTGCGCGGCCTCGGCCGCTGGACCGCCGAGATGTTCCTGATCTTCCACCTGCAGCGGCCCGACGTCCTCTCCGGCGGCGACCTCGGGATCCGCAAAGCGGTCCAGGTCGAGTACGGCCTGGAGGAGATGCCGGCGCCGGCGCGGGTGCTGGAGATCGGCGAGCCGTGGCGGCCGCACCGCAGCCTCGCGTCCCTCTACCTCTGGGAGTCCCTGGCGGCGGTGCCGGCATGAGGAGGCGCTTCTGGGTCAGCATCGCCGCCGTCGCCGCGATCGCGGTCGGCTCGGTGATCGCCGCGATCGGCGTCTACGTCAACGACCACGAGGACCTCCACCGGGTCCAGCGCGACGAGGCGATGCGGGCGGCCCGCCAGGCCGAAGCCGTCGCCGCGCTCTCGGTCGGCAAACTCTCGACCGCGGCGGCCTTCGCGCAGACGCAGGCCGGCCTGACCAAGCACGAGTTCCGCGTCGTCGGCCGCTCGCTGATCGGCGACGGCGGCCTCGACGGCGCCGCCTGGGTGCCGCTGGTGCGCGCTTCTCAGCGCGCCGCCTTCGAAGCGAGAACCGGGGAGGAGATCCGCGAACGCAGCCTCGGCCCGCTCCTCAGGCGCGCCTCCGGCCGCTCGGTCTACTACCCGATCACCTTCGGGAGCAGCCAGGGCAGGAGCCCGAGCCGGGTGCGCGGCTTCGACCTCGGATCGGACCCGCTGCGGGCCCCTTACCTGCTGCGCTCGGCGGCGTCCGGGCAGGCGGTGGCGACGCCGCTTGTCCACCTGCTGATCGGCGGCCTCGGCATCAACGTCCTGCGGCCGGTCTACCGCGACGGGGCGCCGACGGCGACGCCGGCCCAGCGACGGCAGGCGCTGCGCGGCTTCATCGCCGGCAGCTTCCGCGTCCACGACGTCGCCGCCGCCGCGCTCGCCGTCCTCCCCGACGACTTCAAGGTGCAGCTACAGATCGACGACCGGCGCGCCTTCGGGCCGGGCGGCGACCTCGGCGACGCCGCCGGCGTCCCGATCCACATCGCCGACCGCACCTGGCTGCTGGTGGTCAAGGATCCGGAATCGGTGCCGCTCGGCCTCCCGCTCGCGCTGGCGGTGCTCGGGGTCTCGCTCGCCGCCCTGCTCGGCTCGCTGATCGTCAGCTGGAACCGCGGCGAGCGGATGCGCGAGCTCGAACGCCAGGCCGGGCAGGACTCGCTCACCGGGCTCGGCAACCGCCGCCGCTTCGAGGAAGAGCTGGCCGGGGCGATGGCCCGCAGCCGCCGCGACCAGGGGACCGGCGCCCTGCTGGTCCTCGACCTCGACCGCTTCAAGCAGGTCAACGACGTCCACGGGCACCCGGCCGGCGACCGCCTGATCCAGGAGGTCGCCGAGGTCCTGCGCCGCCGCACCCGGGCGAGCGACTCGGTGGCGCGCCTCGGCGGCGACGAGTTCGCGGTGATCCTGCCGCGCTGCAGCCGCGAGGAGGCGGCGATCGCCGCCGAGGCGATCGCCGAGGAAATCCGCCGCCACCACCCCAGCGACGGCGCCGACCCGGTCACGGTCAGCATCGGCGTCGCGCTCTTCGGGGACGGGCGGGAGGCGAGCGTCGCGGAGGTTGTCGCCGACGCCGACGCGGCGCTGTACGCGGTCAAGGACGACGGCCGCGACGCGGTGCGGATCTTCGAGCCGGCCGCCGTCCGCGGCGCCGGCACCGAGGCGGGTTAGCGGCCGAGCCGACCGTCGCCTGGCGACCCGGCCGCAGTCCGCGGCCTCGGCGCCGGCACCGAGGCGGGTTAGCGGCTGAGCCGACCCGCGGCCCGGCGGCCCGGCGTGGCTTCGGCACCGAGGACGGTTAGCGGCTGAGCCGGCGGCCCAGCTTCGCCCGCAGCGCCAGCACCCGTTCGACCGCCGCGACGAAGGGGGCGCGTCGCAGCGCCCCCGATCCCAGCCTCCTCAGCAGGGCGCGGCGGCCCTCCAGCGCCGTCCCGAGCCGCGTGTAGAGGAGCAGGTCGGTCCCGGCTGCCGCTCCCGCCGCCGCCGCCCTGCCGGGGCTGCCGAAGTGCGCGACCGCCGGCGTTTCCAGCGCGTCGCTGATCGTTACGCCGGCGAAGCCGAGGCGCCCGCGCAGCTCGCCGGTGGCGATCGAGCGGGTGAAGGCGGCCGGCGCCTCCGAGAAGGCGGGGTAGATCGCGGTGCTGAGCATGACCAGGCTGCCCCCGTCGGCGACGAAGCGCCGGTAGGGCGCCTCGTCGATCCGCCGCAGCCGCCGCTTCGAGAGGGGGATCCGCTCGACCCCGAAGTCGGTGTTCCCGGCGGCGACGCCGAAGCCGGGGAAATGCTTGGCGGTGGCGGCGACGCCGCCCGCCTGGAGCCCGTCGGCGAAGGGCACACCGGTCGCCGCGACCCGGGCGGCGGTGGCGCCGAAGCTGCGCCCGGTTGCCTCGATCGCGCCGCCCGGGCGGCCGACGTCGAGAACCGGCGCCAGGTCGACGTTGACCCCGACCCCGCGCAGGTTGGCGGCGGTCCGGCGGCCCTGCTCGCGGCTGAAGGCGGCGCCGCGGGCGCCCATCTCCGCGGCCGAGGCCGCCGGCGCGCCGCCGAGCCGCTTCACCTCCCCGCCCTCCTGGTCGACCATCACCAGCAGCGGGTCGCGCAGCTGCGGCGGCCGCGGGATCGCCTGCAGCCGGGAGACCAGCCGGCGGCCGGCGGCGCGGCTGGGGAAGTTGCCGGCGAAGAGCACGACACCGGCGACCTCGCCGCGGCCGATCGCCGTCCGCAGCCCCGGCGAGACCGAGGTCCCGCGCAGCCCGACGACGATCCGCTCCCCGGCGAGCAGCCGCGGGCTCAGCGTGCTCGCCGGCCCCGGCCGAGGTCGCGTCCCCTGCCCGTCCCCCAGCGAGACCCCGACCGCAGAGGCAACCAGCGCCAGGCAGGCCAAGGCCCCCAGCGCCCCCCACCGCCGCCGCCTCGCCGTCCACCCCATCGCTCGATCCTAGGGGGTGTCTGACTTGCCGGGTCTTATATGAACCACGAAGTCAGACACCCCCTTGTGAAGCGTCCGGGGCGATTCCTAGGCTGCGCCCCGATGCCCCCCCTGATCACCGCCGAGGAGGCCCGTGCCTACGGCCGCCTCACCGAGCACGCCGAGATCGAAGCGCTGGTCGAACGCGCCTGGGAGGTGCGGCGGGAGAACTTCGGCGACTCGACCGACATGTGCTCGCTGGTCAACGCCAAGTCGGGCGGCTGCGCCGAGGACTGCGGCTTCTGCGCCCAGTCGCGCTACGCCGAGGCCGACACGCCGATGCACGCGATGATGGAGCCGGAGCAGATCCTCGAGCACGCGAAGGCGGCCGAGGCGGCCGGCGCCCACCGCTTCTGCATGGTCACCCAGGGCCAGGGGCTCTCCAAACGCGACTTCGAGAAGATCCTCGAGGGCACCCGGCTGGTCGCCGAGCAGACCAACCTCAAGCGCTGCGCCTCGATCGGCCACATGTCCAAAGACCGGGCGAGGGCGCTGAAGGACGCCGGGGTCCAGCGCGTCCACCACAACGTCGAGTCGGCCCGCTCCTACTACCCGGAGGTCTCGACCACGGTCCGCTACGAGGGCCGACTGCGGACGATCCAGGCGGTCAAGGAGGCCGGCCTGGAGACCTGCGTCGGCGGCATCCTCAACCTCGGCGAGAGCGAGGAGCAGCGGGTCGAGATGGCCTTCGAGCTCTCCGAGATCGACCCCACCTCGGTCCCGATCAACCTCCTGATCCCCAAGCAGGGGACGAAATTCGGCGAGCGCGAGGTGATGGACCCCTGGGAGGTCGTGAAGTGGATCGCGATCTTCCGGCTGATCATCCCCGGCGCCCTCTTCCGCCTCTGCGGCGGCCGGGTCGAGAACCTCGGCAGCATGCACAAGCTGGCGGTCAAGGCCGGTCTCAACGGGGTGATGATGGGCAACTTCCTGACCACGCTCGGGGCCGAGCCGGCCGAGGACCGGGCGATGTTCGAAGAGCTCGGCCTCAACGTCGCCCGCCAGCCCGACAACGGCGCCAACCCGCGGCCCGACAACCGCAGCGGCTGGCTCGAGGGCGAGAGCCCGGCGACGCCGATCGACGAGCTGGTCGACAGCCAGGCAGAGGCGAACTTCTGGGACCCCTCGACCCAGCTGCGGGTCGTCAAGAAGGCGAAGAAGCCGCCCTCCTACCCCTCGTCAAGCGCCACCCCCTCCGCTCCCGCGCGGGCGGGCTGACGATGACCGGAAGCCACCTCCGCGCGCTCCCGCGTCCGGGGGCGGCTGGGACCGCCGCGGCGTGACCGACGTCGCCGCGCGGCTCGAGGAGCTCCGCGAGCGCGGGCTCCACCGGCGCCTGAGGCTGATCGAGGGACCGCAGGGCCCGAGCGTGACGCTCGACGGGCAGCCGGTCCTGCTGCTCTGCTCGAACAACTACCTCGGTCTGGCCGACCGCGCCGAGGTGCGCGACGCCGCCGCCGAGGCGGCGCTGCGCTGGGGCGCCGGCGCCGGCGCCTCGCGGCTGATCTCGGGCAGCATGGAGCCGCACCGGGAGCTGGAGCGGCGGCTGGCCGCCTTCGAGGGCTACGAGTCGGCGCTGCTGTTCGGCTCCGGCTACCTCGCCAACACCGGCGTCGTCGCCGCGCTCGCGGGCAGGGGCGAGGTCGTCTTCTCCGACGAGCTCAACCACGCCAGCATCGTCGACGGCTGCCGCCTCTCGCGGGCCGAGACCTTCGTCTACCGCCACGGCGACCTCGAGCACCTCGCCTGGGCGCTCTACCACCAGCGCGGCCGCCCGGCGCTGATCGTCACCGACGGCGTCTTCTCGATGGACGGCGACGTGGCGCCGCTGACCGGCCTGCTCGAACTGGCCCGCCGCCACGGGGCGCGGCTGATGGTCGACGAGGCCCACGCGATCGGCGCGGTCGGCCCCGGCGGCCGCGGCTCGGTCGCCGCCGCCGGCCTCAGCGGCGAGGTCGACGTCGTCGTCGGCACCCTCGGCAAGGCCCTCGGCTCCTACGGCGCCTACGCCTGCGCCGACGCGGAGACGACCGACTTCCTCCTCAACAGCGCCCGTCCCTTCATCTTCTCCACTGCGCCGCCGCCGCCGGCGCTCGGCGCCGCCCGCGCCGCGCTGGACGTGCTCGAAGCCGAGCCGGAGCTGGTCGAGCGGCTGCAGGGCAACGCGCGCCGGCTGCGCACCGCCCTCGCCGCCGAGGGGCTCGGCGTCGGCGCCGGGAAGACCCAGATCGTTCCGGTCCACGTCGGCGAGGCCGAGGCGGCGATGGACCTCTGCGAGGCGGCGCTGCGGCGGCGGGTCTTCGCCCAGGGGATCCGGCCGCCGACGGTCGCCGAGGGTTCCTGCCGCCTGCGCTGCACGGTGATGGCAACCCACGAGCCCGAGGAGATGGCGCGGGCCGCCCGCGAGATCGGCGCGGCCGCCCGCGACGTCGGCCTCGCCCCCGCCTCCCAGGCCCTGAACCTCCGGGTCGCCTAGATGGCCCTGCCGCGCCCGCTGACGCAGCTCGCCCCGGAAGCGGTCGCTTAGCGCGTGGCCGGAGACCGGGAACGTGCGGGCCTCTTCGTCACCGGCACCGGCACCGAAGTCGGCAAGACGGTGGTCGCCGCGGCAATCGCCCGAACCCTCGCCGCCGAGGGCAGGCGCGTCGCCGTCTTCAAGCCCGCCGTCACCGGCCTCGAAGAGGAGGGCGAGACCGACCACGCGCTGCTGCGCCGCGCCTCCGGCTCGAGCCAGAGCGACGAGGAGATCGCCCCCTACCGCTACGACCCCCCCGCCTCGCCACACCTGGCGGCGGCACAGGCGGGCGGGGAGATCGACCCGGAGCGCCTGCGGCAGGCCGCCCGGACCGCCGCCGAGGGGGCCGACGCGATCGTCTGCGAGGGCGTCGGGGGGCTCCTCGTCCCGCTCTCCCCCACCTACCTCGTCCGCGACCTGGCCGCCGACCTCGGCTACCCGCTCGCGATCGTCGCCCCGCCCGGCCTCGGCACGATCAACCACACCCTGCTGACGATCGAGTCGGCCCGCGCCGCCGGCCTCGAGATCGCGGCGGTCGTCCTCAACCCCTGGCCCGAGAGCCCAACCGAGATCGAGCGCTCGAACCGCGAGACCATCGCCCGCCTGGGCCAGGTCGAGGTTCGAGCCCTCCCCTCACTCGACCTCGACGACCTTCGCCGCTGGCCTTCGCTGCGGATCGGGTAGGGAACCGATCCCCTTCAGGCCGATCGACCACCAGGTGCCGGCGAGTGCGAAACTGCGGCGGCGAAGTCATAGCCGCAGTTCGAACAGGTGGTGCGCCCTTTTGCAACCTTTTCGCCGCATGCCGGACAGTCCCTCCCCTTCGGCCTCGTCATGAACCAGATCAGGGACAGCACAATGAAGCCGATGAACCAGAGGGTAAAGATGATCGCGACGCCGATCCCGGTCCCGACGTCTCTGGCAGCAGTACAGTCGTTTTGACTGAAAAACCTGCTGGTTTCATGGGCGCAGTGGCTTGAGTTGTCCGCCGAGGTGATGCCCACGACCAGCCACAACAGCATCAGGGCGCTGAAGATGACGATGGCCCAGGTCATCTTCCGCCAGTGTGGTCTACGCATGACTCCTCCTCCCACCGCCTACTTGTACGTCCTAATCGCCCCTACTTCTTCCTGTTCATAGAATTCTTCAGGTTCGTAGTATTCGGCTCCGAAGTTGGCGACATCGAGGTTTCCTTCTTCGGTGATCTTCTTCGCGACCTTTTTCGGGATGTCGAAGGTGGCGGTTCCTTCTACGCTGTTCCCGGGCTGAATTTCTGCGCTCTCCCACAGAAAGGATTCCTGTTCGATCCCGTTCTGCACTTCGAAGTCCTGGGTGTAGATGGATTCATCCACGAAAAGAACCGCTTGGTTTTCTTCGAATTCCTGGGGGGCATGGCTGAGATTCGTGATCTTCAGCCTGAACGTCGCGAAGACGCCATTCGCGGTATCGGATTTACCGAATTCACCGTTGATCGTCTTGCGCTCTTCGATATCCAGGAGCCTCGCTTCGAGCGTTTCCAGTTTCAAGGGGGAGTTGAGATCGGCGACGACGATTTTGGTGTGGCCTTCCATGCAGGTCCCCTCTTTATGGGCGCCGGTGTTGATTTCATTTTCTCCGCAGTCGGACGGGGCGGATTCTTCTCCGTTTTCTTTCGCTTCTTCGTCGCTGAGTTCCGATTCGAGGCGTTCTTGGATTTCTCCCGCGTCGGAAGAGGATTCGGAGTCGGAGGTGTCGCCCGTTACGGTGACCGTCTTGGTGCCGCCACCGCAACCCGCCAGAAGTGCCACCGCAAAGCAGAGCAGGACGAAACCACTTGCAACCTTCATGTTTCTATACGCCTCCCGCGTAGATGGGTACGGCGGGAGAATATTCATGAACTGCAGAATTCGTCGAGACGAAGGCGCAGAGTTGGAGTGACCGCAATCGCTGGTCAGACGATCACGTCGAGATTGCCGCCGTTGATCTCGACGGTGAAGCCGGCTTCCTCGGTGATCGCAGCAGCCCCTTCGGGACCGGCGGTGAGCTTCTTCGCCCGCAGTAGGGCGCTAGCGCCACGTCGCCCCTGACCGCCTTCGCCATGTGCGAGACGGCCTTGCGCTCGCCGTCGCGCTCGGTGAACGCCCGGACCGCCAGCAGCGCCGCCCGCCTCGGCTTCCAGGCGGCGGTGTAGGCGCCGGAGCGCATGTCGACGATCAACTCCCCCGCCTCGTCCGGGAGCGCCGCCGCCAGTGCCGGGCGCCAGAACTTCGCCAACGGCCCGATCCCTGGGAGCTTCTCCTTCGGCGGCAGCTTGTAATACGGGATCCGGTCGTCGGGCCGGACGAACCCCCAGAGCATGCTGGCGATCAGCACCCGCCGCCGCGCCTCCGCCGGCAGGCCCGGCAACTCCAGCCGGCCGTAGAGGACGCCGGTGTAGACCTCGGCTGCCGGCGCCGCCGGCGCCTCCCGCAGCCCCGGGTCGAGCGCGTCGAGCACCGCCTCCCGCTGCTCGCGCAGCTCCGCGGCGAGGGCCAGCGCACCGAGATCGACCGGCGCGCCCGCCTCGGGCCGCGCCTTGCCTTCGGAGGGTGGCAGGAGGACAAGCACGGGACGCCCAGCCTACGCGCACCCTGCTGACGGGACGATTTGTCGAATCCCCTGGCCCGACGGGCCGAAACGTCTACCTGAGGTCGTCTTTTCGTCCCGTCGGCGCAGAGTTCGGCTCAGGCGACCTGCGCCGTCTCCCTGGTCTCCTCGCCGGCGAGCGCCTCGCCGCCGGGGCTGGCCTCGGCCTCGGCGGCCTCGACGCTGATGCTTTTCCCTTTCGACCGGATCGCGGTGGCGCCGATCGCCGCCCCCAGCAGGGCGACGAAGCCGGAGACGGTCATCGCGTGGCCGAGCGCGTAGACAAAGGCTTCGCTGCCCGCCGCGGCGACCTGCTTGGCCTGCGCCGGGTCGAGACCCGGCACCTTCGCCACCGAGCCGCCGCCGAGCTGTTCGGAGATCGCGTCGCGCTGGGCGGCGCTCACCCCGCTGCCGCCGAGCAGCGAGTCGAGCCTGGAGCTGACCAGGCCCTGGAAGATCGCGCCGGTCACCGCGACCCCGAGGCTGCCGCCGACCATCCGGAACATCGAGAGCACTCCTGAGGCGATCCCGGCTTTCTGCACCGGCACCGCGTTCATCGCCGCGCTGGTCATCGGCGACATCGTCATCGCGATCCCGATGCCTAGCAGCATGAAACCGGGCAGCAGGTCGAGGTAGCCGGAGTCGACGGCGATGCGGCTGAAGGTGAACAGCGAGGCGGCGACGATCACCAGGCCGCCGGCGATCAGCCAGCGCGGCCCGAAGCGATCCGAGAGCCGCCCCGCCACCGGCGCCACGCCGACGATCATCAGGGTCGAGGGCAGGAAGCGGATGCCGGCCTCCAGCGGCGAGTAGCCGAGGATGTCCTGCATGTAGAGCGCGAGGAAGAAGAAGACGCCCATCATCGCGAAGGTGATGATCAGGGCGACGCAGACCGCGGCGAGGAAGTTGCGGTCGCTGAGCAGGTCGAACTGGACCATCGGCGCCTTGACCCGGTTCTCGACGAAGACGAAAGCGGGCAGGGCGACCGCCGCGGCCACCAGCAGGCCGATGATCTGCGGCGAGCCCCAGCCCCAGCCGTTGCCCTCGACCAGGGCGAGGACCAGCGCCGTCAGGCCGACGGTGAGGACGGCGACGCCGGGATAGTCGACCTCGCGGCCGACCGAGGTGTCACGCGACTCGCGCACTGCGAAGAGGGTCGCCAGCACGGCCCCGATCGCGACCGGGACGTTGATGTAGAAGATCGCCCGCCAGCTGACGTGCTCGGTGAGGAAGCCGCCCAGCACCGGGCCGATCGCCAGCGCCAGCGCCGAGACGCCGGCCCAGGTGCCCATCGCCTTGCCGCGCTCGTGGGCGGGGAAGGCGTCGGTGATGATCGAGAGCGTGCCCGGCATCATCAGCGCCGCGCCGACCCCCTGCACCACCCGGCTGAGGACCAGGGCGGTCTCGTCGACCGCGAAGCCGGCGGTCGCCGAGGAGAGCGCGAAGACGATCACCCCGGCGAGGAACATCCGCCGCCGGCCGAAGATATCGCCGAGCCGGCCGCCGGTCGCCAGCAGCACCGCGAAGGAGAGCGTGTAGCCGTTGATCGTCCACTCGAGGCCGCTGATCGAGGCCCCCAGGTCCTTCTGGATCGAGGGCAGCGCGACGTTGACGACGGTGTTGTCGAGCATGATCATGAACAGCGCGAAGCACATCGCTCCGAGCGTCCACCACTTGCGGTTCTCGTCGGTGATCAGGTGGCTGTATCGAGTCGTCAAGCGAGCTCACTTCCCTTCAGGTGCTCGTAGGTCTGGGCGAGGTCTTCGCGGTCCATCAGCGCCTCGACCGCGGCGTCGAGCTTGCGGCGCTGGGCGGCGCTGAGGGTCGCGACGAAGGATTCGATGCCGGTGAGGCGGACGGTGACCAGGGTGGCGACCAGCTTCTTGCCCTTCGGCGTGATCTTCACCCGGCGCACCCGGCGGTCCTCGGGGTCCTCGACCCGGCTCGCCAGCTTCGCCTTCGCCAGCGCGTCGACCGCGCGGCTCATCGAGGGGACCGAGACGCCGAACAGCTCGGCGAGGTCGCTCACCTGCCAGGCCTCCTCCTCCTGACCGAGGCCGCCGAGCTCGAGCAGCACCTTCGACTGGGTGATCGAGAGCCCCGTTTCCTCGATCACCCGCAGCTGGTTGCCGCGGTCGTAGAGGAAGACGTGGTGCATCAGCGCGGTCAGCCGGGCGGCGGTGTCGTCGGTCTTAGGCATCCCGTCAATAGTTGCATGGCCGCAACCTTTTCGGAAGAGCAATATTTGCTCGTGTGAGCTATATCACTCCCCGCCTGGGCCGGTCAGGCGCAGGTGGGACGTAAGGATGCGCCGCGCCGTCCAGAAGCCCGCTAAATCGGCCCTTGAAGCGGTCGGCTACCGCCGCCCGCGGGGCTAACGTGCGAGCGGATGGAGCCCGACCACGCGCAGCTCGACCGCGAATTCGTCTGGCACCCCTTCACGCAGCAGCAGGGGTGGAGCGAGGAAGAGCCGCTGATGATCGAGCGCGGCGAGGGCTCCTACCTGTTCGACACCGAGGGGCGGCGCTACCTGGACGGGACGGCGGCGCTCTGGTGCAACGTCCACGGGCACCGGCACCCGGCGATCGACGCGGCGGTGCGCGAGCAGCTCGACCGGGTCGCGCACACGACGATGCTGGGGCTCTCCCACCCCGGGGCGACCGAGCTGGCGGCGCGGCTGGTCGAGATCGCCCCCGCCGGGCTCAGCCGCGTCTTCTACTCGGACTCGGGCTCGACCGCGGCCGAGATCGCCCTCAAGATCGCCTTCCAGTACCAGCAGCAGCGGGGCGGCGAGCACGCCCGGCGGACGAAGTTCGCGCGCCTGCGCGAGGCCTACCACGGCGACACGATCGGCTCGGTCTCGGTCGGCGGCATCGACCTCTTCCACTCCACCTACCGGCCGCTGCTGTTCGAGACCCACGTGGTCGAGCCGGGCGACGCCGCCGACCTCGAGCGGGTGCTGGGCGAGCACGGCGGGGAGATCGCCGGCGTCATCGTCGAGCCGCTGGTCCAGGGCGCGGCGGGCATCCTGCTCCAGCCCGAGGGCTACCTGCGCGCCGCCCGCGAGCTCTGCGACCGCCACGGCGCGCTGCTGATCTGCGACGAGGTGGCGACCGGGTTCGGCCGCACCGGGACGATGTTCGCCTGCGAGCAGGAAGGGGTCAGCCCCGACCTGATGTGCCTGGCGAAGGGGATCACCGGCGGCTACCTGCCGCTCGCCGCGACCCTGACCAGCGAGGAGATCTACGCGGGCTTCCTCGGCGCCTACGAGGAGTTCAGGACCTTCTTCCACGGCCACACCTACACCGGCAACCCGCTCGCCTGCGCCGCCGCCCTCGCCAACCTCGACGTCTTCGAGCAGGAGCGGACGCTGGAGCGCCTGCAGCCGAAGATCGCCCTGCTGGAAGAGCTGCTGTCCGAGGTGGCGGCGATGCCCGAGGTGGCGGAGGTGCGCCAGAAGGGCTTCATGGTCGGCATCGACCTCGGCGGCCACGACGACGCCCTGCGCATGGGCCACCGGGTGACGGTCGAGGCCCGCGAGCGCGGCGCCTTCATCCGCCCCCTCGGCAACACCGTCGTCCTCATGCCCCCGCTCTCGATCTCCGAGGACGAGCTGCGCGAGCTCGTCGCGATCGCCCGCGACGCGATCAGCGCCGCCGTCGCCTCGGCGCCGATCGAGCTCCCCCAAGCGGCCTGACCACCAACCATTGGTGAGTTAGCTTGCCTATAGCGAGGTCAACTCGCCAATCGTCGAGACTGATGTGATGGACGGGGAGTCCGGGCGTAGTACGGGCATGGAGCAGACGCTCGTCGCCGAGGCCAAGGACGCGCCACGCGAGGCCGACCTCGCCTTCGAGCGCCTCTACCGCGCCAGCCGCGACGACGTCTACGCCTACGTCGCCGGCCTGCTTCGCGATCCCGCCGCGGCCGAGGAAGTCACCGCGGCCGCCTTCGAGCGCGCCTACCGCAAGCGCAACCGCTTCGACCCGCAGCGGGGCGAGCCGCGCGCCTGGCTGTTCGGCATCGCCCGCAACGCGGCTCTCGACGAGCTGCGGCGCCGGGGGCGCCAGGCCGAGCTGAATGCCGAGCCGGAGGATCTCACCGGCTTCGGAGCCCAGGGCGACGACGAGGACCGCGAGCGGCGGCTTGCCGTCTCGGCCGCGCTCGCCCGCCTGCAGGCGGGCGAGCGGGAGCTGATCGCGCTCAAGTTCTTCGCCGGCCTCGCCAACGCCGAGATCGCCCAGGTGCTCGGGACCAGCGAGTCGAATGCCGGCACCAAGCTGCACCGGGCGATGACCAAGTTGAGGGAGGCCTGCGATGGAACCGCCTAGGGACGAGAGGCTGATCGCCGACCTGCAGGCCCTGCGCCCGGCCCCGCGCCCGCGGTTCGCCACCGAGCTCGACGAGCGCGCCGCCGCGGGCTTCCCGCGGCGCTCGTGGCCGCCGCGGCCCTCCTTCGACTGGCTGCGGGAACTGCCTCCCCGCCGCCTGCTGGTGCCGATCGGCGCCGTAGCCCTGCTTGCGATCGTCGTCGCGACGGCGGTGGTGATGACGAGCGAATCGAGACGCGGCTCCAGCGCCGAAGTCGCGGTCCTGCGTCCCGAAGAGCGACATCGCTCGACCGGCCCCGTCCCCCCGGCGGGAGGAGCCGCCGCGGCGCCCGCGCACGAAGAAGCGTCGCAGACGATGTACGAGTCGTCGGTTCCGACGATTCCTTCCGAGGCGGGAGAAGCCGGGGCGGGGGTGGCCTACGGGTCCGCCGGGGGGAGCTTCGACGCGACCCTCCCGCGCCGCCACCGCGACGTCGAACGCTCGGCCGAGATCGTCCTCGCCGCCGCCCCCGAAGATGTCGCCGACGACTCCGCCAAGGTCTTCGAAGCCGTCCACGCCCAGGGCGGGATCGTGATGCGCTCCTCCACCCGGCAGGGCGCCGCCGGCAAGGCGGGAGCGCGCTTCGAGCTGCTGATCCCGAGCGCCCGGCTCGGCGACGCGATGGCGGCGTTCTCGGAAATCGACACGGTGAGCTCGCGCCACGAAGCGACCGCAGACATCACCGCCCCCACCGCCGGCGCCGCCGAGCGGCTGCGGGAATCGCGGTCGCGCATCGACGACCTGCTCGCCCAGCTCGGCGAAACCTCGAGCGAAGAAGATAGGCAGGCGGTCGAACCCGAGCTGCGCCAGGCGCGCCTACACGCCGGCCACCTCGCCGCCCGGCTGAACCGCCTGCGCAGGCGCGCCGACCTCTCCCGCGTCTCCCTGCGGATCGAGACCGCCGAAGGCACGGGCTCCTCCGGCGGCGGCGCCTGGGGGATCGACAACGCCCTGCACGACGCCGGCCGCGTCCTCACCGTCGCCGCCGCCGTGACGCTGGTCGGCCTCGCCGTCCTCGCGCCGATCGCGCTGATCGCCCTGCTCGCCTGGCTCACCCACCGCGCCTGGGTCCAGCGCGAGCGCCGCCGCGCCCTCGGCTGACCCCCACTCCAGACGTGTCTGACTTCATGCCCCTATACGGACACATGAAGTCAGACACCCCCGGTTAAGCTGCCCCGGGATGGAGGAGCGCAGGCGCGGGCCCGCCGAGAAGCCCAACTTCGGGACGCCGTCGACGCCGCGGCCGGCGGCCTCGATCGTGCTGCTGCGGCGGGGAGGGAAGCACGCGCAGCGGGCGCTGGAGGTGCTGCTGCTGCGTCGCAGCGAGGAGGCGCGGTTCATGCCCGGCGTCTGGGTCTTCCCGGGCGGCTCGCTGGACGCGGCCGACGGCGCCGAGGAGGCGGGCCTGCGCGCCTGCGCGGTCCGCGAGCTCGCCGAGGAGGCGGGGATCGAGCTGGAGGCGGGCGAGGAGCTCGTCCCCTTCACCCGCTGGATCACCCCGGAGCTGATCGCGACCCGCTTCGACGCCTGGTTCTTCCTCGCCCTCGCCCCACCGCACACCCCGCCCCGCCCCGACGGGGTCGAGACCACCGAGGCGCGCTGGTTCGAGCCTGCCGCCGCGCTCGCGGCCCAGGCGGCCGGCGAGGTCGTCCTCTCCTTCCCCACCCTCACCCAGCTCGGCTGGCTGGCCGAGTTCGCGACCTCCGAGGAGGCGATCGCCGCCTACCGCGAGCGCACCGTCGAGCCGATCCTGCCCAAGGTGATCGCCGACGACGGCCCCGAACCGCGCATCGTCCTCCCCGGCGACCCCGACTACCCCGCCTGAGAGTTCCGCGGTTCCACAGGGCCTTCAGCTCGCCGGGAAGGGCTCCAGGCCGGCGTGCCAGGGGCCGGCCGGGTAGGTGTGGATGCCGCTCTCCTCCATCTCCCCCTGGACCCGCCGGAACAGCTCCCCGGCGTTCTTCAGCGCCGCCTTCAGCTCCGCCTCGCTGCGCTCGCGCAGGTGCCAGAGGAACCAGAGCTGGCGGTCGTTGACGCCGAAGTCGATCTCGCCGCGCATCGTCGTCACCCAGCCGAGGAAGCCGGGGCTGAACAGCTCGCGCAGCGAGACCGGGTCGTACTCCTTGGGCACCGTCGCCAGGAAGCGCCGGTTGAAGTCGATCGACTCGAACTCGACCCGCCGCTGGAAGCGCTGGGTGACCACCTCGTGGCCCTCGATCGACTCGACGTTGAAGGCCGGCACCACCTGAGCGAGGTCGGGCATGTGCGCCTTGGCGAGCACCGCGGTCGGCACCGCCGCCTTGCCGAAGAGGCCGCCGACCTCCTTTTCGTCGGCGTCGCAGCTCGCCCCCCAGAACCCCTCGGTCAGCTGCCCGGTCAGCCGGTTGACGCCGCCGACGCAGAGCGCCACCGGCGCCTCGACCGGGTTGATCCCGCCGACCGGCTCGTAGGCCACCCCGTTGCGCTCGCCGTAGCGGCGCACCGTCTCGGCCCATTCCTGCGCTTCCTGCTTCGCGCCCACGGCGCGATCCTACGTCTCCGGCGTTCGTCCTTTGTCGCCCACAGGGCTACAAAGGACGAACGCCGCGGCGTTAGGATGCCCACAGCCCCGGTCCCACCACAGGAGCCCCAATGACCATCGCCATCATCGTCATCGTCGTCGTCCTGGTTCTCGCCGTCCTCTACTACGTCGGCAAGCGCAACTCGATCATCGCCTCGCGCAACCGCGTCGACGAGTCCTGGAGCGGGATCGACGTGCAGCTCAAACGGCGCCACGACCTCGTCCCCAACCTGGTCGAGACGGTCAAGGGCTACGCCGAGCACGAGAGCGCGACCTTCGAAAAGGCGACCAAGGCGCGGGCCGAGGCGATGCAGGCCTCGAGCGTTGCCGACACAGCCAAAGCCGAGTCGAAACTGAGCGGGGCGCTGACCGAACTGCGCGCCGTCGCCGAGAACTACCCGACCCTGCGGGCGACCGAGAACTTCCAGCAGCTGAGCCGCAACCTCTCCGAGCTGGAGGACGAGATCCAGGCCTCGCGGCGGATCTACAACTCCAACGTGCAGTCCTACAACACCTCGATCCAGCAGTTCCCGGGCTCGATCATCGCCGGCCAGGGCGGCTTCACCGCCCGCGAGTACTTCGAGATCGAAGCGGCCGATCGCGCCACCCCCCAGGTCAGCTTCGACAAATAGCCAGAGCGGCGGCGTCTCTAGAATCCAGGTATGACCACGGAGACCAAAGAAGCGACTCTCTGGATCTGCGAGAGCTGCGGCTTCATCTACGACCCGGCGATCGGCGACCCCGACGGCGGCATCCCGCCCGGCACCGCCTTCGAGGACATCCCCAAGGACTGGTTCTGCCCGGTCTGCGGGGCCCGCACCACCGATTTCCGGCCGCTGGAGCCGGGCGAGGCCTGAGCAGCCCGATAGGCTGGGCTGGCTGATGAGCCGGTACGACTACGACTGGGTTGTCGTCGGCTCCGGCTTCGGGGGCTCGGTCTCGGCGCTGCGCCTGGCCGAAAAGGGCTACCGGGTAGCCGTCCTGGAGTGCGGCAGGCGCTTCGCCGACAAGGACTTCCCGAAGTCGACCTGGGACCTGCGCCGCTACTTCTGGGCGCCGCGCCTCGGCCTGCGCGGAATCTTCCGCCTCTCCACCTTCAAGGACGTCTCGGTGGTCAGCGGCTCGGGGGTCGGCGGCGGCAGCCTCGGCTACGCCTGCACCCTCTACAAACCGCCCTCGAAGTTCTTCCGGGACCCGCAGTGGAGCGACCTCGCCGACTGGGAGAGCGAGCTCGCCCCGCACTACGCCGAGGCACAGCGGATGCTCGGCGTCGCCGAGGTCGAGACCGACGACGCCGCCGACGACCTCCTGCGCGAGTACGGCGAGCGGATCGGCGTCGGCGACAGCTACCGCAAGACCCCCGTCGGGATCTTCTTCGGCCGCCCCGGGCAGACCGTCCCCGACCCGTACTTCGGCGGCGAGGGGCCGGACCGGACCGGCTGCAGCTTCTGCGGCCGCTGCATGGTCGGCTGCCCGCACGGAGCCAAGAACACGCTGGTCAAGAACTACCTCTACCTGGCCGAAAAGCTCGGGGTCGAGGTGATCCCCGACCGCACCGTGACCGCGATCCGCCCGCTCGGCGCCGAGGACGGCAGCGAGGGCTATGAGATCGCGAGCGAGCGCTCGGGGATGATCCCCGGCCGCGGCCGCCGCACGATCCGCGCCCGCGGCGTCGTCGTCGCCGGCGGCGCCCTCGGCACCAACAAGCTGCTGCAGCGCTGCCGCCTCGGCGGCTCCCTGCCGCGCATCTCCGACCGGCTCGGCGAGCTGGTCCGCACCAACAGCGAGATGATCCTCGCCGTCACCGTCCCCGAGGACTACCCCGGCGACCTGACCAAGAGGGTGGCGATCAGCGGCAGCATCTACCCCGACCCAGACACCCACATCGAGACCGTCAGCTACGGCAGGGACGGCGACTCGATGAGCCTGCTCTACACCCTGCTGGTGGGGGACGGCACCCGCGTCACCCGGCCGCTGAAGCTGCTCGGGCAGATCGTCCGCCACCCGGTCCGCTTCGCCAAGGTGCTGTGGCCGCAGGGCTGGTCGCGGCGCACGATCATCCTCCTGGTGATGCAGACGCTCGACAACGCGATCGCGCTGCGGCCGAAGCTGCAGCGCTCGGGCAGCGTCCGGCTGCAGACCGAGCAGGACCCCGAGAAGCCGAACCCGACCTTCATCCCGGTCGCCAACGACGCCGCCGAATGGCTCGCGAAGCGGACCGGCGGCATCGCCCAGAGCTCGGTCACCGAGGCCCTCTTCAACGTGCCGAGCACCGCCCACATCCTCGGCGGCGCGGTGATCGGCCACGGTCCCGAGGACGGCGTCGTCGACGCCCGCCAGCGGGTCTTCGGCTACGAGAACCTGCTCGTCTGCGACGGCTCGGCGGTGCCGGCGAACGTCGGCGTCAACCCCAGCCTGACGATCACCGCACTAGCCGAGCACGCGATGAGCGAGGTTCCCGCAGCCTCAGAGCAACGCGATTACGAGGCGAACCTCTCCGCGACGTAGTCCCAGTTGACGACGTTCCAGAAGGCGTCGAGGTATTCGGGGCGCTTGTTCTGGTACTTGAGGTAGTAGGCGTGCTCCCAGACGTCGCAGCCGAGCAGCGGCGTGGTCCCGTCGGAGATCGGCGAGTCCTGGTTCGGGGTCGAGATCACCGCCAGGCCGGAGGAGTCCTTGACCAGCCAGGCCCAGCCGGAGCCGAAGCGGGCGATGCCGGCGTTTTTGAACTCCTCCTTGAAGGAGTCGAAGGAGCCGAAGGTCTCGGCGATCGCCGCGCCCAGCTCGCCGCCGGGCTCGCCGCCGCCGTCGGGGCTCATCATCTGCCAGAAGAGGGTGTGGTTGTAGTGGCCGCCGGCGTTGTTGCGGACCGGGCCCTGCTTGTCGCCGGGCAGCGAGGAGAGGTTGCGGAGGACGTCCTCGACGTCGCGGTCGGCCCACTCGGTGCCCTCGAGGGCGGCGTTGGCCTTGTCGACGTAGGCCTGGTGGTGCTTGTCGTGGTGGATGCGCATCGTTTCCTCGTCGATGTGGGGCTCGAGCGCGTCGTAGGGGTACGGCAGGTCAGGCACGGAGAAAGCCATCGCAGCTCCTTTTCTCGGGTTTGAAGTCCGAGTCGGAGCCTAGCTATTCGGGCGCGAGTTCTTCGGCCTGCGCGAGCTTGCCGCTGCCGATCCTCGGCACCGCCGCGGCGTCGCCGCCGGTCCATTCGTTGAAGCGGTACCAGGCCGGCTTCGCTTCGCGGCCGCGGGTCAGCAGCCCGGCCGAGCCGCAGAACACGCAGGTCCCGCCTTCGTCGGACCAGGTGAACCACCAGACCCCGCCGACCCGCCAGCGCCTGCGGTTGGCGGAGAGCATCGCGAAGCTCTTCGAGAGCTGGTAGGCCTGGCCCCAGAGGCCGCGCTGCCAGCGGGTCGGGCCGCTGGCCGAGCCCCAGCCGAGCTCGGTCACGTAGAGCGGCGTGGCGCCGTCGTGGTGGCGCCGCATGATCCGCCGCAGGTTGGCCAGCTGCGCCCCCATCGCCCGCGCGTCGGCGACGTAGGGGTGCAGGGCCACCCCGTCGAAATACTTCTTGACGTGGCCGGCGCGGTAGAAGCGCGAGAGGAAGTCGCCGGAAGCCACGTTCGGGGGGATCTGCAGCGGCCGGCCGAAGAGCCCGCCGACGATCGCTTTCGAGCCCGGCGCTTCGCGGTGGATCACCCGGCCGGCGATCCGGATCAGCGTCGCGAAGCGCCGCGGTTCGGGACGGGTGGCGAAGGTGACGATGTTCTCCTCGTTCCAGATCTCCCAGCGGCGCACCGGGAGGTAGGGCAGGTCGCCTTCTTCGCGCCAGAAGCTGCCGCCGGGGCCGTAGCGCCTCACCGCGGCCCGGATGAACGAGGCCCAGGCCCGGCGCTGCCGGCGGTTGGCGACCGGCATGTCGATCGCCTCCCCCGCCACCCAGCGCGGCGTCGAGGTGATGAAGGGGAAGATTTCCAGCCCGGCTTCGGCCGCCAGCCGCACTTCCTGGTCGAAGGCGCCCCAGCGCCGTTCCGAGAAGGCGGGGTTCTCCGGCTCGATCTGGTTCCAGTAGAGCGGGAAGCGGACGCTGTGGATGCCGGCCTCCGCCATCAGCCCGTAGTCCTTCGCCGTCCCCGGGTTCTGGGGCGAGATGCCGATGAAGCCCGGCGGCAGGTAGGCCGAGGCGGCAGCCGGCAAAGCCGCCGCCAGCACCGCCATCGCCAGCAGGATCGGGATCGGGATCAGCCTCCGCGCCATCGTCACTGAGTGGAACCGCCCACGCGCTCAAAGTAGCGGCCGCGCCCCCTCCCCGCGCCGGCGGCCCCACCTCTGAGATAATCGGCACTCTCGGGGCGTGGCGCAGCCTGGTAGCGCGCACCGTTCGGGTCGGTGAGGTCCCCGGTTCAAATCCGGGCGCCCCGATGAAGACGAAGCACCCGTCGAGCTCGGCCTCAGCCGGCGTCCTCCTCGGACTCGTCGGCCTCCTCGACGATGTCGCCGTCGCTGAGCAGGATGCCGTCGGCGATTTCGCGCCAGAGCGGCTCGCGGCGCAGCAGGAACTCGAGGTCCATGCAGAAGTGCTTGAACTCCTCCTTCTGGGCGTTGCGCATGATCGCCCGCGCCTCGGCGTCGGGCTCGACCGCCAGGCGCTGCGCGTACCAGCCGATCGCCTCCGCCTCCTCGGTCAGCGAGGCGGAGATGCGGGCGAAGGTGCGGGCCTCCGCCGGCAGCTCGGCCGGCGGCTCGTGGTACTGGTCGAATCCCATCTGCGTCCTTTCGTCGCTTGTCCTTCGGGCTCGCAATACCCGCCGGGCGCCTCCTGAAGCACCCCGACCCGGCGCTCGTGTCACCCCGGTGACGGGCCGAGGGCGCGGACCGCGCGATCGGCGCGGAGAGGCGCGGGCCGGGCGCTATCGTCTGGCGATGGACGCCGCCCCCGTCTTCGAGGTCCACGAGGCCCAGCTGCACGGCCACCGGGCCGTCTACCGGGTCGCCGGCAGCGGGCCCGACGTGGTCCTGATCCACGGGATGATCAACTCCTCGCGGCACTGGGAGCAGGTGGCGGGGCGGCTGGCCGGCTCCTACCGGGTGATCGCGCCGGACCTGATCGGCCACGGCGACGCGGCGACGCCGCGCGGCGACTACTCGCTCGGCGCCCACGCGGCGGCGATCCGCGACCTGCTGACGACGATCGGGGTCGAGCGGGCGACGATCGTCGGCCACTCGCTCGGCGGCGGCGTCGCGATGCAGTTCTTCTACCAGTTCCCCCAGCGCACCGAGCGGCTGGCGCTGATCTCCAGCGGCGGCCTCGGCCACGACGTCAGCCCGCTGCTGCGCGGGGCGGCGCTGCCGGGCTCCGCCGGCCTCCTGCGGCTGGCGACGCGGCCGCGGATCGTCGGCGGCCTCGCCGCGGCGGGGGCCCGCCTGCGCGAGCGCGGCAACTCGACCGGCGTCTACCTGGCCGCGGTGGCGCGCGCCCTCGGCCCCCTGCAGGAGCCGGGCTCCCGCCGCGCCTTCCTGCAGACCCTGCGCGCGGTGATCGACGTCCAGGGCCAGAAGGTCAGCGCCCGCGACCGCCTCTACCTGCTGGGCGAGATGCCGACGCTGATCGTCTGGGGCGAGCGCGACCGCACGATCCCGCTCGCGCACGGGCTCGAGGCCCAGCGCTCGATCCCCAACTGCCGCTTCGAGGCCCTCCCCCGCGCCGCCCACTTCCCCAACCTCGAAGACCCGGAGGGGCTGGCCGCCGTGCTCGGCGACTGGCTCGCCACCACCGCCCCCGCCCAGATCGTCGACTCCGAGTGGCGCGACGTGATCGCCCGGCGGGCGCGGCTGCGCCGCGTCGCCTAGCTCGCCCCCGTGGGCGACTTTGCAAACCAGTAGTCGACAAAGTCGCCCGGCCCGCGCGATCGCCGCTATTCGACTTCGCCGATCGCCCGTTCGACCTCGGCGAGGGAGGGGCCTTCCTGCAGGGTCCTGGTCCCGTTCGGGCCGTTGACGACCATCCCCTGGCCGACCCGGATGCCGAGGCTGCGGCCGAGTTCCTCCGAGGATTCGAGCCGTCTCTTGATCGCGCTGCCCGAGACCTTGCCCTTTTCGAGGTCGCGCTTCCATTCTTCGATTTCCAGTTCCTCGACGCCGCCGGCGATCGAGGTCTCGAAGTTTTCGAAGGTGCGCTGGCTGGTGAAGCGCTTCGCTTCCGCCTGGGTGCGGAAGAAGAGGTAGATGAACTGCCAGCCGTAGCCCTGTTCGGCGGCCGCCTCGGCCCCGTAGAAGCCGAGCTCCTCGGGCGATTCGGAGTTCGAGTAGTGGCGCCAGAGCAGCTTCACGTCGCCGGGGCGAACGTACTTTTCCATCAGGCCGGGGACGGTCCTGAGGAAATCGTCGCGGCAGCTCGAGCACTGGATGTCGTTGAAGACCTGGATCGTCACCGGGGCGTCGCTCGAGCCCAGCCGGTCGCCTTCCTGGGGGACCCCGCCGAACAGTTCCTGGGCTTCGTTGATCCCCTGGACGTGGACGATTTCCTTGTCGGGCTTGCGGGTCGAGACCTGGACGATCGTGTAGCCGAGGCCGATCAGGCCCAGGGCGAGCAGGCCGGCGACCCAGAACCTGCCCCGCCGGGGCAGCGGTTTGACTGCGGCTTCGGCGCTCATCCGGAGGCATTATCGCGAGCGGGCGCCTCGGGCCCTGTCAGGAGGGGCACTTCTGCGGTTGACAGCGACCGGGCGGCGGCGGAGTATCGACTACCCACTTTCAACGACCGGGAGGTCACAGATGGCGCATCACCTCACGCCCGCCGAGCTAGCCGACCAGCTGCGCATGGAGCGAGGGGAGGTGATCGGCAAATGCGTCGAGATGGGGGTTCCGATCTACCACGGGCGGATCGACCGCGCCCTGTTCGAAGTCTCGATGCGCAGCCTCGGCGGCGCCCGGCCGGGACAGGCCTCCCCCCGGCGGCGGCGCTGAACTAGACTCCCCCGGCAGATGCCGGGGAGAGGGACCCACTCGCAGACGCTCGCCGATCTGCTGCCGCGCGCGGCGGAGATGTACGGGCCGAAAGTAGCCGTCAAGTACAAGCAGGGCGACGAGTGGGTCAGCCGCAGCTTCGACGAGGTGCGCGAGATCGTGCGGCCGCTGGCGCTGGGGCTGGCCGCGCTCGGCGTGCGCAAGGGCGACCGCGTCTCGATCCTCGGCAACACCCGCCCCGAGTGGACCTACTTCGACTTCGCGGCGCTCTCGATCGGCGCCACCGTGGTCCCGATCTACCAGACCAACTCGCCCGAGGAGTGCCGCTACGTCCTCGACAACTCCGACGCCAGGGTCGTCGTCGTCGAGGACGCCGAACAGCTGGAGAAGGTGCGCCGGGTCCGCGACCAGCTGCCCCAGCTGGAGCAGGTCGTGCTGATGGAAGGCGACGCCGAGGACGCCCTCTCGATGGACGCGGTCGCCGCCAAGGGCGCCGGCGCCGACGAGGCCGCCTGGAAGGCGCTCTACGAGGCGGTCGGGCCCGAGGACATCTGCACCTTCATCTACACCTCCGGCACGACCGGCCCGCCGAAGGGCTGCATCATCAGCCACGGCAACTACCGGGCGATGCTCGACATGGTCAACGGGGTCAGCGTCATCGAGGACGAGGACGTCGCCTACCTCTACCTGCCGCTCGCCCACTCCTTCGCCCTGCTGATCCAGCTCGGCACCTTCGACCTCGGCACCACGCTCGCCTACTGGGAGCGCGACCCGCTGAAGATCCTGCCGAACCTGGCGGAACTGAAACCGACCTACTTCCCCTCGGTGCCGCGGATCTTCGAGAAGATCTACACCGCCGCGACCAGCGCGATCGAGAAAGAGGGCGGCCTCAAGAAGAAGGTCTTCGACTGGGCGATCAAGGTCGGCGCGCAGATGCGGGAGGCCGAACGCAGCGGCCGCAGGCCGGGCTTCCTGCTGCAGCGCCGCTACGCGATCGCCGACAAGCAGGTGCTGTCGAAGATCCGCGGCCTCTTCGGCGGCCGCATCCGCCTCGCCGTCTCCGGCGCCGCCCCGATCAACCCCGAGATCCTCCGCTTCTTCGACGCCGCCGGCGTCCTCGTGCTGGAGGGCTGGGGGATGACCGAGACCTCGACCGCGGCGACGATCTCCACGCCGGAGGACTTCAAGGTGGGGGCGATCGGCAAGCCGTTCCCCGGCTGCGAGGTGAAAATCGCCGACGACGGCGAGATCCTCGTCAAGGGCCCGAACGTCTTCCAGGGCTACCACAAGAACCCGGAGGCGACGGCCGAGACGATCGTCGACGGCTGGCTCCACACCGGCGACATCGGCGAGATCGAACCCGACGGCTTCATCAAGATCACCGGCCGCAAAAAGGACATCATCATCACCGCCGGCGGCAAGAACATCACCCCCGCCAACCTCGAGGCGGAAATCAAGCAGCAGCCGCTGGTCTCCCAGTGCGTCGTCGTCGGCGACCGCCGGCCCTACCTGGTGGCGCTGGTCACCCTCGACCCCGAAGAGGCGGTCAAATACGCCCAGGAGCACAACCTGCCCGAGGACCCGGCCGAGCTCGCCGCCAACCCCGACGTCAGGGCCGCGATCGAGGCCCACGTCGAGAAGATCAACGAGAACTTCGCCCGGGTCGAGCAGGTGAAGAAGATCGCGATCCTCCCCCACGACCTCTCCCAGGAGTCGGGCGAGCTGACCCCGACCCTGAAGGTCAAGCGCGCCGTCGTCGCCCAGAAGCACGAAGACGCGATCGAGCAGCTCTACGCGGCCTAGAGCCGCGGAATTTCCAGGTAGCCTCGGCTCAGGAAGCTTCGCCGCTCTGGCGCAGCAGGACCGAGGTGGTCTGCTCCAGCACCCGCCGCCAGGTGGAGGTCTCCTCGGGCTCTTCGTCGGCGGCGCTTTCGACCACCCGGCGGACGCGGCGCTCGGAGATCTCGAGGCCGTGGCGCTCGGCGATCTCCTCGTAGCGGTCGTAGTCCTTGGCGAGGGCGGCGGTGACGGTTTCGAAGCCGTGCTTGGCGATCTGCAGCCGCCGCGAGTAGTCCATGATCGGGGTGCCGAACATCAGCTCGTCGGTCGGCTCGGGCTCGAGCAGGACGATGTCGACGCCGGGGTATTTCTCCTGCCACTGCTCGACCGCCTGGTGGAGGCGGGCGTGGGCGATCAGGCGGAAGGTCTGGTTGGCGATCGCCGGCAGCCCCATGTCGGAGACGCGGCGGACGCGCCGCCCGAAGACGGTCGGGATCGTCTTCTCGAAGTCGTTGACGTAGGGGACGAGCGGGTTGACGACGACGATGAACTTGGCGCCCTTCTCGACCGCGATGTCGACGTTGGTGGTCGAGCGGATGCCGCCGTCGACGAACTGGCGGCCCTTCAGGTCGACCGGCTTGTAGACGACCGGCAGGCAGGTCGAGCACTCGACCGCTTTGGAGATCGGGACATCGCTCCAGCCCTCCTCGCCGAAGACGATCCGCTCGCAGGTGTCGAGGTCGGTGGCGGTCAGGTAGAGCTCGTTTTCCAGCAGGCGGAAGTCGTTGACGCGGTCCGCCTCGCCGAGCGCTTCTTCGACGTAGTCGGAGAGCCCGGAGCCGGAGTAGAGGCCGGTCGGCAGCGCCTCGGCGAGGCCGACGCCGATGTCGATCATCGAGAGCTCGCCGATCCGGCTCAGCCGTCCCAGCAGCTGGGCGGTGCGCAGCGGCAGCGCCGCGGCTTTGGCGAGGAAGCCCAGGTAGTTGGGCTTCAGGACCCGGTCGAGGTCGAGGTCCTCGAGCTCGGAGGGGATGCGGGAGTTGATCACCTGCATCATCTCCTCGGGGGTGACCCCGTTGGCCAGCATCGAGGCGACGAAGGAGCCGGCGCTGGTGCCGACGTAGACGTCGAAGTTGTTGACCGTGCTGTTGACCGCCAGCAGGTCGAGCGCCCGCAGCGCCCCGATCTCGTAGACGCCGCCGGTGAAGCCGCCGCCGCCGAGCACGAGGGCGGTCTTCGACGGCTTTTTGCGCCGTTTCGCCCGGCGCCCTGGGCTGGACTCGATGTCTACGACCTTGCCCACGATCAATGCAGTATTCCAGGGCAGACGGTCGGGCAGGACCGCTACCTTCCACATCTCCCGTGTTGCAAACTGCGATGAAACGCGTCCTCGTCCCGCTTTTGGCCCTCCTAGCAGGCCTTTTGCTGATCTTCGCCGGCGCCGCCCAGGCCAGCCGCAGCTGCGGGCAGATGCGCTCGTGGCTGCACCAGGGGGGCGGCGGCGCCAGCGGCCTGCTCGTGGTCGACGCCGAGAGCGGCAGGGTCGTCTGCGCCAGCGCCCCCGGCCGGGCGCGCTCGCTGGCCTCGAACATGAAGCTGTTCACGACCTCGACCGCGCTGGCGCGGCTGGGACCGCAGTTCCGGATCCCGACCAAGGTCTTCAGCGAGGGCAGGATCGACGCCCACGGCGTCCTCCACGGCAGCCTCTACCTGCAGGGCGGCGGCGACCCGGCCCTCGGCACCCCCAACTTCTACAACGGCTACCTGGCCGGCCTCGGCACCGACATCTTCGCCCTCACGCCCCAGGTCAAGGCCGCCGGGATCGCCTCGGTCACCGGCCGGCTCTACGCCGACGACACGATCTTCGACCGCCTGCGCGGGGTCGCCGACTCCGGCTACGCGACCAGCTCCTACATCGGCCCCCTCTCCGGCCTCGACCTCAACTCCGGCTTCCGCGGCGCCACCAGCTCCAGCGGCTTCGCCGCCGACCCGGCCAAGCTCGCCGCCTCGAAGCTGGCGCGCTCGCTGCAGCACGCCGGGGTCGATCTGCCCTCCCAGGTGGCCCTCGGGGCGACCCCGCTCGACGCCGAACGGGTGGCGATGGTCCGCTCCCCCGCCCTGACCCGGATCGTCAACACCACCGACGTCTGGTCGGACAACTTCTTCGCCGAGATGCTGATCAAGCTCCTCGGGGCGCGGCTCGGGGGCGCCGGCACCACGGCCGCGGGAACGAGGGTGGTCGCGGCCTTCGCGCGGTCCCACGGCTCCGGCGTCCACGCGGTCGACGGCTCGGGCCTCACCCGCTCCAACCGCGCCAGCCCGCGCCAGGTGGTCAACCTGCTCCTGGCGATGCGCGAAGACCCGGCCGGCGAATTCTTCATCAGGGACCTGGCGCTCGCCGGCAAGGAAGGCACCGTCGCCGAACGGATGCACGGCACCGCCGCCTACGGCCGCTGCCGGACCAAGACCGGCACCCTGACCGGGGTCAGCAACCTCTCCGGCTACTGCTTCAACCGCAGCGGCCGGGTGATGGCCTTCTCGGTCCTGATGAACGGCGTCGTCAACCTCAGCCTCGCCCACCTCGACCAGGACCGCATCGCCGGCGCCGTCGCCGGCTACTGAGGCGGGGGCCCGGCGGCTGGGCGAGTTTGCAAACCGGTGGTTGACGAATTCGCCCAGCCGGGCTTCAACCCTCGACCAATCTGCGCAACCCGGCCTCGTCGAGGATCTCGGTGCCGAATTTCTCGGCTTTGGCGAGCTTCGAGCCGGGGTTGTCGCCGGCGACGACGTAGTCGGTTTTCTTCGAGACCGAGTTGGTGACCTTGCCGCCCGCCGACTTGACCAGCGCCGCCGCCTCCTCGCGGGTCAGCACCGGCAGGGTGCCGGTGAGGACGACGGTCTTGCCTTCCAGCGGCCCGCCCTCCTGGCGCCGTTCGGAGGCGTCGGCCTCCAGCCGCAGGCCCTTTTCGCGCAGCTTCTCGACCAGCGCCCAGGTCGCCTCCTCGGTGAGGGACTCGGCGATCTGCACGGCCATGATCGGCCCCACCCCCTCGACCTCCTCGATCGCCTCCGGGTCGGCCTCGTGCAGGGCGTCGATCGAGCCGAAGTGGTCGGCCAGGGCCTCGGCGGTGACCGAGCCGACGCCGGGCAGGCCGAGGGCGTAGAGGACGCGTTTGAAGGGCTGGCGCTTGGAGGCCTCGATCGCCGCCAGCAGGTTGTCGGCCGAGGTCTCGCCGAAGCGCTCCAGCGCCACCAGCTGCTCCCGGGTCAGGTCGTAGATGTCGGCGACGTCCTCGATCAGCCCCTCGGCGAGGAAGCGCGAGGCCTGCTTCTCGCCGAAGCCGTCGATGTCCATCGCGCCCTTGCCGACGAAGTGCTTGACGTGCTGGAAGGACTGCCCGGGACAGCCGCGGCGGTTGGGGCAGATCGTGAAGACCGAGTCCTCGGGTTTGACCGTCGGCGTGCCGCAGGCGGGGCATTTCTTCGGCGGCTTCGGCCTCCTCGCCCCCTTCGGCCGTCTCTGCACCAGCGGCGAGACCACCTGCGGGATCACGTCCCCGGCCCGCATCACCACCACCTCGTCGCCCTCGCGCACCTCCTTGCGCGCCAGGTCCTCCTCGTTGTGGAGGGTCGCGGTGCTGACCGTGACCCCGCCGACGTGGACCGGCTCCAGCATCGCGAAGGGGACCAGGTGGCCGGTGCGGCCGACGTTCCAGACGACCTTCTTCAGCTTCGTCGTCGCCGTCGTCGGCGGGAACTTCCAGGCGATCGCCCAGCGCGGCTCGCGGCCGACCACGCCGAGCTCGCGCCAGAGCGCCTTCTCGTCGACCTTGACGACGACCCCGTCGATCTCGTAGTCGAGCTCCTCGCGCCGCTCCTCCCACCAGTGGCAGCGCTCGACGACCCCCTCGACGCCGCTGTGGTGGGCGGTGTCGGGGTTGACCTTGAAGCCGCGCTCGCCGAGCCATTCGACCTCGTCCATGTGGGTCGCCAGGTCGAGCCCGCGGACGGCGCCGATCCCGTAGATCCAGGTCGAGAGCGGCCGTTCGGCGGCCAGCGCCGGGTCGAGCTGGCGGATCGAGCCGGCGGCCGAGTTGCGCGGGTTGGCGAAGGTCGGCTCGCCCGCCTCGGCGCGGCGCTCGTTCAGCGCCCTGAAGGCGGCGATCGGCAGGTAGATCTCGCCGCGCACTTCGACCAGCTCCGGCGCCCGGTCGATCCGCAGCGGCACCGAGCCGATCGTCCGCAGGTTGCGGGTCACGTCCTCGCCGACGCGGCCGTCGCCGCGGGTGGCGCCGCGGACCAGGATCCCGTCCTCGTAGGTGAGGGTGACCGCGAGCCCGTCGATCTTCGGCTCGGTCGTGTAGCTGAACTCCGAGGCGGCGATGTCGAGGCGCTTCAGGTAGTTGGCGATCCGGTTCTCCCAGGCGCGCAGCTCCTCCTCGTTGCGGGCGTTGCCGAGCGAGAGCATCGCCTCGCGGTGGGTGACCTGCTCGAAGTGGGAGAGCGGCGGCGCCCCCACCCGCTGGGTCGGCGAGTCCGGCGTCCGCAGCTCCGGGTGCTCGGCCTCGATCGCCCGCAGCTCGTCGAGCAGCTCGTCGTAGGCGTCGTCGCCGATCTCGGGTTCGTCGAGGACGTAGTAGAGGTGGTTGTGTCGGTCGAGCAGCTCCCGCAGCTCGGCGGCGCGCTGCTTCGGCGAGGCGCTCACGCGGTGGTCGCGCTGGCGGCGAGCATCTCCTCGAAGCCCCAGCCCTGGAGCCGCTCGAGACCGCCGTGGTCGGTGAGGTCGAAGTGGATCGGGGTGACGGCGATGCGCCCGTTCGCGACCGCGTAGAGGTCGGTCCCCTCGATCTCCTCGTAGCCGGGCTGCCAGCCGTAGATCTCGTAGTGACGGCGGCCGTCCTCCTCGCCGACCAGCTTCAGCTCGTCGTTGTAGATCCGTTTGCCGAGCCGCGTCACCTCGATGCCCTCGGCCTCGCCGGCGGGGCAGTTGACGTTGATCAGCGTCGCCTCCGGCATCGACTCCTCGCGCAGGCGCGAGACGAGCTGCGCGGTGAAGGGGGCGGCGACGGCGAAGTCGAAGCGGCCGCTGACGTAGCCGAGGCCGCCGGCCGAGGACTGCTGGGAGACGGCGATCGCCGGGATGCCGAGGACGATCCCCTCCAGCGCCGCCGCCACCGTGCCGGAGTAGGTGATGTCGTCGCCGAGGTTGGCGCCGTGGTTGATCCCGGAGACGATCAGGTCGGGGCGGCCGCCGACCAGGCCGAGCTCGGCGAAGCGCACGCAGTCGACCGGGGTGCCGTCGGTGGCGTAGCCGACCCGGCCGTCGTCGAAGGTCACCTCCTCGACCGAGAGCGGCGAGCGGGTGGTGATGCTGCGGGCGGTGGCGCTGCGATTGGAGTCGGGCGCGACCACGTCCACCTCGACGCCCTCGAGCTCGACCAGGGCGCGGCGGGCGGCCTGCAGCCCCGGCGCCGAGATGCCGTCGTCGTTGGTGAGGAGGATGCGCACGTAGGCGATTCTAGGTGTCGCCCAGGTGGGCACGGAGCATCTGGTGGAAGGCCGCCACCGCGACGCTGTGGTCGCCGCCCATCGAGGCCATCGCGGCAAGAGCGTAAGGGTCGCCTGGACGAGGCTTGACGGACACGAACGGCGGCAGGCCGTATCGCAACGCCGCCCAGTTCGCCCAGAGCCGAGCCGTGCGGCCGTTTCCGTTCGCGAACGGATGGATCCTCGCCCATTCGCCATGCAGAACCGCGCACAGAGCGATGACGCCGCGCAACTCGGTCCCCTGGGAGGGCTTCGTCCCGGCGGGGATCGCCCGATCGAGCGGAGCCACCGCCCGCCGCGCCCTTTCCTCGAAGCCGGCGAGTGCCGCCGGGACCTGGGCCGAGGGCACACCCCGCGAGCGGCCGACCGCCACCTCGTAGCCCTGCAGCTCGGGGAACGCGGGGTCGCTGTCGCGGGGCTCCCCGGCGTAGTACGGGACGGGCAGTCGCACGCCGGCGTAGATCCGCCGGTGCCACTCCTGTGCCGTCGCGATACTCGGCTCGCCGCGATGGCCGGCACCGGCAGCGATCTCCCCCAGTACCGCGGCCGCGTTGGCGAGGATCTGCTGCTCGGAGCCCCGGGGGTCCTCGTTCCAGGGCGTCGGCATCAGGCCCCGAACGCCTCCATCACACCGAAGGGATCTCCGCCACCGGCCCGCTCGGCGGGCGCCGCGACCATGCGCGCCCGCAGGGGGTCTCTGCCGGAGGCCTCCCCCTCGGCGAACGCCTGGATGTCCTCCTCGAGGTGCTCCTCGACGCGGTAGTCGTGGAGCCGGCGCACGGTCTCGTCCAGGTCCTGAGCGACCAGAAGGGCGGCTGCTTTCAGCTCCCGCTCGAGCATCTCCTCGGCGAGGTGGTTCTTCGACACCCCCAGCTGCTCTGCCACGACGCCGAGCAGCTCATGGGTGCGCGAGCTGTGGAACCTCAGCGTGAACTTCGTCGCTTCCTGGGACATCGAATCACCTTTCTGGCGTCAGACCAGCACTTTGCCGTCACATCGTAGCGCGCCGGCCTCCTGGACCGGTGGGCCCGCGGACGTGCAGCAAATCGCGCCGAGCCGGGATACTGCCGCCGTGACCACGGTGCGGCTCGACATCGAATACGACGGCGCCGGCTTCCGGGGCTGGGCGCGGCAGCCCGGCCGGCGGACGGTTCAAGCCGAGCTGGAGGCGGCGCTGGCGACGATCCTGCGGGAGCCGGTCGAGCTGACCGTCGCCGGCCGCACCGACACCGGCGTCCACGCGCTCGGGCAGGTGGCGAGCTTCGAGACCGCCGCCGAGGTTCCCGGGGACCTGATGCGCCGCCTCAACGGCATCGGCCCCGACGACGTCGCCGTCACCGCCGCCGCGGCCGCCCCCGACGGCTTCGACGCCCGCCGCGATGCCAGGGCACGCAGCTACCGCTACCGCCTCCTCGCCCGCTCGGCCCCCAGCCCCTTCGAGCAGGACAGGGCCCTCTGGTGGCCCCACCGGATCGACCGCGGGGCCCTCGACGCCTGCGCCGCCGCCCTGGTGGGCACCCACGACTTCACCGCCTTCACCCCCACCCAGACCGACCACGTCCGCTTCGAGCGCGACGTCCACGCCGCCTCCTGGACCGAGGAAGGCGACATCCTCGCCTTCCGCGTCACCGCCGACGCCTTCATGCGCAACATGGTCCGAGTCCTCGTCGGCACCCAGATGGAAGCAGCCTCAGGCCGCCGCAGCGTCGACAACTTCACCCAGCTCCTAGCCGGCGCACCCAGAACCGAGGCCGGAGATACCGCGCCCCCCCACGGCCTCTACCTGGAGTCCGTCACCTACTGAGCCGTCCCTCGGCGACTGTCGAAGCCGGGATGGGGACACCCTCGGGCTGGCGGATACTCAAAATGCCGGTCTCATCAGACCGGCATTTGTCAGAACGAGGGTGTCCCCATCCCGGCCCCCGCCCACGTCAGAACGAGGGTCCCCGACCCCGGCCCCTCAGACCAGCTCGAGAAAGACCATCTCGGTCGAGTCCGATTTCCTCGGACCGAGCTTGACGATCCGGGTGTACCCACCCGGCCGCGTCGCGTAGCGCGGCGCCACCTCGTCGAACAGCTTGTGGACGATGAACTTGTCGTTGTGGAGGGTGGCCAGCGCCTGGCGGCGGGCGTGCAGGTCGCCGCGCTTGGCCAGGGTGATCAGCTTCTCCACTTCGGGCTTGACCGCCTTGGCCTTGGCCTGGCTGGTCTGGATCCGCTCGTGCTCGATCAGCTGCTTGGAGAGGTTGGAGAGCAGCGCCGAGCGATGGGCCTTGTCGCGGCTCAGCTTGTTCCGCTTCTTTTTGTGCCGCATCGCTCCGCCCGTGCCTCTCCCGCTCGCTCCCTAGTCGGCCTGGAGGTCCAGGCCGCGGGAGTGCAGGGTCTCGATCACTTCCTCGATCGACTTCTGACCGAAGTTGGGGATCGCGTTCAGTTCCGCGCGCGATTTGCGCACCAGGTCGCCGACCGTCTGGACGCCGGCCCGCTTCAGGCAGTTGTAGGAGCGCACGCCCAGTTCGAGCTCCTCGATCAGGATCTCGTCGAGCCCGTTGGCGGCGGCACCGCCGTTGTCCGCGGCCGACGAGAAGCCGTCGCTGGCGACCGGCGGGGCCGGCTCGCGGGCGGTCAGTTCTTCGACCCGGTCGGCGTCGGTGAAGATCGCCAGGCTCTTGATCAGGATCTCCGAGGCCTCGCGCAGAGCCGCGCCGGGCTCGATCGAGCCGTCGGTCTCGAGGTCGAGCGTCAGTTTGTCGAAGTCGGTCCGCTGGCCGACGCGGGCGGCGGCGACCGAGTAGGAGGCGCGCCGGATCGGCGAGAAGATCGAGTCGATCGGGATCACCCCGATCGGCTGCTCGTCGGACTTGTTCTCTTCGGCCGGCGAGTAGCCGCGGCCGCGACCGATCGTCAGGTAGACCTCGAGTTTGGTTTTTTTCTCGAGCGTCGCGATCGGCGCGTCGGGGTTGAGGATCTCGACGCCCGAGGGCAGGTCGATGTCCTTCGCCTTCACCTCGCCGGGGCCGGTGGCGACCAGCGGCGCCTCGACCTCGTCGGCGTCGGTGTGCATGCGGACGACGAGGTCCTTGAGGTTGAGGACGATGTCGGTGACGTCCTCTTTGACGCCGGGCACGGTGGAGAACTCGTGCGCCACCCCCTCGATGCGGACGCTGGTGATCGCAGCGCCCCCGAGCGAGGAGAGCAGCACCCGGCGGAGGCTGTTGCCGAAGGTGTAGCCGAAGCCCTTGTCGAGCGGCTCGATGGTGAAGGTGCCGCGACGGTCGTCGACCTTTTCGGCGGTGATGCGGGGGACCTGGAAATCAGTGGTCATGAGTTCCTTGCGTTGCGTGTTTCGAAATTTCGTTCCGGACTACTTGGAGTACAGCTCGACGATCAGCTGCTCCTGGACCGGCGCCGAGATCTCGGAGCGCTCGGGGTAGCGCAGGACCTTGGCGGTGAGGGCATCGTGATCGGCCTGCAGCCAGGCCGGGACCGTCGAGACCAGTTCGGTGGCCCGGCGGATCGTGTCGGTGGCGTTCGACCCGGCCCTGATCGAGATGATGTCCTCGGGGCGCACCTGGTAGGAGGGGATGTTGACCCGGCGGCCGTTGACCTGCCAGTGGCCGTGGGTGATCAGCTGCCGCGCCTGGCGCCGGGAAGCGGCGAAGCCGAGGCGGACGAGGACGTTGTCGAAGCGGGACTCCAGCAGGCGCAGCAGGTTCTCGCCGGTGACCCCGTCCTGGCGGGCGGCCTTTTCGTAGTAGGCGCGGAACTGTTTCTCCAGCACCTGGTAGTAGCGGCGGGTCTTCTGCTTCTCGCGCAGCTGGACGCGGTACTCGGACTGGCGCAGGCGGCCGCGGCCGTGCTCGCCGGGCGGGTAGGAGCGGCGCTCGACCCCGCACTTGTCGGTGAAGCAGCGCTCGCCCTTCAAGAAGAGTTTCTGCCCCTCGCGGCGGCACTGCTTGCACTGCGGGGCGGTGTCGCGGGCCATCAGACGCGCCTCCGCTTCTTCGGGCGGCAGCCGTTGTGGGCCTGCGGCGAGACGTCCTTGACCGTGGTCACGTCGAGCCCGGCGGCCTGCAGCGAGCGGATCGCCGTCTCGCGGCCCGAGCCGGCGCCCTTGGCGAAGACTTCGACCCTTTCGAGACCGTGTTCCATGCCTTTTTTGGCGGCGGCGTCGGCGGTCACCTGGGCGGCGAACGGGGTCGACTTGCGCGAGCCTTTGAATCCGGCCGAGCCGGCCGACTCCCAGGCGATCACGTTGCCGTCGGTGTCGGTCAGGGTGACGATCGTGTTGTTGAAGGAGGTCTTGATGTGCGCCTGCCCGTAGGCGACGTTCTTTTTCACACGGCGGCGGGTGCGCCCTTTGCCGGGTTTTTTCTCAGCCATCGGTCCCCCTGCCTATGCCTTGCGCTTGCCGGCGACGCTGAGGCGCCGCGGGCCCTTGCGGCCGCGCGCGTTGGTCTTCGTCCGCTGGCCCCGGACCGGCAGGCCGCGGCGGTGGCGCAGGCCCCGGTAGGAGCCGATCTCCATCAGCCGTTTGACGTTCTGCGAGCGGTCGCGGCGCAGGTCGCCCTCGACTTCGCGGTTCTCGACCGCCTCACGCAGCTTCATCACCTCGTCCTCGGTCAGGTCCTTGACCTGGGTGTCGGGGTCGACGCCCGTCTCCTTGAGGATCTGCTGCGCCGTCGAGCGGCCGATGCCGAAGATGTAGGTGAGCCCGATTTCGGTCCGTTTGTTGACCGGGATGTTGATGCCGGCGATCCGCGCCACGAGCTAACCCTGCCTCTGCTTGTGGCGCGGGTTCTGGCAGATCACCAGGACCGCACCGTTGCGGCGGATTACCTTGCACTTCTCGCACATCGGCTTGACGGAAGCTCGAACCTTCATCGCTCCGGATCTCGTCTTGACAACAGGATTCCCGCACGCCCCATGAATCGGACGGCAGGATGCACCAACCGGCCAACAAGGCCGACGAGGAAAGATAGCAGGGGAGTGCCTTTGGCGACGCCTGCGTGAGGCGCGCCCGGCAGCGCCCAATTTACGCCCCCCGCCGGACTTGTTGGCGTCTTCGGGGGATGCCAGAGTGTCCCACGATGGGTTTCGAAGCGAAAGTCCTCGCCGACTCGGTCTCCCCGGCCGGCCACCGGCTGTCGACCCTGGAGGCCACCTTCCCCCGCTTTGTCCTCGCCGAGTTCAATACCCACCGCGTCTTCTCGCGCAACAGCGCCAGCTCCCGCGCGATCCCGGTCGCCAAACAGCTGCGCCGGGTCCTCGACGACCCCTACGTGCCGATCGAGTTCGGCTCGAACAAGCCGGGGATGCAGGCGGGGCCGGCGCTGACCGGGGCCGCCCGCGACGCCGCCGAAGCGGAGTGGCTGCGGGCGCGCGACGACGCCGTCCGCCACGTCCTGGGGCTGGTCGCCGACCCGCAGCGGGCGGCGGCCGCCGAGGACCTGCACGACTGCCTGGCCGCGGTCGAGCCGTCGCTGAAGGATCCGCCCGCCGATTGGCTGAACGTCCACAAGCAGGTCGCCAACCGCCTCCTGGAGCCGTTCATGTGGCACACCGTGATCGTCTCGGCGACCGCCTGGGAGAACTTCCTCAACCTCCGCTGCCATCCCGACGCCCAGCCGGAGATCAGGCTGATCGCGACGAAGATGCGCGACGCCCTCGAGCGCTCGGTCCCGACCCGGCTCGAGCCCGGCGAATGGCACCTGCCGCTGATCGGCGAGGCCGAGCGCGAGGAGGCCGGCTCGGCGGAGGAGCTGGCGAAGATCTCGATTGGTCGTTGTGCGCGGGTCAGCTACCTGACCCACGCCGGCACCCGCGACCTCGCCGCCGACACCGCCCTCTACGACCGCCTGCTCGAGAGCGGCCACATGTCGCCGCTGGAGCACGTCGCCCGGCCGATGACCCCGGCCGAGCTCGGCGACGGCGCCTGGAGCGGCAACTTCGAGGGCTGGATCTCCTACCGCAAGCTGATCCCCGGCGAGTCGAACCCGCTCGCGGCCGGCTCCGCCACCGCCGCCTGAGCGGCGCCCGCCGCGGCGATCAGTCGGCTTCGTGCCAGGGGGTGAGGATCCGCGGCCCCTCCGGGGTCACCGCGACGGTGAACTCGAAGTGGGCGGCGAGCGAGCCGTCCTCGGAGTAGACCGACCAGCCGTCGTCCCCCATCCGCACCAGCGGCCCGCCGACGTTGACCATCGGCTCGATCGCCAGCACCATCCCCTCTTCCAGCTCCGGGCCGCGGCCCGGCTCGCCGAAGTTCGGCACCTGTGGTTCCTCGTGCATGTCGCGGCCGATTCCGTGCCCGACCAGGGTGCGGATGATCGAGAGGCCCTCGATCTCCACCGCCCGCTGGATCGCCGCCGAGACGTCGCCGAGGTGGTTGCCGGGCCGCATCTGCTCGACCCCGGCGAAGAGCGAGGCTTTGGTGACGTCGAGGAGCTTCTGCGCCTCGGGGCTGACCGGGCCGACCGGGAGCGTCATCGCCGCGTCGGAGACCCAGCCGTCCTTGATCACGCCGACGTCGACGGAGAGCAGGTCGCCGCGCTTCAGCTCGTACTCGCCGGGGATGCCGTGCACCACCATCGAGTTCGGCGAGGCGCAGATCGACCCGGGGAAGCCGCGGTAGCCCTTGAAGGCCGGCTCCGCCCCCTGCGAGCGGATGAACTTCTCGGCCGCGGCGTCGAGTTCGCCGGTGGTGATCCCGGCCCGCGCCTTCGCCCCCAGCACCTTCAGGCAGCGGACGAGGATCTCGCCCGAGGCCGCCATCTTCTCGACCTCGGCCGGGGTCTTCTTGATGATCATCCGGTACAAGCTAGTGGTCCCGCCCGGCGGGGTCGCCGGGCCGCGGGCTAGACGGCCTCGTCCTGCTCCATCCGCAGGGTCGCCAGGGTGCGGCGGACCTTCTCGGCCACCGCGTCGGGGGGCGCCTCGCCCGCGATCCGGCGCAGGACGCCGCGCTGGTCGTAGTAGGAGACCAGCGGCTCGGTCTTCTCGTGGTAGGTCTGCAGCCGCTTGCGGATCACCTCGGGCTTGTCGTCCTCGCGGACGATCAGCTCCGAGCCGTCGATGTCGCAGACGCCCTCGCGCTCGGGCGGTTCGAACTCGACGTGGAAGACGTGCCCGTTCTCGGCGCAGGTGCGGCGGCCGCCGAGACGGCGCACCACCTCGTCGTCGGAGACGTCGATCAGCAGCACCGCGCTGACCGCCCGCCCGAGCTCGCCGAGCTTGGCGTCGAGCGCCTCGGCCTGGGGGGTGGTGCGGGGGAAGCCGTCGAGGATGAAGCCGTCGAGCGCCTCGCCGGAGTCGATCCGATCCGCGATCACGCCGACGATCACCTCGTCGGGGACCAGGTCGCCGCGCTCCATGTACTCCTTCGCCGTCCTGCCCAGCTCGGTTTCGTCCCGCACCGCCGCGCGGAGAATGTCCCCGGTCGCGTAGTAGGGCAGCCGCAGGTCTTCCTGCAGCCGCTCACCCTGGGTTCCCTTGCCGGAGCCGGGAGGGCCCAGGAGGACGAGATTGAGCTCAGCCATCGAGCGCGCAGCTTATTTGAGGAACCCCTCGTAGTTCCTCATCATCAGCTGGGCCTCGAGCTGCTTCACGGTTTCCAGGGCGACGCCGATCACGATCAGGATCGAGGTGCCGCCGAAGTAGAAGTTGGCCGAGGTCTGGCTGATCAGGATCGTCGGCAGCGCCGCCACCGCCCCGAGGTAGAGGGCGCCCGGGAAGGTGAGGCGGGAGAGGATGCGGTCGAGGTATTCGGCGGTGGGCCGGCCCGGGCGCACCCCGGGGATGAAGCCGCCGTATTTCTTCAGGTTGTCCGCCTGGTCGACCGGGTTGAAGGTGACCGCGGTGTAGAAGTAGGTGAAGACGATGATGAAGAAGATCTCGCCGATCACGTAGGGCCACTTGTTGGGGCCGAAGAAGCTGGCGAAGTTGAGCGCCGCGTTGGTGTTGAGCATCTGCCCGACCGTCGAGGGGAAGGCCATGATCGAGGCGGCGAAGATGACCGGGATGACGCCGGCCATGTTGACCCGCAGCGGCAGGTAGGTCGAGCCGCCCGAGGTCATTTTCCGCCCGACCATCCGTTTCGCGTACTGGACCGGGATCCGCCGCTGTCCCTCCTGGACGAAGACGATCGCGACGATCACCGCCAGGGCGATGAAGGGCATCATCACGACGAAGACCTGATCCGGGTTGTTCCACCACTTCGAGAGGCCGGGGACGATGCTGGAGGCGATCGAGGCGAAGATCATCAGCGAGATGCCGTTGCCGATCCCGCGCTGGGTGATCAGCTCGCCCAGCCACATCAGCAGGGTGCAGCCCGCGGTCAGGCACATCACGATCAGGAAGACCCGGCCGAAGGTCGGGTTGACCACCTGGGTCCCGGCCTGGTTGCCGAACGACTTGAAGAGGAAGACGTAGCCGACCGACTGGGCGAAGGCGAGGCCGACGGTGAGGTAGCGGGTGTACTGGGTGATTTTCTGCTGCCCGACTTCGCCCTCTTTCTGCAGGCGCTCCAGCGAGGGGACGACGACGGTCAGCAGCTGGAGGATGATCGAGGCCGTGATGTAGGGCATGATCCCCAGCGCGAAGAGGCTCAGCCGCGAGAGCCCGCCGCCGGAGAACATGTTGAGGAAGCCGAGGACGCCGGAGCCGCCGAAGTTGCTCTGGATTTCCTTGACGGCGTTGACGTCGACGCCCGGGGCCGGGATGTAGGCGCCGAGCCGGTACAGCGCCAGCATCGCCGCGGTGAACGCAAGTTTCTTGCGAATCTCCGCAACGCCGAAAGCGTTGATAATCGTCCTGAGCATTACGGCTCCAGAGTGTGACAGGAACCGCCGGCCGCTTCTATCTGCTCCTTGGCGGCCGCGCTGAACGCATGCGCGTGAACCTCGAGCTTCTTCTTGATCTCGCCTCGGGCGAGCACCTTGACGGGGTCCTTGCGCTTGGCCAATCCCTTCTCGCGCAGGCTCTCGGGAGTCACCTCGGCGCCGCTGTCAAAGCGCGCCTCGAGGTCGGAGAGGTTGACCGGCTGGGTCCGGGTGCGGAAGTTCTCGAAGGGCATCGACTTCTTCATGTGCGGTCCGCGCAGCTTTCGCATCCGCATGTGGATCGGGTTCTGACCGCCCTCGTAGCCGGCCTTGCGCTTGCGGCCCGAGCGCGAGCCGGCGCCCTTGTGGCCGCGGCCCGAGGTCTTCCCGAGGCCGCTGCCCTCGCCGCGGCCGATCCGCTTGCGCGGCCTTTTCGAGCCGGGCTTCGGCTTCAGGTTGTGCAGCCCGATCTCTTCGCTGCGCTCGGTCTCCTTGGCGGCTTTGGAGGTTTTCTCGGCTTTCTCAGCCACCGTCGACCTCCACCAGGTGCGAGACGACGCGCAGCTGCCCCTGCAGCTGCTCGGAGTCCTTGAGCTCCACCGAGCGGCCGATCCGGCCCAGCTTCAGCGCCTTCAGGGTGGCTTTCTGGTTGGGATTGGTCCCGTTGGCCGAGCGCACCTGCGAGATCTTCACCGTGCTCACGACGCCTCACCGGCTTTCCCCTCGACGACCTCGTCAGCCGGTTTCTCGGCCTCCGCACCCTCAGCAGCTTTCTCTTCGACCGCCGTCGCCGACGGCGCCTCAGCGTCAGCCGCAGCGGCCTCTGCCGCGGGTGGCGCCGATGAGGTGTCCTCGCCCGCAGCTTGCGAGGACGAAGAGTCCTCGTCGGCGACAGGACCCGCGGCCACCGCGCTCCCGTTGCCGTTGCCGTTGCCGTTGCCGTCAATCCCCAGCACCTGCGTGATCGTCAACCCCCGCAGCTCGGCAACCTCCTCCGGCCGCCGCAGGCGAACCAGGCCGTCCATCGTCGCCTTGACCAGGTTGATCGGGTTCTGCGTGCCGATGCTCTTGGTCAGCACGTCGCGCACCCCGCCCAGCTCGAGCACGGCGCGGACGCCGCCGCCGGCGATGACGCCGGTACCGGGGCTGGCCGGGCGCAGGACGACGTGGCCGGCGCCGAAGCGGCCGATGATGCGGTGGGTGATCGTGTTCCCGTATTTGGGCACCCGGATCAGGTTCTTGCGGGCGTCCTCGACGCCCTTCTGGATCGCCAGCGGCACCTCGCGCGCCTTGCCGTAGCCGATCCCGACCACGCCCTCTTCGTCGCCGACGGCGACCAGCGCGGTGAAGGAGAAGCGGCGGCCGCCCTTGACCACCTTGGCGACGCGGTTGATCTCGATCACCCGCTCCTGCAGGTCGAGCCCGCGGGGGCTGACCGTTTCGACGTTCTTCGTGTTCATGCCCTTCATAAGCAGCGGCCCACCGTAGCGAAACTACGGCCCTAGAAGGCCAGGCCCCCCTCTCGCGCGCCCTCGGCGAGCGCCTTGACGCGGCCGTGGTAGCGGTAGCCGCCGCGGTCGAAGACGCAGGTCTCGACGCCGGCGCCCTTGGCCCGATCGGCCAGCAGTTCGCCGGCCTTCCGCGCCTGCTCGGTGGCGCTGAGCTCGCGCAGCTCCGGCTCGATCCAGTTGACCGCGGCCACGGTGTGGCCCCTGACGTCGTCGATCAGCTGGGCGAAGACCCCGCGGTTGGAGCGGTAGACGGAGAGGCGCGGCCGCTCGGCCGTGCCCTTGATCCGGGCCCGCACCCGGCGGCGGCGTTTGAGCCGGCTCTGGCGCTTCGTCAGGACCGTCATGCGCGCTTGCCCACCTTGCGCAGAACCTGCTCGTCCTTGTAGCGGATGCCCTTGCCCTTGTAGGGCTCGGGCGGCCGGCGCTTGCGGATGTCCGCGGCGACCTGGCCGACGAGCTGCTTGTCGATGCCCCTGATGACGATCTCGGTCGGCTGCGGAACCTCGAACTCGATCCCCTCGGGGGCGTCGATCGCAACCGGGTGCGAGAAGCCGAGCGCCAGCTCGAGTTTCTTGCCTTTCAGCGCCGCGCGGTAGCCGACGCCCTGGATCTCGAGGCGCTTCTCGAAGCCGTCGGTGACGCCCTCGACCATGTTCGCGATCAGGCTCCGCGTCAGCCCGTGGAGGGCGCGGTGCTCGCCGCGGTCGGTCGGGCGGGCTACGGTGACGGTGCCGTCCTCCTGCTTCACGGTCATCTCCGCCGAGAGGCTCTGGCGCAGCTCGCCCTTCGGCCCCTTGACGGCGATGCCGCCGCTGCCGATCTCGACCGAGACGGCGTCGGGCACGGGGACGGGCTTTCTTCCGATTCGGCTCATCGCATGCCTGCCCTTCCGGCCGAGTGCGCCTGGGGGCGCGACTGGCCGAGCAGATCAAGGACGCAGGGCGAAGCCTTTGGTGGCGCCAAAGGCGAGCCCGAGGACGCAGAGACGCGACGCGCCAGGCGCGTCATCCAGGTGTGCTTGGTCGGGAGGGCAGGCATGTTGCTCACCAGACGTAGGCGACTACCTCGCCGCCGACTCCTTTGGCGCGGGCTTCGTGGCCGGTCATCACGCCGGCGGAGGTGCTGACGATCGCGGTGCCGGTCCCGCCCTGCACGCGAGGGATGCTCTCGTGGTCGACGTAGCGGCGGCGGCCGGGGCGGGAGACCCTTTCGATCCCGAAGATCACCGGCTGGCGGTCCTCGGTGTACTTGAGCTCGACGGCGATCGCCTCGCCGACGGCGGCCGGCCTGCGGCTGAAGTCCTTGATGTAGCCCTGCTCCTTGAGGATCCGCGACATCTCCAGCTTGAGGCCGTTGAGGGGGATCTCCACCTCGTCGTGGCCGGCGCGGATCGCGTTGCGGATCCTGGTCAGGTAATCGGCGATCGGATCGGTGTGCATGCTTCCTCGCCTACCAGCTCGACTTCGTCATGCCGGGGATGTAGCCCTCGTGGGCGGCGTCGCGCAGACAGATCCGGCAGAGGCCGAATTTGCGGTAGTAGGCGCGCGGGCGGCCGCAGCGGCGGCAGCGGTTGTAGCTGCGCGACTTGAACTTCGGGTCACGCGCCTGCTTCACCTTCATCGAAGTCTTAGCCATTGTCTGAACTCTCCTCGGCCGTCTCCGCGGCCTCTTCGTCTCCGCTCTCGGCGGCGCCCTCGTCCTCGCCTTCCGGCTTGGCGTAGGCATCGGGGTTCTCCTCTTTGAGCTGCTCGAGTGCCGCCTGCTCGACCTCGGCCTTCTGGCGGGCTTCCTCTTTGAGCTGCTCCTCTTCGGCTTCCTTTTCTTTCGCTTCGCGCTCGGCCTGTCCGGGGCGGCCCTCCTGGGCGAACGGCATCCCCAGCCCGAGCAGAAGCTCGAAAGCCTCGAGGTCAGTTTTAGCGGAAGTCGTGATCGTCACGTCCAGACCCCGCACGACGTCGATCGAGTCGTAGTCGATTTCGGGGAAGATCAGCTGCTCTTTGACGCCCATCGAGTAGTTGCCGCGGCCGTCGAAGGAGCGCGGGTTGAGGCCGCGGAAGTCGCGGATCCGCGGCACCGCGATCGAGACCAGGCGGTCGAGGAACTCCCACATGCGGGCGCGGCGCAGCGTCACCGAGACGCCGACCGGCATCCCCTCCCGCAGCTTGAAGGAGGCCACCGACTTGCGGGCGCGGCGCACGTTCGGGTGCTGGCCGGCGATCGTCGCCAGCTGCTGCTGGGCGGCTTCGAAGGAGCGTTTGTCCTGTTTCTCGGTCCCGAGGCCCATGTTGAGGGTGATCTTCTCCAGGCGCGGGGCCTCCATCGGAGTCGAGTAGCCGAAGCGCTCGGTCAGCGCCGGCAGGATCTCCTGCTCGTAGCGGTCGCGCAGGCGCGGCGGCGGCGCGGCCTGTGAAGTCGGTGCCACGGTCGCCTCCATCAGCCGATCTCGTTCCCCGTCCGCTTCGCGTAGCGGACGCGCTTGCCGCCCTTGTCGGCGCGGACGCCGACGCGGGTCGGTTTGTTGTCTTTGGGGTCAAGCAGCATCACGTTGGAGACGTCGATCGGACCCTCCTTTTCGATGATGCCCCCGGCCTGGGCGTTTTTCAGGTCCGCTTCGGAGCGGGCTCGTTCGGCTCGCTTGACCATGTTCAGCCCCTCGACGTAGACGCGGCGCCGTTTCGGGTCGGTGCGGACGACGCGGCCGCTCTTGCCGGCGTCCTTGCCGCTGATCAGGACGACCTGGTCGTCGGTGCGGATGCGCATCCTCTTCGCCATCAGAGGACCTCCGGCGCCAGCGAGATGATTTTCATGAAGTTGCGGTCGCGCAGTTCGCGGGCGACGGGGCCGAAGATGCGGGTCCCGCGCGGGTTGTTGCTGGCCGGGTCGATCAGCACCGCGGCGTTCTCGTCGAAGGAGATGTAGGTGCCGTCCGGCCGGCTCAGCGGCTTGCGGGTGCGGACGACGACCGCCTGCACGACCTCGCCCTTGCGGACGCCGCCCTGCGGGCTGGCCGATTTGACCGTCGCAGTGATGACGTCGCCGACGCTGGCGTAGCGGCGGTGGGAGCCGCCCTTGACGCGGATGCAGAGGATCTCGCGCGCGCCCGAGTTGTCGGCGACCTTGAGCCTGGACTCCTGCTGGATCATCCCGCCCTACCTCGCCTTCTCCACCACGTCGACCAGGCGCCAGCGCTTGGTCTTGGAGAGCGGCCGGGTCTCGACCACGCGGACGACGTCGCCCTCGCCGGCCTCGTTGCGCTCGTCGTGGGCGTGCAGCTTGGTCGAGCTGCGGACGATCTTCTCGTAGGTGCGGTGGCGGCGGGCGATGTCGATGCGGACGGTGATCGACTTGTCGCCCTTGCTGGAGACGACGATGCCCTGGCGCACCTTGGCCGCGTTGGCGTCGTGCTCGACCGGCGGCGTCCCCGTCCCGGCCGTGTGCGCGGCCTTCGCCGCAGCCCGCTGCTTGCGCCGCAGCTCCGACTTGCGCTTGCGCTCGGCAACCCGTTCGGCCTTCCGCTCCTCGGGGCTGGACGCGCGAGCCTTCCGCGGCTTCCGCGATTTAGCCAGCCTGCGCCGCTCCTTCCAAGGAAGGTCGTCCTCAGGATTCGGCTCCGAAGCCTCCGAAGCAGCCTCAGCTGCCTCCTCCGCCGGAGCCTCCTCAGCTTCCGCAGCGGGAGCGTCGTCAGACGAATCATCAGCAGCGCCGGAGTCATCGGCGTCGGCCACCGGCGCCTCTTCGGCGGGTGGCGTGGGGTCGGGCTCTTCGCCCGCAGCTTGCGAGGACGAAGAGTCCGACCCCTCGACAGGACCCGCCGCCGAAGCGTCCTCGTCCTGCACCGGAGTCTCCTCAGTCGTCTCGTCTTTTTTCGTCTCGTCGTCGCTCATATCCGTCGCGTCTCTTTCTCAACGTCGATGCCCCGCGCCTTCGCCACGGTCAGCAGCCTTGCGATGTCCTTCTTGGCGGCGCCGAGGCGGGCGGTGTTCTCGAGCTCGCCGGTGGCGTGCCGGAAGCGGAGGTTGAAGGCCTCCTGCTTGGCGTCGATCAGTTTCGCCACCAGCTCGTCGTCTTTGAGATTGTGCACCTCCGCGGCCTTCATCACTCGCCGGCCCCCTCGCGCATCACGAATTTCGTTTTCACCGGGAGCTTGTGGCCGGCCAGGCGCAGCGCTTCGCGCGCCAGCTCCTCCGGCACCCCGGCCAGCTCGAACATCACCTTGCCGGGCTTGACCACGGCGACCCAGCCCTCGGGATTGCCCTTGCCGGACCCCATCCGGGTCTCGGCCGGCTTCTTCGTGTACGGCTTGTCGGGGAAGACGTTGATCCAGACCTTGCCGCCGCGTTTGATCTTGCGGGTCATCGCGATACGGGCGGCCTCGATCTGGCGGTTGGTGATCCAGCCGCGCTCCAGCGCCTTGATCCCGTACTCGCCGAAGGCGACGCTGCTGCCGCCCTTGGTGTTGCCGCGCATGCGGCCGCGGAACTGTTTGCGGTGCTTGACCCGTTTCGGCATCAGCATGAGTGATGTCTCCTTCCGGCGCAGCGCGACTCAGCCGAGCGAAAACCAAGCTGGGCGAGGACGCAGGGTGCAGCCTTTGGTGGTGCCAAAGGCAAACCCGAGGACGAAGATCCAGCGCCGGTTTGCAGCCGGCTGAGGCGTGCTGCGTTGGGAGGAGACATCACTAGCGACCACCTCCGCCGCGCTGGCCGCCGCGGCCGCCGCCGCCGGGCCCACGGCCGCCGGGACCGCGCCCGCCGCCGCCGCGCCCGCCGCGGTCACCGCCCGGGCCGCGCCCGCCGCGATCGCCGCCGGGCCCGCGCCCGCGTCCGCCGCGGTCGTCGCGGCGCCCGCCGCCGCGGCTCTGGCCCTGGCCCTCGCCGTCGCCGCTGACGAGGTCGGAGCGGAAGCCCTCCGGCATCACCTCGCCCTTGTTGATCCAGCATTTGACGCCGATCCGGCCGGTCGTGGTGCGGGCCTCGAAGAAGCCGTAGTCGATGTCGGCGCGCAGCGTGTGCAGCGGCACGCGGCCGTCGGAGTAGCTTTCGGTCCGCGCCATCTCGGCGCCGCCGAGGCGGCCGGAGACCTGCACCTTGACGCCCTTGGCCCCGGAGCGCATCGCCGAGGTCAGGGCGCGTTTCATCGCCCGCCGGAAGGCGACCCGGTTCTGCAGCTGCTCGGCGATCGACTGGGCGACCAGTTTGGCGTCGAGCTCGGGTCGTTTGACCTCGCGGATGTTGACTTTCACCGGGCTGCCGGTCAGCTTGTGCAGCTCTTTGCGCAGGGCGTCGACTTCGCTCCCGGACTTGCCGATGACGATCCCCGGCCGCGCCGTGTGGATGTCGACGGCGACCTCGCCGCGGCGCTCGATCGTGATGCTCGAGAGCCCCGCGTGGGCGAGCTTGCCTTCGATGTGGTCGCGGATCGCCAGGTCTTCCTGGAGGACGTCGGCGAAGTTTTTGTCCTCGTACCAGTTCGACTTCCAGTCGTGGATGTAGCCGACCCGGAAGCCCTCGGGGTGGATCTTCTGTCCCATCAGGCCTCTCCTAGTCCTCGGCGGGGGTCAGGGCCACACGGATGTGGCTGGTTCGCTTGTTGATCGGGGTGGCGCGGCCCATCGCCCGCGGGCGGTAGCGGCGCAGCGTCGGCCCCTCGTCGACGGTGATCGAGGCGACGCGCATCTCGTCGCCGATCAGGTCGTGGTTGTTTTCCGCGTTGGCCGCGGCGGAGTCGATCAGCTTGTGGATCGGGTGGGCGGCGCCGCGGGGCGAGAACTGCAGCAGCGCCCGGGCGCTTTCGATGTGCATCCCGCGCACCTGGTCGGCGATCAGCCGCGCCTTGCGCGGGGCGACCCGGACGTAGCGGGCGCTGGCCTTGACGACCGGCGGCGCCGCCGGAGCTTTCGGAGCGGCTTTCTTCGCCGGCTCTTTTTTGGCTTTCGAGTCTTTTTTCGCCTCTTTTTCGGCGACCGGTTTTTTCGCGGCTTTTTTCGACGCGGCTTTTTTCGCCGGAGCTTTTTTGGCTTTGGAGTCTTTTTCGGCAGCGGGTTTTTTCGCAGCCGGTTTTTTCGCGGCTTTTTTGCCTTTGGTGTCTTTTTTCTCGTCAGCCACCGTCAGCCTCAGTCCTTGCCGCCGTGCGAGCGGAACGTGCGGGTCGGCGCGAACTCGCCGAGCTTGTGGCCGACCATCGACTCCGAGATGAAGACCGGGACGTGCTTCTTGCCGTCGTGGACGGCGATCGTGTGGCCGACCATCTCCGGGAAGACCGTCGAGGTCCGCGACCAGGTTTTGACCATCTGTTTTTTGTTGGCCTCGTTGAGGGCCGCGATCCGCCCCATCAGGCGCTCCTCGACCCACGGGCCCTTTTTCGTCGATCTACCCATGGCTCAGATCACCGCCCCTTCTTCTTGCCGCGGCGACGGCCGCGGACGATGTAGCGGTCGGACTGCTTGCCCTTCTTGCGGGTGCGGTAACCGAGGGTCGGCTTGCCCCAGGGGGTCACCGGGTGGCCGCCGGGCGTGTGGTGGGCCTCGCCGCCGCCGTGCGGGTGGTCGACGGGGTTCATCGCGACGCCGCGGGTCTGCGGGCGCTTGCCCTTGTGGCGGCTGCGGCCGGCCTTGCCGACCGTGATGTTCTGGTGCTCGGCGTTGGAGAGGACGCCGACGGTGGCGCGGCACTCGGCCCGGACCATCCGCATCTCCGAGGAGGGCAGGCGCAGGGTGACCATCTCGCCCTCCTTGGCGACGAGCTGGATCGAGGTGCCGGCGGAGCGGCCGAGCTTGCCGCCCTGGCCGGGGATCAGCTCGACGTTGTGGACGATCGTGCCGGTCGGCATCTGCCCCAGCGCCATCGCGTGGCCCGGTTTGATGTCGGCCTCGGGACCCGATTTGACCGTGTCGCCGACCGCGAGCTGCGCCGGGGCGAGGATGTAGTCCTTGTGCCCGTCGGCGTAGTGGAGCAGGGCGATGTAGCAGGTGCGGTTGGGGTCGTACTCGATCGAGGCGACCTTCGCCGGCACGCCGTCCTTGAGCCGCTTGAAGTCGATTTTGCGGTAGCGCCGTTTGGCGCCGCCGCCGCGGTGCCTGGCGGTGACCCGGCCGTTGGCGTTGCGGCCGCCGGACTTCTTCAGCCCCTCGGTCAGCTTCCGCTCCGGCTCGGAGGCGGTCAGGTGCTCGCGCAGCGGGTAGGTCGCGAAGCGGCGGCCGGGGCTGGTGGGTTTCGTTTTGCGGTTCGGCATAAGTCGGTCTCTTCCCTGTTAGGCGGTCTCGGCGCCCTCGAACAGCTCGATCCGCTCGCCCGGGGCGAGCTGGACGATCGCCTTCTTCCAGGCGCGGCTCCTGCCTTTGGTCAGGCCGCGCCGCTTGGGCTTGGCGCGCACCTTGGCGGTGCGCACCTCGGTCACGTCGACCCCGAAGACCTCTTCCACGGCCTGGGCGATCTGCGTCTTGTGAGCGCGGTCGTCGACCCGGAAGGTGTACTTGCCCTCGGCGATCAGAGCGTAGCTCTTCTCGGAGATCACCGGGCGGATCAGGATCGTGCGCGCGTCCATCAGCTCTTCTCCTTGCCGGCGAGGCGCCCCTCGAGCGACTTCAGGGCGCTTTCGGAGACGACCACCGCGGCGGCGCCGATCACGTCGGCGACCCCGGCCGCTCCGACCTCGACCACCTGGGTCCGGGGCAGGTTGCGGAAGCTCTTCATCGCCCCGACCTCCTCGCCGGTGAGGATCACCAGCAGCGGGCTCTTCGCCCCCCATTTCCCAAGCGCCTGGGCGGCGCTCTTGGTCGAGGGGGTCTCGAAGTCGGCGGCGTCGAGGACGGCGACCGAGCCGCGCTCGGCGTGGACCGAGAGCGCCGAGCGCATCGCCCGGCGGCGGGCTTTGCGGTTGACCTTGACCGTGTAACGGCGCGGCTTCGGGCCGAAGGCGACGCCGCCGCCGAAGCGGTTGGGCACGCCGAGCGAGCCGACCCGGGCGCGGCCGGTGCCCTTCTGGCGCCAGGCCTTGGCGGTCGTGAAGGAGACCTCGCCGCGGGTCAGGGTCGAGGCGGTGCCGCGGCGGCGCGCGTTGAGGTCGGCGCGGGCGGCCTCGTGCACCAGCGACTGGTGGAAGGGCTCGGCGAAGAGCTCCTCCGGCAGGTCGGCTTTGCCGCTCTTGCCGAGGACGGCGGCTTTAGCCATCGGTCCTCACCTCGACGATGCCGTTGCGGCCGCCGGGAACCGAGCCCTTGATCAGCAGCAGGTTGCGGTCGGAGTCGACGTCGGCGATTTCCAGCCCCTTCTGGGTGACCCGCTTGTTGCCCATCTGACCGGGCATCCGCATCCCTTTGAAGACGCGGGCGGGGAAGGCGCTGGCGCCGATCGAGCCCGGCGCGCGGACGTTGTGGGAGCCGTGGCTGACCGGGCCGCGGCTGAAGTTGTGGCGCTTGATGCCGCCCTGGAAGCCCTTGCCGATCGAGACCCCGGCGACCTTGACCTTCTGGCCGGGCTCGAAGCCGGCGACGGTCACGTCGTCGCCCACCTTCGGGCCGTCCTCCTCGGCGCCCAGGTCCTCGTCGCGGAACTCGACCAGGTGGCGCATCGGCGCCGCCCCGGACTTCTTCAGGTGGCCTTCCTCGGCCTTGGTCAGCCTGCCCTGCTTGACCTCGCCGAAGGCGAGCTGGACCGCCTGGTAGCCGTCGCGATCAGGGTTGCGGACGGCGGTGACCTTGCAGGGGCCGGCCTCGACCACGGTCACCGGGACGACGCTGCCGTCCTCCCTGAAGACCTGCGTCATACCGAGCTTCTTGCCGAGGATCGCCGCCACCATTCACTCCTAGAGCTTGATCTCGATGTCGACGCCGGCGGGCAGCGAGTCCAGCCGCTGCAGCGAGTCGACGGTTTTCGGCGAGGGCTGGAGGATGTCGATCAGCCGCTTGTGGGTGCGGATCTCGAAGTGCTCGCGCGAGTCCTTGTCCTTGAACGGCGAGCGGATCACGCAGTAGACGTTCTTCTCGGTCGGCAGCGGCACGGGGCCCGAGACGGTGGCGCCGGTGCGCTCCGCGGTCTCGACGATCTCGCGAGCAGCCCGATCGATGGCGTCATGGTCGTACGCCTTCAGTCGGATTCGGATTTTCTGTGCCGCAATGGTGGCCACTTCGCTGCTGTCTCTCTCTTCTGTCTCTCTTGCTTTACGGCGCAAAGAGGGCGGGGCCCCTGGGAATCTGGGGCGCCGCCCCGGTCGTATGTCTTTGCAGTTGTCCCGCCCGGAGGCGGTTCGGGGCGGGCCCGGCCCGCCCCTGGGTGGCGTCGCTACTCGATGATCTCGGAGACGACCCCCGAGCCGACGGTGCGGCCACCCTCGCGGATGGCGAACCGCAGGCCCTGGTCCATCGCGATCGGCTGGATCAGCTCGATCGTCATCTCGACGTTGTCTCCCGGCATCACCATCTCCGTCCCCTCGGGGAGGTTGGCGATCCCGGTCACGTCGGTGGTGCGGAAGTAGAACTGAGGCCGGTAGCCCGAGAAGAACGGGGTGTGACGGCCGCCCTCCTCCTTCTTCAGGCAGTAGACCTCGGCTTTGAACTTGGTGTGCGGCGTGATCGAGCCCGGCTTGCAGAGAACCTGGCCGCGCTCGATCTCCTCGCGCTTGGTGCCGCGCAGGAGGCAGCCGACGTTGTCGCCCGCCTGGCCCTCGTCGAGGATCTTGCGGAACATCTCGACCCCGGTGACGGTCGTTTTCGAGGTCTCCGGGTGGATGCCGACGATTTCGACCTCGTCGCCGGTGTTGACGACGCCCTGCTCGATGCGGCCGGTGGCGACGGTGCCGCGGCCGGTGATCGAGAAGATGTCCTCGATCGGCATCAGGAAGGGCTTGTCGAGCTCGCGGACCGGCTCCGGGATGTAGGAGTCGAGGGCCGCGGCCAGCTCGAAGACCGCTTTCTGGGCCTCCTCGTCGCCTTCCAGGGCCTTCAGCGCCGAGCCTTTGATGATCGGCGTCTCGTCGCCCGGGAAGTCGTACTCGTCGAGGAGTTCCTTGACCTCCTCCTCGACCAGCTCGACGAGTTCCTCGTCGTCCACCTGGTCGATCTTGTTGAGGAAGACGACCACGTGCGGGACGTTGACCTGACGGGCGAGCAGGATGTGCTCGCGGGTCTGCGGCATGACGCCGTCGGCGGCGGAGACGACCAGGATCGCGCCGTCCATCTGCGCCGCGCCGGTGATCATGTTCTTCACGTAGTCGGCGTGGCCGGGGCAGTCGACGTGGGCGTAGTGCCGGTTGTCGGTCTCGTACTCGACGTGGGAGGTCGCGATCGTGATGCCGCGTTCCTTCTCCTCCGGAGCGTTGTCGATCTCTTCGAAGCTGTGTGCTTCGGCACCGCCCACGGTGGAGAGCGTTTTCGTGATCGCAGCCGTCAGCGTCGTCTTCCCGTGGTCGATGTGACCGATGGTGCCGACGTTGACATGCGGCTTATCGCGCTCGAATTTCTCCTTCGACATTCTCTCCGTTCGCCTTTCGAAAGTGGTGTGTTCTGTCTGGTCTGGTTGCTTGAGTCTGTGGGCGGCTCGTTCGCAGGCGGCTGGCGCCTGCCTGCGGGCAACCCGGGAAATATAGCCAGGTTCAGCGCCCGGCCGCGGTCGGGGTCATGAAGCTGCACCCACCGGGTCGCCCGAGCGGTGCTCGACGATCTCCTCGGCGATGTTCGAGGGGACCTCCTCGTAGCGCTCGAACTGCATGGTGTAGGTCGCGCGGCCCTGGGTCATCGACCTCAGTTCGGTCGCGTATCCGAACATCTCCCCGAGCGGGACGAAAGCCTGGACGGCGAGGGCGTTGCCGCGCTGGTCCTGGCCCTGGACTTTGCCGCGGCGGCGGGAGAGGTCGCCGATCACGTCGCCGAGGAAGTCCTCGGGCGTGACCACCTCGACCGCCATCACCGGCTCCAGCAGGACCGGGTTGGCCTTGCGGGCGCCTTCCTGGATCGCCATCGAGCCGGCGATTTTGAACGCCATCTCCGAGGAGTCGACGTCGTGGTAGGAGCCGTCGACGAGTTCGGCTTTGACGTCGACCATCGGGTAGCCGGCCTTGACGCCGTTCTCGAGCGCCTCGCGCATCCCCTGCTCGGCCGGGCCGATGAATTCGTTGGGGATGACGCCGCCCTTGATCTTGTCCTCGAAGACGAAGCCCTCTTCGGGCGCCGGCTCGAGGTTGATGACGACGTGGCCGAACTGGCCGCGGCCGCCGGTCTGGCGGACGAAGCGCGCCTCCACCTTCTCGACCCGCTTGCGGATCGTCTCGCGGTAGGCGACCTGCGGCTTGCCGACGTTGGCCTCGACTTTGAACTCGCGCAGCATCCGGTCGACGATCACCTCGAGGTGAAGCTCGCCCATCCCGTGGATCAGGGTCTGTCCGGTTTCCTCGTCGGATTCGATCCGGAAGGTCGGGTCCTCCTCGCCGAGGCGCTGCAGGGCGTTGCCCATCTTCTCCTGGTCGGCCTTGGTCTTCGGCTCGATCGCGACCGCGATCACCGTCTCCGGGAATTCGATGCTCTCGAGGGCGATCGGCGCGTCGGGGGCGGCGAGGGTGTCGCCGGTCCCGGTTTCCTTGAGGCCGACGCCGGCGCAGATGTCGCCCGCGTAGCACTCGTCGATCTCCTCGCGGCTGTTGGCGTGCATCATCAGCAGCCGCCCGATCCGCTCGGTCTTGCCGGTTTTCACGTTGAGGACGCGGCCGCCTTTCTCGAGCTTGCCCGAGTAGACGCGGAAGTAGGTGAGCTTGCCGACGTAGGGGTCGGACATGACCTTGAAGGCGAGGGCGGCGAAGGGGGCGCTGTCGCTCGCCTCGCGCTCGGCCTCGACGTCCTCGGGCTGGCCCTTGCCGGCGGGGACGACGCCGGTGACCGGCGGCACCTCCAGCGGCGAGGGGAGCAGTTCGACGATCGAGTCGAGCAGCGGCTGCACGCCCTTGTTCTTGAACGAGGTGCCGCAGAGGACCGGGGTGATCTTGGTCGAGAGGGTCGCCTGGTGCAGCGAGGAGATCAGCTTGTCCTGGGGGATCTCCTCCTCGCCGAGGAAGGCTTCCATCAGCTCTTCGTCGTAGTCGGCGCAGGCTTCGATCAGCGCGGTCCGGTACTCCTCGGCCTGGTCCCTGAGGTCCTCGGGGATCTCGATTTCCTCGTAGGCGGCGCCGAGCTCGTCGGTCCAGATCAGGCCCTTCATCTTCACCAGGTCGACGACGCCCTTGAAGCCCTCCTCGGCGCCGATCGGCAGCTGGATCGGCAGCGGGTTGGCGCCGAGCCGGTCGGTCATCGTCTGCACCGAGTTGAAGAAGTCGGCGCCGGTGCGGTCCATCTTGTTGATGTAGGCGAAGCGCGGGACCCCGTACTTGTCGGCCTGGCGCCAGACGGTCTCCGACTGCGGCTCGACCCCGGCCACCGCGTCGAAGACGGCGATCGCGCCGTCGAGCACCCGCAGCGAGCGCTCCACCTCGACGGTGAAGTCGACGTGGCCGGGGGTGTCGATGATGTTGATCCGGTGGTCCTTCCATTCGCAGGCGGTCGCCGCCGAGGTGATCGTGATCCCCCGCTCCTGCTCCTGTTCCATCCAGTCCATGACGGCAGCGCCCTCGTGGACCTCGCCCATTTTGTGGGTGCGGCCGGTGTAGTAGAGGATGCGCTCGGTCGTCGTCGTCTTACCGGCGTCGATGTGCGCCATGATCCCGATGTTCCGGGTTTTCTCCAGTGGAAAGCTGCGTGCCATGGTTCCTAAGTCGAGTAGTGGTGATAAGCCGCAAAAAAGGCCCCCGCGGGGCCCGGCGAAGCGTCCTGCGAAAAAACAGCGAAAACTGCCTGAGCGACGGGCGATGATAGCAGCGCCCCGCCGCTGGTCGCGACAGGTCGACCGGGCGGCGAACCGCGGTCTGGAGCGGGCCCATCCGGCGGTGCTGCGGGCGCGCCGCCACGGCACCCTGGCGGCGCGGCGCGCCCGGGCTTTCCTCTGGCCGCTGCTGCGGCCGCCGCTCGCCCTCTTCTTCCGGGCGCTCGGGGCGAGCGAGCGGGCCCTCCGCCGGCTCTGCCGGGCGCTGGCCCGGGCGGCCACCGCGGCGAGCCGGGCGGTGACCCCGGCCCGGGCCGCCGCCGCGGTGCTGATCGCCGCCGCGGCCTGCCTCGTCGCCTCGCAGTTCGTCGACTACCGCGCGGTCGAGATCGGCCGGGGCGGCTACGCGGGGCTGCCGCAGGTGGCGGCCGCCCCGACCGTCGACGCGCGCACCGCCGGCGCCGCCCACGCCTACCTCCTCGTCCCGCTGGGGGCCCTGGCCGCCGCGCTGGGAGCGCTGGCGCTGGCCCGCGAGCGCCGCCGTCTCGGCCTCGCCGTCGCCGCCCTCGGTCTGATGGCGCTCGCCGTGATCCTGCTCGTCGACCTTCCGGCCGGCCTCGACGTCGGCAGCCAGAGCTCGCGCTTCGCCGGGGCCGGCGCGGTGCTCGAGGACGGCTTCTTCGGCGAGCTGGCGGCAGCCGGGGGGATGGTCTTGGCCGGACTGCTCTACTATGCGCGGCCGTGCCGAATACGAATCAGCTTGTCAGGAAGGGCCGCAAGCGCCCGAAGAAGAAGACCGCGACCCCGGGCCTCAAGTCGGGCCAAGGTCGCAAGAAGCGCGTAGCCGCCCCGCAGCGGCGCGGCGTCTGCACCCGTGTCGCCACGGTGACGCCGAAGAAGCCGAACTCGGCCCTGCGCAAGATCGCCCGTGTGCGGCTGACCAACGGGATGGAGGTCACGACCTACATCCCCGGCGAGGGCCACAACCTGCAGGAGCACTCCGTGGTCCTGATCAGGGGCGGTCGCGTCAAGGACCTGCCGGGCGTCCGCTACAAGGTCGTCCGCGGCACCCTCGACGCGGCCGGGGTCTCCGACCGCAAGCAAGCCCGCTCCCGTTACGGCGTGAAAGCGTCCTGATGCCGCGCCGCTCCGCAGCCCAGATCCGGCCGATCGAACCGGACGCCAGGCACCGCAACCGCCTCGTCCAGCAGGTGATCAACAAGGTCATGGTCGACGGCAAGAAAAGCCTCGCCGAGCGGATCGTCTACGACGCCCTGGCGATCGTCGGCGAGCGCAGCGGCGAAGACGCCGTGGAGACGCTGGAGTCGGCGATCAAAACTCTCACCCCGGTCCTGGAGGTCCGCTCCCGCCGGGTCGGCGGCGCCACCTACCAGGTCCCGGTCGAGGTTCCCGCCCGCCGGGCCCGCACCCTCGCGGTCCGCTGGCTGGTCCAGTTCGCCCGGGCGCGCCGCGAGTACTCGATGGCCGAGCGGCTCGCCGGCGAGATCCTCGACGCCAACCAGCAGCAGGGCAGCGCCTGGAAGCGGAAGGACGACATATACCGCATGGCGCAGGCGAATAAAGCGTTCGCTCATTACCGCTGGTGAGGCTCTGAGGAAGCGCCTGGCGGCGTCTTCAGTCGCTCAGATCGGGTCACGCACTGAAGTGCGCTCCCCTCACTTCGCTCCCTGCATCCTTGCCAGCCACTCCCTCAGAGCCTCTCCGTAATTCGGGTTTTCCCAAGCCGCTGCTCGCCGTCGACATCGACGGAGTCATCAGCCTCTTTGGGTTCGAGGAGAGACCGCAGCACACGCAGGTTCATTTGGTGGACGGGGTGCCTCACTGCATCTCGCTGGTGGTGGGAGAGCGGTTGCTGCGGTTGGGCGAAAGCTTTGAGCTGGTCTGGGCCAGCGGGTGGGAGGACAAAGCCAACTTCTACCTGCCCGGGCTGCTGGGGCTGCCGGAGCTGCCGCACGTCTCCTTCGACGTCGACGCCCGCAGCGGCGGGGCGCACTGGAAGCTGAGCGGGATGGAGACGTTCTGTGGCTCGCGGCCGATCGCCTGGATCGACGACAACTTCGACCAGAGCTGTTTCGAGTGGGCCGAGCGCCGCGCCGCGCCGACCCTGCTGGTCCCGACCGAACCGCACCTGGGCCTCGAGGAGGGGCACGTCGCCGCGCTGGAGAGCTGGGCGGCCTCGCTGTCCTGAGCGCGCGGGCTCCGGGCGAGTTTGCAAACCATCGGTTGGCAAAGTCGCCCGGCGCTTCTCTCTACACTGAGCGAATGACGGGGTTCTGGCCCATCTTCTTCCTGCTCGTCGTGCTCAAGATCCCGGTGCTGGGGTCGATGTGGCTGGTCTACTGGGCCGCCAAGCAGCACGACGAACCGGAGCCGGTGAGCGACGAGGACGGCGGCAGCGGCAAACGGCGACAGCCCCAACCGCGCCTGCCGCGCGGACCACGGCGCGGGCCGCACGGCGGCGGCGCGGCGCTGCCGGTGCCCGACTGCCCGCCCGGCGGCCGCACCCGCGGCGTCAAGCCGGCTGCCCGGCCCGCTTTCGCTCGCGCCGGATCTCGCGCAGGTAGGGATGAAAGTCGACCTCGACCGTATGACGCTTAGAGGCAACGAAGCGCTTCGCCTGCCGCCGTTCCTCCCGGGCGATCTCCCGCTTCATCTCGGCCGCCGGCGGTAGCGCCGCCCGGCCTCCCAGCAGGTCGGCGACCCACTCGCACTGGGCCTCGGCCAGCGGCATGATCGGTCCCAGCGGCTGGATGAAGCCGATGAAGTAGAGGCCGGGACGCTCGACCGAGACGACCCTGCGGTAGAGCGGCAGCCGGTTGTCGGGGGCCGCCAGCACCTCCGGGTCGAAGAAGGGGAAGGTGATCTTGTAGCCGGTGCAGTAGACGACGAGGTCGATCTCCTCCTCGCTGCCGTCGACGAAGCGGACCGTGCGGCCGCCGTCGAAGCGCTCGATGTTGGGCTTGACGTCGATGTCGCCGTGGCCGAGCCGGGGCAGCAGCTCCGAGGAGACGGTCGGGTGCGCCTCGAAGAGCTTGTGGTCGGGCTCGGGCAGGCCGTAATCGGTCATGTCGCCGGCGGCGATCTCGAGCCCTTTCATCGCGAAGAAACGCTGCACGGCGAGCGGCAGCCGCGAGATCAGCGGCGTCGTCGTCTCGTCGATCGGCTTGCCGTTCATGTACTTGGGCAGCACGTAGGCGCCGCGGCGGACCGCGAGGAAGGTCTTCGCGGCGATCCGCGAGGACTCGACGGCGATGTCGGTGGCCGAGTTGCCGAGCCCGAGGACGAGGACGCGCTTGCCGCGCAGGACGTCGGGCTCGCGGTAGTGGTGGGCGTGGAGCTGCTCGCCCTCGAACTCCTCCGAGCCGGGGAACGCCGGTTCGGGCCAGCGCGGGTCCCAGTGGTGGCCGTTGGCGACGAGGACGGCGCGGTAGCGCTCGCTCCTCTCCCCCCCGTCCTCGTCCCTGACGGTCACCGCCCACTCGCCGCCCGCCGGCTCGACCCTCCTCACCTCGGTCCGGAAGGCGATCCTGTCCCGCAGCCCGAAGTGGTCGACGAATTCGTCGAAGTAGGCGGCCATCTGGAAGTGGTCGGGGTAGTCGGGGTAGTGGTCGGGCATCGGCAGGCTCTTGTAAGCCATCACCCGGCGCGAGGTGTTGATGTGCAGGGTGCGATAGGCCGACGACATCCCGTTGTCGTTCTCGTAGCGCCAGTTGCCGCCCACCTGCGACCCCTTCTCGAAGCAGTCGAAGGGGATCCCCCGCGCGTCCAGCACCTGCGCCGCGACGATCCCGGAGCTGCCGGCGCCGACGATGCAGACCTTCCCGGACGAGGGCATCGCCGAAATCTAACGGACCGGCTGCCCGGCCAGAGGGGGCGCGATCCGGCCGCGAACGCAGAGGAGGCCGGGATCAGGGCCCGGCCTCCACATGCTTCAAGGAGAAATGAAGCACCTCAAGATGGGAAGGAACTGATCTTGGGGTAGCTCCTATTCAGCCACGCGCGGGGCCTGCACGCATCCGTACAGGCCCGCACCCGTGGGTACCGCCGACTACCTATTTGGCCTCTTCGGAGCTCGACTCGATCTCCTGGGCGAGCTCCTCGAGCTCCTCCGCGAAGGAGGTCCCGAAGCCCTCGACCGGAGCCTCGACGCCGTCGACGCCGAGCTCGGCGGCGAGCTCGTCGTCCTCGAGCAGATCGTCGTCGGCTGGCGGCTCGATCGGTTCGGCGGGCTCGATCGCGACCGTGCGGTAGTGCTTGAGGCCGGTCGCGGCCGGGATCAGCTTGCCGATGATCACGTTCTCCTTCAGGCCCACCAGCCGGTCCCGCTTGCCCTCCAGGGCGGCGTCGGTGAGCACCTTGGTGGTCTCCTGGAAGGAGGCCGCCGAGAGGAACGACTCGGTCGCCAGCGAGGCCTTGGTGATCCCGAGGATGACCTCCTCGCCTTTGGCCGGGGTGCCGCCCTCTTCCTTGATCTTTTTGTTCAGGCGTTTGAGGCTGCCGCGGTCCTCGAGCTGCCCCGGGAGCAGGCTGGTCGAGCCCTTCGACTCGATCCGCACCTTCTTCAGCATCTGCCGGGCGATCAGCTCGATGTGCTTGTCGTTGATGTCGACGCCCTGGGCGCGGTAGACCTTCTGCACCTCGTCGACCAGGTAGAGCTCGGTCGAGGTGCGCCCGCGGATCGCCAGCAGGTCGGCCGGGTAGAGCGAGCCTTCGTTGAGCTGCTCGCCTACCTCGACCCGGTCGCCGTCGGCGACGTGCAGGCGGGTCCGCAGCGGGAAGCTGTAGGAGTGCTCCTCGCCGCTGGACTCGGTGACGATCACTTTCAGGGCTTTGTCGGTTTCCTCGATCGAGACCTTGCCCGCGGCCTCGGCCATCTGCGCCAGGCCCTTCGGTTTGCGCGCCTCGAAGAGCTCGACGATGCGCGGCAGGCCCTGGGTGATGTCCTGGCCGGCGACGCCTCCGGTGTGGAAGGTGCGCATGGTCAGCTGGGTGCCCGGCTCGCCGATCGACTGGGCGGCGATGATGCCGACCGCGTCGCCGATGTCGACCATCGACCCGGTCGCCGGGGAGATGCCGTAGCAGGAGCGGCACACGCCCGATTCGGCCTCGCACTTGAGCGCCGAGCGGACCGGGATCGCTACCTCCTCCTCGCTGCCGAAGGCCTCGGCGATCTCCTCGACGTCGGCCTGGGTGATCAGCTGGTTGCGCTTCAGCAGCTCGCGGCCGCGCTTGGTCTCGAGCTTTTTCGCCGCCATCCGACCGTAGAGGTTGTCGTTGAGCGAGCCGTCGTCTTTGCGCAGGACCATCTCGATGTGTTCTTTGGTCTTGCAGTCCTCCTCGCGGACGATCACGTCCTGGGCGACGTCGACCAGGCGCCGGGTCAGGTACCCGGAGTCGGCCGTCCGCAGGGCGGTGTCGGCGAGCCCCTTGCGGGCGCCGTGGGTGGAGATGAAGTACTCCAGGACCGACAGCCCCTCCATGAAGTTGGCCTTGATCGGCCGCTCGATGATCTCCCCTTTCGGGTTGGCCATCAGGCCGCGCATCCCGGCCAGCTGGCGGATCTGTTTGAACGATCCGCGAGCGCCCGAGTTGGCCATCATGAAGATCGGGTTCAGCTCTTCGAGGTTGTCCTCCATCGCCTGCGCGACCTCGTCGGTGGCGCGGTTCCAGTGGGCGGTCACCGCCTCGTGACGCTCCTCGGCGGTGATATATCCCTCGTCGTACTGCTGCACGATCGCTTCGGTCTCCTTCTCGTAGCGATCGAGGATCTCCGGCTTCTCGGGCGGTGAGACGACGTTGTTCTTCGAGACCGTGATCCCGGCCTGCGAGGCGTACTGGAAACCGAGGTCCTTGAACGCGTCGAGCACCTGCGAGACCGCCGGCGCCCCGTAGGCGGCGACGAGGTCGGAGACCATCTGGTTGATGTCCTTCTTGCGCAGCGAGCGGTTGACGAACTCGTAGCGCTCCGGGTCGAAGTCCTCTTCGAGGGCTTCGGCGAGGGCGCGCTCGATCTTTTCGTTGAAGATGATCCGCCCGACCGTGGTCAGGAAGTGCTCGTGCCCGGCCCGGCGGAACTCGGCGTTGTCGTGCAGCCCGCAGCCGCCGTTCTCGTAGACGAGCTCGGCCTCCTGCGCGGAGCGGAAGACGTGGACGCCCGGGCCGCTGCCGTTGCCGCCCTTGCCCGCCTTCAGCTGCTCGTCGATCTGCGCCAGCTCGTCCGCTTCGGGCCCGTAGGTCAGGTAGTAGATGCCGAGCACCATGTCCTGGGTCGGGGTCGCCAGCGGCGCCCCGTGGGCCGGGGAGAGGATGTTGTTGGCGGAGAGCATGAGGATCCGCGCCTCGGCCTGGGCCTCGGCGGAGAGCGGCACGTGGACCGCCATCTGGTCGCCGTCGAAGTCGGCGTTGAAGGCGTGGCAGACCAGGGGGTGGACCTGGATCGCCTTGCCCTCGACCAGGACCGGTTCGAAGGCCTGGATGCCGAGGCGGTGCAGGGTCGGCGCCCGGTTGAGCAGGACCGGGTGCTGGTGGATGACTTCCTCCAGCACGTCCCAGACCTCCGGGATCATCGACTCGACCATCTTCTTCGCGGCCTTGATGTTCTGGACCGCTTTGCGCTCGACCAGCTGGGCCATGATGAACGGCTTGAACAGCTCCAGCGCCATCAGCTTCGGCAGGCCGCACTGGTGCAGCCGCAGGCTCGGGCCGGAGACGATCACCGAGCGGCCGGAGTAGTCGACGCGCTTGCCGAGCAGGTTCTGCCGGAAGCGGCCCTGCTTGCCCTTGAGCATGTCGGAGAGCGACTTCAGCGGCCGGTTGCCGGGGCCCGTGACCGGGCGCCCGCGGCGGCCGTTGTCGAACAGCGCGTCGACCGCCTCCTGCAGCATCCGCTTCTCGTTGTTGACGATGATCTCGGGGGCGCCGAGGTCGAGCAGCCTTTTCAGCCGGTTGTTGCGGTTGATCACCCGGCGGTAGAGGTCGTTGAGGTCGGAGGTCGCGAAGCGGCCGCCGTCCAGCTGCACCATCGGCCGCAGCTCCGGCGGGATCACCGGCACCGCGTCGAGGATCATCCAGTCCGGCTTGTTGTCGGAATTGTGGAAGGCCGAAGCGACTTTCAGCCGCTTCACCGCGCGGGCCTGTTTCTGGCCTTTGGAGCTGTTGATGGTCTGCTCCAGCTCCTCGATTTCGGCCTCGAGGTCGACCTGCTCGAGCAGGTCGCGCACCGCTTCGGCGCCCATGCCGCCGCGGAAGTACTCGCCCCAGCCGAACGGGGAGCCGAACCGGTCCTTGAGCTCGCGGAAGACGGTCTCGTCGTTGATCACGTCCTTCGGCTTCATCTCGGTGAAGATCTTCCAGACCTCTTCCATCCGCTCGCCCGCCTCTTCCAGGTAGGCCTCGGTGTCGGAGATCTCCGCGTCGAACTGTTTGCGCAGTTCTTTGATCATCTTCGCGCGGTCGTCGTCCTTGAGCTTGCGCAGCTGCGCCGCGGTCAGCTTCAGCGAGTCGGCCCAGAGGTGGTCTTCGTCGTCGAACTTGTCCTGGCTGCCGTTCTCCAGGTAGGCGATCCGGCGCTCCAGCGACTCGCTCAGCTCCTGGGTCCGCTTCTGCTTTTCGGACTCGTAGGACTCGACGACTTTTTTGACCTCTTTCTCGAGTTTCCCGATGTCCTTGTCACGGGCCTCCTCGTCGACCCAGGTGACCATCGAGGCGGCGAAGTAGAGGACCTTCTCGAGCTCTTTGGGAGCCATGTCGATCAGGTAGCCGATCCGGCTCGGGACGCCCTTGAAGAACCAGATGTGGGAGACCGGCGAGGCGAGGTCGACGTGCCCCATCCGCTCGCGGCGGACCTTGGAGCGGGTCACCTCGACGCCGCAGCGCTCGCAGACGATTCCCTTGTAGCGGACCCGCTTGTACTTGCCGCAGTAGCACTCCCAGTCCTTGGTCGGACCGAAGATGCGCTCGCAGAAGAGCCCGTCTTTCTCGGGCTTCAGCGTCCGGTAGTTGATCGTCTCGGGCTTGGTGACCTCGCCCCAACTCCAGGAGCGGATCTTTTTCGAAGACGCGAGCCCGATCTCGATCGCGTCGAAATTATTGATGTCGATCATCAGTCCTCCACCTCGGCCGGAGCGGCCTCTTCGGCTTTCCCGGCACCATCACCATCGGTTCCTCCGTCGCCCTCGGCGACCACCTGCTCCTCCTGCTCGTCCGCGGCACCGTTGGAGGAGTCGGCGCGGACGCCGGTCAGGTCCATCCCCAGCTCCTCGGCCGCTTTCAGCAGGTCGTCTTCCTCCTCGGAGATTTCCACGTCGGAGCCTTCGGAGACCACGTTGGCGTCGAGCGAGAGGCTCTGGATCTCCTTCAGGAGCACTTTGAAGGACTCCGGGATCGAGGGCTCGGGGATGTTCTCGCCCTTGACGATCGCCTCGTATGCCTTGACCCGCCCGACGGTGTCGTCGGACTTGACCGTGAGCATCTCCTGCAGGGTGTAGGCGGCGCCGTAGGCCTCCAGCGCCCAGACCTCCATCTCGCCGAAGCGCTGCCCGCCGAACTGCGCCTTGCCGCCCAGCGGCTGCTGGGTGACGAGCGAGTAGGGCCCGGTCGAGCGGGCGTGGATCTTGTCGTCGACCAGGTGCAGCAGCTTGAGGATGTACATGTAGCCGATCGTCACCTTGCCCTCGTAGGGCTCGCCGGTGCGGCCGTTGTAGAGCTGGGCGGTACCTTCGGCCCGGGCTCCCGGGCGCTCGCCCTTCTCGACCCCGAGGTCGATCCCGCGCTCGGCGTTCTCGTCGTTCCACTTGACCAGCGCCTCGTCGACGTCCTCGACGGTGGCGCCGTCGAAGACCGGCGTCGCCACGTAGACGCGGCCGTCGCCCTGGTCGGAGTGCGCCTGCTTGTAGGCCTCGGAGCCGTCGTCGTACCAGCCCTGCCCGGCGACCCACCCGAGGTGGGTCTCGAGGATCTGGCCGATGTTCATCCGGCTCGGCACGCCGAGCGGGTTGAGGATGACGTCGACGGGGGTCCCGTCGGCCAGGTGCGGCATGTCCTCCTCGGGCACGATCTTCGAGATCACACCCTTGTTCCCGTGGCGGCCGGCGAGCTTGTCGCCCTCGGCGATCTTGCGCTTGGTCGCGACGTAGACGCGGACCAGGTCGTTGACGCCGGGCGGCAGGTCGTCGCCGTCGTCGCGGCTGAAGGTGAGGACGTCGATCACGACCCCGCCCTCGCCGTGCGGGACTTTCAGCGAGGTGTCGCGGACCTCGCGCGCCTTCTCCTTGAAGATCGCGCGGATCAGCTTCTCCTCGGCGGTCAGCTCGGTCTCGCCCTTCGGGGTGACCTTGCCGACCAGGAGGTCGCCGGAGACGACCTCGGCGCCGACCCGGACGATGCCGCGCTCGTCGAGGTTGCGCAGGCTCTCCTCGGAGCGGTTGGGGATGTCGCGGGTGATCTCCTCGTCGCCGAGCTTGGTCGTGCGGGCGTCGATCTCGTACTCCTCGATGTGGATCGAGGTGAGTTCGTCGTCCTTGACCAGGCGCTCGCTGAGGATGATCGCGTCCTCGAAGTTGTAGCCCTCCCAGGACATGAAGGCGACCAGGCAGTTCTTGCCCAGGGCGATCTCGCCGCCGCCGGTCGAGGAGCCGTCGGCGAGCACGTCGCCCGCCTTCACCTTCTGGCCGGTGTTGACGATCGGCCGCTGGTGGATGATCGTCCCCTGGTTCGAGCGCATGAACTTGTGCAGCTTGTACTCGTGCTTCTTCGAGCCGCCGGAGACGACGATCTGCTCGGCGTCGACGTGGGTGACTTCGCCGTCCTCCTCGGCGAGGACCACGTCGCCGGTGTCGACGGCGGCGCGGCGCTCCATCCCGGTCCCGATCAGCGGCGGGTCCGGCTTCAGCAGCGGCACCGCCTGGCGCTGCATGTTCGAGCCCATCAGCGCCCGGTTGGCGTCGTCGTGCTCGAGGAACGGGATCAGCGAGGTCGCCACCGACCAGATCTGGGACGGCGAGACGTCCATCAGGTCGACTTCCTTGGGGGCGGCCGTGGCGTACTCCTGCTCGCCGGCGCGGACCAGCACCTGCGGGCCCTTCAGCTTGCGGGTCTTCGGGTCGACCTCGGCGTTCGCCTGGGCGATCACCTTGTCCTCGTCCTGGGTCGCGTCGTAGTGGACGATCTGCTCGGTGACGACGCCGTCCTCCACCACCAGGTAGGGGGTGGTGACGAAGCCGTGCTCGGAGATCTGCGCGTAGCTCGAGAGCGAGCCGATCAGGCCGATGTTCGGTCCCTCCGGGGTCTCGATCGGGCACATCCGGCCGTAGTGGGTCGGGTGCACGTCGCGGACCTCGATCGGGGCGCGCTCACGGGTCAGGCCGCCGGCGCCGAGCGCCGAGAGCCGCCGGCGGTGGGTGAGGCCGGCGAGCGAGTTGGTCTGGTCCATGAACTGCGAGAGCTGCGAGGAGCCGAAGAACTCCTTCATCGCCGCCACGACCGGGCGGATGTTGATGATCGTCTGCGGGGTGATCGCGTCGGCGTCCTCGGTGGTGAGGCGCTCGCGGACCACCCGCTCCATCCGGTAGAGGCCGATCCGGAAGGCCTCCTGGATCAGCTCCCCGACCGTGCGCAGGCGCCGGTTGCCGAAGTGCTCGTACTCGTCGAGGTGGTCGTAGACGACCTCGCGCGGGTAGGTGATCGCCTCGGCGGCGTAGTCCTTGATCGGGTTCTCCTCGTCGACCTCCTCCGGGATGCCGAGCAGCTTCGGCAGCGTCACCAGCTCCTTGACGAGGGCGATGATGTCGTCGTGGGTCAGCACCCGCGTCTCGAGGTCGATGTCGAGGTCGAGGCGGGCGTTCAGCTTGTAGCGGCCGACCCGGGTGAGGTCGTAGCGCTTGGGGTCGAAGAAGAGCTGCTCGAGCAGCGCTTTGGCGGCGTCGACCGAGGGCGGCTCGCCCGGGCGCTGCTTTTTGAACAGCTCGATCAGGGCGCCCTCTTCGGTCTTGGTCGCTTCGGTGTCGGCCTCGATCGTGTGGCGGATGTAGACCGAGTTGTCGAAGAGGTCGAGGAGCTGCTGGTCCTCGACATAGCCCATCGCCCGCAGCAGGACCGTGACCGGCAGTTTCCGCTTGCGGTCGATGCGGACGAAGACTTTGCCTTTTTTGTCGACTTCGAGCTCCAGCCAGGAACCGCGGGCCGGCATCAGGTTGGCGATGAAGACCTGCTTTTCGGGGTCCTTCGGCGCCATCACGTAGGCGCCCGGCGAGCGCACGAGCTGGGTGACGACGACGCGCTCGGTGCCGTTGATGATGAAGGTCCCGCGCTCGGTCATCCACGGGAAGTCGCCCATGAAGACGGCCTGCTCGCGGATCTCGCCGGTCTCCTTGTTCTGGAAGGCGACCGTCGCGGTCAGCGGCCGCGAGTAGGTCATGTCCTTCTCACGGCACTCCTCGATCGAGTGCGGCGGCTCCTCGAACTTGAACTCGCCGAAGACGATCTGGAGGTTCCCCGTGTAGTCCTCGATCGGGGATATGTCGTCGATGGTCTCTCGGAGGCCGCCTGATTTCGGATCCGTCAGTTCTTGGAAAGAACGGCGCTGGATGTCGATCAGGTGCGGGACCTCGAGCGGATTTTCTAGGCGGGAAAAGCTCCTACGGGTTACGGGGGCAGCGTTGGAACGTGCCAAAGTCGGCGACTCCTCGGACGGTCAGAGGGACGTGGATACTGCGCAGATATGGGCAGGGGCACTCAAAAAGCGCGCGACCGCGGAAAATAACACACGGCCGCAAGCTCCTTCAAGTTTGGCTTCCCGAGCGGGATCGGGGCACCGGGTCGATCGCTTACGCGAGCTCGACCGTGGCCCCGGCCTCCTCCAGTTCGGCTTTGAGTTTGTCGGCCTCGTCCCGCTCGACGCCCTCTTTGATCGCTTTCGGAGCCTCGTCGACGAGCGCCTTCGCCTCTTTGAGGCCGAGGCCGGTCGCCGAGCGGACCACCTTGATGACCGGGACTTTCTGCCCGCCCACCTCTTTGAGGACGACGTCGACGGTCGAGGACTCTTCGCCGCCCGCCGCCTCTTCGCCGCCGCCGCCGGCGGCGGCCGGAGCCGCGGCCGCGACGGCCGTCGCGGAGACGCCGAACTCCTCCTCGAGCGCTTTGATCCGCTCGGAGAGCTCCAGCACCGAGATGCTCTTCAGCTCCTCGATCCAGTCCTCGGTTGAAGTTTTGGTTGCCATCAGTCGCTACCCCTCTTCCTCGTTTGAATCTGAAGTGTCTGCCGGAGCCTCGCCGCCCACCAGCCCTTTCTCGGCGATCTGCCCGAGCTGCAGGGCAAGGCCCTGGATCATGCCGCCGAGGCCGCGGACCAGTCCGGTGAGCGGGCTGGCGACGACGCCGGCGAGCTGGCCGTTGAGCACTTCGCGGCCGGGCAGTTTGGCGATCGATTTGAACGCGGTCTCGTCGAGCGAGGTCCCGTCCATGAAGCCCCCCTTGTAGGTGAGGACTTCGTGCTCTTTGTTGAAGGTCGTGATCGCCTTGGCGGCCTGGGCGGTGTCGCCGCGGACGAAGGTCAGCGCGGTCGGGCCGCTGAGCAGTTCCGGCAGCCGCTCCTCGCCGACCTGGTCGGCGGCGATTTTCGTCAGGCGGTTTTTGACGACGCGGAAGCTGGCGTCGGCTTCGCGCAGTTTCGAGCGCAGCTCGGCCGCCTGGGGGACGCTGATGCCGCGGTAATCGACAGCGAAGATCGCCTCAGACTCCTCGATCTGGGCGGCGATCTCTTGTATGGCTGCGGACTTTTCCTCGCGGTTCATCGTCTCACCTGCACCGGGCTTACGGGGTCTGCCAGCCGGTGGTCTGCGGTTAGCGGCGGTGGAGTTTAGGCGGTTGCCGGCTCCGGTGCGGTCTCGCGGTCGGCTTTGGCCGCCGCGTCGACCCGGATGCCGGGCCCCATCGTCGTCGCCAGGGTGACCGAGACAAGGTATCTGCCCTTCGCCGAGGACGGCTTGGCGCGGACGATCTCCTCGATCACCGCCTGGTAGTTCTCGAGCAGCTTGGCCTCGTCGAAGCTGGCCTTGCCGATCGCCATGTGGACGATCGCCTGGCGGTCGGTGCGGTATTCGACTTTGCCCGACTTCGAGTCGCTGACGGCTTTCTCGACGTCGTCGGTGACGGTGCCGACCTTCGGGTTGGGCATCTTGCCCTGGGGGCCGAGCACGCGGCCGAGCTGGCCGACCGATTTCATCATCTCCGGGGTGGAGATCGCGACGTCGAAGTCGGTCCAGCCCTCCTGGACTTTCTCGACCAGGTCCTGGCCGCCGACGAAGTCCGCCCCGGCGGCCTCGGCGTCGCGGGCCTGCTGGCCCTGGGCGAAGACGGCGACGCTGACGTCCTTGCCGAGCCCGTGCGGCAGCGCCAGGGTGCCGCGCAGCTGCTCGTCGGCGTGGCGGACGTTGACGCCGAGCAGGACGTGCAGCTCGACGGTCTCGTCGAACTTGGTGCTGGCGGTCTCCTTGATCAGCGCCACCGCCTCGGCCGGCAGGTAGGCGCGGTCGCGGTCGACCTTGTCGTACTCGGCGCGGAATCGCTTGCCGTGGGCCATGCTGCTTCTCCTAGGAGACGTCGACGCCCATCGAGCGGGCGGTGCCGGCGATGATCTTCTTCGCGGCGTCGATGTCGTTGGCGTTGAGGTCGGGCATCTTGCGTTCGGCGATCTCCTGGATCTGCGCTTCGGAGATCGTCCCGACCTTGTTGACGTGCGGCTCCCCCGAGCCCTTCGGGATTTTGATCGCTTCCTTGATCAGGACCGCCGCCGGCGGCGTCTTGGTGACGAAGGTGAAGGAGCGGTCCTCGTAGACGGTGATTTCGACCGGGATGATCGTCCCGCCCTCGCCCTGCGTCTGGGCGTTGAAGGCTTTGCAGAAGTCCATGATGTTGACGCCGTGCTGGCCCAGCGCGGGGCCGACCGGCGGCGCCGGGTTGGCGTTGCCGGCCTGGATCTGCAGCTTGATCACGGTGAGGGTTTTCTTGGCCATGAGGGGTCCGGGAGGGTAGCGGTCTTTGCGAGCTAGATCTTCTTGACCTGGTCGTAGCCGACCTCGACCGGCGTCTCGCGGCCGAAGATCGAGACCAGCACCTTGAGTTTGGCGGCGTCCTCGTTGATCTCGGCGATCTCGCCGGAGAAGTCGGAGAGCGGGCCGGAGATGACTTTGACCGATTCGCCGATCGCGAACTGGGCCTGGGTGCGGGGGCGCTCGGCGGTCTCGCGGTGGAGCAGGCGGTCGACCTCCGGTTTGGAGAGCGGCACCGGCTTGTTGCGCTCGGCGCCGACGAAGCCGGTCACCCCGGGCGTGTTTTTGACCAGGTTCCAGGCGTCGTCGGTCATCTCCATGTTGACGAGGACGTAGCCGGGCATCGTCCGTTTCTCGGTCTGGACTTTCTGCCCGTCCTTCATCTCGGAGACCTGCTCGGTGGGGACGACCACCTGCCGCACGTTGCGGTTCTGGCTCATCGTCTCGACCCGGTGCTCGAGGTTGTGCTTGACCTTGTTCTCGTGCCCGGAATAGGTGTTGATCACGTACCAGCGATACATCTGATCTAAGAAGCCTTTGTCTCGGGATCCCGCTAGAGGATCTGCTTGATGAGCCAGTTGAAGGCCGCGTCGAGGGCGCCGAGGTAGGCGGCCGCAACGGCGACGAACAAGATGGTGACGGCCGTGGCCTGGACCAGGGTCTCCCGGTCGGGCCACTGGACTTTCTTCAGCTCCGCCCAGCAGGAGATTAGGAAACCGATGAAACCGCCGCGTTGACGCTGCGCCGCGGCCTGTTTCTGTTTCTTCGCCAGCTGGTCGCGCTCGCGCCGCTTCTGCTCGTCGCGTTTGCGCTTTTCGGCTTCCTTCAGGGCCCGCTTCTCGGCTTTGCGGGCCGAGCGCGGCTTCGGCGCGTCGGGCGTCTCGAGCTCGGACTCGGAGGCGCCGGCGGCCATCCCCCTCTCCACCGCCTCGACGATCGCCTCGTCGCCGGAGACGGGGACCTGGGTGTCGTGCTGGGCGCGGGACTCGCGGTCGCGCCACTCGCCGGAGCGTTTCCGCTCCTCGGCTTCCCGAGCCCGGCGCTCGGCCTTGCGCTGTGCGCGGGTTTTCGCCATCGGTCGCGGGAGCTAGCGCGTCTCTTTATGAGGGGTGTGGTGGCCGCACCAACGGCAGAACTTGCGCATCTCGATCCGGTCGGGCGTGTTGCGCCGCGACTTGTTGGTCTGGTAGTTGCGCCGCTTGCACTCTTCGCAAGCCAACGTCACTGCGATGCGGACATCTCCGCGAGCCATCTTCTCCCTCGTTCCGTGCCAGAGGTAGTCGTTACAGAAGAAAAACCCCGGGCCAAGGCGCGAGGCTGGGCCAAGGATAGCGTTTCGGCAGCGATCTCTCCGGCCACTCAGGAAGATGCGCGCGAGGGCGAGGGCGCGGCCGCCCGCGCGGCCGCCCGGAGCTAGCCGATCCGCAGAACGCTGCTGGTCCGGACGGTACCGCCGGTCCACTGCAGGGTGCGGGCGACCGCGCGGGCCCGGGAGCCGTGGTCGGCGCGCTTCCCGAGGGGGACGACGAGCGATTGCCGGGCGCCGGACTGGATCACGAAGGGCACCTTGTGGGCGCGGCCGTGGCCCCTGAGCACGAGCGTCCCTTCGCAGGCGGCCGCGGCTTCGCCGCTGCATACGACCGGGACCAGGGCGCGCGGGCCGAGCAGCTCGGCGTGCCGCTGCGGGAAGCTGATCGACATCGGCGCCGGTTCGGCTTCCGCGGCGGCCGCGGCGGCGGGGACGAGGAGAAGGGCGAGGAGGGCGATCGGGAGCAGCGGGAGCCGTCTCATGCCCTACATGGCAGCAGCAAATGTTCTAGTTGTCTACTCGTACATCCGTGGAATTCATCCGTCCAGGGCTAAAGGTGCTCACAGACCGAGGGTTTTGGCGATGATCGTGCGCTGGATCTCGGAGGTGCCGCCGTAGATCGTCGAGACCAGCGAGGTGCGGACGAGGCGCTCCATGTCGTACTCGGAGGAGTAGCCGTAGCCGCCCATCATCTGCATCCCCTCGAGGGTGACGCGCTTGGTGACTTCGGTGACGAAGAGCTTCACCATCGAGGCCTGCTGGGGCAGCATCCGGTCGGGGTCCTCGTCGACGAGGGTGGCGACCCAGTGGGTCATCAGCCGGGCCGCCTGGAGGTCGGTGGCGAGGTCGGCGATGCGGTGCTGGAGCGCCTGGAAGGAGCCGATCGGGCGGTCGAACTGGCGCCGCTCCTTGACGTAGAGGAGGAGGTCGTCCATCGCCCGCTGGGCGATCCCGAGCATCGTCGCGGCGAGAATCAGGCGCTCGACGTTGAGCCCGGCCATCAGCTGCGTCCAGGCCTGGTCGACCTCGCCGAGCACGTCCTCCTCGGGAGCGAAGCAGTCGGTGAAGTAGAGGTGGTTGGTCTCGCGGCCGCCCATCGTCTCGATCGGGACGACCTCCATCCCCTCGACGTCCTTGGGCACCCAGATCATCGTCATCCCGGCGTGCTTGTTCTCGGCGCGGGTGGTGCGGGCGACGACGAGGACGTGGTCGGAGATGTGGGCGTTGGAGCAGAAGACCTTCTGGCCGTTGAGGAGGAAGCCGCCGTCGGAGCGCTCGGCCTTGCAGGAGAGGTTGCCGACGTCGGAGCCGGCCTCGGGCTCGGTCATCGCGATCGCCTCGACCGCGCCGGCGGCGATGCCGCCGAGGATCTTCTCCTTCTGCGCCTCGGTGCCGAAGCGCTGGGTGGCGCCGGCGACGATCAGCGTCGTCGCGTAGCCGCCGATCGGGGCGAGCCCGCGCGAGCTCTCCTCCATGAACAGGCAGGCGTCGAGCATCGAGCCGCCGGAGCCGCCGTAGCGCTCGGGGATCGTCACCCCGAGCCAGCCCAGCTCCGCCATCTGCCTGTAGATGTCGAAGTTGTGGTGCTCCCGGTAGCCGTCGGTGAGCCGCTCCCGCTGGTCCTGCGTCCCGCACTCGCGGTCGCAGAAGTTCCGGATCGCATCGACGAAGTCCTTCTGCTCATCGCTGAGGGCGAAGTCCACGGCGGGGAGCTTATATAGGCGAGTCAGGGTTGCGGACCCGACCTGCCGTCGAATTGACGCCGATCAGTGGTCGCCTGACGCTCAGCGGCGAAGTTCCTGTGTGGGAAGATCTGGGCGTGAGGAGAGGGTGCGCCTTGTCGGGGGCGCTGGTCATCGCCGTCGCTTTCGCGCTTGCCACGCCCGCCGACGGGCTGGCGAGCCTGCCGGTCGCCGAACCCTCCTCGGCCGCGAACCGGGTCAACGGGCGGGTCTTCGGGGCCGACCCGGTCAACGGGCCGTTCTCCTGCTCGGGGATCTCGCTGGCCACCCCGAGCGGCTCGGTCGTGCTGACCGCCGGCCACTGCGTCTACGAAGAAGGGCGCTGGGCGCGCAACCTCAGCTTCGTCCCCGGCTACGACGACGGCCGGCGGCCGTTCGGGACCTTCCGCGCCGTCGCCGCCTACGCGACCTCGCAATGGACGGCGGGCGAAGACTCCGACTACGACGTCGGCGCCTTCCGGGTCGCCCGCGGCCCCGCCGGGACCCTGGCGCAGACGGTCGGCGCCCGCCCCTGGACCAGCGGCGCCTCGCGCTACGCGCCGCAGCAGATCTTCGGCTACCCCGACGGCGCCCTCGCCGGCGAAGCCCTGCGCACATGCCTGGGCCCCGGCCTCGGCGCCGACCCCCACACAAACGGCGAAAGCGGGCCGCCCCCGCTCGCCGTCCGCTGCGACATGGCCGGCGGCTCCAGCGGCGGCGCCTGGCTCAGCAACGGCCGCGTCGACGGCGTCACCAGCTACGGCTACCGCCGACAGCCCGGGCGGCTCTACTCGCCCTACTTCGGGCCGCGGGTGGCGGCGTTCCTCAGCGGGCTGCCGTGAGCACCCGCTGAAGTCGTCCCGGCCCAGTTGTCTCGCACTTGAGCGGATCGTGCAGTCCGACGCTGTCCCTTCGGGATTTTCTCTGTACTCGCTCAGTTTTCTATAGGATCACCGAGTATTTTTGCGCTGCTTAAATAGAGAGGCTTTGCATATGAAGAGACGTCTTGCCCTGGCCACCGTCATCGCGGCGCTTGCCGCGCCAGTCCTCGGGGGCAGTCCGGCCGCACCCGCCATCGCCTCGCCAGTCGCTTCAGCGTCCTGCGTCAACGCCCACACCCCCGGCGGCACCAAATGCCTGCAGGCCGGCGAGTTCTGCTCGCATAAACGCGGCTACCAGAGGGCCTACAAGCGCGCCGGGTTTCGATGTAACCGAAGTGGGCGGCTGGAAGAACTCTGATGGCCGACCCCCAACAAAACGTTTCTGAACCCGTCCAGGCCGAACCCTTCAACTTCACGAAGTACACGGGTTGGAGCTCAGCCGCAGGCACGTTCGCGGTTGGCCTCTACGCCGCCCTGAAGACCATCCTCGATGAAGCCCCCGATCCCCTGATCGGCCTCGGCATCTTCTTGGCAATTGGCTTCTTCCTGCTGGCTGCCGCCATCGCCAGCGGGGCGGACGTGCTGGCTCGGGCATACGTGACGGCACGAACTACGCCAGATCCCGAGGACGACAAAAAGGTCCTCCCGGCTTCGCTCGCCCTCGCCAAAGCAATTGAAAAGCGGGGCGAAGAGGACAGGGTGATAGCGATGCCCCGCATCAAGAACGTCAAAGTCCAGGGTGAGGCCGCCACCGTGCTGGCATTGAAAGTTGCCGGAGATAAAACCGAATTCCAGGTGCTTCGCAGCGGAGACGAGCAGCCGCAGTGGGTAGCACCGGTCGCTGTCGAGTTTCCCCCGCCCAAGGGGTAACGCGCCACCATCCGAAATCGGCTGGCCTTCGAAGGTCTCTAAACAGTTTCAGGCTTAAACGGATCGACCAGGTCGACGCCAGCGTGCTCGACATCGGCGACGTTGCGGGTGACCAGTGTCAGACCCAGGACCCGGGCCGTGGCGGCCAGCAAGCCGTCGACGACTGGCAGGTGATCTGGCGCGTTCATCCTCCCCCACTCCTCGGCGATCTCGCGGTCGATCGCGAGGATCCGCTCGCCGTGGGCCCCGCTCAGCCGGGCGAGCCAGCGATCCAGGCTGGCCGCAGAGTCGGGGTCGCGGCGTCGCACATTCTCGATTCCACGGCGGATCTCGCCGATCGTCAGAACGCTGAGGAAGATTCCCTCCTCGGCGACCTCGGCGAACCAAGCGGTGAGATTGGCATCGGCGCGCTTACCCTTGCGGAGCTCAGAGATGACGTTGGTATCGAGCAGGTAGCTCAAAGCTCGACCGGCCGACCGCGGTCCTCAGGGCGCTCGAAGTCGCGGTCCTCGCCAACGTCGGGCATCTCGAGCAGAAGCTCTTTGAGGGACTTAACCGGGCCATGGACGCGGAGCGCCTCACGGAGGATCTGTCGGTGCTCCTCCTCCGCTGATCGACCGTGGTGCGCGGCGCGGATTTTCAACTCGCGCACAACGTCGCTCTCTATGTCTCGGACCAGAAGCTGCGCCAAAGTGATAGCAATGATAGCGGTCAGATTAAGCGGGGCTGAGATAGGACCAAATCGCCGCTGAACCAGGCGCCAAGCAGCCGACCCCAGCGACTTCGAGGAAGCCCGGAACGAGACTCGAACTCGTGACCCCTTCCTTACCATTCGGGGTCGCTGTGCTCAGGTCTTGCCGTCGCCATCGAACGGGTTCTCGGCGACGATGCCGTCGAAACGCCTGAAGTCGCGGTCGCGGGTGTAGATGGTCCGCACACCGTGCTGGCGCATCAGTGCCGCAAGGTGGCCGTCGGGCACGTCGTTGCCGCGGTCGGGTTCGTTGCGGGTATCCAGGAAGAGCTCCCAGAACCCCTCGTCCTCGCCCGGCGTGCGGATGTGGGGCAGCGCGATCAGGGCGCCGAGGTTGGCGATCGCCTCCGCCGGACCGAGCGGCCGCGGCAGCAGCGAGGGATGGGTGACGATCCGCAGGTAGCCCATGATCGCCGGCCAGAACAGGTAGACGATCTCCGGCCCGGCGGCCAGGTGCTCGAGCAGTTGGCGGGCCGGCCGGTGAGCCGGCTCGGCCTCGTTGGAGGCGTAGACGAGGACGTTCGCGTCGACGGTGACGCTCACTGGTCGAGCACGGCGCGCAGCGCCTCCTTGTCCTCGAGGTCGACCGCCGGCTTGCCGAGATCGCGGCTGACCCAGGAGAAGGGCGGCGTCGGTTGGGTTTCCTCGCGCAGCTCACGCGCCAGGAGCTGGGAGGCGAGCTCGCCGATCGACCTGCGCTCACGAGCGCTCCGCTCGCGCAGCTCTTTCAACACCGACGGATCGAGGTTGAGCGTCGTCCTAGGCATGATGCTTGATGCTAACGCATATCGCATCAAGCACCAAAGGGTTGCGATGCGATTGAGCTCGCGGATCCGTCGGCCATCTTCACCCGTGCGCTGGAAGGTGAAGTCGAACTCCTCCAGAGTCTTCCTTGCCGGGAAGCGCGCCGCCTCGATCCGGTTCTCGCCGCCGTGGGACTCCCTGGAGGAGACCTCGGCGCAGAGCACCGAGATCAGCGTGCCGACGATCGCTTCGCGTTCGTCGCAGAGGTACCTCCGCCGCGTGTCGATCCGCCCGTACCCGCAAGCCTGACGCTACGCTTATGGCAATGGCTTCCATCGCAAGGAAGAGCGTTGAGATAGAGGCCGATCTCCTGGAGCGGGCGCAGCGTGCTGCGCGAGAGCGGGGCGTCGAGGTTCCCGAGCTGGTGCGCGAGGCGCTGGAGCACGAGTTGGCCGGCGCTGGGAGCGGGAGCCTCTCGCGGGCGCAGGACGAAGGGGAGCAGCCGCCACTGACCTGCATCGGCGCATTCAGCTCCGGTCGCGGCGACCTCAGCAAGCTCGCCGCCGAAGACGTCTTCACGCCCCAGCCATCGCGCTGATCCTCGACACGGCGGTCCTGGTCGGCGCCTTCGATCGCGACGACGAGGCGCACGAGCGCTGCGCGAAGCTGCCCGGCGAGACGACGCGCGAGCGGCGCGTGGTCCCTGCCCCGGTCCTTGTCGAGGTCGATCACCTGCTCGACTCCTACACCCGCACGGGCTCCTTCGGCGCGGTGCTCGACCAGATTCAAAGCGGCGCGCTGGTCGTCGAGGATCTGATCGCTCGAGACTACGAGCGGGTCGACGAGTTGCTGCGCACATACGACGATCTGAAGGTCGGCTGCTACCTGCCTGAACCAGCCGATTCGCAGCGACTTCGAGGAAGCCCGGAACGAGACTCGAACTCGTGACCCCTTCCTTACCATTCGAGGTCGCTGGCCGACGGAGGATCCGCAAGAACCTGGCGATTAGCAGGTATTTCATGCTGCTGACAGATAAAGGAACCCGGGGCGGAATGTCCGCCGGATATGTCGCAATATGCAGCGATTGCCCTGGCTTTCTGCCACTCGTGGAATCCGAGTGGCAGATCGTGCTGCTACCAAAGAGGCGCTTACCGCAGCGCCACCGAGAGGCGAAGGCCAGCTGGTTTCAGCGCGCGGCGCACCCTCCGATCGAAGGAGGCCACCTCCGCACCGGCACGATCAGCGGTGGCGAGGGCGAAGCCGTCGGCCAGGCTGATTCCCCGATTGCGGTGGCGGGCGGCTGCGCGGGCGTGGGCGCCGTCGGGAGCCATAAGTCGAATGCCGAGCGAAGAGATCGCGCTGACCGCGGCGCGCATTGCTTTCTCCTCGCCGGCCGGCCTGACCAGAGCCTCGGCGTAGTTGACGGTACAGAGCAAGAGCTCCACCCCTTCGGCGCTGTAGCGCTCGAAAGCCGCGGCAGCCGCTGCATGGTGGGCGTCCGCGCGATCGAGTGCGGCAATGAGGACATCGGTATCGAGTACGCAGCGCGTCACGCTCAAGCGCGCTCTTCGGAGCGCAGCTTCTCGAGGTAGCCCGGCTCGTAGAGGCCGTCGAAGACTCCAAGGGCGGACGCCAGGTCCGGGGACGCCCGGTGGACGACGATGCGGTCCTCTCCCTCAGCCTCGATCATCACCTCGTCGCCGGCCCGCAGGCCGGCGGCGTCGAGCGTCTCGACGGGAAGAGTCACCTGGTGCTTACTGGAGATGCGGGGCATGCCTTTACCTTAACGTAAAGCGGACGCGCAGCGCTCGGTCGACGCCTACGCGGCCAGCTCGTCGTCGAGGGCGAGCTCGGCGCGCAGCCATGCCGCGTCAACACCCGGTTCGCCCTGTCGGCCCGAGCGCTCGGCGCGATTCTCGATGCCGCGCAGGAGCCTGACCACCTCACCGCGCCTCTCACCCCCCGCCGCCTCGCGCGGACTTTCGCCGCCGAGCGCCGGAAGCGGCTCGTCGAGCCAGCGGTGCATCCACTCGGTCATGGCGCCGGACAGCAGGTCGGCTCGCTCGGCCGAATCGATCGGCGCGAGGTCGACGTCGTCCTCCGGCGAGGGAGCGCCGTGTTCTTCGAGGCGCTGCTCGATCGGCGTGACGCCGCGCCTCACCAGCTCGGCGATGTCCCCGAAGTCGGCGTCGACCGTCTCGATTGCCGTTGCCAGTCTCTCCTCCGACATCGCCTCGACCCGCAGCTCTCCCTCCTCGAGTTGCACGGTCGCGACGGGGACGTTCTCGTCGTCGCCGATGCGTGAGGTCTCGATCACCAGCGCCCCCTTCGGCAGCGGCGGGCGGTCTTTCGCCAGGAGTCGGGCGCGGGGAACGGTGAGGTCGATCGCGAGCGGCTCTCCGGGGGCGAGACCGCCGAGCGCCCGCATCCGCGCTTCAGCCTCGGCGTGCTCGTGTACCGCCCATGCGGCCCGACCATGCGCCATCGGATCGCCCTCTGGGGTGAAGTAGCTGGGCTGAACGTCGCGGCTCGGCGGCTTGAAGCGCATCAGCTCGAGCGCCTGTCGGCGGAACGTGACCTCGAACTCGGCCTTCGCGTCGGCCTCGGCAGCATCGACCCCCGCGAGGCGTCGCAGCTCGGCCAGCAGCTCCGGCTCCTCGTCGGGCGCGAAGAGCCTCACCGGGCCCCAGAGGCTCTCGGGATCGCCGGCCATCACCCGTCCGAGCAGGATGTCCCAGCGAACCGCCTCGCGGGAAACGCCTTCGCTGCGAACTCGGGTGCGGCGGCCGAAAACGATGTCCTCGAGCTCGATCCATTGTCCCGGCTCCACCGCCAGCACGCGATGCAGGCCGAGGTTCGCGGAAGCGATCCGCTCCGCCGCCTCCCGCTCGTCGGCATGCAGATCGTTTCGGGCGGCATAGCGCTCCGCCGGGGTCGCCCCGCCGGGCAGCTCACGGTCGTTGTGGAACCAGGCGGAAAAGATCTGGAGGTCCTCGTCGCTCAACGCGTTGTCGGCGGGCGCGTATTCCTCGAGCGCGATGTCGATCTCTTCACCCAAGGTATCGGCGGTCCAATCGTGGATACGCCCGCCGACAGCGTCGTCGAAACGTGCCGCGCTCGCCGCCCGCTTCTCGGCCGCCAGGCAGCAGTGCTTGTACTTGCGACCGCTGCCGCATGAACAAGGCGCATTTCTCGCCGCTGCCACGGCCGATCACGGTAGGGATCGGGACGGATGTCAGTCGAACGGGTTCTCCACGGCGATGCCGTCGAAGCGCCGGAAGTCGCGGTCGCGGGTGTAGATGGTCCGCACGCCGTGCTGGCGCATCAGCGCCGCGAGGTGGCCGTCTGGGATGTCGTTGCCGCGGTCGGGATCGTTTCGGGTCGCCAGGTAGAGCTCCCAGAACCCATCGCCCTCGCCCGGCGTGCGGACGTGGGGCAGCCCGATCAGGGTGCCGACGTTGGCGATCGCCTCTGCCGGGGCGAGCGGCCGCGGGAGCAGCGAGGGGTGGGTGACGATCCGCAGGTAGCCCATGATCGCCGGCCAGAACAGGTACACGATCTCCGGTCCCGCCGCCAGGCGCTCGAGCAGCTGGCGGGCTGGTCGGTGAACCGGCTCGGACTCGTTGGAGGCGTAGACGAGGACGTTCGCGTCGACCGTGACGCTCACTGATCGAGCACGGCGCGCAGCGCCTCCTTGTCCTCGAGGTCGACCGCCGGCCTGCCGAGGTCGCGGCTGACCCAGGAAAAGGGCGGCGTCGGCTGGGTCTCTTCGCGCAGCTCGCGGGCCAAGAGCTGGGACGCGAGCTCGCCGATCGACCTGCGCTCTCGCGCACTTCGCGCGCGCAGCTCTCTTAACACCGACGGGTCGAGGTTGAGGGTCGTCCTGGTCATGATGCTTGATGCTAGCGCACAACGCATCGCGCACCGGAACCTCCTGAACACCGCGACACATTCGACTGAGGTCCGGCCTCGGGCCGTTTCGTCCTGTGCTCGGCCCGGTACCCGATCCCCATGAGCATCCACCGCACAAGAACAGGCAAATGGGAAGTCCGCTACCGAGAAGGCCGACGGAACCGCTCCAAGACATTCGATCTGAAGGAGGACGCACGATCTTTCGAGGCGGAGGCGCGGGTGAGGCGCCAGCGGGGCGAGCATGTCCGGCGCTCAGACGACACGCCGACCCTGCGGGACTTCGCCGCCGACTGGATGGATCGGCGCCGGGCGGCCGGCCTCGCGGAGGCGACTTTGAAGACGAACCGCCTGATCTTCGACAAGCACCTCGATCCCTACCTGGGCGGCCTGAGGATCGGCGACCTCAGCCCGCGTCGCCTCGACGAGTGGCGCCGCGAACTGGAAGCCGCCGGCGCCAGTACCTACATGCTCAATCGCTCGAAGACCCTGCTCGGCCAGATCCTCGCCGACGCCAGGCGCCTCGACTTCGTCGCGGTCAACGCGGCCCGCGGGCTGCCGACCGTGCGCCGCAGGTCGCGGCGGGGGAGGACCGCTGCGCCCGAGCAGGTCGAGGCGATGCGCGCCAGCTTCATCGAAGGCGGGCACCTGGGCCAGGCGACCTTGATCTCGCTGCTGGCCTATGTGGGTCTGCGCCCGAGGGAAGCCCTCGACCTGAGATGGGAGATGGTCGATCGAGACCGGCTGATCCTCCCCGCCGAGCTGACCAAGGGTCGGATGTATCGCGCGCCCGACATCCCGAGACCGGTCGTCGCCGACCTCGGTCGCTGGCGGCTCGCCTGCGGAGGGCTGGGCGGACTGGTCTTCCCGCGGCCGAGCGACGGAGGCCGATGGACCAAAGCCGACTGGGACAACTGGCGAAAGCGCGGCTTCAAAGAGGCCGCCGGCGCCGCGGGCCTGCTCGACTGGGACGCCGAAGCGGAGACGTGGGTCGGTGACTTCCGCCCCTACGACCTGCGCCACACCTGCGCCTCGCTGATGATCCGTGCCCACATCGGTCCGGCCGACGTCGCGGCGCAGCTCGGCACCAGCCTCGAGCTCGTCTTTCGCACCTACGCCCACAGCATCGAGGCGATGCGTGGGCGGCCGTCGACCTCGATCGCCGAGGCGATCTCGGCGGCTCGGGCTGGCGGGTTCTCCGGCGCCTCGGCCAGCTACGAAGCGCCGGCTCAGTCGGCTCGTTCCGAGCCAACGTGACCGATGTTCGGAGCGTGTTCGGAATTCGTTCGGAGCTCAGCCTGCGCGATGCCCCCTGATCCCTTACCGACGGCGTTCGCCGCCGCCCGCAGAGTGAAGCCCGGAACGAGACTCGAACTCGTGACCCCTTCCGCTGGGCGACGGTGCGTCCGGCAAAAGTAGCCTATTAGCAGGTACTTCATGCCTCTAATCGAGGGGGAATGCAGGGGCGAATGTCCGCCGTATATGTCGCAATATGCAGCGATTGATCCGGCTTTCTGCCACTCGTGGAATCCGAGTGGCAGAACAGTTGGCGGCGAGCCTGAGTTCAGGGAACTAACGCATCAGCTCCATCAACACGCGGGTAGCGCCCGTCGGCCTGGAGGGCCGCAGCCCCGCCGTGGCAACCGCTCCGATGGTTCCGCCGACAGCCGCAGCTGCCGCCCCAGCGACGGAAAGCCCTAGCGGCGCCCCGAGGCCCGCGGTGACAGCCGCTCCGATGGCCGCCTGCAGTGGGCTGTCGCGCAACGCGGACTTCATCGCCTCGGACCTCAAGATGGATGCCCGAAGCCTCTTGGTCTGAGGCACGAGATAGTCGGTGAGGACTTCCTCGGCTTCGGAGTAGAAGTCCTCGTCGTCGTGCGTGGAGTCGATGAGTCGGGCTGCCAGTCGCAGCTCTGCTCGCCACGCGGCAAATGAGTCTTCGTCCTCTCTCACCGCGAGCAAGGTGGCGGGATCGGCTTGGAGTACCGGCAGGTCGATGCACGTGAGGGCCGCGGTCGTCTTCCTATGAAGGCTCGCGTCGTCCCCTCCATCACCCAGCATCCGCAGGATACGGTCCCAGTCGATTCGGCCGCCGTTGAGCACAATTGCGTCAGCGCGGGCGGCGCCCTCGAGCTCAAAGGCCGTGGCGACCAGGCCAAGCTTGGCCCAGGAGTTTCCGCGATAGCGGAATACCTCGTCGAGGACCGCAGCCGCCCTGGGGTTTGAGGGCCGAGCGTCGAGCCATGGCATCACCGAAGTCAGGCTCCCAAAGCGCCTGATCGGCAATTCGGCCGGCACCAGCAACAACGCTCCGGCTTCCACAAGGGGCCGCAGGTGGCTCAGGGCGACGAGGATGTGGTGGGTTCTGAACCTCAGCCCCGAATGGTCCCCAGACCAGAACGGCTGGCTGGTCAACGGGTCGATGGCGCAGACGGTGTCGGCATACAGAAAAGCGCCACTGTAGACCCGCCTGAGGGCCCTGTCTTCGGAGGCAGTGTTGATGAAATCCGGAGGCGCCGCGCTGACGATCGCGGCGGCAGGGACAAAGGGAACCACGATCGGGTTCCAGGGGATGGGAAATACCCGTATCTCGTGATCTTCTCGGGGTGGAGGAGACCAACCTGAGTAAGACTCCCTAACCGCCATGAAGATCTCGAATGGGGTTACCCCCTCCCCGTCTCGGAAACGAGTGTATTCGTCTTCCCCTACCAGCCCATCAATGACGTCGTACACCGTGTTTGGTTCGGCCATGGGCAGGATCTTAGAAGCGCGATCTCAATTGATTCGCAGAAGCCGATTGACGCCGACCATGCATCCGCGCCTGGGCGCTCATACGGATTCTTTTTGATGAGATCTCCCCTCCGGAACCCCACAAAGCTCTTCGAGGGGCGTCATGTGGTTTTCCTGTAGGCAGAAGCTATGAAGGAGGCTGTACGGTGCGGCCGCCATGCTTTTCAATCCAGACCGGCTCGATCGAGAGATGGAGATCGCGGGACTAGACGGGCTTGTCGCCTGCAGCGCCGCAAATGTCGGTTACCTGACCGACATCCGGAGCATCGTCCTCTCGTCATTTCCCCATTCCCCCGAGTGCTTTGCAGTCGTCGGCCGGAGCGACCTCAGACGAATTTCTTTCGTCTCCTCCTTCTGCGAGATCGATCAAGTTCTCGATGCGGACCCCATCGTCAGTCATACGGTTGGCTTTGGAACCTTCTATCGAAGCTCCGACGGCTCGGTCGAGCTCAACGACCGCGAGAAACGGCTTGAGTCGATCATGCGGGACTCCCCGCGCGGCTCTAGCGCGCTGGAGGCATTGGCACTCGCTCTGCGGGCCTTTGACCTAGACGGCATGACCGTCGGCGTTGATGAGATCGCTGTACCCCGAGACTTCCTCTCAGCTCTTGAACAGAGCCTCCCGAGCGTCCGCTTCGTTCCCGCTTCCGGGTTCTTTAGGAAGGTTCGTCGGATTAAGACCCCGGAGGAGGTCCGCCGGTTGACCGATGCAACCCGGATCGCCGAGGAAGGCGTCCGTGCGATTGCAGCAAGCGCCGCGGAGGGGGTCTCCGAGTATGAACTCGCGCGCGAGTTCGAGCGGGAGATCGTGAGCCATGGAGCGTCTCCGGGCTTCACCCTTGTCCGCATAGGTCGCAACGCAGTGGCCCAGCAGGCGCTTCCTGGCCCGACGCAACTGCGACGAGGAGAAGCCATATGGATCGACGTCGGTTGCAGCTATCGCGGCTACTGGGCAGATATAGCGCGCGTCGTCACGCTAGGACCCCCGGCGGGCAAGCTGAGCCGCATCTACGAGGCCGCCCGGGCGGGAGAGGAGGCTGGCATTGAGTGCGCTCGCCCAGGGCTGCCGGTTGCCGATCTCTTCCAGACCGTCTCCAAGACCGTTCGCAACTCCGGCATTCCGCACTTCCGGCGGCATCACGTGGGTCATGCCGTAGGTCTCGAGGCCTACGACGACCCAGTGCTCACCGCGGACAGCACCGATGTCCTTGAGGCTGGAATGGTGATCAACATCGAGACGCCCTACTACGAGTTCGGCTTTGGAGCGGTGAACGTGGAGGATCCGATCCTGATTCAAACGGATAGCGCACCCCGCCTCGGAACGCTGTCCGATGCGCTCATAGCCCTGGACTGAATCGCCTGCATACGCCGTCCCGAAACTTGCGCCCTGCCCTCGGTCTGCCGACCACGAACATCCTGGTTTGTTGAAAGTCAGACCTAGGAGATCGAGTGCGGATCAGCGAAGCCCGGGGGCTATATGTTCGGTGGCTAGGCGTAGCCAAAGACCTTTCAGATCACACGATTCGCGCGTATGCAGGCGATCTCAATAGCTTCGAGCGATACCTAGGCACAGGCGCCGATTGCAGGCGCGTTGATCAGGAGGTCATTCTCTCTTTTGTCGAGACTCAGAGAGAAGCGGGAATCGCCCCCGCCTCCCTTCGCCGGCGAGCATCCGCGTTGCGAGGCTTCTGTCGCTGGATGATCCTGCAGGGCGCCCTTGAGGTCGATCCCTGGACTGAAACTAGGCTGGAGCTAGGGCGGTCGAAGACCCTTCCGCGAACCGTTCCCACCCATCAGCTCAGGCGCCTGATCCGGTCCCTGAGGGCCGCGGCCGGAATGGACTCAGGAGAGGCTCCCAAAGCGCGTCTTGTTCATGCGAAACCCTATGAGTCGACGACGCTGGTGGCCGTCATCCTGATGATCGCTACAGGCATAAGGGTCAATGAGGCAACCGGTATCCGTTGTACCGACATTGACCTTCCGGGCCGAACAATCCGACTGATCGGTAAGGGTCGGCGGGAACGGCAGGTGTTTCTGCCCGATGACTGGATAACCGGATTAACCGGGGCTTATCTCGAAGCTCGATCGGGCCTGGAGCTCAGACACCCAAAGCTGCTCTTCAATCGCCATCACAAGCCGCTCACGCCACCGGCAATGAGGTCGAGGCTGGCAAAAGCCAGCCTTGCAGCCGGTGTCGAGCCGCGGGTGACTCCGCACATGCTTCGCCACACCGCTGCGACCCAGCTCATCGAGGCGGGGGTCGATATCCGCTACATCCAGCGCCTACTTGGCCATGCAAGCCTAGCTACGACGGAGATCTACACCCACGTCTCCGACAAGGCACTGCAGCGAGTGATCTCCAGTGCCAACGTCCTCGGGAGGGTCGCGCAGGCGCGATAACTGAGGATTATCGGTGCAGGTCCGCCAGCCATCCGCCTACGAGGAGCGTCTCGAGGGGATCCTTCGTGACCATCGGGAGTTCCGTAAGCACGTGGTGCCGCTCTGCGCGGCCGAGACGCCGATCTCGGGCTTCGTCCGCTCGTTCCTGACCGACGAGATCCACGAGAAGTACGCAATGGGCGGACCGCTCGCGTTTGAGGAGGACAACTTCATCGGCGCCGAGTTCGTCATCGATCTGCACCAGCTGACGATCGACCTCTGTCAGGAGCTCTACGGCGCCCGCTATGCGGACCCCCGCCCCCTCAGCGGGACCTCGGCGGTGACGAACCTCCTCATGACCTTCTCGGAGCCGGGTCAGAAGATCATGCTCCAGCAGCATGAAAGCGGTTGCCATGCCTCGATGGCGCCGATCTGCCGGCGCCTAGGCCTGGAGATCATCGACGTGCCCTATGACTTCGAGCATCTTCAGTTCGACCCTGACGCCTGCCGCGAGGTGGCGGCGGGGGCCGCACCGGACTTTGTCCTGCTCGCTCCCTCGGACATCATCTATCCGCCGCCGCTGCAGGCGATGGGCTTTCCAGATTCGACGATCGTCATCTATGACGCAACCCAGACCCTCGGCCTGATCGCGTCAGGTCACCTTCCGTCACCGCTCAGCGAACACCCCAGGGTCATCATCTCCGGTGGCACCCACAAGACCCTGCCGGGACCGAGCTGCGGCCTGCTGCTGACGCAGGACGAGGAGATCGCGATGCGGATCGACACCGAAGTGAGCCCCAAATTCGTCCGTCACTCCCACCCTCACCACATCGCGGGGCTGTGCGCGACCCTGATCGAGCACCGTGCGGTCGGCCACCTCTACGGGGAGAGGATCCGCGAACACGTGCACACGCTTTCCGGATCGCTGGAAGCTGCCGGGATCGCGGTCGTCCAAGACGGCGACCGCGTCTCCGAAACCCACCAGGTTTGGCTCCATGTTCCCGCCGAGGAGACCCGTGCCGTCTACGAACGTGCGCTCGAAGCGGGTATCACGCTTAACGACAAGTACCGGCGTCTGTTCCGAGACACCGGGGTCCGACTCGGGGTGCAGGAGATCGCCCGTTATCGCTGGGACCAACGGAACGTCGAAGATCTGGCAGGGCTGCTCGCGAAGCTGGTGATGGGCGAAGTACCGGTGGACGAGCTGCGGGACCAGGTCGAGGAGATGGCCAGGCTCAACGAGTTCGCACCCGAGATGGTCATTCCCCCGGTTCGGGTCGCGGGACCGCCTGGGTCGGGCGACTTCACCCTTACCTGACCGCGCCGCGGATCAGAAGTTGATCAGCCGCGTAGGAAGCTCGACCATCGCACCGTCAAGCTTGGCTACTACATTTTCAGCGAGCCGCTTGGTCACCTGGATATCGGCCTCGGCGGCGATGTTCCGGGCGTGCAGGGCGGACCCCCGCGCCTCCAGCTGTGAGGAGTGGTACTCCCAACGGTCCAGGGAGATGTCCGCCAGGACGAGGCCCAGGAGTGCGATCGACGTCATGTTGCGGTCCCGGTTTCCGGTGCCGAAGCGATAGGCCCGGTCGTAGTCCTTCAGCGCCGCCGAGCCGTTTCCGCTCAGCCGCAGGAACTCGGCTCGTTCGAAGAGGAGGTCGTAGAGCAGCCGGTCGTTGGTCGCCCGCGCCTTTTCGATCGTGTCTTCGATCCGTTTCATCGCCGGCTCCCTGCGCCCGCGGACCCAGTCCACCTGAGCCAGCGCCTTCCAGATCCCCAGCATGTGCCCGTCGTGGGATTGGGCGGAGGCGATCTCACGCTCGAGGTCTTCCAGCCGCTCCTCCTCGTCGTCGGGAACGGACTCGAAAAAGACCTTGATCATCGAAGCACCGGTGATCGACAGGCTCTTGACCGAGAGCATGCTCAGATCCTCGGCGAGACTCTCCGCCTGCTCGAACAGCCCCAGTGCGCGCTCCAGTTCGCGGCCCTGATGGCGCAGTACGTGTGCCTGGGCCCAGGTACACCTGGCCCGCAACTCTTCGTTGCCGTTGGCGCGGGCGGTCTCAGCCAGCCCTTCGAAGCCGATCGCGGACTCCTCGTAGCGATTGAGGAGGTGGGCAATATCGTTCTGGAGGTACTTGAGCTCCAGTTGCAGCTCGGATGCCGCCCCGTCCGTGCCGTCGCGGATCGTCGTGACGCTGGTTTCCAGGATCTCATCTTCGGCCTCCTCCTAGGAGCCGAGACCTGCCAGCTGAGCGGCTCGCCCGTACGAGAAGAGGTCGGAGCGCTCGCGATTCTGGGCCAGGAACTCCAGGACGCGCTCATTCGCTCGCGCCCTTTCATGGAGGGTCTCTAGAAAGGCGTAGTCGCGCGCTTCGACCGCGTCCTTTACGGCCGTTGGAAGGACCTCATCGAAGCGCCCAGCGCCAAGCTGCCGGGGGTCAGAGAACATGGCAAACACAGCGGCTTTGGACCTTTCTCCCCGCTGCTCCGCGCGCTCGAAGAGGATCGCCGCTGCCTCCGTCACCTCGGGCTGGAACTGCGCCAGGGCTTCTTCACGTGCGATGTCGTGCATCGTCAGGAACCTGCCTTCGGCGGTCGGCTCCACGAGCAGCTCACCGATCGCGTCCTCCAAGTGGTTGTCGAAATCTGCGATCGGACAGCGCCTGAGCTCGGCCAGCGGTATGCGCCGCACCGTCACCGCAAGCAGCGCTGCGTATGCCCCCAAGCGGCGCGTTCGGTGGCGAGCTCGACCCGCTCGGCGAGCGCGGCGTGGTGTGCTCCCCTGGGGCCGGCGTAATAAGGCAGGCCATCCCATTGGGTATGCAGATCGATGATCTCCGGCTCTTGCAGAGGCAGGCCTTCGATGTGAACCAGCTCGGTGAAGGCCGCGACGTCCAGGCCGCCGATATCGACCGTTCCGACCTCCTCGTTGTCGAGGTGGAGTCGATCGATCGATCCTAGGAGGAGTTTGTCGTGGTCGCGTGCCACCAGGTATTCGCCCACCGCCTTTCCCACCGGCTTCCACAGGCTCGGCGAGTTCACGTTGTCGAGAACGATCAGCACCGGCCCCGGGTGTCTCTCGTTCACGTAGCCGATGAACTGCCCCCAACTGCCGTCTTGCCCGAAACTCGCACGGCAGACCTGGGACTCGATCCCGCCGAAGCCGGTCGCGTCGGCGAGATCGAAGTAGAGAGCCGCCGAGAGGTTGGGCGGCCAGGTGTGGCCCGGGTTCGGCTGGCGGTGGCCGTTGACGACGTCGGTGAGGTACTGGAGGACGAAGCTCTTGCCCGCCCCCCGGGGACCATGGCAGTTGACGACCTCATGCTCTTCCAGCTTCTCCGTCAGATTGGCGACCTGCTGGGCCCGGTCGACGATCCTCCGCCCGCTGCGAAGCTTCGGAGAGCAGACGTCGATCGGGGTGGGGAGACGGCCGCCCGATCCTCGAATCGTGACGATTCCCGATCCGATCCCTATGACCGCGGCCACGGCCCCAACCGCTTTGACCGCGAAGGAGAGGAACCCCGGCGGATCTTCGATGAAGATGCTGCTCGCGATTAGCAGCACACACACCAGGAAGACGAACCCGGCCACGATCAGCACCCGCCGCGCCTCGGCGGCGACCCGATGTTTCCTCCAGGGAGACAACTGCCGTTTCCCGATAATCCTCATTATCCCAACTGGCTGACACGGGGCGGGAATACTATGAGATTCCTATTTTGATCCAGCCCCAGACCACAAATCAGGCTGCGGAATTCAGCGGCAAGCAGAATGCCGCAGCGCCGGAGACTGCATCGGAGATCGCCTCGCGGTGGGGAGCCGCCTATGAACGCCACAGCGGCAACGAGATCGTCTGCGTCGATCTCGGCGCCCTCACCTACGGATTCGACATCGCTGCCGAGCGGCTCGTTTATGTAACCGGCAGGACGGGCACCCCAGAAGTGCGCGATCGCAGCAGGCAGCAAGGTAGCCCGAAGCCATTCGCGAGAGATGACGAGAAGGGGCATGTGATCGCCACGAGCCTGGGCGGCGGCATGGACATCAACCTGATCCCGCAGGCGAGGAGCGTCAATCGCGGCAAGGGGTCGCAATGGGCCTCGATAGAGCGTGAGCTGGCAAAGAGGCCCGGCTCTGCCGTCGCCATCCACCTGGTCTACTCGGATGACTCCCAGCGCCCTGCTTCTTTCGAGTTCGGCTACGAGTCCGATTCCGGCTTCCGAGTCGAGCACATCGACAATCCCGCATCGTCCTAGCCGTTTCCGATCGGAAGACCGCGAGCTATTGCCAACGCGGCGCTTGACGATCAGCAGGATCCGAGGTGGCCCTGCACGGCATAGGAGCGGAGATGGAGACCTAGCAGCGGTCCGCTCCCGAATATCTCAGCTCGATCCCGAAAGCCCGCCAGCTCTGATCCGAGAGGTACACCTGGAACTGCTGAAGGCCCTCGGGCGCAGCATCGGCTTCGGCTTCCATGAGCAAGCTCCACTCGAGCCGCCCACCGACGATCTGATCATCGTCCAGGGACGATTCAACCGACGCGCCCACGGCCGCGAGTTCGGCCTCCATCTAGTCACCGAGGAGCTGGAGGACGGACGCCTGGGCCGAGTCGCCTGGCTGATCGATCTCTATTTACCCGAGCGGTGCCGGCGCCAGGGAGTGGGCACCGCGCTAATGGAGGCGCTGCTGCCGTTATGGGAGCGAGTCGGGGTCGCCGAAGCCCGCGCGACCACGGTCGGAGATGGCCAGTCAGCCTTCCCTTCCTGGGGCTTTGTAGCCGATCCTCGGCGCCCGCCAGAGGGTGGACTCCTGCCGGTGCGCCTGTGCCTCCCACGGGAGGCACCGCAGCAGGATTGAATCCCGTCGCAGCACTTGAACCCTCCGATCTGCGAAGAGCGAGAGCTCAGAACCCAGCAGTCAATTCACAATGCTGGCCGCACTTTGCCGCTCGCGTCTTTGCGTTGACCGAACCATGGCCCGGCCGCGGACCAGATGAGGCCGACGGTACGCTGGGCTCGGCGGCACCCGGACGGCCGTTGTCCCGTTTCGTGGCAACTCGCCAGAGTGGATCGGGCTTTGCGAAATAGGGGTGAGCCGCTCTCGAAAGTTGCGGAGATCACCCGCTGGCCGCCGGAAGTCCGGCCCGGGCCCTCTTTTATTCCTCGCCCCTCAGCGTCCGTACTCGAATTCCCGATCCTCGATAGCGTCGCGCGCTCGCTCCGATTCGATCATCTCTTCGAAACGGCTGGTGGCCTTCTCGGCGGCCTCGCGCAGGTCCGAGCGTTCGGATTTCCGCCAGCGGCGGCCGTGCTCAAGGGCAGTTTCGAGGTCCGGCACCCGCGAGCCTGACCAAAACATGGGCAAGGTTCCTTCGAGCAGATCGAGCAGGGGAACGAGCGGCTCCTCCACCTCAGCCGCGATCCGCGCCGCACGCCGGTCAAGCTCGTCTGCGCTCACGGACAGCTTCATCAAGTTGTCCCGCGCGGTGAAGCGCCTTCCGGTGGCACCGAGGAGCTGGACGATTAGATCGGTGACCTGGTCGGAGCCGGGTCCCAACCAGCCGATCACAGTCGCGGCATCGCCGAGGGCATAGGAATCAGCCGGGAAGCCCGAGAATTGCTCGACTGCTGCAGCTAGGTCGGCGGGCGAGCCCGACCGCTTGACCAGATCTGCCAGCTCGTCTGGAAGCAGATCAAGCTTCCATAGTCGCGGGGCATCCTCGGTGCGACCGAGCTCGTCGAGGTAGGTCAGACGTGCGCGGACCCAATCGAGCACGATGTTTGGGTCCTCCCGGGAGGCGCGTTCGAGCATGTCGTTGAGGTGGTAGCCGCTTAACTTGTCGAGCTTCGCGGTCGCGATTGCGGCTCGGCGAATCCGCTGCACCGTTCCATCGTCAAACTCGAAATGCTCGCCCCCCGCTTCCCGGGCTTCGTGATCGACGAGGTGAAGCAACCGGCTCAACCCGTTCACACTCGGCCGGCGCTCAAGCGCCTCAAGGGCCAGGTCGGTTCTCCACTCGACGGGAGCCCGGCCAAAGCTCAGCGATTGCAGCGCCGCCGTCGCAAGTTCCTCGTCCTCATCCAGGACCAGAGCACGCATTGCCTCACGGCCGCGTTTAGTGGTGCCACTTGCAAGGGCCGAGGCGAGCGTCGCCCGCGTGCGCGAGTCGGCACCAAGCCAGTGTCCTATCCCCTCCTCATCGCCGGCGGCGATGATCTCCGCCATCGCCATCGCGGCGGAGGCACGCAGCTCTGACTTGGTTGAGATCAGATGGTCGACCAGGCGCCGGCCAAGCTCTGGATCCTCACGAGCGACTTCCTGCAGCACCAGACTGGGACCGAAACCCAGGCGCAACTCCCCGGTGGCATCCTGGGCTTCCTCGCACCAGCGGCTCCAACGGTCGAGAACCTCCAGCAGGTCCCTGGCGTCGATCAGGCCAGCGGAAATCGTTTTGGCTTTAGCGCGCAGCCTCTCATCTTCCTCTTGGAGCGACTCGGGTTCCGGCGGTCCGACCTGACCGAAATGGATGAGGAAGAGATAGGTGTCGAGGTCAGCGTCGGGATCAGGAACCGAGATTGAGGCCAGCTCCCCCGCCACCTCCTCGTCGCCCTCCCCCGCCACGTCCCGCCGCAACCGTTCGCGCTCGGCTGCCCGATTGAGCAGGTAGGAGTGAGCCTCGGCCCGCGCCGGCATCGACAGCTCGTCGGCCTTTGAGAGAACCACCGAATCGACCTCGTTCAGAGCACGGTCGAGCAGGCGGCGCGCCCAAGTCTCCAGCTTCGTCCCATACGCGAGCGGATAGCCGGAGGCAGAGTGAACGACGCCACCGAGCGTCTTCAGCAGCTCCAGTTGCCATCGCGGCTCCAACTCGGGCAGCACCTCTGCCGCCAGGCGGGCGCCGGCAAGGACAACCTCCTCCGTGTACTTGCTGTCGGGGAGAAGACGGCAGCCCAACTGCAGCGCCATCGGGTTGTCGGCGCTCTGTCGGTTGACCTCGAAAGCGAGTCTCAGCATCGGCTTCACGGCCAGGCAGACAGCAACTGGCGCCTCGCGGCGGCGGCGTTTCCAGAAGCTCTCGGTTCTCTCCGCCATCGAGTGCTGCATCCAGGCCAGCACCTTGCCGGCCCCCTCCGAACCGTCATCTGGCGCGCGGGTGTAGACCTCGGCCATCGCCTCACCGATCTCCGTTGCGGTCTCAGCGTCCTCCGCGACGGCGGCCGCAAGCCGCAGAAAGAGCTTCCAGCTCTGCGGGAAGTCGCCGATCCGAAGGGCGGCGTCTTTCAGGCTCAGGGCCACCGTCTTTGGCAACGCGCCCTCCTCGTCTTCGAGGCGCTCGATCAATACCACCGCCTCCCGGTAACCGACATCGGGCAAGGGGTGTGCGATGTCGCGGATCAGCTTCGCCACCGTTTCCGGGTGACCGTTCCTCGCCTGGACGGCGATCGCGCCTTCGAGCGACCGTAAGCGCTCCGGCGCAGCCTCTGCGAGCAACGGCGGCGGCAGCTCACCGAAAGCGGTGGCCAGCCAGCTCAGGTACTCGGCGGAAAAGCGAGTGAAGATCTCCTCGTAGGGGAGTGCCAGCGACCACCTCTCCGTCAGCGACAGCGCAAAAAGAGCGTGCTCGGAGAGGAGGTCGGGCTTGATCCGGTAGGTGTAGCCCTCGAGAACAACAAGGCCGTTGTCGGCGAGCACCTCCAGCCCGTCGCGGACGCTGTCGATTGAGCAGCGCGAGAGATCGGCCGCACCATCCAGCATGTTCTCATCCTCTTTGTCGAGCCCCCCAAGCGCAGCTAGGACGGCGAGTAGCCGGCGCAGGCGCCGGCGTGCCTCTCCCTCATCGGGAATCGCCGTCGAGATCAGGTGAGCGACATAGTCCTGCAGCAGGGCGTTGCTGGTCAACTCGCTTATCGAACGGCGCTCTCTCGCAAGTTGTGCGCCAATCACCGCGATCTGCGGGTTGCCTTCAGCCAATTGGATCAGAGCGCCGCGCATACCCTCGACCGTGACCTCGAGGTCAGGACTAAGCAGCAGCTCGCTCATCGTCCTCCACCCCAATGGCCCGAGCACCACCACGTTGGTGTGATCGATCTGCCCGACCCACCTGTCTCCCACCGCTTGGTTCAGCTGCGCCTCGAAACCGGGCCTTGAGATGAGGACGATTCGGGGGGGATGATCGAGTCCTTCGAGAGCGGCGAGTAGCTGGCGCAGATCGCTCCGCCGGTGGGCGTTGTCGATGACGATCGTGGTTTTTGGCGACACCACCAGCTCACTGATTGCCTCGGCCTCGAACCGCATCGCGTCGTCGATGAAGTACCACTCGCCCCCCTCGCCGCAGGCAAGCTCGAGTGCCAGACGGGTCTTGCCAAGACCGCCGGCACCAGCGAGCGCCAGCAGCGGGCCTTTGGCGAGGATCTCTCTCGCGCGCTGCAGCTCAAGCTCGCGGCCGACGAAACCGACGTCAAGACCGGAGAGATGAGGGCGGCCGTCGAGCATCTCCCGATAGGCAGCGGCAGTGAGGAAGGTGCGAGATCGTGGTCTTGGCAGGCCGAGAGCGGAGCTGCGGAGGTCAAGGTAATCGGGGTGGTTGAGCTTGGCCACCAACCACTTCTGACCAAGGATGGTCAACTCGATCCCCAGCTTCTTCGCCTCAGCTTCAAGCGTTTCTTCGGAGCGGCGGGAGGTCCTCCGGTTGGTCACGGAGAAGACCCGCTTCGGCTTGAAGCCGTTATCGACGATGCGCTCAAGGTCTTTGCGGATCTTTCGCTGCCAGTTCTTGGCGAGCGAGATCGTCCAGATCACCTTGCCGTTGATCGTCGCTCCGTCGCGACCGCGGTCGGCAACCCCCCCGAGGGGAATGGAGCCCGGTTCGACGTCGTCCATCAGCACCGCGACCAAGTCCTCGAAGCCGGCGTGATCCGTCATCCGCTCCAGCGCCGCAGCAGTGGCCCGCAGGTCGGCGGAACCGGGGGTGTGGGCCGGGGCCTCGGACTCCAGCGCCTCCTGGATCTTGTAGACCGCCTGCTCGCTGATCCCCAGCGCGATGGCGATATCGCCCACGGGCTCACCTTCGGCTAGTGCCCTGCCGATTAGCTTGTTGCGGAGGTCGAGCGGGACCGATGCGGCCGCCTGCTCATCGACGGCCAACTGCAGAGGCATGCTGCTCTTCTTCGATTGATCGGCTGCTTTTTGGCTAGGGGACAAGATTTCAACCTGAATTGTTTTCTTCTCCCTTAGCCTAGCACCGCGCTGAAGCGCCCTTCACCGCTCCTTGAGTCGGTGGTAAAAAGCGCGCCTTGACTGCTGCTCGGGCCGCCAGTCCTCTACGAGACTACGAACGCAAGAGGGCTAGGGCAGCTCATCACTTCCACGCTCTTCGGAAGTCGATCGAGGAGTTCGCGAACCGGGAGAGAGAACCTGTAGTTGGGCGATTCGACGCAAGTGCAAGCCAATACGTCTTCGACGTGCCGCTAGAGCCAATCGATCCTGAATGGCCACTGCTTGTCGGGGACTTCATCTACGACACACGAGCCTCCCTCGACTACCTCATAACCGCCCTGATTAGAAGCACCGGCAACGAAGAGACCGAAAAGACCAACTTCCCGATCTACAGCATCAAGCGGATCGAGGAATGGCGAGGTGCCGAGGAACGGTGGGACAAAGACAGGAGCGGCGGAATCGCCCGAAGCCTCGAAGGGGCGCCGCCTCGCACGAAAGAGGTCTTGTGTAGGCGCCGCCTGAAAACTGGACCACCTGCGCCGGTCGAAAACTGACCCCCTTGGCGCGGGGCCGTAGCCATCCGGCCGGGTCTGGACGCTCGCCCGATCGAAGAGATCGAGGCGAGGAGGAGCGGGTGATCGACGTGGAGCAGTGGGCGGAGATCAGGCGGTTGCACTTCGTCGAGGGCGTCTCGATCCGGGAGATCAGGCGCCGCACCGGGCTGCACCGGGAAACAATCCGACGCGCCTTGGCGACTGAGCGCCCGCCGGCCTACCGGCGCCGGGAGAAAGCGCCCTCCAAGCTCGATCCCTTCAAGGAGGAGATCGAGCGCCTGCTGCGCTCAGACCATCGAATCCCCGGCACCCGCATCCGCGAGCTGCTCGCAGAGCTCGGCTATGAGGGCGGCAAGACGATCCTCGACGACCACCTGCGCGAGGTTCGTCCTCGCTTTGCTCCCCGGCGCACCTACCAGCGCACCGTCTATCGCCCCGGGGAGATCTGCCAGTTCGACCTCTGGGAGCCGCGCGAGGAGATCCCGGTCGGCCACGGCCAGACGAGGCGGGGCTGGGTGGTGACGAGCGCCCTGGGCTACTCGCGGGCCGGCGCCGGAGCGCTGATCTTCGCCAAGCAGGCGCCCGACATCCTCTGGGGCATGGGCCGATGCCTGGCGAAGCTGGGCGCTCTGCCGCAGACCGTCGTCTGGGACCGCGAGGCGGCGATCGCCCCGAAGGGCAGGCCGACCGAGGCCTTCGCCGCCTTCTGCGGCGCCCTGCCGGTCGGCTGGTCGATCTGCGAGGCCGCCGACCCCGAGTCCAAGGGCATCCTCGAGCGCTCCCACCGCTTCCTGCGCTCCAACTTCGAACCGGGCCGCTCCTTCGCCTCTCCCGAGCACTTCCAGTCAGAGCTCGACGCCTGGTTCGAGAAGGCAAACCGCCGCCTTCACCGCGGCATCCGCGCGGTCCCGGCCGAGCGGCTGGCCGAGGAGGTGCGGCGGATGCGAGCGCTGCCCGAGGCCATGCCCGACACCGACCGCCGCTTCGTCATGCGCGTGCCCCAGCAGCCCTACCTGCGCTTCGACACCAACGACTACTCGCTGGACCCGCGGGCTGCAGGGCGGCGGGTGGAGGTTCGAGTCACGCAGCGAAAGCTCACCGCGATCGAGCTGAACACGGGCGCAGTGGTGGCATCGCATCGCCGCTCCTTCGCCAAGCACCTGACCTTCACCGACCCAGCCCACCAGCAGCTGCTCGACCACCTGCGCGGCGCCCGCCGCCGCGGGCCCGACGTCGAGGTCGAGCTGCGCTCCCTGGCGCGCTATGACGAGCTGATCCCGGCATGACGAAGACGGCGGAGCTCACCCACCTCTTCAGGGCGTTGAAGGCGCCGGCCGCGGCCCGGGCGCTGCCCAAGCTCGCCGAGCGCGCCCGCACCGAGGAGTGGTCACACGAGCGTTTCCTGGAGGCGGTGCTCTCCACCGAGGTCTCCTCGCGGGAATCCCACGGCGGCGAGAACCGGATCAAGGCCGCCCGCTTTCCGGCGCGAAAGACGCTGGAGGAGTTCGACTTCACCTTCCAGCGCACCGTCAAGAAGCAGGTCGTCGAGCATCTGGGCCAGCTCGACTTCCTGCACGGCCGCGAGAACGTGGTGCTGCTCGGCCCACCGGGCACCGGCAAGACCCATCTGGCGATCGCCCTCGGCATCCGCGCCTGCCTGGCCGGCCAGCGGGTTGCGTTCGCCACCGCGACCGAGTGGGTGGCGCGGTTGGGCGAGGCCAAGCGCCAAGGCGAGCTCGAGGCCGAGCTGCGGCGCCTTTCCTTCGTGCCCCTGCTGGTGGTCGACGAGGTCGGCTACATCCCCTTCGATCCCGAGGCGGCCAACCTGATGTTCAGCCTCGTCTCGGCCCGCTACGAGCGGGCCTCACTGATCGTCACCTCCAACAAGCCCTTCTCGGCCTGGGGAGAGATCTTCGGCGACGAAGTAGTCGCCGCGGCGATGATCGACCGCCTGGTCCACCACGCCGAGATCCTCGGCCTCAAGGGCGACAGCTACCGCCTGCGCGACAAGGACCTGGGCTCCCCGCCGCCCCGCGACTGAGCGCTCCCGCCTGCTCCGCCTCGCCCTACGGGCTCGTCTCCGCAGGCGGGACGACGGTCACTCGATGCATCCCTCCCTCTTGCCGGGGGTGGTCCACTTTTCAACCGGCAGAAGTGGTCCGGTTTTCAACCGGCGTTGACAGTCTTGAAGTCCCTTCAGCCGTTTCATGAAGTGCCACGAGCAAATCCGTGGGGGCATCCTCTCTTTTCCCTTCAGACCTTGAACAACCGAGACAAGCACAGACGCCTGAATCTTTTGGCACGGCAGGCGGATATCTCTTTCGTAACCGCAGGCGGCCAATCCCTTTTCGATGGGCGGCCCTCTCCTGTGCGCATTACCGATTCTGAAGAGAGTGGCGGATTTACTGCGAGCCTCACGGTCGATGACCGGTTCGATGGAGACGTGCTGCTGGCCTCGACCTACGACATTTGCCTTCACGAGCCTCCGTGGCTTATCGGCAACCTGATCGAGACGCTCACCGAGATCAGTAGCTTCATCGAAGTTCGGGTCCTCCCTGCTGTTAAGACCCTGCTTTGACCCAGCCTCGTGCCCATTCGAGCGGTTGCTTTTAGCGAGGCGGCCGCGCGAGAACGCGTGCAGTCTGAGCGAGAAGGAGCTTTGCGAGGTTCAAGGCGAAAGCGGCATCGGCGTGGTCGACGGCGAATTCCCCTTCGCGCGGTCCGTCTTTTGCGGTGTGGCGACCAAGGTGAAAGTAGTTGCCGGCCGCCAGCATCAAGGCATCGAGCTTCTTTTTCTCTTGCTCTGAGTCCAAGTTGTCGAACACCTTCTGCGGCGCACCGGGAAGAGATTCCAGGGCACCCCGACAGAGCAGGAAGACCTGGGGGTCATGCCCTTCGCGCAGAGCCCGCTCGGCACTTTGAAGATGATTGGCAGCCTGGCGCAGGGCGCTATCAGCCCTCGGGACCGCGATCTCCGTGCAGATGTATTCCGTGGTGCCGATCGGTTCCAGCACTTTCGAGAACCACTCGCTGCGAGGGATTTGGAAGGACAGCCGCGTGTCCCTGGCCTGGCCGAAGTTCTCGAACACCCACTCGCCCGGCTGGGGTTGGCTGGCGTAACCAGGGTTGTCATCGTTTAGATCGCGAGCCCGCAGCCAGCCGGAGAGACGCAGGGCGACGTCGATGGCGCTCCCGGTGAGAGCTTGGTCGATGTACTCCAGGGCAGCCCTCGAAACGGGGACCTCGAGTTCGAACTGGTACCCAGTATGCGCCAGGTGAGCCCCGGTGAGCGTTCCCTGGCCGAGGCGCTCTTCGCCGGCAAGAAGCTCGCCGTGCATGAAGTGGATCTGCACGTCCATCTTTTCGCGGGCGGTGCGGCCCTTGAACTGAAACGCGAGGCGGGGGGCAACCGTGCCCCTCCCATGGACCGCCTCGGGATCGAGACGCGCCCAAATCCTCGTGCCATCGCCGAGAGTTAGCTCCATGGCTCAAACAGTAATCGCGGCCGAAGCGCGTCTTTGAGGCAGGATTCCCACATGGCAGCGAAGCTGACCCTCTACGGTCGCCCGATCGGCACGGTCTTCGACCTGCTCGGCGACAAGGAGAACGACATCACCTACTCGCTTGGGTGGGCGCTGGCCGAAAGCGAGTGCCTGTCGAGGGCGCTGCTTCAGGATGTAGTCCCTTGGGCGGAGGGGCATCTAGCTCCAGACTCGGTTCGCCTGCAGGAGGGGGTGTCGGGCGCCGGCTTCACCGACGTCGAGATTCTCGCCGGCGATGGCAAGATCCACGTCGTCATCGAGGCCAAGCGCGGTTACAACCTGCCGCAGCCCGCGCAGCTGGAGAAATACGCGACCCGATCGGAGCCAAAACCGACAGTTCTCCTGGTTTGCGCTGAGGCGTCGGCTGCATTCGTCGATGGCAAGCTCCCCGATGCGGTGGCGGGAGTGCCGGTGCTTTATCGCTCCTGGCCGGAGATCGAGGCGCTGGTCACCTCAACCGCGACCATCGCTCGCCGCCACGCGGAGAAGCGCCTTCTCCGAGACCTCTCGCGCTACCTGAATGGCTTGATGACGATGCAGAACGTCAGCTCGAACCTCGTCTATGTCGTCAGCCTCGGCGGAGAGATCGAGGACACGGGAATGAGCTTCCGTGATGTCGTCGTCGAGCACGACACCTACTTCTGCCCCTTCGGGGGCTCTGCAGGTTGGCCTAAAGAGCCGCCGAACTATCTCGGCTTCCGCTTCGACGGTCAGCTACAGCAGGTTCGCCACGTCGAGAGCTACCGGATCACGGACGACAACTACGCCGGCTTCGAGCCGCTCAAGGACAAGGTTGACTGGTCCGGCGAGCGCCACTGGGTCTTCAGCTTGGGGCCGGTGATGAAGCCGATGCACGAGGTGCATACCGGCAAGCTCTATCCATCGCAGCGCATCTGGGCGGCGCTTGACCTGCTGCTCACCTGCGAGACGGTCGCCGAAGCGCGCGACAAGACCAAATTGCGGCGTCAAGGCGCTGGCGAACCCGGCTAGGAACCGCGAGACGCCTGCCTGGCCGATGTCCCGTGCAGGCGGAAGTTGCCGATCATTGGCGCAGACTCCCGTCAAGTAGGTACGGCACGACACGGTAGCCCTCCTCGGCCAACTCGGCAGCCTGCTCTTTGAGTTCATCCATAACCGTGGCGCGATCCCGCCTCTCCGAACGTGCCCGACGCGAATCGGCCTCGTTCCAGTCCCCTCCGTCAAACCAAACCGGCAGATAGATGCCCTCTGAGCGGGAAGGGGAGAGGTACTGGCCAACGAGCTGGTCGCGCATCGCGCTCAACAGCTCTGGGTGCCAACTTCCCTTTATCTCGATTACGACCGTCACCTGATCGGAGCCCTCTACGTGCTCACCAGCGATCGCGTCGACGTGGATGTCGGTGCGCTCGCCGATGCCGCCCCCTGGATTAACTTTGATCTCGACCTCGCGGTTGATGACGATCCCTCGGCCTAGGAGATCCTCGCGCAACCGGTCGGCGATCCACGCCGCGAGCTCCGTCTCATTCTTTGGGCGGCTCGAGTCCGTATTCCATAGCTGATGAGCCTGACCTTCGGGTCCGAGCTTCTCGCTGAGCCGTTCCAAGGCCTCGATCAGCACCCGTTGCAGGTCCTCCGCAGAGAGGACGATTCGCCGACTTGAGCGTTCGGCAAGCTCCAGTACGTCCCGCGGACGAGGGGGCGTCCAGCTCTTCAGCCGCCTGTTCTCCTCGGCACGGATCCGAACATAAGGGAGCTCCTGCCCGGTCGCCTCTTCGATTTGTTGAAGTGCTGCCAGGGCGGCGTCCGATCCGCGCTCAACCAAGATCGTGAGAATCTGATCTCGGTACCCCGCGACGCGATCACGAGGGCCTAGAGTCCTGAAGCCACGTAAAGAGGGGTCCTCTGCTGCTGGGAAACGCTCGCTCAGCCAGATGAAGAGATCGGCGAGCTCAGGCTCATCGAGCTCGCCACGAAAGTCGCCGCCGCGCGACATCGCAACGCTCTCGAAGACACCGTGGCCCCACTCGGCACGTTCGCGAAGCAGCGGCCACAGATCCCATGCCTCTCTGCCGCCGGATTCGAAGAGCGCCGCAGCCACCGCAGTTGCATATTCGGGCTCGGCCTCGATCGACTCCAAGCTGACTTTCTGCAGCCCTGCCTCCAGCGCCCCCGGCACTCCAGCATCCAATAGCGCTTTGAGGAGGTCACCGGCTGGCTGGGCTCGCATCTCCTCCTCGCGCCAGAGCGTTAGAAGCTCAGCGCCCAATGGGCCCTTGAGGGCCGACCGCAGGCGGTGGAGGACAAACAGGTGCTCCTCTCCATGGGCGGCTTCAAGCCTCACCGAGACTTTCGCACACTGCGCCAAAGCCTCCGGGCACCGCTCTGCAAGCTGTGCCAAAAGCGCTTCCCGCAGCTCTTCCTCACCGCTCTCGCCCCCACCGACGAAGCTCAGAACTGCCGGCACCCAACCACTGAGGGTCTCATCGCTCAGTCCCCTCACGGTCTCGGGATCGTGGTCGTGGAGATAGCGCAGCGCTCTACAGCCCGCCATGGCCGGGTAATAGCTCTTGCCGGGATCAAGCCACTCCTCAGAAGGTGAGAATCCCTCCAGATACGGAAGGCAAGCTTCTGCGATTTGCGCACGCACCTCTGGTTCAGCTCGCTTCCAGCCAGGAGCTTCCGTTATGTCTGAGCCGCCCGGCTTGATCATCCCCTCCCCGGGCTCCCCCCAGATGTCGATATTCAGCGCCCAGAAGGAGCGCAAGTCACCGGCTCGCAAGCCCTCGAGATGAATTGCGATGTTGGCGTCATAGTCGGGCACCTTCTCAGCCATCCGCCGGCGGCGCTCAGCAAACTCGACATCGCGCCTGTGACGGCGCCTGAGCGTGTCGGCCAGCACTGAGTCGAGCTCGATCGGCCCGTACCGGTTAACCGTGTTGTCATGCAGCACGGGGCTTAGGGTCCGTGCCTCCATCACCAGCTCGTCGTCCGCCCCTCCTCGTCCGCCCATCCAGCTGACCAACTCCGCCCAGACCACCTCCTCAGGGTTCCCCACTACGCCCCGGAGTTGCTCAATCAGCCATGGCAGATCGTCGGGATCGAGCAGCCGAGGCGTCGAACCAACCACATCAATTGCCTCCAGCTCGCCCCCGCGGATCAGCGGTATCAGTGCCTTGACCAAGCGGTGCCGGTTGCCGGTCCTGCTGAAAGCGTCAGAGCTCTCCCGGGTGCGGTACCCCTGTAGGTCGCGATTGTCCTCCAGCCAAGTGGCGACGACGGGGGCGAGTGCCGCCAGCACCTCCGGCCGCTCCATCTCCTCAGCGCTGCGAACAAGAATTCGCTCCGCCAGGCCCCCGAGGACGCTAAGGGGATCACGGTGGCTCGGCGCCCGCCTGGCCCACTCGAGCGCATTCGGCAACTCCTCCACACTGAGTTTGTCGGGGAGTTCATAGCCGACGAACATCGAATATGAGCCGGTCAGATTGCGGTTCTTCTGGGGAGTCAGATATGCGAGAGCCTCCCCAGCACTGACCACAGCCGGGCAGACGGTGCGCAGAGCCCAGCCCTTGATCTGGTCGTCTTCGTCCTCGAGCAGCGGATCCTTGGCTAAAGGGATCAGTGCCCGCCTGGTCTCCTCACTGGCGACCTCAGCCAGGGTTCGAACTGCCGCGCTGCGCAACGCCACCGACTCCTCTGCTGCGAGTGCGATCTTGAGCAAAGCCCCCTCCAGACCAGCCAGCTTGCAGAGGCCGACCAGTTCACAGCCCAGGGTCCGAACGACCTCGGGCTGAGAGTGATCCCGTAGCCGCTCACCGACCAGCTCTTCCAAGCCCTCGCCACCAAGCGCCGCAAGATTTCTCCGGTTGCGGTTATCGAAGGGCTCAAGCTCGGCAGCAGCGCCCTTTTCGAGCAGGGCCGCTACGAGGCGACTCCGCTGGTCCTCTCCCGCGCCGCCGACCTCACCGCGCAGCAGAACCAGAGGGTCAGTCTCGGCCAATCGGCCGAAGAAGTCTTTGTCCAACGCCGCGAACCATCCGGCTACATCTCGTAGTTGCGGCACGATCCGCCCATCACCTCCATCCCCCACCAGCAGTGAGATGACCTGGGCGGCACTCGCATTCGTCTTTACCAGGTAGCGGGCCGCCAGAAACTCGCCGTAGGTCTGATGCGCCCAGCCGAGGTCATCGCCGCGGGCCGAGAAGAGGCCGGAATCGAGAACCTCCCGCAGCGCAGATTCAGCTACGTCGAAATAGGCACCCTCGCCGATGTCGCGCTCACGTCCGGCCAAGTCGGCGAGACTCACAAGGTCTGGCCCGGTGATCGCAGTCGCATCAGCTGAGATGGCCGCGCGTCCACTAAGGATCGTTGCGGCCGCGATCCGCCCCGCCACGGCCATGCGCTGCCAAGGGCTGAGTGCGCCACGAGTGTGCGGGTCGCGCGTCCTACGCTCATTGGGCTCGCTGGCGAGAAGCGTCAGGCCACGCTCGTAGAGCTCCAGCTGGCTCTCAGGAAGGCCCTCCTCCTTCTCAGACAACTCGAGCAGCATGTTCAGCGTGATCGGCTTGATCGCCAATCCGACAATGTCTCGCTCGATCAGTTCGCGCACGAACCGTTTTGCCTCAATGCCGCGATCGGTCGCGGCAAGTTCAACATCTGCGCGAGTCAGCGGGGCAAGCTCGAAAACCTCCGCTTCCCCTTCAGGCCACAGGGCTCCCAGCCTTTCCTCGAACTGCGACATCCGATCGGAGGTGCGACAGGCAAGTCGAAGGCGCAGCCGGGAGGTGTCGACGGCCTCCAAGCCCTTGAGAATCAGGTCGCCGACCACCCCAATCCTCAATACCGCCTCGTCAAGGCTGTCGAGAAAGAGGTGCAGTTCGCCGCTACTCTCTGCCCATGCAGTGAACTGCTCGCTGCCGAAGATCTCCTCTCGCAACACCGCCTCTTCGCGAGTCGAACCGAGATCAACCCTGAGCATGAGGTCGTCCTCGTTGTGGGCGCAGTGCTCTGCAACCGCCTGGGCCTCACGCTCGATGGCGCTCGTCTTGCCGATTCCCGGCTCCCCGACCAGTATCAGGCAGCGACGCTCGGTTATGTCTTGAAAGGGGCGGAGTTTCAGATCCGTTGGCGTAAGTCCCCTCTCTGGATCTGGTGCCAGCAGAAAGCCTTGATCGGCAAGAGAGATCGCCTCATTGGGTTTGCACCAGAAGCGGGTCCAGTCGTGCGCCACGTTTTTGATCTATCCGTCTCGTCCGGCCGTCATTGCAGGGAGGGTCGTCAACAAGAGTGCCGGAAACGCTTTCCTGGCAGCTTCAGAGCCTTACAGCCAGGAGCCTCGGCTCATGCGGCAACTTCCGCCGCGTCGTGAGCGACGCGGGAACGCCCGGACTTCCTCTCCACCTCTGCTCGTTGCTCCACCCGGGCACTTGGCGAGACACCGGTGCGCTCTTCGCCCGCCTCCGTCAATACCCAGACCCCTTCCCGCGAGCCGTTGGCAACCAGACCGCGTTCGAGCAGGCGGCGGCGGGCGACGTCGACGTCGGCCTGCCAGCGGGGCCTGCCGCTCACGATCTCCAGGTCGCGGACGCCGAAGCGGGGGGCCAGCTCTGACTCGAGCGAAGCCATCACCTCCTTGCGCCTCGCGCTCCCGCCGAGCGTCGACAGCGCCCGCAGGATCGGCTCCTGGTAGGCCGCGGCGCCGAGCCGGCCGAGCGGCGCGGGTCCCCAGCGGCGCTCTCCCTCGACCAGCGCCTTCAGCCGCTCGCGCTGCTCGGGGGAGCAGGCCATCATGTGGGTGTAGACGTCGAGGGTGAAGGCGGCGCTTCGGTGGCCGATCTGGCGCATCACCTGAGCCGGGTCGGTGCCGAGGGCGACCAGGATCGAGGCGAAGGCGTGGCGCAGCTTGTGGGGGGAGAGCCCCTTCGGCAGCGGCAGCTCGCCGCGCTCGCGAAGCAGCTGGTCGGCGCGCTCGAAGACCTCGGCCAGAACGCGCTCTCGCAGGTTGCTGCGGTCGCGCCTGCCGCCGGTCCCGGTCGCGAAGGCGAGGGCGTCGGGGCCGCCGGCCGCGGGCCGTGCCTTGTGGGTGGCGAGGATGTCGTGGAGGACCGGCAGGGTCCGGATCTCGCGCAGGCCCGCCGCCGTCTTCGAGCGGCCGACGAAGATGCGGGTGTTGGCGAGGTCGATGTCGCGTTCGAGCATGTAGCCGATCTCGTGGGCGCGCGGGCCGGCGAAGATCAGCGTGCCGACGATCGCTTCGCGTTCCTCGCAGAGGTGCCCGGGATCGCGGTCCAGTTCGGCGGCCGCGTCGAGCAGCGCCTCGATCTGCTCGGCGGTGTCGAGGTGCACCGGCGGCTTGCGCCGCGCCTTCAGCAGCCGCTCCTTGCCGGCCGCCGCATTCCCGGAGAGGCCTTTGTATTGGACGGCGAAGCCGAGGAACCAGGAGAGGCCCTTGATCGTCTTGTTGATCGAGGTCGCCGCCAGCCGCAACCGGACGCGACCACGGTCGTCGCGGTAGGGCTCACCGCGGTCGATCGCCGCCTGCAGCCGCCGGCCCTCTTCGACCTTGGCGGCGCTGTAGGAGTCGACCGCTTCGGCGTCGATCTCCGCCAGCGGCCACTCCGCGAAGAAGGGCATCAGGTGCATCAGGCACCAGCGCAGGTTGCGATGGTGCGCATCGCCGTGGTGGGCGCGGCGGACCTCGAGCGCCCAGGGCGCGAACTCTCCGAAGAGCATCTCCCCGCCCGCCGTCCCCGGTTCGACCACGCCGCCGCCGGCAGGGCCTTCACGCGATGGCTGCGTCGGCGCCCCTCCCCCGCCTTCGCCGCTCCCTCGGCGTGGCGGCACCCACAGCCCGCGCCGCACGTCCGCGAGGACGTTCTCCAGTTCCTCTTGGGCGCGCTCGGGCGTCCAGCCATCGGATTCGAGGCCGAGCGTCACGTAGCGGCGGCGGCCGTAGGCGCTGAAGCGAAGGGCGAAACCGCGCCCGGCCTTCCACTCGCGGACGAGCACTTCGCCCTTGACCCGCTTCGCCATCTAGGCCGTCCCCTCCAGCCCCTTGTCGGAGGCGTCTCGCAGACCGAGCTCGAGCAACCGGCGCGAGAACTCCTCGTGGTCGGCGATCGGGGCCAGCAGGCCGGAGGGGTCGCCGCATAGGCCGAGCAGCGCCTCAAGCGCTTCCGCGCCGTCGCCGAACACGCATAGCTGCGGGTCGAGCATTCCGTGCCTGGAGCCCAGCCAGTGCAGAGCGATCTTGAACTCGCCGAGGTCGCCGACGCCACCGCCCTCCAGGTAGTCGCCGATCAGGAACTCGCCCTCGTGGGGCACCGGCACCCGCTCGGCGTAGTCCTGTCGGTGGTGGTCGATGAAGGCGAGCGGCCGCCGCTCGCCGCCGCCCTCCCCATGTCTCCGGGTCGCCTTTTTCTGTCCTGCCATCCAGATCACCTCCTCGCGTTTCCGGCGGAAGGGGGTGGTGGCGCGAACCCAGCGGGTCTAGGCTGTGAGTCGCGCCGAAGCATCTCCTTCGGCGCCGGGCCGGGGGCGTTGCCGCGCCCGCCGGCCGCATCCGTTTCTCTTTCGCCGACGATAGCTCTGGTGCCCGCCGAAAGCGAGTCGGATGGGGCGCGATCCGCGATCGCGTTCAATCGCGCCCTATGCGGGACTGCGGGGCGCCCAGGCGCTCCTCGATCACCTCGGGATCGAAGCGAAGCCGCGGGCGGGTCCCCGAGCCCATCCGCCTGACCCCGAGCGCCTCCGCGTGGCGATAGACCCAAACCCGCGAGACGCCCCATAGCTCCGATACCTCGGCCGGCGAGAGCATCTTCTTCTGGACCCTGGCCGGAGGGTCCGGCTCTCGCGGCTCCCGCTCCACCAGCTCGGCGATGCGGGAGGCGAGCGCCTCGATCGATTCGGGCGCGATGCGCAGCTCCACCTGATCGGGATCGGGGCCGCTCACCGGCGCCTTCCCCCTAAAGGGCGGCCCGCGCCTCCCGCCTGCCGGCTCCAGTATCTGATCCGCGCCGCCGCGATCTCTACATAGGCGCTTTCGAGCTCGATGCCGATGAAGCGGCGGCCCTCCAGCACGGCCGCCGCACCGGTGGTTCCCGAGCCCGCGGTCGGATCGAGCACGAGGCCACCCGGCGGGCAGAGCAGCCGCACGAGCCAGCGCATCAGCTCCAGCGGCTTCACCGTCGGGTGGAAGTTGCGCGCGTCGCCGCTCGTGCCGGCGTTGGGGAAGAGATCGAGAACCCGGCGCGGCAACTTCTCGCAACCGGCGTCGCGCTCGCCACGGCTCGCCTTCGGGCAGTAGAGGAACCGGCTGGGCGCCAGCCGCGTGCGGCCCTCGACGCAGGCATCAGCCGCTGCCACCGCACAGCCCGGCGCGCAGCTCCCCTCCTTGCAGTCGGTCTCGTGGCCGAGAAGGACGTTCGCCGGGTGGCGGCCCTCGACCCGGCAGCTCTCGGTCATCAGGGCGCCGGTGCCGTGGCGGGCGATCGTCTCCTCGGTCGTCCCGTCGAGTCGACGACGGGCGAGAACGATCGGCTCGAAAGCCGGCTTCAGCGTCGTCGCCCGCCCGCCGGGATAGTGCCGCGACTTCGACATCCCCGTCCCGTAGAGCCACATCAGCGTGTCGCGGATCTCAAGGCCCGCATCCTCGACGCCGCAGGCGAGCCGGTGGAAGGTGCGCGGCGAGCCGAAGGCGGCGAGGAAACCGCCGGGCTTCAGCACCCGCCGGCACCCCTCCGCCCAGATCCGAGACCAGGCCTCGAACGCCTGGTTGGGGCTCAGTCGCTCGTGGCCCGCCCGTGCCGCCGCCTCCTGGAGCGCGGCCGAGTCCCAGCGCTCGTTCTGAAAGCCGATCCCATACGGCGGGTCGGTAACGATCGCATCGACGCTCTCGGGATCGAGCTCGCCCATTACCTCGAGGCAGTCGCCTTCGAGCAGCCGGGTCTCCTGGCCGCGCTCGGCCTTACCCGCGCAGGCTCCGCGCCTGCGCCCCGCCGCGCCTCGCTTGGCCCGCGCGATCAGCTCGCCTCGCTTTCGGCGAGGAGCCAGTCGACCGGCTCGGCGGGATCGCGAGCGTCGATGAAGATCGGCGCGAAAGGCCCGCGCTCGGCCAGGTCCTCGGCCAGGCACAGCCGCACCGAGAGCTCCGGCGAGGCGGTGAAGTCCGGATCGTCGCCGAGGATCGCCACGGCGGTGTCGCGCCGCCGCCGCAGCGCCGAGCGCTCGGCGCCGGCAAGGACGCAGATGACCGGCGGGAAGGACGGGTACTGCGAGCGCCAGATCGGCTCGCCGTGCCTGTCCTCGGCGCGCAGGAGGCGCCCGTAGCGGGCAAGCTCGGCTGCCAGGCGGTCGACTGAGAGCGTCGCCCGGTCGAGCTCGAGGAAGCGCTGCTCGACCACGACCTCGGAGGTGGTCAGCCGCACATAGGTGAGCACCGCGTCGGCGAAGAGTGAGCGCGCCCGCCGCCCGTACCCGAGCCGGTGGACTACCTCATGGCGCCAGGCCAGCGGCCCGCACTCATCGCCCCGTTCGCGGGCGGCACCCACGAAGCAGATCGCCGCGTCGTTGAGGGCGAGGGTGTGGCGCTGCAGCGGACCGGCCGCCGCCTCGGCGTCGAGCAGCCTCGGCATCTCCTCCAGCAGGCCCGCTTCGAGCGCCGCGCGGGCGCCGCGCTCGGTCGCGTACCAGAGCCGGCGTGGCGCCCCGGCCACCCCGCCGCTCGGAATGAACGCGGCAAGGCCGGCATCGGCGAGAGGCGCCAGCGCCATGCGTGCCCAGCGGGGGCTGCGGTCGGGGAAGTGGACCTGGCGGACCTGCGGCGTCGAGAGGACGCGGTGCTGGGCGAGCGAGGCGAGAAGCTCGGCCGCCGCCATCGGCACGGCGGGCCTCACTCCGGCCTCCTCGCGACGCGGACCGGCACCGAACTTCGCTGCCGCGCTCGCCCCGCGGCCTGCCCACGGGTGCTCTTGCCCGAGGCGCCCTTCAGCGCCGCGAGGATCCGGTCGTCGAGCCCGTCGAGGTGGGCGGCCACCTCCTCCGCCGATCGCTCGGGCGGGGCGGTGTGGTCCTGCCCTTTCTTGCTGCCTCGGGCAGGCGGCTCGCCCAGGGCGTTCTCGACCTGCACCCCGCCGAGGGCGAAGGGCGCGCTGAGGCGGCCCTTGTGGGTGACCTGGGCGATGAAGCGGTAGCGCTCCAGCTTGGTCAGCGCCTCGGGGCTGACGCGCCCTCCCCACTCCTTGGTCAGAAGCGAGGCGGCGTGGGAGTTGAGCGTCGAGGCGAGGAGGTGCGAGCGGTTGGTCAGAAGCGCGTTCAAGGTCGCGGCACTGAGGCGCTCGGGGTTCTGGTTCAAGAGCACCGCCCGCAGCCCGAACTTGGCGCTCTGCTCCAGCAGCGCGGCGAGATTTCCCGAGGCGGCGCCGTCGTAGCTCTGCACCTCGTCGAGGAAGACCCAGAAGGGCCTGCGCTTCTCGGGCGGGAGGTCGGCCCGCCCCCGGGCGGCGTGCAGGAGATCGAAGAGCAGCAGGTTGGCCACCAATCGGTCGCGGGTCCCTCCCGTCCCCGGACAGGCGAGGACGATCTTGCCCTCGTCCATCGCCTCGCGGACCCGGTAGGTGCTCTGGCTCTGGCCGAGCAGCGCCTTGATCTGGGACGAGCGGCGCAGGCGGTCGACGAGGTTGGTGACCGGGGTGATCGCCTCGGAGGCCAGGAGCGGGAAGCGGTCGGTCCAGAAGCGCCGGTCGGCCGCCGGCAGGAAGGGCAGCGCCGCCTCGCGCCACTCGGCGTCGCTCAAGAGCGTCGGGATCTGGAAGATCGTCGGCGCCAGCTCGGCGTCAAGGCGCCCGGCGATCGCGGCGAGCGCCGCGGCGGCCTGCGTGGTCAGGTTGATCGCCCGGGTCGAGCGCTCGCCCCATTCGAGCGCCGAGGCGAAGGCGTCGACTACCGCCTCGACCCGCGCCTCGCTCTCGACGGCGTCGCCGCCGAACTCGAAGAGGTTCCAGCCCGGCTGGGCGGCCGGGGAGCTGCCGGGGCCGAGGTCGATCCGCACCACCCGCCCGGGGTCGAGGTCGGCGAGGTAGGGCTCGACCCGCTCCAGGCCGTCGCCGTGGGGGTCGAGGAAGAGGCCGCCGTGGTCGGTCCTGACGATGTGGGCGAACTGGGCGATCGCCGCCTCGGTCTTGCCGTAGCGCGAGCGCCCGGCGATGTAGGTGAAGAAGGTCTCGGCGGCCTGCACCCCGACGATCCGCCCGCCCGCTTCGGTGTTCACCCGCCCGAGCGGGATCAGGTCCCCCTTGCCTTTCTCGAAGCTCGGCAGGTCGGGCGGCGGCGAGAGCAGAGCGCCCGAACGCAGGACGTCGCGCTCGCCGCAATGCACGCTCGGCGGCTTCAGGAACCCGGCCAGCTCGCGCGCCGTCAGGATCGTCTTGCGGGCGGGCCGGAAGAAGCCGGTGGCGAAGCGCCGCTCGAAGCTCCCTCGCCGCAGCGGGACATCCGAGCCGAGGAAGGCGATGCCGGGGATCGGCAGGCCGGAGGCCCGCAGGTAGTTGCGCCCGGACAGCGGCCGGAAGGCAGCCAGCAGTCCCGACATCGCTGCTTTCGCCTGCCCGCGGGTCGGCGCGGCGCTGCGCAGGAGGATCTGCGCCTCGAACAGCTCGCCGGAGTCGCGCAGCTTCGCGTCGACCGCCTGCACCGCCCCTCGGCGCTCGACCTGCTCCTGGGGGTCGGGTCTCCTGCGACGGTGCTCTTCGCCGTTCAAGAGCGCCGCCCAGTCGCGGCGCTCGCCGTGGATGCGGCGGGCCTCACGGCGCAGCCGCCGCCGCAGGCGAGCCGCCCGGAATCCGCTCGCCGGCAAAAGGTCGACGCAGACGCTCGCGTCCTCGCCGGAGCCGAGCCGGCCGATCGCTGCGGCGAAGGGCTGCAGCGGATCGGGTTTCGGAGCGAGCCGGGCCAGCGGCTCGACGCTCGGCCGGGCCAGCACCAGCTCGGTTCGCAGGATCGTTGGCTCGTTCTTCTCAGCCTCGGCGTCGCCCTCGCTCTCGCCTCCGCCCAGCGCCTCCTCGGCGGGGCGCTCCTCGACCCCCTCGAAGCTGCGAAGGGCCGTGCGCAGCGCCTCGCCCGCCCGCTCGGGGACTTCGATCAGGTAGACGAGGCGGCGCTCGGCATCCCGGGCGAGGCGGATGCGGATCGCTGAGGCGCGGCGGTCGACCCAGCCCGTCACCCTGCGCTCGGTGGCTGCGAGCTGGGCAGCGAAGCGGAGCACGGCATCGGGCTCGGCGTCGAACTCGTCCGCAGGCACGATCGCGACGGCGCGGCGCGATCCGAGCGTGCGGCGGGTTGCGAAGAAGCGGTGCGTAGCCAGCGCGGCGGCGATAGCGACGGCGCCGAGAGCGAAGGGCGCGAGCGAGAGGGCTGAGGCGAAGAGCTGATCGATTCGGATGCTCGATATGAGCCGCCAGAGTGCGAATAGCACCGCGGCGGCGAAGATCGCGAGCATGGGGCGAGGATCAGAGCGGTTCGAGTTCGAGATCATGACCACCTCTCGATCGGACGCGGAGATGTCGGCAAAACCCGGCCGCCGCGATCGGCGAAGCGATGCCGGATGACGCCGCTCTCGCCTCCCTTGATCGGGAAGTGGCTGCGGAAGCAGTGGCGGAAGGACAACTGGAAGGACAACGCGAAGCGGCTTCGCAGGCCTCGCATCCTCATCGCTCTGCCCCCGTTCGCGCGCTGCCCGCATCACGGAGGCGGCGCCGCGCCATGCGGGCGTAGGCGCCGCTCAGCTCGATCCCGAGGAAGTCGCGGCCGTGGCGGGCGGCGACGACGCCGGTGGTGGCAGCACCGGCAAAGGGGTCCAGGACAAGGCAGCGGCCGCCCGGAGCGTCGTGGCCGCAGGTCGGCTCCCAGCCGACCGTCTGGCGGCGGACCTCGACCCGCCAGTGACCGAACCCCGTCGCCTCAAGCGCCCTGCCGGAGCGCAGCTTGTCGGCCTTGGTCCAGCTGCCCTTGATCTCCTTCTTGCCGTCGAGCAGGCGGCGCGCATTCACAATCCGCCGCCAGGGAGCGCCGCAGGTGCGGCACGCCGTCGGCGAGGAGCCGGCGAGCAGGCACGGCTCGACCAGGGCTTCGGGGAAGGTCGCGAAATGCGCGCCCTTGAAGCACTGGGTCGGCACCGTCCAGACGCTGCGACGGTTGCGACCGGCGCCGCCGACCCACTCGAAATCCTGGCCGCGGGGTCCCTCGCTTCCCCGGTAGCTGAGCCGCTCGGGGCGCTTGTAGCCGTTGCCGGAGCGGCGGCCCTGGTCGGGTTCACGGACCGCCTCGGCGTCGTAGAAGTAGCGGGGGGACTTCGTAAGAAGGAATACGAACTCGTGCGCCCGGGTCGGCCGGTCGGTGACCGACTCCGGCATCGCGTTCGGCTTCGCCCAGACGATGTCCGACCGCAGCCACCAGCCGTCCGCCTGCAGAGCAAAGGCGACCCGCCAGGGGATGCCGACGAGATCCTTCGGCTTCAGCGCCGCCGGCACCCTCGCCGGCAGCGCGCCTCCCGGCTCGCCTCGCTTACGATCGCGCACCTGGTAGGAGCGGTTGGCGGCGAAGCTGTCGCCGAGGACGAGCCAGAGCGTGCCGTCATCCCGGAGCACCCGGCGCACCTCGCGCAGAACCGAGACGAGGTGCTCGACATAGAGGTCTGGGTCGGGCTCGAGGCCGAGGCAGCCCTTCCAGGCTCCGCAGCGCCGGCAGAAGCGCGCGCCGCTGTCTCCGGCGCGCCGGCCGGACCCGCCCGCACCCCAGCGGTGCCGGCAAGCCGGATCCCCGCCCCAGGCCCTCCGAGCGACCCCGTAGTCCCGAAGGCCCCAGTAGGGCGGGCTGGTGATGCAGGTCTGGGCGAGGCCAGCGGGCAGGCTCCCCAAGACGTCGATGGCATCGCCCGCCAGGACGCGGGCGCCCGTCTCGCCGTGCGCGGGCGGAGGGGCGGCCCCCTTCCTCTGAGGCCTCGGGCGCTCAGCCATCGCGCTCGGTCCCCCGATCGAGCGTCGGGCGCATCGCCTCCGCCAGCACGCGGGCGGCCACCGGCGGCGGGACGGCGTTGCCGATCTGGGCGAAGCGCTGAGATCGAGAGCCCTGCCACGGATAGTCGTGGCGGAAGCCCTGCAGGATCGCGGCCTGCTCGACGCTGACGCGGACCGGCCTGCCGCGGACGATCTCCACCCGCCGCCCGCAGCGCGGCCAGCTCCCCGGGGCAGTGATGCGCGGGTCGCCGAGCAGGGTAGTCGCGGGCCGGCGGCGGGTCCACTCCGGCAGGGCCTCGATGCGCCAATGGCGCGAGGCGGGGACCACAGTGTCGGAGGGGGAGTCGAGCGAGCGACCCGGACGCGCGCCCTCGCGCCTGAGCCGCGCCGGCTCGTGCCGCCGGCCGAGCGCCTCGGCCATGCTCCGCCAAGGCGGACGATGAAGCTCGTCCTCGCGGGGCTTGTGGCGACGGGGGTCGAAGGAGCGGTGGGTCGGCGCCGGCAGCTCGACGGGACCGTCGAGGGAGCCGATGAGGAAAGCGCGCTTGCGGACCTGGGGCACGCCGAAGCGCTCGGCCGAGAGCAGGCCGACCGCGCAGTCGTAGCCGTGCGCGCCCAGGAGCTCGGCGAAGACGCTCCACAGCTCGGCGACGGGGGGCACCTGCTCCATCGCCAGCCACCGCGGGCGAAGGGCGATCGCCCAGCGCAGCGGCTCCACCGTGAGCAGCGAGCGGGCGTCCATGCAGCCCTCCTGGTGGCGGGCGCGCGTGTCGCGGCCCCCGCCCAGCTCGCGGGCGCACGCCAGCACCCTCGGCTTGTCCTGCTTGCCGAGGCCCTTGCCCGCGCTCGAGTAGGCCTGGCAGGGCGGCGAGGCGATCAGCCCGACGGCGCCGGGGAAGTCGTGCGGGTCGAGAGTGGAGACGTCCGCCACGAGGCGCTCGTGGCCCGCGGCCTCGGCGGTCGCGCAGGCGACGGGGTCCGAGTCGATGCCGCGAGCCCGGTAACCGAGCTCGCGCAGGCCCTCGCCCCAACCTCCCGGCCCCGCGAAGAGGTCGAGGATGGGTTGTGCCGTATCGCGAGATCGCGGCATCAGCTCATCGCCCTCTCCGCGCCGGCCGCGCCCTGCTCGTACTCGAGGATGCGGCGCCCGATCCACTCCGCGATCTGCGGGAGGAGGGCGTTTCCGAGGGCCGCAAGGCGGTCCACCCGAGCGGGAACCCCATCAGCCACTCGACCCACGTCGGGTTCAGCGCTCCAGCTTTTGGAGGCGGGGAGCCGCCGGCCAGGTCGTCCCTGCGCACCGCCTCCCGCAGGGTCCGCTGCGCCTTCGCGCCGGAGGGACGCCGCCCGCTCAAAATGGTCTCGTCGGGACTGATCCGCCCGCCTTTGCCGTCCGCCGCGTTCGGCGTCGGCCACAGCTCCTCGCGCGCCACCGCGGTCGGCAGGTCGTCGCCGCCGCTGCCGGGACGCTCCGCCCGCGCGAAGTCCGGCCCGCTCGGGGTCGCCTTCGGCGTCGGCCACAGCCGCGATTGGACCGCGCCCGAGAGCGTCTGCCTGCCGCGGCTGTTCTCCGGCCCCGGCGGGGAGGCGTACCCCTTGCGGGCATCCGTCTCGGTCGGGGTCGGAAAGCTCTTGCGCTCGGCCCGCAGCACCGCCCGCCCCAGCTCGTTGCCGCTCGGGCCCGGGTTCCGCCGCTGCCCCCGCTTCGGCATCCCGTGCGGGGTAGGCCACGATCCAGATGCGCTTTCGCAGGTGGGGTGCCCCGAACTCTCGAGCCGATAGGCACGCCCACTCCGCGTCATACCCTGCCTCGGCCAGGTCTCCGAGAACTCGGCCGACCGGCGCCCGGTCCCACCTCTTTCCTTTCCCGGCGAGGAGGGCGGGGACGTTCTCCACGACGACGTAGCGGGGTCGTAGCTCGCAAACGATCCGGGCGAACTCGGACCAAAGACCCGAGCGGGTGCCGTCGATCCCGGCTCCCCTGCCGGCGGGGCTGAGGTCCTGGCAGGGGAACCCGCCGCAGAGGAGGTCGACCGGCGCGAGGTTCCGCGCGCCGACCTCGCGGACGTCTTCGAAGCGGGCCGCGTCGGGGAAGTGGCGGGCGAGGACGGCGCGGCAGTAGGGGTCCTGCTCGACCTGCCAGGAGACGCGCATCCCCGCCCGCTCGAAGCCGAGGTCGAAGCCGCCGATGCCCGCGAAGAGCGATCCGACATTCACTCGCCGCCCCCCGCGGCCCTCGCCGCAGCCGGTTCCATGCACGAGCAGGCGCCCCACTCCCCCCGCTCGAAGGCGCCCGCGTCGCATTCCAGGCGCCGACGGAACTGACGCAAAGTCAGCGGCCGGGTTACCCCGCCCCGGCGGTCGCGCAAGATCGACACGTCCTTACCGAGCCGGCGCCGCAGCTCCTGCTCGCGGCGCTCGTGGTAGCGGTAACGGTCCGGGTGCCTGCGGAGAAGGAGGGCGAAGGATGCCTGCCCTCCCTTGACGCAGAAGCCGCCGCAGTTGTTGTGCCGGAACCCTTCACTGTAGAGGCGCGGCGGGGTCAGCCCTTCGGCCCCCATCCAATCGAGGACCTCCTCTTTGGAGAGGTAGGGCGCCTCGCAGAGCGGCGCTTCTACCCGCCAGGGCTGCCAGTGGCCCTGCGCGCGCTCGAGACGGTGGATCTCCGACCAGTCGTAGCCGATGACGGCGACCGTGCTGGCGGGGTCGCGGTGCTCCTCCAGCCAGCGGCGCATGAAGCTGCGCTTCAGGACCGCCGAGCAGGGATCGACCCGGGTGTTGCCGAGGTAGCGCTTGTCTTCGAAGACCTCGTGGGGGTCGCGGCCCTCGGCGATCCATTCCAGCGCCGGGCACCACTCGCTCGCCTCGGCGGCGAGGGCGAGAAGGTGCCTGCGGCGGTGGCGGCCTTCCTCGAGCGAGGGGATCGCAACAGTGCGCGCGAGCAGTCCCGGCGGAACACGGCGGCGGGTCAGGTTCGATGCGGCCTCCAGCACGAAGCGGTAGAGGTCGTCGTCCTCGATCAGGGTGTCGGCGAAAAGGAGCGTCAGCCCCTTGCGGCCGTGGCGCGCGACGGTGCGCCGCGCCGCTCCCCAGGAGCCCGCCCCGCCGCTCAGCATCACCACGCGCGAGGTCTGGTCCTTGCCGGCCCGCCGCTCAGCCACGGTGCCCCCCGGTAACCTCGAAGCGGGTCAGGTAGGCGCGGCCGCTGTCGCGGTAGCGCCACAGGAATCGACGCCAGCCGCGCCGAGCCTCGCGCATGGTCGGAGCGCTGACCCGCAGGACAGCGCGGCCGCCGCGCGCCCCGACCAGGGCGACCGCCAGCTGGTCGTCGCGGTACGGGATGTGCTGGAGCGCCCGGTGAGATCGCAGAGCCCGCGCCGCGCGCCGGCCGGCGGCGCTGCCCTTCACGTCCTGCGGGTCTTGCCTTCGGGTGGACTGGCGGGATTCGGATTGCCCGCCTTTGCTCACCTCGGCCGGGGTCGCCAGCACCGGATGGGAGGCGATCGACGGCGGCCCCTCCGCGGTGAAGGAGTGCCGATTGGGCTGGCCGGCGGCGAGCACGAACAGGGCGGCGAAGCCCACGAGGATCGCGCTGGCGAAGACCAGGATCGCCCGCGCCGCGCTCGGGTCGAGCGGGCGGTCGAGGAGGGCGCGGAGGCGGTCGATCATCCGGCCTGCCCTCCTTCGGCGACGGGCGGCTGCGCGTAGCCGAAGATCGGCGCCGGCATCCCCCACCGCACTGCTTCCGAGGGAAGGAACGGCCCCGAGCGGGCGACCCGGTCGCCGAAGTTGCCGTCGATCGTCGTGATCTGCCCGCCGGGGAAGACGCGCTCGACGATGCCGACGTGGTCGCTTTCTTCCGGACCAGGGCCGGAGCCGTAGAGAACGGCGTCGCCCGGTGCCGGCGTCGCGCTCGGCGGCAGGACCCGGGCACCGTCGGCTTCGGGGGTGGAGAGCGGCGGATCGCCGGGAGCCGTTGCCGCGAAGGGGCCGCCTTCATGGGCCTTGGCCCATTCGTAGATCGTCCCCGAGTAGGCATAGGGGGCGGTGCCGCCTTTCAGCGGCACGCCCGCCTTCTCCCAGACCCAGGCGACGAAGAGGGAGCACCATTCGACGCAGGGTCCGTAGGGGTTGCAGTTGGAGCCCGGCGGGCTCTCCGCGGTCCCTAGCTGGCTCTCGGCGATGCGGACGATTTCGCTGCCGCTCGCCCCGCCCGAGGAGGAGCCGCCGCAGGCAGAGCCGCCGCCGCTCGTTGCCTGGCCGCTCGCGATCGGGCTCGTCGGCGCCGGCGAGCCCTTGCCGCGGAAGCCGTATTCGACGGCGCGCTGCATGACTTCGTCGGCGTAGTTCGCCGCGGAATCCGAGCAGGCGCCGTAGTAGTTGCAGGCGGTCTGGCGGTAGGCGGCGTAGGAGTCGCCCGCCAAGCCGAAGACGGGGCGCATCATCCGCGCCGCGGTGAAGACCGCGTCGGCAGCGTCGAAGGGGTTGGCGCCGCCGCCGTCCGCGTCGACCTTGTAGCGGTCCCAGATCGTCGGCCCCGGTCCCGGGCTGCACGCCGATTCCGGCACGATCGCGATCTGCATCGGCCCGCCGCAGCCGGAGGGGTAGACGTGGGCGCAGGTACCGACGCCGCACTCCTGGTAGCCGATCGAGGCGAGGAAGGCCCAGTCGACGTGGAAGCGCTTGCCGGCTTCCTGGTAGATGCGAAGGCGCTTCGGCGGGATCGCCTTGACCGCCGCCTTCGTCGGCGGGCCGGCGACGGCGACGCCGCCCCCGCCCATGCAGCCGATGCTGCTGCCGAGGATCGCCATGACCGTCGCGGTGATCGCGACGACGACGACCGCCAGGACGCCGGTGCCGAGCAGGAGGAGGAGCGATCCGCCCCGACGCCGCGCCCTCATCGCTTGCCGCCCTTCCGCCGCAGGCGCCAGCGACGCCGGGAAGACCTGGACTCGCGATCGGGCTTCGGCCGCGCCTGCGCGCCCGACGGTTTCCGAGCGGCTTCACGGCTCCGCTCCGCCTCCGAACGCAGCTCGGCACCGAGGCTCTTGTCTCCCTCGCTTGCCGACGCGGCCTTCCTCCTGCCAACAGGTGCGCGGCCTACAGACTGGCTGCGCTGGCTCCCCTCGAGCTGGCCCTGCCGCCCCGGCCGCCGCTCCTCTTCAGCAGCAGGCTCGCGCGAGGCCACCTCGGCTGCCGACTCGCGGGAGGAGCGCTTGCGCTTCGCTCTCCGTTTGCTCGCGGCTCCGCCGACAACGGCCGCTCGCCCGCCGGCCTTGGATGGGTGTGCAGACGATCCTGCTTTCTTATCCTCGGTCGCCCCATCGGAAGAGGTCGCGCGCGGACTCTCGGTCGGCCCCGGCGCATCCAGAGACGGGGCGCTGGCGCCAACCGGGGCGCTGTAGCTGGTGCCGAACAGCGGCGCTCGGCGCGGGCGCCGGGGGCGAGTCGGATCGTCGCCGCCGGCTCCCACGAACCCGCCGAGGGCGCGATCGGAGCGACCCATCATCGAGCGGCCTTTGCGCCGCAGCGGTCGCGAGAGTTTGCCGGCGATGCGCCCGCCCGCGTAGATCGAGAGCAGCTTCAGCGAGGCGTCCCGCCCCGGCGCCCTCGGCCCGGTCGCGATCCCGATCAGGCTGTCGGCAAGCGTGCGCCGCTGGAGGAAGACGGCCCAGAAGAAAAGGGACTGGAGGCCGAAGGACATCAGCCAGCCGAGCTGCGCCGTCGCGCTCGACAGCGCGGCGGTGACGGCGAGCAGGACCGCCAGGATCAGCGAGTAGGCCGCCTTTCGCAGCAGGTAGCCAGCCAGCTTCTCCAGCCAGCCCTTGAAGAAGTCATGGCCGCGGCCGGGGATAACCGCCGCGATCAGCGCGACCGGGCTGAACGCGAGCAGGAGCAGCAGCAGGACCTGGGCGAGGATCACCCCGATCGAGAGCGCGCCCAGGAGCAGGAAGGCGCCGAGCTCGCCGACGAAGAGGACGAGCGCCAGGAGCAGCCGCTGGTACTGGCCGCCCTCCTCCATCGCGTCGGTGGCCGGCTTGTCGGCGACGCCGAGCCGGTAGCCCTTGGTTTCGGTGTCGGATTCGGGAAGCTGGGAAGCGTCGCCGTGGTTCAGCGCTTCGTACTCGGCGTCCCGTTCGTCGTGTTCTTCGGCGCCGTTGCTGTAGCGGAGGAAGTGGCCCGCGTACTTGTTCGCGTTGTTGATGCAGACCTTGCCGTCGGCGGTGATCTCGGTTCCGGCTTCGAGCCGCCGCGCCAGCGCGGAGTCGCGAGCCGGGTTGGAGGAGAGCGGCCGCACCGCGACCGATTCGGGATCTGAGTCTTCGGAGCCGGTGCCGGCGCGGGCGCAGTGTTCGAGGCCGCCGAACTCGAGGACGACCCAGGGCTTGAAGACGAGGAGGTCGAACAGCTCGTTCGCGGTGTCCTGCCTCGCCTGATTGGCGCTGGAGGCGTTGCCGTTGGAGGAGATCGACAGGAACGCGCCCGACATCGCGTTCGTCCAGCCCGAGACGGCGCCGATCGTCGCGCCGGGCTGGGCGACGAAGAACAGCGCGCAGACGACGTAGATCAGCGAGAGCCCGAGTGCCCCCGCCGTCTCGGTGTAGCGGCGCTGGACCAGCGCCTTCCACATCGCCCAGATGCCGGCGATCACGACCGCGAGCACGAGCCACGGCTGACCGAGAACGTCGGCGTAGATCGAGTGGATCGCCCTGGCGACCGGCGCGAGCGCCCCGGCGCCGCCGGTCGCCTGCGAGCCGTTGACCAGGTCGAGACCGAAGGCGAAGCTGAAAAGGGTGATCAGCAGGTTCGCCAGGAAGCTCGTCGCCAGCCAGAGGATCGAGGCGAAGAAGTAGGCGATCATCGGCGGGACGCCGGAGACGTCCACCCCGCCCGTGAGCGACGCCGAGACCGCGTCGAAGTGCTGGTCGAGCGAGTAGTTCAGCAGCGGGTAGCGGGCGGCGATCCCGCCACCTCCGAGCTGGGGCGCGGGGCCGACGTTGCCCCAGACATCGGTGGCCGCGCCTGCAAGCGGATGGGCGAGCAGGACGATCAGGGTCGCCAGCCCGAGCGCCACCGCCACGCGCCGCCGCCAGCTGCGCCGAGGCCGCCGGCTCACGCCGCCACCGCCCGCGGGGTGTTGTCGAGCGCCGCCAGCAGCTCGGGGAAGACGAGGTCGAAGCGCAGCTCTCCCACACGCCCGTCGAGGTCGCGCATCAGGCAGAGGCCCTGGCGGTATTCGCGCAGGCGAGCGCGAGCGGCGGCGTCCTCGGCGTCGAGCCCGATCTGCGCGATCCCGGTCCGCGCCTCGGCGTCGGTCTCCTGGCCGAAGAGGAAGTAGACGCCGAACAGCTCGGCGAGGTCGGCGAGGTCGGCGAGGCGCTGGGTCGCGACCAGCACCGTCGCGTTCAGGGCGCGGCCGAGCCGGATGATCCGGTTCAGCAGCGAGCGGCCCTGAGTCGAGGCGAGCAGGAACCACGCCTCGTCCAGCACGACCACCTTGTGACGGCTGCGGTCGCCCGCGATCAGCCGCAGCGCCAGGGCGGCGACCAGGGAGAGCGTCGCCACCGACACGCGCTCGGCGCGGGTGTAGGTCTCGCGCGAGGCGCCGGGGTCAGGGAGGCTCAGCCCCGGCGTGCGGATCGTGATTACCGAGCGGGCAACCTCGATCGGCTCGGCCTCGCCGCTCCCGAACCCCAGCCGCGCCAGGCCGAAATCAGACAGCACGTCCAGCGCCTCGGCGACCTCGCGGCCCGCCTCGGCCTCGGCCGAGCGCAGCCGCTCGATAACGGCGCTCAGGTTCCGCTCGCCGGCCCGGACCGCGTCGCGGACGGCGCGGTCGATCGCGACCTCCCAGGACGGCGGGGGGTCGCGCAGCAGCTCGGCCAGGTAGCTGGAGGCAAGCTCCTCGCGCAGCTCGGGCAGCCCGATCGCCAGCGGGTCGAGCTTGCCCCGGTGCTCGGGGTCGCCCGAGAGCTCCAGGACCTCGACCTCGCCGTCCAGCTCGGCGACGCGGTCGAGGCCGTGGTCGGGCTTGGGGTCGAAGTCGACCACCAGCGACCCCCGGCGCTGGGCGGCGAAGGCGATCGACTGCGCGGCGATCGTCTTGCCCGAGCCGAGCGTCCCGGCCAGCAGCACCGCCGAGGCCCGCGCCTCGCGCGGCGCCTCGGTCGGGTCGTAGAAGACCGGGCGGGCGCCGCCGGCCGGCGAGTAGCCGATGTAGATGCCCTCGGTCGAGCCGACGTGCGCCGTCGCGATCGGCACCGAGGCGCCGAACTGCTCGACCGTCATCTGCTGGACGTAGTCAGGGACCGAGCCGCCGCCGGGACGGGGCAGGTGGTCGGAGAAGAGCGCGTGCTGGAGTCCGCGCGGGCGGTGCAGCGCCACGTCGCCGAAGCGCTCGCGAAGCGCGGTGACCCGGCGCTCCAGCTCCTCGCGATCGGGAGCGCCGACCGCGAGCGAGATCGAGGCGCGCAGCATCGGCGGGTGCGCCGAGGACTGCAGGACGGCCTCGTACTCGCGGGCGAGCTCGCGATCCTCCTCGGCGAGGACGCCGGGACCGCTCGCCCCTTCCAACTGCTCGCGGTAGGCGTGCTCTACGTCGAGGATGCGCTTGCGCACCTGGCCGAGCGCTTCGCGGTTGCCGATCCATTGCGCGTGCAAGACGGCGTCGACCGGGAAGCCGGCGTCTTCGGCCGGGCCGAAAAGGAACTCGGCGGCGCCGGGGAACTCGGCTTCCTCGGCGAGCGATCCGGCGCAGAGGAAGGCCTGGTAGGCGGTGCCCTCTTCGGCCTCGACCTCAAGCGAGGGCGGCTCGCCGGGATGCTCGGTCGCGGGCGCGTTCGCGCAGCGCCAGAGATCGTGCGAAAGCGGCTCGTAGGCGACCGAGCCGTCCGGCGCGGCGACGACCAGCGCGTCGGGCTGCCAGTGCGCATCAGGCGCGGGCTCGGCCACTCCCCGGCACGCCGCGCGGCGCAGCAGCCATTGCAGCTCCTCGGTCGATGCCCGCTCCAGGGGCATCGCCCCGCTCAGGCGGTCGAAGGTGCGCTGCTCGAGCGCCGCCAGCGCCTCCAGCTCTCGTCCCGAGATCGGCTGCGGAGCGCCGACGCCGGCCACTTCCTCGACCCGGCGGCGCAGGCGCCCGAACGAGCGAAGGGCGCCGGGGCCGCCGTTCTCCGAGAGCGAGACCGCGACGTAGACCTCGGGGACGTGAGAGCGGAGGTCGCGCAGCCTCGCCGCGTGGCCCTCCAGATAGCGCTGCCAGCCCTCGGCGTCGGCGTGGCGCTCGTCGGCGAGGTCGGCGAGGCCGGGCGCGTAGCGCTCGGCCGGATAGGCACGCTGGACCCGCCAGATTGAGAAGTCGGCGCCGGCCAGGTGAGCAAAGCGCTCCAGCCGCCGCAGCAGCCCCCACTTCTCCGCGACCGGGAGGAAGGGATAGGCGATCGTGTCGGCGCGATAGAGGGCCGCCGCCTCGCCTCCCGGCCCGATCAGGACGTTCCGCCTCGCGTAGCGCAGCGAGAAGGCGGTCATGGGCGCACCTCCAGGACCTCGCCCTCGCCGAGCGCCAGCCGGCGGGTGCTGCCGATCTCGCCTCGACGTGCCCGCCCGCCCGGTGCCTGCGCGACCTGGCGTCGCTGCCGAGGACGTAGCGCGACGGGCTCGGAGAAGAAGACGATCGCCGGGCCGCGGACCCGCCCCCGCCGCAGGCGGGGCGAGCGCTCGTCGGGAGCGGCCCAGACCTCGCCGCCGAGGAGATGCCGCCTGCCCGCCGCCGGCAGCGCGCGGGAGAGCGAGCGCCGGGCCGGGGCGAAGTGGGCCGCGAGCCAGGAGATCGCGAAGCGGTCGGCGCGGCGCCCGTCGGGAGTCGCCTGGGTCGCGAGCGTCGCGACCGCCGCCGGCAGCACGATCAGCCGTAGCGGCCAGTCGAGCAGCGCGAGCAAGACGCCGCCGGTCCACGTCGCCGCCAGCGCGGCCAGCGCGGCGACCGCGCCTCCGACCCTTCCCCCGGCGTTCGCTCCCGCGATCCCCGCGAGGACGGCGAGGACCAGCGCCACCGCCGCGGAGCCCGAGCCGATTGCGATCACCGCGAGGAGCGCGGCGCTCGCGTAGGCGAGCCAGCGCAGCGGCACCCCGCCGGGCACCGGCAGCGGCCGACCCTCGATCGAGTAGATGCGGCGCTCGGGGCGGAAGATCCGCTGGTAGGAGCGGATCGGCTCGAAGCCCTCGCTCACGGCAAAATCCGATCGCCGATCGCCCGCGCCGCAGCGGCGACCTGGTCAGGCGAGAAGACGAGCCAGCCGACGAGGATCGCGGCGATGAAGAAGACCGCGAGGTCGGTGAACTTCCTGTTCAGCAGGAAGATCAGCCCGACGATCGCGATCAGGCCGCCGTAGATCGACGCCGCCCAATGGCGCAGTTCGGAGCCGATGTTCCGGCCCACGTCGTTGCCGCCGGCCGCGAGCGCATCGGGCGCCAGCCACAGCGCCGCCGCGAGGGCGAAGGCCGCGAGAACCGCCAGCCGCCGCCTCACGAGAGCGCTCCTTCGACCGCCTCGACGTACCAGCGGTCACGCCGCAGGAGTTGGAGCCGGTAGGCGAGCGGGTAGACCGCGCCGGTGGCCGCGTCGCGGACCCGGACGGCGGCGAGCGCCGTGCGCCGAGCGCCCTCACCGCCGCCGAGCTGCTTCACGCTCGCGACAGCGACAAGTTCGAAGCCGCCGCCCGGCGGCGTCACCGTCGTTCCCGGCGCCAGGAGATAGGAGAGATCGCCGGGGTCGCTCGCCGAGAGGTAGACCGGCAGGAAGCGCCGGACCAGCTCGGAAATGGATTCGGCGTCGGGGCCGACGAGGGCGCGGGGAGCTTCGACCCTCCCCGCGACGCCCGCCGGTCCTGCGACGAGCGCCGGCACCCCCTGGGCCGCCACCTCGCCCGCGCCTTCGCGGACGATCGGGACGGCGAGGTAGAGGGTGCGGGCGTCGCCGAGCTCGCAGGCGACCGTGACGATCGCCTGACCGCTGCCGAGGTCCCGGACTCCGGCGACCTCGGCCTGCTCGACCTGGGCGCCTGCGCCGCTCCCAAGATGGGCTGGAGCCGAGGTGCCCGGTGCGAGATACGGAGCCAGCGCCTGGGGCGAGGGCTCCGAGAGATAAGTCCGCGCGAACCGGACCGCGAAGGCGGTGGTCGCGGGATCGCTGAGGGTGTTGCGCCCGGCGGTCGCCGTGTCGGCCCGCCGAGGTTCGGTCAGGACGCCGGAGATGCCCCGCAGGAGCAGGAGCCCGACCAGCGCCCACAGCGCCACCCGGCCGACGGCCCGGAGGACCGAGCCGACCGTGCGGCTGTCACCTTCGCGGCGCTTGAGTTGGGTACCGATTCCTACTGACACTTCGAAAACACCTCCGCTGTCGTGCTTGGCGCCAGCCGATTTGCTGGCTCACGACAACGGGGAGCCGAAGTGCCAAAGTGGTCATAGCCATATGGGCATATGGCTATATGGGTGTGTCACTTCCACACACACAAAAAAAAGGGCTCTATTGACGTTTCCGTGGGTGAAGTAAGGCGCTGAGAAGAGGCGCACGCCGCCCCGCGCCTAGGTTTCCGGTTTCTCGAAGACTGGAAACGGAAGGAGCGGCAACGACGTGCGCAAGGAGAGGGTATGGGCACGCCTGCTCGGCTTGGAGCGGGCGGTGGTCGAAAGTGTTGAGTTCGACGACAGCGGGCAGGTGGTGGCGGCGGTCCGTCCGCACTACCGAGAGCGGGATCGCTGTGGCGTCTGTGGCCGCCGAGCGCCGGGCTTCGACCTCGGCGAGGGGCGGCGGCGCTGGCGAGCCCTGGACCTCGGCACGACCATCGCCCACCTGGAGGCCGACGCTCCGCGGGTGAAGTGCTCCGAGCACGGTGTCGTCGTCTGCGCCGTCCCCTGGGCTCGGCACGACTCTCGTTTCACCTTCGCCTTCGAACAGCAGGTGGCCTGGCTGGCGGTGAACACCTCGGGCAGTGCCGTGGCCGAGCTGATGCGGATCGCCTGGCGCAGCGTCGGGGCGATCTGCGAGCGGGTGGCGACCGAGGCGGGCCGCGAGGCAGACCTGCTCGCCGGCCTGCGGCGGATCGGGATCGACGAGATATCGCACCGCAAGGGGCAGCGGTATTTGACCGTGGTCGTCGACCACGACACCGGCAGGCTCATCTGGGCGGCGCCGGGACGAGACAAGGCGACCGTGGAGGCGTTCTTCGACGCGCTCGGCGAGAAGCGCTCCAAGCGCCTGAAGCTCGTCTCCTGCGACATGGCGGGCTGGATCGAGGCGGTGCTGGCGAAGCGCTGCCCGAAGGCCAAGCGCTGCGTCGACCCCTTCCACGTGATCGCCCTCGCCACCGAAGCGCTCGACAAGGTCCGCCGCGAGGTCTGGAGGGAGGCGCGCCGGGCGGGGCAGACCGATGCGGCCCGCGAGCTGAAGGGCGCCCGCTTCTGCCTCTGGAAGAACCCCGAGAACCTGACAGCGCGCCAGCAGGCAAAGCTCGCCGACATCGAGAAGCTCAACCGGCCGCTCTACCGGGCCTACCTGCTGAAGGAGCAGCTGCGCCAGATCTACCGGCTGGGGCAGCGGGCGGCGATCCGCCTTCTCGACGACTGGCTGGTGTGGGCGCGGCGCTGTCGCCTGAAGCCCTTCGTGAAGCTTGCCCGCACCGTCACCGACCAGCGCGAGGGGATCGTGGCCGCGATCCGCCACGGCCTCTCCAATGCCCGGGTGGAGGCGATCAACACCCAGATCCGCCTGATCGCCCGCCGCGCCTTCGGGTTTCACTCACCCGAGGCGCTGATCTCCCTGGCGATGCTGAAGCTCAGCGGCTTGTGTCCGCCTCTGCCGGGCCGGGTCACCATTACGTGACCCACGGAAACGTCAATAGAGCCAAAAAAAGGGCGGCCCCCGTGTCCGGCGCCGCCCTCTTGTGTGGTCTTCCGTCAGGAAGGGTTAGTTAGCTCGAAGAACCAGCCGGGCTGGTGTCGAGCCCGCCGGCGAGCTGGCGGACGAGCCACCATCCCGAGAAGTCGACCAGCTCGTAGTAGACCCACATGCCCCGACGGCGCCGGCTGACGATGCCCGCCTGGTGGAGCACGGCGAGATGGTTTGAGACGGTCGGCTGGCTCACCGAGACGCAGGCGGTGAGTGCGCTGACCGTGGCGCTGCCCCGGTCGTTCAGCAGCTCGACAAGGCGGATGCGGATCGGATCGCCGAGGACCTTCAGCATCGCCGCCACCATCTCCACCGTCTCGGCCGGCAGCGGTTCGTTTCCTACCGTTGCGCCTGCCTGCTGTTTCGAGTCTCTGAGCATCTCACTACAACAGGGCGCCGAAGTCGAAAAGTGGACCCCCTCCATATAGGGATTTCCTATATGGGTTTGTTTTCGCACTTACGCAAAAGACTCCGGCCCTCAGTAAGGGCCGGAGTCAGGAATGCCTTCTATGTGCGAGCTGTCAGCGCAGCCGCAGCTCGGTCCCGGCGTAGATCAGGCTCGGGTCCCCGGTTCCGATCCGATCTTCGTTCAGCCGCCACAGCCGTCCGACCTCTTCTTCGATCGCCTGCGTATCGGCGCGCGGGCCCAACAGGTCGGCCGCGATCTGCCACAGGCAGTCGCCTGGCCGCACGACGTAGGTGTCCTTTCCGGCGAGGCTGCGGCCGGGGTCGGCAGGGGTCGAGGCAACGGGCCGAGGCGACGGCGATGGCGTTTCCTCCTGGGCCGGTTCAGGTGGTGGCGGTGCAGCTTCTTCCGATGCTGCGCTTTCCGATGCGCCCCCGCCCTCGGCCGGCTTCTGCTTCGGGGCGACGATCGCCTGACCTTCGACCGGCAGAGTGGGCTGCGCCTCTTCCTGCTGGGCGGGTTCGGGCGCTGGCGCATAGACCGGGGGTTCCGGCGAGGCGACCGGGGGCGTCACTTCCGGCGATTCGGGGGCAGCGCCGGTGACGGCTTCCGGCGCGGGTGCTTCGGCTTCCACTTCGGCTTCAACCACCCCGCCTTCTTCTTCGCCTTCGGCGGGCGCTTCTTCTTCCAGATCGGTTTCTTCACCGCCGGGGTCGAAGTCAGGAGGGCCGACCGGCACTTCGACGGTCGGCGCCGTGCCTTCGCCTTCGCTGTCGGCTTCGGCGGCCACCGCGAAGCCGGGGAAGATGGCGCCGAGGACGAGCATCGCGCACAGCGCCACGGCCAGCAGCCGCCGGCCGGGAGAAGGACCCGATCGCATCTCGGGGGAGATCGAGGTCAGAGTCTGGATCAGGTTTGCCATCGGGTTCCTCCTCGCGTCGAGGGCTGGTGGTGGGTCAGTTCATGGGGTCGGCTACGCAGCGGAAGCTCTTGGCGGTGTCTTCGGGGATGAGTCCGACTGCGCCGTTTTCTTCGGTGACGTAGAGGACGTCGAGCTTTCCGGCGGTGCTGGATGGATAGACCTCGGCGGTCAACTCGCCTCCTGCCGCGAGCTGAATCTGCGGCTGGGCCAGCGCGGCCATCAGCTCCTGATGGGTCGGCAGCCGCCGGCCCGCTCGTTCGCGGTTGTCGGTCGAGGCACAGTCCGATGCCGCGCCTTTGTAGGACGCCGGCGGACGAGCCTGGACCTCTACGCATACGTCGGCGACGGGGATCGTCGGGCCGAATGCCTGCGGGCAACTGTCGAGGAAACGGGCCGCAGGCTGGCCACCGAGAAGGGCAGCGTTCTGCGCGCGCGGAACCGCCCGCAGGCTCGACTCCTTCACGACGCGGCCGCCGATCGAGTTCGCCTTGAACTGCCGGCCCGTCAGGCTGTGCTTCTGGATGTCGTGGCCGGTGATCTTGGACACGGCATAAGCGCTGGTGCCCCCGACGGCGAGGAACAGGGCCAGCGTCGCGACGACGTTTGCGTAGGTGAGTCGGTCCTGCAGGGCTCTCAGCATTGGGAATCCTCTCCTCGGCTGTGGTGGTCGACCTCTACCTAGCATGGCCGTCCTCGCACCCGGACGGTGAGTTGATGGCTGACGCCTGGCACAAGCGGATAGCCGCCCTCACTGGGCAGGTAGACGCGGAGTGGCCAGTCAGCGACGCCGCAGCTCCGCCTAAAGAAGTAGACCTTGCTCCAGGTGCCATCCGCATCGGTTCGAACCGTTCGGAAGGTCTGCCATTCGCCGGTCCGGTACTCGACTTGCAGCTCGACCAGCTTCCCCTTCGCCGGAAGCGGGCGACCTTTCACTCGCCCGCTGAAGGTGACGGAATCACCGTTGAGGACGTGATCGGCCGAAACGGAGAAGGTCGAGGTCGCCTTGACGCGAAGTCTCGCCTGGTCTTCAACCGGAAGGATCGTCGCGCTGCCTTCGTAGAGGAAGCGGAACTGACGGGAGGACCGCGCCTCCACCGGATAGACGAAGCGCCCGTCTGCGTCGGTCGTCACCGTGCCCTCAAGTTCCTCGGTTCCGACGGGTTCCTTCCCTTCCAGCAACTGGGAGTAGACGAGGATCTTCGCTCCTGAGAGCGGGTGCCCGGCGCTGTTGACGAGTCGGCCGCCGAGGCGCACGCGGTGCCCGAAGGAGACCGTCAGGCGCGGCTCGAGGACCGTTCGGCGCACCTTGCCCTTCTTCCCCTTGCGGGTGACCACCCGCTTGTCGACCACCCCGGCCTTCATCGCGGTCGTGGTCCGCAGCGGCAGGCGCAGGCGCATCGGCTGGCCGTCGAGCCGCCGGTCGGTCGCGCCGATGTTGTTCGCCTGGTCGCTGGCGCTGGCGCGCAGTTCGTATTCGCCTGCCGGCAGGGCGCCGTCGTCCACCCGCGTCACGAGATGGTCGCCTTCCTTGGAAGTCGGCAGTACCTGCCAGGTCCCCGACCCCGCACGGCTGAGTTCGACCTGGCCGCTGCTCAAGCCGGAGATGCGATCGGTCACTTGGACCGCGATTCGGGTCGGATCGTCGGCGCTCGGGGCTTCAAATCCGAGCTGAGGAGGTTCCGGGTCGAAGCGCAGCTTCACCGGCTGGGAGGCGTTCCCCGACTGCTGGTTCCCGGCAGCATCCTCCCGCCAAAGCCGCAGTTCCCATTCGCCTGGCGAGGGCACCTTCACGTCGTCGATCACGGCGATCCCTTCGCCGCTGGTGTCTGCCGTGGAGCATTCGTTGCCGCCGACGCGGCAAAGGCGGTAGTGGGCGGTCGTGATCGGTGCCCGATCCGGTTCGGCGGGGTTGGTCCAGGCGAGATCGAAATCGTTGCTGTTCCGCCAGGCTTCCCCGCCGCCGACGCCGACCGCGATCGCACCCGGCGCGGCGTTGTCGATCCGCGCCGTGACGGCGGCCGATTCGGCACGGTTACCGGCGGCATCTTCGGCTACGACAGCGAGGGGCTGCGAGCCTTCGGGCGCTTCGGCCGTGTTGACTTCGATGAAGCCCGGGCTGTTGGGGCAGGGGATTCGCTGCGAGTAGCTACAGCTCTTCGGATCGCTTCCCCGCACCGCTCCGCCGATCAGCACAGACGCGCTCTTGATTCCGACGTTGCCCGAGGCTTCGTAGCGGACCCCCTGCTTCCCGCTCACCCACTTCCCCTGAGCCAACGGTTCGTCCTGTACTACCCCGGCCGAAGGCGCTGAGCCGTCAACGACCGTCGCTTCGGCGGCGAGGGTGCCGATGTAGTTCTGGCCGCGGGCCGAGCAGTATTCGCGTGAGGGGGTGCCGACGCAGACGACCCGCTGGATGATCCGGGTCGCCCCGCCGAGGTCGAAGGCGCGCAGGCGCGGCCAGCTCGACTTCTGGGCGACTTCGGGGTTCGGGCAATGGCGGTTGGCGCGGACGTTCTTGATCGAGACCGGGGACGTGCCGGGGCGTTCGGCGTAGAGCTGGAGGGCATAGCGGCAGTCGCGGCGATGGGCGACGCCCGACCAGCGCAGCCGCGAGATCGTCGTCCCAGGAGGCGCGCTGAGAACGAAGCCCGACTGCGCCCCGCGGGGCACCCGGCCGGTGCCGGGCACGTTCGCCGTGACCAGCCCGCGCAGCCCCGGCCCGAGCGGGTTGCAGGCCCGCCTCCACTTCATCCCGCGGGTCGCGAAGTTTTCGAAGGCCGAGCTGACATAGCCCGCTTCGTCTGCCTGGCAGATGGAGATCGTGTATTCGCCTGCCGCCGCCGTGCCGGGACTGGCGAGCGCGACGAGCAGCGCGGCGAGGATGCCGGCGAGGCTCGCGAAGCTGCGGAGGGTGGTCGTCGGCAGCCGCATCTCAGGGACCTCCGAACTGCGGCCCGGAGCTCGCCGGGGCGGGAGCGGGTTCTGGTGCTGGGGCTTCGTTGGTTTCATAGCTGGATTCCGATTCGGATTCGCTGGACTGATACGCGGGGGTGACTGGTTCGAAGCTGTCGGCGGGTTGCGGTTCGGGTTCGGGTTCCGGCTTCGGCTGTGGCTGTGGTTCCGGTTCCGGCTGCGGCGTGGGTTCGGCGGCCGGTTCCGGTTCTTCGGCTGCCGGGGATTCGGCCGGCGTGTAGGTCGGCCCGGCCGATTCCGATTCCGGCGGAGGCGCCTGTTCGGGCTGTTCCTCGGAGTCCGACGCGATCAGGCCCTGCGCGGCGCCGAGCGGATCGACTCCCGCATGAACGCAGTACGTCGCCGCGCCGCCACCGATCGCGATGCAGCTGGCGATCACGGCGGCGGCGGTGCCGGGGCGGGCAGCGGCGAGCGGGGTCGGATCGACGGCGCGGTAGTAGGTCGAGGCCGCATGCTGCTTGACCTGGGCGCCGCCGTCGAGGACATGCTGCTTGAGCGCCGCGAGCTTTTCGCCGGCAGAGTGCGCGATCCGCCTCACCACGCCGGGACTCGCGCCTTCGGCGGCGGGTGGCAAGATTGCGCCGGCCTTCTCCCGCCAGCCGGTCAGCCTCTCGCTGAACAGCTCGCAGCGACCGCAACGGGAAAGATGCTCGCGCGCCTTCGCCGACTCGTCAGGCGTCGAGATGCCGAAGAGGAGCCGCGTGACCAGCGGCTCGCCGTGCTCGCAGCCACCGCCCGCAAGGCGAGCCAGGGTCGTCCGCGTGTGGTCCATGATCTCAAGCAGGTCGCGCTTGACGACGCGCTCGGGGATCCCGAGGCGGTCGGCGATCTCAGGGCGCCTGTAGCCGGCGCCGTAGAGGGCGAGAACATCGCGCTTGCGCTCGGGGAGCGAGGCCGCGACCTCACCGACCAGCATCTCTAGGTCCGCGTCGTCTTCGAGGGCGATCAGCTCCTCTACCGGCCCGGCGTCCTCGGCACCGATCCGGTCAAGCGCGTCTTCGATGGGGTCGACCGCGACCTCGCGATGGCTCCGATCAGCCTCGCGGCCGAGGCTGCGAAGCGCCGCCGTGCGAATCCAGGCGTAGACCTGGCCCGGAGCGGTGATCCCCTCCGCTTCGTCCAGAAAGCTCTTGCAGGAGTACTGGATCGCTTCCTCGATCGCGTCGGGCGGCGAGTCGGGATAGCGCGCGGCGAGCTGAGCCCGCAGCGCCTCTCCCCGCTTCCCGCGGATCAGGCTCTGGAGGACGGCATTGGCGGGGCTGTTCTCGGTGGTGGGCGTCGCAGAATCGGGGGCCATCACTACAACAGGGCGAGAAGGAGAGAAAGTGGACCCCTCTTTCGCCGCTTCTGTCACTCGCACCGCTGCCTCCCGCTGCTTCCCGAGCCGCCGAGCCCAGACAGGCGGCTCCATGCAACCGAAGTAACTACCCACTATTGAGGACCACTAATCACGGCAGTTTTTAATCAACGGCGATCTCGTTCGTGCGGGGTCGGGCTGCCGGCAGAAACACGGTCGAGTATCCGCCTCAAAAGGGTCAGACGCCGATTGGCAATGAGACCGACTGAGAGGATTCGCGCCGATGCCCCCGCTTCCTGGAGCCCGGCCGATCGCGAGAGAACGTCGACAGTCGTTTGGCAGACTGCGGGCATCCTGGCTCCCCCCAGCGACCTCACATACGAGATCTGGTCCGACGGCGCATGCGCCCACAAGACCACCGGCGCCGGTGGGTACGCGGCAGTTCTGATCGCCCGCCGTTCCGATGGCATCACCGCCAAGCAGTGGGAGCTTTCCGGCGGCGACTTCGAAACCACGAACAACCGGATGGAGCTGATGGCGGTCATCACCGGATTGCGCGACTTGCCCGCGCCCGCCCGCGTGTGCGTCTTCATCGACTCCACCTACGTGAAGAAGAACTTCGGGGACTGGCTCGAGCGCTGGCAAAGCAACGGCTGGCGGACGGCGGGCGGGAAGCCGGTGAAAAACCGCGACCTGTGGGAGGAGCTGTCCACCGAGGTTGCCTGTCGCGAAGTGAAATGGGTGCAGATCCCCGGTCACGCCGGGGTCCCGTTGAACGAGCGCGCGGACCAACTCGCCTGCGTCCAACGGGACGCCTACGCTAAGCGGAGCCGTCGGGGTCCAGTGGAGTAGCTCCTCCCCGACAGGGCAGTAGACCCGACACCCCTTTTATCCATCGCAGCGCATCTGGGCGGCGCTTGACCTGCTGCTCACCTGCGAGACGGTCGCCGAAGCGCGCGACAAGACCAAGCAGCGCCGGGAGGAGGCCGGCGAGTCCGACTGAGAGCGCGCTTCGCCGGGTCCCGTGCTTTTAGCTGGTCGCCCAGGAGTTGTAGGGGGTGTTGAGCATCATCGCGGCGTAGGGCTCGAAGACATAGCTCTCGAAATCGTCTTTGATCGCCACCACCCGGAACTCCATCGCGGTGACCCGCTCTTTCTGGCGGAGGAACTCCTCCAGAAAACGGCTGTCGCGTCCTAGTGCCAACCGGGCGGTCGGCAGGTCCTCCCAGCGGCCCTCGACCGCCTCGACCGTAAGGCGCCAGGCGAACGTCGCCTTGTTGTGGCCGGAGGAAGGGCGGGTGTGGCCGGCGAGCCTAGTGCGGAAGTTCGAGTGGCCGGCTCCCTTCTTCGCTGCCGCTCGGTGAGGCCACAGCGCCCGACGTAGAGAGGGCGAGCGGACTCGGTGAACAGGTAGACGCCGTGCTTGAGCGGCGGCGGCTCCCGGCCAGGGCCGCGGCCGAAGGCCTCGCAGCCAAGGAGCGCCTCGAGGTGGATCGGAAACCTGGCTACGACCTGCTCCCACTCCGATTGCCGCGCCTTCTCGTTCATCGAAGACGATGATCGCAGGCCCCCAACGCCCGATAACCCCCTCCTATGTAGATCGAAGTCTGGCTAGTGTGTTGCCATGCTGCGGATGAGCGACTGCAGGGTCTGAGATGCGGATTCTGGTGCTGGGGGGTACGCGGTTCATCGGCCGTGCCGTCGTCTTCGACCTCGTGGGCGCCGGTCACACGGTAACCGTCGTCCATCGCGGTCACCACGAGGTCGACCTCCCCTCCACGGTCGGCCATATCCATGTTGAGCGCAGCCAACTGCCCACGTGCCGGGACGAGCTCCTGAAGTTCGCTCCGGATGCCGTGATTGATCTCTCCGCGATGACCATCTCCGACGCCCAGGTGGCGGACCAAGCAATCGATCGCTCTGTTCCTCTCATCGCGATCTCGAGCATGGATGTCTACCGAGCCTTCTCCTCCCTGCATGCGGGAACGGTCACCGACGCGGTGCCGCTGACCGAGGAGTCGCCATTGCGAACCGATCCCTCCCCCGACCGCGATTACGTGCCGCCGGGCTGGGCTCATGAACCGGGTAGCTACGAGAAGCTGGACGTCGAGCGCATCTACCTCGACCGCGGGGCGACGGTCTGCCGGTTGCCGATGGTCTACGGAGAGCACGACTACAACCGTCGAGAGGAGTTCATGCTCTCGAGAGTCCGCGCGGGCCGGAAGCAGATCCCGATCGGCGCAGGTACCTGGCTCGTCTCCCGCGGCTATACCCCCGAGCTCGCCCGAGGCATCCGGCTCGCATGCGAACTAGGAGGCGAGGGCGAGATCTTCAATCTCGCGGAGAGAGAGTGCGCGACCGTCCGCCTCTGGGCGCAGGAGATCCTCAGCGCCGCCGGCCACGAAGCCGAGCTGGTGGGGGTCCCCGACGAGCTGCTACCGGAAGACCTCGCTGTGACGACCGCGATTCCCCAGCCGTTGCTCGGCGACCCGTCGAAGGCTGAGCGCTTGCTCGGTTGGACTCACAGGCCGTGGCGAGACTGCGTGGCGAGTTCCGTGGCCTGGCACCTCTCCAACTCGCCGGACGGCGTCGCCAGCTTCGCCGCAGACGACGCGGCTCTCGCCCGGGCTTCGGAAGCGAAGACGCGGGATGGATGAGCGGCGTCACCGGCGTTGGCGATCTTCCGTCCTCCCCTTGCGCCTTACTCTCCGCGCCTCGACCGCCGACCGGCGATCGCGCCCGCGCCCGCGGGCCTGGTCCAGCGGATCCCTCTCGCGGTTACCGTCCAGATACTCCCCAAGCGCCCGTGGCGTCGGCAGCCGATAGAGGTCGACGATGGACACATCGACGTAGCCTCGCATCTGCAGCTTCTCCAGGACGTCAAGCAAGAGGATCGAGCGGCCCCCATAGTCGAAGAAGTTTCCGTCCGGCCCGATGTCCGTCCTTCCTAACACTCCCGTCCAGATCTCCCGCACGTCCTCGGCTGCGCCGCGCTGGGGGTCGGCGGCGGCGGGCCTGGTGTCTGGCTTTTTCGGGACCATTCGCCGCAGGGCCGCACCGTCCACCTTGCCGCTGGTCAGCAAAGGCAGAGAATCCAGGAAGACATAGTTGACCGGGACGAATGCCGCCGGCAATCTGGTCGCGGCGACCCGCCTCAGCTCCTCCCCTTCCGGGGCGCTCGAACCGTTACCCCCCCTGTCGGCGGTCACGACGAAGGCAACAAGCCCAAGGCCACTCGCTCCAAGGTCGCAGGGAACCACGGCGACATCGGCGACGCCGGGTTGTTCGCGCAGCACCGCTTCTGCCTCACCGGGCTCCACCCGGACGCCGGAGATCTTCACCTGATGGTCGAGGCGGCCGAGCAGGCGGACCCCCCCGTCGGGCAGCCGCATTGCCAGATCCCCCGAGCGGTACGCCCGAGCACCCGGAGACGGCGACCACGGATCGGGCACGTAGCGCTCCGCGGTCATCCGCGGCTGGTTGAGGTAGCCGCGGCTGACACCGGCGCCCGAGATCCAGATCTCTCCCGCTATGCCGATCGGAAGCAACTCTCCTTCGCGATCAACGATGTGGGCGCCGTACCCCTTGAGCGGGGTCCCTAAGGGCATCTGGTCGGACCCCGGCTCGATTCGGTCGGCAAGCGCGTAAACCGTCGTCTCGGTCGGGCCGTACACGTGATAGGCGGACCCTCTGATCAGCCCCTGGAGCTCCGCCATTAGCACCGGTGGCACCACCTCGCCCCCCACGTGCAGGCATTCGAGGCGGCGAAAGACCTCGCGGCCCTCCTCGCTGGCCAGGAGGATCTTCGCCAGCGAGGGCGTACAGAACATGCCCGCCCCCTCTCCGACCTCCGTCGAGGTCGTTTCGGAGACGATTTCGACCGCGATACCCGCCGTCAACGGCCAGAGAAAGTCGATAATGAAGGCGTCAAACGAAGGGCTTGACGGCGCCCTCCAGGTGCGCGGGACATCGGCCTCCAAGGACGGGCACGCGTCGAAGAAGGTGGCGATCTGGCGGTGCTCCACCAGGACCCCCTTCGGTCGTCCGGTCGAGCCGGAGGTGTAGAGAACGTAGGCGAGGTCCGCGCCTAAAAGCGAGGGCGCAGACATCGATGGATCAGTTGCGACTCGCACGGAGACGGGGGTCGCGCCCAGGGTCCTCACCCGGGCCTCCGTCGTCTCGTCGCTAAGGACCACGCGCGCACCGGAGTCCGCGATGACGTCCCCGAGTCGCTTGTCAGGATGAGTCGGATCGAGCGGGACGAAGGCTGCGCCGGCAAGCGCAACGCCGAGCGGAGCGGCCAGGAGGTCGGTCGAGCGACGCACGCAGATGCCGACGCGCTCACCGCGCTCGACGCCGGCGTTACGGAGCGCCGCCGCGATCCGCCGGCCCGCCGCCTCGAGTTCCGCGAAAGTTGTTTGCTCGCTCCCGTGCCGCACCGCGATCGCCTCGGGCGTCCGGCCTGCCGCGGCGAGCACGCGCTCGAACCAGAGAGGTGATTCCGGAAGCGCCGCTTCGATCGACAGGCCGACCTCGAGCAGCGCGTCGCGTTCTCCGACCTCCATTAGCGGCAGCCGTCCAACAGGCATCGTCGGATCCGCCGCGATCGCGGTCAGCAGTGCGCGTAGGTGAGCGCCGAGGCGCTCGATCCGCTCGCGGTCGAAGAGCGCCGAGCGGTACTCGAGGTCGATGCTGAGGTCACCGCCCGGGGCGCTCACGGCGAACACCGTGAGGTCGAACTTCGCGGTTTCGTGGCCGACATCGATCCGCTCCACCTCGAGGCCCGCCCAGCGCGGCGGCCGCTCCTGCTCAGCGATGAAGTCGAATGCCACCTGGAAGATGGGATTGCGGTCCGGATGTCGCTCGGGTTCGAGCGCCGCGACCAGCGCATCGAAGGGGAGGCCCTGATTGTCGAGCGCCTCGACCGTGCGGCTGCGGACCGCCCCCAGGACCTCAGTGAAGGTCTGCGCCGGGTTCAGGTCGGCCCGGATGCAGGCGGTGTTGACGAAGTACCCGACGAGGTCCTCGAACTCAAGCCTTTCGCGCCCGGCCAGGGGCGAGCCGAGGACGAAGGTGCCTTCCTGGGTGTAGCGCATCAGCAGCACCTCGAGTGCCGCCAGCACCACCATGTAGAGCGTCGCGCCGTGCTCGCGCCCCAGTGCTCCCAGCCGCCTGCCGATTCCCGGCGGCAATGGCACGTGGACAAAACTCCCGGCGAAGTCGGGGCTGCTGCCGCGAGGACGGTCGCTCGGCAGCTCGAGCGTCGGCGGCACGCCGTCGAGGACCTTCCGCCAGTGCTCGGCCATCGCCGCCAGGGTGTCGCCCTGGAGGTTCTGCCGCTCCCAGGCGGCGTAATCCCCGTACTGGAGAGGCAGCGCCGGCAGGCCCGCGTCGGTGTCGTCCCGAGCCGCGCGATAGAGCTGGCCGAGGTCGCGCTCGATCACGCCGGTCGACCACCCGTCGGTGATGATGTGGTGGAGGACCAGACTGAAGATGTGATCTTCGGAGCCGAGCGTCACGAGGGTGGCGTCAACGGGCGGGGCCTGTAGCCCGAGCGGCCGCCGCGCCCGCTCGCGGACGAGCTCGAGGGCGGCGTGCTCCGAGCCGCCCGCAAGGTCGACGCGAGCCAGTGGGGGGATCTCCTCCGTCGGGATCTGCAGCAGCTCGCCACCCTGGCGCGCAAACCTGGTGCGCAGGCTCTCGTGGCGACGCATTAGCCCTTTCACGGCCGCCTCGAAGCTCTCCACGTCAAGCGGCCCCCGGATCCGCCAGGCGCTAGGGACATTGAAGAGCGGCGACTCGGGCAGCATCTCCTTCAGCAGGAACAGCGACTCCTGGTTGAAGGAGAGCGGCGCCGGGGTGCAGGGCGGCCGCGGCTCAGGCGCGCCGGCACCGAAGCTCATTGGGCCGGACTCCGGCCGTCCCCACTGATTAGCTCCTCGATCTCCTCGGGGCTGAGGCCTTCGAGCTCGGCGGCGAGTGCCTCAACCGCCTCGGACTCGGCGCCCTTCTCGCGCTCGATCGCCTCGGCGAGGGCCTGCGGTCGCGGGGCGTCGTAGAGCATCCGCAGCGAGATGTCGGTACCGGCCAACCTGCCGACCCGGTCGATCACGTCGATTGCCACGAGCGAGTTGCCCCCGAGGGCAAAGAAGTCGTCATCGGGGCCCACATCGGCGACGCCGAAGGCGTCGGCGAAGACCTTGCCGATCTCCGCGGCCAAGCCGTCCCGCGGCGCCTCTGCCTCCGGGTCCTCAGCCTGGCCCTTCTCGACCGTGGCCTCCTTCTCGACGTTTCCGGAGGGGGTGCGGGCAGCGGGCTCGACCCAGTGGCGACTGCGCGCGAACGGGTACTCGGGCAGACGCTCCGCCCGCCAAGGACCGAGGTCGTGGAACCGGCTCCAGTCGAGCTCCAGCCCGTGCTCCCATGCCCCGGCAGCGATGCCGAGCACCGACTCCAGGTCTACGCCTGCGTCGTCCGAGGCGGCAAGGATGGGGACGCTACTGCCGTCCCGCTGCTGGCGGAGCAGCCCCGAGAGCGTGCGACCAGGGCCGAGCTCGGCGAAGACGGCTGCCGGCCCCTGGAGCGCGGCGGAGAATGCGTCCTGCAGCCGAACCGGCTGACGTAGCTGGTCGCCCCAATAGGACGGCCGCATCGCCTCCTCCGCCGCGAGAGGGGCCCCGGTGACGTTGCTGTAGACAACCGCGCTCGGGGCCGAGAGCTCGACCTCGGCGACCGCCGCCGTGAAGGCCTCGGCAGCAGGTTCCATCAGCGGCGAGTGGAAGGCACCGGAGGTCCGCAGGCGCTTGCACCGCAGACCGCGTTCACCCAGCGCAAGCTCGGCGGCCTCGATGTAAGCCGGGATGCCCGAGAGGACGGTTTGGGAGGGAGCCGTCAGTGCTGCCACGCCGCCTTCGTCGCTTTCGGCGACGGCCTCGTCGACCACCTCGCGAGAGGCGGCGACAGCCAGCATCGCCCCGGGCTCACAGGCTCCCATCAGCCGCCCGCGCTCGGCCACCAGCCCGACCGCGTCCTCGAGGGTGAAGACCCCCGCGATCGTCGCGGCGACGAGCTCGCCGACACTATGGCCGATCATCCTCTCGGCGGCAATCCCCCAGCCCGCCAGCAGATCGGCCAGCGCGTACCCGAAGGCAAACAGCGCCGGCTGCGCGACCTCGGTCCGGTCCACAGCCGGCGCCTCGCCCTCAGGCAGGAGCGCCTCGCGGATCTCCTCGCGCACCCCGGGCGGAAGCGCGTCGCAACAGCGCTCGAGAGCGTCGCGGAACCTCGGACTCTGGGCGTGGAGGGCAGCGGCCATCCCGGGACGCTGTGCACCCTGACCCGGGAACATAAAGACGATCTCGCCGACGTCGGCAGCGCGGACGCTGCTCGGAGAGATGGCGCGCAGCTCGGCGGCGACCGCTGCCGCCGAGCGTCCGACTACGGCCCGCCTGCGCTGCCAGTGACGCCGCCCCGCCTGGGAGCCGTGAGCGAGAGCGGCCAGCGAGAGACCGTCGGGACGATCCAGCGCGTCGGCAAACGCCGCACCCGCCCGCAAGACACCGGCTTCCTCCGGCGCCGAGACACAGACGATTTGGGGCTCGCCACTGTCGGGGACCGCCCTCAGTGGGGACGTCTCAGCCTGCTCCAGCACCACGTGGGCATTGGTCCCGCCCATTCCGAAGGAGCTGACGCCGGCGAGGCGCCTTCCCTCCGGCCACTCGGCGGGATCGCTGTTGACGTAGAACGGGGTGCTGTCGATGTCGATCAGCGGATTCGGCGCGGTCAGGTTGGGGTGCGGCGGGATCACCCCCCGTTCCAGCGACAAGACCGCCTTGATCAGGCCGGCGGCTCCCGCCGCCGCGTCGAGGTGACCGATGTTGGCCTTTACCGACCCCAGTGCGCAGCTGCGCGGCGGGCGGCCGCTGAACACCCGCGCCAGCGCCTCGACCTCGATCGGGTCGCCAACCGGCGTGCCGGTGCCGTGGGCCTCGACGTATCCGATCGCATCGGGGCCCACGCCCGCGGACATCAGCGCCTCGGCGATGACTTCGGCTTGGCCGTCGACGCTCGGCGCGGTGTAGCCGGTCTTCCACGAGCCGTCGTTGTTGACCGCCGAGCCGCGGATCACGGCACGGATCGAATCCCCATCGCGGACGGCGTCCTCGAGCCGCTTCAGGACGACCACGCCGGCGCCGCTGCCTTCGAACATGCCAGAGGCAGCAGCGTCAAAGGGCCGACAGTGGCCGTCGGCGGAGAGCGTGCCGCCCTCGCGCCAGAGGTAGCCGACCCCCTGAGGGAGGACCACGGTAGCGCCCCCCGCCAGGGCAATGTCGGATTCATACCCGAGCAGGCTCTGACAGGCGTAATGGGTGGCGACGAGCGAAGTCGAGCAGGCGCTCTGAACGGCGACGCTGGGACCGGTCAGCCCGAGCTTGTAGGAGACGAGCGAGGTCAGCGAATCGCGGTCGTTGGCGAGTCGGGCCTGCAGGGGGTCGACGCCGTCGTCCTCGAGGACGTGCCGCCAGAGGTACTCGTTGAGGCCGCCGCCGGCGAAGACGCCGACCCGCTGCCCGGCGCCCCCGTCAGCCAGCATTGCGTCCTCGATCGCGTGCCAGCAGCATTCGAGGAAGATCCGGTGCTGGGGGTTGAGGTGGCGGGCTTCGCGCGTGGACAGACCGAAGAAGCCTGCGTCGAAGCAGTCGTATTCGTCGAGCAGAGCGCTGCGACGGACGTAGCGCTCGTCCCGGAGCGCCGCCGGGTCCTCCCCTGCCTGCTCCAACTCGGCGTCGGTGAGCTCGACCGCCGTCTCCCTGCCGGCGAGCAGGGCGTCCCAGTACTCCTCCACGTCGGCGGCGCCCGCAACGCGGATCGCGAGGCCGACCACGGCGATCCGGTCCGGCGACTGATCGGCCGCGCTCACAGCTCGACCTCCGGCTCGCTTGCGGGCTCAGGAACAAGGGTCGCCTGGGCCCGATCGCGCCCTTCCGTATATCCGAGTTGCCTGACGGTGGGACTGGTCGCCACGGCGGCTGCGGCGATCACCCAGGCCACCGCCGCCCCGACCAGCGTCGCGGTCAGGCCCAGCTGTTCAAGAGCAAGGCCGCCGACCAGGACGCCGAAGGGCGCCGAAGTGACGGCGATCGCGTAGATGACACCGAAAGCTCGGCCGCGCATGTGCTCGGGCACCCGCTCCTGTACCACCGTGTTCAGCAAGGGGTTGATCGGCCCGCTGAGCAGCCCAGCGGCGAAAAGGAGGAGCGCGGCGCCGACCAACCCTGGAAGGCCGATCAGCAGGAGCCGCGAGACGGCGACGCCGACAAAGGACCCAAGCATCACCGCCCGTCTTGAGACCGAGGAGCGGCGGGCGAACCAGCCATAGAGCAGCGTTCCGAGCAGGGTCCCTCCGCCGGTCGCCCCGACCAGCACGCCGACGTCGGCGGTGTGGTCCAGCACCGATCCGGCGTAGACGACCAGGATCAGCGCCGGGAAAGGCTGGTCGACGAAGTTGGTGACGACGACGATCGCCAACAGCGAAAGCAGGAGCCGGTCGCCGCGGACCAGTTGGAAGCCCTCGCGGAGCTCCGCCAGGTAGCCGTCGGCCGCACCCTCCGGCGCCGGCTTCTCGCCCGCCTCGTAGGCGACGCCCCACCAGATCAGGATCGCGGAGAGGAGGAAGGTCCCCGCATCGATGTAAAGCATGTTGGCGGCGCCGATCACCGGTACCAGGGCGGCGGCGATCACCGGGCCGAGCAGGAGTGCCGTGCGGGGCACGGTTTCGTAGAGCGAGTTGGCCGAGTCGAGGTTGATCTCCGCCTCCGCGGCAATGTTCGGGATCAGGCTCTCGCGGGCGACGACGCCGGGGACGTCGAAAAGGGTCCGCAGCACGACGAGCACGAGCAGGATCCCGATCGGCAGCGCTCCGGCGTGGCTGAGCACCGGGATCAGGATCAGCACTGAGCCCACCAGCAGGTCCGCGACCACGCTCATCCGCTTGAAGCCGACGCGGTCGACGATCGGCCCGCCGAGGGCGCCGGCGATGATCGTCGGCGCGACGCTGAAGAACCCCGAGACCGCGACTTCGAGGATGCTGCCCGAGCGACTGAGCACGAACAGCGGCAGCGCCACGATCGTGATCGCCGAGCCGAGCAGGGAGATCGCGTTCGCCGTCAGCAGAACGGCAAAGGAGGAACGCGCGCGCTGGCTGCCTCCGGCGGCCGTCATCGCTCCCCCCCTTGGAGCTGATCGATCATCTCGTCGATCTCGACTGCGGTCATCCGTTCCCCGGCCCGCCGTGCTTCCCGCCTGGCGACGGCGGCCACCGCGGCGGCGGCCGCCTCTAGCTCCGATCCCACGATTGCGATCAGCTCCTCGGCTGCCTCCGCGAACTCCATCGGGTAGCTCCAGTCGAGCCGCAGGCAGCGGCCTTCGAGGCGGCCGACGACAAGCAGCGGCGGCGAGAGGGGTGGCCGCTCCAGTGGCGCGTCGAAGGACATCCCCCGGCCGCCGGCCTGAAGCGAGCCGACCGGCGCGTCCTCGTGCAGGGTGCCGACGTAGTTGAGCCCGATCGCCGGCAGCTCCCGCGGGTGGTCGCCGAAGAGGGCCTCGAAGCGGCTGCCGGCGGCGCCGAGCTCGCGCATCCGCTGTGCCGTCCCCAGTAACCCGGCAAGCGGGTCGGCGCCCTCCTCGGCGACGACAAAGACCGGATGGGAGGTGGCAAACCAGCCGACCGTGTGCCAGAGGTCCATGTCCTCCGACCAGCCGTCGCGGCCGTTCACCTCGACCTCGACCAGCAGCCCCTCGCCCCCCCACAGCCGCCGCGCGGCGCGTGCGATGCAGGAGAGGACGGCATCGGTAGGGGTGGCCCGGCGGGAGGCAAGCCAGCCGGTCGTCAGCGCCTTCGTCTCCTCCTCGCCGATCCCGATCGTGGTGACGCCGGTCGGACCGCCCGACCGGAACGGGGTGCGCGTGGAGCCGCCGCGGGACATCTCCGCCGCCCATAGGGCCTCGTCCGCCGCCGAGGGAACCTCCGCCGCAGCCTTGCGCGCCCACTCGGGAAACGGCGCCGGCTCAGGGGCGACGGCGGGCGAGCCGCCGGCGGCCGCGCGGTCGTAGGCCCGGACGAGGTCGTCGCGCAGGATCAGCCAGGAGACGCCGTCGAAAATCAGGTGGTGGAGCGCGATCAGCAGCCGCTCGGGTCCTTCCGGGGACCGCAGGACGGCAATCCGCATGAGCGGCGCCTCGAAGTCGAAGGACCGCTGCAGTTCGCGCGCAACCGCCTCGACCGCATCCTCGCCGGCGTCCGCGACCTCGCGGACGTCGATCCCGAAGCGGTCGAGTCCGAGCATCGTCGGACGGTGCCCGGAGCCCTCGCGGACGAACGCGTAGCGGAGCCCCGGATGCGCTTCGAGCACGGCGTCGAGGGCGAGGGAGAGCCGCTCGAGGTCCAGCGGCTGCTCACTCGCCAGCCCCCAGACGTGCGACCAGAGGTCGAGGCCGGGCGGGTCGGCGGCGAGCACCCGGCGCTGCTGCGGCGACATCGCCGGCGGGACCGAGGAGTCGGAGTCGCCCCCGAACATCTCGACCTCCTCGGCGGCGCGGGCGAGGCCGCGGATCGTCTGGAACTCGACCAGCATCCGCGGCGTCACCGCGATTCCCGCCTCGCGGGCGTGCCCGGCGACCTGGAAGGCGTTCAGCGAGGTGCCGCCGAGGTCGAAGAAGTTCTCGTCCACCCCCACCTGCTCGAGGCTGAGGACCTCGGTCCAGATCTCGGCCAGCGTGCGCTCAGCCGGCGTGCCGGCGGAGTCGCCCCCGGCCTCCGCGCGCGGCGCCCGCGCCAGCAGCGCCGTCCGGTCGAGCTTCCCGTTCGGCGACGTCGGCAGCGAATCGACGACGTCGATCGAGACCGGGACCATGTAACTCGGCAGCCGCGCGGCGAGGCCGTGCAGGAGCCTGCGGTCGCCGAGCTCGGCCCCGTCCTCGGGCACCGCGAAGGCCCGCAGCACGACCTGACCCGAAGGCGCCGTTTCGACGGCGGCGGCAGCGCTGAGGACGCCGGGCTGCTCGTGTATCGCCGCCTCGATTTCCCCGAGCTCGATCCTGAAGCCGCGGATCTGCACCTGGGTGTCCAGCCGCCCTTCGAACTGCAGCGTCCCGTCCGGCAACAGCGAGGCGCGGTCGCCCGTCCGGTACAGCCGGCCGCCGGGCTCGCCGTAGGGGTCGGGGAGGAACTTCTCCGCGGTCAGGCGCGGCCGGTTCAGGTAGCCGCGCGGGATTCCGGCGCCGCCGATGTAGATCTCGCCGGGAACGTGGCGCGGCACCGGGTTCATCCGCTCGTCGAGGAGGAAGAGGCTGAGGTGAGGCAGCGGCCGCCCGATCGACCTGCTTGCGGTCTTTACCGCCGCCTCGTCGACGCGGTGGAAGTTGGCGTGCACGGTCGTCTCGGTGGTCCCGTACATGTTGATGATCTCCGGGCCGGAGCCGTAACGCTCGAACCAGTGGCCGATTCGCTCGGTCGCCAGCTCCTCCCCGGTCAGCGAGATCCGCCGCACCGAGGAGAGCGGGAGAGCGTCGCGGTCGGCGATCAGCAGCGCTTCCAGTGCCGAGGGGGTCTCGCTGAAGAGCGTCACCCCCTCCTCGCGCAGCAGCGCGTGCAGGTCAGATGCCGAGGCGGCGACCTCGGCCGGAACCCAGACCAGCTTGCCGCCGCCCATCAAGCAGGACCAGGTCTCCCAGATCGAGGGATCGAACCCCGGCGAGTGGAAGAGCGACCAAACGTCCTCAGGGGCCGAGGGCGCCATCGACTCGACCGCATCGATCAGGCTGCGGATGTTGCGGTGGGTGGCGGCAACCCCCTTGGGCCGGCCGGTCGAGCCGGAGGTGTAGACGACGTAGGCGAGATCGTCGTCGCGGGCACGGCCCAGCTCGCCTACGAAGGCGGGCTCCTCACCGTCGTCCGCATCGAGGTCGACGGTCTCCACGCCCGCCGGGAGCAGGCCCCCGAGCCCGCCGGCGGTGACCACAAGCGCGGTTTGGGCGTCCTCGACGATGTACTCGATCCGCGCCTGCGGCAGGCTCGGATCGAGCGGCACATAGCCGGCGCCGGTCTTCAGCACGCCGAAGGCGGCGACGGTGGCGGCGACGTCGCGCGGAGCGAGGATCCCGACCAGAGCTCCCGGGCCGACGCCGCGCCCCGCGAGGCGACCCGCAAGGCGCTCGGCCGCGGCGCCGAGCTCTCCGTAGGTGAGCTGGCCGGAGGACCCCTTGACGGCCGGGCGCGAGGGCTGCTGCAGCACCCGCCGCTCCGCCGCCTCATGGATCTGCTCCCCGCCCGACGGCCCGACGCGCGGCAGGGAGGCGGCGACCAGACGCTCACGTTCCTCCTCCGGAACGAGCGGCAGGTCGGCGATGCGGACGTCGGAGTCGGCGACGATCCCGCGCAGCAGCGCCTGCAGGTAGTCGGAGAGGTCGGCGATCGTGGCCGGGTCGAAGAGCGCGGTGCGGTACTCGAAGCGACCGTGGAAGTGACCACCGCGCGAGATGAAGGCGAGGATCAGCTCGACCGGGGCGATGAACTCTTCGACCTCGGTGGGGATCGCGCGCACCGGCCCCATGTCGTGGCCCACCTCGTCGAAGTAGAGGACGATCAGCAGCGCCTGCAGGTAGGGCGTGTATGAGGGCTCGCGGGGCGGGTTGAGGGTGTCGATCAGGGCGCTGAACGGGAGCTCGGCGTTGGTGTTGACGCGGCGCACGGTCTGCTTGACCTCGGCCAGGAGCTCGCGGAAGCGCATCTCGCCGCGCGGCTGGATCCGGATCGGGAGGTTGGTCAGCAGGAAGCCGATCAGGCGGTGGGTGTCGCGGTGCTCGCGGGTCGCCCGGGGGGTCCCGATCACGAGGTCGTCGCGGTGACTCAGCCGCCAAAGGAGGCAGGCGTAGACCGTGAGGAGCGTCTCGAACGGGGTGGTCCCGGCCTCGCGGGTGATCGCCTCGATCCCGGCGCCGACGTCGGCGGGCAGCTCGAACCAGTGGCGGCCGCCCGCCATCGAGGCGTCCGGGGACCGTGGCTGGTCGAGCGGCAGGTCGAGCAGACTCGGCGCCCCCTTCAGGTGCTCGGCCCAGAAGCGCTCCTGCTCGATGCGCTGTGGCCCGGCCATCCAGCGCCGCTGCCGTTCGGCGAACTCGGCGAACTGGATCGGCAGCTCCGGCAGCTCTGGCTGCTCTCCGGCCGCGAGCGCCGAATAGACGACCGCCAGCTCTTCGTTGATCCGGGCGTAGGACCAGTGGTCGGTCATCATGTGGTGCATCGTCTCGACGAGGATGTGCTCTTCCGGCTCCCTCCTGATCGCGAGGACGCGCAGCACCGGGCCCTTGTCGAGCTCGAACGGTTTGCGAACGTGGCGGTGGACCACCTGGTCGTAGACCGCCGTGCGCTCGGGCTCGGCCATCGAGGCTACGTCGGTGAAGGTGACCGAGACCTCCATCTCCGGGTCGACCACCTGGACCAGGCCGCCGTCGCGCTGGACGATCTTCGTCCGCAGGCTCTCGTGGCGCCGGGCGAGGTAGGCGAAGCTCTGCCGCAGGAGCTCGTGGTCGAGCGGCCCGAGCAGCCGCACGGCGTCGCTCAGGTGGTAGGCGTACTGGCGCGCGTGTTCCTGATCGGCATACCAGAGCCGTTCCTGGTCGGGGGAGAGCAGGGCAACCCCCTCCTCGCGCCCGCTCCCCTGCGGAGGCCCGGAGTCCTGGATACCGCCCGTGCCGAGGCGGGCGAGTAGGGCGGCGCGCTCCTCGGGCGAGAGCGCCGCCAGACGGCCGGCGAGGTCCGACCTAGCGCTCGCCATCACCCTCCCCCGCGTGCTGCCCGCGCAGGGCGTCGAGGTGCGGAAGGCTCTCGGCCACGGTCGCGGGATCGACCCCGAAGTCGAGTAGGCAGGCGACTTCGTCGACTCCCGCCGCGGCGAGGTCCTCGACCACCGGGGTCACGCTCTCGACCGTGCCGAGCAGCGAGGCGCCGTCGAAGTAGCGCTCGAAAGAGGCCGCGAGGATCTTCTCCTTCTCCCGCTCGCCGGGCTCGGCGACCTGGTGCCCGCCCTGGCGCATGAACGATTCCAGGTAGCTGTACATCGGCTCGCGCACCACCTCGGCGACGGCGTCGCGGTCGCTGCCGAGGAAAGTGTGGAGCATCACCGTGACGACGCCCTGCTGCGGGTCGAGTCCCGCCTGCTCGCGAGCCGAGCGGTAGGCAGCGATCCCTTCGGCCAGCTTCTCGAGCGGCCCGCCCAGCAGGCTCGCGAGCAGGTTGGCGCCGATCTCGCCGGCGCGGCGGAAGGTCTCCGGGGTGCCGCCGCTCGTCACCCAGACCGGCAGCTCCGCGCGCACCGGCCGCGGCATCGTCGCGACCGCGACCTCGCTGCCGTCGGGACCCGGAAAGCCCACCTTCTCTCCGCTCCACAGACGCCGCAACGTCTGCAGCTGCCGGTAGGTGACGTCGCGGCGGTCCTCATAGCGCTCCGGCGCGAGGACGAAGTCGTTCGGGTGCCAGCCCGAGGCGATCGAGATCCCCGCCCGGCCGCCGGAGAGGGCGTCGACCACGCTCCACTCCTCGGCCAGTCGGATCGGATGGTGCAGCGGCAGCACCACGCTCCCGGCCCGGAGCTCGATCCGTTCGGTGACGGCCGCGAGTGCCGCGGCGATCACCGCCGGGTTGGGGAAGAGGCCGCCGAAGTCGACGAAGTGGCGCTCCGGGACCCAGACCGCCTCGAAGCCGTGCCTGTCGCCGAACTTCGCCGCCTCGAAGAGGAGGTCGTAGCGGTCGCCGCGGGTGTCGCTGCCGTCGCCGGAAAAGAAGAAAAGGCTGAACCTCATCCGCGCAGGCGCCGCTGGCGCCGGTCCTTGATCGGGCAGCGAGCGGCCGAGGCGCTTGGCCAACAGCGCGCGCTGGTCTGGATCAAGCTCGGTCAGCCGGGACGCGAGGTCGCGGTGCTCGGAGGAGGGGCTCATCGCCGCTCCTCCGCCGGCTCGACGAGGAGCGCGGCGACCGTCCGCTGCCGCAGCACCTGGCTGGCCGAGATCTCCACCCCGCGCTCGCGGAGTTTGCGGGAGATCCGCATCGCCCCCAGCGAGTCGCCGCCGAGTTCGACGAAGTCGTCCTCGAGCCCGATCTCCTCGAGCCCCAGAACCTCCATCCAGACCTCGACCATGACCCGCTCCTGCTCGCTGCGCGGCTCAACCAGCGCTCGCTGCAGTTCCGGCCGCTCCAGACCGGGGACCGGCAGCTCGCGCCGCGCGACCTTCCCGTTCGGCGCCAGCGGCAGCTCGAGCAGCGGAACCAGCCGGGCGGGAACCATGTAGTCGGGCAGTCGCTCTTCGAGGAACGTCCGCAGGTGCGGCAGCTGCTCCTCGGCGATCCGCATCGCCGCCGGGGCGTTCATGTAGCCGAGGAGGGCGCTGCGGGAGCAGCGGGACACCGCGACCGTGGGGGGCGGCCCAGTGCGCCAGAAGAGCGCGTCGAAGTCGCCTTCGGCTTCCGGCCGGACGAGGAAGTCGACCTCGTAGCCGGCCGCGTCCGCCTGCTGCCGCAGCTCCTCCGGCTCGATGGCGACGCCGCCGTCGCCCGCCCCCTCGCCGTCGACCTCACGTCGGCGGCGGACCGCGTCGGCCACCCGCGCGTCGGGCACGTCGGCAAGCAGCACCCGCTCGGGGCGCTCCTCGCCCAGCAGCAGGGCGACCCCCTCGGGGTCGAGGCCCGCGCTCCCCCACTCGAGCCTGGTCTCCAACGCCGGCGCCGCGTCGTCCGCGCCCTCGGTGAAGAGGGTCGCGTCGAAGCGGAATTTCGTCATCTCGTTGCGGTAGGTCGCGCGCTTCGGTCGCACCACGGCGCTCTTCACCTCCGGCACCTGACCGCCGAGCTCATAGAAGAAGGCGGGGTCGAGGACGAGCTCGTTGTCGCGGCGCTGGCGCTCGTCCGTCCGCTTCCTCAGCGCCTCCGGCTCTCCCCGCCCCTCCGTTCGGGCTTCCTCCACCGACATGTGGAAGGCGCGCGCCAGCGGCCTGCTGCGCACGTCGCCGACGAAGATCGCCCCTCCGGGAGCCAGCGTCGTGGCGGCGTCGCGCAGTGCCTTCAGCAGGTAGTCGGGGCTCGGGAAGCACTGCACGACCGAGTTGAAGACGACTAGGTCGAACTGCTCGTCGACCAGCTCGTTGAGTTCGGACGCCTCGCCTTGGAGCAGGGTGACGTCATCGAGGCCGCGCTGCGCCAGCCGTGCGCGCAGGTGCTCCAGCGCGGTCTCGGAGAGGTCCAGCCCGACGTAGCGGTCGGCCTCGGGCGCCAGCTCCTCCAGCAGCAGCCCGGTGCCGCAGCCGACCTCGAGGACCCGCGACGCCCCCAGCTCGCGCAGGCGCTCGACGGTGTGGTCCACCCACTCGCGCATCTCCTCCGCCGGCAGCGGCTCGCCCGTGTAGCTGTCGTTCCAGCCGGAGATGTCAAAGCCCCCGGCACCGTTCTCCGAAGCGCCGTAGGCGTCTTCGTAGATCTCCTGCCACTCCTCGACCCACTCCGACTGGGCATCCTGCTGGAACGCCTCTGGTTCGAACACCGGGTAGGCGAGCAGGCGCTCGGCCCCCGGCCCGCCATCCTTGATCACGGCGGCCGCGCGGACACCGGGGAAGGAGCGGATCGCCGCCTCGATTTCGCCGAGCTCAATGCGGAAGCCACGCAGCTTCACCTGCGAGTCGGCCCGGCCTATGAACTCGAGCCCGCCGTCCTCGACTTCCCGGACCACGTCGCCGGTGTTGTACATGCGCTCGCCCGGGCGGAAGACGTCGGGGACGAACTTCTCGGCCGTCAGCGCCGGCCGGTGGAGGTAGCCCCTGGCGACCCCCATGCCGCTGACGTGCAGCTCCCCGCCGACTCCGGGCGGGGCCGGAGTCAGGTCCTCTCCGAGGGCGGCAACGTGGTTGTTCTCGAACGGAAAACCGATCGGCAACACTGCGGCGGGATCGTCGGGAAGCTCCTCGATCGGCAGCCAGGTCTGGGCCACCGAGGCCTCAGTCGGGCCGTAGAGGTTGACCACCGCGGCCCCGGTCGCCGCCGCCAGCCCCTCGGCCAAGGCGGCGGTGAGGGGCTCGCCGCCGGTCCAGATCTCACGCAGCCCGCGGCACTCGGCGAAGGCGCCGACCTCGAGCAGGATGCGGGCATGCGTGGGGACGAAGACCGCGATGGTGACACCCGCGTCCCGTAGGGCGGCGGCGATCGACTCGTTGCGGTCCTCGCTGCGGTTGGCGACCACCAAGGTCCCGCCGGTGGCCAAGGGGATGAAGACCTCCATCGCCGAGATGTCGAAGCTGAGGGCAGTGTGCTGCAGCATCCGCGGCGCCCCGTCGGCGGCGATCACGGCCCCAGCGGCGCGGATGAAGCTGCTCATCGACTCGTGGGTGAGCGCCGTGCCTTTGGGGTGGCCGGTGGAGCCGGAGGTGTAAATGACGACCGCCAGGTTGGCGGGATGGATCTCCACCTGCGGGGCGCTCTCGGGTTCTGCCTCGATCTGCGTCCGCTCCTGGTCCAGCAGGAGGAGGTCCGCCTCCCCCTCCGGCAGCCGCTCGAGCAGCTCGGAACTGGTGACCAGCGCCTGCGGCGCGGCGTCTTCGAACATGAAGGCGAGCCGCTCGCGCGGGTAGGTGGGGTCGAGCGGCAGATAGGCGCCGCCGGCCTTGAGAACGGCGAGCAGGGTCACGATCGCCTCGGCCGAGCGGGGGAAGCAGACAGCCACCAGGCGCTCGGGGCCGACGCCCAGCGCCCGCAGCCGGTGGGCGAGGCGGTTTGCGCGACGGTCGAGCTCGCGGTAGCTGAGCGCGCCGTCACGGTCTTCGACCGCGACTGCCTTAGGCGACCTCGCCGCCTGCTCGGCGAAGAGATCGTGAAGGCGAGCTGAGGCGGTGGCGGCGCTGCCCGTCATCGTCGAGCGGGTTGAGTCGCTGGAGACATAAATCGCCTAGGCATTTCCTTAGTATTTCAAAACTCTTGATCGCTATCTCCGCGGTGCGATTGCCGTCAGGAGATGCGTCGACGTCGACAGCCAGCGACCCTCGAACCCCCCCAGTTGCCGCTCCCCCACGGCCGGACCCGGGACCAGCAGGCGGACCGAGAACCGCCCCGTCACCGGATCGATCACGACGCTTGCCTCCTCGAACCCCAGCCAGCCGCGGGCCAGCGGGAACCAGGCCTTGTAGGTCGACTCCTTGATCGAGAACAGCAGCCGGTCCCAGCTGATGCCCGGTCGCTCGGCGGCGAGGGCGTCGAGGTGGTCCCGCTCCTCGGGTCGGGCAACCGATTCCAGCACGCCTTCGGGCAGCGGCAACCCGGGCTCGGCGTCGATCCCGAGTGAGAGCAGGTCGCGGGCGCGGGCGACCGCGCAGGCGCGGAGGCCGTCGCAGTGGGTGATGCTGCCGACGACCCCCTCGGGCCAGCACGGCTCTCCCTTCGGTCCAGTCGGGATCGGCTGCGCGGGCACGCCGATCTGAGCCAGCGCTCGGCGCGCGCAGGCGCGGGTCGTTGCGAACTCGTGCTGCCGTTTCGCAACGGCGCGCTCGACCACGCGCGCCTCCTCCGGGTACAGCGGGGCCGGCACGTCGGCTGTGGCCACGGCCACGGCTGCCGAGGAGGGCAGGATCTGCTCAAGCACGCGGCACCTCAGGGAGAATCTGGCGCGGCGCGAAGGCTTCACGGCGACGGCGGCGCTCCTGCGGATAGCCGAGCGAGACCTCCTCGAACCGGGTCCCGTCGTACCAGCTGGTGCCGGGGATATGGAGGTGACCGTAGACGACGACGGCGACCCGGTAGCGGCGGTGCCAGTGGGCCGTCTTCACGGTCCCACACCACTGGGCGAACTCCGGGTGGCGGAGGATGCGGGTCGGCTCCTCGACCAGCGGATAGTGGTTGACAAGCACCAGCGGCAGGTCGGCCCCCGCGCCGGCGAGCAGGCTGTCGGTCGCCTCCACCCGGGCCTTGCACCAGTCCTCACGGCTCGGGTAGGGATCGGGGTGCAGGAGCAGCTCGTCGGTGCAGAGGACGCCGGCCTCGAAGGCGCGTTGCAGCGCCTCCTCCCGGGTCTCCCCGGCGCCGCGCCCGAACGTGTAGTCGTAGAGGAGGAACAACGGCGCGATCCGAGCCGGTCCGCCGGCCCCCTCCCAAACCGGGAACGGGTCCTCCGGGGTGGTGACGCCGAGCCGCCGGCAGCGCTCCACGAGGTGTGTGTAGCGACGCTCGCCGCGCAGCTCGCGTCCGTCGCGCGGCAGCGCGTACAGCTCGTGGTTACCCGGCACCCAGATCACCCGCTCGAAGCGCTCGCTGAGCAGTCCTAGCGCCCACTCGACGTCGGCGGGCGAGCCGGCGACGTCGCCGCCGACGATCAGCCAGTCGCCGTCAGCGCCTGGGCGCAGGAGGTCGACCAGGAGCCGGTTCTCCTGGTGGTCGACGTGGAGATCGCTGACGGCGAGAAGCGCCGGATCGCGGCCCATGACCCGCTAGCGCCGGGTCGGCGCTCTCGCCGCCTCGCCGATCAGGTGCTGCTTCAGCCGCTCCCGCAACCACCCGTCCGGGTCGGCGACGAAGAAGTGGCCTCCCGATGCCTGTTCGAGCGCGAACGAGCCTGCCGTCTGGGAGTCCCAGCCGGCGACCACGTCACGCCCGAAGTAGACGTCTTCGTCCCCATAGAAAGCGACGACCGGGCAGGGCAACGGCCGCCCCGGCAGCGGCCGGTAGGTGGCCAGCATCTCCAGGTCGGCGCGCATCACCGGCAGCAGGAGCTTCACCAGCTCGGGATGGGCGAGCGCCTCGTCGGCGGTGCCGAAGCGATGCGCGAGCGCCGCCACCAGCTCCTCGTCGCCGAGGCCGACGACCTCGTCCAGCCCGCCCAGCGGAGCGCCGGGCGGCGGGCTGGCGCCGACGAAGAGGGTGCCCGGGCACTTCCCGTCGCGGTCGAGCAGAGCCCGCGTGACCTCGAAGGCCAGCACCGCGCCGAGACTGTGGCCGTAGAAGGCGAAATCGCGGTCGAGCACCGGGTCGAGCACGCCCGCAACCTCCTCGGCAAGCGCCCGCAGCCGCCGCGGCGCCGGTTCGCGGTACCTCGATTCGCGCCCCGGCAGCCGCACCGGCAGCACCTCCAGGTCGGCGTCGGAGGCCCAGAGGCGGTAGGCGGCAGCACCGGCGCCCGCATGAGGGAAGCAGATCAGCCGCCGGCAGGCATCCGCCGAAGGTTCGCGCGAGAGCCAGATCACCTACTCACCCTGGTCCTTCTCCATCGCCAGACGCAGGCTCTTCGGGCGCATGTCGACCCACACCTCCTCAATGTGGTCAAGGCACTCCTCCCGCGTGCCCTCCTTCCCGACCTCCTCCCAGCCAGCCGGCATCTCTTTATCGGCCGGCCAGATCGAGTACTGCTCCTCGCCGTTGACGACTACCCGGTAGGCGACCGTCTGCTCGCTCGTCTCCATCGCTCACTCCTCCTTCTCGCGGAGGCCTGCGACCGCCGCGGTCGATTCACTGTTCTCTCTGTCGCCGTTCCGGCTCAGCTGCCGCTCGGTTCTCAGCTCGGCCTCGACCGCTCGCGCCGCCTCAGCGATGGTCGGGTTGTCGAAGACGAGGCTGAGCGGGAAGGGGTGGTCGAAGCGGGCGCGCATCCGGGTGATCGCCCGGGTCGCCAACAGCGAATAGCCGCCCGCCGCGAAGAAGTCGAGGTCCACGCCGACCTGCTCGCGGTCGAGGAGCTCACTCCAGATCTCGGCCAGCGCGGTCTCGACCTCGGTCTCGGGGGCACGTCCCACCGCGGTCTCGACCGGCTCCAGGCTCGGCGGCCGCAGGGCGCGGCGGTCGAGCTTGCCGCTCGCCGTCTGCGGTAACGCCTCGAGCGGCACAAAGGCCGAGGGGACCATGAACGGCGGCAGCAACGCGGCTGCGTGCCGCCTCAGCTCCTCCGGCGACGGCGCCGACTCCTCGCCGACGTAGAAGGCGACCAGCCGCTTGTCGCCCGGCCCGTACTCGCGGGCGATGACGGCCGCCGCGCGGACGCCGGGGTGGGAGCCGAGCGCCTGCTCGACCTCCCCGAGCTCGATCCGCATCCCCCTGAGCTTGACCTGGTTGTCGCCGCGCCCGAGGAAGGTGACCGAGCCGTCCGCGTTCTCGCGGCCACGGTCGCCCGTCCGGTACATCCGCTCGCCGGGGACGAACGGGTCCGGGACGAAGGCCAGCGCCGTCCGCCGCGGATCGCCCAGGTACCCGCGGGCAAGCCCGACCCCGCCGAGGAAGAGCTCGCCAGGGACCCCGACCGGCAGCGGCCGCAGCCCGGGGTCGAGCACGTAGACGCGGTTGTTGTCGATCGGGTGCCCGATCGGAACCGGCCGCCCGCTCGTCGCGTCGAGGGGAACGCAGGTGTGCAGGGTGGAGTCGATCGAGACCTCGGTTGCTCCCCACTGGTTGTGGAGGAGGACGTCGTTCCGCCCCAGCGTGGCCTCGAACTTGGCGACCAGCTCCGGCGTCAGCGCCTCGCCGCTGGAGACCACATGGCGAAGCCGGGACAGCTGCGACAGCGCCTCGTCGTCCAGCAGGTCGAGAAAGAGGTCGAGGACGCTGGGCACGAACTGGATCACGGACACCTGCTCAGCGACCGCCCGCTCGAGGATCGCCGCGGGGTCCCGGTGCAGGTCGCCGCCAAGGACAGCGATCCGCCCCCCGACCATCAGCGGCCAGAACACCTCGACAGCGGAGTCGTCGAAGGTGAGCGTGGTCTTGAACAGCACCGACTCGCCGCGGTCTAGGCCGTGCTGCCGCTGCATCCAAGCGATCCGGTTGAGCCAGCCGGCGTGGGTGCTGGCGACCCCCTTCGGCTTGCCGGTGGAGCCCGACGTGTAGTAGATCGAGATCAGGTTGTCCGGCCGCGTCGCCACATCGACGGCCTCAGTCGGCAGCCCCTCCAGCCCGCGCGAGTCGCCCGTGACCTCCAGCGTCTCCGCTCCGGCCTCGAGCAGGGCTGCGGGAGCGTCGGCGCCGACCAGGACGACGGCCGGGCGGGCGTCAGCAAGCAGATCGGCGAAGCGGGCCGCCGGGGTGTCGGCCTCCAGCGGCAGGAAGGCCGCCCCCACCTTCAGCGCGCCGATGATCGCGACCACGGTCTCGACCGAGCGCGGGATGCAGATCCCGACCACGCTGTCAGGCCCGACGCCGCGGTCGCGCAACAGGTGGGCGACCTGGTTGGAGCGGGCCTCTAGCTCCGCGTAGCTGAGGGTGCCGCCGTCCCAACTGACCGCTGGCGCATCCCCTTCGCGCTCGGCCCACTCGGCGACGACCTCGTGCAGCAGCTTCTCTCCCAGCGGCGCCGCGGGACCGCTCCGCGCCTCGATGTGGGCCTGGCGCTGCTGCTCGGGAACGAGAGGAACCTCGGAGAGGCGCGTCTCGGGCTCGACCGACAGCCTCTCCAGCACCGCGGCCAGCGAGTCCGCCATGCCGGCGGCCGAGGCCTCGTTGAACAGGTCGGTGCTGTACTCGAGGAAGCCGTGGAAACGCCCCTCGACGGCGACCAGTCGCAGGGTGACGTCGAACTGAGCGACCGGCCACGGGATCGCCACCGGCTCCACCTCGACGCCCTCCAGCTCGATCTCGCCGGGGTGTTCGTCCTCGAGGATCAGGGCCGCCTGCACGACCGGGGTCCTACTGCGATCGCGCTCGATGTCGAGCTCGGCAAGGACCATGTCGAAGGGGACCTCGCTGTGCTCGTAGGCGTCCAGCGCCGCCCCCCGCATCCGTTCCACCAGCTCGAGGAAGCTGGGGTCGCCGCTGAGGTCGGCCCGGATCGGGTTGAGGTTGACGAAGAACCCGATCAGCTCCTGCGAGCCCGGCTGGGTGCGGTTCGCCATCATGCTGCCGATCGCGAAGTCGTCCTGCTCGCTGTAGCGGCCGAGGACGACGGCGGTCACCGCGAGCAGGACGATGTACCGCGTCGCCCCCCGCTCGGCAGCGAGCCTGTCGACGTGGTCCAGGAGCCCGGGGTCGAGCTCGAAGGGGACCGCCGCCCCGCGCTCGCTGCGCACCGGCGGGCGGCGACCCTCGCTCGGCAGGTCGAGGGCCGGCACCCCCTCGAGGTGCCCGAGCCAGAAGGCGAGCGACCTACGGAAGGAAGGGGTGCCGATCGCCTCGCGCTGGCGCTGCGAGACCTCGAGGTAGGAATTGGGCAGCGGCTCCAGGGCCGTGGCGGCGCCGGTCGCCTCGGCCCGGTACAGCTCGGCCAGCTCGCGGTGGAAGATGCCGAGCGACCAGCCGTCGAAGACGAGGTGGTGGAAGCTGATCGCCAGCAGGTAGTCGTCCGGGTCGAGCTGCAGGAGCTTGCAGCGGAAGAGCGGGCCGCGTCCGAGGTCGAACGGCTGCAGGGCGAATTCGCTCGCCACGGCGAGCGCCTCCTCGGGGGAGGTGCCCGGCCCGAGGTCCTCGAAGCCCAGCTCGAAGTCGCCCGGCGGTCTCACCTCCTGCACCGGCTCCTCGTCGGTGGCGCGGAAGACCGTCCGCAGCGCGTCGTGCCGGTTGAGGATGCCGGCGATGGCGCGCTCCAGCGCCCGGGCGTCGAGGGGGCCGCGGATCCTCAAGCCAAAGGGGACGATGAACTCCAGGCTCTCGGGGCTGAGTTCGTGCAGCATCCAGATCCGTTCCTGCAGCGGCGATAGCGGCCCCTCGCTCGCGGCTTCGGCCACCGCTGGCGAGGCCTCCCCGCCTCCCTGGCCGGGCTCGAGCGCTGCCGCCAGTTGGGCTCCCGTCCGCGCTTCGATCACCGTCCGCACGCCGACTTCGCTGCCGAGGACCTGGCGCAGGCGCGGGACCACCTGCGTGGCCATCAGCGAATGGGCGCCGAGGTTGAAGACGTCCTCGTCAGGGCTGAGGTCGGGGCGGCCGAGCAGCTCTGCCCAGATCGCCGTCACCGCTGCGGCCAGGTCACCGCTCGTGCCCGTCCCGGCGTCGGGAGCCGGCGCCTCGTCGGGGACGACGACCGGCTCGGGCGACGGAAGCGCTACGACCGGCGTCGACACCACGAGCCTCTGCGCCGGCGGCACCGTCGAGATCAGCAGGTGCGGCGAGCCGGCGGCAAGCGCCCGCCCGAACAGCGACCTGCCCTCCTGGTTGGAGAGTCCGAGCGCAAGCGTCCCCTCGGCGGTACCAGCGGCGTGGCGGGTGGCCATTCCGACCTCGCGCCAAGCGTCCCAGCCGATCGAGATAACGCGGCGCTCTCCCTGCTGTCGGCAGCGATAGGCAAGCGCGTCCATGTAGGCATTGGCGGCTGCGTAGTCGGCTGCCCCGGGGGCGCCGAGGACTGCATCGACCGAGGAGCAGAGAACGAGGAAGTCGACCTCGGGAGATCTGGAGACGAACTCGGCGAGGGCCTGGGCACCCGACACCTTGGGAGCCAGCACCGGCTCCGACTCCGCACGCTGGTGGTTCACCGCGAGCCGGCCGCCGGCGATTCCGGCGGCGTGAACGATTCCGGCGACCGGGCCCAGCCTGCTCCTCACCTCGTCGAGGCAGCCGGTCAGCCCCTCCCGATCCGAGGCGTCTGCCTCCAGCATCTCCACCGTAGCCCCCCTGGCCCGGAGCGCCTGCAGCTCACCGGCGACAGTCGCGGTTCGTGCGGGGCTGGCGTCACGTGAGAGCAGCGCCAACTTGCGGCCGCCGCGCTCGACGACCTCCTGCGCAAGCTCAAGGCCGATGGCGCCGAGCCCGCCGGTGAAGACGTAGACGCCGTCGGCCCGGATCGGGATGCCCGCGCCCCCGCCCGGAACAACCGGCTCGGGACTCGGAAGCCAGGCCGCCGTGCCCCGGATGGCGACGGCCGGGTCGGTGTGCGATAGCTCGTCGAGGACAGCTTCGGCGGCTGCGGCCGGATCGGCGGCGGCGTCGACGTCGATGTGTCGGGCACCCCCCGGCAGCTCGCGTGCCAGCGAGGCGACGGTGCCGCCTAGCATCGCCGCATGGGGGGAGATCGGCTCCGCGCCGCCGACGTCGTAGGCGCCGAGGGTGAGGACGGTCAGCTGCGCTCCCGACCTCCCTTCCGCCACCGCCCGCGCCAGGTCCATCAGGCTGAGATGCGAAGCCAGATCGGGGGGCATCGGGGCCTGTGCGTATGCGCCCTCCGATGCCCAGGCGTGGATCACCCCGAGCGGCTCCCCCTCGGTCCCCGAGAGCGCCAGCGCCCGCCCGAGGTCGGCGCTCGCGTCGGCCGGCGACACAAAGAGCGCCTGCCCGCTGCTCGCCTCGGGCAGCCCGGGTTCGACGGTGACGACGGAGTCGCCCTGCGTACGCAGCAGCCAGACGAGATGCCGGCCCATCGGGCCGCTGACGAGCGCCAGCCAACGCCGCGGCCTGCTGGCCCGGGGCCGCAAGCGGGGGGCCCGGCGCCAGCCGATCTCGTGGACCATCTCCTCGAGCCCGAGTCGAGCGGTGGCATCGGCGCCGCGCTGCGAGGCCGTGGAGGCCCCGAGCGGCTCCCCCTCCGCAGCCGGCGCGCGGCCGATCCAGTGAGCACGGCGACGGAACGGGTAGCCCGGCAGCGGCCGCTTCACCCGTTCTTCCCCGGCGAAGAACCGTCGCCAGTCGACCGGGACCCCGTAGGTCCAGAGGTCGCCCAGTGCTTGCAACGTCGCCGCGGGAGCCCGGTCGCGCTCCTTTGCCTCCCCCAATGCGGGGGCGGTCAGGCGCAGTTGCTTGGCGTCGGGGTTCGAGCCGATCAGCGCGCTCAGCGCTCGGCCCGGGCCGAGCTCGACCACGACGGCGTCGCGATGGCGGGCGGCAAGGGCCGCGACGCAGTCGGCGAAGCGGACAGCCTCGCGGCTGTGCCGACCCCAGGCCTGAGGATCTGACGCTTCTCCGACAGCCGCCCAAGTGCCGGTGCGGTTGGCGAGGTACGGCAGCTCGGGCTCGACCGGGCCGACCGCTCGCACGGCCTCGACCAAGGGATCGACGACCTCGTCCATCTGCGCCGAATGGAACGCGTGCGAGGTCTGCAGGGGGCGCGTCGCGACCTTCCGCCGTCCCAGCTCCGCTTCGACGCGCTCGATCGCCTCGATCGGCCCGGCGACGGTGCAGGTTGAGGGTGCGTTAACCGCCGCGATCGCAACCTCGTCCGGCAGCGTCCTCCGGAGCTCGTCCTCCGGTAGTGCGACCGCCAGCATCCGTCCCGGGGGTGCTGCCGCCATCAGCTCCCCCCGACGAGCGATCAGCTCGATACCTGCTGCCGGTCCGAAAACCCCGGCCAGGCACGCAGCCACATACTCGCCGACGCTGTGGCCGATCAGCGCCGCCGGCCTCACTCCCCACTCGATCAGCTGGCGGGCGAGCGCGTACTCGGTGGCGAACAGCGCCGGCTGCGCGAGCCGCGTGTCGCTCAGCGTCCGGTCGGCTTCGGCGTCGCCGTCGGCCAGGATGAGCGTCGAGAGCTCCGTCGCCTGCTCTGGTGCGAGCGCTCCGAGGCATTCGTCGAACACCTCGCGGAAGACCCGCTCGCTGCGATAGAGCCCGCGCGCCATCCCGGCGAACTGCGATCCCTGCCCTGGGAACGCGAAGACCACGGCCGGACCGGCGGGATCGGCGGCGCGCACGTCGGCGGCGCCGACTGCCCGCAGCGCCGCCTCCACGCTCTCCTCGCCGGCGACGACCGCGGTGCGGGCGTCGAGCGGCTCGCGCCCCTGCGCCAGGGTCGCGGAGACGTCCGCCAACGGCGGCGCCTCGTCGGCCGCAAGCACATCCGCCAGCTGAGAGCAGCGGCTGAGGACCGCCTCCTCATCGCGGGCTGAGATCACCAGCAGTTGCGGCTCCCTCGAGCTCGGCTTGGCCTGAAGCGGCGGCGGCTCCTCGATCACGACGTGGGCGTTAGTGCCGCCGACGCCGAAGGAGCTGACCCCGGCCCGCCGGGGAACGTCGTCATCGGGCCACTCGATCACCCGGTCGGCCACCTGTAGCGATCCGAAGTCGATCTGGGAGCTCGGTTCCTCGAAGTGGAGGGTCGGTGGGATGACTCCTTCTTTGACGGTCAGGGCCGCCTTGATCAACGCCGCCGCTCCCGCAGCGGCGTCGAGGTGCCCGATGCTCGGCTTCAGCGCCCCCAGGTAGCAGCCGGGGTGCCCCCGCCTTTCCAGCGCCTGGCGCAGAGCCTCGACCTCGATCGGGTCGCCCAGTGGGGTCCCGGTGCCGTGCGTCTCCACGTAGCGGACGCTGTCCGGCTCGACCCCGGCTGCGGCCAGCGCGCCGGCGATCACCTCGGCCTGACCCTGGACGCTGGGCGCGGTGAAGCCGGCCTTGCGCGATCCGTCGTTGTTGACGGCCGAACCCTTGATCACCGCGTAGAAGCTGTCGCCGTCGGCGAGAGCGTCGGTCAGGCGCTTGAGGACCACCGCCGCGACGCCGCTGCCGGGCACGGTCCCGTTCGCCGCGTCATCGAAAGCGCGGCAGACGCCGTCCGGGGAGAAGATCTCCCCCTCGCGGTGAAGGTACCCGGAGGGGTACGGATAGACGATCCGCGCGCCGCCCGCGATCGCCACGTCGGCGTCGCCGCTGAGCAGCCCCTGGCAGGCGAGGTGGACCGCCACGAGCGAGGTGGAGCAGGCGCTCTGAACGGTGACCGCAGGTCCGCCGAGACCGAGCTTGTAAGCGACACGGGTAGCGACGAAATCCCGCTCGGAGGCCATCTGCCGTTCCAGCGGCGACTCGTCCGGGCCGGGGGGGTCGACCGCCTCGACCAACCGCGAGTAGCCGTCGAGCCCGACCCCGGCGTAGACGCCGACCAAGCCCTCGAGCTGCGAGGGCGCGCAGCCGGCGTCTTCGAGCCCTAGCCAGGCGCATTCGAGGAAGAGCCGGTGCTGGGGGTCGAGGCGATCGGCCTCTCTGGCGCTGATGCCGAAGAACTCGGCGTCAAAGCCCTCGGCCCCATCAAGGACACCGGTGCGGCGCACGTACCGCGGCGAGGACAGCAAAGCCTCTGAAACGCCCGCCTCCTTCAGCTCCGTTTCGGCAAGCTCCCGCATCCCGCTTTCTTCGGAGAGAGCCCCGCTCCACAGCTCCCGAGGGGACGCCGCCCCCGGAAACCGTCCGGAGATCCCAATGATTGCGACATCCGTCTCGCCCATGAAGCATTCAATTCTATTTGTTTTTTTAGAAGAACTTGATCAAACTTCTGCGGCCAACATCGCGGTTAGCGCCCGCGCTTCGCAGGCCACTCCTCCCTGCTCGCTCTCGACCATCACCTGGCGCTCCACCTCCCACCAGCCACCCGCCAACCGCCTCGCCTCTGCGACTTCGGTCGAGACCCTGACCTGCGCCGGGATCACTACCGGAGCCAGGTAGGAGACGCGTGCCCAGCCGCGGTGGAGGATCGGGTCGAACCCCGTCCACTCGAGCAGCTCGTTACCGAGGCAGTCGGCGAGGGCAAGGGTCAGGTTCCCCTGTGCAATGGGCCCGCCAAACGGGCCTTCCCCGCGAGCGCGCTCCTCGTCCAGGTGGATCCACTGGTTATCCCCGGTGGCCTCGGCGAAAGCCCTGACGGAGCTCATCGTCAGTGGATGCCACCGGCCGGGGCCGAGCGTGCGGCCGACGACGGCCTCCAGCCCGGCAGGCCCTTCGATCCGGATCGTCGCGGTCTCCGTCACCGTTCGGCCTGCGCTCGCCGCACGCGGGCCAGACGATCGCCCGCTACCGAAGGCGCCCGGGCCGGCAAGGGCGCCGCGGGAGGCGGATCCCCGTCGAGGAAGGCGCCCATGCTCCTGACAGTCGGGTAGCGGAACATGTCGACCACCCGCAGCGTCTTCCCGGAGCGACGGGCGAGCTCCTGTTTCAGCCGCAGCAGCAGGAACGAGTGCCCGCCGACGTCGAAGAAGTTGTCGTCCAGCCCGAAATGCGACCCGGTACCGAGAACGACGCCCCAGGCCTCGGCGACCAGGCGCTGCGACGGCGCCTCCCAGGCGACTGCCGGACCACGCTCTTCGGGCGGCGCCGGCAGCGCTCGACGGTCGACCTTGCCGCTGAGCGTCCGCGGCAGCTCGTCGAGGACCACGACGCGCGCCGGAACCATCTCGGCAGGCAGATGGGAGCGGAGGTGGTCGAGCAACTCCACCTGCGTCGGCTCCGTCGTCGCGCCGCGCCGGACGTAGGCGACGAGGATCGGAGTCCCCCCCTCGGGGGCATAGCGGCCGACAACCGCGGCGGTGACGGTCGGGTGGCGCAGGAGCGCCGACTCGATCTCGGCCGGCTCGATCCGCACTCCTTTGATCTTCAGCTGGTCGTCAGCCCGACCGAGGAACTCCAGTTGTCCGTCCTCGCGTCGACGAACAACGTCTCCCGTCCGGTACATCCGCCCGCCGGGGACCCCCGGCTCGGGGAGGAAACGCTCGGCCGTCAGGTCGGGACGGTTGACGTAGGCTTGGGCCACGCCCTTACCACCAATGAACAACTCGCCCGGCTCTCCTCCGACCGGCCTCAGCGACGGGTCGAGGACATGGGCGCGGGTGCCCGGCAGCGGCCTCCCGATCGGTGGCCGCTCCTCGCCCTCGGCAAGCTGGGCGAAGGTCGCGTAGACCGTCGCCTCGGTCGGGCCATAGCAGTTCCAGACCTCAGCGGCACCAGCTTGCAGGAGCGCGCCGACGAGGGCGGTCGGCACCTGCTCCCCCGCCAGCACGACGGCAGCCCCCGGCCGGAACAGCGACTCGTGGACTAGCTCGGCGGCAACCGAGGGAACCATGCTGTAGAGGGTCGGAGCTAAGTCTGCCGGCAGCGCCGCGAGGTCGAAAGGGCTGTCGACCACGTGTACGCAGCCGCCTACCGCGAGCGGCGCGAACAGCTCGAACATGGCGACGTCGAACGAGAGCGAGGTGGAGAACACAGTCCGTCGCAGGCGATCTTCCCCCAGCTCGGCCGCCGCCCAGGCGACAAGGTTGACGAGGCCCTCATGGGGGACGGCGACGCCTTTCGGCCTGCCGGTCGAGCCCGAGGTGAACATCACGTAGGCGACGGCCTCCAGCGAGGGCAGGGGAAGCGTCGCCGGCGACGAAGCATCCAGCAGCTCCTCGGGCTCGAGCCGCCGGATTTCGTCCTCGCTGAAGCCGAGCCCGACGGCGGCGTCGGCGTCGGCGATCAGCCAACGCACCCCCGCCTCTTCGCAGACGAAGCGTGCCCGGGCTGGAGGCTGTCCAGGTTCGATGGGAACGAAGGCCGCGCCGGCGCCGAGAATCCCGAGGATGAGCGGAACCAGGCGGGGGTTGCGGGGGACCGAGAGGGCCACGCGGTCGCCGGGGCGGACGCCGAGTCGCCAGAGGTTGATGGCGATCGTCGCGTTCTGCTCCTGGAGCTCCTTGTAGGTGAGGGTGACCCCGTCCGCCCAGACGGCCTCCCGCTCTGGCGACGCCAGCGCGGTCGCGGCAAAAACCTCGTTCACGGCTCCGCGGTTGATCCTCTCCTCAAGCGACATCTCGCGTCTGCTCAGGCGGCGGAGGTTGAGGGACGGGGGGCGGGGCCCGGTTCCAGGTCGGCAGAGAGGAGGCTGCCGAGCGACCGGGTCGGATCGGCGACAACTGCCCCGACCGTACGGACGTAGCGCTCACTGAAGCGACGCGCCCCCTCTTCGCTGACGACGTCCTCGGCGTACTCGATCGCCGCGTCCGCCTCGCCGGTCATCCGTTCGATCAGGAGGGTCAAGTCGACCGCTGAGGAGCCGGTGTCGAGAATCTCGCATTCGAGCTCGGTCCCCTCACCGACCGGACCCTGCGGGATCAGGTCGTCGTGCTTGCCGAAGATCGTCTGCACGAGCGGGTTGCGGGCCGTGTCCCCCGAGATCCCGAGCGCCATCACCAGGTCCCCGAGGTCGACGCTGTCGTGTTCGAGCACCGAGACCACCGCGTCCTGCAGGTCGCGGGCGAAGTCGACGAGCGTTTCGGCCTCCTTGATCCGGATCCGAACGGGAAGCACTTTCGCGCAGTAGCCGACCAGGTCGTACATCTCCGGGTCCTTTCGCCCGGAGAGGGCGATGCCGACCAGCAGATCGCGACAGTCGGCTTCGGCCGCCAGGCAGATTCCGAAGCAGGCGAGCAGCAGGGTGAAGGGGGTGGCACCAACCTCCGTAGCCAGATCCTTGACCCGCTGGGGATCGCCGAAGTCGAAGTGGAGGCGGCTCCCCCCGTAGGATTGCCATTCCGGCCGCGGCAGGTCCGTCGGCAGGGAAAAAACCGTCGGTGCTCCCGCCAGGTAGTCCAGCCACCACGCGAGGTCCTCCTCGCCGCGTTCCTCCCTCGCTCGAGCTTCCGCCGCGACGAAGTCGTCATACGAGGGCGACGGCGGTGACTTGAAATCCCGCCCGGCTGCAAGGGCAAGGTAGCGGTCAGCGACCTCCCGGGCGAGTAGCCCGACCGTCCATCCGTCGAAGACCACGTGGTGCCCGCCCAGCAGCAGCGTGCAGCGGTCAGCGTCTTCCTCGACCAGCGCAGCCCTCACAACCGCCCCCTCGACAATTGAGTAGGGCTCACGGGCAAACAAGTCCCCAAGACGGTCGGACTCGCGCCGCGTGGGCTCCTCAGGCAAGTCCTTGAAGTCGAAGCGTCGCAGCGGCGAAACCGCGTCTGCCGAGACCACCCGCTCGAGGTCCGTCTCGCCCTCGATGAAGCTGGTGCACAGAGCTTCGTGCCCGGCGAGCATGTCTTCCGCCGCGCGCGCCAGCAGGTCAGCGTCCAGCCTGCCGCGGAACCGAATGGCGGCCGCGACGCTGTAGACGGCCGACCCTTCGCCGAGCATCGCGACGAGCCAGAGCTGCTGCTGGCCCCTCGATGCGAGCTTGGGGGTGGGAGAGGAGACGCCGACCATCATCCAAAACTAAACTAATTGATTTGATTATATATGTGATCCTGAGCGCGGCTGTACGGGTCGGCTGTGGCGAGAACCTGATGGAGGAACCCTGATGCGACGAGTGATGCTGAAGTCCAAGATCCACCGTGCCCGGGTCACCGGCAGCGATCTCAACTACGTCGGGTCGCTGACCGTCGATCCGGAGCTGCTCGAGGCCGCCGACATCCTCGACCACGAGCAGATCGCGGTCGTCGACATCGAAAACGGCTCGCGCTTCGAGACCTACGCGATCCCCGGGGAGCCTGGCAGCGGCGTGATCGAGGTCAACGGCGCTGCGGCGCGGCTTGTGCACGAGGGCGACAAGATCATCGTCTTCTCCTACGCCCACTACGACGAGGAAGAGCTGCAGGAGTTCGTGCCGCGCGTTGTCCACGTCGACGAACACAACTCGATCGTCCAGGTGGACCAGCGCACCGACATCCTGGCCGCCTGAGCGCGGGCTCCCCCGCGTGCCGCGCCGACGCGGGCATGGCGCCGGTCAACCCTCGAAGGGCAGACGCCGACCGAAGCCTTTGGCAAGCGCAGTCTCGTAGACGATCTGCGCCAGAGCGAGGTCCTCAATTGCCAACCCGAAGGGGTTCACGAGGACAATCTCATCGGGTGAGCGCCGACCGCTGTCTTCCCCGCGGGCAAGGTCGCCGATCGTCGTGTCCACCCTCCTGCATCCTGGTCCCGGATCTTCTTCCGGTCCGCAGACCAGACCCTGACGGTAAAGCCGGCCGAGCAGTCGCCGGCTGTCGCTACGGATCAGCTCCCAGTCGTCGACGACCACGAGATCTGCTTCAGCGACCACATCGGGAAGCGGGTCGTCCAAGGAGACACTGACCAGCGTCGACCCCGGCCTCAGCCATTCGAATGGGATGTAGCCGGTGGTCGTAGTCGTCACCGTGACCACGAGTTGCGCCTCGACGATCGCCTCCTGGGCGCTCGCGACAATCTCCAATGCGACCCCTCTCTCCCGCGCGAGCGTTTTATGACGTTCGCGTAGCCCCTCTGCTCGTCGTTGGTCTCTGTCGAAGATGCCAACGCGCTCCAACTCGGACAGTCGGGCCAGGATCAGGCCCAGGTGAGCGTCGGCCTGGGTGCCTGCGCCGATCAAACCCATGGTCCGGAGTGGACCGACTTGCAGCAGTTCGGCCGCCAGGACCGACACCGAAGCCGTTCGGAGGGCACTTATGTGAGCAGCCTCGAGGATGCATATCGGCCGCGCCGTCTCGTAGTCGAAGAGAAGCGTCAACCCCGACGCCCGCGGGATGCCGAGCTTGGGATTAGCCGGGTTGGCATTGATGACCTTGGTGCCGACAACAGGACGTGAACGGCCCACCAACCCCGGCATGCCAAGGCTGCGGGCGGTCGGCGCTTCGCCGCCGGAGCCATTCTGGGGCGTCCAAGAAAGGTAGCTCTCGTCAGGAAGGGTCGTGTTGCCGCTCGCGTGGTCGGCAAGCGCCCCCCGTACGACGTCGACCGGATCGATCTCGGCACACGCGTCGCGGATCTCCTCGCTGGTTATGTATAGAAGCCCATCCTGCGTCACGCAAATACCCCCTGCTCCGCCTTTGCCGTGGCGAGATCGTTTTCCGCGAGCCAGTTGTCGTTGAAGATCGTGTGTCGGTAGTTGGTGCCGCCGTCCGCACAGAGGCAAATGGGATGGAGGACCTCCGGGTGCTCTTCGAGATAGCGACCGCAGGCAAAGAGGGTGGCGCCACTGGATCCGCCGACCAGGATCCCCGTCTCGTCCCTCAACGCTCTGCACATGGCGAAGGCCTGCGCGTCCTGCACCAGGACGGTGTCTGAATACATCCATGGCTCGATGAACGACGAGATGCGGCTGGAGCCGATCCCCGTCAGCCGCCTCGGGCCCTGCCCGTAGCCGAGGGCCGCGGAGCCCATCGCGTCGACGGCAATCACTCGCACCTCCGGTGCCGTCTCACGTAGATAGCGGGCGACGCCCGCCAGCGTGCCACCGGTGGAGACAGCGATGAAGATCGCGTCCATAGCGCCTGTGCTCTGCCGCGATAGCTCCGGCCCGGTGGTGGTGGCGTGCGCGGCGGGATTGGCGGGGTTTTCATATTGATTCGTCCACACATAGGCGGAGGAAGTGACGAGCTCCCGCACCCGCGCCAGCCTCGCTTCGAGATAGCTGCCCTGTGAATCGGCCTCTTGCACTATCTCGACGGTTGCGCCCATGGCACGAATCTGCGCCAACAGCGGCTGCTGCACCTTCGGGTCGACCACTGCATGGAAGCTCAGGCCGCGCTGGTGGGCGACGTGGGCTAGCGCGATCCCGAGGTTCCCTGAGGTCGACTCGACCAGCACTTGGCCGGGCCCGATACGCCCCTCGTCTTCCAGTTGCCGAACAAGGCCAAGCGCCGTCCGGTGCTTGACGGATCCAGACGGATTTGTCCCCTCCAGCTTGAGCCAGACTTTCCGAGCCTCTCCGGCGACCCGCATCTGCACACCGACCAAGGGGGACCAGTCCTCTGCAGGCGATGCGGGCGCGTCTGCCGGCGAAGAACGATCAAAAATGGGACTTGACATCGGGGACGGCCTTATCGATCAGTGGCGATAACGAAGGGGGTGGATGCACCCGGTCGGGCACTTCTGCGGCTGGAGAAAAGCAAGCATGGCAGTTTACTGAATACTCAATCTTTCAATATCATCCCCCGCATGGACGAGCGAGCTACCCCCGGGAACGATCCAGCGCCCGCCCTCCAAGCGACCGTCCTGCGTTATTACGAGTGCGTTGACAGCGGCGACCTAGAGGGCCTTCTGGCCCTCTTCGCTGATGACGCCATCTACCGGCGACCGGGGTATCCGCCATTGGAAGGTCAAGATGATCTGCGGCGTTTCTACGGCGAACAAAGGATCCTGGCCGACGGTACGCACACGATCCAGCGGTGCCTCGAAGTGCAAGGACAAGTTGCAGTTTCAGGAAGGTTCGAGGGAAATACTCGTGACGGCCAAGCCGTGGACCTCGAGTTCGCCGACTTCTTCACGGGCACCTCAGACCATCTTGTCCAGGAGCGCCAGAGCTTCTTTTATGTCCCAGCCGTTTGATGACGGGGTTCAGCTTCTAGCGTTGAGCGCAGGTTTGGCGGTTCCCGCGCGTCGTGGTGCGCAGACACCGCCCAATGGGAGGCGTTATGGATCGAGAAGACTGCAGCGCCCACCAGCCGCCAAGAGCCTCTGAGGATGCTGACCCCACTCCGCCCGCCGCCAGCGCGATGACTGACGCAGCACGTTTGGCTCCTGCCCCCTACTCGATCGCGAGCCGCTCCAGGACCTCGCGTTGTTCCCTCAGTCGCTGCTTGAGGCGCTGCTGGAAGTCGGGATCGGCGCGGCGGGTGGAGATGTGCGTGGCGATGGCTGCGCGCACGGCATCCGAGATGGACACCGAGTCCGTTCGGGCTACGGCCGCGATCTCATCCGCCATTTCTGCCGAGAGCCGAAGGCTCATCGCTCGGTAGCTCACGCCGAACCCCCCGCGGCCAGTCGCTCCAGGACCTCACGGTCCTTCTCTAGGAGTTCGCGGGCCCGAGCTTGAATCAGCGGATCAGCCTTGAGCTCGGCGACGTAGCGATACAAAGCAGCCCGGACGATTTCCGAGGCCGAAACGCCTTCGGCGCGAGCGACCGCCTTGATTTCCTCATTCAGGTCATCCTCGATGCGAACCGTCGTGACCTTGGTCATATCGCCGGATCCTTTGCTCTGAGGGCGACCAGGCTGAGCAGGTGCTTGAAGTGAAGCGCCGGCCGACTCGCCCGCACCAGGACGCCGTCGCTGATGACCAAGCCCTCGTCGTCGAGCTTCTGGAGGGCGCGGGCGAGCGCGATGCCCCCGGTGAGGCTACGCGGGTTCGGGAGCACCCGCCCGGCGAGCGCTTGAAGCGTCAGCACGTCCGGGTCCTCGCTGAGCACCTCGGCAAGTACGTCCAGCTGCATCTGGGCTTGGGCCGTCACCGTCGGACGCTCCTGCGCAGGGTCGCCGCGGGATGCTCGACGTGGAAATCACCGTCGACAACCCGGCCCGGCTGCCATTCCATCCCCGCGAGCAGGGCGCAGACCGAGACGTCCGTGGCGGCGGCGAGTTTGAGGATCGTGTCGATGCAGGGAAGGCGAAGCCCTCGCTCGAGCAGGCTGATATGAGGACGGGTCAGCCCGGCGAGGTTCGCAAGCTGCTCCTGGGAGAGACAAGCTCGCCGCCTGCTGCGCCAGAGGTTGCGCCCGAAACGTTCACCGAGCGTCGGCTCGGGGCTCAGTTGCGGCGGGGTCCGTCCCATCATCGCCCCCGCTCCGCATCCTCCACCCGCCTGACCAGGGCCGACCTCGGCACCCTGAGCCCCCTGGACAGCATGCCGAGGGCGACCCAGGTCAGGTTGCGCTCGCCGCGCTCGATGCGGCCGATGTAGGTGACGTCGATGCCGGACCGAGCGGCGAGCTCCTTCTGGGTGATTCCTGCTTCCGCGCGCAGTGCCTTAACCGTCTTTCCCAGCAGGGGGAGCGAGGGATTCCGGTTGAAGGATCGTGGAGACATCGCCCTACTCCCCCGCCTCGCGGGCGTCCCGCTCGGCCAGCTCGTCCAAGACCTTCTGAACGGCAGCCTCGCGCTCGGCTCGCATCGGCTCGATCTGCGCGGCCAGCGCCGACCCCTCGCCGTCAAGAGCCCGGCAGATTTCCGTCAGGATCCGCAGGCCCGGATCGAAGATCTTTCCGTCCTCGAGCTCCCTGATGAAGGTGGCCGTGGTCCGTGCCCGCTTCGCGAGCTCCTCTTGGGTCAGCCCCCGCTCCTCGCGCAGCGATCTGAGCGCCTGGCCGGTGCGAAGGACCCAGGCGGCGTCAGGTCGCGGGCGAGGGGCGACCTTCGGAGCATCGTCCCGCAGTAGTTCCAAGACGGTGCGATCCTCCTCCAAGCGCTGCCTGAGCCGGTCCTTGAACCTCTCCCTCGTCTCGAAGCCCACGGGCGATACCCGGAAGCCGGGCGGCACGTCGAAATCCCAGACCTCGTAGCCGCTGATGTCGGCGATCGCCGGCGGGGTCTCGTGGTGCTCGTGATGGCCCGGCACCCACCACATCCACTCGATGAGGTCGCCGCTGCCGACTTCGAGGCCGGCCGCGAGCCTGAGGATCGTGTCTAGGCGAGGAAGCCGCAGTCCGCGTTCGAGCACGCTGAGCGCCGTGCGGTTCATCCCGACCCGGTCGGCGAGCTCCTGCTGGGTCAGAGCCGCCTTACGTCGGAACCAGATCAGGTTCGCGGCAAACCGCTCGGCTGGGGTCCACTCTTTCTCGACCCACTTGTCTTCCCGCCCGAGCCCGGCCTTCACCTCGATCCCTCCTTCAGCTCCTCGAGCTTCCAGGCCATCCCCGCGAGCAGCTCGCATGGCTCGACTCCGAGCGCGCCACCGAGCTTCACGATCGTGTCCAGGCGCGCCAGACGGTCCCCCTTTTCGATGAGGGCGACCTCGGTGCGGTGCAGCCCCGCCCGCTCGGCGGTGCCTTCCTGGGTGAGCCCGAGGTGCCGGCGCCGCGCGGCGATGCCGCGACCGAACTGGCGGGCGGCCGCGGCGGCCTGAGGACTGTTTTGCCTAGTCATCGATCAGTCCTCGATCCCGAGGTCTTTGAGCACGTCGCGGTCTTCCTCGTGCACCTTCCGCAGGCGCTCTTTGAAGCCCTCGTCCGAGCACCGGGCGGCGATGTGGTTCTCGATCCCTTCGCGGAGAACCTCGGAGACCGGAAGCCCTTCGGCGCGGGCGATGGCGCCGAGTTGCCTTGCCATCCGGTCGGGCATTCGGAGGGTCGAGATCTTGATGCCCGTGCTGTTTTGCTGATCCGGATCGCGGGTCGCCATCAGAAACACCCGTCGGTCAGCTCGAAGTAGCGGAGGGCCGCGCAGGTCGGTCGGACCATGTCGTCCTCGCCGATCCGGTGGAGCAGCCCCGCGCCCACGAGCTCGCGGAGGGCCCGCTCGATCGCGTCGGTGCCGAGGTAGCCGGGAGCACCGGCTCCGCCTAGCGCGAGCAGGAGCTCGCGGCGGGTGTAGGTGATCCTGGGGTGGAATTCGAGCACCCAGCCGAGCACTACCGCCTGCTCGCGGTCGTCATCGTCGCGGGTGGTCAGGAACCTGGCGGTGCCAGGGCCCGTAGATTTCTCGTCAGCCATGAGGAGCTCAAGCCTCCATGTGGTCAGGCCCTCGGTTGGTGTCTTCAGCACCGCCGGGGGCCGCTTTTCGTTGCGGGTAGTCGTCAGTTCTTGCTGCCGGCGAGGTTGTATTCGCGCGGCTTCTTATTGGCCAGCTGCACCGTCTTCTCTTTCTCGAGCCGGCCCAGGCAGTTGCCGACCGCCCCGGAGGAGCGTTTAATGCCGTGGGCGACCGCCGTCGGGCTGAGCGGCAGCTCGCTTTTGTGCTTCTTCATGTAGCCGAGAACGAGGCCGTCGAGCTGGCCAGGCCGTAGCCGCTCCTGCGCCTGCTGCGTCTTTCGCGACTTCGGGCCGGTTTTCTTTCCTCCGGCCGATCTTGATTTCGCCTCGCCGGCCCTTGCGGCCGGTTTGGCGGCTTTACCCTTGTCCTGCATGGGAGCTAATCCCTCCTGTGCCGGCCCCGGGGCGTCCTACCGCCGCCGGGGCGCTTTTTATTTCCGGTCGCCGACGTTAGCTCGGTGAAACCGGGAAATCGAGGGCAATCGGGGCTAATCGCGGGCAATCGCGGCGCTATCTGCCACTAGTGGCAGATAGGCGGAATCGAGGGGGCTCCAAGCGGCCGCGGAATCGGTCGAAGAAGTAGCCGATTTGCAGCGGTTTCAATGAAGCCCGGAACGAGACTCGAACTCGTGACCCCTTCCTTACCATGGAAGTGCTCTACCAACTGAGCTATCCGGGCGGGAACGGCCTCCCTCGGGGCCGTGCGCTCAGGGGGATTCTAGAGGGTGGGCGGCGATCGGTTAGCCGCGGTCCCAGGGGAGGGCTACGGCGAGTTTCCAGGTGCCCTCCAGGCGGCGGAGGACCATCTTCGGCGCCAGGGGGCGGGTGAAGGGCCTTCCCTCCGACCCCGGGCTGGTGAGGAGCCAGCGCTCGGTGCCGAAGGCGATCTCGCCTGCGACCACCATCGAGCTCTCCTGGACCTCGATCCGCGACCCCGAGGCGATCAGCTGGCGGAGGATCGGGCGGATGTCCTCGCGCCCCCGCACCGTGGTCGCGTCGGGGGTGACGAGGCAGGCGTCCTTGGCGAAGCAGGCGGCGGCCGCCTCGAGGTTGCCGCGGGAGACCGAGTCGGCGAGGGCGCGGGTGACCTGCTCCGGGGCCTCTGCCGCCAAAGTCGTGGTCGCCATGGCGCGCCCTCCCGATCTCGCCTAGATGAACTTGTTCGGTTGCAGGCGGCAGTAGCGGAATTCGTAGTCGAGGACCTGGTTGTTGGTCTTCGTCGCGTTGCTCTGCAGCCGCACGATCATCTTCTGCGCCGCGTTCTTCGCGCCCTTCGCCAGCTTCCGCGAGGTCGCTTCGAACAGCGCGGCCTCGGTCTTGACCCCCTTCAGCCACCGGGTCAGGCGGGCGGCGTCTTCGGCCGGCTTCGGCACCCGCGAAAGCTGCGCGTAGGCGTGCTTGAGCGCCTTGGCGGCTCCGGCTAGTTGCCGCGAGGCCCGCTTCAGCTTCCCCGCCTTGACGTTCGCGCGCACCCCGTCGAGGATCTTTTCGTTCGCCCGCGTGTCCTTCTTGCAGATCGGTTCGACCCGTTCCTTGTATTCGGCCGAGCCGGTCCCCGCCGCGGACGCGGCGCCGGCGCTCAGCAGCATGGCGAGCGCCGCCAGCAAAACAATCGTCTTCTTCCCTGCCATCGGTTCCTCCCGTCCCGGCTTCACCGAGCTCTGGCCTTTGTCGAGAGTGCCAGTATAAAGGCACACTTCAACAAACTTGTCTGTCTTTGACTTTAGGGGTTGGGGAGGCGAGATCGGTAGCGTGCCGTTCCGTGCCCGCCCCGCGCCGCCCCTCGCTCCTGCTCCTACTAACCCTCGCGCTGCTCGCCGGCTGCGGCGCCTCGAGCGGAGAACCTTCGCGCCCGGCCCCCTCGGCGGCCGAATTCCCCGCCGCGAAGGGGCAGACGATCGCGAGCCTGCTGAAGAGCTCGGGCGCGAAGCCGGCCAAGCTGGTGGTCGCGCCCGCGGCGCAGGCGTTCGCGCTGGGCGAGAACCGCTACCCGTTCGGCGTCTTCACCAAGGGTCGCGAACAGGTGACCGACGCCGACGTCGCCCTCTACTTCGCCAAGAGCGAAAGCGCCCCCGCGAAGGGGCCCTACCCGGCCCAGGTCACCTCGCTGGAGGTGAAGCCGGCCTACCGCTCCCAGCTCAACGATCCCGACGCCGCCCAGGCGGTCTACGTCGTCCCCAAGGTTGACTTCGACAAGAAGGGCCCGTGGGTGGGGGTCGCGATCCTCAAGGGCGCGAACGGGCTGGAAGCCTCGCGGGTGCCGAGCCCGGTGGTCGAACAGTACCCGGGCATCCCCAAGGTGGGCGAGAAGCCGCCGCCGATCCACACCCCGACCGCCGCCGACGTCGGCGGCGACCTGGCGAAGATCGACACCCGCATCCCCCCCGACCAGATGCACAAGGTCGACTTCGCCGAAGTCCTCGGCAAGGAGCCGGTCGTGCTCGTCTTCGCGACTCCGGCGCTCTGCCAGAGCCGCGTCTGCGGCCCGGTCGTCGACGTCGCCCAGCAGGTCGCGGACGAGTACAAGGGCAAGGCCGACTTCATCCACATGGAGGTCTACAAGGACAACGAAGTCTCGAAGGGGATCCGGCCGCAGCTAGAGGCCTTCGACCTGCCGACCGAGCCCTGGACCTTCCTGGTCGACCGCCACGGAGTGGTGCGCGACCGCATCGAGGGCGCCTACGGGGTGCCCGAACTGGAAGCGGCGATGAAGTCGATCGTCCCCGGCTGAGGAGGGCCGTAGGCGCTTTTCCGAACCAGCGGTTGGGAAAGGCGCCTGCCGGCGCCTAGCGCGAGCCGCGCCTGCCGCGCGAGGAGCGGCGCCTGCCGCCCGCCGGTTTGCCGGCTTCCTTGAGGGTCCGTTCGCCCGCTTTCTCGGTCGCCTCCCCCATCGTTATCTGGAACATCGCCAGCAGCGCGTCGGAGGCGAGGGGGCGCATCCGGTCGAGGGCCTCGCGCACCTTCGGCCAGTCCTCCTCGGGACGGCCGGCCTTGTCGAACGGGTCCCAGATCTCCTTGACGAAGAGCTCGACGAAGGTGCGGGCGACCACCTCCGAGCAGCGGCGCAGCTCGCGGGCGGTCCTGACCGCCGCGTCGGGCGAGACGCCGAGCTCGATCAGCGCCGTGCCCGCCCGCTGCAGGCGGGGGCTGATCACCTCGAACCTGCCGTCGGGGAGCCGGCGCACCACCCCCATCGCTTCGATCCGGCGCACCAGCTTCTCGTCGAGCTGCTCCGCCCCCCAGGCTCCGGCCAGCTCCTCGGCGCTGAAGATTTCCGGCGTCTCGTCCTCGAACGGAGCGCGGACGGCGCGGGCGAAGTCGACCATCTCCTGCGAAGAGCCCTCGCTGCTCTCCAGCACCCGCCGGATCGCCTCCAGGTTCAGCCCCTCGGCCTGCATTTCGCGGGTCAGCTCGATCCTCGCGACGTGGTCCTCGTTGTAGTAGCCGGTGCGGCCGTGGACCTCGGGCGGGGGCAGGATGCCGCGGGTCTGGTGGGCGCGGATGTTGCGGATCGTCATCCCGGTCCGCCGCGCCAGCTCCCCGATCGTCATCTTGCCGGCGGGCGCGTCGCGCCCCTTGCGGCTTGCCATCACCGCATGGTAAGCGCCAGACGCTGTCCGTTCATCGTCTTCGCCTCCTCCGAACAGAGATATGCGATCGCCGCGGCGACGTCCTCGGCCGGGGTGAAGGTGGGGTGCTCGGCGCCGGGGTCCTCCTCGCGCATGCGCGGGGTGAGGATCGCCTCGACGACGACGATGTTGGCGGTGGCGCCGCCGGGCTCGAAGCCGTCGGCGAGGGCCAGGGTCCAGGCCTCGGCGGCGGCCTTCGCCGCCGCGTAGGCGGCGTTGGTGTTGCTGGGGCTCTGCGCCTGCTTGGCGGAGACGAGGACGAAGCGGCCCTGCGGCGAGGCGGCGAGCTGGTCGTGGAAGGCGCGGGTGGTGTGCTGGACGGTGCGGACGAGCAGGTCGTGGAGGAGGTCCCAGTCGGCGGGCGGGGCCTCGTGCAGCGGCTGCCCGCCGCGCCAGCCGCCGACCAGGTGGACGAGGCCGTCGACGCGCCCGAAGCGCTCGACCAGCGCCGCGCACCAGGCGCGGGTCGCCTCCTCGTCGAGGAGGTCGGCGGCGCGGCCGTCCCAGCGCTCGGGCGGGAGGCCGAGCTCGGCGGCGAGCGAGTCGAGGGCCGTCTGGTCCCGATCGGTCCCGGCGACCGTCGCCCCCGCCGCCGCCAGGCGCTCGGCCACGACCGGCCCGAGGCCGCCGCCGACGCCGGCTACAGCGATCACCCGATCGTCAAGCACGGGGACATCCTCTCAGGAGTCGGAAGCGGCGGCCTGTCGAAGCGGCGCGAGCCAATAAACTCGCAGGCGCCACGCCATTTACCGGGGGAGTGCCAGAGCGGTCAAATGGAGCAGACTGTAAATCTGCCGGCTATGCCTACGCAGGTTCGAATCCTGCCTCCCCCATCCGCCGCGGGTCGAACTAGCCGGGGTCTCAGCTTGCCGCCGCCTCGAGCCGCGCTTTCATCTGCTCGTTGAAGGCGGTGAGGGCGGAGAAGGGGCGCATGAAGACGGTCAGCTCGGCGACCCGGCCCTCGGCGTCGAGCTCGAGGAAGTCGATGCCCTCGATCTGGCGGTCGGTGCCGGCGACGGTGGCCTTGAAGCGCAGGCAGACCGTGCTGTCGTCGCCGAGCTCGTCGACGTAGTTCAGGCCCTCGAGGGTGGCGGCGACGTGGGTGAGCACGGCGGCAACGGTGTCGCGGCCCTCGAAGCCGCGGAAGAGGACCGGGCTGTGGAGGACGACATCCTCGCGCAGGGTCGCGGTCAGCAGGTCGAGGTCCTTTGCCTCGGCGGCGCGGCGGAACGGGTGCGGCTCGGCCATCCCCGCCACCTTAGCGCCCGCGCGCGAGTCCGCGAAAGCGGTCGCTGTACGACCTTTTTCGCGGACTCGCGGTTCGTGCCGCGCGGTGGGATACTGGCGCCGTGCCGAGCGACCGCTTCCTCTCCCGCTTCTCCCACTCGCTGGGGGCGCGGGGCCTGCGCTGGGGAGGCAAGCTGAACGTGCCGCTCTACCGTTTGAGCGGCGGACGGCTCGGCGCTAACGTCGGCAAAGGGCCGGTGCTCCTGCTCACCACCACCGGGCGCAAATCCGGGGAGCTGCGGACGGCGCCGGTCGTCTACCTCGCCGACGGCGACCGCTACGTCGTCATCAACACCAACGCCGGCAACGCGAAGACGCCCGCCTGGTCGCTGAACCTGCGGGCGAATCCCGAGGCCGAGGTCGAGGTCGGGCGCAAGCGGGTCAGGGTCCGTGCCCGGATCGCCGAGGGAGAGGAGCGGGCCGACCTCTGGCGCCGCCACATGGAGCAGTACTCGGGCTGGGACTACTACGAGTCGAAGCTCGACCGCGAACCAGCCGTGTTCGTCTTAGAACCCTCCTGACGAGGCGGAAACGTCGTCAGGCAAGGACGCAGGGAGCGTGGCGTGCTCTGCACGCGAGCGACCGATGACGCCGCCTGACGGCCTCTCGTTCCGTCAGGAAGCTTCGCGGAGCATCTGCGCCTCCGGCAGGCGCTTCAGCTTCTTCAGGGTGTTGTTCTCGATCTGGCGGATGCGCTCGCGGGTCACGCCGAAGTTCTTGCCGACTTCCTCCAGCGTCAGCGGCTCGCCGCCCGAGAGGCCGTAGCGAAGCTCGATCACCTGGCGCTCGCGGTCGGGCAGCGCTTCCAGGGCCCGCTTGACGCCCTCCTTCTGCAGGTGCTCGCTGGCTTCCTCGAAGGGCTCCAGCACCGCGTCGTCGGCGACGAAGTCGCCGAGCTCGGATTCGTCCTCGTCGCCGACCGGTTTCTCCAGCGAGACCGGCAGCTGGGCGACCCGGAGGATGTCCCGCACGTCGGCGACCGGCCAGCGCAGCTCTTCGGCGATCTCCGCCGGCTCGGGCTCGCGCCCCAGCCTCTGGACCAGCTGGCGTTCGACGTGGGCGACCCGGTTCAGCTTCTCGACCATGTGGACGGGGATGCGGATCGTCCGCGCCTTGTCGGCGATCGCCCGCGTCACCGCCTGGCGGATCCACCAGGTCGCGTAGGTCGAGAACTTGTAGCCGCGGCGGTAGTCGAACTTCTCGACCGCCCGGATCAGCCCCAGCGAGCCCTCCTGGATCAGGTCGAGGAAGCTCAGCCCGCGGCCGAGATAGCCTTTCGCGATCGAGACGACGAGGCGCAGGTTCGCCTCCACCATCTGCCGCTTGGCGAGCATGTCGCCGCGCTCGATCCGTTTCGCCAGTTCGACCTCCTGGGCGGCGGTCAGCAGGTCGACCTGGCCGATCGAGCGCAGGTAGAGGCGCAGCGAGTCGAGGCTCGGCTCGACCGTGAGGTCGAGCTCTTCCTTCTTCGAGCTGCCGGCGCTCTCGCCGCTCCGCTGCGCCTTGTAAGCGCTGACGCCGTCCTCGGCGATCACGTCGATGCCGTGCTCGACCAGGTGGGCATGGAGCTGGGAGACCTGCTCCTTGGTGATCTCGACCTCCTCCAGTGTCGAGGAGATCTCCTCGAAGGTCAGGTAGCCGCGCTCGCGGCCCTTCGCGATCAGCCCCTGAAGCTCCTCGATCTCCCCGATCGGGCTCGCTTCCTCCTCGCGGTCGATCACCTCGGCCCCGGACTCCAACGGTTCGATAGACACTTGCCCTCTCTGTTCCCTTCTCCCTTGAGGGGCGGCTGACCGGCCCCGAAGCTCCGGCCGCGGCCGATTATAGGGAGAAAGAATCTCGCGGCCCCGGCCGGGTCTGCCGCTGTTCCTCGCCGCGCTCTGCGAGAAAAGGGAGCGGCGGGAGGGGCGCGGGTCGGCCTCTCGCTTACTATTCGTTAGCGATGGCCAGCCGCCCCCCTGCCACCACCGCGCCGGCCGACGTCCAGGCCGGCCTGCCGGCGACCCAGGTCGGGCTCTCGCGGGTCGGCGTCACCGGGGTCGAGAAGGTGATCCGGGTCAAGGCGGGCGGCGACGAGAACCTCTTCTACGCCGAGTTCGAGTGCTTCGTCGACCTCAACCCGCGGCAGGCCGGCGTCCACATGTCCCGCTTCGAGGAGATCGTCGGCGAGGCGATCGACGAGGTCGTGCTCGGGGAGGCCTTCAAGGCCGAGGTGCTGGCCGCCCATGTCGCCGAGAAGGTGCGCGAGCGCCAGGGCGGCGAGCGGGCCGAGGTCTCGGTGGCCGCCCGCTACCCGGAGACGGCCGAGACGCCCGAGACCGGCAGGAGCACGCAGGAGATCTACGTCCTCTACGGGACCGCCGTCGCCTCGGCGCGCGGCACCCGCACCCTGACCGGGGTCGAGGCGCAGGGGATGACCGCCTGCCCCTGCGCCCAGGAGATGGTCGCCGGCCTCGCCCGCGAGCGGCTCGGCGGCGAGGGCTTCGAGGCCGAGGAGATCGAGCGGATCGTCGAGCTGGTCCCGATCGCCACCCACAACCAGCGCGGCATCGGCACCCTCCACGTCGGCTGCCCCGAGGGCGGCCCGGCCTGGATCGAGGCGCCCGAGCTGCTGCGGATCGTCGAGAGCTCGATGAGCTCGGAGATCTACGAGCTGATGAAGCGCTCCGACGAGATGTCGGTCGTGGTCAAGGCCCACGAACAGCCGCGCTTCGTCGAGGACTGCGTCCGCGAGATGATCCGCCAGGTGGTCGAGGGCTATCCCGACCTGCCCGCGGAGACCTTCGTCATGGCCCGCCAGGAGAACCTGGAGACGATCCACCGCCACAACGTCGTCGCCGAGCGCTACGGCACCCTCGGCGACCTGCGCCGCGAGCTGGGCGACGGCGAGCTCGCCGGGCACCACCTGACGATGCGCGAGTGGCTGGAGGGGTCCTCGGCCTAGGCGCTCGGCGGGCGGGTCCTGGCGCTCGGCGGGCGGGTCCTGTCACGGCAGGGGACCCACCCCCTCCTGAACTACCAGGAGGGGGTCCCCCCTACCGTGCCACCCGCCCGAGAAACGGCTTGGTCAGACAGTTGGTTTGACCTTGGCGGCGCGTTCTCGCTCCAGCGCCTCGATGCGGCGGCGCAGGCCGAAGAAGTAGTCGGCGCCGCTGATCACGGTCACGGCGAGGGCCAGGTAGACGAGGGCGTCGACCCAGGGGGGCGCGGGGTCGGCGGCGATCAGGGCGATCACGGCGGCGATCTGGAGGACCGTCTTCAGCTTGCCGAGCCAGGAGGCGGCGATGACGATGCCGCGCTCGGCGGCGATCGTGCGGAGGATCGTGACCGCGACCTCGCGGGCGATGATCACCATCGCGATCCACGGTTCCAGACGGTGCAGGGAGACGAGCGAGAGCAGGGCGCCGGTGATCAGCAGCTTGTCGGCCAGCGGGTCCATCAGCTTGCCGAAGGTCGTGATCGAGTCGCGCGAGCGGGCGAAGTAGCCGTCGAGGCCGTCGGTCAGCGCCGCCAGGGCGAAGACGGCCGCCGCCAGGGCGTCGCCGTTGGGGATCTCGCCGAGCAGGGCGACGACCACCACCGGCACCGCGAGGATGCGCAGCAGGGTGAGGAAGTTGGGCAGGTTGAGGGGGAACATCCGCGAGTGATTATGCGGGCGCCCCGGCCGCTACTCGCCCCCGGCGCCGACCGGCTCGGCCGCGGCGGCCGCCTGTTCGGCGTCGCGCTTGGCGAAGTATTCCTCGCCCTCGATGCTGATGTGGGGGATCGCCCGGTCGAGCCGGCGCGGCAGCCACCAGGCGCGCTTGCCGAGCAGGACCATCACCGCCGGCACCAGCAGGCAGCGGACGATGGTCGAGTCGATCGCGATCGCCACCGCCAGCCCGACCCCGAACTCCTTCACCACCGGGTTGCCGCTGAGGACGAAGCTGGTGAAGACGCAGACCATGATCGCCGCCGCCGAGGTGATCACCCGGCCGGTGTTGGCGAGGCCTTCGACCACCGCCCGCTTCTCGTCGCCGTACTCCTCGAAGTGCTCGCGCATCTGCGTCAGCAGGAACACCTCGTAGTCCATCGAGAGGCCGAAGAGGATCGCGAACATCAGCAGCGGCACGAAGCTGACGATCGGAATCGCGTGGTCGAGGCCGATCAGCGAGGCGCCCCAGCCGAGCTGGAAGACGGCGGTGACGACGCCGTAGGCGGCGGCGACCGAGAGCAGGTTCATCGCCGCCGCCTTGATCGGGACCAGCAGCGAGCGGAAGGCGAAGAGCAGGACGAAGAAGCTGAGCATGACCACGATCGCGATCATCAGCGGCAGCTTGTCGCTGATCTGGGTCGCGAGGTCGATGTAGCCGGCGGTCTGGCCGCCGACGTAGGAGTGGGCGCTCGTCCCCTGCAGCGCCGCCGGAATCGTCGTCTCGCGCAGGTCTTCGACCAGTTCGACCGTCTCGTCGGCCCAGGGCTCGGACTGCGCGAGGACGGTGAAGACGGCGACGGTCCCCTGCTTGTCGAGGCTCGGTTCGCCGACCGCTTCGACGTCGGCGGCGCCGCCGACCGCCTGCTCCAGCTTCGGCAGCACCTGCTTGGCTTCGGCCGGTGAGGTGAATTCGGAGGCGATCAGCAGCGGCCCGTTGACGCCCGGCCCGAAGCCCTTGTTGAGGCCGTCGTAGGCCTGGCGCGAGGTCGTTTCCTTCGGCAGGGCGCTGATGTCGTTCTGGCCCAGCTCGAGCTGGAAGATCGGCAGCGCCAGGACGACGAGGATCGCGAGCGCCGCCGCCGTGGCCGTCCAGGGCCGGTCGCTGACCCGTTCCGCCCAGCGCCGCCAGCCGTGCGGCTCCTTGTCGTCGGGGTGGGTCTTGCCGAGCTGGACCCGCAGCGAGTTGATGTGGGAATCGAGCGCCGCCAACATGGCCGGCAGCAGCGTCGTCGCGGCGCCGACCGCGACGACGACCGCGATCGCCGCGGTGAAGCCCAGGGTCGCGACCAGCGGGATCCCGGCGAAGGCGAGCGAGCAGAGCGCGATCACGACCGTGAAGCCGGCGAAGACGACGGCGCCGCCCGCGGTCGCGGTCGCCCGCGCGATCGACTCGCGCAGCTCCATCCCTTCGCCGAGCTGCAGTTTGTGGCGGGTGACGATGAACAGCGCGTAGTCGATGCCGACGCCGAGCCCGATCATCGTCGCCAGCGTCGAGGCGACGCCGGGGACCTCGACCGCGTGCTCGAGCAGGCGGATGATCGAGAGCGCGCAGGCGAGGCCGATCACCGCCGAGACGATCGGCAGCATCATCGCCGTCGCCGTGCCGAAGGCGAAGAGGAGGATGATCACCGCCGCCGCCAGGCCGATCGCCTCGCTGGTCTCGGTCGACGGTTTCGAGAGCTGCTGGCCGACGTAGCCGCCGACCGAGGTGTGCAGCCCGGCGGCCCGCGCCGGCGCCGCCGCGTCGAGGATCTTTTCCGCCTCGGCTTCGTCGATTTCGCCGGGGCCGACGGCGAGGAAGACCGGGATGTAGCCGATCCTCAGGTTCTTGCTGAGGGTCTTCGACCCTTCGGCGAGCGGGCTCGGGGCGGCGTTCACCTCCGGCAGCGCTTCGAGCCTTTCCGCGGTCTTCGAGACGCCGGCCGCGTACTTCGCTTCGGTCAGCTCGCCGCGCGGCGCTTCCAGAACCAGCGGGTTGCTGCCGTAGGCCTGTTCGGGCAGGTTGTCTTCGAGCAGTTCGGTCGCCTTGGTCGAGTCGGTGCCGGGGAGGGTGAGGTTTTCGCTGGTCTTGCTGCCCGAGGCCTGGCCGATCGCGACGAGGGCGATCGCCAGCACGACCCAGGCGGCGATCACCGGGTAGTGGTGGCGCGAGCTGAAGCGCCCGATCGCATACAGGGGCCCGGTCATCTGCCGTTCCTTTCCGGGGCGGGGAGTTCCCCGGTCTCGAAGGCCGAGGGGATCGCCTCGAGCCCCTTCGCTCCGAGCGCCCGGCGCAACAGCACCAGCCGCTCGGCCTGGTTCGCGGCCATCGAGGCGATCAGCGGCCGCGGCGAGGCGGCGGCCAGCCTGTCGACCGCGCCGAGCTCGAAGTCGATCGTCGCGCTTTCCATCTCGTAGAGGAATTCGAGGGCTTCGGCCCGGGTCTTCAAGTCGTCTGCTTCGATCGTTTCTTCGGCGGGTTCGGCGGCGGCGCCGAGCCCTCGCAGGGTCTTCGTCGTCGCATCGGCATGTTCCTGTTCCTGGGTGCGGAACTGCTGCGCGGCTTCGCGGTCGGCTCCGTGCAGGAGCGGCAGCACCCGGGGGTAGGTCCGCACCACCGCGAGCTGGCGGCCGAGCACGGCGTTCAGCAGCTTCGCGTCGCTTTCGGTTTCGGCCGCTCCGGCCGGCTCCCCCCGCCCCCGCAGCCGCCCAGCGCGGCTGCGACGAGCGCGGCGGCGAGCGCCGGCGCCAGGGCGCGGCGCACGAACTTCCCGCGCGTGATTCGGTTCGGGGACATGAGGAGCGGGGGAAGCCTATGAGCTCGGAGCGGCGGCGGGCCCTCGCCGCCCTCGCCGCGGAGGTCCACGGCTGCCGCCTCTGCCCCCGCCTGGTCGAGTGGCGCGAGGCCCAGGCGGCCGACCCGCCGCGCCGCTTCCGCGGCCAGGACTACTGGGCGCGGCCGGTGTCCGGCTTCGGCGACCCCGCCGCCCGGGTGGCGATCGTCGGGCTGGCGCCGGCGGCGCACGGGGCGAACCGGACCGGGCGGATGTTCACCGGCGACCGCTCCGGCGACTGGCTCTACGGCTCCCTGCACCGCACCGGCTTCGCCAACCAGCCGGCCTCGGAGGGGCGCGGCGACGGCCTCGAGCTGCGCGACGCCTTCGTCACCGCCGTCGTCCGCTGCGCGCCGCCGGCCAACAAGCCGACCCCCGAGGAGCGCGACGCCTGCCTTCCCTACCTGGAGCGCGAGCTGGCGCTGCTCGACCGCTGCCGGGTGCTGGTCGCGCTCGGCTCCTTCGGCTGGGACGGGGCGCTGCGGGCGGCGCGGGGGCTGGGGGCCGAGATCCCGCGGCCGAAGCCGAAGTTCGGGCACGGGGCCGAGGCCGAGCTCGGACCCTGGCGCCTGCTCGGCTGCTTCCACCCCAGCCAGCAGAACACCTTCACCGGCAGGCTGACGGTGCCGATGACCGACGAGGTCTTCCGGCGGGCGCGGGCGCTTGCGGAGTAGGCACCGCCGGGCGGCGGAACCCTCTCCCCTCCGATCAGGTCTCCACTGCGTTATCCGACAGGGAGGGATATGTGCGCAGGCCACGACTGAAGCGAACGACCGAGCAGATCGAAACGCCCGAGGGGGACGTCTTCCTGCTGCGGCCGAGCGAGGAAAACGACATCAGGATCGAGCGGCCCGACGAGGGGGAACGGCGGCTGCTGGCGGCGATCGACGGCGAGCACGAGCTGGAGCGGCTGCAGGAGGAGTTCGGGCGCGAGAACGTCGACGACGTGATCGCCCAGCTCGGGCAGCTCGGGGTGGTCGAGGACGCCGCCGACGACGATCGGCTGGAGCCGGGAGAGCTCGAACGCTTCGACCGACAGCTCCGCTACTTCAGCGACATCGGCGGCGAGGCGACGCCGTCGCAGTGCCAGGAACGGCTGCGCGAGGCGAAGATCGCCGTGCTCGGGGTCGGCGGCCTCGGCGGCTGGTCGGCCTGGGCGCTGGCCTGCACCGGGGTCGGCGAGATGTGGCTGATCGACAGCGACGTGGTCGAGATCAGCAACCTCAACCGCCAGATCCTCTACACCGAGGCCGACCTCGGCAAGCCCAAGGTCGAGCGGGCGGCGGCGCGGCTGGGGGAATTCAACTCGGGGATGCGGCTCACCACCGACCACCGGCGGCTGGAGAGCCAGGAGGACATCGCCGAGTTCATCGCCGGCTCCGACGTCGTCATCGACGCCGCCGACTGGCCGGCGCACGACATCGAGCGCTGGTGCAACCGCGCCTGCTTCGAGGCGGGGATCCCGTACATCACGATGAGCCACTTCCCGCCGATCGCCCGGGTCGGGCCGCTGTACGTGCCGGGCGAGACCGGCTGCTACGCCTGCCAGGAGATCGGCTACCGGCGCGAATACCCGCTCTTCGACATCGCGGTCGAGCAGCGGCGGGCGAAACCGAGCCCGGCGGCGACGCTGGGGCCCGCCTGCGGGCTGATCGGCGGCCAGGTCGCGCTCGAGGTCCTGCACCTGCTGACCGGGCTGGCGGAGCCGGCGACCAAGGGCGTCGCCCACATCATCGACCTGCGGACGATGGAGGTCAAACGCGAGGCGGTCGTGCCCGAGCCCGGGTGCCCGGTCTGCGGCGAGATGCCGCCGCAGCCGCGGGAGCCGAAGCCGAACGAGAAAGAGGCGGCCGGGTCCGACGGGTAGGTTTCGGCGCATGCGCGCCTCCCCCCTCGCGATCCTCGGAGTGCTTGCGGCGCTGCTGATCGGCTGCGGCGGGTCGGGCGGCGGCGCCTCGACCGCCGGCTCCTCGGAGGGGGCCGCCGCGTCGGCGAAGCAGGTCCGCGCGACGTGGGAACACAAGCCGGCCTGCGCGCGGCCCCAGGGGGCCTCGCGCTGGGGCTGCTCGGTCGGGCTCTACCGCTGCCAGGCGGTCGTCACCGGGCGCGGCTGGTCGGTCGACTGCTCCAAGCCGGGCCGGGCGGTTGCCTTCATCGTCAAGCCCGGTTAGCGATCCGCCCCGCCAGGCGGCTCGATGGATCGAGGAAGAGCAGCAGCCAGAGGTACGGCGCCGCGCGCGGCAAGACGAACCCGAGCGGAATCGAAAGCACGAAGATCGCTGCGATGTAGGTGCTGCGGAGGCGGTTTTCCCGGTGCGTGACGTCATCGATCGTGGTCAGCCCGCGGCGACGGGCGTCGATGCTCATCCACAGCCCGACCAGGACGACGGCGGCGAGGTTGACCGAGTAGACGACGATCGACGGGGTTTCGCCGCCGTAGTCGCCAAGCACCTGGCTGCTGAAGGGGATGAGGACGATCCAGGCCAGGTAGAAGAGATTGAGGCCGAGCAGACGCCCGTCGAAGGCCTTGATTTCGCTGAACATCCGGTGGTGGACGATCCAGAAGCGGCCGATCACGGCGAAGCTGATCCCGAAGGCGATCAGGTTGTCCCAGTTGTCGATGAGTGCATCGGTCAGTTCCCCACCCGAGAGCCCCTTGCCGATTTTGAGGTCGAGGACGAGCAGGGTGATCGCGATCGCGAAGACCCCGTCGCTGAAGGCGACGATGCGGCTGAACTCGATCTCGTTCCCCTCGCGCCCCTTCACCGCTCGTTCTCGCGCCACCGCGTGATCATCCCGAGCGGCCGCGACGGAACCGAGACCACGATTCGTCCCGGACCAGGGCCGCGATGCCCCGAGCCGCCTAAAATGCCCCGGATGCGCCGGCGTAGCTCAGTTGGTAGAGCACTTCATTCGTAATGAAGGGGTCCCCGGTTCAAGTCCGGGCGTCGGCTTTGGATCTACCGAGACATCGAGTCTGCGAAAACCGGTCTTGAAGAAGGGTTTTCGCGGACTCGCTGCTCGATCGCCTCGGCGTAGGGGCCGTGGAGGGTCGAGCGCGGGGGTGGGATGGCGACGCCGTAGGCTTCCTGCATCGCGCGGGCCAGGGTGCGCTTGAAGGTGGGGCCGTGCCAGGCGTGCGCTTCGGCGGCGCGGCCGACGTGGAGGTGGGTCAGCTCGTGGAGCAGGGTCTCGAGGACGTCGCCGCGGCGGATGCCGGGGTAGGCGGTGACGGAGAGGCGGTGCCGGCTGGGCACGGCGAAGCCGAGGCGGTTGGGCTTGCGGCTTGCCCGGCGGACCTTGAGCTGCGGCGCCGAGCGCGCCAGCGGGCCGCCGGCGAAGACCGGCAGCGCCCGCAGGCGCTCCAGCTCGGCGTCGAGGGCGACGGCGGCGACGAGGTAGTAGGAGCGCGGGCGCGGGTGCTGCGGGCCCTGCGACGAGGCGGCGGCGGCCGCCGCGGGCGCGGTGCGCGCAGAGGCGGCCCGCCTCTTCCGCCGCCTTCTCAGGCCTGGCAACGCGGGCACCAGTAGGTCGTGCGGTTGGCGTCGCCCTGGCCGCGCGACTCGATCCGGCCGCGGCAGCGGGGGCAGGCGCCCTGGCGCCGCCGGTAGACCCGGTGCGGGTGGCGGCCGCTCTGCACGGCCTCGAGCATGAGGTCGCGGGCGGCGGCGAGGACCCGGCGCAGGTCCTCCTCGGAGAGGTCTCCGACCGGGCGCCACGGGTCGAGGCGCGCGGCGAAGCAGGCCTCGCTCTTGAAGATGTTGCCGATCCCCGCCACCAGGCGCTGGTCGAGCAGGGCGTCGCCGAGCGTCCGGGTCGGATCGGAGCGCAGCGCCGCCGCCGCAGCGCCGGCGTCGAAATCGTCGGCGAGGACGTCGGGGCCGAGCCGGGCGATCTGAGGGTCGCGGCGCAGGCGGCTCGTGCTCGTCACCCGCAGCGTCGGGCCGCCGAACTGGACCGCCTCCCAGCCGCCCGCCGCGAGCACCGCCCAGGCGGAGCTGCGGGGCCGGCGCCGGCGGGCGCCCTCGCGGTAGAGGTGCCAGCCGCCGCTCATCCCCAGGTGGCTGTGCAGCGAGAGCTCGCCGAACCCGAGCAGGAGGTGCTTCCCCCGCGCCTCGACTCGCTCCAGCCGCCGGCCGTCCAGCCGCTCGATCCCGGCCGCCCGGCCGCGCGGGTTGGGCGCGCTCGCCGCCACCGTCTCGCCGACGATCGCCTGCTCGAAGCGCCGCGCCAGCCGCAGGATCGTGTCGCCCTCCGCCACCCTCGAATCATCCCGAACCGCCCTCCCCGCGCGAACTGCATCAGATTGTGGTGCTGAGAGAACCGGAATCCGATGCAGTTCGCAAGAGGTGGGTAGAGGAGGAGCGATGCTTGGCAAGAGAAGGAGACGGAAGGCGATGGACCCGCGGGCGCGGCAGGTGGCCCTGCAGATCGGGGCCAGCCGGATCGCGATCGGGAGCGGGGCGCTGCTGGCGACCGGGACGGCGCTGAAGCTGCTCGGCTTCGAGGCGCCCGAAGCGAGCGGCCGGGCGCTGGCGCGGCTGGCCGGCGGCCGGGACGTCGCCCTCGGCGCCCTCACCCTCGGCGCCCGCGACGACCCGGCGCGGCTGCGAACCCTCGTGCTCGCCGGCTGCGCCTGCGACGTCGCCGACGCGGTCGGCCTCGGCCTCTCGGCCCGCCACCCGCAGACGCGCCGCGCCGGGATCGGCGGCATCGCTTCCGGCAGCGCCGCTGCCCTCGCCGGCCTCTGGGCGGCACGCCGCCTCGGCGACTGACCGCGCTCGTTCCACTGTTCCTTTGCCTCACCTGGCAGGGCAAAGGAACAGCGGGAACCCCGGGCCGGCGTTCCGCTGTTCCTTTCCCTCACATAACGCGGCAAAGGAACAGCGGAAGCCCCGGGGGTGGCCCTCAGGCGATTACGGCCGGCTCGCCGGCCTGGAACTGGTGCGACTCGATCACCCGGTCGATCAGCCCGTACTCGACCGCCTGCTCGGGCTGGAAGAATTTGTCGCGTTCCATGTCGGTGTGGATCTGCTCCGCCGACTGCCCGGTGTGCTTGACGTAGATCTGGTCGAGCCGCTCGCGCAGCTTGAGGATCTCCCGGGCGTGGATCTCTATGTCGCTCGACTGACCTTCGAAGCCGCCGCTGGGCTGGTGGATGAGGATGCGGCTGTTGGGCAGCGCCATCCGCTTGCCCTCGGCACCGCCGGTGAGGATCAGCGAGCCGGCCGACATCGCGATCCCGTAACAGATCGTCTGCACGTCGGGCTTGACGAACTGCATCGTGTCGTAGATCGCCAGGCCCGCGTAGGCGGAGCCGCCGGGGGAGTTGATGTAGAGGCTGACGTCCTTGTCGGGGTCCTCGGCCTCGAGGTGCAGAAGCTGGGCGATGATCAGGTTGGCGAGGTCCTCGGTGACCGGTTCGCCGAGGAAGATGATCCGCTGCGCGAGCAGGCGGCTGTAGATGTCGAAGGAGCGCTCGCCGCGAGCGGTCTGCTCGACGACCATCGGTACCAGTGGCATTGGGCCTCCCCTTGGAAGATTGCGGTGCCTACACCGTAGTGAGGCGCGCCGCCGGGCAGCGCGCGGCTACGGCGTCTCGGGGTCGAACTTGTAGCCGACGCCGCGCACGGTGAGGACGAGCTCGGGCTTCTGGGGGTCGCGCTCGACCTTCTGGCGGAGGTTGGAGATGTGGACGTCGCAGGCGCGCTCGTCGCCGTCGAACTCGGTCTGCCACAGCTCCTCCATGATCTGGGCGCGGGAGAAGACCTCGCCCGGCCGGGCGGCGAGCAGGCGCAGCAGCTGGAACTCCGAGCGGGTGAGGTTGACTGGAACGCCGCGGACGGTGGCGACGTGGCGGACGAGGTCGATCGAGACCGGGCCGGACTCGATCTTCACCGCCTGGGCGAGCGGCGAGCGGTCGAGCTCGCGGCGGCGCAGCTGCGCCCGCACCCGCCCCAGCAGCTCGCGCACCGAGAACGGCTTGGTCACGTAGTCGTCGGCGCCGACCTCGAGCCCGACCACCTTGTCGACCTCGGCGTCTTTGGCGGTGAGGACGATGATCGGCACGGCGCTGCGCGAGCGCACGTCGCGGCAGATGTCGAGGCCGCTCGGCCCCGGCATCATGATGTCGAGGATCAGCAGGTCGAAGGGGACGCCGTTGCCGAGCAGCTCGGCGGCCTCGTCGCCGTCGGCGGCCGGGGTGACTTCGAAGCCCTCCTGGGTGAGCGCATAGCCGACCGAGTCGCGGACCGACGGCTCGTCGTCGGCGATGAGGATGCGGCCGCTGCTCATGGGCGCTTCATGCCACCGGGGTCGGGCTCGGTTTCGCCACCGGGAGGCGGACCCAGAAGGTGCTTCCCTCCCCCTGCACCGATTCGACGCCGATCCGCCCGCCCATCACGTCGACCATCCGCTGGGCGATCGCCAGGCCGAGGCCGAAGCCCTCCTGCTTGCGCGTCTCGCTGCGGCGGTAGAAGCGCTCGAAGATGCGCTCCAGCTCCGCCGCCGGGATGCCGCTGCCGGTGTCGATTACCTCCAGGATCACGTTTCCCTCGCCGTCATGGCGGCCGCGAACGGTAACGGTGCCGGGCGGTGGCGTGTTCTTGAAGGCGTTGGTGAGCAGGCCGATCATCACCTGCCGCAGCAGCGTCGGGTCGCCGGTCGCGGCCAGGCCGGAGTCGACGTCGACGACCAGCTCGACGTGGGGCGGCGCGTCGCAGGCGCTGACCACGTCGCGGATCGCCAGCGGCACGTCGACCAGTTCGCTCTCGGCGGCGCCGCGCGACTCGACCCGGGCGAGGGTGAGCAGCGACTGCGTCAGCCGGTTCATCCGCTCGGCGTCTTCGCCGAGCCGGCGGAGGAAGTGGTCGCGGTCGCGGGGGTCGTCCTTGGCGCCGCCCTGCAGCACCTCGATCGCGCTGGAGATCCCCGCCAGCGGGTTGCGCAGCTCGTGGGCGGCGTTGGAGACGAAGTCGGCTTCGGCGAGCTCGCGCCGCAGCTCGTCGGTGCGGTCGCGCAAGACGGCGAGGACGGCGCGCTCGTCCGGCAGCGAGCGGGAGGTCATCGCGTAGGCGCGGTCGCCGATCCGCAGCGCCGGGTGGGCCGAGAAGCCGACTTCGGAGGCGCGGTGGAGCTGCGGCAGGATCACCTCCGGCGGCTGGCCGGAGGAGTCGAGCAGCCGGCTGGCGGCGCTGTTGGAGAAGCGGACCGGCCCTTCGAAGTCGACGACCATGACGGCGTCGGTGAGCCCGTCGAAGATCGCCGCCAGCTTGTTGCGGTCGGCGGTCAGCACCCCGAAGCTCTCCTTCAGCGAGGCGCGCATCGAGTCCAGCGCGCGGGCGAGTTCGCCGATCTCGTCGGGGCCGGAGGTCTGCAGCGGCGCGTCGAAGGAGCCGCCCGCCATCTCGCCGGCGGCGCGGGCGAGGCCGACGACGCGGTGGGAGATCGCCACCGCGATCAGGAAGCCGGCGAGGATGCCGATCGCCACGGCGGCGATCAGCGCCTGCGGCTTGTCGCCGAAGAGGTAGATCGCCCCGGCGGTGATCAGGCTGACCGCGGCGAAGGCGGCGGTAAGCCAGAGGCGCATGCCGATCCGCACCGAGCCGGGCGGCAGCGCAGCCGGGTTGTCGTCGGAGTGACGCACAGGTCTACCGGGACAATCTTCTCAGGGCGGCTGCAAGTCCCGCCCGCCGGAGGGGATTTCGGCCCCGCGTGGGAGAATCGCCCGGTGCGGACTCTCGTCTTCATCCCTGCCTGGAACGAGGAGGCCTCGGTCGCCGGCGTGATCGGCGACGTGCGCGAGGCGATCCCCGGGGCCGACATCCTGGTGGTCGACGACGGCTCCGGCGACGCCACCGCCGAGCGGGCGCGGGCGGCCGGCGCCGTGGTCGCCTCGCTCCCCTTCAACCAGGGGCTGGGCGCGGCGCTGCAGACCGGCTACCTCTACGCGCTGCGGGACGGCTACGACGTCTGCGCCCACCTCGACGCCGACGGCCAGCACCCGGCCGAGGAGGTCGCCCGCCTGCTGGCCGAGGTGACCGCCGACCGCGCCGACCTGGTGATCGGCTCCCGCTACCACGAGGGTGCCGTCGCCGGCAGCGGCGACTACAAGCCGACCTTCTCGCGGCGGATCGGGATCAGCGTCTTCCGCTTCTTCCTCACCCTGGCGACGCGGCAGCGCTTCACCGACACGACCAGCGGCATGCGCGCCGCCAACCGCCGCGTGATGGCGCTCTTCTCCCAGCACTACTCGCCCGACTTCGCCGAGATCGAGTCGCTGCAGCTGGCGGTGCGCCAGGGGCTGCGGGTCGAGGAGCTGCCGGTGCGGATGCTGGAGCGGGCCGGCGGCAGCTCCTTCCTCACCCCGCTGCGCTCGGCCTTCTTCATCTTCAAGGGCCTGGTCGTGCTCCTGGTCGGCCAGTTCCGGCCCCGGCACGTGGAGGCGGAGCGGTGATCCTCCCGCTCGCGGCCGAAACCGGCCAGGTCCACCTCACCTCGCAGACCCGGGTCGTCGCCGCGGTGCTGGCGCTCGTCTTCATGCTGATGATCCTCGAGCTGATCCGGCGCGACCGCCTGCAGGAGCGCTACAGCGTGATCTGGTTCGTCGCCGGGCTGGGGATGCTGGTCGGCGCCGCCTTCCCGGGCACGCTCGAGGTGGTCGCCAACCTGATGGGCGTCCGCAACACCAACGTCGCCCTCTTCTCGATCGTGCTGCTGCTGCTGCTCGGCCTGGCGCTCAACTTCAGCGTGATCATGTCGCGCCAGGCGGCCCAGATCACCAGGCTGGCGCAGGAGCGGGCGATCGAAAAGGCCCAAGACGAAGCACGCCAAGACGGCGGGTCCTCAGGCGAGAAGAGACTCGAGCCTGAAGAACAAGGCTTCGAAAGCTAGCTCCTCGGAGACGTTCAATTCGAGGCCGCGGCGAGTCTCCTGGACGAGCGCGGCGGCGTCGCGGGCGCGGGCTGCGTCGAGCGCCTCGGCCTGGGAGCGCAGGAGGTCGAGGCGGTCGCGGTTGAAGGCGACCTCCTCGGCCCCGGAGGCGACCGCGGCGAGGTCGCGCAGCCAGGCGGCGCAGAGCTCGTAGGCGAGGTTGAGGATCTCGGTGCGGCGGCGGCGGCCGGCGCGTTTGGCGGCGTCGCCGATCTCCTTGGCGCTGCGCTTGATCCCCCCCTTCGCTTCCTCTTCGAGCGCTTCCCGGGCGGCCGCTTCGGCCTCGTCTCCCGCGGCCTTGGCGCGGGCGAGCAGCCCCTTCCAGGGAGCGCTCGCGGAGCGGCCCTCCAGCGCCGCGGCGACGCAGCTCTCCGCGTCGGCGCGCAGCTCGCGCCCCGGTCCGCTCAGCAGCAGCCGCGCCCGCTCCAGGTCCCCGGCGGCAAGCCGCGCCGCCGCCGCAACCTCCTCCCGACGGGCCGATATGTCGGCTTCACCGGGCCGATGGGCCGATATGTCGTCCGGGGTCGGACCAATCGGCCCGTCGGCGGTGGGGATCGGACTTTTCGGCCCGTCGGCGAGCTCGGCTTCGAGCACCTCGGCGGGGAGGGGGGTGAACTCGACCGTCTGGCAGCGGGAGGCGACCGTGTCGAGGAGGCCCTCGGCGTCGTTGCCGAGGAGGATCAGGTGGACGAACCCGGGCGGCTCCTCGAGCGTCTTCAGCAGCGCGTTCTGGCTCTCGTCGCGCATCGCCTCGGCGGCCTCGACGACGAAGACCCGCCTGCCGCCTTCGAAGGGGCGGTAGGCGGCGGCGCGGATCACCCGCTCGCGCACCTCCTCGACCATGTGCTGGGCCCCGGTCGGCGCCAGCCAGACGAGGTCGGGATGGGGCGAGGGGTCCAGCATCGCCCGCCTCCGCGCGTCCTCGGGGTCCTCCGAGGCCGCGGCCAGCAGCTCCGCCGCAAATGCCCGCGCCGCGGCCCGCTTCCCCGAACCCCGCGGCCCGCGGAAGAGGTAGGCGTGGGAGGGCTCAGCCGCGAGCGCGGCGCTGAGCGCAACGCGCGCCCAGGCCTGGTGCTCGGTCGCGATTGCGAGGGGATCGTCGATAGCCCTACCGGTCATGCAGCAAGGGCCGCGGCCCACCGAGAGAGATGCTCTACAGACTCAAGCGCTCGCGATCGCGCAGCGGGGGGCAACGTCATTTGAGCTACCGCATCGGTGATCGCCTCCTGCTCCCCAGCGATGACCTCGGAAGCGAGGGTTGAGCGGGCGAGGTCTCGCCACGCCACGATCTCGGCACTGCGGCAGAGGACCGAATGTTTCATCAAGTCGTGATAGTCCAAGGTGATAGGAGCGCGGCCATTACAGGAATCGCATTGGCAATCAAGAAGCTCCGGCGCCCGAAGCCAAAGCTGCTGAGCCAGATCCTGATTGATAAAGCGATGAAACTGGCTTGCGTAATAGCGCGCTGGCGGAGCTCCCGTTTGCGGAAGCTCGCGCCAGACGCGGTGCTCGCTGAAACCCACCCCATGGGCACACCCAACCAGCCCTTCAGGGCGAAGCAAGACGCTGAAGAAGCCGCCGTAAAGCGAGAACAAACGCTTACCTTGAGCATTAGCAGAGGCGATAGCTTGTCGGTAGGTCGTTAGATCCGCTGCGGGAGCTCTATACTCATCGAGTCCTGACACCCAAATAGCCACTTTCTCATCCGGGACCTCACTGAGAAGCGCCTCAAGACTGCCAACCGCATCCGTCGCCACAACACGGATGCACTCACGCTGCGCCCGAGTCTTAGTCTCCTCGTATAGCTTCTTCGACCGCTCCCACCAACGATCTCTCCCGTCCCTGACGACGAAATAAGGAGCTAACAGGGCCTCGGGCGCTTGGGCATCGTCAAGACGCACTACAGGGGTTCCCAGTCTCTGAGCGTACTTATCGAACTTCTCACTCGCCTCTCGTCCATAGCCAAGATTGAAATCAACCCAATGTTGGGCGATGTCAGCCAGTCTCATATCCCCGAAGTTCTCCGGATCAGGATCCGTTTCTGAAATCAGGTCGGCATCACCGAACAGCTCGGCTAAGGCGAGGTGGGATTGCTTCGGTTTTTCAAGCCCTTGCTGGAAGAGCGGGAACCGCGGATCGATGACATAGGGCGGTGCCGCATCGGTTGCAGATAGCGCCAAGACGAAACCCCCAGTCCCCTGTTGCTGCCAGGCAGCAATCGTGCCGGGCACAAGGAGGCCGTCGTAGTTCGCTCGCAGAGCCCTGAAGGTCTCTTGATCAGTGGCTCCATACGCGAGATAGTGGGCAAACGGCTCAAAAAGCGCCATCGATAATTCCCATTGCCTTGGTCCGAATCATCTCTCGTAGACGCTTAGCCGCGTCAGGATCAGGTTTCTCTTGTGATGGGGTGAGCACTACTGATGCCCTCCCCCCTTGAACAAGCAGGATTCCTACTCCGAGCTGCTCTGCCCATCTAACCGCCTTCTCACGTGGGCTATTGCCGGTGACGACCCAACTTCGGTCAAAGCTGGAGCAGTTGTAGGTTGCCTGCTCAAGCGCCCTCTGGATGTTCCCAATCTTCAACTCGAACGCGGTCGTAGTACCTCGGCTGTTGATGAGCGCCAAGTCGACACGCCGACCCAACCAGGGCAACTCGTATACGACTTTAGTTGCCGCTCGCAGCCTGCCAGTACGTTCTAGCCAAACCTTCAGATCAGGAAGCATACGTGCCTCTCCAGCAATGCTCATCTGGGGATCTCGCTTTCCTTAATATCCGTACCAGCCTCAATCTCTCCCGTTGACAGACGTTGCTGGAAGAAGACATAGGTAGCAGTAACGGTTACAAGTGCAAGTGCGCCAAAGCCTGCGAGCAGCAACCCAAGAACTCGGATTGCATCTCCCACCCAAAGTTCGCCATAGAACGCGGTGAGAAAAATGACTCCAAGGCCAAGGCCGCTTAAAGCCCCGATGAGGGCTGGCCCTACAGATCTTGAATGCGCTAGATCACTCTCTAGATGCTGCCTGATCCGATAGAGCTTGACCACATGGGCCGCACGCTGACTTAGAACTGCTGGGTCCGCAACTACCTGCACCGGATCAAAGCGTTCGGGAGTCGGAAGGAATGCGTCGATCTCGTCCCGAAGCACTTCCAACTCCGATCCGATCAACTCATCAATCCGCGCAACTGCGAAATCGACCCGTTTTTTCCATCGAGAATTCAAATCGCCTCGGAGCGATGCAGCTCTCCAGATCCCTCCAGATATACCTAGGAGAAATGCGGCACCAACTCCGACGATGGTGGCTTGGTCGCCCGGCGTGAGTCCGGGATCAGTCATGGCCAAGGATGTTGCGACGGATCTCCGACTTGTCCGTGAACTCTGGGTACCTCTCATACACATAGCGGACTAGTTGCCGAAGTGGAATAGGCGCGAACCGTCGCTTGAACTCGGATACCACCTGGGGGGCGTCAGTCGGTAAGTCCCGCAGCAAGGCTCGGTAGTAGTTCCACCCTCGATCGGTCAACTCGAAAACTCGGTTCGCGTAGGGGTCCGCGTCAGCATCGTCGAGGACGAAGTTCACCGTCTCCCAGGCATCCTGGGGATCCTTCCCAGGATTGGCAGAGTCGAGGATCAAACCCGCTGCCGCCAGCGTTTCGACGGCTTGGTAGATCTTGGAAGAGAAAGGGCCGAATCGATGAGATCGAAACTCAGGTCGCTCGGTCAACCACTGCCCAACCATGGTCTCCCTCTCCAACAGGAAGATCAGCTTCTCCAGACGAGTCACTCCATCGAGTCGTCCGGGGGGCCCCGCCCCTTCGCTTCCCAGCAGCATGACGACCAGATCGTCGGTCTCTACTGCGGAATTATGAGGGGCCTCAGAACTCATGATCCGAGCATAACCACGTGGTCGTCTGAAGAATCCCTATCGAATCCATGGCTCTCTAAGGCTCCGAGCGGCCAAACTCTCCCCCCTGCATTTCCAGACTGGACCATTTTCCGACCGCCTCCATCACCCGCTCGTGGACCTCCTCGACCGAGCCGCTCGCGTCGATCACGGCGACGCGGTCGGCGGCGATGATCGCGATCTCGTCGTAGGCCTCTGCCACCGCCCGCTGCAGACCGAGGCCCTCCTGCTCGAAGCGGTCGTCGCTCTCGGCCCGCGCCAGGCCGGCCTCGGGGTCGAGCCGCAGCAGCAGGGTGAGGTCGGGCCAGAGGCCGTCGGTGGCGGCGTCGCAGAGGCCGATCACCTCGCCGACGCCGAGGCCGCGCGCCGCCCCCTGGTAGGCGACGCTGGAGTCGGAGAAGCGGTCGGCGACGACGTCGCGGCCCTGCTCCAGCGCCGGGCGGATCACCCGCTCGGTCACCTCCGCCCGGGCCGCCAGGAACAGCATCAGCTCGGCCAGCGGCTCCAGCTCCAGCGCCGGGTCGGCGAGCAGCTCGCGAATCCGCTCCGCCGCGTCGGTCCCGCCGGGCTCGCGGATCGCCACCGTCCCCTCCGCCAGCGCCTCGACCAGCAGTCTGGCCTGGGTGCTCTTCCCCGAGCCGTCCACTCCCTCCAGCGAGACGAACACGGTCAATCCCCGTTCCGATGTTCCTTTGCCCTCCTATGCGGGGGAAAGGAACAGCGGAGCATCGAGGTCACGCTACTTGCTGGCCGCTTTGGCTTTGGCGCGTTTGCGCCCGCGCGTCGCCGTGTCGGCTTTGGACGCTTTGACTTTCGATTTCTTGGTCTTGGCAGGGGCGTCCTCGTCGCCTTTCGGCGGCGCCTTCTTTTCCATCTCCGCTTTCGCCGCTTTCGCGGCTTCGCGCTCGGCCCGGCGTTTCTTCATCTCCTGCATCGACTCGCAGTCGTCGTTGAGGCAGAGGTTCCAGGGACGGCCGCGGAAGGGGACGACTTTGAGCCGCGGGGTGCGCTCGCAGATCGAGCAGCGCTCCTCGAGCCGGAAGACGTCGCCGCGCTGGGGCAGCGGGAAGGTCTGGTCGCACGACTCGGGGTCGTCGGCGCTCCACCCGGTGCAGCCGACGAAGCGTTTGCCGGATTTTTTCGCCCGGATGATCCGCAGCATGTTCGGCGAGCCGTCCTCCTTGGTGCGGCCGGCTTCCTCGCAGACCTTGCAGGGGCCGAGGATGCGGTCCTCGTCCATCCCCTTCCAGATCACCTTCGCCAGGTCTTCGCGGCTCTTGTCGATTTCGTCCCAGGTCTTGTGGAGGAGCTCGCGGCTCTCGCCGACGACCGAGCCCTTGGTCATCTCGCCGGCGGCGATCTGGTCCATCTCCGCCTCGAGCTGGGCGGTCATCTCCGGCGTCGCCATTGCCGGGACGAAGCTCTTGAAGCCCTCGTAGAGGGCGATCCCGGTCTCGGAGGGGACCGGCGGGTTGCCGTAGACGTAGCCGCGGTCGAAGAGCTTCTGGATGATGTCGGCGCGGGTCGCTTTGGTGCCGAGGCCGCGCTCCTCCATCATCTCGATCAGTTTCGCCTGCGAGATCCGGCCCGGCGGCTGGGTCTCCTTGTCGAGGACCCAGGGATCGCCGTCGAGCTGCAGCGTCTGCCCCTCCTCGAGTTTCGGGATCTCCTCGTCGGAGGAGCGGGCGTAGGTGTAGATCCCCGCGTAGCCGGGGTCGACGACGACCGAGCCGCGGACGAAGTAGGTCTGGTCGCCGGCTTCGATGTCGGCCCGGGTCGACTCGGTGATCATCGGCGGGCTGAAGGTGGCGAGGAAGCGGCGGACGACTAGCTCGTAGACGCGGCGCTTCGGGCCCTCGAGGGCGCCGGGGTGGACGGCCTGAGTCGGGTAGATCGGCGGGTGGTCGGTCGTCTCTTTCTTGCCGCGGGTCGCCTTCAGCTCGCCCTCGAGCAGGCCCGAGGCGGCGGAGAACTCCTTGATCCGGACCAGCGAGGAGACCAGCTCGCGAACCGGCAGCGAGGCCGGGTAGACGGTGTTGTCCGTGCGCGGGTAGGAGATGAAGCCGTCCATGTAGAGGTCCTCGGCGATCCGCATCGCGCTGGCGGGGGTGATGCCGAGGCGGCTGGAGGCGTCGGTGGAGAAGGCGGTGGTGTTGTAGGGGGTCGGGGGCCGGCGGGTGTTCTTGCGCGCCGTCACCGACTTCACCGTGCCGGGGCTGGAGGTGCCGGCAAGCGCCGCGTCGGCCTCGGCCTTCTCCCAGAATTTGTCGACAGTGTGGTGGGCCTCGAAGCTGCCGTCGGGGTGCTCGAACTTGGCGAACAGTTCCCAGAACGGTTTCGCCACGTGGGCGCGGCGCTCCATCTCGCGCTCGACGATCAGGCCCAGGGTCGGGCTCTGGACGCGGCCGACCGAGAGGAAGTTGGAGCCGAAGCGGCGGCTGGCGAGGGAGACGGCGCGGGTCAGGGTCGCGCCCCAGAGCAGGTCGATGTCCTGGCGGGCGGCGCCGGCGTTGGCGAGCGGGTAGGAGAGCTCGTCGAGCTCGGAGAAGGCGCGCTCGATCTCCTCCCTGGTCAGGGCCGAGTAGCGGGCGCGCTTGATCCGCAGGGTGCCGGCGTAGGTTTCCTCGCGGTTGCCGAGGTCGGGGTTGGCGTCGAGCATCTCCTCCAGCGCCTCGAGCCCGATCAGCTCCCCCTCGCGGTCGAAGTCGGTGGCGATCACCAGCTCGTCCGCCTCCTTGGCCAGTTTCTTGATCGCTTTGACGACGTTTTTGTCGGTCGGCTGCTTGATCAGGTCGGCGTCGATCAGGTCGTGGAGGTCGGTCTTCTGCCAGTTCGAGTAGCCCTCGGGGAAGGCCGGCCCGAGCACGTGGCCCTTGAGGCCGACGGTCATCTGCTCCTCGCCGTCGGCGTCGGTCCAGGTGTAGAAGGGGACCTTGAAGGTCTTGTCGCTGGCGTTGGCGCCGTTGCTCAGCGCTTCGGCGATCTTCTGGGCGCTGTTGTTCTTCTCGGTGACGATCAGCCTCATGGGTCGGCGAGGGTAGCAGGGCCGTTCGGCTGCGCAAGCGGGGGTACAGCCGTCCGATCGCCGGCCCCCGGGTCCTTCGGGATGCGTAGGATCGCCGCCTGATGAGGGTTCTGGTCACCGGCGGCGCCGGCTTCATAGGCTCGAATCTGGTCGACGCCCTGCTCGCCCGCGGCGACGAGGTGACGGTCGTCGACGACCTCTCGACCGGGCGGCGCCAGAACCTCGACGGCGCCCTGGCGGCGGGGGCCGAGCTGGTCGAGCTCGACATCCGCGAGGGCGAGGCGCTGAGCCGCCTGGCCGCCGGGAAGCGGCCCGGGGCGATCTTCCACCTGGCCGCCCAGATCGACGTCCGCAAGTCGCTCGCCGATCCCTTCTTCGACGCCGCGGTCAACGTCGGCGGCACCGCCAACGTGCTCGGGGCGGCGCGGGCCTGCGAGTGCGGCCGGGTCGTCTCGATCTCCACCGGGGGGGCGATCTACGGCGAGGGCGCGGGGCAGCGGCTGCCGCTCGACGAGAGCGCCCCGATCGCGCCGATGTCGGCCTACGGCCAGAGCAAGTTCGCCGCCGAGGGCTACCTGGCGCTCTACGAGCGCCTCTACGGCCTCTCGGGAATCTCGCTGCGCCTGGGCAACGTCTACGGCCCGCGCCAGGACCCGCTCGGCGAGGCCGGGGTGATCGCGATCTTCTGCGGCCTGCTCAAGCAGGGCGGCCGCCCCACGGTCTTCGGCGACGGCACCCAGACCCGGGACTACATATATGTGGGCGACGTGGTCGCGGCGGCGCTGGCGGCGGCCGGCTCGACGGCGACCGGCGCGGTCAACATCGGCACCGGCCGGGCGACCGACGTCCTCGAGCTGGTCCGGACCCTCGGCGAGCTCAGCGACCGCGACGACTTCGAGCCCGAATTCGCCCCGCCCCGGACCGGCGAGGTCGAGGCGATCTCCCTCGACGCCACCGCAGCCGAACGCGCCCTCGACTGGCGCCCCGAGATGGACCTGCGCGAGGGCCTGCGCATAACCCTCGACTCGATCTGAGCCGACGAAGGAGCCGGGGAGGGGGTTCGCCGGACCCTCCCCGCTGTTGTCCGCCGAACCCCATCCCCGGCCCTCCCACCAAGGTCGCTAGCCTTCATCCCGATGCCGGCTCAGGCCTATGCAGGTAAGGAGTGCGTCTGCCAGCTCCGCAAGGGGATCTGCGACCAGTCCTGCGTCCGCGACATGCTGGAGACGCCGTTCTACATCGCCTGCCTGAAACTGACCGGCCGCAGGTGCCTGGTCGTCGGCGGCGGCGACATCGGCCTCGAGAAGGTCGAGGGGCTGCTCGCCTGCGGCGGCGACGTCACCCTGATCGCGCCGGTCGCCCATCCCGAGCTGGAGGCGCTGGCGGGCGAGGGCTCGATCCGGTGGGAGAAACGACCATACGGGGGCCCCGAGGATCTCGAGCGCATGTTCATGGTCATCGCCTGCACCGACGACTCCGAGGTCAACATCGGCGTCTTCGACGACGCCGAGCGGCGGGCGATGCTGGTCAACATCGTCGACGTGCCGCCGCTGTGCAACTTCATCCTGCCGGCGATCGTCCGCACCGGCCCGCTGGCGATCGCGATCTCCACCGCGGGCGCCTCGCCGGCGCTGGCGAAGCGGATGAAGCGCGAGATCTCGGCGATGTTCGGCGAGGAGTACGCGCGGCTGGCGGTGATCCTCAACGACGCCCGCGGCTGGGCGAAGGGGACGCTGCCGACCTACCAGGACCGCAAGGAGTTCTTCGAGGGGATCGTCAACGGCGACCCCGACCCGATCGAGCTGCTGCGCGAAGGGCAGGAGACGGCGGTGCTGGCGATCGTCGAGTCCGCCAAGGAGCGGGCCGCCGCCGCACTGGCCTAGTCGCCTTTCCGAACCAGGGGTCGGGAAAAGCGCCTAACCGGTCCCGCAGGCGCTGCCGCGGACGCTGTCGAGCATCTCGCGCAGCTCCTCGGCCTGGGCGACGGTGAGCTTGGCGCTGAAGGCGGCCGCCAGCTCGGCGCGGACGATCGGCCGCATCTCCCCGAGCAGCTCGATGCCGGCCGGGAGCAGGGTCGCGAAGCTGACCCGGCGGTCGGTCTCGCAGAAGGCCCGCTCCAGCAGCCCGGCCTTGATCAGCCGGTCGACCAGCTTGGTCAGGCCGCCGCGGGTGATCACCAGCGCCTCGGCCAGCTCCCCCATCTTCGCCCGCTGCTCCGGCGCCCGGTCCAGGGTCGCCAGGACTTCGAACCAGGCCAGCGGCGGCAGCTCGGCGGCGGCGAGCGCCTCCTGCAGGCGCCCAGCCACGGCGGCGTGGGTCTGGGCCAGAGCGATCCACGCCTCGCGGTGCGGATCGTCGTCGCTCCCCCTCTCGCCCGGCTTGATCGCTGCGGCGCTCTGCTCGCTCATGGATCGATCTTCCCACAGGAATGTTGTTCTGGCAATAGTTGACAAGCAAAGCTTTCTTGCTAAGGTGATTTCCATGTCAACTGTTTCAGCATCAACCGCTTCGGGAAGGAACCCAGCATGAGCACGGAGACGATCACCCAGCAGATCCCGGCAGGCACCTGGGCGGTGGACCCAGTCCACTCCTCGGTCACCTTTGCCGTCACCCACAACGGAGTCACGACCTTCCGCAGCGGCTTCGAGCGCTACGACGCGAAGCTGACCGGGGGCGCGGAGCCTCGGCTCGAGGGCACGGTCGAGGTCGAGAGCATCGAGATCGACGAGGAGATGCTGAAGGGGCACCTCCTCTCCCCCGAGTTCTTCGACACCCAGCGCTACCCGCGGCTGCGCTTCTCCTCGACCGATCTCAGCGTCGGCGAGGACGGCGGCCTGCGCGTCGCCGGCGAGCTCGAGATCCGCGGCGAGACCCGCGCGGTCGAGGCCGCCGGCCGCTTCGCCCACCTCGGCGAGGACGCCTACGGCAAGGCCCGCGTCGGCCTCTCGATCGGCGCCACGGTCGACCGCCGCGACTTCGGGCTCGACTGGCAGGCAAAGCTGCCGAGCGGCGGCGACGTCCTCGACTACGCGGTGACGATCGCGGTCGAGCTCGAGCTGGTCGGCGAGGAGGCCTAGCGATGAGGGTCCTCGGCATCGCCGGCAGCCTGCGCCGGGACTCCTACAACCATGCCCTGCTGCGGGAAGCCGCCGAGCGGCTTCCCGCCGGGGCGGAGCTGGTCGAGTTCGATCGCCTCGGCGAGATCCCGCCCTACGACGCCGACCGCGAGGAGGCGGGGGCGCCGGAGCCGGTCGAGGCGCTGCGGCGGGCGATGCGCGAGGCCGACGCGGTCCTCGTCGCCACCCCCGAGTACAACCACTCGATTCCCGGCGTGCTGAAGAACGCCCTCGACTGGGCGTCCCGCCCGGCCGGCCAGAGCGCCCTCACCGGCACCCCGGCGGCCGTCGTCGGCGCGCCTCGACCGGGATGTTCGGCGCCGTCTGGGCGCAGGCCGAGACCCGCAAGGTCCTCGGCGCCCTCGGCGGCCGCGTGGTCGAGCGCGAACTGCCGGTGGCGCGAGCGGCCGAGCTGTACCGCGACGGCCGCCTAGAGCTGGGGCCCGAGCAGTCCGAGCAGCTCGAGAGCCTGCTCGCCGAGCTGGTCGCCGAAGTCGAGCAGGGACGCGCGTTGGTCGCGGCGGCGTAGCGGGGAGCCCGAGAGGGGGGACTCGCCGGACAACAGCGGGGAGGGCCCGGCGAGTCCCCCTCTCGGGCTCTCGTCAAACCGCTGTCGAAACTCGATCGACCTCGGGCCGGGTGGTGGCGTCAGCTCTTCGGCAGAGCGAAGAAGGCGATTGCGGCGTACTGGGCGATCGCGGCGGCGATGACGAAGAGGTGGAAGACCTCGTGGTAGCCGAAGACGGCGGGGTTCGGGTTCGGGCGCTGGGTCGCGTAGACGACCGCCCCAGCGGTGTAGAGGAGGCCGCCGGCGGCGACCAGGAGGGTGCCGGCGACGCCGAGCGAGGTCCAGAGCTCCGGGAAGGCGGCGACGGCGACCCAGCCGAGGGCGAGGTAGATCAGGGCCGAGGCCCATTTCGGGTGGTCGATCCAGATCATCTCGACGATCGCGCCGGCGATCGCGCCGATCCAGACGACCGCCAGGATCGCCATCGCCAGGGTCCCGTTCAGAACCAGCAGCGCGAACGGCGTGTAGGTGCCGGCGATGAGGAAGAAGATCATCGAGTGATCCAGCCGGCGCATCCACTGGCGCATCTGCGGCCGGGCCCAGTTGACCCGGTGGTAGAGGGCGCTGGTGCCGAAGAGGGCCGAGAGGCTGACGGCGTAGACGGCGACCGCGAGGGTCGCCTTCGGCGTCTTCGCGAGGACGATCAGCATCGCCCCGAAGCCGAGCGAGAGGAAGAAGGCCCACTCGTGGGAGACGCCGCGCAGCTTCGGCTTGACCGAGGCGATCGCTCCCGCGGTCGCGTCCTTGGCGGCGCTGGCGCGCTCGCCCATCGCGTCTTTGGCGGCCTGGGCCCGGTCGCCCATCGCCTCCCTCGCGGCGCTGGCGCGCTCGCCCATCCGTTCCGCGCCCCTGCGCAGTTCCTCCATCTTCGAAGCGTACCCCGAAGCGCCTCGTTCGATGCCGCTCCCGAGCAGGATTCCGCTTGGCCGAGTTTGCGGAGTTGACACAATATGTCGAGAGATCCGGGGCTTCCGGAATCGCCTAATTGCGCCTTTTGACGTTTTTTCCGACCGACCGATCGGCGATCCTGCGTAGTTACCGCTGAGAGCCCGCCCGAGAGGAGTTTTTCGATGTCCAAGACCGCCGTTGCCAGTCCCAAGAACGGTCTGCAGGGCCTCTCGGTCGAACGCAGGTTCTCGACGCCCGGCGTGCATCCTTTCGACCAGATCGAGTGGGAGATCCGGGACGCGGTGATCGGCAACCCCGAGAGCCCGGCCTTCGAGCAGCGCGGGGTCGAGTTCCCGAAGAGTTGGTCGCAGAACGCGACCAACATCGTCGCCCAGAAGTACTTCCGCGGCAAGCTCGGCAGCCGGGAGCGGGAGAGCTCGGTCAAACAGATGATCGGACGCGTGGCGGGGACGATCTCGCGCTGGGGGCGCGAGCTCGGCTACTTCGCCTCCGAGGAGGACGCCGACGCCTTCGAGATGGAGCTGACCGCGATCCTGCTGATGCAGAAGGCGGCCTTCAACTCGCCGGTCTGGTTCAACGTCGGCTTCGAGGAGCAGCCGCAGTGCTCGGCCTGCTTCATCCTCAGCGTCGAGGACACGATCGAGTCGATCCTCGACTGGAACACCAAGGAGGGGATGATCTTCCGCGGCGGCTCGGGCTCGGGCATCAACCTCTCCAACATCCGCGGCTCGGTCGAGCACCTCTCCAAGGGCGGGCTCGCCTCCGGCCCGGTCAGCTTCATGCGCGGCGCCGACGCCTGGGCGGGGACGATCAAGTCCGGCGGCAAGACGCGCCGGGCGGCGAAGATGGTCGTCCTCGACGTCGACCACCCGGACATCGAGGACTTCGTCTGGTGCAAGGCCAAGGAGGAGGAGAAGGCGGGCGCCCTGCGCGACGCCGGCTTCGACATGTCGATCGACGGCGACGGCTTCACCTCGATCCAGTACCAGAACGCCAACAACTCGGTCCGGGTGACCGACGAGTTCATGGAGGCGGTCGAGGCCGGCGAGGACTGGCACCTGACCGCGCGGACCAACGGCGAATCGGTCAAGCAGCTTGACGCGCGTGAGCTGATGAAGCAGATCGCCGACGCCGCCTGGCGCTGCGCCGACCCGGGCGTCCAGTACGACACCACGATCAACCGCTGGCACACCTGCCCCGAGTCGGGCCGGATCAACGCCTCCAACCCCTGCAGCGAGTACATGCACGTCGACAACTCGGCCTGCAACCTCGCCTCGATCAACCTGATGAAATTCCGCCGCGAGGACGGCAGCTTCGACGCCGGCGAGTTCGAGCACACGGTCGACGTCGTCTTCCTCGCCCAGGAGATCGTCGTCGGGCCCTCCAGCTACCCGACCGAGGAGATCGGCGAGAACGCCCGCCGCTTCCGCCAGCTCGGCCTCGGCTACGCCAACCTCGGCGCCCTGCTGATGAGCGACGGGCTCCCCTACGACTCGGCGGAGGGCCGCAACGTCGCCGCCGCGATCACGGCGCTGATGACCGGGCGCGCCTACCGCCAGTCGGCGCTGATCGCCGCCGAGGCGACCGGGCCCTACGACGAGTACGAGCGCAACCGCGAGCCGCACAACGGGGTCATGCGGATGCACCGCGACGCCGCCTACGAGGTCGACTCGACCGGGATCAAGGGCGAGCTGCTCGAGGCCGCCCGGCGGGCCTGGGACGAAGCGGTCGAGCTCGGCGAGGAGCACGGCTACCGCAACGCCCAGGCGACGGTGCTGGCCCCGACCGGGACGATCAGCTTCCTGATGGACTGCGACACGACCGGGATCGAGCCCGACTTCTCGCTGGTCAAGTTCAAGGAGCTGGTCGGCGGCGGGCAGATGACGATCGCCAACCGCTCGGTGCCGCTGGCGCTGCAGACGCTCGGCTACTCCGAGGCGGAGATCGACCAGATCGAGGCCCACATCAAGGAGAGCAACACGATCGTCGGCGCCCCCGGCCTGAAGGAGGAGCACCTGCCGGTCTTCGACGTCGCGGTCGGCGAGCGGGCGATCTCCCACACCGGCCACATCGACATGATGGCGGCGACGCAGCCGTTCCTCTCCGGGGCGATCTCGAAGACGGTGAACATGCCGCAGACCGCCACGGTCGAGGACATCGCCGACGCCTACACCCGCGGCTGGAAGGGCGGCCTCAAGGCGCTGGCGATCTACCGCGACGGCTCGAAGACGGCGCAGGCGCTGCGCACCGACGCCCAGGAGGAGAAGGGCGCCGAAGTGGCGATGGCCGAGCCGGTCCGCAAGAAGATGCCGCTGGAGCGCGAATCGATCACCCACAAGTTCAACATCGCCGGGCACGAGGGATACATCACCGCCGGCAAATACGACGACGGCACCCTCGGCGAGATCTTCCTCACCGACATCGGCAAGGAGGGCTCGACGCTGCGCGGCCTGCTCAACGCCTTCGCGACGGCGATCTCGCTCGGCCTCCAGTACGGGGTGCCGCTCGAGACCTTCGTCCAGAAGTTCAGCTACATGCGCTTCGAGCCGGAGGGGATGACGCGCAACCCGGAGATCCCCTTCGCCAAATCGATGCCCGACTACATCATGCGCTGGCTCGCGAGCCGCTTCATCGAGGACACCGAGACCCTGGAGGAACTGGGGATCATGACCCAGGAGGTGCGCAGCAAAAAGGAAGCGGAGACCTCCCAACTTGCGATCGGGCTGACCGGCGACACCGCCGGCCCGGCGAACGGCAACGCCAGCGGCGGCAACGCCAGCGGCGGCAACGGCAACGGCGCCGCCGTGCCGGCCGCCTCGGCGATGACCGAAGAGCCCCCGGTCCGCCCGGCGAAGATGCGGGGCCTCGAGCTGGGCCCGGCCTGCGAACAGTGCGGCGGCATGATGCAGCGGACGGGGTCCTGCTACACCTGCCCGTCCTGCGGCAACAACACCGGCTGCGGCTGAGCCGCCATAACCGGCGCGGATACGGCACCCGTGACAAACCGCGGTGCGAAGCACTGTCGATTTGTCACGGGCACCGTCCCGCTTGGTTCTGACGGCTCAGAGCACTGGTGCTGATCCAGGCTTGGCCCTACACCCTCAGGGCCTCAACTGGAACTCAGCGGCATGACACGTTGGGATCGATAGCGGCGATCTCGTCGTTAGCTGTTCCTTATGGCGGTATAGCGACCAAAAGGAACAGCTAATCGAGGACGACCTCGGCGTCGTGGCGTCCTGCATACCCGGACAAAGGAACCGCGCAACGGCTGGGCTCCGTAGTTCGCCGCACCCGCTCGGCGGGACTTCGCCGGATGGAGGGGTACAGGGGCGTTCATAGCCTCCCCCGCGTGACCGCCCTGGAACTCGCGCGCTGGCAATTCGGGATCACCACGCTGTACCACTTCATCTTCGTCCCGGTGACGATCGGGCTGGCGATCTGCGTCGCCTACTTCCAGACCCGCTGGTACCGCAGCGGCGAGGAGAAGTGGCTGCGGGCGACCCGCTTCTGGGGCAAGCTGATGCTGATCTCCTTCGCCCTCGGCGTCGCCACCGGGATCGTCCAGGAGTTCCAGTTCGGGATGGCCTGGTCGAACTACTCGCGCTTCGTCGGCGACATCTTCGGGGCGCCGCTGGCGATGGAGGGGCTCGCCGCCTTCTTCGTCGAGTCGACCTTCCTCGGGCTCTGGATCTTCGGCTGGGGCCGGCTCTCGAAGCGGGTCCACCTCGCCTGCGCCTGGCTGGTCGCCGGCTCGACCGGGCTCTCCGCCTACTTCATCCTCGCCGCCAACTCCTGGATGCAGCACCCGGTCGGCTACAAGGTCGCCGCCGGCAAAGCCGAGCTGACCAGCATCGGCGCCGTCCTCTTCAACAGCACCGCGCTCTACGCCTTCGCCCACACGATCCTCGCCGCGCTGCTGACCGCCGGGATGATCCTGATCGCGGTCTCCGCCTGGCACCTGCGCGCGGGCCGCGAGGCCGAGGTCTTCGGGGCGACGATCCGCTTCGCCCTGCCCCTCGTCACCCTCGCGGCGATCGTCACCGTCTTCGTCGGCCACTTCAACGGCATCCTGATGAGCCACCAGCAGCCGATGAAGATGGCCGCCGCCGACGCCGTCTTCGAGACCAAGAAGGGGGCCGGCCTCTCGCTCTTCGCCACCGGCGACTTCAAGTCCAACCCCGAAGGGCTGAACCGCGACGTCGAGATCCCCCAGCTTCTCTCCTGGATCTCGACCGGCTACCCGAACGGCGAGATCAAGGGGATCAACAACCTCAACCGCGAATACCGGCGCAAGTACGGGCCCGGCAACTACACGCCGATCGTCGGCATCACCTACTGGACCTGGCGGGCGATGCTCGGCTGCGCCTTCGCGATGATGGCCTTCGCCGCGCTCGGCTGGTGGCTCGCCCACAGGGGCAGGCTGCGCGACTCGCGCCGCTACCTGAAGCTGGCGGTGCCCGCGGTTGGGCTGCCGTTCCTCGCCAGCGCCACCGGCTGGCTGTTCACCGAGATGGGCCGCCAGCCCTGGGCCGTCTTCGGCCTGCTGAAGACCAACGCCGCCAATTCGCCTGCCGTCGGCGCGGCGGAAATCTGGATTACCCTGGTCGGCTTCACCCTGCTCTACGGGGTGCTGGCGGCGATCGCCGGGCGCGTCGCCCTGAAGGCCATCAGGCAGGGGCCGGTCGCGGCCGGCCACGCCGAGGAGCCCGCCCAGGAGCTGGCGCTCGCCTACTGACATGGACGCCTACACCTTCCTGCAAGCGCTCTGGTTCGTCCTCATCTCGGTCCTCTGGCTGGGCTACTTCGTGCTGGAGGGATTCGACTTCGGGGTCGGGATGCTGATCCGCGCCGTCGGCCAGACGAAGGAGGAGCGGCGGGCGGTGATCCACTCGATCGGGCCGGTCTGGGACGGCAACGAGGTCTGGCTGCTGGTCGCGGGCGGCGCCACCTTCGCCGCCTTCCCGCAGTGGTACGCGACGCTGTTCTCCGGCTTCTACCTGGCCCTCTTCCTGATCCTGGTCGGGCTGATCGTCCGCAACGTCTCCTTCGAGTTCTGGGGCAAGGCGGCGACCGAGCGCGGCCGCGAACGCTGGGAGTGGGCGCTGATCTTCGGCTCCTTCCTGCCGGCGCTGCTGTGGGGGGTCGGCTGGGCGAACATCGTCCACGGGGTCCCGATCGACGCCTCCCACGAATACACCGGCACGCTCTTCACCCTGCTGAACCCCTACGCGCTGCTCGGCGGCCTGACCACGCTGGCGATCTTCCTCACCCACGGGGCGATCTTCCTCGAGCTGAAGACGAACGGCGAGGTCCGCCGCCGGGCGCGCTCGATCGCCGCCAGGCTCGCCCCGCCCGCCGCCGTGCTCGGGGCCGGCTTCCTGCTCTGGACGGTCGCCTCCCACAGCGGCGGCGTCGACCTCGGCTCGGCGATCCTCGCCGCCGTCTCGGTGGCGGCGCTGGCGGTCGCCGCCGTGCTTGTCGAGCGCCGCCCCGGGCGCGCCTTCGCCGCCACCACGGCCGCGATCCTCGCCTTCTTCCTCGCCCTCTTCGTCGACCTCTTCCCGCACACGATGGTCTCCAGCACCAGCGGCGCCTTCGACATGACCCTCAGCCAGTCGGCCTCCTCCGACTACACGCTGACGGTGATGACCGTGGTCGCGGTGCTGCTGGTCCCGGTCGTCCTCGCCTACCAGGCCTGGACCTACTGGGTCTTCCGCCATCGCGTCGGCCCCGATTCCCCCGCCGGCGACGGCGGCCACGGCCCGCTGGACCTGGTCAAGCAGGCGAAGGCGGACATCGACAGCGCCCGCGCCGGCGGCGGGACGGAGGGCGGCCCCGGTGAGCCCGCCGGCGCGGCAGGACCCTGACGCCCGCTCGCGGGCGCGGGCGGCGCAGCGCCGGCTGAGCCGCTCGAGCCGAGCCGCCCGCGCCCACCTGGCGGCGACCGCCGGCCTCGGGCTGGCGGCGACGGCGCTGATCGTCGCCCAGGCGACGCTGCTCGCCCACGTCATCGCCGGCGTCTTCCTCGGCGGCGAATCGCTCGCCGAGGTCGCCCCGCAGCTGCTCTGGCTGGCGGCGATCTCGCTCGCGCGGGGGCTGGTCGACGCCGGCTTCGAGGCGGGCGGGCGGATCGGCGCGGCGCGGGTGATGGCCGAGCTGCGCTCGCGGCTGGTCCGCCACCTGCTGCTGGTCCGTCCCGGGGCGCTGCAGGCGGAGCGCTCCGGCGAGCTGGCGACCGCCGCGGTGCAGGGGGTCGACGCGCTCGAGGCCTACTTCGCCCGCTACCTGCCGCAGGCGGTGCTGGCGGCCCTCGCGCCGCTGATGATCCTCGCCTGGACCGTCCCCCGCGACTGGGAGGCGGCGGCGATCCTCGCCCTGACGGCGCCGCTGATCCCCGTCTTCATGGTCCTGATCGGCCGCCTCGCCGAGCGCTCGACCCGGCGCCGCTGGCGGCGGCTCTCGCGCCTCGGGGCCCAGTTCCTCGACCTCGTCGGCGGCCTCGAGACGCTGCGCGCCAACGGCCGCGCCGCCGCCCAGGCGAAGTCGATCGCCGCCGCCGGCGAGAGCTACCGGCGCGAGACGATGGCGACGCTGCGGGTCGGCTTCCTCTCGGCGCTGGTGCTGGAGCTGCTGGCGATGATCGGGGTGGCGCTGGTCGCCGCCACGGTCGGGATCCAGCTCGCCGAAGGCGGCCTCGGCCTGACCGCCGGGCTGACCGTCCTCATCCTCGCCCCCGAGGTCTACATGCCGCTGCGCCGGCTCGGCGCCCAGTTCCACGCCTCCGCCGACGGGATGGCGGCGGCGGAGAGGATCTTCGAGGTGCTCGACGAGCCCGCCGCGATCGCGGTGGCGGAGCGGCCGCTGCCGGCGCCCGACCCGGGGGAGCAGCCGGTCCGCTTCGAGGGCGTGCGCTTCTCCCACCCCGGCCGCGACGAGGTCCTGCGCGGCCTCGACCTGGTGCTCGAGCCGGGCGAGACGGTCGCCCTCGTCGGGCCCAGCGGCGGCGGCAAGTCGACCCTGCTCTCGCTGCTGCTGCGGCTGGCCGACCCGGGGAGCGGGGGCGCCGAGCGCCCCGGTGGGCAGGGCGCCGGGCGGATCGCCTGCGGCGGCGTCGACCTGCGCGAGGTCGACCCGGCCGCCTGGCGGAGGCGGATCGCCTGGGTGCCGCAGCGGCCGACGGTGTTCGCCGGGACGCTGGAGGAGAACGTTCGCCTCGCGGAGCCGGGTGCCCCGGCCGAGCGGGTCGCCGCGGCGGTCCGCGAAGCCGGCTTGGAGGAGCTCGTCGCCGCGCTGCCGGAGGGCCTCGGGACGGCGGTCGGCGAGGGCGGCCGGCGCCTCTCCGCCGGGCAGGCGCAGCGGGTCGCCGTCGCCCGCGCCTTCCTCCGCGAGGCGCCGCTGCTGCTGCTCGACGAGCCGACCGCGAACCTCGACGAGGAGACCGAGCTCGGGATCGCCGCCGCGGTCGAGCGGCTGGCCGCGGGACGGACGGCGCTGATCGTCGCCCACCGCCCCGAGCTCGCCCGCCGCGCCGACCGCGTGGTCGAGCTGCGCGACGGGGTCGCCCGCCACCCCCGCGCCCTCCTCTCCGAGGCGGTGCCCGCGTGAGCAGGGGCGAATTTGCCAACCAATGGTTTGCAAAGTCGCCCGGCGGGGCGCTGCGGCGGGCGGTCGCGGCGACGCGGGAGCGGCGGCGGCTGCTGGCGCTCTCGGTGCTGCTCGGCGCCGGGGCGGTGCTGGCCGCCGTCGGGCTGCTGACCACCTCGGGCTACCTGATCAGCCGCGCCGCCCAGCGGCCGGAGATCCTCGCGCTCGGGGTGGCGATCGTCGGCGTCCGCTTCTTCGGGATCGCGAGGGCGCTGCTGCGCTACGCCGAACGGCTCGTCTCCCACGACCTCGCCTTCCGCACCCTGACCGACCTGCGCGCGCGCTTCTTCGCGCGCCTCGTCCCCCTGGCGCCGGCCGGCGTCGCCGACCTCCGCCGCGGCGACCTGCTCGCCCGCTTCGTCGGCGACGTCGACCGCCTCCAGGACCTCTACCTGCGCGCCGTCGGGCCGCCGCTGGTGGCGCTGCTGGCCGGCGCCGTCGCGGTCCTCGTCGCCGCCCTGATCCTGCCCCTCGCCGGCCTCGCCCTCGCCGCGATCCTGCTGGTCGCCGGGATCGGCGCCCCCGCCCTCACCCGCCGCGCGGCCCGCAGCGCCGGCCGCCGCCAGGCGGCCGCCCGCGCCGCCCTCGGCACCGACCTGGTCGAGATCGCCGCCGGCTCGGCCGAGCTGGCGGTGGCCGGGCGCGAGCGGGAGTGGATCGCCCGCGCCGAGGCCGACGGCTCCCGCCTCACCCGGCTGCAGCGCCGCGACGCGCTCAGCGGCGGCCTCGCCGTCGGCCTCGGCACCGCGCTGGCCGCCGGCGGCGCCGTGCTGCTGACCGCGGTCGCGATCCCCTCGGTCCAGAGCGGCGCCCTCGCCGGGACGATGCTGGCGGCGCTGGCGCTGCTGGCGATGGGCGCCTTCGAGGCGGTGGCGCCGCTCGGCGCCGCGGCGGCGAGCCTCGACGCCTGCGGCAGCGCCGCCGAGCGGATCGAGGACGTGGTCGAGCGCGAGCCGCCGGTGCGCGAGCCCGCGGCGCCGCGGCCGCTCGACGCCTGCGGCGACCTCGAGCTGCGCGGCGTGCGCTTCGGCTTCGACGGTGGCCCGCCGCTCCTCGACGGCGCCGACCTGCGCCTCTCCCCCGGCCGCTCGGTCGCCCTGCTCGGGCCGAGCGGCTCGGGCAAGAGCACGCTCGCCGAGCTGCTCGTCCGCTTCCGCGACCCGCTCGCCGGGGAGGTCGCGATCGGCGGCGTCGACATCCGCGCCGCGGCCGGCAGCGAGGTCCGCGAGGCGGTGCGCCTCGCCCCCCAGGACGCCTACCTGTTCACCACCACGCTGCGCGACAACGTCGCGGTCGGCCGCGCCCGGGCCGGCGATCCCGAAATCGTCGCCGCCCTGCAGGCGGTCGGCCTCGGCGAGTGGCTCGCCTCGCTGCCCGACGGGCTCGCCACCGAGGTCGGCGAGGCGGGGGCGATGGTCTCCGGCGGCCAGCGCCAGCGGATCGCCGCCGCCCGCCTCTTCCTCGCCGCCCGCGAGGCCCGCTTCCTCGTCTTCGACGAGCCGACCGCCCACCTCGACCCGGCCGGCGCCGACGCCCTCCAGCGCCGCCTCGCCGCCCTCGCCCACGAAGGCGGCCCCGGCGTCCTCGTCATCACCCACGAGGCCCAGGACCTCTCGATGTTCGATCGAACCCTGCTTCTGGCCCACGGCCGCATCCACCGCCTTGGACGCTCCTGAGGCGATCTGACCAAGCAGATCGAGGATGCAGGGAGCGCCGTGTGCTCTGCACACAAGCGGACCGAAGACGCCGAGCTGCTCCGGTCAGATCGCCTCAGGGGACTACTCGTACTGGAGGGACTCGAGCACGTCGAGGCGGGACGCCCGGCGGGCCGGGAGGATCGCCGCGATCACGCCGATCGCCGCCGCGAAGACGAGCAGGGCGACCAGGGAGCCGATCGGGTAGGAGAGGGTGAAGCCTTCGGACTTGAGCGGCTGCGCGATCAGGGTTGCGAAGACGATGCCGAGGACCATCCCCAGGATCGCCCCGATCAGCGCCGTGATCACCGCCTCGTAGCGGATCATCGTCCGCACCTGGCGCCGCGACATCCCGATCGCCCGCAGCATCCCCAGCTCGCGGGTGCGTTCGTGGATCGAGAGCGCCAGCGTGTTGCCGATGCCGAACAGCGAGATCACGATCGCGAAGAGGAGCAGCGCGTAGACCAGCCGGACCAGGCTGTCGATCTGTTCTTCGCGGCTTTCCTTCAGTTCGCCCTGGTTCAGCACTTCGGTGACCGGGAAGAGCCGTTCCGAGCCGGCGGTGAGCAATGCCTGCACCTTCGCTTCGTCGGCCCCGGGTGCGACCTTGACGAAGTCGACCAGGTCCTGGGTCTGGTCGAAGGCCCGCGCCATCGTCCGCTGGGTGACGAGGACGCTGCCGAGCACGCCGAGCTTGGAGTTGAACTCGCCGACGACCCGGAAGCGGGGCCGCGCCCGCGTCTGCGTCAGCAGCCGGAAGCTGTCGCCGAGGGAGAGGCCGTGCGAGCCGGCGAAGTCGTCGGAGACGATCGCCTCGCCGTCGCGCAGCCGGCGCAGCGAGCCCGGCCCGCCGGCCTTCCATTCGATCTTCAGCGTCTCGCCGATGTCGCGGGTCGGAGCGTCCACTTTGACCGTGCTGCCGGCCGCGCCGCCTTCCAGCACCTTCGCCTCGGAGCCGCGGATCGTCGAGACCAGCTCGACCCCCGGCACCTTGCGGGCGGCCCGCGCGGCCCCGTCGGGGATCGGCGAGAAGCCGTCGCTGTTCTGGATCACCAGGCCGCCGGCGAAGTTTTCGTCGACCACCTGGGCGACGGTGCTCTTCAGCCCGGCGGCGAAGACGGTGACGAAGGCGACCAGGGCGAGGCCGATCATCAGCGCCGCCGCGGTGATCGCGGTGCGGCTGGGGTTGCGCTGGGCGTTCTCGCGGGCGAGCCGGCCGGTGAGGCGGCGCAGCCGCTCCAGCGGCCAGCCGGCGACGGTCGCCAGCGGCGGCACCAGCCGCGGGCTGAAGATCGAGACGGCGAAGACGACGGCGACGGCGCCGCCGCCCATCAGACCCGCCCGCGCGCCGGCGCTGCCGCTGCCGAAGAGGCCGATCAGGACCATCGCGATCCCGGCCGCGCCGAGCAGCAGCGAGAGCGCCAGGTAGGCGAGGCGGCGGCGCCGGCTCGGCGGCGGGCCGAAGGCGTGCAGGGCGGCGATCGGCGGCACCCGGGTCGAGCGCAGCGCCGGCACCAGCGAGGCCGCGAGGGTGACGAGGACGCCGACCACGAAGGCGACGATCACCGTCCGCGACTCGAGCTGCAGGCCGGTGGTCGGCAGTTCCAGGCCGAAGGCCTTGAACAGGGCCTCGATCGCGGCGGCGATCGCGAAGCCGCCGCCGATCCCGATCAGCGCCCCGAGCAGGCCGATCGCCGCCGCTTCGGACATCACCGTGGCGAGGATCTGGCGCCGCGAGGCGCCGAGCGTGCGCAGCATCCCGAATTCGCTGACCCGCTGGGCGACCGTGATCGAGAAGGTGTTGAAGATCAGGAAGGAGCCGACGAAGACGGCGATGAAGCCGAAGACGAGCAGGAAGGTCTGCAGGAAGCCGAGGTTTTCGCGGATTTCTTCCGAGGCGCGGTCGGCGTTTTCCCGCGCCGTCTCGACCCGCACGCCGGCCGGCATCTCGGCGGCGATCCGCCGTTTCAGCGCCTGCGCCGGGACCCCCGCGGCGGCGGCGACCGAGATCTGGTCGAAGCGGCCCCGCTTGTGGGTGAGCCGCTGGGCCACCGGCAGCGTCACCTGGGCGATGCTGGCGCCGCCGAAGGAGGCGCTGCCGAGCTTGGTGAAGCCGACGAGGCGGAAGCGCTCCGCCCTCCCCTGGCCGATCAGCTCGATCGTTTCGCCCAGCTCGAGGCCGCTGCTTTCGGCGGCGCCGAGGTCGATCGAGGCTTCGCGCGGGCCGCGGGGCTTGTGCCCGTCGACGTAGTTCAGCGACTCGAGCCGGCCGGGCAGGGTCGAGGAGATAAACTTGGGGGCGAATTTGTTGCCGATCTTCTTCCCTTCGGCGTCGAAGAAGCCGCCGGGGGTGAAGACCGCCCCGGCCGCCAGCTCGACCCCGCGGGTCCTCTCCACCCGCGGCAGCAGCCCGGCGCCGATCGTCGGCGTTTCGCCGTTTTCCTGCTTGACCGGGTTCTGGGCGGTGATGACGACGCTGGTCCCCTTCAGCGACTCGTTGAAGATTTCGTCGAAGGCGGCGAGGATCGTGTCGGTGAGGACGTAGGAGCCGGCGACGAAGGCGACCCCGAGGACGACGGCGAGGATCGTCGTCATCGCCCGCACCTTCCGAGCCCAGAGGCTCTTGAGGGCGAGGCTAGTCAAGTCGCTTCTGCAGCTCGAAGACGTCGTCCGCCGAGCCGGGGGCGGCGTCGCTGACGATCTTGCCGTCGCGCAGGGTGATCAGCCGGTCGGCGTGGGAGGCGGCGACCGGGTCGTGGGTGACCATCACCACCGTCTGCCCGAACTCGTCGACCGCCCGGCGCAGCAGCTTCAGGACGTCCTCGCTGGCGCGCGAGTCGAGGTTCCCGGTCGGCTCGTCGGCGAAGACCACCGCCGGTTTGCCGACCAGGGCGCGGGCGACGGCGACGCGCTGCTGCTGGCCGCCGGAGAGCTCGGCCGGGCGGTGGGTGCGGCGGTCCTCGAGGCCGACGGTGCGGATCAGCGTCTCGACCCACTCGCGGTCGGGCTTGCGGCCGGCGATCGAGAGCGGCAGCACCAGGTTCTCCTCGGCGGTCAGGACCGGCAGCAGGTTGAAGAACTGGAAGACGAAGCCGAGCTTGTCGCGGCGCAGCTGGGTCAGCTTCGCGTCGTCGAGCGCGGTGATCTCGACGCCGTCGAGCTCGACCGTGCCGGAGGTCGGTTTGTCGAGCCCGGCGAGGATGTGCATCAGCGTCGACTTGCCCGAGCCCGACGGGCCCATGATCGCGCTGAAGCGGTCTCGCTCGAAGCCGGTGCTGACCCCGGCGAGGGCGTCGACGGCGGCGTCCCCCTCGCCGTAGCGGCGGTGGACGTCGGTGGCGAGGACGACGGGTCCGTTGCTGCTCACTCGGCGCACCGTATCGAGCCTGGGAACTAGGGTGGCCCCCGTGCCGCTCGCCGACCGCTTCGACGGACTGCTGATCGACCTCGACGGGGTCGTCTGGATCGGCCGCGAGCCGGTGCAAGGCTCGGTCGAGGCGCTGCGCGAGCTGCAGGCGGCGGGCAAGCGGCTGGTCTTCGTCACCAACAACCCCGGCCGGCTGCCCGAGGACTACGCGGAGCGCCTGCGGGGCCTGGGGGTGGAGGTCGCGGCCGAGCGGGTCGTCACCGCCGGGACCGCCGTGGCGCGGCTGGCGGGCGAGGCGGCCGGGGCGGGCGGCAGCGCCTTCGTGCTCGGCCGCCCGGCGCTGAAGGAGATGGTGGCGGCGGCCGGGACGCGGCTGCTGGAGGGCGAGGAGGCCGAGTGGGCCGACGTGGTCGTCGTCTCCGGCCATCCCGACTTCGACTACGCCGAGCTGCGGACGGCGAAGTTCGCCCTCGACCGCGGCGCCCGGCTCTTCGCCACCAGCCGCGACCCGACGATGCCCCACCCCGGCGGCGAGCTGCCGGGGACGGGGGCGGTGCTGGCGGCGGTCGAAGCCGCCTCGGGCAGGCGGGCGACGATCGCCGGCAAGCCCGAGCGGCACCTGTTCGAGCTGGCCCAGGAGGTTTTGCGGTGGGACTTATGTCCGCATAGCGACCATAAGTCCCACCACCACCAAAGGCTGGCGATGGTGGGCGACCGGATCGGCTCCGACGTCGAGGGCGGCCGGCGGGCGGGGCTGGAGACGGTGCTCGTGCTCAGCGGCACCAGCTCCCGCGCGGACGCGGAGGCGGCCGAGCCGCCGCCCGACCACGTGCTCGAGAACCTCGCGGGCCTGCTCGCGTGAAGCGGGATCCCGCGGAGACTTTCTCGTGAGCGCCGCGGAGGCCGCCGCCGCGGCGGGCGGCGAGGGCGGGCACCGGCGCCCGGGCCTGAGCTTCGCCGGGATCTTCGCGGTCACCTTCCTCGGCCTGATCGCGGTCGGCTCGGTGCTGCCGGTCCTGCCCCGCTACGTACACGGGCCGCTGCACTCCAGCGACCTCGCGGTCGGGGTGGTGATCGGCTCCTACGCGATCACCGGACTGCTGCTGCGGCCGGTGGCGGGGCGGCTCGCCGACACCCGCGGCCGCCGGCCGACGGTCCTGATCGGGGCGCTGCTGATCTCGCTCAGCGGCCTCCTCTACCTCCCCCACCTCGGCATCGGCGGCCTGATCTTCGCCCGCCTCGTCCTCGGCGCCGGCGAGGGGGCCCTCTACACCGCCGGCTCGGCCTGGATCGTCGACATGGCGCCGGTCGAGCGGCGCGGCCGCATCCTCGGCCTCTACGGGCTCGCGGTCTGGGGCGGGCTCAGCGTCGGGCCGCTGCTCGGCGAGCTGGTCCTGCACGCCTCCGACTACGCGACGGTCTGGATCTGCGCCGCCGTCCTGCCGCTCCTCGGGGCGGCGATCGCGACCCGCGTCCCCGACCCCTTCCGGCCGCTGGCCCACGCCGAACCGCACCCGCTGATCGCGCCCGAGGCGGTGCGGCCCGGCTTCGCCGTCGGCCTCGCCTCGGTCGGCTACGCGACCCTCGCCGCCTTCATCGTCCTCCTGCTCGAAAGCCGCGGGGTCGGCCACGGCGCCACCGTCTTCGCCGCCTTCGCGGCGATGATCGTCCTCGCCCGGGTGCTCGCCGGCCACCTCCCCGACCGCTTCGGGCCGGCGCCGGTGGCGATCGGCGCGGTCCTGGTCGAGGCCGCCGGGCTGCTCCTGATCGCGCTCTCGCACAGCCTCGTCGCGGCGATGGTCGGCGGGATGGCGATGGGCGCCGGCTTCTCGCTGCTCAACCCCTCGCTGATGCTGATCGCCGTCGGCCGCGTCTCGCAGGCGGCCCGGGGGGCGGCGATGGGCACCTACACCGCCTTCTTCGACGCCGGCGTCGGGCTCGGGGCGCCGCTCGCCGGCCTGACCGCGGCGCTGGCCGGCTACGAGGGCGCCTTCGTCCTCGCCGCCGCGGTCGCGGTCTGCTCGGCGCTGCTGATCGCGACGACGCTGCGCGGGCACCGGCCCGGCTGAGCGCCGCTCTCCCGGCCCGGGGCCGGACCGAGGGCGGGACCGGACCGAGGGCGGGGCCGGACCGAGGGCGGGGCCGGACCGAGGGCGGGGCCGGACCGAGGGCGGGGCCGGACCGAGGGCGGGGCCGGACCGAGGGCGGGGCCGGACCGAGGGCGGGGCCGGACCGAGGGCGGGGCCGGACCGAGGGCGGGGCCGGACCGAGGGCGGGGCCGGACCGAGGGCGGGGCCGGACCGAGGGCGGGGCCGGACCGAGGGCGGGGCCGGACCGAGGGCGGGGCCGGACCGAGGGCGGGGCCGGACCGAGGGCGGGGCCGGACCGAGGGCGGGGCCGGACCGAGGGCGGGGCCGGACCGAGGGCGGGGTTACCTGTTCCTTTTGGTCGCATGGCGACCAAAAGGAACAGGTAACGGGCAGGGGCCGGTCCTCGCTCAGCGCTTGCCGATCAGCAGGGTCTGCAGCGCCCGGCCGATCCGGCCCCGGCGGTCGAAGAGGACCGACTCCGCGGTGCCGACCCCGGTCGGCTGCGGCAGGGTCACCGCGTCGACGCCGATCCACTCGCCCTCGGGCATCCGCTCCAGCTGCACGGTGAGGTCGACGTTGATGAAGAGGAAGCGGCGGAAGTCGAGGCTGGCGCTGACCCCGTTGCCGACGTCGGCGACGACCAGGGTGCGCTGCAGCGGCGTCGGCTCCTCGCCCGCCAGCAGCGGCCGGCGCATCCGCAGCCAGGCGGTCGCCGGGCCGGGCTCGAGGAAGCCGCCGGAGACCGAGCGGACCTCGACCGCGGTGTGGTAGCCGTGCTCCTGGCCGGTGTCGAAGAACGCGGCCGCGGGCGCCTGCTCGGGGGGAGGCGGCGGCTCGACCGCGACGACCGCCTGCGGCGGCACCGGGACCTCGGCGATGCCGATCCGCCAGCCGCGCACCCGCATCAGCACCTCCCCCGCGGCGTCGCTCAGCTCCGCCTCGACCATCTGCACCCGCCGCCCCGGCCGCGCCACCCGAGCCTGCACCCGCACCGGCGCGATCGGCACCGGGCCGAGGATCTCGAAGGTGAGGCGCCCGAGCTGGAACCCGGCGGCGTCCGGCAGCCCCTCCAGCGCCTGGCCGAGCAGCGCCGCCGGCGGTCCCGCGTGCTGGGCGCCGGGGTCCCAGGGCCCGCGGGTCAGCTCGGTGGGGCGGAAGGTCTCCCCGTCCCCGTCGCGCTCGTAGAACGCCTCGAACACGGGCGCCGCCCGGGCTAGCTCGTGGCGAGGCCGATGGCGAGGAGGGGAAAGCCGGCCATCAAGCCGATGTAGGCGCCCATCGCGGCGCCGCTGGCCAGCGTCGCCGTGCGCGCGCGGGCGCCGGAGATCGCGCCGACGAGGACGAAGAAAGCGGATATTCCTAGGCCGAGCCAGAAGACACCGGGCATTGCGGCGCGACAATACCGCAAGTGCGGGAGGCGTCACCCTGCTCTCGCACCGAAAGCAAGTCGCCATAGAAGGATTCGCCGCCGCGACGGCAAAAGGGCGCGGCATGAACTCGACCGGCCAGAACAGCAAGCTGATCCTCGCGGCGATGATCTTCGCCGTCTCGATGACCTTCATCGACCAGACGATCGTCGCGATCGCGATCCCGACGATCCAGAAGGACCTCTCGCTCTCGACCACCGGCGTGCAGTGGATCGTCAACGGTTACCTGCTCTCGCTCTCGGCCCTGTTCGCCTTCGGCGGCCGCCTCGCCGACATCGCCGGCCACCGGCGCATGGTCGTCACCGGCGTCATCGTCTTCGCCACCGCCTCGGCGCTCTGCGGCGCCACCCCGGCCGGCTCCTTCGACGAGGCCTGGCTGATCCTCTTCCGCGTGATCCAGGGCGCCGGCGCGGCGATCATGTTCCCGGCGGCGCTGGCGATCGTCCTCAATGCCTTCCCGGTCAAGGAGCGCGGCCGGGCGATGGCGATCTTCTTCGCGATCGCCGGTGGGCTCACCTCGATCGGGCCGCTGGCCGGCGGCTTCCTGGTCGAATGGACCTGGCGGGCGATCTTCTGGGTCAACATCCCGGTCGCGATCGTCGCCCTGATCCTGATCGCCAAGTCGAAGCCCGCCGACGAGAAGCACCCGGCGCCGCTCGACTACCGCGGCGCGATGCTGATCACCGCCGGGATGGGGCTCGCCGTGCTCGGCCTGCAGCAGTCGACCGTCTGGAGCTGGAGCAGCCCGGCGACCTGGGGCACGATCGTCGCCGGCGTCGCCCTGCTCGCCGCCTTCGTCCGCTACGAGCTGCGGGTCGCCAACCCGCTGCTGCGGCTCTCGGTCTTCCGCGACCGCGCCTTCGCGATCGACAACGTCGTCCTCTTCTTCCTGATGATCCCGTTCGTCCCGCTCTTCTTCTTCGCCAGCATGTACGCGCAGATCTCGCTCGGCGAAAGCGCCTCGGAAACCGGCCTCTACCTGCTGATCTTCTTCGCCGGCTTCGCCACCGCCTCGCAGTGGGGCGGGAAAATCCTCGACAAGGTCGGGGCGCGGCCCTCGGTCGTGCTCGGCTGCGCGGTCGCCGCCGTCGGCTTCTTCCTCTGGGGGCGCTCGCTGACCGAGCTCTCGGTGAGCGACCAGTGGTACTACATCGTCATCGCCGGCGCCGGGGTCGGGCTGGTCCTCAGCCCCGCCAACACCGACGCCCTCAACCGGGTCTCCAAAGACCGCTACGGCGAGGCGACCGGGATCACCCAGACGGTCCGCAACTTCGGCTCCAGCCTCGGCCTCGCCGTCCTCGGCTCGGTCCTGATCGCCCAGAACCGCTCCAACCTGGAGACCTCGCTCGGCGACAAGGGAGTGCCGAAGGAACAGGCCGACAAGGTCGCCGACTGCGTCAGCCAGGGGGCCGAATCGGCCTGCCACTCGGTCGCCCATCAGGCCGGCAGCAAGGCGGGCGAGCTCTTCTCCACCGTCCCCCACGACTTCGCCCTCGCCTCCCGCACGGTCTTCTACGGCATGGCGATCGCGATGGTCATCGCCTTCCTCGTCTCCCTGATCGGGATGCCGGCGGGGAAAGTCGAACAGGCCGAAGCCGCCACGGAGTAGGCGACGCGAGCCTGCGGTGTTCCTTTTCCGCGATATATGCGGAAAAGGAACACCGGAACGACCGGCGGAGCCCGCGGATCTCGCTGGTAGGTTCAGGCCCGTGCCAGCCCGGCGACTCGTCCTGCTGGGGATCGCCGCGGCGTTCGCGGTCGCCGCCGCCGCGCCGGGGCGCGCGGGGGCTGCCGACGCGGTGCCGGTGGATCCCGCCGCCGCGCAGCTCGCGCAGCGCTACGCGCCGATCACGATGCTGCGCGAACAGACCGACCCGCCCTGCGACACCAGCGCGGAGCAGTACGAGCCGACCAGCGTCCACACGGTGCTCGGCAACCCGACCGTCACCCTCGACCATGAAGCCCTCGACGGCAAGCTCGAAGCCGTGAAGCGGGCGCCGACCGGCGCCGACATCGCCGGACTCGACCAGCGCTACTACCTGGACCTGGAAGGCGAGGTGCTCGGCGACACCTGCGTCTACGCGAAGGCCTTCCGCAAGCTCCTCGCCGAAGGCAGGGCGCCGGCGACCGCCTACGCCCACATCGCCCGCGAACCGAACCACCCCGGTTTCACCCTGCAGTACTGGTTCTTCTGGTACTTCAACCAGTTCAACGACCTCCACGAGGGCGACTGGGAGGGGATGCAGCTCAGCTTCGCCGCGGAAACCCCCGCCGAAGCGCTCGGCGAAGCGCCGGGCGAGGTCATCGTCTTCCAGCACGCCGGCGGCGAGCGCGCCGATTGGGAGAGCGGCAAGGTCGAGAAGCGGGGGACGCACCCGGTCGTCTACCCCGCCGCCGGCTCGCACGCGACCTTCTACGACTCCGCCGTCTACCTCGGCAACGGCCAGAACGGCTCCGGCGTCGGCTGCGACAACACCTCCGAACCGCTGCGCGAACTGCGGCCGCGGGCGGTGCTGCTGCCGAACGCGCCGCCGCTGAGCGGCTCCTTCCAGTGGCTCAGCTACCGCGGCCGCTGGGGCGAAAGGGAAAAGGGCTACAACAACGGCCCGACCGGGCCGGCGACCAAGACCGTCTGGAGCCATCCCTTCGCCTGGATGGAAAAGCAGCGCTCGACCAGCCCGCGCCTGCCCGGCGGCTCGGTCGTCGGGCCGACCGTGACCAGCGCCTTCTGCGGGACCGTCACCGCCGTCACCGACCTCACCCACATCGCCACCAAGTCGCGGCCGGCGGCGATCGGGATCGTCGCCGGCCTCCTGCTGGCGCTGCTCGCCTTCTTCGGCCTCACCCGCTGGGGGCCGGTCGACCTCGAGCGGCTGCGGGCGCGCCGCGCCTTCGGCCAGGTGCTGCGGACCGCGCGCCGGCTCTACGGCCGCCACTGGGCGACCCTGGTGCCGATCGGGCTGATCGCCTTCCCGATCGTCGGCGGCGTCAACCTGCTGGCCGAAGCGCTGGTCAACCACCGCGGCGCCGACAGCGCCGCCGGCCGCGCGGGCGTCCACCTCGCCTTCGCCGACCTCGCCGAAACGCTGGGGCGGCCGGTCGCCGAAGCGCTGGTCGCCGCGGTCGTGATCGTCTTCGTCCGCGAGCTCAGCCGCGGCCGCCACATCGGCTTCGCCGGCTCGGTCCGCGGCGCCCTGGCTCGCCTCTGGCGCGTCGTCGCCGCTCAGCTGATGTTCCTCTTCGGGATCTTCCTGCTGGCGATCACCGTCGTCGGGCTCCCCTTCGCCGCCTGGAAATACGTCAGCTGGCTCTTCGTCCAGCAGGAAGTCCTCTTCACCGACAAATCGATCCGCGAGGCCTTCCGCGGCAGCTCCGACCTGGTCCGCGGCCGCTGGTGGCACACCGTCCGCGTCGCCGGGCCGCTCTGGCTGCTCAGCGTCGCCGCCGGGCCGATCCTCGGCTTCGCCCTGATCTTCACCGCCCTCCCCCTGGTCTGGATCAACCTGATCGGCTCGCTCGTCTTCGCCCTCTTCATCCCCTACGTCAGCGTCGGCCGGACCCTCCTCTACTTCGACCTCCAGGTCCGCGCCGAAGCGGAACCGGTCCGACGCCGGCCGCTGCGCAGCCGCTTGCGGCCACGGGCGGCCTAAGCCTGGGTCCCGCATCCACCACCCGACCCCCGAGGTGCGATTGGTGAGTTGACCTCGCTATAGGCAAGTCAACTCACCAACCGTCATCTTCGAAGCGCGCCTAGCCGGCACTCCAGGTCTCGCCGCCGCCGGCCCGCTCGAAGCCGAGCCAGAGCGCGTTCATCGCGGTGGCCACAACCCGCTCGCGCGGGACCTCCGGGTTCTCGACCCACCAGGAGGCGAGGCCCTGCAGGATGCCCCGCAACACGACCCAGACCATTTCCAGGCCCTCCTGCCGTCGCACCTACGCCTTCGACCGCGGCGGCGCCGGCTCGATCGCCTGAGGCCTCAGGCCGAGCGCCGCCGCCGCAGGACCGCCCGTTCGATCGCGATCCAGAGCAGGCCTACGAGCAGCGCCGGCAGGGCGAAGAAGGCGACCACGCCGAGCCCTGCCGCAAGGCTGAGCGCCGCGGCGGCGAGGAGCGCCGCCAGGATGACGTCGACCAGCAGGGCGCGGCGGGCGCGGGCGCCGGGGGTCCGGGGCCGGGCGCTCATCGCTTTCCGCCCATTTCCCCGCCGCCGCCCTTGACGTAGACGGCGAAGAAGTCGCGTTCGTCGGGTTCGAGGTAGCGGCTGGCGGGGCGGAACATTTCCGGCAGCAGGTTCGAGGGTTCCCTGGCGCCCGGGTGGCGGTAGGTGATGAAGCTGGTCCAGTCTTCGTTGATGTCGAGCTCCATCGCCCGCACCGCGCCGGCCCGCTGCAGGACCTTGGCCAGCGATTCGACCGTCTGGTAGTTGGCGGCGGCATAGATCAGGTTGCCGCGCCGGTCGACGCCGAGGCCCGAGCGCCAGACCCGGATGGCGTTGTTGACCGTCGCGCCCCATTCGGGCCCGTCGCTGAGGTTCGGGTTGAGCCTGCCTTCGTCGATGATCGGCGGCAGGTTCTGCTTCGCGAAGACGATCTTCGGGTTGACGTGTTCGCCGCTCTCCCAGGGCCGGATGTCGACCCGGCCGCCGCGGTACTCGACCAGGGTGGCGATTCCGTCGACCATCGGCGCCAGCACCTGGCCGCGGTAGACCAGGCCGGCGTTGGAGGTTTCCAGCGGGAAGCCGCCGTTGAAGGTGGCGGCGATGCGGTCGCGCCGGGCGGGCGGCACCTCGGCCGGGCCGCGGTTTTCGAGTTCGGGCGGCTCGGCGAGGCCGGGGACGTAGTCGAGGTGGGTGCGGCCGCTGTCGATCCAGGCGACGCCGGCGACGAACTGCGGGTATTCGGGGTCGCTGCGGAAGGTCGTCAGCAGCACCGGCGGCCGCTTGCCGGCGGTCGCCGAGGCGGCCTTCCAGACCCCCTCGCCCGGCAGCGCCGGGTGGATCAGCGGCTTGATCGGAGGCGGCCGGTAGATGCGGACTTCGGCTTCGGGCGCTTCCACGTCGGCGGTCGCGACCCCGACCTGGGGCAGCGACTTCAGCGCCGGCCCGCCCTTCGAGGGGGCCTTCAGTTCGTAGTACCAGTTCTCGATCTGGGAGACGATCGGGTTGCCGCCGTGGGCCCTGGTCCACTCGACGGTGGCGATGCTCCAGCTGACGTTGCGGGAGCGGCGCAGGGCGTGGACCCAGGAGAGCGCCACCGGGACCAGGCAGATGACCGCGGCGATCAGGATCACCCGGCGAGCTCGTCGCCACCGCGGAAGGCCCGGGACCTCGCGGCGGCTGGCGCGTTCGTCCACGCTCGAATGGTGCATCTCCCAACTAAAGCGAACCCTAAAAACCCGGGAGTAGGAAACGGGCGTGCAGACCGGTTAGGTTTGGCGCGTGAGGATCCTCGCCTTCAGCGACCTCCACCGCGACCTCGCCCAGGGCGCGCGGCTGGTCGAGATGTCGGCCGAGGCCGACGTCGTGATCGGCGCCGGCGACTTCGCCTCGGTGCACGAGGGGCTGGAGGAGACGATCGGCGCCCTCGCCGCGATCGAGGCGCCGAGCGTGCTCGTCCCCGGCAACAACGAGACCGCCGACGCCCTGCGCGCGGCCGCCGCCGGCTGGGACGCCGCCACCGTCCTGCACGGCGAGGGGACGGAGATCGGCGGGGTCGAGTTCTTCGGCCTCGGCGCCGGCATCCCGGCGACCCCGTGGGAGTGGAGCTTCGACCTCGACGACGAGGCGGCGGCGGCGATACTCGCCTGCTGCCCCGAGGGAGCGGTCCTCGTCCTCCACTCGCCGCCTAAGGACCACTGCGACAGCGCCGGCGGCAACGGCAACTTCGGCAGCCCGGCACTGCTGGCGGCGATCGAGGAGAAGCGGCCCCGCCTCGCCGTCTGCGGCCACATCCACGAGTCCTGGGGCTGCGAGAGCCGGATCGGCCCCACCCCCGTCCGCAACCTCGGTCCCAAAGGGACCTGGCTCGAGGTCTGAGCCGTGGAGTCCAGCGCCCCGAGGCGCGCCGGGCTCGTCCTCACCGCGCTGATCCTCGTCGCCGCGGTCGCCAACCTCAACCTCGCGGTCGCCAACGTCGCCCTGCCGGACATCGGCAAAGCCTTCGACGCCGGCCAGACGACGCTCAACCTCGTCGCCGTCGGCTACTCGCTCGGGCTCGCCGCCTCGGTCCTCTACCTCGGCGCCCTCGGCGACCGCTACGGGCGCAAGGCGATGCTGATCCTGGGGATGGCGATCTCGATCCCGGCCTCGCTGCTGGCCGGCTTCGCCGGCTCGATCGGGGTCCTCTTCGCCGCCCGCCTGCTCGGCGGCGTCGCCGCCGGGATGGCCTTCCCGACCACGCTGGCGCTGATCACGGCGCTCTGGGCGGGGCCGGCGCGGACCCGGGCGATCGCGCTCTGGTCGGCGCTCGGCGGCGCGATCGCCTCGCTCGGGCCGCTGCTCTCCGGGGCGCTGCTCGAACACTTCGACTGGGGGTCGGTCTTCCTCGTCACCCTGCCGCTGGCCGCCCTGGCGCTGCTGATGGCCTGGCGCTTCGTCCCCGCCCACGTCAACGAGACGACCAACCCGGTCGACAACCCCGGCGGCCTGCTCTCGATCGTGATGGTGGCGACGCTGGTGATGGGGATCAGCCTGGCGCCGGCCCCGGGCAAGCTCACCCTGGCGATCGGCCTGGTCGTCATCGCCCTCGCCGCCGCCGGCGCCTTCGTCCTGCGCCAGCGCCGGGCGCCGGAACCGCTCTACGACCTCGACGTCGCCCGGCGGCGGATCTTCTGGGTCGCCGCCTGCGCCGGGATCATCGTCTTCGGCTCGCTGATGGCGGCGATGTTCGTCGGCCAGCAGTTCCTCCAGAACGTGCTCGGCTACTCGACCCTCGGCGCCGGGGCGGCGATCCTCCCGGCGGCGCTGCTGATGGTGATCGTCGCCCCCCGCTCGGCGAAGCTGGTCGAGGCCCGGGGCGCGCGTTTCACCCTGCTGCTCGGCTACGTCTTCTGCCTGCTCGGCTTCCTGGCGATGCTGCTGCTGTGGGAAGAAGGCAGCGCCTACTGGCAGGTGGCGCTCGGCTACGGCCTGGTCGGGATCGGCGTCGGCTTCGCCGGCACGCCCGCCTCGCGCTCGCTGACCGGCTCGGTGCCGGTCGCCCGGGCGGGGATGGCCTCGGCCACCGCCGACCTCCAGCGCGACCTCGGCGGCGCGATCATGCAGTCGATCCTCGGCGCCCTGCTGACCGCCGGCTACGCCGGGGCGGCGAGCCAGGCGATCGCCGAATCGCCCGAACAGGCGAAGATCACCGAAAGCGTCGAAAGCTCGCTGACGAAGTCGTTCTCCAGCGCCGCCGACCTCGCCGGCCGCTACCCCGCCCACAGCGAACAGATCATCGCCGCCGCCAAGGCCTCCTTCCTGCACGGCGAGGACCTCGCCTACACGGCGGGGATCGCCGCCGTCCTGGTCGGCGCCGCGATCGTCTTCTTCCTCTTCCCGAAGGGCAGGGAGGAGCGGGCGCTGCTCGAGCGCTACGCCGAGGAGGACAGCGGCGACGGCCCCGAGCCGGCGGCCGCCGCCTGATGGGCTTCCGGGTGCTGCGGGCGGGCGAGGCCTTCTGGCGGCGCTCGAACCAGATGCAGACCTGGAACACCGACCTCGGCGGGCAGCTCGGGGCGGCGGCCCTGGGCGCCCGGATGTGGCGGCTGGAACCCGGCCAGGCCTCGACCAGGCACCGGCACTTCAGCCAGGAGGAGCTCTACGTCCTGCTCGAGGGGACCGGGCGGATGCGGATCGGCGAGGAGGTCCTGACCCTGGAGCCGCTCGACGCGCTCCTGGTCGAGGCCGACACCGTCCGCCAGCCCTTCAACGACACCGAGGCCGACCAGCTCTGGCTGGTGGTGGGAGCGCCGCGGGAAGCGATCGCCAGCACCCTGGAGATGAGCGAGGAGCAGCTGGCGCACATGTACCCCGACGGCCCGCAGGCGCTGCCGCCGGAGCTGGAGGGCTGAGTGCCAGTCGCTTTTCCCAACCAGGGGTGAGGAAAAGCGACTGGTGCTAGAGGGCGAGGGTGACGGGCTCCTCGAGCAGGGCCTTGACCCTGGCGAGGAATTCGGCGCCCTCGGCGCCGTAGAGGATGCGGTGGTCGCAGGCGATCGTCGCCTTCATCGCCTGGCCGGGGACGACCTCGCCGTCGCGGACGACCGGGACCTCGCGGATCGCGCCGATCGAGACGATCGCCGCCTGGCCCATGTTGATCACCGCGTCGAAGACCTCGATCCCGTACATCCCCAGGTTGGTGACGGTGAAGGTGCCGCCGGAGAGCTCGGGCGGGGTGACCGAGCCGTCGCGGACGCGGGCGGCGACAGCGCGGGTCTCGGCGGCGATCTGGCGCAGGCCCTTGCGGTCGGCGTCGAAGATCGTCGGCACGACCAGGGCCTCGGGGGCGGCGACCGCGACCCCGACGTTGACCCGCGAGTAGAGCTCGAAGCGGCCGTCGCGGTAGGCGCCGTTGGCTTTCGGCTGCTCGCGCAGGGCGATCGCGCAGGCCTTCACGACCATGTCGTTGTAGGAGGGCACCACGTCGCCCTCCCGCGCCGCCGCCTTCAGCGCCGCCCGCGCCGCGACCGCCTTCGCCATGTCGATCTCGATCGTCAGGTAGAAGTGCGGCGCGGTCGCCTTCGACTCGGCCATCCGCCGGGCGATCGTCTGCTGCAGCTTGTTGAGGTCTTGGATCCGGGTCTCGCCCTTGGCGGTCTCGACCGAGGGACCGGGCGCCAGGCCGGCGGGTCCTGCCGCGGTAGGGGACCCACCATGTCTTCCGGTAGCTGAAGCTTCCTCAGACACGGTCCCCCCTACCGCGTCACCCGCCGGAGCTTTCGCGGCTTCCACGTCCGCCTTGACGATGCGCCCAGCAGGTCCGGAGCCTTTGATTTCAGCTAGCTCAAGACCACGCTCCCGGGCCAGCCGCCTCGCTAGCGGCGAGGCCTTGATTCGCTCGCCCTCGACAGAGACAGAAGCGCCAGAGGTGCCGGCGTCGGCAGAGACGGGTGCGCCGGACCCTTCGGTGCCGGGAGAGACCGGGGCGCCCGAACCCTCGGCGTCGGCAGAGACCGGGGCGCCCGAACCCTCGGCGTCGGCAGCTCCGCTACCTCCAGCGGGTGGCACGGTAGGGGGGACCGCCCCTGAGGAAGCTTTAGCTACCGGAAGGGGCGGTGGGTCCCCTGCCGTGACAGGACCCGCTGGCCTACCGCTTTGTCCTGAAGAGGAAGAACCGTTCCCGTCGATCCTTGCAATCGGCGCCCCGATCGGCAGGGTCTCCCCCTCCTTGGCCAGGATCTCCTGGAGCGTGCCGCCGACGTCCGCTTCGTAGGCCATGTTCGCCTTGTCGGTCTCGATTTCGACCAGCTCGTCGCCGACCGCGACCTCGTCCCCGACCTGCTTCAGCCAGGTCAGGATCGTCCCCTCCTCCATCGAGTCCGAGAGGCGCGGCATCACCACCTCACTCATCCGGCAGCTCCATGCCTACAGGTTGACATCTCGCGCCGCCGTCGCTCAGCCGCCGGCGAGGATCGCCCCGGCGAGGAGGGAGACGGCCGCCTGGCGCAGGACGCCGGCGCGGATCGCGGCCATCGCCTCGGCCCGGCGCGCCTGCAGCCGGCCGACCGTCGCGATCGGCTCGACTTCGGGCCGCGGTTCGCCGGCCGCCGGCTGCGGCGGGGCGCTCGCCCGCGCCTGCTCGTAGGCGAGGCAGCCCTGGACCCCCTGGGCGATCAGCTGGGCGCGGTAGTCGGCGCCTTCGGCGATCGGGTGCAGGTTGTCGGCCTGCATCAGCTCGGGATGGGTGGCGACGACGGCCGCCCAGTCGGGCACCTGCGTCCCCGGCCGGGCGGCGGCGAATTCGGCGACGGCGCGGTTCTTGCCGGCGTCACCGACCCCGCCCGGGTGCAGGCCGTGGATCGTCGGCACGACCAGGCAGCGGTCGCCGACCGTGCTCGCGACCTTGGCCAGGTTGCCGGCGAGGATCTGCGGATAGGCGGGGTTGTCGTTGGTGCCGGCGTCGAAGACGACCACCGAGTCCGACGGTTCGTAGCTTTCCTGGAAGAGGTCGAAGATCTGGTAGCTGTTGTAGCCGCCCTTGGCGTTGACGACCAGTTCGACCCCGGGCAGGTAGCGGCCGAGGTAGGGCGAGGTCAGTTCCTCGAGGCTGTCGCCGACGACCAGCACCTTCGGCGCCGCCGCGGCCGGCGAGGCCGCCGCGAGCAGCAGCGCCAGCGCGACCGGCAGGGCGCCGATCGTCCTCCCGAGGCTGCCGATCCACCACACGAGAGCCCTTTCTACACGACGTAGACTGCCGCCGTGCCCGCCCGGCCGATCCTCAGCGGCTGCGCCCTGCTCGCGCTGCTCCTCCTCGCCGGATGCGGAGGCGGGGGCTCGACCGGCGACGGCACCGGCTCGACCGTCGCCGGCGGCTCGACCGGCACCGCGAAAGGCACCCGGCCGCAGCCGAGCGCGAAGCAGGCGAGCGCCCCCGGCGGGCCCTGCCAGGCCCAGCTCGGCAGCTTCGTCGCCTCGATGGACTCGCTGCGCCGCCGCCTCGCCGTCGGCCTCACCTACGACCAGTACGTCGCCGAGGTCCGCGGCATCCGCTCCACCTACGGGAAGATCCCCTTCGACCGGGTCGAGATCGGCTGCCTCGGCGCCGTCGGCACCCCCGCCGAGCGCGCCTTCAACCGCTACATCGAGGCGGCTAACGACTGGGGCGAATGCGTCGCCGAAGCCGGCTGCAGCTCGGCCGCGGTCGAACCGGTCCTGCAGCGCCGCTGGCGGATCGCCTCCCACTTCCTCAGCGGCGCCGACAAAGGCCTCGAGGCGAGCGCGCCCTAGCTCCGGCCCGGGCGAGTTTGTCAACCAGTGGTTTGCAAACTCGCCCCGCGAGGGGCAAAACGAGGGCCGCCCGAAGGCGGCCCTCGACTGGTGCATGGAAACGAACGCGGGAATCGCTGCCGAGCGGGACAAGACCCGGCTCCCTGCGTAACGCCGGTGCCCGGGGTGGATTCCGCCGGGCGCCCGAACCAGTGCGGCGCCTAGCGGCCCTGCACCTCCAGAGTCCCATCAAGCATGTGAATCAAGTTAGGACCACCTCCTTTCTCTGGTCCGATGATTGAAGCAGACGCGGAGGTCGGGCTCGGGCGCCCGCACGGGTGACCGCCGGTGTCAGTCGACCGCCCCTTCGGGCAGCTCGTCGCCGAGCACGTCCTTGCCGCGCCGGCCCTGGAAGCGGCGCCAGCCCTCCAGCGCAAGCCCGACCAGCATCGCGATCCCGACCGAGAAGGCCAGCGGCAGCCAGATGCTTTCCTTGAAGGTCTCGCCGCCGAGGTAGCCGAGCATCGAGGCGTAGGTCGCCCAGAGGACGCAGGCGACGGCGTCGGCGAAGAGGAACTGGCGGTAGGGCATCTCCAGGGTCCCTGCGGCGAAGGTGGTGGCGGTGCGGCCGCCGGGGAGGAAGCGGCCGATCCCGATCAGGATCACGCCGCGCCGGCGCAGCGCCGACTCGGCCCACTTCAGCCGCGCCTGGTTCTTCTCGCTGCTGAACAGGCGCTCGGCGACCGGGTCGCCGATCCAGCGGCCGAGGAGGTAGCTGATGTTGTCGCCGACGAAGGCGCCGAGGGCGACCAGGGGGACGATGAACCAGATCGCCAGCTCCCCCTGCGCGGCCAGGACCGAGGCGGTGATCACCATCGTCTCCGAGGGGATCGGCGGGAACAGGACGTCCGCCCCGGAGGCGAAGAAGACGACCAGGTAGGTGAGCGGGCTGTGCCCTACCGCGTTGCTGAGCCAATCGAACACATGCTCCGGCTACCCGGCGCGCGGCACGTCCACCCAGGCGGGCGGCCCTCAGGTCTTGAGGATCCAGTAGGCGAGGAGGGCGACGCAGGCGAGGATCGCGGCCATCGCGGTGATCGAGTCGTGGGTGAAGTGGCTCAGCTTGTCCGAGAGCCCGAGGGCGGCGATCGCGTTCACCGGGTCAAGGTAGTGCCGGCGGGGCCGGCGGGCCCGGATCGCCGACGTTCGTACGAGAAGTACCGCGTAGGGCCGAACCCTGCGCGGCGCCTCCCTTAGCCTGAATCCACCGATCTCGCCGGTCTATCCACTCCGCATCCCTTCGCCGGGAGCCAATTCCCTCCACCCAGGTAGCACCACTACCTGGGTGAGCGGGAATCGTCCCCCGACTCGGTCTGCGAAGCGGAGAGTCTCGCCGATTTCGGTGGATTCAGGCTTAGCTCCATAACTGCGAACCGGCGGGCGCGCCGTCCTCCACTCAGGCCCTTGCGGGCGCGGCGCGCCTTCTCGATGATGCGGCGATGAGCGGCGAGGGCAGGACGGTCGTCTTCTTCCCGGAGGGGGCGTTCGGGCCGACCAACAACTGCGTCGGCATCGGCGACGTCCTGCGCCGGCGCGGCCACCGGGTCGTCTTCATCGTCGAGGAGTCCTTCGCCGGGACCCTGGAGGCGCAGGGGTTCGAGGAGCGGCTGATGCGGCTGACCCCGCCGCCCGAGACCGAGGAAGCGCCGGGCCAGTTCTGGAAGGACTTCATCCGCGACACCGCGCCGGTCTTCCGCAAGTCGACCGCCGAGCAGCTGGGCGAGTTCATCGCCCCCACCTTCCAGGCGCTGATCGACGGCGCCCGCTACGTCGACGACCGCCTGCTGGAGATCTTCGACGAGCTGCAGCCGGACCTGGTCGTCGAGGACAACGTCGTCACCTTCCCGGCGCTGATCGCCTGCGGCCGGCCCTGGGCGCGGATCGTCTCCTGCAACCCGACCGAGGTGAAGGACCCCGAGGTGCCGCCGCCGTTCTCGGGCCTGCCGGTGGCCGGGCGCGGCGGCTGGGAGGAGTACTGGGTCGCCTACCGCGAAGCGCACCGGGAGGTCCACGCCGGCTTCAGCGAGTTCTGCCAGGAGCGCGGGGCGCCGCCGCTGCCCGCCGACGACTTCATCCACGAGAGCCCCTGGCTGAACATGTACCTCTACCCCGACGAGGTCGACTACCGGCGCGCCTACCCGCTCGGCGAGACCTGGCACAACCTGCAGGCGAGCGTGCGGGCGACCGACCCGGCCTGGGAGCTGCCGGAGCGGCTGCGCGGCGGCGAGGGGCCGCTGCTCTACCTCAGCCTCGGCTCGCTCGGCTCGGCCGACGTCGAGCTGATGCGCAAGCTGGTGGCGGAGCTGGCCGAGACCCCTTACCGCGTCGTCGTCTCCAAGGGGCCGCAGGCCGACCGGTTCGAGCTCGCCGACAACATGGCGGGCGAGGAGTTCCTCCCCCAGACCGAAATCCTCCCCCAGGTCGACCTGGTGATCACCCACGGCGGCAACAACACCGTCACCGAGTCGCTCTACTTCGGCAAGCCGATGGTCGCGCTGCCGATCTTCTGGGACCAGCACGACAACGCCCAGCGCCTGCAGGAGACCGGCTTCGGCGTCCGCCTCGACACCTACCGCCACAGCGGCGCCGAGCTGACCGCCGCGATCGAGCACCTGCTCGCCGACCAGGAGCTGGCGGCGGCCCTGCGGAACACCTCGCGGCGGCTGTGGGCGGCACGCGGCACCGAGGTAGCCGCCGACCTGATCGAGCGGGTCGCCGGAGGCTGAGACGGCCCCGAACCTGCTGGACGGGCCCGGGAGGCAGCAGGCGTACCCGAGAGATACCGCATCGGCGATACTGCGCCGGCGACGATGGGGGGCGACAGACGAACGCCACGCTCGGTGCCAGGGCTGATCGGAGAATGCCTCCAGCTCTACGGGCGCTTCCCGCTGCTGTTCCCTGCCCTGGCCGCAGGCGTGTTGGCACCGTACGTCCTGGTCGTGCTCGCGGTGACCGGAACCGGCCCTCTCAACCGCGGCTCTCTCGATTTCCTTACCTCCAACCTGCTGCTGGCAATCGAGTGGGTTTTCGTCGACTCACTGATTTCGGCCATGCACGTCCACGCGGTCATCGAGATCGAAGAGGGCCGAAAGCCGCGACTCGCCGAGGTCGCGAAGAAGGGTCTACGGGCGATGCCCACGGTTGCCGCCGCCGCCGCGATGTCCGGGCTCGCGATCTTCGGAGGGTTCCTTCTCTTGGTGATCCCGGGGGCCTATCTCTGGTTGCGCTGGCAGGTGGTGGCCCAAGCGGCAGCAATCGAGCAAAACGGCTGGCGGGTGGCTCTGCGCCGAAGTTGGTCATTGACGGAAAAGAACGTCCTTCGCGTCCTGCTCTTCCTCGTCTCCATTCTCGCCCTGAGCTTCGTTACCACCTTCGTGGTCGGTCTGCCGTTCCGTCACCACTACACCACCGTCGTCGCGTTCGTGGTCGGACTGTCGATTCAGACCGTGGTCATTTCCTTCACGGCGCTGGCTACCGCGCTTCTCTACCTCGACCTCCGCGCTCGCCGCGAGATCCTCGCCACGAACTGGAGCGGGGAAAGTCCGGACCTGCCCGAGCAGCCCGACCGGCACCCCGACCCCCGCCTCGATCCTCGGACCTCCGACGAGACCCGAGCTGCAAGGAGGGTGCCGCCCAGCTAAATCGTCACAGGGTTGACAAAACTGGCCAGCCGGCCAGTAGTATCCCCGGCGCGTGGCCGACCAAGCCGAGATCGCTGCCGGAGGAGGGAACGTCGAGGACGCCCTCGTGCTCGACCGCGAGCACTGGGAAAACGGGCCGCCGCTGGAGCTGTTCAAGCGGATGCGCGGCGAGTGCCCGGTCCACTGGACCTCGCAGGTGACCGAGCTGCCGCAGGCGAAGGGGTTCTGGTCGGTGACCAGGGCCGACGACGTCCACACCGTCAGCCGCGACTGGCAGACCTACTCCTCCGAACTCGGCGGCGTCGTCGTCATCGACGAGGTCTTCCCGCTGGAGCTGGCGCGGGCGATGTTCATCGGCATGGACCCGCCCAAGCACGACCGGCTGAAGGCGCTCTTCCAGGCCGGCTTCACGCCGAAGCGGATCGCCGCCCACGAGGAGGAGATCCGCAGGATCGTCGTCCGCGTCCTCGACCGGCTCGAGGGGCGCGAGGAATGCGACCTGGTCACCGAGGTCGCCCAGCCCGCGGTCTCGCGGGTGATCGGCAGCTTCATGGGCATCCCCGAGGAGGACGACGCGGTCTGGGCCGACCTGATGAACATGGCGCTGGCCGCCAACGACCCCGACTACAGCCCCTCGGTCGACGACGTCGAAGCGACGATCCAGGAGGCGATCAAGCTGATCTTCGACCGCTGCGGCAAGCTGATCGCCGAGCGCCGCGAGAACCCGACCGACGACCTGACCAGCGTCCTCGTCCACGCCGAGGTCGAAGGCCAGAAGCTGGAGGAACACGAGATCGTGATGGGCTTCTTCCTCCTCGTCGCCGCCGGCAACGACAGCACCAAAGCCACCTACTCGAGCGCGATGCGGGCGCTGATGGAGAACCCCGACCAGCGCGCGCTGCTGGTCGAGGACCCCTCGCTGATCCCCGGCGCGGTCGAGGAGGCGCTGCGGATGTTCCCCGCCTTCGCCCACTTCCGCCGCACCGCGACCGAGGACGCCGAGCTCGGCGGGCAGCAGATCAAGAAGGGCGACAAGGTGGTGATGTGGTACCCGTCCTCCAACCGCGACGAGAGCCGCTACGAGGACCCCGACCGCTTCGACGTCCTCCGCAACCCCGAGCACCAGGCCTTCGGCGCCGGCGGCCGCCACTTCTGCCTCGGCACCGCCCTCGCCCGGCTGGAGCTGAAGATCCTGCTCGAGGAGACCCTGGCGCGCTACCCGGAGACGACGATGACGGGCAGCCCCGCCTACGTCGAGTCCGGCTTCCTCAACCAGCTGAAGACGCTGCCGGTCAAGCTGGCGCCGTAACCGCGCCGCCGGGGAGGTTCCGCTCGGCGCCGCCGCGGGCGGATAGGCTGCCCAACCGATGCCGCCCGCCGACTCCGCAGCGCCCTCGCGCGAACGACCCGAGCGGCTGCCGCGCCTCCACCCCCACGTCGAGCTGCTGGCGACGATCCTGCTGGCGATCGCCGCCGTCGCCACCGCCTGGAGCTCCTACCAGTCCTCGCGCTGGAGCGGTGTGCAGGCGATCGACTTCAGCCGCGCCAACGCGGCCCGGGTGGAGTCGACGCGCGCCGCGACCGAAGCCGGGCAGCAGATCCAGGTCGACGTCCTCACCTTCACCCAGTGGGTCAACGCCTACGCGGCCGGCGAACGCAAGCTCGAGGACTTCTACTTCCAGCGCTTCCGCTCCGAATTCAAGCCGGCGGTTCGGGCCTGGGTCGCCATGCGGCCGCTGAAGAACCCGCACGCGGCCGCGGTCCCCTTCACCCTGCCCCAGTACAAGCTGAAGGCCGAAACCGAATCGAAGAAGCTGCTCGGGGAAGCCGAACGGGCGACCGCGGAAGCGCGCCAGTCGAACCAGCGCTCCGACAACTACGTGCTCGCCGTCGTCCTCTTCGCCGCCTCGCTGTTCTTCGCCGGCATCTGCACGAAGCTGACCCGGCCGCGGCAGCGGATCGCCCTCCTGGCCCTCGGCTACGTTCTCTTCACCGGCACCGCGATCTGGGTCGCCACCTTCCCGGTCACGGTCTCGGTCTAGGTCTCCAGCTCGTCGAAGCGGCGGGTCGGCAGGCGCCGCGTCGCCAGGAACGAGGCGAGGGTGAGCAGGGCGGCGAAGAGGAAGCCGGTCTTCAGCGCGTCCAGCTGCGAGCTTTCGTAATCGGAGACGATCGCTTCCGTCGTCGGCTGGTCGAGCCCCTCCTTGCGCGCCGCCGCTTCGACCTCGCTCGCCGGGACGAAGCTGCCGCCGGAGCTGAGGCGCGTCTGCACCTGTTCCTGGACGCCGCGCTCGATCTGCGGGTTGGAGGCGACGTTGGCCGAGAAGCCGCTGAGCAGGCCGGTGACGACGACGGCGCCGAGCAGCGCCGTGCCGAGCGAGGAGCCGAGCTGCTGGGCGGTGTTCTGGACGCCGCCGGCCTCGCTGCGGTCGGCGTCGCCGACCGCGGACTGGACGACGTTGCCGAGCTGGGAGACGATCAGGCCCATCCCGATCCCCAGCACGCCCATCGCGACCAGGAAGCCGGTGGTGTCGAGCTCGGGCTCGATCGTGTCGAGGAGGAGGAAGATCGCGACGAGGAGGACGAGGAGGCCGGCGCGCACCAGCGTCCGCGCCGGGAAGCGCTTGGCCAGGGCGGAGCCGGCGATGGCGCTGACGAAGAGGCCGGCCGAGGCGGGCAGCATCCGCACCCCGGTTTCCAGCGCGTCGAGGCCGAGGACGATCTGCAGGAAGAGCGGCACGGTGAAGAAGACGCCCATCAGGATCAGGTTCTGGGCGAGCAGCATCGCGACGCCGCCGCGCAGGGTCGGGAGGCGGAGCAGGCGCAGGTGCAGGAGCGGGTCGCCGCCGCGCTCCTCGCGGCGGCGCTCCCAGCTGACGAAGAGGGCGATGAGGATGCCGCCCGCGGCGATCACGAAGGGGGTGAGCGAGAAGCCGAGCGGCTCCAGCGGCGAGCTGCGGGGCTGCAGCCAGCCCCAGTTGCTCGCCTCGAGGACGCCGAGGACGATGAGGCCGAGGCCGGCGGCCGAGAGGACGCTGCCGACCCAGTCGAGGGCCGAGCTCGCCGCGCTCACGGCCGCCTCGCGGATCCAGCGGGTGCCGAGGAGGATGCCGATCGCGACGACGACCTCGCCGACGAAGACGACCCGCCAGCTCAGCTCGGTGGTCGCCCAGCCGCCGAGGATCGGGCCGACCGCGATCCCGGCGCCGGCGACGCCGCCGAGGACGCCGTAGGCGACCGCGCGCTCCTGGCCCTGGAAGTTGGCGGCGACCAGGGCGACCATCGCCGGCAGCACCAGGGCGGCGCCGATCCCCTCCAGCACCGACCAGCCGAGGGCCAGCGAGGGCACGCTCCAGGAGGCGGCGGTCAGGGCCGAGCCCGAGCCGTAGATGACGAGCCCGATCGTGAAGGCGCGGCGGCGGCCCCAGCGGTCGCCGAGCTTGCCGCCGGTCAGCATCAGCGAGGCCATCACCAGCGCGTAGAAGGCGATCACCGCCTGGATCGTCGTCACCGTGGTGTCGAAGTCGGCGACCAGCTGCGAGATCGCGACGTTCATCACCGCCTGGTCGAGGACCATCAGGAACTGCGCTGCCGCCAGCACGGCGAGGACACCCCATTTGGCCACGGGGGCAGCTTATTGCCCGGGGGCGGGATCTCCAACCGTTAGAGCGCTGACGGGGCGGCGTGCGGGCGGGGCGGTCGGGGTAGGCGAGGCGAGAACGCGATCGCCACCCGAAGATCGCCATCCCGAAGGAGCTCGATGACCAGTCACGGATCCACCCTGCCGGGGGGACGCGCCGCGCGGGCGGCCCTCGTCCTCGCCCTGCCCGTCCTCGCCGCGCTGGCGCTGCTGCTCGCCGCCCTCGCCCCGCCCGCCTCCGCCGGCGGCAAGGGCAAGAACGGCGGTGGCCAGGGCGGCTTCCACGGCTGCGCCCGCGAAGGCAACGGCCAGCGGCCGCGCTGGCACCCGCGCCCGACCACGAAGCCGTGGCAGTGGCAGCTGCAGGGCGAAATCGACACCTCGATCCCGGCCTGCGTCTACGACGTCGACGGCTTCGAAGTCTCGAAGAAGACGGTGGCGGCGCTGCACCGCAAGCACGTGAAGGTCGTCTGCTACCTCGACGTCGGCAGCTGGGAGAGCTACCGGCCCGACAAGGGCGAGTTCCCGCGCTCGGTGATCGGCCGCAAGTACGAAGGCTTCCCGGACGAGCGCTGGCTCGACGTCTCCCGCTTCCACCTCTTCGAAAAGCCGCTCAAGCGGCGCTTCAACATGTGCGCGCGCAAGGGCTTCGACGCGGTCGAGCCGGACAACATCCAGGGCTGGGAACCGGAAAACAAGACCGGCTTCAAGATCACCCGCAAGGACCAGCTGCGCTTCAACCGCTGGGTGGCGCGCCAGGTCCACGGCCGCGGCATGTCGGTGGCGCTGAAGAACGACGGCCGCCAGGCGAAGAAGCTGATCGACGCCTTCGACTTCGCGATCGTCGAGCAGTGCTTCCAGTACGAAGAATGCGGCTACTACCGCACCTTCATCGACCACCACAAGGCCGTCTTCGAGACCGAGTACGAACAGAAGCCGAAGGAATACTGCGCGGCGGCGAAGAGGCTCCGCTTCAGCGCCCTGCGCAAGACCTACGACCTCTACGCGCGGCCGTGGGAACCGTGCCGGAGGTGAGCGAGCGGCGGGGGGGTTTCAGGCGCGGTCGCTGAGGGCGGGCGTCCGGGTGGTCGGGCGCGTCACCCGAGGGCGCGTCCGGGTGGTCGGGCGCGTTGGCTGAGCGCGGCCCGGGGCCGCGGAGGCACTCGCGACCGCGGAGGCCCTACCCTCTTGGCCGCATGGCATTGCATCGGATGGACAACGTCCTCATCGTCGTCGAGGACCTCGAGGCGGCCAAGGCGTTCTTCGCCGAGCTCGGGATGGAGCCGGCGGGCGCGACGACGGTCGAGGGTCCCTGGGTGGACCAGACGGTCGGGCTCGAGGGCGTCAGGGCGGAGATCGCGATGATGCAGACGCCGGACGGCCACGGCCGCCTGGAGCTCTCGAAGTTCCACCACCCACCCCCGGTCAGGGCCGAGCCCGAGGACGCCCCCTCCAACGCCCTCGGCATCCGCCGCATCATGTTCGTCGTCGACGACCTGGACGACCTCGTCGCCCGCCTCCGCAACCACGGCGCCGAGCCCCTGGGCGAGATCGCCCGGTACGACGACATCTACCGCCTCTGCTACATCCGCGGCCCCGAGGGCATAGTCGTCGGCCTGGCCGAACGCCTCGGCTGAGGGCGGCGCGGAACGCGGCCCAGACAGGATTCGAACCTGTGACCTTCGGTTTCGTAGCCCGAAGCGGTGGCTCGGCTGGGCTACGTGGAGCTAGGTTTTAAGCCAATTTCGCGAGATCGAGATCGGCTGAGATCGGCTGGAATCTGTGGGGCTTCTTGCCCCATTTGTTGCCCCAGGAAACGGCAGCGAGCTACGCCAGCGATCCGTCCGGGACCATCCACCGGTGGTGCAGGCCGGTGACGCCGGCGATCCGTTCGTAGTCCCGGTCGTAGTGAACGAGCGGAACCCCTGCCGCCTCCGCAGCGGCGGCGAGCAGCAGGTCGGCTGGCGGGACGCGGCGATGGTCCCCGTCGGGTGCCATAAGGAGCTGAGCCTCGCGTGCGTGACTCCAAAGCGTGTCCGGCATCGGCACGGATTCGAAGGCGTCCAGGCGGTCGGCAACTCCGCGCGCCCGGTCCTCGTTGGGAGCAAGGCGCGTCAACTCCAGCACCACCAGGTCGCAGACCAGCACCCGCCCCGCTTCGACCTCAGCGTTGAACCACCCCGCAAGGTGAGGGAAGCGACGGTCCCGCGCCCAAGTCCAAACGCCAGTGTCAAAAAGCGCCGGCCCGTCGAGTTCGATGGGCCTGACCTCGATGGCGCTCAGAGTCGCTCCCGCCCCTCCCGAACCTCCTCGGGAGTCCCGTCGATGTCGCGGCGCACATCGAAGCCCCGAAGCACCCGCCGCCGCGTCGCCTCCCGTAGGGCGGCGTTGACCGTCTCGCTCAGGCCCTTCGTCCCCAGCTCCCGGCGCGCAGCATCAAGGGCGCGATCGTCGACATCAACCGTGGTGCGGGTCATGATCATCAATATAGCGCATCAGATTCGGCTCACCCTGATGCACTAGAGGACATTCATTAGCAGAGCAAGCAGCGAGCCACAGTTCCTACGTAAACAGGCCGTCCATGCCCTGCGCGACCAAGGCACCGACCAGCCCGCCGACGAGAAGGGTCAGAACGAACTTGACCAAGGGATGCCGGTCGAACCATGCCTTGGTTCTCCATACCGGCCCCTCCCTCGCTTCGCCTTCGTCAGGGAATTGATCCCCCTCGGGAACGAGGACGAATCGAACCGGATCGCTATTTCGGTAGTTGTCCGCGATCAGCCCAAACCCAACGAGCAGAGGCGCGCCCCCGGCCAGCCCAGCTAGGAGGAGAAAGAAGACGACATCGTCTTCTTTGGAGTGGACGAAGAGGAAGGCGAGGGTCGCCACGAAAAGGACTGGCGATAGGGCGAGCAAACACCACTCAAAGAACCGGATCGGAACGAGCACCATCATTTCGCCCGCCTCGGCACCTCCGGCGAGCCGGGACTTGAGGATCGCGACCATGCCCACCGCAAATGCCTCCGACCCCTCCGCCGTCACCGACAGACCCCTATTGGAGGTGCCTCGCAGGAGGACGGAAGGAGTGCCCCCCGCTAGACGAATCGACAGGTTCTTCATCTCGGCGGGGTCTGAATTCTCGGCAACCCCCCGAAGGGCGTCCAAAGAGTTGATCGTTTCGCTGCTGCCGTCTTGGTACTCGAGGATGGAGTTTTCGCTGACGTGTTGGATCCCTTGCCTGTGAATCTCGTCGCGGGCCGCTTGGACCGCGCCAACGATCTCATCTAGGGAGCCTCGCCAAGCGGACACTTTCCACTCCCGCTTGTACACGCGAGGGCCCCGCTCTGGTGGATCGAGCACGATCATCTCGCCGAGCCTAGAGAAAGACGAGGCGGTTCTTGGTCGATCCCCAGTGCCCCTGTACGCGATGGCGTCGCGGATATGCAACAGGAAAGCGCTATCGCACTTCAGAGCGCAACCGCCTCATTGAGAACGCGGTCGCGGATGTATGACGACAGGCTGGCCTCGGTGACGACATCACCTCGACCCCAAGGCTCTCCTCCAAATCGTTGGAAAGCGCGATCAAGTCGAAAAGGCTGCGACCTTCCGCCATGTCGACCAGCAGGTCGAGATCGCTGGAGGCATCCTCCGGAGGGGCGACGGATCGACTGCTCTTTGCTTGCCTAACCATGGGCTAAATCGTACGCCCATTTCCGGTTCGCGTTCCTGGTTAAGGTTCTCTGCGAGATGGCAGTCGACTCGAAGCTTTTCGCTCAACAGGTCTGGTATTGCGAGTCAAGGGCAGAGACCGTCCTTCGAGGTCATCTTTGGATCGAGTATCTCCTAGAGAAACTTCTTGTCGTTGCTTTTGAAAGACCCGGCGCGGTCAACCTCGAACGTCTCACTTGGAGCTACAAACTCCAGCTCTGTGATGGATTAGGGCTTGTCTCCGCAGATCGGGTTCCTGCTTTATCGGCAATCAACAAGATTCGAAACCGTCTTGCACACGATCTCGCCGGCGAACCATCGGACGCGGACATCACGGGTGTGCTCGACCTCTCGCCGGATTTCTGGCAACAGGGATTGGTCGCCGTTCGCGCCACTGAGGAAGCGGCAGAACGAGTCGGAGAGGACTCGCAACTGGCCGACATGCGCTACTGGTTCTTCACGGTCGTCATGGACCTCGACTACCTCGTTGAGAGTCGAGAATGGGAAAAGGCGCATCGCGATGCCCTCTGGCGCGCTACCGCTGTCAAGATCGCCGGAGATATGACGAATGACCCAATGTCGATGCAAGAGGCAGAAAGCCTTGAGGGCCTTCCTCCCCGTCCCCAACCTGGCGATTCATTCCGTTCTGGTAGATCTGCGAGAGATTGACGGAATCGGAATCGGGGGCACGAACTCCGCGCAGATTTCAAAGCAACTCGATGCCTTGCAGCACGTTGACGAGGCGGCTCCCGCTGACTGACTTATAGGCAGCCGATGGATCAAGCGCCGGCGCCTCCTCGCCCGGCAGCAGATGCGTGTAGCGGGTCAGCGTGAAGGCGGGCGAGTGGTGGCCGAGGGCGCGGCTGAGCTGGAGGAGGTTGGTGCCGCGCCGCAGGTGCAGCGAGGCGAAGGTGTGGCGGAAGGTGTGGAAGCCCGCCCAGGGCGCTCCTGCCTGTCTCACGAGCGGCTTGAGGACACGCGGGCGCAGATTGGACGGATCGAGCGGGGAGCCTGATTCGTTCGGGAAGAGGATCGCCGTCGAATCCTGATCGGGCTGGGCGGCGAGATGGGCGCAGAGCTTCGCCGCCAGCGAGTCGGGCAGGCGGACCTCGCGGTGACCGTGCTTGGTCTTCGGCGGCTCGATCCGGCCGCGCACCAGGGCGCGGCGGACGCAGACCTCGGGCTCGCCCTCTAGCTGGACGTGGAGGCGCTGGAGGGCGATCGCCTCGCTGATCCGCAGGCCGGTTGACGCCAGAAGCTCGAGGAGCAGCCTGTGGCGCTCTGGGGCGTGCCCTATGACGGCCGCCAGCTGCTCGGGGGTGAAAACCTTGATCTCCTCCCCTTCGACCTGCTGGCGCGGCGGCAGCGCCAGGCCGTGCGCCGGGTTGTGGCGGATCAAGCCCTCGCGCTTTGCCGTCGCCAGCGCCGCCCGCAGCGGGATCGTGGCGTTGGCGATGGTGCGGTCGCCGAGTCTCTTGCCCTGGGCCTCCTCGTCGGCCAGCCAGTCCACGAAGCGCGCCAGGGTGTAGGTGGAGACGTCGACCAGCTTGAGGCGGGCCGGGAAGTAGGGATGGGCGTAGGCGCCGATCAGGCGGCGGTATTCCTCGCGGGTCGTCTCGCGGAAGCCCCGGCGGCCCTGACCGCGATAGCGACCGACCCACTCGTCCAGGTAGCGGCGGAAGGTGACCGCGCTGCGCTCCTGCAGCTCGCCGCGGTCGCGGTCGGTCTCGCTCTCGCGCTTTAACCGCTTCGCCTCCTCGTAACTGCGGGCGTGGCGCTTTCGCTGCCTCGCCCCGCTGCGGTAGACGCAGGCGTAGCCGATCGTCCGGCCCTTGCCGTCAATGCGCTTGAAGACGCCGGGGGTCTTGGTCTTGACGAGCCGCCGCTTGTCGCCGCAGCCCTGCTCGGCCGCAGGGGCCGTCGTATCCTGGGAAACGCTCATGAGCACCACCTCGTGAGCCAGGGGGCGGGCCGTTTGCGCGGTGCCGCCCCGTTTTTCGGTTAGCGGACAAAACGTAACAGGACCGCAGACCGGCAGCCGGAGCGCGACCGGTCGGGAGCGCGACGGCACTCAGGCGAAGGTCAGCAGAGCCACGACGAGGTTGACGGCGGCGGGGCGATCCCGTGACCCGGCGGCAGCCGCCGAAGCGGAGTGGCTCGCAGAAGCATATTCCCTTTCAGGGATAGATGTCAGCGCGACTGGGTGGCAACAAAGCCTGGCGGGAAGCGGCCCGCCGAACCTTGCCGGATCGGCATGGGAGCGGCGATCGGAGCCACAGTGGGAGCCGCAGACGGAGCCGCGATCGGAGGCACAGTCGGAGCCGCGATTGCAACCCCAGGGACAACCCCGTCGGGAGCCCCGGCGTCAACCCCGCTGACAACCCCCTCGTCAAACCCCGGTGACAATCCCCGAGCGCGGGTTTAACCGGCCAGCCGCTCCAAAACCTCGCGGTCCTTCTCCAACTGCTCCCTCAGGCGCGCCTGGAAGCCCTTGTCGGCTCGCCGGGCGGCGATGTGCCGGTAGATGGCAGCGCGGATCCCTTCCGAGACCGACACCTCATCGACCCGGCACACGTAGGCCATCTCGGCTGCCAACTCCTCCGGGACCCGGAGGCTCATGACCTTCGTGTCTTCCAGCCCCAAGGCTCAGTCTCGCCCGGTTGAGTACGGGCCCCAGAGGTCAGCCGCCTCCAGTGCCGTCCTGGAGGCGAAGACGAACTCGCCGCACTGGTGGACGAGGCCGCCGCGCCGCAGCCTCGCCAGGCTGTCCGCGGTCGCGATCTCGCTTCCGATCATCCGCTGCACCTCGCCGGTCGCCCAAGGGCCTCGGTCCTCGACCAGCAGGCCCATGATCGCCTCGTCCGTCGCCGCGTCCCGGTCCGCGACCGGGTCAATACCCTTCTCCTGCATGGGAGCATCGCCTCCTGTGCCACGCCCCCGGCTGTTCCAAGCAGCGCGGGGGCACTTTGTCCGTTGTCGGCGGCGAACGTAGGTGGACGGGAGCACCCGCTCAAGGGCCGGGCCGAACCTCTACCCGGACCTCATGTTGCCCCAGGCGTTGCCCCAGCGGTGTTTTCGGCCTCCCCGGCCGAGTCCCAGAACCCCGCAAACCCGCTTCCCAAGCGGGATCGCGTCAACGCGCCTGACAGGATTCGAACCTGTGACCTTCGGTTTCGTAGACCGACGCTCTATCCAACTGAGCTACAGGCGCGGGATTGGGGATTCTAGGCGGATGGCCTAGAAGGCATCGGCGAGCTTAGAGGATGGGATGGCTTGGTCGCTCGGGCATTTGGCCGCTCGGGGGGACTTCGGCGCTCAGGGAGATCCGGGGGCGTGCCAGGTGAGGGTGTGGCCGTCGTCGGGAGAGGGGCGGGAGACCGAGTTGCGGGCGGGGCCGGCGGTGCGGACCCAGGCGTCGTCGCCGAGGAAGGCGGGGGCGCCGAAGGGGAGGTCGATGCGGGGGATCGGGGCGTAGTCGGCCTCGGCGAAGCTGGCTCCGTAGTTGGGGCCGGTGTTGTCGCCGTCGGGATCGGCGGTGACGACGGCCCGCAGGTCGGCGACCGCCGCCCGCCACTCGTCGAGGAGGCGCCCTTCGTCGCGGCTCGAGGGATGGGGAACTTCCCTGGCGGGCACGTCGGGCCGCCCCGTCCAGAGGGCAAGCGCTTCCTCCGCCATCCCCCCGAAGGCGACGATCGCCTCCAGCTCGGGACCGGTCGCCAGGTCGTAGAGGCGGTTGCGCCAGCTCAGCTGGTCGGGCTCCTTCAGCCTCCGCATCTCCGCCCGCGCGGCGCTGGGATGCAGGGCGTAGGCCCAGGCGTTGAGGCAGACGTAGGACCGGGTCAGGCCGAGCTTCGCCAGGAACCCCTGCACCCGCTGGCCGGCGTTGCCGACCAGGCTGCGGCCGGCGATCCGCTCGGTCGGCCCCGGGTCCGAGGCCAGGCAGAGCACCCGCGCCGAGCCGTCGAGGCGCCCGCGGTAGAAGACCGGCCCCCAGTCGAACCAGAAGTCGTCCTTCTCCGGCGGCTCCGGGACCTTGGCGAGATGACGCGCCGTCGCCGCCGGCGGGCCCTTGTCGAAGAGGGCTGCCATGCGCCGACCCTAGCCGTTCCGCCCAGCTTGCCGCAACTACACCAGAGTATTTAGAACTTCTCTCCGCTCTCGCCTACAGTGGGGCGATGATCGAGCCGATCGTCTTCCTCGGCCGCCTCGTCACCTTCGACGCCGGCAGGGTGATCGACGAGGGCGCCCTCTACGTCGGCGCCGACGAGAAGATCGCCGCCGTCCAGCCCGCCGCCGACCCGCCCCCGGAGGGCTTCGAGGGCGCCCGCCGGGTCCGCACCCACGGCGCGATCTACCCGGGGCTGATCGACCTGCACGGCCACATGGTCTACAACTGCCTCTCGCTCTGGTCGCCGGCGGGCCGCACCGAGCCCTACGCGAGCCGCTACGAATGGCCCTCCGCCCACGACTACGAAGCGCGCATCTCCGACCCGGCCAACGCGCTCGGCGCCCTCGCCGGCAAGGCGCTGCTCAAGTGGGTCGAGGTGAAGGCGGCGATCGGCGGCACCACCGCGATCCAGGGCTCGGCGAAGATGGCCTACCCCTACGAGGGCTGGCTGGTCCGCAACGTCGAGTACGAGACCTTCCAGACCGGCAGGAAAAGCGTCTACCAGTCGGCGCTGCCGCTGCGCAGCGACGCCGAATACGAGAAGGACGCGAAGCGGATGAAGGAAGGCGACGCCTTCATCTACCACCTCGCCGAGGGCACCGACCCCGGCCTCCTCGCCGAGTACGCGAAGATCCGCGACGAGGACTGCCTGCAGCCGACCTTCGGCGCGATCCACTGCACGGCGCTCGCCAAGGCGAGCTTCGAGGAGTGGGCGCCGCACGGAGGCTCGGTGATCTGGTCGCCGTTCTCCAACCTCTGGCTCTACCGCGACACGACCCCGGTCGACCAGGCGACAAGGGCGGGGGTGCGCGTCTGCCTCGGCGCCGACTGGTCGCCCTCGGGCTCGAAGAACCTGCTCGGCGAGCTGAAGGTCGCCGACCTCTGGAACCGGACCCGGCTGAAGGGCGCCTTCAGCGACCGCGAGCTCTGCGAGATGGCGACCGCGAACCCGGCCGACGCGCTCGGCTGGGGCGAGCGGCTGGGACGCCTGAAGGAGGGCCTGCACGCCGACATCCTCGTCACCACCGACCGCGGCAAGGACCCCTACCGCAACCTGATCGAGTCGGTCGAGCGCGACGTCCTCCTGGTCGCGATCAACGGCCGGCCCTTCTACGGGACGACGAAGCTGATCGAGGCAACCGGCGCCGCCGGCGCCGAGCCGATCCGCCTCGGCCGGCTGCGCCGCAAGGTGATCCTCGTCTACCCCGACGTCAAGGACGCCGACATGGGCTGGGCCGAGGTCCTCGCCGACCTCGCCGCGGCGAAGGCCGACCCGGTCAAGCGCTACCTGGAGATCGAGCACCTGCACGAGCTCGGCAAGCCGCCCGGCTGGCTGATGACCGACAAGCCCTGGGACGACCCCTCCCAAACCGGCAAGGAGGTGCCGGTCACCGTCGAGATCCCGCCGCTCGACCCGCTCACCCACGACTCGGCTTACTTCAAGGCGGTCAGGGCCGGCCCGCTGCACGGCGGCCTGCTCGACCCGCTCGGCTCCTACTACGGCTTCTGAGCTTTGAGCCGGACGTGCCAGTGGACGGTGGCGGTGGCGACGCGGTTGCCGTCCTTGTCGGCGAGGACGACTTCGCAGGGGAACTCGACCTTGCCCTCGGAGTCGAGGGTGGCGAGGGCCTCGGCGGCGTCGATGCCGAGGGTGGCGGTCGCGGTGATGGCGCCGTGGGCGACCTTCTCGTAGTCGATCTCGGCTGACCTGGCGAGCGGGGTGACGTCGCCCATGCGGACGGCGAAGGCGCCGACGAAGGCCGCGCCGGAGGCCGTCTCGGCGGCGGTGAAGAGGGCGCCCGCGTGCTGGGAGCCGACGTGGTTGTTGAGCTCGGGGCGCCGCGGCAGGACCACGGTCGCCTCCCCCGGCCCGACCTCGGCGATCTCGATCCCGAGATGGCCGACGAAGGGCACGGCCATCGCCAGGCCCTTGGCGATCGCGTCGAAATCGACGTTGGGCATTCCGGGCACTCCGGGCATCGGCTCCAGCCTACCCCGGCTGTCGAGGCTCGGCGTTCGTCCTTTGTCGCCCACTGGGCGACAAAGGACGAACGCCGGTTGGATTAGCGGCCCTCGAACTCGGCGTGGCCGGGGCCGCCCTTCTCGAGGAAGGTGCGAACGGCGTTCTGCAGGTCCTCGGTCCCGAACAGCGCTGCGGCGTCGGTCCGCACCGCCTCGTCTGCCGCCGGGATCCCGCCCTCGCGGAAGCGCCGCAGGATCAGCTTCGTCATCGCGTGCGCCCGGGTCGGCCCCGCCGCCAGCTCGGCCGCCACCGCCCGCGCCGCCGGCTCGAAGCCCTCCTCCTCGAGGATCAGGTTGACCACGCCCCAGCGCTCCATCTCCGCGGCGCCGAAGAGCCCGCCCGACATCACGAAGTGGCGCGCCCGGCCGCTCCCCGCCCGCTCGGCCAGCCGCTGGGTCCCGCCCATCGACGGCGTCAGCCCGACCACCTTCTCGACCAGCCCGAACTTCGCCTGCGGCGAGGCGACGATCAGGTCGCAGGCGAGCGCGAGCTCGAAGGCCGCGGTCAGGGTCAGCGCGTGGGCGGCGAAGACGACCGGTGCCGGCAGCTCCTCGATCGCTTCGATTATCCGCAGCAGCTCGTCCCAGAGCAGCCTCCCCTGCTCCGGCGTCAGCCCGGAGAAGACCTCGACGTCGACGCCGCCGGAGACCGCCCGCCCCTCGGCCCGGATCAGCAGCGCCCGCGGCGGCTCGGCCGCGACCGCCTCGATCGCCGCCCGGAGGTCGTCGATCATCCGCTGGTCGAAGAGGTTCAGCGGCGGGCTGTCGAGGGTGATCACGGCCAGGCCGCCGTCCTCGCGCTCGAGCCGCGCCGCCGGCCCCGCCGCGCCCGCGCCGCCGCCCTCAGGGCACACGGTGCACCTCGAAGAGGTTGGTCCCCAGCTCCTGGTCGGCCAGCCCGGCGGTGATCGCGACCAGATCGCCGGAGCGGGCGACGCCGGTGCTCCCGGCCATCTCCGCGCAGGTGGCGATCAGGCTGTGGACGTCGGACTCGTAGTCGCAGCGGGCGGCGGTCACTCCGAACAGCAGGTTAAGCCGCCGCACCGTCTCGATGCGCGGCGAGATCGCCAGCACCGGCACGTCGGGCCGGTGGGCGGAGACCAGCCGCGCCGTCCGCCCGCTCCTGGTCGGCACCACCAGCGCCTTCAGCCCCAGCCGGTAGACGGCGCCGACGGCGCTCTGGGCGACCGAGTCGGCGACGTCCTGGGTCGCCTGGTCGGTGCGGCGGAACAGCCACTCGCCGTAGGGCAGGTCGGGCTCGGTCGCCCGGGCGATCTGGTCCATCACCCGCACCGCCTCGACCGGGTGCTGTCCGACCGCGGTCTCCTCGGAGAGCATCACCGCGTCGGTGCCGTCGTAGATCGCGTTGGCGACGTCGGTCACCTCGGCCCGGGTCGGCCGCCGCGCGCTCACCATCGAGGCCAGCATCTGGGTGGCGGTGATCGCCGGCTTCGAGCGCCGCCCGGCCGCCCGGATCAGGCGCTTCTGGACGATCGGCACCTGCGAGAGCGGCAGTTCGATCCCGAGGTCGCCGCGGGCGACCATGATCCCGCCGGTCGCCTCGCTGACGATCGCGTCGATGTTTTCGGCCGCCTGCTGGCGCTCGATCTTGGCGACCAGCGGGATGTCGCTGCCGAGCGCGTCGAGCCGTTCGCGCACCGCCACCAGGTCCTCCGGAGTCGAGACGAAGGAGACGGCGAGGATGTCGACGCCCTGCTTCACCGCGAAGTCGACCCAGTCGAGGTCGGTCGCCCCCGTCGCCGGCAGCGCCGAGCCGCCGGGGATGTTGATCCCCTTGTGCGAGGAGAGGGTGCCGCCGACCTCGACCTCGGCCCCGTAGCCGTCGCTCTCGGCGCCGTCGACCCGCAGCCGGATCGCCCCGTCGGCGAGGTAGACGACCTGGTCGGAGCGCAGCCCGCTCATCGCCGGCCCCGGGATCGGGATCGTCCCCTCGTCCCCCTCGACCTGCTCCGGGGTCAGGGTCACGTGCATCCCCGTCTCCAGCTCGGCGACGTCGTCGCGCAGCGAGCCGATCCGCAGCTTCGGCCCCGGCAGGTCGCCGAGGACCGCGACCTCGCAGCCGACCCGCTCGGCCGCCGCCCGCACCGCGGCGATCGTCTCCGCCTGCCGCTCGGGCCCGGCGTGCGAGAAGTTCAGCCGGAAGACGTCGGCACCGGCCGCGACCAACTGCTCCAGCACCGTCGGCGACCAGCTCGCCGGCCCGACCGTGGCGATGATCTTGGTGCGCCGCTCCAGGTGGGCGCCGCTGCGCGAGTTGGCTGCCGCGTGCATGACCCCGTGACTGTAGAGGGCGGGCTCGCCCGCGGGACGGCGGGGAACGGAGAGGGTGGGATTCGAACCCACGAGGCGGGTTAACCCCGCCCACGCGATTTCCAATCGCGCTCCTTAAGCCACTCGGACACCTCTCCGGACCGGCTAAAGAGTATCGGCGCCCCTGCCGCGGCGGCTCGCGAAGAAGTCGCTGAGCAGGGCGGCGCACTCCTCGCGGCGGACGCCGGCGATCACCTCGGGGCGGTGGTTGAGGGCGGGCTCGGCGAGGACGTCGAGGACGCTGCCGGCGGCGCCGGCCTTCGGGTCGGAGGCGGCGAAGACGACGGTGGGGATGCGGGCGAGGACGATCGCCCCGGCGCACATCGCGCAGGGCTCGAGGGTGACGTAGAGCGTCGTCCCCGGCAGCCGCCAGCCGCCGAGCGCCGCGGCCGCGGCGCGGATCGCCAGCAGCTCGGCGTGGGCGGTCGGGTCGCGGCGCAGCTCGCGCTCGTTGCCGGCGCGGGAGAGCAGCTCGCCGTCGCGGTAGACGGCGGCGCCGATCGGCACGTCGCCGTGCGCCTCGGCCCCGCGCGCCTCGGCGATCGCGACCTCCATCGCGGCTTCGTGCAAGGCGGCTCTGCTCGGGTCCACGATGCGGGAGTATGTCCGCCCACGACTTCCGCGGCGTCTCCGTGTTTGAGGGGGAGCCGGTGGGCGGGAGGCTCCACCCGGCACCCCACGACGCATGAACCGATTCCTCTGCACCCTTCTAGCCGTGGCCGCGGCCGCGGCCCTCGCCGCGCCGGCGGCCCTCGCCGCGCCGGGGCTAGGCCCCGCGCGCGCCTTCGCGCCGCGGCAGCTCGTCGTCAAGTTCGACGGGCGCGGGCGCGGGCGGGCCCTGGAGCTGCCGCCGGGGACGGGGGTGCGGCAGGCCGCGCGGGCGCTGCGCCGCAACCGCCGGGTCGCCTACGCCGAGCCGAACTACGTCGCCACCGCCTCGGCCGCGGGCGCACCCTTCGACCCCGACGACTCCGGCACCCTGGCGGCCGGGGCGGGGACGAGCGAGCTCGGCGACTGGGCCTTCAGGCAGTGGAACTTCCTCGCCCCCGAAGGCGCCGGCACCGAACGGCTGCCGACCTCCCCCGGCGGGATCGACGCCGTCGACGCCTGGCGCCACCTGATCGAAGCCGGCCGCCCCGGCGCCGCCGGCGTCGTCGTCGCCGTCCTCGACACCGGCGTCGCCTACCGCTCGCTCGGCACCGAGTTCCGCCGCAGCCCCGACTTCGCGGCGCGCCAGTTCGTCCCCGGCTACGACTTCGTCGGCCACGACCGCCTGCCGCTCGACGAAAACGGGCACGGCACCCACGTCGCCGGGACGATCGCCGAGCGGACCGGCAACGGCCTCGGCCTGACCGGGCTGGCCTACCGGGCGAAGCTGATGCCGGTGCGGGTGCTGAACCGCAGCGGCCGCGGCAACGCCGTCGAGATCGCCAACGGCATCCGCTTCGCGATCGCCCACCACGCCCAGGTGATCAACATGAGCTTCAACTTCGCCTGCGGCAAGCGGGTGCCGGTCGTTGACGAAGCGCTGCGCGAAGCCTACGAGGCGGGCATCGTCACGGTCGCCGCCGCCGGCAACCTCGGCTCCGAGAGCTGCGTCTCCGAGCCGGCCACGGCGCCGCGGACGATCGGGGTCGGCGGCACCACCGAGGGCGGCTGCCTCGGCACCTACTCGCTCTCCGGCAGGGGGATCGACCTGGTGGCGCCCGGCGGCGGCACGCCGAAACCGGGCTGCCCCTCGATCCTCGCCCGGCCGATCTACCAGGTCACCCTGCGGCCCGGGAGCACCAGGGCGTTCGCGATCCCCGCCACCTACGTCGGCACCTCGATGGCCGCCGCCCACGTCTCCGGGGCGGCGGCGATGGTGCTGGCGAGCGGCGCCGTCGACAGCAGCCTCGCCGGCCGTCGCGGGATCGTCAACGCCGTCACCCGCCGCCTCCGCAAGACCGCCCGCAGCCTCGGCCTGCCGGCGACGCAGCAGGGGGCGGGATTGCTGGACGTCGGGCGAGCGACCCAACCCAAGCGCGCCTCCTGACGGTCTCTGACCGAGCAGATCAAGGACGCCGGGAGGGAGTGTGCTCTGCACATGACCGACCAAGGACGCCGATATGCGAAGCGTCAGAGGCCGTCAGGTGGTGCGCACGATGATCACGCTGCAGGGCGCGTGGTGGGAGACGTTGTTGGGGACGCTTCCCAGCAGGTAGCGGCGGGCGCCGGTCATCCCCTTGTTGCCGACCACGATCAGGTCGGCCTTGGTCTCTTCGGCGACGTTGAGGATCGCGTCGGCGGGGTCGGCCTCGACCGGGTGCGTCTGCACCTCGATCCCCTGCTTCTTCGCCTCGGCGGCGGCGGCGTCGAGGATCAGGTTGACGTCCTCGCGCGGCCCGATCTCGTACTGGACGTCGGCCGGGGCTCCTTCCTGCTCGGCCCTGACGCGGCGCCCGGGCGCCGGCTGGTAGGCGCTGACCACGCTGAGGGTGCCGTCGGTCAGCTTCGCCAGCTCGATCGCCTGCTGAACCGCCTCGGCAGCGGTCTCAGAGCCATCGGTCCCGACCACGATCCGTTTGAACACGCCGCCTCCTTCGTCGCTGGACCGGGCGAGTCTAACGCCGCCCCGGCGGGTTTTCGCGAAGCTGTTCCGCCGGCAGGCCGCGGAAGCCGTCGCCGAGGATTTCGGTCGGGGTTTCGATCAGGCGGACGACCCCGATCGCCATCGCGGCGACGAGGCAGGCGAGAAGGAGGGCGATCGAGGCTTTCCAGACCAGCGGCACCGCGCAGACCCTAGAGGGCCGCGGGCGGCGGGCGCCGCGTTATGGTGAGCCGATGGCACTGGAGAAGGTCGCCGAGGGGGTCTGGCTGCTGCGGGGGGATTTCCGCGGGGCGATGAACATCTACTTTCTCGAGGACGGCGACGGGGTCGTCCAGTTCGACGCCGGGACCAGGTCGATGCGGCGCAAGGCGAGGGCCGCGGCCGAGGAGCTCGGCGGGCTGAAGCGGGTCGTCCTCGGGCACGCCCACGCCGACCACCGCGGCACCGCGCCGTATCTCGACGTGCCGGTCCTCTGCCACCCCGACGAGCGGATCGACGCCGAAAGCGACGCCGCGATCGCCCCCTACATGGACCTCTCGCAGCTGCCGGTCGCCTGGGTGCGCCGGCTCTACCCGTTCCTGCTGCGGCGCTGGGACGGCGGCGCGGTGAAGATCGCCGGCACGGTGATCGAAGGGGACCGCGTCGCCGGCTTCGAGGTCCTCCACTTCCCGGGCCACGCGCCGGGGCTGATCGGTCTCTGGCGCGAGAGCGACCGGGTGGCGCTGGTCTCCGACGTCGTCTACCTGGTCGACTCGGCGCGGCTGAAACCGCTGCCCGAGGGCGAGGCGAGCGTCCCCCACCCGGCCTGGGCCTGGGACCACGCCAGGGCGAAGGAGGCGGTGCGCAGGCTGGCGGCGCTGGAACCGCGGGTGGTCGGCGCCGGCCACGAGCGCCCGCTGCGGGGCGAGAACCTGCGCGAGACGCTCGAGCGGGCCGCCGAGAAGTACTGAAAGCGGCCGCTGCCATAGGTTCTGGCGCCTGATGATCGGGACCTATGCCTCGGCGGCGCTGATCGGCGCCGTCTCGCTGCTGGTCGGCCGGGCCGTGCTGCTGCTGGCCGGGCGCCGGGAGTGGACCTGGCTGGAGCCCGCCGTGGGCTTCGGCGCCGTCCTCACCGCGACCGGCCTCTTCGCCCGGGCGCCCGGCCACGGCACCTCCTCGACCCTGGCCCTGGCCGCCCTGATAGTCGTCGCCGCAGCGATCCTCTGGCGCTTCGGCGGTAGCCGCCGCGGCGCTCCGGGAGCCGGGGGTGGGGTCCGCCGGACCCTCCCCGCGGTTGTCCGCCGGACCCCACCCCCGGCTCCCCCTGCGCAGTTGCCCTCCGGACCCCTCCCCCGGCGGCCCGGCCCGAACCTCCATCCCTGGCGCGAAGGAATCCCGGTAGCGATCATCGTCCTCCTGGCGCTCTCGATCCCGTTCGCGGTGAGCGGCCGCTGGGGCCTGCTCGGGATCGGCTTCAACAACGACCTCGGGCTGCACCTCGCCTGGGCCGAGTGGCTGCGCAGCGGCTTCGGCCCCGCGCCCGATCCCGGCTACCCGCTCGGCCCCCACGGCCTCGCGGTCGCGGTGGCGGCGGTCCCCGGCCTCGACCTCGGCCAGGCCTTCCTCGGCGAGATCGTCGCGATCGGCGCGATGACGGGGCTGACCGCGCTGGGAGCGCTGCGGACGATGACCCCGCTCCGCCGGACCATCGCCGCGGCGATGGTCGCGCTCTCCTACCTCGGCGCCTCCTACTACTCCCAGGGCGCCTTCAAGGAGCTCGCCATGGCGCTCTTCTTCCTGGCCTTCGCCATCTATCTCACCACCCAAGAGGCCGCCGGCCATGATCCCGCCGGCCAGCGGAGGGGGAGTGCCTCTCCGGACACTCAACCACAAGCAAAGCGAGTGGTGTCCGGAGAGGCACTCCCCCTGCGCTGGCTCCCCCCGCTAGCTCTCGCCGGCGGCATCTTCTTCTCCTACAGCTTTGCCGGCCTGGCCTGGCCCCTGGCGGCCCTCGCCCTCTGGAGCCTGACCCTGCCGCCGGTGCGGGCGGCGCTGCGGCCGCGCTCGCTGCTGCGGTTCCTGCTGCGGCCGGCGGTCCTGATCGCGCTCGCGGTCCTCGCCGCGCTCGCGGTCCTCGTCACCGTCGGCCCCTTCGGCTTCGCCTCGAGCTTCAACAAGGTCGCCGGCACCAACACCTACGGCCCGGTCTCGCCGATCGAGGCGCTGGGGATCTGGCCCGCCGCCAACTACCGCCTCGACGCCGTCGGCGGCCCGCATCTGCCCGGCCTGGCGGCGGCGATCGCGATCCTCGCCCTCCTGGCCGGGGTCGCCTGGTGGGTCAACCGGCGCGAAGCCGCGATCCCGATCGCCCTCGGCGCCGGCGCCCTCCTCTACCTCGCCTCCCTCCCGACCAGCGGCGACTACGCCCAGGCCAAGGCCCTGATCATCGTCTCCCCCCTGGCGATGCTCGTAGCGATCCGCCCCTTGCTGGAAGAGTTCCCGCCCCGACGGGCCGATATGTCAGATCCCTCCCGCCGACGGGCCGATCAGTCCAGCCGCGACAGACAAATCGGCCCGTCGGCGGAGGGGATTGGTCGAATCGGCCCGCCGGCGGGGTTGCTGCGCCTCGGCTGGGCCGTGCTCGCGGTCGCGTTCATCGCCGGCGTCGCCTACTCCAGCTTCCTGGCCCTGCGCGACGCCCCGGTGGGGCCGCCGGGCCACGGCTCGGAGCTGAAGGCGTTCCTGCCGATCCTCCACGGCCGGCCCGTCCTCTACGCGGGGCAGGACCGCTACGCCGCCTACGAGCTGCTGGGGGCGGACACCCACGTGCCGCTGGTCGAGTTCCCCGACCCCGCCGTCGCCCCCGACCCCGAGAAGCCGTTCGACACCGGCGACGCCTACAGCCCGATCGACTTCGACTCCTTCTCGCGCGGCACGCTCGACCGCTTCCCCTACGTGATCACCGGCCGCGCCGCCTGGGACAGCCAGGCGCCGCCGAACTTCAGGCGCGTCGCCGAGACCCCCTCCTACGTGCTCTGGAAGCGGACCGGCACGACCCCGAAGCACCGCCACGTCCTGCTCGAGGGAACCGAGGCGGGCGCCTACGCCGGCTGCGCCTCGCCCGAGATCCGCATCCTCTTCGCGCACCGCGGCCGCGCCTCGCTCTTCCCCGACACGGCGATCGGCCGCAAAGACGCCTGGGCGCAGGGCAGCGTCCTCGGCACCGGCGGGGAGACCTCGCAGTCGCTGCGGCTGCCGCCCGGCGCCTGGAACCTCTCGCTGCAGTACTTCTCCCCCTTCGACCTGACGCTCTCGGCCCCGGGCTTCAGCGAAACGCTGAAGGCGGCCCTCGACGGTCAGCGGCCGAACACGATCAGCCTCGGCAACAACGGCCAGTTCTGGCCCGCCGGCCGCTACCTGAGCGAGGGCGGCAGGACCCGCTTCACCCTCGCCGCCGCCGAACCGAGCGGCCTCCAGAGCCTGACCGGCTACGACGGCAAGGCCTACATAGGCGAGCTGGTCGCCGTGCGGGCCAAGCCGCACCGCAACGTGCCGCTGAGCCAGGCATGCAACCACTGGCTCGACTGGTACGAAGCCGAGGAAGCCCCCTAAAGCCCTATCCCGATAGGGAAGTCGCACCCCTGTTCGGGATAGGTCCTAAGCCCTCCCAAGGCCGCCTGACCAAGCAGATCAAGGACGCAGGGAGGGAAGTGTGCTCTGCACACGACCGACCGAGGACGCCGATATGCGCCGGTCAGGCGGCCTTTGGGACACGACCGACCGAGGACGCCGATTCGCGCCGGTCAGGCGGCCTTGGATGCCATGCGCTCGGGGGAGACGCGCACCACGTCCCAAGCCAGGCCGGTCTTCTCGAGGCCGTTGATCACCAGCGAGGAGATGTCGAGCTGCCACCAGCGCAGGCCGTGGGTGGCGGAGGTCGGGAAGGCGTGGTGGCTGTTGTGGTAGGCCTCGCCGAGGGTCGGGATCGCGATCAGCGCCAGGTTGCGCGACTCGTCGGTGGTCTCGAACTCGCGCCGGCCGAAGGTGTGGCAGAGCGAGTTGATGCTGTAGGTGAAGTGGTGGAGGACGAAGACCCGCACGAGGCCGCCCCAGAGCAGCCCGGTGACCCCGGCGAAGACGGTGCCGCCGATCAGCCACCCCAGGGCGAAGGGCACCATCAGGCCGAGGACGGCCCAGTAGATGAAGGTGCGATCGACCCAGCTGATCGTCGGGTCCTTGATCAGGTCGGGGGCGAAGCGTTCCCTGTTGCCGCGCTGGGTGTGGATGAAGAGCCAGCCCATGTGGGCGTGGAAGAGGCCCTGCATCGCCCCCTTCCAGCCGCCGCCGTGGTCGACGTGGGGGCTGTGCGGGTCGCCCTCCTGGTCGGAGAAGGCGTGGTGCTTGCGGTGGTCGGCGACCCAGGAGATCACCGGTCCCTCGATCGCCGCCGAGCCGAGGATGGCGAGCAGGCCGTGCAGCCACGACTTGGTTTTGAAGGCGCGGTGGGTGAGGTGGCGGTGGAAGCCGACGGTGATCCCGAGGCCGGTGAGGAAATACATGCCGAGGAAGAGGAAGACGTCGCTCCAGTGCAGGGCGCTCCCCCACACCTGCCAGCCGGCGAGGCCGATGGCGACGAAGGGGACGACGGTGACCAGGCCGGTGATGACGCGGTCCCTGGTCTCGTTTTCGACGGGCTGGATATCCGAGGGAAGGGGTCCGACAGTGCTCATGGCGGGCGATCATACGGGTAGTCGCCGCGGGTTTCCTGAATCTTCCCGCTCGGCGAGGCTGCCGGCGGCGAGCCTGTAGGGTCCCGGCGCATGCCGTTCGCAAACACCGCGCCGCTGCGGCGGGAGATCGAAACCCGCCTCCCCGAGCGCCCCTTCGCGATCGAGTTCTGGGACGGCACCCGCCTGCCGTCCACCGCCGAGGACGGCCCGGTCTTCAGCGTCCGCTCGCCGAAGGCGCTCGCCCACGCGCTGCGGGCGCCGGGGCAGCTCGGGCTCGGCCGCGCCTACGTCAGCGGCGAGCTCGAGGTCGACGACATCGACAAGGTGATCCGGGTCCTCGACGGCTGGCAGCCGCCCAGCCTCGACGGCGCCGGCAAGCGGGCGCTGATGCTGGGGGCCCTGCGGGCGACCGGGCTGACCCTGCCGCCGCCGCTGCCCGAGGCCGAGCTGCGCCCGAGCGGCCGCCGCCACAGCAAGGAGCGCGACGCCCGCGCCGTGCGCCACCACTACGACGTCTCCAACGAGTTCTTCGAGCTCTTCCTCGGGCCGACGATGGTCTACAGCTGCGCGATCTGGCGCGACGGCGAGAAGAAGACGCTGGAGGAGGCCCAGGAGGAGAAGCTCGACACCGTCGCCCGCAAGCTCGGGATCAAGGAGGGGGAGCGGATCCTCGACGTCGGCTGCGGCTGGGGCGGCTTCCCGCTCTGGGCGGCGACGAAGTACGGCGCCCGCGTCGTCGGCATCACCCTCTCTCCCCCCAGGCCGAGAAGGCGCGGCAGCGGGCCGAGGAGGCCGGCGTCGCCGACCGGGTCGACGTCCGCGTCATGGACTACCGCGACCTCCCCTCGCTGGGCGAGAAGTTCGACGCGATCGCCAGCATCGGCATGGTCGAGCACGTCGGCTCGGCCAACATCGACCTCTACGCCGAGACCCTGGCGAGCCTGCTGAACCCGGGCGGCCGGCTGCTCAACCACGGCATCACCCGCCTCCGCCACACCGACCCCGAGGCCGGCGCCTTCTCCGAGCGCTACGTCTTCCCCGACGCGGCGCCGCTGCACCTCTCCCGCAACCTCCTCGCCCTGGAACGAGCCGGCTTCGTCGTCCACCACGTCGAGGACTTCGGCCCCGACTACGCGGAGACCCTGCGCCACTGGGCCCAGAACCTCGACGACAACCTCGCCGAGGCCACCCGCATCGCCGGCCCGGAACGGATCCGCGTCTGGCGCCTCTACCTGCGGATGGCGAGAAACGGCTTCGAGAGCCGCTTCCTCAACATCTACCAGGCCCGCTGCTCGCTGGCCTGAGGCAGGAACAGAACCGCGGCGACCAGCTTGTAGTGCCAGCCTTCGTACTCCTCGCCGAGGCTGACGGTGAGGAATACAGTGCCGGCGGCGTCGAAGCCCAGGTCTTCGGGCTTGTAGGTCCCGGCCCCGACCTCGCGCATCGCCTCTTCGACCGGGATGTCGGTGACCGGCAGCTCGTAACCCCTCGAGCCGAGAGCGAAGGAGACGCGCGGCCTGGGCTTTCCGTGTCCCTCCTCGGGTGAGCCAAGCACGAACTCGATTTCCGAGCGTGGCTCGAGCAGCGCCAGCGACGCCTCTACGCCCTGGGCCGCGATCTCGCCCTTGACGGCGCTGCCGCGATTTCCGAGCAGAGCGGGGCCCGCGGTGAGATACCGGCGAAGCTTCTTCTCGGCTTCAGGCGGATCCAGTCTCTTGCTCAGCTCCCACTCGGAGCCGTCGATCAAGACGTTCTCCGGCTGCGCGGGGACCCTCGGTCGTTCCGAGTAGCCGAACCGCACTACGTCCAGCACCTCGGGCCAGCGGCCGTCGATGCCGCACTCCGCTTTGAACAGCCCATACGGACCCCTCGAGACCGGCCGCACCCAGTCGCCGGCCTTGTTCAGGCCGGCGATGCATCTGCCCCCGTGTTTCCTCGAGCTCGCCAGAACCAGGACTTCCTCGATGGGCATGGCGCCAGGCTATAGGTGGGTTATCTCGACCTCACCCCAGTGACGCTTCAGATATTCGGCCACCAGCCGGCGATGGCAGTGCTCAGGAGTGCTCTCGCTGCAGAGGAGAACCGTTCGCTTGGCGAAATCCTCGCGGCTGAGTACGTTCTCGACTTCGCGCTCGCGCAGCAGCGTCAGGAACCGCTCTTCGTACTCGTCCCACGGCATCTCCTTCCTCTTCTTGAAGTCATCGAGGATGTCCTGGGTGGGCGCGAGCAAGGGCGAGTGCTCGTAAGCAGCTCCGAGCAGTTCGCGCAGGAAGTACGCCAGATCGTCACGTTTGGCGAAGCCGGCAAGCTGTGACCTGTTGTTGAGCCGGACGTCGAGTAAACGCTCGATGCGACGCGATCTCAGGCGGCCGAAGAAGTCCTCGGCCGTCGTGCGCGTGAAACCGATAGTGAAGATCTCCACAGCCCCTCCTCGTCTTCGAAAAGAGTCCCTTCGGACAGCTTCAGGGGACCGGACTCGACCTCGATCTGCCCCGTCTTCCTGATGTGGGCGACGGTTAGGCCGCGGTCGAGCAGAACCCTCGACACCAGCAGGCGCCGATGGCAGTGCGCGGGATCCTCCTCGCTGCACATGATCGCCACGCGGTACTCCTCGGCCCCTCGTTCGAGCCGGCGGATCGCCTCTTGGAACCAGCCCTGCTGCGCAATCTTCCCGTAGAGGACGTGTCCCTCCTGGTCGTAGAAATCGTCGCCCTCGGGCCGCCCCCCCAGCTCATTGCCGAGAAAGAGGTACCTCGCCCCCGCACCGGCGACGACCTGCGGCAACTCGGCGGCATCCGCCCACGCCACGTACCGGGAGTGCGGCCAGGATCGAACGTCTACGACCACCTCTATCCCGTGCTCGACAAGGAGCTCCCGAAAGCGATCGGGATCGAGGTTGGAATGGCCGATGGTGAAGATTCGCGAGGCGGACATCCTTCACCAAGCTTGCCGGATCGTCTCCACGAACGCGGGGTCGGCGAGGGTCTCCTGGAGCGAAAGGGCGCACTCTCCAGGGGTCTCGCAACGGACGATCCGGGCACGCTCGTATCGGTCGAGGAGCATCTCCGCCTCGGACTCAGCCGGCGCTTGGCCGACGCGCACGCCGATGACCGGCCGGCCGTGGTCGTAGGCAAAGGTCAGCTCCGCGTCGGCGATCTCACCGGAGCCGCCGAGCACCGTGACGATCACGTCGGCGTGCTCGACCGCGTGGCGGACGCTGGAGAAGAACAGGCCGGGATCGACCGCTCCGGCCATCTGGCTCGGAGGCGGGTGGCTGACCGCTTTCCACCCGCTCTTCGCGCAGGCTTCGGCCAGCTCGGCCCGAAGGGCCTCGTCCGCCTCGTCCGCAATCCCGGCGGAGCTGAGGTAGACCCAGGACGCCTCGTCCAGGCCTGGAGGCGGTTCGCGATCCTCGACGCTCATCGCGGACCAGTCTAGGGACCGGGTTTCCCGGAATTCTCGCCTCAGTCCACCGAAGGAGCGGGTTCAGATCGGAAAGCCGTCGGTCACGTTCTCGATCGCCCAGTCGGCGCCGGCGTCGGTCAGTTCGTCGACGGCGTAGGAGCCGGTGGCGACGCCGACCACCTTGATCCCGGCGCCGTGGCCGGCACGGACGTCGCGGGGGGTGTCGCCGATCGCGATCGTCTCGGCTCTGTCGAGCGGGTGGCCGGAGACCTCCTCGCCGCGCTCCAGCGCCTTCCTAGTCAGCTCGGTGCGGTCGCGGGAGTCGGAGCCGTAGCCGCCGAAGGCGAAGAAGCGGTCGAGGTCGCCGCGGGCGAGCTTGATGTGGGCGGCCGCCTCGATGTTGCCGGTGACGACGCCGAGCAGGACGCCCTCCTCGAGCAGCCGCGGCAGCAGCTCCTCGATTCCCTCGATCACGAAGTAGCCCTCGGACTCGGCGACGGCGTCGGCAAGGTGGCCGAGGTAGCAGCCGATCGCCTCCGCCCGCTCCTCCGGCGTGCCCTCGCGGCCCATCACCTCGCGGAAGACGATCTGGGCGATTTCGGGGTCGGTCATCCCGGCGTGGGTGTGTTCGGCGATGTTCGCTTCGACCTCGTAGAGCTCGAGAAAGGCCTGCTGCCAGGCAACCGCCCCGGCGCCGCCGGTGTGCAGCAGGGTGCCGTCGATATCGAAGAGGACCGCCTTGATCAAGGCGGGCAGCCTATCGGCGCCGTCGGGGAGAATCGGGTCCGGGGACGCGCTCAGCCCTTGCGGTTGGCCATCCGCTCGAGCTGCTTGCCGAGCGCGCGCTCGACTTCGTCGGCGAGGGTCATCCGGTGCAGCGCCGCCAGCGCCTGCAGCGAGAGCGGTCGCAGGCGGTCGAGGGCCTCGCGGACCTCGGGCCAGCGCTCGGCCGGATAGCCCTCGGCTTCGAACGGCTTCCAGACGTCGTCGAGGAAGAGGCGGACGAACTCGTGGGAGATCTGCTTGCAGCGACCGCGGACCTTCTCGATCACGGTCAGCGCGTGGTCGAGCGGGACGCCGGTGGCGACGACCTCCTCGGCCGCGTCGAGCAGCGACGGATAGGGCGCCTCGTAGCGGTCGTCCTCGACCGCGACCAGCGCCCCGTTCTTGACCGCGCGCCTGAGCGCCTCGTCGATCTCCTCGCCGAAGCGCTCGGCCAGCTCCTCGCGGGTGAAGGTGCGCGGCTGCTCGCCGTCGCCGTCGTCGAGGGCGCGGCGAAAGGAGAGGAACTGCTCGGTGGCGCCGACGTTCTGGTTCAGCAGCCGCTCGATCCCCTTGAGGTTGAAGCCGTCGGCCTGCAGCTCCTGGATCATCCGCAGCCGCGCCAGGTGCTCGGGGCCGTAGTAGCCGACCCGCTCGCGGACCTCCGGCGCCGGCAGCAGGCCGCGGGCCCGGTGCGAGCGGATGTTGCGCACCGTCATCCCGGTCTCGGCGGCGAGCTCTTCGATCGTCAGGTCGTTTTCCTGCTTGGTCTCCCGCGCGGCCACGGCGGCAAAGCTACCATTGTGTGACGTTTCGCTTTTTGACGTGACGGCATTCGATGTTACGTTGTTCGGCGTTATCGCTCCGAAGCTCGCCATCCGGACCCGCCTCCGCCTGCTCGAGGCCGCCGCGACCCCGCACGGCCTCGACTCCTACCTCGAACAGGTCGACCCGCTGCTGGTCACCGGCGAGGGCCGCGCCGAGGTCGTCGCCGCCGAGCGCGGAACCGCGGAGAGCGTGACGCTGACGCTGCGGCCCAACCGCGCCTGGCAGGGCTTCCGCGCCGGCCAGTTCGTCAACGTCGCGGTCGAGCTCGACGGCGTCCGCCGCCAGCGCTGCTACTCCCCCGCCGGCGCCGAGGGACGCGGGGCGACGCTCGAGATCACCGTCAAGCGCCACCCCGGGGGACTGGTCTCCAACTTCCTCGTCGACCGGGCCGAGCCGGGGATGGTCGTCGGCCTCTCCCCGGCCGAAGGCGACTTCCGGCTGCCCGACCCGCGGCGCCGGTCATCCTCGGGGGTCCTGCTGATCGGCGGCGGCAGCGGCATCACGCCGCTGATGGCGATCCTCCGCACCCTCTTCGCCGAGGGCTACGACCGCCCGGTCGCGCTCCTCTACTACGCCCCCGACGCCGGGCGCTGCATCTACCGCTCCGAGCTCGAGCGCCTCGCCGCCGCGCACCCGAACTTCCGCCTCGCCCGCTCCTACACCCGCGCCCGCGGCGCCGGCGAGCTCGACGGCCACTTCAGCCCGCTCCACCTCCCCCGCTCCGAGCCCGACTTCACCGCGGCCGAGACCTTCGCCTGCGGCCCGCCCGGCCTGCTCGACGCCGTCCGCGGCACCTGGGCCGGCGGGCTCGAGCAGCGGCTCCACGTCGAGAGCTTCGTCCCGCCCAGCTTCGTCCCCGTCGGCGCCGCCGGCGAGGGACGGGTCCGCTTCGCGGACTCCGGCGTCGAGGTCGCCAACAGCGGCGAGCCGCTGCTGGTCCAGGCCGAGGCCGCCGGCCTCGCTCCCGACTACGGCTGCCGGATGGGCATCTGCCACACCTGCACCTGCCGCAAGCGCGCCGGCACCCACAAGAACCTCCTCACCGGCGAGGTCTCCTCCGCGCCCGACGAGGAGATCCAGCTCTGCGTCTCCGCTGCCCTCGGCGACCTCACCGTCGAGCTCTGAACTCTTCACGAAAGGAACCAGATGACCACCGCCCTGCCCACCGCCCCGCCGCCCTCGCGCACCGCCGTCGACGGCCTCACCACCAACCCCTACGGGCTGACGCCGGAGCAGTTCGAGCAGCTCGGCACCGAGCTCGACGCGATCCGCAGCCGCGTCCTCGCCGACCGCGGCCAGCGCGACGCCGACTACATCCGCGGCGTGATCCGCGCCCAGCGCGGGCTCGAGGCCGGCGGCCGCGCCCTGCTCTGGGCCGGCGTCTTCCCGCCCGCCTGGCTCGCCGGGACCGCCGCCCTCTCGCTCTCCAAGATCCTCGACAACATGGAGATCGGGCACAACGTGATGCACGGCCAGTACGAGTGGATGAACGACCCGAAGCTCTCCGGCAAGCAGTTCGAGTGGGACACCGCCTGCCCCGCCGACCAGTGGCGCCACTCGCACAACTACATGCACCACACCCACACCAACATCGTCGGCAAGGACCGCGACATCGGCTACGGGGTGCTGCGGATGTCGGAGGAGCAGGAGTGGAAGCCCTACTACCTCGGCAACCCGCTCTGGGCGGCGCTGCTGGCGACCTTCTTCGAGTACGGGGTGGCGCTGCACGACCTCGAAGTCGAGCGGATCGCCGAAGGCGAGATCAGCCTCGCCGACAAGCGCGAGCTGCTGCGGGGGATCGCGGCCAAGGTCCGCGGCCAGGCGCTGAAGGACTACGTCCTCTTCCCCGCCCTCTCCGGCCCGCTGTTCGCCTTCCCGCTGGCCGGCAACGCGACCGCCAACGTCGTCCGCAACCTCTGGTCGTTCACGATCATCTTCTGCGGCCACTTCCCGGAAGGGACGCACGAGTTCAGCGAGGAGGAGACCGCGAACGAGACCCGCGGCCAGTGGTACCACCGCCAGCTGCTCGGCTCGGCCAACCTCAGCGGCGGGCGCCTCTTCCACATCCTCTCCGGCAACCTCAGCTTCCAGATCGAGCACCACCTCTTCCCCGACCTGCCCGCCAACCGCTACGGCGAGATCTCGGTCGAGGTGCGGGAGATCTGCGAACGCTACGGCCTCCCCTACAACGTCGGCCCGCTGCACCGCCAGTTCGGCAGCGTGGTCAAGAAGATCGGCCGGCTGGCCCTGCCGGACTCGCCGGGGACGCTGGTCCGCGGGCTCGGCGGCGCGGCCGCCAGGGCAGGCGGCCGGCTGCTCGGGCTCGGCAGGCGCTCAGTGCTCGCTCTCAAGTAGGTCGCGCTGGGCGAGCGTGTAGAGGAGCGCCAGGGAGGGCAGGACGAGGACGGCGGCGACGGCGAAGACGATGAAGACGATCGTCATCGTCGGGTCCGGCGCGGCGGCCTGGTCGATGCGGAGGCTGGTCGGCAGCAGGTAGGGGAACTGGGCGACGCCCCAGCCCCAGATCACGGCGACGACGGCGCCGGCGGCGAGCGGGCGCAGGGGGCGGCGGCCGCCGCGCAGCAGGGCGGCGAGCAGGACGGCGCCGCAGAGCAGCGAGAGGACCACCAGCGGCAGGCCCTGGCCGGTGAGGCGGTCGAAGACGTAGCGGGCTTCGGAGTGCAGCGCGAAGAGGCCGGCGAGGGCGAGGGCGCCGGCCAGCACGGCCGCCCCCAGCGCCCGCAGCTCGAAGTAGCGCTCCATCTCCTCGTCGCCGGCGCGGCGGGCGTCGCCGACCAGGAAGACGGCGGCGAGGTAGGCGCTGGTGGCGACGAACATCGCCCCGATCAGCAACGGCAGCGGCTGGATCCAGGTCGAGAAGGCGTCGCCGTTGCCGGCGGCGGGAACCCGGCCGGCGGCGATCGCGCCGACCACGGTGCCCATGAAGAACGGGGTGAGGAAGGAGGAGACCGCGAAGGCCGCGCCGGCGCCGCGCCGTCCCTGCAGCCCCTCGATCGACTTGCGGAAGGCGAAGCCGCTGCCGCGCAGGACGATCCCCAGCGCCGCCAGCGCCAGCGGCACGTACAGGGTCGTGAAGATCGCGCTGAAGGCGGGCCCGAAGGCGGTCCAGAGGACGACGAGGACGAAGATCAGCCAGACGTGGTTGGCCTCCCAGACCGGCGTCAGCGAGCGCTGGATCAGCGCCCGCGGCCGCTCCCCCCGCTGCGGCCCGCCCGCGACCAGGTCCCAGACGCCGCCGCCGAAGTCGGCGCCGCCGAAGAGCGCGTAGAAGCTCGCCCCGACCCAGAGGATCGCCGCCGCGGCGTCGGCCTTGCTCACCGGGCCCCCCCGGCGACGGGACGATCGGGGCAATCCGGCCGGGCGGCGGGCCGAACCGACCATCCACGTGCGTCTTTTCGTCCCGTCGGCGTCATTCGGCGGGGGCGTAGGGGCTTTCGACCGCCTCGGCGGCGCGCTCGCGCCAGCGCCGCGACATCGCGCGCAGGACGAGCACCGCGGTCGTCCCGATCGCCGCGTAGACGAGCAGGACGACGGCGAAGGCGAACCAGAGGCCGCCCGCCTCGGTGACCGCTTCGGAGGTGCGCATGTAGCCCTGCACGATCCAGGGCTGGCGGCCGACCTCGGTGACGATCCAGCCGCACCAGAGCGCCAGGATCGACGCCGCGCCGGTGAGGGCGACGATCCGCAGGAACCAGGGCGTGCGCGGGATGTCGCGCCGTTTCCACCAGACCACGGCGACCCAGGCGCCGAGCGCCAGCAGCGCGGTCCCGATCCCGACCATCGCGTCGAAGGCGAGGTGCAGCAGCGTGTTGGCGGGAGGCCGTTCGTCGGCGGGGATGTCGTTCAGCCCGATGACCTTGGTGTCGGCGCTGAAGCCGACGAGGTAGGAGTCGAGGTCGGGGATGCCGATCCCGGCCTTGACCCCGTCGGCGGTGCAGACCCCGCCCACCCACTCGGTCTGGTGGCCGCCGGTTTCCTGGATGCACTCCATCCCGGCGAACTTGGCCGGCTGGTGGTCGGCGACTTCGCGCGCCGCGGTGTCGCCGACGAAGAGCTGGATCGGGGTCGCGGCCAGCCCGATCGTCAGCGGGATCAGCAGCCCAAGCCGGTGCAGGCGGTCGCGCCGGCCCTTCAGCATCCCGACCGCGTAGATCGAGGCGACCAGGAAGCCGACCACCATGTAGGCGGCGAGGATCATGTGCGGAACCTCGTAACCGGTCGCCGGGTTGATCAGGACCTTCAGCGGTTCGACGTCGATCACCTTGCCGGCGGCGTCGAGGGCGAACCCCTGCGGCTGGTTCATCCACGAGTTCGCCGCGACGACCGAGAAGGCGCCGCCGATCCCGGTGACGAACATCGGCACCCCGGACCAGAAGTGCGGCCACGGCGCCAGCCGCTTCCAGCCGTAGATGTAGACGGCGAGGAAGATCGCCTCGAGGAAGAAGAAGATCCCCTCGATCGCGAAGGCGATGCCGAAGGCCGCCCCGAAGCGCTGCTCGAAGTGCGGCCAGAGCAGGCCGAACTCGAAGGTGAGGACGGTGCCGGTGACGGCGCCGACGGCGAAGGTCACCGCCATCGCTTTCGACCAGCGCTTGGCCAGCTCGATCGCCGCCTCGTCGCCCTTCCTGAGGCCGATGTAGTTGGCGACCAGGATCGTCGCCGGCAGCGCCACCCCCAGGCAGGAGAGGACGATGTGGAAGCCCAGCGTGAACGCCATCTGCTCGCGCGCGGCGAGCAGGTTCGAAGCCGACGCCGCCAGCGGCAGCGGGTCGAGGAGCGGCATGGTGGAGAGGCTAACGGGGCAGAGCAGGCGCGGGTCAGCCGGCCCGCTTCTCGGCGCGGTAGCGGCGGATCAGCGCGTTGGTCGAGCTGTCGTGGCGGAGCCGCGGCTCCGCCTCGGACTCGAGCTCGGGGATGATCGCCTTCGCCAGCACCTTGCCCAGCTCGACCCCCCACTGGTCGAAGGAGTCGATCCCCCAGACCGCCCCCTGGGTGAAGACGCTGTGCTCGTAGAGGGCGACCAGGGAGCCCAGCGCCGCCGGGGTCAGCCGCTCGGCGAGGATCGTGTTCGAGGGCCGGTTGCCCTCCATCACCCGGTGCGGCACGACCGCCTCGGGGGTCCCCTCCGCCCGCACCTCCTCCGGCGTCTTGCCGAAGGCGAGCGCTTCGCCCTGGGCGAAGACGTTGGACATGAGGATGTCGTGGTGGTCGCCGAGCGGGTTCAGCGAGTTGGCGAAGCCGATGAAGTCGCAGGGGATCAGCCGCGTCCCCTGGTGGATCAGCTGGTAGAAGCTGTGCTGGCCGTTGGTCCCCGGCTCGCCCCAGTAGATCTGGCCGGTGTCGTAATCGACCCGGGTCCCGTCCAGCCTCACGTGCTTGCCGTTGGACTCCATCGTCAGCTGCTGCAGGTAGGCCGGGAAGCGGTGCAGGTACTGCTCGTAGGGGAGCACGGCGGCGGTTTCGGCGCCGAAGAAGTCGGCGTACCAGACCGCCAGCAGGCCCATCAGCAGCGGCAGGTTCCCGCCGTCGGGGGCGCTGCGGAAGTGCTCGTCCATCGCGTGGAAGCCGGAGAGCATCTCCGCGAAGCGGGCCGGCCCGATCGCCAGCATCGTCGAGAGGCCGATCGCCGAGTCCATCGAGTAGCGGCCGCCGACCCACTCCCAGAAGCCGAACATGTTCTCGGTGTCGATCCCGAACTTCCCGACCTCCTCGGCGTTGGTCGAGACGGCGACGAAGTGCCTGGCGACCGCGCTCTCGTCGCCGCCGAGCCCGGCCAGGGCCCACTCGCGCGCGGTCCGCGCGTTGGTCATCGTCTCCAGGGTCGTGAAGGTCTTCGAGGAGATCACGAAGAGCGTCTCGGCCGGGTCGAGGTCGCGGGTCTTCTCGGCGAAGTCGGTGCCGTCGACGTTGGAGACGAAGCGGCAGGAGAGCTCGCGCTTGGAGTAGTGCTTGAGCGCCTCGTAGGCCATCACCGGGCCGAGGTCGGAGCCGCCGATGCCGATGTTGACGACGGCGCGGATCGGCTGCCCGGTGTGGCCGCGCCACTCGCCCGAGCGCACCCGCTCGGCGAAGGCGCTCATCCGGTCGAGCGTCCCGTGCACCTCCTTGACCACGTCGACGCCGTCGACGATCAGCGAGCGCCCGCGCGGCATCCGCAGCGCCACGTGCAGGACCGCCCGGTCCTCGGAGACGTTGATGTGCTCGCCGGCGAACATCGCCTCGCGGCGCTCCTGCACGCCCCGCTCCCTGGCCAGGGCGCCGAGCAGCAGCAGGGTCTCGTCGTCGATCCGGTTCTTCGAGAAGTCGAGGTAGAGCCCGGCCCCTTCGGCCCGCAGCCGCTCGCCGCGCTGCGGGTCGGCGGCGAAGAGGTCGCGCAGGTGGGTGTCGCGGATCCGCGCGTAGTGGGTCTCAAGGTCCGCCCAGGCGTTGGTCCCCCGGAGCCCGCTCATTTCTGTTCCTTATGGCTGCTATACGACCAAAAGGAACAGTTAACTCCGGCGCTCACCCGGCTGCGACCCCGCTCTTGGACCCGATCGTCTCCAGCATCTCTTCCCAGGACTTGTTGAAGCTGGCTTTGCCCTCCTCCTGGAGGCGCGCCGCGAGGGCGGCGACGTCGATCCCGGCCGCGTCGAACTCGGCCAGCACCTGCTCGCAGTTGCCGCCGTCCTTGGGCAGGAGGTCGCTCACCTCGCCGTGATCGGCGAACGCCTTCAGGGTCGGCTCGGGCATCGTGTTGACCGTGAACGGCGAGGCGAAGGCCTCGATGTACATCGTGTCGGAGGCTTCGGGGTCCTTGGTCCCGGTGCTGGCCCAGAGCAGCCGCTGCGGCCGGGCGCCCTCGTTCATCAGCCGCCGCATCCGGTCGGAGGCGAGGAGCTCGTTGTAAGCGCGGTAGGCGCGGCCGCCGATCGCGATCCCGAGCCGGTTGACGAGCTCGTCGGGGACCTCCTCGGCGACGGCGACGTCCCAGCGGCTCATGAAGATCGAGGCCACCGAGGGCACGACCGGGTCGAGCCCGGCCTCGATCCGCCGCTCGATCCCGCGCATGTAGGCCTCGGCGGCGCCGAGGTACTGCCGCTCGTCGAAGAGCAGGGTGACGTTGACGGGGATGCCGGCGAAGATCGCCTCCTCGATCGCCTCGCGGCCCGCCTCCGTCCCCGGGATCTTGATGAAGAGGTTCTCGCGCCCGGCCTTCTCGTGCAGCGCCCGGGCCTCCTCGATCGTCGCCGCGGCGTCGTCGGCGAGCAGCGGCGAGACCTCGAGGCTGACGAAGCCGTCGACGCCGCCGCTGCGGCGGTGGACGTCGGCGAAGAGATCGCAGGCGTCGCGCAGGTCGGCCAGCGCCAGCTCGAAGAAGACCCTCTCGCTCTCGTTGGCGCCGACGCCCTCGCCGGCGGCGGCCTTCGGCGCCACCTCGGCGATCTGCTCGTCGTAGGCGTCGCCGCCCGAGATCGCCTTGTCGAAGATCGTCGGGTTCGAGGTCAGCCCGGTGACCGAGAGCTCGCGGATGTAGCCCTCCAGGACCCCTTCGCGCAGCATCGGCCGGGTGATGTTGTCGAGCCAGAGGCTCTGGCCCAGTTCGTGCAGACGCTCGGTGGGCTTCATCAGCCGCCTCCTCAGGTCGTGGATCTCGCGGTCGCCGTCGCGACCACCTCGCGCGCCACCTTGGTGACGTTGTCGACGGTGAAGCCGAACTCGGCCTCGACGTCCTTGAACGGCGCCGACTGCCCAAAGGTACTCATACCCATGATCGCGCCCTCGCTACCGACGTAGCGCTCCCAGCCCAGGGTCGAGCCCTCCTCGATCGCGACCCGCGCGAGCACGTCAGGCGGCAGCACCTCGTCGCGGTAGGACTGGTCCTGCTGCTCGAAGATCTCCCAGCAGGGGAGGCTGACGACGCGGCTGCGGACCTCCCCCCGCAGCGCCTCGTGGGCGCCGAGGGCGAGCTGGACCTCGCTGCCGGTGGCGATCAGGATCAGCTCCGGGTCGCCGCCCTCAGCGTCGGCAAGGACGTAGCCGCCGCGCCGCACCCCCTCGGCCGAGGCGTATTTCGAGCGGTCGAAGACCGGCACGTTCTGGCGGGTCATCACCAGCGCCACCGGGCAGTGGGTGCGGCCGAGGGCGATCCTCCAGGCCTCGGTCACCTCGTTGGCGTCGGCGGGGCGGATCACGTCGAGGTGCGGCATCGCCCGCAGCGCCATCAGCTGCTCGACCGGCTGGTGGGTCGGGCCGTCCTCGCCGAGCCCGATCGAGTCGTGGGTGAAGAGGTGGACTACCGGCAGCTCCATCAGCGCCGAGAGCCGGATCGCGGCGCGACCGTAGTCGGAGAAGGTGAGGTAGGTCGACCACAGCGGCCGCAGCTTCGCCGTCGACATCCCGTTGCAGGCGGCGGCGGCGGCGTGTTCGCGGATCCCGAAGTGGACCTGGCGCCCCTCGTAGCTGCCCGGCTCGTACTGGTCGGCGTCGGCGAGCCGGACCGAGGTCGAGTCGGTGAGGTCGCAGGAGCCGGCGATCAGCCACGGCACCCGCTCGGCGATCGCGTTCTGCACCTTGTTCGAGGCCTTGCGGGTGGCGAGGCCCTTCTCTTCGTCGGCCTCGAAGCTGGGCAGGCCGACGTCCCAGCCCTCGGGCAGGCCGCGGCGCTGCATCATCTCCAGCTCGGCCGCCTTCTCCGGCTCGTCCTGCCGGTAGCTCTCGAAGGTCTCGACCCAGGCCGCGTGCAGCTCGGCGCCGCGGGCGCCGATCCCCTCGTCGAAGCGCTCGCGGACGCCGTCGGGGACGAGGAACTTGGCGTCCTTCGGCCAGCCGTAGGCCTCCTTGGTCAGTTCGATCTCCTCTTCGCCCAGCGGTTCGCCATGGGCGGACTCGGTGTCCTGCTTGTTCGGCGAGCCCCAGCCGATGTGGCTGTCGACGACGATCAGGGTCGGGCGGCCGGCCTCGGCCTTGAACTCCTCGAAGGCGCGCCCGAGCAGCTGCGCGTCGTTGGCGTCGCCGACCCGCAGCACGTTCCAGCCGTAGCCCTCGAAGCGGCTGAGCACGTCGTCGGAGAAGGCCAGCGCGGTGTCGCCGTCGATCGAGATGTGGTTGTTGTCGAAGATCCAGCAGAGGTTGTCGAGCTTGAGGTGGCCGGCCAGCGAGGCGGCTTCGTGGGAGATCCCCTCCTGCAGGCAGCCGTCGCCGGCGACCGCGTAGGTGTCGAAGTCGAAGAGCTCGGTCCCGTAGGTGGCGCCGAGCCACTTCGAAGCCATCGCCATCCCGACCGAGGTGCCGACGCCCTGGCCGAGCGGGCCGGTCGTGGTCTCGACGCCGGTGGTCCAGCGGTACTCGGGGTGACCCGGCGTCCGCGAGCCGAGCTGGCGGAAGTTCTCGATCTCCTCGATCGTCAGGGCCGGCTCGTCGAGGACGTTGTAGTCGGCGTCGACTTTCCTCACCCCGGCGAGGAAGAGCATCGAGTAGAGCAGCATCGAGGCGTGCCCGGCCGAGAGCACGAAGCGGTCGCGGTTCGGCCAGATCGGGTTGGCCGGGTCGTAGCGGAGGTGGTTCTGCCAGAGCTCGTAGGCGACCGGCGCCAGCGACATCGGCGTCCCCGGGTGGCCCGAGTTCGCCTTCTGGACGGCGTCCATCGAGAGGGTGCGGATCGTGTTGATTGCGAGCTGATCGATGTCCTGAGTCATTGGCCCGATCCTAGATGTTTGCCCGCGGCGCGAAGCGGCCGCCGCTCACGGCTCGATCCGGGTGACCGTCCCGTCTCCGTTATTTGCGACCCAAACCGCTTCGCCGCCGACCGCGACGGCGCCCGGGTCGGGGCCGACCGCGACCGGCCCGCCCTCGACCTTCTTGCTGGAAATGGCGATTCTGCGGACCGTTCCGGCCGCGGTGTCGGTGACCCAGACGGTGCTGTTGCCGGCGTCGATCCCGCCCGGCCTGCCGCCGACTTCGACCGACTCGCGCACCTGGTGGGTCGAGGGGTCGACGACGGAGACGGTGCCGCCGCGGTTGTCGGCGACCCAGACGAGGCCGCCCGCCACGGTCAGCCCGGCGGGGCGGCGGCCGGCGGGGATCGGCCGGCCGGGACGGAGGCTGTCGAGGTCGATCCGGCTCACGGTGCCGGTCGTGGCGGCGGCCGCCCAGAGCCCGCCGGCGCCGGCGGCGAGGCGCAGCGGCGCCGAGCGCGGCGGCAGGCCGCTGCGGTAGACGCGGGCGCCTTCGGGGTTGACCGCGGCGATCCCGCCGCCGTCCTCGTCGGCGACCCAGACCCGGCCGCCGCCGAGGGCGATCGCGCCGGGCCTGCCGCCGAGCCGGATGCGGCGGACGTGCCGCGTCGCCGGGTCGACCCGCAGCAGCTCGCCGCGGGCGGGGTCGGTCACCCAGACCCACTTCGAGCCGACGGCGACGCCGGCGATCCCGGGCTCGAGCCGGATCGGCCTGCCGAGGACCGCGCCGCTTGCGCCGGGTCAGCGTGCCGTCGCCGCCGCTCGTCGCCCAGACCGCCTCCGAGCCGGCCGCGAGGTGGAGCGGCGGCGCCCCGACCGCGACCGGCGCCGAGACGCTGAGGCCACCGCCGCCGAAGATCAGACCGAAGACGAATCCCGCCGCGATCGTCACCGGGATGACCAGCGCAGCGGCGAGCACCACCCGTCGCTGAAAGCGGCGGATACCCGCCGGCCCCATCGGTGCCGTGGTCCGCTCGCTGCGATCGCGGGAGAGGACCGCGGTCGGGCGCAGCTCCGAGCCGGCGGTGGCGCGGGCGGCCGCGATCAGCTCGCCGGCGCTGCGACAGCGGTCGCGCGGGTCCCTGGCGGTGGCGCGGCGGATCGCCTCCTCCACCCCCCGCGGCATCTCCGGCTCGGCGTCGCTCTCGGCCCGGGCGAAGGGGGCGATCCCGGTCAGCGCCTCGTAGAGGACGCAGCCGAGCGAGTAGACGTCGGCGGCGGGGCCGGTCGCCTCGCCGCGCCACTGCTCCGGCGACATGTAGTGGGCGGTGCCGACGACCGAGGCGCTCGAGGCGGCGCCGCTCTCGTCGAAGGCCTTGGCGAGGCCGAAGTCCGAGAGGTAGGCGCGGTCGCCCTCGACGAGGATGTTGTGCGGCTTGACGTCGCGGTGGACGATGCCGGCGGCGTGGGCGGCGTCGAGCGCTTCGGCGACCTGGCCGAGCAGGTCGAGGGCGCGGTCCGGCGGCAGCGGCCCCTCGCGGTCGAGCAGCGCCCGCAGGTCGCCGCCGGCGACCAGGCGCATCGCCACGATCAGCTCGCCGTCGACCTCGCGCGAGTCGTAGACGGGGACGACGGAGGGGTGGTCGAGCCGGGCGGCGAGCCGCGACTCGCGCAGGAAGCGCTCGCGGAAGCCGTCGCGGTCGGCGAGCTCGCGGGCGATCACCTTCAGCGCCACCGGCCGCTCGAGGCCGAGGTGGGTGGCGCGGTAGACGACCCCCATCCCGCCGCGGGCGAGCAGCTCTTCGATCCGGTAGCCGGCGACCTCCGAGCCGATCGAGAATTCCCCCACATCCGGGTTATATCCAGCGACCGTGCGCGGGCGAGCGGCGCCCCTCACGGTCCGCGTGAGGGGCGCCGCTCGAACTCGGGCCGCGGCGATTTCCCGTCCCCCGGGCCCGAGGCGGGTGGGAGAACCCCAGCGGCTCGCTTCGAGGAGGGCTCCTCACGGTCCGCGTGAGGAGCCCTCCTCGCCAGCGAACGGCGGGGGCACTACCGGTGGGGTACGGGCTGCCAGGTGACGATCGGACCGATCGTGGTGGTGACTTCGCCGCTGGAGTAGCCGACGACTTCGGCGTAGCTGCGGCGGCCGTCGGCGACGTCGATCACCGAGAGCGACTGCTCGCCGTCGGGGGTTTCGGTGAAGGTCGCGACCTGCCTGCCGTCGGAGGAGAAGACGCTGTTGACCTTCGCGTTGTCCGGCAGCTCGGCGAGCTTGCGGCCCCTGCCGCCGAGCCGCTTGACCCAGAGGCCCTGGTCGCGGCGGAAGAGGATCGTGCGGCCGTTGCCGGTGACGTCCTCGACGTAGGCCGAGCCGGCGCCGGCGATCACCTTCTTCACGTGCCTGCCGTCGAGGCCCATCCGGTAGACGTCGGCGTAGGCGCTGGGGCCTTCGCCGTTCTCGCCGCGGCTGTAGACGATGGTCTTCTTCAGGACCTTGGGCGCGTACTCGTCGAGGCCGGCGGTGCGGGTGAGGCGCCGCAGCTTCGCGCCGTTCGGCCGCACGGTGTAGACGTCGTCGTTGCTGTCGCCGGCGCTCGTCTCGGAGCTGCGGACGAAGGCGATCGTGCGCCCGTCGGGCGAGAACGAGGCTTCGTGCTCGTCGGCGGGCGAGGGCTCGATCGGGTGCGCCGGTCCACCGCCATTGGTCCGCACGGTGAAGAGGTTGCGCGGTGCTCCCGGCTGATCGCGGTGCTCAAAGAGCACGTAGCGCCCGTTCGGGGCGACCAGCGGGCGCGAGTCGACCGCCGCGCCGGAGGTCAGCTGCCGCTGGCCGGAGCCGTCGGCGCGCATCACGTAGACGTCGCCCTCGCGGGCGAAGGCGATCAGGTGCCCGTCGGCCGAGAACGACGGTTCGCTGTCGGCAGGGTCTTCGGTCAGCTGGTTGAGGTGTCGGTCCTTGACCGCGAACAACCCGCCTTCGGGCGCTTTCGGCGGCAGCACTTTTCCTTCTTCTTCGTAGGTGCGGTGGTCTTCGCTGACCTTCGAGAAGACGATCGCCCCGCCGGCGGCAGAGGCGCCCGCGGGAACCGCCAGCGCCAGCAGGGCGACGCAGACGCTGAGGATGCTGTTCCTGAAAACAATCTTGGACATCGGATGCTCCTTTCGAGCAGTCGGCGATTACGTGCACCGATGCTCGGCCCCGCAGCCGTACCGGCCAACGACACCCGCGCCACCCACCGAGCCACGAATGACCCGCTCCGAGCCGGCCCACGGGCCGATCCGTCCAACCCCCGCGGCCGACGGGCCGATTTGTCCAACGGGTGTGGACAAATCGGCCCGTCGGCAACGAGAGCGCGACTTTTCGGCCCGTCAGCGGGGGCGGTCTAGCCCCAGTTCGATCACGCGGGCGGCGATCTGCCTTGGGCGGTCGCGGCCGGCGTCGCCGGGGACTTCGAGCTTGGCGGCGAGGGCGTCGAGGCGGCGCTGGGCGGTGCGCTCGGAGACGTGGAGCGCGGCGGCGATCTCGGCGCGGGTGGCGGGGCGGCCGGCGAAGGCGCCCTCGCTGCGGTAGGGCGCGACGAGGGCGGCGGCGGTCGCCCGCTCCTCCTCGTTGAGGCCGACCGCTGGCTCGCTCGCCGCGACGGTGGCGCCGACCGGCGCCGGCGCGCCGGTCTTCACTTCGAGCCGGTGGCCGCCGACGATCAGGGTGTCGCCGTCGCGCAGCCGCCGCGGCCGCTCCAGCGGCTCGCCGTTCAGCGCCGTGCCGTTGCGGCTATCGAGGTCGGTGGCCATCAGCACCTCCCCCCTGCGCTCGATCTCCAGGTGGTTCCAGGAAACCGCCTCGTCCTCGAGCACCACATCCGCCTCCGGCGAGCGGCCCACCACCGTCCGCTCTCCACTCAGCGCAAAAGAACGAGGCGCCTCTCCACCGGAAGAGATCCACAGCCGGGGTTCCACCGGCGGGATCTTCTCAGTAGCGGTAGTGATCCGGCTTGAACGGGCCCTCGACCGGCACGCCGAGATAGGCGGACTGCTCCGGCGTCAGCTCGGTCAGCTCGACGCCGAGCGCCGCCAGGTGCAGGCGGGCGACCTTCTCGTCGAGGTGCTTTGGCAGCACGTGGACCTGCGGCTCGCCGCCGTATTTGTCGTCGCGGTGGCCGAAGAGGTCGATCTGGGCGATCACCTGGTTGGTGAACGAGTTCGACATCACGAAGCTCGGGTGGCCGGTCGCGTTGCCGAGGTTCAGCAGCCGCCCTTCGGAGAGGACGATGATCGCGTTGCCGCCCGGGAACTTCCACTCGTCGACCTGCGGCTTGATGTTGATCCGCTCGGCGTCGGACTCTTCCAGCGCCGCCATCTCGATCTCGTTGTCGAAGTGGCCGATGTTGCCGACGATCGCGTTGTGCTTCATCCGCCGCATGTGGTCGAGGGTGATGATGTCCTTGTTGCCGGTGGCGGTGACGAAGATGTCGGCGCTCTCGACGACTTCGTCGAGCCTGCGGACCTCGTAGCCCTCCATCGCCGCCTGCAGGGCGCAGATCGGGTCGATCTCGGTGACGATCACCCGGGCGCCCTGGCCGCGCAGCGAGTCCGAGCAGCCCTTGCCGACGTCCCCGTAGCCGCAGACGACGGCGACCTTGCCGCCGATCATCACGTCGGTGGCGCGGTTGATCCCGTCGATCAGCGAGTGGCGGCAGCCGTAGAGGTTGTCGAACTTCGACTTGGTGACCGAGTCGTTGACGTTGATCGCCGGGAACAGCAGGTCGCCGGTCTCGGCGAGCTGGTAGAGCCGGTGGACGCCGGTCGTCGTCTCCTCGGTGACGCCCTTGACGCTCGCCGCGATCCGGGTCCAGCGCTGCGGGTCCTCGGCGAGCGAGCGCTGCAGGGTCTGCAGGACGATCCGGAACTCCTCCGAGTCGGCCGAGGCCGGGTCGGGCACCGCGCCGGCCCGCTCGAACTCGGCCCCCTTGTGGACGAGCAGGGTCGCGTCGCCGCCGTCGTCGAGGATCATGTTCGGGCCCTGCCCGTCGGGCCACATCAGCGCCTGCTCGGTGCACCACCAGTACTCCTCCAGGGTCTCGCCCTTCCAGGCGTAGACGGGGATGCCGGCCGCGGCGATCGCCGCGGCGGCGTGGTCCTGGGTGCTGAAGATGTTGCAGCTCGCCCAGCGCACCTCGGCCCCGAGGGCGACCAGCGTCTCGATCAGGACCGCGGTCTGCACCGTCATATGGAGCGAGCCGGTGATCCGCGCCCCCCGCAGCGGCTGCGCGGCGCCGTACTCCTCGCGGGTCTGCATCAGGCCCGGCATCTCCACCTCGGCGAGGGAGATCTCTTTGCGCCCGAACTCGGCGAGGCCGATGTCGGCGACTTTGTAGTCCTGCGTCTCGGTTGCGGCGGTGCTGAGAGTCATTGGAGCAATGTAGCGTGCCGGTCGTGAACTCGCCCGACCGCCCCGCGAGCCCCCTCGACGCCGAGAAGCGCCGCGCCGCCGAGGCCGCCGCCGAGCTCGTGCAGAGCGGGATGACGGTCGGCCTCGGGACCGGCTCGACCGTCGCCCACCTGCTGCCGGCGCTCGCCCGCCGCGGCCTCAGCGACGTCCGCTGCGTCGCCACCTCGGTCGCGACCGAGCGCCAGGCGCGCGAGCTGGGGATCCCGGTCGAGGAGTTCGACCGCCTGCGGCGCCTCGACATCGCGATCGACGGCACCGACGAGGTGACGCCCGACGGCTGGCTGATCAAGGGCGGCGGCGGCGCCCACCTGCGCGAGAAGGTCGTCGCCGCGGCGGCCGAGCGCTTCGTCGTCATCGCCGACTCGAGCAAGCCGGTCGCCGCCCTGCGCGGACCGGTGCCGCTGGAGCTGTTCGGCTTCGGCGCCGCCTCGACCCTGGCCCGGCTCGGCCCCGAGGTCGAGCTGCGGGACGCCCCGCCGAGCCCCGACGGCGGCCCGATCGCCGACTACCGCGGCCCCGGCCTCGACGACCCGGCGGCCCTGGCGGCCCGCCTGGAGGCCGATCCCGGCGTCGCCGCCCACGGCCTCTTCCCGCCGGCGCTTGTCGCGGACCTCTTCGTCGGCGGGGACACGGGCGTGGCGCACACCAGCTTCAGGCTCAGCAGATCCTGAAGCCCCTCTTAACGGTCCTGCGGACCTTCTTCCCGTCCTGCTTGAAGACGATTCTGGCGCCGGCCCGATGGGTCGAGCCGGAGCGGAAGCCTCCGGTCGAGAAGATCGCTTCCCAGGGCCTGCTCCTGTCCGTCTTCCTCAGCCCGTCCAGAGAGAAGCCGACGGCGGCGATCGCGGCGTGGGGCGCCTTCCTCCCCTTCCGCGACTTCACCTGCAGCTTGATGCTGCGGCCCGGCGCGACGCAGGACCTGGGATAGAAGACCGACACCTGCTGGTCGCCGACGGTGAGGCGGTACGCCCGGTTCGGCGCCGGACTCGCGAAGTAGACGGTTTCGGCGATGAAGTAGTAGCTGCCCCCCTGGTAGGCATAGAGGCAGAGCCGCATCGCTCCGGACTCCGGATAGAAGTCGTCGCTCGCGGTCTCGCTGCCGAATCCGGAGTGGACGTCGCCGACGTAGGTGATCTGGGCGCCGTTCGGGGAGCATGGCTGCGACGAGGGGTACTGCCAGGCCTCGGGGAACCAGCCGCAGTATCCACCGACGCAATGTTCGAAGTTGGTCGTGTAGGTGGCCTCCACCCGGCCGCCGCCGATCGCGTGGACGTTGGTGATCGCCCCGGACATGCTCCCGCTCGGAGTGCTCGGCGTGGGAGCGGCCGGCGCGGGGGCGCTGGGCGCCGTCGGGCTCGGGGGCGTGACGGTCGCTTCGGCGATGAAGTATTCGGTGCCCGACTGGTAGGCGTAGAGGCAGATCCGGAGCGTGCCTTCGAAGGCGGGGTAGAAGCGGTCGGTGGCGGTCTCGCTTCCGGAGGCGCCGTGAAATTCGCCGACGTAGGTCAGGTGCGCGCCGTCGGGAGCGCAGCTCTGGCTCGCCGGGTACTGGTAGGCGTTCGGGAACCAGCCGCAATAGCCTTCGTCGCAGATGTCCATGTTGGTCGTGTAGGTCGCCTCGATTTCGTCGCCGACGGCATGGACGTCGGTGATCGAACCGGAGGCCGCCAGCGCTGCCGGCGCCTGCGCCAGGAGCAGCAGCCCCGCGAGGGAGATCAGGGGGACGAGGACACGCAGTCTGGACGAGTTGTTCATGCAGCGAACCTATTCGCGTACCGAAAGGGAACCATCCCCGATACACCACAACGCCGGCGCGGATCACTACGGAACCGCTCGATCCCCCTCGCCGGAAGGGCCGCCTGGGACTAGTCTGAATGCATCAGCGACTTCGGAGGGAGAGACCGATGACCGACTTCAGCGGGCTGGCGATCGCCGGCCGAGTTGCCACCCCTGGCGACCCCGACTGGGACGAGGCGCGCGCCGCCTGGAACCGCGCCGCCGACCAGCGCCCGGAGGCGGTCGCCTTCGTCGAGAGCGCCGAGGACGTGGCGAAGGTGGTCCGCTTCGCCGCCGGCAACGACCTGCGCGTGGCGGGGCAGGGGACCGGCCACGGCGCCGTCGCCCTGCGCTCGCTGGAGGAGACGATCCTGGTCAAGACCGAGCGCATGCGCGGGATCGAGGTCGACCCCGACGCCGCGACGGCCCGGGTCGAGGCGGGGACCCTGGTGGTCGAGCTGAGCGAGGCCGCCGGCGCCCACGGGCTCAGCGGCCTGCCCGGCTCCTCGCCCGACGTCGGCGTCGCCGGCTACCACCTCGGCGGCGGCCTCAGCTGGCTCGGCCGCCGCTACGGCTTCGCCTGCAACCGGGTGCGGGCGGTCGAGCTGGTCACCGCCGACGGCGAGCAGCGGACCGTCGACGCCGAGAACGAGCCCGACCTCTTCTGGGCGCTGCGGGGCGGCGGCGGCGACTACGGCATCGTCACCGCACTGCACCTCGACCTGGTCCCGGTCGCCACCGCCTACGCGGGCGTCCTCATCTTCCCGGCGGCGCTCGGAGCCGCGGCGGTGCGCCGCTACCGCGACTGGGCGGCGACCGTCTCCGACGACGTCACCTCGGTGGTCCGCTTCCTCACCCCGCCGCCGCTCCCCGACGTCCCCGAGCCGCTGCGGGGGACGCCGCTGCTGACCATCGACGCCGCCTGCATCGGCGACAAGGAGGCCGGCGAAGCGGCGATCGCGCCGCTTCGCGAGCTGGGCGAGCCGATCATGGACACCTTCGACCAGATCCCCGCCGCCGGCCTCTGCCGCATCCACATGGACCCCGAGCACCCGGTCCCGGGCCTGGGCCACCACCGGGTCCTGCGCGAGCTCCCCGACGAGGCGATCGACGCCTTCGTCGAGCTTGCCGGGCCCGATTCGGGCTCGCCGCTGCTGCTGACCGAGATCCGCCAGATGGGCGGCGCCCTCGGCCGGCCCGACTCCGACGGCGGCGCCCTCTCCCACCTCGACGCCGGCTGGGTGATGTTCGGGCTCGGGATGCCGATGACGCCCGAGCTGGGCCAGGCGATCGAGGCCAAGCTCGACAGCTTCGACAGCGCGATGGAGCCCTGGGCCGGCGACGGCGGCTACTTCAACTTCGCCGAGCGCCCCTGCGACTCCGACGCGATCCTCCCCCCCGAGGTCTGCGCCCGCCTCGGCGAGGTCAAGCGCAAGTGGGACCCCGACGGCCGCATCGTCGGCAACCACGCGGTCTCGCTCGACCCGGCGGTGTAGCCATAGGTAGTGGTAATATTTACCCACTATGGCTTACGTGGTAGCGACCAGCCCCGGTCGTTTCGAGGTCCGCGAGTCGAGGACCACTGCGAAGGGTCCCCGCAGTCGCACCTTGGCCACCTTTCAGGAGCTGACCGATGTGGTCGTCGCGAGGGTTCGGACGAAGGCAGAGAAACCCCCCACGGCCGAGGAGCTGAAGAGGTCCGCGCTCAGAGCCGGCGCCCCGATCCGAGGATCAGAGGTGGACGAAGCAACCAAGGAAATCGTGCGACGAATTGCCGCCGGGGACCGTCCGCGTCCCTTGCTGCGACGCCTGCTCTTGGACGCGCTGCTCGGTGGAGGCGCCGGTGATTCACAGGCAGGTCCAGCCGCCCCCGTCTCCGATGTGGCCCGATCGGCAAGCGAGTGGATCGGCGTTGCCGCCAGCGAGCGCGCCGAGGCCCTGCGAGATCTCCTGGAACTGGCAGACGCCCTGCCGATACGTCCTCGCCCACACGACATCGGCTTCCCTCGACTCAAGTCCGTATAGCTATGGCGAAAATCGAGACCACGCCCAGGAAGTCCGCCGAGAGCTCTCCTTCCCTGCCGAACAAGGTGTTGGCAATTCACCGTGCGTTGGTGGAGGCGAAGGTCTCTCACGCCATCGGTGGCGCCCTGGCTCTCGCCTACTACGCCGAGCCGCGGACGACGGTCGACGTCGATGTCAATGTCTTCGTTCCCACCGAGCGCTGGCCGGACGTGCGCGACGCACTCGCGCCGCTAGGCGTCAAAGTCGACCTCGACGAGGACGAGTTGGACCGCGATGGCCAGGTGCGGCTCTGGTGGGGCCGCAATCCGGTCGACCTCTTCTTCTCCTATGACGCCTTTCATGACGAGATGCGCAAAGCCATTCGCAAGGTCCCATTTGCTGAGGAGACGATTCCGATCCTCTCTCCCGAGCACCTTGCCATCTGCAAGGCGATGTTCGACCGGCCGAAGGACTGGCTCGACATCGAGCAGATCCTGGTGGCGACCGATCCGTTCGATCTCGCGGAAGTCGAAGGCTGGCTCAAGCGGATGGTCGGAGATGACAATCCGCGGCTGAAGAGGCTGAGCGAGCTGAAAGCCGCTCTCGCCCTCGACTAGCCAGCCGCCGCCTCGTCCGCGACGACAATTACGTTCTCGTTGCTCACCCGGCCGGCCGGGATCGATTCGTCGCCGGCCAGGAGCTTCCGGAGGGCCTCGACCTTGTCGGGGCCGGTGACCAGCCAGACGATCCGGCGGGCTGCATTCAGGGCCGGATAGGTGAGGGTCATGCGGCGGTGGCCCTGGTAGGCGGTCTCCGTCATCGCCACCCGCCGGTCACCCACCTCAAGGACCGGGTCGCCGGGGACCAGCGAGGCGGTGTGGCCGTCGGGGCCGAGGCCGAGGTGGACGAGGTCGAGGCGGTCGGGCAGCGAGGCTTCGTAGTCGCGCGCCGCGGCGTCGAGGTCGCGCTGGGTGACCGGCATCGGCCGCAGCGTCGCCTGGTGGTCCATCGAGAGGCCGAGCACCATGTGGGTGAGGTTGCGCGCCTCGTCGCCGGGCGCCGCGACCCGCTCGTCGACCTGGAAGAGCTCGGTCCGCTGCCACGGCATCCCCTCCAGCTCGCCGAGGATCGCCAGCATCGCCCAGGGGGAGCGGCCGCCGCTCATCGCGAAGGCGAAGCGGTCGCGCTCGGCCGCGGCCTCGGCGCCGGCGGCGGCGATCAGCTCTGCCGCCCGCCGCGAGGCGGCCTTCTCGTCCCCGGCGACCTCGAGCTCGACCGCCACGGCCCGCTCAGCTCGCCTTCTCGTCGTGGCCGCCGAACTGCTTGCGCATCGCCGAGAGCACCTTGTCGCCGAAGTCGCCGAGCCCGCGCGAGTAGAAGCGCTCGTGCAGCGCCGTCGTCAGCACCGGCGTCGGCACCCCCTCGTCGATCGCCGCGATCGCCGTCCAGCGGCCCTCGCCGGAGTCGGAGACGCGGCCGGCGAAGTCGGCGAGGTCCGGCGATTCCTGCAGCGCCGCCGCGGTCAGGTCGAGCAGCCAGGAGCCGATCACGCTGCCGCGTCGCCAGACCTCGGCGACCTCGGGCAGGTCGAGGTCGTACTGGTAGTACTCGGGATGGTCGAGCGGCGCCGTCTCGGCGTCGGCCTCGCGCCGGACCTTGCCGGCGTCGGCGTTCTTGAGGACGTTGAGGCCCTCGGCGTAGGCGGCCATCACCCCGTACTCGATCCCGTTGTGGACCATCTTCACGAAGTGGCCGGCTCCGTTGGGCCCGCAGTGCAGGTAGCCCTGCTCGGAGGGCGAGGGGTCGCCGCTGCGGCCCGGCGTCCGCTCGGCCTCGCCGACCCCCGGCGCCAGCGAGGCGAAGATCGGGTCGAGCCGCGCGACCGCCCGCTCGGGGCCGCCGATCATCAGGCAGTAGCCGCGGTCGAGGCCGAAGACGCCGCCGCTGGTCCCGCAGTCGACGTAGTCGATCCCCCGCTCGCCGACCTTCCCGGCGCGGCGGATGTCGTCGCGGTAGTAGGAGTTGCCGCCGTCGACGATCGCGTCGCCGGACTCGAGCACCGCGGCGACCGCGTCGACGGTCTGCTCGGTGATCTCCCCGGCCGGGACCATGACCCAGACCGAGCGCGGCGCGCTCAGCTTCGCCGCCAGCTCCTCCAGCGAGGCCGCCCCCTCGGCTCCCTCGCCGGCAAGCTGGGCGACCGCGTCCGGGTTGACGTCGTAGGCGACGATCCTGTGGCCGTCGCGCATCAGGCGCCGTGCCATGTTGGCCCCCATCCGTCCGAGGCCGACGATTCCGAGTTCCATTGAGTCCTCCGCGGGTTGGGGTGGTGGAGCGGGCTCGGCCATCGTACTTTCAGCCGGTAGCCTGCGCCGATGACCGCGGCGGCTGACGTGCTCGCGATCTTCGGGATCAGCGGCGACCTGGCGAAGAAGATGACCTTCCGGGCCCTCTACCGGCTGGAGGCGGCCGGCCGGCTCGAGGTCCCGATCGTCGGCGTCGCGATCGACGACTGGGACGACGAGAAGCTCCGCGAGCACGCCCGCGAAGCGATCGGCGCCACCGTCGGCAGCCCCGACGAGGACGTCTTCGACCGCCTCGCCGCCCGCCTCTCCTACATCCAGGGCGACTACGCCGACGCCGGCACCTTCGAGCGGGTCCGCCGGGCGATCGGCGACGCGAAGCGCCCGGTCTTCTACCTGGAGATCCCGCCCGGCCTGTTCGCCACCGTCGTCCACGGCCTCGGCCAGGCGGGGCTGACCGCGAACGCCCACGTGGTGATCGAGAAGCCGTTCGGGCACGACCTCGAATCGGCCCGCGAGCTCAACTCCGAACTGGCCGAGGTCCTGCGCGAGGAGCAGATCCTCCGCATCGACCACTACCTCGGCAAGGAGCCGGTGATGGACATCACCTACCTGCGCTTCGCCAACACGCTGCTGGAGCCGGTCTGGAACCGCGAGCACGTCAGCCACGTGCAGATGACGATCGCCGAGGACTTCGGCGTCGCCGACCGCGGCCGCTTCTACGACGCGGTCGGGGCGATGCGCGACGTGATCCAGAACCACGCCCTGCAGGTGCTCGGCGTCGTCGGCATGGAGCCGCCGAGCGGCAACGACCCCGACAGCGTCCGCGACAAGAAGCTCGAGTTCTTCAAGGCGATCGTCGCCGCCGACCCGAAGCGCTACGTGCGCGGCCAGTACGAGGGCTTCCTCGAGGTCGCCGACGTGGCGGCCGACTCGCGGACCGAGACCTTCGCCGGGGTCGAGCTCGCGGTTGACAACTGGCGCTGGGCGGGCGTCCCCTTCTTCGTCCGCGCCGGCAAGTGCCTGCCGGTCAAGGTGAGCGAGGTGAGCCTCTTCTTCAAGCGGCCGCCGCGGCTCGGCATCGGCCACGGCAAGACGCCGGAACCGAACCAGCTGACGATCCGGATCGAGCCGCAGCCCGGCGCCCGCACCCGGATGTACGCGAAGAAGGCCGGCGAGGAGGCCTTCCAGGCCGCCGACCTCGAGGTCCTCTTCGAGAAGGTGCCGGGGGAGGACCCCGAGCCCTACGAGCGCCTGCTCGGCGACGCGATCGCCGGCAACCACCAGCTCTTCACCCGCCAGAGCGCGATCGAAGAGACCTGGCGGGTGGTGCAGCCGCTGCTCGACGAGCCGGGGCCGGTCCACCCCTACGAGCAGGGGACCTGGGGGCCGGAGCAGGCGGAGAGCCTGGTCCGCGGGACCGGCCAGTGGGCCCGCCCCTGGCTTCCGTCAGCAAGCTGACCGAGACGATTCCCTAGCGGCATGCTAGGTTTTCGGGACTCCTAATTAGGGGAACCTAATTCGCAGGCTTCCCCCTCACCACCCAGGAGACCCACCACCCGCATGATCCCGACTTTCGTCATCACCCTGCGCGAGGGCGTCGAGGCCTCGCTGATCATCGGCATCATCGCCGCCTTCCTGGTCAAGGAGGGCCGCCGCGACGCGATGCGGCAGATGTGGCTGGGGATCGGCGTCGCGGTGGCGCTCTGCATCGGCGTCGCCGTCCTGCTCGAAGTGGTCGACCAGCAGCTGCCGCAGCGCCAGCAGGAGGGGCTGGAGACGATCGTCGCGCTGATCGCGGTCAGCGCCGTCAGCTACATGATCGTCTGGATGCGGCGGCACGCCCGCGGCATCAAGGCCCAGCTCGAAGGCGACGCCGCCTCGGCGCTGGCCGCGGGCTCGGCGCTGGCGCTGGTCGGGATGGCCTTCCTCGCGGTGCTGCGCGAGGGCTTCGAGACCTCGGTCTTCCTGATCGCCGCCTTCCACGACTCGACCGACACCACCGCCGCCGGCGCCGGCTCGGTCCTCGGCCTGCTCGCCGCGGTCGCGATCGGGCTCGGGCTCTACCGCGGCGGCGTCCGCATCAACCTCACCCGCTTCTTCCGCCTCACCGGCATCGTCCTCGTCTTCGTCGCCGCCGGGCTGCTCGCCTCGGCCGCCCACACCGCCCACGAGGCCGGCTGGATCAACGGGCTGCAGGGCCAGGTCGTCGATCTCAGCTGGCTGGTCAAGCCGGGCACCGTCTCCGGCTCGCTGCTGACCGGGATGCTGGGGCTGCAGCCCTCGCCGACGGCGATCGAAGCGATCGTCTACCTCGGCTTCGCGGTCCCGATGGCGCTCTACGTGCTCTGGCCGCAGGGGATGCGGCCGCGCCCGCGCCGCGACCGCCTCCGCCGCTCCGCCGGTGGCCGGGTCGGCGCCGCCGAGACCGCCGCGTAGCCGTCCCGGCCGCCCTGCGACCCGACCCCCACCACCCGCGATGAGCCCGCTCACCCGCCGTCGCTTCCTCAGGGCCGCCGGCGCCGGTGCCGCCGGGATCGGGCTCGGCGCCGCCGGCGGCTTCGCGCTCGGCCAGGAGACGGCCGAAGCCGGCACCGAGGGCACCGGCAGCGTCCCCTTCTACGGCTCCCACCAGGCGGGGATCGCCACCCCCGCCCAGGACCGCCTCCACTTCGCCGCCTTCGACCTCGTCGGCGAAGACCCCGCGGCGCTGCGCGAGCTGCTGCGCGAATGGACGCTCGCGGCGGCGGAAATGAGCGCCGGCGAGCTGGTCGGCGACGCCAACGACGTGGCGCTGGCGCCGCCCGACGACACCGGCGAGACCGTCGGCCTCCTTCCCTCCAGCCTCACCGTCACCTTCGGCTTCGGCCCCGGCCTGTTCGAGAAGCCCGGCCTGGGCCTGGCCGGCAGCCGGCCGGCGGCGCTGAGGCCGCTGCCGCCGCTGCCGGGCGACGAGCTCGACCGGGCGCAGAGCGGCGGCGACATCTGCGTCCAGGCCTGCTCGGACGACCCGCAGGTGGCCTTCCACGCGATCCGCAACCTGGCCCGGATCGGCCGCGGCACGGTGGCGATGCGCTGGTCGCAGCTCGGCTTCGGCCGCACCTCATCGACCAGCCGCAGTCAGGACACGCCGCGCAACCTGATGGGGATGAAGGACGGCACCGCCAACATCAAGGCCGAGGACGCCGCGGCGATGGACCGCTACGTCTGGGTCGGCGGCGAGGGGCCGGCCTGGATGCGCGGCGGCAGCTACCTGGTCGCCCGCCGGATCCGGATGCTGCTCGAGGTCTGGGACCGCGCCTCGCTGAGCGACCAGGAGCGGACGATCGGGCGGCACAAGTACAGCGGCGCGCCGCTCGGCGCCGGCGACGAGTTCGACCCCCTCCCGCTCGAGGCCGAGCGCGGCGGGCACCCGGTGATCCCGGCCGACGCGCACGTCCGCCTCGCCTCGGCGAGCGAAAACGACGGCGCCCGCATCCTCCGCCGCGGCTACTCCTTCACCGACGGCGTCGACGAGCGCCTCGGCGAGCTCGAAGCCGGCCTCTTCTTCATCTGCTTCCAGCGCGACCCGGAGAAGCAGTTCGTCGCGATCCAGCGCCGCCTCGGCCGGATCGACGCGCTGAACGAGTACATCAGCCACGTCGGCAGCGCTCTCTTCGCCGTCCCCCCCGGCGCGAGGCCCGGCGGCTACGTCGGCGAAGCCCTCCTCGCCTGACCCCCACCCCCACCGGTGGGTGGTTGAGCTTTGGCGCGGTATCCACGACGAAGCTCAACCACCCCGGCATGTGGGGGGAGGGGCGGGACGCGGTGGTTGAGCTTTGCCGCGGTATCCGCGACGAAGCTCAACCACCCGGCATGGGGAGGGGGGTGCGGGCGCCGTCGTTTTCGCTCGCGAGGTGGAGGGATGACGGGATTACGACTGAATCTGTCGGTCTTTTGTTAGGGTGCCCTAACTCTTGTCCCGAACAGTGCGAAGGAGCGCCCCCGAGCGATGAACAGAATCGACCTCCGAGCCGCCGTCTGCGCAGGATCGGCCGTCCTGCTCGGCCTCTTTGCCGCCGCCTGCGGTTCGAGCGGCAGCCCGCCGCCGGGGGCGAAGGTGCTCAGCTTCGAGCTGACCGACGAAGGCTGCCTGCCGCACCGGGCGAGCGCGCCGGCCGGGCCGATCCTCTTCGAAGCCGAGAACACCGGCAGCGCCAAGGTGACCGAGATCGAGATCATGGAAGGCGGGAAGATCCTCGGCGAGAAGGAGAACCTCGCCGAAGGCCTCCCCGCCAGCTTCTCGCTCACCCTCGGCCCCGGCACCTACACGGTCTACTGCCCCGGCGGCGAGGAGGAGAAGGGGACGCTGACGGTGAGCGGCGGGCCGGCCGGCAAGGCGAGCCCGAAGGCCGATGCGGCGGTCGCGACGTACCGCGGGTACCTGGAGGAAAACGCGGGCGAGCTGGTGGCGAAGACGAGGCCGTTCGTCGCCGCGGTCGAAGCGGGCAACGCCGCCGAGGCGAAAGCGCTCTACGCGACCGCCCGCACCCCCTACGAGCGGATCGAGCCGGTGGCCGAGTCCTTCGGCGACCTCGACCCGCGCATCGACGCCCGCGAGAACGACGTGGAGGCGAGCGAATTCGGCGGCTTCCACCGGATTGAGAAGGCGCTCTGGGAAGGGGGCACGACCGCCGGGATGGCGCCGGTCGCCAGGCAGCTGCAACGGGACGTCGAAGAGCTGGCCCGCAGGGTGAAGGGAGTCGAGCTGCGGGCGGTGCAGATCGCCAACGGCGCCAACGAGCTGCTCGGCGAGGTCTCGGCCTCGAAGATCACCGGCGAGGAGGAGCGCTACTCCCACACCGACCTCTACGACTTCGAGGCCAACGTCGAAGGGGCCGAGGCCGCCTTCGAAGCGGTGAAGCCGCTGCTCGACGAAACCGACCCGGAGCTCTCCGGCGAGATCGAAGCCGACTTCAAGATCGTCTTCGCCGAACTGCAGCCCTACCGCAGCGGCAACGGGTTCGTCCCCTACACGCAGCTGACGCCGGCGGATACCCGCAAGCTGGCGCGGGCGATCGACACGGTGGCCGAGAAGCTGAGCCGGGTGCCGGCGGCCATTGCGGAAGCGGAACACGGGTAGGGACGGCCGGCGGGCTCCTCTGCGGCGGCACCAGGGTTTCGGGCCGGCGGTCTCTCCGGCATCGGGACCGGGGTTTCGGGCCGGCGGGTCCTGTCGCCGATTTGGTCCCACCATCCCCCGCATTTGGCGGGGGATGGTCCCCCAAATCCGCGCCACCCGCCGGAGATGCGCTTATGGTGGCTCGCCCATGCCCGAGCCGGAAGAAATAGCTGCTCAGCTGCTGCGTGAGCTCGGCTTTGCCGAGTGGCGGCCGGGGCAGCGGGAGGCTGTGCTGGCTGCTCTCGAAGGGCGGGATTCGCTGATCGTGATGCCTACGGGCGGTGGCAAGAGCCTCTGCTACCAGCTCCCCGGGTTGGCTTCGGAGGAGCTGACGATCGTGGTCAGCCCGCTGATCGCCCTGATGCGGGACCAGTGGGAGAAGCTGAACAGGCTGGGGCAGCCGGTGGCGATGATCACCTCGGGGATGTCCGAGGAGGCGACCTGGGGTGCGCTCGATGCCGTGCGGCGGGATGCGCGGATCGTCTACTGCGCGCCGGAGCGGTTCGCCTCCCCGGTCTTCCTCGAAGCGCTGGCCGAGCGGACCGTCGACCTGGTCGCCGTCGACGAGGCGCACTGCGTCTCGGAGTGGGGGCACGACTTCCGGCCCGACTACCTGCGGCTGCCCGAGGTGGTCGAGCGGCTGGGCCGGCCGACGGTGATGGCCTGCACGGCGACGGCGACGGTGCCGGTCGCGCGCGAGATCGCCTCCCGCTTCGGGATGCGCGAGCCGCTCCAGGTCCGCTCCGGCTTCGACCGGCCGAACCTCTCCTTCGACGTCGTCGCGCTCGAGGGCAAGGGCTGCAACGCGCGGCGCCAGGCGCTGCTGGAGGCGGGCCTGCGCGACCCGGCCAACCGGCCGGCGATCGTCTACTGCGGCACCCGCCGCCAGACCGAAGAGGTGGCCGCCGAGCTGCGCGACGGCGGCATCGCCGCGGTCGCCTACCACGCCGGCCTCGAACCCGAGCACCGGACGGCGATCCAGGAACGCTTCATGGCCACCGACACCGGCGTCATCTGCGCCACCAACGCCTTCGGGATGGGCGTCGACAAGCCCGACGTGCGCTCGGTCTGGCACGTGACGATCCCGACCAGCGTCGAGGCCTACTACCAGGAGGCCGGCCGCGCCGGGCGCGACGGGCTGCCGGCGCGGGCGACCATGCTGGCGCTGAAGAGCGACCTCGGCCGCCTCGTCCGCTTCAACGAACAGCGCGCCGGCGACCCGGACCTGGCGATCGCCCGCGAGCGCGGCTGGCGCGCCTACCACGCGATCAAGGACTTCATCTACGGCACCGGCTGCCGCCGCCGCACCCTCCTCGACCACTTCAGCGACCGCACCGCCGGGGCGCCGCTGGCGCGCTGCTGCGACGTCTGCGACCTGCTCGACTGGCTGCCGGACCCGGAGACGATCGCCGCCTCCCCGGCGAAAGCCGCCGCCAAGGCGAAGCCGCCGCCCCCGTCCCTCTCGGACGAGGACGCCGCCCTCTTCGAGGCGCTGAAGGCCTGGCGGCTCGAGGCGGCCGCCGGCAACCCCGCCTTCACCGTCGCGCACAACAAGACCCTGACCGCGATCGCCGCCACCCGCCCCGCCGACGAGGAGGCGCTGCTGGCGATCAGCGGCGTCGGCCCCAGCTTCGTCGAGAAGTACGCAGGGGAAGTGCTGGCGCTGATCGCGAACGGCGAGAGGCCGGCCGTCCTGGCCGGCGGGTCCTCTCACGGCAGGGGGCCCGCCCCCTCCTGAACTACCAGGAGGGGGTCCCCCCTACCGAGCCACCCGCCGGAGGGGCGCTGATCGCAAACGCGGTTGCACGGTCGCGGGGCGCGGCTATGCGGACACAGTGCAGTTGGCAGCATTGGCGACTCTGAGCGCTTTATGCAAAGTGAGGGTCCTCGGCCCGGCGCTGGCGGCCGGCCTGCTGCCGGTTGCGCTTGCGCTGCCGAGCTTGGCCTCCGCCTCGCTGCTGAAGCCGCCCCAGAACCGGGTCTACTTCGGCGTCTCCGACACCGGCGACCCGGCCGACTTCGGCCACTTCTCCGATGCGGTGGACAAGCACCCGGCGGTGATCGAGTCGTTCCGGACCTGGGGCAGCGACTTCCCCGACTCGATCCGGCGCTGGCAGACCGCGCGGGCGCGGCCGATGCTCCACATCAGCACCGACCGGGAAGGCCGCGAGGTGATCTCGCTGCCGCAGATCGCCGCCGGCCGCGGCGACCGCTACCTGGTCCGCCTCAACAAGCTCTTCCACGAAAAGGGGATGCGCGCCTACATCCGGCCGCTGGGCGAGCCGAACCGCTGCCTCAACGCCTACGCCGCCTACGACTGCGCCGGCGCCTCGCGCGGCCCCGCTCACAGCCCCCGCGCCTACAAGCGCGCCTTCCGCCGCATCTACGTGATCGTCCACGGCGGCGGCAGGAGGGCGACGATCGACCGCCGCCTGCACGAAGCCGGCCTGCCGCCGCTGACCGTCGACGTGCGGGCGCTCCCCGCCGCCCCGGTGGCGGTGATCTGGAGCCCGCTCCCCGCCGGCTCCCCGGTCGCGCCGCAGAACCGGCCCCGGCACTTCTACCCCGGCTCGCGCTGGGTCGACTGGGTCGGCACCGACTTCTACTCCGGCTACCCGGAATGGAAGGCGCTGACCGGGCTCTACCGCCGCTTCTCCGGCAAGCCCTTCGCGCTGACCGAGTGGGGGGTCGAAAGCGGCGACGACCCGAGCTTCGTCGGCAAGCTCTTCGCCTGGGTCCGCAGCCACCGCCGCACCCGGATGATGGTCTACTACCAGGACTTCGGCAGCACCAGCAGCTACCGGATCCAGAACTACTCGGCGAGCCTCGGCGTCCTCCGCGACCGCCTCCACACCCGCCTCTTCCCCGCCTACGCGAAGGGGGCGCCGCACCTGCCGCCGCCGCCGCAGGGCGGCATCGGCGCCCGCTGACCAGCCGGCCTTTAGGAAGCTGAGGGATGCTCGCCCGCAATGCGGGCGCTCCGTCGCATCGCCGCCTCTCCCCCGCTGACGGCGCTGTGCGGGCTGATCGTCCTCGGCGCGGCGCTGCGCTTCGCGACGATCGACCTGCAGAGCTACCGCTACGACGAGGCGGTGACCGTCGGCCGGGTCCTCCGCCCGAGCCTCTGGTCGACCCTGGCGGCGGTCCCGCACAGCGAGTCGACGCCGCCCCTCTACTACCTGCTCGCCTGGTTGTGGGCGCAGCCGTTCGGGACCGGCGAGGCCTGGATGCGCTCGCTCTCGGCCCTCGCCGGCACCGCCTCGATCCCGGTCGTCTACCTGGCCGCCCGGGCGCTGCCGCTCCCGCGGCGCGCCGGCCTGATCGCCGCCGCCGCGGTCGCCGTCAGCCCGGTCCTGGTCTGGTTCTCCCAGGACGCCCGCGCCTACGCGCTCGTCTTCCTCCTCACCGCGCTCTCCTTCCTCTTCTTCGCCCGCGCCCGGCGCTCCGGCGCCCGGCGCGATCTCGCCTGGTGGGCGGTCTTCTCGGCGCTGGCGCTCGCCGGCCACTACTTCGCCGGCTTCGTCGTCGTCGCCGAGGCGGCCCTGCTGCTGGGCGCCGGCAACCGCCGCGCCGTCGCCGTGGCGCTGCTGCCGATCGTCGCGACGGCGGCGCTGCTGGCCCCGATCGCCCTCGAACAGCGGCACAACGCCCACGCCGGCTGGATCGCCGCGCAGCCCCGGGCGCAGCGGCTAGAACGGGCGGCGGCGAAGCTGGTCGGCAGCGACAACGGCTCCGAGCACGGCCGGCGCGCGAGCGACCCGGTCCCCCTGGCGGTGCCGCTCGGCCTGGCGCTGGTCGCGGTCGCGCTTCTGCTCGCCCTCGGCAGCGGCGAGGAGCGGCGCGCGGGCGGCCTCGCCGCGGCGACGGGGGCGATCGCGCTCGCCCTGCCGCTGGCGCTGGCGCTGCTCGGCTACGACTACCTCGACGGCCGCAACCTCCTGCCCGCCTTCGTGCCGCTGCTGGTCGTGCTCGGGGCCGGCTTCGGGGTCGAGCGGGCCGGCCGGCCGGGGCTCGGGCTCGCCGCCGCCTTCTGCCTCTGCGCCCTTTTCTTCACGCTCGAGATCGACCGCCTGCCGCGGCTGCAGCGCGAGGACCTCCGCAACGCCGCCGCCCAGGTCGGCGGGCTGGGGCCGGGACAGGTCGTGGTCGCCGACCGCTACGCCGCCGGCTGGCCGCTGCGCTACTACCTCGGCGCCCGTCCCGCCGCGAAGCTGCCGCCGCTGCGGGAGATCGACCTGATCGGCTCGCGGGCCGCGGCGCAGGCGAACGCCGGCCGGGTCCTGCCGCCCGCCTTTCGCCGGGTCGAGGTGAGGCCGGTCTCCTACGAATTCACCCTCAGCCGCTTCCGTGCCTCGCGGCCCGTGCGCGTCTCCTTGCCCTCGCTCGAGCGCGGCGGGCTTGTCGGCGGCGGTGGGCGCGCGCTCGTGCTGGTCGGCTCGTCTCCTTCCGCGCCTTCTTCTTCGAGCTCCGTGCCTTCTGCTTCTTCGAGCTCTTCTGCTGCTTCTTCGAGCTCCCGGCTTCCTTCTTCGCCTTCGCCTTCGGGTGCACCGGTTCGAGCGCGTTGATGCTCGAGTAGCCGGTCAGGTAGATGCGGCGGCCGTCGGAGATCACCGGGGTGTAGGTGCCGGTCTTGTAGTGGAAGACCCGCTTGCCGGTCTTCATGTCGAAGCCGTTGGTCGCTTTGCTCGAGAACTGGGCGACGTAGACGATGTTGCCGACGGCCGAGAGCGAGCCGACCACCTGGCCGCCGGCCGAGCGCGACCAGCGGGTCTCCCCGTTGCGGGCGTTGAGCGCGTAGATGTTGCCGTCGAAGGAGCCGATGTAGACGGTCGGCGCCGTGTGCGCGGTCTGGGCCACGGTCGGCCCGGAGTAGACGTAGCCGCCGGTCGAGTGGGTCCAGGCGAGGGCGCCGTCGCTCTGGTCGTAGCTGTAGACGCGGCCGTCGTTGTTGCCGGCGTAGACGCGGCCGAAGGCGACGGCGGGGGTCGAGTAGAACTCGCCGGTGCCGCCGAAGCCGGGGCCGAGCGAGCCGCTCTGCCAGAGCAGCCTGCCGCTGCCGGCGTCGACCGCGTTCATGTAGCCGCCGTAGTCGCCGACGTAGAGGACGCCGTCGCGGAAGGCCGGCGCCGCCTTGACGCCGCCGCCGAGCCGGGTCGCCCAGCGGATGTCGCCGCGGCCGGTGCTGAGCGCGTAGAGGTAGCCGTTTTCGCAGCCGAAGTAGACGGTGCGGCCGAGCACCAGCGGCGAGGACTCGGCCCGCCCGGGCAGCGGGTGTTTCCAGATCACCCGGCCGGTCCGGGCGTTCAGCTTGACGATGTGGCCGGGGACCAGGTTGACGATGTAGAGGCGGCCCTTGTGGTAGGCGGGAGAGGAGGCGTTGAGCCGGCCGACGTCGCGTTTCCACAGCAGCTTGCCGGTGTCGGCGTCGAGCGCGTAGGCGGTGCCGTTGTTGTTGACGAAGAAGAGCTTCCCGGCCGCGTAGACCGGCGGGAACTCCAGCAGCGGCTTCTCGGAGAAGTGCCAGAGCAGCCGGAACGGCGGCTTCACCCCCTGCGCCGGCAGGTAGCGGGTGCGGGCCGGGTTGAGGCCGAAGACCGGCCAGTTGACGGTCTGCGGGCGCGCCGGCGGCTGCGGCGCCGCTTCGGGGTGGAAGTGGCGGATCGCCGCTTCGTTGTGGACGTCGCCGGGCCGCTTCGCCAGCTCGTAGGCGAGGATCCCGGCGCTGAGCAGGAGCCCCGCCGCGAGCAGCGCCATCGCAAGGCGCCGGTTCGATCGGTACCAGAGGTGGAGGTCGAGAAAGCGGCTACCGCGCATCCGCGGCGCGGCGCTCGGACTCTTTCGCGACCCCGCCGAGCAGCGCTTTGATCGCCTGCTTGAGGACGGCGACGACGGCGAAGCCGCCGAGCGGCACGGTCGGCGTCGTGTGGATCGCGTAGACGACCCGGGTGCCGCCGTCGCTCGGGCTCAGCTCGACGGTGCCGATGTGGTTGCGGACCGGCAGCCCGGAGAGGATCGTGTAGGAGAAGCGGTGCGGCGGCTCGTAGGCGATCACTTCCTCGCGCATCGGCGGCCCCGGCAGGGCGGCGAGGACGCGGATCGCGCCGAGCCCGTTCGGGGCCGGGTCGCCCTCGCGCTCGAGCTCGGCTCGGCGCAGCGGCGTGATCTCGGTGTAGCGCCGGTGGTCGGTGAGGACGTCGAAGACGATCTCGGGCGGTGCGGCGACCTGGCGCTCGTAGGTGAAGCTCGCCATCGGCAGGAAGGCTACGCGAGAGCCCAGCGTTGCGGGTCGGTCCCCTCGACCTTGGCCACCTCGCCGAGCAGGACGAGGTGGTCGAGGCAGGAGAGGACGATCTGCAGGACCCAGGCGCTGGCCGGCGATTTCGTGCCCTCGGCGCCGATGATCCCTTCGACGATCGCGAAGGCGGTGCGCTCGCCCTCGCCGAGCGCGGCCCGGACCTTCCCCAGCAGCTCGGCGACCTGGCGGCGCGCCTCGGCGACCTTCGCCTCCGGGTCGCGGAAGGTGCGCCCGTGGCCGGGCAGGACGAGGCCGACGTCGAGCGGCTCGACCCGCTCCAGGCTGGCGAGGAATTCGCCGACCGGGTCGGGGCTGTGGCCGTGGTCGAAGAAGAGGACGGTGCGGCCGAGCAGGTGGTCGCCGGAGATCAGCAGGCGCCGCTCGGGCTGGTGGAGGACGACGTGGGACGGGGCGTGGCCGGGCGTCTCGACCACCTGCCAGGCGCCGAGGTCGGTCTCGACCTCGACCCCGGGGACGAGGTCGCGGTCGGGCTCCTTGATCAGGTCGATGCCGGTCTCGGTGTCGCCGCTGCGCGCCTCGCGGTAGCGCTCCAGCGAGGCCGGCGGCACGCCGCTCTGCCGCGCCACCTCGAGCCGCTGCTCGAGCGCCGCCGCCGGGTCGTCGGCGAGCAGCCGCACGTGCTCCCAGCGCGGGTGCATCCAGAGCTCGCAGCCGGCGGCCGCGACGATCGCGCCGGCGAGGCCGTAGTGGTCGGTGTGGGAGTGGGTGCAGACGACGAGGCGGACGTCCTCGACCCCGAACCCGGCCTGCGCCAGCGCCAGGTCGAGCTGCCGCAGCCGCCCGGCGCCGCCGATCCCGGTGTCGAACATGACGATGCCGCCGTCGCTCTCGACCGCCCAGGCGTTCCCGTGCGGCACCCCCGGCCAGGGCAGCGCCAGCCGCAGCCGCCAGATCCCCGGCAGCACCCGCTCGGTCCGCGGCGCCTCCGCTTTGCCGTCACTGGCCACGCAGCCAATCCTTTCACGGGCCGATCCGTCGCATCCCTCCCGCCGACGGGCCTTTTTGTCAACCTTCGTTGGACTTTTCGGCCCGTCGGCGGACGAGATCGGACTTATCGGCCCGTCGGCGGGTGAGGACGCAAACGCCGGGGGTCCCACGCCGACGGCGCGATTTGTCCTACGCAGGGAGTCATTTCGGCCCGTCGCCGGCCGAGTTTTGACAGATCGGCCCGTCGGCCCCTACGCCCCGTCGAACGCCCCGGGATCGGGCCCGATCCGCGCGCCGGCGTCGAGCCGCTCGATCGCCGCCATGTCGTCCTCGCTGAGGGCGAAGTCGAAGAGCTCGAAGTTCTCGCGGATCCGGCTCGGGGTCGCCGATTTCGGGATCGTGACGTTGCCGATCTGCAGGTGCCAGCGAAGGATCGCCTGGGCCGGGCTGCGGCCGTGATGGCCGGCGATCGTCTCGATCGTCCCCTCCTCGAGCAGGTCGCCCTGGGCCAGCGGGCTCCAGGCCTCGGTGGCGATCCCGCGCTCCTCGTGCCAGGCCCGCAGCTCGGCCTGCTGGAGCCGCGGGTGCAGCTCGATCTGGTTCACGGTCGGGAGCTGGTCGGCCTCGCGCTCGAGCCGCTCGAGGTCCTCGACGCGGAAGTTGGAGACGCCGATCGAGCGGGCGCCGCCTTCCTCCTTGATCCGTTCGAAGGCGCGCCAGGTCTCGAGGAAGAGGTCCCGCGAGGGCAGCGGCCAGTGGATCAGGTAGAGGTCGACGTGGCCGGTGCCGAGCCGGCCGAGGCTCTTCTCGAAGGCGCGCAGGACCTGGTCGTAGCCCTGCTGGGAGTTCCAGAGCTTGGTGGTGACGAAGACGTCCTCGCGCGGCACCGCGGCGGCGGCGATCGCCGCCCCCACCCCCGCCTCGTTGCGGTAGGCGGCGGCGGTGTCGACGTGGCGGTAGCCGGCCGCCAGCGCTTCCTCCACCCTCTCCTGGGTTTCCTCCGGCGGGATCTGGAAGACGCCGAACCCCAGCTGGGGGATCTCGACGCCGTCGCGCAGCTCGATTGCGGGAACCTCGGTCGCATTGGTCATACGGCCTGCCTACCCACGAGCAGGCGCGTCAAAGCAGGCGGATCGAGTAGGGACCGCGCGAGCAGCGCCCGCCGCCGCCGACGTCACCGGCTCGTAATGGACGGGGCGTAACCTCTCTCGCAAGAGAAAGGAGCAAGATGGCGACGAAAGTCCAGAAGTCGGAGCGGGAGTGGCGCGAGCAGCTCACCCCGGAGCAGTTCGAGGTCACCCGCAAGGCCGGCACCGAGCGCGCCTTCACCGGCCCCTACTGGGACGAGAAGGCCGAGGGCACCTACCGCTGCGTCTGCTGCGGGACCGAGCTCTTCTCCTCCGACACCAAGTTCGACTCGGGCACCGGCTGGCCCAGCTTCACCGAGCCCGCCGACCTCGAGCACGTCGAGCTGCGGCCCGACAACAGCCTCTTCATGCGGCGCACCGAGGTCGTCTGCAAGCACTGCGACGCCCACCTCGGCCATGTCTTCGACGACGGCCCCGCCGAGCGCGGCGGCAAGCGCTACTGCATCAACGGCTGCGCCCTGACGCTGGAGAAAATGGAGTAGGCGGAGCTAGCGCGCCCGGACGCGAAGCGGAGGACGCGCGACTGTCAAAGCGCGCCGCCGCCGGCGCCCAGGTAGCTGAACCGCACCGCCAGGGCGACCGCCTCGGTGCGGGTGTCGACCTCCAGCTTGGCGATCGCGTTGCGCACGTGGGTGTGCACGGTCGCCGGGCTCAGCTGCAGGCGGTCGGCGATTTCTTTCACCCGCAGCCCCTCGGCCAGCAGCTCGAGGATCTGCCGCTCCCGCGGCGAGAGCTCGAGCAGTTTCTCGACCTCGGAGGGCTTGCCGCCGGCGAAGTCGCCGCCGAGGAAGGTGCCGCCGCCGGTCACCGCCTTGACCGCCTTGGCGATGTCCTCGGCAGGCGCCGACTTGAGCACGTAGCCGGAGGCGCCCGCGCGCAGCGCCAGCGCCAGCAGGTCGGGCTGGGCATGGGCGGTGAAGATGATCACTTTGGTCCGCGGCCGGACCTTGAGCACCTCGCGGGTCGCCTCGATGCCGTCCCGCTTGGGCATCTCGACGTCGATGATGAGGACGTCGGGTTCGAGTTCCTTGACGACGCCGATCACGTCGCGGCCGTTGCTCGCCTCGCCGACGATGTCGACCGTGTTCGAGTTCGCCATCCGCGCTTTGATCGCATCGCGGACGATCTCGTGGTCGTCGCAGAGAACCACGCGCTTCGCGTCGCGCACACCCGTGCTCATCGCAGCCCTCGCCTTGCGCGGCTCATTGCGCGGCGATTCTTTCAGGCGCTCCGTACCGATGCAAAGAATTAGGTAGCGTGAAACCGCCGTCGCTGTCCTGCCGGTTCTCGATCAGGGCGATGATCGTGCGGCCGACGGCGCAGGCGGTGCCGTTGAGCGTGTGCAGGACCTCGGGCGCCACGCCCTCCCGCGGCCGGTAGCGGGCGCCGAGCCGGCGGGCCTGGTAATCGGTCGTGTTCGAGCAGGAGGTGAGCTCGCGGTAGCGGCCCTGGCTCGGGATCCAGGCCTCGCAGTCGTACTTCTTCGCGGCCGGGGCGCCGAGGTCGCCGACGGCGACGTTGACCACCCGGTAGGGCAGCTCCAGCTCGCCGAGGATCCGCTCCTCGATCGCCAGCAGCCGCTCGTGCTCGTCCCGCGAGGCGTCCGGCTCGACGAACGAGAACATCTCGACCTTGTCGAACTGGTGGACGCGGAAGATGCCGCGGGTGTCGCGGCCGGCGGCCCCGGCCTCGCGGCGGAAGCAGGTCGAGAAAGCGCAGTAGCGCAGCGGCAGCTCGGCGGCGTCGAGGATCTCGCCCGCGTGCAGGCCGGCGAGGGCGACCTCGGAGGTGCCGGTGAGGAAGAGCTCGTCCTTGGGGATCTCGTAGATCTGGTCGCGGTCGCCGGGCAGGAAGCCGGTCCCCTCCAGCGCCTCTTCGCGGACCAGGACCGGCGGCACCGCCGGCTCGTGCCCCTCGCCGCGGGCGATGTCGATCGCGAAGCGGACCAGGGCCAGCTCGACCAGGACCAGGTCGCCCTTCAGGTAGGCGAAGCGCGAGCCGGAGAGCGCGGCCGCCTTCTCGATCTCGATCAGGCCCAGCTCGGTGCCGATCTCGAGGTGGTCGCGGGGCTCGAAGTCGAAGGCGGTCGGCTCGCCGACCTCGCGGATCGTGACCGCGTCGTCCTCGGTCATCCCTTCCGGAGCGTCGGGATCGGGCACGTTGGGGAGCCGCGGCGCCAGCTCGCCGAGCTTCGCCTCGACCTCCTCCAGCTCGGTTTTCGCCGCCTCGACCCGCTCCTTCAACGCGCCGACCGCGGCGATCAGCTCCTCGGCGTCCTCGCCCGCCCCTTTGCGCTCGCCGATCTGCTTCGAGAGCGCCTTGCGCTCGGCCTGGGCGTTCTCGACCACCGGCAGCAGCTCGCGGCGCCGGGTGTCCAGGGCCAGCAGCTCGTCGACCTGCTCGGCGGCGCCGCGCCGCGCCAGCGCGGCCTTGACCCGCTCGGGGTCGGAGCGGATCGCCTTCAGGTCCAGCATTGGCCGCCCGCGCTTAGGGGGATTCCTCGCCGGGCCGCGGCGAGGATTCGGCTTCTTCGCCGGCGTACTTGGCGACGAACCTGGCGACCGCCTTGGCTTCGTCGCCGACGACGATGTTCTGGGGCATGATCGCCCCCGAGAAGCCGCCGTTCTGGATCGCGAAGAGGGCGGTTTCGTAGGTCTCGGTGCGCCCGTTCAGGTTCGGGCCCTGGGTGCGCTGGCCGCGGTTGCCGCTGCCCTGCGTGCCGGCGGCGCTGAGGGTGTGGCAGCCGGAGCAGTGGGTGGCGAAGAGCTCGGCGCCGTGGTATTCGGGGTCGCTCTTGGAGACGGCGATCCCTTCGGAGCCGAAGCCGCAGGCGGCCAGGCCGAGGGCGGCGGCGAGCATCGTTGCTATGACCAGCGCGGAGCGCATGCGGCGGGCATCATATTGTCTAGCTCCCCCGCGATGCCTCCGCCCGACCCAGCCAGCTTCCGAGCCGCCATGGCGGGGCTGCCGACCGGGGTCACCATCGTCAGCGCCCACGGGCCCGAGGGACCGGCCGGAGCGACGGCCAACGCGGTCTGCAGCCTCTCGATCGAGCCGATGATGATGCTGGCCTGCCTCGACCGCGGCTCCCGCACCCTGCTCGCCGTCCAGGCCGCCGACCGCTTCGGCATCAGCGTCCTCCACCACGGCCAGGAGCCGATCGCCCGCGCCTTCGCCACCAAGGCCCCGGTGGCGGAGAAGTGGTCCGGCGTCGCCTGGTCCGAGCGCGACGGCGTCCCCGCCGTCGAGGACGCCCTGCTCTGGATCGCCTGCGACCTCCGCGACGTCCTCGCCGCCGGCGACCACGTGATCGTCACCGGCGAAGTCCGCGACCTCGAAGCCCGCGAGGGCGACCCCCTGGTCTTCCACGGCGGCCGGTACCGGCCGCTGCAATAGCGCGCCGCGTGGCAACACCTTTCCGCATCGACGATCTAGATGGTTGATTCCACGCCCTCAGGCGACGTAGTCGACCAGAGCGCGGCTCGGACGCCCGAGCCGGTGGTTGAGGGCGATGCACGCGGCCAGCGCCAGGAAGCGCTGGGCGATGCGAGCACGCAGGTTGTGGAGGGTGCGGGCGCCGTGGCGCTCGAGGGTGAGGATGTCCTTGCAGGTCCAGAAGATCGACTCGACCCGCTGGCGGATCGGAGCGAGGTGGATTCCGTTGTCGGGCTCGTCCTTTCGAGCCGGCCTTGCGATCGTGGCTCCGAGCTCGGCGAGCGCTGCGGCGAACTCGCGACCCGCGTAGCCCTTGTCGCCGATGACGGTCTCTGCGCCGGCCCTGTTGGCCCGTTGGAGCAGCTCGACCCCGACCTCGCGCTCGTCGCGCTTGGGAGAGGCGAGCGTGAAGGCCCTGGGGGTACCGTCGGGAGCGAAGAGCCCGTGCAGGCGAAAGCCCCAGAAGAAGCGCGAATGCGAGGCGCAGTAGCCGTAGTCGGCTGCATCCCCCAGGGCCGATCGCCTCGTCGTCTCGACCGAGCGGGCGCACTCCAGCGGCGTGGAGTCGATCAGCAGCAGGTCGTCGTGGAAGCCCGGCGATTCGGCGGCGAAGACGCCGATCAGCCACTCAATGGTCTCGCTCAACCGGGCTCGGCGCTTGTGGAAGCCGGGCTGCTTGGGCAGCTCGGGGAAGAGATGAGAGAGGCGCTTGCGCGCGACGGCCAAGAAGCGGCGATCGGAGGGGATGCCCATGATCGCCTGGGCGGCGCAGAGGGTCGCGACCTCGGCGTCGGTTACCCGGCGCCGGGCGTTTCCCGGCTTCTCAGGCAGGAGATCGTCCGCCGTGCAATAAACGACGGTGCAGAGAGTGTCGAGGTCGGCGTGCATCGTGGCCTTTCGGTCGACGGTTGCTTCAGCACCGTCGACTTCGGCCTCTCTGCTTCAAATCCCTCGATCACGGCTGCCGCCGTGGAATCAACCATCTAGATCGAGTTGGCGATTTTCCACCTCTGAGGGGGATTAATGACCACTCGCGAAGCACCACGAGTTCCTACAGCCCGCTCGTGCCCGCTGCCCGCAGGGCGAGGAAGAAGATCACCCAGCAGCTGACGGCCATGATGCCCATCTCGCGGCGGAGGATGGCGAAGGCGAGGGATTCCTGGTCGGCCTGGGGGATGTTCTCGTAGTCGAGCTCGCCGACCTCGCGCCGGGCGGCGTCGGCGCGGGCGCCCTCGGCGATGAAGGAGACGACCAGCGGCAGGATGCCGTAGAGGTAGTGGAGGCCTTCCTTCGGCTCGTGGTTGGTGACGACGAGGAGGCCGCCGAGCAGGGCCTGGACGAAGACCGAGGCCTGGGCCCCGCGGAGGAGGTACCAGAACGGGATCGAGGGTCGATTTCGGTACCAGGCGATGCCGCCGACGACCCCCGCGGCCGCATTTAGCGCGATCAGGCAGAGACCGACCGCGATGTGGAGGCCGACCACGGCTCTATTTCCGCCCAAAAGGGTCGGGATTCGGCTTGCTGATGCGGAAAAGCACTATGTAGCAACATGTCACAAAGTCGGTATATAACAGGGGCTACGGCGGCTGATCGCGGGTATGTGTCACCCGACTCGGCGGCCGCGACAAACACCTCCCCGTGCTGAAGAGCTACCTACCGATCCTCGTCTTCGCCTTCCTCGGCCTCACGGTCGGCGGCGTCTTCGCGATGCTCAACCACCTGATCGGGCCGAAGAAGCCGGCCCGGGAGACCGCGGCGAGCCGGCGCCAGGGCGAGCCGTATGAGTCCGGCATCCCGGTCGAGCCGACGAAGGGGCTGCGCTTCGGCGTCAGCTTCTACCTGATCGCGATGCTCTTCATCCTCTTCGACATCGAGGTCGTCTTCCTCTACCCGATCGGGGTCATCCTCAAGGGCGCCGACTCGGTCTTCGTCCTCGGCGAGCTGATCACCTTCGTCGCCCTGCTGCTCGTCGCCTTCGTCTACGTCTGGCGGAAGGGGGCCCTGGATTGGAGGTAGAGCGCCGCACCCTCCGCGAGAAGCAGGTCGACGCCGCGGCGATGCTGCGCGGCGACCTCGAGGGCGCCGACCTCGAGCGCTACGTCGAAGAGCGGGTCGTCACCACGACCTTCGAGAAGGTCCAGAACTGGGCCCGCGCCAACTCGATCTTCCCGCTCACCTTCGGCCTCGCCTGCTGCGCGATCGAGGCGCCGATCTCGATCGTCACCGCCCGCTACGACCTCGCCCGCTTCGGCGCCGAGGCCCTGCGCGCCTCGCCGCGCCAGGCCGACCTGATCATCCTCTCGGGCCGGGTCAGCATCAAAATGGCGCCGGTCGTCCGCCGCCTCTACGACCAGATGCTGGAGCCGAAGTGGGTGATGGCGATGGGCGCCTGCTCCTCCTCGGCGGGGATGTTCGCCAACTACGCCGTCGTCCAAGGCGCCGACAAGTTCATGCCGGTCGACATCTACGTGCCCGGCTGCCCGCCGCGGCCCGAGGCCGTCCTCTACGGCTTCACCAAGCTGCAGCGCAAGGTGATGGGCAGCCCCGACCAGAGCTGGCGGCGGCGCTACGGCGCCTACGGGACCGAGGAGTGGGCGCGCGGCGGCCCCCGCAGCGAACCGAGCCCGGCGGCCGCGGCCGCCTACGAGCGGGCGCGCGAGTCGGTCGAGGCGCTGCGCGAAGCAGGGGAGCCCAGCCTTGCCTGACGCGCCCGGACTCGAGCTGATCCGGGGGGAAATCGACCGCGACCACCCCGGCGCCGTGCTCGCCACCTCCTACGACCGCGCCCAGCCGGCCCTGATCGTCGACCCGGCCCGCGTCCTCGACGCCCTGCGCTGGCTGAAGGAGCAGCCGGGCCACCGCTACGACTTCCTCTCCTCCCTCCACGTGGCCGACTACCTCCCGAACGAGCCCCGCTTCGGCGTCCACTACGAGCTGATCAACCGCGACCGCGTCGAGCGGATCAGGGTGAAAGCGATGCTCGAAGACGCTTCTCCCGCGGGTGGCACCGTAGGGGGGACCATGTCTGAGGAAGCTTTAGCTACCGGAAGACATGGTGGGTCCCCTGCCGTGACAGGACCCGCGGGCCAGGACGCCCCGTCCCTCCCGCAAATCGACTCCTGCGTGGAGCTGTTCCCGACCGCAGACGCCCAGGAGCGCGAGGCCTATGACTTCTTCGGGATCGTCTTCCGCGGCCACCCGAACCTGACCCGGATCCTGATGCCCGACGACTACGTCGGCTGGCCGCAGCGCCGCGACTTCCCGGTCGGCGGCGAGCCCGTCACCTTCACCTACTCGGAGCGGCGCTATGACTGAGGCGACCGTCTCGACCGACCAGGTCGGCATCTCCGAGGACCGCACCAAGGAGGTGATGACGGTCAACGTCGGGCCGCACCACCCGGCGACCCACGGGGTGCTGCGGCTGGTCGTCGACCTCGAAGGCGAGGTCGTGCGCGAGGTCCGGCCGGTGATCGGCTACGTCCACACCGGGATCGAAAAGTCCTGCGAGGACAAGAGCTACTGGAAGGTCATCCCCTTCGTCGAGCGGATGGACTACGTCTCCTACTTCTTCCAGATGGAGGCCTTCTGCGGCGCCGTCGAGCGCCTCGTCGACCTCGAGATCCCGCCGCGCGCCAGGTACCTGCGGACGCTCTTCCTCGAGCTCAACCGGATCCACTCGCACCTGGTCTGGCTCGGCACCACGGCGCTGGACCTCGGCGCGATCTCGATGCTCTGGTACTGCTTCCGCGAGCGCGACAAGATCCTCGACCTCTTCGAGATGGCGACCGGGCAGCGGATGCACACCCGCTACTTCCAGGTCGGCGGCGTGATCGAGGACATCCCGCTCGGCTTCGAGGCCAAGTGCATGGCCTTCGCCCGCGAAATGCCGGTCCGGGTCGGCCAGTACCAGGACCTGCTCGACCGCAACGAGGTCTTCCTGCAGCGGACCAAAGGGACCGGGATCGTCCCCCGCGAGCGGCTCCTGGAGCTGGGCGTGACCGGGCCGCTGCTGCGCGCCGCCGGCGACCCCTGGGACCTGCGCAAGGCCTTCGACTACCTCGCCTACCCGGAGATGGACTTCAAGATCCCGGTCGGGACCGTCGGCGACAACTACGACCGCTACCGGGTGCGGGTGGCGGAGATGGTCGAGTCGGCGCGGATCGTCGAGCAGTGCCTGGAGGCGCTGCCCGAGGGCCCGTTCATCGCCGACGACCGCAAGTACGTGCTGCCGCCGCGCTCGGAGCTCTCGACCTCGATGGAGTCGCTGATCCACCACTTCAAGCTGGTCACCGAGGGCTACCGGGTCGGCCCCGGCGAGGTCTACTACGCGATCGAGCACCCGCGCGGCGAGCTCGGCTGCTTCGTCCTCGCCGACGGCTCGGCGAAGCCGGCCCGGGTCCACTACCGCGACCCCTCCTTCGTCAACCTGCAGGCCTTCCGCGAGATGGCGGTCGGCGGCTACGTCGCCGACATGATCGCCTCGCTGGGGATGCTCGACCCGATCCTGGGAGGGGTGGACCGGTGAGGGACCATGCCCCCGGCCCGCGGGTCCTGTCGCGGCAGGGGACCCACCATCCCCTGCAACTGCGCAGGGGATGGTCCCCCCTACCGCGCCACCCACGGGAGGAGGGTTGATGGCTGACCTGCCTGTCGATCCAGCCGTGCGGGAGGGTCGGGTACCCGGCCGCTCGGAGGAAGGGATACCCGAGATCCATGAGGTTGCGTGCCCTCCGGAGCTGCGGGAGCGGATCGAGACGCTGATGAGCCGCTACCCCGACCGGCGCTCGGCCTCGATCCCGGCGCTGTGGGCGGTGCAGGAGCGCTACGGCTGGTGCACGCCGGAGGGGATCCGCCAGGCCGCCGCGGTGATGCGGGTGACGCCCGCCTACCTGGAGTCGGTGGCGAGCTTCTACGACCTCCTGCACACCGAGGCGGTCGGCTCGCACCGGATCGAGGTCTGCACCAACATCAGCTGCTGGATGCGCGGCGGCGACCGCCTGCTCGACGCCTTCCGCGCCGCCGCCGAGGGCGACGACGACTTCTTCGTCACCGGCTTCGAGTGCCTCGGCGCCTGCGACATCGCCCCGATGGCCTCGATCGACCAGCGCTACTACGGCCCGCTCGAGGCCGCCGAGGCCGGCAAGGCGATCGAGCAGCTGCGCGGCGGCGTCGAGGTGCTGCCCGAGAAGGCGCTGGCCAGGCGCGGCCTGGCGGGGGACTCCTGATGGCCCACCCGCTGGAGAAGCGCGTCCTGCTCGCCCACGCCGAGGACCCGGCGCTGCGCACCCTCGAGGGCTACCGGCGCCTGGCCGGCGGCTACGAGACGCTGGAGCGCGCCTACCGCGAGCTGGAGCAGGACGAGGTGCTCAAGGAGCTCGAAGACTCGGGCCTGCGCGGCCGCGGCGGCGCCGGCTTCGCGATGGGCAAAAAGGCCTCCTTCCTCCCCCGCGGCGAGATGCAGAAGTACCTCTGCTGCAACGCCGACGAGTCCGAGCCCGGCGCCTTCAAGGACCGCGAGCTGATGCAGCGCAACCCCCACCAGCTGATCGAGGGGATCGCGATCGCGGCGCTCGCCGCCGACGCCGGCCACGCCTTCATCTTCATCCGCGGCGAGTACGACGAACAGGCCGACATCCTCGACGCCGCCGTCGCCGAAGCCTACGAGGCCGGCTACCTGGGGACGAACATCCTCGGCTGCCACCGCGACCTCGAGCTGGTCGTCCACCGCGGCGCCGGCGCCTACATCTGCGGCGAGGAGACCGCGCTGCTCGACGCGCTCGAGGGCAAGCGCGGCAACCCGCGCCTGAAGCCGCCCTTCCCGGCGGTCCAGGGCCTCTACGGCGGCCCGACCCTGATCAACAACGTCGAGACGCTCTCCAACGTCCCCCACATCGTCCGCCACGGCGCCGAGTGGTTCCGCGGCTTCGGCACCGAGCAGTCGCCCGGGACCAAGGTCGTCTCGGTCTCCGGCGGCGTCCGCCGCCCCGGCAACTACGAGGTCGAGCTGGGGATCCCCACCCGCGAGCTGATCTACGACCTCGCCGGCGGCCCCGAGCCCGGGCACGAGATCAAGGCCTTCTTCCCCGGCGGCTCCTCGTCGCCGGTCCTCAAGGCCGAGGAAGGGCTCGACCTCCCCTACAGCTTCGAGGCGATGGCCGAGGCCGGCTCGATGCTCGGCTCGGGCTCGATCATCGTCGCCGACGACCGCGTCTCGATCCCCCACCTGGCTCTGCGCACGGCGCGCTTCTACCACCACGAGTCCTGCGGCAAGTGCGTCCCCTGCCGCGAGGGCACCAACTGGACCGTGAAGATGCTGGAGCGGATGGTCCGCGGCGAGGCGACCCCACTCGACCTCGACATCGTCTCCTCGGTGCAGCAGAACATCATCGGCCACTGCCTCTGCGTGCTCGGCGACTCGATGGCGATGCCGGTCGGGGCGATGGTCCGCAAGTTCCGAGAGGAGTTCGAAGCAGTGATGGAGAACCCCGCCCTGGTCCTCGACCCCCACGCCGTCGTGCAGGCGCCGCCGGAGACGCTGGGAGCATCGGTATGAGCCCGGCCCGCCGCGAGGTGACGATCACGATCGACGGCCGCGAGGTCGCCGCGGTCGAGGGCGAGATGCTCCACGACGCCGCCCGCAAGGGCGACGTCGAGATCCCCTTCTTCTGCTACGAACCGAAACTCGGCGACCCGGTCGGCGCCTGCCGCATGTGCCTGGTCGAGATCGAGGGGATCCCGAAGCTGCAGACCTCCTGCTCGACCCCGGTCCGCGAGGGGATGGTCGTCCACACCCGCACCGAGCAGGTCAAGCACGCCCAGAGCGCCGTCGTCGAGTTCCTCCTCGTCAACCACCCGCTCGACTGCCCGGTCTGCGACAAAGGCGGCGAATGCCCGCTGCAGGACATCTCCTACGGCTGGGGGCCCGGGAAGAGCCGGGTGATCGACGAAAAGCGCCACTTCGAGAAGCCGATCGAGCTCTCGCCGCTGGTCGCGATCGACCGCGAGCGCTGCATCCTCTGCTACCGCTGCGTCCGCTTCAGCCAGGAGGTCTCCGAGGACGCCCAGCTGCAGCTGCTCGAGCGCGGCGACCGCACCTACGTCGGCACCTTCGACGAGCGCCCCTACGTCGGGCCCTTCCACGGCAACATCACCGACATCTGCCCGGTCGGCGCGCTGACCAGCTACACCTACCGCTTCCGCGCCCGGCCCTGGGACATCGAGCAGGGCGGGTCGGTCTGCACGCTCTGCCCGAGCCAGTGCAACGTCAGCTTCACCGTCCGCGACGAGAAGGTGAAACGGGTGGTGACGCGGGACAACGCCGAGGTCGACGACGGCTGGATCTGCGACCGCGGCCGCTACGGCTTCGAGATGTTCGACGCGCCCGAGCGGGTGCGCGGGCCGCGGCTGAAGGGCGGCGAGGTGAGCTGGGACGAGGCGATCGCGAAGGTCGCCGAGGGGCTGCGTGCTGCGAGCGGGGGGAGCCGGGGGTGGTCCTCTCCGGACAACGGCGGGGAGGGTCCGGAGAGGACCACCCCCGCCTCCCCTGTCGCGCCGGAGAACGGCGGGCTGGACCCTGAGAGGACCACCCCCGCCTCCTCCGGCGTTGCGGCGATCGTCGGCGACGCCTCCAACGAGGAGGGCTTCCTGCTGCAGAAGCTTCTGCGCGAGGCGCTCGGGTCGGCTCACATCGATTCGCGGCCCTCGCGCGGACCCGAGGCTGAGGTACTGCGGCGGCTCGGCGAGCCGGACCTCTCGGCCAGGGTCCGCGACATCGACGAGGCCGGGGCGATCCTGGTGCTCGGCACCGACCCGCTGCAGAGCTCGCCGATCCTCGACCTGCGGGTGCGCAAGGCGATGCGGCGCAACGGCGCCAAGCTCGTCGTCGCGACCGAGCGCCCGACCGCCCTCGACGGCGGCGCCGAGGCGGTCTTCCGCTACGCGCCGGGCGGCGCCACCGCCTTCCTGATGGGCCTGGCCGGCGCCCTGCGCGACGACTCCACCGAGGCGCCCGAGAGCGAGGCCGCCGCCGTCCTGCGCGAGGCCGGCAGCGTCGTCGTCCTCTGGGGCGAGCGGATCGGCCGCGAGGACCACGCCACGGTCAAGGCCCTGCTCGACGTCGCCGCCACCCTCGGCCTCGCCGGGAAGGACGGCTCCGGGCTGCTGGAGATCCCCGAGTTCGCCAACGCCCGCGGCCTGCGCGAGGCCGGCTGCCTCCCCGACGCCGGGCCGGGTCTCGCCGAGACCACGGCGGGCATGGCGACCGAGGAGATCCGCTCCGCCCTGATCTCCGGCGAGCTCTCGGGCCTGGTCCTCTTCGGCGCCGACCCGCTCCGCGACTTCCCCGACACGCCGGCCTGGGAGGAGGCGCTGACCGCGGCCGACTTCGTCGTCTCCTTCTCGATGCACGAGACCGCCACCACCGCCAAGGCCGACGTCGTCCTCCCGCTCGAGACCCACGCCGAGAAAGACGGCACCGTCACCCACCCCGACGGCCGCCTCCAGCGGGTCCGCCCCTCGGCATCCCGCCCCGGCGAAGTCCACTCCAACATCCTCGTCCTCTCCCAGCTAGCCGAAGCCCTCGGCCTCGACACCGGCATCGACTCCCAGCCCACCGCCTTCAAGGCCCTCACCGAAGCGGTGTCCTTCTACCACGGCATCGGCGACAGCGACATCGGCGGCCGCGGGATCCGCTGGCAAGACACCCAAGCTGCAAGCAACGCATCCGAGCCCGTCAGGGACCCCGCCCCTGGGTCGCCGGACACTGAGCCGGAGGCCCTACCCGGTAACTCGGAGACCGGCGACGATCCACGCCGAGCGGCGTCCGCCGACCCAGGGGCGGGGTCCCCTCACGGCCCAGGGTCACTCGCGCTCTCCACGTACAGGGATCTGTGGGCGGGCCCGATCACGGAGTTGAACCCGCCTCTGAAGTTCCTGACGCCTCAGCAGCGGGTCGAGCTGTCGCCGGCCGACGCCGAACGGTTGCAGCTCAAGTCCGGCGAGAAGGTCCGCGTCGGCCAGGACGGCAACACGGTCGAGGCCGAGGTCCAGATCAAGGAGCGGATCCCTGCCGGCGTCGTCTTCATGGCCGAGGGCGTCCTCGACGGCAACGCCAATGCGCTGCTGAACGGCGGCCCGGTCCGGGTCGCGATCGAGAAGCTGGGCGAGGTCCGCGCCTGATGCCGCTCGCCGACACCCAGCTCGTCGAAGCGACCTGGATCATGGTCGTCAAGTCGATCGTCATCTTCGCCGTGATCTTCGGCATCCTGCCGCTGCTGACCGTCCTGGAGCGGAAGCTGATCGGGCGCTTCCAGCACCGCTACGGCCCCAACCGGGTCGGCCCGTACGGCCTCCTGCAGCCGCTTGCCGACGTCGGCAAGCTGATCTCCAAGGAGTCGTTCCGGCCCGCCAACGCGATCCCGACCCTGTTCATCCTCGGGCCGCTGCTGCCGGTCCTCGCCGGGGTGCTCTCGCTGGCGATCATCCCCTGGGGCGACGTCAAGGACGGCGTCGGCTTCTACGGCATCGACGTCCCGATCGGCATCCTCTACTTCTTCGCCGTCGGCTCGATCGCCTTCTACGGCCTGCTGCTCGGCGGCTGGTCCTCGGGCTCCAAATACAGCCTGCTGGGGGCGATGCGCTCGGCCGCGCAGCTGATCTCCTACGAGGTCTCGATGGGGCTGGCGCTGCTCGGCGTGATCATGATGAGCGGCTCGCTCTCGCTGGTCTCGATCGTCCACTCGCAGGGCGGCATCTGGTTCGTCATCCCCCAGTTCGTCGGCTTCCTGATCTTCATGCTGGCCGGCTTCGCCGAGACCAACCGCACCCCGTTCGACATGCCCGAGGCCGACGCCGAGCTGGTTCAGGGCTTCATGACCGAGTACGGCGGCATGCGCTTCGGCTCCTTCCTGCTGGTCGAATACATGGAGATCCTCGTCGTCTGCGGGATCGCCGCGGCGATGTTCCTCGGCGGCTGGATGGGCCCCGGCCCGGGCTGGCTCGACCCGATCTGGATGCTCGCGAAGATGCTCGGCCTGGTCCTCGTCTTCATCTGGGTGAGGGCAACGCTGCCGCGTCTTCGATATGACCAGCTGATGACCCTCGGCTGGAAGGTCCTGCTCCCGCTCGCCACCTTCAACGTCCTCGTCACCGCCGTCCTGGTGGTGGTCACGTGAGCAACCGCGTCTTTTCTGTTCCTTATGGCTGCCCTGCGACCAAAAGGAACAGCCGGCCGAGAGGGTCTGGGTCTGACCTGTTCCTTATGGCTGTTCTACGACCAAAAGGAACAACTAAATGAGCGGTGGGGAAGTGGATTCGCGTTCGGCGTCCTACCTCGACTCGATCGAGGTGGTCGAGGTGCAGCGCGGGCCTGAGCCGGGCGGGGTCGGCGGCGCCTACCGCGCCTTCGGCGAGACCCTGCGGGGGCTGAAGACGACGATGGCGCGGCTGATAGAGGGGCCGATGACGATCGAGTACCCCGAGGAGAAGACGCCCGTCTACCCGCGCTTCCGCGGCCGCCACAAACTGCACCGCTTCGAGGACACGGGGCTGGAGAAATGCGTCGGCTGCTCGCTCTGCGCCGCCGCCTGCCCGGCCGACTGCATCCGCGTCGTCGCCGCCGAGAACATCCCCGGCGAGCGGGTCTCGGCCGGCGAGCGCTACGCCGCCGTCTACGAGATCAACCTCAGCCGCTGCATCTTCTGCGGCTACTGCGAGATCGCCTGCCCCTTCGACGCGATCACGATGGGCCACGACTACGAGATGGCCGACTACGACCGCCGCGACCTGATCTTCACCAAGGAGATGCTGCTGGCCGAGCCGGCCGAGCGGACGCCGCTGAAAAGCGAGGGCGAATAGTGGAAGCGGTCGTCTTCTTCGCCGCCGCGATCGGCGCCCTCGGCGGCGCGATCGGCGTGATCGCGCTGCGCAACCCCTTCTACTCGGTGCTGGCGCTGATCGTCCACCTGTTCAGCCTGGCGGCGCTCTTCCTCCTCCTCACCGCGGCCTTCATCGCCGCCGCCCAGGTGGTCGTCTACGCCGGCGCGGTGATGGTCCTCTACGTCTTCGTCGTCGCCTACGTCGGCGGCGGCGGCGAGTCGGCCTGGGAGCCGATCCCCGGCCAGCGCCTCCTCGCCCCCCTGCTCGGCATCGCCCTCTTCGTCGAGCTCTCGATCGCCGTCCTCGGCTCCGCCCTCAAGGCGCTCGAAACCCACGGCCCCGAAGTCGGCACCGGCTTCGGCGACCCCGCCGCGATCGGCCGCCTCCTCCTCGAAAAGTTCCTCCTCCCCTTCGAGGCCAGCTCCATCCTCCTCCTCCTAGCCGCGGTAGGAGCCATCGTCCTTGCCGCCAAACGCCGCGAGGGATCAGCGGGCGCCGAGGTGGGGTCCTCGAAACACTCCAGCGAGGCTCCCGCCGAGCGTTTCGAGGACCCCACCTCGGCGCCCGCCCCCACCCAAAGCGGGCTCGCATGAACGTCACCTGGTACATCGTCCTCAGCAGCCTGCTGTTCGCAACGGGAGCCCTCGGGATCCTCCTCCGCCGCAGCCCCCTCGTCATCCTCCTCTGCCTGGAGCTGATGCTGAACGCCGGCAACCTCGCCCTGGTCGCCTTCAGCCGCATGGTCGGCAACCAGCAGGGGCAGGTCTTCGCGCTGATCGTGATGGTGATCGCCGCCTGCGAGGTCGTCGTCGGCCTCGGCCTGATCGTCGCCATCTTCCGCCGCAAGCTGCCGCTCAACGTCGACGACCTGCGGGAGCTGCGCGGATGAGCGCGACGACGTGGTGCTGGCTGGTCCTGCTCTTCCCGCTGCTGGGGTCGATCGCGATCGCGCTCGGCTTCCGGGCGCTGCCGCAGAAGGCGGCCGGCGCGATCGGCACGGCGGCGATCGGGCTCGCCTTCCTCTGCGGCGTCGCCGCCCTCGTCAACCTGCTCGGCGAGAGCCCCGACGCCCGCCACCACGCCAGCTCGCTCTGGCAGTACGCGAGCGTCGCCGGCCTCGAAATCAAGCTCGGGATCCTCGCCGACCAGCTCTCGGTCTTCATGGTCCTCGTCGTCACCGGCGTCTCGACCCTGATCCACCTCTACTCGTTCGGCTACATGCAGAGCGACCATGGCTACCACCGCTTCTTCAGCTACCTCAACTTCTTCGTCTTCTCGATGCTGCTGCTGGTCCTCGCCGGCAACTTCGTCCTCCTGATCGTCGGCTGGGCCTTCGTCGGCTTCGCCTCCTACGCGCTGATCAGCTTCTGGTACCGGCGCGAGACGGCGACGCGGGCGGGGATGAAGGCGTTCGTGATCAACGTCGTCGGCGACATCGGCCTCGTCCTCGCCGCCTTCCTGATCTTCCGCGAACTCGGCAGCTTCGACTACGGGACGGTCTTCGCGAAGGCGCCGGAAGTTTTCGCCACCAACCAGTGGAGCGTCACCGCGATCTGCCTGCTGCTCCTCGTCGGCGCCTTCGCCAAGTCCGCCCAGCTGCCGCTCCACACCTGGCTGCCCGACGCGATGGAGGGCCCGACCCCGGTCTCCTCGCTGATCCACGCGGCGACGATGGTGACCGCCGGCGTCTACCTGATCGCCCGCACCCACGTCCTCTTCGTCCTCGCCCCGACCGCCGCCGACATCGCCGCCTTCACCGGCCTGGCGACGCTGCTGGTGGCGGCGACGATCGCCCTGGTGATGACCGACCTGAAGCGGGCGATCGCCTACTCGACGATGAGCCAGATCGGCTACATGGTCGTCGGCGTCTCGATCGGCGCCTACAGCGCCGGGATGTTCCACCTGATGACCCACGCCTTCTTCAAGGCGCTGCTGTTCATGGCGGCCGGCTCGATCATCGCCGCGATGGCCAACGAGCAGAACATCGACCGGATGGGCGGATTCGCCAAGGCGATGCGCTTCACCTCGCTGACGATGCTCTGCGGCGGCCTCGCCCTCGCCGCCTTCCCGCTCACCTCGGGCTTCTTCTCCAAGGACGAGATCCTCGCCTACGCCGGGGCGCGTGGCGGCATGTACGAGATCTTCGTCGTGCTCGGCTACCTCGGCGCCTTCCTCACCGCGATCTACACCTTCCGCCTGATCTTCCGGGTGCTGGGCGGCGAGCCCTGCGAGGAGGCGCGGGAGCTGATCGAGACCGGCCACGTCCACCACGCCCACCCCTTCAACCCGGCGACCGGCGCCGAGGAGGACACCGACGTCGGCTTCCCCGGCGCCGAGCACCACATCGCCGAGCAGTCGGCGCCGATGCGGGTGGCGATGGCGGTGCTGGCCTTCGGAGCGCTGTTCGGCGGCCTGATCCAGGTGCCCGGCGTCGACGAGGCGGTCACCCGCTGGCTCGACCCGGTCTTCGCCGACTCGCCGCTGGCGGCGATCCACCCCTCGGTCGGGGCGAGCTGGCTCGGGCTGGCGATCGGCGGGGCAATCTCGCTGGCCGGGATCGCCGTCGCCTACTGGCTCTACGTCGCCCGGCCGGGGACCTCGCGGGCGCTGGAAGCGCGCCTGCGGGGGCTGCACACCTTCCTCTACCGCAAGTGGTACTTCGACGAGGCGATCGACCTGCTCGTCGTCCGCCCGGCGCTGGCGGTCGGGCGCTTCGCCGACCGCGTCTTCGAGCGCTTCGTCGTCGACGGCCTCGTCACCGGCACCGAGGAGACCGTGCGCGGCGGCAGCGGCATCGTCCGCGCCGTCCAGAACGGCTTCGTCCGCAGCTACGCGCTGCTGCTGATCGCCGGCTTCGCCGGGCTCGCCCTCTACTTCCTGATCTTCGAGCTCGTGAGGAGGCCGCGGCGATGATCGACGTCCTCCTCTGGGCCCCGCTGGCCTTCGGCCTCGCCGGCCTCTTCCTGCCGCGGCGCGCGGTCGGCTGGTGGGCGGTGCTCGGCACCCTCGCCACCCTCGGCGTCGCGATCGCGATGGTCGCCGGCTTCCACACGGGCGACTCGGGCCTGCAGTACAGCGTCGACACGCCCTGGATCTCCGGGCTCGGGGTCGACTACAGCCTCGGCCTCGACGGGCTCAACCTCTTCCTGGTGCTGCTGACCGCGGTCCTGTGGACCGGCGGCGTCGCCTTCGCCGCCTTCCGCGACTGGGAGCGGCCGAAGACCTTCTACCTGCTGATGCTGCTAGCCGAGACGGCGACGCTCGGCGCCTTCGTCGCCCAGGACCTGCTGCTCTTCGTCCTCTTCTTCGACTTCATGCTGGTGCCGTTCTACTTCCTCTTCGGCGCCTGGGGCCACGACCGCAGCGCCGAGGGCGGCCCGACCGCGGCGGCGGCGACCCTGAAGATGATCGTCTACACGCTGATCGGCTCGCTGCTGATGCTGGTCGCGGCGATCGCCACCGCGATCCTCTCCGCCCACGGCGGCCACGTCACCTTCTCGATCCAGGCGCTGCAGGAGCAGGGGCTCTCGCTCGGCAGCCAGCGCTGGATCTTCTGGTTCTTCGCCGCCGCCTTCCTGGTCAAGATGCCGGCCTTCCTCCTGCACGGCTGGATGCCCGACGCCTACAGGGCAGCGCCGCTGCCGGTGCTGGCGGTCTTCTCCGGGGTGCTGGCCAAGGTCGGCGCCTACGGCTTCCTGCGGATCGTCCTGCCGCTCTTCCCCGAAGCGGCGGTGGAATTCCAGGAGATCGTCCTGGTCATCGCCCTCGCCTCGATCCTCTACGGCTCGGCGATGGCCTTCACCCAGACCAACGTGCGGCTGATCGCCGGCTACTCCTCGGTGGCGCAGCTCGGCTTCATCACCGCCGGGATCTTCGCCCTGCGGGCCGACGGCTCCGACGGGGCGGTCCTGCAGATGGTCAACCACGGCCTCGTCGTCGCCCCGATCTTCATCATCGTCGCGATCCTGGTCGAGCGCACCGGCAGCGAGGACCTGCGGCAGATGGGCGGGATGGCGCTGCGAGCGCCGGTCCTGGCGGCGCTCTTCCTGATCGTCGCCCTGGCGACCCTGGCGATGCCCGGCTCGGCCAACTTCATCGGCGAGTTCTACATCCTCAACGGCCTCTTCCAGGCGAAGATCGTCTTCGCCTTCATCGCGATCAGCGGCGTCGCGATGTCGGCCTACTACGCCCTGCGGCTTTACCAGGGGACGATGCACAACAGAAAGCCGGAGGGCCTCCTCTCGCGCGAGATCGGCTGGCGCGACGCGGTCGTGCTGGCGCCGCTGGTCCTCTGCATCCTCGCCCTCGCCCTCTACCCACAGCTGATCCTCGAGCGGACCAACCCGAGCGTCCGGCAGACGGTGGCGAAGGTCACCGGCGGCGCCGCCACCAACTCACAACTGGCGAGGAAATGACCTTCAACGCACCGAACATCGACTACGCGGGGATCTCGCCGCTGATCGCGCTGACCGTCGGCGTCTGCGTCGTCCTGCTCAGCGCCGTCTTCAAGCCGACCAGGCGCTGGGCGCCGGCGCTGACCCTGGCGACCCTGGCCGCCGCCGCGGGCCTGCTGATCTGGCAGTGGAACGACCCGCGGGAACTGCTCTCCCACGGCCTGCGGCTCGACGACCTGGCGATCTCGATCTCGCTGATCGCGATCCTCACCGCCGGCTTCTGCGTCCTCCTCTCGGTCGGCGAGCGGGCGACCCGGGAAGCCGGCTCGGGCGAGTACCACGCGCTCCTGCTCGGCTCGGTCCTGGGGATGGTGCTGCTCTCCCAGGCGAACGACCTCGTCACCTTCTTCGTCGCCCTGGAGACGCTCTCGATCCCCCTCTACATCCTCTGCGCGACCAACCTGCGGCGCGAGGGCTCGCTCGAGTCGGGGCTGAAGTACCTGATCGTCGGCTCGATCGGCTCGGCGACGCTGCTCTACGGGATGGCCTTCCTCTACGGCGGCACCGGCTCGACCGGCTTCGCCGGGATCGCCGCCGGGATCGCCCACAACGGCCTCGACGGCGACCCGCTGATCCTGATCGGGATCGCGATGGCAGCGGTCGGCCTCGCCTTCAAGACCTCGATCGCGCCCTTCCACCAGTGGACTCCCGACGTCTACCAGGGCGCCCCCACCCCGATCACGGGCTTCATGGCGGTGGCGACCAAGGCGGCGGCCTTCGCCGTCTTCGTCCGCTTCTTCGACGTCGCCCTCGGCTCCCAGGTCGATACCTGGCAGCCGGCGTTGGCGGCGCTGGCGGCGATCTCGATCGTCGTCGGCAACGTCGGCGCCCTCGGCCAGGACTCGCTGAAACGGCTGCTCGGCTACTCGGGGATCGCCCAGGCGGGCTACATGCTCGGCGGCGTCGTCGTCTTCTCCGAGCAGGGGACGAGCTCGCTGGTCTTCTACCTCGCCGCCTACGCCTGCATGAACCTCGCCGCCTTCGCGGTGATCGTCGCCCGCGAGCGCGAGACCGTCTTCGGCGACGACATCCGCGCCGTCCGCGGCCTCGGCGCCGAGCGGCCGGCGCTGGCCTGGCCGCTGACGATCTCGATGCTGGCCCTCGCCGGGCTACCGGCGACGGCGGGCTTCATCGGCAAGCTCTTCCTGATCGAGGCCCTGGTCGAAGGCGACTACACCTGGCTCGCCGTCTTCATCGCCGTCGGCACGATGATCTCCCTCGCCTACTACCTGCGGGTGGTGGCGGCGATGTGGATGGCCGGCGAGCGGGAGACGGTCCCCGGCGGCGCCCCGGCGATCGCCGGCGCCTCGCCCGAGGCCGACCCGGTCGACCCCGAAGCGGGCCGCCGCTGGTACCTGGTCGGGCCGGCCGTCCTCGCCGCCGCGGCGACCGTCTTCTTCGGCGTGATCCCGCAACCGCTGGTCGAGTTCGCATCGCACGCCGGTAGCGCTCTGTTTTAGGGGGTGAACCCGCTCCCCTTCGACAGCGGTCAGACTGCCGCGGATGGGGGTCTTGCTGACGCTTGTGCTGATGGTGGCCGGCGCGGGAGTGGGCGTTGAGTCTGAGCGGAGACGGCCGACCGAGGCGGTAGCTCTTGCTCGGAAGCTGCTGCTGGTGATGCTCTATGTGCTGGTGCCGCCGGTGATTTTTTTCAACCTGGCGGCTTCCTCGATCAGCGTTGACAACGCGGTCGGGATCGGGGTGGCGCTGGTCAACATGGCGCTGACCGGGACGGCGGTCTGGCTGGTTGCTTCGAAGCTGTTGCGGCTGTCCCGGCCGCAGACGGGAGCGGCGATCTGCGCCTCGATCGTCGCCAACACCACCTACCTGGGATACCCCCTGACGGTCGCCCTGCTCGGCCGCGACCACCTCTCCACCGGCGTCCTCTTCGACGTCCTCGTCGGCGGGCCGACGCTGATGTTCGGCGCCTTCGGCGTCGGCGCCGCCTTCGGCACCCGCGCCGGCGAGGGGATGTCGGCGCGGGTCCGCGCCTTCTTCACCCGCAACCCGCCGCTCTACGCCGCCGTCCTCGGCCTGCTCGCCCCGCGGGCGCTCGCCCCGGCCGTCCTCGTCGACGCCTCCCAGGTCCTCGCCGTGGCGATCCTCCCGCTCGGCTTCTTCGCCGTCGGCGCCACCCTCGCCGAGGGCGCCGAGCACGGCGAGCTGCCCCTGCCGCCGCCGCTCACCAGGCCCGTCGCCCTCGCCACCGCCGGCCGCCTCGCCCTCGCCCCGGCCCTGCTGATGCTCCTCTCGGCCCCGCTGATCGACCTGCCATCCGCCTACCGCCTGATGTCAGCGATGCCGACGGGCATCAACGCCCTCGTCGTCTCCCACGCCTACGGCCTCGACAACCGCGTGGTGGCCGAGACGATCACCTGGACCACCGCGATCGTCATCGTCGGCGCCCTGGTGTCGCTGCTGCTCTGACGTGAGGTCAGGTGGCAATTGCGCCGATCAAGGCAATTCCGAGGGCCACGGCTCCCCCGACGCTGACCCGCACCAGCAGCCGGTAGAGGGCTGAGAAATCGCCTCTGAGCGCTGAGATATCACCTCTGACCTGAGCGAAACGGTGGTCCACCTGCGCGAAACGCTGGTCGACCTGAGCGAAGCGGTGGTCCACCTGCGCGAAACCCTGATCGACGCGGTCGCCCAGATCGTCGATTCGCTTGCTCATCTCATCGACCCGACCAGTGAGATATCCAACGCGGTTGCCAAGCTCATCAAGACGTCCATCATTCCCCTGGGTCATCCCCGCCTCCTTATCCGCGACCGCTGCCTCCATGGCTCGACTGTAACAGACAAAAGCATACGTGTCTGTGCCAACTGTGTAAATCTTCGGGCGTGCTCCACCATGCCGGGATCGAGGTCGCGCCGGGGGAGATCGAGGCGACCGCGGACTTCTTCGCGCTGCTCGGCTTCGAGCGGGTCGAGCCGCCGCCGACGCTGCGCGAGTACGCCTGGCTCGAACGCGAGGGGACCCAGGTCCACCTGATGCCGCGCGAGGATCCCGTCATCCCGCCGGTCGGCCACCTCGCCGTCGTCGCCCCCGACTTCGAGGCGGCGCTGGCGCGCCTGCGGGAGGCCGGCCACGCGGTCGAGCGGCGGCGCGAGCACTGGGGCAGCCCGCGCGCCCTGGCGACCGCCCCCGGCGGCCACCGGGTCGAGCTGACGGCCGCGCCGCCGCCGCGGGCCTGAGCGCTACTCGCGCCGCTTGCGCTTGCGCCGGTCGCCGTCGCCCGGGCCCTCGGCATCGCCCGGGCCCTCGCCGTCGTCCTCCTCGACGGCGTCCTCCCCGGCGCCCGCGGCCGGTTCGAGTTCGGCGGCGGCCTTCTCCCCGGCGGTCGGCCAGGGGACCGCTTCGCCCGCCGCCCAGGCGGGCGGCTGCCCGCCCGGCACCTTGCCGATCACCATCAGCGCGAAGTAGGCGAGCCAGACCAGGCCGATCAGGAACAGCGGCCCGAGCAGGAAGGTGATCCCCGCCGCCATCCCCAGGGCGCCCCAGAAGCGGCTCAGCAGTCCCGTCCTCATCGCCCAGAGGCCGGTGTAGAAGAAGGCGACGACGAGCCCGAGGCTGCCGGCCAGGCCGAGCCCGGTGACGATCGGGACGATCGAGGCTTCGCCGATCGCGTTTTCGGCTTCGTCGTCTTCGGTCTTGCCGCGCTCGCAGGCGGCCAGCGGCGTCTCGCCCCGGCGCGCTTCGTTTTCTTCGGCGAATTCCTTCGCGCCTTCTTCCTTGCGGTCTTCTTCGCACTTTTCCTTCGCTTCGCCCGCCGAGAGGGTCGACTTCGCTTCGCCGGCGACGAACTGTTCAGCCGCTTCGGTGCGGGCGCCGATCGTCAGCCCGGCGGAGACGGCGAGGAAGAGCGGCGCGACGACCACCAGCCAGACCAGCTGCGGGCGGACCCGCGGGCTGCGGGCGCGGACCGCGCGGAAGAGGTAGAAGAGCGGTGCCGCCAGGGCGAGGAAGCCGAGCGCCTGGAGGATTCCGCTGAGGGCGACCGAGCCCTGGTGCCCGTCGACCGAGCGCAGGACTTCGGCGGCGCCGCTGCCGCTGGCGGGGCTGACCCCGTTCGAGGCGACCAGCATGACCACCGCGAGGAGCGAGGCCAGGGCCACGAGGGGCGCCCAGCGGCGCTCCCATTCGATCGCTCCGCGCTTCACGGGCCGTACGCTATCCGAGCTTGAACCGAACCGAGGCCACCCCCGTCGTCCCCCTCGAGGCCGGAGCCGGACCGGAGAACCCGCCCTGCCCTGCCTGCGGCGAGCCGCTGTTCGGCTGGATCGGCGAGCGCCGCGGGCTGGCCGGGCCGGTGCGCCGCTGCGAGAGCTGCGGGCTCGGGGTCGTCGGCGAGGTCGGCGACGCGAAGGCGGCGCTGCGCGACCTCGACCGCCGGCGCGAGGGCGGGGCGATCCGGATCGAGAACCGGGCGAGCTTCGCCTGCTCGCTCGGCGGCGCCGGCTGGGCCGGCCTGCATCCCGAAGCCCGGCACCTGTTCACGGTCGAGGCGGTGCGGCGGCTGGTCGCGCGCCGCGACCAGGTGGTGAAGAGGCGCCGCCCGCGGCCGCTCGCCGGCCTCGCGGTCACCTGGCAGACCCTGCTGAACAGCGTCACCTTCGGCCACAACGTCGCCCTCGGGGCCCTGCGAGGTCAGCCCGCGGCGCCGGCCGAGCGGCCCTGGCAGCGGCGGATCGACGCCCTCGGCTCGATCGTCCTGGCGATCCCGGCGCTGGCGCTGGCGATCCCGATCGAGCTCCTCGCCGCCCCGCTCCGTCGCGGCGCCGTGATCTCGATCGAGCTGCAGCTGCTCTAGCTGAGGCCTTCGCGCGCCTCGCGCACCAACGTGACCGCCTCCGGGAACAGCACCCGGATCGCGTCGCGGACCTGCATCGCCTGCTCGTCGGCGCTGCCGTTCAGGTCGAGGCGGTTGATCGAGGCGACGGTCATCTCGACCGCGAGCTTGATCGCGTTGTCGGCCCAGGCGACCCGCTGCGAGGACTGCATCTGCTCGGACAGCTCTTCCATCCGCGCGCGGAACTCCTCTGGGTCGCCGAAGAGGTTGAAGCCCTCCATCGCCCCCCATGTAAGCAGAACCGGCACACCGCCGGCTCGGATTTTTGACTTTCTGCGCGCCACCCGTGCGCCGGCCCGCCCTAGCGTCGCTTCGATGAGCGCGAGGCGGGGCGAGCGGGGATCGGCGACGGTCGAGCAGGCGGCGCTGGCGGCGCTCGTCGCCCTGCTGGCGATCGCCGCGATCTCGGCCCTCGCCGCGGGCGGCGAAGTCGACGCCGGCAGGCAGCTCGCGGGGGCGCTGGGCCACCGCCTCGTCTGCGCTCCCCGCCTGCCCGGCGCCTGCCGCCACCACCCCCTCGTCCCGGCCTACGGCTGGCCCCTGGCGCGGCTGGCGCGGGCGCTGGCCCCGGCGCCGCGGGCGCTCCCGGGCCCTTCGGGCCTGCCGCTGATGCCGGTCGACTTCCGCCGCTGCCGCTCGGAAAGCTGTGCCGTCGCCGCCGGCCCCCACCTCACCGCCTCGGGCCGCCGCACCACCGCCTTCACCGAGCTGCGCGACGAGCGCCGCTCGAGCGGCTGGGTCGAGATCGTCTACTGGCTCTACCGGCCGGGGCTCGGCTGGGAGCGCATCGCCCGCCGCGCCACCGCGGCCGACGTCGAAGCGGCCGCCGGGGTCGAGGTGCTGGCGCGCGACGACCCGGCCCTGGTCCCGCTCGAGACCCTCCCCGGCCGCAACCACTACGACTTCCCACCGGGCGAGCGCCCGCCCTGGCAGTGGCAGGTCGAAGGCCGCTACCCCGGCTGGTCGAGCTGAGCGATTGGTGAGTTGACTCGGCTATAGCGAGGTCAACTCACCAATCGTTGATTCCACGACGAGGTGCGACTGGGGGGTGCCTGGCCAAGCAGATCAAGGCCGAGGACGCAGAGATGCGCAGGGTGGGCGCATCATCCAGGCGTGCCTGGTCGTGGAATCAATCATCTAGGGACGGCTTGCGGCTTCGGCGGCCTTGTGGCTGTCGGCCTCCTCTTGCGCCTGGCGGATCAGGCCTCGCCAGTCGGTGGTGCGGAAGACGAGCAGGATCGCGGCGAAGCCGAGGACGACCGACCAGGCCGCCATCGCGATCTGGGTCCCGACCGAGAAGGAGAGGACGGCGGTGCGCGAGGGGCCGCGCAGGGTGGCGACGAGGAGCGCCTGCTGGGCGCCGGCGCCGCCGGGGGTGAAGGGGATGACGTTGGCGATCGCCTGCACGCTCATCACCAGCATCACGCTGCCGATCGAGCCGCGCAGCCCGAACGCCTCGAGGAAGAACCAGAAGGCGGCGAAGCGGAAGAGCCAGCCGACCCCCTGCCAGGCGGCGACCTCGCGCAGGTAGCGGCGCGGCTCGGTGAGGATCGCCAGGCCCTGGCGGACCCGGGCCCAGAAGCGCCGCACCCGGTGGGCGAGCAGGAAGACGGCGAGCGCCAGCGCCAGCAGCGTCGCCGCGACGACGACCAGAAACAGCTTCGGGTGGTTCGCCCAGTAGGAGATCTCGAAGGCGGGGAGGTCGGGGATCTGCGGCAGCGGCGGCAGCAGCCCCTGGGTGATCGCGTAGAGCAGGACGAGGACGCCGACCGAGGTGTCGAAGACCGTCTGGACCAGGAAGGAGGAGGTCACCGCCGGATAGGAGGAGTCGGGGATCTGCCGTTTGACCAGGAAGACCTTGGTCGCGTCGCCGGCGTGGGCGGGGACGACGGCGTTGATCCCCGCCCCGGCCAGGTAGGCCGCCGCCAGCGGCAGGTAGGCGATCCGCTGCTGCGGATAGGCAGCCCGCAGCACGTTGCGCCAGGCCCAGGCGCGGGCCAGCTGCATCGCCAGCAGGCAGGCGAGGGCGAGCGCGAAGGTCGTCCAGTGGATTTCCGAGAGGTGGCGGAAGAATTCGGCGCTGCGTTCGAAGAAGGCTTCGAAGTTGTCCTGGAGATCGGCGAGCGGCATCACAGCTAGACTAGCCACGCTCGTGCCGGACCCCGACACGCACACGCTGCCCTCCGCCCTCTCGCCAGACCCCGCCGACGCGGCGATGTGCGAGCGCGCCCGCGAGCGCTACACGGCCGACCGCAAGAGCCGCTGGCGGCGCCGCCGCAAACGCCACGCCCAGCTGCCGAACTTCATCATCATCGGCGGCCTCAAGTGCGGGACGACGAGCATCCACCACTACCTCGGCCTGCATCCGGAAATCCAGATGTCGAAGCCGAAGGAGCTGAACTTCTTCGTCGAGGAGCTGAACTGGGACCTCGGCCTCGACTGGTACGCGAGCCGCTTCGACGACCGCTTCCCGGTCCGCGGCGAGTCCTCGCCCCACTACACGAACCTGCCGCGCTTCGAGGGGGTCGCCGAGCGGATCCGGCAGAACTGCCCCGAGGCGCGCCTGCTCTACATGGTCCGCGACCCGATCAAGCGGATCCTCTCGCACTGGGTCCACGCCACCGGCGCCGGCTACGAGACCGGGGACCTGGTCGAGGTGCTCTCTAACCCCGACAACTCCTACACCGACCGCTCCCGGTACTGGATGCAGCTGCAGCCCTACCTGGAGCGCTTCGACCGCGCCCAGATCGAGGTGATCGCCCAGGAGGAGCTGCAGACCGAACGCGAGGAGACGATGCGCAAGGCCTTCGCCTTCGCCGGCGTCGACGAGTCCTTCACCTCCGAGCAGTTCGACCGCGAGTGGGAGAAGTCGAGCGCCAAGCAGGGCGACAAATACCAGTTCATGGAGAGGCTGATCAAGCTGCCGGGCTTCCGCTCCTTCGACCGCAACTTCGACCGGCTGCCCGAGTCGATGCGCTGGATCGTCGAGAAGGTCGTCCACGACCCGGAGAAGCCGCCGGCGCCGAAGCCGAAGCTCCCCGACGACCTCTTCGAGCAGGTCCGCGGCCGCTTCACCGAGGACGTCGCCGAGCTGCAGAAGTTCGCCGGCCGCGAGTTCGCCGGCTGGCACGACTACTCGTAGGGCCGCTGTAATCGGCGGGGGCGGGCCGTCGATGGCAACCCGCCCCGGAGTCCCTCCCTAGGTGGTCTTGCCGGTGGAGATCGCCGGGATCACCATGTGGTTCTTGCTCAAGATCACGTGGCTCACCTCCTTTCCCTTGGGGTGGTGGAAATCAGGTGACCCGGCCGTTTGCTGCGAATGTTTGCATCAGTTAACAAACCTGCCCATTTACGATTTAGGCAATGGAGGAATAATCTGTAGCGGAAGAACGAATGTCTACGGAGGAGGAAAGGTCTTATGGACAAGGGAGTGGCTAAGAGAGGCTCCGAGGTGAGCAAGCCCTCCTCGAAGCCGGAGGGAAGCTTCGGGAGGCCGGCTCACGAGCAGTTGGTGAAGGGGCTGAGCCACCCGCTCCGCGCCAAATGCCTCGACGTCCTCGCGCAGCGGGTGGCGAGCCCGAGGGAGATCGCCGAATCGCTCGACGAGGACCTCAGCAACGTCAGCTACCACGTGCGGGTGCTGAGCGAGCTCGAGCTGATCGAGCTGGTCGGCGAAGAACCGGTCCGCGGGGCCGTTGCGCACTTCTACAAAGCGGTGGAACGACCGCTGTTCTCCGCCGCCGAGGCCGAGCAGATCCCGCTCGAGGTGCAGAAGGCCTTCGCCGCCCACGGCTGGGACCTCTTGATCGAGAACGCGAAGGAAGCGCTCGAGCAGGGCACCTATAACTCGCGCCCGGACTGGCACCTGACGCGGACGCCGCTCCTCGTCGACTCCAAGGGTTTCGCTCGAATCAGCAAGGCGATGGACGAGCTCCTGGAACTGGTCTTCGACGAGCAGACCGCCAGTGCCGTGCGGCTCGACAAATCCGGCGAGGATCCGATCCGCGCGATCGCGGCGACGGCGCTCTTCGCAATGCCCGACCCGGAGAAGAAGGGGTCCCGCAAGGACGCTTAAACCAATCCCGACGGAGTAGCCTCGCGCCGATGCGGCGGCTACTGCCCGACCCTGGTCCGACGACGGTCTCCGAGCAGCTCGAGGCCTACCGGCCCTGGGAGGAGGCGCGCCCGGACCGGCCCCTGGTGGCGATGAACTTCGTCGCCACGCTCGACGGGCGGGCGACGATCGCCGGGCGCTCCGGGCCGATCGGCTCCGAGGCCGACACGGCGATGCTGGCCGGCCTGCGGACCCGCTTCGACGCGGTGATGATCGGCGCCGGGACGAAACGGGTCGAGCGCTATGCCCGCGTCGAGAAGCGGCTGGTCGTGGTGCGCAGCGGCGAGGGCGAGTGGGCCGACCTGCGGGGGCTGCTCCGCTCGCTGCGCCGGGAAGGCGTGCGGGCGGTGATCTGCGAGGGCGGGCCGACCCTGCACGACTCGCTTCAGGCCGAGGGGCTGGTGGACGAGCTCTTCTTGACGATCGCGCCGAAGCTGAGCGGCGGCGCCGGGCCGACGATCCTCGAGGGGGCGCTGCCGGAGGTCGTCGAGATGGAGCTCGCCTGGCTGCTGGAGGAGGACGGCGAGCTCTTCGCCCGCTACCGGCGGGCCTGAGGCCGCCGATGAAATACCGTTCTCCGTTCAAGCGAGGAGGAGAGGAACGGATGGATTTCAACCCCAGCCCCGAGGTCGCCGAGCTGCGCGAGCGCGTGCTCGACTTCATGGACGCGGAGATCTACCCGCGCGAGCGGGAGATCATGGAAGCGCTCGACGCCGAGGTGGGGCCGGGCGTCCCCTACCCGGGGAACCTGGCGGCGGTCCGCGAGAAGGCGAGGGGCGAGGGGCTGTGGAACCTGTTCATGCCCGACGAGCGCTTCGGGCCGGGCCTGACCAACTGGGAGTACGGGCTGCTCTGCGAGGAGATGGGCCGCAGCCCGATGGCGGCGCCGATGGCCTTCAACTGCTCGGCGCCGGACACCGGCAACATGGAGATCCTCGCCGAGCACGGCTCACAGCGACAAAGAGAAGAATGGCTGGAGCCCCTTCTCGAGGGCCGGATCCGCTCGTGCTTCTCGATGACCGAGCCGGAGGTCTCCGGCTCGGACCCGACCCTGTTGCAGGCCCGCGCCGTGCTCGACGGCGACGAGTGGGTGATCGACGGCCACAAGTGGTTCACCAGCGGCGCCGTCGGCGCCGAGCTGGCGATCGCGATGGTCGTCACCGACCCCGACGCCCACCCCTACGGGCGCGCCTCGATGATCTGCGTCCCCACCGACACGCCCGGCTTCAACCTGGTGCGGCCGATCTCGGTGATGGGCCACGACGGCGGCCCCGGCCACTGCGAGATCCGCTATGAAGGCTGCCGGGTGCCGAAGGAGAACCTGCTCGGCGAGCGCGGCGCCGGCTTCGCGATCGCCCAGGACCGGCTCGGGCCGGGGCGCATCCACCACTGCATGCGGGCGATCGGGACGGCGGAGCGGGCGCACGAGATGATGTGCCGCCGCGCCAACGAGCGCAGCGCCTTCGGCGGCCCGCTCGGCGACAAGCAGTTCGTCCAGGAGTCGATCGCCGCCAGCCGGATGGAGATCGACCAGGCCCGCCTGCTCACCCTCTACGCGGCCTGGAAGATGGACACCGAGGGCAAGCGCGCCGCCCGCCAGGCGATCTCGGCGATCAAGATCGTCGCCGCCAACATGGTGATGGACGTCCTCGACCGCGCGATCCAGGTCCACGGCTCCCTCGGCATGACCGACGACACCCCCCTGGCGATCATGTGGCGCTTCTCCCGCATGCTCCGCCTGGCCGACGGCCCCGACGAGGTCCACAAGATGGTCCTGGCCCGCCGCGAGCTCAACCGCTGGTCGAAACGAGCCGAAGCCGAAGCCGAAGGCAACCTCGAACCGAGGCACGCGGCCCGGATGGTGTGAGCCCGCCCAGAGGGCGCCCAACTCGGAGATCCCCAGCCGGCCGACAGCCAGGCGATCGCCCAGCTCCCCTCTTATCGCCGGCTACGACAGGAGTGGAAAGACTGGGATGCCGTTACGGACGTCCTTCAAGCGATTGCGGCGAGGATGGCTGCCGGATGACCGAGCTCGTCTTCCGCAACGTCGACGCCTCGCCCGAGGACCCGGTCGAGGAGTGGCCGCTGGAGGCCATTCAGACCGCGCTGGAGCGGGGGAGCCTGAAGCACTGGCGGCGGCTCGGGACGGCGATCAGGGTCCAGCCCTGGGGACCGGTGGCCCGCGATGTCGAAGAGGTCCTTACCTACAGCCGTCCGTACGGGGTGGCAAAGGTCATGGAACGGGTGATCGACGAAGCCCGGCACGATGCCGAGGCGGCGGAGCGGGCCACCGTGGCAACCGAAGTGCGGCAGCTGATCGAGCGCTCCGGCCTCTCCCGCGCCGAGTTCGCCTCCCGCATCGGTACCTCCCCCTCCCGACTCTCGACCTACGCGACCGGCAAGGTGACGCCGTCGGCGGCGCTGCTGGTGCGGATGCGATCCATTGTGGAGGCAGCCTCCGAAGAGGCTGATCTGAACACACGGAGCGTATGATCTGGACACATGAGCCGTGCCCTTGCCGAGACCGCCAGAGCGCTTCGCTGTGACGAGCGCACCCTCCGCCGCTACGCGAGCCAGGGTCTGCTGCGAGGGGAGCGGCATGGGCGGGGAGAACTCCGTCTCCCCTATTCCGAGGAGCAATACCTCCGAGACCACTGGACGCTCCTGAGCGGGCTCCGCCGGGGTATGCGCACGGAGCACAGCGTCCGCCTCGCGGTTCTGTTCGGCTCCACCGCCACCGGCGAGGATCTGCCGGGCTCCGATGTCGACCTGCTGGTCGAGCACTCGACGGGAGATCTCGAGCAGGCCGCGGAACTCCGGCGGCGCCTGCAGAAGCTCACCGACCGCCCCCTCCATCTGGTCCTTCTCGAGGACGCCCGCCAGTCTCCGATCCTGCTGGCCGACATCTTCCGCGAGGGGCGCGTGATCATCGACCGCGACGGAACCTGGCCCCGGCTCACCCGGCGCCGGAGGGCGGCAATCCGCGACGCCGCGTCAGAGGAAGCCGCGATCCACGCCGCGGCCAAGCAAACGGTCGCCGACTCGCGAGCAAGGCTGAGCGCCTGATGACCGCGGGTCCACCGGACGGAGCCGATGCGCCGCGGCGCTCCAAGGGCCAGAAGCGACTCGACCACATCCTCGAGCGCATCCCGATCGCGCGCGAGCAGCTCTTGGCGGCGATCGAAGACCTTGGCGCGCCGCTGACGCTCGAGGCAATCAAGCAAGCCGCCAGGTCAGCGGATCCGCGGGAGCGGAACAAGGTTGCCGTGGTCGAGCGCGAGCTCGATGTCCTGATCGTCTACCTGGAGGAGCTCGCCTCGCGGGGCCTTGCCGAGGTCCGTCGCGAGGACCCGGGTTTCCGTGGCGATGGAGGGCCGTGGGAACGCCTGGCCGAGCTCGATGTGATCTCGCAGGCGAGCGCCATCCGCCTGCAGAACATCAAGGACATGCGCAACGAGCTCGCCCACGCCTACCCGCCAGTCTCATGGCGCGCCCTCCAGCAAGCCGCCGAGTCTCTCCTGGAGGAGCTTGACGGCTACAAAGTCAAAGTCGCCGACTGGCTCACCGAGCAAGGAGTCCTGGAGCGGTAGGAGGGCGAAGCGAAGCCTGCTCAGCCCCGAAAACCAATTCAGCAGCTACAGAATCGACCCGATCTGGTGCCTCGGTGGCGGTCGAGAGTCAAAAGGCGAAAGGGCCGGACCGTTGTCCGGCCCTTTCACTAACCGACGTCAGGGACTAGGAACAAACAAGACGAAGTCGAATTCGATGTCTTCTGCGGCTCCGCTGCTATTGCTCGTCCGGATGTACGGATTGCCATTGCTGCTGCCCCGGTAGACCTCGCCGATGTCGCCAAGCGACACCGTTCCGACGGACTGGTTGTAGTACGCCTTACCTTCAAGGCCCGGGAAGGTCAGGACATATACACCGGTCGATAGGTGCGCCACGGTTGGTTCCCCACCGTAACGATTGAACCACTTCACAACGACCCCGGAACTTGACACCCTCGCTCCTGCAAGAGGAACCCCCGGCGTGCTTTCGGGAAGATAGTTCGTAGCCAGCTTTGCGCCGGTTACCGAACCGTTCGCGAGCTTGCTGGTCGTAATCGATCCATCAGTCACATTCTCCGCCGTGGTCGCCTTGTCGGCGCTGACGGCGTGGTTGGCATTGTCCGCGGAGCCGGCGTGGTTGGCACTGTCGGCGGAACCTGCGTGACTGGCGTTCGTCGCCGAGGGGACGGTGCCGAGGGTCGACTCGTTGACCTTGGCCCCGTTGACGGCGTTGTTCTTGATTTTTGCCGTGACGACGGCGTTCTTCTTCAGCTGCTTGGTGCCGACGCTGTTCTTCGGCAGCTTGGTGGCCGCGAAGGCGGCGCCGCCGAGGACTAGGAAGACGGCGATGGACGACATCACGTTTGCGTACGTGAGCCGCTTGCGTATCTGTTTCACGATTCTCTCCCTTGAGGATCTGGACGAAGGGGAGATCGCCGCGGCGGCGGGTCTCCCGGAATGGGTAAGGAATCTGACCTTCGCACCCGCCCCGGACGCTGTCAACCGACCCTGGACGGCCGGTGGGGTCGCGCCTCAGTCGCCCCGCTGCTCAACCCGCTCCGCCTCCTCGGCCAGGCGGGCCAAGCCGTGTCCGGGGCTCACCTCGCTGCCGTGCTCAGCCAGAGGCGGTCGACCGGGACGGCGTGAAGCCGGTCCTCCTGCGTGTAGCCGTGGGGTCCGAGGTGGAGGACGACGCCGCCGAGGAACCTCTCGCCGAGCGCCTCGCGGAGCTTGCGGAGGCTGCGGAAGTCCCGCGAGCCGACCCTTTCGCCGGCCTTGACCTCGACGCAGGCGACGGAGCCGTCGTCGCGTTCGAGCACCAGGTCGACCTCGTCCCCGTCGTGAGTGCGCCAGTGCCCGGGCTTGGGAACCGGGTCCATCCAGCTCGCCTGCTTGAGGATCTCTCCGACGCAGAAGGTCTCCAGAAGGTGCCCGAGCTCGGTCATCGCCTGTGGCTGGGCTGCGGCGAGCCGTTGACTCGACAGCCGCAGCATCCGGCCTGCCAGGCCCGAATCGACGAAGTGCAGCTTCGGCTTCGAGGAAGCGCGGCTGCGCAGCGTCGTCCCCCAGGCCGGCAGTCGATAGACGACGAAGGCCGCCTCGAGGAGCTGCACGTAATGCTCGGTCGTCGCCCGCTCGACGCCGATCTCCTCGCCGACCCGGGAGACGTTCAGCACCTGCGCCGTCTGCCCCCCGAGATGCGCGACCAGGGCGGGCATCTTCTCGCGCTGCCTGATGGTCGACAGCTCGGCCACATCGCGCTCGACGACGAGACGCAGGTAGTCGTCGAACCAGCGGTCTCTGCCCGGGCCCTCGCCCCGGGCCACCGCCAGGGGGAAGCCGCCGCGCAGGAGCCGCTCGACGTACTCCGCCCTGGGGGTGGTGGCGGCGCCTGCAGCGACGAGAGCGGCGGGATCGGACAGCAATGTGGCGACGAACCGCTCCGGTACTCCGTCGATCTCGCCCTGAGACAGCGGCCAGAGCGTGACCACGTGGAGCCGACCGGTCAGAGATTGCGCCGCCGCCGGCAGGCTCGAGTAGCGGGTCGAGCCGGTGATCAGGAACCGTCCGGGACTCAACCGCTGGTTGAGCTCCGCCTTGATCGCGTCGAGGATCGCCGGGACGTGCTGGTACTCGTCGAAGAAGACGGGGGGCTCGGCGGCAGCAAACGCGGAGGGACTGGCGGCCACCGCATCGCGCGTCGCGGGATCGTCCAGATCGACCACCGCTCGACCCGCGGCCTCCGCAAGCGAGCCGACCATCGTCGACTTGCCGACGGTGCGCGGCCCGTGAACCGCGATCACGGGCTCCTCGCCCATGAGGCGCCCTACGACCGGTTCAAGGCGACGCCGGAGGCGGTTCAGATGCGGTTCCTGCACCACCCCAGTATGCCGAAAATGCAAATTGGAGGGGTTCGAAACTCCAAAATGGAGAGGTCTGAACCATCATTTTGGAGGACCCTGGAGTTACGAAATCGAGGGTCGCGAGGCCTCGGGGCCTCCGTTCAGGCGCCCTGCTCGGCCTCCACCCGCTCCGCCTCCTCGGCCAGGCGCTCGACCAGTTTGGCGAAGGCGTGGACGCCCTCGTCGACCTGGCCGTAGCCGCCGGCGATGTAGCGGGCGTAGACGCCCTCGAGGATGATCGCCAGCTTCCAGTAGCCGAGGGCGACGTAGAAGTTCAGGTCGGAGAGGTCGCGGCCACTGCGCTCGGCGTAGCGGGCCTTGATCTCCTCGCGGGTGGGGAAGCCCGGCGCCAGGTTGGCGGGCATGCCGAGGGCGAGGGTGTTCTCGCCGCGCTCGGGCCAGTAGGCCATCAGCAGGCCGACGTCGGCGAGCGGGTCGCCGAGGGTGCAGAGCTCCCAGTCGACCACGGCGGCGACCTCGCCGGAGTCGGTGAGGATCATGTTGTCGAGGCGGTAGTCGCCGTGGACGATCGTCGCCGGCCCCTGCTCGGGGATCCGCGCCTGCAGCGCCGCGTGGACGCGGTCGATCGGCTCCAGCTCGCGCGTCTTCGACTTCTCCCACTGCCCCTGCCAGCGATGCAGCTGGCGGGCGACGTAGTCCTCCTTGCGGCCGAGGTCGCCGAGGCCGACGGCGTCGGGGTCGACGGCGTGGATCCGCACCAGGGTGTCGGCGACGCGCTCGCCGATCGCCCGCCGGTCGGCCTCGTCGGGGAAGATCTCCGCCTCGGCGAGGCCGCGCAGGATCGGCCCCTCGACGAACTCCATCACGTAGAAGGGGGCGCCGTTGACGCTCTCGTCCTCGCAGAGCCCCAGCACCGGCGCCACCGGCACCTCGGTCCCGCCCAGCGCCGAGACGACCTTGTGCTCGCGGGCCATGTCGTGGGCCGAGCCGAGCCGCTTGCCGAGCGGCGGCCGCCGCAGCGCGAAGTGCGTCCCGGCGGCGTCGGCGACGCGATAGGTGAGGTTCGAGTGGCCGCCGGCGATCCGCTCGAAGGAGAGCGGCAGCTCGACCCCGAGGACGTTGGCGCCGAACCAGGCTTCGAGCGGGCCGGGCTCGATCCCGGCCGGCGCGGCGCCGGCTCCGTTGGCGTCGGTAGCCTCGTCAGCCACCGATCAAGTCCGCGCTTCGCTTGGTCGCTCCGCACCCATGGCGCAAGCATATTCACCATCCCGCCGGCGCCTGAGCCCGTCGCTCGCCAACCGGCTGCGCATCGGGTTCGCGCTCGGCTTCGCCGTGCTGACGGCGATGGCGGTGATCGGGGTCGGCCGCTTCATCCAGCAGCGCCAGGACTTCGAGAACTCGATCGCCCGCTCCTACCAGGTCGAGATGGCGGCCCGGGAACGGCTCGCCGGCGGCCGCGGCGGCGCCGCGGCCCGGGCGGCGGTCAACCGCGAAGTGCGCCACCGCAGCGAACTCCGCGACCAGATCTCCGGCGATACCCGCGACACCGCCCTGCTCGTCGCCGCCGGCCTGATCGCCGGCCTGACCGGGGCGCTGCTCCTCTTCAGCGGCCTGATCTCCTCGATGCGGCGGCCGCTCGAGCAGCTCGTCGACGCCGCCGGGCGCCTGGCGGGAGGCGACCGCAGCGTCCGGGTCGAGGTCGGCGGCCTCTCCGAGACGGCGACCCTCGGCGCCGCCTTCAACGAGATGGCGGCCGAGCTGGAGATCGAGGAAGGCCGCCGCGACGAACTCGACCGGCTCAAAGACGAGTTCGTGCTCACCGCCTCGCACGAGCTGCGCAGCCCGCTGACCTCGGTGCAGGGCTTCGCCGAGCTGCTGATGCTGGAACGCGACTCGCTGACCCCGCGGCAGCTGGAGACGGTCGAGGTGATCCTCGACAACTGCCGCCACCTGGTCCGCCTGCTCAACGACCTGCTCGACCTCGCCCGCTCCGACGCCGGCCGCCTGGCGATCCGCCCGCAGCCGACCGAGGTCGGCCCGCTCGTCGAGGACGTGGTGCGTACGATGCGCGCCCAGACGGAGGCGGCCAGTCAGACCCTGAGCGAAGACGTCCAGCCGGGCCTGCCGCCGATCGAAGCCGAGCCGGACAGAATTCGCCAAATACTCGTGAACCTGATTACGAATGCGCATGAGTACTCGCCCGAAGGTGCGTCCATCGGGGTCTCGGCGCGCGCCCTCGATGCCGAGGTGGAGATCGGCGTGAGCGACGACGGACCCGGAATCCCAGCCGAGCAGCTCGAGCGCATCTTCGAGCGCTTCACCCGCGGCGACGCCGGCCTCACCCAGCGGGTCGGGGGCACCGGCCTCGGCCTGGCGATCTCGAAATCGCTGGTCGAGCTGCACGGCGGCAGCATCGCGGCGGAGTCCGAGCCCGGGCGGGGCTCGACCTTCCGCGTGCGGCTGCCGTTCGCCGGCGGGGCGGCGTCCGGCGGCGGCGGCGACCGGGCGGCGGCGGGCGCGGGCTGATGGCGCGGATCCTCGTCGCCGACGACTCGGAGACGATCCTGCTGCTGATGCGGACGCGGCTGGAGATGGCCGGCCACGCCGTCGTCACCGCCTGCGACGGCCAGGAGGTGCTCGACGCGGTCGCCGCCGGGGGGCTTCCCGACCTGCTGCTGCTCGACGCGATGATGCCGCGCAAGTCCGGGCTCGACGCCCTGCGCGCGCTCCGCGCCGGCGGCGCCGAGGTCCCGGCGCTGATCGTCAGCGCCCACCAGAGCCGCGACGACGCCGACGCTCCCGACGACCTCGCGATCGACGCCTACATCACCAAGCCGATCGACTTCGACCTGCTGCTGGAGACGATCGCGGCGCTGACCGCGTAGCGACTCCGAGGTTGTGGGGGCTATGACCCCCACAACCTCGGAGCTGCGGGATCGTCCCCCGCCCCGGCGAGCCGGGGCCCGCGGTCAGCGGCGGCGGACGCCGAATCCGAAGACGACCGGGGTGCGGTCGCGGTTGCCGGCGCGGTCGATCGCGAAGACGCGGAAGACGTGGCGGCCGAGGCGCACGTGGTAGCGGCGCGGCGGCCGGCAGGGGCGGTAGGGCTTGCGGTCGAGCCGGCAGCGGAAGCGCGAGCCGGCCTCGTTCGAGGCGAAGCGGAAGGAGACCGCCCGCCACCTGCGGTGGCTGCCGACCACGCGGTGGGGGCGATGGAGGATGCGGGTGCGCGGCGGGCGCCGGTCGCGAGGCTGTTTCTTCACCGGCGCCGGGGCGGGGGCCGGCTGGGGCAGCGGCGGCGGGGGCAGCAGCGTGCGGGTGCGGAAGTTGTTCGGGTCGGCTTCGTAGACGCGCTCGCATTCGAGCGGTTCGGGATCGCCGTACTGGGGATGGTCGATCGTGGCGCTGTCGCTGTCGGGGCCGCAGTCGATCGTCCGGTCGGCGTCGCCGGAGTTGGCGAGGATCGAGTCTTCGCCGGCGCCGGCGACGTAGACGTCGGCGCCCTGGTGGCCGAGCAGCTGGTTCGGGCCGGCGTCGCCGTAGAGGACGTCGTCGTAGGAGCTGCCCTCGAGGTCCTCGACTTCGGCGATCGAGTCGACCGGTTCGCCGCCGCAGTCGGGGTATTCGCCGCCGCCGGGGCGCCCGGCGAGGCCGGACTGCAGGTTCGCCTCGACGCCTTCGCCCAGGCGCGCCCAGGAGGCGTTGTCGCGGCCTTCGCCGCCGAGGATCCGCTCGCCGTCGCAGACCGAGGTGGAGAGGAAGAGGTCGTTGCCGGGGCCGCCGCGCAGTTCGTCGGCGCCGCCGTTGTGGAGGAGGGCGTCGTCGCGGCCGCGGGCGTCGAGGACGTCGGCGCCGTCGCCCGGCCCGTCGACGAGGATGTCTTCGCTTTCATCGCCGCCGGTGAGCGAGTCGTTGCCTTCGCCGCCGATCTCGACCACCGAGACGGTGGCCGGGAAGTTGCTCGCGGCGATCGTGTCGTTGCCGCCCATCCCGGCGATCAGCAGCGAGTCGAGCGGCCGTTCGACCGGGCTCGTGAACGAGCAGACCGCTTCCTGGGCGGTCGGGATTTCGCAGCCGCCTTCGTCGCTTTCGCTGCGGTCGAATTCCGTCCCCGGGTCGAGGCGGAAGGTGACCGCTTCGGACGAGTAGGTGGCGGCGATCCCGTCGTCGCCGCTGCTGCCGACGAGGTAGAGCTCGGCGTACGGGGTCTTATCCAGCGGAGCCATGAAGCCGACGCTGACCTTGTCCGTTTCGCGCGTCGCGACCGCCGACTCGCAGCTTGGTTCGGCGCCGCCGCCTTCGCAGACGTCCCCGTCGGCACCGCCGTAGAGGTGGTCTTCGCCGCCGCCGCCCCTCAGCACGTCGGCGCCGCCGCCGCCGTAGATCGTCTCCCCCGCCCCGGTGCCTTCGATGTAGTCGGAGAACGGCGTGCCGACGATCGTCTCGAAGGCCCCGACTTCGACTTCGTCGACGCCGCCGCCGTCGGGGGCGACCCCGTTGTTCGCGTTCTGGCCGGTCTGGCCGAGGAAGAGGCGGACGCCGCGCTCGCCGCCGGGGGGCGGGAAGCCCGGGTATTCGGCTTCGACCTGGCCGCCGAAGCTCGGGGTGACGCCGGTCGCGTAGCTGAGCGTGTCGTTGCCGCCGCCGGTGTCGTAGATGCGGTCGATCGTCGAGTCGCCGCGGACGAAGTCGTTGCCTTCTTCGCCGTCGATCGAGTCGGCGCCGAAGCCGCCGGCGAGGAGGTCGTCGCCGGGGCCGCCGAGCAGCAGGTCGTCGCCGATCCCGCCGTAGAGCCGGTCGTTGCCGGGGCCGCCGATCAGGGTGTCGTTGCCGCGCTCGCCGAAGATGACGTCGTCGCCCGGCCCGCCTTCGAAGGTCTGGCTGCCGACGCCGAGGAACTGGCAGCCGCTCGGGCAGGGCGATTCGGCGCCGAGCGCCGCCGCGACGATCGTGTCGTTGCCGCCGCCCCCCCTGACGTCTTCGACCGAAGCGGGAGCGACGATCACATCCGAGCAGGGCGTCCCGTAAACGGTGTCCCCCACCCTGGAAGGCCCTTCAGCGCAACTGGGACTCGTGTCTGCGGCGACGGCCGCGCCGGGCATGGCGACAAGCGCCACCAAGCAGCCCATCAAGAGTCCAAACACGAGACGCACCACTTCTCCAACCCCCAGCCAAGCGGTCGATTCGGTCAGCCCTCATTTCAACACACCGAGCGTCCCGGGAGCCGGGGATGCAGCTAACTCTTGGCGATCTCGAGCCGGATCTCCTTGCCCTTCAGCTTGGTGCCGTCGAGGAACTCGACGGTCCGCTCGGCCTCGTCGGGGTCGACCTCGACGAAGGAGAAGCGGTGCAGGACGCGGACGTCGTGGATCGCCTCGTCGGGCAGGACGGCTCCCTCGCGCAGGGCCCAGCGCAGGTCCTCCTCGCCGATGCCGCTGCGCTCGCCGCGGTTGACGAAGAGCTTCACGGTCTCCGCCTTGGGCTCGCCGCCGTCGCCGTTGGCCTCGGCGCGCTCCCGCCCGCGCCGGCGCGGGCGCTCCTCGCGCTCGGGCCGCTCGCCGCCCCCCTCGCGCTCGCGCCGGCGGCGGCGCGGCCGCGGCGCGTGCTCGAGCCGGTCCTCCGGGCTCTCCCACTCGCCGATCGTGGTGTTGACGTCGCGCTCGATGCGGGCGATCTCGTCGCGCTGGTCGGGGGTGACGAAGGTGATCGCCCGGCCGGTCCTCCCCACCCGCCCGGTCCGCCCGATCCGGTGCACGTAGATCTCCGAGGAGTTCGGCACGTCGTAGTTGATGACGTGGGTGACGTGCTCGACGTCGAGGCCGCGGGCGGCGATGTCGGTCGCCACCAGCAGCCGCACCCGGTGGTCCTTGAAGGAGATCATCACCCCGTCGCGGACGCCCTGGCTGAGGTCGCCGTGCAGCGCCTTCACGTCGAGGCCCCGGTCCTTCAGGGTCTTCTCCAGCTTCGAGGCGCCGATCTTGGTCCGGGTGAAGATGATCGCCTGCTCGGGTTCTTCGGTCTTCAGCAGCTCGACCAGCCGCTGCCCCTTCTCCTTGGCCGGGACCTCGACGAAGGCCTGCTGGATCGCGTCGACGGTCAGCGTCTTCGGGGTGATCCGGATCGTCGTCGGGTCGTACATGTAGCCCTCGGCGAGCTTCTTGATCGGCGGCGGCATCGTCGCCGAGAAGAGCGCCGTCTGGCGCCCGCTCGGGCACATCCGCAGGATCTTCTCGACGTCCTCGATGAAGCCGAGGTCGAGCATCTCGTCAGCCTCGTCGAGGACGACGTAGCGGGCCGCGGTGAGGACCAGCGAGCGGCGCGACATCAGGTCCATCATCCGGCCGACGGTGGCGACGACGACGTGGGCGCCGGAGCGCAGCTGCGACTGCTGGGAGCGGATCGGGGCGCCGCCGAAGACGGCGACGATCTCGATCGGCAGGTGCTCGGCGTAGGAGCGCAGCGCCTGGGTCACCTGGATGCAGAGCTCGCGGGTCGGGGTGAGGACGATCGCCTGCACCTCGTCGTCCTCGGGGTCGAGGTACTGCAGCAGCGGCAGCCCGAAGGCGGCGGTCTTGCCGGTGCCGGTCTGGGCCTGGCCGATCACGTCGTGGCCGGCGAGCAGCTCCGGGATCGCCTGCTCCTGGATCGGCGTCGGGTCCTCGAAGCCGAGCTCGTCCAGCGCCTGCTGGATGTCGGGGGAGAGGCCGAGGTCTTTGAAGGCGGTCATGGTGAGGGTCGTCTGGGGAGGTCGCTGGGGGAGCGTCAGTTGCCGGGGTCGAGGAGGAGCTTGCCGGTGGTGCGGCGGGCGATCAGGTCCTCGTGCGCCCGGGCCGCCTCGGAGAGCGGGTAGACCTCGCCGATCGTAACCGCCAGCTCATCCGCGGCGATCGCCGCGAAGAGGTCGCCGATCATCGGCGCCAGCAGGTCGGGGCGGGCCAGCAGGTGGGCGAGCCAGAAGCCGATCACGGCCTTGGAGCCGCGCAGCAGCGAGGCGGTGGAGACCTGGCGCTGCTCGCGGGAGGCGATCCCGAAGACGACCATCCGCCCCAGCGGCGCCAGTACGCCGAGCTCGGCGTCGAAGGCCTCGCCGCCGCTCATGTGCAGGACCGCGTCCACCCGCTTGCCGTCGTTGGCCTCGCGGATCGCCTCGCCGAGATCCTCGGCGCGGGAGTCGACGGTGGCGTCGGCACCGAGGCTCTCGACCAGCGCCCGCTTCTCCTCGCTGGAGGCGAGCCCGATCACCCGGGCATCGGCCCGCTTGGCGAGCTGCACGGCGAGGGTGCCGGTGCCGCCGGCGGCGGCCTCGACGACGATCGTCTCGCCCGCCTCGATCCGGGCGCAGCGGTGGACCAGCGCCATCGCGGTCAGGCCCTGCAGGAGGCCGCCGGCCGCCTGGTCGTAGTCGACCTCGGCCGGGATCTCGATCAGCTGAGCCTGCGGCACCGCGACCTTCTCGGCGTAGCCGCCGCTGCCGAGCAGGCAGGCGACGCGGCGCCCGTCGTTGGTCTGGCCGGCGATCTCGGTGCCGGGGACCAGCGGCAGGGTCTGCTCGGCGAGGTAGTCGTTGCGGGAGGCGTGCGTGTCGGCGAAGTTGACGCCGCTGCGCTTGACGTTGACGACGATCTCGCTCAGCTTCGCCGACGGATCGGGAAGGTCCACGTAATTGAGGACCTCCGGCCCGCCGAACTCCTCGATCTGGATCGCTTTCACTGGACGCGGAGTCTCGCAGGGAGGCGCCGCGGGTGCGGTCAGACCATCTACCCTGCCTGCGGATGGCGCTCACGGTCGTCGGATCGATCGCGTTCGACGCGGTCAAGACCCCGTTCGGGGAGCGCGAGCGCATGCTCGGGGGCGCCGCCGTCCACTTCAGCCTCGCCGCCAGCTTCTTCACCGAGGTGCGCCCGGTCGGCCCGGTCGGCGAGGACTTCGGCCCCGAGCAGTTCGCGGTGCTGGAGTCGCGCGGGGTCGCCTGCGACGACATCGAGCGGGTGCCGGGCGGCGAGAGCTTCTTCTGGCGCGGCCGCTACGAGTACGACCTCAACGTCGCCCACACCGAGGAGACCCGGCTCGGCGTCTTCGCCGAGTTCGAGCCGAAGCTCTCGGCCGCCTCCCAGGGCGCCGACACCCTCTTCCTCGCCAACATCCAGCCCGACCTGCAGCGCCGGGTCCGCGCCCAGTGCGGCGCCGCCCGGCTCAGCGGCCTCGACTCGATGAACCTCTGGATCGAGACCGCCCGGGACTCGCTGGTCGCGGCGATCGCCGAGGTCGACTGCCTCGTCGTCAACGACGCCGAGATCCGCCAGCTGACCGGCGAGTCCAACCTGGCGAAGGCGGCGCGGGCGGTGATGGAGATGGGGCCGCGGGCGGTGGTCGCCAAGCAGGGCGAGTACGGCGCCGCCCTGTTCAGCGAGGAGGGCTTCTTCGCCCTCCCGGGTTTCCCGCTCGAGGACGTGCGCGACCCGACCGGCGCCGGCGACAGCTTCGCCGGCGGCTTCTTCGGCTACCTGGACTCGGTCGCGGGCGAGCTGGACGACGCCGAGCTGCGGCGGGCGATGGGCTACGGCACCGTCCTCGCCTCCTTCAACGTCGAGGAGTTCGGGACCGAGCGGGTGGCGCGGCTGAGCCGCGAGGAGATCGACCGCCGGCTCGAGCACCTGCGGGCGATGACCCAGTTCGAGGGCCCGGGCGTCCGCACCCCCTAGACTGGACCCCTCCAGCTACCCAGTCCTAGAAGGAGGGGCGATGGCCACCGAGCAGCAGACCCAGGACCGCAGCGCCGACGCCTCCGCCGACGGGGCGCGGGACTCGCTGACGGTCACCGACAACCGCACCGGCAAGACCTACGAGCTGCCGATCTCAGACGGCACGGTGCGGTCGATGGACCTGCGCCAGATCAAAGTCGACGAGGACGAATTCGGGATGCTGGCCTACGACCCGGCCTTCACCAACACCGCCTCCTGCCGCTCGGCGATCACCTACATCGACGGCGCCGCCGGGGTCCTCGAACACCGCGGCTACTCGATCGAGCAGCTCTGCGACAACTCGACCTTCCTCGAGGTCGCCTACCTGCTGATCTTCGGCGAGCTGCCGACCGCCCCCCAGCTCGACCGCTGGACCTACGACATCACCCACCACACCTTCGTCCACGAGGACCTCAAGCAGTTCTTCGAGGGCTTCCGCTACGACGCCCACCCGATGGGGATGCTGCTCGCCGGCGTCGGCGCCCTCTCGACCTTCTACCCGGACGCGAAGCAGATCGGCGACCCCGAAGAGCGCTACATGGCGGCGGTGCGGCTGCTGGCCAAGGTGCCGACCCTGGCCGCCTTCTCCTACCGCCACAACATGGGGCTGCCCTACGTCTACCCGGACAACGAGCTCAGCTACGCCGAGAACTTCCTCTCGATGATGTTCAAGAAGACCGAAGACCGCCACGTGCCGAAGCCGGCGCTGACCAAGGCGCTCGACGTCCTCTTCATCCTCCACGCCGACCACGAACAGAACTGCTCGACCAACGCGGTGCGCGGCGTCGGCTCCTCCGACGTCGACCCCTACTCGGCGGTCGCGGCGGGGGTCGCGGCGCTCTACGGGCCGCTGCACGGCGGCGCCAACGAGGCGGTGCTGCGGATGCTGCGGCGGATCGAGTCGCCGGAGAACATCCCCGACTTCCTCGAGCGGGTGAAGCAGCGCGAGGAGAAACTGATGGGCTTCGGCCACCGGGTCTACAAGAACTACGACCCGCGGGCGCGGATCATCCAGCAGCACATGGACGAGGTCTTCGAGGCGACCGAATACAACCCGCTGGTCGAGATCGCCCGCGAGCTGGAGAAGCACGCGCTCGACGACGAGTACTTCACCTCGCGCAAGCTCTACCCGAACGTCGACTACTACTCGGGGATCATCTACGAGGCGATGGACATCCCGACCGACATGTTCACCGTAATCTTCGCGATCCCCCGCACCGCCGGCTGGGTCTCCCAGTGGATGGAGATGCAGGAAGACCCGGAGAAGAAAATCGCCCGGCCGCGGCAGATCTACACCGGCGAGCGGGAGCTGACCTACAGGCCGATCGCCGAGCGCGAGGGGCCGGAGAAAATCGTCGGCCCGCCGGCGCGGCGGCCGAAACGGCCCCGGCGCGGGGCATAGATCGATGGCCTCGGTCGGAGGAGTCGGGCAACCCTCGCGCTCAACTTTTTCGGTGAATCGTCTTTGGCCGTCCGAGATCGGGGACGACGAAAAAGTACAAGCCGCTTAGAGGGTTGCCCGACTCCTCTTCTCGTAGGTTTTGGTTGTGTCCCGTTCTAAGTGGAAGCTGACCGTGAGGCACGGCTCCGATGTGTCGCACGAGGAGTTCGGCGATCTCGGGGAGGCGGTGGCGGCGATGCGGGAGCGGGCTCTGGCCATTCGCAGCGAGGGGCCGGTGGGGGCCGTGCGGTCGCTGCGCGACTACGGGCCGGGGGATCAGGTTCATGCCCGGCTGCAGATCAGCGGCGGCCGGCTGTTCCGGAAATCGGCCGCGGGGGTGGACGTGCGGGGGGACGGGACGTTCGTGCCGTTCCGGGGCGGGGTGGTGCGGGAGGAGCTCGACCCGACCCACCACGACACGCCGTTCGACCTGGTGCGCGAGACTTTGGAGGCAGAGGAGAGATGAGCGGCGCCGAGACCGAGATACCGAAGGGCAGCTACGCCGCCGGCGAGCGTGTGAAGCTGCCCGCGGGCGCCGAAGCTCCCTTCACCGTCTTCATCAACGGGATCGAACAGGATCCCGGCGGCTACCGGGTCGAAGCGGGCGAGATCGTCTTCGACCGCCCGATCGTCAAGGAGAAGGTGGGAACCGGCCGCTGGCTGGCGATGTACCTCGGCCTCTTCGGCACCTACCGCAAGAACGAGACGGTCGACCTCCAGTTCAGCCGCGGCGGCAAGGTCGAGCTGCGCTCCGACCTCCCGGTCGTCCCCTACGCCGAGGGCGAGGGCCCGGAAGGGTGACGCCATGGAGATCGGCTTCCTCCTCCTCTGCGACCACAGCGAGGCCGTCAACGGCAAGCTCTACCTGACCGGCGGCGGCTGGAACGTCCTCCGCCTCCCCGAGCTCCCCCACGAGTGGTCCTTCTCGATCGGCCTCGGCATCGACGTCGCCTACCACGAGACCAACGAGCCGCACGAGCTCGTCGTCTCGGTCCAGGACCCCGACGGCGTCGAGCTCGGCGACGGCCTCACCGCCAACTTCGAGACCGGCCGCCCTCCCGGCCTCCCCCAGGGCCAGGAGCAGCGCCTGGTGATGTCGATCGCCGCGACCGCGAGCTTCGCCACCGCCGGGCCCCACGCGGCGGTCGTCCAGGTCAACGGCGAGGAGCTCGCCCGCAGCCGCTTCTACCTGATGGAGGGCGGCGAGCCCGAGGTCGGGATGGCCTAGGCAGGTCACCAGCTCCGAACTTGTGGGGGCCAGGACCCCCAAAAGTTCGGAGGGGCGCTCAGTTGAACACGTAGAGCAGCAGGAAGGCGACGATCGCGAAGGCGGCGCCGGCCGCCTGGATGCCGCGGTCGCCGGCGATGATGCCCGACATCGAGCGGTCGTCGTTGCGGTCGTAGATCAGGTAGAGGTAGCGGAAGATGCCGTAGACCGCGGGCGGAATCGTCAGCATCATCTGGTTGCCGACCAGCGGCGAGTTGACGGTGTAGATCGCGTAGCTGATCACGGTGCCGGTGGTGACCAAGGAGACCATCTGGTCGAGGAAGGGCAGCGAGTAGTGCTCGAGGACCGGCCGCGTCGCGGTGCCTTCGTGCAGCTCGGAGACCGCCTCCTGGCGGCGCTTGGTGAAGCCGAGGAAGGCGGCGAGCATGCCGGTGCAGAGCAGCAGCCACTCGGAGGCGTGGGCGTCGACGGCGCTGGCGCCGGCGGCGACGCGGAGGATGAAGAGGCCCGCCAGCGTCATCACGTCGATGATCACGATCTGCTTGAGGCCGAGGCTGTAGGCGATCTGGGCGATGCCGTAGCCGACGACCATCAGGCCGACCTGCCAGTTGACGGTGAAGGCGATGCCGATCGCGACGAGGGCGAGGGCCGGCGCGACCGTCATCGCCGTGCGCTCGGAGATCTCGCCGGCGGCGAGCGGGCGGAAGCGCTTCTTCGGGTGCTTGCGGTCGAGCTCGACGTCGAGCAGGTCGTTGACGTAGTAGCCGGCGCTGGAGATCAGGCAGAAGGCGACGAAGGTGACCAGCGCCTCGAAGACGTCGTGGCCGTGGCTGAACTTGCCGGAGAAGAGCAGCCCGGCGAAGACGAAGACGTTTTTGATCCACTCTTTCGGTCGCCCGAGCTTGATCGCGGCGCGCAGCGGCGAGCGCCGCGGCGCGACCCCGCCGGGCTCCGGCTGAGGCGAGGGGCTGGCGTCTGGCGGCACGGTGGGCTGTTCGGAGGTGATCGTTTCCATCGACGGACGCGACTCGGGACCTCTACCGGCTACCCGACCCGGGATACGAGTCGCAGAAGGGTAGCGCCGGCCGCCGTCAATCCCGGTCCCGGTCGGCCTTTTGGATGCCTTCCAACGCCTGAATGTCGTCCTGGTCGCGGGAGCGGTCGCCGGCGCGCTTCATCTCGAGCAGGTGCTCCAGCGAACAGACCCTAACGGGCAATCCGCCGATATCGACGTCCTTTGCCCCTCGCTCCAACTCCTCGAAGCGGGGCACCTGGGGGAGGCCCTGGAGAACGTCGACCTCGCCCAACTCGGTCCGGACCAGCGTTCTATCCCCGGTCCGGAGGAAGGTGGCGATGGCCCCGGCGTCGAGCAGGCGACCCCCCACGTCGACCTTGCCGCCGAGGTTGCGGAGCAGGGCATCGAGCTTCTCCAGGTTGCCCCGCTCGGGATCCGGGACGAGGTCCACGTCCTGGGTCCCTCGCATGTAGCCCCATGCGTTTACGGCGAGGCCGCCGACGAGGACGAACCTGATTTCCGCCGCGACGAGCCGCTCCAGCAGCTCGCGCAGGCGCAGCGGCCCGGCGTTCAACTGCGACGCGCGCTGCCGGTGAAGGTTGAGAGGAATTCGCTCAGCGCCAAGCCTTCAGCGAGGTTGACAGCGAGCGGGCGGCGGGCGTCTTCGCGCACCTGCCGGCGGCGCGAATCCTCGTTCGCGCGCCAGAGATCCTTTTGCCGTAGGTCGGCGACCGGCTTCGCACGTGGCATTGGGTAAGGGTAGTCAGGAAACGGGGTCCTGCGGCAGGCGGATCGTGAACTGGGCGCCACCGGTCGGGCGGTTGGCGACGGCGGCGGTGCCGCCCATCGCGGCGGTCAGCTCGCCGACGATCGCGAGGCCCAGGCCGGCGCCGTCGGGTGAGCCGTGACCGGTTCGGGAGCGGAGGTGGAAGCGCTCGAAGGCCCGCGGCAGCTCCTCCTCGGGGATGCCGGGGCCTTCGTCGCCGACCTCGAGCCGTCCCGGCGCGACGGCGATCTCGACGGCGCCGCCGCGGGGGCTGATCCGGATCGCGTTGTCGAGCAGGTTGGTGAGGACCTGCAGGGTGCGGCCGTGGTCGGCCTCGGCGCCGCCCTCGCCCCCCACCCGGACCTCGACCCCCGCCTCGGCGGCGCGCGGCCGCAGGCGCTCCTCCGCCTCGCGGGCGACGGCGGCCAGGTCGACCGGCTCGCGCCGCACCTCCAGCACCCCCTGGCGCAGCCGCGCCAGCGCCAGCAGGTCGCCGACCAGGCGCTCCAACCGTGCCGACTCGCGGCCGATCACGCCGGCGCCGTCGGCGGGTGCGACCGTACCGTCCTCGATCCCCTCGGCGTAGCCGCGGATCGAGGTCAGGGGCGTCCGCAGGTCGTGGGATACCGAGAGCAGGACGCCGCGCTCGGCGTCGCGCGCAAGCAGCAGCTGGTCGGACATCTCGTTGAAGGCGACGGCGAGGTCGTCGAGCTCGCGGGTGCGCTCGCGGGGGACCGGCTCGGGGCGGCGCCCGGCGGCCAGCTCGCCCGCCGCGGCGCCGAGCCGGCGCAGCGGCTGGGTCATCCGGCGGGCGAGCACGGCGGCGATCGCCGCCGCGAGCAGCGCCGCGGCGCCGCCGGCGATCAGCAGCGCCGAGAGGTAGCGCCGGAAGTCGCCGCCGAAGAGGTCGACCCGGGGCGGCGGCGGTGGCGCCGGCATCCCCGGCAGCGGCCTCCGCTGGAGGCGCCGTTCGGCCTCCTTTCGCAGCGTTTCCTGCACCGCGTCGTGAGTCAGGACGATCCCGAGGGCGAGCGAGGCGCCGACGGCGACCAGCACCGCGCCGAGGATCGCCAGGAAGAGCTGGGCGCGCAGCGAGCGCATCAGGCCGCGAGCTTGTAGCCGGCGCCGCGCACGGTGCGGATCAGCTCGGGACGGCCGAGCTTGGCCCGCAGCTGGGCGACGTGGACGTCGACGGTCCGGGTCCCGCCCGGGAACTCGCCCTGCCAGGCGAGCTCGAGCAGGCGCTCGCGGCTGAGCACGGCGCCGGGGTGGGCGAGCAGGGCGGCCAGCAGCTCGAACTCGCGCCCGGTCAGCTCGACCGCCGCGCCGCCGACGGTGACGCTGCGCGAGCGGCGGTCGAGCCGGACGTCGCCGGCGGCGAGGGCGTCGTCGGTGGCGCCGCCGTCGCGGGCGCGGCGCAGGATCGCCTTCACCCGCGCCACCAGTTCGCGCGGCGAGAACGGCTTCACCACGTAGTCGTCGGCACCGGCTTCGAGCCCGGCGACGCGGTCGACCTCGTCTTCGCGGGCGCTGAGGACGAGGATCGGGATCGCGGTGCGGGAGCGCAGCCGCCGGCAGACCTCGAAGCCGTCGATCCCGGGCAGCCCGATGTCGAGGATCACCAGCCGCACCGGGTGCCGCGGCAGCTCCTCCAGCGCCTGCTCGCCGCTGCTCGCCCAGACCGCCTCGAAGCCCTCGCGGCGCAGGTAGCCGCGCAGCAGCTCGGCGATCGCCTGCTCGTCCTCGACGATCAGGATCGCCCCCTTGGCGCTCATCGCGGCGCTCCCGCGGTCGCCTCGCCGCCGTGGCCGGCGGCGGTTGCCCGGGTCTGGGGTGGGCGTTGCATCGGCACCAGTCTCGCGGGCCGGTGCGACGCGAAAGGGCGGCCCCGCTGCGGAGGCCGCCCCTCGCGCTCGCCCCGGTCTATTCGGCCGAGCCTTCCGGCGCCGGCGCGCCGGGCGGGGTCGGCATCTGGCCGCCGCGGCCGGGACCGGGCCGCTCGCCCTTCTTCGGCAGGACCATCACCGCTTTCGCCGCCCCGCCTTCGGGCCCGCAGGCGCTGACCAGCTGGCCGGCTTCGAGGTCGCCCAGGGTCGTCTGCTGCCCGGGCTTGCCGAGCACGCGGGTGCTGTCGTCGACCGTGACGGTAACTTCGCTGCCGTCGTTCTCGGTCAGGGTGAGCGAGTCCGTGCCGACGCTCTTCACCTTGCCCTGGTCGATCCGGACGACTTCGGCTTCGCCTTCCTTGTTCTGGACGTGGAGCTGGGCGTAGGTCAGGCCTTTCATCCCGATCCCCATCGGCGGCGGGCCCGGCCGTTTGCCGGCGTGCCGTGCGGCCGAACCCTGGCCGGCGCGCTGCCCGGCCGAGCCGTGGCCGCCCTGGGCGGCGGCGACCCCGGCGACGACCAGGGCCGAGGCGACGGCGATCGTCGCGATCTCCCGCAGGTGCTTTCGTGCTGCTTGGAACATCGGAACCTCCTTCGGTTGCTGGGACGGCTCCGATCCTCCGGCCGCCGCGTTCGGCCGCGGTCAGGCGGATGTAAGGGGTGTGTAAGCGCGCCGGCTACGCCGGGTCGATCAGGACGCCGGGGTTGAGCATGCCCGCCGGGTCGAGCTCGGCCTTGGCGGCGCGCAGGGCGGCGGCGAAGGGGGCGGGGCGCTGGCGGTCGTACCAGGGCCGGTGGTCGCGGCCGACCGCGTGGTGGTGGGTGATCGTGCCGCCGCCGGCGAGGATCGCCTCGGAGACGGCCGCCTTGACCTCGTCCCACTGCTCGACCTCGCCGCCGCGCACCGCCGGGGCGAGAACCGTGAAGTAGGGGGCGACGCCGTCGGGGTAGGCGTGGGTGAAGCGGCAGCTGACCCGCGGGGCGCCGGGGCCGTCGGCCGGGACCCAGCTCGCCTCGGAGACCGCCCGCCGCGCCGTCTCCATCACCGTCGCGTGGAACTCCTCGAAGCGGTCCCAGGAGATCGCCGTCTCGAAGGTCTCCGAGAGCACGCCGCAGGCGACGAAGGTGTCGCGCAGATAGGGCGCCAGCAGGAACGCCCCGCGCCAGGTGTCGACGGGCCGATCGGTCCCGTCCCCGCCGCCGACGGGCCGATTTGTCCCTTCGGAGGCGTCTTTCCGGCCCGTCGGCGGGTCGGATTGGTCGTTTCGGCCCGTCGGGGCGGAGGTGCGGACGGCGCCGGGGGCGCCGCCGTGGCCGCGGGCCATCTCCAGCGCCTGGCTCAGCGCTTCGTCCACCGGGAGGCCGGCGGACTCGAAGCCGAGCAGGAGCAGGTGGTGCCTGCCGTCGCCGGCGCCGGTGAAGCCGGCCTCCTCGGCGTCGAGCAGGCGGCAGTTGGCGGGATGGAGGCCCGACCGGGCGACCTCGCGGACGGCGGCGGCCGCCGCCGCAAACTCGTCGAACCGGACCGCCGCGGATGCCCTGAACTCGGGCCGCGGCCGCACCCGCACCCAGGCCTCGGCGATCACCCCGAGGGTCCCCTCGGAGCCGATCAGCATCCGGTCCGGCGAGGGGCCGGCACCGGAGGCCGGCAGCCGGCGGCTCTCCCAGGTGCCGCGCGGGGTGATCGCCCGCACCGACTCGACCAGGTCGTCGATGTGGGTCTCGAGCGTCGCGAAGTGGCCGCCGGCCCGGGTCGCGACCCAGCCGCCCAGGGTCGAGTACTCGAACGACTGCGGGAAGTGGCGCAGGGTCAGCCCGTGCTCGCGCAGCTGGTCCTCGAGGCCGGGCCCGGTCGCCCCCGCCTGGATCCGCGCCGCCAGCGAGGTCGGGTCCACCTCCAGCACCCGGTCCAGCCGCCGCAGGTCGAGCGAGACGACCGGCCGCTCCCCCAGCCGCGGCTCCACCCCGCCGACCACGCTCGTCCCACCGCCGAACGGGATCACCGCCGCCCCCTCGGCCTCGGCCCAGCCCAGGACCGCCTCGATCTCCGACTCGTCCCGCGGGAAGGCGACCAGGTCCGGCGGATTCTCGAAGCGCCCGTAGAACCCCCGCACCACGTCCCGGTAGGCCTTCCCCAGCGAGTGCGCAACCCGCTCGTACTTCCCGTCGGAGAAGAGATCCCCGAAAGCCTCCGGCCGCCTCAGCCGAGGCGCCCGCAGCTCCACCGCCTCCAGCGGCACCGGCCGCTCCACCTCCCCCCCGAACCCAAACCGCGCCCGGATCCCTTCCGCCGCCTCCCGCAACTGAGTAGCCGAAGGCGCCTGGTCCTCGTACCCCCAACCCCAGTGCTTGAGCCGCCGCTCAGCCATGCGGGCACGCTACACCGGTTCTGTGGTTCCTTTGTCCTCCATATCCGGACAAAGGAACCACAGAACTACGTCGAACGGCCCACCTTCCTCGCGGGGGGTGGCGCCGATTTGGGGGACCACCCCTCGCCAAATGCGAGGGGTGGTGGTACCAAATCGGGGTCAGGACCCGCCGCGCCACAACGGCCGGTCCCTAAGCGGTTACCAGTGGACGCCTTTCATCAGGTGCGCAAACGCGACCGCCTCGGTCGAGGGCGGCTTGTCGCGCGCCTCGTCGTTCTTCCCCTTCGCCGCCTGCGAATCCGGGAAGAGCTTGTAGGCGGTGTTGAGGATCGAGTCGCTCGCTTTGGGCGCCACCGCGTACATCAGCTCGCCCATCGTGCCGAGCCGGGTCGCCACCTTCTTCGGCCGCCGGATCATCGCCTTGGCGATCATCTCCGCCGCCTCCTCGGGCGTGATCGCCGGGAACATGTCGTACATCCGGGTCGGCGCGATCATCGGCGTCCGCACCAGCGGCATGTGGATCGTCGTTATGTGGACGTTGTCTTCGAGGATCTCCGAGGCGATCACCCGGCCGAACGCGTCCAGCGCCGCCTTCGAGGCGACGTAGGCCGAGAAGCGCGGCGGGTTGGTCTGCGTCCCGATCGAGCTGATGTTGATGATCTGGCCGTTCTTGCGCGCCCGCATCGCCGGCAGCAGCGCCAGGATCAGCCGCACCGAGCCCAGGTAGTTGAGCTGGATCGTGCGCTCGAAGTCGTGGAAGCGGTCGTAGGAGAGGGCGATCGAGCGCCGGATCGAGCGGCCGGCGTTGTTGACGAGGATGTCGACGTGGCCGTGGTAGGTCAGCACCTCCTCGGCCATCCGCTCGATGTCGTCCATGTCGGCGAGGTCGCACTGGTGGATGTGGGCGGTGCCGCCGCCGGCGACGATTTCCTCCTTGGTCTCCTCCAGCTTGTCGAGCGAGCGCGCGACCAGCAGCACCGTCGCCCCGGCGTCGGCGACCTTGACCGCGGTCGCCCGCCCGATCCCCGAGGAGGCGCCGGTGATGAGGACGATCTTGCCGCGTACGGCGGCCGAGAGCGAGCGGTCCTTGAACAGGTCGGGATCGAGGTTGCGCTCCCAGTAGTCCCAGACCCGACCCGCGTAGCTCTCCAGCGGCGGCACCGCGATCCCCGACCCCTTCAGCGCCTTCTGCGCCTGGGCCGAGTCGAAGCTGGTCGGGTAGTCGACGTAGCCGAGCACCTCCGGCGGCAGGCCGAGCTGCTCCAGCGCCAGCTTCGCCGCCCGCTTCGCCGGCGGCAGCAGCCGCAGCGCCGTCCGCACCGCGCCGCTCGCCGGCTCGGTCACGTCGGTGTCGAGCCGCACCGCCATCTGCGGCGCGTCGGCGGCCTGGGCGAAGAGGTTGATCACCTCGCCGGCGGTGTGCGGGTTCGGGTCGGTGAGGTGGAAGGCGCGCCCGTTCAGCCGCGGCTTGTGGGCGATGTGGTCGATCGCCGCGGCGACGTAGTCGACCGGGACGATGTTGATCTCGCCGCCCTCGATGCCGACCGTCGGCAGCCACGCCGGCAGCACCCGCCGCAGCCGCTGCAGGGTCTTGAAGAAGTAATAGGGCCCGTCGATCTTGTCGATCTCGCCGCTCCGCGAGTCGCCGACGACGATCCCCGGCCGGTAGACCCGCCAGGGGCGCCGGCACTCGTCGCGGACGAGGCGCTCGGACTCGTGCTTGGTGCGGAAGTACGGGTTGTTGTCGAGGCGTTCGGCCTCCTCGAACATCTCCTCGGTCCAGACGCCCTTATAGAGACCGGCGACGGCGATCGAGCTGACCAGGTGGAAGCAGCCGGCCTCGACCGCGTGGGCGAGCTCGATCGCGTGGCGCGTCCCCTCGACGTTCGCCACCTCCTGGGTCTCGGCGTCGGCGGTGATGTCGTAGATCGCGGCGAGGTGGAAGAAGTGGTCGATCTCGCCCCGCATCGCCACCATGTCCTCCTCGGAGACCCCCAGCCCGGGCTGGGAGAGATCGCCGGCGACCGGCACGATCCGCGCCCCGTCGGCGCCGAGGCTGGTCCGCAGCTCCTCCAGGCGCCCGCGCGACCCCGCCCGCACCAGGGCGTAGACGGTCCCCTCTCTTTGCAGGAGTTTCTCGACCAGGTTGCGGCCGATGAAGCCGGTGGCGCCGGTGACGAAATAGCTCATCGCCTTGCAGGGTATCTCGGTTTAGCTGCCGACAAACTTCTTTCCTTAGACTGCGACCAAGAGATGCCAGAGACGGCCACCGTGCAGATCGCGATGCCCGAGATGGGCGAGTCGGTGACCGAGGGCATCGTCCTCGAGTGGCACGTGTCCGAGGGCGACACCGTGTCCGAGGGCGACACCGTCGTCGAGATCTCGACCGACAAGATCGACGCCGAGGTCCCGGCCCCGGCCGACGGCGTGATCGTCAAGCTGCTGGCGGCGGTCGACGACGAGGTGAAGGTGGGGCAGCCGCTTGCCGAGATGGAAGCCACCGGGGCGGTGAATCCTGATTCTCCTGGGCTCGGGAACGGGACGGCTCAGGACGCAGGCGCTCGGCCGGCGGGTCCTGTCACGGCAGGGGACCCACCCCCAGCTGCAGAGCAGCAGGGGGTCCCCCCTACCGCGCCACCCGCTGGAGGGGCGTCTGAGGCTGAGGGTTCCAACGGGGCGGGTGAAGCTCTGACGATTCCGATGCCTGAGATGGGTGAGTCCGTTTCGTCGGGGATCGTTCTGGAGTGGCATGTAGCTGAAGGAGACTCAGTAGCTGAGGGCGACACCGTCGTCGAGATTTCGACCGACAAGGTCGATGCCGAGGTCCCTGCTCCCGTCGATGGAGTGATCACCAAGCTGCTCGCCTCAGTCGATGACGAGGTAAAGGTGGGGCAGCCCCTCGCGGAAATGGAAACCTCGGGGACTAGAGCGTCTGCCGGCTCTGCCCCTGCCGCGGCAGGACCCGCCGGCAACGGCGCTTCGTCAACTGATGTTCGAGCCACCCCCCTCGCCCGCAGAGTCGCCGAGGCCCACGGCGTAGACCTCGCTGCCATCGGCGGCTCCGGCCACGGCTCGAAGGTGACCAAAGAGGACGTTCTCGCCCACGCCAACGGCGGCGGCAACGGCGCCGCCCCTGCCGAGGGCGAGGCCAAGCAGATGCGCGGCGCCGCGGCGATGCTGGCGAAGGCGATGGACGAGAGCCGCGCCGTCCCCACCGCAACCTCCTTCCGGACCGTCGCCGTCGACGTCCTCGACGCCAAGCGCAAGGCGATCAACTCGGTGCTGAAAGAGCGCGGCCTCAAGGTCTCCTTCACCCACCTGATCGCCTGGGCGATCGTCGAGGCGGCCAAGGACTTCCCGGTGATGGTCCGCGTCTTCGCCGAGCAGGGCGGCAAGCCGTACGCGATCGAGGGCGGCCCGGTCAACCTCGGGATCGCCGTCGACGTCGAGAAAAAGGACGGCTCCCACAGCCTCATGGTGCCGGCGATCAAGGGCGCCGACGGCCTCGACTTCGCCGGCTTCCACTCCCGCTACGAGGAGCTGATCGCGAAGACGCGCGAGAACAAGCTCTCCGCCGACGACTTCCAGGGCACCAACATCAGCCTCACCAACCCGGGCGGGATCGGCACCGTCGCCTCGGTGCCGCGCCTGCTCGCCGGCCAGAGCGCGATCATCGCCACCGGCTCGATCGCCTACCCGCCGGAGTGGAGCCAGGCCTCGCCCGACCGGATCAGGCAGCTCGGCGTCAGCAAGGTGATGACGCTGACCTCGACCTACGACCACCGGGTGATCCAGGGCGCCGAGTCGGGCGCCTTCCTGCGCCGGGTCGAGCAGCTGCTGCAGGGGGAGGACGAGTTCTACGAGCGCCTCGCCCGCGACCTCGACTTCCCCGACCCCTCCGCCGTCACCAAGGCCCACCCCGCCTCCGCCTCGGCGCCGCCGCTGAGCGCCGCGCCGCCGAGCGCCGAGGTCGCCGCTGCGCCCGGCCAGGCCGACGAAGAGCTGATGCAGGCGGTGCAGGCGGCGGCCTCGGTGCTGAAGGCCTACCGCACCCACGGCCACCTCGCCGCCCGCCTCGACCCGCTCGGCTCCGAGCCCAAGGGCGACCCGGCGCTGGCCCCGGAGAACGTCAACCTGACCCCCGAGCTGATGGCGCGGATCCCGGCCGCGATCCTGCGGATCGGCGTCCCCGGCGAGACCCTGCTGGAGGCGCTGCCGCGCCTGCGCGACACCTACTGCGAGACGATCGGCTACCAGGTCGAGCACCTCTCCTCCCACCAGCAGCGGATCTGGCTGCGGGAGATGATCGAGAGCGGCGCCCACCGCCAGCCGCTCTCCGCCGAGGAGAAGAGGCGCCTGCTGGACCGCCTGATCGACGTCTTCCAGTTCGAGCGCTTCCTCGAGAAGGCGTACCTGGGCCAGAAGATGTTCTCGATCGAGGGGCTCGACGCGGTCGTCCCGATGCTCGACGAGATCGTCACCCTGGCGCAGCGGGCCGAGGCCGAGGAGGTCGTCTTCGGGATGGCCCACCGCGGCCGGCTCAGCGTCCTCGCCCACAACCTCGGCCGCCCGGTCGAGTCGATCCTCGCCGAGTTCGAGGGCTCGAAGCAGATCGACGCGGTCAAGGCGGTCGCGGCGATCCCCCACGGCGGCACCGGCGACGTCAAGTACCACTACGGCCACCGCGGCGTCTACGAGACCGCCGAGGGGAAGAAGATCGCCGTCCGCCTCTACCCCAACCCGAGCCACCTCGAGTTCGTCGACCCGGTGGTAACCGGCGGCGCCCGCTACCTGCAGCAGGACATCGAGGGCCCGAACCTGAGCCGCGACCCGAAACGGGCGGTGCCGGTGCTGCTGCACGGCGACGCCGCCTTCCCCGCCCAGGGCGTGGTCGCCGAGACCCTCAACCTGCAGTCGCTGGAGGGCTACACGACCGGCGGCACGATCCACCTGATCCAGAACAACCAGGTCGGCTTCACCACCGACCCGAGCGAGGCCCGCTCGACCCCGTATGCCGCCGACATGGCGAAGGGCTTCAACGTGCCGATCATCCACGTCAACGCCGACGACGTCGAGGCCTGCATCGCCGCCGTCCGCCTGGCGATGGCCTACCGCGAGCGCTGGTGCCGCGACATCGTCGTCGACGTCAACGGCTACCGCCGCTACGGCCACAACGAGACCGACGAGCCCGCCTACACGCAGCCGACGATGGCGGCGAAGATCAAGTCGCACCCGCCGGTCTCGGAGATCTACGCCGAGCAGCTGATCGGCGAGGGGACGGTCTCGGCGGAGGAGGTCGGCCGCCACGCCGACGAGCGCCACGGCGAGATGTCGGCGGCGCTGAAGCACCTGCGCGAGAAGATGGAGGCGGGCGAGTACGAGGACCCGACCGTGACCGGCGCCACCCAGACCGGCGAACTGCTCGACCGCACCGCCAGCCCGCCGGTCGACACCGCGGTCGAGGCCGCGAAGCTGCGGGCGCTGAACGAGGAGCTGCTGCGCACCCCGGAGGGCTTCAACGTCCACCGCAAGCTGCGCCGGCCGCTCTCGCGGCGGACCGAGGCGCTGGAGCAGGGCGGCATCGACTTCGGCCAGGCCGAGGCGCTCGCCTTCGCCTCGCTGCTGACCGACGGCGTCCACATCCGCCTCACCGGCCAGGACACCGAGCGCGGCACCTTCTCCCACCGCCACCTCGTCCTCCACGACGAGAACACCGGCCTTGAGTACACGCCGATCCAGAACCTCGAGGACGCGGCGGCGCCGTTCGAGCTCTACAACAGCCCCCTCTCGGAGACCGCCTGCCTCGGCTTCGAGTACGGCTACTCGGCGGCGAACCCGAACGCGCTGGTCCTCTGGGAGGCCCAGTTCGGCGACTTCGCCAACGCCGGCCAGGTGATCGTCGACAGCTTCATCGTCTCCGGCGAGTCGAAGTGGGGCCAGACCAGCCGGCTCTCGCTGCTGCTGCCGCACGGCTACGAGGGCTCGGGCCCGGAGCACTCGAGCGCCCGCATCGAGCGCTTCCTGGCGCTCGGCGCCGAGGGCAACATCCGCATCGCCAACCCGACCACCGCCGCCCAGTACTTCCACCTGCTGCGCCGCCAGGCGCTGATCAAGAAGCCGCGGCCGATGATCGTCTTCACCCCGAAGGGGCTGCTGCGCCTCGACCGCGCCACCGCCACCCTCGAGCAGCTGACCGACGGCGAACTGCACTTCATCCTCGACGACCCCAAGGCGGCCGAGCGGCGGGAGAAGGTCGAGCGCCTCGTCCTCTGCACCGGCAAGGTCTACTACGACATGGACGCCAGCGAGCGCCGCGAGCTCGCCGAGAACGTGGCGATCGCCCGGGTCGAGGTGCTCTACCCCTTCGCCAAGGAACAGCTTGAGCGGACGATCGCCTCCTACCCGAACCTGAAGGAGATCGCCTGGGTGCAGGAGGAGCCGCGCAACATGGGCGCCTGGAAGGTGATGTCGCGGCGGATGCCGAGCGTCCTCCCCGAGGGCGTCGCCCTCACCTACATCGGCCGCCAGGGCCGGGCCAGCCCCGGCGAGGGCTACTCCGGGGCGCACGCGCGCGAGCAGGAGCGGATCGTGCTCACCGCGCTCACCGCGAACGCCTGAGCCGTGGCGCGGCAGCCGTTCGAGAAGCCCGTCCCGGGCGAGCTGTTCGCCCGGGTGAAGCTGCTCTCCTACCTGGAGCTGGCGATCTTCACCGCGCTGATCGCCTTCTGGCTGCTGCCCGGGTTCGAAACCGAGACGATGCTCTTCGGCTGGGCGCACGGGCTCGGCTTCGTCGCCCTCTGCGTGGCGATCTGGATCGCCTGCATCCGCAAGCAGGCCCCCTACACCCTGCTCGCCGCGACCCTGACGCCGGTCGGCCCGGTGGGCAGCGTGATCGGGATCGAGCTGATCGAGCGCAAGGGCTGGGGAATCGCCGAACACGGCAGTTCCCAGCGCGATGCGCCGCAAACCGCGCCGGAACACACTTAAAACCGCTCGACTGCGCTTGACCGTGCGCAGCGAAGCCGCTATAGCTAGACCCTGACTGTTCCTCAGGGCAGTCCCGCCAGGGGGAACGGCCGCGTCGGCATCCCTCCCTGGCTACCGACGCGCAGGTGCAGCGCGGGTCGCGCGGACCCCCCTGCCTCCCGCGGCCTTCGCTGCGCCTACCCTTTTAGCTTCCGGAGGACGGTCTGGAGGATGCCGCCGTTGCGGTAGTAGGCGACCTCGTTGGGGGTGTCGAGGCGGACGCCGGCCTCGAAGGCCGTCTCGGCGCCGTCGTCGGCGCGGGCGGTGACGGCCACCGTCTTCGCGCCGCCGTCCTCGAGGTCGCCGAAGTCGAAGGTCTCCTCGCCGGTGAGGCCGAGCGAGGCGGCGCTCTCGCCGGCGGCGAACTGCAGCGGCAGCACCCCCATCCCGATCAGGTTGGAGCGGTGGATCCGCTCGAAGCTCTCGGCGATCACCGCCCGCACCCCGAGCAGCTTCGTCCCCTTCGCCGCCCAGTCGCGGGAGGAGCCCGAGCCGTACTCCTTGCCGGCGAGGACGACCAGCGGCACGCCTTCGCTCGCGTAGCGCATCGCGGCCTCGTAGATCGTCGTCTCCTCGCCGTCGGGGCCGGCATCGCTGAAAAAACGGGTGTAGCCGCCGGCCCGCTCGACCAGCAGGTTGCGGAGGCGGATGTTGGCGAAGGTGCCGCGGATCATCACCTCGTGGTTGCCGCGGCGCGAGCCGTAGGAGTTGAAGTCCCTGACCTCGACCCCCTGCTCGGTCAGCCAGCGGCCGGCGGGGCTGTCGCGTTTGATCGCCCCGGCGGGCGAGATGTGGTCGGTGGTGATCGAGTCGCCGAGCAGGGCCAGCGCGCGGGCGCCGCCGATCGGCTCGACCCCGGGCGCCGCGGCGGGCATCCGCTCGAAGAAGCTGGGGCGGCGGACGTAGGTCGAATCGGGCCAGGTGTAGCGGTCGCCGGCGGGGACCTCGACGCCGTTCCACATCTCGTCGCCGGCGAAGACCTCGGCGTAGTTGCGCCTGAACATCTCCGAGGCGACCGACTCGCCGACCACCCGCTTGACCTCCTCGGCGCTCGGCCAGATGTCCTTCAGGTAGACCGGCTCGCCGTCGGAGCCCTCGCCCAGCGGCTCGGCGGCGAGGTCGATGTCCATCCGGCCGGCGAGCGCGTAGGCGACGACCAGCGGCGGGCTGGCCAGGTAGTTGGCCTTGACGTCCTGGTTGATCCGACCCTCGAAGTTGCGGTTGCCGGAGAGGACCGCGCAGACCGCCAGGTCCTTGGCGGCGATCGCCTCGGAGATCTTCGGGTCGAGCGGGCCGGAGTTGCCGATGCAGGTGGTGCAGCCGTAGCCGACCAGGTTGAACTGCAGCGCGTCGAGGTGCTCGGTCAGGCCCGCCCGCTCGAGGTAGTCGGTGACGACGGTCGAGCCGGGGGCCAGCGAGGTCTTCACCCAGGGCTTGCGCTTCAGCCCGCGCTGCACCGCGTTGCGGGCGAGCAGGCCGGCGCCGATCATCACGCTCGGGTTGGAGGTGTTGGTGCAGGAGGTGATCGCGGCGATCACGACCCGGCCGTGGTCGAGCTCGAAGGCGGTGCCGTCGTCGAGGCGGACCTCGACCGCGTCGCCGGTCCCGATCGGCGCCGTCGCGGTGCCGGTCAGCGCCGGGCGGGGGCGGCCGGCCTCGTCGTCGTGGTCCTCGGCCGGCGGGTCGGAGGCGGGGAAGGACTCTTCGATCGCCTCGTCGCGGCCGTTGCCCAACTGCTCGGCGGCCTCTGGGTCGAACTCCCCCATCGCCTCGAGGAACGACTCCTTGGCCGCGGAGAGCGGCACCCGGTCCTGCGGCCGTTTCGGGCCGGCGAGGCTGGGGACGACGTCGCCGAGGTCGAGCTCGAGCAGGTCGGAGAAGACCGGGTCGGGACTCGACTCGTCGTGGAACATGCCCTGCTCGCGCGCGTAGGCGTCGACCAACTCGATCGTCTCGGTCGGGCGGCCGGTGAGGTCGAGGTAGCGCAGGGTCTCGGCGTCGACCGGGAAGATCGCGCAGGTCGAGCCGAACTCCGGCGACATGTTGCCGAGCGTGGCGCGGTCGGCGAGCCCGAGGGTCGGCAGCCCGGGGCCGAAGAACTCGACGAACTTGGAGACGACGCCGCGCTCGCGCAGCATCTCGGTCGCGGTGAGGACGAGGTCGGTCGCGGTCGCCCCCTCCGGCAGCTCGCCGGAGAGCTTGAAGCCGACCACCTGCGGCAGCAGCATCGAGATCGGCTGGCCCAGCATCGCCGCCTCGGCCTCGATCCCGCCGACGCCCCAGCCGAGGACGCCGAGGCCGTTGACCATGGTCGTGTGCGAGTCGGTGCCGACGAGGGTGTCGGGGTAGGCCTGCAGGGCGCCGCCGTTCTCGCGGCTGTAGACGACCTGGGCCAGGTGCTCGAGGTTGACCTGGTGGCAGATCCCGGTCGCCGGCGGCACGACGCGGAAGTTGTCGAAGCTCTGCTGCCCCCATTTGAGGAACGAGTAGCGCTCCAGGTTGCGCTTGAAGTCGTGCTCGGCGTTGACCGCGAAGGCGCGCTCGTTGCCGAAGGCGTCGACCTGGACCGAGTGGTCGATCACCAGGTCGACGTCGACCAGCGGGTTGATCGCGGCGGGGTCGCCGCCGATCTCCTCCATCGCGTCGCGCATCGCCGCCAGGTCGACCACCGCCGGCACCCCGGTGAAGTCCTGCATCAGCACCCGGGCGGGCTGGAAGGGGATCTCGACGCTGGGCTCGGCGGCCGCGTCCCAGGAGGCGATCGCCTCGACGTCCCCGGCGCCGACCGAGCTCCCGTCCTCGAGCCGCAGCACGTTCTCCAGCAGCACCTTGATCGAGTACGGCAGGCGGGCGACGTCGAACCGCTCCTGCAGCGCGTCGAGCCGGTAGATCTCGTACTCGCGGCCTCCGACCTGGAGGCTGGACCGGGCGCCGAAGGAATCGCTGCTCACGAAACCGAGTCTAAGGAAAGCGGCCCGGCGAGACTCGGCGGCCGAGTTCCACGAGCCAGGCCGCGGTCGACGGCGATTCAGCGAGGCCGGTAGGCGTCAGCCCGATGGGCGACGGCGAGCACGGTGACCAGGTGCGCCTCCTCGTTCAGCGCGTAGATCACGCGATAGGGGCCTCGGCGCGCCGCCCAGCGGCCCTCCAGCTCGAAGCGCAGCGGTTTGCCGAGACGCCGCGGGTTGGCCGCGAGCGCCGGCAGAAGCTCGACGACTGCCGCCGCGTAGCGCTCAGGCAGCCGGCTAAGCGGGCGGCGGGCGGCGGGCATCACGCGTATGCCCCAAGCCGCCTCGCTCACGCCGCGTCGGAGCTGCTCAGTTCAGCCTTCAGCTCCTCGAGGGTGACGCCCTCCTCTCCGCGCTCCAGCTCGGCTTCGCCCTCGCGTATCTGTCGCATCAGCTCAGGATCCGAGAGGACCGCCAGCGTCTCTTCGAGGCTCTCCAGATCCTCAGAGCTGATCAGCACGGCAGCGGGGCGTCCCTTGCGCGTCACCACGACCCGGTCATGTTGAGCCTCCACCCTGTCGGCGATTTCCGAGAGATGAGCCTTGACATGGGAAAGCGGCAAAGTTTCCATGACCAGAATTGTAGTCACATGCGGCTGGAGCTGCCCGGCGGCGACGAGGAGTGGCAGGAGACGATCCCCTTCGCCCTCAACCTCGAAGCCCGCGGCCGGCTGGCGGCGGCGTCGGGGAAGGACGAGGAGGCGCTGGCGCTGCTGCTGGAGTGCGGCGAGCGGGTCTCGCCGATGGGCTCGCACCAGCCCTACTCTCGCTGGCGCGTGCAGGCCGCCCTCTGCCTGACGCGACTGGGGCAGCAGCCGCGGGCGCGCGAGCTCGCCGCGGCCGAGGTCGACGCGGCGCGCCGGGCGGGCGCCCCGCGGGTCCTCGGCACGGCCCTGGTCGGGGTCGCGGCGACCCTCGAGCCGGAAGCGGCGGTCCCCCTGCTGCGGGAGGCGATCGGGCTGCTCGAGAGATGCGAGGCGCGGCTCGACCAGGCGCAGGCGCTCTACTCCCTCGGCCTGACCCTGCGCCGCGGCGGCGACGCCGGCGCCGCGCGGGAGCCGCTGCGCGAGGCGCTCTCGCTCGCCGACGAGCTCGGCGCCGCGCTGCTGGCCGAGCAGGCGGCGGCCGAGCTGACCGCCGCCGGGGCGCGGCCGCGGCGGAGGCGCCTCGACGGAGTCGGAGGGCTGACCCCGGCGGAGCTGCGGGTCGCCCGGCTCGCCGCCGCCGGCCACACCAACCCGGAGATCGCGGCGCAGCTGGTCGTCTCGGCGAAGACGGTCCAGTTCCACCTCACCAACGCCTACCGCAAGCTCGGCGTCGAATCGCGCACCGAGCTGCCGGCGAAGCTCGACCCCGGGGGGTGAGCGGCGCGGACTCCCACCACGGGTTCGGGTGCCGGCGGATGACAATCCGTCGAAAGTAGGTTCACGTTAGGGTCGGCTGCAATGGCGCGCAAGACGCAGACGCTTAGTGCGGCGAAAATCGGTAAGCCTGGTCGAGCACCGCTTCAGGCAGCGCTGGTTGAGATGCGCGACATGAAGGCGCGAACCTTTCTGCAGGTCGAGGACACCTACCTGCGGGCGATGCGGGAATTCGATGAACTCGTCGCTGACGGAACCGCCGATGCCGGCGACATGCGAAACGGAAAGGGTGACTTCTTCAACGACATGTTGGCGCTGCTGCTCGCCAACTGCTCTGGGAAGGAGCTCCATAGCAGGCCAGGCGTTCCAGGCCTCAGCTTCAAGAAGCACAAACTAGACATCGCCTATCCGACGACCGGCGCTGTCGACTTGGTGATCGAGACCAAGGCGACCGGCCTCCCCAAACACCCTGGCAACGAGAAGCAGAAGAACTCAGAAGGTCGACCGGGTTCGGCGGATCTTGAGAAGCGGATCAAGGAGGCCAGCTTCAAGAACATCGACATCAAGGCTGAGCAAGCACGAATTGCAGGGGAAGGGGGAGGTCCGACGTCTGACCTTGGGACCTGGATCAGACGCGCTTCTCCTCTCTGCTTCATGTTTCTTGCTGTCCGCACGATTGACGCAGTCGATCTGAAGCGCACTATCGACTACGGCCATGTGGCAAGTGTGTGGTTCGACGGCTGCGGCGTTTATTGCTACGGCTGGAATGAGAACAAGGATGCCTACGTCGCCAGGGATATCGGAGCAGCGAATATCGAGCTGGACAGGGTTCTCTCCCAGGTCTGTACGGCGCTGCGGACGCTCCCTTAGTTGCAATATTCAGGTGCGGGGGCGCGCACCGCGAGAGCGCCTTCTCCCTCGAAGCTGAGCGCCTGCATCGCGAAGAGCACGGATCTCGACAGTGGACAACCCGAGTCCCTCGCCAAGGACGATGGGATCAACGACGTCTAGGGCTGCTCCTAACTTGCGAGCGCGAACCAACACATCGATCTCTCCTAGCAACCCGCTGAGAGGCGTGGAGATGGGCGGCAATAAAAGCGAGGCAGCCTCGGTCGGCTCAAGCTTCAGAACCCCCCCACCGTAGCTGCGGCCGACCAACTCGGCGGAGAGAAGCGTGAGGCTGTTGTAAAAGGCAACAGCGAGGGCGGCGGCGTCGATCTGCGCGGTCAGATAGATGCCGTGGATGGTGTTGGTCTGAAGGACCTGGGCTTCATTCAGTACAAGACGTGGGTGCTCACTGGCGAAATAGGTGAGGAGAAGGTCGGCGACACCGCGTCGTGGGATCGGAACGGACCACCAGTCCTCGCGAATCCGGCATTTGTAAGCGGCTGGCACTCCCCGCTCCACGCCGGCCGCGATGTGATCGCTCACAGCTCTATTCCTGGAGGCGGCGCCAGAATCCGCCACGAACATGAGGCCCTTTCGGCCTTCGTCCAGAAGCCGCGCATGATCCTTTGTAGTCAGGGTGGCTCCGGCAATCTGTGCAGCTTTGCTGACTGCCGGTCGGGCGACTCGCGAGGGCATCCCTTCGGCTTCGGTCCTGCTCAGTAAGAAAAAGTCATTCGCACCAGTGACAGCACCTATCTCCACTGCCGCTAGGTCGCCGAGGTGCTTCGTCTCAGGCTGGTGGGACACTTCGGAGAGGAGGGCACGAGCCGCCGGTGGCAGAAGTTGAGTTAGGAGCTTTTCGGGGGCGGCGGGGTGTTCGAAAGAGGGAGTGGTCGGGACGAGTTCGGACGCATCAAAGGAGGAAAACGAGTCGAAAGAAACGAGGTTGATGGACCCTTCGGCGTCGGGATTGCGGCCGTCGGCAAGGAGGAGGACGATCTCCTCGAGGGCACCCGGGAAGACGCGCTCCTCAAAGACCGCAATCGAGACATGGTCGAAGTTGGCCGCGAGATAGCGAGTGATCCCGTTCGCGTATTGAGCGTGGATCAGCTCGGCAGGAAGTACCTGCGCCAAGCGACCCCCCTCGACGACGAAGCCGGTGGCATGGATCAGGAACGGCGCCCAAGAGGAGGCGAGGCGAGTCAGGGGTACCCCGGCCTCGGCAGCGATGCGATGTGCAGCTTCGGCCGAGCGATTGAAGGCCTGATAGCGAACATAGGGTGGGTTGCCCACAACTGCCTCGACTCGAGGTATGTCCTCTCCGGGACGTATGTCAAAGAAGTCCCCATTTAAAAGCGTTGCCTGCTCGTCTAGTGGTGCAGCTCGGAAGGCATCCTGGTCGAGCTCCACGCCGAAGAGGTGGGTCCTCTTCAGATCGGTGCCGAGCAACCTAAGCCGCCGCGAAGCGGCCTTGAGAAAGACGTAGCCGCCAAAACTCGGGTCGAAAACCCGATCCTCTGGCGAGCGCACCGCCCAATCGACAAGCGCCGTCGCCATTGGCGGCGGCGTATAGAAGGCGCCGAGAGCCTTCTTGATCTCCGGCTTGGTTAGGCCTACGGACATCTCGGCGACTTTATGGGTGATGGCGGACTGCTCAGTCTCAAAGCCAGGGAGCATCTCCTGTTGTGGCATGACGCTCCAAGCACAGCAGGGAATAGCTCTCTCCCCCAATAGACGCATTCGAAGGCGGAATTACGGCTGATCCCTGCGCATTTGGCGGTTACAGGCGCTTCGCTCCCCGCTCGGGCGGCCGCCGCTGAATCAGCGCTTCTCGGGCGCGTGGCCGTCGGCGATGGCCTGGGCGGCTTTTTGGCCGGCTGAGCCGGACTGGGCCTTGACGCTGAGGGCCGGGCTGACGAGGGCGAAGTGGGCTGCCGCTCGCTGCTGGAGGGGGGCGACGGTCACCTCTACCTTGTTGCGCTCGATCGCCTTGACGGTGGCGGCACCGACGGCCTCGGGGGCGGCGGTCCCCATCCCCGGCGGCGGCTTGGCGCCCGCCTCGGCGAACATGCCGGCTTCGCGGATGAAGCCCGGGGAGACGATCGAGACGCCGACGCCGCTGGGCGCGAGGTCGGCGCGGAGGCCGAGGGCGAAGCCGCGGAGGCCGAACTTGGTCGCGTTGTAGACGGAGGAGCGGGGGCTGGCGGCCTTGCCGGAGAGCGAGGCGACGAAGACGAGCTGGCCGGCACCGGCCTCGACCATCGCCGGGTAGAGCGCCCGGGCCATCAGCATCGGCGCCTCGAGGTTGACGCGCAGGGCGCGCTTCACCTCCTCGGCGCTGAAGTCCTCCACCCTGCCGGCGCCGGGGAGGCCGGCGTTGGCGACGAGGATCTCGGTGCCCGCGGCTTCGGTGGCCAGGCGCTCGGCGGCGTCGGGCTCGGCCAGGTCGGCGGGCAGGACCGTGTGGCCGGTGCCGGGCAGCTCGGCGGCGAGCTTCTCCAGCGCCTCGCCGTTGCGGGCGCTCAGGGCCAGCCGCGCCCCGCGCCCCGCCATCGCCTTCGCGATCGCCCTGCCGAGCCCTCCCGTGGCTCCCGTCAGCAGCGCTCTTCGGCCCGAAAGGTTCATCCCAGGGCGCAAGCTACCAGCCCCCGTGTCGAACAGATCCTCGATGGGAGCGGAGTCCTTTCCTAAATATTTGCGTTTCGTGAGCACGGCGCCGGGGGATCGTCTACACTGCCCGCGTTCGATAACCGGAACGCCGAATCCCAAGCGCCATGGGCGCAGCGGGAACGGGGGAACCAAGTTTCCGGGGCGAGTCCGCCACTCAGGCGGAGGCGCAAGCTCCTTTCGCGCCAGCCCGACAGCTAACCCCGTAGGCCGACGAAGGAGAAGCGGTTTGCGTCACAACTTCAGGTTGGCTGGGCTTGCACTAGCTATTGCCCTATTCGCCACGGTTCTAATCGCCCCGGCGGGCGCCTCGGCCCGTTGCGACAGCGGCGGCCTCTCGCCTGCCGAAGTCGACGTCTGCACCCCGACCGCGAAAGCGCGGCTGCTCCCCAACGGGATGCTGATCCCGCCGAAGAGCGCACCCGGCCGGGTCAAGGCCGTGATCGCCGCGGCGAACAGGATCCGCAGCAAGCCCTACATCTGGGGCGGCGGCCACGCCCGCTGGAACGACCGCGGCTACGACTGCTCCGGCTCGGTCTCCTTCGCCCTCCACGGCGGCCACTTCCTCGAAAGCCCCCTCCCCTCCGGCCCGATGGAGCACTGGGGGGAAGAAGGCGAAGGCCGCTGGATCACCGTCTGGACCAACGCCGGCCACGCCTACGCCGAAATCGCCGGCTACCGCTGGGACACCTCCGGCGACGCGGGCGGCGAAACCGGCCCCCGCTGGCACGAAGAACTGCGCGACAACGTCGGCTTCGTCCCGCGCCACCCGGCCGGGTACTAAACCCTCTCCTTCTCTCCTCCCCCCCTCTCTCTATCTCGCTCTTCTCCCGCACTCCGCCCGGGTGGCTGCCCGATGCGCCAGAGCGGATCGAGAGGGGATCGGGGGAGTCTCGCCGGACCCTCCCCGCAGTTGTCCGCCGAGACTCCCCCGATCCCCTCCCCAACCACCTAGTGGTGCATCAGGCAACGTTTGCCGTGTTGACGACCGCCCGTAGCTTCGCGTCGTCGACGTTGTAGTTGCGCCAGGCGATGTAGCGGCGGATCAACCTCGCCTGGGTGGCGTGGTCGGGATGGTCGGTGCCGTCGAGGGTGAAGTAGCGCAGCGCTTTGAACTGCGCCTCGATGCGGTTGAGCCAAGAGCCGTAGTGCGGCGTATAGGCGAGCTCGACGTTGTTGTCGTCGGCCCAGTCGCGGACTTCATCGCCGAGGTGGGGGCTGAAGTTGTCGAGGATGAAGTGCAGCCTCACCTCGACCGGATAGAGGGAGCGGATGTAGCGACAGAAGGCGAGGAACTCGGTTCTTGTCTTGCGCTTCTTGACGTGGCCGTAGAGACGATCGCGGGTGACGTCGTAGGCGCCGAGCAGGTGGCGGACGCCGTGGGGACGGGTGTAGGTGGCGCGGATGCGCCTGGGCTTCTTCAAAGGCGCCCAGGCCTTGCCGCCGGGCTGGGGCTGGAGGTTCAGCGGCCCGAACTCGTCGAGGCAGATCACGGTCGCCCTGCCGGCGTCGGCTGCCTCGTATAGCTCCAGGATGCGGTTCTTCTTGGCCTCGAAGTTCGGGTCGTTGGAGCGCTTCCACGTCCTCACCGCTTGAAAGGAGACGCCTTCCTCGCGGAGCAACTGGCGCAGGCCCTCGTGGGAGATGTCGGTGACCACCCCCTCGGCGACCAGGTAGTCGGCCAGCTTGGCCAGGCTCCAGGTCGCAAACGGCCGGCCGAGGTCGGTCGGGATCGAGAGCGCGATCTTCTTGATCTCGCGTCGCTGGGGCAGGGTGAAGGTCGGCGGTCGCCCGCCCGCGTAGCGGGGGTAGAGGGCGTCGAAGCCGTCGCGGTTGAAGTTGTGGATCACCTCGCGGACCGTGTCGGGGTCGGTGAAGACGACCTCGCTGATCTTGGCGCCATCTGGCCCTCCGATCGTCGATTGCGCTCGGAAGGACACTTCGGCGGCGGGGCGCCGGAGCCTGGTTATGGAAACCGGCAAACGTTGGCGGTCACACCACTAGCTAGAAGGGTGGTTGGGAGTACGACAGAGTGAGAGAGGATTGTCTACCATACGCCCAGCCAATAGAGGAGAAGTATTCATTTATTTATCTATCTGCCGGGCAACCGCCAGCTATTCTCGCGGCCCTTAGGTCTAGTCTCCAAGCGGATTTTGAGCGAACCAGCCATCAAACTAAACGCTGAGCTGCTCGCCGGCCTCGGCTATAAGAACCTCACCGATGAGCAGTACCGCCAGCTCCTGACCGAGTTTTACAACGCCGCCGAGGACATCGTCGGCGTAAGGCTCGCTTCAATGATGTCCGACAGCCAGCTCGATGAGTTTGGCGATCTTTTCGATCGTCGCGATGATGCTGGCGCGTTCGATTGGCTTAAACGCAACTTCCCCAACTACTTTGACATCGTCAAAGAAGTGTTCGCCGAGCTCGAACAGCTCCTCACAGTCACCGCCCGCCAGTTCCGTGAGCCGGCGCTCGGCTCGCGGATCGAGCCCGGCGTCGAGCTATTGCGTCCGAGCTCCGAAGAAGAGTCCACCTGAGGCGCTCCCTCCGATGCCGACCCTCAATGAGTCGATCAGAGCCCTGCTGCGCGGCGATCAATTGCCGACGAAGCTTGTCGAGCTGCGCGACCCGATGCTCGAGGTGATCGAGGAACTCGCCTGCGAGGTCGCCGGCTCGACCGTAGACCCTTCTGAGGCCAGCTTGCGCCAGCGCCTCCTCTCAGACGGCTCTCAAACCGTCGCGATTATGGGCCAGCGTGGCAGCGGCAAGTCGACCTTGCTCGCCGCCGTCACTGCCGAGCTATTGCGTCAGGGCCGCCACCTCGTCGTCCCGATCATGCGCCCCGACCAGTTCGGCGAGACCGATTCGGTCATCACCACCTTCCTCTCTGAGCTCTGGGACCTCGTCTCCGAGCAGCCCCCGGCTTCCCAGGGTCGCAGCGAGGCGAGGCTAGCCCGCGATCCCGACGCGGTCAAGCTGCTCGCCGACGTCGCCCGCGGCTCGGCCCTCGCCCGCACCCCCACCAGCGCCCTCGAGCATGGCACCGACGGCCCGATTGACTTCGCCGACGATTTCCTCACGGTGTCTCGCTCCGGTGTTCGCCTCACCCACCAGCTGCGAGCGCTGGCGACTCACCTCTGCCGCCCGCTCAGCACCGACGCTGACCCTCGGGTGATCGTCATCCCGATCGACGACCCCGACCTCTCCCGCCACAGCGTCATCGACATCCTCACCGACCTGCAGATCCTGAGCGCCGTTCCCGGCCTCGTGCCCCTTACCTGCTTCTCCCCCGAGGATCTAAATGCCGCCTGGATCGCCGAGCGCCAGCGCTTCTTGCCCGATGCCTCTGAGCGCCATATCCGCTTCCTCCTCTCACGCCAGATGGAGAAGGCCTTCCCCTATCGCTTCCGCTTCGAGATCGAGCCGATCGCGCCCTCCCAGCGCTCGGCCTTCATTCCAATCGCCGGCACCGGCACCATGCGCGAAAAGCTCGCCGGGCTACGCAGTCGCGTCGAGAGCATCACCGGTGGCTTCTGGGCGATCGATGAGGCCCTCTCCCTCGATCGCCCCGTCTTCGGCCTGCGCAACGCTCTGCCCGACAACGCCCGTACCCTGGTCCAGCTCTGGGAGACCCTTGATGCCCTTGAGTCCTCCCCCTCCGAGCTGGAGACCGAGCTCCTCCATCTCACCCTGCGCCGGCTGCTCTCGGTCATGGCCGAACCGGTTGCCGTCCGGCTCGGTCTTTCCTCCTCGAGCCTGATCGGGGTCGGCCCGCCACTCACCGACGACGGCAGCCGCCGTGCCCTGCACTTCGAGACCGGCGTGCTCAGGATTCTCCCCAGCACCAGCAGCGAGCACGCCGAACTCACCGAACCCGCTCTTCTCACCTTCGACCTGCGCAAGCTCGCCGAAGTCCGCATGGCGATACCCCCGACGGGCTCCAGCCGTCCCTCTGAATTCTCTCCGGAGGACTACCTCAGCCCCGAGGAGGTTTCGGCTACCCTTGCGCTTCAGGAGATCGGCTTCGGCTCGGGCCTCTTTGAGGCCAGCGGTACCCGCCTCTATTTCGGCACTGACGACTGGCGTTTCCTGCAGAGGTTCCAGCTTGCCAACCAGGCGACCGACAGCATCTTCCTGCTCCTACCTGACGCCACCACCCTCTCCGAGATTCTCCGCGGCGGCGCGCTTTGGAACGAGCTCGTCGACCTCACCGCTGCCGTCGACCCGATTTCTCTCTTTGCCACCGGCATTGAGGCGGCCTGCCTGACGATCGAGCCCGAGGGCGAGCTATCCCTGCGCGAGGATTACGAGATCTCCTTCGAGCGCGCTGTCGAGCTTTACGGTCGCTGTCTCGCGCGTCGTGGCAGCACCCCGCGGGCCTTCGTCCAGTGGTTCGAGCGTGACCTGCCGCTACAGTGGCACTCGGCACTGCTCGGCGCCGATCGCATCCGCTCTCTCGCCGCCCGCCATCGTGAGGTCATTTCCCAGCCCGCTCGCGCCTCCTACCCCGAACGAATCGACACCAGCCTCTTCGACAAGCGCCTGGGCATCCTTCTAGACGCCCTCGAGGGCCCCGGGGCGGGTGAGGATGTCTCGCCCCACAGCTGGATCGCCGGCTACTTCGAGCTCGCGTCCGCCTTCGGATCCAAGCACCTCGAGCGCCTCAGTCACCTCTACCCGAGCTGGCAACGCGATTCAGCCGGCGTCCGCGCCGGTGCTGGCGCCCTCGGCACCGTCGAGCGTCGCTCGCCCTCCACTCTGAAGGCTTCCCCCTACCTTACGCCTGAGGGAACCGAGCTTCTCAACGCCGCCAGCACGGCCCTGCGGCGCGCCCGTCGCGCCACCCGTACCGAACTCGAGTCGCGCTAGCGCCGTGCAGGCAACCGCTGCCCTGTTGGCGCTCTGCTTCGACGACCTCGGGGCCCTTGCTGCGCCCGGGCTTCTCGATCAGGGTCTCGAGCAAAACCTCGCCGAGTTCTCCAGCACCGCCCTGGCCGAATTCCTCGTCGACCGCTTTGACGGCCTCGGTCGGCCAAACTTGCACTTCGAGGTCGAGGCGATCGTCACCGAGTGCGGGGGGGATCCGCTCGCTCTTCTGCGCAGTGCCTCCGATCGACTCGACTCGACCCCGACCAGCGCTTGGCGCGATCACTTTCCGCTTGACATCTTCACCGAGATTCCCGCCGCCTCCCGCAAGGTCCCCTTCGAGATCGCCGATGCCCACCTCCACTCCGGCGCCAGCGTCCCCCTGCCTCTCTTTTTCTCCGTCCTCGCCTCCGCGACCGAGCCGATCGCGCACGGCGAACTGGCCGAGCGCCAGCTTCGGTCGCGCGATGGTCAGGGTTGGCACCTGCAGACCATGCTAGTCGCCACGCGCTGGGCCCTGCGCCTGCTCCGCTACCTTGCCGATGGTCGCCGCCTCGACGACTACACCGCCCATGAGGAGCGGGGTCTCCATCACCTGATCCTCGATCGCGTCGCCGACGGAACCTACTGGGCACTCGTCGCCGAGCTCGCCACTTCGGCACCGCTCCCCGAGGACGAGATTTCCACGCTACTTCGGCGTCGCTTCCCCTACAACGGCCTCTGCTCGCTCGGCGAGGTCTTCTGGGCGAGCGCCGCTCGCACCGATCTCGACCCCGTTGCCCGCGACACCTTCCTCCGCGGCCTGATCCGGGCCTGCGTCGCGATCGCGGGCGTCGTCCGCGCCCGGCGCGGCGAGGGCCTCAGCCGCTTTGCCGACCGCTTTCACGTGATGGGAATCGCCCGCGACGCCGCCGTCGGCGAGATGAAGGCAAAGCTCACCCGCCAGACGCTCTCCCGCGTTGCCTCCTGTCCCAAGGTGATCGGCGCCGAGTTCCGCAAGACGATCACCGCCACCGAGCGCGACACCTTCAAGTCTGAGCTGCGCGACGCGCTCCGCCAGCACCACCGAGGCTTTGCTGGCTTCGTTGAGGAAAACGGGCGTTCCATGGCCCTGACCATGCCAGTCGGCTTTCCCCGCCGGCCCGCCTCCGGGCAGGGCGGCGAGTGGACCGATCTCGACCAGCTCCGCCAGGGGCTCGCCGGCTTTCACGCCCTCCGTCTGTTGCTCGCCGCCGACCCGAGCCTCGCTGGGTCCATCTCGACCATCGATGTCGCTGGCGATGAGTACGGCAGTGCCAACTGGCCTTTCGTCACCCTCGCCGAGCTCCTCCGCCGCCAGGGCCTCGAACTCGACTACGTTATCCATGCTGGCGAGTCCTTTTATTCGCCGCTCAACGGCGTCCGTCGCATCGGCGAGCTCTTCCTTGCCGACCGCGCCCCAACTCGCATCGGCCACGCCCTCGCCCTCTCCGCCACCGCCACGGCGGAGATCTGCGAGGGCGATACGCTACCCCCAATCCGCTTCGGCGACGCGATCTGCGATCTCTGCTGGATGGTTGGGGCCGGGGTGGGGAACACCGAGCAGGCACAACTGCTTCTCTATGAGCTTCTTGTCAGCCCCGCCGGTCGCTCCTACGAACCTCAGCTCTGGATCGATGCTTACCCGCTCCTCTTCAGCGTGGATGCACTGTTCGAGCACCGCATCCTCTCCAAACACGCCAGCCTGCCCTTCGTCACGGACGAGGAGACCCTGCGCGTGTGTGCCCGCCACGCCGATCCCCTCGGCCGCGTCCTCGCCACCCTCGCCACCGGCTACGCCGATCCCGACGACGACGCCATGATCGATGTCGCCGGCCTGCTTCCCCCAGAGCTCGCCCGCCGTCTCTTCGAGCTCTCCGCCGCAAGCGCCGAGTCGGCGCGCGAGCATGTCGTCGGATTGCTCGGCGGCGAGGGCGAGCGCTCACCGACCCTGATCGAGTCCTGCCCGACCTCCAACATCCGCCTAGCAAACCTCGCCGGCCTCGATTCCCACCCGATGTGGGATTGGAAGCAAGATGGCCTTGGTGTCGTCATCGGCTCTGACGACCCGCTGATCTTCGGCGCAACGATCGTCGATGAGTTCCGCGACATGCTCGCCCTGAAATCTGAGCCCCTTGTCGCTGAAATCGCGGCCACCACGGTCTCGGTCTGCAGCGGGGGGCGCCGCCGCGACCTCTCCGAGCTTGAGAGCGTGGCCGCGTTTACTGGGCCTTGATACGAGCATGCCGATGCCGTCTCACACATAGCACTGACTCGCTGCATATACGTTCATATCCCTGCATATTTGTCTTTCTGCAACCTTCTCTTGCTCATTAGAAAAGCGCTGCAAACGGGTATGTTCATGTAAGCGTTCAGCCTCAGCCGGCACCTGAATTCCGCGCGGCCATCCTCAAGCCAGCGACGGGGCAGGGCTCGCACGGGCGCTCGCCGTGATCGCCTCGACCAGGAAGCCGAAGAGCGATCGCCCCTGCAGCCGGCAGGTCTGGGAGACCGAGAGCATCCGCTCGGCGAAACGCTCCCCGGCCTGCGACTGGCTGCCGAGGGAGATCTTGCGGTAGATCACCGCCGCGCGAAGGTCGCGCTCGGCGCGGTTGTTCGTGGGCTCCACGCCCTCCACTTCGGTGAAGGTCCAAAGGGCCGGCCAGAGCTTCAGGAGGTTGCGGGCGAAGGTGCGGAAGGGGCGGTTGCGGGCGGTCTTCTTGCGATGGGGCTCGAGCAGCGCCCGCAGGCGGCGCCTGGCCGGAGCGATCTCGCGGGCCAGCCGCTCCCGGTCCCCGTGGGCGCCGAATGCATCCCAGGCGAGAAACATCTCACGGCAGATCTCCAGCCCCGCCTCGCCGAAGCGAGCCTGCTCGGCCAGCTCTTCGGAGTGGCGGCGGAAGTCGCGCAGCAGATGAGCCCAGCAGACCTGCCGGCGCGCCGGGTCCAGGGAGTCATAGGCCCACCAGCGATCCGAGGAGACGATCCCCGCGAAGCTCTCGCCGATCAGCTCAGGCAGCTCGCGCTCATGGCGGTCGGCGGCGATGTGGAAGGCGGCGGAGCGCGTGGTGAGGGCGCCCCAGAGGGTGCGCTTGCGCCCGGCGTTGCGCCAGCCGGTCTCATCGACGAAGAGGACCGGAGCGTCTTTGACCGCCTCGCGCAGCTCGGCGTAGGGGGAGGCGAGAGCGCCGCAGGCGCGCTGGCAGATCGCGTCGACCGAGCCGATCGAGACCGCGCAGCCGAACAGCTCGCGGCAGAGCTCTGGGGCATCGCGGCGGGAGATGCGGTTGCGGACCGACAACAGCGCGACCGCCGCCTGGAGGCGGGGGCCGAAGGCGCTTCGGCCGATTCCCCGGGAAGCTCGCGCGGGTCCGGCGCCCGCAGCCGGGGCACGCAGGGCGTGGGCGCGGTGCTCGGTGAGTGTGACCGCGATCGGCGGCAGCTCGGAGATCTGGTGGCGGCGGGGCTCGCCGACCGGCTCGTGCGCATCGGGGTCGAGCTCGGCCCCGCAGCCCGAGCAGCTCGCCGGCCAGTGGTCGATCACCCGATCGAGATACTCCTCGGCTAACAGCTTGCGGGTCTTGCCCTCGTGGCCGGGCTGGCCGCCCTGCTTGCGGGGGCTCGGCGAGCCCTTCACCCGGGGGCGCTTGGCGGGCGGGTCGGCCGACGGTGGGCGCGAGGAGTTCTGGGAGTTCTCCCGCAGCTTCTCCTCGAGCCGCTCGATCCGCGCCTCCAGGCGGGTGACCGGGCGCTCGTAGCGGGCGGTCGGCTCGACCAGGAACTCGACGCAGGCCTCGCGGCCTGCGTCATGGACAGCACGCTCACCTCTTTTCGCGACTTCTCATCAGCCGACCCTCGCAAATCGCACCCAGGAGGTCGGCGGTTCGAATCCGCCTAGTGGTGTGACCGCCAACGTTTGCCGGTTTCCATAACCAGGCTCCGGCGCCCCGCCGCCGAAGTGTCCTTCCGAGCGCAATCGACGATCGGAGGGCCAGATGGCGCCAAGATCAGCGAGGTCGTCTTCACCGACCCCGACACGGTCCGCGAGGTGATCCACAACTTCAACCGCGACGGCTTCGACGCCCTCTACCCCCGCTACGCGGGCGGGCGACCGCCGACCTTCACCCTGCCCCAGCGACGCGAGATCAAGAAGATCGCGCTCTCGATCCCGACCGACCTCGGCCGGCCGTTTGCGACCTGGAGCCTGGCCAAGCTGGCCGACTACCTGGTCGCCGAGGGGGTGGTCACCGACATCTCCCACGAGGGCCTGCGCCAGTTGCTCCGCGAGGAAGGCGTCTCCTTTCAAGCGGTGAGGACGTGGAAGCGCTCCAACGACCCGAACTTCGAGGCCAAGAAGAACCGCATCCTGGAGCTATACGAGGCAGCCGACGCCGGCAGGGCGACCGTGATCTGCCTCGACGAGTTCGGGCCGCTGAACCTCCAGCCCCAGCCCGGCGGCAAGGCCTGGGCGCCTTTGAAGAAGCCCAGGCGCATCCGCGCCACCTACACCCGTCCCCACGGCGTCCGCCACCTGCTCGGCGCCTACGACGTCACCCGCGATCGTCTCTACGCCACGTCAAGAAGCGCAAGACGAGAACCGAGTTCCTCGCCTTCTGTCGCTACATCCGCTCCCTCTATCCGGTCGAGGTGAGGCTGCACTTCATCCTCGACAACTTCAGCCCCCACCTCGGCGATGAAGTTCGCGACTGGGCCGACGACAACAACGTCGAGCTCGCCTATACGCCGCACTACGGCTCTTGGCTCAACCGCATCGAGGCGCAGTTCAAAGCGCTGCGCTACTTCACCCTCGACGGCACCGACCATCCCGACCACGCCACCCAGGCGAGGTTGATCCGCCGCTACATCGCCTGGCGCAACTACAACGTCGACGACGCGAAGCTACGGGCGGTCGTCAACACGGCAAACGTTGCCTGATGCACCACTAGTACAACCCGGCTAAGCCGCCCGGGCCGGTTTGGCCTTGCTTTCCGCACCGCTCCGGATAACTTCTCCGCATAGACGCCGCGGCTCCCGACATCCGCCTTTCCGGCCTCACCAAGACCTATGGCGAGGTCGTCGCGGTGGCGGGGATCGACCTGGAGATCGCGCCGGGGGAGTTCTTCACGATGCTGGGACCGTCGGGCTCGGGGAAGACGACGACGCTGCGGATGATCGCCGGCTTCGAGGACCCGACCGGCGGCACGATCGAGCTCGCCGGCGAGGACGTCGGCGGGGTGCCGCCCTACGACCGAGCGGTCAACACGGTCTTCCAGGACTACGCCCTCTTCCCCCACATGAGCGTCGCCGACAACGTCGAGTACGGGCTGAAGGTGGCGCGGGTGGACCGCTCCGAGCGCTCCCGGCGCCGCGACGAGGCGCTGGAGATGGTCCGCCTGCCGGGCTACGCGGACCGCAAGCCGACCGAGCTCTCCGGCGGGCAGCGGCAGCGGGTCGCGCTGGCGCGGGCGATCGTCAACCGGCCCAGGGTGCTGCTCCTCGACGAGCCGCTCGGCGCCCTCGACCTGAAGCTGCGCGAGGAGATGCAGACCGAGCTGAAGGCGATCCAGGGCGAGGTCGGGATCACCTTCGTCTACGTCACCCACGACCAGGACGAGGCGCTGACGATGAGCGACCGGATCGCCGTCTTCAATAACGGCCGGATCGAGCAGGTGAGCCCTCCGCTGGAGCTCTACGAGCACCCGGCCAACGAGTTCGTCGCCGGCTTCGTCGGCGTCTCCAACCTGATCGAGCGCGACGGCGAGCGGGTGACGATCCGCCCCGAGAAGATCGAGCTGCTCGAGCCCGGCGCCGACCCCGCCGGCCTGCACACCGAGGCCGGCCGCGTCGCCGACGTCGCCTACGCCGGCGCCGTCACCCGCTTCACGATCGAGCTGGAGGCCGGGGAGAGCCTCCAGTTGGTCAGGCAGAACGTGGAGAGCGCGTCCTCGGGCGCGCTGCCCGCGCAGGGAAACGAGGTCCTGGTCGGATGGCGACCGGAGCACGTGGCCGCCGTCGGCGGGAAGCAAACCAAACAGGAGGTAGCACGATGAGGAGTAGGGATGGCAATCCCGCCCGCACGGCGTGGCTCGTTCTCGCCGGACTGGTCGTCTTCATGCTCGTTCTCGCCGGCTGCGGCAGCTCGAGCAGCAGCACGACCGGCGGCGGCGGCGAAGAAGCCCAGCAGACGCTCGGCAAGGGGGAGGGTCAGCTGAACCTGATCTCCTGGGCCGGCTACGTCGAACCGGAATGGACCAAGCCGTTCGAACAGAAGACCGGCTGCAAGGTCTCCGACAAGGAAGCCGGCACCTCCGACGAAATGGTCGAGCTGATGAAGACCGGCCAGTACGACGGCGTCTCGGCCTCGGGCAACGCGACCGCGCGGATGGTCGCCGCCGGCCTCGTCGCCCCGGTAAACACCGACCTCGTCCCCAACTACAAGACGGTCTTCAGCGACCTCAAGGACCAGCCCTACAACACCTTCGAAGGCGTCAACTACGGCATCCCCCACGGCCGCGGGGCGAACCTGCTGATGTGGAACAAGAACGAGGTGAAGCCGGCGCCGACCTCGTGGGACGTGATGTTCGACCCGCAGATGGCCGCCAGGTACAAGGGCAAGATCAGCGTCTACGACGAATCGAGCTACATCGCCGACGCGGCGCTGTACCTGAAGGCCCACGAACCGAAGCTGGGGATCGAAAACCCCTACGAGCTGAACGAAGAACAGTTCGACGCGGCGATTGCACTGCTGAAGGAACAGCAACCCAACGTCGGCGAATACTGGTCCGAAGCGGCCAAGCAGATCTCCGCCTTCGCCGGCGGCGACGTCACGGTCGGCACCACCTGGCAGTACCAGTACTTCGCGCTGAAGGGCGAAGGGGTGCCGGTCGCGGCCAGCCCGGCGAGCCAGGGCTTCCTGCCCGAAGAGGGTGCGACCGGCTGGTCCGACACCTGGATGCTCGCCAAGAACGCCGCTCATCCCAACTGCATGTACGAGTGGATGAACTGGATCGTCTCGCCGAAGGCCAACGCCGAGGTCGCCGAATACTTCGGCGAGGCGCCGGCCCAGGAACTGGCCTGCAAGGAAACCAAGAACCCGAACTTCTGCGCGGAATACCACGCCGAAGAACCGGCCTTCTGGAAGCGGGTCTACTACTGGGAAACGCCGCTCGCCGACTGCGGCAACGGCGAAGAAGACTGCAAGGACTACAACGACTGGGTGAAAGCCTGGACGGAAGTCAAGGGCTAGCCCCGCGGTCCTCGCTCCGTGGCGTCTGAAGCGGTCTTGCGAAGGAGGTCGGCGGGCCATCGGCTCGCCGGCCTCTTCCAGGGCCGCCCGCGCCTGCAGGTCGGCGCGCTGCTGGCCGGACCGGTCGGCTGGCTGGTCGTCGGCTACCTCGGCTCGCTGGCGCTGCTGCTGGTCGCCGCCTTCTGGTCGGTCGACCCGCTCAGCGGGCTGACCGTCAAGAGCTTCACCCTCGAAAACTTCGAAGCGCTGGTCGACGAACCGGTCTACCGGACGATCGTCTGGCGGACGATCCGCACCGCCCTGCTGGTCACCCTCACCGACGCGGTGATCGCCTTCCCGATCGCCTTCTACATGGCGAAGCTGGCGAGCCGGCGCGGCAAGGCGCTGCTCGTGGTCGGGATCCTGCTGCCGCTCTGGTCGAGCTACCTGGTCAAGGTCTACGCTTGGCGGACGCTGCTCTCGGCCAACGGCGCGATCAACTGGGCGCTGGAACCGCTCGGCCTGCACGGCCCCGGCTACGGGACCACCGCGGTCTGGCTCGTCTTCAGCTACCTCTGGCTGCCGTACATGATCCTGCCGATCTACGCCGGGCTGGAGCGGATCCCGGACTCGCTGATCAGCGCCTCCGAGGATCTCGGCGCCTCCCCCTTCACCACCTTCCGCCGGGTGATCCTGCCGCTCAGCTTCCCCGCCGTCGTCGCCGGCTCGATCTTCACCTTCTCGCTCACCCTCGGCGACTACATCACCCCGCGCCTGGTCTCCAACGACCAGTTCATCGGCAACGTCATCTACAGCAACATCGCCAACAACCAGCCGTTCGCGGCGGCGCTGGCGATCGTCCCGATCGTGGTGATGGTCGCCTACCTGCTGGTCGCCCGCAAGCTCGGCGCCTTCGAGCACGTATGAGGCTCTCGCGACGCTCACGTGCGCTGCTGCGGGTCGCCGTCGCGATCGGCCTCGCCTTCATCTACATCCCGCTGATCGTGATCGTCGTCTACGCCTTCAACTCGAGCAAGATCCTCGAGTGGCCGCCGCCGAGCTTCACCACCCACTGGTTCAGCCAGGCGTTCAAGAGCGAACCCGCGCGCGAAGCCTTCTTCACCTCGATCAATGCGGGGCTGGCGGCGACCGCGCTCGCGCTGGTCCTCGGCACCCTCGCCTCGCTGGCGGTGGCGCGCCACCGCTTCTTCGGCCGCGAGACGATCTCCTTCCTGGTGATCCTGCCGATCGCCCTGCCCGGGATCGTCACCGGCGTCGCGATCAGCAACACCTTCACCCAGGTCCTCGACGTCCCGCTCAGCCTCTTCACCGTGATCGTCGGCCACGCGACCTTCTGCATCGTCGTCGTCTACAACAACGCGGTCGCCCGCCTGCGCCGCCTCTCGGGCTCCTACGAGGAAGCCTCGGCCGACCTCGGCGCCCACACCTGGCAGACCTTCCGCCACATCACCTTCCCGGGGATGAAAAGCGCCCTGATCGCCGGCGGCCTGCTCGCCTTCGCCCTCTCCTTCGACGAGATCATCGTCACCAACTTCACGATCGGCGCCGGCGAACAGACCCTGCCGATCTGGATCTTCTCCAACCTCTTCCGCCCCCACGAACTCCCGATAGTCAACGCCGTAGCCGTGCTGATGATCCTGATCTCGATCATCCCCGTCTACCTCGCCCACCGCCTCGGCGGTGGCGACGCCGGCACCCCCGGCAAAGCAGGAGGCGGCCGCTTCGAGGGCGGCGGCGTGGAGACCGAGGCAACCGCGGTGCCCTGACGCGCTTCGGCGATCCTTGCGTCGGCTACAGCGGGATGTTGCCGTGCTTGCGCTTCGGCTGATCGACGCGCTTGGACTGCAGCATGCGCAGGGCGCGGATCAGCTTGGGGCGGGTCTGACGGGGCTCGATGACGTCGTCGATGTAGCCGCGCTCGGCCGCCGAGTAGGGGTTGGCGAAGTGGGCTTTGTAGTCGTCGATCAGTTTCTGGCGGCGCTCGTCGGGGGTCGGCGAGTTGGCGATGTCTTTGCGGTAGATGATGTTGACGGCGCCCTCGGGGCCCATCACCGCGACCTCGGCGGTCGGCCAGGCGACGTTGTAGTCGGCCAGCATGTGCTTTGAGTTCATCACGTCGTAGGCGCCGCCGTAGGCCTTGCGGGTGACCACGGTCAGCTTCGGCACCGTCGCCTCGGTGAAGGCGTAGAGCAGCTTGGCGCCGTGGCGGATGATCCCGTTCCACTCCTGGTCGGTGCCGGGGAGGAAGCCCGGCACGTCGGTGAAGGTGAGGATCGGGACGTTGTAGCAGTCGCAGGTGCGGACGAACCGGGCCGCCTTCTCGGAGGCCTCGATGTCAAGGACGCCGGCGAGGAAGGCGGGCTGGTTGCCGACGATCCCGACCGGATAGCCGTCGAGCCGGGCGAAGCCGCAGACGATGTTCTTCGCGAAGTGCTCGTGGACCTCGAAGAACTCCTCGTCGTCGACCACGCGGGCGATCACGTCGCGCATGTCGTAGGGCTTCTGCGGGTCGTTCGGGACCAGCGTGTCGAGCTCCTCGTCTTCGCGCTCGGGATCGTCGGCCGGCTCGAAGCGCGGCGGCGCCTCGAGGTTGTTCGAGGGCAGGAAGCCCATCAGGTAGCGGACGTCCTCGAGGCAGCTCTCCTCGTCCTCGGAGGCGAAGTGGGCGACGCCGGACTTGGTGTTGTGGCTCATCGCCCCGCCCAGCTCCTCGAACTCGACTTCCTCGCCGGTCACGGTTTTGATCACTTCCGGGCCGGTGATGAACATGTGCGAGGTCTCCTTGACCATGAAGATGAAGTCGGTCATCGCCGGCGAGTAGACGGCGCCGCCGGCGCAGGGACCCATGATCAGGCTGATCTGCGGGATCACCCCCGAGCACTTGACGTTGCGGACGAAGACGTCGCCGTAGGCGCCGAGCGAGACGACCCCCTCCTGGATCCGCGCCCCGCCGGAGTCGTTGATCCCGATCACCGGCGCCCCGACCTGCGCGGCCAGGTCCATCACCTTGCACATCTTCTCCGACATCACCTCGCCGAGGCTGCCGCCGAAGACCGTGAAGTCCTGGCTGAAGACGAAGACGGTGCGGCCGTCGATCGTCCCGTGCCCGGTGACGACGGCGTCGCCCCAGGGCCGGTTCTTCTGCATCTCGAAGTCGTAGGTGCGGTGGCGGACGAAGGTGTCGAGCTCCTCGAAGGAGCCGGGGTCGAGCAGCTTCTCGATCCGCTCGCGGGCGGTCATCTTGCCCTTCGCGTGCTGCTTCTCGACCGCCGCCTCGGAGGCGGAATGGACCGCGGCCTCGCGCAGCTCGCGCAGGTAGGCGAGCTTCTCGTCGTGGGTTTCGGGGTTTCTCTCGCGCATTGCGGTGGGCGCCGCCGCAGGGCTGAAGGACGGGCCGCGGCATTCTATTTACGGCGGCGCCGCGGTGTCCCCCGGCAAGCGAAGGGCCCGCCGGAGCGGGCCCCTCTTTCCACGATGCAGGTGAGATCTTATGTAACCCTGCGGACCGCTGTGCCGCCCAAGACCAATCGGTCGAACTTCGCGGCGGGTGCAGCGCTCAGCTGAACGGCCGCCGCTGCGGCTGGGCGAGGCGGTCGAGGACCGCCTCCAGGTCGGTCTCGCCGAGCCCGGACTCCTCCGAGGCTCGCAGCTCGACCCGGGTGCCGAAGCCCTTCTCGGCCATCGTCACCTCGAGCCCCGCCACGGCCTCGACCAGCTCCGCCAGCTCCGGCTCGGACTTCATCAGCGTCCGCGAGACCTCGATCATCGGCTCCCGGTTCCACCAGCGGCGTCGGGTTCCTTCCCTCTCGAGAAATTGGAAGAGAAAGTTCAGGGACGGTTGCCCTAGAAAAATGCGCCGCCCTGGTATTCGCCGAAGACCTCGCGCATCGCGCCGCAGACCTCGCCGATCGAGGCTTCGGCCTTGAGCGCGGCGCGGATCGGGTGCAGGAGGTTGCCCTCGCCGCGGGCGACGTCGCGCAGGGACTCGAGCCTGGCCTCGACCTCGGCCCGGTCGCGGTTCTCCTTGAAGGCCTTGAGGCGGGCGAGCTGGCGCTGCTCGGCCTCGGGGTCGACCTTGAGGATGTCGACGTCGTCGACCTGGTCGGTGACGAACTTGTTGACGCCGACGATCACGTCCTGGCCGCTCTTGTAGCGCTCGTGGTAGCTCAGCGCCGACTCCTCGATCTCGCGCTGCATGAACTCCAGCGCCTCGACCGAGCCGCCGAGCTCCTCGACCTTCTCCATCAGCTCCCAGGAGCGCGCTTCGATCTCGTCGGTCAGCGACTCGACGAAGTAGGAGCCGGCGAAGGGGTCGACGGTGTCGGCCGCCCCCGACTCGTAGGCGATCACCTGCTGGGTGCGCAGGGCGATCCGGGCCGAGCGCTCGGTCGGCAGCGCCAACGCCTCGTCGAAGCCGTTGGTGTGCAGCGACTGGGTGCCGCCGCAGACCGCGGCGAAGCCCTGCAGGGCGACGCGGATGATGTTGACCTCGGGCTGCTGGGCCTGCAGGGTGACGCCGCCGGTCTGAGTGTGGAAGCGGATCTGCATCGAGCGCTCGTTCTCGGCCCCGAAGCGGCCGCCGACGATCTTCGCCCACATCCGCCGCACCGCGCGGAACTTGGCGATCTCCTGGAAGACGTTGTTGTGGCCGTTGAAGAAGAAGGCCAGCCGCGGCGCGAACTCGTCGATCTTCAGCCCCCGCTCCAGCGCCGCCTCGACGTAGGCGATCGCGTTGGAGAGGGTGAAGGCGACCTCCTGCACGGCCGAGCAGCCCTTCTCGCGGATGTGGTACCCGGAGATCGAGATCGTGTTCCATTTCGGCACGTTCTCGCTGCAGTACTCGAAGATGTCGGTGGTCAGCCGCATCGTCGGCCCGGCGGGGTAGATGTAGTTGCCGCGCGCCATGTACTCCTTCAGCACGTCGTTCTGGACGGTGCCGCGCAGCTTTTCGGAGGGCACCCCCTGCTCCTCGCCGACCAGCTCGTAGAGCAGCAGCAGGATCGCCGCCGGGGCGTTGATCGTCATCGAGGTGGAGACGCCGTCGAGCGGGATCTGGTCGAAGCAGATCCGCATGTCCTCGATCGTGTCGATCGGCACCCCGGTCCTCCCCACCTCGCCGTGGCAGAGCGGGTCGTCGGAGTCGCGGCCGAGCTGGGTCGGCAGGTCGAAGGCCATCGAGAGCCCGGTCGAGCCGTGCTCGATCAGGTAGCGGTAGCGCTCGTTGGTGTCCTCGGGGGAGGCGAAGCCGGCGTACTGGCGCATCGTCCAGAGCCGGTCCCGGTACATCCCCTCGTGGATGCCGCGGGTGAACGGCGGCTGCCCCGGCTCGCCGAGGCGCTCCTCGAGGCCGGGAGCGACGTCCCCCTCCTCGTAGAGGGGCTTGATCTCGATGCCGGAGTCGGTGAAGACGCGCTCGTCGTCGGGCCCGACCAGCGGCGCAATCGTGCGATGGGCCTCCTGGGCCCCGGAGCCGTCAGTCATGGATGCAGGATATGAGGCGACGCCGTCGGGCGCTCAGTCGCCGGCGCCGACCAGGCGCTCGACGCCCGAGTGCTCGATCGTCCGCCGCAGGCCCTCGTCGAGCTGGATCGCCGGTTCCCAGCCGAGCAGGTCGCGGGCGCGGCCGATGTCGGGACGGCGCTGCTTGGGATCGTCGGTCGGCAGCGCCTCGTAGACGACCTCCGAGCGCGACTCGGTCACCTCGATCACCGACTTCGCCAGCTCCAGCAGCGTGAACTCGTTCGGGTTGCCGATGTTGACCGGGGTGTGGACGTCGGACTCGGCGAGCCGGACGATGCCGTCGATCAGGTCGTCGACGTAGCAGAAGCTGCGGGTCTGGCTGCCGTCGCCGAACACGGTCAGCGGCCGGTCCTGCAGCGCCTGGCGCAGGAAGGTCGGGATCGCGCGGCCGTCGTGGGCGCGCATCCGCGGGCCGTAGGTGTTGAAGATGCGGACGATCGCCGTGTCGACTCCCTGCTGGCGGTGGTAGGCCATCGTCAGCGCCTCGGCGTAGCGCTTCGCCTCGTCGTAGACGCCGCGCGGGCCGATCGGGTTGACGTGGCCCCAGTAGTCCTCCTGCTGGGGGTGGACCTCAGGATCGCCGTAGACCTCGCTGGTCGAGGCGATCAGGAAGCGGGCGCGCTTGAACTTGGCGACGCCGAGCATGTGGTGGGTCCCGTAGGAGCCGACTTTGAGCGTGTGCAGCGGCAGCCGCAGGTAGTCGATCGGGCTCGCCGGCGAGGCGAGGTGGTAGACGAAGTCGACGTCCTCGGGAATGTCGACCTTCTCGGTGATGTCGACGTTGCGGAACTCGAACGCTTCGTCACGGATGTGGGCGATGTTCTCCAGCGAGCCGGTCTCGAGGTTGTCGAGGCAGATCACCAGGTGCCCGTCGCCGAGCAGCCGCTCGCAGAGATGGGAACCGAGGAAGCCGGCGCCGCCGGTGACCACGCAGGTGCTCATGCGGCGATCCTACCGGTCCGCCGCCGCCCTGGACTTATCTCCCACCTGCCCGCAATTTGCGCGTTTCGTGGCTGCGAGATCCGTCCAGGTGGGGGGAGAGATGCTGTCTCTTCGCATCTAGCACTGGAAGTGTCCGGTGCGAAAAGCCAAAGCAGCAGGGGGAGTTGAAGCATTGGAAAGTGTCAGCTGCGAGCGCGACGACCCGCGCCCGGGATCCGACGACGCCGCCGCCCGCAGGCGGGTGGCTGTGGAGACTTACGCGCGCAACGAGGCGTCTTTGCGCCGAACCGCGCGCCGTTTCTCGCTCTGCGAGGACGACGCCGACGAAGCCCTCCAGCGCGGCCTGGAGATCCTCCTGCGGCGGGCGCCGGGGCTGCCCTCGCGCGAGCTGGTCAAGTGGCTGCAGACGGTGGTCCGCCACGAGGCGCTGGCGGTCCGCCGCGAGCGCGAGCGGATGCTGCCGGGGCCCGGCGCCGGGGCGGTCGAGGAGGACTGGGTCTCGCTGCTGCCCTCGCGGGCCGACGGGCCGGCGGAGCGGGTCGAGCGGCGCGAAGCGGTCGCCCGCAGCCGCGAGGCCCTGCAGGCGCTGAAGCCGCAGGAGCTGCGCGCCCTCACCCTGCTCGCCGAGGGCTACTCCTACGCGGAGATCGGCGAGATCAACTCCTGGTCGCAGACGAAAGTCAACCGCTGCATCGCCGAGGGGCGGGAGCGCTTCCGCCGGGTGGTCTCCCGCAGCGCCGACGGCAGCCGCTGCGAGGAGATGCAGCCGCTGATCTCGGCCTTCTGCGACGGCGAGGCGGGGGGCGAGAAGGCCGGCGCGGTGCGCGAGCACCTGCGGGTCTGCGCCCACTGCCGGGCGACGGTCCGGGCCTACCGCGCGGCCCCGGCGGCGGCCGCGGCGCTGGCGCCGCTCCTGCCCCTGCGCCGCTCGCTCTTCGAGCGGGCCCACGATGCCTGCGCCGAACTGGCCGGGCGCTTCGGGGGCGGCAAGGCCGGCGCCGCGAGCCAGCTCGCCCCGGCCGGCGGCGGGGGCGGCCTCGGTGCGGCGGCGGCCGTCAAGGTGGCGGCGATCTGCATCGGCACCGCCGGCGGTGCGGCGGCCTGCGTGGCCGGCGGGCTGGTGCCGGTCCCCCTCGACCTCCAGGGCGGGGGATCGCGGCCGGCGGCGCTCGAGCGCCGGGCGGAGCCGGCGGCGGCGGCCACCCCGGAGGTCGCCTACGAACCGGCGCCCTCGGAAGCCGAAGCGGAAGCCGAACCCGACCCGAAGCCGGAAGCGACCAAGCGGCGCCACGCCGCCGAAGCGGCGCCTGCCGCGGCCGAACCGGCGCCGGAGAGCAGCGAACCGGCGGCCGCAAGCGGCGCGGTCGAATACGCGCCGCCGCCCGAACCCGAACCGGCGCCGGCCCCACCGCCGGCCGAAGCCGCCGCCGCCAGCGGCAGCCCGGCCGGGGAGTTCGGCCCATGAGCCGCCGGCGCGATCGCCTCCGCGGCGGCGCTGCCAGGCCGCACCTGCTGGCGCTCGCCCTCTGCCTCTTCTGCCTCGCCCCGGCGGCGGCGGCGGCGGCCGAACCGCTGCGGATCGCCGAAGTCGAGGTCGAAGGGGGCAACGAGGCCTGGAACCCGGAGGGGGTGTTCAGCGTCGCCTGGACCCAGGTCCCGGGGCCGCCGGCGCTGCCGCGGGCCGTCCTCTACCGGCTCTACGACCCGGCAGGGCACCTGGTCCGCGGGCCGGTGCGCAACACGACCACGGTGACGACGATCGCCTCGCTCGTCGTGCCGGACATCCCCGGCGTCTACAAGCTCGAAATCTGGCTGGAAGACCGCGAAGGGCAGGCCGGCTCGCCCGCCTTCGCGAGCCTCCGCTTCGACGACGCCGTCCCCGGCAGCCCCGTCGTCGCCGCTCCCGGCGGCTGGCTGACGACCCGCAAGGAGGCGCGGCTCCAGATCCAGCCGCCGCCCGGGCCCGAACCGGTCTCGGGGATCCGCGGCTACGCGATCTCGCTCGACGCCGGCGGCGGCTCCCCCTGCGGGCTGCCGAGCCGCTGCACCCCCGCCGAGACCGATCTGCCGGCGCCCGGCGGCGGCTCCTTCTCGCTGGGCTCACTGCCGGAGGGCTCCAGCTTCGCCCGCGTCGCCGCCGTCTCCGGCGCCGGCGTCGCCTCGCCGCCGGTCGCCGTCGAGCTGCGGGTCGACGGCACCGCCCCCCGCGTCTCCCTGCAGGGCCTTCCCGACGGCTGGAGCGACGGCCCCGTGCGGCTCACCGCGACCGCGACCGACCCGCTCTCGGGCATCGAGGCGAGCGGGCCGAACGGGCCCTTCACCGCGATCTCCGTCGACGGCGCCGCCCCCGCCGCGGCCCCCGGCGGCAGCGTCTCCACCTGGGTCTCGGGCAGCGGCCTGCACCAGGTCTCCTACTTCGGACGCGACGCCGCCGGCAACATCGGCGACCCCGGCCTCGCCGCCGCCACCTCTCTCGTCGCGATCGACGAAGAGCCGCCGCGGGTGGCCTTCGCGGCGGCGCAGGACCCGGCCGAACCGGAGCGGATCGAGGCGACGGTCGCCGACTCGCTCTCGGGGCCGAGCCCGACGCGCGGCGAGATCGGGCTCCGCCCCGCCGGCTCGCACGCCGCCTACCGGCCGCTGCCGACCCGCGTCGCGGGCGAGCGCCTGATCGCGAGCTGGGACTCCGACTCCTACCCGGCGGGGAAGTACGAATTCCGCGCCACCGCCTACGACCGCGCCGGCAACGCGGCGAGCGGCAGCGACCGCGCCCGCGGCGCCAAGATGGTGCTGGTCAACCCGCTGAAGGAAGCGGTCGCCCTGGAAGCGGGCTTCGGCGGCCGGCAGCTCGTCTACCAGCGCTGCCGCCGCACCCGGCACGGCCGTCGCTGCCACCGCCGGCGGGTCGTCGGCCGCTTCGACGCCCGGCCCCGGGCGCGGACCGTGACGGGCGGCCACGGCATCCGCTTCGGCGGCCGGCTGAGCGGCCAGCGGGTCGGCCCCCGCGGCGGCCTCGCGGTCGCCGTCACCGAGACCTTCGCGCCGGGGTCGGAGCCGCCGCAGCGGACGACCGTGGTCCCCACCGAGCCCGACGGCACCTTCGCGCTGCGGCTGGCGCCGGGGCCGAGCCGCGACGTCAGCGCCCGGTTCGCCGGCACGCCCACCCTCACCCGGGCCGCCGCGCGGACCGTCCACCTCGGCGTCCTCGCCGCGGTTCGCTTCCGCGCCTCGGCCGCGGCCGCCAGGGTCGGCGGGGCGCCGATCGTCTTCAGCGGCAGCGTCGGCGCGGCCGGCGTCGCCGGACCGCGGGACGGAGTCGCGGTCGAGCTGCAGTTCCGCTACCCCGGCGCCGGGTGGAGCGAGTTCCGCACGGTGGAGACCGACGCCGCCGGCCGCTTTCGCTACGCCTACCGCTTCAGCGACGACGACAGCCGCGGCGTCCGCTTCCAGTTCCGCGCCTACGCAAAGGGGCGGGAGGGCTGGCCCTACGAGCCCGCCTACTCCCGCCCCGTCGCGGTGCGTGGCAGCTAGCGCTAGCGGAGAGCGCTGAGCTGGTCGCTGACCGTGCCGACCAGGTCCTGCGCCCGGTTGGTCGGGACCTCGATCGCGCGGCGGACGCGCTGCTCGACCTCGCTGCGGTTGCGCTTCAGGCTCGACTCGACGGTGCGCTGCCGGCGGCGCGCCTCGCGCTCGACCTGGTTGCGGGTCTTGCGGGCCTCGACGATCGCCCGGCGGCGGGCGGTGGAGCCGCGGCGCTCGGTCCGCTTCAGCGATTTGCGCAGGTTGCTGCGGTAGCTCTTGATCTGCCGCTCGGCCTTGCTGCGGTCGGTCCAGGGCTCGACCAGGTCGGAGATCCGGTCGCTGACCGTGAGCACGGCGCCGACCTGGAAGTCGACGGCGGTCTCGACCGCGGTCTGCACCTGGTTCTTCTCGGCGACGGCGGTCTTGGTCGCGGCCCGTTTCGAAGCCGTCGCGGTCTTGGCCGCGGATTTTTTCGCTTCGGTGGTGGCGCGTTTCGCCTGGGTTTTGGATTTGCTGCCGTTTTTGCTCTCAGCCATTTGAGACACCTCTTCGGTCTTTGGGGGCGTAGGGGAAGCGCCCGAGTGTAGCGAACGTATGTTCTTCAGAACACATGTTTGTAAACCGCCTGCGGGAAGTGGTTACGAAGCCGTTGCGAAGCGGCTCAGGCGGCGGCCGCGAGCTGGGCCGAGCGGACGGCGGCGAGGCCGTCCTCGCTGTTGGCCGCGGCCATCGGGTAGCGCGACTCGAGGTCGAGCCGGGCCTGGTCGAGGCCGCCGCCGCCGAAGGCGACGAAGCCGCCCGCCTCGCGGACGATCAGCTGCGCCGCCGCGGCGTCGACCGAGCGACAGGAGCGCAGGCTCAGCATCGCGTCGAACCGCCCGGCGCCGACGTAGGCGCCCGAGATCGCGATCGCCCCCACCACCCGCAGCCGGAAGACCTTGCCGGCCAGCGCCTCCAGCGCCGGCAGCGACCACTCCGGCTCGACCGACTCGACCCCGACCACCTCGAGCCGCTCGGCCGCGGGCGAGACCCGCGCCGGCTCGCCGTCGATCCGGGCGCCCTCGCCGCGGCGGGCGAGGAACTCCTCGCCGGCGCCGAAGTCGTGGACGAAGCCGAACTCGACGTCGGCCATCGAGGGGCCGGAGGCGACGGCGATCGAGACCGCGAAGGAGGGGATCGTGCGGCGGGCGTTGAGCGAGCCGTCGATCGGGTCGATCACGACCCGCTGCTCGCCGCCGCCGCCGAAGGCGACCTCGCCCCGCTCCTCGGAGACGGCGAGGAAGGAGGCGCCCTGGGCGGCCAGCCGCTCGAGCTCGGCGAAGACGACGTCCTCGCATTCGCGGTCGATCGCCAGGGTGCGGTCGCCGCCCTCGCCGACGCCCTCGTAGACGGTGCGCTCCTCGCGCGTCTTCGCGCGCTCGAAGATCGGCTGCTGGGCGGCGGCGATGCGGCGGCAGATCGCCGGCCAGTCGGCGGAGAGGACGTCCATCGACCGCATGCTAGATAAAGCCCGCGGCGCGCTAGCTTTGAGCCGATGCAGGAGGACCCGGCTTCCGCCGATATCGCGCTCTCCGAGCGGCAGCGGGCGATCGAGCACGGCGCGGGGCCGTTGCTGGTCCTGGGCGAGCCGGGGACCGGCAAGACCGAGCTGCTGGCCCGCCGGCTGGCCCGCCTCGTCGCCGCCGGGACGCGGCCCGAGGCGGTGCTGACGATCGCCTCCGGCAGGAACACCGCGGCGCGCTTGCGCGAACGCTGCGAGACCCTGGTCGAGCGGCCCTTCGAGGAGCTCTGGATCGGCAGCTGGGACACGATCGGCGAGCGGGTCCTGCGCGAGTACTCCGAGGCGGCCGGGCTGGACCCCTTCTTCGACGTCCTCGGCCGGGCCGAGCGGCTGGCGATGCTGCTCGACCGCCTCGGCGAGCTGCCGCTGCGCCGCCACGAGATCCGCGGCAACCCGGCCGGGCTGCTGGCGCGGCTGCTGGCGCGGATCGACCGGTTGAAGGCCGCGCGGGTCGGGGCGACGACGCTGAGGGAGCGGGCCCAGGCGAGCGAGGCCAGGGACGAGGCGGGGCGCGAGGCGGCGAGGCGCGAGCTCGAGTTCGCCGAGCTCTACGCGACCCACGACCGGATCCTCGCCGAGACCGGCAGCCTCGACCGCGGCGACGTCTTCCTCGCCCTCGACTGCCTGCTGGTCGAGCGCGCCGACGTGCGGCGGCAGATCGCCGAGCGCTGGCGCTTCCTGATGGTCGACGAGCTCGAGGAGGCGACGCCGGCCCAGCTCGCGGTGCTGGAGTCGCTGGCCGCCGACAACCCGAACCAGGTCTTCGCCGCCGAGCGCGGCGAAGCCGGGGCGGGCGAGGCCGCAAGCTGGTTCGGCCGCGTCTTCCCCGCGGCCGAGACGGTCGCGCTGCGCGAGCGCTTCCGCGATCCCGAGCTCGGCTTCTGGCGCTGCGCCAACGAGCGCGCCCAGGCGCAGGCGGCGGCACGCGCGGTCGAGCACCTGCTCGCCGCCGGCACCGCCCCGGAGGAGATCTGCGTCCTCGTCGCCGACCCCGCCCAGCAGGGCGGCGCCGTCGCCGCGGCGATGGAGGAGCGCGGCATCCCCTTCCACCTCTTCGGCCCGGCGGCGCTCTTCCAGCGCCCCGAGGTGCGCGACGCGATCGCCTGGCTGCGGGTGCTCGCCGACCCCGACGACTCGACGGCGGCGGCGCGGGCGCTGACCCGGCCGCCGGTCGAGCTGCGCTCGGGGGACCTGGCGCGGCTGACGACGATCGCCCGGCGCCGCAAGCAGGACATGGTCGCCGCCTGCGAGGCGGCCCTCGACAGCCCCCAGTTCCAGCCCGAGGCGCGGGAGCGGATCGGGGCCTTCCTGAGGCTCTACGCGAGCGCGGCGGCGACGATGGAGGAACGGCGCGCCGACGTCTTCGTGCGGCGGCTGATCGAGCAGGTCGGGCTGCGGCGCCAGCGCCTCTTCGCCGCCCAGCCCGAGGTCGCCGAGCGGCTGCTCGGGCTCTCCCGCCTGGCCGAGCTGGCGAGCGCCTGGACGCGGCGCGAACCGCACGGCTCGACCCGCGGCTTCGTCCGCTACCTCAGCGCCGTCGCCGAGGCCGGCGTCGAGGCGGAGGGGAGCGAGGAGCCGCCGGCGCCGGGGGCGATCCGCGGGATGGCGGTCGCGGCGGTCAAGGGGCTCGACTTCGACCACGTCTTCGTCCTCGGGCTCGAGCAGGAGGCCGACTGGGAGCGGCTGGGCTGGCCGGCGCGCAGCGGCCTCGTCCTCTCCCGGATCGAGCGCGGCGACGAAGGCGAGGCGGCGCGGCCGTCGCGCTTCTACGAGGAGGCGCTGGCGGGCGCGGGGGCGGCGGAGGAGGAGCACGCGGAGGAGCTGTTCGGGCCGGCCGAGGGCCTGCACGCCACCTACCGGGCCCTGCGCGAGCAGGTGCTCGAGGCGTCCTGGCGGGCCGGCCGCGAGCTCTCCGAGCCGCGGCTCGACACCGCGCTCGACGTCAACCGCGCGATCGCCCGCTACCTGGAGCTGCTGAAGCTGGCGGCGCTGGCGCAGCGGCCCGGGGACGAGCCGACCGCCGAGGCGATCGCCGCGGTCAACGGGCTGCTGCGGCAGGTGGCGAGCGCCGAGCAGCAGGCCGAGCTCGACGCCTCCGAACTCGACGCCTACCTGCTCGACTCCGAGCGCGAGCGGGGCCGCCGCCTCGACCTGGTCGCGGCCCGCGAGGAGCCCTCGCTGGCGGCCTTCCTGCCGCGGCGCGGCGACGGCAGGCTGAGCCTCTCGGCCTCCGACCTCTCCCTCTACCTGACCTGCCCGCTGAAGTACAAGTTCGCCCGCGTCTTCGGGATCCCGCAGGAGCCGACGATCAACCAGCGCTTCGGGATCCTCTTCCACAACGTCCTCGAACGCTTCCACAAGGAACCGCCGGCGCAGGAGAGCGAAGGGCTGGCGCGGCTGAACCGGCTCTTCGCCGAAGGCTGGCGGCGGACCGGCTTCGGCGACTCCGACGACGAGCTGCAGTTCCGCGACCGCGCCCGCGAGGCCCTGCGCCTCTACTGGGAGCGCGAGCGGCTCTCCGAGGGGGAGCCGGTCTGGCTGGAGAAGAAGTTCGACTTCAAGGTCGGCGACCACCACGTGCGCGGCCGGGTCGACCGGGTCGACCGCCTGCCCGACGGCGAGTACGAGCTGATCGACTACAAGACCGGCGAGCGCAAGAGCGCCGCCGAGCTCGACAGCGACCTGCAGCTCGCCCTCTACCGGCTCGCCGCCCGCGAGGCCTGGGGCATCGAGGCCGCGACCGGCAGCTACTACTACGTGCTCGACGGCGACAAGGTCGCGGCGCCGACCAAGCCCGACGACGCCGAGCGGGTCGAGCGCACCGTCCTGCAGGTCGGCGAGGGCATCCTCGGCCAGGACTTCGAGCCGCGCCCCTCGCCGCAGGTCTGCGGCTGGTGCGACTACCGCCTGATCTGCCCGGCGGCCGAAGCCTAGTTCTGCTCGTTGCCGCGCTGGCGGAGGAAGCGCTGGAAGTCCTGGGCGAGGGTGTCGGCGGAGGGGATGTCGCCTTCGCCCTCGAAGAGGTCGGACTGTTCGGCCTCGATCCGCTCGACCAGCTCCTCGATCTCCGGGTTGGCGGCGACGGCGCGGCCGATCTGCTCTTCGTAGTCCTCGGTCTCCTCCTCCAGCTCGGCCGCCTCGACCGCGATCCCGGTCAGCCCCTCGAGCCGGCGCAGCAGCGCCAGCGCCGCCTTCGGGTTCGGCACCGCGGCGACGTAGTGCGGCACCGCCGCCCAGAGCGAGGCGGAGTCGAGCCCGCTCTGCCGGCAGCGGTCGTGGACGACGCCGACGATCCCGGTCGGCCCCTCGTAGCTGGAGCGCTCGAGGTCGAGCTCCTCGACCAGCTCCTCGCTCGAGGCGAGGCCGGTGATCGGGACCGGCAGGGTGTGGGAGACCTCGGCGATCAGGGCGCCGAGGGTGATCACCATCTCCACCCCGAGGGCGTCGGCGGCGGTGGCGATCGTCTCCGAGAAGGTGCGCCAGCGCAGGTTCGGCTCGGTCCCGTCGAAGAGGACGAGGTCGCGGTCGGCGGCGGGCACCTCGACCGCGATCAGGTTGTTCTCCGGCCACTCGATGCGGCGGGCCTGGCCTTCGTCGAGGGTGATCGTCGGCCGGGTCGACTGGAAGTCGAAGAACTCCTCCGGGTCGAGGTGGGCGACGAGCTGCCCGTCGAGCGAGTTGCCGATCGCCGCCAGCGCCGTCGAGGCCGAGGCGGCGGCGTCGTTCCAGCCGCGGAAGGCGCAGACCATGATCGGCGAGCGCAGATGCGGCAGGTCGCCCTGCCAGGTCAGGTGATCCACGCTTTTGAGCGTAGAGGATGAGGAAGGCCGTCGAGGCCGGTGAGGGGGCGATGGCTGCCCCTCCGGCGGACGCCTTCGGCTGAGTGTCCGGCGGCGGGGCCGCCGCCCCTCACGGGGCCGCGTTGGCGCGGCGGACGAGCTGGACGGCCATGAACAGGGCGAGGGCGGCGAAGGCGAGCTGCAGGGCGCGTTCGGAGACGTGGTTGGCGATCGCGACGCCGGCCAGCACCCCGAGTGGCGAGAGGGCGCCGACGATCGCCGCCTCGCGGAGGCGGACGTTGCCGTAGCCGTTCTGCCGGTAGGCGCCGACCGCGGCGACGAGGACGATGATCAGCAGCGAGGTCGACTCGGCCTCGACCTGGTCGAGCCCGAGACAGACGGTCAGGGCGGGGACGAAGAGGATGCCGCCGCCGACCCCGACCAGGCCGCCGGTCATCCCGCCGAGCAGGCAGATCAGCGCCGCCGCGAGCTCGTTCACGAGAGGATCAGCTCCACCGCGATCGCGACCAGGAGCAGGGCGAAGAGGTAGGAGACGGCGCGCTGGGGGATGCGCTGCTGGATCGCGGCGCCGAGGACGACGCCGACGATCGCCGGCAGCGCCAGCAGGATGCCGGTGCCGAAGTGGACGTTGCCGTAGAAGCCGCCCTGGGCGAGGGTGCCGAAGGCGCCGATGATCACGATCGCGGCGAGGCTGGTGCCGGTGGCGAGGCGCTCGCCGTAGGCGAACCAGAAGATCAGCAGCGGCACGATCACGGTGCCGCCGCCGACTCCGAAGAGGCCGCTGAAGAGGCCGGCGACGGTGCCGATCGCGGCCAGCTTCCAGAGGGCGTGGTCGCGAGGGGCGGCTGCCATCTCGCGATACTACGAGCCGTGCCCCCCGATTCGAAGACCGCCGGCCGCTCCCGCGGCGCCGCCTGGGCCGCGGCGCTGGCCCCCCTGCGCGAGGAGCCGCGGCGCGCGGCGGTGCTCACCGACGTCGACGGGACCCTGGCGCCGATCGTCGAGCGGGCCGAGGAGGCGGCGGTGCCGGCGGCGGCGCGCGAGGCGCTGGCGGCGCTGAGCGGGCGCTACGCCCTGGTCGGTTGCATCTCGGGGCGCCAGGCCCAGGAGGCGCGGCGGCTGGTCGGCCTCGACAGCCTCGCCTACGCCGGCAACCACGGGCTGGAGCTGCTGCTGCCGGGGGAGGCGGAGCCGCTGCCCGACCCCTCGGTGGCGGGGCGCGAGGACGACGCCTCCGAATTCCTCGCCGGCGCCGGGGAGCGGCTCGAAGCCGCGGGGCTGCGGCGCGAGGACAAGGGCCCGATCCAGGCCCTGCACTGGCGCGGCAGCGAGGACGAGGCGGCGGCCGAGAGCCGCGCCCACGAGATCGCGGTCGAGGCCGGCCGGGCCGGGCTGGAACCGCGCTGGGGGCGCAAGGTGCTGGAGCTGCGGCCGGCCGGCGGGGGCGGCAAGGACGGCGCGGTCGCCTCGCTGCTGGCCGGCGAGGAGCTCGACCGCGCGATCTACGCCGGCGACGACCGCACCGACCTCGACGCCTTCCGGCGGCTGCGCGAACTGCGCGAGGAGGGGCGGCTGAGTACCGCCGTCTGCGTCGGCGTCCTCTCGCCCGAGGGTCCGGCGGAGCTGCGCGAGGAGGCCGACGTCACCGTCGACGGCCTCGACGGCTGGCTGGAGATCCTCCGCTGGCTGGCGGAGTAGCGACGGTGCCGCCCCCGAACCGCATCGAATCCCGGTTCCGCGCCGACCACGATGCGATGCAGTTCGCCTTCTAGCGATGCCCTACACCGACCTGCTCCGCGCCAGCGTCTTCATCACCGCCGCCGAGGCGACGGCGCTCGGCGCGATCACCGCGGTCGCCGCCGACCGCGAAGGCGAAGCCTGGATCGTCGTCGTCGCCGGGGCCTGGTGGCTGGTCTCGCTGGCGATCGGCTTCTACCTCAGCCGCCCGCGCCGCGTCGCCGACGACGTCCGCGACGCCCTCGCCCGCGCCCGCACCGCCACCTCGCTGCCCGACACCTCGCCGGCGCGGATCGCCTTCGTCCGCCTCTGGCCGATCTTCTTCACCGCGATCGCCGCCGGCGTCCTCGGCATCTTCTTCCCCGGCGTCGCCGCCGTAGGCGCCGGCTACGCCCTGATCGTCTCCCTCGCCTGGCACACCCGCGAGGCCGCCGTCCTCGGCGTCGAGCACCGCGACGGCGTCAAGTTCTACGTCGTCCCCACCAACGCCCTGCGCCCGATCGAGCTGGTCCGCTCGCCGGGCCTGCGATCTCAAGTTAATGACCTAAATATAGAACATTAACTGCTACTATGTCCGATATATGGGACGCAAAGGTAGAACGACTCCGCCCCAGCTGGGACGGGCGCTCCGCTCGCTCGGCGAGGACGTCGCCACCTGGCGCAAGCTGCGAGGCCTGACCCAGGCCCAGCTCGCCGATCGCAGCGAGGTCGCCCGCAGCACCCTCAACCGCCTCGAGAGCGGTGACGGTGGAGTCAGCACGGAGAACATGATGCGGGTTCTCAGGGGACTGGGAATCCTCGACAGCATGTCCCGTTCCATCGACCCCTACGAGTCGGATATCGGCCGCCTGCGCTCCGAGGAGCGGCTACCGGAGCGCGTCCGCCCGCGTTCGCTGAGGGAGGGCTCCGGTGGCTGACCGCCGGATCGAGGTCTTCGTCCAGACCGACGGAGTCAACCACCTGGCCGGAGAGCTGTGGTCTCACCGCCGCCGCAACCGAGAGTCGATGACCTTCTCCTACGCCCCGGAGTACCTGGGACACCCAGCGGCCTTCGCGTTAGACCCGGCTCTACCGCTCAGGGACGGGCTCCAACAGACCCCTGCGGGCCAGGGGCGTGGCGCCGCAGTTCCGGCTGTCCGAAGCGGCGGCCTCCGCGATCCTCGCCGAGGTCGGGAAAGCCACTTCTTCCTGGCGACGGGTAGCTGAAGAACATGGCCTCAGCAGCGCTGCGATCGAAACGATGGCCCCCGCCTTCGAGCACGAAGAGTCCGAAGCAGTCCAACAACTCACCGCAGTCTAGGAACGAGGTCGGAGCAGCTTCTTGAAGTCGGCCCAGCGGCGGGTGTTGGCGACGTCGGCGGCGGTCAGCCAGGCGCGGCGGGCGGTGGCGACCGCGTAGGCCATGTTGTCGAGGGTGTCGACGCCGTGGGCGTCGGTGTTGAGGACGATCGGGACGCCGGCTTCGGCGGCGAGGCGGGCGTGGAGGTCGGAGAGGTCGCGGCGGTTGGGGTTGCCGTTGATCTCGATCGCGGTGCCGGTGCGGGCGGCGGCCGCGGCGATCGCCTCGATGTCGACCCCGTAGGGCTCGCGGCGGCCGATCAGCCGCCCGGTCAGGTGGCCGATGCAGTCGACGTCCGGGTTCTCGATCGCGGCGAGGATGCGCTCGTTCATCTGCTTTTCGGGGACCGAGAAGGAGGTGTGGACGGAGGCGACGACCCAGTCGAGCGCGGCGACGAGGTCGTCGGGGTAGTCGAGCGATCCGTCGAGGCCGATGTTGATCTCCGAGCCGGCGAGGAGGCGGAAGCCCTTTTTGCCTTTGCCTTGGCCTTTGCCCTTGTTGAAGGCGCGGATCTCCTCGATCCGCTCCCAGAGGCGCTCGGCGCTGACGTGGTCGCCGAAGCCGTGGCTGGCCGAGTGGTCGGTGATCGCCAGGTACTCGTAACCCCGCTCGCGGGCGCCGGCAGCCATCTCCTCGAGGCTGTTGCGGCCGTCGGAGAGGGTGGTGTGGGAGTGCAGGTCGCCCCTGATGTCGCCGAGCCCGACCAGGTCGGGCAGCTCGCCTTCCCGCGCCGCCTTCAGCTCGCCGCGCCCCTCGCGCAGCTCCGGCTCGATGTAGTCGTAGCCGAGCCGGGCGTAGACGGCGGCCTCGGTCTCGCAGGTCTCGACCTCGCCGCTCTCGCTCGCGGCGATCCCGTGCTCGGAGACCGAGAGGCCGCGGGCGACCGCCTCTTCGCGCAGCTGCACGTTGTGGGCCTTGGAGCCGGTGAAGTGCTGCAGCAGGTTGCCGAAGGCGGCCGGGGCGACGATCCGCAGGTCGACCGAGACCCCGTTGTGGGTCTGGGCGCGGACGCCGCTGGGGCCGGGGGTGCCCGCGGCGGCGATCAGGGCGTGGCCGGCGAGGTGCTCGGCGAGCGCGGCCGGCTCCTCGGCGGTGGCGATGATGTCGATGTCCTTGCAGGTCTCGGCCCAGCGGCGGACCGAGCCGGCGACCTCGACCCGGTCGGCGGCCGGGTGCTCGCGCAGCGCCGCCGCCAGCTCCTCGGCGATCGGCTTCACCTTCGAGAGCAGCAGCCGCCCCGGCCCCTCCCCCGGCTCGCCCAGCCGCTCCAGCGCCGCGAGGATGTTCTCCTCGGCCTTCGGGCCGAGGCCTTTGACGTGGCGGATCTTCTCGGCCTCCGCGGCGGCCTTGAGGTCGTCCATCGAGGAGATCTCCAGCTCCTCGAAGAGGCGCCGCGCCGTTTTCGGGCCGACGCCGGGGACGCGGGTGACCTCGATCAGGGTCGGCGGGAACTTCGCCTTCAGCTTCACCGCCGCCGGGATCTCGCCGGTCGCGAGCAGGGCGTCGATCTTCTCCGCCAGCGTCTTGCCGACCCCGGGAACCTCCGTCGCCCGGCCCCGCGCCGCCAGCTCGGCGACCGAGACGGGGCTCTCGCGGATCGCCTTGGCGGCGGTGCTGTAGGCGAGGACGCGGTATTTGACCGCCCCGTCGAGCTCGTAGAGGATCCCCAGCTCTTCCAGGGCGGCGGCGATCTCGGCATTGGTCACAGGGCAAGGAATACCATCGCGCCGGAACGGGGAGGGGAGCGAAAGCAGGAGATTGCGAGCCTCGACAGTGCCGCTATACTTTATGAAGTATTGAGTTGACCAACGCGACCGGGAGACGGACAGTGACTGGCAAATTGACCGACGTGACCGACGCCACCTTCAAATCCGACGTGCTCGAGGCCGACGGCCCGGTGCTGGTCGACTTCTGGGCGCCGTGGTGCGGTCCCTGCCGCGTCGTCCACCCGGTCCTCGAGGAGATCGACGCCGAGCGCGACGACCTCAAGATCGTCTCGATCAACGTCGACGAGAACCAGCAGACGGCGGCCTCCTACGAAGTCCTCTCGATCCCGACGATGATCCTCTTCAAGGACGGCGCGATCGCCAAGAAAGTCGTCGGGGCGATGCCGAAGCGCCGCCTCGAGGCCGAGCTGGAGCCGGCGCTCGCCTAGCGGCGGCGCCCGGCCCCTTACGAGCGAGCGCGATGCCGTTCGTCCACGTCCACTGGTACGAGGGCCGCTCCGACGAGCAGAAGGCGGAGATCGCCCGGCGGATCGAAGCGGCCCTGGTCGAGGTGGCCGGCGTCGCGCCCGACCACTGCTGGGTGAAGTTCGAGGACTCGAAGCGGTCGGACTTCATCATCGGCGAGAAGCCGTCGGACTAAGCGACTGAGGAGCGGCCCACCTCGACCGTCACCGGACGGTCAGGGGCCTCCAGGCCCGCCCGGGCAGCAGCCAGTAAGGCTTCGCTGTCGAGGTCAAACCTCTCGGCCGCGAGTCGAAGCTGATCGAGCCTGTTCGCCGGCGAAAGAAGCTCGACGTTCACGGGACGACCATCCCTCATCGCCACGGTGCAGGAGGTTCCCTCAACCTCCTCGCCGAAGTCCCACCGGTCGACCTCGACCAAATCGATCGAAAGCGCGTCTGCCTCGCTGTCGTAATCCACCTTCATCCGTGCCTCCTCGGATGCACGCTCACAATCAGGTCCGGATCGTCATCGGCAATGATGACTCGAATCCATTTGCCTTCGATCTGTCCAAGATAACGCCACTTCGAATTGTCCTCTCGTTCTTTTCGCAGAGGATTGGCGACGATGAACTCAGCGTCGGCGCGGCTCAGCTTGTAGAGCTTGAGACGATTCTTGGCGTGCTTCGTGAACCGCACACCCTTCTTAGGGCGTGGCGGAACATTCTCTCCCCCCTCAGGCGCGGGAAACGCCGATTTCGAGGTCGCGGCCGTCGATCTTGGCGGCGGTGCCGGCGGCGGTGCCGTCGTAGGCGACGGAGGTGGCGAGGACCTCGCCGGCCAGGTAGTCCTGGTGGGCCCGGGCGGCCTCGAGGAGGTCGGGGTCGCCGGCGAGGGTGAGGGCGATGCGGTCGGTGATCTCCAGGCCGGCCTCTTTGCGGGCGTTCTGGACGGCGTGGACGATCTCGCGGGCGAGGCCCTCGCGGCGCAGCTCGTCGTCGAGCTCGAGCTGGAGGGCGACGGCGTGGCCGGCCGCGGCCTCCACCTCGTAGCCCTCCAGGGGCTGGAGGGCGAGGGATAGGTCGTCGGGGCCGAGGCTGTGGTCGGCGCCGTCGAGGGCGATCCCGACCTCGCCGCCCTCGGCGAGGACGGCGGCGACGTGGGCGGCGTCGAGGGCCGCGACCGCGGCGGCGACCTGCGGCATCTTCTTGCCGAAGCGGGGGCCGAGGGCGCGGTAGTTGGGCTTCGCCTCGTAGCTGACCAGCTCGGAGGTGTCGGTGACGAAGTCGAGCTCCTTGACGTTGAGCTCGGCGGTGACGAGGTCGGCGCGGGCTTCGATCGCGGCGCGCTCGGCCTCGTTGGCGACGATCACCGCGCGGCGCAGCGGCTGGCGGACCTTCGTCTTCGCCTGGGCGCGGGCGGCGCGGCCGAGCTCGACCGTCAGCCGCACCGCCTCCATCTCCTGCTCGAGGTCGGGGTCGGCGAGGGCCGGGTCGTACTCGGGGAAGTCGCGCAGGTGGACCGAGGGGGCGCCGTCCCCGCCCGCCAGGTTGCGGTGGATCTCGTCGGCGAGGAAGGGGGTGAACGGCGCCAGCAGCGCCGCCGCCTCCAGCAGGCAGTGGCGCAGGGTCGCGAACGCGGCCCGGTCGCCTTCCCAGAAGCGGCGCCGGCTGAGCCGCACGTACCAGTTGGAGAGCTCCTCGACGAACTCGGCGACCGCCCGGCCGGCGGCGGTGCAGTCGTAGGCGTCCATCCGCTCGCGCACGAAGGCGGTCGTCGCCTGCAGCCGCGAGAGCGCCCAGCGGTCGAGGTCGGTCAGCTGTTCCTTATGGTCGCTATCCGACCATAAGGAACAGGAGAAATCCGCCGGCGCGAGGTTCTCGGCGTTCGCGTAGAGGACCCAGAAGGAGTACGTGTTCCAGAGGGTGAGCAGGAACTGGCGGACCGATTCGCCGACCGTGTCGACGCTGAACCGGTAGCCGGCCCAGGGCTGCTGGGCGGTCAGGTAGTACCAGCGGAAGGCGTCGGCGCCGTGCGCGTCGAGGACGTCCCAGGGGTCGACGACGTTGCCGCGGCTCTTCGACATCTTCTGCCCCTCGGGGTCGAGGATCAGGCCGAGGCAGACGCAGTTGCGGTAGCTGGAGGTGTCGAAGAGCAGGGTCGACTCGGCGAGCAGGGTGTAGAACCAGCCGCGGGTCTGGTCCTGAGCCTCGCAGATGTAGTCGGCGGGGAAGCGCTCCTCGAACTCCGCCTGCCCCTCGAAGGGGTAGTGGAACTGGGCGAAGGGCATGGCGCCGCTGTCGTACCAGGTGTCGATCACCGAGACGACCCGGCGCATCTCGCCGCCGCAGCGTTCGCAGTCGAGCGAGACCCCGTCGATGTAGGGGCGGTGCAGGTCCTCGGGCACCTCGCCGCGGGCGCGCTCGCGCAGCTCGGCGACCGAGCCGGCGCAGAAGCGCTCCTCGCAGCCGGCGGCGGTGCACTCCCAGATCGGCAGCGGCGTCCCCCAGTAGCGGTCGCGCGAGAGCGCCCAGTCGACGTTGTTCTCCAGCCATTTGCCGAAGCGGCCGTGCTTGACGTGCTCGGGGTGCCAGCCGATCTCCTCGTTGTTGGCGAGCAGCTCGTCGCGGGCCTGGGAGGTGGCGACGTACCAGCTCGACTTCGCGTAGTAGAGGAGCGGCGTGCCGCAGCGCCAGCAGTGGGGGTAGCTGTGCTCGTAGACCTGCTCGCGGAAGAGCAGGCCGCGCGCGTCGAGGTCGGCGATCAGGGCGCGGGTGACCTCGGGGTCCTTGACGAAGCGGCCCTCGAAGCCGGCGACGGCGGCGGTGAAGCGGCCGTCGAGGTCGACCGGGTTGTAGAGGGAGCCGTGGTCGGTCGGGTCGAAGAGCCCGTTCTCGGCGGCGACCCGGTAGTCGTCCTCGCCGAAGGCGGGGGCGATGTGGACGAGGCCGGTGCCGTCCTCGGTGGTGACGAAGTCGCCGGAGAGGACCTGGAAGGGCGCGGCGGCCCCCTCCGCGGATCGTCCTGCGGCGCTCGACCCGGGCGAGGCCGCGCCTCCCTCGTTCCCGGCCCCATCCGAGGCCCTCGGGCCGCCGTCCGCCAGGGCGAAGACCGGGCCGCGGTAGCGGCGGCCGACCAGGTCGACTCCGGGGAAGCGCTCCAGCACCTCGGCCTCCTCCCCCAGCACCTTCTCGACCAGCGGCTCGGCGAGGATCACCGTCTCCGGGTCGCCGCCGTCGGCCGCCACCCGTGCCCGCACGTAGCTGACCTCGGGCGCCGCCGCGACGGCGACGTTGCCGGGAAGCGTCCACGGGGTCGTCGTCCAGACCAGCAGCGACTCGCCGCTCTCGGCGCCGTCGTCTCCCAGCAGCGGAAAGCGCACGTATATGGAGGGGTCCTCGACGTCCTCGTAACCGAGCGCCACCTCGTGCGAGGAGAGCGCGGTGCCGCAGCGGGGGCAGTAGGGGACGACCTTGTGGCCCTCGTAGAGGCGGTCTTTCTCCCAGAGCTGCTTCAGCGACCACCAGACCGACTCGATGTAGTCGTCCTCGAGGGTGACGTAGGGGTCGTCGAGGTCGATCCAGAAGCCGATCCGCTCGGTCAGCCGGTTCCACTCCTCGACGTACTCGAAGACCGAGGCGCGGCAGCGGCGGTTGAACTCGGCGATCCCGAGCTCCTCGATCTCCTGCTTGGAGGAGATGCCGAGCTGCTTTTCGACCTCGAGCTCGACCGGCAGGCCGTGGCAGTCCCAGCCGGCCTTGCGGGGGACCCGGTACCCGCACATCGTCTTGTAGCGGGGGTAGACGTCCTTGAAGACCCGGGCGAGGACGTGGTGGGAGCCCGGGCGACCGTTGGCGGTCGGCGGCCCCTCGTAGAAGCTCCAGACCGGGGCGCCCTCGCGCCGCGCGAGCGAGCGCTCGAAGACCCTCTCCTCGCGCCAGCGCGCCAGCATCCGCTCCTCGAGGGCGGGGAAGGACTGCTTCGGGTCGACGGGCTCGAATCCGGGCACGAAGGTCAGGATTCTATGAGGGCGCAGTTTGCGGAAGCGCCGGCGGGGGTGGTTGAGCTTTGTCTCACTATCCGCGGCAAAGCTCAACCACACTCTGGGAGGGCGGAGCGAATAGGGTGCCGCCGATGGATCGCTACGACCTCAACGGCAAGGTCGCCTTCGTCACCGGCGCCGCCCGCGGCATCGGCTTCGAGACGGCGCGGCAGATGCACATGCGCGGCGCCTCGGTCGCGGTGCTCGACCTCAGCGCCGAGGAGGCGCGCGAGGCGGCGGAGCGGATCGGGCCGCGGGCGATCGGGCTGGGCGGCGACGTCACCGACCAGAGCGCGATGATGAACGCGGTCGCCCAGATCGTCGAAGAGCTCGGCGGCGTCGACGTCGCCGTCGCCAACGCCGGGATCGCCCAGAAGCAGTTCGCGACGGTGCGCGGGATCTCCGGCGAGGAGTGGGAACGCGTCTTCGAGGTCGACCTGCTCGGCGTCTGGCGCACGGTGCGGGCGGCGCTGCCGCAGGTCGTCGAGCGCAGGGGCCAGATGATCGTCGTCTCCTCCGTCTACGCCTTCGCCAACGGCTTCGGCAACACGCCCTACGCGGTCGCCAAGGCCGGGGTCGAGTCGCTCGGCCGGGCGCTGCGGGTGGAGCTGCGGCCGCACGGCGCCAGCGCCTCCGTCGCCTACTTCGGCTGGGTCGACACCAAACTCGTCCAGGACGCCTTCGCCCAGGAGACCGCCTCGCGGGTGGAAAAGCTGAGCCCGAAGTGGCTGCTGAAGCGGATCAGCCCCGAAGAGGCGGGCGCCGGCCTGGTGCGAGGGATCGAAGAGCAGGCGCCGCGGATCTTCGTGCCGAAGTGGTGGCGCTACCCCTCGGCGCTGCGCGGCGTCCTCAACCCGCTGCTCGACAGGCGGATGGAGAGCGACCCGAAATACGCCGACCTGGTGCGGGACATCGACGCGGAATCGGTGGACGCGAGTCAACCCGGGACAGCCGGGCGATAGAGCAGCCTTTTGCTCCCTGCCTAGTCCGGCTGCGCCGGGATTGAGGCAGGGCGGGTGAGCCGCTCGAGCAGGATCAGCGGCGACTCGTAGGGCTCGCCGGTGGCCCGGGTCATCGCGATCTCGCAGGTGCGGTTGTTCGAGAGGTGGGCGTCGAAGGCGCGGCCGGCGAGCTCTTCGGCCTGGGGGCGGGTGGCGGCGTCGGTGAGCTCGGGATGGGTGATGCCGCGGTCTCCGGCGAAGCCGCAGCAGGTGGCCGAGGGGGCGACGTGAACCTCGTCGGCGAGCGCCTCGGCGAGCGTGCGCAGCGACGGGACCAGCCCGAGCCGCCGCGTCGCGCAGGTCGGGTGCGCGGTGGCGGAACCGACCTTCGCGCCGACCTCGAGGTCGGGAAGCAGCCGCAGCGCCCAGGCCACCGAGTCGACGATCTCGATCTGCGCCAACCGTCCCGCGTTCTCCTCGGAGAGCACCCCCTCCCCGGGGTCCGCGATCGCGCCCGTACAGGACGCAGCGTCGATCACCACCGGCAGCCGGCCCTCGCCCGACCACTCCCAGAGCTTCGCGACCATCTCGTTCGCCTTGTGCCGGTGCGCCGCGTCGAACCCTTTCGAGCTCCACGGCAACCCGCAGCAGCTCCCCGCCACGTCATCCGGGACCGTCACCGGCTTCCCGGCCCGAGCCGAAACCGCGACCAGCGCCTCGACCACCGATCGACGGGCCGAAACGTCAAATCCCTCCCGCCGACGGGCCGATCTGTCGTCCTCGGTTGGACTAATCGGCCCGTCGGCAGAACGAGCTGGACTTTTCGGCCCGTCAGCAGGAGTCGCCGGGCCGAAGATGCGGTTGGTGCAGCTGGGGACGTAGACGGCCGCAGGCCGCCCCGTCCCCGCGGCCTCAGTGGCGCCGGGGGATGGTCTCGCCGGACCCTCCCCGCTGTTGTCCGCCGAGACCCTCCCCCGGCGCCCCCACGCAGCCGCACCGGGCAGCCCTTCCCCGCGCTTCGTCCTCTGTGCCAGCGGCCCGCCGACCCGGAGCGCCAGCCGCGAGAGCCGCTCGACCGCCCCCCACCGCTTCGCCGCCGCCAGCGCCGCCCGTTCGGCCCGCTCGCCGTGCCGCGCCGTCCGCAGCTCCTTGACCATCCGCCCGGTATCGATCCCCAGCGGGCAGGCGAGCTGGCAGGAGCCGTCGGCGGCGCAGGTCTCGACCGCGTCGTAGGCGTACTCGGCCAGCAGCGTCCGCTGCACCGGCGAGCCCTCGGGCTGGCGCGCCATCTCGCGGCGCAGGACGATCCGCTGGCGCGGCGTCGTGGTCAGGTTGCGGCTGGGGCAGACCGGCTCGCAGAAGCCGCACTCGACGCAGGTCGTGGCGCCGCCCCAGTCCTCGATCGCCGGCGTCGTCTTCAGGTCGCGCAGGTGGATGCCGGGGTCGCGACTGAGGACGACGCCGGGCGAGAGCACGCCGTCGGGATCGGCCAGCCGCTTCACCCGCCACATCAGCTCGGTCGCCTTCTCCCCCCACTCGCGCTCCACATAAGGGGCCATGTTGACCCCGGTCCCGTGCTCGGCCTTGAGCGAGCCGTCGTACTTCTCGACGATCAGCTCGACCAGGCCGCCCATGAAGGCCTCGTAGCGGTCGAGGTCCTCCTGCTTGGCGAAGTCGGGGGTCAGCATGAAGTGCAGGTTCCCGGCCGAGGCATGGCCGGCGACGCCGGGCAGGAAGCCGTGCTCGGCGAGCAGCGCCTGCAGGTCCTTGGCGCCCTCGGCGATCCGCTCCGGCGGCACGCAGACGTCCTCGACGATCAGCGCCGTGCCCTCCGGCCGCACCCGGCCGATCAGCCCGTGCAGGCCCTCGCGGACGCGCCAGGCCAGCTCGATCTCCTCGGGGTCGCGGGTGAAGGCGAGCGGCCGGATCGTCTCGTGCGAGCGCAGGATCGCCTCGGCGCGGAGGACCTGGGCGGCGAGGTCGCCCTCGTCGGCGCCGCCGAACTCGACCAGCAGCACCGCCGACTCAGGCGGCAGCTCTTTCCACTCCTGCGGCGCCCCGACCATGTTCCAGGCGGCGGTGATCAGCGCCGGCGCGACCATCAGCTCGACCGCGGTGGCGCCGGAGGCGACCAGGTCCCCGACCGGGGCGACCGCCTCGTCGATGCCGGGGAAGTGGACCCAGGCGGTGGTGGTCACGGGCGGGACCGGGACGGTCTCGAAGACCGCCTCGGCGACGAAGGCGAGGGTGCCCTCCGAGCCGACCAGGAGGCGGCGGAAGATCTCCAGCGGCTCCTCGGCGTCGAGGAAGGCGCAGAGGCGGTAGCCGGTCGTGTTCTTGATCGCGAACTTGCGGCGGATCCGCTCGGCCAGCTCGGCGTCGGCGCGGATCTCCTCGCGGATCGCCTCCAGGCCGGCGGCCAGCTCCGGCTCGGCGGCGGCGAAGCGCTCGGCGGCGCCGGGGGCGCCGGTGTCGATCCTCGTCCCCGAGGGGAGGACGAAGGTCAGCTCGCGGACCGTCGAGTAAGAGTCCCTGGCGACGCCGCAGCGCATCCCGCCCGAGTTGTTGGCGACGACGCCGCCGACCGTGCAGACGTCGGTGCTGGCCGGGTCGGGGCCGAGCCTGACCCCGTGCGGGGCGAGGACGCGGTTGGCGTGGCCGAGGACCGTCCCCGGCTTCACCCGCGCGCGGAGGGAGCCCCGGCTCCTGTCGCCGCCGTCCTCGACCCGGACCCCGCCGAAGTGCTTGCGGGCGTCGACGAGGATCCCGTCGCTCTGGCCCTGCCCGTTGAGGCTGGTGCCGCCGGCCCGGAAGGTGACCGGGATGCCGCGTTCGCGCCCGAAGCGCAGGACCTTGGCGACGTCGTCGGGGTCGCGCGCCTCGACCACCGCCCGCGGGAAGCGCCGGTAGGGACTCGCATCCGAGGCATAGGCAACGAGGTCGCTGACCCGATGCAGCACCCGACCAGCCCCCAACAGCTCCTCCAACTCCCGCCGCAGCGCCGGATCGACCCCACCGGCCAACTCATCCGGCGCCCGGTCGTCAACCGCCTGACTAGGCGGCGGCGGAACGGAGGAGGCAGACCGACCGGAAAACATCGCCTAAATCAACTCACCGACCGGCAGGCTGGCACCGGCCGAAGGCCGCCGCGGTGACCGGGGAGGCATCGCCGCCGTCCGCGAGGAGGACCGGGGGAGGGCTCGCCGGACCCTCCCCGCTGTTGTCCGCCGAGCCCTCCCCGGTCCTCCCTCCGACTCGTGGTTCCTTTGTCCTTCCATACCGGACAAAGGAACCACGGGCCAGATCCCCCGACCCTCCCTCCGGCTCGCGGTTCTTTTGTCCTGCTATTCCGGACAAAGGAACCACAACTCAGAAGAGCGACATTCCGGGGGCGACGGGCACTTCGACCAGCTCGGGCTGCGAGGAGGCCAGCGCCGCGCTCAGCGCGCCCGCCACTTCGTCCCGATCCCTCGCCCGCTGCGCCTTCACCCCGTACCCCTCGGCGACCGCCGCCACGTTCAGCTTCGGCAGGTCGAGGCCCGGCGCCGCGCTCACCTGCTCGACCTCGGCGAACCACTTGAGGATCGCGTACTCGGAGTTCTGCAGGACGAGGAAGGTGACCGGCGCCTCGTAGGCGACGGCGCTCCAGAAGGCGGTGATCGCGTACTGGGCCGAGCCCTCGCCGAGCACGCAGACGACCGGGCGATCGGGCTGGGCGAGCTGCACCCCGACCGCGGCGCTGAGGCCGAAGCCGAGCCCGCCGCCGGCGCTGAAGTAGTAGCTGCCCGGCCGCGAGATCCGGAGCTGGTTGCGCAGGGCGAGCGTGCTGGAGGGCGACTCGAGGACGACGATCGCGTCCTCGGGCAGCGCCTCGGCGAGGGCGGTGTGGACGGTCGAGGAGTTGAGCGGGTCCTCGGCCGGGATTTCCTGCGGGCCCGGGTTCGGCTCCGGCGCCGGCCGCGAGGACTCGGGCACCGCCTCGACCAGGGCGCCGAGGGTGAGCGCCACGTCGGCGACGATCGCCTCGCCCATCGGCGCCCGCACCGCCTCGTCGGGATCGCTGGTGATCGCGACCAGGCTCGCCCCCGCGGGCAGCAGCGGCCCGGGGATGTGCGGGTAGTAGGGGAAGACCGAGCTGCCGACGACGAGGATCAGGTCGTGGCCCTCGAGGGTCATCCCGACCGGTCCGATCGCCGGCGGCAGGACGCCGCGGAAGCTCGGGTGGTTCTCGGGGAAGCCGAGGCGGTGGCCGCCGGTCGCCGGCGAGGCCCAGACCGGGAGGCGCTGGCGCTCGGCGAGGGCGACGGCGAGGTCCCAGGCGCCGGCGGTGTCGATGTCGGGGCCGGCGACGAGGACGGGATTGCGGGCGGCGTCGAGGCGCTCGGCGAGGGCGCGGACCGCCGCGGGGTCGGCGACGGCGCGGCCGCTGACCCGACGCGCGATCGCTGCCTGCGCGTCGGCCTCGTCGACCTCGGCGTACCAGTCGTCCATCGGCAGCGAGACGAAGACCGGGCCGCGCGGCGCCAGGCCGGCCAGGTGCGCCCCGTGGGCCAGCGCCAGCGGCACGTCCTCGGCCCGCGGCGGCTCGTAGGACCACTTGACCAGCGGGTGCGGCATCCGCGTCGCGTCGCGGTTGGTCAGGTTCGCCTGCAGGGTGATCTGGGCGCGGGCCTGCTGGCCGGCGGTGATCAGCAGCGGCGAGTGGTTGGCCTGGGCGTTGAAGATCGCCCCCATCGCGTTGCCGACCCCGGGCGCGGTGTGGAGGTTGACGACGGTGGTCTTGCCCGAGGCCTGGGCGAAGCCGTCGGCCATCCCGACCACGACCGCCTCCTGCAGGCCGAGCACGTAGCGGAAGTCGCCGGGGAACTCGGCCAGCATCGGCAGCTCGGTCGAGCCGGGGTTGCCGAACATCGTCGTCATCCCGTGCTCGCGGAAGAGGTCGAAGGCTGCCTCGCGGACCGTCGGCATGGCGGCAACCCTATCTGGCTGCCTGGCCAGGCGAGCCCCGAGCCGGGCCGGATCTCCTGGCTGCCGGGCGGGAAATTCGATGCAGCCCGCCGGAGGGCGGCAGGATTCAAGGCGCCGGCGGCGTAGCGCCGATAACGCGAGGGTGAGCCACCGCCTCGCCGCCCCCGCCTGGAGCCGCACCTGGGCCCGCGCCATCGCGATCCTCGCCCTCTCGCTGGCGCCGCTGCTGATCGTCTGCGCCTGCTCGCGGGCGGCGGCGCTGCCGGGGACGACGCGGCTGCTCTACGCGCCGGGCAGGATCGTCCCGATCCCCGCCGCGATCCCGCACGAAGAAGGCGACATGGTCGACAGCCGCATCGTCCCCGACCTGCGCTGGATCGCCAGGCGCTTCCCGATCTACGTCACCGACGGCTACTCCGGGCCGCTGCCCGACGGCGAACACGTCGGCTGCAACCGCTGCCACGTCAAGGGCTCCGACCACTACAACGGCCTCGCCGTCGACATCGTGCCGCTCCACGGCGACGGCAGGTGCGACTCGACCTGGCGGGGAATCACCCGCCTCGCCCGCTGGGCCGAGCCGGTGCAGAACCGGCCGCGGGCGCCGTTCCGCTGGGTCGGCTACAACGGCGACGCAGGCCACGGCTGCGGCAACCACCTCCACCTCTCCTGGAACCACGCCCCGGCGCCCGAATACAAGCTGGCGCAGTGGGTCGAAGTCTTCCCCGCCGGCTCCCCCGCCCCGCTGCCGGCCCAGCCGCAGCAGCCCTCGCAACCGCCCGCCCCGCCGGCTCCCCCGCGGCCCTCCGGCGGCATCGCCCAGGTCTCGACCGGCGGCCTCTCCCCCCGCGGCACCGGCGACTGACCCCCGCCGACGTCTCTGACTTCAGCGGTCCGTATAGGGGCTTGAAGTCAGACACCCCCGGCGGGCGTTCGTAGGATGCGCGGGATGCGTGCGGGTCTCGTGATCTACGTGGCGTGTTTCTTCGCTCTCGCCGGCTGCGGCAACCAGGGGGACTCGACTCCCGTGGCCTGCCTGGAAGGGGCAGGTGTCTACGAAGCGGCGCTGCCGCGGGCGCCGGGGGAAGTGCGGCTCGCCGACGGCACCCCGCTCAGCGACTGCCTCGCCTCCAACCAGCAGGCGGGCGACCTGGCCCAGGTCGGGGAAGCGATGGTCGAGACGGCGACGCGGCTGAACGCCGCGGCGCGCGAGCATCCCGGCGGCGACGCGGCGCTGCGGCTCGGCTACCTGATCGGCGCCGCCGAGAAGGGCGCGGCCGACAGCGAAGGCATCCACGCCGACCTGCTCCGCCGCCTCACCGTCGCCGCCCGCTACGCCCCCGGCAAGCAGCCGCTCCCGGCCGGCTTCTTGCGCCGATACGAAGCTGGATACGCTGCCGGGCGAGATCGCGGATGAACAACGAACGGTTCCGAAAACCAGGCAGACCGGGGAACTCGCGCCGGGGCGCTAAGACCCCGCCTGCGGCGGGGGTCGCGCGGCGTGCCCCTTGCCCGAGCGACCGGGGTCGCCGGGCTGCGCCGGTTTGCCGGGACCGCCATCGAGGAGACCAATGAGCGAGCAATTGTGGGGTGGCGAGACCACCAAAGCGATAGACAACTTCCCCGTCTCGGGCGAGCGGGTGCCGGTGCCGGTGGTGCGCTGGCTGGGCCGGATCAAGGGCGCCGCCGCCGAGGCGAACGGCAAGCTCGGCAAGCTCGACGCCGACCTCGCCGAGCGCATCGCCGACGCCGGCCGGGCGATCGCCGCGGGCGAACACGACGACCAGTTCCCGGTCGACGTCTTCCAGACCGGCTCCGGCACCTCCTCGAACATGAACGCCAACGAGGTGATCGCCAACCTCGCCGGCGACGGCGCCCATCCCAACGACCACGTCAACATGGGCCAGTCGTCGAACGACGTCTTCCCCTCCGCCGTCCACCTGGCGGCGCTGGACGAGGTGACCCACGACCTGCTGCCGGCGATGGGCGGCCTCGAGGCCGCCCTGGAGGAGAAGTCGCGGCAGTTCGCCGACGTCGTCAAGGCCGGCCGGACCCACCTGATGGACGCGGTCCCGGTCACCCTGGGGCAGGAGTTCGGCGGCTACGCGGCGCAGGTGCGCCTCGGCGTGCAGCGGGTCGAGGGGACGCTGCGGCGGGTCGGCCAGATCCCGCTCGGCGGCACCGCCACCGGCACCGGGCTCAACACCCACCCCGAGTTCGCCGCCGCGGTCCGCGAGCGGCTCGCCGCCGACACCGGCCTGGCGATCTCGGCGCCGCTCGACGCCTTCGAGGCGCAGGGCAACCGCGACGCGCTGGTCGAGCTGTCGGGGGCGCTGAAGGTCTACGCCGTCTCGCTGAACAAGATCGCCAACGACCTGGCGCTGATGGGCTCCGGCCCCCGCGCCGGCCTCGCCGAGCTGCGCCTGCCGGAGCTGCAGAAGGGCTCCTCGATCATGCCCGGCAAGGTCAACCCGGTGATCCCGGAGGTGGTGATCCAGGTCGCCGCCCAGGTGATCGGCAACGACGCCGCGATCGCGCTCGCCGGCAGCCAGGGCCAGTTCGAGCTCAACGTCCGGGTGCCGCTGATCGCCCGCAACCTGCTCGACTCGATCAAGCTGCTGGCCAGCGCCTCGCGCCTGCTGAACGAGAAATGCGTCCAGGGGGTCGAGGCGAACGAGGAGATGACCGAGCGCCACGCCGAGGCCACCCTGGCAACGGCGACCGCGCTCAACCCGCACATCGGCTACGACCGCGCCGCCGACATCGTCAAGGCCGCCGCCGAGTCGGGCCGCTCGCTGCGCGAGGTGGCGCTCGAGCAGGGCGTGGAGCCGGCGATCCTCGAGGAGGCGCTGGACCACCGCCGCATGGCCCGCCCCCACGGGTAATCACCCATCTGCATCGCCCGACGCTGCCGGGATAGGGGGCGGGGTGGCGCCTCGCCGGACACTCGACCGCGAGCCATTGGCGAGCGGTGTCCGGCGGAGCGCCACCCCACCCCCTCCTAACCCTGCAACGTCACAAACCTCTCCTCGGTCAGCTCGTAGACCGCGTACGCCGGGCCCTCCCGGGTGTTGCCGGAGTCCTTGACGCCGCCGTAGGGCTGCTGGTCGGCGCGGAAGGTCGGGACCTCGTTGATCAGGACGCCGCCGTATTCGAGGGTGCGGCCAGCCTCGAGTCCCTTGCCGATGTCGCGGGTGAAGACGCCCGCCTGGAGGCCGAACTTGGAGTCGTTGGCCAGCGCCAGCGCCTCCTCGAAGACCGAGAAGGTGTCGATCGTCGCCACCGGGCCGAAGATCTCCTCGCACCAGACCTTGGCCGATCTCGGCGGCGCCTTCAGCAGGGTCGGGGCGAGGCAGCGGCCCTGGTCGACCAGCTCGCCGCCGCAGAGCAGCTCGGCGCCGCCGGCGACCGCCTCCTCGACCCACGCCTTGACCCGGTCGCGGTCGTCGGGGGTGATCAGCGGCCCGACGTCGGTGCCCTCATCGAGCGGATCGCCGACGGCGAGCCCTTCGACGTTGGCGACCAGCCGCGCGGTGAAGTCCTCGGCGATCGACTCGTGGACGAGGATCCGCTGGATCGAGATGCAGCTCTGGCCGGCGTGCGAGAAGGCGTGGATCTGCGCTTTGTCCGCGGCGGCCTCCCAGTCGCCGTCGGCGGCGACGATCAGCGGCGCGTTGGAGCCGAGCTCGAGGTTGACCTTCTTGTGCGGGACCCGGGAGCGGATGTCCCAGCCGACCGGCGCCGAGCCGGTGAAGGTGATCGCCCGGGTCAGCGGGTGCTCGACGATCGCGTTGCCGACCTTCGAGCCGGGCCCGGGGATCACCGAGAGCCGGTTCTCCGGCAGCCCCGCCTCGAGCAGGATCCCGGCCAGCTTCAGGGCCGAGATCGGCGTCTGCCCGGCCGGCTTGAGGACGACCGCGTTGCCGGCGGCGATCGCCGGGCCGAGCTTGTGGGCGACGAGGTTGAGTGGGAAGTTGAAGGGGCTGATCGCGCCGACCACCCCGTAGGGGACGCGCAGCATCACCCCGAGCTTGCCGGCGCCGGCCGCCGAGGCCTCCATCGGCACCGTGCCGCCGGTCAGCTTGCGCGCCTCGACCGAGGAGAACTCGAGCGTGGAGACGCAGCGTTCGGCCTCGACCCGGGCGGTCTTGATCGGCTTGCCGGCCTCGGCGGCGATCGTCGCCGCCAGCCCGTCGCGGCGCTCGGCGACCAGCTCGGCCGCCCGGTCCAGCACCAGCGCCCGCTCGTGCTGGGGGAAGTCGGCGGCCTCGAATGCCTCGTGGGCGGCCTCGACGGCGCGCTCGACCAGCGCCTCGTCGCCCTGCGCGACCCGGCCGACGACGGCGCCGTCGTAGGGGCTCCTCACCTCGTCCCACGCGCCCGTCTCCCGCCACTCGCCGGCGGCCAGCAGCCTGTGGTCGGTCGCCTCTGCGGTCTGCGTCGCCATCGCGCCCTCCTCTCGAATCGGGTGTGGATCCAGGGTACGCCCCCGCCGTTGCAGGCCGCTACTCCGCTGCGTTGAATCTGTTCCTGTGGAGATGTCCACGATCGCCACCGAGAGGACCAGCGGCGCCGGCGCCCGCCGGCTCCGGGCGCTGCTCGCGGCCGGCGCGGCGGCGCTCGCCCTGCTCTCCATCTACCCGCTTTCGGCCGCGGCGAGCGTGCGCTGGGTCGTCCACGGCCGCGGCTTCGGCCACGGGGTCGGGATGAGCGCCTACGGCGCCTACGGCTACGCCCTGCACGGCAAGGGCTACCGCTTCATCCTCGGCCACTACTACACCGGGACCAGCCTGGGGACGCTGCAGGGGCCGCGGATCGTGCGGGTGCTGCTGGGGATCGAGCGCGGCGACGTCGGCTTCAGCGGCGCCACCAGCGCCTGCGGCCGCCGGCTCGACCCGCGGCGCAGCTACGAGGCGCACCGGGCCGGCGGGACGGTGAAGCTGCGCAGCTCCGCCGGCAAGCCGCTCGCCCGCTGCGGGCGGACCCTGCGCGCGGCCGGGCCGGGGACGGTGCGGATCGCCGGCTACGGCACCTACCGCGGCGCCCTGGAGGCGGTTCCGACCGAAAGCCAGGCGGGCTCGCTGAACGTGGTCGACGCGCTGAGCGTCGACAACTACGTCAAGGGGGTGATCCCGAACGAGTCGCCGCCCTCCTGGCCGGCGGCCGAGCTGAAGGCGCAGGCGGTCGCCTCGCGCTCCTTCGCCCTCACCGCCGGGGTCGGCGGCAACGGCTTCGACCTCTACGCCGACACCCGCAGCCAGGTCTACAAAGGGCTCGAATCCGAGTACGCGAGCTCGAACGCGGCGGCCGAAGAAACCCGCGGCCAGGTGCTGATGTACGGGGGGCACATCGCCGAGGCCCTCTTCTCGGCCTGCTCGGGCGGCCACACCGAGAGCATCCAGAACGTCTTCGGCGGGCCGGCGATCCCCTACCTGCAGGGGGTCCCCGACCCCTACGACACCCTCTGCCCGCTGCACGAATGGACGCTGAGGTTCAGCGGCCCGCAGATCAGCGCCAGGCTCGGCCCCTACCTGAAGGGGCGGCTGAAGAGGGTGGTCGTGACCAAGACCGGGGTGACGCCGCGGATCCTCGCCGCCAGGCTGATCGGCAGCGGCGGCGCCAGCACCGTCACCGGCACCGACCTCGAGTCGGGGCTCGGCGGCTACTCGGACTGGATGAGCTTTCAGAAGCTGGTCGGCGGGAAGCCGGTGCCGTCCGGCGGACCGGCCCCTTCCGGCGGACCGGGACCCTCTGGCGAACCGGGACCTTCGGGCGGGATCTCCCGCCCCGCGGGCTGAGAGACAGCCTCTCAGCCGTCGGGGTAGGGCTGGATCGGGATGCCGTGGGCGGAGGGGTCGTCCGGGGCGGGGCGCATCCCGAGCTCGTAGGCGCCGCCGGCCGGGAGGGTCAGCTCGCGCGGCGGCAGGCCAGGGCGTTCGATCGTCAGCTCGAGGTCGGCGACCGAGCAGTTGACGGTGTGGTGCTCGGGCCCCGCGGGGTCGGCGTAGACCCAGCCGACGAAGTCCTTCCGCGGCGCGCTGAGGCGGCCGTGGACGACGATGTTCCTGCCGGGCAGGCTGAAGCTGCAGACGGTCGGCTGCTCGTCGATCTGCGCCGCGCGGATCGCGCTGAGGCCGCCGAGCCGGTGCGGCTCGCCGTCGAGTACCAGCATCCCGGAGGGGATCCAGGGGCTGGTGCGGGAGCCGAGGCGGATGCGGGCGGCGCCGGCGTCGAAGTAGGTGTTCGGCGCCTCGGCGAAGCCGGTGCCCTCGAGCCAGACCCAGCGCTCGGCGTGCTCGGAGCCCCAGTTGTGGCCGATCATCCCCGGCCAGCCGCTCAGCTCGATCGTCTCGTCGTCGATTTCGAGCCGGCCCTCGAAGCGGGCGTCGGGGTAGGGCGCGAGGAACTTCGTCTTCGGCAGCGGGGCGCGGTAGAGCCAGTCGGCCGGAAGGTACTTGCAGGGCTCGGCGCGGCCGGAGAAGACCAGCGACCAGGCGGCGCTGAGGGCCTCGGTGTCGATCGAGCCCTCGGCGCGGCCGGGGCCGATCTCGGCGTCGGCGACCCGGATCCAGCCGCCGGCCGGCGCCTGGAGCTGGGCGGCCGGGACCGTCGCCTTGGTCGCCCGCGGCCCGGCGGCGCCACGGTCGAAGAAGCAGAACCAGACCGAGCCGTTCGGCTCGGCGCCGGGCCGCTTGTGGACGGTGTGGCGGATCCAGATCCCGCGCCCGCCGCCCGGCTCGCAGGCCTTGACGTAGAAGCTCTCGTAGTGGCCCGCCCCGGCGGCGACCTCGGGAAACCGCGCCCGTTCCTCCATGCGCAGGACTTTACCCCCGCCTTCTGTTCCTTATGGCCGTAGAGCAGCCCAAAGGAACAGACGGTCTGCGGCGGCCTCGCCTTTTCTGTTCCTTATGGCTGTATGGCGATCAAAAGGAACAGGAGACGTGGCCTCTCAGACCTTGATCGTTATGACGTCGCCGTCCTGCACTTCGTAGTCGCGGCCCTCGATGCGGAGCAGCCCTTTGTCCCGGGCGGCGACGTAGCCGCCGCAGGCGACCAGGTCCCCCCAGCCGATCGCCTCGGCTTTGACGAAGGCTTCCATGATCTCGGTGTGGATCGTGCCCGCCGCCTCCAGCGCCGTGGCGCCGCGCCGCAGCGGCCGCGCCACCGCCTCCTTGCCCTCGCCGGCGGTGAAGAAGGTGATCAGCTCCAGGAGGTCGTAGGCGGCGCGGACCAGGCGCGCCAGGCCCGAGCCCTCGACCCCGTAGGACTCGCGCATCTCCTCGGCTTCGGCCGGGTCGAGCTCGGCCAGCTCGGCCTCGATCCGGGCGCTGACCGCGACCACCCCGGCGTGGACCGAGTTGGCGTGGGAGACGACCGCTTCGGGCGCCTCCGCGTCGCCCTCGTCGACGTTGGCGACGTAGAGGATCGGCTTCGTCGTCAGCGCCTGCAGGTTCCGCGCCGCCTGCGGGGCGCCTTCGGGGACCGGGATCGAGCGCGCCGGCCGCCCCGCGGCGAGCGCCTCGTGCACCGCCTGCAGCCACTCGTGCTCGACCTGCGCTTCCTTGTCGCCCGACTTCGCCTGCTTGGCGACCCGGGGCAGCCGGCGCTCGACCTGGTCGAAGTCGGCGAGGACCAGCTCGGTCTCGATCGTCTCGATGTCGGCGAGCGGGTCGACGCGGCCGTCGGGATGCGGCACGTCGGAGCCGGTGTGGCAGCGGACGACGTGGCAGATCGCGTCGGTCTCGCGGATCGAGGCGAGGAACTGGTTGCCCAGCCCCTCCCCTTCCGAGGCCCCCTTGACCAGCCCGGCGATGTCGTGGAAGTCGATTTTCGCCGGCACCAGCTCCGAGGCGCGGACCGTCTCGGCGACCTTCTCCAGCCGCTCGTCGGGGACCTGGGCCACGGCGACGTTCGGCTCGATCGTCGTGAACGGGTAGTCGCCCATCTGGGCGCCGCCCTTGGTCAGGGCGTTGAACAGGGTCGACTTGCCCGCGTTCGGCAGCCCGACGATCCCGACCTTCATAGATTCGGACCTCCCGAGATATCCGCGGCCGGGGGGAGGCCGAGCGACGCTTCGCGGATACGCCACCTCCCCGACATTCCGCGTAGCGCTGCTACGCGGAAGTCGTGTCGTCGGCGTCCCGCTCGGTCGTCGACCTCCCCCGTCTCGCGTCTATCTCGCTCGGGCCTCATAGAGAAAGAGGAATGACCAAGCCGAGGACGATGCCGAGCAGGGCGCCGGCGAGGACGTCGGAGGGGTAGTGCATGCCGAGGTAGGGGCGGCCGAGCGAGAGGGCGAGCGCGACGACGAAGGCCGCCGAGGTCGCCGGGTCGACCCGGCACATCGCCGTCGCCACCGCGAAGGAGGAGGTGGCGTGGGCGGAGGGGAAGCTGAGCGAGCTCGGGGCGCCGCCGAGCGGCGGCAGCCCGTCGAGCACCGGCCGCGGCCGCTTCACCGCCAGCTTCACCAGGTAGTTGAGGGCGATCGCGACCGGGCCGAGCAGGGCGCAGACCAGCCACGATTCCCAGCGGCCGCTGTCGAGGATCGCCAGGGCGATGCCGAGGACGAACCAGACGAGGCCGTTGTTCCCCGCCTTGCCGAGGGCGACGGCGGCGTCCTCGATCGCCGGGCTGTGGCCGTGGGTGCGCATCCAGCGCAGGACTTTCACGTCGAGCTCGCGCATCGGCGCCGGAGGATGTCAGAAGTGAACCTGCGGTTCCTTTGCCCTGCCTGGGCGGACCAAGGAACCACGCAACCGCTCGCGCGCGGGCCGGCGGCGTCAGAATCCCGTCCCGTGCCCTCCGTCCCCGGCTTCGCCCACACCCCCGGCCACCACTGCGGCTCGACCGCGCTGCGCAACCTGCTCGCCTTCCACGGCGCCGAGATCAGCGAGGAGATGGCCTTCGGGCTCGGCGCCGGCGCCGGCTTCTACTACCTGGCGCTGGACGACAGCTCGCCGAGCCGCTGGTTCAACGGCCGCACGGCGCGGCTGGAGGAGAGCTTCCGCGAGCTGACCGGGGCGGCGCTGGAGCTGCGGACCTTCGCCGAGGAGGACGGCGCGGCGGCCTGGGAGGCGGCGCGGGCCGAGGTCGACGCCGGCAACCCGGCGCTGCTGCTCACCGACATCTACCACCTCGACCACTACGGCAACTCGGCCCACTTCCCCGGCCACGCGGTCGTCCTCGCCGGCTACGACGACGAGGTGGCGCACCTCTCCGACACCGGCTTCGAGGAGCTGCAGGCGACCCGGCTGGAGAACCTGGCGCGGGCGCGCCACAGCGGCCACCCCGCCTACCCGCTCGAAGGCCACATGTTCACCGTCGGCGAGGGGATCGACCGGGCGCGGCTGGAGGCGGCGGCGCCGCGGGCGATCGCGCGGGCGGCGAGCGAGATGCTGGAGCCGCCGTTCGGCGCCTTCGGCGGCATCCCGGCGCTGGAGCGGCTGGCGGCCGAGGCGGGCGCCTGGCCCGAGGCGGTCGCCGACTGGCGGTGGTGCGCGCGCTTCGCCTACCAGGTGATCGAGCGCCGCGGCACCGGCGGCGGCTGCTTCCGGCTGATGTACGCGCGCTTCCTCGAGCAGGCCGGCCGGGACGAGGCGCCCCTGGCCGCGGAGGCGGCAGCCCGCTGGAGCGAGCTGGCCGAGGCGTTCAGGCTCGCCAGCGAGAGCGAGCAGCCGCAGCCGGAGCCGTGGGCGGCGGTGGGCGCCGGGGCCGAGCGCGTGCTCGAGGCCGAGCGGCGCCTCTGGGACGCCCTCGCCGCCGCCTGACCGCTACGCAGCCCCTGTACCGGTCAAGCCGCGGCGCCATTCGGTCGACAAGGTGTCCAATGCGGGAGTCGCCGGTACCGATCGAGCGGGACGAACACGTGCTGCGCGCGCGCCGTACCGCGGCCGGCACGCGCGTCGTCCTCGGGCTGCTCGGAATCGCCCTGATCGCCGTCGAGCCGACGCTGACGCCGCGACCCACCCTCGCCGCCGTGGGCTTCGCGGCGATCCTCCTCACCTCGATCGTCCAGCTCGCCTCCAGCCGGGTCGGCCTGCTGCGGGTCGAGGAGTCGCTGGCCGGAGTCGCCGCCGTCCTCGTCGTCGGCCTCGGCGACGAGGCGGTCAACGTGCTCAGCGTGCTCTGGCTGGTCGCCGTGGCAACCGGGGTGATGGCCCGCGGCGGCCGCGTCCACTGGATCGGCCGCAGCATCGTCCTCGCCGCGCTGGCCCTGCCGATCCTCCTCACCGGCGGGCTCAGCGCCGCCTACGCGACCTTCTGCGCCGCCGTGATCGGCCTGCAGCTGACCAGCGGCCGCCTGACCCGCGAGCTCAACCGGCTGCTGCGCCAGGCGCGGCTCGAGGCGGAGAGCGCCGAGACCCTGCTCTACGCCGGCGACATCGCCGCCCGGATCGGCGCCGCGCCGACCGAGCGCCCGCCCCGGCCCGAGCCGCTGCAACGGCCGCTCAGCGCCGAGGAGGAGGACAGCGCGCGGCGGGCCCTCGCGCGCCTCGTCTCCGGCGAGGGGATGGCGATGGCGGTGCAGCCGATCGCCGACCTCGCGAGCGGCGGGATCCACGGCTACGAGGCGCTGGCCCGGTTCGAGCGCCGTCGCTCCGACCGCAGCCCGCTGCACTGGCTCGCCCTCGCCGAGGAGCTGGGCGAGCGCGGCGCCCTGGAGCGCGCCTGCCTGCGCCAGGCGCTGGAGCTCTTCCGGCGCCGGCCCGCCGACACGGCCCTCTCGGTCAACCTCTCGCTGCCGGTGCTGCTGGAGGCGGAGACGCGCGCGATGCTGGCAGAGCTCGCCGCCCGCCGCCCGGCGGGCCTCGCCGGGCTGATCGTCGAGGTGACCGAGGAGACCCTGGTCGAGAGCAGCCTCGAGTTCGACGCGGCCTTCGCCGACCTGCGCCGCTGGGGGGCGCGGCTCGCCGTCGACGACGTCGGCGCCGGCTACTCGGGCCTGCGGCAGATCACCGCCGTCGTCCCCGACTACCTGAAGCTCGACCGCTCGCTGGTCTGCGGCATCCACCGCGACCCCGACCGCGCCGCCCTGGTCGGCGCCCTGGCCGGCTACGCGCGCCAGGTCGGCAGCCTGCTGGTGGCCGAGGGCGTCGAGCACCGCCCCGAGCTCGAGCGCCTGCGCGAGCTCCAGGTGCCGCTGGTGCAGGGCTTCTACCTCGGCGTCCCGGAACGGCCATGGCCGCAGCTGCGCGAGGAGGCGACGGCGAGTTCGGCGGGCCTGGGCGATTCTTCGCGCCCCGGCGCCGAGGGACGCCTCCGGACCGCGCTCGCCGGCTGAGGCTGGGCGAGTTTGTCAACCATTCGTTTGCAAAGTCGCCCACCCGCCCGCCGCTCCGGTTTGTCGATCAAAACCGCGGGTAGCGGGGCGCCATGACCATCGGAGCAGGCATCTTCCTCATTGCGGTTGGAGCGATCCTCTACTTCGCGACCAACATCCACGTGCAGGGCGTCAGCATCGACACGATCGGCCTGATCCTCATGGCCGCCGGCCTCGTCGGCCTGCTGATCGGCCTCTTCCAGGAAATCGTCTGGTCGAGCCGCCGCCGCCCGGCCGAAGGCGCCGTCGAAGAACGCCGCGAGGTCCGCGACCCCGGCGCCCGCGAAGCGCCGCCGCGCTACTGATCTGAGCCAAGCTCGGCCCGCTGGAGCGGGGAAAGCGTCCTGGGGTTCCCGCGAACTTATCGGACACATGATGTCGTTATAATGGACACATGACGACGGAGTTGGACCTGCTCGCCAGGCAGATCGGAACCAACGAGCGGACGCTGCGTCGGGCGCTCAATCAGGGGACGCTGCACGCGGAGCGGCCGACGCCGCGCAAGCTCGAGATCGGCGCGACCGAGAAACGGTACCTGCGGCGCTCGTGGGCCCTTCTCGCCGGGTTGCGGGAGGCATTGAGGACGAGGCAGAACGTCCGCTTTGCGCTGCTCTTCGGCTCGGCCGCGCGGGGGGATGACAGCGCCGCGAGCGACCTCGACCTGCTGGTCGAGATGAGGGATTCCTCGCTGGGCCGGCGGGCAGACCTGGCGGCGAGGCTCGAAGACCTGCTCGGCCGCCCGGTCGACCTGGTGACGCTGGACGAGGCGAGGGGGAGCGAGGCGCTGCTGGCGCAGGCACTGTCCGAGGGCCGGGTGCTGGTCGACCGCGAGGAACTCTGGCCCCAGCTACGCGGCGAAGCGGAGGCACTGGGGCGGCGGGCTCGCAGGGGTGCGCGGCGGAGGGGCCGCCGGGCGATAGCGGGAATCGACCGCATGCTCGCCGAGCGGCCCGGCTGATGGCGGCCGAGCCGAGCCAGAGGCAGCGGGACCGCTGGCGGGCCGAGATCGTCGACCACCTCGAGGACTTCCCGCGCCAGTACGCGGCGCTCCAGAACGCGATGGGCGAGTTCGGCGAAGGCTTCGACCTGAAGGCGTTCAAAGCGGCGTTCGAGTCGACCTCCGACATGGACGCCTACAACCGCGCCCAGGCCGTCGAGCGGGCACTCGGCCGGGTGCAGAACTACGTGGCGCAGCTATCGATCACCGGCGCGAGGCTGGCGGGCCTGGAGCTGCCGAAGACAGGCGAGGGCGATGCGGCAAGAGCCTTCGGGGCATTGAAAGACGCCGGCGCGATCGGTGGAGCGCTCTGCCGCAAGCTCCGCCGCGCCCAAAAAGCGCGGACGATGATCGAGCACAGCTACGTCGGAGTCCCTGCCGGCAACGTCCACCAGGCGGCCGAGCTCGTGACTGCCTCCGCCCGCGAGTTCATCGGGCCGTACCGGGATTGGGTCGAGGATTATCTCTTGGCGCAGCGCTAGCCGGCAGGCGGCGGCTCGTACGGGACCCAGCGCTCGGAGCGCAGCGGCTTTCCCTGGCGGCGGACGGTGGCGGCGACCCGCGGCAACAGGGTCGGCGCGTCCTCGCAGATCGCCCGCAGCAGGGTCTCGGCGTCGGCTTCGGGACCCAGCGCGAGCGCGGCGGCGCGGTCGAGCAGCTCGCGCTGGGTGAAGGCGGGGGCGGTGCGGCCGCGGGCCGGGACGGCGGCGAGGGCGGCGGGCTCGCCCTCGACGCAGAGGGTGCCGAAGCGGGAGGCGAAGCCGAGCACGTCGTCGAAGCCGAGCTCGGCGTCGGCGATCTCGAAGCGCGCCCGCAGGCGGCCGAGCCGGTAGGTCACCTCCGACCAGGTCAGCTGGGTGAACTGGGCGGGCGTCACCCAGAGGACGGTCGCGGCGACCGCCGTGCCGGGGCTCTCGAACGGCGTCGCCGGCATCGAGCCGTAGACGGTCGGCTGAGCGGCGGCGCCGATATCGAAGTCGCGGAGGTGGCCGGCGAGGGCGAGGACGGCCCGCTCCTCCCCGGGCGGGAAGTGGCCGAACTTGCGCGCCAGCACCGCCGGGGCGCCGTTGGAGCCGATCGCCAGCAGGGGGAGCCGGGCGCCGTCGCCGGCGTAGCCCCCGACCAGCGCCTCCCGCTCGGACTCGTCGAGCTCGGCGAAGCGCCGAAGCGCCCCGTCGCGCCACTCGTACGAGCCGCCCGGCCGCTCCCACGGATAGCCGAGCGCCCGCTCCACCATCGCCGGCCCGAACTCCCGCGCCGGCAGGCTCCGCACCAGCTCGGCGACCAGCTCCGCGAACTCCTCATCCGGCAGTGCCAGCCGAGCCAGCAGCTCCGGCGCGGCGATCGGCGGCCACTCGGGCATCCGGTGAGGGTAGCCGCCGGGATGAGCCAGATCAGGAGCCCGTCAGGAGGCGCGCGGCAGCTGCGAGAACCCCAGCGGGTGGCACCGCCGCTTCGTAACCTCGAGCGCGCATGTGCTGCTGGAACTCGACCGGAGGCAGAATCGCGTGCTCCTCGAGGTAATAGGCCATCTCCTGGGGCCAGATCCACTCCCCGTCGCTGAGGTAGCCCAGCGGGACTGCGTTCTTCCGCGACGGGTCCAACCGATCCTCGCGCAGGACGGTCGCGCGAAGTACCACACCGCCACCGTTCAGGAAGCCGAGCACCAGACCCGCCAGCTCCAGATCGCTGCAGCGCTCGAGCTCCGGCTTCAACTCGAGCTGCTCACCGTCGAGCCGCCACAAGCTGGCGATCCTCAGCTCCGCATTCACCTCTCCGGTCTCATCAGTCGGGGAAGAACTCATGCCATCTCCCTTCCCTTGCCTCGTTCGGCGTCTCCACCACCTCGCCGCGGATCACCTTGACCTCGACCGGGTAGACCCCGTAGCCGCCGTCAGCCGAGGCCCAGACTATTCCGTCGGGAGCGGTCACCTTCACACCAAGGAGCCTCGCCAGCGCCTGGGCTACAGATCCGTCGCCGCAACCGGTCTCACACGAAAACAGTCGAATCGGCTTGCGCCCCCACTTTGCATCGGCAGCAATCAGCCGCGCCAGCTCCGGCGCAGATAAAACCTCCTCGCCGACGAAGACCTGTTCATCGGCGCCGTGCGCGACAAACGTATATTCGCCAGGAAATTCCGGAAGCGATGCGGCTGCCTGCCGATGCTGCCATTCCTGCGGTCGCAGGTAGGCGCGGCCACCGCTGATTTCGAAACCCCCGGAGTGCCCGCTCTGGCCGGAGCCGTGCTGCGCGAGCCAGGCGGCACCGGCCCGGCGCGCGGCAATCGTTCCCTCCGAGGCGTGCCTCGACAAGCGCCGCGCCCGCTCGATAAGCGCCGCCGTCTGCCGTCCGTCGGGACGGCGGGAGAGCTCAGCCTGAAGCGGGGCAAGGCTCCTGCGGTCGAGGTCGACCAGCCTGGCCAGCAGATCTTCCAGCCGGGCAAGCGCCCCGTTCAGCTCTGCGCTGATCTCGCCGAGATCGGACACGGTAGGCGCATCGCCTCAGTAGGAGCAGCGTTCGCTACCGGACGGAAGCACCTGCGGTCCGCCGCCTTCGGCACCGAAGCTGGGGGTCCGCCCGAACGCTTCGCCGGGGCGGTAGTACCAGCGTCCGCCGGCATGGAACATTCGCAGGTCGCCGGTAAACAGTCGACACTCTCCGGCGAATTCACCGGCTTGGTCTTCGATCGGGATTTCCGCGTAAATCCAGAGTTCGTTCGGATTGGTGGGATTGCGCGAACTCGGTTCGAGATGGATGTGTTCCAGCCCCACGTTCGGCAGATATTCCCTCTCTGCCGCAACGAACTCGCCCTTGCTGATTCCCTGCTCCGTTTCGAACGTGTGGTAATAGACGTTGTATGCCGCGCCGTAATTGCCTGCGTCGATTTCTTGCCAGTAACGCTGGTACATCTTCCGTGCGGCGTCGTATCGCGTGGCGGGCTTGCTGTACTCGCCTTCTTCTTCAAAACCGCCTTCTTCTTCGTAACCGGTTTCCCCTTCGTAGCCTTCTTCTTCTTCGTAATACGGTTCTTCTTCGTATCCTTCCGATTCGGACGCTTCTTCGTAGGGTTCTTCTTCGTAGTAGTACGAGGCAGCAGCGGTGGTTGGGCCGCTGGACTGGCTGTTTCCGATCACGATGAAGGAGACGACGCTGAGGATCAGCCCCACCGAGACGGCGCCGGCGAAGATGGCATTGAGCCGGTCGAGGCCACCGGCAGCCGTCGCCGGTTCGACCTCCGCTTCGGGCGGTGGGTCGATGCCGGCGGGGTGCGGCGGCGCCATCCCCCGTCGCAGCTGATGCTCGACGCCGAAGCCGCTGAGGCCGCGCATCTCGAACCGGACCCGGACGGTGTCCTCCTCCTCGGCGACCTTCTCGATCGTGGCCAGGACTTCTCCTCGCATGAGCCAGCGCAGGGCCACCTCGACCAGGGCGAGAAAGGCGAAGGGGACGATCAAGACCGCGGCGGCGGCGAGTCCGAGGCTGAAGCCGATCGAGATTGCCAACCAGCCGGCGAGGCAGCCGGCGGCGTCATCGGCCTCCGCCATCACCGCCGCACCGGCCATCGCGCCCAGGAAGGGCAGCTTCAGCCCGAACTTGATCGGCTCCAGACCCGCGCTGCCCTTGAAGTTGATCTCACGAGCGACCACCCGCCCGGGTGCAGTCTGGGTGGTGTCAACGGCAAACACCCCGGTGGGAAAGCCGAAGCGATGATCGTGGACTCCCTCGACGTAGACGGCGACGAGGTCGGTAGCCCGGGCAACATCGATCCCGCCCATCTCGAAGGTCTCCGTACGCAGGACCCAGTAACGGGCGACGATCGCGATTACAAAAGCGATCGCCTGGAGGGTGAGGACGACGATGACGACGCCGAGGAGGGGGTTCACCCGGTCTTCTCCCCCGCCCATGGGAGCTTCTCTTCGAGCCCGTCGTGGACGATTTCGGTGATCCCGCCCCTGGCGACTACTTCGAACATTTCTCCGCTCGCCGCCTGGGGACCGTCATAGAGGACCTTCCAGTGCGGCTTCGAGCGCATCCGGTTGAGCACCGGAAGCAGAAGGAAGCCGCTGGCGACCGCGATGATCGAACGCAGCTCGATCCTCCCGGTGTAGGCACGGCTCTCCGCCTCGACGCCCCAAAGTCGGTAGGGCCGGACCCGGTCTTCCGCCTCCGGCGCTCCTTTCGCGCACCAGGCCGCCCACTCGATCAGGTCCTGGTATCGACGCAGATCCGCCTCGCTCGACAACGGCAGTAGACCGACCCGTGCGGCGTGGATCAGCGCGGTCACGGTGTTGGAGCGCAGCGCGAGGTCGTCGGCCTCCTCCGCCAGGGCGTGCTTGGCGTCTTCCAGCGCCTGCTCCGGCTTGCCCATCCAGGCGTGCGCCTCGCAGCGATGAGAAAGCATCCAGGGCGTCAGCTCTCGATCCATCGCCCCCTCGGCCTCTTCCAGGGTTGCCAGCGCCTCCTCAGGAGTTTTCAGATCCAGCTGAAGGACCGCCTTCCAGGTGTAGGTGTCGGGAGTCGCCTCACCGGCGGCGATTGCCGCTTCGAGCGCCGCCAGCCCCTCCTTGCGGAGCACGTCGTTGCCGTCCTCGCCGAAGCGCGAGGCCATCGCCGCCAGCCAGCCGAAGGCAGCATCGGCCTGCGGTGCCCCCTCGAACCGCGTGCGGGCGTCGTTGGCGACCCGCAGCGCCTCGTCTAGCCTGCCGCCGGCGAGCAGTTCCTCGAGGATGCGCCAGAGGTCATCGAGCTCATCGACCTTCGTCTCCGGCTCGGCGGAGAATTCCTCACGCAATCGCTGTAGGTCGAGTTCTTCGTCGATCACCCCGCGCTTCAGTTGCTGCTCGAGCGCAGCGATGATCTGCAGTGCCCGCTCGACCTTGCGCTTGGCGTTCTCGGAGGCGACCCTCTCCCGGACCTTCCGGCGCCAGTAGCGCCGCTTCTTCGAGATGTTTTCGTCGAGCTTCTCCGCGGGGTCGGGTGGGACCCCGAAAAAGGCCCGGATGTCGTCCGGCTCGGGCTTCGGCGGGACGTCGAACGATTCAAGCCAGGGGGCTACCTCCATCCGCCTCGCCCCTAGCTGACTTCAGCCCGCTGCAGGAACTCGCGGGCGTCAGCCCGCTCTTCGTCGGAGAGCAGGCCCTTGTGCTCGACGCTGAGCTCGGTCAAAAGCTGACCGCTGACACCGTCGAAGAGCTGCACCTCGATCAGCTGGTCGGCCGTGTACTGGATCTCGCAGCGGAGCGGGTGACCAAGGTGGACGGGCTCGGCCAACCTCCCCATCGACTTGCCCAGCTCGCGAACGAAGTCAAGGTCGCGGTCGGCCCCCTCGTTGAGCACCAAAGCCACCTCGGTCTGCCCCTCGCTAGCTGCCGCGAAAGGATGGGTGGAGGAATGCGGAATCGGCGTGCCTTCCGCGATCACGACCTGGTTGATCAGATTCTTCGTCATCTCATCGATCACCGAGATCCCCAGCGCGTGCGAGGCGGCGTCGACCGGCTTCGGTCGGTTCGCCAGCTCCGACCGCGGGTCGAGCGAGTTGCCGAGCTTGGCGCCGAGCAGCGCCGCCCCCCGGCTGACGTCCTCGTCGAGGTTCTTCGTCAGCTTCGGTTTGGAGCCGGTGATCCGCTCGACCATCTGCTGGAAGATCGGGATGCGGCTGGAGCCGCCCACCATCAGCACCTCGTCGATATCTGCGCCTGAGAGCTCGGCCCGGTCGATCGCGTTGAGGACGGCGTCCTCGACCAGCTCGATCGAATCCGCGATCAGCTCCTCGAATTCCCCGCGGGAGAGCGTGAACATCACCGGTTTGCCGCTGACCGGCAGCGGCCGGGTCGCGCCCTCTCGGGTCGAGAGCTCCTGCTTGATCTCCTCCGCGAGCGCCGTCGCCGCGTTCAGAGTCCACGGGTCTTCGGTCAGATCCTGGCCGGTCTCCGCCTGGGCGACCTCGATCATCCTCTCGAGGATCGCCTCGTCGAAATCGGCTCCGCCCAGTTCGCGATCGCCGCTGGTCGCGACCACCTCGGTCTCGCCACCTTCTCCGTGGCGCATGATCGTCACGTCGAAGGTGCCGCCGCCGAGGTCGAAGACCAGCAGCTTCCCCGGCTCCGGCTCGCCCTCAACCCCGTGGACGACCGCTGCGGCGGTCGGCTCGTTGACGATCTGCAGCACCTCGAGGCCGGCGATCTCTCCGGCGCTGCGGGTGGCCGCCCGCTCGGGCTCGCCGAAGTAGTAGGGAACCGTGATCACCGCCTCGGTTACCGGGCTGTCGAAGTGCTGCTCGGCCATGTTCTTCAGCTTCTTGAGAATCAGCGAGGAGAGCTCCTCCGGCGTCCAGGCCTTGCCGTCGACCTCGAACGGCGCGTCATTCTTGAGGAAGGTGGGGCTCCCCATGCCGCGCTTGAAGACACGCGCGACCCGTTGCGGCTCGACCTTGGCGAGGCCGAGCGCGAGACGGCCGACGACGACGTTGCCGTCCTGCTCGAAGTGGACGACGCTGGGAATGATCCGGTCGCCGCTCTCATCGGTGATCACGGTCACGAGGCCCGCCTCGTCCGCGTAGGAGACGACGCTGTTGGTGGTACCCAGGTCTATTCCGAGAACCGGCGTCGTCATCGGGACCCATCCCTCGAGCCGACGCTGACTTTCGCCCGAGCGACGAGTTCGCCGAGCGTCTCGAGCCCCGGCTCGTGCAGCTCCGTGACCACCGCGTCCCCGTCCTCGGCGCTCCCGTCGACCACCTCGTGGCGCTGGGGATCGAAGGCTTCGCCGGGCTCCCCGAACTCCTCGTATCCGGCGCCCACCAGCACCCGCTCCAACTCAGCGGAGATCGCCTCCTTGGCGTCCGCCTCGAAATCGAGGCGGCGGACGATTCCGAGCACCCGGCGAACCCCGTTGATCAGCGGCCTCTGCTCGCGATCGGCGAGCCGCTTCTCGGCGCTGTCGAGGCGGCGACGCAGCTCGGCGACTCCGTCATGGCGCTTCAGTGCAGTCACCACGTGCGGGAGCACCTGATCGAGCTCGTGGCGAACCGCCACGGCTAGATCCCCGTCCTGTCGCACCTCGGCGAGAGGCCCGTCCTGCTCAAGCTCGGTCATCACAGCTTTCGCAATCCCGCCGCCGCGGCCGCAAGCGCTTGTTGTGCCCCCCGGGCCGATCCCGAGACCTGCGCCAGGGCGGCGAGCATCTGCTTATCGGCAGCGGTGGCCGTAGCGCCGATGCTGCTCCGCACCCGCTGCTCCACCCCGCGCACCTGCTGGACGACTCGACCGAACTCGGCGGCCGCCTCCTGCAACCGACCCACGAGCTGGCTCTGGTCTCGCGATGGCGGCATCTTCAGCCCTAGATCGAAGCGCTGTAGTTTCGGGCGGTACGGCTCGCCTGGCTCAGCGCCTGTCCCGCCTGTTGCACGGCCCGGCTGGCGGACCGGATCGAATTCGCCACCTCACGGTCCTTTCCCGTGGCGCTGCCGCCGATCAAGGCGAGGACCTGTTGAGCGGCGCGATCGTATTCGCGGCTCTGCTGAAGCAGGGTCTGCGCGGCGCGGTCGGTCGTCCCGCCGAACGAGTTCAGCGCCGACTTCAGCTGTTGGAGTTGAGAGCTCACCATGACTGAGGGCCGTTACCCTACAAAAATTCTTAATGGATACGCAGAATTACTTCGTCCGCGGCAGTGCCAACCAAACAAGAAGGGTCGTGAGCAAGCCGACCAGAGCCAGGCCGAGGGCGACAAAACCGGCCGCCGGTCCCACGGCGGCAAATGCCGAGATCGCCCCGCCCAGGGCGACAAGCCCGAGCGCCGCCCCCGCATAGCCGACCGCGGCAAGGCGAGCCTCCCGCGGAGGCGCCACCGGCTGCCGCGGCTCCGAGCCGCCGACCCGTTGCAGCGCCAGTGCGGGAAGGGTCGAGGGGACACCGACCGCCAGCCCGAGGCCGGCCAGGGTCGCAATGACCGCGGCTGCCGTCACCCCCGTCGGCCCGAGAAACCCGCAGCCGAATCCTGCCGCGAAGACCAAGGCGAGCGCAATAGCGAGCCCCACCGTTCCCTGGTGCGCCCGCTCCCACTGTTCCTCTCGTCGCAGCTCGGCGCGTTCGCGGCGCCGCCGCTCCTCGGCCGCCCGCCGCCGCTCCTCGTCACCGAGCTTGGCTTCCTCGGCCGCGAGCGCGTCGCGCGTGTAGCGAAGGCTCCTCAGTGCCTCTTCCAGGCGCCCGACCAGCTGCCGCGCGTAATCGACCGGATCGGAACTCGATGCCGGACCGGGTTTCGCCCTCTCGGTGCCGGGGGGCACCTCGACTTCCTCGCTGCGTGCCTGCTCCAGAACCGCTTCCAGCCGCGCCACGACTTCCCGGTGCCTCTCCGCGGCGGCGGCGATCTCGCCCTCGCGGCGGGCGCGCTCTGCCTCGACCCTGCGACGGTCGCGCTCGATCTGCTCCTCGAGTTGCCGCGGCAGCGCCGCCAGCTCGGCCAGGGCCTCCAGGTAATCGCTCATCCGCGCAGGTACCCCGGTTCCTGACCGCGACCGAAAGGTTTGTAGAGCTGAAAATGCTGCGGAGAGGCCCCCGATCCGAAGTCATGCCAGTAAGCGGTGTGGTCCTCAGGGGCGGTGTCCATCTCCCCCGGTGCAAGCAGCTGCAACTGCTGGGGGGACATCTTCAAGTAGACCCGGGACCCGAAGCTCACGTCCTGCATTCCGACCTGCTGGGCGAAGGCGTCGTAGGTGGACCACCAGGTCAACAGGTGCCCGTGCTGGGTCCCGGCCCTTGCGAGGATGCGATCGAGCGCCTGGCGCGGCGAACCGGGGTCGAACTCGCCCTCCGCCGCGCCGGCGAAATTGCGAATCCGGTCGAAACCGAAAACGACCGCCGCCCGCGGGGCGTCGTCATCCGAGAGAAGGAACTGCTCGAGGCGGGGCAGCAGCGTCGCCGCCTCGCGATCCCCCACCACCGCGGTATCCGTGCCCGCGTCCGCGGCAACCACGGCAGTGGCCTCGACCAGGCCCTCCGGGACCTCGTCGTCCTCCCGCAGCAGATCCACCAGCAGAAGCGAGCCGCTCGGCGCGCAGCGCCGGGCAAATCCGACCGCCGCCCATTGCAGGACCGCCGCCGCTGAAGCCGCGCCCGCGCCCACCGCCGCCAGGTGCCGGTTCGGGTCGGGCGGAAGTGGAACGAACACGCTGGGCTGGCGACGCGGGTCTTCGTCGTCGACCGCCAGGGGCGCACCGATCCAGGTTCCCACCGGACCGGAGCCGCGCCGCAGCTCGGCGTTGCCGCTGGCCTCGGCGTCGTCGCGACCGTCGAAAACCCTCGCTGGCCGGCCGGAGCCTGCCGCGCGGGAGACAGCCTCGCGCCGCTCGCGCCGCGCCTCCTCGTCGCGAATCAGGGCGAACGTCGTCAACACGTTCCCCTCCTCGGCCCCGTCCTCATGATTGACGATCCCCTTGCCCCGCTCGTGGATCGCGGCGGCGGCCGGGTTGGACATTCTCAGCAGCGCCCGCGACTCCGCTTCACCGAGGCGCAGGGCGATCCGCAGACGCGAGTTCTTGTAAACGGGCTCGATCTTGACGCCGGCGTTGGTGCCGGCTGCGACATCGGAGATCGACTGGGTCGAGAGCAGAAGGTGGACACCCGCCGCACGCCCCTGCGAGGCCACCTTGGCCAGGGCGGCGGCGGCGCGGTCGGCCAGCAGATCGCCCTGGGTGAACAGCACCTGAAACTCGTCGACTACGGCGAGCAGACGCGGGAAGGGCCGCCCGGGCTGCTCTTCCCGCAGGCTGGAGAGCTTGCGCGAGGTGCCGAGCTCGGCGTAGCGGCGGCGGGTTTCGTCAGCAAGGTGCTCGAGCACGGCAACGCCGAAAGCGCGATTGCTGTTGACCGATACGACTCGGGCGTGAGGGAGATGGGTGGGATCGGCCGCGGTGGCTGCGAACTCCCGGAACTCGACGCTCTCCTTGAAGTCGAGCAGGTAGAGCTGCAGCTCCTGCGGCGAGTAGTCGTGAGCCAGCCCGTAGATCAGCGCCCGCAGCAGGTTTGACTTGCCCGAGCCGGTGTCGCCGGCGATCAGGCCGTGGACGGTGTCGTCATCGAACCGCACGTCAACCGGGCTGACCAGGGACCGCCCCACGGCCACCGTGAGCCCCTCGGCGCTGGATTTGGCGAAGCGCCGGCGCCCGTCGTGCAGCGAGGAAAACTCGATGACCGGCGGCGGAGGCAGCGGCCGCTCGGCGACTTTCCGAACCTCGGCGGCGCTCGGCGGAGGGTCCAGGGCGATCCTCTCCTCCGGCACGACGGAGCAGCTCCAGCGACCACGGTCGTCGCAGAGAAGTTCGGTGGTTGCTGGTCCGAAGGAGATCTCGGGCTCGGCACCGGCGACCAGGTGTGCGATGAAGGAGATACCGCGTGAGGCGGCGTGCGAGGCGAGTTGGCTCAGCCTTTCCGCCAGCTCCTGGTCGATCGCGCGGGGCAGGTCGAGCAGAACCAGCAGCTCGTACGGGATCGCACCGGCCCCCGCTACCGCGTTGAACTCGCCGAGGCAGGAATGCTCGCCACGGAGAAAGCTGGCGGAGACCATCGTCGCGTGGCGCGAGATCTCCCCGAGAGCGGCCCGCAGTCCGTCGGCATCGCAGATCGGAAGGCCGCGGGCCGCCCGCTCGGGGTCGAACTCGCCGAAGGCGCTCAGCGACGAACCGGTTCCGAGCGGATCGAAGATCCGAAAGCGAACCAGGCCTGGTTCTTGCGATGCCAACCCGCCGAGGAGGACGCCGGCGGCGGCAGCGAGCGCTTCCTCTCTGCGCGCTTCGGGGGCGCGAACGACGACGTGGCCGCGATCGAGTAGGGGCAGCCGCACGGGAACGTCGAGCTTCTGTCGGCCGCCGCCAGGGACAGGCAACCTGAGGCGGCCCACCGTCGGCCCCTGCTCTTCGACTCCGAGCTCGTCGACTCGGGCCCGCGCCCGGTCGAACCGGGCGCGGGCGGAATCATGGCTCTCCTCGACCGCTTTCGCGAGCCGCTCGTCCAGCTCGTTGCGAGAGCGGCGCCGGCGAGACTCGATCAGATCCGTCGCTGCGCGAACCGCCTGCTCACCCTCCTGAGCGACCCGCGCGAACCGGGCGCGGTGCTCCGCGAGTGCTTTTTGCATCGGCTCCAATCGCTGCGCGCGAGAGGGCCCGCCCAGGGCCTCGCCGCAGCGGGGGCAGCGCGCCCGCCCTGGCGTGACGGCGGCGCCGCAGACCGGATTGGGGCAATTCAGCTTCCCCGCCTGGCTTCCTTCAGTCCCCACTGCCACGGCCGCGGATCATGTCAAAAGAACCCAGAACAAAATGTACTTCGCACCCAATCGGACCTTTTCGCGTAGAGTCGCCCACCCTTGTCCCGCGGCCTGCTGCTCAGCTTCTGCGTCGTACTCGGCGCCGTGATCGTGGTCAAATCCGGCGTCTTCGCGTTCAGCGGCGAAGACTGGTCATTGCACGCGCGAAAGCGGCCGGTCAGGACTCTGCCTTCGCACCGGGATCCTGTGCAGCGAGCCGGGAACGCCGAGAGGCTGCCGGCGGCGACGGCGGGCGACAACCCTTCGATGCCGGCGCGCCTCGCTCTCGGACAGATGGTCGTGGCCCGGTTCGACGGCGCCAACCCATCTTCGGCCTTTCTCGCGCGGATCCGCCGTGGCGAGATTGGTGCCGTGATCGTCTTCGAAGAAAATCTCAGCGGCGGAGGCAGCGCGATCGCCGCGCGGATTGCGCGGCTGCAAGCCGCGGCCGGCAAAGGCGGCAACCCGCCGCTCCTGGTGATGGTGGACCAGGAGGGCGGCTCGGTGAAGCGGCTTCACGGCCCTCCGGAGCGGGCGGCCGCGGCAATGACGGCAGACGACGCCGAAGCCGAAGGCACCGCAACCGGGGAATACCTGGCCCGGCTGGGGATCGACATCGACCTGGCGCCGGTGGTGGACGTCCGGCACCCTGGCTCGTTCCTCGGTTCCCGAACTTTCGGGTCAAGGGCCGAAAAGGTGGCCTCGCTTGCCTGCGCCTTCGCCACCGGGCTGCGGAACCAAGGCGTCGCCGCGACGCTTAAGCACTTCCCCGGCCTGGGCCGGGCCACCGTCAACACCGACGAGGCGCCGGTTACGGTGAGCTCCTCCGCCACCACGCTGCGCACCGACTACGCCCCCTACGAAGGGTGCGCCGGCGAGCCGCGCACCCTGATCATGGTCGACAGCGCGATCTATCCGCAGCTGAGCGGCCCCGACCCGGCGGTGATGAGCCCCGAGATCTACCAGCACGAGCTCCCCCTCGTCGGCGCTGACGGGGTGACGATCAGCGACGACCTCGAGACCCCCGCGATCCAGAACGAAAGCAGCCCCGCTCGCCGGGCCATCGCCGCCGGCCTCGACCTTCTCCTTTACGCCCGGACCGAAGCTACTTCCGCCGATGCCTATGCGCGCCTGCTCGAAGAGGTCCGGTCCGGGGCAATCCGCGCCGCTCGAATCGAAGCGGCGGCAACGAAGGTGTTGGCGCTGAAGGCCGAACTAGCGCGATGAGCAACAGCGAGGTGGCGGTCCTGGAGCGATGAGAGAAGTGCCGGCGAGTCCGGTTACACCACAACTCGCGACTTGACTGGGGGTTTGGGCACTGGTGCCCAATGAAAGCGCCCGAGGCCAGTCCGAGCTAGGCGACCAGATGGGGCTTACCAGCAGAACCGGCAGCGTGGAACTCGGTCACCCACTCCCGGGGCACGAACGTCGGCCGGTCACGCTTGCGCCGAAGGTGGTCGGCAAGCCACAAGAGACTGACAACGACAATGAGCGCCGGGCCGGTCGCAGCGGGAGGTCGCGCCACCACATCTGATCCATCCGGAAAGACGATTGCCATCGGCTTGCGCTCTTCAATCGCACGAGACATGAGCTTCGAGGCATCGGGCGAATCGGCGGGGATCAAGACGGTCCCGCTCGGGTAGCGCTCCTCGCTTTCAGGATCGACAGCGACCCGACTCAGAAGGTCGAAGGCGGCATCCGTGCCGGGGGTGTTCTTGCTCTTGGCTAGCTCTTCCATGATTCGATTATCGCTTCCCAATGGGCCTTGAGATGGGCGATTGCTGCTGGAATCGCCTCGTTCGTCGGACCTTCGTGGAACGGCGCTTCTGGCTGCCTTCCGCCATGCCGAGTGTAGCGGTGCATGTGATGCGTCCCCAAGTGATTGTCGTAGACGCGGATCGTCTCCCAAGCGCCGTCCACGAGAGCCAAGAGGACCACGGAGTAGCGCTCGATGGGCGTCCCCGACTGGCTAAACCGGACGATGACGTCCTCCACGATTCCGATCTCAATGGTCCGCTCGTACGGCACAACCGAGCAGCCTCACGCTTGCTTCGGACGTATTCGCAATGCATTGTCTGCTCCAATCCCGCCGCGATTCTTCTGCCGGTACCACGTGCGTGGCTACGGACGCCGATGCGATCCAGGCGGCGATCGGGGAGGCTGGGTTCACGGGCGATGTAGCCAACAGTGTTGAAGCAGCCCTGGCCACGAACCTCCGCGAGGCGATCTTCGCTCAGGGAGTTCTTCTTTGCGAGGGCTTGACGGATGCCGCTGTCCTCGGCGGTATCGCCGAGCGACAGGGAGCGCTCGACCGCGACGGCATCGCCATCGCGGCCTGCGGCAATAAGCGAAACGTATGCATCGCCATCGCAATCCTCCAGCAGCTGGAGATTCCGTTCTTCGCGCTATTCGACGGTGATGCCGCCGCCAAGAACACTGGGGAGGCGGAGAAGAATCAGCGCCTCCTTACCCTCTGCGGTGAAGCCCCCGAGGAATGGCCTGAGCGGAGTGTACGTGGATCGTCCGCCAACTTCGAGGACAAGCTCGAGACTGATCTGGCTGAGATCTGGCCGCAGTTCCGTGAGGTACGTGACAGCGTGGCGGCAGAGTTGGGCCAATCAGCAGACAAGAATCCGCGGGTCTATCGCGAAGCCGCGATACGGGCCGACGACCCGCCCGACTTTCTCGTCGAAGTCTTGGATGCGGCGCGGACTGTCGTTATGTAGCTCGTGAGCCAGGTGCCCGCGATGTCTAACGCTTAGATTCTTCTGCCGCTCTAGCAAGCTCGGCCATTGAGACATCAAGTGCTCCTGCGATCGCAATGACGGTGCCTCAGACCGGATTCGATCGGCCACGCTCCACCAACGAAATGGTGCCCGTCGTGACTCCAGCCTCTTGCGCCAAACGTTCCTGCCTGAGCCCTCGCTCCTCCCGCAGTTGCCGGATTGCGTCGCCAAGACCGGGCTGCGGTTGATCGGCACGACGCGAAGCGGGAGCGACGGGACTCGAACCCGCGACCTCCGGCGTGACAGGCCGGCGCTCTAACCAACTGAGCTACGCCCCCGAGAGTGCTGCGAGATGGGCCGTTGGGAGCGGCCCTGCCGGGAAATCTAGCGGGTGGCTGCTGCGCGGCGATCTTTACGGGGCTGACCGGGCAGGGGATCCCCGGCGGCGCGGCTACGCGACCGCGGGCGGGGAGGCGGCGAGGCGGCGCAGCTCGGCCAGCGAGTCCTCGATCCCGGCGCGCATCTGCTCGAGGTCGGGGACGGCGTCGCGGTCGCCGTTGAGGCCGAAGCTGATCTTGCCGTCGTAGCTGACGACGGCGACCCCGACCGCGTGGCCGCTGAAGATCGGCACCAGGGGGACGATGCGGCGCAGCGGCGCCCCCAGCGCGTAGAGGGTGACCGGCGAGGCCGGGACGTTGGTGATCGTCAGGTTGAAGAGGCGGGGGGTGAACATCAGCCGGGCGACGATGCTCTGGATCGCCGGCGGGGTCAGCCCGGCGACCTTGATCACCGTGTCGGTGCCGGCCGCCGCGTTGCCGCTCTTCAGCTCCCGCGCCGCCGCCGAGATCTTGCGGTAGCGCAGCAGCGGGTCGGGCTCGGCGACCGCCAGGTCGACGAACAGCGAGGAGACCTTGTTGCCGAGCGAGAGCGAGTCGCCGGCGGCCCGCAGGTTGACCGGGACCATCGCCCGCACGTGCTCGACCTCCTCCTCGCGCGCCGCGAAGAGCCGCCGCAGGCCGCCGGCGCTCGCCGCCAGGACCACGTCGTTGACCGTCCCGCCGAGCGCCCGCTTGATCCCCTTCACGTCCTCCAGCGGCACCTCGACCGCGGCCACCCGCCGGGTCCCGCCGATCGGCTCGGCGAGGCTCGTCGGCGGCGCCGCGTTCAGCTCGTCGCGGACCAGCGTCTCCGCCATCGCCCACGACTGCGCCAGCAGGCTGCGGGGGTGGCGGACGGCACCGACTCCGCCCCGAACCGCGCCCTCCACCACGCCCCGCAGCCTGCTCGCCCTCCCCAGATCCTCCGGCTCCTCCTCCTGCCGTGGGGCGATCGCGTCGGCGAGCGTCGGCGCGCCCGCCGCCGGCTCGGCCTCGGCGTCGAGCAGGATGGTCGCCACCTCGGCGCCGCTGATCCCGTCGATCAGGCAGTGGTGCACCTTCGTCACCAGGGCCCAGCGGCCGTCCTCGAGCCCGTCCAGCAGGACGGTCTCCCAGAGCGGGCGGCTGCGGTCGAGCCGGTGCGAGAAGAAGTCCCCGAGCCAGTCCATCAGCTCCGCCTCGCCGCCCGGCGGCGGCAGCGCCGCGGCGCGGATCAGCTCGCCGGTGTCGAGGTCCGGGGCCGGCTCCCAGCGCGGCAGCGAGAGCGAGCCGACCCGCGGCGAGGAGAGGCGGCGGCGGAAGCGCGGCAGCGCCTCGAGCCGTTCGCCGACCTGCTCGCGCAGGCGCGCGAGGGAGGGGCGCCCGCCTCCGGGCGGGGGATCGAAGACGAGCGCCCAGCCGATGTGCATGTGGGCTGCCTCATCGGCCTCCTCCAGCTCCAGGAAGGCTGCGTCGAGCGGGCTCAGGTGGCTCGTGGACATGCGGGAATCCTCGCCGGGGGACGACGAGCGGTCATCCGTATTTGGCCGAAGGTGTAAGGGGGTCGGGTGGTCCCTCGCCGGACACCGCTCGCCAATGGCTCGCGGTTGAGTGTCCGGCGAGGGACCACCCGACCCCCTTCAAACCCGGCCCCCTTCAATAGTCTGAGCCGGGATGAGGCTGGTTACCTATGACGCGGGGGACGGTCCACGGGCGGGGGTGTTGGAGGATGAGCGAGTCGTCGATGCGTGGGCTCTGCTCGGGGAGCCGCACCGGGGGTCTTTGCGGGAGCTGATCGCCGCCGGGCGTGTGGAGGATCTGCGCTCGCGGCTCGGGGACACGGGGGCGCCTTCGCACCCGCTCGCCGCGGTCCGGCTGCTGCCGCCGATCCCCGACCCGGAGAAGATCGTCTGCATCGGCTTGAACTACCGCAGGCACGCGGCCGAGGTCGGGGTCACCGAGCCGCCGCAGATGCCGACCTTCTTCGCCAAGTTCGCCAACGCGCTGGCGCCGGACGGGGCGACGGTGCGGGTGCCGACCGCCAAGAGCGACTACGAGGCGGAGGTCGCCTTCGTCGTCGGCCGCCGGGCCAAGGACGTCGCCGCGGCCGAGGCGCTCGACCACGTCGCCGGCTACACGCTCCTCAACGACCTCTCCGCCCGCGACCTGCAGGGGGCGACGCCGCAGTGGATGCCGGGCAAGGTCTTCGACGGCTCGGCGCCGTGCGGGCCCTGGCTGGTGACGCCCGACGAGGCCGGCCCGCCCGACCGGATCGCGCTCCGCCTCACCCTCAACGGCGAGGAGATGCAGAGCGGCGCCACCGACGACCTGATCTTCCCGATCCCCGAGCTGGTCGCGCAGCTCTCGGCGCTGATGACGCTGGAGCCCGGCGACATCGTCTCCACCGGCACCCCCGAGGGCGTCGGCATGGGCCGCAAGCCGCGCGTCTGGCTCGCCGACGGCGACGAGGTCGTCATCGAGTCCCCCACCCTCGGCCGCCTGGCCACCCGGATCGCCGCCTGAGCAGTTCCGCCGGTTCCTTTGTCCTGTGTGCCCGGACGAAGGAACCGCAGGATCCGGCCTGCCCCAGCCCTGGCGTTGCGTGGTTCCTTTGTCCTCTATATCCGGACGAAGGAACCGCGGAACTCAGGGGCGCGGCGGGATCTCGTCGGCCCGGGCGGGCAGGGAAGCCGAGAGCGGCCGGGTCGCCGGGAGCGCCCGCCGCGCCGCCGAGGTCCGCGCCCCCGGCCGCGCCCGCCGTCCCGCCCAGCGCTGCCGGTGCGGCGGGTAGGCGAGCAGCGCTTCCCAGGTGCCGGTGTCGACGACGCCGTTGGCGGGGAGGCCGTGGGCTTCCTTGAATTCGCGCGCCGCGCGGGCGGTCCGCTTGCCGAAGATCCCCGTCACCGGCAGGGCGGCGCCGGCGCCGACCAGGTGCTCCTGCAGCCAGACGACCATGTCGCCCTTGGCGCCCTTCTTCAGCAGCGGGTGGACGACCTGCAGCCGGTAGCCGGTCAGCGGCCGCAGCGCGCTCGCGGCGCCGAGCGCCCCCCACTCCTGCCCGCTCGTCTCCTGCCAGTCCCACCAGCTCGGCGGCAGCCCCCCGTAGCTCGCCGCGAAGCGGCGGAAGAGGCGGATCGAGGCGGCGCCGGGGCCTTCGTAGGTCTGGCCGATCGGGTAGACCGGGTGCCCCCAGATGCGGTTGTAGAGGTAGGTGTGCTCGTAGACGGTCCGCACCGAGGTGCCGATCGTCTTCCAGTACATCTGCGGCTGGTTGTACTGGGCGCCGCCGGGGCCGAAGAAGACCGAGTAGGGGAAGCCCGGGTGGTAGTCGACGTAGGGGAAGCCGGCGAGGGCGACCGGGAAGTTTTCGCCGATGCGGGCGCGCAGGGCGCGGATATAGCGGTCGGCGGCGGCGTACTTGCCTTCGTAGTCGCCCTCGGCGTCGATCGTGAAGCAGTCGGCGCCCTTGGCGACCGCGGCGGCGGCGACCTTCGCCTCGGCGACCGGGTTGTCGCCGTAGACGAACTGCCAGGCGCAAACGTCGAGGCCGCCCCGGTGCAGCGCCTTGACCAGGCCGCGGCTGAACTGGCTCCAGCGCCCGCCGCCGTCGCCGGCCTTGACGTAGACGGTGCCGATCCCGGCCGCCTTGGCCCGGGCGACGATCGCGGCGACGCTGCCGCCCTCGCTGTGGGAGACGTACCAGACCCACATCCCCTGGCGGTCGAAGGCGCTGTTGCCGAGGGTCGCGCCGGTTTCCGGCGGCGGCGCTTCTTCGAGCTGCCCGGCGCCGCCGGTTTCGGCGGCCGCGGCGGGGGCGAGCACGAGCGCGGCGAGAACCGCGAGCGCGGCGGGTATCCGGAAGTTGAAGCTCACAACTGGTCTGAACACGGTAGTGGCCGGAGGGCTGCGGACCGGCACGCCCGCCGCGGCGGACTTAACATCGACAGCCTCGCGCAAGCTCCCGCCCCGCACCCGCCATCGCCCGCTCCCGCAAGATCCTCTGCGCCGCCCTCGCCGCGAGCGCCCTCGCCGCCCCGGCGCTCGGCGCCCTGAGCGCCCAGGCCACCGAACCGCATCGAGTTCCGGTTCCGGGAGGACCGGGATTCGACGCAGTTCGCGGGAGCGGGACCGGGGGCGGGCCGCGCCTGCGGGACGCGGGGCTGGCGCAGAAGGGGCGGTCGCTGATCCTCACCCTGCGGACGAGCGAGCCGGTCGCGCTGGCGAGGTTCGAACCGCACCCCGACCCGCGGCGCGGCGCCTCCCGCTACCTCTGCTTCGAGCTGGCGCCTGCGAGCTCGGCGAACCGCGGCGCGACACCGCGCCCTTCGGCATCGCCCCCGCCGGCGAGCCGTCCTCCGGCGGCGCGCGGGTCGGTGGCCGGCGCTGCGGCGACCCGGGCCCCGGCACCGGCGCGCCGGCTCTGCCTCGGCGGGCGCCGGGCCCACCGGCGGCTCGGGCTGGAGGTGGTCGGCGCCGACGGAGGGACGGGCGCCGGGACCTGGGTGCGGGCGACGGTGAAGCGGCCGCGGCCGCGGAAGCTGGTCGTCGCGCTGGTCCCCGGCGAAGCCGGGCTCTCGCCGCGCCGCTACCGCTGGCGCGCGGTCCGCAGCCCGGGCTGCGGCGCCGGCAACCGCTGCGCCGAATCCCTCCCCGCCGCCGGCCCCGGCGCCTTCCGCCTGCGCCCGGTGCGGGCCGTCGGTTGCAGCGGCGGCAGCGCCGGCCTCGTCTACAACGGGCCGCGCGAGCGTCCCGTCGTCGCCCTCACCTTCGACGACGGCCCCAGCGAATACACGCCCGCCTACCTCACGGTGCTGCGCGAGAAGGGCGTCCACGCGACCTTCTTCGAGATCGGCCAGGAGATGCCCGGACGCGAAGCGACGATGCGCCGGATCCTCGCCGAAGGGGACGAGATCGGCGACCACACGATGAACCACGTCGAACTCCCCGGCTACGCGCAGATCGCCGGGGCGGCGGCGCGGATCGCCGCCTACACCCACTTCAGGCCTTGCCTCTTCCGCCCGCCCGGCGGCGCCGTCGACGCCGGCGTCGTCGCCACCGCGGGGAGCCTCGGGATGCGGACGATCGCCTGGGACGTCGACCCCCGCGACTGGTCGCTGCCCGGCAGCGGCGCGATCTACACCGACGTCGTCGCCCACGCCCGCAACGGCTCGATCGTCCTCATGCACGACGGCGGCGGCCCCCGCTCCGAGACCCTCGCCGCCCTGCCGCGCCTGATCGACGCCCTCCGCGCCCGCGGCTTCCGCTTCGCCACCGTCTCCGAACTGCTCGGCTACCGGATCCTCTACCGCCCCTACGGCTGAGCCTGAGCCGGCGCGAGCCGTCCACCCCCCGGCCGAGCGCCGCGCCGTCCATCTCCCAACCCGGCCGACGCCGCGCCGCGGCGGTCTCGGGCTTACTCTCCCTCGGAAGCGCAAACGACCGCTGCGCGGGTAAGGGAAGTTGATGCAACCGATCGGCGCCCTGCTTCGTAGGAACGGGGCGAGATGAGAATCGCAATCGTCGGGACCGGGATCTCGGGGCTGGTCGCCGCCCACCGCCTGCATCCCGAGCACGAGATCGTCGTCTACGAGGCGAGCGGGCGGATCGGCGGGCACACCCACACGGTGCCGGTCGAGGCCGCCGACGGCAGCCACTGGATCGACACCGGCTTCATCGTCTTCAACGACCGCAACTACCCGCGCTTCGAAGCGCTGCTGGACGAGCTCGGCGTCGCCTCGCAGCCCTCGCACATGAGCTTCTCGGTCGCCGACGGGCGCGGCCGCTTCGAGTACAGCGGCACCCCGTGGGGCCTCTTCGCCCGCCCCGCCCACCTGCTCAGCCCGGCCTTCCTCGGGATGCTGCGCGACTGGCGCCGCTTCAACCGCGAGGCGCGGGCGCTGATCGGGATGAACGGGACGGCGCCCTCGCTCGGCCACTGGCTCGAGCAGCGGGGCTACTCGCGCCACTTCGTCGAGCGCCTGATCGTGCCGCAGGCGAGCGCCGTCTGGTCGGCCGACCCGGAGCAGATGTGGAGCTTCCCGGCCAGCTTCATGGCCGAGTTCTTCGAGAACCACGGGATGTACAGCCTCCGCAACCGGCCGCGGTGGCGGACCGTCGCCGGCGGCTCGCGCAGCTACGTCGAGGCGATCGTCGCGCCCTGGCGCGAGCGGGTGCGGACCGGGGCGCCGGTGCGGCGGATCGAGCGGCTGCCCGACCGGGTGCGGATCGAGGCCGACGGCTGCGAGAGCGAGGAGTTCGACCAGGTCGTCGTCGCCGCCCACTCCGACCAGGCGCTGGCGATGCTGGGCGACCCGAGCGAGGCCGAGCGCGAGGTCCTCGGCGCGATCCCCTACCAGCGCAACGAGGCCGTCCTCCACACCGACGAGCGGCTGATGCCGCGCCGCCGCGCCGCCTGGTCGAGCTGGAACTTCCACCTGACGCCGGAGCCGGCCGCCGGCAGCACCGTCACCTACTGGATGAATCACCTGCAGCGCCTGCGCAGCCGCGAGCAGTACTTCGTCACCCTCAACCGCGGCGCCGAGATCGACCCGGCGAAGGCGCTCCGCACGATCGCCTACGAGCATCCCGTCTACACGCGGGAGGGCGTCGCCGCGCAGGCGCGCTGGGGCGAGATCAGCGGCGGCGGGCGCCGCACCCACTACTGCGGCGCCTACTGGGGCTGGGGCTTCCACGAGGACGGCGTCGTCAGCGCCCAACGAGTCTGCGACGAGATCGCCACGAAAGGCCCGCGCCCCCAGGGGGTGTCTGACTTCAGGCCCCATATAGGACGCCTCAAGTCAGACACGTCGGGGGAGGAGGCGATGGTGGCATGAGTGCTGGGATCGGGGGACGAGGGATGGACGGGGGACGGGGGACGGAGGTCGCCGGACCCTCCCCGCAGTTCGCCGCCGACCTCCATCCCTCGTCCCGCCCTACCGCCTCGCTCGCGTCCCGCCCCGCCGCCTCGGGCGCCCGCCCCGCGTCGTCATCGGCCGCCTCGTCCCACCCTCACCCCCCGGCCCCCCGAGCCGCCTCGGCCGTCTACGAGGGGACGATCCGCCACCGGCGCTTCGAGCCGGTCGAGCACGAGTTCCGCTACCCGCTCTTCCTCATGTACCTGGACCTGGACGAGCTGCCGGGGGTGCTCGACCCCTACCCGCTCTTCTCCGCCCGCGGCCGCGCCCTCGCCCGCTTCCGCCGCGAGGACTTCATGGGCGACCCGGCGCGGCCGCTGGCCGACTGCGCGCGGGAGGCGGTCGAGGAGGCAACCGGAGCTCACCCATCCGGCCCGGTGCGCCTCCTCGCCGGCCTCCGCTGCTTCGGCCACAGCTTCAACCCGGTCTCCCTCTATTACTGCTTCGACGAGGGGGACGAGAGGGTGGAGGCGATCGTGGCCGACGTGCGGAACATCCCCTGGGGCGAACGGCACCCCTACGTCTTGGCGCGCGGCGAGAGGCGCGGTAGCGTCCTCGGGGACGAGTTCGACAAGACCTTCCACGTCTCCCCGCTGATGGGCATGGACCAGACCTACGCATTCCGCGCCACCGAGCCCGGCGAGCGCCTCGCCGTCCACATCGAGTCGCGCCCGCGCGAGGGCGCCCGCGGCGCCGGGACCGCGACCGGCCGGGACGGCTCGGGGGTCGAGCCGCGCCGGCCGCCGGCGGCGACCTTCGACGCGACCCTCAGCCTGCGCCGCCGCGAGCTCTCCCGCCGCACCCTGACCGGGCTGCTCGCCCGCTACCCGGCGATCTCGCTGCAGGCGGTGGCGCGGATCTACTGGCAGTCGCTGCGGCTGAAGCTGAAGGGCGCCCGCTACCACCCCCACCCCGACGGCAGCCGCCCGCGGGGGTTCGTCTCGCCATGAGGGACCCGGCCGATCGCGGCGCCGCCACGGCTCGTCCCGCCGCCGAGGATCGCGCCGACCCCGGCGCGGTCGGAGCCGCCGGGACCGCCGGGACGGCCGGCGCCAGGGCCGCCGGGGCCCCCGTGCGGGCCGCGCCCTCCCGTCCCCGGATCGCCGACGCCGCCGCCCGCGCCGGCGTCGGCGCGATCCTCGGCCGTGTCCGCAGCGGCCGCATCGACGTCGTCGAAGGCGCCCGCGAGCGCAGCTACGGCCCCGCCGGCGCCGACCTCCGCGCCACCGTCACGATCAACGACCCGGCCGCCTGGAGCGGGCCGCTGCGCGGCAGCGTCGGCCTCGGCGAGGGCTACGTCGCCGGGCTCTGGGAGACCGACGACCTCGTCGCCCTGATCCAGATCGCCGCCCGCGAACTGCGCGGGATGGACGGCGTCCGCGGCGCCGTCGCGCGCCCGCGCGGGCTCTGGCACCGCCTCCGCCACCTCGTCCCCGAGAACACCCGCCCGGGCGCCCGCCGCAACATCTCCGCCCACTACGACCTCGGCAACGAGCTCTTCGCCGCCTTCCTCGACGAGCGGATGATGTACAGCTGCGCCTACTTCCCCGACGCGGCGGCGAGCCTCGAGCAGGCGCAGCTGGCGAAGCTCGACCGGATCTGCGAGCGGCTGCGGCTCGGGCCCGGGAACCACCTGCTGGAGATCGGCACCGGCTGGGGCGGGATGGCGATCCACGCCGCCCGGCGCAGCGGCTGCCGCGTCACCACGACGACGATCTCGCGCGAGCAGTTCGAGCTGGCGCGGGCGCGGGTGCGCGAGGCTGGCCTCGAGGGCCAGGTCACCGTCCTGCTCCAGGACTACCGCGATCTGCGGGGCCGCTTCGACCGGCTCGTCTCGGTGGAGATGATCGAGGCGGTCGGCTGGCAGTACTTCGACGACTACTTCCGCCGCTGCGACGAGCTGCTCGCCGACGACGGCCTGATGCTGCTGCAGGCGATCACCATCGACGACCGCATCTACGAGATCGAAAAGGGGGCCAGGAGCTTCGCCAACACGCACGTCTTCCCCGGCGGCTGCCTGCCCTCGCAGGGCCTGATCGCCGACTGCGTCGAGCGGGTGACCTCGATGCGGCAGGTCTGGGTCGACGACATCACCGCCCACTACCCGCCGACCCTGGCCGAGTGGCGCCAGCGCTTCTTCGCCGCCTGGGAGCGGCTGCGCGCCCGCGGCTACGACGAGCGCTTCAAGCGGCTCTGGGACTTCTACCTGAGCTCCTCGGAGGCGGGCTTCCGCGAGCGGCGGATCGGCGACCTGCAGGCGCTCTTCGCCAAGCCCGGCGCCGCCGACGTGTTTGACTTGACGGGGTCCATATGACCCCTGAAGTCAGACACGTCCGGTGACGGGCGAGGGCCGCGAGCCGCTGCTGCTGATCCACGGCCTCGGCGGCTCGCGCAACGTCTGGGAGCCGGTGATCCCGCTGCTCGAAGGCGAGCGCCGGGTTCTCGCGATCGACATGCCGGGGTTCGGGGAGGCGCCGCCGCTGCCCGACGGCGAGGAGGCGAGCGCCGCCAACCTGGCGCGCGCCGTCCACGACCGCTGCGCCCGCCTGGGGGTCGAGCGCCCGCACGTCGCCGGCAACTCGCTCGGCGGCTGGGTGGCGCTGGAAATGGGCCGCCTCGGCTGGGCGGCCTCGGTCACCGCCCTCTCCCCGGCGGGCCTCTGGTCCCGCCCGCTCGGCGAGCCGAGCGGCGGCGGCGCCCGCATGCTCCTGCGCGGCTCGCCCTGGGTGAAGGCGGCGCGGCCCTTCCTCTCGCTCGCCTTCCGCTTCCCGCAGACCCGCGCCGCCGCCCTGGGCTCGATCGCCGCCCACCCCGAGCGGATCCCGCCCGACGCCGCCCGCGCCCTCGTCCTCGGCTGGCTGCAGGGCGACGGGTACGACGCCGCCAACCGGGCGATGCGCGACCGCGTCTTCGACCCCGGCGGCTACCCGGACGACGTGCCGGTGACGATCGCCTGGTGCGAGAAGGACCGCCTGGTCGGCCCGCCGAAACCGCCCCGCCGCCCCGCCGGCTCCCGCTTCCTCGTCCTCCCCGGCGTCGGCCACACCCCCACCTGGGACGACCCCGAGCTGGTCGCGCGGACCCTGCTGGACGGGAGCGCCGCGGCGGCACCCGCGTAGGGTGTCCCCCGTAGGGTGTGGTTGAGCTTTGCCGCGGTATCCACGCCGAAGCTCGACCACCCCGTAGGAGACGCCTTCAAGGAGGAGCAGTGATCGTCGAGAGGACCGAGAACCCGATGTGGCTGTCGAACGCCTACCTGGTCGCCGACCCCGAGCGGGGGACCGGCGTCCTGATCGACGGCAACGACGAGCTCGGGCCGCTGCTGGAGCGGATCGAGCGCGACGGGATCGAGATCACCCACGTCCTCGTCACCCACCCGCACGCCGACCACGTCGCCGGCCTCGCCGAGGCGCGGGCGCAGCTCGGCAACCCGCCCCTGGTCGCCCACCCCGACTGCGCCGCCGAGCTCGACGAGGAGGTCGAGGTCGTCCTCGGCGACGGCGAGAAGCTCGACGCCGGCGGCCTCGCGATCGAGGCGATCCACACTCCCGGCCACGCCGCCGGCCACCTCGCCTTCCTCGTCGACGGCAGCGACGTCTTCACCGCCGACGTCCTCTTCAAGGGCACCGTCGGCGGCACCATGGCCCCCGGCGCCAGCGGCTTCGCCGACCTCAAGGCCTCGGTGATGCGGCTCCTGGAGCTGCCGCCGGAGACGACCGTCCACCCCGGCCACAGGGAGCCGACGACGATCGGCGAGGAGTACGAGAACAACCCCTTCGTGCGGATCTGGCGCGGCCTCGACTCGACCGGCGAGGAGCCGGTGACCGTCTGGGGCCGCCCCGCGACGCTGAAGCTCTGGGCCCCCGACTACGACGGCGGCAACAAGGCCTGGGTCCTCTTCGGCGACTCCGAGGAGGACGCGATAGTCGGCGGCTCCCAGGTCGAGAGATAGCGAGTCTGTAATAACCCGGCCAGAGTCCGGGTTATTACAGACTCAGCGCGCCGCGAGGACGCGGATCCCGTAGCGGTTGACGCCGATCTTTAGCGATTGCAGGCGATTTGGACGAATGTGCGATGGGTTAATCGCGGCTTTGTCTCCACACTGCAGCGATGGCCGCGCAAGTGCAGGAATTCTTTTTCAACTGGTACCCGGTCTTCGGGGTCGTCTTCATGTCGATCCTCTGCTTCGTCTTCCTGAAAATGATGCGGGGGATGATGGGCTCGACCAAGCCGGAGACGGTGAAGGCGTCGAGGACCGCGCCCGTGCTCTGGGAGGAGGTGCAGGGTGTCGACGCCGCCAAGGACGAGCTGATGGACGTCACCGCCTGGCTGCGCGACCCTGACCGCTTCGCCGCCCTCGGCGCCCAGGCCCCGCGCGGCGTCCTCCTCTACGGGCCGCCCGGCACCGGCAAGACGATGCTGGCCCGCGCCGTCGCCGCCCAGGCCGGGGTCGACTTCTTCGCCGCCTCGGGCTCCGGCTTCGTCGAGATGTTCGTCGGCCGCGGCGCCGCCCGCATCCGCCGCCTCTTCAAGGAGGCGCGCAAGGCCGGCCGCGCGGTCGTCTTCATCGACGAGCTCGACGCGATCGGCGGCCACCGCAGCGGCAGCGGCGGCGACGGCGGCAGCAGCGAGCGCGAGCAGGCGCTGAACCAGCTCCTGGTCGAGCTCGACGGCTTCGAGAAAGACCCGGGGATGGTGATCGTGATCGCCGCCTCCAACCACGTCGACAAGCTCGACAAGGCGCTGCTGCGCCCCGGCCGCTTCGACCGCCGCGTCCTCGTCTCCCCGCCCGACCGCAAGGGCCGCGAGGCGATCCTCCGCAGCCACGCCAAGGACAAGCCGCTGGCCCCCGACCTCGACCTCGCCGACGTCGCCCGCAAGACGACCGGGCTGACCGGCGCCCAGCTCGCCAACGCGCTCAACGAGGGCGCGATCATCGCCGGCCGCGCCGGCCGCTGGTGCATGACCCGCGACGACCTCGACGAGGCGCTGCTGCGCCAGGCGGTCGGCTCCCAGCAGGCGCGCCGGATCAACGCCAGGGAGCGGCGGATCGTCGCCTACCACGAGGCCGGCCACGCGCTCTGCCGCAAGCTGCTCGGGCTCGACCCGCCGGAGATCCTCAGCATCGTCCCGCGCGGGCCGGCGCTCGGCTTCGTCGCCCACTCGCCCTCGGAGGACACTTACCTGAAGTCGCGCGACGAGCTGCTCGACGAGGTGGTGACGCTCCTCGGCGGCCGCGCCGCCGAGGAGGTCGTGCTCGGCGAGAGCTACTCGGGCGCCGCCGACGACCTCAACCGGGTGCACCTCGTCTGCAAGCAGATGGTCGCCGAATTCGGCATGGGGGTGGCGCTCGACCACGACGGGCCGGCGCCGATCGCGATGCCGACCAGCGACTACGCCGTCTCCGACCAGACCCGCCGCGAGGTCGACCAGGCGGCGATGACCCTCGCCCGCGAGGCCTACCGCCGCGCCCGCGCGCTCGTCTCGGCCAACCTCGAGGTGGTCGACCACCTGGCGGTGCTGGCGCTCGAGCGCGAGACGCTGACCCGCGAGGAACTCGACGAGATCTTCGCCGCCCACGAGCTGCGCGGCCTCGCCGCCCCCGGTTCGGGCTCCGCCCTCGTGGCGATGGCGCGCCAGGCCCAAACGCCGCAGTAAGAGCGTTCCGCGGTTCCTTTGTCCGTCTATATAGGACAAAGGAACCACGGGTTGGCGGGGGCCGGGTACGCTTTGGCTGACCAGCCAATGAGCGACTCTTACTACTTCCCGCCCGGCAGATCGATGGCGCGCCGCGTCCACGGCGAGCGCTCGGTCGGGCTGCTCTACGGGCAGCGGGCGCTGCTGATCGGGGCGCTGGAACCGCTCACCTACACCGGCACGATGCTCTCGACCAACGCCGGCGACCGTCCCTTCACCCGCCTCGCCCGCACCGCGAAGATCCAGGAGACGGTCTTCCTCGGGACCAGGGCCGAGGCCGACCGGGCGCTGGCGGCGGTCCACCGCCTGCACCAGCGGATCGACGGCGAGCTGCCCGAGGCGGCGGGGCCGCACCCGGCCGGCAGCCGCTACTCGGCCTTCGACCCGGAGCTGATGCTCTGGACCCTGGCGGTAATCGCCGACTCCGGCCGGGCGATGTACGAAGCGATGGTCCGCCCCCTGCGCCCCGGCGAGCGGGAAGCGCTCTGGCAGGACTACGTCCGCTTCGGCGAGCTCTTCGGGCTCCCGCGCGAGGCGGTCCCGGCCGGCCACCGCGAGTTCGAGGCCTGGTTCGAAGCCCGGCTCGCCTCGCCCGACCTGCACGCGACCGGGCACGCTCTGGAGATGGCGCCGCTGGTCGCCTTCCGCCAGCCGGTGCCGCTCGGCGCCCGCCTCAACCTCGAGACCCAGAACCTGATCGTCAAGGGGACGCTGCCGCCGCGGGTGCGGGAGATCTTCGCGATCAGGTGGACCCCGGCACACGAGACCGCCTTCCGCACCGTCACCGCCACCCACCGCCGCGCCCGCCATGCGATGCCGCGCCCCCTGCGCCGCGGCCGCAACGACTACTTCTTCGACGTCGTCACCCAGGCCGAGAAGCGCCGCGGCGGCACCCCGACGCCGCAGCTCCCCAGCGGTGCCGCCTGAGCCGCAGGGCTCCGGGCGCCGCAAGGCCGGGCCGCCGCCCCGCTGGTGGGGCATGCGCCCCGCCCAGAACCCGAAGCCGGCGACCTACCGCTGCCCGCTCTGCGGCAAGCACCTCCCCGCCCTCTCCGAGCACGTGCTGATCTGGCCCGAGCGGGACAAGACGCAGCGGCGCCACGCCCACACCGGGTGCGTCCTGCGCGCCCGCAAGGCGGGGCGCCTGCCGACCGAGGACGAGTGGCGCAAGGCGCAGCGGCGAGAGCGCACCTCTTCCCGCATGCCGGGAAGAGGTGCGTCTTCACCGCTGGCCCGCCTCCGCGCCCGCCTCTTCGGCCGCAGTTGAACTCAACCCGCAGAGCCGAAAAAAGCCCGGCGGGCGGGCGGGACGGGTGCGCCGGCGCTACTCCTGCCAGGCCTCCGGCAGCACCTCGAACAGCGCCAGGGCGACGATCGCGTGGATGCCGGCCTCGCCCGACTTGGCCAGCCGCACGGCCGCGGCCGCCTGCTCCTTGAGGATCTGATCGAGCGCCTTCGCCTGGATCTGCGAGATCCGCTGCCAGCCGCGTTCGTCGACCAGCAGCGCCGTGCGGCTGAGATGACGGTCCTCGCGGCGATCGAAGACGTCGGCGGCGAGCGACCTTGCCGCATCGCTCATCACCGTTTCGATCACGTAGCCCGAGAAGGCGCTGCGCACCTTCGAATCGAGCTTCTCCCAGTCGGGGTTGTCGATCAGCGGTCGTTCGACCGCTTTGTAGAAATGCGCGACCGAGCCGCGCACGTTTTCTTCTTCCCTGATCTCGACCAGCCCCAGCTCGTCCAGCACCCGCACGTGGTAGCTGACGTTGCTGAGGGCGACGTCGATCGCCTCGGCTATTTCTTTCGGGCTGGCGGTCCTTTCCGTGAGGATCGTCAGTGCCTTCACCCGGACCGGGTGGTTCAGCGCCTTGACGAGGATCTCCTGCGGAGACTTCCCCACCTTCTTCTTCTTTTGCTTGGTTACTTTCCGCCGCTTTCGCGCCACCTTTGCCTCCCCTCCATCTGAATCGACTGAGCGATAGAGCATAAGTCCCTTAATCTTTCGCCGCTAAATGCGCGGGGCTGGCGAACCGCTGCGAACTGTTAGAGCATTTATGCCCCTCTCCCTGGCAGGCGAAGCAAGCGAGCAAGAAGGGGGTGAGCAGGGTGCGGATCGAAACGACGGACTCGGCGCTGGCGAGAAGCCTGACCAAGTCGAACTAGAGGTTTGATGCGGGTGCGGCTGCGCGACAGTCGCACCCGGAGCCGCGGCGCCCGGCGCCGGCGACCCGGGCGATGGGCGGTACTGGGCTCGAACCAGTGACCTTTCGGGTGTAAACCGAATGCTCTCCCAACTGAGCTAACCGCCCGCGCGGTCGATTATCGCTCGCCGCCGCGGTTTTTTGAAGCGGCGCGCAGCCGGCCGAGGTCAGTCGGCGGGCCGCAGCTGCGGCCAGACGTCGAGGAAGAGGCCGAGCCAGTCGGGCTCGACCTGCAGCGACCAGTCGCCGCGGTCACGGTCGAGCCGCAGGATCTCGCACCGGGCCAGCGTCTTCAGGTGGTAGTCGACCCTCGCCACCGGCTGCTCCAGGCGCACCGCCAGGTCCTCGCTGGAGGCGCCCGTGCCGGCGCTCTCGACGAGGACCCGCAGCAGCCGCCGCCGGGTGGGGTTGCGCACAGCTTCGATCAACTCAGAGCTCGTGGGAACCATCTCGGTACCGGACGGAGCGTTGGGAAATGTCCCGCCGCTCGACATGTTAAGTCATAAATGCTCTAACACTCGGGTTTCCAAGGCGACAGGCTGCGGGAGGCCGTGCCCCCAGCCCGTCGCGTCAAACCCCGCTCACCCGAGCACGCCGCCCTCGGCGAGGCGGTCCGCACCCTCCGCCACGAGTCCGGGATGAGCCAGGAAGACCTCGCCGACGCCGCCGGCACCGACCTCACCCAGGTCGGCGGCATCGAGCGCGGGGTGCGGAACCCCAGCTACACGACGCTGCTCCGCCTCGCCTCGGCGCTCGACACCAAGGTCGGCCGGCTGGCGACCCTGGCCGACGATCTGCGCGCCGGCGCCTAGGCGAGCTCCGCAGGAGAAGCCGCGACTCGTCCGGAGCGGGAGCCCGACGCGAAAGGGCGCGACGGACCCCGCTCTCCCCCCGCTAGCCGTTCTTGGTGATCGTCAGCGGCAGCATCTGCGAGTGCGCGAGCGTCATGCGGAACTCACCTCCCTCCCTGTTGTGGTGGCACGTCGAGGAACTGCTGTACCGGTAAAAGTGCCGTCAGTGGTGGGAGGATTGCCTGCAAACGTGGCGCGACACGTCCGCCTTTGCTCCCTAAGATTTCAGTGCCGGTAACGGCTTTGATCGAAGGGGAAGGGAGAGTTGTGAGCAATCCGTGGCACTCGGACTACATAGACGATCAGCTTGCGAAAGCGATCGCCCATCCGATCCGGGCCCAAATCCTGGCTGAGGCGAACGAACGGGTGATGAGCCCGGCGCAGTTCGCCCGGCGGCACGACCTCGACGTCTCCAAGGTCGCCTACCACTTCCGCGAGCTCGCCGACCGCTACGAGTGCCTGGAGCTGGTCGGCGAAACGCCGGTCCGCGGCTCGACCGAGCACTTCTACAAGGCGACCCGCCGCGCCCTCTTCGACGGCAAATCCTGGGACGACCTGCCGGAGACGATCAAGAACAAAATCAGCGGCGAGACGGTGACCAACCTGCTCGACGCGATCTCCGAAGCGATGCTCGAGGAAACCTTCGACGAGCGCAACGACCGCTCGCTCGTCTGGGACAAGGTCCTGCTCGACGAGGAGGGCTGGGACGAGATCTCCTCGATCTTCCGCGAATGCATCTACCGCACCCTCCAGGCCGCCGCCAAATCGAACGCCCGCGTCGCCGGGTCCGGCAAGGAGGGGATCCTCGCCTCCTGGGCCTTCCTCTTCTTCAAGTCCCCGTTCTCGCAGCCGGAGCAGGCCGAGCAGCCAGAGGAGCCCGAGGAGACGGAGGGCTAGCGGCGGGGCGCATCGCCGCGCCCGGCCGCGCCGGTCCGGCGGCGATCCGCGGCCCGACTGCTACGGTGACTGAGTCGGGTCGGCCTGTTCGCCGCCCGAGAGGTTCCGTTTCCTCCGTGTGCCCGCTTGGCGCTTTGGGGTCGCAGGATCTCCCTCAGACGTTCAAGTCAGGAGTTCACAACATCACTACCTTTGCCGATCTCGGCACTTCCAAGCCGGTGGTCGACGCCCTCAGCGCGCGTTCGATCGCCCAGCCTTTTCCCGTTCAAGAGATGGTCATCCGCGACGCGCTCGCCGGCCGCGACCTCCTCGTCCAGTCCCCCACCGGGTCGGGCAAGACCCTCGCCTTCGGCGTCCCGATGGTCGACCTGATCGAAGCCGGAGGGGGAGGGCCGCGGGCCCTCGTCCTCGCTCCCACCCGGGAGCTGGCCGGCCAGATCGTCGTCGAGCTGGAGGCGCTGGCGAAGGCGCGCCGGCTGCAGATCGCCGCCGTCTACGGCGGCGTCGGCTTCGGGCCGCAGATCGCCGCCGCCCGCCGCGCCGACATCCTCGTCGCCACCCCGGGCCGGCTCGAGGACCTGATCGGGCGCGGCGCGGTCTCGCTGAAGCGGGTCGGCCTGCTCGTCCTCGACGAGGCCGACCGGATGCTCGACATGGGCTTCCGGCCCGCCGTCGACCGGATCGTCGCCCAGACGCCGGCCGACCGCCAGACGCTGTTCTTCTCGGCGACCCTGGAGGGCGCCACCGGCAAGGTGGCGGCCGCCTACACCCGCGGCGCCCGCTCCCACACCCACGCCGAGCCCGAGCGCAGGGAGGCGAAGATCGAGCACCGCTTCCTGCCGGTCGAATCGCAGGGCGCCAAGCTCGAGCACCTCGTCTCCCACCTCGCGGCCGACGACGCCGGCCGCTCGCTGGTCTTCGTCCGCACCAAGCGCGGCGCCGACCGGCTGGTCAAGCGGCTGCGCAGCCGCCAGGTCGACGCCGTCGCAATGCACGGCGACAAGAGCCAGAGCCAGCGCGAGCGGGCCCTGGCGCGCTTCGAGCGCGGCGAGGTGATGACCCTGGTCGCGACCGACGTCGCCGCCCGCGGCATCGACATCCCCGACGTCGCCCACGTGATCAACTACGACGCGCCCGAGGACCGCGAGGCCTACGTGCACCGCATCGGGCGCACCGGCCGGGCCGGGCGCACCGGCACCGGCATCAGCTTCGTCCTCGCCGAGCAGGCCGGGGAAGTGGGGAAGATCGCGGCGAGCCTCGGGCTCGACCACGGCCTCGGCCGGCCGGCGCCGGCGGCGACGTCGACCCGGCCCCGGCAGCGGCCCCGCCGCAACCGGCGCCGCCGCAGCAGGGCCGCGGCCTGACCGCGATGGCCGCCGCGGCCGTCAGGTGGAGCTGCGCCCGCTGCGAGGTCTCGGTCGGCCGGATCGACGGCGAGCCGAGCCTGCTGCCGGCGAGCTGGTCGCGGGGCACGGAGGAGATCCTCTGCCTGACCTGCAGCCGGGCGCGGGCCGGCGAGACCGCGATGGACGCGGCCCCGGCCGCGAGCTCGCGCGAGGACCGGGTCCGGCTCCGCCGCACCGCCCTGATCGAGTTCGAGATCGACCGCGCGCCGGAGGCGCCGAACCGCACCATCGCCCTCGCCTGCCGCACCTCGAGCGCCGCGGTCGCGGCCGTGCGCACCGAGCTGGCGCGGGACGGGGCGGCCGTCCCGTCCCCCGACCCTGACGCCCGCCGCGTCGCCTGAGCGGGCCGCCGTGGAGATCGGGATCGGCCTCGCCGCGGCAGTGGCGCTGATGACCAACCTCGCCTCGCTGCTCAAGCACCGGGGCTGCCGCCAGGCGCAGCCGGTCTCCCTCGGCCGGCCGCTGGCGAGCCTGCGCGGGCTCGCCGCCTCGCCCTGGTTCGCCGCCGGCTGGGGGCTCGCCGCCCTCGCCTGGATCGTCCACGTCGCCGCCCTCTCGCTGGCGCCGATCTCGCTCGTGCAGGCGGTCCTCGCCGGCGGCGCGGTCACCCTCGCGGTGCTCTCGCAGCGCCTCTTCGGCGAGCGGGTCGAGCGGCGGCAATGGCTGGCACTGGCGCTCGGCGGCGGCGGGCTGGCGCTCCTCGCGGCGACCCTGCCGCACTTCCACGGCGCCCACTCGGGCTTCTCGCTGGCGGCGATCCTCAGCTTCGAGGGTGGCCTCGTCCTGCTGGCGGCCGGGGTCGCGCTCGGCCACCGGGCCCCGCGCCTGGCCGAGCGCCGCGGCGTCCTGCTGGCGGTCCTCGCCGGCCTCCTCTTCGCCCTGGCCGGGATCGCGATCAAGGCCCTCACCGGCGGCGCCGGCGGCTGGCCGCTGATCGCCTCCCTGCTCGGGCTGACCGTCGCCTGCGGCGCCCTCGCCCAGTACACGGCGGTCGCCGCCCTGCAGAGCGGCGGCGCGATCGAGACGATCGGCCTGATGGGGATCGTCGCCAACGCGACCCAGATCCTCGGCGGCATCCTCGTCTTCGGCGACCCGCTCGCCCCCAGCCCCCTCGGCATCACCCTCCAGGTCAGCGCCCTGGCGATGGTCTGCCTGTCCGCTCTCCTGCTCCCGTCCTCGCCCGCCGTGCGCCGGCTGCGGCCGGCATGAGGCACCGGGCCGGCGACCGCGGAGTCGAGGCGGCGATCGAGGCGCGCAGCCCGGCCGGTGGTGCCGGCGCCGCGGGCGCGGGCGCGCAGACAGCGGACCAGGCGAGGCGGCGAAGGCTCCAGCAGGCCGCGTCGAGGACCAGGGGCTACCTGAGCAAGCTGCGCAGCGGCACCGCCTAGCCTAGGGCGCGCCCGCGCCCCCGCTCGGCCCCTCCTTCCCCTGCGGCGACTCGTACATCAGCAGCGTCGCCGAGGTGGGGATGAGCTGACTGGGGTCGGAGACCCGCTGGATCGATTCGGCCTGGAGCTGGTCGAAGTACTCGATGAAGTCGTGCATTTTCTGCGAGGCCTCGCGGAACGCCTGCTCGTCGAGCTGGCCGCGGAGGTTGATGATGTTCCGCTCGTCGCGGCTGTCGAAGGTGTCGTGCTCGACCGCGGCCGAGGCCGACTCGATCGATTCCTTCAGGGCGGCGATGCTGACCCCGCTCTTCGATTCCTTCGGCAGCCTCGCCCAGGCGTCGACGTCGAGGAGCATCCGGGTGACGCCGCGGTAGAAGTGCTCGGTCGAGCCTCGGCGCGGCCGCGTGCTCGCCAGCTCGATGCATCCCAGGTCGGCGAGGACCCGGCAGTGGTAGGCGATGTTGCTCAGCTTTTCCGCCGCCTCGCCCTCCTCGGAGGGGACGCTGCGGCCCAGGCCCGCCCTGTCCATCTGGACCGGGCTCGCGGCGCCGTTCTGGGTCAGGAAGGAGAGGATTTCCGCCCGGAGCGGATGGCTCAGGGCTTTGGCCAGGACCTGCTCCAGGGGCGAGTTCGCCGTAACCGTCCCGTGCATCTTGCGCTTCTTCTTCCTCGCCATCGACCTCTCCAATCGCTTTGAACGGTCCCGAATGCAAGGCCAAAATTATTGGAGTGCTCCCCACATTGCAAACCCATTTTGGCCAACCCGCTTAGTCCGCTCCACACCGGTCCACCTTTTTGCAGCAAAACTCCGGCCCCCCGCAAGCGAGCTCAAGGGAGGTGAAGCTGCATGCAGGTCGCCAACGTCGCCGTCACGGTGCCGGCTATCTCAACGACGAAGATGGGCTGAGCAGCCTCTTCGTGGGGGTCCGCAAGCCGCGGACCCCCACCACGCACCTGGCGGGCAGGAGGGGTCCGCAGAGTTCACACGGGCACCACGTTGAGGCCGGGGACTCGGCCGAAGTCCCGGACGTTGGCGGTGGCCACGTCCATGCCATGGCCCAGAGCAGTGGCGGCGATCCAAAGGTCGTGAGCCCCGATCGGGTTGCCGTCGGTCTCGAGCTCGGCCCAGATTTCCGCGTGGGCTCGGGCAATGGCAGTCGTGATCGGCAATGGCTCGGTCCCAGCAATGATGTGCTCGACGAACGCCGCGCGACGAGCCCGAACCGCTCCGCTCTGAGCTCGGTGGACTCCATGCAGCAGCTCACTGACCGTGATGACGCTGATCGCGCGGTCCTGGTCTCCGACCGCCCGATCGAGCGACTCCCCCCGTCGCTCCGCATTGACCAAAACCGTGGTATCGATCAGGACGGCCATGCACCGCTCGGTGGGCCGATTGCCTCCCGCCCAGCTTCGACATCGGCCGCAAAGTCCTCATCGGGCGTCGGCGCAGAGTCCATCAGCTCTCGCCACCTTGCCGCCGAGACAAGCCGCCCGGCGCTGACCGGCCGCATCTGCACAACCGGCACACCGTTGCGCACAACGTCGATCTCCTCGCCGGCACCGATGCGATTGACAACGGCAGAGAATTCCCGGGCAACTTCCGTAGCGCTCAAACGCGTCATTGACTCACGGTATCAGATAAATCTGAGAGACTTTCGTCCGGATCCCATCAAGCTCAGAGCACCGCCGGAGCAAGGCGTATTTCTCAGCCGCCGGCACCTTCAGCGGCCACCTGCGGCCGATTAGGGCATTGTGGCCACTTTGCGCTAGGATGTGGCCACTGTGGAGAAAGCAACCGTCGGTATCCGGGAACTCAAGGACAAGGTCAGCACGATCATCGACCGAGTTGAGGACGGCGAGGCGATCACTGTGACCAAACACGGCCGGCCCGTAGCCAGGATCGTTTCCACCGCGACGCCGCCTCACCTTGCCGCCCTGGTAGCTGACGGAACGGTGCGGCCGAGCGAAGGCCCCCGATACCTGCCAAAGCCCGCCAAGCTCCGTGGCTCCGGCAAGAGCGCCGCGGACTACGTCTCCGAGGGTCGGCGCTGAGTCTCTACCTGGACACCAGCGCCCTGATCAAGCTGCTGGTCGACGAGCCGGGCACGGAGGAGGCGCAGAGTGCCTATCGCGACGCCGACGGCGTCCGAACCACCGCGATCGCGCATGTGGAGGCGACTGCAGCCCTGGCCAGGATGCGCAAGGGCGGCCGCCTGACTCCGACCCAGCTCCGCCGGGCAACGGATGACCTGGAGAGCCTCTGGCGCGGAATCGACAGTCACGCCGTCAACGGCCCCTTGCTCGCGAAAGCCGCCGAGAGTGCCCGCACCCATGCGCTGCGTGCTTACGACTCCGTTCATCTTGCGGGCGCCCTGTCTTTCGCCGCCGGCGAAGAACTCGAGTTCGCCTGCTGGGACAAGGAGCTGCGCAGCGCAGCGAAGAAGCATGGCCTTACGCTCGTCCCCCAGCGACTCTGATCAAAGCTCATCTGCACGGTCTCTTGGAGTTCCCGACGGATCTGATCGTTGAGAACGAACGAGAGCCAGACTGGGATCCCGGAGCGCTAGTCCAACTCCTCGCGCCACCACGGAAAGACTGATCAGCAGCTGCACTTGCCACCGGGTGGTGAGACGTTTATCATCTCGTTTCGAGATGTTTGACATCGCAAGCAAAAATGCTGCCGACCGGCTCCTCTCGGCTCTCGGAGAGCAGCTCGCAGCCGCAGGCCAGCGCTTCGAGCTGATCGTCATCGGCGGATCGGGCCTGCTGGCCCTCGGACTGATCGAGCGGTCGACGCGAGACGTCGACCTCCTCGGCCTTCGATCCGGCAACGAGCTGGAAAGCGCCAAACCCCTGCCGGCGGCGCTCGGAGAAGCGCGCGACCGCGTAGCCCGCGACTTCGCCCTTCCCGCTGACTGGCTCAATCCCGGCCCGACCGACCTACTCGAGTTCGGCCTGCCGGAGGGATTCGTCGACCGCCTCGAGCGCCGGGGCTACGGCGACGGCCTGACCGTCTACTTCGCATCCCGCTACGACCAGATCCACTTCAAGCTTTACGCGTTGGTCGATCAGGGACCGGGGAAGCACGAGGCGGATCTCCGCGCGCTCTCGCCCACCGAAGGCGAGCTCCTGGCGGCCGCTCGGTGGAGCCGACTACACGATCCGTCCGAAGGCTACGAAGGAGTTCTTCGCGAAGTCCTCGCGCACATGGGGGCCAGGGATGCAGACCTCGGCGACTAGAGAGGACCTGCGGGTCCGGCTCGCCTCGTTCCTCTGGAGGCAATGGGCGCAGATGGGAGTCCTGGCGACCGCCGAGCACGATCGCTGGGCGGCCGACCCCGAGGCGCTCCTGCTGCTGAGCTTCGAGGTCGGCCGCGAAGACCCCCGTCTCTTCGAGGAGGTGCTCGATTGGCTGGTGATGAACGAGCGGCTGATCAGCATCCAGCGGCTGCGAAACCTGGCTCGCGACGAGGGCGATCGCGCCCTGGTCGAGGCGGTCGTCGGGTGGCTCGGGCGGCAACGCCGGCGGTCCCGTCTTGCGGCTCGGCCGGCGCCGGCCAACGGGTCGAGCAAGGCACAGCCGTTCTTCCGCAACTCGACCCTTCCGGTCGGCGACCCGGACCCGTCCTTCCTCGCCCAGGGTTTCCTGAAACCCATATCCGAGCCGTCGGCGAAGTCCCAGGCCCCCGACGTCCTCCTCCCGATCAACTTCGCCTTTCGCCTCAGACTCCTCCTCGGCATCGGCGCCCGGGCCGAGGCGACCCGCATCCTGCTCACCATCGACGCGCCGCGGGTGAACGTTCAGGCCCTAGCCGCCTCGACCGCGTACACGAAGCGGAATGTCCAAGAGGCGGTTACCTCTCTGACCGCAGCCGGCGTCCTCTCCTCCTTCGAGGTCGGCAACGAACAGCGCTTCGCCATCCCCTTGGACCGCTGGGCAGAGTTCCTCGGACTCGATGACCTCCCCCTCCACCAGGACTGGCCCCAGCTCTTCGCCGCCTACCGCAAGATCCTTCGCTGGCTAGCCGACCCTGCCCACGCAGGACTTACCGACTACATGACCTCCAGCGAGGCGCGAACCCTGGCCGAAGAAGTCCGGCCCGACCTCCACTTCGCCGGGCTCGCGATCGACCTGCCAACCGACGGCTCCCCCTTTCTTGAGAACTTCCTAGCGCAGCTGTACGAACGCGCTCCGCTGTAGGCCGTGCGATTCGACCGCGAAGCAATAGCTCTGCAGAGCAACTCTCCGCCAAATTGAAAGGAGGAGGGTCCTCGGCATGGGGCGCGGGACTGCGCGGCCGATGTGACCGAAATGAGACCTATACGGCTGCGAGAGCACGCGCGAGATCTTCAGCGCTTGCTTTGACCAACTCCGGAATCGTCACGCGCAGTTCGCCCGCACGATCAAGGATGCGCTGAGCACCAAGAACCGTCAGCCCGACGATCTGCTGGCTGCCTGGCGCGTAGCGCAGGACATGACCCTCCGGGGTCTCCTCGCCCTCAGCCTCCTGGGGCTTGCCAACGTGCAGGTAGAGCACGTCATTCTCGGCGTCGTAGTCCGCCTGGTCGAAGGTGGCCGAGCCGATAGTGATCTTCACGCGCCGCATGAGTCGTCATTACCGATCGTACGCTCGACCGCGCGGAAGCACCCGCAAGACGACGATCACCTGGTTCTCGTCATCGAAGCTGAAGCGCACACGCCAGCCGCCAACCCGTAGGCGCCATTCGACCGTGTTGAGTTTCCGAATGTCCCCCTCGCGCGGCGCTACCACGAACTTGTCGAGGGCATCCAGAATCCGGCGCTGAACCGGCGGATCGAGTCGCTTCACATCACGTCGAGCCGACGGCGCAAAGCGGAGTGACCACCCCGTCGTCAATCGAGATCGAGTTCAGCGCGCAGCTGCTCCGAGGAAACGGTCTGTCCCCGGTTGTATGCAGCCAGGGCCTCCGCCGCGCTTGCATCCTCGTCGGCCTCAGAAGGCTCGTCGTCAAGCGGAGCGGACGCAAGAGCCTGCAGCATCGGGTCATCGCGCCGGCGCTCGACGATCACCAATGCGGCCTCAGCCTCCTGCTCGGAAAGCTCCTCGACCAGCTTGTGAAGTCGCTCCTTCGTGGTCATTGGCCCCATGGTACCGGCGACCCCGTCAGTCGAGACCTAAACCAAGTTGGATTCGAGATCCGCTCCCTAATACCGCACGTCCCCGATCCGGTCTGCAGAGCCAAGCCCGACAAATTGAAAGGACGGATGCCGTTGGCTTGGCGCAGGGGATCGCGGAGCGGGTGCGCCCCTAACCTCGATCCACCGTTTTCACCTCGCGGGGTGTGGTCGGCTGCCTTGAGGTAGGTAACAGCCCCAGGGCGGTTCCGCGGAACCGCCCTGGGGCTCCTCTTCGAGGTCGGTTGCCGGCAGGCCGGAGCGTTGGCGCCCGCTCGCGAGCAGGCCGAGCTCAGCGGATGCGTCGAGAGGAGTCGAGGGCTTGGGGAGCGGCGCCTGTGGCTACGGGCCCGAGGCGGCCGGCAGCGCCCGCAGGCGCGCGAAGGCCGCCGCCAGCGCCTCGGCCCAAGGCCAGTTGCGCGGCAGCCGCAAGATCGCCCGCCGGCTTGAGCGCACCACCCGCCCGGCGACGTGCAGCAGGCGCTGGCGCATCCGCTTGGGCTCGGCCAGGGAGAGCTCGCCCTCCAGGCAGAGTGAACGGGACCAGCAGAGCAGCTCCCCGGCGAGGAGCGAGAGCTCCAGCCAGGCCTGGTTGTGCTCGAAGGCGGCGAAGGGCAGGTTGCGGATGCCTGTGTCCTTGGCGCAACGGATCGCGTCCTCGCAGCGGGCGCGGCGGCGGTGGCGCAGCTCCAGGGCAGCGATGTCGGCGTCGTCTTGGTCGGTGATGAAGGCGGTGTGGCGGTAGCCGTCGGTGTCGAAGACGCGGAACTGGGCACCGGGGTGGGGACGCTCGCGACGCACGATCAACCTTGTTCCCTCGGGCCAGGCGCCGAGGTCGAGGGCGCCGGTCAGCTCGGCGACCCAGGCGCCCTCGCGCTCGCCCCCGTCGGCTTCGATCGCGCTCTGCCATGCCGCCTCGGGTGCGGCAAGGATCGCCTCGCGCACCCGCTCGTCGACGCCGTAGCCGACCGAGAAGCCGATGCCGGCCTCCCGGCAGTCGGCGGTGAAGGCGTGGGTGGCGCCGCCGGTGTCCGCGCGGGCCAGGATCTCGCGGCGCAGATCGGCCTCCGGCAGCTGCTCGAGGGCGAGCTGCAGGACCTCGAAGTGGTCGGCGGCGGTGTTGGCGCCGGCGTTGCCGGGGCGAAGGAGTCCGGCCAGGGACTCGCCCGTCTCGTCGAGGAAGCAGAGCAGCGGGAAGAAGCCGAAGCCGTTCTTGTAGGTGCCGGCGGCGCGTTCCTTCTCGGAGTGGGCGCCGAGCAGGGTGGCGTCGATGTCGAGGATCAGCTCTTCAGGCCGGGCGCCCGCATCCCAGGCTCGCTCGCGCGCCTGGGCCCGGGCGGCACGGATCGCTTCCAGCCGCTCGGCGTCGATCGACTTGATCACCCGGTGGGCGGTGGTCTCCGACGCCACCGCCCCGAACAACGCCTCCTTGCCGCGCAGCACCCCGAGGTCGCTGACGCAGTCGCCGCCGTCGGCGATCGCCACGCAGAGGTCGCGCAGGACGGCCCCGGGGTCGTGGGCGGAGCGCCGCTCGCGGGTCGGCCCCATCGCTTCTGAGAGCGCCGCGGTGAGACCCAGCCGGTCGGCCAGCTCGCTCAGGAGGAAGGCCCCGGCGTGGGAGACGAGGCCCTCGCCGTCCGCCCTGACTTCTACCGTTCGGCGCGTCGTTTGTGTCTTCACCTTCCGGGTGTCCTCCTGGTTCTGAGAGTGGGTCGTCGCAAACCGCATTCTCAAGGCCCAGGAGGACGTTCCCGGTGGCCTCTCTCCAGGCGCTTATCGGTGGATCGAGGCTAATGGGACACCGAGCACGCCGCCGCCCTCATAGTCATCCGATACAGATAGCCACCAGCCGAGCCTGTCGAGTGCGCGAGCATTATAAACAGCGGAGTTTCCGCCGGGTACTCCATTAGCCTCAGTTCCATGCCGTCGGTCTCCCGCTACTACGGTCTCTCAGGCCCGCTCGAGTTTCTCGATGTCGATGTCGCGAACGACAACCGTCTGTTCATTGACCCTCATGCGATCCGGCTCGAGCGAGGGCCAAGCCCGTATGCGAGGCAAGCGAGGAAATGCATCACCACCTTCTTCGATGAGGTGCTGAGGTGCGTTATTTCACCTCGCAAATCAGACGCCGATCTCGGGCTGGATTTGCTCCAGCACTTCAACGAGCCGAAGGAGACCAGGCTTGGTCTCTCCCAGGAAGGTTTTGATGGACACGGGGGCGACGACGACGTAGGAACGTGGATCTGGGAAGTCCTCTCGACTGACATCAACGCCTTGATACGAGTCGGAGTCCTGAAGTGGATTGAGGATGTCCCGGTGTTTGTAGAAGGGGTCGATAAGGACATCACCTCCGACCTGACGACCCGCATCATCTTCGAGCCGCTCGCTCGGTTCACTCAGGCCATGGTCAGCAAATATCCTCAATTCACGCAGGGATCCCATGAAGTGCGCAGCTTCCAACGTCAGGTCTGGAGCCCGTCGCGCGTTGCTTGGCGGCACAAGCCGCTGGACCTCCCACTTGCCTGGGACAGGCCTCTGCTCTTAGTGCCGAAGTACTGGGCCCGGCCACAACTCCTAATGGCTGCCGGCCGGTACTACGAGACGTCGCTCTTGAGTTACGTCCAAGGTCAACGTGCCGTCAGGGATCGGACGGGCAAGCTAATCAAGGAGCCAAAGTGGAGGCTCAAAGAACGAGCGGAGTTTGAGCGCGCCCAGAAGACCATCCTCCGCGTAACCAAACAAGCGAAACGGAGAGATGACGATCTACTCGCCGTCTTTCGAGAGTTTGTGGACAGGCGCTACGAACGCCTCGATGATGAAGAGATCGCGCGCCGCCTGGGTTCATAGCGCTTTCGAGCCGTCGGCGTCGCCCCTGCGTTCCCCACTCTCACGGCTCGCCGTGCCGGCCCTCTTTCAGCCCCAGGCGTCGGATCGCCTCGCCGGCGTTCGGTCCCCTGAGCACAAATGGGCGCGCCTCAGACGCTCCCGGCTGCCCCTCCCACTCCACGATGCCGTCCCGGTCCAGTTGGCGCACGTGGTAGACGACCATCGCCAACGTGATCGGCTCATCGGCGACAAACTCGCTGTGAAACCGCTCGGCTGACATTGGACTCGCGCCATGCCACAGGGCCTCGATGATTCGGGTCCGCACATGGTGGTTCAGCGCGTGGCTAACCGAGTCGGTCATTTCGCGCAGGATGCTTCCCCGGGGCTCCGGACCTTGAAAAAGTGGCTCGCGTAGCGGGAAGCCGCAGACGACCAGTCAGCGACCACGGCTCCCGCTATGCCAGCTCCTTCTCCCGCGGCGGTCTCAGGCGTCATTCAGATTCCCTACCTCGCGACCACGTGGCCGAACTCCATGCGGGCTCACCACGAAGCTCCCCTCCCTGCAGCCTCGATCAACTCGAGATCGATGGCAAAGCCCTTCCACTTGCGGTCTGCTGCCTCGGCCGCGACGTGGACGTACCAGGCGCCGTTGAGTTCGGCCCTGCCCACGATCCGTCCCTTGCCGTCGGGCGATTTGACTCGATCGTCTAACTGCAGCTCCCGCTCCATGTGCCGGAAACGCTACGGGTCAGAGGGAGTCTGGACAACGTAAGAAGCCAGTAATTAACGTCAGCCTTTTCGGCCTATTCAGAACTGCCCAGGGGGTGACTCGTAGAAGTACACAGAGAGGGTGAACGGGGTCCGTTCCATGTGATCGGGGCTCCGCGCCAGCGATGCCTGCTCTAACTCACCGCCCGGAGCAAACCGGCGGTGAACCTCGGCCAACAGCTCCCAGGCTTCGCCCCATCCCTGCTCGTCGAGCCGCGGTTTGTAGTTGGCCGCGATTCGATCGAGGCGCTTGTCGAAGGTACCCGCCTCCAAGGCTCGCTCGGCACGGGAGAAGCCTTCGTTGAGGATCTTGATGCTCCAGCCGTTCCGATCGCTGCGATTCATCTTCGCCCACTCAGGCGGCATGACGATGACCGGCGTAATTCCCCTGTAAATCTTCTTCATCGCGCCGCGAGAGCCCTGGACGACATCCGAGAGTTCGGCGCATCCATACTTGACGAGCATCTTCAGGTGGTAGCTGATCCGCTGGCGGGGAATTTCGCCCTCCGGGAGCTCGCGGGACCGAGCCTCCAGATCAATGGCCGCGGCCGGCGCATCGTTGATCTGAGCCAGCACCCATGCTCGGGTCGGATCGCGGAGCGCCTTGTGCAGGTTGGCGGCAACGGCCCCGCGCTCCTCCTCGCCTCTGCTCACCATCCTCGCTTCCTTTCAATTTCTGAAAACTCAGTGGGGGTGATTCGCTCGGGAGCGTACTAAGCAATTCTTTGGAAAACCACTCGATATTGTCAGCCTTGTTGACTTGTCAGTGTTGCTGACATAACTCTCTCGCCGGGGCTTCCGGCCGCACAGCGGCCGGTGAGCAGAGCAACCGGCGAAGGGAGGTGAGGCCCATGAAGATCGCCAACGTCGATCTGACGGTCCCGGCGGTGTCCATCAGCAAGATGGGCTGAGCTGATCGAGGACGGCCTGGGGAGAGCGCGTGCAACGCTCCCCCAGCCGTTCAGGTGAGCGCCCTGGCGGCTCCCCACAGCCAGGGGGAGAGGAATGCGCCCGACGGGAGTCGAACCCGCGACCTTCGGCTTGAAAGACCGACGCTCTTTGGGCCCCCGAAAGGACCCGTTGACCACTGAGCTACGGGCGCTCTCCTGGAAGGTTACCCGCGCAGCGGGGTTTGAGCATCGCCGCCCCGGCTAGGCTCTCGCCATGGATCTGGGACTCGAGGGGCGCGTGGCGCTGGTGATGGGCGCGAGCAGGGGAATCGGGCGGGGGATCGCCTCGGCGCTGGCGCGGGAAGGGGCCCGGGTCGCCCTGGCGAGCCGCTCGCGGGAGCGGATCGAGGAGGCAGCGGCGGCGATCGGCGCGGCCGCCACGCCCTTCGTCGCCGACGCCACCGACCTCGAGCGCCTCGCCCGCCTGCCGCTGGAGGTCGCCGAGGCGCTCGGCCGGGTCGACATCCTCGTCGCCAACACCGGCGGCCCGCCCGCGGGCGGCGCCCTCGACCACGGCTTCGACGAATGGGGGCAGGCCTACCGCTCGCTCGTCCTCGCCCCCCGCATCCTCGCCGGCGCCGTCGTCCCCGGCATGCGCAAGGAAGGCTGGGGCCGGATCGTCAACGTCGGCTCGACCACGACGATCGAGGTCAACCCCGCCCTCAACCTCTCCAACGCCCACCGCCTCGCCACGGTCGGCTTCCTCAAGACCCTCTCCCGCGAGGTCGCCGGCGACGGGATCACGGTCAACACCGTCGCCACCGGCCGCTTCAGGACCGACCGCATGGCCGAGCTCGGCGGCTCGATCGAGAACGTCGAGGCGGCCGCCCGCGAGGAAGTCCCCGCCGGCCGGCTCGGCGATGTCGAGGAGTACGGCGACCTCGTCGCCTTCCTCTGCTCCGAGCGCGCCGCCTACATCACCGGCACGGTGATCCCGATCGACGGCGGCCTGCTGCGCGCGATCTGAGCCGCCGCCACGCCACCGGAGGTCAGGGGTCGGAAGGCCCGCCGCACTCCGAGGGCGCGCCGACCCGAGGTCCCCGCCTCGTCGGCAGCCGCCGCCGCAGCGCCGCCCCCAGCGGGGCGGAGTCGATCGCCGGCCCCTCGCCCTCCTGCCAGTGGTCGATGTCGGGCGCCTGCAGGCGCAGGCCGCCGCCGGCGACGATCGCCGCCACCGCGGCGACGCCGGCCAGCAGCAGGCCGAAGGTGACCCAGGTGGCGCTCTCCACCCCGCTCGCCAGGTCCGGCCCCTTCGTCACCGCGAGGTGGATCAGCAGCGGCGCCGTGAAGAAGGCGGCGACGCCGCGCAGCAGCTCGACCAGCGCGAAGATCCGCGGCAGCTGCGGCGAGGGCAGGGCGAAGCCGGCGACGAAGAGCCCCGGCGCCACCGCCGCCCCCACCCCGATGCCGATGCCCCCGGTGCCGAGCGCGATCAGGGTCGTGTCGCCGCCGCCCGCCCCGGTCAGCACCAGCGCCGTGCCGGCCAGGCAGAGCAGGCCGGCGAAGGCGAGGACCGGCACGTAGCGGGTGAAGAGCAGGTAGCCGAAGGCGCAGGCGGTGAGGACCGCGCCGCCGAGCTCGGGCCAGAACAGCGCCGTCGAGAGGTGCTGGGACTCGATCGTCAGCTGCAGCAGCCCGACCAGCGCCACCGAGCCGGCCCCGGCCGACATCGCCAGCGCGATCGCCGCCAGCGGGATCGTGTGGCCGAGCTGGCGGACCGGCATCAGCGGGTCCTCGACGTAGGCCTGGTGGGCGACGAGGCCGACCAGGCAGGCGGCGCCGACCACCATCGGGATCAGCACGATCGGCGCCGTGAAGCTGTGGGCGACGAGGTTGGAGGCGCCGAAGAAGGCGGCGGTGCAGCCGGCCGAGGCCAGCGCCAGGGACTCGAGGTCGAACTCGATCTCGCGGTCCATCGGCGCCATGTCCTCGAAGGTGAGGAAGGACATCGCCAGCGCCAGCGCCCCGACCCCGGCGGCGATCCCGAACAGCGCCCGCCAGTTGCCGAGGCCGGCGAAGGCGCCGCCGATCACCGGGCCGATCGCGACCGCGCCGAAGATCCCCATGTTCATCACCATCGCGGTCGAGCGCAGGCGCGGGGTCGGGAAGCCGAGGACCAGCGCCGGCGCCGCGGTGATCAGCATCAGGCTCGTGGTCAGGCCCTGGACCAGCCGGCCGATGAAGAAGGGAGCGGGAGAGCCCGCCGTCGCCGTCACCACCGAGGCGACCGTGAAGACCGCCGCGTAGAGGACCAGCAGCCGCCGGCCCGGCAGGCGCGCGGTCAGCTGCACCGCGAGGATCGTCCCGAAGCAGTAGGCGGCGTCGGCCATCCCGGCGCTCATCTCCATCCCCGACTTGCCGAGGCCGACGTCGGGGCCGATCAGCCCGCTCAGCGGCGGGATCGAGGAGGTGAGGACGAGGAACGGCGTCAGCGCCGCCAGCACCATCGCGACGGCAGCCCAGTAGCCGCCGGCCAGCGGGCCACGCCAGTCGAGCGGGCGCAGGGAGGTGAGATTGCGGAGCGCGAGCAAGCCCGACACGCTAGAGAACCCATCACCTCGGCTGGGTGGAACTCGTCACGCTAGGAGGAGAGCTGCTGAGGTCGTAGGACCAAGCATGGGCGTGCCGGCGGCGGAGGGACAGTGCTCTGCACGGCCCGGAGCCGACGGTGCGGCCAGGCGCCGCGTCCTACGACTTCAGCTCGCGCATCGCCGGGTAGATGATCACGTCCCGCAGCGTCTTCGCCCCGGTCATGATCATCAGCAGGCGGTCGATCCCGAGGCCGCAGCCGCTCGCCGGCGGCATCCCGTATTCGAGCGCCCGCACGAACTCCTCGTCGTGGGGGTGCGGGTCCGCCTCGGCCCCGCTTTCCTGCCGTTCGCGCTGCTTGACGAAGCGCTCGCGCTGCTCGACCGGGTCGTTGAGGTCGGTGCCGCCGCCGACGATCTCCATCCCGGCGACGATCCCGTCGAAGGCCTCGCAGATCCGCGGGCTCTCCGGGTGCACCTTGACCAGCGGCCAGATGTCGATCGGCAGGTCGACGATGTAGGTCGGCTGGATCAGCTTCGGCTCGACCAGCTTGCCCTGCAGCGCGTCGACCACCCCGGCCCAGTCGTCGCTCTCGTCGACCGCGTCGCCCGCCGCCTCGGCCAGCTCGTCGCGGCTCGCCTCGTAGATGTCGAGCCCGGTCTCGCGCAGCAGCTCGTCGCGCAGCCGCAGCCGCGGCCAGGGCGCCGCGAAGTCGATCTCGACTCCGTCGCGCATCACCTTCGTCGTCCCCATCACCTCCTCGACCACGGTCGCGACCAGCCCCTCGACGAACCGCATCACGCCCTCGTAGTCGGCCCCGCCGACGAACATCTCCAGCATCGTGAACTCGGGGTTGTGCTGGGGCGACATCCCCTCGTTGCGGAAGAACTTGCCGAACTCGTAGACGTCCTCGAAGCCGCCGACGATCGCCCGCTTCAGGTAGAGCTCGGTTGCCGTGCGCAGGAACAGCTCGCGGTCGAGGGCGTTGTGGTGGGTGACGAACGGCCGCGCCGCGGCGCCGCCGGTCAGCCGCTGCAGCACCGGCGTTTCCAGCTCGACCCAGCCGCGCTCGTTCATGTAGTTGCGGATCCCCAGGGTCAGCTGCGAGCGCTTCTTGAAGATCTCCCGCGACTCCTCGTTCGCCATCAGGTCGAGTTCGCGCTGGCGGTAGCGGGTGTCGGGGTCGCTGATCCCGTGGAAGAGGTCGGGCGGGTCCTTCAGCGCCTTGGCCAGCAGGACGCACTCGCGCACCCCGATCGCGAGCTGCCCGCGCTTGGTCACGTGCAGCGGCCCGACCACCCCGACCAGGTCGCCGATGTCGAGCTCCTCGACCCGCGCGAACGCCTCCTCGCCGAGCACGTCCCGGCGCGCGTAGGCCTGGATCTGGCCGCTGACGTCGCGGACGTCGAGGAAGGCGGTCTTGCCGTGGCCGCGCTTGCCGACCACCCGCCCCATCACCCGGTAGGAGAACTCCTCGTGCTCGCCCTCGCCCAGCTCGGCCGGGTCGTGGCGCGCTTCGATCTCGGCGACGTGGTCGCGGTCCGGGAACGCGTGCGGGTAGGGATCGACCCCGGCGGCCCGCAGCCGCTCCAGCTTCGCCCGCCGCTGCTCCTCGGTCGAGACCGCGAGCGAGCGGTCGCCGGCCTGGCCCGCCGCCTCGGCGGCCGGACTATCGCTCATCGCCGGCGCTCAGCTCAGGGTGCGTAGCCGACGGTGACCCGGTCGTCACCTTCATAGTCCTGAAGGGTAGTCGCGTCGCGCAGCAGCTCGCGCATCGCCGGGCCGTGATGGGTGTCGTGCTCCATCGCCAGCTTCCAGCCCGACGGCGTTTCGGCGATCAGGCCGCGGATCACGCCGAGCCCGTCCTCGCCGCAATCGCCGGTCACCGCCACCCGCGGCTCCTTGCGGATCTCCGGCGAGCGCTCGAAGATCGTCTCGTCGGTGACGTAGGGAAGGTTGGCGATCACCAGGTCGACGTCTTCGGCTTCGACCTCCTCGGGCAGGCCGAGGCCGACGCGGACGTCGAGCTCGAGTCCGAGCCGCTCGGCGTTCTCGCGCGCCGCTTCGACCGCTTCGGGCGAGAGGTCGGAGGCGGTGACCCGCAGGTCGGGCCGCTCCGAGAGCAGCGCCAGCGCGATCGCGCCGGAGCCGGTGCCGACCTCGTGCACCCGCGCCCCCTCGGGCAGCTGGGTGCCGACCTCGACCAGCAGCTCGGTCTCGCGGCGCGGCCAGAGGACGCGCTCGTCGACGGCGACCTCGAGCCCGCGGAAGGGCGCGCGGCCGAGGATGTAGGCCATCGGCTCGCGCTCCACCCGGCGCCGGACGCCGGCCTCGATCTTCGCCGCCGCCTCGCCGTCGACCTCGCCGGCGCTCTCCACCGAGAGCTGGTCGGGCTTGACCCCGAGCGCGTCGGCGACCAGCACTTCGGCGTCGCTGCGGGCTTCCTCGACCCCGGCGGCGGCGATCCGCTCGGCCGCATCGTCGAGGATCGCTCCCACGGTACGGGCCGAAGGCCCCTCGCTCTTTACGTCGATTGCCGCCATGAAATCCGCATCCTCCCGGAAAAGACCGCTCCAAAGATCTTGCGCAAGATAGCACCGCCGCGGCGGCCGAGCGCGTCTCCGAACTTTGGGGGGCTATAGGCCCCACAATCTCGGAGACGCCGCCGGCCGGAGACGCGCTCGGCCGCCGCGGCCCAGGCGCCTCGCTAGGCGGCGGCCTCCGCTGCCTGGTTCGCCCCCTGGCGCCAGATGCCTCCGTGGCGGCGGACGACGATCGCCAGCCAGACGAGGCCGCCGGCCATCATCCCCAGGCTCTCGAGCTGGGCCGCCGTCAGCCCTGCCACGACCTCGTGGTTGCGGCGCAGGAACTCGATCAGGAAGCGCTCGGCCCCGGCGTAGAGGAGGTAGATCGCGAACAGGACCCCCGCCCGCACCCGGTCGCGCAGCTGCCACAGCATCCAGGCGCCGAGGCCCATCGCCAGCGTCTCGTAGACCGGCGTCGGGTGGACGGTCCGGTCGGTCGGCACCGTCCCTTCCGGGTAGCTCATCGCCCACGGCCCGTGCCACGGCTTGCCGTAGTCGCCGTCGCCGGAGAGCTGGCAGCCGCAGCGCCCGATCGCGTAGCCGAGCGCCAGCGCCGGCGCCGCCAGGTCGAGCAGCGCCAGGCCGAGGAAGCCGCGCCACCAGGCCCAGAGGACGACCGCCAGGGCGCCGCCGATCGCGCCGCCGTACCAGACCAGCCCCGAGCCGGAGAAGAGGTTGCCGATCAGGTCGTGTTCGATCTGGCTGTAGTTCTGGACGACGAAGTAGACGCGCGAGCCGACGATGCCGCCGACCAGCGCCGCGAAGCCCATCTCATACGCCCAGTCCGGCGGCCGGCCGATCTCCCCCAGCCGCTTCCAGATCAGCGCCCCGGCGGCGAGGAAGGCGAGCGCGAAGCAGATCCCGAAGGTCTGCAGCGTCACCGGGCCGAGGTCGATGTGCGGGTACACGAGGGCCTGCGCTACTCGGCGAGCAGCGCCTCCAGCAGCGCCTTCTGGGCGTGGAGGCGGTTCTCGGCCTGGTCCCAGACGGCGGAGCGCTCGCCGTAGAGGACCTCGGCGGCGATCTCCTGCCCCGGGTGGGCGGGCAGGCAGTGGAGGACGACGGCCCGCTCCGCGGCGCCGGCGAGGAGGTCGGCGTCGAGCTGGTAGGGCGCGAGGTCGGCGAGCCGGCGCCGCGCCTCGGTCTCGTCGCCCATGCTGACCCAGACGTCGGTGTAGAGGGCGTCCGCCCCGGCCGCGGCGGCGCGCGCGTCGTCGGTCAGCCTCGCCCCGTGGGGGTCGCTCAGCTGGTAGCCCTCGGGGGCGGCGACCACGACCTCGACCCCGGCCAGCCCGCCGACGATCGCCAGCGAGCGGGCGACGTTGTTGCCGTCGCCGACATAGGCGAGCCGCAGTCCCTCGAGCTCGCCGAAGCGCTCCCGCAGCGTCAGCAGGTCGGCGAGCGCCTGACAGGGATGGTGGAGCGGAGTGAGCGCGTTGACCACCGGGACCTCGGCCGCCTCGGCCAGCCCTTCGACCGCCTCGTGCGAGCCGGAGCGGATCACGATCGCGTCGACGTAGCGGGAGAGCACGCGGGCGGTGTCGGCGACCGACTCGCCGCGGGCGAGCTGCAGTTCGTCGCCGCGCAGCATCACCCCGTGGGCGCCGAGCTCGGCGACGCCGACGTCGAAGGAGATCCGCGTCCGCGTCGAGGGCTTCTCGAAGACGAGGGCGATGCTGCGCCCGGCGAGCGAGTCGCGGCCGACGCCCTCGCGCCGCCCCGCTTTCAGCTCTGCCGCGCGGTCGAGCAGCCTGCCGAGCTCGAAGGCCCCGAGCTCGTCGCCGGTGAGAAAGTCCCGCTTCGTCATAGGAATCGCTCCCGGTCGACTTTGTCAACCAATGGTTTGCAAAGTCGACCGGCTCGCAGGCCCCCGATACTACGCACGCGATGGAGTTCACCGTGCTCGCCTGGAACCTCTTCCACGGCCGCGACCACCCGCCCGACCCGAAGCTGCGGACCTGGCGCTCGCGGCTGCTGCGCCTCGACGAGCGCAACGCGACCCACGTCCAGGTCAACCGCGACCTCACGGCCGAGTTCGCGCAGCTGCTCGCCGCGGCGAAGTGGGACGTGGCGCTGCTGCAGGAGTGCCCGCCGCGCTTCGCCGAGCCGCTGGCCGCCGCCTGCGGGGCCGAGTGGCAGCGAGCGCTGACCTCGCGCAACAGCCTCGGCCCCCTGCGCGGCCTGCTGGCCCGCCAGAACCCGGACCTGATGGCCTCCGGCGAGGGCGGCTCCAACCTCACCCTGGTGCGGGTGCCGGGCAAGCTGGGAGGGATCGCCGAGCGGCGCGAGGCGACGATCCACGAGGGCGAGCCCGAGCGCCGCGCGATGGCCTTCAGCCGCACCGCCTCGGGCGTCTGCGTCGCCAACCTGCACGCGACCAACGACCGGCCGCGGGCGGCCGAAGCGGACGTGCTGCGCGCCGCCGGGGCGGCGAGCGAGTGGGCCCGCGGCTCGCCGCTCGTCTTCGGCGGCGACCTCAACCTGCGGCCGGGGAGGCAGCCGCGGGTCTTCGAGCGCCTGCGCGAGGAGTTCGGCCTGGCCGGCCCGGCGACCGCCGAGGACGCGATCGACCACGTCTTCTGCCGCGGCCTCGAGACGGTCGAGCCGCCGGCCGCGTGGCCGCCCGAGCGGCGCGAGCTGCGGCTCGACGGCCGGGCGCTGCGGCTCTCCGACCACGCGCCGGTCGAGGCGGCCTTCGCGGCTGATGAGCCAAACCTCCTGCGGAATTGAGATAGTCGGGTCCCACCAGCGGGACAACCGACTACGGAGGCGAACCTAGATGGCGGACAAAAAAGCGGCGGGCAAATCGAAAGCGAAAAAAGCGAAACCGTCGAAAGCGAAAAAATCGACGAAAGCGAAAGCCGGCAAAGCCGCGGCCAAAAGCAGCAAAGCGAAAAAACCGGCGGCGAAGAAATCCAGCGCCAAATCGTCTTCGAAAAAAGCCCCGAAAGCAAAAGCCTCCAGCAAAGCGACCAGCGGGCTCGACAAGAGCGTCGCCCAGTTCCGCGAGAGCCTCGAGCAGAGCGTCACCCTCAGCCGCGACCGCATCCAGGACGTCGTCGACGACGCGGTCAAGCGCGGCCGCATGACCCGCAGCGACGCCGAGAAACTGCTCCGCGAACTCGTCAAACGAGGCCAGAAGCAGCGCGACTCCCTGCTGAAGGAACTGGAGCGCCTGGCCAAGCAGGCGCGCAAAGCGCTGCCATAGCCCGCCGCGGAGATCAGCTGGAGCTCGAGATCGACTCCCTCGCCTTCGGCGGGCGGGGGGTCGCTCGGGCCGACGGCCTCGTCGTCTTCGTCGCCGGGGCTCTGCCGGGCGACCGCGTCCGCGCCGAGGTCACCAAGGGCAAGAAGCGCTTCGCCGAGGCGCGCGCCGTGGAGGTGCTCGAGCCGGCCGCCGACCGCCTGCCCGACACCTGCGTCCACGGCGGCGAGCCCTGCCCGGGGGCGCCCTGGCAGGGGCTGCCCTACGAGCGCCAGCTCCACCACAAGCAGCAGCAGGTCGCCGAGGCACTCGGCCGGCTCGGCGGCCTCGATGGCTTCGAGCTGGAGCCGATCGTGCCGGCCCTGGAGCAGTGGCGCTACCGCAACAAGCTCGAGTACTCCTTCGGCGAGGAGGACGGCGAGCCGACGCTCGGCTTCCACGCCCGCGGCCGCTGGGACCTGATCGTCGACGCCGACGACTGCCACCTGGCCAGCGAACGCGGCAACGAGGCCCGCAACGCGGTCCGCGAATGGGCCCGGGCCGAGGCGGTGCCGGCCTGGGACCGGCGCGCCGGCCGCGGCGTCCTGCGCAACCTCGCGGTCCGCGAAGGGCGGCGCAGCGGCCAGATCCAGACCCGCCTGGTCACCGTCGAGGCGAAGTTCCCGCGCCCGCCGGTCGACCTGCACACGATCGTCGCCCCCGAGGCCGGCGGCACCGACGGCCCGACCGGCGTCCTCGGCTCCGAACGGCTTCGCGAGGAGCTCTGCGGGCTGCGGCTGGAGATGTCCCACGGCGCCTTCTTCCAGACCAATACCGAGATGGCCGAGCGCCTCTACGCGATCGCCGGCGAGCTCGCCGGCCTCAGCGGCAGCGAGCGGGTCTTCGACCTCTTCTGCGGGATCGGCACGATCGGGCTGACGATGGCGCGGCAGGCCGGCGAGGTCTGGGGCCTGGAGATCGTCCCCGAGGCGATCGCCGACGCCGAGCGCAACGCCCGCGCCAACGGCATTGAGAACGCCCGCTTCGTCGCGGCCAACGCGCGCACCGGGGTGCGGCCGCTGCTCGAGCAGGCCGGGAAGCCCGACGTCGTCGTCGTCGACCCGCCCCGCGCCGGCCTCTCGCAGAAGATCGTCCGCCGGGCGATCGAGTGCGGCGCCGGGAAGATCGTCTACGTCTCCTGCAACCCGACGACGCTGGCGCCCAACGCCGCCCAGCTCGGCGAGGCCGGCTATAGGCTGCGGCGGGTGCGGCCGGTCGACATGTTCCCCCAGACCCCCCACATCGAGTGCGTCGCGCTCTTTGAACGCGACGCGGAACGGGTAGCGGTCCGCGAGCGGGAAGCGGCGGAGGCGGCGAGCGACGGCGTGGACGCCGCCGCAGGCGAGGCGGAGGAGGCGACGGCCGGAGTGGCCGGCGCCGCAGGCGAAACGGAGGAGGCGACGGCGGGTGAGTAGAGCGTTCGGAGTTGCGGCAGGGCTGGACCCGGAGGTGGCGCGGCCGCTGGCGGCGCGCTGCGCCGAGCTCGGCTACGAGTCGGTCTGGTCGAACGACCACCCCGGGGCGAAGGGCCTGGCGACGCTGGCCGAGTTCGCGGCCGCGGCGCCGGAGATCGAGCTCGGCGTCGCCGTGATCGCCCTCGACCGCACCCCACCCGAGCAGATCGCCGCCGACGTCGAGGGGCTCGGCGTCGACCCGGCGAAGCTCTGGCTCGGCGTCGGCGCCGGCTTCACCGAGAAGCCGCTGACGAAGATGCGAGAGGCCCTGCCGGAGCTGCGCGAGCGGCTCCCCGGCGTCAAACTCGTCCTCGCCGCGATGGGCCCGAAGATGTGCGAGCTGGCCGGCAACTCCTACGACGGCGTCTTCTTCAACTGGATGACCCCGGGCTTCGCCGCCGGCGCCCGCGCCAGGGTCGAGGCCGGTGCCGAGGCCGCCGGCCGCGAGACCCCCCGCGTCTTCGGCTACGTCCGCACCGCCGTCGGCCCCGACGCCGCCGAGCGCCTGGCCAAGGAGGAGTCCTTCTACCGCGACCTCCACAAGGGCTACCGCGACCACTTCGACCGCCTCGGCGAGCCCGAGGGCACCGTCGGAGTCGCCGCCCCCAACTCCACCGCCGCCCAGGCCGCCCTCAGCGCCTACGAAGGCCCCCTCGACACCATCGTCGTCCGCGGCCTCGCCAGCGCCAAGGTGGATCCGATGACGGCCCTGGCCGAGGCGGCGGCCCCCACGGCCTGACGGATCCCTGGGCCGCCTCTACCGCCTCCTCCGAACTTCGGGGGGCCATAGCCCCCCAAACCTCGGAGTCGCTGCACGAGTAGCGAGTTTCCGGCCGCCGACGGAAAAAGTCGCCACTCGCCGCGGCTTGGTCAAGAGCCCTCTACATACAGCGACGTCGGGGATGTGAGGGAAAAGGCCGCTGTCATTCGCGTCACGGTCAGGCAGATGAAGGCATTGGGCATGCTGACTTCGATCGTGGCCGGGCTCCCGCCCCTGACGACTCCGATGGAGGTCCGGATGCGACCGCTACAGCCGGGATCAGCGTCTTCAGGTTCTTCATTGCTTCCTCCTTTTCGGGCGCCGAAGCGCAGGAGAAATAAACAATCGATCCTGAGCGCTAGTACGGCGGCAGCTCCTCGTACCAGTCGCCCAGGGTCTTGAAGGCGCGCCAGAAGCGTTGCTTGGCGCCCTCTTCGTCGAGCGAGTCGTCGATGTCGGGGGTGTAGAGGGCGTCGATGGTCGGGGTGAAGGCCTGGATCTCGCCCTCGCGGGGCTCGACCTCGCGGGCGAGGGGGACGCCGAGGGAGTTGAGGATGCGCAGGGCCGGCTCGCCCATGACGACGACGATCTTCGGCTGCACGATCGCCAGCTCCTCGACCAGGCGGCCGACGCACTCGCCGGCGGCGAGGTCGGGCTCGGGGATCGGGCACTTGACGCAGAGGGTGCCGTAGACGACCAGCGGGTCGATCCCCAGCCGTTTGAAGCTTTTCATCAGCGCGTTGCCGGAGCGGCCGTAGAAGGCGACCCCCTCCTCGATCTCCGAGGCCAGCGGCGCCTGCTTGAGCATGAAGACGTCGGCCTGCGGATGCCCGGAGCCGAGCACCGGCATCAGCTTGCCGCGCGGGCAGTGCGGGCATTCCTGGACTTCGCGGCTCATCTGGTTGAGCTCGCGGATCGCCCGCTCCAGGTACTTCTCGCGGATCTCGTCGTCGATCGACCGCATCGGCGCACTCTTTGACGGGACCGGCGCGGCTCCTTTGCGACGGCCCGCCTGCATCAGGACTTGCTCGCCCGGCGCACCTTGCGGCCCTGGCGCGGCCGCCCGCCCCGCACCGGCTTGGCATCCGGCACCCGCCGTTTCGGCGCCTTCGGCCGGCCCGTCGTCTGCAGGAACTTCAGCGTCTGCACGTAGACCAGGTTCTTGTGCTTGCGGGTGATGTCGGCGTCCCGCATCGCCTCGAGGAACTCGGCCGCGCCGTCGAAGTCGTGGATCCGCTGGCGCACGCTGCCCAGCCCCTGGGCGACGTGGCTGTCGGAGCCCGCCGCCGGCACGATCCCGTACTTGCGGGCGAACCGCACCGCCTCCTCGTTGAAGGAGGTCAGCGCCACCCGCGGGTTGAAGACCTCGAGCAGGTCGATCTCCTCGACGATGTCGAGCAGGTGCTCGTAATCGGGCACCGAGTGGAAGCGGTCGAAGGGGTGCGGGACGTAGACGAGCCCGCCCTGGGCGCGGATCTCGGCGATCGTCTCCGCCATCGTCAGCCCCCGGGGGATCTTCTCCTCGAGGAAGAGGCCGATCACCTCCCCCTGCTCGGCGGTCTTCACCTCCTCGGCGACGATCACCTTGATGTCGCCCAGCTCTTCGGCCAGCTTGCGCGCCTCCAGGGCGCCGGAGACCTCGTTGTGGTCGGTGATCGCGATCGCCCCGAGGCCGCGGTCGCGGGCGGTATGGATCAGCGTGTCGACCGGCGTCGCGCAGTCGCCGGAGTGGTCGGTGTGCATGTGCAGGTCGACCTCGATCAGCGGCCGCGAGGAGATCCGCTCCCGCGCCGCCGGATCGCCGCCGCCGCTGTGGCGCCGGGCCAGCAGGCGCCGGTAGATCGCTTCCACCTCGTCGGCGACCGCGCTCCAGCCCCCCTCGTCCCCGGCGCCGCCCAGCAGCTCGTAGCTCGCCGGGAAGAAGCGCTCCAGCAGCTCGGCGGTCTGCGGCCGGGTCACCGTCCGCGCGTCGATCCGGCCGAAGAAGATCTCCACCAGCGGCCGCGCCACCTGCGTCGCCAGCACCCGCTCGCGGGGCTCGTGGAAGGTGGCGACGTTGAGCGCGTAGGAGTGCCGCAGCGCCGCCGAGGCGGCGCTCGGGGCAAACGGGTCGTGGACGTGGACGACGTCGAGGTCGCGGCCTTTGAGCAGCCGTTTGACCGGGTCGCCGGTCTTGATCCGCAGCAGCTCGTGCCCGCGCCGTTCGAGCTCCCCGGCGAGGGCGGCGGCGAACCGCGCCGCCTCCCCGCCCCCGCCCCGGCGCACCGGGTAGACCTGGGCGATCGAGAGCGGCTCGGGAGTCACAGGGGCAGGATAGGAGCCGCGACCGCGGTTGCGCGGTTCCTTTGCCCGGCTCTACAGGACAAAGGAACCACGCAACCGCTTCGGCGGTCGGGACGGCTTAAGCCTGCGAGGCGGCCGGCGTCTCGGCCGGGGCGCCGGGGGCGCCGCCCTTGCCGCGGGCGTTCTCGACGATGAACTGCTCGGTCTGTTCGCGGGCCTCGTCGTCGGGGCGCTGGGTGTGCGGGCTCTTCATCAGGTAGCTGGAGGGCCCGTCGAGCTGGCCGGCGATGCCGTTGTTGAGCGCCAGCTTGATCAACCGCACCGCGTCGATCACGACGCCGGCCGAGTTCGGCGAGTCCCAGACCTCGAGCTTCAGCTCGGCGGTCAGCGGCACGTCGCCGAAGGCATTGCCCTCGAGCCGGATGTGGGCCCACTTGCGGTCGGTCAGCCAGGCGACGTAGTCGGAGGGGCCGACGTGGACGTCCTCGGCGGGCAGGTCGTGGCCCATGATCGAGGTGACGGCGTTGGTCTTCGACTCCTTCTTCGAGGCGAGTCGCTCGCGCTCGAGCATGTTGTAGAAGTCCATGTTGCCGCCGACGTTGAGCTGCGAGGTCCGCTCCAGCCGCACGCCGCGGTCGTGGAAGAGCCGCGCCAGCGCCCGGTGGACGATCGTCGCCCCGACCTGGCTCTTGATGTCGTCGCCGATGATCGGCAGCCCGGCCTCCTGGAAGCGCTTGTCCCAGTAGTCCTCGCGGGCGATGAAGACCGGCAGGCAGTTGACGAAGCCGACCCCGGCGGCGAGCGCCTGCTCGACGTACCACTTGGTCGCCTCCTCGGAGCCGACCGGCAGGTAGCAGACCAGCACGTCGGCCTTGGTCTCCTTGAGGATGCCGACGACGTCGGCGGTTTCGCCCGGCGCCTTGGTGATCTTCTCTTTCAGGTACTTGCCGAGCCCGTCGTGGGTCATGCCGCGATGCACCTCGACCCCGAGCTCGGGCACGTCGGCGAACTTGATCGTGTCGTTCTGGCCCGACCAGATCGCCTCCGAGAGGTCTTTGCCGACCTTCTCGGCGTCGATGTCGAAGGCGGCGACGAACTCGACGTCGCGGACGTGGTAGCCGCCGAGCTCGACGTGCATCAGGCCCGGGACTTCGTCGGCTGGGTCGGCGTCCTTGTAGTACTGGACGCCCTGGATGAAGCTGTTGGCGCAGTTGCCGACGCCGACGATCGCGACCCGGACCTTCTCGTCCGCGCGGCCGGCGCCGTTGCTGCTGTGGGCGTTGGCCCCGTTGCTCTCACTCATTGATTCGGAAGTCCTCCTGGATTGCGCTGGGTGGCTGAAGACACCGGGCCGCTCCGCTGGTTACAGATTCCCTTCGTCGGGGCCGCCGCCGTCGCTCGCGACGCCGGCCGTCCCGGAAAGCTCGTTACGAACATGCAGTACCCGCTGGAAGGTGGTGAATATCGTCAGCGCGGCGATCGCGTAGACCGCCGGCGCCAGCAGTTCGAAATCGCCCAATCCGGCGCCCTTGGCGAAGATCAGGCCGATCGAAAGTATCACCACGCGGACCGGCCGGGTGGCCAATCCGACCTTGCATTCGACCCCGAGGGCCTCGGCGCGGGCGCGGGTGTAGGAGACCATCAGCGAGCCGAGCACGGCGACCACGCACATCGCCGCCGCGAAGGAGCGGCCTTCGACCGCGAAGTACGCGGCGACCGCGGCGAGCACGACCCCCTCCTCGATCCGGTCCAGGGTCGAGTCGAGGAAGGCGCCGAACAGCGTCCCCTTGCCCGACATCCGCGAGTAGCGGCCGTCGAGGGTGTCGCAGACCGAGCCGAGGACGAAGGCGACGCCGGCGAGGAAGAAGAGGCGCTGGGTGACCAGCGCGGCGGCGATCAGGTTGCCGAGCAGGCCGACCATCGAGATCGCGTTCGGGGTCAGCCGCGACTCGATCAGCCGCTCGCGGGCGTAGGCGCGCAGCTCCTGACCGTTGCGGGCGCCGCTGCGAGGGCTGCGCCGGGGGGGCGCCGAAGGTCCCATCGGGGGGTGAGGCTATTACGCCTCGGCCTCGCGGGGGCGGGGCTCCGCCACGCCCAGGCGTGCGGCCGGGCGCGGGCCAGCGCGCCCTGGGCGATCGCGAAGGCGCTGATCGCGACCAGCCAGCCGAGCGCGGCGTCGATCCAGTAGTGGTTGGCGGTGACGATCACCACCCAGGTGATCAGGACCGGCCAGAAGGCCCACCAGGCTTTCGACCACCAGTGGCGGCAGACGGCGACGCCGCTGACCCCGATCATCATCGCGAAGGCGCAGTGCATGCTCGGCACCGCGGCGTAGGGGTTGATGAAGATCTTCGCCAGGGTCGAGTCGTGGTTGACGTTGGAGAAGTCGGTGATCGTGTCGACGAAGCCGCGGTCGGGGAACATCCGCGGCGGCGCCGTCGGGAAGCCGACGTAGCCGATCAGCGCCAGGCACATCGCGACCACGAACATGTTGCGCACGAAGTAATAGGACTCGTTGCGGAAGAGGTAGAGCCAGACGAGGAAGCCGAGCGCGATCGAGAACTGGGCGTTGAGGTAGAGCTGGTTGGCGACGTCGATCACCCAGTGCGCGGGCAGGAAGAAGCTCTGCAGGCTGGGCTCGAAGAAGGTGTGGGTCGACTGCTCCCAGCCGATCACCTGGGCGCCGTGGGCGAGCGCGTCGGCCCTGGTCGAGTCGGCGACGCCGCGGCCGAGCTCGTAGACGACGTCGACGCCGACGAGGATGCCGATCTGGCGCCCGGCATCGCCCCAGCCCTTGGGCAGCCTGGCTCCTATGGCGGCGATCGCGCGAGACACGGAACAGCCAATTGTAGCCCGGGCGTTAACGGCCAATAGGGTGCCGCCGGTGAGCTGGAGACGACCGGACAGGCGCCGGGTGCGGGCGATCCGCGACCGGCTGCGGGAGGTCTACGGGGTCCCCGAGGAGGAGCCGCACGGGCACCCGATCGCCGAGCTGGTCAAGACCGTCCTCTCCCAGCACACCAACGACCGCAACCGCGACCGCGCCTTCGCGGCGCTGCGCGAGCGCTTCCCGACCTGGGAGGAGGTGCGGGACGCCCCGGTGGCCGAGCTGGAGGAGGCGATCCGCCCCGGCGGCCTGGCGCGGCAGAAGGCGCCGCGGATCCAGGCGATCCTCGAGCGGCTGGGGGAGCCGCCGGACCTCGACTGGACCGAGACCGCCCCGCGCGAGGAGTCGCTCGAGTTCCTGCTCGGGCTGCCCGGGGTCGGCCGCAAAACCGCCGCCTGCGTGCTGATCTTCACCTGGGGCATCCCGGAGATCCCGGTCGACGTCCACGTCCACCGGGTCGGCGGCCGGCTCGGCCTCTTCCCGGCCAAGGCCTCCTTCGAGCGCGCCCACGACGAGATGCTGGCGGTCGTGCCGCCGGAGGACGCCCACGAGCTGCACGTCAACCTGATCCGCCACGGACGGGCGACCTGCCGCCCGAAACCCCGCTGCGGCGAGTGCGCCCTGCGGCGGATGTGCCCCTGGTACCGCGAAAACCGGCCCTCTCAGTAGTATGCGCGCCGCCCAATGAGCAAGCGCACCTTCATCTGGTTCGGGATCGCCGTCCTCGTCCTCGCCGTCGTCCTCCCCTTCGCGGTCTTCCGCTCCAAGGGCGACGCGAACACCGGCCCGCAGGACGTCCCGGCGAGCCTGAAGGAAGGGCAGACGCTCTTCCAGACCAACTGCGGCACCTGCCACACGCTCTACGCGGCCGGCACCGACGGCAACTACGCCCCCGACCTCGACGAACTGCTCGCCCCCACCGGGCCGCCGGAAGGCGAACCGAAACAGGTCCAGCAGACGGTCGAATCGATCGAAGGGCGCGTCCTCAACGCGATCGAAAACGGCGTCGACAGCTCGACCCCGGGACGGATGCCCGCCGGCATCCTCAACAAGTCGCAGGGCGAAGAAGTCGCCGAATTCGTCGCCCGCACCGCCGGCCAGGGCTGAGCGCCCGCCACACCGCGACGGGCCGATACGTCGCCCGCGCTTTGCCGACGGGCCGATCTGTCCCAGCCGAGTTGACTTATCGGCCCGTCGGCGGGTGGGATCGGACCGATCGGCCCGTGGTTGCGGGCGCGGTTGAAATCTCGATCACATCTGCCATACTGGCACTTAGATTTCTAGAGCTTGATCAATAGAACCCCCTAGACACCCCTGGAGGAAGCGGAAAAGTGGCAAAGACGATCGGTATCGACCTCGGCACGACCAACTCGTGCGTCGCGGTGATGGAGGGCGGCGAGCCCACCGTTCTGGAGAACGCCGAGGGCGGGCGGACCACCCCGTCGGTCGTCGCCTTCTCCGAGAGCGGCGAGCGCCTCGTCGGCACCGTCGCCAAACGGCAGGCGGTGATGAACCCGGAGAACACGATCTTCTCGATCAAGCGGTTCATGGGCCGCAAGGAGTCCGAAGTCAAAGAGGAGGAGACGATCGTCCCGTACACGGTCGAGGCCGGCCCCAACGGCGACGTCCGCGTCGACGCCCGGGGCAAGCAGTACAGCCCGCCCGAGATCAGCGCGATGATCCTGCAGAAGCTGAAGACCGACGCCGAAGCGAAGCTGGGCGAAAGCGTCGACAGCGCCGTGATCACCGTCCCCGCCTACTTCAACGACGACCAGCGGCAGGCGACCAAGGACGCCGGCAAAATCGCCGGCCTCGAGGTCAAGCGGATCATCAACGAGCCGACCGCTGCCTCGCTCGCCTACGGGCTCGAGAAGGAGGAGAGCGACCACGCGATCCTCGTCTTCGACCTCGGCGGCGGCACCTTCGACGTCTCGGTGCTGGAAATCGGCGACGGCGTCTTCGAGGTGAAAGCGACCGCCGGCGACAACCACCTCGGCGGCGACAACTGGGACAAAGCGATCGTCGAGTGGCTGGTGGCGGAGTTCAAGCGCGACCAGGGCGTCGACCTCTCCCAGGACAAGAACTCGCTGCAGCGCCTCTACGAGGCCGCCGAGAAGGCGAAGATCGAGCTCTCCTCGACCCAGGAGACGCAGATCAACCTGCCCTTCATCACCGCCGTCGAGGGGCAGCCCAAGCACCTCGACCTCAAGCTGTCGAGATCCAAGCTGAACGAGCTGACCGGGGACCTGCTCGACCGCGTCGTCGCGCCGGTGAAGCAGGCGCTCAAAGACGCCGACACCGAGGTCGACCACGTCGTCCTGGTCGGCGGCATGACCCGGATGCCGGCGGTCCGCGAGAAGGTCGAGGAGCTGACCGGCAAGGAGCCCCACCAGGGCGTCAACCCGGACGAGGTCGTCGCCGTCGGCGCCGCGATCCAGGCGGGCGTGCTGGCCGGCGACGTCAAGGACGTGCTGCTGCTCGACGTCACCCCGCTGACCCTGGGGATCGAGACCAAAGGCGGCGTGATGACGAAGTTGATCGAGCGCAACACGACGATCCCGACCAAGAAGTCGGAGGTCTTCTCGACCGCCGAGGACAACCAGCCGAGCGTCGAGATCCACGTCCTGCAGGGCGAGCGCGAGATGGCGAGCGGCAACAAGAGCCTGGGCAAATTCCAGCTCACCGGGATCCCCCCGGCGCCGCGCGGCATGCCGCAGATCGAGGTCGCCTTCGACATCGACGCCAACGGCATCATCAACGTCACCGCGACCGACAAAGGCACCGGCAAAGAGCAGAAGATCGAGATCAAATCCGGCTCCGGCCTCTCCGACGAGGAAATCGACCAGATGGTCTCCGACGCCGAGTCGCACGCCGAGGAGGACCGGGCCCAGCGCGAGCTGGCCGAGACCAGGAACGTCGCCGAGAACGCCGCCTACCAGGCGGAGAAAGCGATCGACGAGGCCGGCGACAAAGTCGACGACGAGGCCAAGGAGCAGGTGCGCTCGGCGGTCAAGGACGTCCGCGACTCGCTCGAGTCGGGCTCCAAGGAGGAGCTGGACTCGAAGGTCGAGGCGCTGAACACGGCGATGACCAAGGTCTCCGAGCAGATCTACGCGGCGGCCTCGGCCGAGCAGGCGAGCGCCGACGGCGCCTCGGCTGACGGGGCGGCTTCCGACGAGGAGGAGGTCGTGGACGCCGAGGTGGTCGATGAGGAGGGCTCGTGAGCGCGCCTCAGGACGAGTCTCGGGACGAGGGCGCTCGGTCTGAGGGACCGGGCGCTCGGCCCGCGGGACCGGGCGCTCGGCCGACGGGTCCTGTCACGGCAGGGGACCCACCCCCTCCTGCAACTGCGCAGGAGGGGGTCCCCCCTACCGCGCCACCCGTCGGAGGAGCCGCTCAGCAGGACGACGGTTCTCAGGCCGTCGAGGAGGACTTCGAGAAGCTGCTGGCTGACGCCAACCAGCAGAAGGAGGAGTACCTCGAACTGGCTCGGAGGACGAAAGCCGACTTCGAGAACTTTCGCAAGCGGGCCGCCGCGCAGGTGCAGGAGGCTCAGGCGCGGGGGAAGATCGAGGTCGCCCGGGAAGTGATCGATGCGGTCGACAACCTGGAGCGGGCGCTGGAGGCTGCCGAGGACGGGGCGGCGCTTCGCGAGGGGGTTGAGATGGTGCTCTCCGGGCTGCGGGAGTCGCTGAAGCGGAACGGGATCGAGGTGGTCGATCCCGGGGGCGAGAGGTTCGACCCGAACCGCCACGAGGCGCTCTCGACCCAGCCGGTCGAGGGCACCGAGAGCGGCGTCGTGGTCGAGGTCCTGCAGAAGGGATACACCCTGGGCGAGCAGCTGGTCCGGCCGGCCCGGGTGGTCGTGAGTGCCTGAGGAGAGAGTTGGCTGACGAGCTCTACAAGACGCTGGGCGTCTCCAAGAAGGCGACCGAGGACGAGATCAAGAAGGCCTACCGGAAGCTCGCCCGGAAATACCACCCTGACCGCAACCCGGGCGACAAGGAGGCCGAGGAGAAGTTCAAGGAGATCTCCGCCGCCCACGACGTCCTCGGCGACCCCGAGAAGCGCAAGGAGTACGACGAGGGCGGTGCCTTCGGCGGCTTCGGCGGCGGCCCGTTCGGCGGCGCTGCTCCCGGCGGCCAGGCCGGCGGCTTCGGCGGCTTCGACTTCGGCGACATCCTCGGCGGCATGTTCAACCGCGGCGGCGGCCGCGGGCAGGCCCAGCAGGTGCGCGGGCGCGACCTCGAGACCGAAGTCCAGCTCAGCTTCGACCAGGCGATCGCCGGCGCCCAGATCAGCGTCACCGTGCCGAAGCAGAGCCGCTGCGCGACCTGCCAAGGCAGCGGCGCCGAACCCGGCACCGCCCCGACCACCTGCCCGCGCTGCGAGGGACGGGGGGTCGAGGTCCAGGGCCAGGGCCTGTTCTCGATCAGCCAACCCTGCTCGCGCTGCGGCGGCTCGGGCCAGGTGATCGAGGACCCCTGCCCGACCTGCGGCGGCTCCGGCCTCACCCAGCAGAGCAAGCGCTACAAGGTCAACATCCCCGCCGGGGTCAGGGACGGCAGCCGCATCCGGCTCGCCGGCAAGGGCGAGGACGGGCCCCGCGGCGGCCCGCCCGGCGACCTCTACGTGACCACCCGCGTCGCCGCCTCCCCCGTCTTCGAGCGGCTCGGCGACGGCAACCTCGAGGTGACGGTGCCGATCACCGTGCCCGAGGCGCTGCGCGGCGGCACGATCGAGGTGCCGACGCTGAGCGGGACGAAGCGGATCAAGGTGGCGCCGGGGACCAGGCACGGCTCGGTCCAGCGGCTGCGCGGCGAGGGGCCGCCGCGCAAGGGCGGCGGCAACGGCGACATCCGCTACCGGCTGGAGATCCAGATGCCCGAGGAGCTGAGCGAGGAGCAGCTGAAGGCGGTCGACGAGCTGGCCGAGAAGCTGAACGGCGGCGACCCGCGGGCCGAGCTGCTGCGCAAGGCGGCGCGCTGATGGCCACCTACCGGCGCCAGGTGAAGGCGGCCTTCAGCCAGGACCAGGGCGTGTTCATGATCTCGGTCGCCGCCGAACTGGCGGAGATGCACCCGCAGACGCTGCGGATGTACGAGCAGCGCGGCCTGATCGCGCCGAAGCGCTCGCCCAAGAACACCCGCCTCTACTCCCAGCGCGACGTCGAGCGGCTGCGGCGGATCCAGCAGATGACCGCCGAGGGCCTGAACCTGGCCGGGGTGGAAATGGTGCTGGCCCTGGAAGCGCAGGTGCAGAGAGTGCGCGGCGAGAACGAACGGCTCCGCAAGCAGCTCGCCGAGCTGCGCTCGAAGGGCCGCAAGAACGGAAGGAAGGGCTGATGCAGGCGGATCGATTCACGGTCAAATCGCAGGAAGCCGTCGCGGCGGCGCAGGAGCTGGCGCGGACGGGGCGCAACCCGGAGATCGCCTCTGCCCACCTGCTGGCGGCGCTGCTCGACCAGGCCGAGGGGATGGCGGTCCCGGTCCTGCAGCGGGTCGGCGCCGACCCGGCGGCCGTGCGGGCGCGGGCGGGCGCGGCGATCGCCGCGCTGCCGACCGTCAGCGGCGCCGAGGAGCCGCGGATGTCCTCCAACCTGGCCCGGGTGATCCGCGAGGCCGAGCAGGCGATGGCGAAGCTCGGCGACGGCTACATCACCGTCGGCCACCTGCTGCTGGCGCTGGCCCACGACGGCTCCGGCGTCTCCGACCTGCTGCCCGAGCCCGACGAGCTCGAGCGCGCGGTGCGGGCGGTCCAGGGCCCGGCGAAGGTGAACTCGCCCAACGCCGAGGACAACGCCCAGGCGCTGGAGAAATTCGGCCGCGACCTCACCGCCGAGGCCGAGAGCGGCAAGCTCGACCCGGTGATCGGGCGCGACGAGGAGATCCGCCGGGTGATCCAGGTGCTCTCGCGCCGGACCAAGAACAACCCGGTGCTGATCGGCGACCCCGGGGTCGGCAAGACCGCGATCGTCGAGGGGCTGGCGCAGCGGATCGTCCACGGCGACGTCCCCGAGAGCCTGCGCGACCGCCGCGTCATCGCCCTCGACATCGGCTCGCTGCTGGCCGGCTCGAAATACCGCGGCGAGTTCGAGGAGCGGCTGAAAGCGGTGCTGAGCGAGGTCCAGCAGGCCGAGGGCCAGATCGTCCTCTTCCTCGACGAGCTGCACACGATCGTCGGCGCCGGCGCCGCCGAAGGGGCGGTCGACGCCGCCAACCTGCTGAAGCCGATGCTGGCGCGGGGCGAGCTGCGGGCGGTCGGGGCGACGACGCTCGACGAGTACCGCAAGCACATCGAGAAGGACGCGGCGCTGGAGCGGCGCTTCCAGCCGGTGCTGGTCGGCGAGCCCGACATGAACGACACGATCGCGATCCTGCGGGGGCTGAAACCGCGCTACGAACAGCACCACGGGGTGAGGATCGCCGACTCGGCGGTGGTCGCCGCGGCGACCCTCTCGGAGCGCTACATCGCCGACCGCTTCCTCCCCGACAAGGCGATCGACCTGATCGACGAGGCCGCCTCGCGGCTGAAGATCGAGATCGACTCGGTGCCGACCGAGATCGACGAGGTCGAGCGGCGGATCCAGCAGCTGGAGATCGAGCGCGAGGCGCTGAAGAAGGAGACCGACGAGGCCTCCCGGCAGCGGCTGGCGGCGCTCGAGGAGGACCTCGCCAACCTGCGCGAGGAGGCGGCCGAGCTGCGCACCCGCTGGCAGAACGAGAAGGAGCCGCTGGAGGCGATCAAGGAGGCCAAGGCGGAGCTCGAGGAGGCGCAGCTGGAGGTCGAGCGGGCCGAACGCGAGGCCGACCTCGAGCGCGCCGCCGAACTCAAATTCGGCCGCATCCCCGAGCTCGAGGCGAAGGTCGCTGAGCAGGCGGCGCGGCTGCAGGAGCTGCACGCCGGCGGCGAGGTCCTGCTCGCCGACGAAGTGACCGAGGAAGACGTCGCCGAGGTGGTCGCCAAATGGACCGGCATCCCGGTCAGCCGCCTGCTGGAGGGCGAGGTGCAGAAGCTGATCCAGATGGAGGAGCGGCTGCACGACCGGGTGATCGGCCAGGACGAGGCGATCTCCGCCGTCTCCAACGCGCTGCGGCGCTCGCGGGCCGGCCTCTCGGACCCGAGCCGGCCGATCGGCAGCTTCCTCTTCCTCGGCCCGACGGGGGTCGGCAAGACCGAGCTGGCGAAGGCGCTGGCCGAGTTCATGTTCGACTCCGAGCAGGCGATCGTCCGCCTCGACATGTCCGAGTACATGGAGAAGCACACGGTCGCGCGGCTGATCGGCGCGCCCCCCGGCTACGTCGGCTACGAGGAGGGCGGGCAGCTGACCGAGGCGGTGCGGCGGCGCCCCTACGCGGTGGTGCTGCTCGACGAGATCGAGAAGGCCCACCCCGACGTCTTCAACACGCTGCTGCAGATCATGGACGACGGGCGGCTGACCGACGGCCAGGGGCGCACCGTGAGCTTCGCCAACACGGTGCTGATCATGACCTCCAACGTCGGCTCGGACCGGATCGTCGGCGAGGCGGTCGACGAGAAGATCCGCGAGGGGATCGAAGAGGTGCTGGCGGCGACCTTCAAGCCCGAGTTCCTCAACCGGATCGACGACACGGTGATCTTCCACCGGCTCTCGAAGGCCGACATCGGCCGCATCGTCGAGCTGCAGGTGAACCAGCTGGTCGGCCGGGTGGCCGAGCGCGGGATCGAGATCGAGCTCAGCGACGAGGCGCGGACGCTGCTCGGCAACCTCGGCTACGACCCGACCTACGGGGCGCGGCCGCTGAAGCGGGTGATCCAGAAGCAGCTGGTCGACAAGCTGGCGCTGAAGATCCTCGAGGGCGAGTTCGGCGAGGGCGACCTGGTGCGGGTCGACGCCGCCGCGGGGGAGATCGTCTTCGAGCGCGCCGGGGCCGCCGCCGCGAGCAGCGCGTAGGGTGCCGCCGAGCCCGCCTTCTCAGGGCTCATCTTCCCGGCCCCTGCTGCCGAAACTACAAAGGTCCAAAGGTGCTCTTTAATTGTCCTGTCCATCTTTAGGAGAGGGAGAGCCCCAGAGCGGCCGATGAACGACGACCAGACTCCGATCAACGCGCGCCCGAAGCGGCGCCCGCCCGAGGCGTTCGAGGACGTCTCGCTGGCGCTGCGCGAGCACCTGCTCTGGCCGCTCGAGGACAGGCTGCTGGGCCTCGGCGGCCGCGGCCGCGCCGCCCTCGCCGGCGGCGCCGCGGCCCTGGTGCTGGCGGTCGGGATCGGCGCCGCCTCGCTCGGCGGCGGCTCCGCCGGCACCGAACCGGCCTCGCAGCCGGTCGGGGCGGCGGCGCAGCGGACCCCGCAGGCGCCGCCCCCCTCGCACCCGGCGGCAAAGCCCGAGCCGACCCTGCACGGGGCGGCGCCGGTCTTCCGGCCGGCCCCGGCGGCGAAGCGCTCGCAGGGCGGCGGCGGGCGGACGGGCGGCAAGGGGTCGCCCGCCGCGGCCGCGAGCTCGGCCGGCACCGGCGACCCCGCCACCGACACGATCTCCTCCTCGCCGGCCGCGCGCCCGCCCGGCGCCTCCGGCGACTCCGGGGCCGCCGCCGCGTCCGCCCCGCCCGCGGCCGCCCCGCTCAAGGGGCCGCCCGCCGGTCCCGCCGCGATCGCCGTCGCCCGCAGGTTCGCCGAGGGCTTCGTCGTCTACGAGACCGGCGGCGAGGCGAGCGCCTTCCGCAAGGCCTTCGGCGCCACCGCGACCCCCGAGCTGAAGCGGGCGCTGCTGCGCCGGCCGCCGCACCAGCCCGCCGGCGTCAAGGTGCCGAAGGCAAAGGTCCTGAACGTCGTCGCGGCCCCCTCGCACGGGACGATCTACCCGCTCAGCGTCTCGCTGCTGCGGGTCGGCGCGACCAGCGAGCTGCGGCTGGAAATGGAACAGCTGAAGCACCGCGGCTGGCGAGTGGTCAACGTCCTCGGCTGATGGAGCGGAAGGCGAAGATCAGGGCGCTGGCGGCGGCCGCTGCCGCCACCGCGGCGCTGGCGGCTCCGGTCGCCGTCGCCCGCGCCGAGGCCGAAGGCGCGGCGAGCCCGGTCGCCGGCACCCCCCTGGAAGCCGGCGCCGCGGCGACGCCGGGCGAAACGGACGCCGCGACGACGCCGGGCGCCCCCGAACCGGCCGAACACGTCGTCCCGCCGCCGCAGCGGGAACCGTCCCTCAAGCACGGGGCGACCCTGGTCGCGCCGCCGGCGCCGGCCACCCACACGCCGCCGCCGAGCGGCGGCGTCAACGCCGGCCAGGGCACGGGCGCCGGGTCCGGCGAAGGCGAAACCGAAACGCCGGCCGGCACCGCCACCGCGGCGCCGGCCCCCGGGACCTTCGCGATCCCCTCGCTGCCGGCCTCGAGCTGCGCCGTGAGCGGGGTGCCGCCGGTGCTGATCCCGATCTACCAGCGGGCCAGCGCCCAGTACGGGCTGGGGCCGCAGGGGCCGGCGATCCTCGCCGGGATCAACGCGGTCGAGACCGCCTTCGGCACCAACCTCGGCCCCTCCTCGGCCGGCGCGGTCGGCTGGATGCAGTTCATGCCCTCGACCTGGGCCACCTACGGGGTCGACGCCAACGGCGACGGCGTCGCCGACCCGAACAACCCCGAAGACGCGATCTTCGCCGCCGCGAGCTACCTGAAAGCAGCCGGGATGCCCGCCGACACCTACGGCGCGATCTTCGCCTACAACCACGCCGACTGGTACGTCGAAGAGGTGCTCGCGAACGCCGGCTGCTACGCCGGGGAAGTCGGCAGCAACTCGTTCAGCGCGGTCGGCCTCGGCCCGCAGATCCAGGTCCTCAGCTGCGAACCGGCAGCGGACTGGAAGCAGCAGATCCCGGAGGAATACCTGCAGGCCTTCGAGGACGCCGCCGCCCGCTACGAACTCGGCAAGCGCGGCGTCTGGACCCTGGCGGCGATCGCCCGGCTGGAGTCGAACTTCGGCCGCAACCTGACCAAGCGCCAGCTCCGCACCGAAAGCGGGCTCGGGCTCGACCGGATGGAGTGGCGCCGCTACGCGGTCGACGGCGACAACGACGGCAGGATCGACCACACCGACATCGCCGACGCGGCGGCGACGCTGGCGCGGGAGATGTGGTCGCGCGGCGGCATCCAGGCGGGCGTCTTCACCCACAACCAGGCCGAGTGGTACGTCCAGGAGGTCCTCCAGGAGGCGGGCGAAATCGAAGGCGGCTGCAAGGTCCGCTACGTCGACTGGCGGATCGCGCCGCTGGCGACCGGGTTCGAAGCGCCGGGCGCGAACGCGGTCCTCACCTCCGAGGGCCTCGCGGCCGCCCCGCGCAGCGCCCCGCCGGCGATCAAGGCGCTGATCGCCGCCGCCAACTCGATCGCCGACACCCCCTACGTCTGGGGCGGCGGCCACGGCTCCTGGTACTCCTACGGCTACGACTGCTCCGGCGCCGTCAGCTTCGCCCTCTACGGCGGCGGCCTGCTCGACGCCCCGCTCACCTCCGGCGCGCTGGAGAGCTACGGCGAACCCGGCCCCGGCAGGTGGGTGACGATCTACGCCAGCGCCACCCACACCTACATGGAGGTCGCCGGCCTGCGCTGGGACACGGTCGGCGACGCCGAAGGCACCGGGCCGAGGTGGCACCCCGAGCCTCCCTACCCCGAAGGCTTCGTGGTCCGCCACCCGCCCGGGTATTAGCGGCTATCCGAAGACCCCCACGCACGTCTGGCGGCGCCGCACACACTTCGCGGGGCGTCGTCCTCGGTCGGCCTAATGGCGCTGCCATTAGGCCTCCCTGCGTCCTACCCCCGCTCGGTGCGGCACTCGCCAGCCGCACGCGCGGGCCTTCGGATAGCCACTAGCGGTACCGTTGCGGTAGAGCCCTTTTCGACCCTGGGAGGAGCCGGACGATGCCGACTTTCTTGATGCTGACCAACCTGACCGCCGAGGGCGTGCGGACGCTGAAGAACCATCCCGGCCGGATCGCCGAGGTCAACAAGGAGGTCGAACAGATGGGGGTGAAGGTCGTCTCCCAGTACGCGACGCTGGGGCAGTACGACTTCGTCACCGTGGTCGAGGCACCCGACGAGCAGACGATGGCCAAGGTCTCGGTCGAGCTCGGCTCGCGCGGGACGATGACCAGCCAGACGCTCGCCGCGATCCCGGCCGGCGACCTCACCGGCTCGCTCTAGGCCGCCGGCGTTGAGGGCACTCGTCGTAGGGGGAGGCGGGCGCGAGCACGCGATCGTGCGGGCGCTGCGCCGCTCGCCCCAGGTCGAGGCGGTCCTCTGCGCGCCCGGCAACGCCGGGATCGCCGCCGACGCCGAGTGCCTGGCGGGCGTCGCGGCCGACGACCCGGCGGCGATCGTCGCCGCGGCGGCGGGCAACGGCGTCGACCTCGTCGTCGTCGGCCCTGAGGCGGGGCTGGTCGCCGGCGCGGTGGACGCCTGCGAGGAGGCGGGCATCGCCGCCTTCGGGCCGACCAGGGCGGCCGCCGAGCTCGAGGGATCGAAGGCCTTCGCCAAGGAGCTGATGGCCGAGGCCGGCGTGCCGACCGCGGGCTACGCGCTGCTGCGCAGCCGCGAGGAGGCCGAGGCGCGGCTGGCCGGCGCGAGCTTCCCGACCGTGCTCAAGGCCGACGGCCTCGCCGCCGGCAAGGGCGTGATCGTCTGCCCGACCGAGGCCGAGGCGCGCGCGGCGCTCGACGTCTTCTTCACCGAGCGGCGCTTCGGCGCGACCACGGTCGTGATGGAGGACTTCCTCGAGGGCGAAGAGCTCTCCCTGCTCGCCCTCTGCGACGGCGAGAACGTCGTCCCCCTCGCCCCCGCCCAGGACTACAAGCGGATCTTCGACGGCGACGAGGGGCCGAACACCGGCGGCATGGGCAGCTACTCCCCGGTCCCGGGCTTCGGGCCCGAGGAGGTCGCCGGGATCGTCGAGCGGGTGCACCGGCCGGTGGTCGCGGCGATGGCCGCCCGCGGCGTCCCCTTCCACGGCGTCCTCTACGCCGGGCTGATGATGACCGCGGCGGGGCCGCGGGTGCTCGAGTTCAACGCCCGCTTCGGCGACCCCGAGACGCAGGCGGTGCTGCCGCGGCTGCGCTCCGACCTCGCCGGGCTCTTCCTCGCCGCCCGCGAGCCCGGCGGCCTCGCCGGCGCCGCGGCCGAGTTCGAGGACGACTGGGCGGTGACCGTCGTCCTCGCCTCCGCCGGCTACCCGGAGAGCTCGTCCAGCGGCGACGTCATCCACGGCCTCGCCGAGGCGGCCGAGGTCGCCGAGGTGACCCACGCCGGCACCGCCGCGCGCGGCGGCGAGATCGTCACCGCGGGCGGCCGGGTAGTGAACGTGACGGGGCTCGGCGCCGGCCCCGCCGAGGCGCGCGATCGCGCATACGATGCGGCGCGCCGGATCTCCTTCGAGGGAATGCAGATCCGGACCGACATCGCCGCCCGCGCCGTCGCCCGGGTGCCCCAGCCGAACCTGACCCAGTGAACCCCCCCAGAGAGGAAGAGATGAGCGAGATCTCAGAGGAGCCGACCGGAATGCCAGAGCCCTCCGACCCCCGTCCCGACGCGCCGGCGACGATGCCCGCGGTCGAGGAGGCCTTCGCGGAAATCGACGTCGACGAGCCCCACGTCGGGATCATCATGGGCTCGAAGAACGACAAGCCGAAGATGGAAGCGGCCGGAAAGGCGCTGGAGGAGGCGGGCATCCGCTACGAGGTGCGGGTGATGAGCGCCCACCGCGACCCGGAGCTGGTCCGCGAGTACTGCCAGAACGCGCGCATGCGCGGGCTGAAGGCGATCATCGCCGGGGCGGGGATGTCGGCGGCGCTGCCCGGGGTGGCGGCCGCCCACACCGACCTGCCGGTGATCGGCGTGCCGATCCTCGGCAAGAGCCTCGGCGGCCTCGACGCGCTGCTCTCGGCGGTGCAGATGCCGCCCGGCATCCCGGTCGCCTGCGTGGCGATCGACGGCGCCAAGAACGCCGGGGTGCTGGCGGCGCGGATCATCAACGCGTGAGGCGCTCGGCGGGCGTTCGATGATCCCGCGCTACACCCGCCCCGAGATCGGCGCGGTCTGGACGCAGCAGGCCAAGTTCGAGAGCTGGCTCGAGGTCGAGCTGGCGGCGACCGAGGCCTGGGCGGCGGAGGGGGTCGTCCCCGCGGAGGCGGCGCGCGAGGCGCGCGAGCGGGCGAGCTTCACGGTCGAGGCGGTCGAGGAGCGCGAGCGGGTGACCGACCACGACGTCGCCGCCTTCGTCGACGTCGTCGCCGGCTCGGTCGGCGAGCACGGCCGCTGGATCCACTACGGCCTCACCTCCTCCGACGTCCTCGACACGGCGCTGGCACTGCAGCTGCGCAAGGCCGGCGAGGTCGTGCTGGCGGGCGCCTGCGGCTACCGCGACGCGCTGGTCGAGCGGGCCCTGGAGCACCGCGAGACGCTCTGCGTCGGCCGCACCCACGGCGTCCACGCCGAGCCGACCACCTTCGGCTTGCGGCTGGCCGGCTTCGCCTTCGAGGCCGACCGCAACCTCGACCGGCTGGAGGAGGCCTTCGCGCAGCTCGCGGTCGGCAAGCTCTCCGGCGCGGTCGGCACCTACGCCTCGGTGCCGCCGGCGGTCGAGGCGCGGGTGATGCAGAAGCTCGGGCTCGGCCGCGAGGACGTCGCCACCCAGGTGGTCCCGCGCGATCGCCACGCCGAGCTGCTGAGCGCGATCGCGATCGCCGGCGCCGGGCTCGAGCGCTTCGCGACCGAGGTGCGCAACCTGCAGAAGACCGAGGTGCGCGAGGTCGAAGAGCCCTTCGCCGCCGGCCAGAAGGGCTCCTCGGCGATGCCGCACAAGCGCAACCCGATCCGCACCGAGCGCATCGCCGGCCTCGCCCGGGTGCTGCGCGGCTACAGCCAGGCCGGGATCGAGAACGTCGCCCTCTGGCACGAGCGCGACATCTCCCACTCCGGCGCCGAGCGGGTGATCCTCCCCGACGCGACGATCCTGCTCGACTACATGCAGGCGCTGGCGAGCGGCGTCGCCGCGGGGATGAAGGTCAACGAGGGGCGGATGCGCGAGAACCTCGGCCTCACCCACGGCGCCCTGTTCAGCCAGCGCGCCCTCACCGCCCTGGTCGAGTCGGGGATGACCCGCGACGACGCCTACCGCATCGTCCAGGAGAACGCCCAGCGCGCCTGGGACACCGGCACCGAGTTCCGCAACCTGCTGGCCGAGGCGGCGCCCGACCTCGACCTCGACGCCGTCTTCGACTACGGCGCCTACCTCACCCACGTCCCCGCGGTCTTCGAGCGCCTGGAAGCGCTGCGCGGCTAGCTCAGATCCGGTAGGCGAGGACGGGCTCGGCCTTGCCCTTGAGCTCGAGCTCCAGCCGCTCGCCCGGGGGCGGCTGAGGCAACCGCTCGACCAGGCGCGCGGAGGCGACGATCTCGCCCCCCTTCGCCTGCCCCTGGAGGCGGGAGGCGGTGTTGACCACGTCGCCGATCGCGGTGAAGTCGCTGACTCCGCCTTCGCCGACGTTGCCGACGAACGCCTCGCCGTAGTCGAGGCCGATCCCGATCTCGGCGAAGGGCTCCCCCTCGCCGCCGTAGCCGATCGCCCTGAGCAGCTCGCGGGCGTGGCGCATCATCACCGGCGCCGCCTCCTCGAAGCGCCCGTACATCGGCAGGTAGAGCGCCATCACCTCGTCGCCGATCAGCTTGTCGATGATCGCTTCGGGAAAGAGCACGCGCTCGGCGTTGCGGTAGAAGCTGCGCAGGAGCGCGCTCACCTCCTCCGGGTCGCGCTGCTCGGAGAGGCTGGTGAAGCCGCGGATGTCGGCGAATAGGACGCCGGCCTCGGTCGTCATCCCGCCCGGCGGGGCGGACTCGACGCAGACGGCGCAGAGGTTGGGGCTCTTGCGCGATTGCCGATAGCCGAGCGGGCGTAGGAGGTGGGCGCCGAAACCCGCGAACGGGGCCCCGCAGATGCCGCAGCGAGGGCTGGACGGGAGCGAGGCCAGCAGCCGGCGCGCGGTCCGGCCGGTCGGGTCGGAGGCGAGCTCGAAGTAGGCGGCCCAGTCCGCGGAGCTGAGCGGCTCGCCCTTCTGCTTGCGTACGGCCCTGCGCAGCCGGCGGCTCGCCGCTCGTTGCGAGAGGTTCAGCCGCTTTGCCGGTGGGTCGTCGCCCATCTGTCGATCGTAGTCCCGCCACCGCGGCCCGCCAAGCCGGTTAGGCTGCTGCCATGGTTCTCTACACCTGCGGCCAGAAGACCACCGGGCCCGGCTTCGCGCATCCCTGCGCCAAGGCCGGCAAGGCGCTCGACGCGGCCGGCTACGAGTACGAGCTGAAGACGGTCGGCGGCTACCGGATGGTGCCCTGGACGTGGGGCAGCCGCGACGCCGACCGCGAGGAGGTCAAGCGGCTCAGCGGCACCAACGAGGTGCCGATCCTCGTCCTCGACGACGGCACCGTCGTCTCCGGCTCCGGCGCGATCGCCCGCTGGGCGAAGGAGCACCCGCGCTCGGCGGCGAAGCCGAGCGGCTGATCGATCAGATAAGCAGGGCCCCGAGCAAGCTGGCGATGGTGGTTGCGGCAAACCCACCGCCCACCGTGACGATCGCGAAGAAGAGCTTGTCAAGGCGAGTGTCTACCCGCGCGAAGCCTTCCCGCATCTCCGTGAAGCCCGCATCCACCCGCCGGCTCAGTTCGTCCAGCCGCTCGTCGTTCCAGTTCTCCACCGTGCCCTCCTTCTCCAGAACCGCCTCCATGGGAGGAGTGTAGCGGAAAGGTTTCGAAAGGTGTTGTTGTCAGGCTGCGATCTCGTCTGCCAAGGCGCCGATGTCCGTCAAGAGCCGGTCCGGGCTCTGTTCGAGATCGACGCTGCGGACGCAGATCTGCGAGTGGGAATTCAGGACCGCAAGCTCGGCTCCACCCTGGGTCACACCCTTCGCGTAGACGAGGTAGCCACGCTGGAGCCGGAGGGCGGTGCAATAGGCGAGCATCTGGTAAACGTCACCGCTCGGGACCCCACCGTCAGCCGCCTCCTTGTGCTTGGCGTCGACCACCGCGCGGACGCGTCCCCCTCGCAGCCAGACGACATCGGGGCGAATCTGGACCTGCCGAGCCGCATCGAGGGCCGTCGCCCACTGGAAGCGGACCTCTCCGCCATGGCGCGCCAGGGCTTCGCGCAGGGCGATCGCGAGGAAATCCTCGAAGACCCGGTTCATGTCGAAGACGTAGGCCACCGAGTCGACGGGGCCCTGGCGCTCGCCGATCGAAGCACTGCGGAGGATCAGCCAGGCGAGACGCAGGGCGGGGCGGTATCGCTCGTTCAGCCGCGTGAAGCGGGGCAGACTGACTTCCTGTGGGCGCGGCTCAGTGCCCACCCGGTCGAGGACCGACCGCAGCTTCAGAAGCCGTCGCCGGGTGGGGACAGGTATACGAGGGAGGCTCAGCAACGCCAAGGTGGCGCTCTTCAGCATCCGGTTCTCCTCCACGTCGACGGTGAAGTCGTCGTAAGAGACCTCGACCGGCAGCGGCAGCCCGGAGCGGGCGATCTGGTCCGCGAACCTGATCCGGCCGCGAACCCCTGCCAGGCGCTCCTCCACGTCCACATATCCGTGTAACAGCCCTTGGTCGAGCAGGCGGAGGGCGTGATAGGCGAACCCGTTGGCGATCGCGACGAAGAGATCGTCGTCCACCTCGAAGGTGGCTCGTTCATCGCGCCAGCCCGCGGGGTCGGTCGCGTAGCCGAGTAGGAACAGGAGCCGCGCAGCCCGGATGCGAGGTCGCACCCGGATCTCCCAGGCGGGGCCGACGGCGACCCCGACCCGGGAGCCGGCGCTCAGCCGCCAGCGCCCTGGCGAGGGCTCGGCGGCGACATCGACCAAGCCGGCCCCGGCGACCGCCGCCGCCTCGGCCTGGGAGAGCTCGCACTCCCGGCTCGACCAGGCCTCCAGCTCGACCAGGGTCAAGCGCTCGCGTTCCCCGGCTCGTCCTCCTGGGCAGCGAGCGCGGCTCGCAGGGCCGCGAGCGAGAACCTCGACTCGTCCCAGCCGCTCCCGTAGTGCTGCTCGCGCAAGAGGGGCATGATCTCCCGCTTCCAGATCCGCTCGAGGTCGGGAGCCGTGCCGTCGCGATTGAGGAAGTAGGAGGGGCCGATCTTGAAATCGTCGAGCTCGATCTCCCCGTTCAGCGCCGCCAGCAGCCGCGCCGGCTCCTCGTCGAGGCCGTGCTCGCGAAGCCAGCTCGCCAGCACGTCTCTCACCGGCGGCTCGGTCGGCGAGAACTCGAGGAAGTAGAAGCGGCGGCGGAGGGCGGCGTCGATCAGGGCGACCGAGCGGTCGGCGGTGTTCATCGTCCCGATCAGGAAGAGGTTCTCAGGCAGGCTGAAGGGCTCCTCCGGCCAGTACTGGAGCGTCACCTCGCGCTGCCGGTACTCGAGGAGGAAGAGCAGCTCGCCGAAGATCTTGGGAATGTTGCCGCGGTTGATCTCGTCGACGACGAGGACGAAGGGGTGCTCGGGGTGCTCGGCCGCCGCCGACGCGATCCGGCGCAGCGGGCCGTCCCGGCGTTCGAACCCGACCTGGGACGACTCGCGCTCGAGCGGACGGAAGCCGCCGACGAAGTCCTCGTAGGCGTAGGAGGGATGGAACTGCACCAGCTCGAAGCGGCCCCCGTCGCGCGTCAGCTCGGCGGCGAGCTCCAGAGCGACCCGCGTCTTGCCGGTGCCGGGAGGGCCGTAGAAGATCACCTGCCGCTTCTCCAGCAGCATCTCCCTTGCCTCGTTCAGAAACGAGAGCGGCAGGTGCAGCGCCGTGGCCAACTCGGGCTGGAGGGTCGGCACCGATAGCGGCGCAGCGCCGAGCAGTGCCTGTAGCGCCGCATCCTGCTCCCGGTGGACCTTGAAGTTGGTCGCGTTGGAGAAGCGGATCACTTCGAGGTCCTTCAGGACCGGGTGCTCGAGGAGGTCCGAGCGGGTGAGTGGCGGCGAGAGCTCCTTCTCGATCCGCAGGTCCACCCTCGGCTCCTCTTTGGAGAGCGCTTCGGGTTCGAGCAGGTACGGACTGCCGGCGATCCCCGGCCGTACCTCGGGGCCATTCAGCACCGTCGCCACCGCGATCACCCCCGCTTCGGGACCAGACCGCCAGACGTAGACGCGGTCGCCTGCCCTGACCTCCCCCCGGTATTGGCGCACCACCCAGCTCATCTCCGACTCCTCGGAGACTGCGCGGTCGATATCGAAGACCTTCGGGTTGGCCTGGAAGAGCCAGCTCTGGGAGCCCTCGCCTGGCTCCGAAGGACCGTCCGCTTCAGCGTGGGCGGCGGCGGCCAGCACCGCGTCCAGCAGCTCGGGAGGGACGTCGTGAGCCTCCATGAACTCGATAGCGACGCGGCAGAAGTCCAGGTAGTCGGAGAACGTCCCCCTGCCTGGGCTGCGGGAGGGCTGGTAGTCGGGACGCAGACGCCGCAGGCCGAGATCGGTCGGCCGCAGCCACACCGCGAAGCGCTGCGGCAAGCGCAGGTGCAGCAGCATCGTGGGATAGGAAGTGCCCGCGTGAGGTAGCAGCTTCCGGTCCTCGAGCAGGCGCCCGATTCCCGCTTCGACCGACTCCTCCAGCCAGAGTCGCCGCGTCCACTCGTTCACAGCCGCCAGGTTCTGCGCCAGACCGTTGGCGGTGGCGCCGACGAAGGCGGGGGAGAAACGGCTCTGGTACCGCTTGCCCCTGTGCGAGTCCTCGTTGAAGAGGCCGAGGAGCGAGCGGAGGTCGCGATCCTCCATCGACCCCGCCGCCCGGTCGAGCAGCGCCCTGGCCCGGTCCTCGGCCTCGCGCCTTGCTTCCAGCCCCGCCTCACCGTATTCCTCCAGGGTTGCCTGGACAAACCGGGCAACGTCGGGGATCACCTCGGAGGGAGGCTCTTCGCTGGAGGGACTCAGCTCCGACGAGTAGAGGAGCCGCTGGATCTCCTTCGTCGACCAGCCGCGCAGCTCCTCGCTTTCCCGCAGGTCGGCGAGGAGCATGCGATTCAGCGCAACCGTGCCGATACTGTCGAACGACCCGCCGCGGTCGGTGAGGACGTCGAGGTAATGCGACAGGTGGGCGTGGGAGCAGATCGGCAGTACCGCGTCGGGGAAGTAGAGGTACATCGTCTTGGTCAGCAGAGCCAGCCCCCCGCGCATCGCGGGGATCTCGTCGACCGCATCCCACTCCTCCCGCTCGGCCAGGTCGATCGCTTCGATGAAGCCGGCGCGAACCGCCTCCCACGCCTCGTCGACCGAGCCGTAGCGTTTGCGGTCGAACCACCAGTCCTGCTCGGCGGACTGGAAATAGATGTGGTGCTTGCGGGCGCTGCCTCCCTTGATGCTCCCCATGTCAACGGCCCCGAACTCCATCCACCAGCAGAAGGACGAGCGGCTGTCCGGCTGCCCGAGCGCGTAATGCTCGAGGGGCATCTGCGGCCAGCGGCGTTTCGGGAAAAGTTCGAGCAGTTCGGAGCGCTGCGCCCGGGCCCGCTCGATCTCAGCCTCGTGCTCGGCCGTGTCGTAGCCCTCGAGTGCCTGAGCGATCAGTCCCCTGCTGACCATCGGGGGAAGCCTATAGGCGCGGCAGGCATCCGCCGTCAGGGTGGAAGGCGCCGGGGCTCCTCAGCCGAAGATCGCGTTGCCGGCGATGACCGCGATCAGGCCGGTCAGCCCGATCATGAGCGTGTTCTGCAGGCGATCGAAGCGCTCTCCCAGATAGCGAACCGCGGAGGTGATTTCGTCGAGGCGCCGGTCGCTCTCGTCGAACCGTCGGTTCGTCTCTTCTTTCGTCGCCGTCTTCTCGAAGCCCGCATCCACCCGGCGGCTCAGTTCGTCCAGCCGCTCGTCGTTCCAGTTCTCCACCATCCCCTCCTTCTCCAGAAGCGCCTCCATGGGAGGAGTGTAGCGGAAAGGTTTCGAAAGGTGTTGTTGTCAGGCTGCGACCGGCTCGCGGGCCGGAGCGCGTGAGGTGAGGACGACCGGGGTGCCGTCCCGCGGCGAGAGGGTGATGTTGCGGCGGCCGGTGCGCTCGGGGCGCGGGTCGGCCTTGCGCAGCTCGCAGCGGGTCAGGACCTCGCGCAGGACGACCCGCATCTCGAACTCGGCGAAGGTGGCGCCGATGCAGCGGCGGACGCTGCCGCCGAAGGGGATCCAGGCGTAGGTATCCGGGCCCTCCTCGAGGAAGCGCTCCGGCTTGAAGGCAAACGGCTCGGGGTAGACGTCGGCGCGGGTGTGGGTGAGCCAGATCGCCGGGGTGACGTCGGTCCCGACCGGCAGGGTCCGGCCGTCGACCTTCAGCTCCTCGGTGATGCGCCGGCCGGCGAGCGGGATCACCGGGCGCAGCCGCAGCGACTCGGCGATCGTCGCCTTCAGGTAGTCCTCCTCCCCGCCCGCCGCCAGCTCCTCGCGCAGCCGCCCCAGCACCGCGGGGTGGCGCAGCAGCAGGTCGAAGGTCCAGGCCAGCGCCGTCGCCGTCGTCTCGTGGCCGGCCAGCAGCAGCGTCATCAGCTGGTCGCGCAGCTCCCGGTCCTCCATCCGCGAGCCGTCCTCGAACTCGGCGCACATCAGCATCGAGAGGATGTCCTCGCGCTCGGCGAGGTCGGGGTGCTCGCGGTGCTCGGCGATCTCGGCGAAGAGCAGCTCGTCGACTTCGCGCAGCTGGTCCTGGAAGTGGGCGAAGGGCCCGCCGCCGCCGAAGCGCTGCAGCGCCAGCCCCAGCACCTGGCGGCCCGGCGTCGCGCTTTCCTCCAGCACCGTCGCCAGGGTCGAGCGCAGCCGCTCGAGCCGCGACCCGCCGGAGACGCCGAAGACGACGCGGAGGATCACCTCCAGGGTCACCGCCTGCATCCGGGCGTGGATCGGGAACGGCTCGTGCAGCGGCCAAGAGTCGATCTCGGCCGAGACGATCTCGCTCATCGTCTGCTCGTAGGAGCGCATCCGCTCGCCGTGGAAGGGCGGCAGCATCAGCTTGCGGCGGCTGAGGTGTTCCGCCCCTTCCTGGATCAGCAGCGACTTCGAGCCGAGGATCGGCTCGAGGACGATGTTGCGCCCGGGCGGCAGCGCCTGCTCGCGCTGGCGGTAGAGCGCCTTGATCGCCTCCGGGTCGCTGATCAGCACCATCGGCCGCTCGAAGCCGACGAAGCGGACGCTGAAGCTGTCGCCGAAGCGGCGGCGGCAGTCCTCCATGAAGGGGATCGGCCGGAAGGCCCAGCGCAGGGTCTGCAGCAGCGGCGGGATCTTCGGTTCGGGGGGCAGCGCCACGGGTGACAGGATCGCAGAGGACGCCCGGCGCAGGGTTGCGGTTCCTTTGTCCGGATATAGCGGACAAAGGAACCGCGCAGAGGCGGGCGCTCCGGGTAGCATCCGCCGCCGATGCCGAGCCTGTCCGACCTCAAGCTCCTCTCCTCGGGGAAGGTGCGGGAGATATACGAATGGGACGACGACCTGCTGATGGTCGCCTCCGACCGCATCTCCACCTACGACGTGGTGATGCCGACGCCGATCCCCGACAAGGGCAAGGTGCTGAACCGGATGTCGGTCTTCTGGTTCGGGCTGACCGAGGACATCGTCCCCAACCACTTCATCTCCGAGGACGTGCCCGAGGAGGTCGCCGAACGGGCGATGCGGGTGCGGAAGCTGGAGATGTACCCGGTCGAGTGCGTCGTCCGCGGCTACCTCTCCGGCTCGGGCTGGAAGGAATACAGGGAAGAGGGGGCGGTCTGCGGGATCGAGCTGCCCGCCGGGCTGGTCGAGTCCGACCAGCTGCCGGAGCCGATCTTCACGCCCAGCACCAAGGCCGAGATCGGCGACCACGACGAGAACGTCGACTTCGACCGCGCCGCCGAGATCGTCGGCGACCGGGCGCTGCTGGAAGAGCTGCGGCGGGTCTCGATCGAGGTCTACCGGCGCGGCTCCCAGCACGCGGCGCAGCGGGGGATCATCCTCGCCGACACCAAGTTCGAGTTCGGCCGCCACGCCGGGGCGGAGATCGTCCTCGGCGACGAGGTGCTGACCCCGGACTCCTCGCGCTTCTGGCCGGCGGCGAGCTACCAGCCGGGCGCCACGCCCCCCTCCTTCGACAAGCAGTACGTGCGCGACTGGGCGAGCGAGACCGGCTGGGACAAGAAGCCGCCGGCGCCGGAGCTGCCGGCCGACGTGGTCGAGCAGACGCGGGCCAAATACGTCGAGGCCTACGAGCGGATCACCGGCGAGTCGTTCTGACGCAAGTACCGGATTTCGCCGGGGCGGCGGGGCCGCCGCGGACGCTAGATTGGCGCCGGTGAAGGCGCGCGTGCTGATCCGCCCCAAGGAGGACATCCTCGACCCCCAGGGCAAGGCGGTCGAGCAGGCGCTGCCGGCGCTCGGCTTCGAGGGGATCGGGCACGTCCACGTCGGGCGCATGGTCGAGCTCGAGGCCGAGAGCCCCGAGCAGCTCGGCGAGCTCTGCGAGAAGCTCCTCGCCAACACCCTGATCGAGGACTACGAGATCCAGACCCTGTGATCTGGGGCGTCCTCCAGTTTCCCGGGTCCTGCGACGAGCGGGACGCGCTGCACGCCTGCCAGGTCCACGGCGACGGGGCGCGGCTCGTCTGGCACGAGAGCCGCGACCTCGGCGGGGTCGACGGGGTGGTCGTCCCCGGCGGCTTCTCCTACGGCGACTACCTGCGGGCGGGGGCGATCGCCCGCTTCAGCCCGGCGATGGAAGCGGTCGCCGAGGCCGCGGCGGGCGGCGCGCCGGTGCTGGGGATCTGCAACGGCTTCCAGGTCCTCTGCGAGGCGGGGCTGCTGCCCGGGGCGCTGCTGCGCAACCTCGAGCTGCGCTTCCGCTGCCACCAGGTCGAGCTGGTCGAGGAGGGGAGCGGCGAGCGGCTCTCGATCCCGGCCAAGCACGGCGAAGGCCGCTACTACGCGCCGGAGGAGATGCTCGACGAGCTGGAGGCGCGGGGGCAGGTCGCCTACCGCTACGCCGGCGGGCACAACTCCAACGGCTCGGTCCGCGACATCGCCGGGGTGACCAACGAGCGCGGCAACGTGCTCGGCCTGATGCCCCACCCCGAGCACGCGGTCGACCCGCTGACCGGGTCAACGGACGGGCTGCGGGTGTTCGACCGCCTGGCGCGGGGCGAGTTTGCAAACCATCGGTTGACAAAGTCGCCCACCCGATGAGCGTCGAGACCGCCAAACACCGCGAGCTGGGCCTCACCGACTCCGAGTACGAGCTGATCGTCGCCAAGCTGGGGCGGGAGCCCAACGGCGTCGAGCTGGCGATGTTCAGCCTGCTCTGGTCCGAGCACTGCGCCTACAAGCACTCGCGCAAGCTGCTGCGGCGGCTGCCGACCGAGGGCGAGCGGGTGGTGATGGGGCCGGGCGAGAACGCCGGCGCCGTCGACGTCGGCTCCGGCTACGCGGTCGCCTTCAAGGTCGAGTCCCACAACCACCCGAGCGCGGTCGAACCGTTCCAGGGGGCGGCGACCGGGGTCGGCGGCATCCTCCGCGACGTCTTCGCGATCGGGGCGCGGCCGATCGCGATCCTCGACTCGCTGCGCTTCGGCGAGCTCGACTCGGTGCGCTCGCGCCACCTGCTCGACGGGGCGGTGCGGGGGATCGGCCACTACGGCAACTCGATCGGGGTGGCGACGGTCGGCGGCGAGATCTACTTCGAGGAGCCCTACGAGCACAACTGCCTGGTCAACGCGATGTGCATCGGCTTCGCGAAGACGAAGGACATGGTGCGGGCGGCGGCGGCCGGGGTCGGCAACACGATCGTCCTGATGGGTGCCTCGACCGGGCGCGACGGGATCGGCGGCGCCTCGGTGCTGGCCTCGGCCGAGCTCGGCGAGGGCGACGAGGCGAAGCGGCCGACGGTGCAGATCGGCGACCCCTTCGAGGAGTCGAAGCTGCTCGAGTGCTGCCTGGAGCTGCTGGAGAAGGGGCTGCTGGTCTCGCTGCAGGACCTTGGCGCGGCGGGGCTGACCTCCTCGGCGGGGGAGATGGCGAGCGCCGGCGGGGTCGGGATCGACATCGACGTCGCCGAGGTGCCGCTGCGCGAGGCCGACATGGAGCCCTTCGAGATCATGGTCTCCGAGAGCCAGGAGCGGATGCTGGCGGTGGTCGAGCCGGGGCGGGTCGAGGAGGTGCGGGCGATCTGCGAGAAGTGGCAGACCGGCTCGGCGGCGATCGGCACGGTGACCGAGGGCGGCGCGATCCGGATCCTCCGCGGCGGCGAGGTCGTCGGCGAGATGCCGGTCGAGGCGCTGGTCGACGGCTGCCCGCTCTACGACCTCGATCCGGCCGAGCCGGCGGGGTGGATCTACGGCAACCGGGCGACGCTGGCGGAGGGCGCGGCGCCGGCGGAGGAGCTGCTGGCGCTGCTGGGCGCGCCGAGCATCGCCTCCAAGCGCTGGGCCTTCGAGCAGTACGACTCGATCGTCGGCTCGCGCACGGTGCGGCGGCCCGAGCAGGCCGACGCCGCGGTGCTGCAGCTTCCCGAGGCGGGCAACGCGATCGCGGTCTCGATCGACGGCAACGGGCGGCGGGTCGCCTGCGATCCCTACGCGGGGACGGTCGAGGCGGTGCTCGAGTGCGCCCAGAACCTCGCCTGCGTCGGCGCCGAGCCGCTGGGGCTGACCAACTGCCTCAACTTCGGCAACCCCGAGAAGCCGGCCGGGGCCTGGCAGCTCGACCGCGCGGTCAGCGGCCTCGCCGACGCCTGCACGGCGCTGGGCGTGCCGGTGGTCGGCGGCAACGTCTCCCTCTACAACGAGGGGCCCGACGGCCCGATCTACCCGACGCCGGTGGTGGCGATGGTCGGCGAGCTGCCCGACCCCGCGCAGGTCGCGGGCAGCGGCTTCGCCCGCGAGGGCGACGCGATCGGCCTGATCGGCCCCTTCGAACCGGTCCTCGCCGGCTCCGAGCTAGCCAAGCAGCGCGGGCAGCTTGAGACGGGGCTCCCCCAGCCCGACGTCGAGGCGGTCGCCGCCGCCTGCGCGACCGTCCGCGACGCCGTCCGCGCCGGCCGCCTCGCCTCGGCCCACGACGTCTCCGACGGCGGCCTCGCCTGCGCGATCGCCGAGGCGGCGATCGCCGGCGGGATCGGCTGCGAGACCAACCTCGAACACCTCCGCGAGCGCGGCGCGGGCCCCGAGCAGGCCCTCTTCGGCGAGGGTCCCGGCGGCTTCCTCGTCAGCGGCGAGCGCGCGACCCTCGAGGAGCTGGGAGCCGTTCCGATCGGCACCGTCGGCGGCGATCGGATCGCCATCGGCGCCGGCGACCGCAGCCTCTCGGTCGAGCTCGGCGAGGCGGAGCGAGCCTGGCGCTCGCTCGGCGAGCGGCTGGCCTAAGCGCGCCGGGCGGGCCGACCGGGGCGGTTATCCGGCCTCGCAGCCGATCCCATCGCCGTCGCTGTCGAGGCCGTAGTGGTCCACACCGAGAACTTCGACCGTGCCGGTGTACAGCGGTCCGTCGCCGCTGCCTCCTTCGCAGTCGTAATCCGAGGCGTTGGGGTCGAGGCAGCCGCTGTAGTTGGGGTCGCATTCGGAGGCTTCGCTCGCTGTTTGTTCTTCCTCTTCGACCCGTTTTGCTTCTTCCCGCGCCAGGCGTTCTTCCTGCTTCTGGAGCTGGCGCCGTTCCTTGGCTTCAAGCGCGACGAGCTGGCTTCCGAAGGAGCGCTCGCTCCTCCTCGCCGAGGCAAGCCGGTCTTGCGCGTGGCCGAGTTCCCGCCGGGCCACCGCCAGCTTGCGACGCGCTGCGTTCCTCCGAGCCAGCGGCGCGGCGGCCTGCTCGTGCGCCCGCGCAACCGCTGCTTTTGCGCCGCTCAGCCGCCGGGCTCCGCTCCCCGAGGAGCCGGCCTGCGCCCGCGCTTCGAGCTGCGGGGAGACCGGCTCGGAGGAGGCGCCTTCCGCGAACAGCGCCGAGCCGGTCCCGGCGAGGAACAGGACGAGCATCGCCCCCGCCGTCGCGAGCGGCACCCATGACGGCAGGCGGTCGCGCCCGAGCAGCGGCTTTGCGCGGCCCCTCTGGACCTCGGCCGAATGCCTGGCGAGGAGGAAGGCGGCCGGGAGGATCAGCCCGAGGCAGGCCAGGAACGAGCCGAGGGCACCGACGACACCGTTCGAGCCGCCCAGGACCAACCCCACGATCACCAGCAGGAAGCCGCCGCCCACGCACAGGCCGACCGCACGGCCGAGGTCGATTTCGCTCAGCGCCGCCACCGGTGCGCTGGCTCGGAACCATCCCCACCCGATCGCGATGATCCCGCCGACCAGGGCTGCGAGGCCGAAGCCGACGCCGCTGCGCACCGTTTCGTCGCGGTCGTCCGCTTCCTGGCGCCGCTGGCCTTCGAGCTGGGAGATCCGGGCTCTCGCCGCCCGTTCGCGGGCGGCGAGGCGGCGCCGCACCCGCCGGGCTTCGGCTTTGGCCCGGCGCAGCGCCTGGAGCGAGGGAGCGGCGCTTCTGGCCGCGGAGCGATAGCGGGCTTCCGCCGAGGTGACCTGCGCCTCGAGCGCGGGAACTTCGGTTTCGGCCGCCGCAACTCTCTGTTCGGCTTCGGCCAGGCCGGCGGCGGGGTCCTGGGCGGCTGCCGGCGCGGCGCAGAGCAGCAGCGCGCCGAGCGCGATCAGCAGCGCCGGTCCTCTGCCGGCGACGATTTCCCCAGACCGAGACACGAGACTGCAGCAATCTAAACAAAAGTGTGCGCTTCAAGGTACGTAGAGGGGCCTGCGCAGGACGGGGCGCACAGTTAGCTGTTCCTTTTGGCCGCTATACGGCCAAAAGGAACAGCTAACGCTTGGCGCTGGTACCGTCGGCGCGTGGCGAAGGTCTACGACGGGATCGATGAGCAGCAGCGGCAGTGGATCGCTCGGCAGGCGCTGTTCTTCGTCGGCTCGGCGCCGCTGGACGGCGAGGGGCATGTGAACGTCTCGCCGAAGGGGCCGATCGGGACGCTGCGGGTGCTCGACGACCACACGGTTGCCTACCTGGACATGGTGGGCAGCGGGGCCGAGACGGTGGCCCATATCCGTGAGAACGGGCGGATCGTGGTGATGCTCTGCGCCTTCGAGGGGCCGCCGCGGATCCTGCGGCTGCACGGGCGCGGCGAGGTGATCGCCGCCGGCGACGCGCGGTTCGACGAGCTCTACGAGCGGGCCGGATTCGAGGCTCCCCACGAGGTCGAGGCGGCGCGGCGGGCGATCGTCCTGGTCGACGTCACCCGGGTCGCCGATTCGTGCGGCTACGGCGTGCCGCTGATGAGCTACGAGGGCGAACGCCCCCACATGGAGGCCTGGGCGGAGAAGAAGCTGCGGGTCGGCGGCGAGGAGGAGATCGCCGCCTACGTCGCCGAGAAGAACGCCGAGAGCATCGACGGCCTGGCCGCGTTCTGACAGCGAGCGAGGGCCGGCGCCCTTACGGGGCTGCGGCGACCGATGGGACGAACCGCGGCTCCCCTGCGGGTCATTATCCCGGTTGTGAACGGGACAAAATCCTGGTTGAGATTGGTACAATCTCCCGGTTGAAGGATTACCAGCCTCGGATCGCCGACTCGGAACTCGCCGCTCGCCTCGCTCGGGCCGGGGCGGTGGTGATCGAGGGCGCGAGGGCATGCGGCAAGACCGCCACGGCGCGGAACGTCGCCGCAAGCGAGGCGTTGCTCGACGTCGACCCGAACATGCAGCGGGCGGTGACGATAAATCCCTCCCTTGTCCTCGACGGGGACAACCCGCGGTTGATCGACGAGTGGCAGCTCGCGCCGCCGATCTGGAACCTCGTGCGGCGTGCGGTTGACGATCGGAGTAAGCCCGGCCAATTCATCCTCACCGGATCGGCGCTCCCGACCGATGACATCACCCGTCATTCTGGCGCGGGTAGGTTCTCGCGCTTGCGAATGCGGCCGATGAGCCTTTTCGAGTCGGGTCGGAGCAGCGGAGCGGTTTCCCTGGCCCGCCTGCTATCCGGCGAACCCATGGAGGGCGTTCGGGTGGATGTATCGGTCGCCGATATCGCGGACGCGATCGCGGTCGGGGGCTGGCCCGGTTTTCAGGATCTGACCAGAGACGAAGCGCTCCTTCAGGTGAGGGACTACGTGGACGAGATTGCCCGTGTCGACCTGAGCAACGTGGCCGAGCGGCCGCGCAATCCCCTCAAGGTGAGGCAGCTCCTCGCTGCCCTCGCCCGGAATCTCGCCACCCACGCGGCGGCGACGACCCTTGCCGCAGACGCCGGAGGAGCGGAGGGGCCGCTGGATGACGACACCGTGCGTCAATACCTCCACGCGCTCGAACGCCTGATGGTGGTGGAGGACCAGCCGGCGTGGTCGCCCCACCTCCGCTCCAGACGTCGCCTTCGTCAAGCTCCGAAGCGGCATTTCGTCGACCCGTCGCTTGCCGTCGGCGCTCTGCGCGCGACCCCGGAAAGGCTCCTGCAGGACCTCAATCTCTTCGGCTTTCTGTTCGAGTCGCTGGTTGTGCGCGACCTCCGCATCTACGGGCAGGCAGCGGACGCAGGGGTCTTCCAGTACCGGGACAGCAAGGGGATGGAGGTGGATGCGATCGTCGAGGGGCCCGACGGGCGCTGGGCGGCCTTCGAGGTCAAGCTGGACTCGAGTCGCGCCGATGAAGCCGCCGCGAACCTGCTCCGCTTTGCCGCGAAAGTGGACACCGACAGGTGCGGCGAGCCCGCCGCCCTCGGCGTGATCGTCAGCGGCAGCTACGGATTCGTCCTCGAGAACGGGGTACAGGTGATCCCGATCGGCGCGCTCGGTCCGTAGGCGAGGCGCTTCAGGCGGCCGCGGCGACCAGGCGGCGCATCAGGTCGGCGGCGTCGTCGTCGCCTAGGCCCTGCTCCTCGGTCAGCTGCTGCCAGGTGCGGAAGGCGACCGCGTGGGCGATCGCGACTCGGGTCCGCTCCTTGGCCCTGCCGCGCAGGCCCCTCCCCCGCAGCAGGACCTCGGCGATGGCGGGGAAGAGCCGGTGGAAGGCCTGCATCAGCTCGCCGACGACCGGGACGGCGCTCTCGTCGCGCAGGAGCTTGTCGAGCATCGGCGCGGCGCCCTCGTAGTAGTCGTACAGCTCGGCGAGGGCGACCCGGAGGCGCTCGTCGGGGTCGGCGATCCGCTCCCAGCGGCCGAGGTCAGGCGGCGGGTGCTGCGCCGACCAGTGCGCCGAGCAGGCGCCGAACACCGCCTTCTCGTCGGGGAAGTGGCGGTAGACGGTCGAGCGCGGCACCCCGGCGTGCTCGGCGATCGCCTTGATCGAGGTGCGGGCCGGGCCGAGGCTACCGTGCAGCTCGACGGCGCTTTCGGTGATCCGCTGCCGCGTCTGCGCCTCCTGTTCGGCGCGCGCCTTCATCCTGTAGGGCCGTCTTTTATCGGACATAGCTGTAGCGTCAATCTTGACAGGCGGCCGGGCGCCTGTCTATAGTTTCGTGCGACAGAGCTGTATTGCGAATTTGGGAAACGGCTTCGGCACGGACGAAAGGAACGAATCGATGGCAACGGTGATCGGCCCCGGCGACGGCAAGCTCGGCTTCCTCGGCAGCATCGGGGCGAGGTTCATGATCGACGGCGAGGACGCGGGCGGCGACTTCTCCCTGGTCGAACACCCGATGCCGCCGAGGGCGCTGGCGGCGCCGCTGCATCGCCACAACCGCGAGGACGAGTACAGCTACGTGCTCGAGGGGCGGATGGGGGCGCTGCTCGGCGAGGAGGTGCTGGAGGCCGGGCCCGGCGACCTCGTCTTCAAGCCGCGCGAGCAGTGGCACACCTTCTGGAACGCCGGCGAGGAGCCCTGCCGGATCCTCGAGATCATCGCCCCGGCCGGATTCGAGCACTTCTTCCGCGAGCTCGACGCGCTCGGCGGCGCCCTCGAGGCCGCGCCCGAGGACCTCGGCGCGCTGAGCGAGCGCTACGCCCTGGAGATGCAGCCCGACAGCGTCCCCGGCCTGCTGCAGCGCTTCGGCCTGCGGATGGGCGAGCGCTCGGAGGTCTCGCCGCGGGTCCTCGCCTGACGGTGGCCTTGCCTGTTCCTTTTGGCTGCAGGACGACCAAAAGGAACAGGCAAGCCGGCGGTCCGCCGCCGTCAGGCGCTGGTACCCTCCGCAGGTAGGCAGAGATTCAGAGGCATCTGCCTGCGCGTCCGTCTTCACTGAACGAGGAAACGCGCTTTGAATCCCGACCAGGGGTTGACCATCGACCGCGAGGGGCCGCGTGAGGAATGCGGCGTCTTCGGCCTATACGCACCCGGCCACGAGGTCGCCCGGCTGGCCTACTTCGGGCTCTACGCGCTGCAGCACCGCGGCCAGGAGTCGGCGGGGATCGCCACCTGCCAGGGCGGGATGATCACGACGCTGCGCGAGGCGGGGCTCGTCTCACAGGTCTTCGACGAGGAGAAACTGCGGGCGCTGCACGGCGACATGGCGATCGGCCACGTCCGCTACTCGACCACCGGCGGCGGCTCCTGGGAGAACGCGCAGCCGATCTGGCGCGACGACGGCCGCGAGGTCGCCCTCGCCCACAACGGCAACCTGACCAACGCGGTCGAGCTCTGGGGCGAGCTGAAGGAGCGCGGGCTGCGCTTCCGCGGCACCTCCGACTCGGAGATCATCGCCGCCCTGCTCTCCTCCCACGACGGGAAGATGATCGAGGACGCCGTCGCCGAGACGATGCCTCGGCTGCAGGGCGCCTACTCGACCGTGGTGATGACCAAGCGGGCGATCGTCGCCTTTCGCGACCCGCACGGGATCCGGCCGCTCAGCCTCGGCCGGCTCGGCGACCGCTTCGTCGTCGCCTCGGAGAGCTGCGCCTTCGACATCATCGGCGCCGAGCTGATGCGGGAGGTGCACCCGGGCGAGATGGTCTCGCTGACCGAGCGCGGGCTGGAGACGCGCCAGGTGGTGAAGACCGACCGGCGGGCGAGCTGCGTCTTCGAGCACATCTACTTCTCCCGCCCCGACAGCCGACTCGAGGGCAAGGTCCTGCAGCAGGCGCGCGGGCGGATGGGCGAGATCCTCTGGCGCGAGGCGCCGGTCGAGGCCGACCTGGTGATCTCGGTCCCCGACTCCGGCAACCCCGCCGCGGCCGGGTTCGCGCGCGCCTCCGGGCTGCCGCGCGACGACGGCCTGATCAAGAACCGCTACGTGGCGCGGACCTTCATCCAGCCGGGCCAGGAGCTGCGCAAGCACGGGCTGCGGATGAAGTTCAACCCGCTGCCGGAGATCGTCGCCGGCCAGCGGCTGGTGGTCGTCGACGACTCGATCGTCCGCGGCAACACGACCCGGCAGATCATCGGCATGCTGCGCGAGGCGGGCGCCCGCGAGGTGCACCTGCGGATCTCGGCGCCGCCGATCCGCAACCCCTGCCACTACGGCGTCGACATGTCGACCCGCGAGGAGATGATCGCCCACAACCGCACGGTCGCGGAGATCGCCGACGAGCTCGAAGCCGACTCGCTCGCCTACCTCTCGATCGCCGGCGTCTACGAGGCGATCGGCGGCGACCCCGGCGAGCACTGCGACGCCTGCTTCACCGGCGAGTACCCGCTCGGCGACCCCGACGAGGCGGACGGCAAATTCGCCCTCGAGATCGCCGGCGGGCTCTGACCAAGCAGTTCAAGGACGCAGGGAGCGTGGCGTGCTTTGCACGCGAGCGACCGAGGACGCCGAAATGCGCCGGTCAGAGGCCGCCGGCCAAGCAGTTCAAGGACGCGGGGAGCGGGGCGTGCTCTGCACGCGAGCGACCGAGGACGCCGAAATGCGCCGGTCAGAGTCCAGTGGCCAGTTCGAGGCCGAGCCAGACGATGACCAGGGTGATCGCCAGGATCGCGCCCTGAAGCGCGTGGGCGCGGCCGAAGCGCAGGTGGACGAGGGTGATCGCGACCAGGAGGGCGACGAGGCCGAGCTTCCACTGCAGGGTCGAGCTGCTCCAGAGGTCCTCGTGGGAGGCGAGGCCCCAGCCGGTCAGGATCAGGAGGCCGAGGGCGATCAGCGAGCCGTAGCCGAACCGCCGCGCCACCGCCCGCATCCGCTCGCGCTCGGCGTCGCCGCGCAGCACCGGCACGACCGCGACCCCGAAGACGAGCTGGCCGCCGACGAAGAAGGCCATCGACAGCAGGTGGACGTAGAGGATCGCCTGCCAGAACGTGCTCATCGAGCGGGAGCCTATTGGGTGAGAACGCGCTTCTTCCCGCATCGCGGAGAGAAGGGCGTTCTCACCCTCCACCCGAGTTCGGCAAGATGCCCCGCGTGAGCCCCTTCCGGATCGTCGTCCTCGCCTCGGGAAGCGGCACCAACCTGCAGGCGATCCTGGACAAGCTGCACGGCCGCGGCGTCGAGGTGGTCGGCGTCGGCTCCGACAAGCCGGCGGCGGGAGCGCTGGAGCGGGGGCGGCGAGCCGGGGTCGAGACCGCGGTCTTCGCCGCCGCCGACTACCCCGGCCGGGCGGCGCGGGACGCCGCGATGGGCGACTGGATCGCCTCGCGGGAAGCCGACCTGGTCGTCCTCGCCGGCTACATGCAGCTTTTGAGCGCGCCCTTCGTCGGGCGCTTCCGCAACCGGGTGGTCAACATCCACCCCGCCCTGCTGCCGGACTTCCCGGGGCTCGACGCGATCGGGCAGGCGCTCGCCGCCGGGGTCGAGACGACCGGCGTCACCGTCCACTTCGTCGACGAGGGGGTCGACACGGGTCCGGCGATCGCCCGGCGCGAGGTGCCGGTCCCCGCCGGGGCGGGCCGCGAGACGCTGGAGGCGGCGGTGCACGCGGTCGAGCACGAGCTCTACCCCGAGGCGATCCGCATGATCGCGGAGGGCCGGGTTAGGATCGACCCCGACGACCCGCGCAGGGTCCTCGTCGCCGCCACGATGAACTCCGAGCCAGCCACCGACACCACCCCCGCGGGCCTCGACGACGGCCGGGTGCGGGTGCGGCGGGCGCTGGTCTCGGTCTCCGACAAGACCGGGGTCGCCGACTTCGCCCGGGGGCTGGCGGCGCTGGGGGTCGAGATCCTCTCCACCGGCGGCACCGCGACGGCGCTGCGCGAGGCCGGGGTCGAGGTGACCGACGTCGCCGAGTTCACCGGCCAGGAGGAGATCCTCGGCGGCCGGGTGAAGACGCTGCACCCGCGGCTGCACGCGGCGCTGCTGGCGCGGCGGGAGGACCCCGAGCACGTGGCGACGCTGGAGCGCGAGGGGATCGAGCCGATCGACCTCGTCTGCGTCAACCTCTACCCGTTCGAGCAGACCGTCGCCGCCGCCGACGTCACCCACCCGGTGGCGATCGAGAACATCGACATCGGCGGGCCGACGATGATCCGCGCCGCGGCGAAGAACCACGAGAGCGTCGCCGTCGTCGTCAAGCCGGAGTCCTACGACGCGGTCCTCGCCGAGCTCGAGGAGGGCGGCGGCGAGGTCTCGGCCGCGACCCGCCACTGGCTCGCCAACGAGGCCTTCGCCCAGACCGCGCGCTACGACGCCGCGATCAGCCGCTGGTTCTCGATGGAGTACGAGGACTTCCCCGAACACCTGGCGGTCGCTTACGAGAAGGTGCTCGACCTCTCCTACGGCGAGAACCCGCACCAGCGGGCGGCGCTGTATGCGGAGTCGGGGCTGCGGACCCACATCCTCGCCCGCACCTCGAAGCTGCACGGGCGGGCGCTCTCCTTCAACAACGTCCTCGACCTCGACTCGGCGCGCAACCTGGCGGGCGACTTCGCCGAGCCGGCCTGCGTGATCGTCAAGCACAACAACCCCTGCGGAGTGGCGGTCGGAGCCGACGCGCTCGAGGCCTACCGCAAGGCGCTCGCCTGCGACCCGGTCTCCGCCTACGGCAGCGTGATCGCGATCAACCGGCCGGTCGGGCGCGAGCTGGCCGCGGAGCTGCACGAGAACTTCGTCGAGGTGCTGAGCGCGCCCGCCTACGAGGAGGGAGCGCTGGAGGTGCTGACCCAGAAGGAGGCGATCCGGATCCTCTGCGAGGAGGAGCGGCGCGAGGCCGACCCGCGCGAACGCGACGTCAAGCGGGTGACCGGGGGGCTGCTGATCCAGGACCGCGACGGCGACCCCGAGCCGCGGCAGATCATGGAGGCGGTGACCGGCAACGAGCCGAGCGAGGAGCAGTGGCGGGACATGCTCTTCGCCTGGACGGTCAGCCGCCGCGTCCGCTCCAACGCGATCGTGATCGCCAAGGACGGGGCCACCCTCGGCATCGGCGCCGGCCAGATGAGCCGCGTCGACTCGGTCCGCCTCGCGGTCGAGAAGTGCCGCGAGGCCCGCGGCGCCGAGGCCGACGGCCTGCTCAAAGGCTCCGCCCTCGCCTCCGACGCCTTCTTCCCCTTCGCCGACGGCCCCGAGCTGGCGATCCAGGCCGGCACCACCGCGGTGATCCAGCCCGGCGGCTCCAAACGCGACGCCGAGGTGATCGAGGCCTGCGAGCAGGCCGGCGTGGCGATGGTCTTCACGAAGCACCGGCACTTCCGGCACTAACTCCTCAGTTATGTGGGTTCAGAGTGCCTGTGCGGATATAATTCCGCAGATATGAGCACGAGTTTTGGCGAGTCTGCTAGCTTATTAGATGGCATTAGTGAGGAGTTGCAGGCTGTGGGGGTCTTTTCTCTTCAAATTTGAGGACTTATGCAGATAGAATCCACCATCAGCGACGAGTCGGTGCTCGGAGAGCTGGGGAACCGGCTCGGCCGCACCCGGCTGGAGCGCAACTGGACCCAGGCGCAGCTAGCCCGGGAGGCGGGGGTCTCAAAGGCAACGGTCGAGCGGCTCGAGGCGGGCGAGCCCGTCCGGTCCACGAACCTGGTGCGCGTCCTGCGGGCGCTCGGCCGGCTCGAGGCGCTCGACCGGCTGGTGCCCGAGCCGCTGCCGCAGCCGATCGAGCGTCTCCGCCTTCAGGGCCGGCGGCGGCGGCGCGCCAGCGGCGCTCGCGCCAAATCGCCGAGCGACGAGGCGGAGCCGTGGACCTGGGCTGACGAGGGCGAATGAGCGAAGACGCGGAGGTGCGGCTCTGGGGCCGTACGATCGGCGCCGTCTCGATCGAACCCGATGAGCGCTTCGCGGTCTTCCAGTACGAGCCCGCCTTCGCCCGCAGCGGCATCGAGGTCGCGCCGCTGGCGATGCCGCTGCGGGCCGAGCCCTACACCTTTCCGGACCTCTCCTACCAGTCGTTCAAGGGCCTGCCGGGCCTGCTGGCCGACTCTCTCCCGGACCGCTACGGCAACGCGCTGATCAACGCCTGGCTCGCCCGCCAGGGACGCCCGCCGGAGAGCGCCAACGCGGTCGAGCGCCTCTGCTACACCGGCACGCGGGGGATGGGGGCGCTCGAGTTCGCGCCGGTCAAGGGGCCGGATCCGGCGGCCGGCGCCGAGGTCCAGGTCGCCGAGCTGGTTCGCCTCGCCTCCGAGGCCCTCAGCAGGCGCGACGGGCTGAGCGCCTCGCTGGCGGCGGGCGAGGAGGAGGACGGCCTGCTGGAAATCCTCAGCGTCGGCATGTCGGCCGGTGGCGCCCGCGCCAAGGCGGTGATCGCCTGGAACCCGGAGACCGGCGAGGTGCGGTCGGGGCAAACGCCCGCCGAGCCCGGGTTCGAGCACTGGCTGCTGAAGTTCGACGGCGTCGGCGACAGCACGCGGGAGAGCTTCGGCGATCCCGACGGCTACGGCGGGGTCGAGTTCGCCTACTCGAAGATGGCGAAGGCGGCCGGGCTGGAGATGTCGGAGTGCCGTCTGCTCGAAGAGAACGGCCGCCGGCACTTCATGACCCGCCGCTTCGACCGCCCCGAAGGCGGCGGCAAGCTGCACATGCAGTCGCTGGCGGCGATGCAGCACTTCGACTTCAACCTCGCCGGGGCCAACTCCTACGAGCAGGCGCTGCTGACGATCCGCCGGCTCGGCCTGCCGATGGAGGCGGTCGAGCAGCAGTTCACGCGGATGGCGTTCAACGTCGTCGCCCGCAACCAGGACGACCACGTCAAGAACATCGCCTTCCTGATGGACCGGGGCGGCAACTGGTCGCTCTCTCCCGCCTTCGACGTGACCTTCGCCTATGCGCCCTCGGGTAGGTGGACCGCGCGGCACCAGATGTCGCTCAACGGCAAGCGCGAGGGCTTCGTCCCCGACGACTTCGCCGCCTGCGCCGCCACCGTCTCGATGAAGCGCGGCAGCGCCTCCTCGATCCTCGAGCGGGTCTGCGCCGCCGTGGAGCGCTGGCCCGAGTTCGCCGCCGCCGCGGGCGTCCCCGCCGCCGAGGCCGACCAGATCGCTCACGCGCACCGCCTCGACCTGCGGCCGCGTTAGCGGCGGCGGCTCAAGAGCGCCACATCGCTCTGGCGCGATTGCGCTTAGGGTATGCGTGTGGGGGGAACCGGGAATTCGAACGGCGGCGAAGGCGCTGCGGCTTCGTGGATGCCCGCCCGCCTGATCCCCGTCGCCGGAATCCGCGGCCAGGAGGAGCAGGAGATTCGGGCCGCGTCCTCGCTGCTGGCGGTGATGGGGGCGGTTGACGAGTTCGGGCGCGAGCTCCTGAAGGGGATAGGAGCACCGGCCGGCCGCATCTCCACGTACACGGAGGTGCCGCTGAAAGCCGCGGACGGCAAGCTCCGGCGGCCGGACGGTGTCATCTCCGTGGAGCGCGGAAAGACTTCCTGGAAATGCCTGGTCGAGGTGAAGACGGGAAACGTTCCGCTTGACCCCGATCAGGTTGCCGCCTACCTGGACCTGGCGCGGGAACACGGCTTCCAGGCTGTGCTGACGATCTCGAACCAGATCGTCCGAGGCTCGACCGAAGCGCCGGTATCGGTGGACGGCCGCAAACTGCGAAGCGTGGACCTGCGGCATCTGTCGTGGTCGAGGATCCTGACTGCGGCGATCATGCAGCACCAGCACCGCGGGGTCCGGGACCCCGATCAGGCTTGGATCCTTGCCGAGCTGATCGCCTACCTGGAGCACGAGAGGTCGGGTGCGGTGGGCTTCGAGGACATGGGGCCGAACTGGGTGAAGGTGAGGAACGCGGCTCGTAACGGGACCATGCGCACCGCCGATCCTGGAGTGCAGGACGTGGTCGACCGTTGGGAACAGTTCGTCGAGTACCTGTGCCTCACCCTCAGCCGGGACCTCGGCGTGCAGGTCCACTCCGCCCAGTCGCGGGCCAGGGACGGGCAGAAGTGGACCGAGGCACTGCTGAAGGGGTTGGAGGGCGGAGGCGTTCTCTCCGGTTCGTTCCGCGTACCGAGAGCGGTCGGGCCGATCGACGTCGAGGCCGACCTTCATGCCCGGCTGACGCGGGTGAGCGTCAAGCTGAAGGCGCCGAAGGAGGGGCGACCGAGCACCCGGATCAGGTGGATGCTCCGGCAGCTAAAGAAAGCCCCCGATGACCTGAGGATCGAGGTCCACTTCGCGCGCACGAAGGAGTCTACGGCGCTGCTGCTCAGGGACGCGCGGGACGATGCAAAGGCTCTGCTCTCACCCTCGGACCCGAAGCGCGAGCCGCGGAGCTTCACCCTTTCGCTCGCTCGTCCGCTGGGTACCAAGCGGGGCAAGGGAGAGCGCTCGTTCGTGCTGGAGACCCGAAAACAGGTGGTCGGCTTCTACGGCGACCTGGTCGAAGGCCTGACCGAGTGGCGACCGCCGGCGCCGAAGCTCCACCACGAGGAACCCGCGGGAGAGGCCGACCCCCGGCGGAGGCAGGCGCAGTCATCGGAGCCGGCCGAGACGGTCGCGGCCAAGCCCGGTCCCGAGCCGTCGGTGCCGAGCTGGTCATCCCCAGCGCCGACGTCCGACGCGCCTCCCACCTGAACCGTCCTAAGCGGCGGCCCGCTGCCTCTCGCTGGCTCGCATCACGTGGCGGCAGACCTGCATCGGCTCGTCGGCGACGACGAGGAGCTCTTTGTCGCCGGGGGAGATCAGGCCGTGGTCCTCGAGGCCGTGGTCGATCCATTCGAGCAGGGGGTCCCAGAAGCGGGAGCCGACGAGGATGGTGGGGAAGTGGTCGATGCGGTGGGTCTGGATCAGGGTCAGGGACTCGAACAGCTCGTCGAGGGTGCCGAAGCCGCCGGGCATGATCACGAAGGCGCGGGCGAAGCGGACGAACATCAGCTTGCGGGCGAAGAAGTAGTGGAACTGGAGCGAGCGGTTGACGTAGGGGTTGACGTGCTGCTCGTGGGGGAGCTCGATGTTGAGCCCGACCGAGAGCCCGCCCGCTTCGGCGGCGCCGCGGTTGGCGGCCTCCATCAGGCCGGGGCCGCCGCCGGTGATCACCGTGTAGCCGTGGCCGGCGAGGCAGGCGGCGGTCTCGCGGCAGAGCTCGTACCAGGGCTGGTCGGGCCTGACCCGGGCTGAGCCGAAGACCGAGACCCCCTCCTCGATGTCGCGCAGGGCCGCGAACGAGTCGTCGATCTCACGGCGGATCCGCTCGACGCGGCGCTCGTCCTCGACCGCCGGGTCGACGGGCACCCGCAGCAGGTGGCGGTCGTGCCGCGCGCCGTCGCTCCCGTTCCCCGCGCCCATGCGGCTCATCTTCCCGCTTCGGCCCTGCTCACAGCAGCGCCGCGAGCGCCTTGCCGCCGGTGTAGAGGGCGGTGAGGACGACGAGCGCCGCGAACCAGCGGGTCAGGGCTTCGTGCGAGGTGCGCCTGCCGAGGGCGCTGCCGAAGAGGACGCCGAGGACCGCGGCGCCGGCGAAGGGGCCGACCACCGACCAGTCGATCTCCCCTCCCTGCAGGCGCTCGGTCAGCGCGACCAGGGAGCTGATGATGATCACCAGCAGGCTGGTCCCCACCGCCTCGGGAATGGCGAAGCCGAGGCCGAGGACCAGCGCCGGGACGATCACGAAGCCGCCGCCGACGCCGAAGAGGCCGGTCAGCCAGCCGACCGCGAAGCCGAGCAGCGTCACCCTGGCCGCGGAGTCGACGCTGATCCCGAGGCGCCAGGGCTGGAAGCGCGATTCGGCCCGCGCCCGCTCGCCCACCATCGCCACCGCGCCGGCGACCATCACCGGCGCGAAGGCGAGCAGCAGCACGTTCGGGTCGAGCTGGCGGCTGAGCAGGGAGCCGGCGAGCGAGCTGGCGGCGGCGGCGAGGCCGAAGGCCGCCCCGGCCCGCCAGCGGACCTGGCCGCGGGCGAGGTAGGAGGCGAAGCCGATCGCCGCGGCGGCGATCACCACCAGCAGCGCCCCCGCCTGGGCGCCCCGCACGCTCTGGCCGCCGAGGTAGACGAGCGCTGGCACCGCGATCAGCGAGCCGCCGCCCCCGACCGAGCCGAGCAGCACCCCGATCATGATGCCGACCGGGACGAGGAGCGCGATTTCGCCGAGGTGACCGCCGATCGTCAAAGCTTCGCAGCCGGCAACGAATCCCGGATAGGTGGTTGCGCCGCCCGCCGGTCCTCCGCAGCAAAACCTGGTTAGTGTTCCGTCGAGTTATCTACTCAGGATGTTCAGTCACGCAGGAGGTCTGGATGCAGGCAGGGGACAGGCGGCGGAGCGGGTCAGCAGCGCTGAGAGCGGGAGCCTGATGGACCCGGGCGAGCTGGCGGAGGTATTTCCGGGGCTGATTGGCGAATACCTGGACGATGCGTCGACGCCTAAGCAGGTGGCGCCGGGGCCGATCCACGAGGCCCACCCCTCATGGAGTTTCATCAACGGATCGGTTACGACGGTGGCCTCCCTCTCCAGCGAGGCCGAACAGCTACGCCTGACTCTCGGTCTAGCCCTGGACGTGCCCTACACCCCCGAGGTGAGTCATGCGGTCAACCGCCTGAACAACAAGGAGCTCGTCTTCGGTCGGATGTTCCTCATCGGCAACGAGGAGTCCGGGAGCGGCTGCATCCTCATGCAGGAGATCGTTTCCTGCGTCGGCCTCTCGCAGGAGTTCACTCCCTCACTGCAGGGCCTGCTCCTCACGGTCGCAACCCTGGGCGGACAGGCGAGCCGCCTCGCACCGAACCTTCGCGAGCGGTTCGGCGGCCGGGCGTTCACCGAGGAGGATGCGTTTTTCCTGCAGATGAACGGCTGACGGGGACTTCGGCTCGACATGGGATGGAAGGAGCGACTCGCAGAGAAAGCAGTGTCGGTCGGGGAGGGGGCGCGCGGGATTGCCGCATCCGACCGGGCACAGCGGGCGGCGGGCGGCTTTCGCGCTCTCCAGGCGCTCTTCGCCGACCAGGATCGACCGCTCAGCGCGGAGGGGTTTCTGCTCGCGCTCGTGCGGGCGGTGCGTGACGACGAGCGAGCCGAAGACGTCTCCCACCGCGATCTCTACGTGCTGGCACGGAAGCGGCGGCGGCGACTCGCCCTCCTGTCGCTCGGCGCCGGACCGCTGGTCGGGGTGGCGAACCAGCTCGCCGACCTCTACTGCGAAACGGCGATCGTCTGCGATCTCGGGGTGGTGCACGGCCTCACCCTCGGCGACGAGGAGGTCGCCGCCCAGATGCTGACGCTCTGGGCTCTCGTCGAGAACCTGGACAGCGGCCGCAGGGCGATCGTCGGTGAGCCGACTTTGACCCAGATCCTGGCCGCCAAGCTGCGCGACCGGGCGGGGGAGCAACTGCCCGCCCAGCTCACCAAGCGCTCGATCACCGGGGCGCTGTGGGACGTGCGCAGGCTCGCCGGGGAGGCTCGCGGGGGCGGCCTGTCCGATGCGACCCGAACCGTTCTCTTCACCGGTCACCGCACGAAGAAGCTGATCGGGCGAGCCGAAGAACAGCTCGGCGTCCGTTGACAGCGGATTTCCGCGGCCGCACTGGGTCGGCGACCCCTGCGGCCAGATTTCGCTTCCTCGGCGCCGGCCCGAAAGAGCGATGCCCCCGGCGGGACTCGAACCCGCGCCGCGCGGCTTAAAAGGCCGCCGCTCTAACCAGCTGAGCTACAGGGGCGAGGTGCCCATGGTAGAGCGCGGCTAGGTGCGGTGCCGGGTGGCTCAGGAGAGGTCGGGGAGTCCCTCGTAGGCGGTCGAGGGCTCGGCGTGGGTGCGCTGGGGGATGCGGCCGGCGCGGTGGGCGAGGTGGCCGGCGGCGACGGCGCCGCGCAGGGCGGTGGCCATCGCGACCGGGTCGGCGGCGCCGAAGATGGCGCTGGCGGCGAGGACGGCGTCGCAGCCGAGCTCGAGCGCCTGGGCGGCGTCGGAGGCGGTGCCGATGCCGGCGTCGAGGATGACCGGGACCTCGGCCCGCTCGGTGATGATCGCGATGTTGTAGGGGTTGCGGATGCCGGCGCCGGAGCCGATCGGCGAGCCGAGCGGCATCACCGCGGCGCAGCCGGCCTCCTCGAGGCGGCGGGCGAGGATCGGGTCGTCGTTGGTGTAGGGGAGGACGGTGAAGCCGTCGCCGACCAGCTCTTCGGCGGCGGCGAGGAGCTCGACCGCGTCGGGGTAGAGGGTGCGGTCGTCGCCGATCACCTCGAGCTTGATCCAGTCGGTCGCGAAGGCCTCGCGGGCGAGCTTGGCGGTGCGGACCGCGTCGCGGGCCGTGTAGCAGCCGGCCGTGTTGGGGAGGGCGAAGAGGCCGAGGCGGTCGATCGTGTCGAGGACCGAGCCCTCGGCGGCGGGGTCGACGCGGCGCAGGGCGACGGTGACGATCTCGGTCCCGGCCGCCCGCAGCGCCGCCTCCATCTGCTCCAGCGAACGGAAGCCGCCGGTGCCGGCGATCAGCCGCGAGGACCACTCGCGGCCGCCGAGCCGCCAGGTCCCGGCGTCGGCGTCGGCCTCGGGGGCGCCGCCCTGGATCGCCGCCAGCACCTCGACCGCCTGGCCCTCGCGCAGCGGCTTCGCCTCCCACTCGCCGCGCGGGACGACCTCGCCATCGAGGGCGACGGCGACGCCGCGGGCGCCGGCCGCAGCGCCGGTGGCGCGGACCGCGGCGGCAAGGTCGGCGCCCTCCGGCAGCTCGTGCGGGCGGCCGTTCAGCTCGATCCTCATGCGTTCCGCCCGACTCCCGTAGCGGTGCGTTCGTCCTTTGTAGCCCTGAGGGCGACAAAGGACGAACGCCGGCTGGAGTTTGGTGCGCCGGCGAGGAGATCGGCGACGGCCTGGGCCGCCAGGGGCGCGAGGAGGATGCCGTTGCGGAAGTGGCCGGTGGCGAGGGCGAGGCCGTCGATCGCGCCGGGCCCGACCAGCGGCAGGTTGTCGGGGGTGCCGGGCCGGAGGCCGGCGACCGCGCCGACCAGCTCCATCTCGGCGACGTCGGGGAGCAGGCGGTAGGCCTCGCGCAGCAGCTCGTGGACGCCGCCGGCGGTGACCGCGGTGTCGAATCCCATCTCTTCGACGGTGGCGCCGACGATCAGGCGACCGTCGCGGCGCGGCACCAGGTAGACGCGCTCGGAGGCGAGGATGTGGCAGGCGGGCGGCTTGCCGTCGCGGCGGCGCAGCTCGAGGACCTGGCCTTTGACCGGGCGCACCGGTGGCCGCGCCGCCTCGGGCAGCCACTCGGCGGCGCCGGACCAGGCGCCGCCGGCGAGCACGGTGGTGCCGGCGAGAACGCGGTTGGTGTCGCTGTGCGGAGCGGAGCGCGCTTTCGCCCTCCCGTCGCTCCCCTCGCTCTCCCCGATCTCCGTGCCCTCCCCGGCGGCGCGGTATCGGACCCCGGCGAGCCTCGCGCCGTCGAAGACGCCCTCGACGACCTCGCACCCGGTCATCGTCTCGACGCCCTCCGCGCGCGCCGCCGCCAGCAGCGCCCGGGTCAGCGCCCGCGGGTCGACCGCCGCCTCGCCCGCGGCGAAGACGCCGCCGTGGAAGGAGGGCGTCAGGCCCGGCTCCAGGTCGCGGCACCGCCGCGGCGGCAGCCATTCGGCCTCGAGGTCAAGCGAGCGCTGCAGGTCGTGGACCCGCCGCAGCTGCGCCGCCTCGTCGCGGTCGAGGGCGACGTGCAGCGCCCCGAGCCGCTCGTAGCCGGTGCCGACGCCGCTCGCGCTCTCCAGCTCGGCCGCGAACCCCGGGTAGAGCCGCGCCCCCGCCAGGGTCAGCTCCAGCAGCTCCGGCTCGCCGAAGCTGAGCTCGCCGACCGGCGCTAGCATCCCGGCCGCGACCCGGCTCGCCCCGCCGCCCGGCTCGCCCCGCTCGACCACCGCCACCCGGGCGCCGCGCTGGGCGAGGCGCCAGGCGCAGGCCAGGCCGATGACGCCGCCGCCCACAACCACCACGTCGAAACTGCGCTTCTCGGTCACCGCGTTTGCCTCCGCCGGCATTACCCGGATCAGGTCCAGACGGTCGGTGGCCTCGGTGCCACCCTCTCAGCCCTCGCGGGCTCCCGTGCACTGTGCACTTCGATGCTACCCCGCCGCCGCGGCCGGCAAGCGTCGCTCCCGCATAATTCAGTGGATGAGCTTGTCGCCACCCGAGGGAGACGGACCGCTGCGCCGCGAGCGCCTGCGCACCGCCCGCCTGTATTTCGTCTGCGAGGCACGCCCGCCCGGCGACCTGGAAGCGCTGCTGCGGGCGGCGCTCGGCGGCGGCGCCGACATCGTCCAGCTGCGCGAGAAGCTGCTGGGGCGGGCGGAGATCGAGCGCGCCGCGCAGACCTTCCGCCGCGTCGCCGACACCTACAGCGCCCTGTTCGTCGTCAACGACGACCCCGAGCTGGCGCGGATCTGCGACGCCGACGGCGTCCATCTGGGTCAAGACGATGTCTCGCCGGAGGAGGCACGGAGGATCTTGGGACCCGACGCGATCATCGGCCTGAGCACTCACTCAAAAGAGCAAATCTCTGCTGCTGGGGGCGCATCCAGCCTGGACTACATCAGCGTCGGGCCTATCTGGGAGACGCCGACCAAGGCGGGACGCCCGGCGGTCGGGCTCGACCTGATCCGCCACGCGGCCGGGCACGCCCAGCATCCCTTCTTCGCGATCGGCGGGATCGACCCCGGCAACGCGGCCGAGGTCGTCGCCGCCGGCGCCGAGCGGCTCTGCGCGGTGCGGGCGATCCGCGACGCCGCCGACCCCGAAGCGGCCGCGGCGGCGCTGCGGCGCGCCTTCGCCGGCGCCGCGCGCGGGGTGGCGCCCGGTGGCTGAGGCCGGGCAGCGTCCGCCGGGCGAGCGGCCGGCGAAGCGCAAGCGGCGCGGCGGCGGCGGCGAGCGGATGGCGCGCGGCTACGCCCGGGCCGAGGAGCGCAACCGCGAGGCGCGGGAAGCGCTGGAGCCGCTGGCCGAGGGCGAGCGGCCGACCGTGGTCACGCTCGGGGCGATCGTCGCCGCCCTCGTCGTCCTCTCGATCCTGGTGGGCTACCTCGGCGGCGTCCACGTCAACGGCGCGAAACCGAAACTGCCGCAGGTGCTGGCGCCGGCGCTGATCATGGGGGCGATGGCCTGGGGCATGTGGCGCGCCCGCTACTGGGCGGTGCTGGGCTTCCAGCTGATCCTCGTCTTCCTCATCTTCAGCGCCTTCTTCGGGCTGCTGGTCGGCGCCTCCAGCGTCGGCCAGATCCTCGCCACGCTGGGCCTGCTGGTCGTCGCCGGCGCCTTCTTCTACTTCATGGTCAAGGCGATGGCCCGGATCCAGATGCCGACCCGGGCGCCGCGGGGCTGAGCGGCGATGGCGCCGAGGCTGCCGTCGATCGCCGGCATCACCGCCCTGCCCGCCGACGCCGTGGCGGCGCTGCGGCGGCTGCCGGAGATCGCCGAGAACACGCGGGCGATGAAGGAGCACACGGCGGCGCTGGAGCGGGTCGCTGCGGCCCTCGACCGGGTCGCCGCCGACACCGGTGTGCTGCCGACCATGGACGAGCGGATGGCGGCGATCGAGGCGGCGATGCCGGTGCTGGTCGAAGTGCAGCGGCACCTGGAGCGGCTGCCGGAGACGATCGAGCAGCTGACGGCGACGGTCGAGACGCTGCAGAGCGCGGTCGAGCCGCTGGGCCGCCTCGCCGGGCGCGTCCCCGGGCAGCGCAAGGGATAGCCGGGGCGAGTTTGCAAACCAGCGGCTGACAAAGTCGCCCGAGCATCCGCCTTCTATAGGCTCGTCTGCGCATGGCGGACCCCTTCGACCAGATCGTCATCGGCGGCGGGCCGGGCGGCTACGTCGCCGCGATCCGGGCGGCCCAGCTGGGCCGGCGGACCGCGGTGGTCGAGCGCGACAAGGCAGGCGGCCGCTGCCTCAACTACGCCTGCATCCCGGCCAAGACCGTCCTGCGCACGGCCGAGCTCTACGACGACGCCCGCAACGGCGCCCACCTCGGGGTCGTCGGCAGCGGGGTCGAGCTCGACTGGGAGGCGCTGCAGAAGCGCCGCGAGGAGGTCTCGGCGGCGCTCTCGGGCGGCGTCGAAGGGCTCTGGAAGAAAGGCAAGATCGAGTTCATCGAGGGGGACGCCTCGCTGACCGCCGAGGGCAACGTCGCGGTCGGCGGCGAGACCTACGAGGCGAAGGCGGTGACGCTGGCGACCGGGTCGGTGGCGCTGCCGATCCCCGGGGTCGAGTTCGGCGGCCGGGTGCTCGACACCTGGGGCGCCTGGTCGCTCGCCGAGCGCCCCGGCCGGATCGCCGTGGTCGGCGCCGGCGCCTCCGGGGCCGAGCTGGCCTCCGCCTACGCGCGCTTCGGCACCGAGGTGCTGCTGATCGAGATGCTCGACCAGATCCTCCCGGCCGAGGACCGCGACATGGCGAAAGTCGTCGAACGGGTCTTCAAGCGGCAGGGGATCGAGATCTCGACCGGGACGCCGGTGCAGGACGTCGAAGCAGGCGAGGCCTCCGTCAAGTTCACCTACGGCGACAACAGCGCCGAGGTCGACTACCTGATGATCGCCGGCGGCCGCGCCCCCGACGTCGAGGGGCTGGGACTGCAGGAGGCCGGGGTCGAGCTGGAGGAGAACGGCAAGGTCAAGGTCGACGGGCTGCAGCGGACCAGCAATCCCAAGGTCTTTGCGATCGGCGACCTGGTCAACCAGAAGGCGCTCGCCCACAAGGCCTCCGAGGAGGGGGTGGTCGCGGTCGAGGCCGCGGCCGGGGTCGAGACGCACCCGGTCGACCAGAACCTGATCGCCGGCGCCACCTTCTGCCACCCGCAGGTCGCCAGCGTCGGCCTCAGCGAGGCGGGCGCCAAGGCGCTCGGCCACGAGGTCAAGGTCGGCAAGCAGAAAATCGCCGGCGAGGGGGCGGGCACCGTCTACGAGGACAAGGACGGCCTCGTCAAGCTCGTCGTCGAGGCGAAGTACGGGGAGATTCTCGGCGCCCACGTGGTCGGCAACCGCGCCTGCGACATGATCGCCGAGCTGGTCGCGGTGATGCAGGTCGAGGGCGGCTACCAGGAGGTTGCCCGCACCGTGCACCCCCACCCCACCGTCTCCGAGGCGATCCTCGACGCCGCGAGGGCCGTGGACGGCTGGGCCATCCACGCCTGAGCAGTTAGCTGTTCCTTTTGTCCATATAGCGACCAAAAGGAACAGGCAATAATCCCTTCCGTGAGCGGGCGCGCGACCTTCTACTACGACCTCGGGTCGCCTTACGCGTACCTGTCCGCGGAGCGGATCAGCGGGCTCTTCACCGCGGCGGGGCTGGAGCAGCCGGAGTGGCAGCCGATCCTGCTCGGGGGGCTGTTCCGGCGCTTCGGGCGGGGGTCGTGGGGGCAGACCGGGGCGCGGGCCGAGGGGATGGCGGAGATCGAGCGGCGGGCCGCCGGCTACGGGCTGCCGCCGCTCGCCTGGCCGCAGCCCTGGCCGGGGAACACGCTGGTGGCGATGCGCGCCGCCACCTTCGCCAAGCAGACCGGGCGCACGATCTCCTTCTCCCTCGCCGCCTTCCGCCAGGCCTTCGCCGCCGGCCGCGACCTCACCGACCTCGACAGCGTGACGATCGCCGGCGCCGCCTGCGAGCTGCACCCGCGCTCGCTGCTGAAGGCGGTCGAAACCGAAGTGGTGAAGCGGGCGCTGCGCGAGGCGACCGACGCGGCCGGCGACCGCGGCGTCGAAGGCGTCCCGGCGCTCGTCGTCGGCGACGAGGTCTTCTGGGGCGACGACCGCCTCGAGGACGCGGTCGAAGCGGCGGCGCGCGCCGCGTAGGCGCTTTTCCGAACCACGGGTTGGGAAAAGCGACAGGCCCGCCGGCGGTTCGCAGTCATCTAATGTGAACTCGATGGCAGAGCTGCCCGACGCCGCCACCTGTTACGAGCTGCTTGCGCGGATGGCGCTGATCCGGCGCTTCGAGGAGGAGGCGGGGCGCCAGTACCAGCGCGCCAAGGCCGGCGGCTTCCTGCACCTGGCGATCGGCGAGGAGGCGACGATCGTCGGCACCGCCTCGGTGATGCGGCCCGAAGACTTCCTGGTCGGCACCTACCGCACCCACGGCCACGCGATCGCCCGCGGCACCGACCCGAAGCGGGTGATGGCGGAGCTGTTCGGCCGGGTCGACGGGACCAGCGGCGGCCGCGGCGGCTCGATGCACATCTTCGACGCCGAGAAGCGGTTCATGGGCGGCTACGGGATCGTCGGCGGCAACCTGCCGATCGCCGCCGGGATCGGCCTCGCCTCCCAGTACAAGGGCGAAGACGCGGTCACCGTCTGCATGTTCGGCGACGGCGCCTCCAACACCGGCAACTTCGGCGAGACGATGAACCTGGCGGCGCTGTGGAAGCTGCCGGTCCTCTTCCTGGTCGAGAACAACCTCTACGGGATGGGGACCGCGGTCGAGCGCCACTCGGGCCAGACCGACCTCTCGAAGAAGGCGGAGGGCTACGGGATCCCGGGGACGCGGGTCGACGGCATGGACGTGCTGGCAGTGCGCGAGTGGGTCGCCGAGGGGATCCGGCAGGCGCGGGAGGAATCGCGGCCGACCCTGCTGGAGGCCTTCACCTACCGCTACCGCGGCCACTCCGCCGCCGACCCCGAGGTCTACCGGGGGCGCGAGGAGGTCGAGGAGTGGCAGCGCAAAGACCCGATCGAGACCTTCGCCCGGCGCTGCGTCGAGGCGGGCGTGCTGGGGGAGCGCGAGGTGCGGCAGGTGCGCGAGGCCGCCGAGGAGCAGGTCCTGGCCGCGGTCGAGTTCGCCGAGGCCTCGCCGGAGCCGCCGCTCGACACGATGTACGAAAGCCTCTACGCGCACACCGACCCCGGCGGCTGGTACGCCGTCGACGAGCGCAGCCCCGAGCCGCACCGCGGCGAGCACGAGGCGCGGATGCCGGCCGCCGCGCGCGAGCTGGCCGAGGCCGGCGCCGCCTACGCGGCGCAGCCGAGCGGCGAGCGGCCCAACCCGGCGACCCACGGCGACGCCCAGGAGGGGGTCGAGCCGCGGATCGCCGCCGAGTACGCGGAGGGCGCCGAGGGCGAGCCGGCGGCGGAGGGCGAGGACGGCGGCGGCGAGGCGCCCGAGCCGGCGATCAACGAGGAGCGCGAGGACTGATGGCCGAGCTGCGGATGCGCGAAGCGCTGCGCGACGCGATGGCGGAGGAGATGCGCGCCGACGAGGCGGTCTTCGTGACCGGCGAGGACGTCGCCGTCTTCCAGGGCGCCTTCAAGGTGACCGAAGGGCTGCTCGAGGAGTTCGGCGAGCGGCGGGTCCGCGACACGCCGATCTCCGAGAACACGATCGTCGGCATCGGCGTCGGCGCGGCGATGAACGGGCTGCGGCCGATCGTCGAGCTGATGACGGTCAACTTCAGCCTCCTGGCGCTCGACCAGATCGTCAACCACGCCGCCGCGATCCCCTACATGTTCAACGGCCAGGCGCGGGTGCCGCTGACGATCCGGATGCCGGGCGGCGGCGGCCACCAGCTCGGCCCCACCCACTCGCACAGCTTCGAGGCGCTGTTCCTGCAGGTGCCGGGGCTGCTGGTCGCCTGCCCCTCGACCCCGGCCGACGGCAAGGCGCTGCTGAAGGCGGCGATCCGCGACCCCAACCCGGTGATCTTAATCGAGCACGAGAGCCTCTACGGGACCCGCGGCGAGGTCCCCGACGGCGAGGGCGAGCCGCTGCGCTTCGGCGAGGCGGCGGTGCGGCGCGAGGGCGATGACGTGACGATCGTCGGCGTCCTGAAGATGGCGCACGTGGCCGCGGCCGCGGCGGAGACCCTGGCCGAGGAGCACGGGGTCGGCGCCGAGGTGATCGACCCCCGCACCCTGCGCCCGCTCGACCTCGACACGATCCTCGCCTCGGTCCGCAAGACCAACCGCGCGGTGATCGTCGAGGAGGGCTGGCCGCACGGCGGCGTCGGCGCCAACCTCGCGACCCTGATCACCGAGCAGGCCTTCGACTACCTCGACGCCCCGGTCCAGCGGGTAACCGGCGCCGACGTCCCGATGCCCTACTCGAAGCGCCTCGAGCAGGCGGCGATCCCACACGAGGAGCACGTCGTCAAGGCGGCGCTGGCGACGCTGGCGGGCGCTCGTTAGCCGCAATCCCGCTGGATTTTGCCCGAGCTTTAATTTTGCCCGAGCTTTTATAAAAGCTTGTGTACTCACCGAGTATCTGAGAGGTTAGGCTCTCGCAAGCTCGCGAAGGGTCACGTGCGATGGAAGCCATCCAGAACCTGATCAAGAAAATCTTCGGGACCCCGCCGGATCACGCGACGGAAAAAAAGAACCACAAGGTTGTCGAAGCGCCCGAGTTCAACATCACCCAGTACGCGAAGAAACTGGGGGTGAGCGTCGGGGTGATCCTCGGCGCGGTGATCGCGGCGCTGAAGGCCGCCGGCGTGGAACAGGTGACCGAGCCCGCCGTCCTGGTCGGCGCGCTGGGGGTCGTCGCCGCTGCTGCCGTCGGCACCAGCCTGGTGATGGCGGTGGACGTCGCCGCGCGGGCATACCTCACCGGCGAGGGCGCCTCGAAGGCGGAAAAGGGCGGCGGGCCCGCCGAGGAAACCCCTTCCGGTGGCGACGGAGACCCGCCTGAGGGCGAGGTGATCCCGGCGCCGGCCGGCACCGTCGTCTGGATCGAGGGGGAGGAAGACCCCCGCCCGGTCCTGGCGCTGGCGGGAGACGGGGCGAAAGCCAGCTCCTACCTCGTGGCCGCCGGCTCGACGGTCGAGCGCAGGGTGGGGAACAGGACTGTCGCCGCGATCGACGGTGCTCCGAAGTGGCACGGCGCCGACACGATCCGGGCGATCCGCCCGGCGAAGTGGCCCTGAAAGGGGCGCTGCGAGGTGGGCCCCGCAGAGTCGGAGCAGGTGGGTGAGGCCGAGGCGCTGGAGCGCCTCCAGGGCGTCAAGCACGTCGTCGTGCTGATGATGGAGAACCGGTCGTTCGACCAGATGCTGGGCTTCCTCGGCAAGCACGGCCGGGTCCCGGGCGTGAACGGGCTGACCGGCGGGGAGACGAACTACGACGAGGAGGGGCGGGCCTACGAGTCCTTCGAATGGGGCGAGGAGGAGACGAGCTTCCACCCGCCGCAGGACCGCAGCGGCAAGATCCTCGACCCCTGCCACAGCCCGGGCTGCGTGGCGGAGCAGCTACGCGACTTCCACGGCCGCTCGCCCGGCGGGTACGTGCGGAACTTCGCCGGCCGCAGGGACGGCCAGGGGCGCCCGCTCGAGATCCCGCCCGAGTACCGGGGCCTGCCGATGGGCTACTACTCCGAGAAGCACCTGCCCACCTACGACCTGCTGGCCCGCGAGTACGCGGTCTGCGACGCCTGGCACTCCTCGATCCCCGGCGACACCTGGCCGAACCGGCTCTACTCGATCGCCGGCGAGGAGGGCGAGCCGGTCGGCAGCCGCCCGGGGCTCTGGCAGCAGGTGCTGAAGCGGCTGCGCGGGGTGCCGGTGCTCGGCGGGCTCGGCAAGGCGCCGATCTACGACGTGGCGGCGTTCACCCGGCACCTCGACCTGCCCCAGTGGCGCTGGTACTCGCACGACCCGGCGACCCTGCGCGGCGCCGACTCGGAGTACCGCAGGTTCAGCCGCCCCCACCGGGAGAACTTCGCCTACTTCGACCGCAAGCGGATGAGCCTGGCGACCCGGGCGGCGGAGGGGGCGATCGTCGAGCTGCACGACAGCTTTCTCGACGACGTCGCCAAGGGCCAGCTGCGCGACGTCTCCTGGATCGACCCGAACTTCATCGACCTCAAGGTGCTCGACCCGAACTCCAACGACGACCATCCGCCCTCCGACGTGCGGGCGGGGCAGGCGCTGGTGCTGGAGATCTACGAGGCGCTGGTCAAGAGCCCCGGCTGGGAGGACACGCTGCTCGTCGTCGTCTACGACGAGCACGGCGGCTTCTACGACCACGTGCTGCCGCCGCCCGTCGCCGCCGGCGACCCGGGGAAGCACGGGACGCTCGGGGTGCGGGTGCCGGCGCTGGTGGTGGGGCCGCGGGTGAGGAAGGGGGTCTCGCACCAGGTCTTCGAGCACACGACCCTGATCGCGACCATCCTGCGGCGCTTCGCCGCCGACCCGGAGGGGGCGATCGGGGCGATGCCGGGGCGCGTGCACGCCGCGCCTCACCTCGGCTCGCTGCTCGAGGCGGGGCCGCGGGCCGAGGCGTCCGACCGGCGGCGGCTGCAGGCGCAGATCGACGCGGCGAGGGAGCGGCTGGACCACTGGCACAGGCGGGCGCGGGAGCGGCGGCGGGCGCGGGACGGCGAGCCCTCGGCCGACCCCGACGGCGGCGCCGGGCAGAAGCAGGAGCTGCTCGACTGGCAGGAGGAATTCGTCGGCTTCGCCCTGCGGATGCGGAGGGAAGGCCTGCCCCCCGGCCAGCCCTGAGAGGGCGCGCACCCGAGCAGATCAAGGACGCAGGGAGCGCGGTGTGCTCCGCACACAAGCGACCGAGGACGCCGATATGCGCCGGGTGCGCTCCCTCTCAGCAGGTCTTGCGGGCGCCCGTCACCGCGTTCCAGGCGCGGCCGACGCTGAAGTCGGCGGCGACGCGGAAGACGCCGGGATGGGAGGCGCGGGCGACGGTCCAGTCGCCGTGGCGGAGGATGCAGCCGCTGCCGCGGGCGATCGACCAGTAGGGGGTGAAGTTGACGCGGACGAGGAACTCGCCGGGGCGGCGGACATCGAGGGCGAATCCCTGGCGGCCGAACCAGAGCGTCCGCGCGGCGGCGGCGCCGAGCGGGGCGACCAGCGGCTTCGGGTCGCGCACCTGGTAGATCCGCCAGTGGGCCGAGCGGAAGCGCAGGGTCAGGTAGGAGGGGCCGGCGAGGATCAGCCGTTTCTCGCGTTCGGAGGAGTAGTCGAGCGGGGCGTCGGGCAGGGCGACGTAGGAGATCGCGTTCGAGCGCAGCCAGGCGCCGTAGGTCGCCGCGGTCAGCTCGGTCTGGTCGTAGAAGAGGTCGTCGCGGGTGGTGTCGAGCTGGCGCAGCCAGCCGCGGGCGAGCTCGAACTTCGGCGCCAGGTAGGCGGACTCCCAGTGGTTGGCGGTCGGCGGCACCTCGATCCGCATCCCTTCCGCGTCGTGGGCGCGCAGCCAGCGGGCGGCCGGCTGGAAGTAGGCGGAGGCAGTCGAGGGGTCGCCGACCGAGCGGGCGATCTGGGCGACGCTGGCGTTGAACTGCCAGTAGAGGCTGCCGACCATGGTCAGGCTGAGGACGGCGACGAAGGCCCAGGCCGGGATCGCGGGGCGGGGGCGGCGCGCCAGCAGGACGGCAGCGAGGACCGGGCCGCCGAAGAGGGCGCCGAGGCGGACGGCGTTGCCGCCCATCGCGTTCGGCAGCAGCCAGATCGCCGTCGCGACGAGGAGGTAGCCGAGGATGACCCGGCGCAGCTGGCGCTCCTCCTCGCGGGCCCCCTGGGTGAGGACCATCGCCCCGAAGCACCAGGCCGGGATCGCGGCGTAGGAGGAGAAGACGAAGGGGAACTGGCCGCCTTCGGGGAAGGCGATGTCCGGGGCGACGGTGAGGACGAGCGCCAGGGCGCCGGCGCCGAGGGCGAGGCGGCTGAGGCGGCGGCCCGGCTCGATCGCGCCGGCGATGAGGACGCCGGCGAGGAAGGCGCCGGCGACCGGGCTGGCGAGCGGGCAGAGGCCGGCGGCGAGGAGGGCCGGGGCGCGGCGGCCGAGCTGCAGGGCGCGCAGGGCGGCGAGGCCGAAGGCGACGCCGAGCGCGAAGGTGATCTGCCCGTCGGCGAGCAGGGTGACGACGCCGACCGCGAACCACAGGGTCGCCCAGCGCGCCTCGACCCCCCAGCGGTCGCGGACGAGGCGGTCGAAGAGGTAGGAGGAGGCGACGACCGCCAGCGTCCCGACCACCTGCGGCCCCAGCAGCGCTCCCAGCGGCGGGAAGAGGAGGCTGTACGTGAGGGTGTAGTGGCCGCCGTACCAGGAGCCGTTCCAGATCGCCAGGCCGGCGCGCTGGAAGAGCTCGGTGCGGAAGACCTGGGCCGCGAGGTCGCCGACCGGCGGGCTCCAGAGCAGCAGCGCCAGCGCCAGCAGCGAGCTGAGCGCCACCGCCGGCAGCCATTCGGGACGTAGTGCCTTGGACTGGACCATGGGCAGGGGCGAGTGAAGGATACGGCGCGCTCCTGCAACGATTCCTAAATGGCTGCCGAGATCCGGGTCGTGCGCTGCGGGCTGCTCCCCTACGAGGAGGCGCGGGCGCTGCAGGGCCGGGTGGCGGCGCGGCGGCGGGCGGGCGAGATCCCGGACACGCTGCTGCTGCTCGAGCACCCGCCGGTGTACACGCGGGGGCGGCGCTCGCAGCCGGGCGAGCTGCCGATGGGGGTCGAATGGTACGAAGCGCAGGGGATCGAGGTGCGCGACACCGACCGCGGCGGCCTCGTCACCTACCACGGCCCGGGGCAGCTCGTCGCCTACCCGATCGTCGACCTGCGCGGCTACGGCGACGACGTCCTCGCCTACGTGCGGGGGCTGGAGCGGACGATGATCGAGGCGCTCGCCGAGGCCGGCGTCGAGGCCCGGACGATCGAGGGCCTGACCGGCGTCTGGGTCGGGCGGCGGGACGAGACGCCGGCCCGGGCCAGCCGACGGGCCGAATCGTCAAATCCCCCCCGCCGACGGGCCGATTTGACTGACCCGGCGGGACAAATAGGCCCGTCGGCGGATCGGGATGGACAGATGGGTCCGTCGGTCCGGAAGATCGGGTCGATCGGGTTGCACGTCTCGCGTGGGGTGACGACGCACGGGCTGGCGATCAACGTCGACAACGACCTGCAGCCGTTCGAGTGGATCGTCCCCTGCGGGATCGAGGGGGTAGCGATGACCTCGCTGGCGCGGGAGCACGGGGCCGCGCAGGACCTCGACGCCTTCGCCGAGCGCCTCGTCTCCGCCTACGGTCGCGTCCTCGATCGCGAGCCGGTCGACGGCGAGCTCGGGGCGCTCGGCGACGGGGCGAGTTTGCAAACCAATGGTTGACAAACTCGCCCGCGGCAGTCGCCTTCCCAAACCCACGGTTCGGAAAAGCGACTACTAGGTGCCCCTCGCCGCATGGCGCGGGCGCTACGCTCAGTCGAGTCGATGAGCGAGACCGCCGAGCGCATCCACGTCACCCGCTCCCGCGCCAAGCCGGGCGGGACCGCCGCCGAGGCCGAGGGGACCGTCCCCTTCCGCCGCGCCCGCAAGCCGCCGTGGCTGAAGGTGCCGGCGCCGGGCGGGCCGAACTACCGGCGGCTGAAGGCGAAGATCGGCTCCGACAACCTCCACACCGTCTGCGAGGAGGCCAACTGCCCGAACGTCGGCGAGTGCTGGGAGCGCGGCACCGCGACCTTCATGATCCTCGGCGACGTCTGCACGCGGCGCTGCGGCTTCTGCAACGTGCAGACCGGCAAGCCGAGCTGGAACGACCCGCTGGAGCCGCTGCGCGTCGCCAACCAGGTGAAGGCGATGGGGCTGCGCCACGCCGTCGTCACCTCGGTCGACCGCGACGACCTGCCCGACTACGGGGCGAGCGCCTTCGTCGGCGTCGTCCGCTCGATCCGGATGCTGGCGCCGGAGTGCAAGGTCGAGATCCTGACGCCCGACTTCCGCGGCCAGGAGATGCCGCTGGCGAAGGTGATCCACGAGCGGCCCGACGTCTTCAACCACAACGTCGAGACGGTGCCGCGGCTCTACCCGGTCGCCCGCCGCGGCTCGCAGTTCCTGCGCTCGGCCCGGGTGCTGAAGATCGCGAAGGAGATGGGCGGGGACGAGGTCGTCACCAAGTCGGGGCTGATGGTCGGCCTGGGCGAGTCATTCGAGGAGATGGTCGAGACCTTCGGCCTCCTGCGCGAGCACCGCGTCCAGGTCCTCACCGTCGGCCAGTACCTGCGCCCGACCGAGAACCACCTCCCGGTCGTCCGCTACTGGCACCCGGACGAGTTCGCGGCCCTGGAGCGCGCCGCCTACGACCTCGGCTTCGAGTCGGTCGCCGCCGGCCCCCTGGTCCGGTCGAGCTACCACGCCGACCAGAACCTGCCCGAGGGCAAGCGGGCGGAGAGCCTGATCGGTTAGGCGAACAGACGTTCGTCTGATTACTTCCCCCGGAAAAACACCCCGGGCATGAACGACTAGCAGCCTAGCCTCGCGCTCCTTACAATCGATCTCCGCGAGGGGCCATAGCTCAGATGGCAGAGCGCCTGATTTGCATTCAGGAGGTCGCCGGTTCGATTCCGGCTGGCTCCATGGCGCGGGGGTCGCGACTGAAGTCCGGCTCGGCGTAGTCCTCAGCATTCCGGATGAGCATCATCTGTCCATTTCGGGCTGGCTGCAATCGAAGCGTGAGCGTCGCCCGCCCCTCGTCTCCTAGCTCCCTCGACGGGCAATAGAAGCAGCGTTCGGTCGTACAGTCGTAGACCGCGATCCAGCTAGATCGCCTTTCTGCGTCAGGGTCGCCATGCCCCGAGCCTACGACAAAAAGGTTCACAAGTGGCGCACGAAAGTGCGCCAACTTCGTAACTGCTCAGTCGTCGAAGTCGAAGTCCTTCGGGGGCTTCTGCTCGAACCAGAGCTCGTCGTCCTCGGGGGACTCCTCGAGGAACTCGGGGGTGTCTTCGAGCACGTCCTCGTGGCCGGTGTCCGGGTCGTAGTCGGGCTGCGGCTTCTCCTGCCCGCCGGTCGGCGGCTCGTCCTCCTGCCGGTCGCCGGCGGGGGGCAGCGGGGGGGCGGGCTCGGTGATCTCGTGTTCCTCGGTCAGCGGCGCCTCGAGCGCCTGGTCGAGCTCCTCGGAGAGACGCTGCTCGTTCCAGAACTCGTCGTCCTCCTCGTCCTCCTCGTCGGCGGCGGGGACCAGCCGCGGCTCCTCGCGCTCGGCCTCGACGATCTGCTCGTCGGAGGGGCTGGGCGCCTCGGCCGGGGCGCCTTCGCTCCCCATCTCGGCCTCGACGTCGAAGAGCTCGGTCGGCTGTTCGGCGATCGCGTTGCGGCCCTCGTCGGGCTCGGGCGCGGCGGCGTCGTCGGGGACGATCCGGTGCTCCATCGCGCTGGGCTCCTCGGCCGGGGGCGCGGCCTGCCCCGGGTCCTCGGCGGGCGCGAGCGGCGGCGTCTCGGCCTCCGGCTCGACCGCCGGCACGGCCTCGATCCGCGGCTCCTCGCGCTGCGCGGCGCTGCCGGGCGGGGGCGGCTCCTGCAGATCGGCGATGTCGATCCGGCGGGCCCCCTCCTCCTCGGCCGGGGGCTCGGCGCCCTCGGGCGGCTCGGCGGCCATGAACTGCGTGGGCGCCTCGGCGAACGGGTCCGGCTCCTGCGGCCGTCCGGGAGGGCCGAAAGCTTCGTCCTCGAGCTTTTTCAGCTCGCTCTCGTCCGCGCCATGGGCGCGCTTCAGCTCCAGATGCTCTCGTATCGCGTCGTCGAGGATGCTCATGCGGCCTGCCCCAGAAGGAGGCTCCCAAACTCTATGGGGTTATCCTGTCGCTTGCGAGGCAATGGGACCAACTTCCCATCCCGCCCCACGCCCGGGCCGATAGCTCGGCCGGTCGAGCGCCTCAACAAGCTCCGGGCGCTCAGGAGCCGCTGTGGAAGACGATGCCGCTCAGGTCGAAGCAGGCGGTGTGTTCGGAGCCCGCGCTGACGAGGCCGTTGGTCTCGATCACGATCAGGCTGCTGGTGTAGCCGCTGCAGTCCGCTACCGCGAAGCGATGGGTGCCTTCCCCCGGCCGGAAGCCCTGCGGCAGGTAGAAGACCGGCCGCGTTTCGTTGCCTCCGCAGGCCCCCTGCGTTTCGAAGTTCGTGAACGACCCTTCGATGTGGACGAACCCGTCGGCGTCCTTGCGGAAGGAAACCGGCGCCGTGCCGCCGCCGGTGTTGCCGTTGTCCCAGCAGAGGCCGGTTTCGGTGACGCAGAAGGAGCCCGTCTGAACCGCGCAGGCAGTGGTTGCCGGGGCGACGAAATGCGGCGGTTCGAGCGTTGGCGCCGCCGCGTCCGCGCCGGCGACACCGGCGGGCCCCTGCGGCCCGGCGGACCCGGCAGGACCGGCAGGACCAGTGGGGCCCACCGGCCCCTGCTTGGCGATCGTCAGCTTCTTCTGCCCCTTGGCGCACCCGCCTTTTGCGGCAAGCGACAGAGCCCCGCCCTTCTTGGACGCGCATAGAACGACGTTCTCAGAGGCGTTCGAAGCGCCGATCGCGTAAGCAGTCAGCCCGGCGGTCGCAATCAGCGCCAGAAGCAGCACCTTTCCCCAGTTCACAAGGCAGTTCTACCAACCGGCCCCCCGATCGGCAACCAAAATCGGGAGACAGGCGCTTCCCCCGGTAGCATGACCTGCAGTGCAGCGGGCCCCGTGCTCGCAAAATCAGCCACAATTCGCTGTCCCCGGGGCTATAGCTCAGCTGGCAGAGCGCCTGGATCGCACCCAGGAGGTCGGCGGTTCGAATCCGCCTAGCTCCATTCAGCAGAACCCCTGCACATCGCAAGATCGGATTTCGGCAACCGTTTAAACCGAGACCCAGAATCCGCTCCCCATCAGGCAGAAACTGCCTGGTGGGGTTTAGATGAAAAGTCAGCGATTCGACAGGTGTCCCTCCCCACTCCACTCAGATCTCCCGGCTGGATGCGCCACAAGGTGATTTGTCCGGAGCTATTGAACGAGGGCACGAGAGAGGCAGCAATCGCAAGTCCACAGCGTGGCGTCCAGTTCTCATGCTATGTTGCCAATTGTGGCAACACTTCTTGAAGCCCCTGAAGCAATCCCCGCCCTCCCCCCTGAACCGGAGCCAGAGGGCCACTACATTTTTCGGGGGTTAGGTCGCTCCGTTGTGGAGCACAACCACGGCCTCCACAAGTACCCCGCCAAGTTCATTCCTCAGATTCCCCGCTGGGCGCTTGAATACGCGAACGGCAAGCCCGAAGAAGTTGTGCTTGATCCCTTTGGCGGATCGGGAACCACGGCCTTGGTTGCGGCACTGCTCGGCCGCTCTGCGATAAGTATCGACGTCAATCCACTAGCTCGGGTGATCGCGGCAGGAAAGGTCGCTCAGCTACCCGACGATGTCGAGCCAGCCCTGCTGATAGACGAGATCTGCTCCGAGGCTAAGGTTGAAGCACCACGAATCGAATCCGAGCTGATCCCGTCGACGGCTTCTTACGGTATGCATCGAACCTGGTCGAATTGGTTCGATGCGTCCCATCTGTCTGGACTGATCGCGATCCGTGAGGCAATCAACCGAAGAGACCTTCCGAGTGGCGTTAGGGATCTCCTTCTCTCCTCTCTCTCGGCAATCGTGAAGGCCTGCTCCTTTCTCGACGAGAATCAGATCAAGGTGAGGTTCCACGCCAGCAAGCGTCTTGCCGACCCTTTCGAAGCCTTCGCTAGGGCCGCGCAGCAGGCTTGCCAAGATCAGCGCGCGGTCACACCGCTCTTGACTGATGTTCCCCCGCCGAAAATCTTGGTTGGCTCGGCTCACGATCTACCTCTGGCCCAACAGACTGTCGACCGTGTCATCACTTCGCCGCCGTATATCAACGCTGTCGATTACACGATGACCCATAAATACAACCTCTTCGTGTTGGGACTGGTTAACCCCGAGACCTATGCAACCCACCGGCGCGAATACATTGGGATGACTGAGCGAGCCGTGCGTGCGGCGGATCTTTCCTCACCTCCTGACGCGGCTCATCCGGTTGTAACTCCATATCTCGAGGCTTTATGGAACCAGGGGACCGCGGTCTCTCGGAACCGTGCCTTCGTGGTCGCGCAATTCTTCAATGGTATGGCGGCTGCCTTCAATGAGATGGCTCGGGTTCTTCGCCCTGGCGGCGTAGCGATCACGGTGCTTGGCGACAACCGCATTTGCGGGAAGGCAATCCCGACCGCTGACATCTGTGCAGAGATAGCGGATGCGTCGGGGCTCAGCATCGAGTTGCGGTTCTACCATCACCTCGCCAACCTCTCCAGCATGCGACTCGCCCGCAACGTAACTGGGGGCAAAGTTGCCTACGAGACGATCCATGTCTACTCCCGTCGCTGAGCAGGTCGACCTCGCTCAGCTAGAACGACGTTCCTCGCGGCGTGGGGTAGATATTCACCCCTATTTTGGCCGCGTTGATCCGACTCTGGCTGCGGCCCTGATTGAGAATTACTCGGCGCCCGGAGCAACGGTTCTAGACCCCTTCTGCGGCAGCGGCACTGTTTTGGCCGCGTCTCTGCTTGCTGAGCGCTCGGCAATTGGTTGGGATTCCTCGCCGCTTGCCGTTGGAATCTCAATCGCCAGACTTTCCTCGCCTGACGACTCTGAGGTTGAGGAACTTGAGCGGTTCGCGGAGGAGCTTACGCCTTGGAGTTCGATGGCGACCAAGCAAGCCGAGCTTCCAAGCGACCGTGTCATACCCGCAATGCCGCGCGTGCGCAGCATCTCGATGTGGTTTGATGATTGGGCCTTGGCGGAATTGGGTTTTCTCAAGGCCCGGTTGCTGCGGCGTGAGACACACCTTTCACCCACTGCACGACTGTTGGCGTGGGTTTCCTTTAGTCGGATCATAACCGGAGCCTCTAATCAAGAAGGTGAGTCGAATTACCGCTGCGTCAAAAAGAGCCATTCGCGTGGTCACATCGTGACCACGTACTGTGCGGCACTCACTACTGTCGGCCGTGCGGCACAGGACTCACTTCCAGGGATGGGCGAGCGCCAAGTGGTCGATTTCAGTCCCACCGCTGGGACCATTGGCTGGCCCGATCGGAGCGCGACCGTCATCGTCCGGGACTCACGGTCCGGTGCCGCGGGAGGGCAGAGAGCCGACTTGGTTGTGACGTCGCCCCCTTACTTGATGTCATGGGACTACGGTCTTTACCACAAGTTTCGCTTCTATTGGCTGGGTCTCGACTTGGACGGTTACGAGCAAACCGAGATCGGTCGCCATCTGCGCCGAAAACGCGATGACGTCGAGCGTTATCGACAGGACATGACGGCGACCTTTGGGGTTCTTGATACTGCCCTCCACAAAGGGGGGCGCATCGCGATTGTCAACTCTCCCTCCATCGTCTACGGGCATCAGGTAGATACCAACGAGGTTCTCGGCGAATGCGCCGCTGAAGCGGGCTGGATGCTGGAAAGTTGCCGAGCGTCGCTGGATCTCACCGGTCCTCATCACGGCATGTACGGAAGCCTCGCAGCGCGCGGCGCGCGAGCTCCGGGCGGTCCAGGAAAGCAGGAGCACGTCCTGATATTCAGCAGAGCCGGCGGTTGAAGACCGGCGTGCCGGGAACAGCAAAGGCCACCAAGAGGTCAACGGGCGCCCAGGCATGGGAATCAAAATAGGCGGCCGCGCTAAGAGTTTTGGTGCTGCGACAGAAGCCAAGGCGAACCTCGCTGATGGGCCTATCGGCGACCCTTTGAAGGGTTAATCGCAACTCCTCCCCGAGAGCACGGTAGCGGGAGAGACTCGGCATCGCCGCAGAGATGGCCGCATCGATCTCAATGAGGAGTGCAAGCCGATCTTTGACCAATACGAGATCGGGGATCGGCCAACCCTGTTCCTCAACGGCGCGAAGGACCGCCCCTTGCGTCCCAGGGCCGCCACGTGAGTGACTCGGGGAGTCGCGAAAGAGAAGGGTCCATCCGTCGGCGAGGAGTGCTTCTCGTAGATGGAAATTGCAATGGGATTGATCGATGTGTGCCTCAGCCAAGAAATCTGACCTCATCAGGAAAGGTCATCGGAAGCCGCTTGTAAAGGGCCGTCGCTGCGGCGCCGTCCTTGAAAAACCAGAAATCCGGTGGGAGAAACGTAAAGTCGACCCGAAGTCGACGAACTTGGTTCCCGGCGGAATCGAAGCAGTAGAGGTACTTGGCCGCGACGATCATCCCGAGGTAGGGGTCCATCTGTCCCGATCCCTTCTCGCGCCAGCTCTTTACATCTGGCCTAGCGCCGACCCTGACGACGACATCCTTCTCGCTGGTGTGGTCAATCGAGGGGACATCTGGGACGGGTGCCCCATTGACACCAGAATCCAGGAGCTGCTCAACTTGGTCAAGTCGGGTATCTACGATCCGCTTGGCGTCGCCGAGACGTTCTTCAATCAACAGTCGCACATAGGCGATCAACTCTCGCTCGGCATCCAGTTCTTGCCTTGGCTCGTCCGGGGAATACCAAATCGGAAGGGTGGGAGAGTTCGGATGTATGAGCGAAAGCGCACGGAAGGCCGCGAGATACCGATGCAGCGCCCACACATCGCCGCGTTTGGATAGGTCTAGGCCACGCGTGCCTTGTAGGACTGCACTCGGAACCCCGAGGGAAGAAGCACGCGCTAGACGGGGGAAGCGCTGAAAGAGGTTCATACGCACGATGTGCGTGGTGTCCTCAAGAACGACGATTGGGGTTTCGCCGCGACTCAGCATCACGTCCGCCGTGCACCACTGAACAAGCTCCACAATCTTCCTGGGAGCAGAGACCGCAGTGCGGTAGACATCTACCGCACCGTCATTGCTGGTCGGCCAGTACTCGCCATGTATGTAGCGATTGCCGCGGACCGTCGGGCTGCGCTTCGCAACAAAGATCTTCTGGATCCGGGGAAAATGAGGGTCGGACCCCGCGCGCAAGAGGAAGGTTCGAGCCTCCTCTGGGGACTCTGCCCAAAGCACCAGTGCCTCCCCAAGCTGAGGGATGATTGCTGGTGGGATCGAGGTTCGGATAGGTCTCCCTGTCATCGTCAGCAGCTCGCCTTTCTGGTAGCAGTCCCCTCTGGCTAGCCGCTATGGATTGATTCTGTCGAAAACAAGATTCGCGAGCTCGACCTGAGCGCGCACGCCAGCGACGGCCAACTCAGTTCGGTACTCGCGAAAGAAACTGGGGTGGACCTCGAGCTCGGCCGCGATGGCTTCAAACGCCTCCAGGTTGAGGTGCTTGCCCTCCTCGCCGCGAAGTGCCCGAGAGAGATGGGACGGGCTGATGCCGATCGCCGCAGCCAAAGCTCGCAGACTGGTCCCACGATCGCGCAACATCTCCGGGAGAACCTCCGCAATCACCTGATCGGTCCGAATCGGCTCGCTGGCCACCGTGAGAACCTACTTGTAGATGGTAATGACTACGGCGCGAGGGCTCTTCGGGTAGTCGTCCGCGGGCGCCGGGACGCTGATGCCTGAATCGCGCCGATGCGCAGGGATTAGCAGAGATTTCAGGGTTCCGCCTTGGTGCGCCCGCACAGGCCGTGGCATGTGGCTTGAAATGCAGGTTAGAACCAGCGGTCGCCCGATCAGGCAGAAATCCGCATTTCTGCCTGAACACCCCGACAATCGCCGCATATCCCTGCGTATCGGATCCGGAGGCGACGATTTGAAGAGCGGCGCAATGCCACTAGTCATGCGGAATTCGGGCGGAATGCAGGTAACCAGGGGCGTAAATCGCACCCAGGAGGTCGGCGGTTCGAATCCGCCCAGCTCCATGCATAGCCGCTCCTTTGGCGCATAATTCGCGAGCCGCCGTCAGGCGTTTGGAGAAGTCCACGGCAGGTCAATATGGCGCCACTCAGGGAAGCTCGGCGGGAAATACCGTGAGGCCCTGGCTCTGGGCGGCACGGTGCAGGCGAACGTCCCAGGTGGCGAGGGTCAGATGGTGGGAGGAGATCAGAAGCGCGGCGGCGAGATGTAGAGCGTCAAGGCTCCGCAGTTCCTCCGTCGAGGTGAGCTCGGCCGCGTGCTCGGCCAGGGAGGCATCGACCTCGACCACCTCGAAGGAGGGCCAGTCGGCGCTGAACCGCCTCACCGCAGGCTTCCCGGCGGCCAGCCCCACGGCTCGCACCGTCTCCACGTAGCCGACCCGGCAAATCGCCCAACCCTCGGCTCCGGCCATGGCCCCGATCAGCGCCTCACTTCCCTCCTCGGCGACATAGCGCTTGACCAGCGCGCTTGCGTCGAGGTAGAGCATCTTATCGCTCGGCGTCGCGCTCGGCCAGGACGATCGAGGTGGCGGAGCGTTTGCTCGGCAGCGGGCGCGGGCTGCGGGATGGCAGCGCGCGGGCTGCGGGGGTCACCCGGCCGCTCGCGACGAGCTCCCGCAGGCGCCCCTCGCCTGCCCTGGCCGCAGCGGGGACGATGTCGGCGACCGGCCGCCCGCGGACGGTGATCCGGACCTGCTCGCCCTCCTCGACCTCGTGGAGCACACTGCTCAGGCTCGACTTCAGCTCGCGGACACCGATCTCACGCATGTGGCCACTGTAGCATCGATGTGACCTCTTTAGGCGCAGCAGCGCTTGGACTTGCGTCCTGAGCCGCACCAGCAGGAGTCGTTCCGGCCCGGCGGCCAGGCACGGTTTCGCCACGGTGGCCGAGGAGGGCAGCGAAGCGACTCCTGGCGGCGCCGGTGTTCGGATCCAGGCCTTGCTCGGAGGCGAACTCGAGCAAGGGCTTCCACGTTCAGTGGAGCAACGGACGGCGCCCGCCCGGTGGCGGCTCGCATTTCGCGCAGGCGAGCCTCAATCGTCCCGCAATAAGCGTCGGGGTCTTCGAGGTCGTCGCCGCGATGCGATCCGCAGTCGCTATCTCCTCGATGACCGCTTGTCACGAGGCCAGGTTAGTTCCCAGCCTCAGCGTGAGGCTACGGAAAGGGCGCCTGCGCCAGGAAACAGCGACCATTGGGTGGATGGTGGCCCTCGACCACGTCAGCCTTGTCGGTGAGCAGCGAGACTTCGAGCAGCTTGGTTTTCGGGTGGCGGCTACCGAGGGGAGCGCCCACCATGGCCGGGTCTTCCTGAACGGGGCCTACCTCGAGGCTGGACGTCTCCCTGTCCGGCGACGCCGAATCGGCAATGCCGGTCCTCACCAGGAGATCGGACCTGCCGGACGGCCAGTGGCCGCCGCCGCTCGGTGCCACCCACCCCAACGGCGCCGCCCGCCTCGCCGAGCTCCGCGTGCGGGTCGGTGACCCCGCTCCTCTTGTGAGGCTCTTCGAAACCCTGCAGCTGCCCCTTGCGGCGCCCGACACGTTCGAGCTCGGGGGCACGCGAATTGTGGTGCGAATCGTCAACAACGGTCCGATCGGTGTGTGCGCGGTGGTTCTCGAGGGCGCGAACGGCGGGTATCTCGAGTTCGGGACGGAGCCACTGGGGCCCCAGATCAACGCCGGTTCGAAGTAGATATCCACCTTCCTCCCGCATCCCTCGCCTCGGGGCGCCAGATCGTTCCCTCGATCCGGTACGCCGGGTCGGCCGGGGGGCCGAGCGCCCGGAGCTCGGCTTCGCGTTCGCTCATGGTAGATCTCCACCACCCGCGGCCAGGCTTGGGAAAACGGCGCCCCCAGAAGGGGACCTCGCATGCGGCGAGCAGGCGCTCGCCGTGGAGCGCCTCGCGGTCGAGCCCGTTCCGCAGCTCGGTCAGCCTGCCGTCGCGAACCTCGGCCAGCCAGAGGGACTCCGCGGCCCCCTTCTCCTTGCCCGACCAGTCGACGGCAACGAAGCGCATGAGCCCTGCCTAAGGAGATTCGGCCAGGGAGGTCGCGTCGTAGACCTTGCTCGGGTCGGGGACTTCGATCTGGGGTTCGAGGCCTAAGTCGAAGAATTCGGCGGTCATCTGGGTGCTCTGTTCGTCGCCTTCGCCTCGGGTGTGCAGATTGAAGATCTGCAGCCGCCGCACCAGGCCGCTGGAGTCGATCCACACCTCGAAACGCATCGGTGAACCGGTCTTTTCGACCTGTTCCGCGAGCTCTTCCTCCCCCTCTTCGCGCAGTCGCTTCACGGTTTCGGGCACTCCCGCGGCGGCCCGGTAGCGGGTGGTGGGGACCCCTCGCACATCCTCCTCCCCAAGCTTTCGCACGTCGCCGGCGAACCTTAGGAAGGACAATTCTTCTCTCGGGTCATTCCCGTTGGGGACCGGGAGCTTGAGACCGACTGCGGCTTCGAAGTCGATCTTCATCCATTCCGCCCCTTCGGGGATCGGGAGTTTGGGCGACCGCATGTAGACCACCGCTCCGTCGCTGATCCCTTCGATCCTGACCGGAGCAGCCGAACCCGCGGGCGTCACCTTCATCACCGCCCGAGTGCGGCCTTCCGCGTTGAAGACCGTCCGACCGGTGGCCGTGAACGACTTGCCGCTCGAAAGCGTGCCGACCACGCGCATGACAGCTCGCCCGCCCTGCTCTTCGCGCGTCTTCACCGCGGCCACCGCGACCGCGTTGAGCGGCGCTCCACCGCCACCCGCGCCCAGCTGCGACACCAGCGCCGCGAGCCCGAGAGCCACCATCACCAGCCCGGCGACGATCCACACCCGCCTACGGGCCGAGCTCACGGCCGACCTTTCCCCACCTACGGACGACGATGCCATGACGCCCTCAGAGTAGTCGAAGAGGGTGCCTCAGGAAAAATCGACCCCGTGGCGACCGAAGCAGGATTTGGGCGCTCTTTGATCGGGCCCGGGAGGAGGCCCATGAGCCTCGCACCTGCGAACGCGGCTATGGGACGCCCGGGCGGCAATTCGTCATCTTCGTCTCCAGATAGCAACGCTCGCGAGTATCCGGTTCCGTCAGGGCGAAGGGATCTGCATCGCTTTCTGTTCCTTTTGGCTGTCATAGAGCCATAAGGAACAGCTAAGGCATCGGCATCGGGCTCTTTCTGTTCCTTTTGGCTGCTATCCGAGCAAAAGGAACAGAAAGAGAGGGCGAGCCGGACGCGGGAGGGCAGGGGCTGCTCTCACCGCACCGAGAAGAGCTCGATCGTCCCCTTGCCGCTGTGGTCGTTGGCGTCGCCCTCGGGCTCGGCGATGTGGCCGTCTACGACTATCGGGCTGTTCCAGTGGCCCGGGGTGCCGGGGAGGTGGGCGATCGGGTTCGGGGAGCGGGGGCCGTAGACGTCGATGCCGCCCCGCTCGGGGTCGTAGACGTAGAGGAGGCCGCCGGCGAAGATCGGGCTGGTGCCGGCGGTGTCGTTTTCCCAGCGCTTGTGGAGGCGGCCGTGTCGGAGGGCGTAGGCGGCGGTGGCCGAGTTGTCGGCGACGAAGACGGTGGTCGCCTTGCCGTGCTGCCAGACCGCCGGCTGGGTGAAGAGCATGTCGCCCCCGGGCGTCGGCAGGGTCTGGGCTTCGCCGCCGAGGTGGACCGAGCCGGGGCGGTGGCCGTTGAGGCGGGCGAGGCGGAGGACGCGGATCGTGCCGTCCTTGCCGGCGACCATCGCCCGGCCGTGGCCGAGCAGGGCGGGGGCGCTGGAGCCGAGGTCGGTGTCGCTCGCGTTCAGCCGGGCCTGGTTGCGCGGCGCGAAGGCCTGGCGCAGCCGCAGGCCGGGGGAGCGCAGCTCGAGGACGCTGTCGCCGAAGTAGCGCCGCCCGTCCCAGCTGCCGTTGCCGGTCGAGACGAGGACCCGCCTGCCGCCCGGCTCGACCACCGGCCCGCCGCGCGAGAGGATCGCCGAGTCGCTCTCCGGGCAGCTACGGGGGACGATGATCGCCCGGCGCTTCGCGCAGAGCGTGTTGAAGACCGCATCGACGCGGCCGCTCGCCCGGGCGATCGCGACGACGTGGCCCTGGTAGGTCGGCGCGTCGCCGATGTAGCCGCCGGTCGCGGCGAGGACCTCGGGGCCGTCGAGGTTCAGCGCCGCGGCAAGTTTCTCCCGCGTCGGGTCCCTGGTGACCCGCACCGGCCAGCGGCCGCGGCGGGCCTCGTGGCCGCTCGCCAGCGCCAGCTTGTGGACGAGCCCGTCGGGCGAGGCGGCGTAGACGTAGCGGCCGCCGGGGTCGGCGAGCGGGCTCGCGGTGGTGATCTGGGCGCTGCCGAGCAGCCGGCCGTAGCCCTTCGGCGTGAAGGTCCAGAGGATCGAGCCCGAATCGGCGTCGAGCGCCAGCGTCCGCCCGTAGCTGGTGGTGAGGACGAAGACGTCGTGGCGGCCGCCGCGGACCCGCGCCCCGTGCAGGTAGATCGGCGAGGAGTCGACGGTGCCGGGCAGCTTCACCCGCCGCGAGCGCAGGCGACCGAGGTCGCCAGCGGCGATCCCGGTCGGCCGCTCGGTCGCGCCGCTGCGCTGCGGGTCGAGCCCGAACTCGGGCCACTCGGTCAGCAGCGGCCCGTGCGTCGGCGCCGCCGCAGTCGACCCCGCGGCCCCGGCGGTCGAGCCGGTCTCGGCCGACCCCGAGCCGCAGGCACTGAAAAGGAGGGCGGCGGTGAGGACGAGGGTCGCGGTCGTGCGCAGGCGCATCCCTCCCTGCCTACCCTCGATCGGCCGGTTGAGCACCCGGAGCTGCGCCCGAGCCGACGCTCGGCCGCCTCACTCCAACCCGTGCGGGTGCAGGTGGTCTTCGGCCATCCGCTTCAGCCCCACCCGGTCGATCTTGCCGGTCGGGTTGAGCGGCATCTCGTCGAGGAAGACGATCTCCTCCGGCGCCTTGTAGCCGATCCGCTCGCGGCAGTGGACGATCAGGTCGGCGGCGCCGGGGCGCTCGGCGCCCGCGCGCAGGGTGACGTAGGCGCGGACGTTCTCGCCGTGGACTTCGTCGTGGACGCCGACCGCGCCGGCGAGGGCGACCGCCGGGTGGTCGCCGAGGGCGCCCTCGACCTCGTAGGGGCTGATGTTGGAGCCGTCGTGGACGATCACCTGCTTCTTGCGGCCGAAGAACCAGAGGTAGCCGTCGGCGTCGGCGCGGGCGAGGTCGCCGGAGTCGATCCAGTCCTCGCTGAGGACCTCGCCGGTCGCCTCCGGCGCTTCCCAGTATTCGGACATCCGCGCCCGGGTGCGGATGAAGATGCGGCCGACGGCGTCGGCCCCTACCGGCTTCCCTTCCTCCCCCCGTAGGGCGATGCTGTAGCCGCTGATCGGCGGCCCGATCGAGCCCTGTTTGACGACGCCGGAGGGCGGGTTCAGCGTCGCCAGCCCGACCTCGGTCATGCCGTAGCCCTCGACGATCGGGAAGCCGGCGACGGCGGCGAACTCGTGCAGCAGCTCGGTCGAGACCTTGTCGGAGCCGCAGCGGCAGACGCGCAGCGAGGCGAAGTCGTGCGGCTGCAGGTCGTGGTCGCGGACCAGGGCCAGCAGCGCCGCCGGGATCATCGCCAGCACCGTCGGCTGGTGGCCGCGCAGCAGCGGCAGCAGCTCGTGGCTGTCGAAGGTCCGCGCCACCACCACCCGGCCGCCGACCGAGAGCGTGCTCAGCGCCCAGAGGAAGGAGCCGATGTGGGACATCGAGGAGCCGGGCAGGAAGACGTCGGCGGGGCCGAGTTCGAAGGCGGCGGCGGCGCCGGCGATCATCCAGCGCAGCGAGGTGCGGGTGTGGGTGACGCCCTTGGCCGGGCCGGTGCTGCCGGAGGTGAAGAAGATCGCCGCGGGGTCGGCGGGGTCGGCGGGGTCGGGCGGCGGCGCGGCCGCCGGCAGCGGCTCGCCGGCGAGGAGGCGCTCGAACTCGTGCGGCCAGTCGACCTCGCCGCCCGGGCCCTCCGGGTCGGCGTAGGCGACGACGCCCAGCGGCAGCGTCGCCGCCAGCTCGCTCGCCGCCACGTCCTCGGCCCGCTCGACGTGGGCCAACAGCGCCCGGGCGCCGCTGACCTGCAGCGCGTGGTCGATCTCGCGGTGGGTGTAGCGGTAGTTCAGCGGCGTCACCACCAGCCCCGCCTTGAAGCAGGCGAGGTAGTGGACGACGAGGGCGATCCGGTTCGGCATCAGCGAGGCGACCCGGTCCCCCGGCTCCAGCCCGAGCGCCCGGTAGCCGCCGGCCAGCCGCGCGGCCTCCTCCTCCAGCTCGGCCCAGCTCAGCGAGCGGGTCGCCGAGACCAGCGCCGTCTCCCCGGGGCCGGCGTCGAGCCCGATCCGCAGCAGGTCGTCGAGCGGCGCCGCGGGGGATTCGAGCGGGAGGCCGTCGATCAGCACGCCGCATTTCTACCGCAGGCCGGGGCCGCCGTCGAACCCCGGGCGGGCCGGGCGCGGCGGGCCGGGCCGGCGGCGCCCGGCGTCAGAGCTTGCGCTGCAGGTGCTGGAGGGCGATCACGGTGGTCGCGTCGCGGAGCCTCGGCAGCGCCGCGTCGAGCTCGGCGAGGTCGAGGCGGACGATCTCGATCTTCTCGTCCTCGTCGCGCTCGCCGCTGGCCGGCGAGAGGCCGGTCGCCTCGAAGATCGTCACCTTCTCGGTGAGGAAGCCGGGGCTGGTGTAGACGACGTGCAGCACCTCCCAGCGCTCCGCCTGCAACTCCGCCTCCTCGGCCAGCTCGCGCTTGGCGCATTCCAGCTCGCTCTCCCCCTCGCGGTCGAGCGTCCCCGCCGGGATCTCCAGCAGCTCGTCCTCCTCGACCGCCTCGCGCGGCTGCGCGACCAGGTAGGCGAACTCGCCGTCGTGGGCGAGCACCGCCACCGACCCGGGGTGCTCGACGATCTCCCGCTCGACCTCGGTGCCGTCCTCGCGCCGGTAGGTCTTGACGACGAAGTCGACGTGCTTGCCCCGGTGGAGGGCCCTGGAGTCCAACCGTTCCACGACCGCTACTCCATCAGATCGCCAGACCGCGGAGGACTTGCTCTTATAGGCCGATCTGCGCGGTTCAACGAAGCAGCTCGACCTCGACCGGCTCGCCGGCGCCGACCGCTTCGGCCTCGGCGGGGATGACGGCGAGGCCGTCGGCTCCGAGCATCGAGGTGAGGACGTGGGAGCCCTGGTGCTCGCGGGTCAGGTGGGCTCGCCGGCCCCCGTCGATGAGCTCGAGGCGGCAGCGGAGGAAGTGGGCCTTGCCGGGCTTCTTGCGGTAGGCGGCGGCGAGGACGGCCCGGGTGCGGGTGGCGGCGGGGTCGAGGCCGAGCATCGCCCGCAGGGCCGGCTTGGCGAAGAGGTGGAAGGTGACCATCGCCGAGACGGGGTTGCCGGGGAGTCCGAAGACGAGGGTGGGCGGTCCCTCCTCGCGGGGAAGGACTCCGAACCAGGTCGGCCCGCCCGGGCGCATCGCCACTCGCCAGAACCGCTCCTCGACCCCGAGCTCGGCGAGTGCCCCCTTGACGTGGTCGTGGCGGCCGACCGAGACGCCGCCGGCGACCAGGAGGATGTCCACCCCCCGAAGCCGGCGAAAACTCCCTTCCTCCCGCAGAGCGGGAATGAGGGCGTCTTCGATCGGAGCTCTTGCGTCGGGTTCCGGTTGTCGCGTTCGGTCCGGCTCGGGGCCGAGGGCGGCGGCGAGGGCCTCGCGGGTCGAGGCGGGGTCGTCGGAGAGGTGGGCGACGTGGACGAGATCGGCGCCCGCTTCGCGGACCAGGGCGCTGAGGGCGTGGGTATTCGAGTCGTGGATCTGGCCGGGGCCGAGCGGCTCGCCGGGCGGGACCAGCTCGTCGCCGCTGCCGAGGATCGCGACGCGCGGGCGGCGGGCGCACCCGACCCGCGCCACGCCCGCCGCGGCCAGGACCGCCACCTCGGCGGCGCCGATCTGCGTCCCGGGCGCGAGCAGCGCCGCGCCGGCCTCGACGTCCTCGCCGGCGCGCCGGACGTTCTCCCCCGGCCGCACCGGCCGGCCGGGCAGCAGCTCGCCGCCCTCCTCCCGCGAGTCCTCGACCGGGAGGACCGCGTCGGCGCCCGCGGGCACCATCGCCCCGGTCGAGATCCAGACCGCCTCGCCCTCCCCCACCGCGACCGGCGAGGGATGCCCGGCCCGCGACTCGCCGATCAGGCGCAGCCGCGTCGCTCCCCCCGCGGCGCCGGCGTCGCCTCTTCCCGAACCTCCGGCGTCGCCGCCCTGCGCAGCGTCCCCCGCGGCGCCGGCGTCGCCGCCCTGCCGAGCGTCCCCGCCGCCGGGGCGCGGAGCCTTTGCCGTGCGGCCCGCGCCGCCGGTGTCGGCGCTGCGCAGGGCGTAGCCGTCCATCGCCGAGTTGTCGAAGGGCTGGATCGCGATCGGACTGCGGATCTCGGCCGCGGTGGTCCGGCCGAGACACTCCGCCAGCGCCACCTCCTCGCCCGCCGGCCGCGCGGCCTCGGCGAGGACCCGCTGCCGCGCCGCCTCCGGCGTCAGCGGCTCGCCCGTCACCACGCCATCCCGGGCACCGTCACCGCGCCGCTCACGGCCGGTGCTCGCTCGGCGTCCCGCGCAGGAGCGAGACCGCGTGCGGCAGCGCCGCCGCCAGCGCGGCGCCGGTCTCGGCGATCGCCTTCGGGTTGCCGGGGAAGTTGACGATCAGGGTGGCGCCGCGGATCCCGGCGCTGGCACGCGAGAGCATCCAGTGCGGGGTGTGCTCGGCGGAGGCGCGGCGCATCGCCTCGGCGATCCCCGGCGCCCGCCGCTCGCAAACCGCCTCGGTCGCCTCCGGCGTCACGTCGCTCGCCGCGAAGCCGGTGCCGCCGGTGGTGAGGACGAGGTCGCAGCCGCCGCCGTCGGCCCAGCCGCGCAGCGCCGCTTCGATCGCTCCGCGCTCGTCCGCGACCAGCGCCCGGCCGACCAGCCTGCCGCCGAGCTCCCCGGCCAGCGCCGCCAGCGCATCGCCGGACTCGTCGCTGCCGCCCCCGGCCGCCCGCGAGCTGCTGACGGTGAGCACCGCGACCCGGGCCCGCTCCTCAGCGCTCGGCACGCCAGTCATGCCTGCCGCCGCTCTTCTCCAGCAGCCGCAGCCCGTCGACGACCACCCCGCGCTCGATCCCCTTGACCATGTCGTAGAGGGTCAGCGCCGCGACCGAGCAGGCGGTCAGCGCCTCCATCTCGACCCCGGTGCCGGCGGTCGTCGCCGCCTCGGCCTCGATCCGCGCCTCGCCGCTCGCCCCGTCGACCTCGACCCGGACGTCGACGTGCGAGAGCGGGATCTGGTGGGCGAGCGGGATCAGGTCCCAGGTCCGCTTCGCCGCCTGGATCCCGGCCAGCCGCGCGGTGCCGGTCACGTCGCCCTTCGGCGCGTCGCCGGCCAGCACCCTCGCCGCCGTCGGCGGCGACATCCGCACCGTCGCCTCGGCCCGCGCCCGGCGCCGGGTCGCCGGCTTGCCGCCGACGTCGACCATCCGGGCGCTGCCGCCCGCGTCGAGGTGGGTGAGCTCGCCGTCGCCGTCGCCCGGTTCGGTCATCTACCTAGGATAGGAGCGATGGTCCTGCAAGTGCGGCTGTTCGCCGTCCTGCGCGAGCGAGCGGGGAGCGATCGGCTCGATATCGAGGTCGGCGAGGAGGCGACGGTGGCCGACGCGCTGGCGGCGCTGGCCGCCGAGAGCCCGCCCCTCGCCGCGGCGCTGGAGGCGATGCCGGTGGTGATGGCGGTCAACCGCGCCTACGTCGACGAGGGGGCACGGCTGGCGACCGGCGACGAGCTGGCCCTGATCCCGCCGGTCAGCGGCGGCGCCGATGCCCCTGGCGGCGGCTCCGATGCCCCTGGCGACGGCGGGGGCGAAGCTGGCCCGGCGTCCCACGGCCGGGTCACCGGCGAGCCGCTCTCGGCCGAGCGCCTCGCCGCGACGGTCGCCACCGACCGCACCGGCGCGATCGTCACCTTCCAGGGCACCACCCGCGACGTCGAGAAGCTCGACTACGAGGCCTACGAGCCGATGGCGGCGGAGCGGATCGCCGCGATCCTCGCCGACGCCCTCGCCCGCCACGAGATCGAGGGCGCCGCTGCCGAGCACCGCACCGGCGAGGTCCCCCGCGGCGAGCCCAGCGTCGTCGTCGCGGTCGCCGCCGCCCACCGCGGCCCCGCCTTCGCCGCCGCCCGCGAAGTCATCGACCGGATCAAGGCCGAGGCCCCGATCTGGAAGCGCGAGGTCGAGGGCGAACGCACCGAGTGGGTCGAGGGAACACAGCCGCCCACCTGAGGGGCGACTTTGTCAACCGGTGGTTTGCAAAGTCGCCCACGGCCGGGGGCCGCGTCGGGCTCAGCTCGAGGTCGGGAAGTTGAGCGAGCCCGCCTCGCTCGGGGCCCCCTGCGTGGCCGGCCAGCGTGAGGTGACCGCCTTGGCTCGGGTGTAGAAGCGGACGCCCTCGGGGCCGTGGACGTGGTGGTCGCCGAAGAGGGAGTCCTTCCAGCCGCCGAAGGAGTGGAAGGCCATCGGCACCGGGATCGGGACGTTGACGCCGATCATCCCGATTTCGACCTCGCGCTGGAAGCGGCGCGCCTCGTGGCCGGAGCCGGTGAAGATCGCGGCGCCGTTGGCGTAGGGGTTGCGGTTGATCAGCGCGATCGCCTGCTCGAGGCTGTCGCTGCGGAGGACCGAGAGGACCGGGCCGAAGATCTCGTCGCGGTAGACCGACATCTCCGGCCCAACCCGGTCGATCAGCGTCGGCCCGACCCAGAAGCCGCCGCCGTCCATCTCCAGCTCGCGGCCGTCGACGGTGAGCCGAGCGCCCGCCTCGGCGCCCTGGCCGATGTAGTCGACGATCCGCTCGCGCGCCTGCGCGCTCACCACCGGCCCCATCTCCGAGGCGGGGTCGAGCCCCGGCCCGACCTTGATCTCGCGCGCCCGCCGCGCCACCTCCTCGACCAGCGGGTCCCCCGCCTCGCCCACCGTGACCGCGACCGAGACCGCCATGCAGCGCTGCCCGGCCGAGCCGAAGCCGGCCGCGGCGAGCTGGTCGGCGGCGTAGCCGAGGTCGGCGCCGGGCATCACCACGGCGTGGTTCTTGGCCCCGCCCAGCGCCTGCACCCGCTTGCCGTTCTCGCTCGCCCGGCCGTGGACGTAGCGGGCGATCGGGGTCGAGCCGACGAACGAGACCGCCGCCACGCCGGGGTGGTCGAGCAGCGCGTCGACCGCCACCTTGTCGCCGTGGACGACGTTGAAGACGCCGTCGGGCAGCCCCGCCTCGGCGTAGAGGTCGGCGACCAGGTTCGAGGCCGAGGGGTCGCGCTCGGAGGGCTTGAGTACGAAGGCGTTGCCGCAGGCGATCGCCAGCGGGTGCATCCACAGCGGCACCATCGCCGGGAAGTTGAAGGGGGTGATCCCGGCGCAGACGCCGAGCGGCTGGCGGAAGGAGAAGGCGTCGACCCCGCCGGAGACCTGGTCGGAGTACTCGCCCTTCAGCAGCTCCGGAATGCCGCAGGCGAACTCGACCACCTCGAGCCCGCGCAGGATCTCGCCCTTCGCGTCCTCCAGCACCTTGCCGTGCTCGGAGGAGACGATCCGCGCCAGCTCATCGACGTTGCGGTTGAGCAGCTCGCGGAAGGCGAACATGACCTTGGCGCGGCGGCTGACCGAGGCCTGCGACCACTCCGCGAACGCCGCCCGCGCCGCGGCGACCGCGGCGTCGACGTCGGCCGGCTCGGCCAGCAGGACCTCGGCCTGGACCTCGCCGCTCGCCGGTTCGTAGACCGGCGAGGTGCGGGTCGAGGCGCCGCTGGCCTCCTCGCCCCCGATCCGGTGCCGGACATCCCTCACCCAGCCATTGTGACCGGGTGCGGTCGAGCTTTGCAGTGGCTGATGCGATAAAGCTCGACCACGCTCTTCGCCGGAGTGGCCAGCGGCCTGGCGCCTCAGTCGGGCGCAGGACCGGCGACTGAGGTCAGCGGGAGACCGGGGTCAGCGGGCCCTCGCCGCGCAGCACGGAGATCGCGTTGCGGGCCGCCAGCTCGGCCATCGCCGTGCGGGTCTCGACCGTCGCCGAGCCGAGGTGGGGGCTGAGGACGACGTTCTCGAGCCCCAGCAGCGCCGGCTCGACCGCCGGCTCGTGCTCGTAGACGTCGAGGCCGGCGGCGGCGATCTCGCCGGCCGCCAGCGCCCGCGCCAGCGCCGCCTCGTCGACGACCGGGCCGCGCGCGGCGTTGACCAGGACCGCGGTCGGCTTCATCGCCGCCAGCTCCGCGGCGCCGATCAGGTGCCGGGTCTGCGGCGTCAGCGGGCAGTGGAGGCTGAGCACGTCGGCCTCCGCCAGCAGCCGCCCGAGCGGCATCCGCTCGGCTTCGAGCGCCGCCTCGACCGCCGCCGGCGCGGCGCTGCGCGAGTGGTAGGCGATCCGCATCCCGAACGCCCGCGCCCGCTCGGCGACCCGGCGGCCGATCCCGCCGAGGCCGACGATCCCGAGCAGCTTGCCGCGCAGGTCGGCGCCGAGCATGAAGCCGAGCCCCCAGGACCACGGCCGCCCGGCCCGGACCAGGCGGTCGCCCTCGGCCAGCCGCCGCGCCGCCGCCAGCAGCAGGCCCATCGTCAGGTCGGCGGTGGCGTCGTCGAGGACGCCGGGCGTGTTGGTGACGACGACCCCCCGCCGCGCCGCCGCGGCGACGTCGACGTTGTCGTAGCCGACCGAGACGTCGGCGACGCAGCGAAGCTGCGGTCCCGCCGCCTCCAGCAGCTCCTCGTCGACCCGGTCGTGCAGCAGGGCGAGAACCGCGTCGGCGCCGGCGACCAGAGCCAGCAGGTCGGCCCGCGGGATCGGCCCCTCGCGCTCGTCGGCCCGTACCTCCCCCGCTGCCCGCAGCGCCTCGAGGGCCGGCACCGGCAGGCGGTTGGTGACCGCGAAGATCACCGCTCGGGCTTCAGGACCAGAAGGCAGAGGTCGTCGCGGATCGGCCGGTCGGCCCAGGCGAGAATCGCCCGCTCGACCTCGCCGGCGATCGCCCGCGGCGCCAGCGCCGCCAGCGGCGCCAGGACCCCGCGCAGCCCCTCCAGGCCCAGCATCTCGCGGCCGCGGCGGACGTCGGTGGCGCCGTCGGTGTAGATCGCCAGGCCCTCCTCGCCGCCGAGACGGAGCTCGGCGTTCTCCACCGCGAGCCGCTCCTCGACGCCGAGCGGGAAGGTCGAGCCGTCGAGCGGCAGCTCGACCAGGCCCGGCAGCCGCAGCGGCGGCGGGTGGCCCGCCCGCGCCCAGCAGAGCTCGCCCTCGCCGGGGCCGAAGCGGACGCAGACGGCGCTGACCAGCTCGCGGCCGCGGCGCGGGCGCTCGGCCAGCGCCGCGTTGGCGAGGGCCAGCAGTTCGGCCGGGTCGCTGGTGTTGGCGGCGAGCGCGGCGAAGCGGGCGCGGATGAAGGTCGCCAGGCGGGCCGCCGCCGGGCCGTGCCCGACGACGTCGCCGACGATCGCCACGGTGGACCCGTCGGGCCCGTTGGTCAGCAGGTAGAAGTCGCCCGAGACGCCGAGCTCGGAGGGGACGAAGGCGGCGGCGGCGTCCACGCCCGGCAGGTCCGGCAGCCGCGCCGGCGCCAGCGCCGCCCGGATCTGCTCCAGTTCCTCGGCCGAGTGCTCGAGCCGGCGCAGGCGCTCGCCGAGCAGCGCCGCGACCGCCGCCACGGCGACGAGGAAGATCGCGCGGAGGCAGAGCGCAAGGCCGAATCCGGCGATCGGCTGGATGACGTCGGCGAGCCCGAAGAGGCCGAGGCAGAGCGCCGCCGCCGCCAGCGCCGGCCGCAGCCCGAACCACCAGCCGGCCAGGGCGATCGGCAGGCAGAAGAAGAAGGCGACGCCGCCGCTGGCGCTGCCGGCCGCGAGGAGGCCGGCGAAGACGACCAGAACCGCGCCGGCGAGGATGGCGATGCGAGCGGTTCGGGAAGGCGCCCCGGGCAACGTGGGCTGACCATACCGCAGCCCCGCCCGCCCTCGACGGCGAAGGCGGGCGGGCTGGGGTCGGCCGGAGCGGACGGCGCGCCGCCGTCCCGGACGTGCCTGACTTCTGCCGTCATCTATGGGGGCTCAGACGCCCCCGCGACGGGCGCTCAGTACCACCTGCCGCGGGCGAAGCCGCCGAAGGCGATCAGCCCGATCAGGGCGATGATCAGCCCGATCCAGAAGCTCCAGACGATCATCAGCACGATCCCGACGATGACGAGGACGCCTCCCACCGATACGCCCCCGGCGCCGGCACCTCTGTCTGCCCGCTCGTTCATCTGCTCCTCCGTTCCCTTTGTTCTCGTGGACGAGTAACGCCCCCGACCGGTACCCGCGGAGCGCCGGAACTACTCCGGCTCGGGCGCCTCCTCGCCCGGCCAGCTGCCGGTCGCCTTGGCGAAGGAGGCGCGGGCGCCGTGGTCGACCACTCCCTTGACGAGGCGGAAGATCGCCCCCTCCAGGACCAGCGCCGCGATCAGCTTCGGCCAGACGATCTCGCGGTGCTCGGCGCTCGGCGGCTCCTCCTCGTCGATCAGCCCCCAGACAGCTTCGAAGGCCTTCCTGCCCACCAGGCCGGCGGCGAACCCGGCGGCGACGCTGAGCGGGGTGAAGATGAGCTTCATGCGGTGATTCCTCCTAGAGGTTTGACTAGGTCGTCTTCTGCGGGTCGGGCTCTTCGCGCGCCTCGAGCTGGATCTCCTTCTCGGCCCGGGCGACGCCTTCCTCGATCTCGCTGCTGCGCTCGCGCTCGGAGTTGAGCTGGTGGCCGAAGAGGATCGCCAGGTTGGTGATCCAGAACCACAGCAGCAGCACCACCAGCCCGGCAAGCGTGCCATAGGTCTTGTCGTAGGAGCCGAAGTGGGAGACGTAGAAGGCGAAGAGGAACGAGGCGATCGCCCAGACGACGATCGCCACCAGCGCCCCCGGGGTGACCCAGCGGAAGCCGCGCACCTTCGCGTTCGGCGAGGCGTAGTAGAGGACGTCGACCATGAGGATGAAGATCGCCGCCATCGCCGGCCACTTGGCGACGTTCCAGACGTCGACCGCGGTTTTGCCGAGGCCGACCGGTTCGGCGACGGCGGCGACGACCGGGCCGGTGAAGACCAGCCCGACCGAGAGCAGCGCCCCCAGCACGATCATCGCCAGGGTGATCGCGATCTGCAGCGGCCGCAGCTTCCAGAACGGGCGGCCCTCGCGGGTCTCGTAGATGACGTTGGAGGCGCGCATGAAGGCGCCGACGTAGCCCGAGGCCGACCAGAGCGCGGCGGCGAGGCCGAAGGCGAAGGCGAAGCTCGCGGCGCTGCGGTTGCCGACCACCGATTCGATCGGGCCGCGGAAGGTTTCCGCCGCCGAGTCGGGGCCCAGTTCGCTGACGATTCCGGTCAGCGTCGCCGTCGTCCGCTGCGGATCGCCGAAGATGCCGATCAGCGAGACCATCGCGATCAGCGCCGGGAACAGCGCGAGCAGCGCGTAGTAGGTCAGCGCCGCCGCCCAGTCGGTGATGTTGTCCTCCTGGAACTCGGTCAGCGTCCGCTTCAGCGTCGCCCCCAGGGTCGGCTTCGGCGCCGCCCCGCGGGGCCGGTAGTCGTGGCGGACGCCGTCGCGGTCGACGTGGGGGTCAGCTGCCGGAGCGCCGTCCTCCGCCGCCGCGGTGCGGTTTCTCTCCATGACCCCCTACCTGCCCGCCGGACGGCACTTCCTAACCGGCGCCGGCGGCGTAGGGGGGTCATCCTGCCGCCGCCGGGCGAGTTTGTCGACCATTGGTTTGCAAACTCGCCCGCCCGGCCACTCAGGCTCGCCCCGCTTCGCGATAACGGCGCAGACGGCGGCTGAAGTCGCGCGGGCGCTCGGCGTAGAGGCGGCGGCCGAGCGGCAGGGCCGCGGCGGCGAGCTCGGCCTGGCGGCGGTCGATCGCCGCCGCCAGCGCCGCCGTCTCGGCCGCGCCGAGGTCGCGGGCGCGGAGGTCGTCGCGGAGGACCGCGAGGTCGTGGTGGTCGCCGAGCAGCTCGCTCAGGGCGTGCGCCTCCTCGGCGGCGGCTCCCAGCGGCCGCGGCCAGAAGGGGGCGAACAGGCGCAGCTCGTACCAGAGGTCCTTCGCCCGTTTGCGCCACTCGTGGAAGTCGGCCTCGCCGCCCTGGCGCCGCGCCGCCCTCATCGCCCGGCGGCCGCGGCGGTAGGTGCGCTCGAGGCCGGCGCCGACCGGCTTCCAGCGATCGCCGCCGAGGCGCGCGCCGCGCAGCTCCGCGAGGCCGGCCTCGATGCGGCCGACCGCCGCCGCGGCCGCCCGCTCGGCCGCCGGTGCGCCCGCGGCGGCCTCGCGGTCGCGGGCGAGGGTCCGGCGCCAGGCCTCCAGCGCCTGCGGCGGCAGCTCGCCGTCGCCCGCGGCGAGCGCCTCGAGGGTCGCCGGCTTGATCTCGGCGTCGCGGCCGGCCGATAGCGCGCGGCCGGCGTCGCGGAAGCAGGCGTCGAGGCGGCGGTGGCGCTTGGCGCCGAGCTGGTCGCGGAGCAGGCGCAGCGCCGTGCGCAGCTTCTTCAGGTCCTTGCGGGCGTCGTGGACGGCCGCGGCGGCGTCGACTTCGCCGCCGCCGCTCGCGCGCAGCCGCTCGATCGCCTGTTCGGCGCGGCCCGCGGCGACGCGGACCAGGCCCGCCGTCAACTCCTCGCCGCCGGCCAACTCGTAGGACCGGCTCGGATTCGAAGCCGCCATCGGCAAATCGTAGGATGCCGGTCTTGCGCGCGCTCCGGCTCAGCCTCCTCGTCCTGCTGCTGGCCGGCGCGATCGCCGGGACCTCGGCGGCGGCCGCCGGCCCCCGCGGCGAACCGTTCTTCCCGCGGGCGGGGAACCGCGGCATCGACGTCCGCGAGTACCGCGCCCGCCTCCGCTTCGACCCGCGTGGCGGCGGCGTCCACGCCTCGGTCGTCCTCAGCGTCGCGGCGACGCAGCGGCTCAGCCGCTTCGCGCTCGACTTCCTCGGGCCGCGGGTGGGCGCGGTCGAGGTCGACGGCGCCCCCGCCGGGTTCAGCCGCAGCGCCCGCAAGCTGCTGATCTCCCCCGCCCGGCCGATCGAGGCGGGCGCGATCTTCTCGGTCCGGGTCCGCTACAGCGGCCTGCCGCCGAGCGTGGTCGACCCGGACGGGACCGAAGAGGGATGGCTGAGGACCGACGACGGCGCCGTCGCCCTCGGCGAGCCGCAGGGGACGGCGGCCTGGCTGCCCTGCGACAACGTCCCCGCCGACAAGGCGAGCTTCTGGGTCGCGCTGGTCGTCCCGCGGCCACTGGTCGGCGTCTCCAACGGGGTCCTGGGGACGATCGAGACCGACCCGCGGCGCCGCACCTACACCTGGCACGAGGCGAAGCCGATGAGCACCTACCTGGCCCTGGTCGACATCGGCCGCGGCCGGCTCGAAAGGAGCACGATCGCCGGCCGCCCCGCCTGGACCCTGATCGACCCGCGGCTGGCGCGGCGCTCGCAGCCGGTGCTGGCCGAGCTGCCGCGGATCGTCCGCTTCGAGAGCCGCCTCTACGGCGGCTACCCGTTCGAAGCGGCCGGCTCGGCGGTCGACTACACGCCACGGGTCCCCTACGCGCTGGAGAACCAGACGCGGCCCTTCTACCCCTACGTGCCCGACGTCACCACCGTCGTCCACGAGACCGCCCACCAGTGGTTCGGCGACTCGGTCGGGCTCGAGCGCTGGCCGAACATCTGGCTCAACGAGGGGTTCGCGACCTGGACCCAGTGGTACTACGCCGAGCGCCACGGCGGCCGCAGCGCCCGGGAGATCTTCAGCCGCCTCTACCGGGTGCCCGCCTCCGACACCGCCTTCTGGGACCCGCCGTCCGGCCACCCCGGCACCCCCGCGCACATGTTCGGCCGCTCGGTCTACGTCCGCGGGGCGATGGCGCTGGAGGCGCTGCGGCTGAAGATCGGGACGGGGCCGATGCTGCGGGTGCTGCGCGAATGGGCGGTCGGCCACCGCTACGGCAGCGGCGACATCGCCGAATTCACCGCCCTGGCCGAACGGATATCCGGCCAGGGCCTCGGCCCGTTCTTCCGCCGCTGGCTGTACCGTCGCGGCAAGCCGTGAAGACCCCAGCGACCAAGCTCCTCGCCGCGCTCGCGCTCGCCCTGGCCGCGCTCGCGCCCGCCGCGGCCGCAGCGGCGCCGAAGCCGGCGCGGCTCGAGCCCCCGGCCCGGGTCGAGATCGGCGCCGCGGCGCTCGGCACCGACGCCGGCGGCACGACCTTCCTCCTCGTCCCCGTCCGCTACCCGATCCAGTACGCCGGCCGGATGGTCGAGTGGCGGGCGCGGCTGCTCGGCGCCGACGGCGCCGCGATCCAGGCCTGGACCCTGCACGAACGGCTGGCGGCCGGGCGGATCCGGCGGCCCGAGCGGCGGCGGAGCTTCACCTTCGTCCACCGGGTCGCGCTCGCCCCGGGGCTCGCCGCGCGGCTCGGCGAGGGGCTGTCGGTCCGCGTCTTCGCCGGCGGCCCGCTCGACGTCAACGGCGACGGCAGGCCGGAGCTGGCCTCGCGGGACAGCGCCCTACGGGCCCTGCCGAGGACGCCGCGCGGCCGCGGGCTCTGCAGCAGCGTGCCGCGTCTCAACGCCCGGCCGGGCGCCCGCCTCTCGGTCCCGCTGCCCGCCTGCGACGCCCCGGTGCGCTGGCGCGTGGCCGGCAGGCGCGGCCGCGGCTCGGCGCGGATCCGCCACGGCCGGCTGATCTACCGGGCGCCGCGGCGCTTCCGCGGCCGCGAGGCGATCCGGCTCGCCGGGAGGACGGTGGCGGGCCGCGGCGGCCCCGCCGCGCGGGCGGGCGCGCCGCTCAGCGCCTACGCGCAGGTCGCCGTCGCCCCCGCTCCCGGCCTCGTCGTCCGCGCCCTCGGCGACTCGGTCACCGCCGGCTTCGGCTACTACGGCGACGGCAGCTCGATGACGATCTGGCAGCTGCCCGAATGCCGCCCCCCGAGCAGCGGCTTCGACGACGCCTGCTCCTCCAACTCGCTCGTCGCCGACAACGAACAGAAGCTGGAATACGCGCCCGACTACGGGCTCTCGAACAACATCTCCTGGGCGGCGCAGTGGGCGAACGAACACGCGATCACCGACTTCGAGAACCTCGCGATCAGCGGCTCCGAACCGGCCGACTGGGCGCCGGGCGGGTCGTTCCACAAGACCACCGAACAGATCGAGCGCGAAGACCCCGACTACATCCTGATGACGGTCGGCGCCAACCCGCTGCTCTCGGAAATGCTCTTCGGCATCGACCACATGGGCTGCGCGGTCTACGCCCAGGTCTTCGGCGGCTACCGCGAATGCGTCGAAGAAGCGTTCGCCGGGGTCCACCTGCGCGAACACCTGAAGGCCCTCTACACGGACCTCGTCCAGCACACCGGCGCGACGATCTACCTGATGCAGTACCACCTCTCGGTCCCCTCGATCGCGCTCGCCTACAGCGCCACCCAGGTCGCCGAGATGGGCAAGCTGCTGAACCGCGAAATCGCCGCGGTGGCGGCCGAAGTGAACCCGCAGCGGCTGCAGGTGGTGGCGCCGCCGCACTTCGACGTCGGGATCGACATCTCGCCGGTCTACCCGTCGAGCTTCTCCTGCTCGAGCCTCGGCTACGAGGTCGACGGCCCGAGCGTGCAGTCGACGCCGACCCAGGACGAGCTGGCGATCCTGCACCCGCTCTCCTTCTGCGAAGGCCCGCCGGTCGGGCCGCCCTGGGTGATCAGCGGCGACACCGGCATCCATCCCAGCGCCGCCGGCTACGCGCAGATGGCCTCGCGGGTCCCACCCCCGCACAGCTAGCGAGCTGCGATTCGGCTTTGGCCTACGCGGCCAGGTCGCGGCGCTCGAACAGCCAGGCGCCGATCGCGGCGAGGGCGCAGGCGGCGAGGGTGACGCCGGCGAAGGCGACCGGTTCGATCCCGTCTTCGATCGCGTTGCCGTAGTACTTGAAGACCGAGACGTAGCGCAGGCCGGAGAGGCCGGCGTCGAGGCGGCCGATCAGATCGATCACGTACATCGCCACCAGCAGGCCCGCGACCGAGCCGGTGACGACGCTGGTCCGCAGCGAGAAGCCGGTGGCGACCGCGCCGAAGCCGGCGAAGAGGAGGGCCAGCGGCCAGACGTTGGCGAAGCCCGCGGCGGCGCGGCCGGCGTCGAGGCCGGAGCCGGCGAGGAGGCTGCCGAGGCCGCAGAGGACGGCGGTGACCAGGAGCACCTCGGCCAGCTCGACCGCGGTGGCGAGAAAGCCGGCGGCGACGATCCGCGTCCGCGAGACCGGCGAGGAGAGGAGCACGTCGAGGCGGCCCGATTCGGCGGCGCCGGTGAGGCCGCTGGCGATCGCCCGCACCGCCAGGTAGCCGACCGCCAGCGGCACGATCAGGCTCAGCATCTCGGCGTGCAGGTACTGCTCGACGTTGGAGAGCTCGCCGATCCCGAAGGCTTCCTTCAGCCCCTGCGGGTATCCCTGGATCGCCTTCGAGAGCGATTCTTCGACCGAGGGGTAGATGGCGACGATGAAGGCCGACATCAGCCCCAGCGGCAGGCCCCAGGCGAGGACGGCGCGGCGGCGGTCGTAGAGGTCGATCGCAACCAGCGCCCGGAGCTGGGCGGCGGCGGACGAGCGCCCGCTCACCGCGCCTCCCCCTCGTCGTAGTAGCCGAGGAAGACCTCCTCGAGCGAGGGATGGGTCGCCTCGAGGTCGAGGACGTGGTGGCCGGCCAGCTCGCGGACCACCGCGTCGAGGTCGCCGCCGGCGGTGAAGGTCGCGCGGCCGCCGGCGAGCTCGAAGTCGGCGACGCCGGGGAGGGCGCGCAGCCGCTCGGCCCCGGCCGGGTCGCGCAGCTCGACGCTGAAGCGCCGCCGCGCCTTGCCGAGCAGGTCGGCGATCCGCTCGACCGCGATCAGGCGGCCGCCGCGGACGATCCCGACCCGGTCGCAGACCCGCTGCACCTCGTCGAGCTCGTGCGAGGAGAGGAAGACGGCCGCCCCGCGGTCGCGTTCCTCGGCCACCAGGGCCAGGAACTCCTCCTGCATCAGCGGGTCGAGGCCGCTGGTCGGCTCGTCGAGGATCAGCAGCTCGGGCCGGTGGAAGCTGGCGAGGATCAGCCCGATCTTCTGCCGGTTTCCGCGCGAGAGCTGGCCGAGCGGGCGGTCGAGGTCGGCCCGGAAGCGCGCCGCCAGCTCCTCGGCGCGGGAGGCGCCGTCGACCCCGCGCAGGCGCGAGAGCAGCCGCAGCGCCTCGCGGCCGGGCGTCTCCCGGCCGAAGCCGAAGTCGCCGGGGAGGTTGCCGACCCGGGCCCGGATCGCGACGCTGTCGCGGCGGCTGTCGAGGCCGAACAGCCGCGCCGAGCCCGCGGTCGGGTGAATCAGGTCCAGCAGCGTCCGGATCGTCGTCGTCTTCCCGGCCCCGTTGGGCCCGAGGAACCCGAACACCTCCCCCGGCCGCACCGCGAAGCTGACGTCCTCGATCCCGCGGTGGCTCCCGTAGCGCTTGGTCAGCCCCTCCGTCTCGATCGCCGGCGCTTCGCTCACCCGGCGATTATGGAAGGTGCGGCGGGCGACTTTGCAAACCATCGGTCGACAAAGTCGCCCACACGGCTCAGCGAGGCGCTGGGTTCAGCGCCGCGCTGAGGTCTTCGACCACGGCGAGCGGTTCGGCTTCGAGCTGGCGTTCGCTGTAGCGATGGACCCGGTAGCCCAGGCGCCGCAGGTACATGTCGCGCGCCTTGTCGTCCTCGAAGGCGACGACCCCGCCGTGGGTGGCGTAGCTGTCGGTTTCGACGATCAGGCGCTCCTCGCGCCAGAGGAAGTCGACGGTGACCTTGCCGATCGGGACGTTCACCTCGGGCGCGGGTAGCCGGTGGCGGCGGCAGAGGCAGAGGAAGTCGCGCTCGAGGTCGCTGCGGGTGCCGTCGGTCTCGATCTCCCCGAGCGGCAGCTGGAGGAACTCGGCCTGCCGGATCGCCCGCCGCACCAGCGAGGGCCGCAGGGACGAGCGCCGCAGATCCGCGAGCGTGCGCGGCACGGTCGTGACGGGAATCCGGTTGCGGATCGTCCCTTGGGGGGATAGGCGCTTTTCCGAACCTCTGGTTCGGAATTGCGCCTGGTCGAGGCTTAGGCAGCGATGGATGCGAACGCCTTGGCGTTTCCTGCGGCCATTCTGGGTCGGGACCGATACGTCAATTGGCCCCTCGAGCGGCCGCAGCAGCTCCCAGTGGACTGCCGCCGAGCCGTGACTGAGCAACGCGCCTGCACCGCAGGCGAGGACCGCCGCCATCCAGCGTCCCTGTTCGCTCGGTCCGTCATGTCCGACCGAATAGACCCCCTGGTGGATCCGGTACAGCTTGCCGCTGCGAACGCGCTTGGAGATCGCCGCGCTCGAAAGCCCAGCCGCCAGAAGCTGCCGCGTCGTCAGGATCCCGTGCTGCTCACGAGCAAAGCGCGCGATCCCAAAGTCTGTCGAGTCGCCTTTCCCAACCACTGGTTCGGAAAGGCGCCAGCGCCCCCGCGTTCTCCCCCCGCCGGGGTGAAAAGGGCGCTATTTGAGGGCGGCTTCGAGGTCGGCGAGCTGGGCCTCGATGCCGGCGCAGACGCCGTCGCAGAGTTCGTGGACCCCGGGGTCGCCGATCCGGTAGAGGGCGCTGGTCCCCTGCTTGCGGCGGGCGACGAAGGCCTCGGCGTGGAGCGCCCCTAGGTGCTTGGAGACGTTCTGCTGCGAGGCGCCCAGCGCGGCGGCGATCTCGCCGACCGAGGCCTCCTCGTGGTTGCGCAGGTAGTCGAGGATGCGCAGCCGGGTCGGGTCCGAGAGGGCGCGGAAGCGGCGCGAGATCAGCTCGGCGGCATCGGGGTTGAGGGGGCTCTTCACCTTCGCAGTGGTCTTCATCGCCCTCCTATGTTACTCTCTACCACTGTTAAGTTGTTAAAGCGTAGAGTTGATTGGAGACGAACGTGACCACTGCCGCCGCACCGATCCCCAAAGAAGCTCCGCTGGCGAGCGCCTGGCGGGGCTGGCCGCTGGAGCGGGTCCTGTTCGCGCTGGCCGGGACGATGGTCGCCCTCAGCGCCCTGCTCAGCGCCGCGATCAGCCCCTGGTTCCTGCTGCTGACCGGGTTCGTCGCGGTCAACCTCCTCCTCTTCGCCGCCCTCGGCAGCTGCGGCGCCTCGATCGCGCTGCGCCGGCTCGGCCTCCGCAGCGGGTGCGGCCGGTGAGCCCGCTGGGGCCGGTCGGGCGCCTGGGGCGCTTCGCCGCCACCCACCGGGGCGCGACCTTCGCGGTCTGGGCGGTGATGGCGGTCGGGCTCGGCTTCCTCGCGCCGCGGGTCGAGACCGCGCTCTCCGGCGCCGGCTGGGAAGCGAGCGGCTCGGAGTCGGTGGCGGTCCGCAAGCAGGTCGACACCGCCTTCGGCGGCGCCGGCGCCTACGGGCTGCAGGTCGCCGTCCACTCCGGCAGCTACCTCGCCACCGACCCGCGCTTCCGCGCCACCGTCGCCCGCGTCCAGCGGATCCTCGCCGCCGACCCCGCGGTCGGCAAGGTGGTGCCGCCGCGGCCGGGCGTCTCGATCTCCCGCGACGGCCACACCGCGGTCGTCCGCGCCGCCGCGACCAGGTCCCCGAACGAGATGGTCGCCGCCGCCGACGGCCTCAAGTCCGACCTCGCGGCCGCGGCCGCCCCCGGGGTCGAAGCCAACCTCACCGGCGCCGCCGGGATGTGGTCGGACTTCAACGAAGCCAACCGCGAAGCGATGCTCAAGTCCGAGCTCTTCTCCTGGCCGGTGACGCTGGCGATCCTCGTCCTCGCCTTCGGCTCGCTGGTCGCCGCCGGGCTGCCGCTGATGCTGACGATCGCCGGCCTCGTCCTCTCCGCCGGCGTCCTCTACCTCGGCACCCTGATCTCGCCGATCTCGATCTGGGCGATGAACTTCGCGATGATGTTCGCCCTGGCGCTGGGGATCGACTACGCGCTGTTCGTGGTGATGCGCTTCCGCAACGCCCTCTTCGGCCAGCGGCTCGAGCCGGCCGAGGCGGTCGGCACGACGATGGACACGGCCGGCAAGGCGGTCCTCTTCTCCGGCCTCACGGTGATGGTCTCGCTGGCGGCGGTGCTGCTCGTCCCCAGCCCCGCCTTCCGCTCGGTCGCGCTCGGGATCATGGTCTCGGTCGCCTTCGTCCTCGCCGCGACCCTGACCCTGCTGCCGGCGGTGCTGGCCAAGCTGGGGCCGCGGGTCGACAGGCTCTCGCTGCCCTGGGCGCACTCCGGCGACCACCGCTCGCCGCGCTTCGCCCGCTGGGGCGAGCTGCTCTGGCGGCGGCCGCTGCTCTTCGGCGGCCTGGCGCTGGTCGCCCTCGTCGCCCTGGCGCTGCCGATCCTCGGCCTGCGCACCGGCATGCCCTCGATCAAGGTCGTGCCGCAGGGCGACCACTCGCGCGTCGGCTACCGACAGATGACCGCCGCCTTCGGCCCCGGCGCGCCCGGCCTGCTGCAGGTGACCGCACCGCGGGCCGAGGCGGGTCAGGTGACCGCGCGGCTGCAGGCCGACCCGGGGATCGCGGTGGCCCTGCCGCCCCAGAGCGGCGGCCAGGGCCTCGTCCTGATCGAAGCGATGCCGACCGCCGGCCCCTCGACCGTCGCCTACAACGACACCCTCGACCGGGTTCGCGCGGCGCTCCCCCCGGCCGCCCTGGTCGGCGGCCCGGCGGCCGAAAACCACGACCTCGAAACGGCGCTCTCGGGCAAGACCCCGCTGGTGATCGGCGTCGTCCTCGGGCTCGGCTTCCTGCTCCTGCTGATCGCCTTCCAGGCGCCGCTGGTGGCGCTGCTCGGCGTCCTCACCAACCTGCTCTCGACCGGCGCCGCCTTCGGGGTCGCCACCCTGGTCTTCCAGCACGGCCACCTCTCCGGCCTGCTCGGCTTCGAATCGCAGGGCTTCCTCGACGCCTGGGCGCCGGTCTTCTTCTTCGCGATGGTCTTCGCGATCGCGATGGACTACACCGTCTTCCTGCTCTCCTCGGCGCGCGAGCACTGGGAGGAGTCGGGCGACGCCAAGCAGGCGATGATCGGCGGCCTCGCCCACTCCGGCCGCGTCGTCCTCGCCGCCGGCGCGGTGATGGTCGCCGTCTTCTTCACCTTCGCCCTCTCGGGGCCGCTGCCGCCGAAGGAAATGGGCGCGATCCTCGGCATCGCCGTCCTCCTCGACGCCTTCCTGGTCCGCCTGCTCCTGCTCCCGGTCCTGCTCCGGCTCACCGGCAGCGCCGCCTGGTACATGCCGCGCTGGCTGGCGCGGGTGCTCCCCGACGTGCGCTTCGGCCACGGCGCGCCGCCGGCGCCGGCAGCCGAGCCGCAGGCCGAGGAGCGCGAGCCGGTCTCGGTCTAACCGAGGGCGAAGAAGAGCGCCGCGATCGCGATCGCGTGGGGGCCGGCGAAGCGGCGCTCTCTTCGCTCCCGGGGCACGCGATCAACCCTTGCCGGTGCAGGTCCGGACGACGGCGCCGGAGAGCTTGGCCCCGTTGGCGAGGATCGCGCTGCCGCGGGCGTCGAGGTGGCCGTCGGGGCAGGTCGCCGAGAGAATGCCCTTCTGCAGGTTGAGGCTGAAGGACTTGACCGAGCCGCTGCCGCCGGCGATCTTCGGGATCGAGGCGACCGAGCTGAGCCCGAAGCGGCCCTTGTGGATCTTCTTGATCTTCACCGTGGTGACGATCGCCGCCGGGGTCGGGACGGTGATGTAGGCGTGGATGTAGAGCGTCGTGACGCCGCCGTGGAGGCCGCCGTTGAAGGCGAGCAGGTCGCTCTTCACCGGGATTTCTTTCGGCTGTTCGGGGAACTTGATCCCGACTTCGGTCTTGCCGGTGCCGATCAGCGCGGGACCGCAGGCCTTGCGCGCCGCGGTGGTGTCGGTCGACTGGATCTTGCCCGCCCTGCAGACCGGGATTCCCTTGACGTCGATCGAGACGTGCTTGTCGCCTTCGAGCAGGAACTGCTGCAGCGCCGGCGGGTGCCCTTCGTCGGCCGGATCGAGGTCGCGGAGCTTGCCGGAGATGTTGAAGGCGATCGGCGTCGGCTTCCTCTTCGACAGCACCTTCGGCGAGAAGCCGCCGTTGAATTCCGCTTCGAGTTCGCCGGCGTGCACGACCACCGGCTTTTCGGCCGCCGCGACTCCCGCGCCCACTGCAACGACGGCGACGGCGAGGACCGCGGCCGCAAACACGTAACCCAGTCGTTTATTCATCGCTACCTCCCTTAAACCGACCCTATACCGTCGAGCGCCGGGACGCCGGCTCCGCCGGCGAAGTCCCCAGCGTCCGTGTCAATGCCTGGAACAGGCGCGTTTCCGAACCTGTGGTTGGCAAACGCGCCTACGGGGCGCGATCAGTACGGCGTCGCCGATCCACCCCCTGCCGCTAAGACTTCAGGTACCGCTCCAGCGCCTCGCGGGCAAGGCTGCTGAGCGAGCGCCCCTCTTCGTCGGCACGTTTCCAGGCGGCCCGGTAGAGCTTCGGCGAAGCACGGAAGCTCACCCGCGGCGACTCGCCGGCCTCGCCGAGCGAGGGCCGGCCGACGTACCGGCGCTCCCACCCCGTCGGGTCGAAGTCTTCGCTTTCGTAGAAGTCCGCCATCTTCTCGGCGTACTCCTCGGTGATGACCGTGCCCGACCGGTTCACGCTAAGCGCTTCCTCATCCGCCGCTTTCTTCTTCTTCATTTTCGCCATTTGCCCGCCTCCTCGCAAACTTGCGAAACCTGGCCCGGAGATTCGTCGCGCGGCCTCGGCAGAAATGGTGTGTCTGACACACAATAACGCTCGCCCTGACTGTTCGACCCGCTTCGCCGGCGTCAGCTCGCGGAAATCACGCTGCAGAGCCGCCCGCTCGAGCTTTCGGTCAGGACTCCAATTACCGGAGCGGCCTAGGGCTGGGGCTGTTCGAAGGTGTGCTGGTACTGGGTGGAGGGGCCGCTGCCGTAGATCGGTTCGAAGGGGCCCTGCTGCTTGCAGGTGGGGGCGGCGATTTCCGAGGTGCTGCTCTTGCCGGCGAAGGCGTATTGCTGGATCCGTTCGAAGAGGATCTGGGCGTTTTCCGCCGCAGTTTTTTCTTTCGTGGGGACGGCGCGTTCCTGGAAGGCCGGGTCGTTCGCCGATTCCGGATTGAGGCTGGCGACGATTCCGGTCGTGCACTGGCGCGTATTGAAGCCCGGCAGCGCCCCGTTGACCAGACCTTCCGCCCACTTCGGCGGGCTGTAGGCGCTGTTGCGGTTGATGGCGAGCCGGCGTGAATAGGTGCTCAGCGTTTCGGGGTTCATCGGAGAGAGCGCCCGCAGGTAGTGCGGCGGTTCCTTGCCTTCTTCTTCTTCGCCGGGAAGGGTGCCGTTCAGGGTGGCGGCCAGGTTGCCGAAGAACGAGGTCACCTCGCGCTTGTAGAGCTTCAAGCCGACCAGGAGCGGATTGAGGTTGCGGATGAACGGATCGACCGCCCGCAGCAGCGGCGGGAATTCGTCGGCGAAGATCTTGCGGAACGCGGCGAAGCCCGCGGGGGCGCGCTTGATCACCGGGCCGAGCCCTTCGAAGAAGGCCTTCGATTCGGGCGCCAGCTTCGCCAGTGCGACCAGCGTCGGCGAGAGCTGTTCGGCCGCCGGCACCAGCTGGCGCATCAGCGGGTCGGCCTTCACCGCGAAGGTCTTCAGCCGGGCCGTGGTCAGCTTCGACTCGTCGAGGAAGGTCGGGAAGGCGCGGAACAGCGCTTCGATGTCGCGGTTGCGCCGCGCCGTGGTCTGGAAGACCGCGTTGGAGCTGTCGATCAGGTCGGCGAGCTGCCCTTCGCGGCCGCGCAGCGCCCGGAAGGTGGTGGCGCCGTTGCGGAAGAGCTGGCCGACCGCGAGCTGCTGGGTGCTGAGGACGCGGAAGAGCTTGTCGAATTCGTCGAAGGCCGGTTCGAGGCCGCCGAGCGCATAGGAGAGGTTCTGGCCCTGGCCCTCGATCGCGACCGCCGCTTCCTGCATCCATTCCTGGAAGGCGGCCCGGGTCCGCGAGTCGAAGGTGCGGAAGATCTCGTCGAGCTGGACCGATTCGGCGACGTTGGCCTCCGGCAGGGTGGCCCCGTCGCCGAGCTCAGGCGACCGCCGCGAGCCGGGGGTGAGTTCGACGTAGGTCTCGCCGAGCAGGGTCTTGGTCCGCAGGATCGCCCGCGTCGACTTCGGCAGCGGCGCGTAGCGGTCGTCGATCGCCACCGTCGCCAGCGCCTGCTTGCCGTTCGGCGAGAGGTCGATGCTCTGGACTTTGCCGACGTTGACGCCGGAGATCCGCACGTCGGACTGTTCGGCGAGCTGCGTCGCCTCGTTGAACGGCACCTTGAGCTGGTAGCTCTTGGCCCGGAACGGGGTCGGGCCGCCGAAGGTGACCCAGAGGAAGAGCAGGATCCCGAAGCAGGAGAGCGCGAAGCCGGTGATGACCAGTAGCTGCGTGGTGCTGGGGGCGCGCTTGCTCATTCCGAGGTCACCTTGTATTTGCATTTGCCGCTCGAGGTGAAGGAGACGGGAATTTCTTCCGCACGCGGCAGTCCGACAAGTTCGAGCAGGGTCTGCAGGAAGGGCTTGCCCTGGAGCGTGCGTTCCTTGACGAAGCCGTAGCCGAGCTGCGCCCCGGTGCAGGAGATCAGGGTGAGGCCGCGCAGGATCGGCCCGCCCGCGTCTTCGAGGTTGAAGGCGGCGTTGAAGTCGTGGTTCAGCCACGGCAGGTAGAAGACGTAGCCGGGGTTCGGCCCCTTCGGGTCGTAGGTGAGCTCGTTGAGGAAGGAGTTGAAGCCGCCGAGCGAGTTGCCGAAGTTCCTCACCGTCTTTTCGAACGGCTTCGCCGCTTCGGCCCCGTGGGTGAGGACGGCGCGGGTTTCGCGGGTGAAGGGCCGGATCTGGTCGCGGATCGGCGGGGTGGTTTCGCGGAAAAGCTTCTCGGTCGCCTTGAAGGCGGGCGTCAGGGCCTGGGTCTGCGGGATCAGCTTGATCAGGCTCGGGTAGGCGACCTGCGAGAAGCGGTTGGAGCTGGCCAGGCCGGCGCGGGCGGCGGTCAGGGTGGCGGGGAATTCCCGGAAGGCGGCCTGGACCGATTCCTGCTGGTTGGCGAAGTTGCCGAGCGCGTCCTTGGAGGAGGTGACGAAGCGCTTGATCTCGCTGTCGTGGCGGCCGAGTTCGGTGGTCAGCAGGCCGAAGTCGTGGATCACCCGCGCCAGCGCGACCCGGCGCGAGGCCACCGCCCGGTTGAGCTTCGCCGTGTAGTGGACGAAGGGCTCGAAGCGGCGGAAGGCGTTGGAGAGCTGCCGCCCGCGGCCGCCGATCCCCCGGGCGCCGCCGGCCAGCAGCAGCTGCAGGTACTGGCGCGTGTCGGAGTCGAGGGTTGCCCAGAAGGCGTCGAGGTTGGTGTTCGCTTCGGTCTGGGCGAGGGTGAATTCGGTGCCGTCTTCGACCTGGCCCTTTTCCTTCCCGGGCGCGACCTCGACGATCATGTCGTTGAGGTTGGTTTTCGGCCGCAGGAGGAAGGTCGCGTCGGGGTGGATCAGCTTCATGTACTTCGGCTCGATCTCCATGCCGACGACCGCGTGGCCGTTCTCGAGGTTCACCGAGGCGACCTTGCCGACCTGGATCCCGGCGATGTCGACCGCCTGGCCCTGGCCGGGCGTGACCGCCTGGGCGGTCGAGAACTGGGCCGAGATGTGTTCGAATTCTTCGCCCACCACCGGCAGCCAGGAGGGCAGCGATGCTTTCTGGTTGACGAAGATCCCCAGCATCATCACGATCCCGGCGACGGCGAGGACGACGATCGCGATCGAGTCTTTGCGGCGGCCGCGGGCCTGGCGGGTGAGCCAGGCCCAGAAGTGGCCCACGCGTCCGCTCTGACGGGTCGGCTCGGTCATGGGTTCACCCCTGCGACCGACGGCGAGGCCGGACCGACCTGCCCGAGCGGCCCGTTGACGTCGGGCGGGGAGTTCGTGTAGCAGCGCACGTCAGGCTTCAGCGGCGGCTTGCCGCCGAGCTGGGGCTGGGTGCCGAGCGGGTTTTCGATCGTGTTCGCGTAGTTGATTTTGTCGCTCAGCGTTCCCTTGTTCGCCTGCGGATTCGGTTCTCCGACCAGAACCGAGCCGCCGCCGATCTGGGCCCGCGCGTAGGGGCCGTTGCCGTCGAAATTCTGCGCCACCCCGGCGAAGTTGACGAGGTTGTAGAGGAACTCGCGGTAGTTGGGGCCGCCGGTGCTGAAGCGGTCGTTGATCACCTCGTTGCCGGTCGGGACCATGACTTTGGTCGTGCAGACGCTGAGCTGGTTCAGCTGCGGCACCGTGGTCCGCCGGCTGGCGAGGGCGGCGCCGGCCAGGGCGGGGGTCGATTCGCGGAGCAGCTTGACGGTGCCGCCGGCCTCCTTGCCCGAGAGCAGCGGCCGGACCTGGGCGAGGAACGGTTTCGAGGAGGAGATCAGCGCCGGCAGCTCTTCGACCGCCGGTTCGAGCTCGATCGCGTAGGTGCGCAGCGGCGGCAGGGTGCGGTTGAGGCTGACCAGCGAGGCGTGGGTGATCTTCAGGGTCGGCGCCAGCAGCCGGATCGTCGCCGAGAGGTTGGTCGCCTGGCTGGCGAGGGCGCCGGTGAAGACGTTGAAGTTGTCGATCAGCCCCTGCAGGTCGCGCTGGCGGCTGGCGAAGGCGCCGAAGGCGCGGCCGGACCCGGCGACCAGCCGTTCGAGGTCGCGTTTTTCGGTCCCCAGCAGGGCGTTGGTCACCTGGGCGCTGTAGCGGCCCGCGTCGCCCCCGTACCGGAAGGCGCCGTTGAGGGCTTCGGCGCCGGTCTTGCCTTTCACCTCGGGCAGCTGGGTCGCGTCTTCGGCCGCGGTCGGTTCGTGGGTCAGCGCCTGGCCGTAGCTCTCGAGCAGGCGGCTGAGGTCGGCGCGGACCGGCGTCTGCAGCGAGGTGAGGATCTGGTCGAGCTGGACCGCGATCGAGGTGTGGGTGACCGGGATCGTGCCGCCGCTCGACATCTCCGGGGCGCTGGGGCTGCCGGGGTCGAGTTCGACGAAGAAGTTGCCCTCGAGGAAGATCCGCGGCCGGATCGCCGCGAAGGCGTCTTCGTGGATCGGCCGGCCGGCGCCGTCGACGGTGAAGGTGACGGTGGTGTTGTCGCCGTCGCGGCTGGTCGAGATGACTTTGCCGACGTCGACGCCGGCGATCCGCACCGGCGAGTTGGTGGCGATGTTGGCCGAGTTGGAGAAGGTGGCGTGGACCTCGTAGCCGTAGCTGGTGAACGGCACGTGTTTGGTGAAGGCCAGGTAGGGGCCGATCGTGAAGATGAGGATGAAGACGATCGCGATCAGGGCGTTGCTGGGCCGCCAGCTGAAGCGCCCGCCCTTGGCCGCCGCCGCTCGTCTGTCGCGCTCGGGGAGGCGGCTCACTTCTTCACCTGCCCGCGGGTAGTCGTGCCCCACAGTTCGGCGGCGTGCCCGATCACCGTTTCGCCCCTGGCGTATTTCTCGTTGCCGGCTTCGCAGACGCCTTCCTGGCCGGGGGCGGCCGTCCTCGGATACGGGTTGTAGTGGAGGCGGTTTTCCGGATCGCTCGGGTCGTTGGCGGGCGCGCTGGCGAACGTGCTCTCGCTGTTCGGCCCTTCCGGCAGGCCATAGGAGATGAACTGGAGCCAGTGACCGTTGCTGTTGCCTTCGCTTGCGGCATTCGAGATCTCGGTGAAGGTCAGCGTCCAGTAGTTGCAGACCGTCTGGCTCGGGGCGATGTAGGTCAGCGAGGGCTTCAGCAGGCGGTTGGTGTCGGTCAGCAGTTCGAGCCCGGTGAACACCCCCGGCGCTTCCTGGAAGTCGACCAGCGCTTCCGCCGTCGGCTGCAACTGCGCGTTGAGGACCGGCGAGGCGTTCAGCACCGGGATCCCGGCGTGCAGCGATTCGGCGATCACCGGCGAGGTTTCGGCCAGCGCCTTCACCCCCGGGCGCAGGGCGGTGAAGAAGCGGCCGGTGTCGCGGAGGAAGGGGTCGATCGCCGGCAGGTCGCGGTTCACCTCGGTCAGGGTGCCGGGGCTCTTTTCGATCGTTTCCTGGATGTAGGGGCGGGAGACGCGGGCGAAGGCGGCGAAGGTGCGGTCGAGGGCGACGAACATGCTCGCCTGCGCCTCGGCCACCGGCGCGACCGTCGCCGAGAGCGCCTCGAGCGAGCGCCAGAAGCCGCCGAAGTCGTTGCTCGGTTCGACGATCGCCCGCAGCGCCGGCTGGCTGTTGACGGCGAAGCGGCGCAGGGCGCCGAGCGCTTCGTTGATCGCCGGGCCGCGGCCGGCGAGGGCGTTGCCGAAGCCGGCCAGGTTCTGGCGGATCGCCTGCCGGGTCCGTTTGTCGAACATGTCGAAGAACTGGTCGATGTCGACCGGTTCGGGGTGGGCGGCGGTGACCGGGATCGTTTCGCCTTCCGCGAACCCCTTCTGCGAGTTGCCGGGGGTGACCTGGAGGAACTTCAGCCCCAGCGCCGACTTCGGCCGCACCGTGAGGGTCGAGTCGACCGGCAGCGGTTCGGCGCTCTTGTCGAGGCTGAGCGAGAGTTCGGCCGCGATTTCGCCGTTTTCGAGGTGCACCGGGACGACCTTCTTGACGATCCCGACCCGGACGCCGCCGATCCGCACCTCGTTGCCTTTGACCAGCGCGTCGGCGTTGGGCACACGCGCCTTGAGGTTGTAGGTGGAGACGAAAGGCAGGCCGTTGTTGGCGTTGTAGGCGAGGAAGACGGCGACGATCACGACCAGCACGGTGACCGCCCCGACCAGGATCGGGCTGCTGGCGATGCCGCTGAGTCCGCTGCGGTTCCTCATGGGCCCAGGAGGTAGTCGAGGAGCGGTTCGGTGCCGCCGCCGGTTTTCCGGGATTGCGAGATGCCCGCCCTGCCTGCGGATACAGGGCTGGTGCTGGTGCCCTGGCTGACGCCGATCGCCGGGCCGGGTTCCGGGCCGGTTCCCCCGCCCGTTCTTCCTGATCGTGCTGAAGGAGCCGCAGAAGCGCGGATGGGTCGGTGACCGCCGAGATCTTCGCCTGCGGGCCGTTGAAGTTGGCGACGCAGCCCGAGTAACCGGCCGGAGAGATGATGTATTCGAGGCAGGTCGAGAGCGTCACCCGGTTGCGGCCGAAGTGGCCGTACTTGTCGAACCCGTTCAGCGTCGCGGTCGTGTTGTAGATCAGTTCGGTCAGCCCGTTCCAGCCGCCGGTCTGCTTCAGGTTGACCAGCAGGCTCGCCAGTTCGCCGGTCGGCACCACGCCCGACTTCGCCAGCGTCGCCGCCTTGCGGACCACCGGGTCGGCCTTGGCGAAGTAGGGGCCCGACGCTTCGCCGGCGTTGCCGAGGCTCTTCAGCGCCACCGTCAGCGCTTCGGAGAACGGGGTCAGGGTCTTGGTCGCGTCGGTCAGCGAGGGGGCGGCGGTGCCGAAGTCTTCGAAGACCGGGGTGCCGGCGTCGGAAAAGGACTTGAGGCTGGTCATCGTCTGCCGGAACTCGCGCAGGAAGGTGGGGAACTTCTGCAGCGCCGCTTCCAGTTCCGGCCCCTTTTCGGCGCTCGCCTCGGCGGCGGCCCCGGAGTTGGCGATGAAGCCGGCGACGTGGCTGCGCTCGCGCGAGAGCGGCCGCAGGATTTCCTCCGAGTCGCTCGCCAGCTGCGCCAGCTGGTTGCGCTGGGCCGAGAGGATGCCGAAGGCGCGGTCGACGTCGCGCAGGACCGGGTTCGCCCGCTTGACCAGCACTTCGATGTCTTCGCCGCGGCCGGCCAGGCCGGCGCCGAGTTCGTTGAGGATCAGCCGGAAGCGCTGCGCGTAGGGCAGGGTGTTGATGTCGTTGATCAGGTCGGGGTCGACGCTGGTGCCGTTGTTGCCGAGCGGCAGCAGGTGCTCGCCGGCCCCCGGTTCGCCGGAGGGGACCTGCTTCAGCGGCGGCGGCGCTTCGGCCCCCGGCGCCCGCGGCAGGGTCGGCTTGCAGTCGACGAACTTCTCGCCGATCAGCGACTGCGGCCGGATCAGGCAGCTTGCGTCCTGCCGCCAGTCCTGGAAGCCCGGGTCGGTGATGTTCATGACGATGATCGCCTTGCCCGGCTTTTCGACCGCCTTGCCGTGCTGGTAGGCGACCGTTTCCCCGGGCATGGTGACGCCGACTTCTTCGATTTCGCCGACGTTGGCGCCCGCCACCCGCACCTGCTCGCCGTGGACCATGAAGGCGCCGTTGTCGAAGATCGCCCGCACCCGGTAGCCGCCGGATTCGCCGCCGCCCGAGACCAGGAGGACGACCGCGACGACGGCCGCGACCACTGCTGCTGCGAGTAGGAGCCGGCGGATCATTCGCCTGGGGGGACGTCGCCGGGGTTGCATTCGGAGGAGCTGACGCTGCCGCCGCCGACCCACGGGTTGGACCCGTCGGAGGCCGGCTGGGTGGCGCCGCCGGGACAGCGGCGGTGCACGTGCGGGGAGGAGCCGAACGGTTCGTACTGCTGTTCTTTCTTGATCGGTTCCAGTTCGCCGTTGGATTCGTCGCGGCGGAAGAGGTTCTGTGCCGCCGTCGCCGCCCGCACGTAGTGGCCGTTGCCGTCGTAGTAGCCGGCGACCTGGCCGAACTTGCCGATCGCGTTGAAGAAGTCGGGCGTGTAGGCGCGGATGAAGTTGAGGTTCGGCTGGAAGGCCCGGATCGCCGCTTCGGAGTGCGGGAAGGCGTTCGAGGTCAGTTCCTGCACCCCCGGCAGGGTCGCCAGCAGGTCGGCGGCGTCGTTGCCCTTGCCGGGCTGGTGGACGATCAGCTTCAGGTCGTGGGTGAACGGCACCAGCTTCTGGAAGACCGGCCGCAGTTCGGAGAGGAACGGCGCCAGTTCCCTGGTCGCCGGCTTCGCCGTTTCGACCAGCGGTTCGAGGTCGCCGAGCGCCGCCCGCAGGTTGACGAAGGTCGTGTTCGACTGCCGCAGCACCGGCGGCAGCTCGCGCAGGGTGGCGTCGAAGGCGCGGGTCTGGCCGGCGATCGCGCTGAAGGCCGTGTTCGCGTTGGAGATCGCGCTCGAGAGCTGTTCGCCGCGGCCGGCGATCGCCGTGGTCAGCCGCGCCGAGCTGACGATGAAGCGGGAGAGCAGGTTCTGGTCGGCGTTCAGTTCGTGGGCGAAGGCGGTGACCCGGTTGAGCGCCGTGCCGAAGTACTTGTAGGAGCGGTTGGCGTTCTTCCCCTGGCCGGAGTAGATCGCCGCGTTGCCGCGGATGAATTCGCCGAGCCCTTCCCGCACCCGCGGCGGGAAGGTGTTGAAGAACTGGTCGATGTCGACCGGCGTCGTCGTCGAGGCGAGGCCGAGCTCGGCCCCTTCGCCCAGCGCCGGGTTGCTGTTCGGCCCGGGGCTGATCGAGACGTAGTGGTTGGCGACGCCGGAGAGCGAGGTGGCGCGGATCACCGCGGTCGTCCCTTCGTGCAGCTCCTGTTCCACTTCGACGTGGACTTCGGCCAGGTTGTTGTCGGTGAGGCCGATGCTTTCGACCGTGCCCGCGGGCGAGCCGCCGATCAGCACCTGGTTGTCGGGGACGAGCTGGCCGGCGTTCTGGAAGATCAGGGTGTACTTGTGGCCGCCGCCACCGCTGAGGAGGACGACCGCGAGGACGATCACCGCCGCGGCCAGGGCGACGATCGCGGCGATCCGCGCTGGTGACGTTCCCCGGCTGGTCGCCGGGCCTTTCTCCTCGCCTACGGTTTTTGCAGCCACGGGTGGTCGCTTGCTTTCAAGTTCTCCGGCCCCCTCCGACCCGGCAGAACGGCTGCAAGATCGTATCCGAGGGTCTCCCCGCCAAGCCCCCGCTGAGCAGGGACTTAACTCGAATTCAACGCCCGCCCGCAAGCTCCTGGCCCGCGCCCCGGGCGGGCTGGAGGGTCGCGGGACCGCCGCAGCTCAGACGCTGAGCTTGGGCAGCGCCCGCGCCAGCGGCTTCGGCAGCCACCAGACGCGCTCGCCGAGCAGCAGCATCAGCGCCGGCAGCAGGACGATGCGGACGATCGTCGCGTCGAGCAGGACGGCGACCGTGAGCCCGACGCCGAGCTGGCTGACGGTGGCGATCGAGGCGCCGGCGTAGGCGACGAAGACGGCCATCATGATCGCCGCGGCGCCGGTGATCACCCCGGCGGTGCGCTCGAGGCCGAAGGTGACCGCGGCGGCGTTGTCGCCGTGGGTGTCGTAGTGCTCGCGCATGCGGCTGAGCAGGAAGACCGCGTAGTCGATCGAGAGGCCGAAGACGAGGCCGAAGATCAGCGTCGCCCCGACCGCGTCGACGTAGTGGTGCCCGCCCAGCGGCCAGTCCGCCGGCACGTGGAAGAGCAGCGTCAGGACGCCGAAGGCGACGCCGACCGTGGCCAGGTTCAGCGCCACCGCGATCGCCGCCAGCAGCAGCGCCCGCAGCACCACCACCAGCATCAGGAAGGTGGCGATCGTGATCGCCAGCACCACCCAGGGGATCCGCGCCCGGGTGACCCGGCTGTAGTCGTTGAGCTGGGCGGCGCCGCCGGCGACCCCGGTCGTCAGGTCGGCTTCTTCGCCGAGCTCGGCGGTCTTCTTGTCGAGCTTCTTGTTGAGCCGGATCGAGCCGGGGGTGTTGAAGCTGTAGTCGGTGATCACCCGGATCGTCGTCGCCTGGCCGCCGTTGGGCAGGTCGATCGCTTCGTTGACCGCTTCCCGCGTCCGCGGCGGCGTCCCGTCGAGGGCCGAGAGCACGAAGTAGCCCGAGTTGAACAGGCCCGGGGTCGTTTCGGCGACCCGCGTCGCCTGCCTGCGGATCCGGTGCTTGCCGCTCAGCACCTGCACGCTCGCTTCTTCCAGCCCGCTTTCCAGCGGCGCGCTTTCTTCGGCGCCGTCGAGCAGGCCGGTGGCCAGCGCTTCGGCGCCGCCGCCGAGCCGGTCGATCCCGCCGACCAGCGCTTCGGCGCCGCCGCTCAGCTTGGTCAGCCCGTCGCCGAGCCGCCCCGCTTCCCGCGCCAGCCGCGCCGCGCCGGCCGCCAGGCGGCTGCTGCCCGAGTGCAGTTCCCGCAGCCCTTCTTCGAGTTTTTCGGTGCCCTTCAGCACCCCTTCGAGGTTGTGTTTGATCGTGATCGTCCAGTAGTTGTTGTTCTTCGCCTTTTCGTAGTCGTCGAGCAGGCGTTCGTCCAGGGCCGAGAGTTCGGCCGGCAGGCCGGGGGAGCCGTCGCCGCCGGCGACTGCGGTCGCCGCCTGGCGCACCGCTTCCAGCGCCGCCGCGTAGTTGGGGTCGCTCTTGCCGACCGTCATCCCTTCCAGCTGCGCCAGCCCCTCCTGCAGCTGTTCTTCGGCCCGCTTGGCGGGCGCGATCAGCTCCGGCAGCTTCATGTTCGCCTCGGCGTTGAGCGACTTGCGCAGCTGCCGCGAGAGGACCAGGGGGTTGAACTTGAGGTTGGGGATGATCGTGTCCCGCAGGCCGATCTTGATCCGGAAGGTGCCGAGCATCGCCAGGTGCAGCCCGGACTTCAGCTTCTTCGTCCCTTCGGCGAAGCGGTCGAGGGCGTCGACCGCCTGCCGGCTCCCCCCGGTCGCCTGGCTCAGCCCGTTGGCGATCAGTTCGGCGCCCTTGCCGGCCCGGCCGGCGCCGAGCGCCAGCAGGCCGGCGCCGTTGCTCGCTTCGGTGATCCCTTCGCGCAGCTGCCCGACCCCGCCGGCGGCGACTTCAAGGCTGCGGCCGAGCTTGCCGAGCTTCTTCACCGGGCCGTAGTTGCCCTTCGAGGAGAGGATCGCGTTGCCGAGGTTCTGCAGCCGTTCGACCCGCTTGGTCGCCGCGGTCGGCCCGATCACCGCCTGCACCCCGGGGGTCTTCGCCAGGCGCTTCTGGAAGCTTTCGATCGCGGCCAGGCTCTTGGCGTCGGTGATCGGCCCTTCGCGGGAGACGGCGACGACCTGGAACGGCGCTTCCCAGCCGGGCCCGAAGGCGCTGCCGACCAGTTCCGCGTCCTCGCGGGCGGCGGAGCTCTTGGGAAGCTGTTCGGGCCCCGGCGGGCCCGTCTTCAGCCCCAGCGCCGGCGTCGCCAGGACCAGCAGCAGGCCGCCGATCAGGATCGCCGCCAGGGCCGGCTTGCGCAGCGCCGCGCCGACGAAGACCATCAGCCCCGAGCGGCCCTCCTTCGGGGCGCCGCCGATCCGCCAGCGGTCGACGCGGGGGCCGACCAGGGTCAGCAGCGCCGGCCCGACGATCGTCGCCACGCCGATGCTGAGGATCACGACCATGCAGACGCAGCCCGCCAGCGAGACCAGCAGCGACCCCGGCAGGATGAACATCGAGACGATCATCGAGAGCAGCAGGGTGCTGCCGGCGAACATCACCGTGCGCCCGGCGTGCCGGCGGGTCAGCCGGGCCGCGTCGACGGGCAGCGCCCCCGCCGCCAGCTCCTCGCGGAAGCGCGAGACCATCAGCAGCGAGTAGTCGACTCCCAGCGCCAGCCCCATCATCGAGCAGACGTCGATCGCGAAGGAATCGATCGCGAACCAGGAGGTGAAGAGGTAGAGGATCCCCCGCGAGGCGATCACCGTGATCGCGCCGAAGGCGAGCGGGATCGCCGCCGCGACCGGCGAGCGGAAGACGAGCAGGAGGATGATCAGCAGGAAGGGCAGGGCGATCAGCTCGCCCTTCTCGCTGGCCCGCAGGTTTTCGTCCTGGAGCGCCCGCGAGAGCGGCGCGTAGCCGGTCTGCGTCGCCCGCACCGGGGCGTGGATCTGCTCTTCCAGCACCCGTTCGACCTGGTCGACCGTGCGATTGACCGCGGTTTTCAGGTCGACGTGGAAGTCGGCCAGGATCAGCGCCCGGCGCGGCGTCGGCCGCAGCCGCTGCACCGACCCCGCGTCCCAGGGCGAGAGGGTGGTCACCCGCGGGTCCTGCCGCAGGGCGCGGACCAGCCGCGGCCCCTGCCGGTCGACCGCCGCCGCCGGCCCCTGCAGGAGGATCGCGAAGGGGGCGGAGTCGCCGAAGTGTTCGTGCAGCAGCTTGGTGCCGCGGAACGATTCGGTCCCCGGCACTTCGAGGTTGGTCGGGTCGAGGCGCGAGTTGACGCCGGTGCCGATCAGCCCGAGGGCGACGAGGAGGATCGCGGCGGCCGCGAGCACGCCGCGCGGATGCCGCAGCAGCAACGGCTGCGCGTGCGCGCTCCTCTCGCTGCGAGGGCGTTTCGCCCCCCTGCCTATCCTCCGTCCCACTGCTGGTAGTTTGGCGGTAGAGGCCTACGGGAGGGAGTATCTGGTGCGGAAGACTTTGTTAAGGGCGCATGTGCTGGCCGTGGCGCTGCTGCTGGTCGTGGGAGCGTCGGCGCTGGCGATCACGCTGCACGCTTCGAATCTGGTGATCACGACCGACGGCGGTTTCTCGCCGACGACGCTGCCCAAGCACGGCTATGCGCCGATCCGGCTGCACGGGTTCGGCAAGATCGCGACCGAAGACGGCTCGCCGCCGCCGGTCCTGGAAACGGTGACGCTGTGGTTCGACAAACACGGCGAAGTCGAGACCCGCGGCCTGCCCACCTGCACGCCCGGCAAGCTGAAGGCGACGACGACCAAGCAGGCGCGGCGGCTCTGCCCGGGCGCGATCGTCGGCACCGGCTTCGGCAAGGCCGTGGTCGACTTCCCCGAACAGGGGCCGATCCCGGCCGGCTCGCCGATCACCCTCTTCAACGCCAAGCCCAAGCACGGCAACCCGGTGATCCTCGCCCACGCCCACCTGACGGTGCCGGCGCCGACCACCTTCATCGTCCCGATCGAAATCCAGAAGGTGCACCAGGGCCGCTACGGCTTCAAGACCGAAGCGAAGATCCCGAAGATCGCCGGCGGCTACGGGATCCCGCTCTACGCCCGGATCAGCGTCGGCCGCAAGTGGCACTTCAAGGGCCGGACGCTGAGCTTCGCCAACGCCGGCTGCCCGGACGGGCGCCTGCAGGCGAAAGGGCAGTTCCGCTTCAAAGACGGCACCTTTCTCCAGGGTTCGGTGTTCAAAAAGTGCAAGGGGAAGTGATCTGAGAGCTCCGTTCCGCAAAGCCGCCGTCCTCGCCGCGATCATCGCGGTCGGAGCCTGCGCTTCGGCCTACGCGATCACCGCGGAAGTCGGCCCCGTCTGGGTCAGCGCCACCGCCACCGTGCAGCCGCGGGTGCTGCCGAGGCCCGGCCACGGCAACGCCCCGATCGTCCTCAGCAGCGTCACCCGGGTCGGCAGCCACGACGGCTCGACCCCGCCGACCCTGAGCGAGCTGCTCTTCACCCTCGACCGCAACGGGGTGCTGAACGCCAGGGGCTGGCCCACCTGCCCGGCCGCGAAGCTCGAAGGGACGACCCCCCGGCAGGCGCGCAAGCGCTGCGCCGCCGCCCTCGTCGGCACCGGCAAGGCGAAGGTGCTGGTGACGATGCCGGGCCGGGCGCCGTTCCGGGTCACCTCGCCGCTCTCCTTCTTCAACGGCCCGCCGAGCGGCGGCCGGCCGACCCTGATCGCCCACGGCTACGAGACGGTCCCGGCCGCGAAGACGCTGCTCGCCGCGATCCCGGTCGAACGCATCGCCGGCGGCCGCTACGGCTATCGGGTCAGGGTCAGGCTGCCCGAATTCGCCGGCGGCTACGGGGCGCCGCTCCTCGCCGAAGCGAAGATCGGCGCGACCCGGCGGCGCGGCGGTCGCGAGGTCGGCTACCTCGAAGCCCACTGCTCGGGCGGCCGCCTGCAGGTCTACGGGACGGCCCGTTTCACCGACGGCGACTTCTTCCCGGTGACCCTGACCTCGCCATGTCACTTCCCCGGCTGAGCCGGGCGGCGCCGATCGCGCTGGCGGCGCTCGCGCTCGCCGCCGGCACCGCGGCGGGCGAGGGCGCCCTGGTCGAAGTCAACGGCCTCGTCCTGCGGGCCGGCGGCGGCTTCCAGCCCCAGACCCTGCCGCGCCGCAGCTACGCCCCGATCCGGTTCGAGGGCCACGTCAACCTCAGCGCCGCGAAGGGCGGGACGCTGCCGCCCCTGCGCCAGGCCCTGATCGAATTCGACCGCGACGGCCGCCTCGACGTCGCCGGCCTGCCCACCTGCGCGCCCGAATCGGTCGCCGCCGCCGGGACGGCCGAAGCGCGCCGCGTCTGCCGCGGCGCGATCGTCGGCCGCGGCCACCTCGGGGCGCTGGTCTCGCTGCCGGGCGGGGCGGTCCGAGCCGCCTCGCCGCTGACGATCTTCAACGGGCCGCGCCAGGAAGGGCACCCGACCGCGATCCTCCACGCCCGCTTCACCGTGCCCGCGGTCGAGACCTACGCGATCGTCGTCCCGATCGAACGGATCCCGGGCCGCTTCCGCTACCGCGCCCGGATCGAGCTGCCGCCGCTCGCCGGCGGCCTCGGCGCCCTCACCCACATCGACGCCACGATCGGCCGCCGCTACCGCGCCGGCGGCCGCAGGCGCAGCTACGTCTCGGCCCGCTGCAGCGACAGCATCCTCCAGACCCACGGCTACTTCAGCTTCGCCGACGGCACCGTGATCTCCGGCCAGATCGAAGAGTACTGCCGCAGCCGCTGAACGGGAATGGGCCGTGATGGGCTCGAACCATCGACCTTGAGATTAAGAGTCTCCTGCTCTACCAACTGAGCTAACGGCCCGGGACCGGCAAGTATAGGAAGGTCGGCAGCTCGGGCGAGGCCCCGGCGGCGCGGGCGGGCGCTATTCGCCCAGGCCACCGCCGCCGAAGGCGCCGCTGAGCGGGCTGGTCGGGTTTTCCAGGCTTTCCGGATTGCCCTGTTTGCCCTTTGCCGCGCTCTTTTCGGCCGCTTCGGCCGCCTTCAGTTCCTTCTGGAATTTCTTCGCGCTTTTCTTCACTTCGCCGAGCCGTTTTTCCAGTTCCTGGACTTCGAATTTGGCGTTGGCCTTCTTCATCGCTTCGGCTTCGGCCTTTTCGGCGGCGGCGTAGTCGCCGGTGAAGTAGGTGTAGAGGGCGAGGGTGCTGAGCGAGTTCAGGGTCGGCCGCTGGTCGGCGACGATCTTCTGCGCTTCGGCCGCGGCTTCGATGTTGCGCGCCGCCTGCGGCAGCGTGCGCGAGCCGCGTTCGGCGAGCTGGACCAGCGCCGGCGCCATCAGCTGGGCGAGGCCGGCCTGCGGTTCTTCGGCCTGCTTCAGGTATTCGGACCAGGTGCTGCTCGCCTGCTGGTAGTGCTGCACCGCCTTGACAACATCGCCTTCGCTCGGTTCGACCGTCGAGGAGATGACGCTGTTGCCGGCCGAGACCTGGGCCCGGGTCAGCGAGGCCAGCAGCTTTTCGCTTTCGGGTTCCTTGCGCAGCTTCGCTTCCAGGCGTTCGGCCTGTTCTTCGAAGGGCTTCGCCGCTTCGCCGCTGCTCGAGCTGCTGCTGAAGAGTTCGCCGAGGTTGACGCTGCCGACGACGAGGAAGAGGCTGAGGCCCATCAGCACGGCCAGCAGCGCGTAGACGACTTTGACGCCGACCTTCCGCCGTCCGCGGATATCGAAAACCATCCTGCGCTCGCCGCCTGAAGCCATGCTCTCCCTTTCTAGCTACTCCTGTGGGGAGGGCTCGCCCATCGCACTGCCTCGGCGCGGCCGGCCCAACACCCGGGCTAGGACGATACTCAACTCATACAGAGCAAGGAGCGGGACCATCTCCAGGAGCATCGAAACCGGGTCTACGCCGGGCAGCGCCGCGGCGACGATCGAGATCACCAGGTAGGCGTAGCGGCGGTTCTTGCGCAGCTGCGCGACGCTGACGATGCCGAGGCGGGTGACCGCGATGATCGCCAGCGGCAGCTGGAAGACGAGGGCGCAGGCGATCTCGGTCATCGAGAAGAAGCTGTAGTAGTCGCGGGCCCGGACCTGGACGTTGAACTGCTGGTCGTTGAAGTTGAGCAGGAAGTGGACCGCCGCGGGCATCACCACGAAGTAGGCGAAGGCGATCCCGGCGAGGAAGAGCATCGGGAAGAGCAGCAGGATCGGCAGCACCACCCGTTTCTCCTCCTCGCTGAAGGCGGGCAGCACGTAGGCGTAGAGCTGCCAGAGGACGATCGGCAGCGAGAGCGCGATCGCCGCGTAGGCGGAGACCGTCAGCGTCGTCGTGAAGGGCTCGGTCACCCCGAAGGTGATCAGCCGGTTGTGGTTGGACGGCAGCGGCCCCTGGGCGATTTCGAGCAGCAGGTGGTTCTGCCAGAAGCAGAGGGCGAGGGCGACGCCGACGACGGCGAGGCAGACGAACAGCCGGGTGCGCAGCTCGTCGAGGTGCTCGACCAGGGTCAGCCGGTCTTCGTGGGAGACCGGCTTGACGCGAGGGCTCATCCTCGCGTCGCCTCAGCTCGGCTTGTTGCGGATGACCTCCGCCTCGGCAGGGTCGCCGTGGGCCTTGGCCGGCTCGGAGGGGGCGAGCCTCGGCTTTTCGTCGTCCTCACCGGCGTCGTGCTCGTGCTCGCCGTTGATCGAGCCTTTGAACTCGCGGATGCCGTGGCCGAGGCTGCGGCCGAGCTCCGGCAGGCGCTTGGGCCCGAAGACGAGCAGGGCGATGATGAGGACGATCGCGATCTCTGGAAGTCCGATGTTTCCTGGCATCTCGACCATGGTAACGGGAGCGCCCGCCCGCCGGATCACCTCGCCAGGCGCGGAGGGGCGGCGCGTGCGGCGTTTCGGGGGCGAGGATGGGGCGAATTACGGATCTCGGGAAGCCGCTCGGCCTCGATATTGGCGGCATGGCTGACGCCACCGACCGCATCGCCCGGCGCTCGCTCCACATCTGCCCGGAGTGCGGCTCGCGGCTGGTCCAGCCGACCGCCTGGGAGCAGGAGGAAGACGACCGCTGCCACTGGCGGATCTGGCGCCGCTGCCCGGAGTGCGAGTGGGTCGGGGACGGCGTCCACAACGAGGTCGCGATCGACGCCTACGACGAGCAGCTCGACCTCGGGACCCACGAGCTGGCCGACGAGCTGCGGGTTCTCGAGCACGCCAACATGAGCGAGATGGCCGACGCCTTCGCCGCCGCCCTGCAGCGGGACCTGATCGGCCCCGAGGACTTCCGGGTCTAGGCGAGACCCCCGCCGCGGGTCAGCTGTAGCGCTGCACGACCCCGTCGGCGACCAGCGAGAGCAGCCGCCGCTGTTCGGCGTCGAAGCCCGCGCCCGCCAGCGCCTGCTTGGCGGCTGCGACCATCTGCAGCGCCCGGGCGCGGACCCGCTCGAGGGCGCCGGTCGCCGCGATCCGCTCGCAGAGCGCCTCGGCCCCGGCGGGATCGAGCCCCGCCAGGTCGACCTGGCGCAGGGTCGGGTCGCTCGCCGCCGCCTCGATCAGCGGCAGGGTCACGGTCCCGTCGAGGAGGTCGGTGCCGCGCGCCTTGCCGGTCCGCTCCGGCGGGCCGCTGACGTCGAGGACGTCGTCGAGAAGCTGGAAGGCGAGCCCGATCCCGGCGCCGAACTCGCGCAGCGGCTCGCCGCCGCCGCCGAGCAGGCAGGCGCACTCGAAGAGCCGCGCCGTCTTCAGCCGGCAGCGCCGCAGGTAGCGCTCCTCGCCGATCGCGAGGTCGAAGGCGTCGCGGCGCTGGGCCAGCTCGCCGCGGGCGAGGGCGACCGAGGCGTCGGCCAGCAGCGCCACCGCCCGGGCGTCCTCCTGCTCGGCCAGCAGCGCGAAGGCGCGGGAGAAGAGCAGGTCGCCGGTCGAGACCGCCCGGCCGCGGCCGGAGCTGGCGGCGAGCGTCGGCAGCCCCCGGCGCAGGGGCGCGTCGTCGAGAACGTCGTCGTGGACCAGGGTCGCCATGTGGACCAGCTCGATCGCCGCCGCCGCCGGCAGGGCCCCGGCGCTGCGCTCGGGGCCGGCGCAGAGCAGGACCAGCATCGGCCGCAGCCGCTTGCCGCCGGCGTCGAGGGTCGCCGCCGCGTCCCCGCCCAGCAGCTCGCCGTGGCCGGCGACCGCGCCGCGCAGCAGCTCCTCGACCTCGCCGAGGCGGGCGGGCAGCCAGCGGCTGGAGGCGTCGAGCACCGCGGTCACCGGCGGCGGGACCGAGGAGGGCCTGGTCACCGGCGGACGCCGGAGTGGATCGCGATGATCCCGCCGGCCAGCACGGTGTAGCGGATCGCCTCGAAGCCGGCGTCGTCGAGCTTCGCCGCCAGGCCGCGCGGGCTGGGGAAGCTGCGCACCGACTCGGGCAGGTAGGAGTAGGCCTGCGGATCGCTGGAGAGCGACCCCAGCAGGGGCACGACGCGGTCGAACCAGAGCGAGAAGAAGAGCGAGAGCGGCGGCCGCTGAGGCTGCGTGATCTCGAGGATCACCGCCCGCCCGCCGGGCTTCAGGACCCGCGCCATCTCGCGCAGGCCGCGGTCGAGGTCGGCGAGGTTGCGGACGCCGAAGCCGACCGTGACCGCGTCGAAGCGCTCGCCGTCGTAGGGCAGCTCGAGCGCGTCGGCCCACTCGAAGCGGGCCCCGGCGACGCCGCGCTCGGCCGCCTTCTCGCGCGCCAGGTCGAGCATCGGCTCGGAGAAGTCGCAGCCGACCACGTGGCCGCCCGGGGTCACCAGCCGCGCCAGCTCCAGCGCGAAGTCACCGGTCCCGCAGCAGACGTCGAGCGCCGAGTCGCCCGGCCCCAGCCCGGTCCGCGCCGCCGCCTGCTCGCGCCAGCGATGGTGCAGGCCGGCGGTCATCACCGAGTTGAGCGCGTCGTACTTGCCCGCGACCCGGTCGAACATGCGGTTGACCTGGCCGGCGAAGTCCGGCGATTGGCGGTTGTCGTTGATCGTGTCCATGGGATTCAGGGCTCCCCTGCCCCGCTCCCGGCCGCCGGCGCTAGTGCAGAGAGGAGAGGAAGTTGGCCAGCGCTTCGATCTTCTGCGGCGGCAGTTCGCGGAAGGAGGGCATGATGCCGGGCCCGATTTCCACCGAGCGGATGATCGCAGCCTTGGGGATCCGCTCGCCGATGTGGGTCAGTTCGGGGCCGGGGCCGTTGTTGCCGTTCTCGCCCAGCTTGTGGCAGCCGAGGCAGCCCTCGCCGGCCACGACCTCCTTGCCTTTCTCGTACTGGGGCGCCACCTTCATGTCGATCCGGGTCGGCGAGCCGGCGACGGCGCCGGCGTAGGTCAGGTAGCCCATCGCCAGGATCGTGAGGATGCCGGCGGTGGTCGCGATCGGCCGCCGCTCCGGGCGGCGCTCCGGGTTGCGGTCGTAGAACGGCAGCAGCAGCAGCAGGACCATGCAGATGGTCGGGATCCCGATCGTCGCGATCGGGACCAGCTCCGGCGGTTTCAGCACCCGCAGGAGCTCGAAGAGGAAGAAGAAGTACCACTCGGGGCGCGGCACGTAGGTGGTCGTCGTCGGGTCGGCCTTCGGCCCCTGCTCGGCGCCGAGGATCAGCGACATCGCGATGATCACGGCGACGACGATGCAGGCCATCACCGAGTCCTTCATCACCGCGTAGGGGAAGAACGGCTTCCCCTTCTTCTTCAGCAGCTCGTACTCCTCCAGATACGCCTGCTTGTCCCAGGGCTTCATCGCTGCGCTCCGTTGACGCGGCCGTTGCCGTTGGCGCCGGCCTCGAGCTCGGCCAGCGGCGAGGCGCCCTTCGGCCGCTCCGCCCGCATCCACGGCGGCGCCGTGGTGCCGAGCTTGACGACCAGGTACATGTGGGCGCCGATCAGGGCGATCAGGGCGCCGGGGACGAGCAGCATGTGGATCGCGTAGAAGCGGGCGAGCGTGGTCGCGCCGAGCTCGGGGCCGGCGCGCAGGAAGTCGCTCAGGTAGGGACCGACGATCGGGCCGGTGCCGTTGATGTTGATGCCGACGATCGAGGCCCAGAAGGAGCGCTGGTCGAACGGCAGCAGGTAGCCGGTGAAGGCCATCGTCATCGTCAGGATCAGCAGCACCACGCCGATCACCCAGTTCAGCTCGCGCGGGTACTTGTAGGCGCCGAAGAAGAAGGTGCGGCCCATGTGGAGGAAGATCAGGATCACCATCACGCTGGCGCCCCACTTGTGCATGCCGTGGACGAACTGGCCGAGCGGGACTTCGTTGTTGATGTGGGCGATCGAGTGGTAGGCCTGGGTCGCCGAGGGCGTGTAGAACATCGCCAGGAAGACGCCGGTGACCGCCTGCACGACGAAGGCGAACAGGGTCGCCGAGCCGAGCGTGTAGAACCAGTTCGTCCCCTTCGGCACCTTGCGGTAGAGCAGACCGGTGAGGAAGCCGCTGGCGGCCATCCGCTGGTCGACCCAGGCGAGGGCGTCGATCGGCGCGTCCTTGCCGCGGTCCATCAGTTTGTCGCCGTGGCTCGGGCGCTCGGGCGGAGCCGTCTTCAGGTCCGCGGGGGCCTGCCCTTTGGGCGTGCCGCCGACCCCCGGCTTGGCGGGTTTGCGCAGCGGCGGCGGGACGACGGCGTCCGGGATTTTCGGCAGGCGGACTTTCGGCATCAGGGCGGCGGGAAGGTAGAGGGCCGGGGCGGGTAGAGGTATTCCCAGATCCCGCCGGTGAACTCGCCGGGGTCGCGGGCGCGGACCGGTTCCATCTGGCTGGTCACGCTGTAGCGCGGGCCGAGCTCGACCTGGCCGCGGCGGATCCGGGTCTGGAAGTGGTCGAGCGGGCGCACCGGCGGGCCGCCGATCCGCTTGCCCTGGAAGTCGTAGACGCCGCCGTGGCAGGGGCAGATGAAGTTGCCCGCGGCCTCGACGAAGCGGACCGGGCAGCCGAGGTGGGCGCAGCGGTTGGAGACGGCGACGAAGAGGCCCGGTTCTTCGCCCAGTTCCTTGGAGCTGCGGCGCACGTAGGCGGTGGCCTTGCCGGCGTCGCCGATCCCCGGGGTTTCGGTGAAGACGACCTGGCGGTAGGTGTCCTCGACGAAGTCGGAGACCGGGCCGACGGCCTCCCAGCGTTCCTTGCCGCGATGGAAGATCGGCGCGACCGCGAAGCCGACGGCGGGCAGGACGATGGCGGCGCCGGCGAGGCCGCCGAGGGCCTGGGCGCCGACCGTGAAGGCGCGGCGGCGGGTCATCGACTCGCCCTCGAAATAGCCGGGCGGGTCGGGCTTCGCCCGCTCCTGCATGGGCGCCTGCTCGGCCCCGTTTACTTTGTTCGCGTCGTCTGCCACAGGTCGGTTCGCGTAGGGCGCCGGAGTCTATTGCTTAGACGGTGTGAGTTGCATCACGGACGCGCGATCGCTTCGGCGGCCTGCCGCCAGAGGCCCGGGATCGGGTCGGTATCGCCTTCCGCCTGGAGGCGGGCGCACTCGCTGATCAGGTCGGAGAGGACCGCGACGGCGGCGGTGTCCTCGAGGGCGGCGAGGCGGTCGAGGCCGAGGGCGTAGAGGTAGTCGCCGGCGAGCAGGGCGAGGTCGGCGTCGTGGCCGGCGAGCAGCCGCGGCTCCCCGTAATGGAGCAGGTAGCCCTCGCGCACCGCCTCGACCACCAGCGCGTACTCGCCCGGCGCCGCGGCGGCGCCGGGGCCCGCGGCGGCGAGCTCGCCCAGCGCCGCCGGCTCGGCCGGGTCGACCACGTGCGGGGCGATCGGCGTGTCCTCGCCCCGCAGCTGGTCCGCCAGCTCCTGCAGCGGCCCCCCGGAGCTTCCCGGCGAGGGGGTCATGCGAGGGTCTCGTCGAGGGCTTCGGCGGCGGCCTCCAGCGTCCGGTCGACCGTCGCCTCGTCGTGGGCGAGCGAGACGAACCAGGCCTCGTACTGGGCCGGGGGCGGGTAGACGCCGCGCTCGAGCAGCGCCCGGCAGAAGCGGGCGTGGGCCTCGGTGTCGCAGGCGGTCGCGGTGGCGAAGTCGGTGACCGGCTCCGGGCTGAAGAAGAGCGTGACCAGGCCCGGCGCGGCGGCGACCTGGAGCGGCCGCCCGGCCGCGAGCGCCCCGAAGCCGCGGGCGAGGCGGTCGGTCAGCTCGCCCAGCCGCTCGTAGGCGGCGGCGTCGAGCTGCTCCAGCGTCGCCAGCCCGGCGGCGACCGCGAGCGGGTTCCCCGAGAGGGTCCCGGCCTGGTAGACGTCGCCGGCCGGGGCGATCCGCTCCATCAGCTCGCGCGGGCCGCCGTAGGCCGCTGCCGGCAGGCCGCCGCCCAGGACCTTGCCCATCACCGTCAGGTCGGGTTCGACCCCGTAGAGCTCCTGGGCGCCGCCGCGGGCGACGCGGAAGCCGGTGATCACCTCGTCGAAGACCAGCAGCGCCCCCGCCTCGCGCGTCGCCTCGCGCAGGAACTCGAGAAAGCCCTCGGCCGGCAGCACCACGCCCATGTTCGCCGCGATCGGCTCGGCCAGGAGCGCCGCCGGCCGGTGCCGCTCGAGCGCCCGCGCCACCGCCTCGCGGTCGTTCCACGGCACCACCACGGTCGTCTCCGCCTGGGCCGCGGGCACCCCGGGGCTGCCCGGCACCGCCAGCGTCGCCAGGCCCGAGCCGGCCTCGGCGAGCAGGCCGTCGGAGTGGCCGTGGTAGGCGCCGGCGAACTTGACCGCGACGTCGCGCCCGGTCAGCGCCCGCGCCAGCCGCGCCGCGCTCATCGCCGCCTCGGTCCCGGAGCTGGTCATCCGCAGCATCTCCACCGACGGCATCCGCGCCGCCACCTCCTCGGCGAGGCGGACCTCGGCCGCCGTAGCGGCGCCGAAGCTCGTCCCCCGCTTCGCCGCTTCGATCACCGCCGCGGTCACCGCCGGCTCGGCGTGGCCGAGGATCATCGGCCCCCAGGAGCCGATCCAGTCGAGGTAGCTGTTGCCCTCGACGTCGAACAGGAAGGCGCCCTCGGCGCGGTCGACGAAGATCGGCTCGCGGCCGATCTGCCGCATCGCCCGCACCGGCGAGTTGACGCCGCCCGGAAGCACCCGCTGCGCCCGCTCGAACAGGTCGGTCATCGGCGGTTGGCTGTTCCTTTTAGCTGCTCAGCGACCAAAAGGAACAGGTAACTCTCACGAGTGCTCCGCTTCCCAGCGCGCGTAGTCCTCGGTGAAGTAGTGGAGGCGGATCTTCTTGTACTCGGTCGAGGAATAGAGGGTGGCGCGGTCCTCGGGGCCCATCCCGCACTCGGCGGCGATCGAGTCGAGGATCGCGTCGCACTCCTCCTTCGAGCGGCCGTGGGCCATCGTGAAGACGCTGTAGGGCCAGTCCTCGTAGGTCGGCCGCTGGTAGCAGTGGGAGATGCCGCGGAAGGAGGCCATCTTCGAGCCGACCGCGAGGACCTCGTCCTCGGGCACCTTCCAGACCCCCATCCCGTTGGCCGAGAAGCCGGCGCGGCGGTGGTAGAGGATCGCCGCGACGCGGCGGAGGATCTTGCGGTCGACCATCCCGCCCAGCCGGTCGAGCAGCTCCTCGGTCGAGACGCCGAGCTCCTGCGCGGCCGCGTCGTAAGGGCGCTCCACCGCGGCCATCGGCCCCTGCAGGGCGCGGATCAGGGCGATGTCGTCCTCGTCGTAGGGCTGCGCCTCGAGCTCGCGGGGAGGGGCCGCCTCGACCGGCGCCGCCAGCGCCTCGGTCCCCTTCTCCATCTCCAGGTTCATGTTGATTTTGAACAGGGTCAGGGTCGGCAGCTCGCGCATCGACTCGGCCCCGGTCTCCTCCATCAGCGCCTCCAGGGTCCCCCGCAGGCCCAGCTGCGAATCGGGCGGGGTGGCGATCGTGAACCAGAGGTTGAAGTCGTGGGTGCGCAGGTAGTTGTGGGAGACGCCGGGATGGGCGTTGACGATCCGCGCCGCCCGCTGCGGGTTCTCGGCGTCTACTTTCGCGGCGACCAGCATCGACTCGTAGCCGAGCGCGCGGGTGTCGAAGATCGGCGTGATCTCGCGGATGATCCGGCCGTCGAGCAGGCGCTGGGTGCGGGCGAGGACGTCGCCGAGCTCGAGCTCGGCCGCGGCGGCGACGGCGGCGAAGGGCTCGGGGTCGAGCGGGAAGCGCGACTGCAGCAGGTTCATCAGCCGCTTGTCGGTCTCGTCGAGCGGGATCGCCGAGCCGTCCTTGCGGCTGCGCGCCTTCGACTGCGGGGTCTTCACCGAAGCCATCCCGCGGCCTCCTTCGCGTAGTAGGTGACGATCGCGTCGGCGCCGGCGCGGCGGATCGAGGTCAGCGCCTCCAGCGCCGCCGCCCGCTCGTCGAGCCAGCCGTTGGCCGCGGCGGCCTTCAGCATCGAGTACTCGCCGGAGACGTGGTACGCGGCGACCGGGGCGCCGGTCGCCTGCTTGACCCGGCGCACGACGTCGAGGTAGGGCAGCGCCGGCTTCACCATCAGCATGTCGGCTCCCTCGTCGAGGTCGAGCTCGGCCTCGCGCACCGCCTCGGCGGCGTTGGCCGGGTCCATCTGGTAGCCGCGGCGGTCGCCGAACTCCGGCGTCGAGCCGGCGGCGTCGCGGAACGGGCCGTAGTAGGCGGAGGCGTACTTGGCGCTGTAGGCGACGATCGGGACGTCCGGGTGCCCCTCCTCGTCGAGCTGGTAGCGGATCGAGCCGATCCGGCCGTCCATCATGTCGCTGGGGGCGACCGCGTCGGCGCCCGCCTCGGCGTGGGAGATCGCGGTTTTCGCCAGCAGCTCGACGGTGAGGTCGTTGTCGACCTCGCGGCTGCCCTCGCGCATCACCCCGCAGTGGCCGTGGCTCGTGTACTCGCAGAGGCAGACGTCGGTGATCACCACCAGGTCGGGATGCGCCTCCTTCAGCGCCCGCACCGCCATCTGCACGATGCCCTCGTCGTCGTAGGCCCCCGCGCCGACCTCGTCCTTGATCGCGGGGACCCCGAACAGCATCAGGGCCCCGACCCCGGCCGCGGCGATCTCGCCCGCCTCGGCGACCAGGTGCGAGATCGACAGCCGCTCGATCCCGGGCATCGAGGCGACCTCCTCGCGCACGTCCTCGCCGCTCACCACGAAGGCGGGCTGGATCAGGTGCGCCGGCGAGAGCTCGGTTTCGCGCACGAGCCCGCGCAAGGTGTCGGTCCTGCGCATGCGGCGCATGCGCGTTGCGGGGAATGACATCGGCTCCGATATTAGGGAAGCCCAGGGCAGGGAGCGGGGTGTCGGCCTGTCTTGCGGTTCGAGCGGAGAGGGCATCCCCGTACGGACACTCCCGAAAGCGAGCGAAGCGAGCGCGTCCGGTAGGGGATGCCCTCTCCCCTCGGGAGCGCCAGTTAGCGTTCCGACCTTGCGAGCGGCGGGAATCGTCAAGCGATACGGCACGCGCGAAGCCCTGCGGGGGGTGTCTTTCGAGGCGGCTCCGGGGGAGCAGGTCGCGGTGATCGGTCCCAACGGGGCCGGCAAGACGACCCTGCTCTCGATCCTCGCCGGGATCTCGAAGCCCGACGCGGGCGAGGTCGGCTCCGCCGACGGCGACGTCGGCTGGGTGCCGCAGCAGGCGGCGCTCTACCGGCGGCTGACGGTCGAGGAGAACCTGCTGCTGTTCGCGCGGCTCGAGGGGCACGAGGACCCGCGGGCCTCGGCCGCGGAGATGCTCGAGCTGACCGGCCTACGGGAGCGCCGCGGCGAGATCGTCGCCCGCCTCTCCGGCGGCAACCAGCAGCGGATCAACATCGCGATCGGGCTGCTCTCGCGGCCGGCGGTGCTGCTGCTCGACGAGCCCAGCGTCGGCCTCGACCCGCGCCAGCGCGCCCGGCTCTGGGAGTTCGTCTCCGCCCTCGCCGGCCGCGGCACCACGGTCATCTTCTCGACCCACGACATCCAGGAGGCCGAGCGCTACGGCGCCCGCCTGCTCGTCCTCGCCGACGGCGAGGCGCTCTTCGACGGCCCGCCCGAGGCGCTGCGCGAGGCGGTCCGCAGCGAGGCCCCCGAGGCCGCCGACCGCGACTTCGAGACCGCCTTCGTCGCCTACCTCCAGCACCGGGGTCACTGATGCGCTGGCTGCTGCTGAAGGACCTGCAGATCCTCCGCCGCTCGCCCCTGCAGGCGGCGCTGCTGGTCGCCTACCCGATCCTGATCGCCGTCCTCGTCGGCTTCGCGATCTCGCGCGGTCCGGAAAAGCCGCGGGTCGCCTTCCTCAACGAGGTGCCGGCCGGGACGCGGATCAACGTCGGCGGCGCCGAGCTGCCGCAGGCCAACGTCAAGGGGCGGATCTGCAAGCGGGTCGAATGCGTCTTCGTCGGCAGCCGCGGCGAGGCCGAAGACAAGGTCAGTGCGGGGGACGTGCTGGCGGCGCTGATCCTCCCCGAAGACCTGGTCTCGAAGATCAACTCGCTCTCGACCCTCAGCCCGGGGGTGCCCGAAGTCGAAGTCCTCGTCAACGAGGAAAACGCGGTCAAGGCCGAACTGGTCGACGACCGGATCACCTCGCTGCTGGCGCAGGCGAACCTGACGATCGCGCGGCGGATCGGCAGCGAAGGCGGCCGCTACCTCGACCTGATCGTCAACGGCGGCAACTTCAAGGCGCTCGGCGGCAAGATCCACATCCTCGGGCTGGCGGCGAGCTCGCACATCCTCGAAGCGGTGACCCCGGCGCTGCCCAGGCAGCTGCAGCCGGCGCTGCGGGAGGTGACGAAATTCGCCACCGAGGCACGCGACAACCTCGACGTCGCCAAACCGCTGATCGCCCGCCTGGCGCAGCCGATCGCGGTCGACAAGGTCGTGGTCGGGGGCGAGAGCCCGCCGCTGGAAATCTTCGCGATCTCCGTCGCCGCCACCTTCACCCTGGCCTTCGTGGTCGTCCTCCTCGTCGCCGGCTCGCTGGCCCTGGAGCGCGAGGAGAACGCCTTCCCCCGCCTCACCCGCGGGCTCGTCTCGGCCACCGGCCTGCTCGGCGAGAAGGTGCTGCTCGGGGTCGCGGTCGGGCTCCTCGTCACCCTCCTGATGCTGTTCGGGATGGCGATCTTCGTGCCGCTGGAACTGGGCCGGATCGGCCTCTGGCTGGTCGCGATCGTCTTCTCCGGGGCGGCGCTCGGGGCGGCCGGGGCGGCGCTCGGGGCGGCGGCCCGCGAGGTCCGCGCCGTCTCCCTGCTGGCCTTCATGGTCACCCTGCCGATCGCCTTCCTCTCGCTGGTCCCCTCGGGCGCGGTCGGGCCGGGGGTCTTCGACGCGATCCGCTTCCTCACCGCGCTCTTCCCCTTCAAGCCGGCGCTGCAGGCGCTGAGCGCCGCCCTCGACCAGGCCGGGCCGAGGATCGGCTGGCCCCTGGTCCACCTGGCGGCCCTCTTCGCCGCCTACATCGCGATCGCCCGCCTGGCCCTGCGGCGCTTCGCCGCGGTGTAGGTGGGCGAGTTTGCAAACCAATGGTTGACAATGGCGCCCGGCGTGGTTGCGGGTAGGGTCGGCCGATGCGGGTCCTCTTCATCGGCGACGTGGTCGGCAGCCCCGGGCGCCAGGGCTTCCGGGAGACGATGCCGCAGCTGCGCGAGCGCTATGCGCCGGACCTGACGATCGTCAACGGCGAGAACTCGGCCGGCGGGGTCGGGATCACCGAACGCACCGCCAACGACCTCTTCGGCGCCGGCGCCGGGGTCATCACCAGCGGCAACCACGTCTACCGCCACCGCGAGGCCTACGACTGGCTCGACCGCGAGGAGCGGGTGCTGCGGCCCGCCAACTACCCGCAGGGGAACCCGGGCCGGGGCCACGGCGTCTTCGAGGTGGCGGGGATGCGGGTGCGGGTGGTCAACCTCAGCGGCGGCGTCGGCCTCCGTGTCGCCCGCAACCCCTTCGACACGATCGACTCGATCCTCGGCCACCACGATGCCGACGCGGTCATCGTCGACTTCCACGCCGAGGTGACCAGCGAGAAGGTGGCGATGGGCTGGCACCTCGACGGCCGCGTCGCCGCCGTCCTCGGCACCCACACCCACGTCCCCACGGCCGACGGCCGCGTCCTCCCCGGCGGCACCGCCTTCATCTCCGACGTCGGCATGACCGGCTCCCGCCACAGCGTCCTCGGGGTCAAGCCCCACCAGGCCCTGCGGGCGATGATCACCCAGATGCCGACCAAGTTCGAAACCGCCGACGACGACGTCTGGGTGATGGGCGCCGTGGTCGACGTCAACGACCGGGGCCTCGCCGACTCCTTCGAGCAGGTGCTGGTGCCGGCTTCTAACCCTTCTTAGGGCTCAGGCCGCTGGACGGGGACCGGATACCCCTCCTCACTCAACTTGCTCGGGTGGGGCGTGGACTGTCGGTCCGTGGATGGATCGCCCGAGAAGTACAAGCCGTTCGGAGGGGTATTCGGTCCCCGAGTGAGCGCGGCGATGGCCATGAGGTAGAGGGGAAACCACCAGACGATGTAGAGGTAGAACCAGTGGTGGAGCGTCAGCTGGAGGAGGATCAGCAGGGCAGCTGAGAGGGCAGCTAACTGAACGAGGTTCTTGCGTTTGGGTACGAACGCGCACGCCACGGCGAGAGCGCCGGTAGCTGCTAGCAGGGCGATCCGCAGGGGTTCCAGCGAAGGCACCTGCCCCCAGATGCTGAACGGCGAGGAGCGTCCCGCTTGGCTGGCGACCGTCCTTTCGTAGAACGTCTTCAACCCGGGGTCGATCGCGGGCCACAGCATCACCGCCAGGGTCACCAGCACGAACCCGAGCCCGAACAGAACCACCTGCCGCCTCCCTCCGGCGGGTGGCACGGTAGGGGGGACCGCCCCCTGCAGCGCAGGGGGCGGTGGGTCCTCTGCGGTGACAGGACCCGCCGGCCGATACGTCCCGTACATCGGAACCAACGGCAAGGCGACGAACTTCGCCCAAGTGGCGGCGGCAAGCATGCTGCCTCTCGCGAAGGGACGCGTAGCCAAGACCAGCGTCGCGACGAGGAGAGCAGCAACCAGCGAGTCGTTGGAGTTGGACTCCAGGACGTATGCCGTGTACGGGTAGGCGGCCCAGCCGAAGGCGAGGATCGCGGCGAGGCGCTGCCCCTCGGGTCCCGGCCGGATCCGCATCCCGACCAGGAGCAGGAGGATGAAGGTGGCGACGTCGAAGACGACCGCGGCGGCGTGGGCGGCGGGGAGGTCGTCCCAGTGGTGGGACCAGGGCCAGATCCGCTCGAAGGGGACGTAGGCGAGGTAGTCGACCGGGCCGTAGGTGTCGCCCTGGGAGATGTCGGAGGGGAAGTTGCCGTAGAGCCGTTCCCCGTGACTGATGCGATCGGCGCCGACCACGCCGGCGTAGCCGACGTCGATCGCGCCCGAGTCGGCGACGTTGAGGCCGACCCGGAAGCCCATCAGGAAGAGCGCGGCGACGACCAGCCACATCGTCGGCCAGACCGGCCGCAGGCCCCCTCCCCTCCCCCGCAGGCCGATCCAGAGGCTGCGGCCGAGGAGGTAGAGCAGGACCGGGTAGACGAGCGGGACCGAGACGCCGATCTCGGCGCGGTTGAAGAAGAAGTGGGAGACGCCGAAGCCGAGCAGGACGAGCAGGTCGAGGTTGGCGAGCCGGCGCAGCCGGCGCCAGTCGACCAGGCCGAGCAGGAAGACCGCGCAGAGGGGCAGGAACACGTAGGGCGCGTTGAGCTTGTGGCCGAAGGTGCCGGAGTAGCCGCGCGCCATCTTCCAGGCGACCTGGTACCCGGTCCACGACTCCAGCACCTCGCCGCTGTGCGGATCGACCAGCACCACCGCCAGCTCCTCCCCCGCTTCGAAGTACCCGAGCTCCCAGTGCCCTTCCTTGAAAGCCGCACTGGCCCCGAGCGCAGGATGCCCTTCCCTCTCCGCCCGAACCTTCGAATCGCGATTCGCGATTTCGACCGCCTCCGAAGCACCGATCCTCCTCTCCCCCGCAGCGAGCGCGGTGCCGGGTCCCACAGCCGCCGCCCCAAGGGCAAGCAGCAGAACCAGCACAGCCCCAAGAAGAGGTCCCGGCACCCGGCCGACAAGCGCCGGAGCATGACTTCGAGCACAGCCCCGCGAGCACGAAGGCATGCTCCGGCGCCCTCCCGCGACGCTCCGCACAAAGGGCGCCACGCTCCCACGCCCCGCAACGCCCAGGTCCCTCACCCGCCCCGCCCCACCCCGAAGTGCTCACGGACGATCGGGGCCACATCGCGCAGCGTCCATTGCTCACGCTCCGCCGCCGACCCCGGCCCGCAGCCGACGAACAGCAGCGGCCCGAGCGAGTCGCCGGCGTGCAGCGCCCCGTGGCTGCCGCCGCCGGCGTGGGAGACGCCGCCCCAGTCGACCGCCTCGAACCCGGGCGCCAGCGAGACGACGAAGTCGCCCGAGTGCGGCGCCGCCAGCGCCGACCAGACCCGGGCCAGCGGGTCGGGGTAGGACTCGCTGCGCAGGCGCCCGTCCTCGATCCTCGCCTCCAGCGCCGCCGGGTCCCCCTCCAGCTCCCAGCGGCCGCCGCGCAGGTCGCCGACCTCGCCGCCGGGGCGGAACCTCAGCGCGCACTCGCCGCGCTCGACCACCGCCCACTCGCCGCCCGCCGCCGGCATCCCGGGGCCCTCGCGGCGCAGCGGCAGCCCGTCCTCGCCCTCGAGCCGGCAGACCAGGTCGACCCCCTCGATCACCCCCAGCCGCGCCGCCACCTCGGCCGCCTCCGCCCGCTCGCCCTCCCCCGGCAGCAGGTAGACGTGCGCCGCGCGCCCGGTCGGGCTGACCGCGAGCTGCGCGCGCTCGGGCCGCTCCTCGGAGGGCTGCAACACCGACCACTCGGCGCCCAGCAGCTCGGCCAGCGGCAGGCCGCGGTGGACGTCGGTCTGGGCGTGGTCGGCGAGCAGGATCACCGCGTGGGTCTCGAGCAGCGCCTCCAGCCCGCCCGCCTCCGCGGCGAAGGCGGCGAAGCTCGCGTCGGCCTTGGCGATCGACTCGACCGTCGCCTCGGGCCCGTGGCGGTGCGAGTAATGGTCGTTGTCGGGCAGCGAGAGGAGGAGGAAGTCGTAGGGGTCCTCGCGCAGCAGCTCCCCGGCGCAGCAGGCGGCGTAGCCGTCGCGGTTGCCGGGGATCGAGGTCGAGCGGCAGGGGACCTCGCGGCTGGCGTAGAGGTCGCCGTAGAAGAGGTCGGTCGGCCCCCAGGTGTGGTGGTGGAACTTGAGCCGGGTGGCGTCGACGGCCCGGCGCAGCAGGCCGTCGAGCGAGACCTCGTGGCGGCGGCGACCGCGGTAGATCAGGAACGGCGTGCAGGCGGTCCGGGCGCCGCCGTCTTCGAGGCTCTCGAACAGGGTCTCCACCTCGGGGCTGAGGTGGCCGAGGTTCATGTTGTAGACGAGGTCGTAGAGGGCGCGGAAGACGCCGAAGGCGCGGGTCGCCTCCAGCGAGGAGCCGTACTCGACGTAGCGGCGCTCGAGCCGGTGGTACCAGTTCATGCCGCTGATCCAGTGCCCCTCGGAGCCGACCCCGGTGACGATCTCCGAGCAGGCGACCGGGGTCACCGAGGGGAAGCTGGAGACGCAGTCGGGGACGAGCACGCCGCGCTCGAGCAGCGCCGCGAAGCTCGGCGCCCGGCCCTCGGCGACCGCCCGTTCGAGCATGTCGGTGCGCAGCGAGTCGACGTAGGTGAGGACCAGCTTCTTGCGGGAGGCCATCGCCTCAGATGATCGCGAAGCCGGCGCCCGGCCGTTCGGGCAGCGGCGGCGCTAGCGGAGGACCCGGAGCCCGGCGTGTTTGCGCTGGGCGCGGCGGTGGCGGGCGACGCCGAGCCAGACCAGGGCCAGCACCAGGACGATCGCCACCGGCGCCACGAAGATCGAGAGCGCGATCACTACCAGCGCCGCCAGGGCGACGAGGAAGGCGAGGGCGCCGGCGCCGCTGCCCTCGCGGCGGCTGGCGCCGTAGACGACGTCGCTGAGGACGATGCAGCCGAGCACCGCCCCGGCCGCAGCCACCACCGCGCCGACCGCGCCGCCGATCAGGAAGCCGGCGACGAGGGCGATCGCCGCGGCGAGAATCGTCATCCGCCCGCGGGCGGAGCCGTGCGTGCCGGCGGTCCCGGCGAGCATCCCGATCGCGACGCCGATCCCCAGGTCGGTGAGAATGTCCATGCGCGAAAACCTAACGGGGGCCGCGACCGCGCGTCGATCCGCCACACTTGAGCGATGAGCGAAGTGCCCGAGCCGACCCACCGCCGCCGCGCCCACGCCGGCACCCGCGACCTCGAGCGCTACGCGGGGCTGTTCGCCGAGCGGACCGGGGTGATGCGCTCCTCGGCGATGCGGGACCTGATGGCGATCACCACCCGGCCGGAAGTGATCTCGCTGGCCGGCGGCCTGCCCGACACCTCGACCTTCCCGCCCCAGAGCTTCGCCGCGCAGATGACGCGGATCGCCCAGAAGTCGGCGGCGGAGGCGCTGCAGTACGGGCCGACCGAGGGCTTCGAGGAGACCAAGGACTGCATCCTCGAGGTGATGGGGGCCGAGGGGATGCTCCCCGACCACGACGACGTCATCGTCACCACCGGCGGCCAGCAGGCGATCGACCTCGTCTGCAAGACCCTGGTCGACCCCGGCGACGTCGTCATCTGCGAGGCCCCCACCTACCCGGGCGCGGTGCCGGTCTTCTGCAGCTACCAGGCCGACGTCAGGCAGGTCGAATGCGACGAGGACGGGATGCGGATCGACCTGCTCGAGGAGCTGCTCGCCGAGCTGCGGGCCGCGGGGCGGCGGCCGAAGTTCATCTACTCGGTCCCGAGCTTCCAGAACCCGGCCGGGGTGACGATGTCGCTGGGGCGCCGGCGCCGCCTCGTCGAGCTCGCCCGCGAGCTCGAGATCCTCGTCGTCGAGGACAACCCCTACGGCCTGCTCCGCTACAGCGGCGAGCCGATGCCGCCGCTCTACCAGCTCGACGGCGGCGACTTCGTCATCTACCTCGGCACCTTCTCGAAGATCCTCTCCCCCGGAATCCGGCTGGGCTGGGCGGTGGCGCCGCCGCCGGTGATGGAGAAGATCGTCCTCGGCAAGCAGGCCGCCGACCTCTGCACCTCGACCCTGACCCAGTACTTCGTCCGCGAGTACTTCGCCGAACGGCGCTGGCAGCACTACGTCGACGACCTGGTCGGGATCTACCGCGCCCGCCGCGACACGATGCTGGAGGCGCTGCGCAACCACTTCCCGGCCGAGGCGACCTGGACCGAGCCCGAGGGCGGCCTCTTCATCTGGGCGACGCTGCCCGACTACATCGACACCAACGACCTGCTGGCCAAGGCGCTGCGCGCCGACGTCGCCTTCGTCCCCGGCCAGGGCGCCTACGTCGACGGCCGCGGCACCCACTCGATGCGGCTCAACTTCTCCGGCGTCACCGAGGAGGAAATCCGCGAGGGGGTGCGGCGGATCGGCAAGACGATCGCCGAGCAGGTCGAGCTCTACGGGACCCTCACCGGCGAGCAGCGGCTGCCGCAGCCAGCGGCCGAGCCGGAGCCGAACGTGGTCCCGTTCCGGAAGGCCGAGGAAGCGTGAAGGTCGCCGTCCTCAAAGGCGGCCGCTCGCTGGAGCGCGGGGTCTCGCTGCGCTCGGGCGCCCGGGTCGAGGACGCGCTGGAGCGGCTCGGCCACGAGGTGCTGGCGATCGACGTCGGCCCCGACCTGGTCAAGCGGCTGAGCGCGGAGCGGCCCGACGTCGCCTTCGTCGCCATGCACGGGGTCGGCGGCGAGGACGGCACCGTGCAGGAGCTGCTGGAGATCCTCGGCGTCCCCTTCACCGGGCCGGGCGCGGCCGCCTGCGGGCGCTGCATGGACAAGGTCCAGGCCAAGGACGCGATCGACGAGGCCGGCCTCCCCACCCCCGAGTGGTTCGCCTTCAACCAGACCGCCTTCCGCGAGTTCGGCGCCGCCGACGCGCTCGGGCGGCTGGAGCAGACGCTCGGCTTCCCGCTGGTCGTCAAGCCGAGCCGCGGCGGCTCCTCGCTCGGCGTCAGGTTCGCCCGCTCCGCCGCCGAGGTGCCCCAGGCCCTGGTCTCCGCCTTCAGCTACGACGACCGGGTCCTGCTCGAGCGCTTCGTCGACGGCCGCGAGCTCGCGGTCAGCGTCCTCGGCGACCAGCCGCTGCCGGTGGTCGAGGCGATCCTGCTCGAGGGCGACCGCTACGACTTCGAAGCGCGCTACGAGATCGGCCGCACCCGCTTCGCCTGCCCGGCCGAGCTCGGCGCCGAGGAGGAGCGGGCCGTCACCGAGGCCGCCCTCGCCACATACCGCGCCCTCGGCTGCACCGGCTTCGCCCGCATCGACCTGATCCTCGGCGCCGACGGCCCCTGGCTGCTCGAGGCCAACGCGATCCCCGGCCTCACCGACACCAGCCTCCTCCCCCAGGCCGCCGAGGCCGCCGGCCTCAGCTTCGAGCAACTCGTAGAGCGCATCCTCGATTTAGCGCTGGAAAGTCCTATGCCGGCGCATCCCGCGCCTGTGACCTTCTAGGAATCGCCTTGAGCAAAATCCTCGGGCGTTACTTCGTCGAGAAAGTCCTTGAACTTGTCGACCACTTCCTCGGTGTCCTCGACCTCGTGCTCGAACTCGATCGCCGACTCCTCGATCACCTCCTCGGCCGCGAAGATCGGCGCCGCGACGCGGACCGCGAGGGCGAGCGCGTCGGAGGGGCGGGAGTCGATCTCGACTTCGGAGCCGTTGACCGAGACCGTGATCGAGGCGTAGAAGGTGTTGTCGCGCAGCTCGGTGACCGCCACCCGCTCGCACTTCGCGTCGAGGTTCTCGAGCAGGTCGGAGAGCAGGTCGTGGGTCATCGGCCGCGGGGTCGAGGCGCCCTGCAGCTTCATCAGGATCGCCGCCGCCTCCGGGTGCCCGATCCAGATCGGCAGGAAGCGGTTCCCGTCCACGGTCTTCAGCAACACGATCGGCTGCTTGCCGACCATGTCGAAGCTGACGCCATAGATCTGCATCTGCTGCAAAAGGAAGCTCCCGACCTCGGTTGGATCGCCAAGTATAGGTCGGGCTTCTACCCACTCCGGACGGCCGTCCAACCGCAGGGCTCGCCTCACCCGCCATCGGTCGGCTTTGCTTCCCGCAATCGCGGTCGGGCCTTTTGACAACCCGGCAAGCTACGGCAGCAGCGGGAGCGAGCGCACGCGGATGCGGGAGGGCTCGATCACGACAACGCTGCCGGATTCAAGGTCCGCCTCAACCGCTCCAAGGTTGGACAGCAGGGTCTCTGCCTGCCGCGCGGCGCGTCGCTCGGTGCCGTGACGAAACAAGATGACCGAGGGGGAAGACTCCTGCCGGGAGGCGAGGAGCGTGCCGAAATCGGTGTCGGCGGAGACCAGCACCCGCTTCTCGTCTTGGGCTCGCTCAAAGACCCGATCGTCGGGTGCGGCTTGCAGATCGTACTCGCGCACATGGACCGCTTCGTGGCCTGCGTGGTTCAACCGCTCGGCCAGGACCGGCGACAGCGCATTGTCGATCAAGAACCTCACCCGGAGGCGACCAACGGAAGCTCGCGCTCCCGCACAGCCTCAGCCGCATAGCGGATGACCTCGCGGATGTCCTCGCCTTCCAAATCGGGATAGGCGGCGAGAATTTCCGGCTCGCTCATGCCGTCGGCGACCATGCCGACCACGGTGGCCACCGGTATGCGCAGGCTGCGAACGCAGGGAGCGCCGCCCATCTGATCCGGTCTCACAGTGATCCGCGTGAAGCTCATAGATGGATGATCGCAGAGCGTCCGGTGCCAGTGGGCGATCCTGGATTCGAACCAGGGACCTCGTCCTTATCAGAGACGCGCTCTAACCAACTGAGCTAATCGCCCGGGGACGGCGATGATAGCGACGGTGCGGTGGGTGGCGGGACCGGCGGCCGGCTCACCGTGTCAGCTTGCGCAGGCGGCGGGCCAGGGCGTGGGCGTCGCGGACGTCGTCGAAGCGGAGCTCGGCTACCACGGCATCGCCCTTGGCCCTGGTGGTGACTTCGTGGCCGAGCGCTTCCTCGAGCGCCTCGGCGGCGTCGCGGAGGGCGGCGACCGCGTCGGGGTCGGCGGGGGCGCGCCTCGGACGGGCCTTTGGCTGGCCAGCCAGCCGAACCCTCTCCTCGGTCTCGCGGACCGACCAGCCGCCGCGGGCGGCGTCGCGGGCGAGCCGGCGGCGGACGTCGTGGCCGCGGGCGCCGAGCAACGCCTTGCCGTGCCCCTCGCTGAGCTCGCCGGCCTCCAGCAGCGCGAGCGCCTCGTCGGGGAGCTCCAGCAGCCGGATCAGGTTGGAGACGGCGGGGCGGCTGCGGCCGACCCGTTTCGCCAGCTCCTCTTTGGTCAGCCCGAGGTCCTCGACCAGCGCCGAGCAGGCCTTCGCCTCCTCGACCGGGTTGAGGTCCTCGCGGACCATGTTCTCGATCAGCGCCGCCTGCAGCCGCTCGGCTTCGGCCTGGTCGCGGACCACCGCCGGGACCTTGTCGAGACCGGCCTGCTGGGCGGCGCGCCAGCGGCGCTCGCCGGCGACCAGCTCGTAGCTGCCGTCGGCGAGGGGGCGGACCAGCAGCGGCTGGACCACGCCGGAGGCCTCGATCGAGGCGGCCAGCGCCGCCAGCGCCGACTCGTCGAAGCTGGTCCGCGGCTGCGCGGGATTCGGCTTGATCAGCGAGACCGGCAGCTCGCGCAGCTCTCCGGCCGCGGTCGCCTCGCTCTCCGGCAGGATCGCCGCCAGGCCGCGGCCGATCCCCCGCCTAGGCGGCATCGACCCAACCCGCGTGTGCGGCTGGCGAGTGCCGGACCGAGCGGGGGTAGGACGCAGGAAGCCTAGCCACGGCTCGCAAGCTCCCTGGAGAGAGCGCGGTAGGCGACCGCGCCGTGGGAGGACGGGGCATGCTCGGTCACCGGCAGACCATAACTCGGCGACTCGGCGACTCGGACGCTGCGGGGGATCACGGTCTCGAAGACCATCCCGTCGAAGTGCTCGCGCAGCTCGGCCTCGACGTCCTGGGCCAGCCGGGTGCGCTCGTCGTGCATGGTGATCAGCAGACCCGAAACCTCAAGTCGAGGGTTCAGCTCGCGCCTGATCAGGCCCAGGGTCTCGAGGAACTGGACGAGGCCCTCGAGCGCGAGGTACTCGGCCTGCACCGGCACGATCACCCGGTCGGCGGCGACGAGGGCGTTGACGCTGACCGGGCCGAGGGCGGGCGGGCAGTCGAGCAGGGCGACCGCGAAGCGCTCGCGCACCGGGCCGAGGCGCTCGCGCAGCCTCGTCTCCGAGCCCGAGATCCGCGGCAGCTCGACCGCGGCCCCGGCGAGGTCGCGGCTGGCCGGCACCAGCCAGAGGTTGTCGGGCCCGGCGGGGCGGGCGGCCTCGGCGACCGAGGTGTCGCCGGTCAGGCAGTCGTAGGAGGAGGGGTGCAGGTCGCGGCCGCCGCCGAGCGCCACCGTCGCGTTGCACTGGGGGTCGAGGTCGACGAGCAGCGTCTGCTGCCCCTCGGCAGCCGCGCAGGAGGCCAGATTGACCGCCGTGGTCGTCTTGCCGACCCCGCCCTTCTGGTTCGCCACCGCGTAGACCTTGCCCATTGCGCCCAGCCTAGAGCGTCGATTCCCGGCGCGTTTCGAAGCCGTGGGATAGCCTGCTGCCCGTGTCCGAAAGCTTCGACTGGCCCGAGGACCCCGCCGAGCGGGCGCAGGAGCTCGTGGAGGGCGTCCTCGACGAGCTCGACCTCGACGGCGACGTCGTCGTCGAGGAGGACGACGAGCGGATCCTGCTCACGGTCGAGGGGGAGGACGACTACGGGCTGCTGATCGGCAAACGCGGGCAGACGATCGACGCCCTGCAGCTGCTCTGCTACCAGGCCGCCTTCCGCGGCATGCGCGAGCGCAAGCGGGTGGTGGTCGACGCCGCCGGCTACCGCGAGCGCCGCCGCGAGACGCTCGAGAGCCGCGCCGACCGCGCCGCCGAGCAGGCGCTGAGCAACAACCGGGTGGTCGAGATGGACCCGATGAGCGCCCAGGAACGGCGCGTCGTCCACGAACGGCTGAAGGAGCGCTCCGGCGTCGAGACCTACAGCGAGGGCGACGAGCCCCGCCGCTGCGTGATCGTCGCCCCGCTCCTGCCCGAGTGAGCGGCGACCCGGCCGCGGCGCTCGACGGCGCCGGGCGGGAGAAGCTGGAACGGGTCCTGGAGCTGCTCGCCGCCGAGCGCGCCTCGGTCAGCTCGGTGGTCGACGAGCGCGCCTGGCGTGTGCACGTGCTCGACAGCCTCACCGGGCTCGAGGTGCCCGAGCTGCGAGCGGCGCGGCGGATCGCCGACGTCGGGGCGGGGGCGGGATTCCCCGGCCTGGCGCTGGCCGTGGCCCTGCCGGCGGCGCGGGTCGACCTGGTCGAGTCGGTCGGCCGCAAGTGCGAGTTCATGCGCCGGGCGATCGCGGCCGCCGGCATCGCCGGCGCCAGGGTCCTCGAGATCCGCTCGGAGGAGCTGGCGGGCGGTGAGGGACGCGAGGCCTACGACGCCGTCACCGCCCGTGCCGTCGGCCGCCTCTCGACCCTCGCCGAGCTCGCATCCCCGCTCCTCAAGCCAAATGGCGTCCTCGTCGCCTGGAAGGGAAAGCGGGACCCCGAGGAGGAGAGCCAGCTCGAACGCGCCGCCGCGGCCCTGGCGATGAGCCCCGAGCGAATCCTCGACGTGGGAGACCGGGCGGGCAGCGAGCACCGCCACCTCCACCTAATCCGCAAGTCCGGCCCGACCCCCGCCAACCTCCCCCGCAACCCCGGCATAGCCAAGAAGCGCCCCAAGGGCTGACCGCCGAGCAGCCGCGTCCAGGCTTCAGGTCAGCAAACTCCCTTCACCCAGGCGCGAGCTCACGCGATCCCTCTACCAGGCTCAAGGTCGGCCGATCCCTCCACCCAGGCTCGGCAGGACTCGGGAGAGGGTCCCGGAGGAGCCTCCCAACCTTGCGACGGAGGGACCCTCTCCCGAGTCCCCCCGACCTACCGCCTCTTCTTCTTCCGTTTCGGCGGCGGAGGCGGCGGTTTCGCGGCCTGGATCGCCGCGGCGCCTTCGGGCGTGGCGGCAACCGGGACCGGGATCACCTTTTTCATCACCAGCTGCTGCCCGATCGTCCAGAAGTTGGTCGTGATCCAGTAGAGGATCAGCCCCGCCGGGAAGTTGATGATCAGCGGGACGAAGACCAGCGGCAGGATGAACATCATCGTCCGCTGGCTTTTATCGGCGCTCAGCGACATCACCATGCCGGAGACGAGCTGGGTGCCGACGTAGAGGATCAGCAGCACGATCAGTTCGGCCCCGGTCGCCTTGGCGGTGAGGTCGTGGATGAAGAGGAATTCGGCTCCGTAGGCGGCGCAGTGGCCCGCCGCCTGACAGCCCATGTCGCTCGGCAGGTCGTTGCGAAGGACCTGGAAGAGCGTGAAGAAGACCGGCAGCTGCGCCACCAGCGGGATGCAGGAGGCGAAGGGGTTGACTTTGTTCTCTTTGTAGAAGCGCATCATTTCCTGCTGCATGCGCTGTTTGTCGTTTTTGTATTTCTCCTGCAGCTCCTTGATCTGCGGCTGCAGCGCCTGCAGCGCCCGCATCCCCTTCAGCTGTTTGTAGGTGAGCGGGATCAGGATCGCCCGGGTGAGAATCGTCAGGGCGATGATCGACATCCCCCAGCTGAGGCCGGCGCTGTCGTGGAAGAACTGCAGGACCGAGTTGACGACGTCGATCAGGGGCTGCAGGATGTTGGCGGCGGGGAGGGTCATCGGTGGCTGCGGTGGTAGTCGGCCGGGTGGACGGGGCCGGTGCGGAGCGTGAATCTATCGGGGACGGGGTCGAAGCCGCCGTGACTGAAGGGATTGCAGCGCAGCAGGCGCCAGCCGGCGAGGAGAAATCCCCGCATCGGGCCGAAGCGCTCGATCGACTCCACGGCGTAGGCGGAGCAGGTCGGCTCGTAGCGGCAGCGGCGCGGGAAGGCCGGCGAGATCCAGCGCTGGTAGGCGCGGACCGGGGCCAGGATCAGCCGTTTCACGTGGAACGCCGCCCGGTCCGTTTCACGTGGAACGCCCCTCGCCGAGCGCCGCTTCGAGGTCGGTCTTGACGCCGTCCATGCCCTCCCGGTCGATCAGGTCGCCGATCTCGGCCCGGGCGACGATGACGAAGTCGTGGCGGGGGGGCAGCCGGTCCGCCAGCGCCCAGAAGGCCTCGCGCATCGTCCGCTTCACCTTGTTGCGGTCGACCGCGCCGCCGACCCTGCGGCTGACCGAGACGCCGAGGCGCACGTCCTCGCGGTCCTCTTCCTTGCGCGGGAAGGTGTAGAGGACCAGGTACCTGGTGGCGTGCGAGGAGCCGTCGCGGTAGACGCGGTCGAACTCACCGCTCCGCGAGAGGCGCCGTCGCTTCGCGCCGCCCGGCATCCGGCTACGGCGTGAGGCGCTTCCGGCCCTTGGCCCGGCGGCGCTTGAGGATCGCGCGCCCACCGCGGGTGCTCATGCGTGCGCGAAAGCCATGAGTCTTCGCCCGCTTCCGCTTCTTCGGCTGATAGGTGCGCTTCATGGCGGCGGAGTATACGGACAGCTCCGAAATCGGTCGTGCAAATGTTTTCTGCGGGATTTGCGAGGCGCCCCGGCTGCCCTCTCAGGCACGGCGCTATGGTCGCCGCCGGTGTCCGATGACTCTCCCCGCAACGAACTCCAAGCTCTCTGGCAGGCGGTTCGGGACCGCCTGCGCAGGTCCGTCCCGGAGTCGACCTACCGCCTCTGGCTGGAGCCGCTCGAGGCCGCCGGCGTCGAGGGCGAAACCCTCTTCCTGACCGCCCCGGAGGGGATCGGGGCCTGGGCCGAGCGCCGCTACTCCGGCCTGATCTGCGAAACCCTCGCCGCCCTCGACCTCCCCTTCCGCCAGGTCAGCTTCGCGCCGCCGCCCGATGCCGCCGCCGACGGCGAGATCGACCCCGACCTGAACCCCAACTACACCTTCGACCGCTTCGTGATCGGCCCCGGCAACCGGATCGCCCACGGCTCCGCCCTCGCCGTCGCCGAGGCCCCCTCGGAGGCCTACAACCCGCTCTTCCTCCACGGCCCGCCCGGCCTCGGCAAGACCCACCTGCTGGCGGCGATCGCCAACTACCTGCGCGCCAACGCGCCGGCCCTGAGCGTCCGCTACACGACCGCCGAGTCCTTCACCAACGAGTTCGTCGCCGCCCTCAAGACCTCCGGCGCCGACGGCTTCAAGGCGCGCTACCGGGACATCGACGTGCTCCTCATCGACGACGTCCAGTTCCTCCAGGGCAAGCCCGCCACCGAGGAGGAGTTCTTCCACACCTTCAACGCCCTCTACGAGTCGGGGAGCCAGCTCGTCCTCTCCGCCGACCGGATCCCGAGCGAGCTCTCGACCCTCGCCTCCCGCCTGCGCGACCGCTTCGAGTGGGGCCTGACCGTCCCGGTCGAGCCGCCGAACCTGGCGACCCGGCTGACGGTGCTGCGGCGCCTCGTCGAGGAGGCCGGGGTCGAGATCGACGACGAGGGGGCCCTCTCCGAGCTCGCCAACCGGATCGACGCCAACGTCCGCCAGCTCCACGGGGCGCTGACCAAGGCGATCGCCCACGCCTCGCTGATGGCGCGGCCGCTCAGCTCCGACCTGATCGCCGAGGTGATCCCCGGGATCCGCTCGCAACGGCCGACCTCGGTCGAGGAGATCCAGCAGCGGGTCGCCGAGGGCTTCGGCGTCTCCCGCGCCGAGCTGGTCGGCTCCAGCCGCGCCGCCACCCCGCTGCGGGCGCGCCAGGTGGCGATCTTCCTCACCCGCGACCTGACCGAGCTCTCGCTGCCGCAGATCGGCCGCCTCTACGGGGGGCGCGACCACAGCACCGTCCTCAACTCCCTGCGCCGGGTCGAAGCGAGCCTCGACGAGGACTCCGAGCTCGCCGACAAGGTCCGCGAGTTGCGGGGAGCTATCCACAACCCTGTGGCCGACGAGCGCTGACAGCCGCCGGCGCTGTAAGAATCCCCAACCCTCCACAGCCCCTTCCACAGGCGCCAAACCGCATCGCAACGCCATATCCTCGAAACCCCGCCCTTTTCCACAAGACCTAACTCAACTTAAGAAGGCATCGATCTTTTGAAGCTCACCAGCAAACGCGAAGACCTCGTCTCGAAGCTCTCGATCGTCTCCCGGGCGGTGTCGACCCGCGCCGCCACGCAGGCCCTCTCCGGGGTCCTGCTCAGCGCCGAGGAGGGGCGGGTGACCCTGGCGGCGACCGATCTCGACCTCGGTCTCGAGACCTCGCTCGACGCGCAGGTCGAGCAGCCGGGGTCGATCCTCCTTCCCGGCCGGCTCTTCGCCGAGGTGGCGCGCTCGCTGCCCGACGCCGAGGTCGAGATCGAATCGCGCGAGGCCGAGCGCGACGTCGAGATCCGCAGCGGCGGCTCCAGCTTCCACCTGCGCGTGCTCCCGGTCGAGGACTTCCCGAAGCTGCCCCGGCCCCAGGAGGAGGGCGGGATGAAGATCCCCGCGGCGGCCCTGGAAGCGAGCATCGAGCTGGTCGCCCGCGCCGCCTCCAAAGACGACATGCGCCCGGTCCTCACCGGCGTCTTCGTCAGCGCCGGCGGCCGGGAGATGACGATGGTCGCCACCGACTCCTACCGGCTGGCGGTCAAGCGCACCGAGCTCGAGGCCGACCTGGGCGGCGAGCTGGAGGCGAACATCCCCGCCCGCGCCCTGCGCGAGCTCGGCCGCATCCTCGCCGCCGAGGGCGCCGGCGAGACCGCGATCTCGCTGCTCCCCAACCAGGCGGTCTTCCTCGCCGGCTCGATCGTGCTCTCGACGCGGCTGATCGACGGCCAGTTCCCGAACTTCCGCCAGCTCCTGCCCGAGTCCTACGAGCACGACGTCCGCCTGCCCCGCTCGGAGTTCCTCGACGTCACCCGCCGGGTCAGCCAGCTCGCCCAGCGCAACGCGCCGCTGCGGCTCTCCTTCGAGTCCGGCGAGCTGACGGTGGCGGCGGAGACCCCCGACGTCGGCGACGCCCGCGAGACGATGCCGGCCGCCTTCGAGGGCGAGTCGCTGGAGATCGGCTTCAACCCCGAGTTCCTGCGCGAGGGCATCGAAAGCGTGCAGGGCGAGGAGATCCTCCTGCGGCTGATCTCGCCGCTGCGGCCCGGCCTGCTGGAACCGGTGGAGGGCGAGGACTTCCGCTACCTGGTGATGCCGATCCGGCTCAACGTCTAGCCGTGCCGGCCCCCGCCGACTGAGCCGGCGATGCTGGTCACGGCGATCGAGGCGAAGCCCGTGCGCAGCCTCGACGGCGTCCGGGTGGAGCTGCCGGCGGGGATCGTCAGCGTCATCGGTCCCAACGGGGCCGGCAAGACGAACCTGATCGAGGCGCTCTACTTCGCCCTCACGGGCCGCTCGTTCCGCACCTCCGACCGCCGCGACCTGATCCCCTTCGGCGCCGCCCTGGCGCGGGCGGAGGCGACCATCGTCGACGAGGACGGGATCGAGCACCGGCTGCTCGCCGCGGTCAGCCGCGGCGAAGGGCGCCGCCACCTGCTCGACGGCAACCCGGCCGACCCCGCCACCCTGAGGCGCAGCCGGCCCCCGGTCGCCGTCTTCTCCCCGGACCGGCTGACCCTGGTCAAGGGGCCGCCGGCCGAGCGCCGCGCCCACCTCGACGGCTTCGTCGCCGCCCGCTGGCCGGCCCGGGCGGAGCTGCGCAAGCGCTTCGGGCAGGCGGTGGCGCAGCGCAACGCCCTGCTGGCCCGGCTCAGCGCCGGCCACGGCTCGCCGCAGGACCTGCGGATCTGGGACGCCGGCATGGCCGACGCGGCGGCGCCGCTGGTCGAGGCCCGGGCGCAGGCGGCGGCCGAGCTGGCCGGGGCGTTCGCCGCCGGCGCCGGCGAGCTCGGCCTCGAGGGGGCGGAGCTCGAGTACGCGCCGCGGGCGAGCGGCAGCGCGGCCGAGATCAGGGCCGGGCTGGAGGAGCGGCGCGAGCAGGACATCCGCATGGGCCGCAGCTCCTGGGGCCCCCACCACGACGAGCTGAAGCTCCTCGCCGGCGGCAGGTCGCTGCGTAAATACGGCTCGCAGGGACAGCAGCGAACCGCGCTGCTGGCGCTCCTCTTCGCCGAGCGCGAGGCGCTCCTCGCCGCCCGCCGGGTGACGCCGCTGCTCCTCCTCGACGACGTGATGAGCGAGCTCGACCCCGGCCGCCGCGAGCGGCTGGTCGCCCGGCTCGGCGCCGGCGGGCAGGTGCTGATCACCGCTGCCGACGAGGAGTCGGTCCCGAGCCGGGCGCGCGCCGCGGTGGTGCCGATGCCGCCGCCTCAGACAAAGAGCACCGCCGCATGAGCCGGCGCCGAGCCCCCCGGCCGGCCGCGGGCGCCTTTCAGGCGGCGCTGCGGCAGGTCGCCCCGCAGACGCCGCTGGCGGCCCTCCAGGCGGGGTGGGCCGCCGCGGTGGGCGAGCGCCTCGCCGCGGTCGCGGTCCCGGTCGCCGAGCGCGACGGGACGGTCACGGTCGAGTGCGTGGACGCGGTCTGGGCGCAGGAGCTCGACCTGATGCAGGAGGCACTCCTGGAGCGGCTGAAATCGGAGTTGGGGGAGCAGGCCCCCGAAGCTCTGCGCTTTCGCGTCGATTCGTCCCGCTTCTAGACACAGTTTGTACACGATTTGCAGGGAGTTTTTACCCGGAGGAGCGTCTGTCCGCGGACCCGAACTGGTATTCTTATGGCAACTCGCAAATCCGCCCCGACCAACCGTGGAGCGAGTCTCCGGGCGTCGGGGCTTTGTGTGTCTGAGTATCAATCGGAAGGGACTCTTTGCCAGATAAGAAAGCCAGCGGCGACTCCTACGGCGCCAAGGACATCACCGTCCTCGAGGGCCTGGAAGCGGTTCGCAAACGCCCCGGCATGTACATCGGCTCGACCGGCCCGCGAGGTCTGCACCACCTCGTCTACGAGGTCGTCGACAACTCCGTCGACGAGGCCCTCGCCGGCCACTGCGACAGCGTCCGGGTCGTCCTGCACCCCGACAACTCCTGCACGGTCGAGGACAACGGCCGCGGCATCCCGGTGGGGACGATGGAGAAGGAGGGGCGCCCCGCCGCCGAGGTCGTGCTGACCGTCCTCCACGCCGGCGGCAAGTTCGGCGACGGCGGCGGCTACAAGGTCTCCGGCGGGTTGCACGGCGTCGGCGTCTCGGTGGTCAACGCCCTCTCCGAGCGGCTGCACCTGCAGATCAGCACCGACGGCTTCGTCTGGTCGCAGGACTACGAGCGCGGCAAACCCCAGACCGACCTCAGCAAGGGCGAGCAGACCAAGGCCCACGGGACGACGATCACCTTCCTCCCCGACCTCGAGATCTTCGAGGAGATCGAGTTCGACTTCCAGACCCTGGCCGAGCGGCTGCGCGAGACCGCCTTCCTCACCCGCGGCCTGAAGATCGAGCTGATCGACGAGCGCGGGGCGACCAACAGCGTCACCTTCCAGTACGAGGGCGGCATCGAGGACTTCGTCCGCCACCTGAACGAGAACAAGGACGAGCTGCACCGCAAGGTCATCTACTTCGAGGGCGCCGAGGAGGCCGGCGAAGTCGAGCTGGCGATGCAGTGGAACAGCTCCTACCAGGAGTCGATCTTCAGCTTCGCCAACAACATCAACACCCACGAGGGCGGCACCCACCTCTCCGGCTTCCGGGCGGCGCTGACGCGGTCGCTGAACGCCTACGCCCGCAACAAAGGCCTGCTCAAGGACAAGGACGACAACCTCGCCGGCGAGGACGTGCGCGAGGGGCTGACCGCGGTGATCTCGGTGAAGCTGCACGACCCGCAGTTCGAGGGGCAGACCAAGACCAAACTCGGCAACCCGCCGATCAAAGGCCTGGTCGAGGAGACGGTCAACCGCAAGCTGTCCGAGTACCTCGAGGAGAACCCCGGCGACGCGCGGCGGATCATCAGCAAGGCGATCGACGCCTCCCGCGCCCGCGACGCGGCCCGCAAGGCCCGCGACCTGACCCGCCGCAAGTCGGCGCTGGAGAACTCGACCCTGCCGGGCAAGCTCGCCGACTGCACGGTCAAAGACCCCAGCCTGGCCGAGATCTTCGTGGTCGAGGGAGACTCCGCCGGCGGCTCGGCCAAGCAGGCCCGCGACCGCAACACCCAGGCGGTGCTGCCGCTGCGCGGGAAGATCATCAACGTCGAGAAGAGCCGCATCGACAAGGTGCTGGCCAACAACGAGATCCAGGCGCTGATCACCGCGATCGGCACCGGCGTCCATGACGAGTTCAACCTCGAGGACGCGCGGTACCACAAGATCGTGATGGCGACCGACGCCGACGTCGACGGCGCCCACATCCGCACCCTCGTCCTCACCTTCCTCTACCGGCAGATGCCCGACCTGATCGACGCCGGCTACGTCTACATCGCCAAACCGCCGCTCTACCGGGTCAAACAGGGCAACCAGGAGACCTACCTGGAGCGCGAGTCCGAACTCGAGGAGCTGCTGCTGCGCGACAAACTCGAGAGCTTCGAGCTCGCCGACGCCAACGGCAGGAAGACGAAGCTGACGCCGAGCCGCTGGCAGGGCTACGTGCGGCGCTCGAAGGAGTACGAGGGCTGGAGCTCCTCGCTGCAGGCCGAGTTCGGCCACGAGGCGGTGCGGTTCCTCGAGGAGTCGAACCTGCTCGACGAGGAGGCGGCGACGGTCGCCGCCGCCGCGGAGCTGCTCGACCGCAAGGCGCCCGAGGACGAGCCGTTCGACACCGAGGTGCTGGAGCGGAGCGACGAGTACCTGGTGGTGAAGGCGATCGAGCGGCGCAGCGGCCTGGCCCGGACGCATCGCTTCCCGGCCGAGCTCTTCAGCCACCATGACTACCGCAAGTTCGTCGAGGTCCACCAGGCGCTGCTCAAACAGGTCGGCAGGCCGCCCTTCGAGGTTCTCTACGACGGCCGGCGCAACGTCGCCCTCTCCTTCCAGGCGCTGCGCGGGGCAGTGCTGGAGCTGGCCCGCAAAGGCGTGCAGCTGACCCGCTTCAAGGGGCTCGGCGAGATGAACGCCGAACAGCTGCGGGAGACGACGATGGACCCGGCCAGCCGCACCCTCGCCCGCGTCACCCTCGAAGACGCGACCGCCGCCGACCAGATCTTCTCGATGCTGATGGGCGACCAGGTCGGGCCCCGGCGCGACTTCATCGAGACCCACGCGAAGGAGGTGAAATTCCTCGATGTCTGACGCCAACGTGCTCACCGGCGGCCGGATCGAGGAGCGCGAGCTCGAGAAGGAGATGCGCTCGTCGTACCTCGATTACGCGATGAGCGTGATCGTCGGCCGGGCGCTGCCCGACGTCCGCGACGGCCTCAAGCCGGTGCACCGGCGGGTGCTCTACGCGATGCACGACATCGGCCTGCAGCCGACCCGCTCCTACCGCAAGTGCGCCTTCATCGTCGGCGAGGTGATGGGCAAGTACCACCCGCACGGCGACTCGGCGATCTACGACACCCTGGTGCGGATGGCGCAGGACTTCTCCCTGCGCTACATGCTCGTCGACGGCCAGGGCAACTTCGGCTCGATCGACGACGACCCGGCAGCCGCGATGAGATACTGCGTCACCGGCGATACCCGGGTGGCGACGCCAGGAGGCACCGTCAGGATCGATTCGATCGTCGAGGCGGCCGAGCCCGAATCGGACTCGGACGTCGACCTCGAGGTGCTCGATCGCCTCGGCAGGCCGGTTCACGCCAGCAAGTTCTTCCACTCCGGCGAGCACCCGACGCTGCGCCTGCGCACCGCCCAGGGGCACGAGCTGAGCGGTACCCACAACCACCCCGTCCTCTGTCTCGTCGACATGGCGGGCGTGCCGCTGCTGATGTGGAAGCTGCTGGAGGAGATTCGCCCCGGCGACCGGGTCCTGGTCTCGCGCACCGAGCGCGCCGCCGACGACCTGACGGAGGAGGAGCGCCGACTCGGGCTTCTTGCCGGCGCCCTCGTTTCCGAGGGGTGGGTGAGCTCCAAGCGAGTCGGCTTCAACAATGTCGACAAGGATTTCTTCGACGCCGTGATCGGCGCCTACGACGCGCTCGTCGGAGGCCCGCGGTACGTCTACTCGCGGCAGATCGCTTCCGGGAGCCTCCTCCACGAGCTCGACGTCCAGAACCTGTCTCGTTTCGAAGGCTCCCCGCTCGCCGAGATCACCGGTGCGGCGAGGGAGAAGGCGGTCCCCGAGTTCATCTGGACGGGGAGCAGCGCGCTGCGGCGGCAGTTCCTCCGCGCGCTCTTCACGGGCGACGGATCCTCATCGCTCCTGCCCCGGAAATCGATTCAGATTTCCTACTCCACCTACAGCGAGCAGCTCGCCCGCGACGTGCAGCTGCTTCTTCTCGAGGCGGGCGTTGTGTCGCGGATCTGCCGCTATGAAAAGGGCGAGTTCAAGGTCGTCATCAGCAACCGCCGTGAGGCCCGCCGCTTCGAGCGGAACGTCGGCTTCATCGGCGCCAAGCAGGCGAAGCTGCAGGCGGCTCTGGCGAAGATCCCCGAGAGCAGCCGCGCTTTGAGCCGGGACCACGTGCCGTTCATGGTCGATTACATCCGCGGCGAAACCGGTCTCGACGAAGGCGGCGCCTGGCTGCGGCGCCACAACATCGATCGGGTCGAGCGCTGGGAGCAGGGCGGCAACGCGATCATGGAGCGGATCGAGTCGCAGGAGGTGCGCGACGTCGTCGCGCCGCTCGTGACCGGGGACTACTTCTACGCCGAGGTGGAGTCGGTGGTCGACGCCGGCGTGCAGCCCGTCTACTCGATCCGGGTCGACAGCGAAGACCACTCGTTCCTCACCAACGGCTTTGTCAGCCACAACACCGAGGCCCGCCTCGGGCGCCTGGCCACCGAGTTGCTGCGTGACATCGACGCCGACACGGTCGACTTCGGGCCCAACTACGACGAGTCGACGCAGGAGCCGCTGGTGCTGCCGGCGCGGTTCCCGAACCTGCTGGTCAACGGCACCTCCGGGATCGCCGTGGGGATGGCGACGAACATCCCGCCGCACAACCTGCGCGAGGTCGCCGCCGCGGTCACCGCCTACATCGACGACCCGCAGATCGACCTCGAGGGCCTGATGCAGCACGTCAAAGGCCCCGACTTCCCCGGCGGCGGGATCATGAGCCGTGAGGGGATCGCCGACGCCTACCGCTCCGGCCGCGGCAGCATCCGGGTGCGGGCGCGGCGCCCACGTCGAGCCGCTCAAGGGGGGCAAGGAGGCGATCGTCGTCACCGAGCTTCCCTTCATGGTCAAGAAGGGCGGCGAAGGGGGGCTGATCACCAAGATCGCCGACCTCGTCCGCGACAAGAAACTCGAGGGCATCTCCGACCTGCGCGACGAGTCCGACCGCTCCGGCATGCGCCTGGTGATCGAGCTGAAGCGCGGGGGGCCGCCGGCGAAAGTCGTCCTCAACAACCTCTACAAGAAAACCGCGATGCAGTCGACCTTCGGCGCCAACATGGTGGCGCTGGTCGACGGCGTCCCGAAGACGCTGAGCCTGCGCGAACTGGTCCACCACTACGTCGACCACCAGCGCGAGGTGGTCACCCGCCGCACCCAGTACGAACTGCGCCGGGCCGAGGCGCGGGCGCACATCCTCGAGGGGCTGCTGGTCGCGCTCGACAACCTCGACGCGGTGATCAAACTGATCCGCGGCTCCAACGACCCCGACCAGGCGCGCGAGGGGCTGATCTCGAACTTCGAGCTCTCGCGGGAGCAGGCGCAGGCGATCCTCGACATGCGGCTGCAGCGCCTGACCGCGCTGGAGGCCGACAAAGTCCGCGCCGAGCACGCCGACCTGATGGAGCGGATCGGCGAGCTGCGGGCGATCCTCGGCGACGAGGCGAAGGTGATGGGCCTGGTCAAGGAGGAGCTGGCCGAAGTCGTCGCCGCCTACGGCGACGAGCGCCGCACCGAACTGGTCCACTTCGAGGGCGACGTCGGAATCGAGGACATGATCGCCGACCAGCAGATGGTGATCTCGCTGACCGCCTCGGGCTACGTGAAGCGGCTGCCGCTCGCCACCTACCGCCAGCAGCGCCGCGGCGGCGTCGGGGTGATGGGGATGAACCTCAAAGAGGACGACTACATCGCCCACCTTCACATCTGCTCTACCCACGACTTCCTGCTCTTCTTCACCAACCGCGGCAAGGTCTACCGGCTCAAGGTCTACGAGCTGCCGGAGGGGTCGCGCACCTCGAAAGGCAGCTCGCTGAACAACCTGCTGCCGCTGCGCGAAGGCGAGCGGGTGATGGCGGTGATCCCGACCCGCGACTTCAAGGAGAACGAGTACCTCGCCTTCGCGACCGCCCAGGGGCAGATCAAGAAAACGAAGTTCCTCGCTTACAACACGCCGATCCGCGCCGACGGGATCATCGCGATCAAGGTCCGCGACGGCGACGAGCTGGTCCAGGTGCGGCTGACCTCGGGCGAAGACGACATCCTCATGGTCTCCCACTCCGGCCACGCCTCCCGCTTCTCGGAGGAGCACGTGCGCGAGATGGGCCGCGACACCAGCGGCGTCAAAGGCATGAACGTCGCCGGCAAGGACAACCGGGTGCTGGCGATGGACATCGCCCGCAACGACACCGAACTCTTCGTCGTCACCGAGAACGGCTACGGCAAGCGCACCCCGGTCTCCGAGTACCCGGTCAAGGGCCGCGGCACGAAAGGCGTCCTCACCGCCAAGCTGACCGAGAAGAAGGGCGGCCTCGCCGGCGCCCTGATCGTCAGCGAGCACGAGGATCTCCTCTTCATCTCCCAGAACGGCATGGTCCAGCGCACCTCGGTCGACGGCATCTCGCAGATGGGCCGCTCAACCCAGGGCGTCAAGGTGATGAACATCAAGGACGACGACCGCGTCAGCGCCGTCGCCCTCGTCGTCGAGTCCGAGGAAGCAGCCGACGTTGCGGCCACTCCGGAAGACGACGGCCAGGAGCCGCTGACCGGCGCGTTGCCCGACGGCGCTTCAGCCGACGCCGCCGGCGAGTAGCGGTGCCTTAGCCGGCATCGCTTCGGGCGGGCCGCCCGGGCCCCCTCTTGGTGATCGAGACGACGTTGTCCGCGTTCTGGAGCTGAGGTTCCTCCGGAGGCTGTTTCTTTTGGGGGAGGACATCGCCCACCGTCAACTTGCGGTAGGCGAGCACGGCCGTCTCGAGAGCCTCTGAGTCGAAGGGTGCATTGCAGATGAGCATGGCGACGATTTCCGCTCGGGAGGCGTCGACGTCTGCTGCCAACTCGGCGAGGAGGTCAAGCCGGTGATGCACGGCGAGCGGGAGTGACATCGAGGTGCCCTGACGCCGGGACTTGCGCAGGCGCTCCCGTTTCGACAGGACCACGGTCTCGGGCTCGTCAGTCATCTACGCGGGAGGGAGAAGGAGGTACCACGGATTTAAAGAACATATCCACAATATAGATCCACGCAACATATCCCGCGCATCCGGGCTATAGTCCTGAAAAATATATTTTAACTACGAAGGAGTTATAAAAAGTGGGCCGGACGGAAAAACGTCCGACCGCCCGGTGGCGGCGAGGGGTGCGGGTGCTGAGGAAGCTCGGAGCATGGGCCTCTCTCATTTCGCTGGCCATCTACGTCCTCCTCCTCCTCGCGACCTATGGGCAAGGAGCTGCGGTATGCGCCGGGTTGCTCGGCATCCTCGCCGGAGTCTGGGAGTGGTTCCGTGGGGTCTCTCGCCTGCGCAAGGACGACTACCTTCCGATCAGGAAGGGAGTCCGGAGGGAGGTCGGACTCGCTCGCGCGCAGATCGGCAGCGGCGCCATCCTTGTGGGAGCGGCCTGGCTCCTTCCGCCGAGCATCGTGGTCGCAACCGGCTTCGCCGTCACCGCCCTCCTCCTTCTGGTGAGCGCGGCGATCAGCGCTCGTTTGAGCGAAGAAGAAGAAGAGCGGGACCTGCTGAAGTTGACCCTAGCGCTCGAGTGCGAGTTGATCGCCCGCTGGGCAAAGATCGCGTCGCGGGTTCGGTCCATTCCCGGCTTTCGGTGGATCCCTGAGGTGGCCCATCGTGAGGGTCCGCGAGAGCACGTCAGCGTGCTCAGGACGCTCTCGCTTTGGATCCTGTTCGTGGGGTGCTGTATGTACCTGTTAACCGGGATCGCCCTGGGGGTGTCGGCGGTGTCGCCACCGATCCCCCGATTGAACCTACCGGGGATCGGGGTGGTCCCGTTGGTCCCCGACCTGCCCGGCGGCGAAGGGCAGGCCGAGCCGCCACCGACCTACGCCGATCTCTGCCCGGACCTCCCGGACCCACGCAGCATCGGCCATCGCCTCGGGGGTCTCTTCCGCCACGACGGGGCGATCAAAGCCGGCTGCGGCTCCGAACCGCTTCGGATCCCGGAAACTGGGACCTGGGCGTCGCCGGGATTGTGCGAAGACGAATTGCGCTCGCTCGCGGTCTCAAGTCCGGGACGCGAACCGGCAATTATCTTCGGCTCTCCGGCGAAGTTCGCTTGGGCGGCAGCGCAGGCCGGCACCCTCGTTGCGCTTGAAGTAGCCGCACCCAACGACGGCGATGTCTACCTGATTGTCACGCGGCGAGGGACCTATGGCTTCGCTCGTCCGACCCGGACCCTTGAAAAGGGCCGCGACAATCCGCTCAGCTGCGATGAGGTCGGCGGTCGTGCGCGCAGCTTCGCCCGGCTGGAACCCGCCATGGTCGGCCTGTGGGCCGAGCTGATGCGTCGCCGGGCGGAATGGTCTTGGCCGAAGCCGGGCTCGGGGGAACCCGGGGAAATCGAATTCACTGACAGCCTGGGCGCCTCGGTGGTCGCGACTGGCCGCTGCGATCGGCCCGAATCCTGCTCGCTTGTAGTGGAGGGGAAGACCTGGCCGTGGGAAGGCTCGGGGTTCGTCTCGCTGGCCGAACTCGCCCTGCATATGCCGGCGTGACGGACTTTGCCGAGAGCACCTCAGGCAGCCTGCGGCAAATACTGCTGCCAGGCGCTGGGGATCTTCGGGCTGGCGACCTGGATGAAGACGGTGGGGGGCGGGGCCTTCGGGGTCGTCGCCGGGTGCATGTGGATCTCGCGGGGGAGGCGGTTGCCCTTGCGGCGGTTGCAGGGAGGGCAGGCGGCGACGATGTTCTCCCAGACCGAGAGACCGCCGCGGGAGCGGGGGATGACGTGGTCGACGGTGAGGCCGGCTTTGGTCGAGCCGCAGTACTGGCAGGTCCAGGAATCGCGGGCGAGGACGGCGCGGCGGGTGATCTTGCGGCGGTGCGCCTCGCGGGGGATGCGGACGTAGTTGACGAGGCGGATCACGTCGGGCCGCTCCATCGTCATCCGCTCGGAGTGGAGCTCGAGCCCGTCGCGGCGCTCCAGCAGTTCGGCCTTTTCCTTCAGCAGGAGGACAGCGGCTCGTCGCAACGTGCAGACGTTGATCGGCTCATACGTCGCGTTGAGTACCAGCACCCTGGCCATTGCAAGGCGAAATTGTAGGGCGCGCGGCGCCCGTCCCGGTCCAGCCGGCGAGTTGCGCGGTTCCTTCGTCCTGCCCGGGCGGGCCGAGGAACCGCGCGGCGGGCGTGGTCAGCCGAGCGAGTAGGAGCCGAGGACCCGGACCGACTCGGCCTTGGTCCGCAGGCGCGCGATCGCCTCGGCGACGGCCTCGGCGTCCTCCCTGCCCTCGAGGTCGCAGAAGAACATGTAGCGGCCGAGGCCCTGGCGCAGCGGCCGCGACTCGATCCGGCTGAGGTTGATCCCGCGGCTGGAGAACTCGCTCAGCGCCTCGACCAGCGCCCCGGGATGGTCGGCCCCGAGCTCGGAGAAGACCAGCGAGGTCTTCCACGGCCCCGCGCCCTCCGGCTCGGTCCCCTGCGGGGCGATCCAGACGAAGCGGGTGACGTTGTCGTCGGCGTCCTCGACCCCTTCGAGCAACAGTTCGCAGCCGTAGAGCGCCGCCGCCGCCCGCGCCCCCAGCGCCGCCCAGGGCCGGGTCGACTCGCTGACCATCCGCACCGCCGCCGCGGTGCTGCTGGCGCTGCGGGTTTCGACCTCGGGCAGCCGCTCGCGCAGGAAGCGGGCGCACTGGGCCAGCGGCTGCGGGTGCGAGAGCACCGCCTCGACGTCCTCCACAGCCACCCCCGCGCGGGCGATCAGGTGGACGCGGACCCGGTAGTCGTGCTCGCCGACGATCGCCACGCCGCCGGCGTCGAAGGCCAGCGTGTCCAGGGTCGGCCGCACCGACCCCTCGATCGAGTTCTCGATCGGCACCAGCGCCCGCTCCGCCTCGCCCCGCTCGACCGCCAGGATCGCATCGGGAATGGTCGCCGTCCGCAACGCCTCGAACTCCCCATCTCCCATCGCCTCCCCCAAGGCGTCCTCGGTAAAGGTCCCAGCCGGCCCCAAATAAGCGATTCGCATCACAGGATCAAACCAGAGCCACCGCCCAAGCGATCAACCGCTCCAAGGGCCATTCCCATCCCATAGCCAAAGCAGGTCGAATCAGCGGCTGGAGGGGACCCCGGGGGGTGCCCTCGTACGGACACTCCCAAGAGCGGGCGAAGCGAGCGAGTCCGGTAGAGGGCACCCCCCGAGGTCCCCCACCACCCACCCAGCTATTCGACCAGCAGCGTGAAGGTCCCGACGTTGTTTTCGGTGATCGTCTCGCCGGCCACCGGTTCCGCTTCGACTTCGAGCGCCACTTCGCCTTTCGGCGCCGGGGTCAGCGGGATCGTCGCGGTGCCCGTTTCGCCGGCCCCGATTTCGTCGATTTCGCCGGTCACGGTGTTGCCGTTGACGGTGACCGCGACGGTCACCCCGTTCTCGGTCGATTCGCCCTGGTTTTCCACAGTCGCTTCGACTTCGACCCCTTCTTCGCCGGAGACCGAGGTGGCCGCGCCTTCGACCAGTTCGGAGCCGTTGACGCTGACCGCGGAGAGTTCGAGCCCGTGCACGCCGGAGGCGCTGCCGCTGTTGCCGCTGATCGCCCCCAGCGCGTTGCTGACGGTCTTTTCTTCCAGCCACTTCTCGTCCGGCAGGACGGTGCTCTTCGGCACGTCGTCGCCGGAGATCCCGTTCGAGGCGAGGACCGAGTCGATTTCCGGCCGCACCACCTGTTCGTAGACGACGTCGGAGGCGAGCAGCTTCTGCATCTGGGCGGCGATCGCCGCCATCGCCTTGTCGGCGCCGGCTTCCCCCAGCGCCGTCGGCATCTTTTCGGCGATCTGGTCGAAGGCGCTGCCGCGCAGCTCGTAGGTCAGTTCGAGGTTCCGCTGCGGCGCGCTCATGTCGCCCGGCGCGCCCAGCGCTTCGACCCGCGAGCGCAGCGAGTCCATCGCGCTGCGCTGCGCGTCGACCTCGTTGACGAAGTCGGTGACCGAGGCGTTGCCCGGGCTTTCCAGTTTGCCGAACAGCTCCTTGCTGGTCTGTTCGGTCGCTTCGACGATCTCGCCGACCTTGCGCGCGTAGTCGCTCAGTTCCGATTCGGCGCGGGCGTCGAGGCAGCCCTTGACCCCGAGCACGATCAGGATCAGCAGGATCAGGGCGCCGCCGAGGGCGAGCCCGCGGCGCAGCATGATCTGCTGGCGTTCGGGGCGACGGCGGGGGCGCTCGCGGCGCGGCGGGCGTCGTGAGGTGAAGTCCTCCACGGGGGCGAGAGTATGAACGCTGGGCCGGTTCTCGCGCCAGGAGACCCCGCAAATGGTGGGGTTTTCCCATCCGGCGCGCAGGAGAGGGGAGCGCCGCGGCGAAGGTTGATGCCGCCATGGTCGGCTCGCTCGTGCTCAACCGCTTCCTGATCGAGCGCCGCATCGGCAGCGGCGGCTTCGGCGTCGTCTACGAGGCCTGGGACGGCCGCCTCGAGCGCCCGGTCGCGGTCAAGGCGATCGAGCAGGACGGGGAGCCCGGCCGGCGGGTCCTGCGCGAGGCCCAGGCGGCGGCGCGGCTCAACCACCCCGGCATCGTCACCCTCTACGAGCTGGGGGAGGAGGAGGGCAGCGCCCTGCTCGTCACCGAGCTGGTCGAGGGCTCGACCCTCGCCGCCCTCGACCGCCGCGGCGAGCTCTGCGACCGCGAGATCGGCGAGATCGGCGCCGACCTCTGCGAGGCGCTCGACCACGCCCACTCGCGCGGCGTCGTCCATCGCGACATCAAGCCGCAGAACGTGCAGGTGATCGAGGACACCGAGGTGCGGGCGAAGCTGATGGACTTCGGCGTCGCCCAGCTCGCCGACGCCTCGCCCCTGACCGCCCCCGGCGACGTCGTCGGCACCCTCGCCTACATGGCGCCCGAGCAGGCCGAGGGCCGCGCGGCCGGCCCCGAGGCCGACGTCTACTCGCTGGCCCTCACCCTTTACGAGTGCTGGAGCGGCGAGAACCCGAACCGCCGCGCCACCCCCGCCGCGACCGCCCGCGCGATCGGCGCCCGCCCCCGCCGCCTGCGCCGCCTCCGTCCCGACCTGCCGCGCGAGCTGACCGAGACCGTCGACGCCTGCCTGGCGCCGCGTCCCGGCCACCGCCCCTCGCTGGAGCAGCTGGGGACCGCGATCGAGGACTCGCTCGACCAGTTAGCCGACCACCCGCCGGCCGGACGCGGCCACCTCCTCACCCGCCTCGGCGCCCTCGCCGGCGCCGCCACCCTCGGCGGCTTCCTCGCCCTGCACGGGGCGGCCCTCCCTTAGCTGTCGTCAATGCTCGATCCCTAGGATTCCGCCATCGGCGTTCTACGCACCCTGGAGTCGAAAATCGAAGGCCTCGTCGAGGGGGTCTTCAGCCGCGCCTTCAGCTCCGAGGTGCAGCCGGTCGAACTGGCGCGCAAACTGGCGAAGGAAATGGACGCGCACAAGACCGCCTCGGTCCAGCGCGTCTACGTCCCCAACGAGTACACGGTCTTCCTCTCGCGCCAGGACCGCGGCAAGCTCGAAGGCTACGAGCGCTCGCTCGAGCAGGAGCTCTCCGGCTACCTGCTGGAGCACGCGCGGCGGCGCAGCTACGACCTCCTGACCCGGCCGCAGGTCGGCTTCGAGACCGACGAGCGGCTGCGGCTCGGCGAGTTCGGGATCCAGGCGCGGCTGGTGAAGCCGCCCGCCCACGAGGGCGCCGCCCCCGAGCAGGGCGAAGAGGGGCACACGATGGTCTACTCGGCCGTCCGCGAGCGCGACCGCAGCCGCCCCAAACGCCCCGAGCAGGCGGTCGGGGCGCTGGTCTCCACCCGCGCCGTCGTCACCCTCGCCGACCGCCGCTACGTGCTCGACGGCCCGCGGGCGACGATCGGGCGCTCGAAGTCGGTCGAGTGCGTCCTCTCCGACCCCAATGTCAGCCGCCGCCACGCCGAGCTGCGGCGCGAGGAGAGCGGCGACTGGCAGATCGCCGACCTCGGCTCCACCAACGGGATCAAGGTCAACGGCCGCCGCGTCCCCTCGACCCGGCTCAGCCCCGGCGACCAGGTCACCCTCGGCACCACCACCTTCACGTTTGACATCGAGCAGTAGGGCGGCTGCCGCCGTCATTAAGGTCCCTGCCGGTGAGTTACGACCCTGTCAGCGTCGCGTTGAAGTTCGGCTTCCTCGCCGTCCTCTATCTCTTCGTGCTGGTGATCGCCCGCAGCGCCTTCAAGGACCTGCGCCGGACCACCGCGCCGGCTCCCGACGCGACCGGCTTCCACGCCGTGCCCGCCTACGCGGAGGCCCCGCAGGGGCCGGATGGCTGGCTCGTCGTCGAGCGCGGCGGCGGCCTTCGGGAGGGGGAGCGCTTCGACCTGATCGGCGGCCTCTCGGTCGGCCGCTCCAAGGAGGCCGACGTGCAGATCGAGGACCGCTACGCCTCCAGCCTCCACGCCCGCGTCTTCGCCCGCGAGGGCCGGTTCTACGTGGAGGACATGAACTCGACCAACGGCACCCTGCTGAACGGCGCCACCCTGCAGGGGGAGGCGGAGCTGATCGACGGCGACCGGGTGCAGATCGGCGACACGGTCTTCCGCCTCGAGGTCGGGTGAGCGGATGAGCCTGCGGATCGCCGAGGAAGCCGTTCGCACCGACACCGGCCGCCAGCGCAACGCCAACGAGGACTCGCTCTTCGTCGCCGCGCCGCTCTTCGTCGTCGCCGACGGGATGGGCGGCGCGCAGGCGGGCGAGGTCGCCTCCAAGGCGGCGGCGGACTCCTTCGCCCGCGGCCTGCCGCAGGGCCCGCCGGAGCGGGCGCTGGAGGAGACGATCGCCGGGGCGAACCGGACGATCCACGAGCTGGCGCGCAAGGACCCGAGCCTGGCCGGGATGGGGACGACGACGACCGCCGCGGTCGTCGACCTCGAGGCCGAGGAGGTGGCGATCGGCCACGTCGGCGACAGCCGCGCCTACCGGCTGCGCGGCGGCCGCTTCGAGCAGCTGACCCGCGACCACTCGCTGGTCGAGGAGATGCGGCGCAAGGGCCAGCTCACCGACGCCCAGGCCGAGGACCACCCGCAGCGCTCGATCATCACCCGCGCCCTCGGCCCCGAACCCGAGGTCCAGGTCGACCTGCAGACGGTCCCCGCCCAGGCCGGCGACGTCTTCCTGATCTGCTCCGACGGGCTGACGACGATGCTCGGTGACGAGGCGATCGCCCGCGTCCTCGCCCGCGCCACCTCGTTGCAGAGCGCGGTGCGGGCGCTGGTCGACGAAGCCAACCGGGCCGGCGGCCGCGACAACATCACCGTCGTCGCCTTCCGGCTCGAGGACGCCGCCGGGACCGCGGCGGCGAGCCCGGCGACCGAGGGGGCGACGCTGATCGGCGGCGAGGCCGAGGCCGCCGGCCTGACCGCCACCGAGCTGCGCAAACGCGCCGCCGCGGAGGCCGCCCGCAAGCGCCGCGAGGAGCTCGAGGCGCGGCCGACGGGGCGGCGGCTGCGCCGCGTGCTGGCGGCCCTCGTCGCGCTGGTCGCGATCGCCGCCATCGCCTTCGGCGCCTGGTACGGCAACCGCCAGATCTGGTTCCTCGGCACCGACGAAGGCGGCCGCGTCGCCCTCTACCGCGGCGCCCCCTACGAACTGCCCTTCGGGATCCGGCTCTACAGCGAGCGCTACGCGAGCCCGGTCCAGACCGAATCGCTGCCGGGCCGCCGCCGCGACGCGGTCACCGGCCACGACCTGCGCTCGCGCTCGGACGCGGTCACCCTGCTGGAAGAAATCGAAAAGACCAAGGGGCTGCGTTGACGGCGGCCCGGAACCGGGAGCTGCTCGCCCTGGTCCCCGTCGCCGTCCTCCTCACCGCCGGCCTCACCGGCGTCTTCGCCCAGGAGAACGCCCAGCTCGGCAACCTCAGCCTCGTCTACGGCGCCTACTTCCTGGCGATCTGCGTCGCGACCCACGTCTTCCTGCGGATCCGCCTCCCCGACGCCGACCCCTACCTCTTCCCGCTGATGGCGACGCTGACCGCCTTCGGCTTCGTGATGATCTACCGGATCGACGAAACCCTGGCCCGCGACCAGGCCAACTGGTTCGTCCTCGGGCTGGTCCTCTTCTGCCTGACGATCTGGTTCCTGCGCGACTACGAAGTCCTCGAGCGCTACCGCTACACGATCGCGATCGCCGGCCTGCTGCTGCTGCTGGCGCCGCGGCTGCCGGGGATCGGGCAGCAGGTCAACGGCGCCTACCTCGGGGTCAAGGTCGGCCCGCTGGCCTTCCAGCCGGCCGAGTTCACCAAGCTGGCGATCGTCGTCTTCCTCGCCAGCTACCTGCGCGAGCACCGCGAGGTGCTGATCGTCGGCGCCCGCCGCGTGCTGGGGGTGACGCTGCCGCCGCTGAAGCACTTCGGCCCGATGCTGGTCGTCTGGGGCGCCTCGATGTTCATGCTCGTCTTCATCCGCGACCTCGGCAGCTCGCTGATGTTCTTCGCCGCCTTCCTCGCCCTGCTCTACGTCGCCACCGGCCGCTTCTCGTTCGTCGTCATCGGGATGGCGATGTTCCTCCTCGGCGCCTGGTTCTTCGCCACCACCGTGCCCCACGTCCACGAGCGCGTCGACGTCTGGCTCCACCCCTACAACGACCCCGAAGAAGCGGGGTACCAGATCCTCCAGTCGATCTTCGCCCAGGCTGACGGCGGCCTCTTCGGGAAAGGGTTCGGGCAGGCGCTGATCACCGTCCCCGGCAGCGGCGGCACGGCGCTCCTGCCGGCGGCCCAGACCGACACGATCTACTCGCTGATCGTCAACGAGCTGGGCCTCTTCGGCGCCGTCGGGGTGATCCTCGTCTACCTGCTGATCGCCGCCCGCGGCTTCAAGGTCGCCCTGCTGGCGAGCGACGGCTTCTCGAAGCTGCTCGCCACCGGCCTCACCGCGGTCTTCTCGATCCAGGCCTTCGTGATCATCGGCGGCGTCACCCGGGCGATCCCGCTGACCGGCGTCACCCTGCCCTTCATCAGCTACGGCGGCAGCTCGATCGTCGCCAACTTCGTCCTGCTGGCGCTGCTGCTGCTGGTCTCCGACCGGGCCCGCCGCGAGGCGGCCGCGCCGGCGGGCCGGGCGGCGACCTTCGGAGCGCCGGCGTGAACCGCCAGATCGTCAAACTCTTCGCCTTCATCGTCGTCCTCTTCGCGGTGCTGGTCGGCTTCACGTCCTACTGGTCGGTCTTCGACGCCAAGGCGCTGAAGGGAGAGGAAGTGAACCGGCGGCCGCTGCTGGAGGCCCAGCAGGTCCGCCGCGGCCGCATCCTCGCCGCCGACGGAACCGTGATCGCCAAGTCGGTGGGGAAGGGCAGGGGGGCCGAAAAGCGCTACGTGCGGCGCTACCCGGAAGGCTCCCTGTTCGGCCACCCGATCGGCTACAGCTTCGTGCGCCAGGGCGACGCCGAGTTCGAGCGCTCCCACAACGAAGAACTGGTCGGCGAAGGCTCGGAATTCGAATCGATCCTCGAACAGATCCTCGGCCACAGCCAGGAAGGCGACGACGTCGTCACCAGCCTCGATACCCAGGCGCAGCGGGCCGCGCTCGGCGACCTGCAGGAAGCCGGCCACTTCGGCGCCGTCGTCGCGATCGTCCCCCAGACCGGCGAAGTGAAGGTGCTGGCCTCGAACGCGTCGTATGACCCGAACCGCATCCCTTACGAACTCGAAAAGTTCAACGGCGCCGAAATCGAAACGCCGCTGTACGACAGGGCGAGTCAGGGCCTTTACCCGCCGGGATCGACCTTCAAGGTGGTGACCGCCGCCGCCGGCCTGGAAAGCGGCGTCATCACCCCGCAGACGACGATCGACGCTCCCGGCTCGCTGGAAGTCGAAGGGACGCCGCTGCAGAACGACTTCAACCAGAGCTTCGGCCCGATCGCGCTCGACACCGCGCTGACCAACTCGGTCAACACCTGGTTCGGGCAGCTCGGCCAGAAAATCGGGCAGGACCGGCTGTTCGAGACGATGGAAAAGTTCGGCTTCAACGCCAAACCGGCGATCGACCTTCCCGACGAAGAGGTCGAAGCGAGCGGCATCTACGAAGGGCGGCAGCTTCTGCACCGCAACGACCCCGTCGACCTCGCCCGCGTCGCGATCGGCCAGGAGCGGCTGCTGGCGACGCCGCTGCAGATGGCCGAGGTCGCCGCCGCCGTCGCCAACCGGGGCAGGCTGATGAAGCCGCAGATCTGGAAGCGGGTGATCGACCCCGACGGCCGCGTCGTCGACAGCCTCGGCCCCTCCGTCTACAGCGAACCGGTCAGCGCCAAGACGGCGGCAGAGCTGACCACGGCGATGGAAGGCGTGGTCAGCGCCGGCACCGGCACCAACGCGGCGATCCCCGGCGTCGCCGTCGCCGGCAAGACCGGCACCGCGGAAACGCCGGGCAACAAGGCCTGCGGCGGCGGCGAAAACGAGAACCAGGCCTGGTTCATCGGCTTCGCCCCGGCGAACGAACCGAAGATCGCGATCGCGGCCTCGGTCGAGTGCACCGAACAGTTCGGCAACGACGTCGCAGCGCCGATCTTCCGCGACGTCGCCGAAACGATCCTGAACGGAGAATGAGGAGGAGCTGTGGCTGAGGTAGCCGAGGGCAGCATCGTCGACAAGCGCTACCGGGTGCTGCGCCGGCTCGGCAGCGGCGGCATGGCCGACGTCTGGCTGGCCGAGGACACCCACCTGCAGCGGCAGGTGGCGCTGAAGGTCCTGCACAGCCGCTACCTGCAGGACCGCCAGTTCGTCGAGCGCTTCCAGCGCGAGGCCGAGCACGCCGCCGGCCTCCAGCACCCGAACATCGTCGCCGTCTTCGACCGCGGCCAGGACGACGGCGTCAACTACATCGCGATGCGCTACGTGCAGGGGCCGACCCTGAAGGAGCTGATCGACCGCGGGCTGACGCCCGAGCAGGCGGTGGGGCTGGTGCGGCAGGTGCTCGAGGGCGCCCGCTTCGCCCACCGCAACGGGATCGTCCACCGCGACCTGAAGCCGCAGAACGTGATCGTCGACGAAGAGGGCAAAGCCGTCGTCACCGACTTCGGGATCGCCCGCGCCGGGGTCTCGGAGATCACCCAGACCGGCTCGGTGATGGGCACCCCGCAGTACCTCTCGCCCGAGCAGGCGCAGGGCTTCGAGGTGACCCCCGTCTCCGACCTCTACTCGATCGGGGTGATCCTCTACGAGGCGCTCGCCGGCCGCGTCCCCTTCGAAGGCGAAAGCGCCGTCGCGGTGGCGATGAAACAGGTCGCCGAGGCGCCGCTGCGGCCGAGCTCGGTCAACCCCGCCGTCTCCCCGGCGCTCGACGCGGTGACGATGCGGGCGCTGGAAAAGGAACCGTCCCAGCGCTTCCAGAGCGCCGACGCCTTCATCGCCGCCCTCGACCAGGCGATGCGCGAACCGGGCGCGGGCCGGGGGACGGCGGCCTTCGCGGCCGTGCCCGCGGCCGCCGACGAGGCGCCGCCAGAGGAAGACCGCAGGCGCAACAACTGGCTCTGGGGGCTGCTGGTCGCGGCGATCGTCATCGGCCTGGCGATCGGCCTGCTGGCCACCCGCGACGCCAAGACCGACGTCCCCGACGTGACCGGCAAGCAGGTCGAATTCGCGATCGGCCAGCTCGAACGCAACGGCTTCGAACTCGGCGAGGAAAAGACCGTCGAACGGCGCTCGCCGAAGGGGACCGTGCTCGAGCAGGACCCGCTGCCGGGCTCGGCCGAAGAAGACTGCGCCTTCCTCACCCTCTTCTGCTCGAAGCCGAAGGTCGACCTCACCGTAAGCGCCGGCCCCGGCAGCGGCGAAGTGCCGCGCGTCAACGGCCTCGCCCAGGGGGCGGCGGAAAAGAAGCTCGAAGCCGCCGGCTTCGAAGTCGGGATCGAACACGTCAACTCGAAGTCGGTCGAAGAAGGCCTGGTCGTCTTCTCCGAACCGCGCGGCGGCGACAGCGCCACCCACGGCTCGACCGTGACGATCTTCGTCTCGCGCGGGCCGAAGCTGGCCAAGGTGCCGGTCCTGGTCGGGACCCAGCGGCGGGTCGCCGTGCAGCAGATCCGCGGCCGCGGCCTCACCCCGAGCGTCTCCGAAGAGGAAAGCAACTCGCCGGTCGGCGAGGTGATCCGCCAGTCGCCGAGCGCCGGGACCCGGGTCGAACCGGGCGCGAGCGTGGCGATCGTCGTCTCCAGCGGCAAGGAAGAAGAAGTCGCGAAGGCGCCGAACGTGATCGGCAAGGAACGGCGGGCGGCGGTGGAAGCGATCCGCGCCGCCGGGCTGACCCCGCAGGTCGAAGAAGAAGAAACCGAAGTGCCGAGCCAGGTCGGCCGCGTGGTCGACCAGTTGCCGCCGCCGAACAGCGAACTGGAACCGAAGGCGACGGTGACGATCACCGTCGGCAAGCCGGCGCGGGAAACGGCCGAAGAAGAAGGGGAAGCGGGACCGTGAGGGTCGCGGTCCTCGCCGGCGGCCGCTCCTCCGAGCACGACGTCTCGCTGCGCTCCGGCGCCGCCGTCGCCCGCGGCCTGCGCGAGGCCGGCCACGAGGCGGTCGAGGTGACGATCGGCCGCGACGGCGCCTGGCGGGCGCCGGGCGGCCCGGTGGCGCTGACCCCCGGCGGCGGCCTGCTCGGCGCCGACGCCGTCTTCCCCGCCCTGCACGGCGCCTTCGGCGAGGACGGCAGCGTCCAGGGCCTGCTCGAGCATCTCGACGTGCCCTACGTCGGCTCCGACGTCCTCGCCTCGGCGATCTGCATGGACAAGCTGACCCTGAAGCGCCTCTTCGCCTCCCATGGCGTCCCGCAGGTCGACTTCGCCGCGGTCGAGGGCAGCGACTGGTGGGGGCGTTGCGAGGCGATGGGCCTGCCGCTCTGGGTCAAGCCCTCGCGGATGGGCTCCAGCGTCGGCATCACCCGCGTCGCCGACCTCGCCGACCTCGACGCCGCGGTCGAGCTCGCCCTGCGGCACGACCCGCGGGTGATCGTCGAGGCCTCCGCCGCCGGCCGCGAGGTCGAGTGCTCGGTGCTCGGCAACGAGCGGCCGCAGGCCTCGCTGCCGGGCGAGATCGTCGCCCAGGGGGTCTGGTACGACTTCGCCGCCAAGTACACCGAGGGCGGCATGGAGCTGCGCGTCCCCGCCCCGGTCGGCGACGAGGCGGTCGAGCGCGTCCGCGCCCTCGCGGTCGAGGTCTTCGCCCTCGCCGGCTGCTCCGGCCTCGCCCGCTGCGACTTCTTCGTCGAGCCCGACGGCACCGTCCTCGTCAACGAGATCAACACCATGCCCGGCTTCACCGACACCTCCGTCTACGCCAAGCTGTTCGAGGCCACCGGCATCGGCTACCCCGAGCTCTGCGACCGCCTCGTCGGGCTCGCGGTGGAGCGCCACCGCGAGTCGCGCAGCTACGAGTTCTGAGCGACGATTGGTGAGTTGACCTCGCTATAGGCAGGTCAACTCACCAACCGCGCTCAGCCGGCGCCGTTCGCGCCGCGGTAGGGGCCCGGCTTCGGGCGCGGCCGGCCGCCCGGGAAGGCGAGGCGGAGGATCGTCCGCTGGACCATCCCGAGCTGCTGCGAGAAGGGGCCGGAGTTGTAAGGCAGGCCGTAGCGCTCGCAGAGGTCTTTCACCTGGGGCGCGATCTCGGCGTAGCGGCTGCTCGGCATGTCGGGGAAGAGGTGGTGCTCGACCTGGTAGCCGAGGTTGCCGCTGGCGACGTGGAAGAGCGGGCTGCCCTCGATGTTGGCCGAGCCGGTGAGCTGGCGGACGTACCAGCCGCCGCGGCTCTCGTTCTCGACCTCCCGCTGGGAGAAGGTGTAGGTCTGGTCGGGGAAGTGGCCGCAGAAGATGATCGCGTAGGCCCAGACGTTGCGGACGATGTTGGCGGTCGCGTCGGCCTTGGCGGTCGCCCGGAAGGTCTCGGTCGCGCTCTCCAGCGCCGCCGCCGCGACCGACCGCACCGTGCCCCGCCTCCGCCCAGGCGCTTTTCCGAACCCCTGGTTCGCAAATGCGCCTCGCACCTGGCCGAGGATCCCGCGCGGGCGCCGGCGCTGCCGCCGCGCCTCGACCAGCGCCCCGACCGCGCCCGCGGCGAGGGCGCTGACCAGCGGCCAGGCGAGGTAGTCCTTGACCGCCTGGTCCTTGGCCTTGCCGGCGATCCCCTTCAGCTCCCGCAGCAGCTGCGCCTTCGATTTCTCGCCCTTGCGGATCGCCTCGAAGTCGAGGTCGTGCAGCGCCACGCCCCACTCGAAGAGCGCCATCAGGATCAGGTTGTAGACGGGCTGGGCGAGGTAGACCGGGTTCCACTTCTGGGCCGGGTCGATCCGCATGATCTCGTAGCCCAGGTCCTTGTCCTTGCCGCGGATGTTGGTGTAGGTGTGGTGGACGTAGTTGTGGGAGTGCTTCCAGGCCTCGGCGGTGGAGGCGGTGTCCCAGTCCCAGGTCGAGGAGTGGATCCGCGGGTCGTTCATCCAGTCCCACTGGCCGTGCATGACGTTGTGGCCGATCTCCATGTTCTCGAGGATCTTCGCCGCCGAGAGCGCCGCGGTCCCCGCCGCCCAGGCGCCGCGGTTGCGCGAGGCCAGCAGCAGCAGCCGGCCCAGCACGGCGAGGCGGCGCTGCATCTCGATCATGCTCTCGATGTAGCGGCGGTCGCGCTCGCCGAGGTCGGCCGTCACCCGGTCGCGGATCGCGTCGAACTCGCGCGCCAGCTCCTCCAGCTGCTGCTCGGAGAGGTGCGCGAGCGGGCTCTCGGCTCGGTCGGTGGGCGCTGCGGCGGTGGTCATATGAGCTCTCTTCCCCTCGTTGTCATAGGGCAATCGCGACGTCGCCCTCGGGCGCGTTGACGCAGGTTCGGACCATCTCTCCCTCCTGCCCGTGGACCTCCCCGGTCCGCAGGTCCCTGACCTCGCCGGCGCAGAGCCGGCCGATGCAGGTGTGGCAGATCCCCATCCGGCAGCCGAAGGGCAGCTCGGCCCCGGCCTCCTCGCCGGCGACGAGGATCGGCGTGCCGCCGTCGCAGCCGGCCTCGACGCCGCTGGCGAGGAAGCGGACGGTGCCGCCCTCGCCGGCGATCGCGCCGCCGCCGATCACCGGTTGGAAGCGCTCCATCTCCAGCAGCCCGGGGTCGCCCTCGCCGCGCCAGTGCTCGGCGAGCGCGTCGAGCATCTCGCCGGGGCCGGAGACGAAGGCGCGGCGCTCGCGCCAGTCGGGGCAGAGCGCGTCGAGCTCGCGGGGGGCGAAGCGGCCGGCTTCGCCGGTCAGCCGCAGGTGCGGCCGGTAGCCCGCGCGGCGGGCGTCGAGGTCGCGCAGCTGGGCGCCGAAGACCACCCGCTCGGCGGTCCGCGAGGAGTGGATGTGGACGGCGTCGCCGAGCGCGTCGTCGCGGTCGAGGCTGCGCAGCATGCTCATGATCGGCGTGATCCCGCTGCCGGCGCTGATGAAGAGGAGCTTCCGCGGCGGCGGGTCGGGGAGGACGAAGGTGCCTTCGACGCCGCCGAGCCGGACCAGGTCGCCGGGCCGCGCCCGGTGCACCAGGTACGGGGTCACCTTGCCGGCCTCGACCAGCTTCGGGGTGATCCCGATCAGGCCCTCGGGGTGGCCGGGGTCGGTGGTCAGCGAGTAGGCGCGCCAGTGGTGGACCCCGTCGACGACGACGCCGATCCGCAGGTACTGGCCCGCCCGGTGCCCGGGCCACTCGTAGCCGGGCCGGATCAGGATCGTCACCGCCTCGGGGGTCTCGGGGACGATCCGCTCGATCCGCCCCCGCAGCTCCTGGGTCGACCAGAGCGGGTTGATCAGTTCCAGGTAGTCGTCGGGCAGCAGCGGCGTGAACAGCGAGCGGACGGCGTCGAGGGCGCGGCGCCGCGCTTTCGAGACCTTCGGGGTAGCGCCGCGCTCTGCCATCGGGGGATGATTACACGGATCGATGCAATCGTTTTGTGAAGACGCTCACTCGGCCCCCGTACCCCGCGCGGCTCATTCGATCAGCTTGATGTCGCTGATTTCGACCTGGTAGCGGCTTTCCTGGTCCTGCGCCGGCGCCGCTTTGTTGAACCAGAGCAGGAAGTACCGGGCCGGCGAGCCGAGGTGCAGGTCGATTTCTTCCACCGGCTTGGCGCCGGCGACCTCGCCGACCGGTTCCCCCCAGCCGGAGAGTTCCGGCGGCGGCCCGGAGGCGCTGGCGAAGACCTCGGCGTCCCAGCCCGGGGTGGGGGTGCGGACGATCATTTCCGCCGGCGCCGCCGGCGCCTTGGTCGTCACGTAGAGGCCGACCCCGGGGTCGGGGCCGGTCTTGGTGCCGGCGAAGGTGTCGCTGTCGTAGTGCTCGCTGCTCCAGGCGGTCCCGGTCGGGTTGCCGTCGACGGCGAGGCTGAGCGTTTCGGGGTCCTCTTCGCCGTCCCCCTGCGGGTCGTAGTCGGTCGCCGAGGAGATCGGCACCTTCGCCCCCTTGTCGTGGAGGGCGCCGCCCCCGCCGCCGGGTCCGTCGCCGCTGCTGATCAGCACCACCGCCGCGATCGCCGCCGCGAAGACGACGATCAGCAGCAACACCGCCAGCCGCGAGCGCCTGCCGCCCGCGGAGAGCTTGCGCTCGGCCGGCGGCACCGCTTCCAGCACGCTGGTCGCCTCGCCGGTCGAGGCGCCGGCCCGCGCCGCCTCGACCTCGAGCGCGGTCGAGAGATCCTCGATCATCTCGCCGACCTGCTGGTAGCGCTCGGCCGGGTCCTTCGCGGTCGCCCGCTCGACCACCATCGCCGCCGCGGCGGAGAGCTCGGGGCGCCGCTGCTGGACGTCGGGCAGCTCCTCGTTGACGTGTTTCATCGCCACCCCGACCTGGCTGTCGGCGCTGAAGGGGACCTGGCCGGCCAGCATCTCGTAGAGGACGACGCCGAGCGAGTAGACGTCGGAGCGGGGGTCGACCGGGTGGCCCATCGCCTGCTCGGGGGCGACGTAGTCGGTGGTGCCGAGGACGCGGCCGGTCGCCGTCATCCCGTCCTGCTCGAGCTGGCGGGAGATCCCGAAGTCGGTCAGCTTCGCCCGCCCCTCGGAGTCGATCAGCACGTTCTGCGGCTTGATGTCGCGGTGGATCATCCGGCGGGCGTGGGCGACGGTCAGCCCGCGGGCGATCTCGATCGCGTAGGCGAGCGCCTCCTGGGCGTCCAGCGCCCCGACCCGGTTGATCCGCTGCTTCAGCGTCTCGCCCTCGACGTACTCGAAGACGATGTAGGGGTGGCCGCCGTCCTCGCCGGCGTCGATCACCGCGACCACGTTCGGGTGCGAGAGCTTCGCCACCGCCCGCGCCTCCTGGCGGAAGCGCTCGAGCTGGTCGGCCTGCTCGGACATCTCCCGGTGCATCACCTTCACCGCCACCGGCCGGTCCAGCGTCGTGTCCCGGGCGAGGTAGACCGTCGACATCCCGCCGCTGCCGAGCTTCGCCTCCAGCTTGTAGCGGCCGGACAGCACGGTGCCGATCATGCGGGAGCTGGTCGAAGCCGGGTCGGTCACTTTGGGCCGCCAACGTTACGACGCATCGCCCGGGAGCGCCCCGCGCGGCCCTCGCCGAGCACGCGTCTGTGCAGCCGACGGCAGCCGGCAGACGAGTTCCGCGGTTCCTCTGCCCGGATATGCAGGACTAAGGAACCGCGACTTCGCCGGCGGAGGCCGTGGCGCGGCCGATCCTCTGCGCACCGGGGCAGTGGGCGCCCAGCAGCTCCAGCGCGGCCGCCTCGGCGGCGGCGGAGACGACGACGCAGAAGCCGCAGCCCATGTTGAAGACCTCGCTCATCTCCGCGTCGGAGACCCTGCCGCGCTCCTGGATCAGCTCGAAGATCGGGAGGACCGGGAGCGGGGCGTCGATCTCGTAGCCGACCTCGGCGGCGAGGCGGAGCAGGTTCCTGGTGCCGCCGGAGGTGATGTGGGCGAGGCCGCGGACCTCGACCTCGGAGCGCAGCAGCTCGACTACCGGCTTGACGTAGATCTCGGTCGGCTCCAGCAGCTCCTCGCCGAGCGGGCGGCCGAGCCGCCCCCCGGGGTCCTCGCCGAGCGGGATCCCGGCCAGCGCCGAGCGGGCGAGGGTGTAGCCGTTGGAGTGGATGCCGCTGGCGGGGAGGCCGATGACGACGTCGCCCGGCTCGACCGCGCTGCCGTCGACGATCGCCCCGAGGCCGACCCGGCCGATGCAGGCGCCGGAGACGTCGACGCCGCGGACCAGCTCGCCGAGCTGGGCCAGCTCGCCGCCGGTGATCTCGATCCCGGCCAGCTCGGCGCCGCGCGCCAGGCCGACGCCGATTTCCTCGCAGACCGCCGGGTCGGCCCGCTCGACGGCGACGTAGTCGACCATCGCCAGCGGCTCGGCGCCGACGCAGATCACGTCGTTGACGTTCATCGCCACGCAGTCGATCCCGACCGTGTCGAACTTGCCCAGCTCCTCGGCGACGAGGAGCTTGGTCCCGACCCCGTCGGTCGAGAAGGCGATCCCGGTCCGCTCGTCGAACCTGACCACGCTCGCGTAGTGGCCCGGCAGCGGCACCTGCAGCGAGGGCCGCCCGAGCTCGACCGCGCCCAGCGCCCGCACCAGCCCGGCGACCGCCGCATCGGCCGCCCCCTGGTCGACCCCGGCCTTCGCGTAGGCGTCGCTGGCGCTCACCCGCCCGATTCTGTCATCCCCGCTGTTCCTTATGGCTGTACAGCGACCAAAAGGAACAGCTAACGGCGACGCCTGAGCCTGGCGAGGACGACGGCGGCGAGGCCGAGGCGGTAGGCCGCGTAGGGCCAGAGCGCCCGGTCGCGCTCGACCAGGCCGATCAACCGCTGGCTGGCCAGGGTCGAGGCGAAGGAGGCGCCGATGCCGACCGCGAGCGCCCGGCGCATCTGCGGCGTCGTGCCGCGGCGGGCGAGGCGGGCGCCCTTGAGGCCGGTGGCGCCGACGATGATCGGCAGCGCGATCGTCCGCGAGAGCAGGTTCGCCTGGTCGCGGGAGAAGCGCCGCCAGCGCGCCGCCGCCAGGGTGACGCCGTTGCGCGAGACCCCCGGCGCCAGCGCCGCTGCCTGGGCGATCCCCAGCGCCAGCCCGTCGGCCGGGGTCGCGTCGCCGCGCCCGCGCCGCTGCGGCCGCCGGTCGGCCAGGAGCATCGCCGCCGCCCCGGCGATCAGGCCGTAGGCGGTCGCCCGCGGGCCGCCGAGCCGCCGCTCGATCGGCCGCTCCAGGGTGTAGCCGACCGCCGCCGCGGGCAGGAAGGAGAGCCCCAGCAGCAGCGCCCGCCGCCCGTCGAAGCGGCGCAGCTCCTCGGCGATCAGCGCCCGCTGGCCGATCAGCAGCGCCGCCGCGGCGCCGGTGTGCAGCGCCACCTCGAAGCTCTTGCGCAGCTCCGGGTCGACCTCCTCCCAGTCCCACCCCGCCAGCCAGGGGACGAGGACGATGTGGGCCGAGCTGGAGACCGGCAGCAGCTCCGCCGGCCCCTGGACCAGCCCCAGCGCGATCGCGCGCCCGGCCGGGATCCCGGCTGCGCTCAAGCGTCCCGGCTCGCCGCCGGCCGGCTCTCCGCCGCCGGCGCGACCGGCTCGCCGCCCGCCGCCTCGCCCGCGCCGGGACCGCCGCCGCGCCGCCGCTTGACCAGCCAGTAGACGACGCCGACGACGATCGCCGCCAGGACCAGGTAGTCGAGGTAGCCGAGCTTGTGCCGCCAGTCTTCCCAGTTTTCGCCGACCGCTTCGCCGACCAGCGCCAGCATCAGCACCCAGGGGATCGAGCCGAGCAGGGTGTAGGCGGAGAAGCGCCAGAACGGCATCTTCGCCACCCCGGCGGGCAGCGAGATGAAGGTGCGGATGATCGGCAGCATCCGCGAGAAGAAGACGGTGGCGGCGCCGTAGCGGGCGAACCAGTCGTCGGCCCATTTCAGGTGCCTGGGGCTGATGTGGATCAGCTTGTTCTTTTCCAGCAGGTCGATGCGGCCGTAGTAGCCGATCGCGTAGGCGATCCAGGAGCCGACCAGGTTCCCCAGCACGCCGGCGGCGACGATCCCGAACAGGGTCAGTTCGCCTTTCCAGGCGCTGAAGCCGGCGAAGAGCATGATCGCCTCGCTGGGGATCGGGATGCAGGCCGACTCGAGCGTCATCAGCACGAAGACGCCGAGGTAGCCGGCGCTGCCGATGAATTCGGTCGCGACTTCGATCACGGGTTCGACCACCTTGTCGGTGAGCGAGGCGAGCAGGAGGAGGCCCATTGCGCGCCACATCGTAGGGATTCGGCTGAAGGCGCCGTAAACTCCCCGGTTCGATGAGCCGGTTGAACCACCCCGTGTACCGCAACCGGGTTCTGCAGGTGGCGGCCGACGGCGTCCTCGTCGCCCTGGCCTACTTCCTCGCGTTCCAGTTGCGCTTCCTCGACGACCCGCACGGCTGGCCGCACCGCTACGAGGTCCTCTTCGCCCAGTCGGTCGGCTTCGTCGTCCTCGGCAAGCTCGTCGTCTTCGCCGGCTTCGGGCTCTACCAGAAGTGGTGGCGCTACGTCAGCGGCCGCGACTTCATGCTGATCGCCCGCGCCGTCGCCTTCGCCAGCGCCCTGCTCGTCGTCGTCTTCGCCGTCGCCAAGCCGTTCCCGCACACGCTGCCGCGCTCGGTCGAGGTCACCGACTTCGTCCTCACCCTGATCCTCGTCGCCGGCGCCCGCCTCAGCGTGCGGCTGATCGTCGAACGCCCCAGCCGCGGCGCCCGCCTGCCCAAGCACGAGGTGCTGGTGATCGGCGCCGGCTCCGGCGGCCAGATGGTCGTCCGCGAGCTGCAGCTCAACCCCAACCTCGGCGCCTCGGCGATCGGCTTCCTCGACGACGACCCGCGCAAGCGGGGGATGCGGATGCTGGGCCTGAAGGTGCTCGGCTCGACCAAGGAGATCGACCGGATCCTCGACGAGACCAACCCCGACGAGGTGGTGATCGCGATCCCCTCGGCGCCGGGGACGCTGCGCGCCCGCATCGTCGCCGCCTGCCGCGAGCGCGAGATCCACGTCCGCACCCTGCCGACCGTCTTCGAGCTGCTGCGCGGCGGCGTCCAGCTCAACAAGCAGCTGCGCGAGGTGCGGGTCGAGGACGTGCTCGGGCGCGAGCCGATCGTCCGCGAGCTCGACCGCGTCGGCGCCTACCTGCACGACCGCATCGTCCTCGTCACCGGCGCCGGCGGCTCGATCGGCTCCGAGCTCTGCCGCCAGATCGCCCAGGTCAAGCCGCGGCTGCTGGTGATGCTCGACCACGCCGAGGACAACCTCTTCCAGATCGACCGCGAGATGGTCGAGGAGCGCCACTTCGCCGGCTGCGAGTCGGTCCTCGCCGACTGCAAGGAGCCGCACCGGATGCTCGAGGTGATGCAGCGCTTCAAGCCCGACGTCGTCTTCCACGCCGCCGCCTACAAGCACGTGCCCCTGATGGAGGCCAACCCGCTGGAGGCGGTCCGCAACAACGCGATCGCCACCCGCGTCACCGCCGAGACCGCCGCCGCCTCCAGGGTCGAGCGCTTCGTCCTCATCTCCACCGACAAGGCGGTCAACCCGAAGACGGTGATGGGCGCCTCCAAGGCGATGGCCGAGTGGATCGTCCAGGCGGCGGGGGAACGGTACCCGGAGACGCGCTTCGCCTCGGTCCGCTTCGGCAACGTCCTCGCCTCCTCGGGCAGCGTCGTGCCGATCTTCCGCAGCCAGATCGAGCGCGGCGGGCCGGTCACCGTCACCCACCCGGAGATGACCCGCTACTTCATGACGATCCCGGAGGCGGTGCAGCTGGTGATCCGGGCCGGCGACATCGGCAACGGCAAGGGCGAGGTCTTCGTCCTCGACATGGGCGAGCCGGTGAAGATCGTCGACCTCGCCCACAACATGATCCGCCTCGCCGGCTACGAGCCGGAGACCGACATCGCGGTCGAGTTCACCCAGCCGCGGCCGGGGGAGAAGCTGCACGAGGAGCTCTTCTCCGACGGCGAGGAGGTGCAGGCGACGGCGGCGCGGCGGATCAACCGGGCGCTGCGGCGGACCCCGCGCGACAGCGAGTGGGTCGAGGCGACGCTGAACGCGCTCGAACACCTGGTGATGGCCGGCGACGAGGCCGATCTCGCCGAGCGGGTGGTCGAGATGATCTCCGCCCCGGGCAGCGACGCTGCGACGGTCGGCTCCGACAAATAGGCTCTCGCGGCCCCTTTGCTCCATGTGATCGAACAGATCGGCGCCTTCGCCGGGCTCGCCGCGTTCCTCGGGCTCGCCGTCCTGGCGCTGCTCTCGTTCGCCCACGGCCGCGACATCCGCCGCCTCCGCGAGTGGGCCGGCTCGGCGCCCGAGCGCGACGCCGAGCGCAAGGAGCAGACCTCGACGATCGCCGCCCAGCGGGCGGAGGAGCTGCGGGCGCTGCAGGAGGCGCGGACGATGGAGCACCAGGCGGTCTCGGCGCGCGAGGAGCGGCGCCGGCGGCGCGAGGCGGGGCAGCCCGAGCTCAGCCGCGGCGAGCGCCTGCGGGGCCGCTTCTCCGGCCTCGGCGGGGTCGCCTCCAACCCGCTCGCGCTGGTCGCGCTCTTCCTGGTCCTCGTCGTCGCCGTCGGCGGCGGCGCCTACCTCCTGCTCAGCGGTTCCGGCAGCGACGGCGGCAAGGCCTCCGGCAAGCAGACGGCGGCGAAGCTGAAGCCGGGCGAAATCGAAGTCGCGGTCCTCAACGGGACCGCCGTCCCCGGCCTCGCCGCCACCTGGGGCGACAAGGTCGAAGCGAAGGGGTTCGAACTCGGTGCCGTCACCAACAGCAGCTCCAGCTTCGCCGACAGCGTCGTCATGTTCAAGCGCGGCCACAAGGCGGAAGCGGGCAAGGTCGCCAAGCAGCTGCAGATCGCCAAGCTGCAGCCGATGAGCGGCGAAATCGAATCCGTCTCGGCTGGTGCCGCCGTCGCCGTGGTGGTCGGCGAGGACAATGCCGAAACCGGCGAATGAGGGCCGGCCGCCGATCTCGTCCCGCGCCGCCGCGGTCGTCTTCGCGCTCCTAGTCCTCGCCACCCTCGCCGCCTTCGCCTACTCGCAGCGGGTCAAGCGCGACCCGCTGGTGCTCGACCGGGTCAGCTTCGTCGGCGCCCCGCGGGCGAAGGGCGAGCCGGTCGTCCACGCCTTCACCCCGAACAGCGACTGCCGCCTCGACCTGATGCGGATCCGCTTCCGCACCACCGTCTCGGGAACCGGGACCGTGCAGGTGATCGAGCCCGGCGGCCGGGTCGTCTTCACCCTCGCCCGCGACACCTTCCTCAAGCGCTACACCTTCCACACCTACTACTGGGACGGCCGCCGCCGCAACGACGGCATCGCCCGCCCCGGCCGCTACAAGCTGCGGGTCAAATTCGACGGCCGCACCCTGGTCACCCCGGGCGTGATCCGCCTCCACCCGGCGCCGCGGGGCGCGGACCGGGCGGGGGGGAGGCGGCGCGGCGCCGTTGTCTTCTGCCTGCGGGCGACCGGATCGGCGAGCGCGGCCGGCTCCGGCCAGGGCGGATCGGCAACCGCGCCGGACCTCGGCGGGAGCGGATCGACGAGTGCGCCGGACCTCGGTTCGAGCAGAGCGGGCGGTGCGGCCGAACCTGTCCGGTCGGCGCCGAGCCGCGAACCGGAAACGGGATCGAAGCGGTGAGCGACTTCCTCGCCGGAGCCGGCATCGTCGTCGCCGCGGCCGCCGCCGCGGCCTCGATCCTGCTGCCGCCGGGGCGGCCGCGCGCCCTGGCGATGCTCGCCGCTCTGACCCTCTTCCCGGCCCTGATCCTCGGCGACCAGTGGCACAGCCCCCTGATCGCCGACCTCCGCCACCACGCCGGCGGCCTCGCCGCCCTCGCCGCGCTGGGCCTCGTCGCCCTCGGAGCCCTCGCCTACGTCTTCCGCCGCTGGCCGATCGGACTGCCCCTGGCGATCGTCTTCGCCCTCCCCTTCCGAGTGCCCCTCCACGGCGGCGGCGAATCGGCAAACCTCCTGATCCCCCTCTACCTCGTGATAGCCGGAGGAGTCGTGGCGACCGCGTTCCGCGACTGGACGCAGCTGCCGGGGGGTGGCGCCCAGTCGGCTGGACCTTCCGCTCGGCCGGCGGGTCCTGACCCCGATTTGGTCCCACCACCCCCCGCATTTGGCGGGGGGCGGTACGCCAAATCGGCGCCACCCGCCGGAGGGGCGGTGTGGCTACCGCGGATTCTCGCCGCGGTGGTCGTCCTCTATGCGGTCCAGGGGTTGTATTCGGCCGACTTCAGCAAGGGGCTTCAGAACGTCTGCTTCTTTTTGGTGCCGTTCACCCTGGCCTTCGCCCTGCTGCAGGACGTGCGGTGGGACCGGCGGCTGCTGCGCTTGGTTCTGATCGTGGTCGGGATCGAGGCGGCCGCCTTCGTCCTGGTGGGCTCCGTCGAGTACGTCGGCAAGAGCCTCTTCTGGAACGACCAGATCATCAGGTCGAACGAATTCCACACCTACTTCCGGGTCAACTCGGTCTTCTGGGACCCCAACGTCTACGGCCGCTACCTGGCCTTGGTCGCGGTGATCGCGACGGGGGCGCTGCTGTGGACGCGCAGGCGCGACCCGTTCCTGCTGCTCAGCGCCCTGCTGCTGGTTCTCTGGATCGGGCTGGTGCCGACCTTCTCGCAGTCGAGCTTCCTCGCCCTGCTGGCCGGGCTGGCGACGCTGGCGGCGATCAAGTGGAGCCCGCGCTGGACCCTCGGCGCGGTCGCCCTCGGCGCGGTCGGCGCCGTTCTCGTCGTCCTCCTCGTCGGCGGCACCGGGAGGATCACCTCCAACCGGCTCAACGTCGACCTCAGCGGCCGCGGCAGCCTCATCTCCGGCGGCCTCGACCTCTTCGCCGAACGCCCGCTCCAGGGCTACGGCTCGGGCTCCTTCCAGGCCGCCTACCGCGACCACCGGGCCGACAGGAACGCCCCCGTCACCATCTCCCACACCGAGCCGGTGACCGTGGCCGCCGAGCAGGGCCTGATCGGCCTGATCGCCTACCTCGCCCTGATAGCAGCAGCCCTCTGGACCCTGGGAGCCGGCCTCTTGAGGGCAGCCCCCGCCACCAACGCCCCTCCGGCGGGTGGCGCGGTAGGGGGGACCATGTCTGAGGAAGCTTTAGCTACCGGAAGACATGGTGGGTCCCCTGCCGCGACAGGACCCGCCGGCCAAGCGCCCGGTCCCTCAGCGGGAGCACCCCTCCCCGCCGGGGCCGCGATCCTCGCCGCCTTCGTGGCGCTGCTGGTCCACACCCTCGCCTACGCCGGCTTCTACGAGGACCCGACCACCTGGGTCCTGCTCGCCGTCGGCGCCTCGCTGGCCGCCGCCCGGGTCCGCGACCCCGCGTAGGGTCTCGCCATGTCGGGATACCTCCGCCGCCTGGCGACGACGGGCACCGCCTACACCGCGGCCAGCATCCTCTCCAAGGTCATCGCGGTCGCCCTGCTGCCGCTCTACACGCGCTACCTGACGAAGGAGGACTACGGCGCCGCCGAAGTCCTCTTCGCCGCCGTGGTCACCGCCAGCATCGTCGTCCGCTTCGGCCTGATCGAGGCGATCCTGCGCTTCTACTACCGCGACGGGGAGGACCCCGCGGCGGTGGTGAAGAGCAGCTTCGCCGGCCTCTTCTGGCTGGCGACGCTGGGGGCGCTCGTCCTGCTCCCCTTCGCCGCGCCGCTCGCCGAACTGCTGATCCCCGAAGCGGGAAACCTCGGCGGCTCGGCCCCCGAACTGGTCCGGATCGCGATCGGCGGCCTCTGGGTGCTGACGATGTGGGAGTTCATGCTGACCCTGTTCCGGCTCGAGGAGCGCGCCCGCGCCTACTTCCTCACCACGCTCCTCAACGTCCTCGCCGCGATCGGCCTCACCGTCGTCCTCGTCGTCGGCTTCGAAGAGGGGGCCCGCGGCCTCCTGCTCGGCAGCTACGCGGCCGGCGCCGCCTTCGTCCTCGGCCTGATCGCCTGGCAGTGGCGGCGGCTCTCGCTGCGGGTCGACCCCGCCCTGGCCCGCCGCCTCCTCCGCTTCGGCGCGCCGACGATGCCGGCCGAGGTCTCCCTCTACCTGCTCAACTTCGTCGACCGGCTGATCATCGTCCGCTCGCTCGGTCTCGCCGAGGCCGGCCTCTACTCGCTCGCGGTCAAGTTCGCCCAGGCGGTCAACGTCCTCGTCCGCGGCTTCCAGCTCGCCTGGCCGCCGCTCGCCTACTCGATCCGCGACGACGGCGAGGCCCGCCGCGCCTACGCGATCGTCGTCACCCTCTTCGCCGCCGCCTGCGCCTGGGTCGTCGCCGGGATGTGGCTGTTCTCGCGCTGGATCGTCCGCGCCCTCGCCGCGCCCGAATTCTTCGCCTCCTACGAAGCGATCGGGCTGGTCTCCACCGCCGTCACCCTCTACGCGCTCTACCTGGTCCTGGTCGTGATCCTCGGCCGCACCGGCCGCACCGAGTTCAACTTCCCGGCGGCGCTCGGCGCCCTGGTCGCCAACGTCGCCCTCAACCTGGTCCTGGTGCCGGCGATGGGGATCTCCGGCGCCGGCCTCGCCCTCGTCGTCTCCTACCTGGTCGTGCTGGCGCTGATGTACGGCTTCACCCAGCGCCTCTTCCCGGTCCCCTACGAGTGGGGCAGGCTGGCCCGCGTAACCCTCACGGTCGCGGCCCTGGTCGGCCTCGCCGAAGCGGTCGTCCCCACCGCAGGCGCGGCGGGCCTCCTCCTCCGAGCCGTCCTCTTCGCGGCATACCCGCTGCTGCTCCTCGCCACCGGTTTCTTCAGCCCCGGCGAGCGCGTATGGCTGTCCAAGCTCCGCCACCCGAGCGCCGTCCTCGCGGCCCTCGCCTCCCTGCGCGCCCAACCGGCGGCGGTCGAGGGAACCATCCCCGAGGTCTACGAAGCCGAGCGCATGGACGAAGACACGCGCCTCTGACCACGGGCCGATAAGTCAACCTCCCTCCGCCGATGGGCCTATTTGTCGATGCGGGTGGGACAAATAGGCCCGTCGGCGGAGGGGATCAGTCGGATCGGCCCGTCGACCCGGCGCGGTCGCGGAGGGATTCGCCGCGGCCGGGGAAGAGCGCCTGGCGGGCGTGGGCGCGGTAGATCGCGGCGGGCTGGCCTGGCAGGAACGTCGCGGCAACCGCGCGCAGCGCGTACGACCAGGCGGTGAGGAGCCGCACCGCCAGCGCCGCGCCCCACCCGTGGTGCTTGCGCATGTAGAGGTCGCGGTTGCGGTGGAATTCGACGATCCGGGGGAGGCCGCGGGCGAGGTCGGTCGAGAGCTGGTCGTGGTGGACCGCGGCGGCGCCGGGGACGAAGAGCGAGTGCCGCCCCGCCTCGCGCAGGCGCCTGGCGAAGTCGCACTCGTCGTAGTAGACGAAGAACGCGGGGTCCATGTAGCCGACCGCGGCGGCCGCCTCGCGGCGGACCATCAGCGCGCTCGACTGCGCCCAGTCGACCCGCCGCACGACGCTGCCCCCGCTCTGCACCGTCAGCCGGCGGTGCAGGAAGAGCGCCCCCGCCAGCGCCGTGCCGACGCCCGGGAAGCGCCAGGCGCAGGGGACCGGCTTGCCGCCGGGGTCGAGCAGCTGCGGGGTCGCCGCCGCCGCTTTCGGTTCCCGCTCCAGCGCCGCCAGCAGCGCCTCGACCGCCCCCGGCCGCAGCTCGGAGTCCTCGTTCAGCAGCAGGCAGTACTTCCCCCGCGCCTCGCGCATCAGGGTCGAGTCGTTCTCCGCCTTCCCGGCCCGCCGCTCCAGCGCGATCAGCCGCACCTCGCCCAGGCCGCCCGCCTCGCCGCCGCCGGAGGCCGCCCGCAGCGCCCCCCGCTCGCGCACCGCCTCCGCCGAGCCGTCCTCCGAGGCGTTGTCGAGCACCAGCACCTCGGCCTCGACTCCGGCCGGGTGCGTCGCCTCGATCGCCGCCAGGCAGGCGAGCAGGTAGTCGCGGCCGTTCGTGTTGACGACGCAGTAGGAGATGAGAGGTGGCAGGGTCTTGAAAAAGTACAAGACGTTGCCGGGCGACTTTGTCAACCATGGGTTTGCAAAGTCGACCGCACCTCAGCCGGGACAGACCCGGGAAACTCAGACGATGAGAGTCCAGCTGATCGACCCCTCGGCGTTTACGCCGCCCTACGACCGCGCCCTCGCGGCGGCCCTCGCGCGGGCCGGGGCCGAGGTCGAGCTGGCGACCACGCGCTTCCTCTACGGCCCGGTGCCGCCGGCCGAGGGCTACCGGGTCGACGAGCGCTTCTACCGCCGCGCCGCCGCCCGCGGCCTCGCCGCCCGCGGGCGCCTGCCGTTCAAGGCGGCCGAGCACCTCGGCGACATGCTCCGCTTCCGCCGCGAGGCGAGCGCCGACGTCGTCCACTACCAGTGGCTGACGATCCCGCCGCTCGACGTCCGCCTGCTCCCGCCGCTGCGCCCGCGGGTGATGACCGCCCACTACATCCTGCCGCCGCGCCCGAGCCGCCGCCAGGCCCGCTCCGCCCACCGCGTCTTCGCCGCGATGGACGCGGTGGTCGCCCACTCCGAGCGCGGCGCCGCCCGCCTCCGCGAGGAGGTCGGCCTCGACCCGGCCCGGGTTCGCGTCATCCCCCACGGCGCCTTCGACTACCTGACCCGGCTGCCGGAGGAGAAGCCGCTGCCGGCCGAGCTGGCGGGGGCCGAGGGGCCGGTCGTCCTCTCCTTCGGCCTGCTGCGCCCATATAAGGGGATCGAGAACCTGCTCGACGCCTTCGCCCGCGTCTGCGCCCAGGCCGCCGGCCCGGTCCCCGAGCTCTGGGTCGTCGGCAACCCGCGGATGGACGTGGCGCCGCTGCGCGAGCTGGCGGCGCGGGCGCAGGGCCGCGTCCGCTTCGTCGACCGCTTCGTCGAGGACGCCGAGATCCCGGCGATCTTCCGCCGCGCCGACCTCGTCGTCCTGCCCTACCTCGACGCCGAGCACTCCGGCGTCCTCTACACGGCGCTGGCCTTCGGCAAGCCGATGGTCCTCAGCGCCGTCGGCGGCTTCCCCGAGGTCGCCCAGGCGGGCGCCGCCAGCCTGGTCCCGCCCGGCGACACCGCCGCCCTCGCCGCGGCGATCGCCGAGCTCGCCGCCGACGAGGCCGCCCGCGCCGAGCTCGCCGCCGCCGCCGCCCGCGCCGCCGCCGGCCCCTTCTCCTGGGACGAGGCAGCCCGCCGCACCCTCGACCTCTACCGCGAGCTGCTCGGCGAGCGACCGGGGGGCCGGGCCGGCACTGCGCCGCCGGGGGAGGGCGGGCGATGACCACCCTCGCCGCGGTCCTCTTCTGGCTCAGCGCCGCCCTGCTCGCCTACACCCACCTCGGCTACCCGCTGCTGCTGGCGGCGCTGGTCCGGCTCGGCGGCCGCAACCGCCCGGCCCCGCGCCGTCTCCGAGATTCGGGGGCCTATAGCCCCCCAAACCTCGGAGAGGCGGCGGCGGCGGCGCTGCCGACCGTCTCGCTGATCGTCCCCGCCTACGACGAGGAGGAGGTGATCGCGGCGAAAGTGGCCGGCGCCCTCGCCCTCGACTACCCGCGCGAGCGCCTGCAGGTGATCGTCGCCTCCGACGGCTCCACCGACGCGACCGCCGAGCGCGCCCGCGCCGCCGGCGCCTCGCTGGTCCTCGAGCTGCCCCCCGGCGGCAAGGTCGCCGCCCTGAACGCCGCCGCCGAGCAGGCCGCCGGCGAGATCCTCGCCTTCTCCGACGCCAACAGCGTCTGGTCGCGCGACGCCCTGCGCCGCCTCGTCGCCCCCTTCGCCGACCCCGGGGTCGGCTACGTCTGCGGCCAGGTCCGCTTCCTCGACCCCGACGGCAACAACCTCGAGGGCCTCTACTGGCGCTACGAGATGGCGGTCCGCGAAGCCGAGTCGGCGCTGGCCGGCGTCACCGCCGGCAACGGCGCGATCTACGCCGTGCGCCGCGACGCCTACATCCCCCTGCCGCCGAGCGGCAGCCACGACCTCAGCTTCCCCTTCCAGCTCGCCAAGCGCCGGCTGCGCTCGCTCTACGAGCCGGGCGCCCGGGCCGAGGAGAAGATGGTGCCGACGATCGAGGGCGAGTTCGCCCGCAAACGGCGGATGATGGTCGGCCTCTGGGACATCGTCGCCGGCGAAGGGATGCTCTCGCCCCGCGGCTACCCGCCCCTCTATGCGCTCGAGGTCTTCTCCCACCGCCTGCTGCGCTACCTGACCCCGTTGCTGCACGCGGTCCTCCTCCTCGCCAACGCCTTCCTCCTCGGCAGCGGCTGGTTCTACGACCTCGCCTTCGCCGCCCAGCTCGCCTTCCTCGCCGCCGCCCTGCTGGCGCCCTCGGTCCCGCTCGCCCCCTTCCGCATCGCCCGGTACTACCTCCTCACCACCGCCTCGATCGCCGCCGGCCTCTGGGACCGCCGCCGCCACGGCCCGGGAGGGCGCTGGGAGAAGGCCGAGGGAACCCGTTGACGCATGCGACCGGTGCATATCGGCGTCTTCGGTCGCTCGGGGCCGACCCCCCGCGCCAGGCGGGCGCTGAGCCGCGCGACCCCCGCCGGAGGCGGGGCGCCGGTGCCCAGCGCGAATCCCTGGAACCGCCCGATCGCAGCCGCCGCCGGAGCCATGCCGAGAATCCTTGACCTCCTGATCGCCGCCCTCGCCCTCGCGATCCTCTCGCCGCTGCTGCTGATCGCCGCAGTCGCGATCAAGCTGACCAGCCGCGGACCGGTGGTCTACCGCCAGCGCCGGGTCGGCCGCGGCGGCCGCGAGTTCGAGATGTGGAAGCTGCGGACGATGGTCCAGGGCTCCGACCCGGTCGGCGTCGGCCGGGTCGTCTACCGCGACGACCCCCGCGTCACCGCCCCCGGCCGCCTGCTCCGCCGCACCTCGCTGGACGAGATCCCCAACCTGGTCAACGTCCTCCGCGGCGAGATGGCGATCGTCGGCCCGCGCCCGACGATCCCGGCCCAGGTCGACTCCTACACGCCGCACCAGCGCCGCCGCCACGAGGTCCTGCCCGGGATCACCGGCTGGGCCCAGGTCCAGGGCCGCGCCGGCATCCCCTGGGAGGAGAGGATCGAGCTCGACGTCTGGTACGTCGACCACCGCAGCCTCTCCCTCGACCTCCGCATCCTCGCCAGAACCGCCTACCTGGTAGCGACCGGCCAAGGCCTGGCGCCCGACTAGGCGGTCGGCCCTGATTGGCGCCCCCTCGGGTACGCCAATTGGCGGGCCGACCGCCTAGTGGTGTGACCGCCAACGTTTGCCGGTTTCCATAACCAGGCTCCGGCGCCCCGCCGCCGAAGTGTCCTTCCGAGCGCAATCGACGATCGGAGGGCCAGATGGCGGCGAGGGTGGTGCTGCGGGAGATCACCAACGAGGAGGGCAACCGGCTGCTGCGGATCGTGCGCCGCGACTCGGGCTCGGTCGTCACCTGGCGCAGGGCGCAGATCGTGTTGCTCTCCGCCCAGGGGATGAGCCCGGCCAAGATCAGCGAGGTCGTCTTCACCGACCCCGACACGGTCCGCGAGGTGATCCACAACTTCAACCGCGACGGCTTCGACGCCCTCTACCCCCGCTACGCGGGCGGGCGACCGCCGACCTTCACCCTGCCCCAGCGACGCGAGATCAAGAAGATCGCGCTCTCGATCCCGACCGACCTCGGCCGGCCGTTTGCGACCTGGAGCCTGGCCAAGCTGGCCGACTACCTGGTCGCCGAGGGGGTGGTCACCGACATCTCCCACGAGGGCCTGCGCCAGTTGCTCCGCGAGGAAGGCGTCTCCTTTCAAGCGGTGAGGACGTGGAAGCGCTCCAACGACCCGAACTTCGAGGCCAAGAAGAACCGCATCCTGGAGCTATACGAGGCAGCCGACGCCGGCAGGGCGACCGTGATCTGCCTCGACGAGTTCGGGCCGCTGAACCTCCAGCCCCAGCCCGGCGGCAAGGCCTGGGCGCCTTTGAAGAAGCCCAGGCGCATCCGCGCCACCTACACCCGTCCCCACGGCGTCCGCCACCTGCTCGGCGCCTACGACGTCACCCGCGATCGTCTCTACGGCCACGTCAAGAAGCGCAAGACGAGAACCGAGTTCCTCGCCTTCTGTCGCTACATCCGCTCCCTCTATCCGGTCGAGGTGAGGCTGCACTTCATCCTCGACAACTTCAGCCCCCACCTCGGCGATGAAGTCCGCGACTGGGCCGACGACAACAACGTCGAGCTCGCCTATACGCCGCACTACGGCTCTTGGCTCAACCGCATCGAGGCGCAGTTCAAAGCGCTGCGCTACTTCACCCTCGACGGCACCGACCATCCCGACCACGCCACCCAGGCGAGGTTGATCCGCCGCTACATCGCCTGGCGCAACTACAACGTCGACGACGCGAAGCTACGGGCGGTCGTCAACACGGCAAACGTTGCCTGATGCACCACTAGCCGGGCGGCGCCTGGTCTGTCAGGGTTCCCGCGTGGTCGATCTGCCAAAGGTCTCGCTGCGCCCGTTTCGCGAGGACGATGCGGCCGCTGTGCATCGCTGGTTCAACAACCCGCAGGCGACGGCCTCGCTGATGGAGCAGCGGGACGAGTTCACGTCGGCGCAGGCGGAGGCCTGGACGCGGCGGGCGATGGACGACTCCGGCGAGGACCGCAAGTTCGCGATCGAGGTCGAGGGCTATGCCGAGCCGGTCGGCTTCACGGCGCTCTACGGGCTCTTCCGGCAGACGGCGCCCGAGCTCGGCGCCCTGATCGGCGACGACGTCCGCGGCGCGGGGGTCGGCCGCCGGGCCGAGGCGCTGACGATCGCCCGGGCCTTCGACGAGTACGGCGCCCACCGCGTCTACGGCCGCATCCCCGCCCGCAACGAGGTGGCGAAGCGGACCGTCGCCGGGCTCGGCTGGAAGCACGAGGGGACGATGCGCGCCCACCTCGCCCGCCGCGACGGCCCGCCCGACGACTGCGAGGTCTGGGGCGTGCTCCCGGACGAGTTCCGCGCCGCCGCCGCGGACCTGCTCGGGTGACCCCGCCGCCTCGCACGGTGGAGGCGTACCGGTGAGGGCCCCCACCGCAAGGGCCGAGCTGATCGAAGACCGCGGCGAAGCCGCGGCCGACACGCAGTTCTTCCGCTCCCGCCCCTTCCTCGACGCCGAGGCCGCCACCCACACCCTGCGCATAGAAACCGACCAAGGGCAAGAGCTCCTCGCCCCCCTGAAGGTGCGGGACATCCCGGGCACCGACCGGCGCGACGCGATCTCCCCCTACGGCTACCCGGGCCTGATCGAAGCGGATGGGAGGAGAGGGGGTGCCTCCCGGACCCTCCCCGCAGTTAGTCCGGGAGGCACCCCCTCTCCTCCCCCCACGCCGGACCGCGCTGTTGGTCCGGCGGACACCCCCGCGGCTCCCCCCACCCCCGGATCACCTCCTCCCCCCACGCCAGGCGCCGCTGTTAGTCCTCCGGGCACCTCTCCGGCTTCCCCCACGCCAGGCCCCGCTGTTAGTCCGGGAGGCACCCCCTCTCCTCGCCCCACCCCCGGATCACCTCCTCCACCCAACCCTGATGCACTCGACCCCGCGACAATCGACTGGTCCGCCACGGACCTGGTCAGCATCTTCATCCGCCACACCCTCGGCCCCCCGCCGCTGGCCGGCGCGACCGAGCGCAACGTCGTCCAGCTCGCCGACCCGGCGCTGCCGCCGAAGTCGCGCCCCAGCGACCGCCGCCAGGCCCGCCGCAACCTCGAAGCCGGCTACGCGCTCGACCTCGTCCCCGGCCCGGAGACGACCGCCGCCCAGCGCGCCGCCTTCCACGCCGCCTACGAGCAGACGATGCGCCGCACCGGGGCCGCCGGGCATTACTTCTTCGCACCCGCCTACTTCGACCGCGTCCTCGCCGCCGAGCCCACCTGGCTCGTCCTCGCCGCCGCCCCCGACGGCGCCCCCGCCGCCGCCTCGATCGCCGCCCTCAGCGACGGCTTCCTCCACTACTACCTCAGCGGCACCCTCGACTCGCACCTCCGCGAGGCGCCGATGAAGAACGTCGTCGCCCGCCTCGTCGAGCACGCCGCCGAGCTCGGGCAGCCGCTCAACCTCGGCGGCGGCATCCGCCCCGGCGACGCCCTCGAGGAGTTCAAGCGCGGCTTCGCCAACCGCCGCCTTCCCTGGCACACCTCGGAGATCGTCTGCGACCCCGAGGCCTACGCGCGCCTCGCCGCCGGCCGCGACGCGGCCGGCTTCTTCCCCGCCTACCGCGCCCCCTGAGGGCTCAGCTCGAGGATTCGGGTTCTTCGGGTTCCGCGGGCGTCGGCCCGGTGAATTTGAACCCGAAGACCGGCTCGCCGCCGTACTTGCCCCAGGTTTCCCGGCCGAAGGCCCGGATCGCGTCGAGAGTCTTGCGTCCCTCCCAGCCCGCGCACGCGAGCAGATTCGTCCAGGTCGTCGCTGCCACCGCGTAGTTCATTTCGGTGTTCGGGAACAGCAGGCTGGCCCCGTACATCGTGTCGTAGAGGCCCTTCAGTTCGAGCTGGATCTTCTTCGGCAGGTCCGGCGCGTACTGGATCTCCAGCCGGCCGTGCTCGAGGGAGTGGACGAAGTCGATCGGTTCCGGCTCTTCCAGATAGGCCCCGTCGGCCTGCTGGAAGGGCGGTTCGACGTGCTTGCCCGAGGTCGGTGGATCCGTCTTGTAGTTCGGAGTCGGCGATTTCGGCGGGATGTGTTCGTGCCCCTCGTCTTCGAGGTGGAGGCGAAGGTCGCAGCCGGCTTCTTTGGCCGCCTTCTGGAGATTCGTCTGCTGGACCGGCGGGGGCGGAATCCCTTCGCGTTCGTCCGGCGTGACGCCGTTGGTCGAGCCGAACTGGGAGTTGACGTTGATGTGCGAGTCGCCGCTGCCGCTGCCGCCGTTCCCCCCGCCGGAGGCGAGCACGATCACGAGCACGACGATCGCCACGACCACGGCTGCCCCGATCCCGTAGGCGAGCAGCATCCGCCCGCCGCCGCCGCGCGATTCCTTCTGTTCGGCCTCGATCCGCTCCTGCCGGAGCCGATCGCGATCCCGCTCTCCCTTACCCATGATCGCTCAAATCTTATTCAGCCTGGCGAAACGACGCGGCGTCGCCCCGCACCCGCTCCCAGGGGCGCGAGGCCCGCAGCGCCGCCAGGACGGCGCGCGTCGCCGGCGCCCGGTTCAGCGCGTAGAACTGGATCCCCGGCGCCCCGGCGATCAGCAGCTCGGCGCACTGCTGGGCCGCATAGGCGATGCCGAGCTCGAACTCGCGCTCGGGATCGCCCCCGGCGGCGGCGAAGGCCGCTTCCAGCCGCGGCGGGATCGTCGCGTCGCAGAGCTCGCAGATCCGCTTCGTCTGCGCGTAGCTCGCGACCGGGATCACGCCGGGGAGGATCGGCACCTCGACCCCGGCCGCCCGCGCCGCCGCGACGAAGTCGAAGTAGACCTGGTTGTCGAAGAAGAGCTGGGTGATCAGGAAGCTCGCCCCCGAATCGACCTTGGTCTTCAGGTAGCGCAGGTCGCTCTCGAGGTCGGCCGCCTCGGGGTGGACCTCCGGGAAGCAGGCGCCGCCGATCCCGAAGCTCCAGCGGGAGGAGATGAAGGCGGCGAGCTCGGCGGCGCTGCCCAGGCCGCCCTCGGGCTGGAGGAAGTCCCGCTGGCCCCGCGGCGGGTCGCCGCGCAGCGCGAAGACGTTCTCGATCCCGGCCGCCTCGATCCGGTCCAGGGTCGCCGCCAGCCCCTCGGTGGTCTCGCCGACGCAGCTGAGGTGGGCCATCGTCTCGAAGCCGACGTCGTCCTTCAGCGCCCGCGCGATCTCGACCGTGCCGTCCCGGGTCGAGCCGCCCGCGCCGTAGGTGACCGAGACGAAGTCGAGCCCCAGCCTGGCGAGCTCGTGCGCGGTCTCGTAGAGCTGCGCCTCCGCCTCCGGCGTCTTCGGCGGGAAGAACTCGACCGAGAAGGTCGGCCTGCGCTCGGCGATGATCCGGTCGATCCGCATCCGCTGAGGGTAATCGCCCGCCCCGCCCCGCGGCCGCTCAGCCGAGCGCGGCGGTCCGGCACTCGCCGGGGATCCCCAGCACCGAGGCGGCGCAGGCCCGCACCCCGCGCCACTCCCGCCCCGCCGGAAGCTGGATCGCCAGCGACCCCTCGCGCCCCTCCAGCGGGAAGGAGCCGGCGACGCCGACCTCGCCGGCGGCGTCGAAGGGGGCGGCGAGGATCCGCGCCGGCTCGCGCCGCTCTCGCTCGGGCTCCTCGAAGCGGTAGGAGACCACCGCCAGCCCCTCCTCGCGGCGCGCCGCGAGCGCGAAGGGCGCCGGCGCCGCGGCGGCCAACGCCGCCTCCGCCGCCAGCGGTTCGGACCAGGGGGCGGCTTCGCCGTGCATCTCGGCCGGGTCCCACCAGCAGGGATGCTCGCGCGGCCCGCGCGGGCTGTCGCCTTCGAAGTACTCGCGCCGCCGCGTCGCCCCCCAGCGCCCCGGCCACAGCGCCCAGCCCGGCCCGTCGTCGCCGATCGCGACCAGCCGCGGCCTCACCCGCACCCCGCCGCCGTCGTTGTGGTCGGGGACGACCGGGGCGCGGAAGGTGCCGGGCCGCGGCAGCGGCGCGTGCGAGCCGCGCGCCGGGTGGACGACCGCCACCGGCCCGTCCTCGCTCGCCGCCGTCCGCACCTGGTCCCAGTCGAGCCGGTAGGGGGAGGAGCGCCGGCCGCAGGTCGCCGCCTCGGGCCGGCCGTCGGCGCCGAGCCGGATCTGGAAGACCTGCCAGTCGCCCTCGTGCTGCTCGAGCCCGAGCAGCCCCCGGTCCTCGTAGTAGAAGAAGAGCCAGTACTGGAGCCAGAGCCGGCCCCGCTCGTCGCGGCGGGCGCGGCCGTAGGCGACGTCGGGCTCCGCCGCGGCCCGCCGCAGCCCCAGCGCGTCGGCGGCGTGGGAGCCGCCGCACTCGTCGAGGTAGTCGCCGCGCCGCGCCGCGCTGCCGTCGCCGTAGAGCGGGCCGAGGAAGGAGGGGTCGAGCCGCGGCTCGCCGCCGCTCGGCGCCGCCGCGGCGATCAGGCTGCCGTCGGCGCGGTGCAGGCTGTTGCACCTGCCGGGGCCGGCGAACTCGCAGATCGTCGCCACCGCCCCCGCGTGGAAGTTCTCCAGCGAGTCGTACTGCAGCAGCGGCCGGTGGCGGCGCAGCAGCTCGCTCAGCTCCTCCCGCGCCGGTTCGGGCGCCCGCCCGCCGCGCCGCGCCCGCCGCGCCCGCAGCCGCCCCAGCAGCTTGCGCCGCGAGCTGGCCGAGAGCGCCTCCCGCACCCGCTCCTCGTTCATCCAGCGCGGGTGCGGCGGCTCCGGCGGCAGCCCTTCGATCCCGCCCACCCCCGCCAGGCCCCGCTCGCGCAGGGCGGCGTCGGCGAGCAGGTAGCCGTGGTTCTCCAGCACCGCCTGCTCGGCCTCGCCGAAGGCGTCGAGGTCGGTGCGCACCGCGGCGACGGTCTCGCTGACCAGCTCGGGCGGGTAGCCCGGCGGATGGGCGGCCTCGCCGAGGTCCCACTCGACCCCTTCCTCCCAGCCCGTCGCCAGCCCGCTCAGCATCAGCCCCGAGGCGCCGAAGACGAAGTTGGGCCCGGCCCGGGACTCGCCGCCGAGCGACTCGACCAGCTCGCGCGCGTAGCGCTCCTCCAGCACCGCCTCGGCCCCGGAGGGGAAGGGGCGGCGCAGGATCGCCCGCGCCCGGGCGTTGCGTTCGGCGATCGAGCGCAGCGGCCGCGCCACCTGCTCGCGCCACTCGCGGAAGGCGCCGTGCAGCGGCCAGGGGACGCGGGTGGCGAGCAGGGCGGCGAGGATGCTGCCGCCGGAGACGGCGCCGACGGTGCTCACCTGCGCCAGCAGCCCCAGCTCGTTGAGGCGGGTCAGGGCGCCGAGGTGGAAGAGGGCTGCCCGGTAGCCCTGGCCGGAGAGCCAGAGCGCCCGCTCGCCGCGGTCGGCCTCGGTCGCGGTCAGGCCCCCGAGCCGGCCCAGCGTCGCGGTGCCGGCAATACGACTTCGTTCCGAGACGGGACGCACGAGTCCAGGCATTTAATCAACGCGATTCAGCCTAAGCATTCCCACCGGTAAGGCACTGTGGGAGGATCACGCCGATGAGCGAGCCCGGGGTCCGATACGAGCGCCATGGCGCCGCCGCGGTGCTGACGATCGACCGGCCCGGGCGCCGCAACGCGATCGACGCCGCCGCCGCGGCCGGGCTGCGCCGCGGCCTCGAGGCCTTCGAGGCCGACGCCGGCGCGCGCGCCCTGGTCCTCACCGGCGCCGGCGGCGAGGCCTTCTGCGCCGGCGCCGACCTGAAGGCGATCGACCTCGACGTCGACGACCCCGCCGGCCCGCTCGGGATCTCCCGCCTCACTCCGTCGAAGCCGACGATCGCCGCGGTCGACGGCTGGTGCCTGGCCGGCGGGCTGGAGCTGGCGCTCTGGTGCGACCTGCGCCTCTGCACCCCGAAGTCGGTCTTCGGCTGCTTCGAGCGCCGCTGGGGGGTGCCGCTGGTCGACGGCGGCACCCAGCGGCTGCCGCGGGTGGTCGGGATGGGCCGGGCGCTGGAGCTGATCCTCAGCGGCCGCGCCGTCGCCGCCGAGGAGGCGGAGCGGATCGGCCTGGTCAACGAGGTCGTCGCCGCGGGCGCCCACCTCGACCGCGCCCTGGAGCTCGCCGAGCGCCTCGCGGCCTTCCCGCAGGAGACGATGCTGAGCGACCGCCGGGCGGCGATCGAGGGGGCCGGGCTGCCGCTGGCCGAGGGACTGGAGCTGGAGCGCCGGCTCGGCCGCGAGGTGCTGGAGGTGGCGGCGCGGGGGGCGGCGCGCTTCGCCGCCGGCGAGGGCCGCGGCGGCGCGGGCGTCTAGCAGCCCGGCCGGCTAACCCTCGCCGGCGAGCATCTCCAGGCTGGCCGCGTCGGGCCCGAAGTAGGGCAGCACCGCCAGGTACATCAGCTCGGGCAGCAGCTCGAGGAAGCCGTCTGTGCGGCTGGCGGCGAGGCGGCTGTGGAGGACGGCGAGGATCCCGGCGACCACCGCCTCGGCGGAGATCGCCGGCGCCTCCTCGCCGCTTTCCTCCCGCGCCAGGTCGACCGCCGCCGCCGCCCGCTCCATCGCCTCCGCCCGCTTGCGCACCGCCGCCTCGCCGGCGGCGTGGACCTCGACCAGCAGCGCCCGTCCCACCTCCGGCCGTTCCTCGAGGAAGCCCAGCAGCCCCAGCAGCGCCCCGCGCAGCTGCTGCCGCCAGCCCTCCGCCCCGGCCATCCCGTCGCGCATCGCCAGCTCCACCCAGGCCGAGCCCGCGTCGAAGGCCTGCAGGTAGCAGTCCTCCTTGTCGCGGAACGAGTCGTAGAAGGCCTGCCGGTAGAGCCCGGCCGCCTCGATCACGTCCTGGATCGTGGCTTCCTCGTAGCCGCGTTCCCCCACTGCTTCGAGCATCCCCAGGAGGATGCGCTGGTCCCTTCCGGTCAAATTCCCCGCCCGGTATCGATTTGATCGAGAGAACTACATGTCTGCTCTCGGTATCTACACGGTATCCGTTTGCGCCCGAGCGCACCTTGAAGAGTGCAGTCAGGTACTCTCCCGTTCGTGGCTTCAAATTCAACAGCCCGTCCACTTCCCGGCCGGCAGCCGCTCCCGCGCGAGTTCATCACCCGCCACCAGCGGATCCGGATCGTCAACGGCCTCGCCCTCGAGGCCTCCGAGAAGGGGTACCGAGCGGTCACCGTCGCCGACATCGTCCGCCGCGCCGGGATCGCCCGCAACACCTTCTACGAAAACTTCGGCTCCAAGGAGGAGTGCTTCCTCGCGGCCCAGGAATACGCGATGAACTCTGCCCTGGAGCAGGTTGTCGAGGCGGCGGGCTCGATCGACGACTGGCCCCACCGGGTCGAGGCCGGCCTCGGCGCCTTCCTCTCCTACGTCGCCCGCGAGCCCGCGCTGACGCGGACCTGCATGGTCGAGGCGCTCGCCGCCGGCCCGGCCTCGGTCCACTACTACGAGGAGTCCCTGCAGGCCTTCGTCTCCCTGTTCCGGGTTGGACGCGATGTCTCGCCGAACGGCGAGAAGCTGCCGGAGACCCTGGAGGAGGCCCTGATCGGCGGCATCTTCTGGATCCTCTACCAGCGGCTGCTGCAGGAGGACGCGGCGGGCGTCGAGGATCTCCTGCCGGAGCTGGTCGAGTTCGTCCTCACCCCTTATATGGGTGCGAAGGCCGCCCGGCGGGTAGCCGGTGAGAAGGATGGAGCTGCCGCCGAGGCAAAGCCGCGTGCCCACCGCTGAGGATAAAAAAACTGGCCCGTCGGCCAGTTCGTTATCGTCGCGTCCGGATCGGTATCGTCGGTTCTCTTGAGCGATCCGGTGAACCCCTCTGCCGAGTCTCCTGAGTACCCGCCCGAGCTGGCGCGCCTGCCCCCTGGCCGCCACGGCCTGCCGCGCGAGTTCGTCAGCCGCAACCAGCGCGAGCGCCTGATCGCCGGGCTCGCCGAGGCGGTCGCCGAGAACGGCTACGCGGCGACCACGATCGCTCACATCACCCGCCACGCCGCCGTCTCCCGGCGCACCTTCTACGAGCACTTCGAGAGCAAGGACGAGTGCTTCATCGCCGCCTACGACGTGGTGATGGCCGAACTCGACAGCCGCATCGGGACCGCCTTCGAGCAGGAGCGGGAGTGGCCGCAGGCGGTCCGGGCCGGACTCGCGGCGATGCTCGAGTTCCTCACCGCCGAGCCCCACCTGGCCCGCCTCAGCATGGTCGAGGCCCTGGTCGCCGGGCCGGTGATGATCGAGCGCTACGACGCGGCTATCCAGCGGCTCGTCCCCTACTTCGCCGCCGGCCGCGAGGGCCGCTCGAAGGAGGTCCTCGCCGGCCTCTCGCCGACCACCGAGGAGGCCCTGGTCGGCGGCATCGTCTCCCTCATCTCCCGCCGCGTCTTCGCCGACCGCACGGACGAGCTCGAAGAGCTCCTCCCCGACCTGGTCGAGTTCGCCCTGACCCCATACCTGGGCAGCTCCCAAGCAGCAAAAGCAGCCCGCAAGGGCTGACGGCACCAAGCCCGGCCGCCAAGCCATAACCCCTGCCCGTCCCACCGACTCCGCCCCGGAGTTGTGCCCATCTCTATGGAGTTATAGTCTCAGGACGCGAACATACGTTCGCATGGAGATCGCCTGTGTCATCGACAAGCGTCTGGCGCAATCGGCGACCTCTTCGCGCCCGGGTTGCGGCTGGGGGCCCCGGCCCGGGCGCGCCGACCTTCCCGCCGACCCCGTGCGGGCGCTGGAGGCGACCGAAGCGGCGATGCGCGCGCTGGAGGCGCTCGGCGCCGCGGTCGAGTCGACCCGGCCGGGGGAGGCCTTCTTCGCGCTCGACGGCCTGCGCGGCCTCCACGGCGGCAGCTCCGCCGGGGTCCTCGCCGCGGCACGGCGAGCGCTGGGGGAGGGATGGTCGCTGGGGACCGGCCGCACCCGCCTCGGCGCCTACCTCGCCGCGGCCGGGTGGCCGCGGCCGGTCGCGGTCGCGGCGCTGCGGACCCGCCTCGGCGTCCCCGAGCGCGAGGCCGCCGAGCTGGTCGAGGCGCTGGAGCGGCTCGGGATCGGGACGCTGCGCGCCTTCGCCGACCTCTCGGCCGACCAGGTCGCCGACCGCTTCGGCCCGCTCGGCCTGCGGGCGCTGCGGATCTGCCGCGGCGAGGAGGAGCCGCTGCGCCCGCGACCCCCGCGCGAGGATCTGGCCGAGCGGATCGAGCTGCCCGAGGACACCGCCGGCCGGCGGCTCGACCGGGCCCTGGAGCTGCTGGTCGACCGCCTGCTGGCGCTGCCGCAGCGGCGGGGGCGGACCCTGCTCGGCCTGCGGCTCGGGGCGCTGCTGGCGGGCGGCGGAAGCTGGAGCGTCGAGCAGGGGCTGAGCCGCCCCAGCGCCGCCCCCCGGGTCCTCCGCGGCGTCCTGGCGCCGCGGCTCGAGGAGCTGCCCGGCCCGGCGGGCGAGCTGCACCTGCGGGCGCTCGGGCTCGGCCCGCCGGCCCGCGACCAGCTCGAGCTCGCGGTCGGCGGCGCCGAGCCGCGGCGGCGCCGGCTGCGCGCGGCGGTGCGCGAGGTCCGCGCCGCCCAGGGGCCCGAGGCGCTGCTGAAGGTCCTCCCGGTCGACTCCGCCTCGCGGGTGCCGGAGCGCTGGGCCCTGCTCACCCCCTATCCCGACTGAGCGCGGAGCGAGCGCGCGTGCATCCCCGGTTCTTCGCGGCGCAGGCAGAGCGCGAAAGGCGGCGTCCCTCGGCGCAGGCAGAGCGCGAACGGCGGTGTCCCTGATGCCGGGCCTGCGCCGTCTCTACGCCCCCCAGCGGGTGGAGGTGCGGACCGACCCCCGCGGCGCCCCGCTGCTGGTCGAGGGAGTGAGGGTGGAGGCCGTGCGCGAGGAGTGGCTGGTCGAGGACCGCTGGTGGACGCCGCGGCCGCTGCGGCGCCACTACTTCGAGCTGGCCCTGGCCGACGGCCGCGCCCTCACCGTCTTCCGCGGCGCCGGCAACCGCCGCTGGTACCGGCAGCGGGCGTAGGCGGCCGGCATGTACGTCGAGCTGCACGCCCACTCCGCCTTCTCCTTCCTCGACGGCGCCTCGACCCCGCTGGAGCTGGCCGCCGCCGCGGCGTCCCACGGCTACCCCGCCTTCGCCCTCACCGACCACGACGGCCTCTGGGGCGCGATGGAGTTCGCCCACGCCTGCAGGGGCCTGGGTGTCCACCCGATCGCCGGGACCGAGCTGACCCTGCGCCTCGACGGGCCGAAAAGTCCACCCCAACATGCCGACGGGCCGATCTGTCGTCCAGGAAGGGACAAATCGGCCCGTCGGCGTGGGGAAATGGACACATCGGCCCGTCGGCACCTGACGCTGCTCGCCGAGGACGCGACGGGGTATCGGAACCTCTGCCGGCTGCTGACGCTCGCCCACGCCCACACGCGGGCCCGATCCGAGTTGCGCAACCCGCCGGCGACGCGGCCGTGGGCGACGCTCGAGCAGCTGGAGGAGCACTCGGAGGGGCTGGTCTGCCTCTCGGGGTGCGCCCGGGACGGAGTGCTCGCCGGCGCCTTCGAACGCGGCGACACCGCCGGCGGCGAGCGGCTGGCGCGGCGGCTGCTCGGCGCCTTCGGGCGCGAGCGCCTCCGGGTCGAGCTGCAGCGCCCCTACTGGCGCCGCGACCGCGCCCGCAACCGCTGGCAGGCGCTGCTGGCCGAGCGGCTCGAGGTCCCCTGCGTCGCCACCGGCAACGTCCACGCGCACGACCGCCGCCGCTCGCCGCTGCAGGACGCGCTGGTCGCGATCGCCCGCGGCGAGACACTGGAGGAGTCCGAGCCGTTCCGCCGCGGCAACTCGACCTCGGCCCTCGCCTCGCCCGCGGCGATGGCGGCCCGCTTCGCCGAGCACCCCGAGGCCGTCGCCGAGACCGGGCGCCTCGCCGAGCGCCTCCGCTTCGACCTCACCGAGCAGCTCGGCTACCGCTACCCCGGCAGCGAGGACCCCGGCGCCGACGCCGAGCTCGCCCGCCTCTGCGCCCACCATCTCGCCGAGCGTTACAGCGGCAGCGCCCGCCTGCTCGAGGCGCAGTGGCGGCTGGAGGAGGAGCTGGCGACGATCCGCAAGCTCGGCCTCTCCGGCTTCTTCCTCCTCCACCGCGACCTGCTCGAGCTCGCCCGCGAGGTCGCCGCCGAGGTGCGCGGCCCGGAGTCCGCCCGCGGCGTCCTGCCGCCCGGCCGGGGGCGCGGCTCCAGCGTCAGCTCGATCGTCTGCTACCTGACCGGCCTCTCCCACGTCGACCCGGTCGAGGCCGACCTCTTCTCCGGCCGCTTCCTCAACGAGGAAACGACCTCGATGCCCGACATCGACCTCGACTTCCCCCGCGACATCCGCGAGGTCCTGATCCCGCGCGTGCACGACCGCTACGGCCGCGACCGCTCCGCCCTCGTCGCCGCCTTCCCGACCTACCGGCCGAAGGGCGCCGTCCGCGACCTCGGCAAGGCGCTCGGCCTGCCGCCGGCCGAGATCGACCGGGTCGCGAAGACGGTCGGCTTCCACCAGGGCGCCGCCGAGATCGAGCGCGACCTCGCCGCCGCGCTCGGCCCGAGCCGCGCCGCCGAGCCCCGCTGGCGCGCCCTGCTCCCGCTCGCCGCCGAGATCATGGGCCTGCCGCGCCACTCCTCCCAGCACCCGGGCGGGATGGTGATCTCGACCCGGCCGCTGATCGACGTCTGCCCGGTCGTCCCCGCGGCGATGGCGGGTCGCCAGACGGTGCAGTGGGACAAGGACAGCTGCGCCGACGCCGGCTTCCTCAAGATCGACCTGCTCGGCCTCGGCATGCTCTCGGCGGTCGAGCGCTGCGTCGAGGAGGTCGGCCGCGCCCGCGGCGAGCGCCTCGACCTCTCGCGGATCCCGCTCGACGACGAGCGGGTCTACGAGTCGATCCGCGCCGCCGAGACCACCGGCGTCTTCCAGATCGAGAGCCGGGCGCAGATGCAGATGCTGCCGCGCACGCAGCCGCGCGACCTCGACGACCTGATCGTCCAGGTGGCGCTGGTCCGGCCCGGCCCGATCCAGGGCGGCGCCGTCCACCCTTATATAGAGCGCCGCAAGCTCCGCCGCGAGGACCCGGCCTACCCGATCCCCTACGAGCACCCGCTGCTGGAGCCGGTCCTGGAGGAGACGCTGGGGACGATCGTCTTCCAGGAGCAGGTGATCGAGGTGGCGATGGCGCTGGCCGGCTTCAGCTCCTCCGAGGCCGAGGGCCTGCGGCGGGCGATGAGCCGCAAGCGCTCCCAGCAGGCGATCGACGAGCACCACCGGCGCTTCTGCGCGGGCGCCGCCGCCAACGGCGTCCCGGCGGAGACGGCCGAGCGCGTCTGGGGCCAGATCCAGGGCTTCTCCGGCTTCGGCTTCCCCAAGGCCCACTCGGCCGCCTTCGGCCTGCTCGCCTACCAGTCGGCCTGGCTGCGGATCCACTACGGCCCCGAGTTCCTCTGCTCGCTGCTGAACGAGCAGCCGATGGGCTTCTACCCGCCCGACTCCCTCGTCCACGAGGCCCGGCGCCGCGGCATCCGCGTGGCCCCGCCCGACGTCAACCGCAGCCGGGTCCTCTGCCACGTCGAATCGACCTGCGAGGACGAAACGCCGGTCCCCGCCCGCCGACGGGCCGATACGTCGCAAACAACCTGCCGACGGGACGAAAAGTCCACCATGGAGAGACAAATCGGCCCGTCGGCGGGTGGAAGTGGACGGATCGGCCCGTCGGCGGGGGATGCGCCTGGGGGCCTGCAGGTGCGGATCGGGCTCGGCTACGTCAAGGGGGCGAAGGGGGAGGAGATGGAGGCGCTGGTCGCCGAGCGCGACCGCGGCGGTCCATACGAGGGAATCGCCGACCTCGCCTCCCGCTCCGGCGCGAGCCTTCCCGCCCTCGAGCGCCTCGCCTGGGCCGGCGCCCTCGACCCAGCTCGGGGGGAAGGACGCCGCGAGGCGCTCTGGCGGGTCGGGGTCGCCGGCGCCGCTCGCGCCGCCGCCGCGACCCAGATGGCGCTGCCGATCGAGCCGCCGGTGCCGCCCGAGCTGGAGCCGCTGGGGGAGTGGGGGAGGCTGATCGCCGACTACCGCTCGACCGGGCTGACGCTCGACAAGCACCCGCTGGCGCTGCTGCGCCCGCGCCTCGACCCGAGCCTCGCCCGCACCTCCGAGCTCGCCGAGCGCGACCACGGCTCCACCGTCGAGCTGGCCGGGATGGTCACCGCCCGCCAGCGCCCCGAGACCGCCAACGGCGTCACCTTCCTCCTGCTCGAGGACGAGTGCGGCCAGGTCAACCTCGTCGTCCCGCCGCCGGTCTACGAGCGCCACCGCCCCCTCGTCCGCACCGCCCCGCTGCTGCGCGCCCGCGGCCGCCTCGAGCGCCGCGAGGGCACCGTCAACGTCCTCGTCGCCGCCCTCGCCCCGCTCGACGCCGCCGAGCTAGGCGCCGTCGCCCCCGCCGGCCACAGCTTCGGCCGACGCGGCTGAGCCGCCGGGCCGCACCGTCCACAGCGTCGCGTGCAGCCGCTCCAGGCAGGCGGTGACGAGGCGGGCGTCGCCGCTGGCGTCAAGCTCGCGCCGCGGCCCGTCGAGGATCGCGTCGACCAGCGCCGGGACCCGGTCGCGGACCTGCCCGTCGAGCAGCGAGGGCGGCTCCTCGCAGCTCAGCACGGCGCCGCCCTCGCCGACGCTGGCCCAGACCGCGTCGCCCTCGCTGCCGTGCATCTCCTCCGGCAGGATCTCGATCCCGAAGCCCTTGCCGGCGTGCTCGGGCAGGCTGACCAGCGGCAGCGCCGTCCGCAGCACGCCGCCGGCTTCCCGCGGCGAGAGGCCACTGGTCCGCTCCCGCAGCACGTGCCGCCGCCGCCAGCGCCCGAGCCCGGCGACCAGCGCCATTCCCCGCCGCGCCCTCTCGGTCAGCGTGTAGGCCCGCCGCCGCCCCGGCAGGGCGTCCTCGCGGAGGAAGCCGCCGACCGTGAACAGCACCGCCCGCCGGTTGACCTGGTGGTAGGTGAGCCCGTGCCCGAGCCGCGCCAGCTCGGTCGGCGTCCGCGCCCCGAGGTTCAGCTCCTCGACCAGCCCCGACTCCCAGAGGTCGGCCAGCAGCGACAGCGAGGCCCAGGCGTGGGCGTCGATCTCGCCGCTCGGCAGCCGGCTGAGCGAGGCGTCGGCGTAGGCGTCGATCAGCTCGAAGAGCTCCCGCCCGGCCGGCTCGGTCAGGTTGTGGACGACCTTCGAGGGCACCCCCGTCTCGGCGTGCCGTTCGACCAGCCCCAGCGCCGCCAGCTTCTTCGAGTACCGGTAGACGGTCCGCGGCGTGTAGCCGTCGATCCGCCCGGTCAGCTCCTTCGTCCGCAGCGGCCCGGCGCCCAGCGCCATCAGGATCGCCCCCCCGGCGCCGCCGCCCAGGAGCCGCAGAATCTCCGGAGTCGTCGGCTTCGTCTCCCCGCCCAAAGTCGAGCGAGGATAGATCGCTGGAGGCCCGCCGCCGCATCGCCGCCGGGTGACATTCTCGACGTGGAGGGCCTGTCTCCCGGGCGCCGGGCGCGGCCCGCTCAGCCGATCCCTAAACCGACTCAGAAGGCCCGAGCGCCCCACAGGGCCCCGCGCAGCCCCCGCAGCAGCTCGGCGACCAGCTGCTCGTCCCCGTCGACCCGGACCGCCCCGCCCTCGAGGATCGCCCCGGCCCACTCCCCGACGTCCCCGCCGGCCCGCGCCGCGAACCCGCCGCCCGGGTCCGTGCAGGGGTCCAGCGCGCCGTCGGCCTCGACCGCCGCCTCGACCAGCTCGTCGCGCCGCGGATCGCCCGCGCCGCGGACCCGGAGGCTGAGGCGCCTGCCGGCCTGCCCGGGAAGCCGGACCAGCGGCAGCGCCGAGCGCAGGGCCGCCGCCATCTCGCGGGCCGTCATCCCCTCCTCGTCCCCGCTCACGACGTGGCGCTGCCGCCAGCGGCCGATGCCGACGACCAGGCCCGCCGCCTCCCGCGTCCTCGCGGTCAGCTCATAGCAGCGCCGCCGCCCCGCACCCTGCCACGCCCGCACCAGCCCCGCCGTCTCCAGCAGCCCGGCGCGCCGGTTCACCTGGTGGTAGCTGAGCCCGTGCGCCCCCCGCGCCAGCTCGGTCGGCGAGCGCGCCCCGCAGCTCAGCTCCTCGATCAGCCCCGACTCCCAGAGCTCGCCGAGCAGCCCCAGCGAGGCCCAGGCGTGGGCGTCGATCCGGCCGTCGGGCAGCAGCGTCATCGAGGCCCCGGCGAACCGGCTGACGAGCTCCTGCAGCTCCCGCCCGCAGCTCTCGGTCAGGCTGTGGGTCACCTTGGACGGGACGCCCGGCTCCTCCTCGCGGGCGACCACGTTCAGCTCCGCCAGCCTGCCCGCGTAGCGGTAGATCGTCCGCGGCGCGTAATCGGCCACCGCCGCGGTCAGCTCCTTCGTCCGCAGCGGCCCGGCGCCCAGCGCCATCAGGATCGCGCCGGCCGCGCCGGCGCTGAGCAGGCGCAGGACGTCGGCGATCGAGGCCCCGGCGAGGCAGACGTCCTCGACCTGGGCGGGCTGCAGCTCCATATCGGCTAGGACTACCCAATTTTGGGGCCCGGCCAACGCCGCCGGCGCGGCAGCCGCTCCCGCTAAGGTGCGCAGCACCCGTGGAGAGCACCGAGAAAACCCGCTGGCTCGCCCTCTACGTCCTCTGCGCGGGGATGCTGATGATCGTCCTCGACGCGACGATCGTCAACGTCGCCCTGCCCTCGATCCAGGACAGCCTCGGCTTCTCCCAGGCCAACCTCGCCTGGGTCGTCAACGCCTACATGATCCCCTTCGGCGGCCTGCTGCTGCTGGCGGGGCGGATGGGCGACCTGCTCGGCCAGCGCCGCGTCTTCCTCGTCGGCCTGGCGATCTTCACCGCCGCCTCGCTGCTCTGCGCCGCCTCGGTCTCGCAGGAGATGCTGGTCGGCGCCCGCTTCGTCCAGGGGGTCGGCGGGGCGATGGCCTCGGCGGTGATCCTGGGGATGATCGTGACGATGTTCCCCGAGCCCGGCGCGCAGGCGAAAGCGATCGGCGTCTACGGCTTCGTCGCCTCGGCCGGCGGCTCGATCGGGCTGCTGCTCGGCGGCGTCCTCACCGACGCGATCAGCTGGCACTGGATCTTCATCATCAACCTGCCGATCGGGATCGCCACCGGCTACCTGGCGAGGCGCCTGGTCGCCGACCCGCGCGGGATCGGCCTCAGCGAGGGCGCCGACTTCCCCGGCGCGGCGCTGATCACCGGCGCCCTGATGCTCGGCGTCTTCACGATCCTGCGGATCGAAGCCTGGGGCTGGAGCGATGCCCGCGTCGCCGTCCTCGGCGCCGTCTCGCTGGCCCTGCTGGGGCTCTTCGTCCACCGCCAGGCGACGATCGCCAACCCGCTGATGCCGCTGCGCCTGTTCCGCTCCCGCAACGTCGCCGGCGCCAACCTCCTGCAGGCGCTGCTGGTCGCCGGCATGTTCGGGATGTTCTTCCTCGGCGCCCTCTTCCTGCAGCGGGTGCTCGGCTACAGCCCCCTGCAGGTCGGCCTCGCCTTCCTGCCGACCACCCTGGTCATGGGCACCCTCTCGCTCGGCTTCTCCGAGCGGCTGATCATGCGCTTCGGCCCCCGCACGACGCTGATCCCCGGCGTCTGCATGGTCGTCGTCGCCCTGCTCCTCTTCGCCCGCACCCCGGTCGACGCGAACTACCTGACCGACCTGCTGCCGCCCTTCCTGCTGATCGGCGTCGGCGTCGGCACCTCCTTCCCGGCGATCATGACGATGGCGATGTCGGGCGCGACCCCCGCCGACGCCGGCCTCGCCTCCGGCCTGGTCAACACCAGCATGCAGGTGGGCGGGGCGATCGGCCTCGCCGTCCTCGCCACCCTCTCCGGCGAGCGCACCAAGACCCTGCTCGCCGACGGCCACGGCCTCGCCTCGGCGCTCACCTCCGGCTACCACGTCGCCTACCTCGTCGCCGCGATCCTCGCCGCGATCGCCGTCGCGATCGCCGTCTTCGTCCTCCGCCCGCCGCAGCCGGCCGCGATGCCGCTGCCCGAGGAGGGCGAGCTGCCCCCCGAGCCCGCCTACTCGGAGGCCTAGCCCGGTGCCGCAGGAGAAGAAGCAGGTCAACTGGCGCGCCTGGCTGGTCGGCGTCCTCGTCGCCCTGGTCCTGATCGTCGCCCTGCAGAACTCGCAGCAGGTCAGCTTCGAAGTCCTCTTCGCCAGCTTCAACGCGCCGCTGATCGTGGTGATCCTGGTCGCCGCGGCGCTCGGCGCCCTGATCGGCTACATCGCCCCGCTTGTCCGCCGCCATCGCCGCGAGGAGCGGGACGGCCGCTCGGAGTAGAGCCGGGCTCTCGCGTCTCCGAACTTCGGGGGGCTATAGCACCCAAAACCTCGGAGTCGCGCCGGCGCCCCCTCAGGACCAGGTCCAGAAGCGGTCCGCCGGGCGGCTGTGCAGCGGCTGCTGCCAGCCGACGCTGTGGTAGGCCTCGACGAACCCGGCGCGGGCCAGGCTCGGCGGCGCCGCGGGCTCGCCGCCGCCGGGGAGGTCGTAGACCGCGGTCAGCGCCATCCGGCAGCCGGCCGCCGCCGCGTCGGCGAGCCGGCGCCGCAGCAGGGCCTGGTGGCAGCCGCGCCGCCGCGCTTCCGGATCGACCGCGTCGAAGCCGAGCACCGCGAGCCCGTCGCCGACCAGCATCGCCCCGCAGCCGACCTCCCGCTCGTCGAGGTGGACCGAGTAGCAGCGCCAGTCGAGGATTTCCGGCAGGCCGCAGAAGAGGAAGCTGCTCGCTTCCGGCAGCTCCAGGTTCTCGGCGATCAGCAGGCTCATGCCTTCGGTTTCGCCCGGCCCCAGCTCGATCACCTCGATTCCCCCCGCGTCCTCCCCGGCGTCCGCGTCGGAGCCGCCGACCGGCCGCACGTACTTGCGCGAGATGCTGCGCTGCTCGTAGCCGTGCCAGTTGAGCCAGGCCTCGGCTTCCTCGGCGCCCGGCTGCTCGGCCGGGACCGGCAGCAGGAAGTCGACGTCCCACTCCTGCATCCAATCGATCGCTTCCTTCAGGTAGCCGCGCCGCGCCGCTCCCTCTTCGCCGGCGCCGTGGATGATGTTCAGCAGCGGCTCCCCCGGCAGGTCCGAGAAGACGACCGCCAGCAGCGGTCCGAACCAGCGCATCTCCACCCCGGACTCCCGCACCGCGTCGAGCGGCGCGACCTTCCAGAGGTCGCAGAGCAGGCGCCGCTCGGCCCGCTCCAAATCTGCCGCTGCGAACTTCTCGTTCCCTGGATCCATCGCACGCCCCATCCCCGAAAATCTTGCTGCGTTCGATACTGCCCCTGTATTCCTTGATCGCTTTCTAATGGCTGAGCCCGCTCCAGTCAATGGGGTTGGCGCCAAGTTGTCATCCCGCGAGCATCACGACTTCTGATCTTTTAAGCTTCCCTGTGCAATCGGCAGGCGCCGCGAGGGAGAGGGAGATGAGCGTTCTTCAGAAGGAGATTCCGCAGGACTGGTACGCGACGGCGTTCACCGGGATGTCGGCGGAGATGGCCTGGACCGAGCGCACCGGCGCGGAAATCGACCGGGCGCTGACGATGCTGCGGCCGCAGGGGGGAGAGCGGGTTCTCGACCTCGGCTGCGGCACCGGCCGCCACTCGCTGGAGCTGGTCCGCCGCGGCTTCTCCGTGGTCGGGGTCGAGATCGGCGCCGAGCTGGTCGAGATCGCCCGCCGCGAGGCCGAGGCGCAGGGCCTCGAGGCCGAGTTCGTCGAGGGCGACCTGCGGCAGCTCGACTACGAGGCCGACTTCGACATCGTCCTCAATCTCAACGACGGCGCCGTCGGCTACTTCGAGTCCGACGAGGAGAACCGCCGCACCTTCGAGGTGATCGCCCGGGCGCTGAAGCCCGGCGGCCGCAACCTCGTCCAGGTTCCCAACGTCCTCTACGCCCGCGCCCACCTCCCCCAGCGCTCCTGGATCCCCAGCTCCTCGATGGTCGAACTCGTCGAGCACCGCTGGAACAAGAAGGACCGCTACATGGAAGGCGCGATGATCCCGGTCCGCTTCGGCGAGGTGCTCGAGAACCTCGACAAACGGATCGAATTCCGCCAGCGCCTCTACACCGTCGAGGAGCTAGGCGAGCTCTACGACTCGGTCGGGATGAGCCTGGAGCGCGTCTTCCACGGCAACGGCCGCCCGAAGCCGCCGACCGACTCTCAGTTCGAGGTCTTCGTCACGGCGACGAAGACCGAATAGCCGAGCTCTAAATACTCGGCTGTTCTTGCGCAGAACCGCCCCGACCTGTTAGACCAACCCCTTGGGAGAGCGTCCCGCTCTCGAACATCGAACCAAGGAGCGCAGAAATGAAGCACCTGAAGATCCTGGCCCTCGCAGTCATCGCAGCGGCGGCCCTGACCGCGTTCGCCGGCGCCGGTACCGCCTCAGCCGACGAATTGTGCACAGAAAACGCGACCCCCTGCCCGGCCGGCAAGCAGATCACGACAGTCGAAGCGAGCCTCGTCGGCACCGGCAGGCTCAAGACCACAGGAGGAACCACCCTCGCGACATGCTCTGGCGCCAGCCTTCACACCGAAGCCATCAACCAGGGGATCGGGGTCAGCCCCATCACCGGGACCGGGGGAGGGGCGGAATTGTCGGGCTGCAGCACGACAGTGGACACCATCAACAGTGGCACCGGCAAAGCGGAAGCAGGAGCGGGCGGCGGCACGACATTGACTTCGATCGGCAGCGAAGTGACACTCCAGCTGTTCGGCGTCAGCTGCACCTATGGAAGTGGCGAAGGCACTGATGTCGGCGAAGCGACCACCAGCGGAGAACTGCCGACGACCAACATCACCGTCAACAAGACGGCGGGCGGCGGACTCTGCCCCGCATCGGCCACGCTGGAAGCCGGCTTCCAGATGACAAACCACAACGCGATCTATTACATCGTCGACTGATCATCTGCGAGGTTCGCGGCTAATCCGGCCGCGGGCCTCGCCCCTGAAGTTCTGGCGGCATGACCCGGACCCCCAAGTGTTTTCCAGGAATCTACGCTTTCTCCTTCGGTACGCAGAAAACTACTTGATCATTCAGGAGCGGGCTGTTAGAACGACTTGCGCTGGGCAATAGTCCGGCAAGGGAGACGGGTGAGGAAGGCATTGCCGACCCACGCGTCGCTCTCGCGCAACGGGAAGCAGATCTTCCCCTGCGCAAGTCGTAACCCATAACTGGCGCCAAGAGGCGCCAGAAGAAGGAGAAAGAATGAAATACCTGAAGATCCTCGGGCTCGCAGCCGTAGCGGCTGCCGCCCTGATGGCGTTCGCCGGTGCCGGCACCGCTGCCGCTGACGAACTCTGCGAATCCAACGTAAGTGACTGCGCGGGCGGCGGCAGAATTACGAAAATCGAAGCGAGCCAGGTCGGCACCGGCAGACTCAAGACCACAGGCGGCAGCACGCTGGCATCATGCACCGGCGCCAGCCTGACGATGTCGAACATTGACCAGGGCACAGGTGTCTCGCCGGTTGTAGTGACAAAAAATGAAATCGGCTGGTCTGGCTGCAGCACGACAGTGGACACCGTCAGCGGCGGAACCGGGACGGGTTCATCGGCGGGCAGTAACACCACGACACTCACTTCCATCAATGGCCAGGTAACACTCAACCTGTTCGGCATCAGTTGCATCTACAGCACCGGGGCCGGTGGCACCGACCTGGGGGTCGTCAACACCAAAGGCGAACTGCCTACGTTCAACGTGACCGTCAACAAGACGTCAGGTGGAGGACTCTGTCCGGAAACCGGCAAGTGGGAAGCCGCATTTAAATCTACAAAACCGACCAGCATCTTCTACGAGTCGAACTAGCTGACAAGAAGCGCCAGAAGAATAGTTGTTACGCCTGCGGCCGCCGAGCGGCCGCAGGCGGTTTTTCCAGGGACGTACCTTGACAGAGCCGCTGATGGTGCCGTAGGCTTGGTGGACAGCGGTTAGGGAGGAATGCCGAAGGTATGGGGGGAAGATGAAGGATCTATGGAGCCGAAATGTGGGTAACCGCTGTGCGCTCGTGCTGCTCGCACTAGCAGCCTCCGCGCTTTCTGGAGCGGCGGCAACCACTGCCAGCGCCGCCGAATACACCTACAGCCCCAGCCTCTCGGTGGCGGGCTTCGACTCCCCCCGTGCGGTCACGACCGATGAATACGGCGACCTCTACGTCGCCAGCTACGGCAGGGAAGAAGGGGAACCGAACGGCCGCATCGATGTCTTCGATCCCGAAGGAAACCAGCTCACGCAGCTCTCCGGAATGACCGGCCCGAAAAGCGTCGCGGTCGACAGTCTAGGAAACCTCTACGTCTTCGAAAACCGGGTGTTGGTTTCTAGATTGGTGCGCTACTCGCCACCGTCCGGCGGATATGAACCCGAAGAAGGAAAGGTCGAATACGAAGAAAGCCCGACGGTCATCCGTGAAGGCCTCAATAACTTCATCATGGGTCTTTCGGTTGACCGTTCGACGGACGATCTCTTTGCATATGTTGGGGGCACCATTGGCCTGGAAATCGTCCAATTCGGATCGGCCGAAGAAAGCCCCCCCAACTCTGAACTTGAATCCTTCGGGAGCCCTACTCTCCGCGGCAACGGTGCCGGACTCGCGGTTAACACGAAAAGCCCTGGTCTCGTCTACGCCAGCCAGGGAACCGGCGAAGCCGGCGACCCCTACCGGATCATCGTCTTCGAACTCGCCTCCCCCCATGACATCGTGGATGAAATCCACGGCGCGAGCCTGCCGAAAGGCAAGTTCGTGGCCGAACCGGCGGTTGCCGTGGACGAAGAAACCGGCAACCTCTTCCTCTATTACGCGTCGAATCCCACCTCGCCGCCGGTCTACGAGATCACGCCGAGCGGCGAATTCGTCGAAGAAATCAACCACAACCTCAAGTACCCCTTCGCGGGAACTCAGATTGCGATCGACAACGGGGAACTCAGCCCGAATCAGGGTGACCTCTTCGTTCCCTCGCGCCCCGAAAGCGTCGTCGCCTTCGAACCGAGGGAAGTAAGCGCGCCGGAAGTCCTCTCGGCCTCCGTCTCAGGCGCCACCCAGAGCGAAGCCGAACTCAAGGGCTCGATCGCCCCGGGCAACCTCGACACCACCTACACCTTCCAATACACCACCGAGGCCGCCTTCGCCGAACACGGCTTCGAAGGGGCGGCCTCGATCTCAGGCCAGATCCCCGAAGGCGCCGAAGCGGTCGAAGTCGCGACCGCCCTGACGGGCCTCAGCCCCGGCACCGCCTATCGCTTCCGCCTGCGGGCGAGCAACGAAGAAGGCGAAGACGAAGCCCAGGGCGCCTTCGCCACCTACCCGGCCGCCACGGTTCAGTCCTGCCCCAACGACGCCCTGCGCCTCGGCGCCTCGGCGCTGCTGCCCGACTGCCGCGCCTACGAGCTGGTGACGCCTCCCTCGACCGACGCCCGCACCCCGCTCGGGCTCGGCCACAACCTCACCTACTTCTACTTCCCCAGCCGCGAGGCCTCCCCCGACGGCAACAGCGCCTCCTTCCAGATCGAGGGCGGGGCGCTGCCGGGCTTCGATGTGACGGGCTCGCTGGCCGGCGACCCCTACCTGGCGAGGCGCGGGGCGGGCGGCTGGAGCACGGTGCAGACCGGCCCGAGGCCGAGCGAATCGCTGAACATCTTCCCGGGCACCAGCTCGCCGGACCAGGGCTACTCGGTGTGGAGCACCAACGGCGAAAACGGCAGCGCGGTCGTCGAAGGCAAGCAGACCTTCTACGTGCGCTACCCCGACGGGCACTTCGCGCTCCTGGGCCGCGGCAGCCTCGGCGTGGATTCCGAAGCGGCTGCGAAGCTGATCGCCTCGACCGGCGCCCACATGATCTTCACGAGCTCAGGGGACGCCGTGCAGCTCGAGCCAAACGCGCCGCCCACGGGCACCCGGGTGGTCTACGACCGCACCCCCGACGAAGTCACCCACGTCGTCTCGCTTTTGCCGGGCAATGAAACCCCCGCCGAAGGCGAAGACGCCTCCTACGTCGGCGCCTCGCTGGACGGCCGCGGCATCGCCTTCAAGATCGAAGGGGTCCTCTACCTGCGCCGCGACGACGCCCAGGCCTATGAAGGCATCCCCCAGGCACTCTCCGGACACCTGCTGAGCTGCGAGGCCGGATCTTCGCTGGCGGGTGCCACCCCCACCTACGAATGGCTGAGCGACGGCACCCCGATCGCCGGCGCCACCTCCGCCACTTACGAACCCGGAGCCGGCGACTCCGGCGCGGAGCTGCAGTGCGTCGTGCGGGCCGAAAACGCCGAAGGCGGGGCGATCGCTGCGAGCAAGCCGCTGCTTGTCGACCGCGCCCACGCGGGCGGCCCGGTGCCCCGCACCGACTCGGGCCCGACCGTATCGGGCGAAGCGAGCGCCGGGAAGACCCTCACCTGCCACGCCGGAACCTGGAGCGCCGGTGCCTCCCTCGCTTTCCAGTGGTACAGAAACGGCAGCCCCATCTCCGGCGCCAGCGCGGAAACCTACGATCTGAAGGCGGCCGACAAGCACACGCTCATCCAGTGCGGCGTCAGCGCCAACGCAAGCGGTGCCGTCGTATCGGCTTTCAGTGCCGGTCTCGAGGTCGAACCGCCCGCCCCCCCTCTGGCGGGGCGCCCACGATCCTCAACCTCACCGACGAAGGGCAGGCCCCCCAGCCCGGCGATCACCTCGAATGCGAAGCGGGCGCCTGGCAGGGCTCTCCGACCCTCTCCTACCGCTGGCTGCGAAACGGCACCCAGATCGCCACCGGCTCCACCTACACGGCCGTCGTCGCCGACGAAGGCACGGCCCTTCAGTGCGAGGCGCAGGGCGCGAACGCGACCGCTACGGCCGGGCGGGTCAGCGCCGCCGCGGCCCTGGCCCCGCTCGCCTCCTCCGAGCTGCCCACCGGATCGCTCAGCGCCAAAGGCATCCTCGCCGTTGACCGCACGCTCGAATGCGAACCCGGTTCCTGGACCAACAGCCCGACCTTCTCCTACCGTTGGCTGCGCAACGGCACGCCGATCGGCCCCACCACCCCCACCTACACGCTCACCGCCGCCGACCGCGAAACGGTCGTGCAATGCGAGTTGACCGCGACCAACGCGAAAGGAGCCGTCCTCGCCCTCGCCGGTGGCTTCGTCAACGCCAAGCCGAGGTCCCAGGCCACGGTGGCGGGTCTTCAGGCCGAATACGCCGGCCTCGCCGAAGGCGGCGGGAGGATCTTCTACCTGCAGGGCGGCGACCTCTACCGCTTCGACGCTGCGACGGGAGAAACGACTGCCTTCACCACCAGCGGCGACATCACCCCGGTCAACGTCTCGGCCGACGGCACCAGCGCCTACTTCGTCTCCCCCAGCGTGCTCACCGGCGCCCCCAACCCCCGGGGCGAGTCGCCCGAAGCCGGCGGGGAGAACCTCTACCGCTCGCGCGAGGGGTCGATCAGCTTCGTCGCCACCGTCACCGAACGCGACGTGGTGGGGGAAAAAGACGCGACGAACGTCTACGTCGACGGCCTCGGCCTGTGGCTGAAGGCGGTGGGGCCGACCGGCACCGAATCCCCCGGCCGCCCCGGGGTCGACCCCTCGCGCGCCACCCCGAACGGCTCGGTGCTGCTGTTCGAGTCGCGGGCGAACCTGACCGGCTACGACTCCGCCGGTCACGCCGAGGTCTACCGCTACGACGCGTCAGGCTCGCTGGAGTGCCTGTCGTGCAACCCGACCGGGGCGGTCGCCGGCTCCGACGCGAGCCTGCAGTCGCTCGGCAACAGCCTGGGAGATCCCGAGCCGCTGACCACCGCCAACCTGCTGGGCAACCTGCGCTCCGACGGCGCCCGCGCCTTCTTCCAGTCCTCCGAAGCGCTGGTCCTCGGCGACACCGACGGCCTGCAGGACGTCTATGAGTGGGAGGCCCAGGGCGTGGGCAGCTGCATGCGGCCGGGCGGCTGCGTCTACCTGGTCTCCTCGGGCCACAGCTCCCACCCCGACTACCTCTACGGGATCAGCGACTCCGGCGACGACGTCTTCTTCTTGAGCTCGGACCTTCTGACGGGCGCCGACGAGGAAGAGACCCCCTCGATCTACGACGCCAGGGTGGGCGGCGGCTTTGCCGAAGAAGCCGCGGCGCCCTGCGAAGGGGAAGGGTGCAGGTCCGCCCTGAGCGCCCCACCCGGCCTGCCGGCACCGGCGGCGCCGGCTCTGGGCGCCAAGGACAACGTCTCCCCCCACTGCCCCAAGGGCAAGCGCCGGGTCAAGCGCCACGGCAAGCTGCGCTGCGCCAGAAAGAAGCACCGCCGGCGCCACCACCGCCACCGCCGAGCCCACGCCAAGCAGAAGGGGGGCCGCAAATGAGGCCGCACCGCCCGCTCCTCGCCGCCCTGCTCGCCCTCGCCCTGCTGGGCGCCGCGGCCGCCCCGGCGAGCGCCTTCGAATACGACGAAAGCCAGTTCGCCAACTACGCGATGGAAAAGGCCTCGGTCTCGCTCTCCACCAACCAGGCCGGCGCCCACGCCGACCTCACCACCAGCTTCGGGCTGACCAACGACGGCGGCTTCCCCTACGCGCCGACCAAGAAGCTGGAGATCCACCTGCCCCCCGGGGCGATCGGCAACCCGCAGGGGATCCCCCCCTGCACGATCGCCCAGCTGGGCCTCGTCCCCGAAGACAGCGAATGCCCGATCGCCTCCCAGATCGGGATCAGCGAAGTCACGATCACCGAACCCAACGGCTCCTTCACCGAGCCCGTCTACAACATGGCCCCGCCCAAGGGCCAAGGCGACGTGATCGCCCGCTTCGGGCTGATGGCCGGCCCCTACCCGACCTTCATCGACGTCGGCCTGGACCCGACCGACTACAGCATCGTCGCGACGATCGAAGGGATCTCCTCGGCGGCGGGCTTCGTGGAAGCAAAGACGACGATCTGGGGAGTCCCCGCCGCCAAATCCCACAACAGCCTGCGCCTCAGCCCCCTCGATGCGCTGCAAGGAAAGACCTCGGTGCCGCCCGTGGAAGCGGGCCTGCCCGAAGCGCCCTTCCTCTCCAACCCGACCGACTGCAGCCTTACCCGGCAGCTGCGGGTCACCGCCACCGCCTACCCGCTGCCGAACGCGCCCTCGACGATCGCCGCCCCCTACCCGCAGATCACCGGCTGCGAGGCCCTCGACTTCGCCCCCACCTTCACCACCACCGCGACCAACCCCGAGGCCGCCGCCCCGACCGGCCTCGACGCGACCCTGAAGATCCCCCAGGACGAAACCCCCCAGGGCCTCGCCACCTCGACCCTGCGCTCGGCGAGCGTCGCCCTGCCCGAGGGCTTTGCGATCAACCCCGCCGCCGGCGACGGCCTGCAGGCCTGCAGCGCCGCCGAGGTCGGCTTCGGGCGAAATGAAGCCGCCCACTGCCCCGAGGCGGCGAAGATCGGCTCGGCCGAGATGAAGGTGCCCGCGCTCGAACACACCCTCGGCGCCGCGGTCTACCAGCGCACCCCCGAGCCCGGCCACCTCTTCCGCTTCTGGCTCGTCGCCGACGAACAGGGCGTGCACCTGAAGCTGCCGGCCGAGATCGAGGCCGACCCGCTGAGCGGACAGCTCACCACCCGCTTCGACGGCATCGCCGCCCTCGGCGGCAACCCCCAGGTCCCCTTCGAAGAGCTGCGCCTGCACGTCTTCGGCGGCCCCCGGGCGCCGCTGGCGACGCCCGAGCATTGCGGCACCTACCAGACCTCCTACTCCTTTTCGCCCTGGTCGGGCCGAGCGGCGGCCGCCGGCCAGACGCCGATCCAGATCACCTCGGGCTGCGGCAAGGGCGGCTTCTCGCCCAAGCTGGTGGCGGGGACCGCGAGCCTTCGCGCCGGGGCCTACTCGCCCTTCCTGTTCACCCTCACCCGCTCTGACGGCGAAGCCGAGCCCCGCAGCATCGCGATCCACCTGCCCCAGGGCCTGCTCGCCAAGCTGGCCGGGGTTCCGCTCTGCCCCGAGGCCCAGGCCGGCTCGGGCAACTGCCCCGCCGGCTCGAAGATCGGCTCCCTGACCGCCGCCACCGGGGTGGGCGGAGCGCCGCTGTGGATCCCCCAGCCCGGCAAGGCCCCCACCGCCGCCTACCTGGCCGGCCCCTACAAGGGCGCCCCCTACTCGGTGGTCACCGTCGTCCCCGCCCAGGTCGGCCCCTTCGACCTCGGCGACGTCGTCACCCGCGCCGCGATCTACGTCGACCCCGACACCGCCCTGGCGACGATCAGAACCGACCCGCTGCCCCAGATCCTCGAAGGGGTGCCGGTCACCTACCGCACGATCCACGTCACCGTCGACCGCCCCGGCTTCACCCTGAACCCGACCAGCTGCGCGGCCAAGAAGATCACCGCCTCGGTCGCGGCCACCGACGGCCAGAGCTCCGAACCCTCCGTGCCCTTCCAGGCCACCAACTGCGCCAAGCTCGCCTACAAGCCCCGCCTGAAGCTCTACTTCAAGGGCCAGACCAAGCGCACCGGCAACCCGGCGATCTCGGCCCTGCTCACCCAAAAGCCCCACCAGGCCAACACCAGGGCGGCGATCACCCTGCTGCCGGCGGGCGAGTTCATCGACAACGCCCACATCTCGACCCCCTGCACCCGGGTGCAGTTCGACGCCGATCGCTGCCCGAAGCGCTCGATCCTCGGCCACGCCAAGGCCTGGAGCCCGCTGCTCGACAAGCCCCTGCAGGGCCCGGTCTACTTCCGAAGCAACGGCGGCGCCCGCGAACTGCCCGACCTCGTCGCCGACCTGAACGGCCCCCTCCACATCACCCTCGTCGGCTACATCGACTCGGTGAAGACCGGCCCGGAAAGCTCCCGGGTGCGGGTCCGCTTCCTGCACGTCCCCGACGCCCCGGTCACCCGCTTCAAGCTCGCCTTCTTCGGCGGCAGGAGGGGCCTGATCGAAAACTCCCACAACCTCTGCGCCCGCACCCGCCGCGCCCGCCTCACCTTCAAGGCCCAAAACGGCCGGGTCAAGACCACCAACCCGCCGATCCGGGCCCGCTGCGGCAAGCACCACCACGGGCACGGCAAGCACCCGAAGCACTAGGCGCGATCTTCGCTCGGTTCTCCCTCTGGTACTCAGAGATATTTGACTCAGAACCCTCTGAGTGGTAGAAGGAGGGCGTCAAACGATCCCGGCGCCCTCCTCGGGCGCCGGGGAACCAAGGAGAAACGAGATGAAGTATCTGAAGATCCTCGGGCTCGCGGCGATCGCCGCGGCGGCCCTGATGGCGTTCGCCGGCGCGGGCACCGCTACCGCCGACGAACTCTGCACAACCACGGCGCTCGTGAACAATCATTGCGAAACGCCGATCACGACAATCGAAGCCAGCCAAGAGGGCAGCGGAAAGCTCAAGACCACAGGCGGCGCCACGTTGGCGACATGCTCCAGCGGCGGGATCCACATCGGCGAAATCACACAGGGCACAGGTGTCAGCCCAATCATCGCGCACGAAGTCGCCATCGAATTTCCCGCGCCGGGCGCGGGATGCAGCACGACAGTGGATCAGGTCCCCGGTGGCACCGGCGAAGCAACCGAAGGAGCCGGCGGCGGCACCACACTCACCTCGATTGGCGGCAAAGTGACACTCGAACTGTTCGGCGTCAGCTGCGTCTACACCACCGGGGTAGGAACCGACCTCGGTGAAGTCAGCACGAGCGGCACAATCTCGTTCAGCAAAGTCGTCACCAAGTCGTCAGGCGGAGGTCTTTGCCCGGCTTCCGGCATCTGGGAAGCCGCCTTCCAGATGACAAACCACAACGAAATCCACTACCACACCAACTAGCAGCAATTGAAGAAGCATTTGCCTGCGGTCACTTTGGTGGCCGCAGGCAGGTGCCCTCGCGCAGTACTTGACAAGGACTGCGACCGTACCCTAGACTGCGGCTGACGAGGCGCCGGCAAGGGAGGGACAGCAGTGGGGGTTAACCGAAATCGACGCGGAAAGCACGTCTGCCTGCTTGCCCTGGTAGCCTTCGCGCTCTTTGGAGCGGCGGTAACCACCGCCGGCGCCGCCGAATACACCTACAGCCCCAGCCTCTCGGTGGCGGGCTTCGACTCCCCCCGTGCGGTCACGACCGATGAATACGGCGACCTCTACGTCGCCAGCTACGGCAGGGAAGAAGGAGAACCTAACGGCCGCATCGATGTCTTCGATCCCGAAGGAAACCTGCTGACCCAGCTTTCCGGACTGACCGGCCCAAAAAGCGTCGCGGTCGACAGCCAAGGGAACCTCTACGTCTTCCAGGAACGGCTGAGCATCTCGGAGATCATTCGCTACTCGCCGCCATTGGACGGCTACGAACCCCTGGAAGGGAGGGTGGAATATGAAGACACTCCGACGATCCTCCGCGAAGGACTGAGCAACTTCGTCATGGGCCTTTCAATCAACCGCTCAGACGGCCACCTCTTCGCGTATCTCGGTGTTCCTGGCGGTCCGAGAATTGTCGAATTCGGCGCGGCCGCCGAAGGCACCCCCAACCCGGAACTCGATTCCTTCGGTCTGGGCACCCTCCACGGCAACGGCGCGGCTGCCGGCCTGGCAGTGAATGCGAAAAGCCCCGGCCTGGTCTACGCCAGCCAGGGAAGCGGCGAAGCCGGCGACCCATTCCGGATCGTCGTCTTCGAACTCGCCTCCCCCCACAACGAAGTGGGGGAAATCCTCGGGGCGAACCTTCCGAAAGGCAAGTTCGTGGCCGTGCCGGCGATCACGGTCGACGAAGCCACGGGGAACCTCTTCCTCTACTACGAATCGAGCCCGACCTCGCCGCCGGTCTACGAGATCACGCCCATCGGCGAATTCGTCGAAGAAATCAACCACAACCTCAAGTACCCCTTCGCGGGAACTCAGATTGCGATCGACAACGGGGAACTCAGCCCGAATCAGGGTGACCTCTTCGTTCCCTCGCGCCCCGAAAGCGTCGTCGCCTTCGAACCGAGGGAAGTAAGCGCGCCGGAAGTCCTCTCGGCCTCCGTCTCAGGCGCCACCCAGAGCGAAGCCGAACTGCAGGGCTCGATCGCCCCCGGCAACCTCGACACCACCTACACCTTCCAATACACCACCGCGGCCGCCTTCCAAGAACACGGCTTCGAAGGGGCCGCCTCGATCTCGGGTCAGATCCCCGAAGGCGCCGAAGCGGTCGAAGTCGCAACCGCCCTGTCGGGCCTCAGCGCCGGCACCGCCTATCGCTTCCGCCTGCGGGCGAGCAACGAAGAAGGCGAAGACGAAGCCCAGGGCGCCTTCGCCACCTACCCGGCCGCCACGGTTCAGTCCTGCCCCAACGACGCCCTGCGCCTCGGCGCCTCGGCGCTTTTGCCCGACTGCCGCGCCTACGAGCTCGTGACGCCGCCCTCGACCGATGCCCGCAGCCCGGTCGGTCTCGGCCTGACCGGCGTCTACTTCCCGAGCCGCGAGGCCTCCCCCGACGGCAACAGCGCCTCCTTCCAGATCCAGGGCGGCTCGCTGCCGGGCTTCGACGCGACCGGCGCTCTGAACGGCGATCCATACCTGTCGACGCGAGGGCCCGCCGGCTGGACCACGGTGCAGACCGGGCCGAGACCGGCGGAATCACTGAACATTCTGGCGGGCAGCAGTTCACCTGACCAGGGTTACAACCTCTGGCAGACCAACGGGTTCAACGGGACGGCGATCATCGAAGGCAAGCCGACCACCTACGTGCGCTACCCCGATGGGCACTTCGCGCTGCTGGGGCGCGGTAGCCTCGGCGTGGATTCCGAAGCGGCTGCGAAGCTGATCGCCTCGACCGGCGCCCACATGATCTTCACGAGCTCAGGGGACGCCGTGCAGCTCGAGCCAAACGCGCCGCCCACGGGCACCCGGGTGGTCTACGACCGCACCCCCGACGAAGTCACCCACGTCGTCTCGCTTTTGCCGGGCAATGAAACCCCCGCCGAAGGCGAAGACGCCTCCTACGTCGGCGCCTCGCTGGACGGCCGCGGCATCGCCTTCAAGATCGAAGGGGTCCTCTACCTGCGCCGCGACGACGCCCAGGCCTATGAAGGCATCCCCCAGGCACTCTCCGGACACCTGCTGAGCTGCGAGGCCGGATCTTCGCTGGCGGGTGCCACCCCCACCTACGAATGGCTGAGCGACGGCACCCCGATCGCCGGCGCCACCTCCGCCACTTACGAACCCGGAGCCGGCGACTCCGGCGCGGAGCTGCAGTGCGTCGTGCGGGCCGAAAACGCCGAAGGCGGGGCGATCGCTGCGAGCAAGCCGCTGCTTGTCGACCGCGCCCACGCGGGCGGCCCGGTGCCCCGCACCGACTCGGGCCCGACCGTATCGGGCGAAGCGAGCGCCGGGAAGACCCTCACCTGCCACGCCGGAACCTGGAGCGCCGGTGCCTCCCTCGCTTTCCAGTGGTACAGAAACGGCAGCCCCATCTCCGGCGCCAGCGCGGAAACCTACGATCTGAAGGCGGCCGACAAGCACACGCTCATCCAGTGCGGCGTCAGCGCCAACGCAAGCGGTGCCGTCGTATCGGCTTTCAGTGCCGGTCTCGAGGTCGAACCGCCCGCCCCCCCCTCTGGCGGGGCGCCCACGATCCTCAACCTCACCGACGAAGGGCAGGCCCCCCAGCCCGGCGATCACCTCGAATGCGAAGCGGGCGCCTGGCAGGGCTCTCCGACCCTCTCCTACCGCTGGCTGCGAAACGGCACCCAGATCGCCACCGGCTCCACCTACACGGCCGTCGTCGCCGACGAAGGCACGGCCCTTCAGTGCGAGGCGCAGGGCGCGAACGCGACCGCTACGGCCGGGCGGGTCAGCGCCGCCGCGGCCCTGGCCCCGCTCGCCTCCTCCGAGCTGCCCACCGGATCGCTCAGCGCCAAAGGCATCCTCGCCGTTGACCGCACGCTCGAATGCGAACCCGGTTCCTGGACCAACAGCCCGACCTTCTCCTACCGTTGGCTGCGCAACGGCACGCCGATCGGCCCCACCACCCCCACCTACACGCTCACCGCCGCCGACCGCGAAACGGTCGTGCAATGCGAGTTGACCGCGACCAACGCGAAAGGAGCCGTCCTCGCCCTCGCCGGTGGCTTCGTCAACGCCAAGCCGAGGTCCCAGGCCACGGTGGCGGGTCTTCAGGCCGAATACGCCGGCCTCGCCGAAGGCGGCGGGAGGATCTTCTACCTGCAGGGCGGCGACCTCTACCGCTTCGACGCTGCGACGGGAGAAACGACTGCCTTCACCACCAGCGGCGACATCACCCCGGTCAACGTCTCGGCCGACGGCACCAGCGCCTACTTCGTCTCCCCCAGCGTGCTCACCGGCGCCCCCAACCCCCGGGGCGAGTCGCCCGAAGCCGGCGGGGAGAACCTCTACCGCTCGCGCGAGGGGCAGGTCGCCTTCGTCGGGACGGTGACCGAAAGGGATGTGGTGGGGCATGAAGGAGCTACCGACGGCCTCGGCCTGTGGCTACAGGCGGTTGGCCCTAGGGGCGGCGAATTCACCGGCCTGCCCGGAACCGACCCCTCACGCAGCACCCCGAATGGTTCCGTTCTGCTGTTCGAGTCGCGGGCAAACCTGACCGGCTACGACTCCGCCGGCCACGCCGAGGTCTACCGCTACGACGCCTCCGGCTCGCTGGAGTGCCTCTCCTGCAACCCGACCGGGGCGGTCGCCGGCTCCGACGCGAGCCTGCAGTCGCTGTATGTCAAGCTCGGAGGCACCGAGCCGCTGACCACCGCCAACCTGCTCGGCAACCTGCGCTCCGACGGCGCCCGCGCCTTCTTCCAGTCCTCCGAAGCGCTGGTCCTCGGCGACACCGACGGCCTGCAGGACGTCTATGAGTGGGAGGAGCAGGGCGTGGGCAGCTGCACCCGGCCGGGCGGCTGCGTCTACCTGGTCTCCTCGGGCCACAGCTCCCACCCCGACTACCTCTACGGGATCAGCGACTCCGGCGACGACGTCTTCTTCTTGAGCTCGGACCTCTTGACGGGCGCCGACGAGGAAGAAACCCCCTCGATCTACGACGCCAGGGTGGGCGGCGGCTTTGCCGAAGAAGCCGCGGCGCCCTGCGAAGGGGAAGGGTGCCGGGGCGCCCTGAGCGCGGCGCCGGCGCTGCTGGCACCCGGAAGCCTACCCAGCGGCAACGGGAACGTCTCCCCCCACTGCCCCAAGGGCAAGCGCCGGGTCAAGCGCCACGGCAAGCTGCGCTGCGCCAGAAAGAAGCACCGCCGGCGCCACCACCGCCACCACCGAGCCCGCCGAGCCCACGCCAAGCAGAAGGGGGGCCGCAAATGAGGCCGCACCGCCCGCTCCTCGCCGCCCTGCTCGCCCTCGCCCTGCTGGGCGCCGCGGCCGCCCCGGCGAGCGCCTTCGAATACGACGAAAGCCAGTTCGCCAACTACGCGATGGAAAAGGCCTCGGTCTCGCTCTCCACCAACCAGGCCGGCGCCCACGCCGACCTCACCACCAGCTTCGGGCTGACCAACGACGGCGGCTTCCCCTACGCGCCGACCAAGAAGCTGGAGATCCACCTGCCCCCCGGGGCGATCGGCAACCCGCAGGGGATCCCCCCCTGCACGATCGCCCAGCTGGGCCTCGTCCCCGAAGACAGCGAATGCCCGATCGCCTCCCAGATCGGGATCAGCGAAGTCACGATCACCGAACCCAACGGCTCCTTCACCGAGCCCGTCTACAACATGGCCCCGCCCAAGGGCCAAGGCGACGTGATCGCCCGCTTCGGGCTGATGGCCGGCCCCTACCCGACCTTCATCGACGTCGGCCTGGACCCGACCGACTACAGCATCGTCGCGACGATCGAAGGGATCTCCTCGGCGGCGGGCTTCGTGGAAGCAAAGACGACGATCTGGGGAGTCCCCGCCGCCAAATCCCACAACAGCCTGCGCCTCAGCCCCCTCGATGCGCTGCAAGGAAAGACCTCGGTGCCGCCCGTGGAAGCGGGCCTGCCCGAAGCGCCCTTCCTCTCCAACCCGACCGACTGCAGCCTTACCCGGCAGCTGCGGGTCACCGCCACCGCCTACCCGCTGCCGAACTCGCCCTCGACGATCGCCGCCCCCTACCCGCAGATCACCGGCTGCGAGGCCCTCGACTTCGCCCCCACCTTCACCACCACCGCGACCAACCCCGAGGCCGCCGCCCCGACCGGCCTCGACGCGACCCTGAAGATCCCCCAGGACGAAACCCCCCAGGGCCTCGCCACCTCGACCCTGCGCTCGGCGAGCGTCGCCCTGCCCGAGGGCTTTGCGATCAACCCCGCCGCCGGCGACGGCCTGCAGGCCTGCAGCGCCGCCGAGGTCGGCTTCGGGCGAAATGAAGCCGCCCACTGCCCCGAGGCGGCGAAGATCGGCTCGGCCGAGATGAAGGTGCCCGCGCTCGAACACACCCTCGGCGCCGCGGTCTACCAGCGCACCCCCGAGCCCGGCCACCTCTTCCGCTTCTGGCTCGTCGCCGACGAACAGGGCGTGCACCTGAAGCTGCCGGCCGAGATCGAGGCCGACCCGCTGAGCGGACAGCTCACCACCCGCTTCGACGGCATCGCCGCCCTCGGCGGCAACCCCCAGGTCCCCTTCGAAGAGCTGCGCCTGCACGTCTTCGGCGGCCCCCGGGCGCCGCTGGCGACGCCCGAGCATTGCGGCACCTACCAGACCTCCTACTCCTTTTCGCCCTGGTCGGGCCGAGCGGCGGCCGCCGGCCAGACGCCGATCCAGATCACCTCGGGCTGCGGCAAGGGCGGCTTCTCGCCCAAGCTGGTGGCGGGGACCGCGAGCCTTCGCGCCGGGGCCTACTCGCCCTTCCTGTTCACCCTCACCCGCTCTGACGGCGAAGCCGAGCCCCGCAGCATCGCGATCCACCTGCCCCAGGGCCTGCTCGCCAAGCTGGCCGGGGTTCCGCTCTGCCCCGAGGCCCAGGCCGGCTCGGGCAACTGCCCCGCCGGCTCGAAGATCGGCTCCCTGACCGCGGCCACCGGGGTGGGCGGAGCGCCGCTGTGGATCCCCCAGCCCGGCAAGGCCCCCACCGCCGCCTACCTGGCCGGCCCCTACAAGGGCGCCCCCTACTCGGTGGTCACCGTCGTCCCCGCCCAGGTCGGCCCCTTCGACCTCGGCGACGTCGTCACCCGCGCCGCGATCTACGTCGACCCCGACACCGCCCTGGCGACGATCAGAACCGACCCGCTGCCCCAGATCCTCGAAGGGGTGCCGGTCACCTACCGCACGATCCACGTCACCGTCGACCGCCCCGGCTTCACCCTGAACCCGACCAGCTGCGCGGCCAAGAAGATCACCGCCTCGGTCGCGGCCACCGACGGCCAGAGCTCCGAACCCTCCGTGCCCTTCCAGGCCACCAACTGCGCCAAGCTCGCCTACAAGCCCCGCCTGAAGCTCTACTTCAAGGGCCAGACCAAGCGCACCGGCAACCCGGCGATCTCGGCCCTGCTCACCCAAAAGCCCCACCAGGCCAACACCAGGGCGGCGATCACCCTGCTGCCGGCGGGCGAGTTCATCGACAACGCCCACATCTCGACCCCCTGCACCCGGGTGCAGTTCGACGCCGATCGCTGCCCGAAGCGCTCGATCCTCGGCCACGCCAAGGCCTGGAGCCCGCTGCTCGACAAGCCCCTGCAGGGCCCGGTCTACTTCCGAAGCAACGGCGGCGCCCGCGAACTGCCCGACCTCGTCGCCGACCTGAACGGCCCCCTCCACATCACCCTCGTCGGCTACATCGACTCGGTGAAGACCGGCCCGGAAAGCTCCCGGGTGCGGGTCCGCTTCCTGCACGTCCCCGACGCCCCGGTCACCCGCTTCAAGCTCGCCTTCTTCGGCGGCAGGAGGGGCCTGATCGAAAACTCCCACAACCTCTGCGCCCGCGCCCGCCGCGCCCGCCTCACCTTCAAGGCCCAAAACGGCCGGGTCAAGACCACCAACCCGCCGATCCGGGCCCGCTGCGGCAAGCATCGCGGGCACGGCAAGCACCCGAAACACCCCTAGCGCAACATACGCAGCTGTTCTTGACCAATACCGCCTCCGGTGGTAGGACGGTGGGGCAAGCAATGCCTCACTACTCGAAGGAGAACAGCGATGAGATACCTGAAGATCCTCGGGCTCGCGGCCGTAGCCGCGGCGGCCCTGATGGCGTTCGCCGGCGCGGGCACCGCTTCGGCCGACGAACTCTGCACAGAAGCGGCGGTCGAAAGCATGTGCCCGGAAGGCAAGCTGCTTACGACATTGGAAGTAAGTCAGGTAGGCAGCAGCAACCTGAAGACCACAGGCGGCACGACCCTGGCGACATGCAGTGGAGCCTCCCTCCACATCGGCGGAATCACACAGGGGTCGGGCGTGTCGCCGATCGTTGCCGACGAAGTCGAAATCGGGTGGTCCGGCTGTAGCACGACATTCGATACGTTGACCGGCGGGACCGTCAAGTTCGAAGCTGGCGGTGGTGGAGGCACCACAGTGACCTCGATCGGCGCCGAATGGACAACAACTTTGTTCGGCGTCAGCTGCACCTACGGCACCGGAGCGACGGGCACGGACCTCGGGGAAATCGGCACCAGTGGCTCCGTCTCCTTCAGCAAGACCATCAGCAAGACGGCGGGCAGCGGCCTTTGCCCGTCGACGGCCAAGTGGGAAGCAGCCTTCCAGGTGACAAATCACAGCGCGTTCCACTACGTCGCCGAACCGCCTCCCGCCAAAGCCAACGAACTGTGCACAGAAGGTCCCGTAGGCAACATGTGCCCGGCCGGCAAGAAGATCGAAGCGATCGAAGCAAGTCAACTCGGCACGGGCCGGCTCACAACCACAGGCGGCACGACCTTGGCAACTTGCACGGGAGCCAATCTCACGGTCGGGATCACCGAAGGGAACGAAACAGGTAAAGCGGAAATCCTCGGCAACGTGGAAGAACTGGCGTTCTCCGGGTGCAGCACGACAGTCGACGCCGTGAACCTGGGCAGGGTCAAGGCGCAACCGGCAGCCGGCGAAAAGACGACACTGACCGCGCTGAGCAACGAAGTGACATTTGGATTGTTCGGCAGCAGCTGCACCTACGGCACCGGGATCGGCACCGACCTCGGCGAAGTCAGCACCAGCGGCGAACTGCCGACGTTCTCAAAGATCGTCAACAAGACGGCAGGCGGGGGACTCTGTCCTTCGACGGCCGTCTGGGATGCCGCCTTCCAGGTGACAAATCACACCGCGATCCACTACATATCGAGCTGATCGGCCAAGGGCGCCTGCGGCCCCGATAGTGGGGCCGCAGGCGCGAACAGCTCCCTGGAGGAGATACCGATCACCTCGCCCGCGAATCTCTTCCTGGTCCCGTAGACCAGCCAGGTGGTGTCGATTTCGCCGATCTCGAGGTCGAGGCGGAGCTCGTCTTCGTGGGCGTGGAGGTGCTCGAGGTGGGTGAGGCCGGAGTCGTAGCGGCCTTCGAGCAGCTCCGCGGCGACGATCGGCTTCGACTGGACGTCGACGATCTCCTCCCAGTCCTCGGGGTCGATGTAGCCGGCGGTGGCGGGGACGAGTCCCAGCGACCGTGGCCGCTCGATCTCGCGGCGGGTGAGGACCGCGAGCGCCTTGGTCGGGTAGATGAAGGTGTCGACGACGAAGACCTCGCGCCAGTAGCGCTCGGTGACCTTGTGGACCAGCGGGTGGGCGCTGCACTGGACCAGGAAGGCGCTCTCCCGACTGCGGATCAGCTCCAGACCGTCGAGGAAGTCACCGATGTAGGCGATCTCGAAGCGCTCGACGCCCTGGAACTCGAGGTAGCGGCGCACAGCCCGCTCGTGGCACGTTCCCTCGGGGCCGAGCGTGACGACCGTGAGGGCTCGATCCTGGACCATTGCCACAAGATAGTCCGAGCGCCGGAAGACCGCAACTTATAACCACCAGACGGGTTCCTTGACATGGCTGTACAGGTATTCTAGTTTCAACAGGCTGGCGCCTAGGGAAGCGCCCGGTTATCGAACGTATGGGACCGGAGGGGAAAATCGTGGGAGCGAGGCTCGAGCGAGCCGCTGTGCCTGCCCATGCTCGACGGTCGCGGCGCCGGGTCCCCGGCGCGATCAATGTCATCGATCCATGGGAGGAACAATGTTTTCTCGAATGCACGAGAAGCTCGGCACCGCCGGCTTCGTGATCGCCATCGTCGCGCTGATCGCGGCGCTGAGCGGTGGCGCCTACGCGGCCACCAGCTCGGGCAAGCGGCATCACAAGAAGAGCAACACCACCGCTCAGATCAAGAGGGAATCGAAGAAGTGGTCTAAGAAGTATTCGAAGCAGTTCGCCAAGGCCGGTCCGCAAGGTCCCCAGGGTCCGGCAGGCGCCAATGGCAACGACGGGAGCAACGGCAACGACGGGACCAACGGGACCAACGGGACCAACGGGACCAACGGGACCAACGGGACCAACGGGACCTTCAGCACCGAACCGCTCCCCTCGGGACAGACGCTGACCGGAATCTGGTCCACGAAAGCCCCCAGCGGCACCGAAGGCTCGATAGCGATCACTTACCCGATCCTGGTCAGTCCGGCACCGACTTCATCTGTATTGGTTGACCCGTCCGGCGAATTCGGAGCCAAATGGGATCCGGCGACTGGCGCAATAACCGGCTACCTCGTCAGTGAAGAAGAAGTCGATAATTACTGCAGCGGTAGCGCGGCGAGTCCCAGCGCTAAGTCAGGGAATCTCTGCGTCTATTTCGCCGAAGGACAACTTGGCGAAACGCTGGGAGGCCTGGAAAATTTCCCCGCCACTGGTACGAGTCCCGATCCTGCGGCTGGCGTGATCTTCCCGACCGGCGCAGGCTTCGCCTCCGGCTCATGGGCAGTGAAGGCGCAGTAGCGGTAAAACGCTTGGGAGCCAGGAGTGGGTAGAGGGTATGCGCCGGGAGCCTTCGCTCCCGGCGCAACCCGTTTTAGAGCCTGATCGGTTAGACTCCTCGCTTTAATCGGAGCGTTTGGAGGAAGAAGTGGTGAAGCGGGGAATCGTGGGGCTGGTTGTGGGAACGCTTGTGGCGCTTCTGGCGCTGGCCGGCTGCGGGGGGAGCGAAAGCAGCAGCCTGACCAAGAGCGAATTCGTCAAACAGGCGAACATCGCCTGTCAGGAAAGCCTCGCGGCCAAGGAAGAAAGGATCCAGGCCGCCATCGCCAGGCTCGGCGGCCGCAAGGTCACCCGCGCGGACCAGGAAAAGCTGATCCTCAAAGTGCTGGTCCCCTACGAAGAAGCGACCGAGAAGATCAAGGAACTGGACGCTCCGAAGGGCGAGGAAGAAAAGATCCAGGCGATCGTGGAAGCCAGGGAAGAGGCCGTAGCCAGGACCAAGGCCGATCCGGGCACCGCCCTGGTCAGCAGCACCGCCTTCACCCAGGCGACGAAGCTCGCTGCGAGCTACGGCCTCGACCGCTGCCAGTTCTGACCGCGGCGCGGAGGAGGGCGGCTACTCTTCTTCGAGTTCCCGCAGGATCTCGCCGAAGCCGCCTTCCTGCCATTCGATCAGGCGGGCGGCTATCTCGAGTTCCCAGAACTTGGTGCCGGCGATCCAGGCGGTGCCGAGGTAGTTCCAGGCCTTGATCGTCTCGCCGATCGTGAGGTTGAGGCCCTCGGCGCAGCGTTCCATCACGTCCTGGAACTCGTCCTGCATCGAGACGATTACCGGCAGCGCCTCGCCCTCCTGGCCCATTTTCGTCTCCACCGTCACCCGGTGGCCGGTCTTGACGCCGAAGAACCAGGCCTCCTGCAGGCCCCGTTCCATCGCCAGGATCTGGCGGAACTCTTCGAGCTCGAGCGCCTCGGCGCTGTCTTCGAGCAGGGGCTTGAGGTCGCGTTCTTTGGCGGTGAGCAACACCGTCCGCAAGCTGTCTTCGTCGTCGCCTTCGAACATCCCGTGCGCAGTTTGGATAACTCGGTTTAATCGGGTGCGCGTATAACTACTACGTCGAGGCGCAGAGCGCAAGGGTCCTCGGCGATTACAGCCCCGGCGGGTGCCTGGCGACGAAGCGGCGCGGGTCGACCCGGCCGCGGTGCCAGCGCGGGCCGGAGACACCTGGCAGATCTCCGCGCGTGTCGAAGCGCAGGCCGGCGACGAACATGTAGACGTGCTCGGCGTTGGCGTAGACGGTGATCCACCTGCCCGGCCCGGGCTCGCCCCAGCCGGCGAGCTGGCCGGAGACCATCGTCACGTCGAGCAGGCCGCCGCCGTGGAGGGCGTAGCCGACCGCGCCGGAGCAGTCGTAGCCGCGGCTCGACCAGCCGAGGTGGCCGCCGCCCCAGACGTAGGGGCGGTGGCGGATCCGGTTCGCCGCCGCGATCGCCTTCCCGACCGCGAGCGGCGCCCCGGGAGGGGCGATCGCCCGGCCGGCGACCAGCTCAGCGCCGCAGTTCGCCGCGCTCCGGGTCGCCCCCTCGGGCACCGGCGCGCAGCCCGCGCCCCACGGCACCGATTCCGCGCTCGCGCCGGGCGCCGCCCAGAGCAGCGCCGAGGCAAAGAGAAGGGCGGCCCCGAGGCCGCCCTTCCCCAACTTCCGTCGTCTCAAGGAGAGACCCCTAGGACGCTGCGATCACTTGCCGGTGCAGGTCCGGATGATGCCCGCCGAGACCTTTTCGCCGTTGGCGAACTTGGCGGTGGCGTGCGCCTGCAGTTTCCCGTCCGGGCACTGCGCGAACAGAACCTTCTTCTTGTTGCCGACCCGGAGGTTGAACGAGGTCACCGAGCCGCTGCCGCCGGCGATCTTCGGGATCGAGGCGATCGTTTTCAGGCCGTAGCGACCGTGGCGATGCTTCTTGATCTTCAGCGTCGTCACCACCGCCGCCGGGGTCGGGACCGTGATGTAGGCGTGGATGAACAGCGTCGTCGTCCCGCCCTTGGTGCCGCCGTTCAGAACCAGCAGCTTCGAGTGGACCGGGATCGGGTTCTGTTCGGGGAACTGGATCTCGATGTTGGTCGCGCCGGTGCCGATGATCGCCTTCTTGCAGACCTTTTCGGCCGAGCGGGTGTCGCGCGACTGCAGCTGGCCCGACTTGCAGACCGGCACGCCCTTGACGTTGATCGAGCCGTTCTTGTCGGTTTCGACTTCGACTTCCTTCAGCGCCGGCGGGTGGGTGCCGTCTTTGGTCTGGATCTTGCCGCTCGCCGAGAGGACGATCGGGGCCATCTTCTTCTTCGGCAGCTTGCTCGGGCTGAAGCCGCCGTTGAAGGTGAACTTCAGGTTCCCTGCTTCGGCCGTGACCGGCCCCCCGCCCGCGGCGCTGGCGATGCCAACGACGCTGACGGCGATCAGGCCCACGAGGGCCGTCGTCAACATCAGGTACTTACGCATATCCCTATATCTCTCCTTTGCGGCCTGCCCGTCCCGGGGTCGATGCCGATGGAAGCTTGGTCTTGAACTGGGTTCCAGCGGGTCAAACTACCACTCGACCCACGTTCATAAACCCGCCGGGAGGGCAAAAGGAGCGGTGTCCTGCGGGGATCCGGTGCGGCATCTGCGGGCCCTGGAGACGACAGCTGAATGCTCGATCTATTCGGTGTAAACTGGAGCGATGGGAGGAATCGCGAGGCTTTGCCTGGGGATGCTGAGTGCCGCGCTCCTCGCCGCTGCCTTCGCCGGCTGCGGGGGCGGCTCGACCAGCGCTGCCGACACGTCGAAGCAGGCGCAGCTATATCCGTGGCTCAAGGGGCCCTCGCGGCAGTTCCTGATCCGCAACGGCGACAACGTGGTGCAGACCTTTGGGCGAGAGGCCACGCCGGCCGAACGGGCGCAGTTGACGCGCGTGATCCACGGGTGGTTGCGGGCCCGGGCCGCGCAGGCTTGGGCGAAGGACTGCAGCTACTTCGCGCCCGCCTATGCCAGGTCGCTGACCTTGGACGCCCACCGGGTCACCGGCGGCAAGGTGAAGACCTGCCCGCAGGCGCTGCACCACTTCGGGCACGAAGCATCGGGCAGCTACAAGAACAACCTCGAAGGCCCGATCGTCAGCCTGCGGATCGGCGAAGGCCACGGCTACGCCCAGTACCACGGCAACGACGGTCACGACTGGATCGTGCCGGTGCGGCGGCAGAACGGCGAATGGCTGGTCTCGAACGCCACGCCGATCGGGCGCAGCTCCTGACCCGGCCCCGGTTCAACCCTCCAGCCAGATCGACTGCTCGCGATCCGGGCCGACGCCGACCAGGCGCACCGGGACGCCGGCGAACTCGGCGATGAAGCCGAGGTAGTCGCGGGCCTCGCGCGGCAGGTCGGCGGCGCTGCGGCAGGCCTCGAGGTCGAGGTCGAAGCCGGGCAGCTCCTCGTACTCGGGCTCGGCCGAGTGGAGGATCGACTGATGGTAGGGGAAGGTGTCGAGGACGGCGCCCTCCTTGGAGCGGTAGCGGACCGCGACCCGCAGCGGGCCGAGGCCGCTGAGGACGTCGAGCTTGGTGATCGCCAGCGCGTCCATGCGGTTGAGGCGGACCGCGTAGCGCAGCGCCACCAGGTCCATCCAGCCGGTCCGCCGCCGCCGCCCGGTCGTCGTCCCGAACTCGTGCCCGCGCTGGACCATCTGCTCGCCGACCTCGTCGAAGAGCTCGGTCGGGAAGGGCCCGGCGCCGACCCGGGTCGCATACGCCTTGGCGATTCCCCAGACCTCGTCGATGTCCTTCGGCCCGACCCCGGCCCCGACGCAGGCCTCGCCGGCGATCGGGTTGGAGGAGGTGACGAAGGGATAGGTGCCGTGGTCGAGGTCGAGCAGGGTCGCCTGGGCGCCCTCGAAGATCACCGTCTCGCCGCCGTCGAGCGCATCCCAGCAGAGCCGCGCCGTGTCGGCGATGTGGGGCTCGAGCCGGTGCCCGTAGCTGACGTGTTCCTCGACCATCGCGTGCAGGTCCAGCCGCGGATCGGGGTCGGGCGAGGCCTCGGCCGCCCTGGCCTCCTCTCCCGCCTCCTTGCGCCGCTTGCGCCGCAGCACCGAGAGCTCGCGCAGCGCCTGCTGCTTGGGCTCCAGCGCGGCGCGGATCTTCGTCCGCAGGATCTTCTCGTCGAGCAGGTCCTGGACGCGGATGCCCAGCCGCAGCGCCTTGTCTGCGTAGCAGGGGCCGATCCCGCGCCGCGTCGTCCCGATCGAGTTCTTCCCCAGCTTCGTCTCGCCCGCCGAGTCGAGCAGCACGTGGTAGGGCATGATCAGGTGCGCGTTGGCCGAGAGGCGCAGGTTGCCGACCCCGATCCCGGCCCGTTTGAGGTTGTCGATCTCGCCCAGCAGCACCCGCGGGTCGACGACGACGCCGTTGCCGATCACGCAGGTCTTGTCCTCGTGGAGGATGCCCGAGGGGATCAGGTGGAACTTGAACTCCTCGCCGCCGCGGACGATCGTGTGGCCGGCGTTGTTGCCGCCCTGGAAGCGGACGATCGTGGTTGCCCGCTCGGCGAGCAGGTCGACGATCTTGCCCTTGCCCTCGTCGCCCCACTGGGCTCCGACTATGACCACGCCAGGCACGGCGAGGGATTGTGACGATCCGTCCCGGCGGAGGCGGTGCTCCTGGCCGCGGCGGCCGGCGCCGCTAACCGGCCGCGCGCGCCCGGTAGCGGTGGTCGGAGCCGAACAGCGGCAGCGGGTCGCCGCAGATCTCGATCAGCCGGCTGACGGTGCGCCGCCCGATCTGGTCCTCGAGCTGCTTCTGGCCGCGGTCGACGTCGCCGGCCGCGTTGCTGGTCACCAGCATCGGCCGCTGGTTCTCGTAGCGCTCGTTGACGACCGCGTAGAGCTGCTCGACCACCCAGTCGGTGTGGCGCTCGGAGCCGAGGTCGTCGATGTAGAGGAGGTCGACCGAGGTGACCCGCTCGAAGAACTGCCCGTAGGCGTTCTCGGTCTCGGCTTCCTGGTAGGTCTGGCGGATCCGGGTCAGCAGCTTCGGGGTGAAGTAGACGCCGACCGTCCGGCCCGCCTTCAGCGCCTCGCTCGCGATCAGCATCCCCAGCGTCGTCTTGCCGGTGCCGGTGTCGCCCATGAACCAGAGCCCGCGCCCGGCGGCGAGGTTCTCGTCGAGGCCCTCGACGTAGTCGCGGGCGGCCTGGACGACGTGGCGGGTGGTCATGTCCCGCGCCATGTCGGCGACCGGCGGCCGCTCGAAGGAGACGCCGCGGTAGCGGGCCGGGATCGCCGAGGCGACCCCGCGGCTGCGCCCCCGGTTCAGCCGCTCGGCCCGGCACTCGCAGGGCCGCGCCACGTCTTCGGGCCCGAGGATCCACCCCGACCCGTCGCAGACCCCGAGCGGGCAGGCCGCTTCGCGAAACGGCTCCGAGCGCGCGATCGCCGGCATCAGAACTTGGGACCCGTGACCGCGTCGTCGCCGAACGGCGGTCCGTCGGCGAACGGATCCTCGCCCGCCGGCTGCTCGATCGGCGCTTCGCTGTGGGCGTAGTCGGCGAATTTGGGAAAGCGATCGAGGAAGACGAGGGTCCGCTTGCCGATCGGCCCGTTGCGATGCTTGGCGAAGATCACCTCGGCCAGGCCGTCCGGCTCCTCGTCGGCCCCGCGGTAGTAGTCCTCGCGGTAGAGGAAGGCGACGACGTCGGCGTCCTGCTCGATCGAGTTGTGGACGACGACGTTGTCGGCGACGAAGTTGTGAAGCCCCTCCACGGTGATGTCGAAGACCTCCTCGACTCCATCCGGCTCGATCGAGACGACCGGGTCCCAGTAGGCGTCGCCGATCGCCAGGTCGACCAGCTGCTCGGAGCGGACCGCCGCCGCCACCCGCATGCTCCGCTCCCTCCCGATGCCGTTCCTGTAGAGCGACGTGCCGCAGTACTCGGTGCCGATCGCCGCCTGCATCTGCCGCCCGGTCATCCCCCGCCGCTGCATCGCGGGAACGACGATCTCCGACCAGGCCTCCTTTGGGATCAGGTCCCGGTTCGGGTTTCGCTTCCGCCCCGCCAGATGTTCCAGGAGGTCACTCGCATGCCGCTGCTTGGTCGATCCCAGCGCCCCGACGACCTCAAGGAACCGGACCTGATCGTCGCCTCCGCTGACCGTCACGTGGTACTGGGCCCGCTTCGGCCCGTGCGCGCTGACCCGGGCGTTGATATCGAGCCGGAGCAGGAGGGTCTGCACGTCGAAGGCGAGCCGGCGACTGCTCGTCGCGTAGTAGACGTTCGCCGTTCGCCGCGGCCCGCCGAGCCAGACGCAGCCGTCGGTTGCCCATAGGTGCCGGAGGAAACGAGCAACGGCCCAGGCCGGCTGCCGGAAGACCTTCTCCGGAACCCGCTTCTCGTGCGAGCGCAGCCCGAACACCCCGAGCTCGTCGAGCCAGGCGGCTACCGGGTTGCGCCTCCCGCGCCCGAGTCGCTTCGCCGCCGCGATGTAGACCTGGTACCAGCGCCTCTCACGGCTGACCCGCGGTGCGACCTCAGGCCCGAACACGCGGCGGGCCAGGTCTCCCACCAGGTTCGCCAGGCGCAGCTCGTTGGTCGTGTACTGGATCGCATGCCGTGGCAACGTGCACCCGTCGCCGATCAGATGACCGAGCAGGGCCAGCTCGTCCTCGGACATCGTCGGCCTAACGGTGTCGGGGAGGCTGCGGGGAAGGGCGATCGTGTCTCCCTCGTCGAGCTCATCGAGAGCGCGCCAACCGGTGAGGGTGAGGAACTTGTGGTTCGCGCTGGCGCGGATCGAGCGGCCGAGCCGCGTGGTCAGCCTGAAGACAGGCTTGTGGCCGGTGGGGAAGACCTTGGTGGCGAGGGCCGGTCGCGCCTTCCACGTCTCCGGGTCCATCGCCAGGACCTCGAAGGGAGGCGAGCCGACGAGGTCGCGAATCGGCTTCCGCTCGCCGCTGCCCGGCAGGTGGACGAGGGAGTCGCCGGTCAGGCAGCCGGACTCCCGCAGGTCGGAGAGGATCGGGCGTTTGTCGGGTCGCTGCTCCGGCGCGCGTGAGAGCTGCGAGAGGGCCAGCACCGGAATCCCCAGCTCCCGCGCGAGGATCTTCAGGCCACGGCTCATCTGGCCGACCTGCTCGACCCGGTTGGCGCGGGGGTCGTCGGTCCGCATCAGCTGGAGGTAGTCGACGATGATCAGGCTGAGGCCGCCGCGGGCCTGCTGGGTGGCGTGCAGACGCCGGGCCTTCGCCCGCAGGTCGAGCAGGCCGAGGTCGGAGGAGTCGTCGATCCAGAGGGGCGCCTGCTCGAGTTCGTTGCAGGCGCGCACGACCTTCGGCCAGTCCTTCGGCGAGACCTGGCCCTTGCGGAGCTTGTCTCCGGAGATGCGGGCGCGGGAGGCGATGAAGCGTTGCGCCAGCTCCACCTCCGACATCTCCAGGGAGAAGAAGGCGACGGCAAGGTCGTGTTTCACCGATACGTGCTCGGCGATGTTGGCGACCAGAGCGCTCTTGCCGATCGACGGCCGCGCGGCGACGATGATCAGGTTGCCAGGCTGAAAGCCCCCGGTGAGAGAGTCCAGGTCCCGGAATCCGGTTGGCGTGCCCGTCAGTTCGGCGTCGCCGACGGAGAGCTTCTCGAGGCGGTCGACCTCGTCGTGGAGGATCTCGTCGAGCTGTTTGAAGTCGCTGGCCTGCTCTTTGTGGGCGACGTCGAAGAGGAGCTTCTCGGCCCGCTCGGAGAGTTCGCGGGGCTCGCCGTCGCGCTCGTTGACCCAGCCCTGGATCTCCTGGCCGGCGCCGAGCAGGCGGCGCAGCAGCGAGTTCTGCTGGACGATCTCGGCGTAGTGCTTGGCGTTGGCGGCGGCGGGGACCTTGGCCGCCAGCTCGGAGACGTAGTGGCGGCCGCCGGCCTCCTCGATCCTGTTGCCCTGGGTCAGCGCCTCGCTGACGCTGAGCTCGTCGACCGGCTTCGAGGCGGCGTAGAGGTCGTGGATCGCCTCGAAGATCTGGCGGTGCTTGTCGAGGTAGAAGTCGGCCGCGTTCAGCTTCACCTCGTCGATCACCCGGGTCAGGGTCGACTCGGAGACCAGCATCGCCCCGAGGACCGATTCCTCGGCCTCGATGTTCTGCGGCGGGACGTGGCTGCTGGGGGGCTGCGGCATCGGTCTAGGTATAGGCGGCGCGACGGCGGAAGCGGAGGCGCCGCAACGCGCCCGTCAAGCAAACCAGAGGCCGCTCGCACCGGCGCGCGCCTTCCGTGCAAATCGCGCCGAAAGGAGTTCACGCTTCCGTGACGTTTCTGCGGCAGTTCCGGAGGAGCCTCAGCCGCTCGTCCCGAAGGAGAGCTGCTGCGGGTGGGCGCGGGGGATCAGGCCCTCCTGCTCCTGGCGGCGCTCGCCGCGGCGCAGCATCCGCAGGGTGAGGATGGCGATGCTGAGGATCGCCGTGGCGCCGAGGCTGAGCTGGACGCTGAGCAGGCCTTCGCGCGACCAGTAGACGTCGCGCAGGTCGAGCAGCAGCGCCGCCTCGTCGAAGGTGAGGCCGATGCCGGCGCCCATCGGGACCGCCAGCTTGCGCTCGAGCTCGTCGTCGTCGGTCAGCAGGGCGGCGGTCCCGGAGGAGAAGGCGAGGACGATCCCCGGCACGAAGTGGTGGATGTGGCGGCCGCCGATGTGGACGTTGCGGAAGGGGCCGCGGCCGTCGCGGATCGCCCAGGTCGAGAGGCGGACGCCGGCGAAGGAGCCGAGGAAGCCCGCCAGCAGGTTGAAGAGGACGAGTTCGCTGCGCGGCGTCTCGGCGTAGCCGCGGACGGCGACGCCGACGGTGTCGGCCGCCGCGGCCGGGGCCGATTCGAGCAGCGCTTCGGGATCGTGCGCCTCGCCCGCCCGCCGCGCCAGCATGCGGCTGAACTGGCCGGCGAGCACGGTGCCGGCGGCGGCGAGCGAGACCGCGGCCAGCCCGAGGGTGGCGCGCTCGGAGCGGGCCCAGCCGAGCCGGGTGCGGGCCCGGGCGCGGCGGCTGATCCTCGTCGGCAGGCTCGGCGTCACGCCCCCGAGCCTAGAGAACCGCGCCTACTTCTCCTCGCTGACGATCGTCTTCACCTCGGCGGTGGTGCCGTCGGCGAGCTCGATCCCGACCATGAACGTGCCGAGTTCGCGCAGCGGCTGCTCGAGCTGGACCTGCCGTTTGTCGATCCGCAGGTCGCGCGCCTCGCGCAGCGCGTCGACGATCTCCTTCGGCCCGACCGAGCCGAACAGCTTGCCGTCCTCGCCCGCCCGCTGGTGGATCGTCAGCACGGTTTTGCCGAGCAGGCCGGCGGCCTGGGCTTCGCGCTCGCGGCGCGCTTCGGCGGCGCGCTCGGCCGCCTCCATCCGCCGTCTGGCTTCCTCCAGCGCCCCGGCGGTCGCCGGCTGGGCGAGCTTGCGCGGGACCAGGTAGTTGCGCAGGTAGCCGGGGGCGACGTCGACGACGTGGCCGCGCTCGCCGAGCGAATCGACGTCCTGCAGCAGGATCGCCTGCGCCATCAGCGCTCTCCGACGTAGGGAAGCAGGGCGATTTCGCGCGCCCGCTTCACCGCCACCGAGAGCTGTCGCTGGTGGCGGCGGGAAAGTCCGGTGACCCGGCGCCCGCGCGTCTTCCCCTTGTCGGAGAGGAAGCGGCGCAGCAGGTTCAGGTCCTTGTAGTCGACGACCTCGGAGTTGACCCGGGTGTATTTGCGCGGACGCGAGCGGTCGGCGCCGCGCTTGCCGCGGCGGCCGCCGGTCCTCGGTGGGGAGTCGGTTCGTGCCATATCGGCGGCCGATGCTACAGGCTGATGCGCCGCGGCGACCGCCGGGCGAGGGCGCGGCGAGCCCGGCGCCCCCTCGCAGGCGGGCGGGCGGGGGCGCCCTGCGGCGCCCCCGGGGACCTTAGAAGGGGATGTCGTCCTCCTGCGAGCCTCCGCCGCCGCCCGCGGGCGCCGAGGCGAAGTCGCTTTCGTCGGCCGGGACGTCGCTCTGGGGCGGGGCGAAGCCGCCGCCCCCACCGCCGCCGCCGTTGGCGTTGCCGCCGCCGCCCGAGCCGTCGCGCGAGCCGAGGAACTGGACCGAGTTGGCGATGATCTCGACGCTCTGGCGTTTGTTGCCGCCCTGGTCCTCCCACTCGCGCCAGTCGAGCCGCCCTTCGACCGCCACCGGCCGCCCCTTGGCGAGGTAGTTGGCGCAGTTCTCGCCCTGCGCCCCCCAGACGGTGACGTCGAAGTAATTGGGCTTGTCGACCCATTCGCCGGTCTGGCCGTCCTTGCGGCGGCTGTTGACCGCCACCCGAAGCTTGCAGACCGCGGTTCCACTGCCGAGATGACGCAGCTCCGGATCCCGGGTCAGGTTGCCGGTGATCACGACCACGTTCACGTTCGAAGCTGCCAAAGCACTCACTCCTCTGGATCGAATATCTGGATTCCAGTCTAAGGAGGCGGGCGGCGCGACTTGCCCCCCTCGCCGGGGGGTTTTCCCGCAAACAGCGGCGCCGGTGGGGGGCGCTACTCCTCGGAGTCGTCCGCGGAGTCGTCGCGATCCTCGCGACCGGCTCCCTGGGCGCTGCGCTCGCGCGGGCCCGGTGCGGCCGCGACCGCGGGGGGGACGATCACCGGCGCGCCGGGATCGACCTTGAAGATCCGGAAGCGCAGGACGCCGTCGGCGATCTTCAGGTTGTGGTCGAGCGAATCGAGCAGCTCGCTGGAGGCCTCGAACCGCATCCAGCGGTAGTCGGCCTCGGTGCGGTGGTCGATCTCGTAGGCCATCTTGCGCAGGCCCCAGCTGTTCTCGTGCTTGAGGCTGCCCGAGCCCTCGATCTGGCCGCGCGCCTCGGCCGCCAGGGCGTCGCGCGCGCCGGCGTCGAGTTTGGGGTCCAGCATCAGGACCAGCTCATATTCGCGTGCTGCTGCCAAAACGGCGAAGGACTATAGCGGCGGGATCGCGGCGGTGGAGCCCCCCTCCGCGGCCCCGGGGACCATCTAGTCTCTGGGGCGTGGACTCCTCGCCGCTGATCATCGTCTCCAACCGCGGCCCGCTCCAGTTCGACCGCGACGAGAACGGCGAGCGCACCGTGCGCCGCGGCGGCGGCGGCCTGGTCACCGCGCTCTCGGGCCTGGTCTCCCACCGCGACGCGCTATGGATCGCCTCGGCGATGAGCGAGGAGGACGTCGCCGTCTCCGGCGAAGCGGGCGGCCCGATCGAGCAGGAGCTCGACGGCGTCGACTACCGCGTCTGCCTGGTCGGCAGCGACCCGGTCGCCTACGACCGCTTCTACAACGTCATCGCCAACCCGATCCTCTGGTTCATCCAGCACTACCTCTGGGACATCTCCAACGCGCCGGACATCCGCCGCCAGGAGCTCGACGCCTGGGAGTACGGCTACCAGACCGTCAACCGCGACATCGCCGACTCCGTCCTCGCCCAGATCGAGGGCGAGGAGCAGCCGCTGGTGATGTTCCACGACTACCACCTCTACACGGCCCCGGGGATGATCCGCGCCGAGCGCCCCGACTCGCTCCTGCACCACTTCGTCCACATCCCCTGGTCGCAGCCGGACAGTTGGCGGATCCTGCCGACCCGGATCCGCAACGCGATCTTCGAGGGGATGCTGGCCAACGACATCATCGGCTTCCACACCCACGCCTACTGCATCAACTTCCTCCGCTGCTGCGACGAACTGCTCGACGACGTCGAGGTCGACTACCACGCCGCCGAAGTCCGCCGCCGCGGCCGCCGCACCCTCGCCCGCGCCTACCCGCTGGGGATCGACGCCGAGCGGCTCAAACGCGCCGCCGGCCTGCCCGAGGTCGCCGAGGCCGAGCGCGAGGTGCTGGAGCGCCGCCGCAAGCACCTGATCATCCGCGTCGACCGCGCCGACCTCTCGAAGAACGTGCTGCGCGGCTTCACCGCCTTCGACACCTTCCTCAGCCAGCACCCGGAGTTCCGCGAACAGGTCACCTTCATCGCCCACCTGCAGCCCTCGCGCCAGGACGTCCCCGAGTACGCCGAGTACCTGGAGCGGATCGAGGCCCTGGTCGCGGTCGTCAACCACCGCCACGGCACCACCGACTGGATGCCGATCGACCTGAAGATCTACGAGAACTTCTACGACGCGGTCGCCCGCTACAAGCACTTCGACCTGCTGATGGTCAACTCGCTCTTCGACGGGATGAACCTGGTCGCCAAGGAGGCGCCGGCGGTCAACACCCGCGACGGGGTGCTGATGCTCTCCGAGAACACCGGCTCCCATCACGAGCTGATCGACTACGCGATCTCGGTCAACCCCTTCGACATCCAGGAGCAGGCCGACGCGATCTACCGGGCGCTGACGATGGAGGCCGAGGAGAAGCGGCGGCGGGCGGAGGGGCTGCGCAAGATCATCTTCTCCCACAATCCGGGGGACTGGGTGGACGACCAGCTCAAGGACATCGAGTCCCTCCGCCGCTCCCTGGCCTGAGGGGGGAGAAACCGGGACCGCCGCGCCCTTAGGGACGCATGCGGGTCAGGTGGGCAAGCGCGGCCAGGGTCGCGGCGGTGGCGATCGTCGCGCTGCTGGCCCTGCAGGCGCTCCCGTCCCTCCTCGAGCCGCCGGACCCCCCGCCGCTCGCCCCCGACGTCGGCCTGCCGCACCCGGAGCCCCAGCCCGCCCCGCCCCGCGAGCGCGAACCCGCGCCGAACCCCAGCCCGAAAAGGTTGCGGCTCGAAAGTCCGGATATGCAGGACAAAGGAACCACGCAACGGAATCCGGGCCGTGGCGCTCCCTCCGCGCCGGAACCCGCGGGCGCTCCCGCGTCAGCGCCCCCTCCCGCGTCGGCGACCGCTTCCGAACCCGCGCCCGCGCCCACGCCGGTTGCGCCGGCTCCATCGCCATCGCCTGCGCCTGCACCTGCGCCGCCCGCGCCGCCGGCCGCACCTCCGCCCGCACCGGCTGCGCCGCCTCCCGTTCCCGCGCCGCCGCCCGGCGGCGACGGGTCCGAAGAGTTCGCTCCGCGTTAGCGGCTCAGGATTCGAGCTCGCCGATCAGGCCGAGCCAGTCGCGCAGGAGGCGCGGGGTGAGGAAGTGGCGGCGGGCGTGCTCCTTGCCCTGGCGGCCGAGGTTGCGGCCCAGCTCGGGGTCGCCGAGGATCCCGAGGCAGCGCTCGGCGCACTCCTGCGGCGAGTCGACCAGGTAGCCGCTGACCCCGTCCTCGATCTGCAGCGGGATGCCGCCGACGTTGCCGGCGACCGTCGGCCGCCCCTTCCAGAGCGCCTCGGTGACGGTCAGGCCGAAGCCCTCGCGGATCGACTTCTGCAGGCAGACGTCCGACTGCGACTGGAAGGCGTTGACCTCGATCGCGCCGACGTTGTTGAGGTTGCTGAGGATTTTGATGTCGTCGTCGCCGCCGGCGTATTCGAAGGTCTGCTGGAAGTACTCCATCCCCTCGGGGTCGTCGGTCGCCATCGAGCCGACCATCGCCAGCTGCGCCTCCGGCACCCGCTCGGTCACCTGGCGGTAGGCGTCGATGACGCCGATCGGGTCCTTCCACGGGTCGAAGCGCGAAACCTGGGTGATCAGCGGCCGGTCGACGTCGATCCCGAACTGGCGGCAGACGAAGGCCGCGTCCTCGGGCGAGAAGGCCATGTTCTTCGGCGAGAGCGGGTCGATCGCCGGCGGCACGATGTTGACCGCGTCGCGGTGGCGCCCCATGTCCTTCGGCACGTACTGCTCCATGTGCCAGACCGAGGCGTCGTACTCTTCGATCATCGGCAGCAGCCGCTCGATCGGCGCCGGGTTCGGGGTCGAGAGGTCGATGTGGCAGCGCCAGATCCAGTGCCGCCCCTTGGCCCCGGCGCCGCGCCGCAGCCCGATCGGCTGCGGGTCGTGGACGATCACCGCGTCCCACTCGCCCTGCAGCCCCTCGGCGTTCAGCTCGTTGATCTCGTCGAAGACCGCCCACTGCTCCTCGCTCAGCGTCTCCTCGGCCCCCTGCAGGGAGTTGTGGAGGAGCTTGGTCGCTTCGAAGAACTCTTCCTTGCCGAAGATCACGTGCCAGTGGGCGTCGACGCCGACGTCGCGCATCAGCGGCACCAGCGTGTAGAGGATCTCCGAGACGCCGCCGCCGAAAGCGGTGGCGCTGACGTGCAGCACCCGCTTCCCCTTCAGCGGCTCGGCGAGGCGGCGGATTTCCTCCGTCAGCTCCTTGCCGACGATGTGCGTGTAGTCGGTGAGCGTCTTGTGGCCGAGGGCGACTTCCTGGAGCAAGCCGTGAGTTCTACACCGATGCGCGGCGACACGGCGTCCAGGCGCGCGGGGCGCCTAGCCGCCCGAGGGGCTTTCGGGCCGCTTGCCGAGCGTCACCTCGACCTGCTTGCGGTTGCCGTCGTGGAGGATCTCGAGCGACACCCTGTCTCCCGGCCGGTGCGAGGCGATCACCCGGGCGAGGTCGTTTTCGCTGACGATCCGGTGGCCGTCGACGGCGAGGATCACGTCGCCGCCGGTCCGGTACTGGGCCGCCTGGAAGCGCAGCTTTTCGCTGCCGCCTTCGAGCCCCGCCTTCTCGGCCGGCCCGCCCGGGACGACTTCGGCGAGCAGGCCGCCGTAGGTGGTGTCGAGGCCGAGCTTGCGGGCGAGCTGCGGGTAGAGCGCCTGGCTGGAGACGCCGAGGTAGGCGTATTCGGCGCTGCCGTCCTCGCGCAGCTGGGCGAGCGAGCGCTTCACCGCCGAGACCGGGACCGCGAAGCCGACGCCGTCGTTGGCGCCGGAGTTGGTCTCGATCTGCTGGTTGATCCCGACCACCCGGGCGCCGGCGTCGAGCAGCGGCCCGCCGGAGTTGCCGGGGTTGATCGAGGCGTCGGTCTGGATCGCGCCGAAGATTTCGAACTTGGTCAGGGACCGGACCGAGCGGTCGGTGGCGGAGACGACGCCGACCGAGAGCGAGTGCTGCTCGCCGAAGGGGCTGCCGATCGCCGCCACCGGCTGGCCGACCCGCAGGGTGCGGTCGTCGCCGAGCGCCAGCGGGTGCAGCGGCAGCCCGTTCGGCGCCACCTTGAGCAGGGCGACGTCGACGAAGGGGTCGTAGCCGACGATCGCGGCGGGGACGACGTTGCGGTCGGGGAACTCGACGTAGACGTTCTCGGCCGGCTTGCGGGCGCCGCTCGAATCGTCGGTGACGACGTGGGCGTTGGTGACGATTTCGCCGTTGTCGTTGAGGACGATCCCCGAGCCCTCGGCGGCCCCGGCCGAGCCGAAGACGGAGCGGATCGTCACCACCCCCGGCGCCGCCTCGCGGTAGACCCGGATCGCGTCGAAGCCGGGGCCGGCGGTCTCGATCGCGACCTGCGGCGCCGCCTCGCCCGCGGCCGCCGCGCCGCCCGCGTTCGGCCGCCCCTGTCCGCTGGTCGTGCCCTCGCCGCCTCCCGAGCCGCAGCCGGCGAGCAGCGCCAGGCAGGCGCAGAGGGCGAGCAGCGCCGCCGCCCGGCGGCTCCTCACGAGGCCGCCCTGGCGGGCGCCCGGGCTGCGCGCGGGAGGTCGACCGGCGCCGGCCCCGGCGGCAGGTCGAGCGTGAAGGCGGTGAAGCGGCGGCTGGAGGAGATCGTGATCTGCCCCGCCATCCGCTGCGCGAGCTCGCTGGCGATCGCCAGCCCGAGGCCCGACCCGCCGGCTTTGTCGGCGGTGTAGAAGCGCTCGAAGATCCGCTTCTGCACGCGCTGGGGGATGCCCGGCCCCTCGTCGGAGACGGTCAGCTCGGCGCGGCCGTTGGCGGAGTAGGTGGTCACGGTGATGTCGGTGCCCTCGGGGGTGTGGGTGAGGGCGTTGTCGAGGAGGATACGGATCACCTGCCGGACCCGATCGGGATCGCCGAGCGCGATCGCCGCCTGCGCCGGGGTCCGCAGTTCCAGGCGCGAGCCGCGCAGGTCGGCGCGGGGGCCGAACTCCTTGGTCACCTCGCGCGCCAGCGCCGTCAGGTCGACCCGGTTGGCGCGCATCTCGATCGCCCCGGCGTCGAGCTGGGAGAGGTCGAGCAGGTCGGTGGTCAGCTTGGTCAGCCGCTCGATCTGCTGGCGCATCGTCCGCACGAACTCGGCCCGCTCCTCCGGGCTCGGGTCCTCGTCTTCGAGCAGCTCGACGAAGCCGCCGAGGCTGAAGATCGGGGTGCGGAGCTCGTGCGAGGCGTTGGCGATGAACTGCTTGCGGGCGCTGTCGAGCTCGGCCAGGCGCCGCTGCATCTCGTTGAAGGTCCTCGCCAGGTCGCGGAGCTGGCCCGCCGAGGCGACCGGGATCGTCGTTTCGAAGTTGCCGTCGGCGACCTTGCGGGCGGCTTCCTGCAGGCGCTGGATGTTGCCGGCGGCGCTGCGCGTGTAATAGAGGCCGACCGCGGCCGCGATCCCCACGGCGATCACGCCGCCGATCAGGATCTGGAGCTTGACCGCCTCCTCGCCGCTGGCCGAGCCGCCGATCGCGACCGCGTAGATGTAGACGATCACGGTCGCCCCGACGGCGATCGCGATCGAGATCAGGGTGATCCGGCTCGCCAGGTCGCTGACCCGCAGGCGCCGCATCGCTACTCCCGGAAGCGGTAGCCGACCCCGCGCACGGTGAAGAGGTATTCGGGCTCCTTGGCGTCGGTCTCCAGCTTCTCGCGCAGGTGGCGGATGTGGACGTCGACGGTGCGCGGGTCGCGGTAGTCGGAGTCGCCCCAGACGTGCTCGAGCAGGGTCTCGCGGGTGAGGACGCGGCCGGGGGAGCGGGCCAGGGCGGCGAGGATTTCGAACTCGACGTAGGTGACCTTGACCTCCTCCTCGTCGAGGGTGACCATGCGGCGCTCGAAGTCGATCTTCAGCGCCCCGGTCTCGATCGCGGCGCCCTCCCCGTCCTCGCGCGCCCGCTCGACCATCCGCGAGCGCCGCAGCGCCGCTTTCACCCGGCTGCGGAACTCGCGCATCGAGAACGGCTTGGTGATGTAGTCGTCGGCGCCCACCTCCAGGCCCGCGACCTTGTCGGTCTCGCTGCCCTTGGCGGTCAGCATGATGATCGGCACCTGGCTGCGCGAGCGCAGCGCCCGGCAGACTTCGACGCCGCCCAGGCGCGGCAGCATCAGGTCGAGGATGACGAGGTCGAAGCGGCCCTCTTCGAAGCGGCGCAGCGCCTCGGAGCCGTCGAGGGCGGAGGTGACGTGGTAGCCGTCCTTGCGCAGGGGGTAGCTGAGCAGCGTCTGGATCGACTGCTCGTCGTCGACCAGGAGGATGCGCGCCGAGCCGTTTGCCATCTGCTCAAAGGGTAATGAGCGCGGCAGCTTGGACGCATGTGCGAGTACTAAGAACTAAGGATATGGGTACCCGGGCCGATAATGACCGCGAGAGCGATGCACCCCCAAGAGCTGAAAACTCTGGTCGAGGCCGGCGCCTACAAACCGGACCCCGACGCGATCGCGTCGGCGATGCTGAGCAAGCGCGGCGTCCGCGAGCTGCTGACCGGAATCCACGCTACGACCCCGCGAAATGGTCATAGCCCCGACTCTCCAGCAGTCCGCCCCCGGGCAGCCTGATCTCGACTCCCGCCCCCTCGCGCACCGCGCCGATCCGGGTCAGGCCGATCTCCCCGGCGGCGTCGCCGAGCCGCGCCCGCGCCTCGTCCAGCCGTTGCGGCGGCAGCGCCGCCAGCAGCTCGTAGTCCTCGCCGCCGGCGACCGCCAGCTCGAGCGGATCGCGGCCGGCGGCGGCGGCGACCTCCGCGACGCCGGCGGCGAGCGGCAGCGCCGCGGCGTCGATCCGCAGGCCGACCCGGCTGGACCCGGCGAGGTGGCGGGCGTCGCCGGCGAGCCCGTCGCTGAGGTCGATCATCGCCCGCGCCCCGCTCGCCGCCAGGGCGCGGCCCAGGCGCAGCCGCGGCGCCGGGTCGAGCTGGCGGGCGCGCAGGCGCTCGGCCAGCGGCGCGGCGACGGCCCCGGCGAGCGCCGGGTCGTCGAGCAGCAGGCGGCCGGCAACGGCGCCGCCGATCTCGCCGCTGAGGACGAGCAGGTCGCCGGGCTCGGCGCCGCCGCGGGAGACCAGCTCCTCGGGCCGGCCGGCGTGGCCGACCACCGTCACCGCCAGGGTCAGCGCCGGGGCGCGGGTGAGGTCGCCGCCGGCCAGGGTCGTGCCGGTCTCCCCGCAGACCTCGAGGACGCCGTCGAGCACGGCGAGCAGCTCGGCCTCGCCGAGGTCGGCGGGGGCGCCGAGGGCGACGTAGGCCTCCCCTGCGGCCGCCCCCATCGCCGCCAGGTCGGAGAGCGCGGTCGAGAGCGCCTTGCGGCCGACCAGCCGCGGCGGCGCCTCGGCGCGGTGGAAGTGGACCCCGTCGACGATCGCGTCGACCGAGGTCGCGGTCGCGCCGCCGGGCACGGTGACCGCGGCGTCGTCGCCGCTGCCGAGGCGGACGCGGGGGTCGCCGGGGGGGAGACGGTCCCGCAGCTTGGCCAGCAACTCGAACTCGCCCATCGACTCGACTATCCCACTTACTAAGGTGCGTCGGACGTGGAGCGCCGCCAACCATTCCTGCACAAAGTCGGCGAGGTGGGCTCGCAGTTCGGCAAAAAGCCCCCTCGCAGCCGCAAGGTCCGCCTCGCCCTCCAGCTCGGCCTCGCCCTGCTGATCTTCGGCTTCCTCGTCCTCACGGTGATCGACCAGTGGTCGGAGATCCAGAGCGAAGGGGTGCATTTCCACGTCGCCTGGCTGATCCCGGGCATCGTCATCCTGCCGATCTACTTCGCGATCAGCGCCCTCGGCTGGGACCTGACCCTGCGCTTCATGGGCCACCACCTCGGCGTCGGCCGGGCCCAGGTCGCCTGGGGGCAGCCGCTGCTGGCGCGCTACGTGCCCGGCAGCGTCCTCTACGTGCTGGGGCGGGTCCTGCTCTCCGAAAAAGCCGGGGTGCCGCGGCGGATCACGATTGCCAGCATCGTCTACGAACAGGCGATCTCCGCCACCTCGGCGATCGTCGTCGCCGCCTACTTCATCATCAAGCACCCCGACCTGCAGGGGGACGCCTGGCGCTGGGGGGTGCTGCTGCTGATCCCGCTGGCGATCCTGATCCTGCACCCGAAGGTCTTCGGGCCGCTGGCCAACCGCGGGCTGCGGGCGCTCGGCCGCGAACCGCTGCCGGAGGTGATCTCGCTGAAGGGCGTGATCGCCCTGATCGTCTTCTACTCGGCCAACTGGGTCGTGGTCGCCTTCGGCATCTACTGCGTCGCCCGCTCGGTCACCCACATCCCCTTCAACGACCTGCTGCTGGTCGGCTCGGCGCAGGCGATCGGCTACTTCGCGGCGCTGGTGACCCTGGTCGCCCCGGCCGGGCTCGGGGTCCGCGACGCCGCCTTCGCCTGGGCGGTGAAGGCGGCGCTGCCGGGCGGCAGCTTCGCCCTCGGCTCGCTGATCGCGATCGCCGTCCGCGGCGTGATGACGGTCGGCGAAATCATCTACGTCGGCATCGTCACCGCCCTCGGCCGCCGCGAGGCCTGGAGCGTCCACACCGGCATCCTGCACCCCTCGGCCGAGGAGCAGGCGGCCGGGATGGACGCCGGCGATCGCACGCCGGAGTTGATGTAGGGGGCGGTGGTCGGCGCCCGATCGGCTTTCTCCGTAGGCGGGGAGGGGTGGGCACCCCCTCGCCCCGACAAAAGTCGAGCTCATCAGTATCCGGTTCGCTCAGGCGAGCCCCCGCCTGCGCGGACGGACACCCGACCCCTGTCCTCTACCTGTTCCTTTTGGTCGTATAGCGGCCAAAAGGAACAGATAAGGCCGATGCCCGATGCGTCAGCTGTTCCTTTTGGTCGTATAGCGCCCAAAAGGAACAGGAAAGGCCGATGCCCGATGCGTCAGCTGTTCCTTTTGGCTTCATAGCAGCCAAAAGGAACAGACATGCCGAGAGATCGGGACCCTCCCTGACGGAACCGGATACTCATGCGCCGAGCTGATTAGCTCGGCGTTGTGAGTATCCGCCCGTTCGAAGGACGCCCACCCCCTCCTTGCGTTGTTTCACAGGGGGATTCGGGCTGCTAATTGGTAGGCGGTGAGGGCGAGGGTTAGTAGTTGGAGGGTGCGGTCGCGGGAGACGGCTGCCAGGGGTAGGGGCCAGAGGAGGTACCAGGGGAGGAGCCAGGAGGTGGCGAGGAGGAGGGCGAAGCCGGTCCAGGCGGCGGCGCGGACCCAGTCGCCGCCGCGCCAGGTCCAGGCGAGCAGGTAGACGACGAGGGCGGCGAACAGGATCGCGGCGGCGAGGCGGACGCCGCCGGCGGGCAGGCCGGCGATCCGCGCCACCGTGATCGGGACGCTGAGGTGGCTGGTCCGGCTCTGGTTCTCTCCCGCCAGCCCGAAGCCGTGCAGCCAGTCCCAGCCGAAGGCGAGGTAGGCGCCCGCCCCGACCGCCAGCGCCATCCCCAGCGCCCCGGCCAGCAGACGCCCGGCGGGCCGAAAAGTCCGATCCCATCCGCCGACGGGCCGATTCGACTCAGCGGGTCGGTCTTTTCGGCCCGTCGGCATCATTGAATTGACTTTTCGGCCCGTCGGCCCGCCCGTCGGGGCCTGGGTTGCCGCGCCCAGCAGGGCGAAGGGGGCAACGAAGGCGGCGGAGAGCTTGACCGCTATGGCGGCGACCAGGGTGGCGCCGGCGGCGAGCTCGCGGCCGCTGAGCAGCGCCGCGACGGCGAGGGTCGCCGGCAGCATCGCCAGGGCGTCGTTGTGGGCGCCGCCGACGACGTGGACGAGGACCAGCGGGTTGAGGGCGACGAAGGCGGCGGCGCGCAGCGGCTCGACCCCGCGCCAGGCGGCGATCCGCGCCACCAGGACGGCGATCGCCCCGACCGAGAGCGCGGCGAGAGCCTTCAGCGCCGCCACCGCGGCGGCGAGCGGCAGCCAGGCGAGCGGGTAGGTGAGCAGGGTGAAGAGCGGGCCGTAGACGCTCTTGGCGTCGATCCAGGCGACGTGGACGAAGGCCGGGTCGCCCGGCGCCGAATCGGGGTCGTGGACGTAGGGGTCGAGGCCGTGCCGCACCCCCAGCCGCGCGTAGTCGACGTAGCTGTAGACGTCGTGGGAGAGGATCACCGGCGCCGCCGCGAAGGCGGCGAGGAGGACCGCGATCAGCCCCCAGACGACCCGCCTCCCCAGCCGCGGCGCCGCCGCGAGGACCCCGAGGTAGGCGAGGAAGCCGGCCCAGATCAGGCCGTAGGCGAGCCCCGGCGCGATCGGGCTACCTGCCCGCTGCCGGTCCGCCGACGCCGACGCCGGGCGGCTTCGGCGCCGGATACGGTTCCTGCCCGACGCCGGGCGCGTAGGCGTTGGGGTCGTAGCCGCCGACCGCAGCGCTGCCGGGCGGCGGTTCGCCGCCCGCCCCGCCTTTGGACCGCGGCCCGCTCGGGCCGGGGCTGTCGTGCGGCCCGGCGCGCGCGTAGCGGCCGTAGAACGGCGCCCAGCTGATCTTCGCGCTCGGTTCCCGGAATTCCTCGCAGGGCACCCCGGCGCCGCTGTAGAGCGAGTGCCAGATGTCGGCCGGGAAGGTGCCGCCGAAGACGATCATCCCGTGCACGCTCGACATCGAGATCCGGTTCGACTGCGGGTAGCCGACCCAGACCGCGGTCGCCAGGTTCGGCTGGTAGCCGGAGAACCAGGCGTCGGTGTATTCGTCGGTCGTCCCGGTCTTGCCCGCCTGTCCCGGGCAGCCCGTGTAGGCGGCGGTCCCGGTCCCTTCGGTGATGTTGTCGTGGAGGAGCCGCGTCACCTCCCAGGCGACGGGCCGCGAGAGCACCCGCCGCGGGTGCGGCCGCTGCGGCCGGTCGACCCGCCCGCCGGGGAAGACGACCCGCGTCACCGCCACCGGGTCGCGGTGGACGCCGCCGGAGGCCAGCGTCGCGTAGGCGTCGGCCAGCTCCAGCGGCGAGACGCCGACCCGCAGGCCGCCGATCCCCTCGGCCGGGATCCCGTCCAGCGGCGAGACGATCCCCATCGAGTGCGCCGTCGCCGCGACCGCCCGCGGCCCGACGTCGAGGTCGAGCTGGGCGAAGACGGTGTTGTCGGAGGTGACCGTCGCCTGCTTGAGGTTGATCGTCCCCTGGTAGCCCTGGTCGGCGGTGTGGACCGTCCAGTGGCCCCACCGCGGCAGGTAGAGGTCGAGCGGTCGGGACGTGTAGTAGGTGCGGTAGGGGTCGATCCCCTGCTTGATCGCCGTGGTCAGGACGAAGGCCTTGAAGGTCGAGCCGGGCTGGCGGTGCGCCTGGGCGGCGAGGTTGAACTGGCTCTGCCCGTAGGCGGTGCTCGAGACCATCGCCCGGATCCGGCCGTTGCGCGGGTCGATCGATACCAGCGCCGAGGCGGGGTCGGTCGAGTACGGGAGGGTCGAGTGCATCGCCTCCAGCCCCACCCGCTGCAGCTCGGGGTCGATCGTCGTGTAGACCCGCAGGCCGCCGCGCCGGACCGTGGCGACGCCGTAGGTTTCGATCAGCTCGTTCTCGACGTAGTCGAAGAAGTAGGGCTGGCGGTGGCGGAACCAGGCGCCGGAGAGGTGGACCCGCAGCCCGCTCGCCTCGGCCCGCCGCGCCCGCGCCGGGCTGACGTAGCCGAGCTTCGCCATCTTCGCCAGCACCTGGTTGCGCCGGGCCCGGGCGGCGGCCGGGTCGAGCAGCGGGTTGTACTGCGAGGGCGCCTGCGGCAGCCCCGCCAGCAGCGCGGCTTCGGGGAGGCCGAGCTTCCAGACCGGCTTCGAGAAGAAGATCTGCGCGGCGGCGCCGACCCCGATCGCGGTGCTGCCGTCGACCGTCCCGTAGGAGGCGATGTTGAGGTAGGAGCCGAGGATTTCGCGGCGGCTGTGGCGCTGGAAATACTCTTCGGCCAGCTTCGCTTCGACGATCTTGCGTTCGAGGTTGCGCTGCGGGTGGCGGATGCAGAGGTTGCGGACGAGCTGCTGGGTGATCGTCGAGCCGCCCTCGACCGGTTCGCCCGCTTCGAGGTCGGCCACCGCCGCCCGCACGATCCCCTCCTCGTCGACCCCGCCGTGCTCGAAGAAGCGCTGGTCCTCGATCGCCACCGTCGCCAGTTGCAGCCGCCGCGGGATCCGCTCGATCGAGACCGGCAGGCGCGCTTCGGGGGAGGCGACCACCCCCAGCCTGGAGCCGTCGGCGGCGTAGAGGACGGTGTTGCCGCCCTTGTCGAGCCGCTTGCAGGCGGCCAGCGAGGGCGCCTCGGCGGCGACGTCGAGGACCCAGGAGGTGACGGCGATCGCCGCGATCGCGAGCAGGACGAAGACGCCGCCGAAGACGAGCAGGAGCTTGGTGCCGATCCCTCCCTGGCGGCGCTGGCGTCGCCGGCTGCGCTGCGTCATCGACCAGAGGGTACCCAGCGGCGGCCGCCGCCCGGGGCGCTCAGCGGGGGTGCTCTTCCACCGTGTCGGCGGTCGAGCGGTTGTGGACCATGCCTTCGACCAGGAGCTGGTTGGGGATCACGATCGAGCTGCCGTCGCCGGGGTCGAGGTAGGTGTAGGAGAGGGTGATGTCGGTGACCCGCCCCTCGCATTCTTCGAACTCGACCCGGTCGCCGATCCGGATCGGCTGCGAGACCGCGATCTGGATCCCGGCGATCATGTTGGAGAGGGTGCGCTGGGCGGCGAAGCCGACCACCGCGACGATCAGCGCGGTCGAGGCGAGGACGCCGGTGGCCAGCCGTTTCAGCTCGGTGAACTGACTGAGGACCAGCATCGCGACGACGATCAGGACCGCGACCAGGGCGAGGCGGCGGAGGATGCGCAGGCGGGTCCGCGTCGTGCGCGAGACCTTCCTGGTCGGGCGCGGGACCTGTGAGACTGCGGGCGACATGGAGGGCAAGTTAACCGCCGATCCCGTCGCCGGGCCGCCGCCGGCCCCTCGCCAGCGCTTTCCCTGGGCGAGCTGGGGGCCGTGGACCGCGGTCGGCGCCGTCCTCGCCGCCCTCGCCGTCGGCGTCGTTCTCGCCGCCCCGGCCGCCGCCCTCGGGCAGAAGTCCCACGGCAGCGGCCTGACCGCGCTCGGCAACGCCGGCGTCCAGCTCGGGACCGCGCTGGGCTTCCTGCTGGTGCCGATGGCGCTCGCCGCCCAGAGCGGGGCGGCGGGGCTGGGGGAGGTCCTGCGGCGCCTGGGAGTGCGGGCCTTCCGTCCCTCGGCGCTGAAGTGGATGGCGGCCGCCTACGCGGCGTTCTTCGTCTTCACCGTCCTCTTCTCGGTCCTCGTCACCCCGCCCGACCAGAAGAACATCGCCGAAGAGTTCGGCTCCTGGCCGCTGCAGGTGCTGCTGATCGTGGTCGCGGCGCCGATCAGCGAGGAGCTCTGCTTTCGCGGGATGCTCTTCGGCGGCCTGCGCACCGGCCTCTCGCGGATCCCCGCGGCGCTCGTCGTCGGCCTCGTCTTCGGCGGCCTCCATGCCGCCACCGGCCTCGGCGCGGTGCCGCCGCTGATGGTCTTCGGCTTCGTCCTCTGCCTGCTCTACGAGCGGACCGGGTCGATCGTGCCGGGGATTCTGCTGCACGCGCTGAATAACTCCCTCGTACTGCTCACTAAGTGACTATCCGAAAACCCCCACGCACGTCTGGCGGCGCCGCACGCACTTCGCGGGGCGTCGTCCTCGGTCGGCCGAATGGCGCTGCCATTGGGCCTTCCTGCGTCCTACCCCCGCTCGGTGCGGCCCTCGCCGGCCGCACGCGCGGGTTTTCGGATAGTCACTCAGTAAAGTGGCGGCCGTGAAGCGACTCTCGTCCCTGCTCGCGATCGGCTGCGCCCTGGCGCTGCCCGCGGCGGCGGGCGCGGCGCCGAAGCAGCCGGCTCCGACGCCGGTGCCCGGGGCGACGGTGAAGATCGAGGTCGGCGGCCTGCGCGGCGGCCGCGCCGCGATCTACGACACGGTGCCGGTGCGCGGCACCCTCTCGCCCTACGTCCCCGGCCAGCGGGTCGAAGTCACCTTCTACCTCGACGGCCACCGGCTGGTCAGCCACAGGGTCGCGGTCCACAAGGGCGGCGGCGGGGCCGGGAGGTTCGAATCGAGCGTGGTCGTCCGCGAGGACGGCAAGTACGCGGTCGCCGCCAAGCACGTCGCCAACGCCGAGCTCGGCGCTGACAGCACCGTGCGGAAGAGCTGGAAAGTCCGCTTCCCGGCGCTGCACCCGGGCCAGTGCGGCAACGTCGTCGGGGGCTTCAAGAAGGCGCTGGCGAAGATGGGCTACGTCGCCGGCGGCGGCAGCTGCTTCAACGGCCGGCTCGGCCGCGAGGTGCTCGCCTACCGCAAGGTCAACGATATGAACCGCAGCCAGAAGGCCGGCGCCGGGCTGGTGAAGAAGGTCTTCGGCGGCAGGGGCGGCTACCGCGTCAGGTACCCCGGGGCGGGCGAACACGCCGAGGTGCCGCTCGCCAAGCAGGTCCTGGTCCTGATCAAGAAGGGGAAGCCGTTCGCGATCTACCCGGTCTCGACCGGCAAGCCCTCGACCCCGACGGTCACCGGCCACTACCGCTTCTACCGCCAGGAACCGGGCTACAACTCGGAGGGGATGTACTACTCCTTCTACTGGCACAACGGCTACGCCGTCCACGGCTACGCCGAAGTCCCCGACTACGCCGCCAGCCACGGCTGCGTCCGCACCTTCATCGCCGACCAGCCGCGGATCTACGAACAGCTCCATTTCGGCGAGAGCATCTTCGTCTTCTGAGGGGGGCGGGCGTCGGTTGGATCTGCACGCCTGAGGCCGCCCGCGAGCGGCATCTCCTGGAAGCAGCCGCTGCCGTTAGTTGTTCCTTATTGCTGCATAGCGACCAAAAGGAACAACTAACGGCAGGCGACCGATCGTTTCTGTTCCTTATTGCTGCATAGCGACCATAAGGAACAGGAAACGGGCAGGATCGACCCGAGGTCGCGGCGCATAGGATGCGGGCCGTGCACGACCTCGATGACGCCAAATCGACGCTGCTCGCCGAGCTGCGGGAGCACTCGTTGATTCTCGGCGAGGTGACGCTGGCGAGCGGGGCTACGGCGCAGTACTACGTGGACGCGCGGCGGGCGCTGATGCGGCCGGCGGGGTTCCGGGCCGCGGGGGAGCTGATCGCCGCGGCCGCCCACGAGGTCGGGGCCGACGCGGTCGGGGGGCCGGCGACGGCGGCGATCCCTCCCGCCTGCGCGGCGATCGCGGTGGGCGGCGGCGAGGACCTGGTCGCCTTCTTCGTCCGCGGCTCGCGCAAGGAGCACGGGCTGCAGCGCTGGGTCGAGGGCCCGGTCGAGGCCGGGGTGCGCTGCCTCGTCGTCGAGGACACGGTGACGACCGGCGGCTCGACCGCGCAGGCGATCGGGCGGGTGCGCGAGGAGGGGCTCGAGGTGGCCGGCGTGGTCGCCGTCGTCGACCGGCTCGCCGGCGGCGCCGAGAAGATCGAAGCCGCCGCGGGCGCCCCCTACCGGGCGCTGATCACGATCGACGAGATCTACCCGGACCGGCCCGACCGGGGCTCGACCTGAGGTGGAGCCCGACGCGGTCGAGATCAGGGTCGTCGCCTGCCTGGTCGAGAAGCAGCGGACCACGCCCGACGCCTACCCGCTCTCGCTGAACGCGCTGCGGCTGGCCTGCAACCAGTCGACCAACCGCGACCCGGTGGTCGATTACGACGAGGCGACGGTGGTCGAGGCGCTGCGCCGCCTCGCCCTGCGCGGCTGGACCCGGCTGGCGAGCGGCGCCGGCAGCCGCGCCCGTAAGTACCGCCACCTGCTGCCGGAGGCGCTCGGCGCCGGCGAGGAGGAGCTGGCGCTGCTGGCGGTCCTGATGCTGCGCGGGTCGCAGACGCCGGGCGAGCTGAAGCAGCGCAGCGAGCGCCTGCACCGCTTCGAGGGCCTGCCCGCCGTGCAGGAGACGCTGGAGCGCCTGCGCGAGCGCGGCCACGTCGTCCGCCACCCGCGGCGCCCGGGCCAGAAGGAGGACCGCTGGGAGCAGGTGCTGGGCGGGGAAGGGGAGGAGGCCTCGTCGGCCGCCGGCCCGGCGCCGGACGAGGCGCCTGCGAGCGCCGAGGACCCCGCAGCGGAGCAGGGACCCGGCGGGGTCCCCCGCGAGTCGGAGCCGGCGCAGGCGTCCGGCGGGCCTCCCCGCGACGCGGAGCCGGCACCCGGCGGGGCCTCTCTCGAGGCGGAGCACGGGCAGGCCCCCGGCGGGCCCCCCCACCCTGCCGAGCAGGAGTCGGCGCCCGGCGAGTCGGATCAGTCGGCGCCGGCCTCCGAGGACCGGCTCGACCGGCTCGAGCGCGAGCTGAGCGCGCTCCGCGCCCAGGTCGCCGAGCTGCGCCGCGCCCTCGGCGAGGACGCCTGACGCGCGACGAGGCGCCGAGTCGCACCAAGCGCTCCGGACGCCTGGTCCGTTGGCGCGCTTGCGCCACTTGTTCCTCTGCCCCGTGGAGCCGGGCAGGGGAACAGCGGAAGCGGCGGTCAGCGCCGGAGTTCGAGCACGCGGATGCGGCGGCCGCCGGGGATCGCGACCAGCACCTGGGTCTTCAGGCGCCCGCGCAGGCGCAGCAGCTTGCGGCCGGCCGCGGTGAGCGGCACCCGGAAGGTGTGGCCGCGCCCGCCGCTGAGGTGGAAGGCGCCGCGCCCGATCGCCCGCGTCACCGGCCGGGTCCGCGGACCGCGCCCGCGGTAGTGGGCGACCGGCACCCGGAAGCGGCTGCGCAGGACGATCTGCCCCGGGCATTCGGTCCCTTCCGGCCAGAGGCAGGTGACCCGGACCAGAATCTTGCCGCGGACGGCCTTCGGTTCGGAGAGCCGCAGCGGCACCGGGACCGTCACCCCCTTGCAGCCGAGCAGGGTGTCTTCGCCCGGCGCGACGTCGAGCGCGTAGGCGCAGACCCGCTGCCGCCCCGACTGCACGACCGGCAGGCTGAGGTCGAAGCCGTGGCGGCCGCCGGCTTCGGGGTAGGCGAGGCGGACGTCGCGGCGCGGCCGGTCGGCGACCGGGCCGAGTTCGTAGGCCGCCGCGCCGGGTTCGCCTTCGCGGCCGCCGACGAGGAGCCGGATCGAGAGCGCCGCGGTCGGCGCGTCGGGGTCGAAGGCCCAGCCGCGGACGCGAACCTGCCCGGGCGCCGGCGTGCCCGCCAGGTCGAGCCAGCCGAGCGGGTTGTCCTCGGGCACCGGCGGCAGCGTCGCGTTGCCGACCGTTGCCCCGTCGACGTAGTCGTTGTCGATGTTGATCGCGGTGCCGCCGTAGCTCTCGTCGTGGCCGCCGCGGTACTGGTGGATGCGCTGGTGCGGGGTCCAGGCGCCGCTCGGCACCACCGGGTCGCCGGTGCTCTGGGAGCCGTTCCAGTTGGCGATCCAGAGCTGGTCGGGGAGTTCGTAGCCGCTGCCGACCTGGTCGCCGAGGTCGGCGATGCCCGAGGCGCTGGAGCTGTAGACGCCGGCGACGTAGCCGAGCGCGTGCAGCTTTTTCGTCCAGGCTTCGAGGAAGGCCAGCGTTGCCGCGGTCGCCCACGAGGTGCGGCTGTAGGACTCCATGTCGAAGTAGATCGGGCTGCCCGGCCCCATCGCCACCGCGGCGGCCTGTTCGACCGCGTCGACCGCCGCCGCGACCCCTTGCGCGGTCGCCTGGTTCGCGCTCAGCTTGGCGCAGCTGGAACAGGCGCTGGTCGGCGCCTGCAGGCCGACGTAGGTCGGGATCAGGTGCCAGCCGGCGGCGGTCTGCGCCGCGACCCATTCGGGGGTCAGGTTCGGCTGCGAGCAGCCGCGGTTGAGGCCGCCGATGTAGACGCCGACGGCGCGGTAGGGCGACTGCTTCCAGGCGCTCATCGCCCGGCTCGAGGGAGCGCTGCAGGCGTCGAAGCCGAGTCCGGTGAAGACGGCGCCGGAGCGGGCGGCGGCGGCGCTCGCCCGAGCCCGCGGGACCGCGGGGTGGGCGCCCGAGCGCGAGGCGAGGCCGGCGCTCGCCCGAGCGCGCGGTGCCGCGCCGTTCGCGCCGCGGGGCAGCGCCGCCGAGCCGTTCGCGCTACCGAGCCCCGCCCGCGGCAGCGCCGCTTCGCCCGCGGCCCGCGCGCGAGGTTCAACCAGGATCGCCCGCCGCCGCCCGATCGCCTCGGCCGGGCAGTCCTGCTGCGCCGAGGGCGTCCCCAGGTAGACCGCCCGCCGGTCCAGCCGCACGCAGAGCCGCGGGTGCCGCGCCAGCCGCAGCACCGGCCAGCCGGCCGGGACCCGCACCGAGCGCCCATCGAAGCGCAGCGTCCGCCCACCCCCGGCCGCCCCGGCCGGCGCCGGCGAGGCGACGACCAGGCAGAACAGCAGCGCCAGCGGGAGCAGGCGGAGGCGACAGGGCCGGATCACGGTCTGCACTCTCCGTACAACCGGCCCCACCCGTCAAAAGTTGCACCGGCCTGGGAGGGAGCCTGCAGGATCAGCGCCGGAGCTCGCCTCCCAAACCTCGATCCAGGGCCGGCTAGCCGAAGGTTCTTAGAAAACCAGGGAGCTGGACCACCCAAAAGTACCCAAAACGGCCCGAATGGAGACCGAGCGGACACCACACCGTGATAGTCCTGTCCGCCGCAAGGGCGACGACGCATCGAACCGCAGGCCGAATCTGGTCGCCTGGCCCGCGGGGAGCGAATGGCGAAACCGACGTCGATGTCATAAATCGCAAAGACGAGAGGTAACGCCTTGAGCAAGTCAGTCAAGGTTCGAATCGGCGCCATCGGCGCCTCGCTGATGCTGATGGGAGCGTTGGTCATCATGGCCACCGGCGCCACCAGCGCCTACTTCAGCGAAGCCAAGCAGGGTGAAATCGCCGGCACCACCGGCTCGATCCATGTGCACACCTCGGGGGGCAACGGCCCGAACGGGTTGCTGTTCAACTTCAAAAACCTGTTGCCGGGTGAGCCGCAGACGGCAACGGTCGAATACAAGAACACCGGCCACAACCCGCAGGACGTCTGGGTCGTCTTCAACAACGCCGAAGCGCTGCACTCGCTCGACAACCTCGGTCACTACGGGGAAGTCACGATCGCGAACCCGGGCGGCACTCTGTTCCACTCGGCGAACCTGAACGACAACCTGCCGCCGGCCTCAGGGACCTGCGGGCCATTCAGCCCGGCGGGCTGCTGGCCGCTGGGCTCCAAGTACAAGGTCGCCTCTCACCTCAACCCGGGGGCTGGGAGCTGGTTCAAGTTCACCTTCGGATACACCACCTATAACGGCGGCATCGGCAACTCCCAGCAGGACATGCCGTTCAACACCTATCCGCCGGAAGTGAAACCCGAAGAAATCGTCGGCAGCGGCCTTCCCTACCAGGTGGTCGCCACCCAGGTCGGTATCGAACCGTAAGCATCGACTCGATCTGGCCGACCGGGGCGTCGCGTGGGTTCTCTCGCGCGACGCCCTGGCACCATCGAAAGGAGGACGTTCTTGAAGCGGCCGAGGCCGGCGTCGGTTGCAGTGGCGGTGTTGCTGATCCTCTCGGGGGGCCTGTTCGTCCTGCGCGAGGCCGGTGTGCTCCCGTATCGCGTCTACATCGTGCATACCGGTTCGATGAGCCCGACGATTCCTGCGGAAAGCGCGGTTGTCGTGCGGGAACACGAGTACCACGTGGGGGAGGTGATCTCCTTCGTCGAGCACGGCAACGTGGTGAGTCACCGACTGATGGCGATCAACCCGAACGGCACGATCACCACCAAGGGCGATGCGAACCGCACCGCAGATCCCTGGCACGTGCCGACCTCCGCCGTCATCGGCGGCGTCGTCGCAGCGCCGAGGAAGCTCGGGTACCTCCTGACCTACGTCCGCTCACCGCAGGGTGCCGCCTCGATCCTCCTCGCACTCCTCTGCCTCTGGCAGATCTGGGCGCTCGCCGGGATCCTCTCGGAGGCAGACGGGTCGGAGACCGTCTCGGACGCCTGACCGGACCGGTGCGCAGGTCGGCTGCCGCTGTCCAGTGCCCCGAGCTGGATTCGAACCAGCGGCCTATCCCTTAGGAGGGGATCGCTCTATCCAGCTGAGCTATCGGGGCAGGGAGCCGATTGTCGCTTACCTAGGCGTAGAGCGTCTCGGAGGCGAGCTCGTCGGCGCGGCGGCTCCAGAGCTTGACCTCCATGAAGATCTCGTCGCCGTAGCCCTCGAGGGCGTCGAGGGCGATCAGGGTGAAGCGGTCCTGGGAGATCAGCTCCTGGTCGACGGTCTCGCCCTCGATCGCGGCGGTGGCCGCGGCGGCGCCGCGGACGAGGGGGCGGCCCCAGACCAGGGTGACCGCGCCGGCCCGGCCGTTCTCGCCCCGCCAGCGCCCGATCACGTCGTCGTTTAGGTCGATCCGCCAGTCCCGGTTGTCCTCGGCGAGGATGTCGGTGAAGTCGGCCCGGGCGGCGAAGTCGCCGGGCTCGCCGTCGGGCGGCCGGGTGTAGGAGACGTGGCCGAACAGCTCCAGCCGCCCCTCCTCGCTCTCGGCCTTCGCCGAGCAGGGAACCCAGGTCCGCCCGCCCCAGGCGCGCTCGGGGAACCAGTCGACCTCCGCCGGCACCTCGGCCCCCGCCGGCAGGTCCGCGACCGTCGCCACCGCCTTCGCGAACTCCTCCCGCAGCCGCCCGGCGAAGCGCCCGTGCGGAATCCCCTCCTGGGTGCTGTCGGCGATGAAGCGCGGGATCGGTCGTTCGGTCGGCGGCACCGCCGCCACCCTACTGAGGGTTCGGGACCAAGCAGCACAAGGACGCAGGGAGCGCGGTGTGCCTTGCACATAAGCGACCGAGGACGCCGTGACGCGCCGGTCCTGAACCCTCAGACGCAGTCACGCAGGTCCGACGCCGCCCGCTCCGGCGGGTAGACGTTGATGTCGACGCCGGTGCCGAGCTCGAAGCCGGCCTTGATCGTCAGGCGGGGGGCGATGTCGACGTGCCAGTGGAACCGCTCGGCGCCGCGGGGCGCGGTGCGGACCCAGAGGTTGAGCTCGGGCGGGCCGTCGAAGAGCGCGGCGAGGGCGCGCATCGCGGTGCGGATCATCGCCGCGCCGCCCTCGTCCTCCTCGAACCGGGCCGCCTCGCGGCGCGGGATCACCCGCAGCTCGAACGGCGAGCGCGAGGCCCAGGGGCAGATCAGCGCCGCCTCCTCGTCGATCGCCACCAGCCGCTCGCCCCGCCGCACCTCCTCGACCAGGACGTCGCTGAGCAGCCCGCCGCCGCCGGTGCGTTCGCCGTAGGCGCCGACCCGCTCGCGCTCGCGGGCGACCGCGGTGGGGACGAACGGCAGCGCGTAGAGCTGGGCGTGGGTGTGCTCGAGCGAGGCCCCGGCGCCGCCTCCCTCGTTGACGATCAGCTGCAGGTAGGAGGCGTCGGGGTGGGCGCGCATCCGCTCGCGCCAGGTGGCGACGGCGGCGGCGAACTGCGGCTCGTCCAGCTCGGCCATCGCGGTCAGGTGCTCGGGCGAGCCGATCAGCACCTCGTGCGACCCCTCCGCCGGGAGCGCCGAGAACAGGTCCGGTTCGCCCGCCCGTTTGGTCGCCAGCAGCGGGTCCCCGGCGCTGGCGAAGGACCCGGCGTCGGCGGCCGCCGCCGGGGGCGAGTTTGCAAACCCATGGTTGACAAACTCGCCCGGCCCGCCGGAGCCCGGCGGCGCCCCGAGCGCCTGGTAGAGGTTCGGGACCACGCGCGTCCGCCAGCCCGGCGTGTCCGCCGCCTCGCCGCCGGGGCGCAGCGCGTAGAGCTCGGGCGGGGTGCGGTCCTCGCGCCCCTCGCAGAAGGGGCAGCTCTCCGCCCCCTTCGGCTCGCTGGCGCGCGGGGAGAAGCTGTCGGGGCGGGCGGCCCGGCCCGGGGCGAGGATCGTCCTCAGCCCGGTCAGCTGGTCGATGCGTATCTCCGGAGAACTCAACCTGCGACCGAGGAGTTGCGAGGGCGGCGATGGAGATCAGCGCGAGAGCGGGAAGTCCGATGACCAGGCGGGACGGGCACGAGACGGTTTCCGCGCAGCAGCGCTATGCGGAACACCGGGGAGGGACCGTATCCGCGCAACGTCACTCGGCCTTATCCGGGCCGCGATGATCTCCATCGTCGCCCGAAAGGAATGGAGAAAGCACGTCCATCGGCAGCGGGAAGACCACCGTCGTGTTCTGGTTGGAGCCGATTTCCAGCAGCGTCTGCAGGTAGCGCAGCTGCAGCGAGGCCGGGTTGGTGCTGATGATGTCGGCCGCGTCGGTGAGCTTCTGGGCCGCCTGGAACTCGCCCTCGGAGTTGATGATCTTCGCCCGCCGCTCGCGCTCGGCCTCGGCCTGGCGCGCCATCGCCCGCTGCATCTGCTCGGGGATCTCGACGTCCTTGATCTCCACCGCGGTCACCTTCACGCCCCAGGGCTCGGTCGACTCGTCGATGATCTTCTGCAGCTCTTCGTTGAGGCGCTCGCGGTCGGCCAGCAGCTGGTCGAGCTCGGCCTTGCCGAGCACCGAGCGCAGCGCCGTCTGCGAGATCTGCGAGGTCGCGACCAGGTAGTTCTCCACCTCGACCACGGCCCGGTTGGAGTCGACGACGCGGAAGTAGGCGACCGCGTTGACCCGGCAGGGGACGTTGTCGCGGGTGATCACCTCCTGCGGCGGGATGTTCAGCGTCACCGTCCGCAGGTCGACCTTGACGATCCGGTCGACGAGCGGGATCAGCAGGATCAGCCCCGGCCCCTTCTGGGCGATCAGGCGGCCGAGCCGGAAGATCACGCCGCGCTCGTACTCGCGCAGGATCCGGACCGAGGTGCCCACCGCGATCAGCGCGAAGAACACGAGGACGATGAGAACCCCTGCCACAACCTGCATCAGCGCGCTCCTTCTCCGGACTGGACCACCGTTCGCGGCTCCGGGCGGACCACCAGCGTCAGCCCGTCGACCGCCTCGACTATGACTCTATCCCCCGCCCGCACCGGCTCCGAGCCGGGGCCGAGCCGGGCGCTCCAGATCGTGCCGCCGAGCCAGACGCGGCCCTCGGGGTCGATCGCGGTCCGCGCCTGGGCGCCGGCGCCGACCATCTCCTCGCTGCCGGTGCGGACGTGGGGGTCGCGGTGGGCGGCGAGCACCTTGCGGGTGATGAAGTAGAAGCTGACCGCGGAGACGATGCCGAGCGCGATCAGCGCCCCGCCGATGTAGTCGGCGCCGCTGGAGTCCGATCCGAGGGCGACGATCCCGGCCCCGGTCAGCCCGGCGATCCCGAGGAAGGCGAGGATGCCGCCGGTCGGCAGCAGCAGCTCGGCCAGCAGCAGGCCCAGCCCGATCAGCGCGATGACGATGAAGGCTTCCATCGCCACCGATTATGCGCCCGCGGCGTAGCGGCGGACGTCGGCTTCCAGTTCGGAGTCGTCGCTGTAGGGGCCCTGCTTGAGGTAGACGAGCCGGCCGCGGCGGTCGTAGAAGGCGGTGTCGGGGAAGCCGACGTGGACGCCGAGCGATTCGGCCAGCTTCTTGTCGGGGTCGGTGTAGCTGGGGTAGGGGACCGGCTTCTCGCCGAGGAAGGTCGACGCCGCGTCGTCGGAGTCCTCGGCGTCGATCCCGAGGAACGCCACCTTCTTCCCGTAGCGCGCCGCGAGCTTCTGCAGGGTCGGGAACTCGAACCGGCAGGGACCGCACCAGGAGGCCCAGACGTTGACCACGACCGGGTAGCCGCGCAGCCGCGCCAGCCGGGCTTCGAAGGCATCCCGGCCGCCGCCGAGCAGCCGGCTTCCCTGCCTGTGCAGGGCGGCGAGCGCCGGCGGGGAGCCGGCGAGGGCCTTCGCGTAGTCGGGATGGGAGGAGCCGCCGCCGCTCGCCGAGCCGCCGCAGCCGGCCAGGGCGAGCAGCGCGGCCGACGCCGCGAGCGCCAGCAGCAGGGGTCCGATTCGCGCAGGCATCCGCTCAGTGGGTACAATAGGGCCGTTCGGTTCGCGGACCGCGGACCGCGTCTGAGTTCTCGGGGAGACGCCAGTCGAGCCCCGCAGCCTCGTTCACTTGTCCTGGATGCGCGTGTGTCTGTGCGCGTGCGCCGGGACCGCAATCCGGAAGCCTTCATGGCCAACACCAGCGACGTTGCCGCTGAAGCGGCAGTTCCCTCAAGCGCCGATATCGAACGCGCCGCGGCATTCGCCCGCGAGCCCTTCCTGCTCGACGGCGAGGGGCCCGAGGCGCTGGCGAGCGGGACGGCCCGGCGGCGGGCGCTCGACGCGGCGCTGAAGGAGCTCGACGAGGGCGCCGAGCATCCCTCGATGCAGTGGCGGCGCGACTTCTCGCTGCTGCTGGGGCTGGAGCGCTTCCTCTCCGAGGAACCGCCGAAGCTGCGCGACGGGGCCGAACTCAACCCGCACCAGGTCGACGCCCTCTCGGGCACCCTGGCCGAGCTGATGGGCCAGCAGCAGAGCGGCACCGCCGCCCCGCTGCCCGAGAACGGCAACGGCGCCGAGGGCGCGGGCGGCAACGGCGCCGCCGCCGCGGCCGAGCCGGCGGCCGACGGCGCCGGCGAGCTCGAGGAGGACGACGACGACGAGGTCGACCCCGACGAGGAGCCGCAGGACTGGGTCGAAGGGGCCGCCGAGGACGACGAGGAGGTCGTCGAGGAGGCCCCCGAGGACCCCGGCGCCGAGCGCCGCTTCTGGTTCGAGCACGCGACCGGGGCCGGAAAGACCGTCGCCGCGGTCGGCTTCGTCGAGGCGACCCGGACCGGCGGGGTGCTGATCCTCACCCACCGCCGCAACCTCGTCGACCAGTTCATCGGCGAGATCTCCGACCGCGGCTACAAGGAGCGGCTGCGGCCGCCGCTGCTCGACGGCCGCGACGACCCCGACGGCCCGGTCACGGTCGAGACCTACCAGTGGTTCGTCCGCAACCACAAGAAGGTCTCCGACGCCTACTCGATCGTCATCTGCGACGAGGCCCACACCGCGCTGGGCGAGAAAACCAGCGCCTGCATCCGCGAATGGACCGGCCCCGTCTACATCGGCATGACCGCGACCGGGGCGCTGATCGCCCGCCACGTCGCCGACCTCTTCCCGACCCAGACCTCGCGCTTCGACCTCGCCCAGGCGGCGCGGCGCGGCGTCATCGCGCCGCTGCGGTGCCTGCGGATCCCGCCCGGCCCGGGGGTGCGGACGATCGCCAAGGTGCCGCTGCGCAAAGGCGAGGTCGACCAGGACTTCGACCAGGAGGAGCTGGCGGCGCTGCTCGACCAGGAGCCCTTCAACGTCGCGATCGCCGACCTCTACCGCTCGCGCTTCCGCAAGATCCCCGGCGTCGTCTACACCGCCGGCGTCCAGCACGCCAAGAACGTCGCCAAAGCCTTCCGCGACGCCGGCATCAACGCCAAAGCGGTCTCCGGCGAAACGCCGAAGCGCGAGCTGGCCGAGATCCTCGCCGGCTTCGAGCGCGGCACCGTCGACGTGCTCTGCAACGCGATGCTGCTGGCCGAGGGCTGGAACTCGCCGCGGGCGACGATCTGCATGCACCTGGCGCCGACCGCCTCGCGGCGGATCTACCAGCAGCGGGTCGGCCGCGTCACCCGCCGGGCGCCGGGCAAGGAGGCGGGGATCGTCCTCGACTTCGTCCACCCGGCGACCACCCACGACGAGACGATCGTCACCCTCCACAGCCTGCTCGACCGCGACGTCTACCGCGGCGGCGCGATCGTCGTCGGCCCGGTGCGGCGCGGGCGCGGGCGCAAGGTCCGGGTCGAGCGGCGGATCGTCCCCGTCTCCGACTCCGAGGAGCGGCGGATGGAAGTGCTGGAACGGGAGATCTGGCGGATCGCGGTCGAGAACCTCGACTACCCCGAGCAGCACGCCTGGGCGGCGCTGGCCGGGGCCCGGGTCAACACCCAGGGCTGGCGGCGGGCGCGGGCGATGCTGCAGAACGACCGCACCAAGGAGCTGCGCCGGCGCTTCCTGCTCACCTGCATCCAGCGCAACCGCAACTCGCAGCTGCGGCTGAAAGCGCTCGGGGAGATCGCCGACCTCGGCGACCCCGAGGCCTTCGACGACGCGATCGACATCGTCGGCACCTGGAGCCGCGAGGACAAGCGGGCCGGCACCAAGTGCCTGCTGCAGGCGCTGGTCGACAAGCGGATCGGCCGCCGCGACCAGGCGCAGGCGTGGGTCTGGCGCCTCGCCTCCTACACGCGCGAGCTGCACGAGGAGTACGCGGTGCAGCGCTGGCCGGAGACGAAGCGGCTGCTGGGGCTGCTGGTCAACTCCTCCGGGCGGGCGCACGGGCGCAACGCCCGGCGGCTCGTCCACGCCTCGCGCAAACAGGACCGGCGGCTGGCGGTGGCGCTGCTGGCGGCGGCGGTCTCGCACACGCCGGAGGGCGAGGAGGTGCTGCGCGGGGCGCGGATGCGGATGGCGCGGAAACCCTCGGCCGTGGCGCGCGAGCTGCTGAAGAACTTCCCCAAAGGCGGCAAGCGCCGGCGCAAACGCAAACGCAGCAAGGGCGGCGAGGGCGGCAGGCGCAGCGGCGGCAGGGGGGCGGCCGGGAACGGCGGCGGGCCTGACGCGGAGGCGGGCGGGTCGGACCGCGACAGCGAGGAGCCGCCGGCCGCAGCCGGCGGCGTGCCGGCCGCGGAGTCGGACCGCGACGGCGAGGAGCGTGCCCTAGGAAACGGTGAGGTGGACCTCGCCGGCGCCGAGGGCGATGCGGTCGCCGCCGGGGGCGACGACGAGGAGGAAACCTCGGTCGTCGACGCCGTCGGCGACTCCTGAGCCGCCGTCCCAGGCGATCTCTCTTCCGCGTAGGTAGTCGCGGGCGCGCCAGGCGTCCAGGACCTCGTCGGGGTCGGCTTCGACCCAGTGCGCCAGGTGGTCGCTGAGGACTTCGGCTGCGCGGGAGGGGACCGGGGGGAGGGGTCCGGCGGACAACAGCGGGGAGGGTCCGGCGGACCCTTCCCCCCGGTCCCCGTGACGCGGGTCGGCAGACGACGAATGTCCGGCGGACCCGTTCCCCTGGTCCTTGTGAGCGGGGTCGGAAGACGGGTGGCTGGAGTCCATTCCCAGTTCCTTCTCGGCGGGGTCGAAGAGGGAGATCGCGGTTCCTCTCAGCTCGGGGGGAAATTCTTCTTTGGAGATCGAGAGGTTGAGGCCGACGCCGATCACCGCCCAGCCGTCCTGGGGTCGGGCCTCGAGCAGGATCCCCGCCAGCTTGCGGCCCTCGACGAAGACGTCGTTAGGCCACTTGACCTTGCAGTCGATCTCGGGTCGGAGGTCCTCGGCCGCCTCGCAGACGGCGAGGGGCACGGCGAGCGGGAGGGTCGCGTGGCGCTCCTCGAGGGGGCGGAGGACGGCCGAGTAGAGGAGGGCCTTGCCCGGGGGCGCGGTCCAGCGGCGCCCCTGCCGCCCGCGGCCGGCCGTCTGCTCGGCGGCGGTGACGACGGTGCCGTGGGGAGCCCCGGCCGCGGCGAGCTCCCGGGCGCGGGAATTGGTCGAGTCGGTGCGGGCGAAGTGGCGGTGCGGAGATCCGAAGGTCATCTTGCGGCGTTCGTCCTTTGTATCCCTATAGGCGACAAAGGACGAACGCCGGCTTACCGCCGTTGAGTTGCGTCGGCGAGGAGGGCCTCGAGGAGGCCGTCGATGTCGTGGCGCTCGGCCTCTACGGCGACCTCGAGGCCGGCGTTGCGGGCGGCCTCGCTGGTGACCGGGCCGATCGAGACGACGCGGGCGCCGCCGGGGAAGCGGTCGCCGAGGGCCTCGACCAGGTTGGTCACGGTGGAGGAGGAGGTGAAGGTGACGTAGTCGGCTCCCCGGGCGCGCTCGATCTCGGACTCCTCCGGCGTCTCGCGGACCGTCTCGTAGAGGGCGACGACGTCGACCTCGGCGCCGCGCTCGCGCAGGGCGTCGGGGAGGACGTCGCGGGCCTCGGCGGCACGGGCGACGAGGACGCGCCTGCCCTCCACCTCGACCTCCGCCAGCGCCTCGACCAGCGCCTCGGCGACGAACCGCTCCGGGACGACGTCGGCGACGATCCCGTGCTCGGCGAGGGCGCGGGCGGTGCCCGGACCGATCGCGGCGACGGTGGCGCCCGCCAGGGAGCGAGCGTCCGCGCTCGGTCCGCGCTGCGATCCCCCTGCCGTGACGCGGGCACCGCCGCCCGCACGGCCCTCCGCGCCCGCCCGGGAGCTCGCTGCGTCCAGGTCTCCCGTCGTGTCCACCGCTCCCGCTCCGCTCGCGGCGGGCTCGCCCCCACTCGCCCCGCCCTCCGCCATCGCCTCGAACAGCAGGCGGACGCCGTTGGGGCTGGTCAGGCAGATCAGCGAGTAGTCGCCGATCCGCGCCGCCGCGTTGCGCACTTCGGGCGTCTCGGTCCGCGGCTCGATCCGGATCGCCGGCAGCTCGACCACGTCGGCGCCGAGCTCGCGCAGCGTCCTCGCCAGGCCGCTGGCCTGGGCGCGGGCCCGGGTGACGACGACCCGCCGGCCGTGCAGCGGCCGCCGCTCCAGCCAGGCGAGCTGCTCGCGGCGCCGCGCCACCTCGCCGACGACGATCAGCGCCGGCGCCCTCACCTCCTCGCGGGCAACCGCCGCGGCGATCGTCCCCAGGGTCGCGCTGACGGTCCGCTGCCCCGGCCAGGTGCCGCGTTCGATCGCCGCCGCGGGCTCCCCGGCGCTGCGCCCCGCCGCGATCAGCGCCGCCGCGTTCTCGGCCAGCCGTTTCACCCCCATGTAGAAGACGAGGGTGCCGGGGAAGGCCGCCAGCGCCGGCCAGTCGAGGGCGCTCTCCGCCTTCTCGGGGTCCTCGTGCCCGGTGACGAAGGCGACCGCGGAGGCGTCGTCGCGGTGGGTGACCGGGATGCCGGCGTAGGCGGTGGCGGCGACGCCGGCGGTGACGCCCGGGACGACCTCGAACTCGACCCCCGCCGCGCGCAGCGCTTCCCCCTCCTCGCCGCCGCGGCCGAAGACGAACGGGTCGCCGCCCTTCAGCCGCACGACGCTCCTGCCCTCGCGCGCCGCCTCGACCAGGCGCGCGCCGATCTCCTCCTGTGGCACCGAGGGCACTCCCGGCTGCTTGCCGACGTAGACCAGCTCGGCGTCCTCGCGCGCCCCGGCGAGCGCCCCCGGCGGGATCAGCCGGTCGTAGAAGACCGCGTCGGCCGCGGCGATCAGCTCCAGCGACCGCGCCGTCATCAAGCCCGGGTCCCCGGGCCCGGCCCCGACCAGGTACACGATCCCCGCCGACGGGCCGATCCGTCGAATCCGGTCTGCCGACGGGCCGATTTGTCCTCCCTGGTTGGTCATATCGTCCCGTCGGCGGGAGGGATTCGTCATTTCGGCCCGTCGATCTCCGCGCGGTCGAGGAGGTCGCGGGCGCCGGCGCCCAGCAGGCGCTGGGCGAGCTCGGCGCCTGCGAGGCTCGGCTCCTCGGCGCTCGCCTCGAGGCGGTCACGCAGCCACTCGCTGCCGTCGGGCAGGCCGACGAAGGCGTCGAGCGCGACGCGGTCGCCCTCGACCCGGGCGTGGACGCCGAGCGGGGTGTTGCAGGTCGCCCCCAGCAGCGCCACCACGGTCCGCTCGGCGGTCAGCTCGCGCATCGCCTCCAGGTCGTTGAGCGCCGCGGCGACATCGCCCGCCTCCGAGTCCTCGGCGCGAACCTGCAGCGCCAGCGCCCCCTGACCGGCCGCCGGGCACATCTGCCCGACCGGCAGCCGGAAGGCGATCTCCTCCTCGCGCCCCAGCCGCCGCAGGCCCGCCGCGGCGAGGACGATCCCGTCCAGCTCGCCCTCGGCCAGCCTGCGCAGGCGCGTATCGACGTTGCCGTGCAGCTCCTCGACCCGCAGGTCCGGCCGCGCCGCCAGCAGCTGCGCCCGCCGCCGCAGGCTCGCGGTCCCGACCCGCGCCCCCTCCGGCACCTCGTCCAGCGACCCGCCGACCCCGACCCAGGCATCGGCCGCGTCCTCGCGCGCCGGCACCCCGGCGATTTCCAGCCCCTCCGGCATCTCCCCCGGCAGGTCCTTGGCCGAGTGCACCCCGACCTCCGCCTCACCGGCCAGCAACGCCCGCTCCACCCCCCGCACGAACCGAGCCTTGTCCCCCGCCTCACCGTCCGAGCTCACCTCGACCAGCTCCGCCTCACCCAGCCGCGCAGTCACCCACCCCGCCTGGGTAAGCGCCAGCTTGCTCCCCCTCGTGGCAACGCGAATCATCAGGTCCCGGAACCGGCAAGCGATCCCGGTAGGGGTGGAACGTCTTGTACTTTTTTGCCGCTGACCATCGTCGGTAGCCACAACGTGGCTCAAAAAAGTTAAGTGGAACCCCTGCCCGGATCGCTTCTCCGCAGGGGAGTCACAGTCGCTTCGCCACCTTCCTCCGGCTCCGTCTCGACATCCAGACCGAACAGCTCCCGCAGGGCGCTCACGTACGCGTAGGCCTCGTCGGAGCCCGCCGAGCGGCGGATCCGCAGGGTCGGCTCGTGCAGCAGCCGCGAGGCGATCGCCCGCGCCATCGCCTCCAGCCGCTCGCGGTCGGCCCCGGAGAGTCTCTCCCAGCGGCCCTCGTTCTCGGCCAGGACCCGCCGCACGACCTCGTCGCCGCGCTCGCGCAGGGCGCTGATCGTCGGCACCACCTCCAGCGAGGCGAGCCAGCGCTCGAAGCGGTCGAGCTCGGCCTCGACGATCCGCTCCGCCCGCGCCGCCTCGGCCTCGCGGCCGCCCTGGTTGCGTTCGACGATCTTCTGCACGTCGTCGATGTCGTGGACGGTGACCCCGGCGACCTCGCGGCAGGCGGGCTCGACGTCGCGCGGCACCGCCAGGTCGATCGCCAGCAGCGGCCGCTCGGGCCGCGCCGCCATCACCTGCTCGAGCTCTTCGCGCTCGACGATGTGGTGCGGCGAGTTGGTCGCCGAGACGACGATGTCGGCGACTGTCAGCTGCTCGGGCAGCTCGTCGAAGCGGATCGCCGCCCCGCCGAAGCGCTGCGCCAGCCCGATCGCCCGGTCGTAGTGGCGGTTGGCGACGAAGACGGTGGCGACGCCGCGGGCGACCAGCGCCCGGGCGACCAGCTCGGCGGTCTCGCCGGCGCCGACGACCAGCACCCGCTTGGCGGAGAGGTCGCCGAGCGCCCGCCGCGCCAGCTCGACCGCGACCGAAGGGATCGAGACGCCCTTCTGGCTGATCCCGGTCTCCTCGCGGGCGCGGCCGCCGGCGCTGAGCGCGCCGCGGAAGAGGCGGTTGAGGACCGGCCCGGTCCCCCCCTCGACCAGCGCCAGCTCGTAGGCGCGTTTGACCTGGCCCTGGATCTCGGCCTCGCCGAGGATCATCGAGTCGAGCCCCGCGGTCACCTGCAGCAGGTGGCGGGCGGCCTCGCTGGCGCGCAGCGAGTAGAGGTGGCCGAGCAGCTCGGTCGGGCGGATCTCGGCCTGCCGCGTCAGCACCCCCAGCGCGGTCGACTCGGCCTCGACCGGGTCGGAGACGATCAGGTAGAGCTCGGTCCGGTTGCAGGTCGAGATCGCCGCCGCCTCGTGGATCCCCGGCGCCGCGGTCAGCTCGGCCAGGGCGCCGACCGCCCGGCCCTCGGTCAGCGAGAGGCGCTCGCGCAGGTCCAGCGGCGCGGTCTTGTGCGAGACGCCGAGCGCCAGCAGCTCAGGCATCGCCGCCGCCCCCGCGGGACGCCAGCGGCGCCTCGCTCCCGCGCTCGGGGGCCTGGCCCCCCTGCTTCTCCTCGGCGATCGCCGCCACGTCCCGCAGTTCCTTCTCGATCCGCCCCAGTTTCGCCGCCATGATCGCCACGTAGACGACCAGCAGGACGACGAAGACGACGTAGGCGCCGGCCACGTACCTGCCCGCTTCGTCGAGCGGCAGCGCCGGGGCCCCCAGCGGCAGCAGGGCGGCGAGGGCCGGCAGCATCAGCTCACCTCCGGGGCGATCCGCGAGCCGCCGCCCGGCGCCGGCGCGTCGAGCGCCCGCCGCAGCCGCTTGACCTGGCCCGAGGCGCTCTTCGCGGTCAGCTCGAACTTGACCAGGGTCACCCAGAGCAGGGCGATCGCCGCCAGGCAGCAGAGGAAGGTGAACATCATCTCCCCCGGCAGGCCGCCGTTGCTGGTCGCGAAGACGCGCGGGTGGACGAGGCTCTGCGCCATCCGCACCGCCATGAAGTTGAGCGGCACGAAGGCGCCGGCGGTGATCGCGAAGACCGAGGCGTAGCGGGCCTGGCGGTCGCGGTCCTCGATCGCGTAGCGGAACGGGTAGTAGGTCGCGTACATCAGGAAGACGATCAGGAAGCTGACCAGCGTCGGCTCGTTCCAGACCCACCAGTGCCCCCAGGACGCCTTCGCCCAGATCGCCCCGGTGATCAGCACCGCGACGCCGAAGATCACCGAGATGTGGATCGACACGTAGGAGTAGGCGTCCCACTTGCGGTTGCCGCTGCGCAGGTGGGCGACCGCGAAGACCCCGCCGACGATGAACCCGACCAGCGCCGTCATCGCCAGCGGCACGTGCAGGTAGAAGATCTTCTGGATGAAGCCCTGGTCGGCGTCGAGCGGCGCGTAGAAGAAGACCAGCGAGAGCGCCACGGCGATCATCGCCACGGTTGCGATCGAGAGGGGCTTCAGTCCTTTGCCGTACATGCCTCTGGAGGTGCTGGGAGGGTTGTTCCCGGTCAGTCCTCGAGCAGGAAGTCGAAGACGGCGTAGCCGACCAGGCCGAAGATCAGATCGTATAGGCCGAGGACCGTCAGCCAGGTTCCGAAGCGGTGGTAGGACGGCCCGCCCGCGACGAGCAGCGGCTCGGTGGCGCCGGTGGCGGCGATCATCAGCGGCACGACCAGGGGCAGCAGGACCAGCGGCACCAGCAGGTCGCGGGCGCGCGAGTTGACCGCCATCGAGGAGATCAGCGTGCCGGTCGCGGCGAGGCCGAGGTCGGTGAGCAGGAGGACGGCGACCAGCGGCCCGAGGCCGCCGGCGTCCTGGAGGAAGAAGAGGGCGAAGATCGGCACCGCGACCAGCTCCAGCGCCGCCAGGTAGACCAGCAGCGCCGCCACCTTGGCGGCGAAGAGGACGCTGCGGTCGATCGGCGCCAGGCGGATCGCGTCGAAGCCGCCCTCCTCGCGCTCGGCGACGAAGAGGCGGTTGATCCCCAGCACCGCGGCGAACAGCAGCGTCGCCCACAGCACCCCGGCGGCGAGGCTGCCGGCGAGGCTGGTGCGGTCGAGGCCGAAGCGGAAGATGACGTAGGTGGTGACGCTGAACAGCGCCATCGCCGGCAGCGACTGCAGGGTGCGCAGCTCCGAGCGCAGGTCCTTGCCGAGGATCGCGGCGAAGGCGGTGCGCGAGGAGGTCACGAGACCACCGCCGTCTCGCCGATCCCCAGCCGCAGCACCCGGTCGGCCTCGGCGAGGTGGCGCTCGGGGTCGTGGGTGACGAGGACGCGGGTCCGCCCGCCGCCGGGGCCGATCAGCTCGCGGGCCAGCTCGCGCCCGGCGGCGTCGAGGTTGGAGTCGGCCTCGTCGAGCAGCAGCAGCTCGGGCTCGTGCAGGACGCAGCGGCAGATCGAGAGCCGCTGGCGCATCCCGGCCGAGAGCTCGGCGACCCGCTGGTCGGCCCGCCGCTCCATCTCGACCGCCCGCAGCAGCTCCTCGATCCGCGCCTCCGCGGCGCCGCGCCCGATCCCGTGCAGCCGGGCCTGGAAGCGCAGGTTCTCGCGCCCCGAGAGGTCGCGGTAGAGCAGCGGCTCGTGGCCGAGGTAGCCGATCCGCCCGCGCAGCTTCCAGGCCTCCTCGGGCAGCGAGCAGCCGAGCACCCGCGCCTCGCCGCCGCTCGGCCGCAGCAGCGTCGCCAGCACCCGCAGCAGCGTCGTCTTGCCGGCCCCGTTGGGGCCGAGCACGACCATCGACTCGCCCGCCGCCAGCTCGAAGCCGACCCCGTCGAGCGCCGGCCGCTCGCCGTAGTCGCGCCGCAGCCCCGCGACGGCGATCGCGGGCTCGGCCCGCTTGCCTGGGCGCTTTTGCAAACCAGTGGTTGACAAAGGCGCCTGGCTGCTAGGAGACGCCGTTGCGCCGCTTCTGCAGCGTCCGGCGGCCGACCTTGAGCAGCGGCCCCATCCCCTCGCGCAGCGCCTTGGCGCGGACCTCGCCCTTGCCGTAGAGGATGCGGGCCGAGGCGCGGACCGCGTCGCCGAGGGTCTGGTCGTAGGGGTGCCACCAGAAATCGCGGGTGAGCCCGGGCTCCCAGGCGTTCATCTTGATGTTGACGCACTCGTAGAAGCCGAATTTCGAGTGCGAGCGGCCGAGGCCGGAGTCCTTGACCCCGCCCCAGGAGCACTGGCAGGCGCCGTGGCTGAAGGAGTGGTCGTTGACCCAGACCATCCCCGAGTCGATCCGGCGGGCGATCCGGGCGCCGCGCTGGCGGTCCTTGGTCCAGACCGAGGCGCCGAGCCCGAACTCGGAGTCGTTGGCGAGGTCGATCGCCTCCTGCTCGGAGTCGACGACGACGATCGGCAGCACCGGGCCGAAGATCTCCTCGCGCATGATCCGCATCTCGTGGGTGACGCCGGTGAGGACGGTGGGGGCGATGTAGCGGCCGGCCTCGAGGCCGGGCGGGTCGACCGGGCCGCCGCAGCGCTTGGTCGCGCCCGATGCGACTGCGTCGGAGATCAGGTCGACGACGATCCCGTACTGGTCCTGCGAGGTCATCGGGCCGATCTCGGTCGTCCACTCGATCGGGTCGCCGAGCCGCATCCTCTCCGCCTCGGCGACGACGCCCTCGACGAAGCGGTCGGCGACCTCGCGCATCACGTAGACGCGCTCGATCCCCGAGCAGGTCTGCCCGGCGTTGGCGAAGCCGCCCCAGACGGCGCCGGAGATCGCGTTGTCGAGGTCGGCGTCGGCGCAGACGATCATCGGGTCCTTGCCGCCGAGCTCGAGGACGCTGCCCTTGAGCGAGGAGGCGCAGACCTCGCCGACCTGGCGGCCGACCTCGACCGAGCCGGTGAAGAAGACCTTGCCGACCGAGGAGCGGCAGAGCGCGTCGCCGATCCGGCCGCCGCCGTGGACGACCCGGACCAGGCCCTCGGGCAGGCCGCCCTTCTCGAAGACGCGGGCGATCCGCTCGCCCAGGAGCGGCGTCAGGCTGGCCGGCTTCAGGACCACGCCGTTGCCGGCCATCAGCGCGATCGCGACCTCGCCGAAGGGGATCGACCAGGGGTAGTTCCAGGGCGCGATCACGCCGACGACGCCGATCGGCTCGTAGCTGAAGCGGCCTTTCTTGGAGAGGGTGAAGGCCTGGGTCATCGGCACCTTCTCGTCGGCGAGGATCTTCGGCCCCGCCTTCGCGCACCAGTGCAGCGCGTCGACCGTCGGCAGCAGCTCCATCGTGTAGGCCTCGGCCCGCGGCTTGCCCTGCTCGCGGACCAGCAGCTCGGCGATCTCGTCGATGTCGTCCAGCAGCGCCTCGGCGGCGCGCCTCATGTACCCGGCCCGCGTCTTCGCCGGCAGCTCCGCCCAGGCGGGCTGGATCCGCGCCACCTCGTCGACGATCCCCTGCACTTCCTCCGGCACGATCGTCGCCACCGAGCCGACCGGCTCCCCGGTCGCCGGGTTGAACGACTCCAGGGTCGAAGTTGACGGGGCCGTCTGGACTGCCGTAGCGCTCTCCATATTGGGCGATTGTACGCGCGCGAGGGGGGGAGAACGCTCGGCTCCCTCGCCCTTGGGAGAAGGTGGTTGCCACCGACCGAGAGGTGATGTTCGACACCGATGTGCCGGGCATCCGGGTGCGCTGGCGCCGCAGCCAGCCTCCACCTCCGTACACCTACGCGGTGACCGTAGAGGTTGAGGAGCAGGAGGATGCCTGGACCACGGTACGGCTATGGGACAACGCTGATGATGTGCATGAACATCACGTGCATGAATACAAACGAGATGATGGGAAGCAGAAACCGATGATCCGCTCGTTCGAATCGATAAACGAAGCGATTGCCGCTGCTCTCGCTGAAGCCCGGGAAACCGCTGTCGAGGTAGTAAGCGACTGGCGGCAGTCATGACCGCGACCGATGCCGTCGGGATTGCCGTCGAGAGAAGCATTGCCTATCTCGGCGATCCTGAGCTCGAAGCTCGCTATCCGAACCACACGCACTTCGTCGGGGCCGACAATCCCCAGTACGCCCGCCAGGCAACGAGGGCGCTTAAGCAGGGCCACCCGGTGGTGATCATGTATCCAGACGGTGGCGAGCTCCTGATCTGGCCTGAGCCAGGTGGGGGGGCGCGGCTCGAGGCGCGGGACACGGCGGGACGCCCCATCGCGGCTTAGCCTTTACGGCAACAGTGGCCGACCAACTCTTCGACACGGGCGACACCCCAGCATCTGAGCCGCAGGACCCGGTCGCGCAGCTTCCCCCCGATGCGCCGCTCGCGGTCCGCATGCGGCCGCGGTCGCTCGACGAGGTGATCGGGCAGGAGCATGTGCTGGGGCCCGGGTCGGCGCTGCGCGGCGCGATCGAGGGTGGCAAGCCGCACAGCGCGATCCTCTACGGGCCGCCGGGGGCGGGGAAGACGACGCTGGCGCGGATCGCGGCGGCGGGGGCGCAGGGGGCCTTCGAGGAGGAGTCGGCGGTGAACGCCGGCAAAGCCGAGATCCGCGGCGCGATCGAGCGGGCGCGGGAGCGGCGCCGGGCGAGCGGGCGGCCGACGATCCTCTTCCTCGACGAGATCCACCGCTTCAACAAGGCCCAGCAGGACGCGCTGCTGCCGGCGGTCGAGGACGGGACCCTGACGCTGATCGGGGCGACCACCGAGAACCCCTACTTCGAGGTCAACTCGGCGCTGCTCTCGCGGGCCCAGGTCTACGAGCTGCAGCCGCTGCAGCCGGCGCAGCTGGAAGAGCTGCTGCGGCGGGCGCTCGCCGACCCCGAGCGTGGGATCGCCGAGCCGCCGCCGGTCGCCGAGGAGGCGCTGGCGATGCTGGCGGCGCGCAGCGGCGGCGACGCCCGGGTCGCCCTCTCGGCCCTGGAGCGCGCGGTCGAGCGCGCAGCCGAGCGCGGGCGCAGCGGCGGCCCGGGGGCGGGCGGGATCGACGTCGCCGCGGTCGAAGACGCGCTGCAGCGCAAGGCGATCGACTACGACCGCGCCGGCGACCGCCACTACGACTTCGTCTCCGCCTGGATCAAGGCGACCCGCGGCTCCGACGTCGACGCCTCGCTCTACTACCTGGCGGTGATGCTGGAGGGCGGCGAGGACCCGCGCTTCATCGCCCGCCGGATGGTCATCCTCGCCTCCGAGGACGTCGGCAACGCCGACCCGCGGGCGCTGCTCGTCGCCGACGCCGCGGCGCGGGCGGTCGACCGGGTGGGGCTGCCCGAGTGCGCGCTCAACCTCGCCCAGGCCGCCGTCTACCTGGCGCTGGCGCCGAAGTCCAACGCCTCCTACAAGGGGCTCGCCGCCGCCCGTGCCGAGGTCCGCGCCCACGGCGCCCGGACCCCGCCCGACTACCTCCGCGACGCCCATTACCCCGGCGCCGCCGAGCTCGGCCGCGGCGAGGGCTACCGCTACGCCCACGACGAGCCCGGCGGCGTCAGCGGCCAGCCGCTGCTGCCCGAGGAGCTGCGCGGCCGCCGCTTCTACGAGCCGACCGACCGCGGCTTCGAGGCCGAGCTCGGCGAGCGCCTGGCGGCCTTGAGGAAAAAATTAGACAGCGCGTAAAGTCAACGCAACTTCCTCGCCCCCCGGGGGTTTCAGAGGTCGGCCATCCCAAAGCTAAGCCAGGGAGAGCCGACAACCCGGCCCGGGGGCTGGACTGGGGCCTCCGGCCGGGTCTGTTGAAACAGGGGGGAGAGGGCGCCGAGCGGACTGGGCTCGGCGCCCTTTTCGTTGCGGAAAGCCGATCGCCTATCGTGAACCCGTGCCCGCCAAGCAGCCCGACCGCATCCGCCTCGGCGGCATGGCCCTCCGCAACGGCCTGCTGATCCACGGGCCGACCCACTGGGCCGCCGCGGTCCGCGACCGCGAGGGGGGGATCGAAGTCGCCTCCGAGCGCAAGCCCGAGCTGGCGCCGGCGCTGGTGGCGAAGGTCCCCGGCCTGCGCGGCCCGGTCAAACTGGCCGAGGCGATGCTGGTGCTGCCGCTCGCCCGCCGCCGGCTGCCGGCGGCGCGGATGCCCTTCGAGGACCGCCGGGTGATCGCCGCGGTGGCGCTGACCCTCGGCATCACCTCGGCCCTGCGCAGGAAGGCGCCGGCGGGGGCCCTGCGCGAGGGCCTGGTCCAGGCGATCGGGGCGATGCCGGCGCTGGTGGCGCTCAGCGACCGCGACCTCGCCGCCTACCACGGCGCCGAGCACAAGACGATCGCCGCCTACGAGCAGGGGGTCGAGGACGCCGCCGCGGTGCCCAAAGAGCACGACCGCTGCGGCTCCAACCTGGTCGTGCCGATGATGCTGCTCTCGGCCGGCGGCACCGTCCTGCTGGAGCGGCTGGTCGAGAAGCCGAGCAACGCCGCCCGCGCCGGCGTCGGCCTCGGCGGCGCCTCGATCGCGGTCGAGATGTTCGCCTGGAGCGACCGCCACCACGGCGAGCCGCTGGCCGAGGCCTTCCACGCCCCCGGCCGCGAGATCCAGCGCCTCTGGGCGACCAAGGAGCCGACCCCCGAGCAGCTCGAGGTCGCCGGCGCGGCGCTGACCGAGATCCTCAGGGTCGAGCCGGGGAGTTAGTTGTTCCTTTTGGTCGCAGAGCGACCAAAAGGAACAACTAAGCCCGGCTGCATAGACTGGCGACCAGTGTTCGGCCGCATCGACCACATCGGAGTCGCCGTCGAGGACATCGACGCCGCGATCGCCCTCTACCGCGACAGCTTCGAGATGGAGCTCGCCCACCGCGAGACGGTCGAGGAGCAGGGGGTCGAGGCGGTCCTGCTCGACGTCGGCGAGGGCCACGTCGAGCTGCTGGCCCCGCTCGGCCCCGACACGCCCGTCGGCAAGTACCTGGCCAAGAACGGCGCCGGCCTGCACCACGTCGCCTACGCGGTCGACGACATCGACGCCACCCTCGAGCGGCTCGCCGCCGCCGGCCTGCGGCTGATCGACGCGAAGCCGCGGGTGGGGATCCGCGAGAGCCGCGTCGCCTTCGTCCACCCCCGCTCCACCGGCGGCGTCCTGACCGAGATCGTCGAACCCGCGGGAGCCCGCTGATGGCGGATTCGCAGCGCGTCGAGATCGGCTTCGAGGGCGGCCAGGTGATCTCCACCCGCCTCTCCCGCGGGGACCTCGAGGACCTGCGCTCGCGGCTCGAGAAGGGCGGCTGGCACGACCTCCCGACCGAGGACGGGACGATCGCCCTCTACCTCGGCAAGGTCCAGTTCCTCCGCGTCGAGGCGGGCGAGCACCGGGTCGGCTTCGGCCTCGGCTCCTGACGCCTTCGAACCCGCCGCCGCCCCTGCGGACCGATCGGGATCGGGGGCCGATTGCGTACGCGCAAGATCGGGACAATTTCAGCAGTGAGCGGGGCTGTTTCGGTGTAGGTTCGTTGAATCGACACTCCGGATGGGCATCGTCGCGGGAACGACGACGGCTGGGAGTGGGGAGAGGCACGGCGGGTCTGTCTTCGGGTCGCCTATCGCTACGCGAGCAATCCGAGCGAGGCCGAGGACATAGCTCAGGATGCCCTTCTCCGGGCCTGGCGTCGGCGCTCGACCCTGCGCGAGCCGGAGCGGCGCAACTACTGGCTGGCGACGATCGTCCGCAACGAGGCCTTTCGGGAGCACGCCCGGGTCCGGCCCGACCCGACGGCGACGATCGAGCTGCGTGAGGGCGCCGAGGACGAGCGGGTCCTGGCGGCGGTCGAGCTCGCCGACCTGCACGCGGCGCTGAAGGGCCTCAGCGAGCGCGACCGCGAGATCCTCGACCTGCGCTACGAGCAGGACCTCACCCACCCGGCGATCGCCGAGCGGCTCGGGATCCCGGAGGGGACGGTGAAGGTGCGGCTGCACCGGGCGCGCGCCAAGCTGCGCATGCTGTACGCGGGGGCGACCGTCCCTACCTGAAATTCGGACCGCTGTACAAGGCCCGCGGCGGCGGCGGGGACGAACATCTCTCCATGGAGACCGCAAAGCGCCAGATCGTCGCTTTCGGCGGCGGCGGCTTCTCGATGGAGTCCGGCAACCCCCTGCTCGACGACTACGTCCTCGGCCTGACCAGGGCGGAGCGGCCGCGGGTCTGCTTCCTGCCCTCGGCCAGCGGCGACGCCGACCACTACATCGTCCGCTTCTACCGCGCCTTCTCGGCCCACCGCTGCGAGCCCAGCCACATCTCCCTCTTCCGCCGCGAGCAGGGGCCGAGCGACCTGCGCCGCCACCTCCTCTCCCAGGACCTGATCTACGTCGGCGGCGGCAGCGTGGTCAGCCTGCTCGGGGTCTGGCGGGCGCACGGGATCGACTCGATCCTGCGCGAGGCCTGGGAATCGGGGGTCGTCCTCTGCGGCCTCTCGGCCGGCTCGCTGTGCTGGTTCGCCGAGGCGGTCAGCGGCTTCCACGGCGAGCCGCAGCGGCTGCGCGGGCTCGGCCTGCTGCCGTTCAGCAACTGCGTCCACTACGAGCGCGGCGGCGAGCGGCAGGCCTCCTACATCCGCTTCCTGCGCGAAGGGATGCGCGGCGGCTACGCGGCCGAGGACGGCGCCGCCCTGCACTTCGTCGGCGAGGAGCTGAGCCACGTCGTCTCCTCGCGGCCGAGGGCGTTCGGCTACCGGCTCGACGTCAGCGGCCGCCGGATGGTGGAGATGCGGATCGCCACCACCTACCTCGGCGACCGCGACGCGCCCCCGGCCGCGCCCCTGCCCGAGGCGCTCTCGACCGCGCCCGCCCCGGGATGAGCCCCCGCACCCGAGTTGCGCGGCTCCGGCGCATCCTCGCCCTCGGCGCCCACGAGTTCAGCGCGCGGCCGCCCGACCGAGCGGTCTGCGAGCTGCTGCTGCGGCTGGCCGCCGAACGCGGCGGCAGCCGGCCGCGGATCTGCATCCTGCCGACCGCCAGCGGCGACACCTCCGAGCAGATCGCCAGCTTCTACGCGGCCTTCGGCGAGCGCGCCTGCGAGCCCTCCGACGTCTCGCTGTTCCGGCTCGGGCGGCGGCCGCTGGAGCTGCGCGACCACCTCCTCTCCCAGGACCTGATCTACGTCGGCGGCGGCAGCATGGTCAACCTGCTCGCGGTCTGGGAGGCGCACGACGTCGCCTCGATCCTCAGCCTCGCCTGGCGCCAGGGGATCGTCCTCGCCGGCCAGAGCGCCGGGGCGATGTGCTGGTTCGAAGCCGGGATCACCAAGTCCTCGGGGCGCCCGCGCGCCGCCGCCGGCCTCGGGCTCCTCGGCGGCAGCCTCTGCGTCCACTACAACAACGAACCCGAGCGCCGCGCCGCCTATCTCGAGGCCGTCGCCGATGGGATGCCGAACGGCTACGGCCTCGACGACTACGCCGGCCTGCTCTGGGAGGGCGACGGGACGCCCTCGGCCCTGACCGCCCGCCGCGGCGCCCGCGCCTACCGGGTCAGCTCGGCCGCGGGCGAGGTGCTGGAGTCGCCGCTGCCGGCCCGCTTCCTCCCGGCCCCCGCGCCGGCCGCCCTGCGCGAGGACATCGCCGAGTTCCGCCGCCTGAAGACGATGCGCAAGCGCGCCGGCTGGCTCGGCTGAAGCCACACTCTTGTGACGTTTTGCGCTGAGGTTTTACCTGCTCGTGCGCATCTTGTTGCAACTTTTCGTCTACACTCTCTAACATCGTGGAGGCAATGGAGATGGAGAGGCCGATGACCGAATGGAACGACGACCGGCTCGACGAAATGAACGGTCGGATGAAAGAGGGTTTCGCGAGCGTCGACAAGCGCTTCGACAAGGTCGACGAGCGCTTCAAGGAGGTCGACAAGCGTTTCGACAAAGTCGACGAGCGCTTCGTGCGGTTTGAAGCGGGGATGAAGGAGGACTTCCAGGTTGTCAACGCCCGCTTCGTCGACATTGGTGAGCGGATGGAAGCAGGATTCGACCGGATCAACGGTCGTATCGACCGTCTTTACGGCGTCTTCATCGTGACCGGCGCCGGCGTGATCGGAACCCTGCTTGCCAACGGCATCTGGGGCTGAATTCAGCCCCAGATGTGCCTACTCCCCGGCCACCGGGGGCGCGGTCGCGTCTTCGCCCTCTTCGCCGAGTTTCTCGCGGACGATGTAGTCCTCGGCGAGGAGGAGGTTGTCGCGGGAGCGCTCGACCACGTTGAGCAGGTCGCCCATCAAAGAGACCTCCTCGACCTGCTCCTTGACGAACCACTGCAGGAACTGCTCGGCGCGGTAGTCCTTGAGCTCGCGGGCGAGCTCGAAGAGGCCGAAGATCTCGTCGCTGACCCGCTGCTCCTGCTGCAGCGCCATCCGCACCGGCGCGGCGCCGTCGTCGAAGCTGGTCTGCTGGGCCTTGATGTCCGGGATCCGCACCTCCTCGCCGACGTCGAGCAGGTAGCGGATCATCATCATCGCGTGGTCGCGCTCCTCCAGCGCCTGGCGGTAGAAGAAGGCGGCGAGGCGGGGCAGCGTTTCGGCGTCGTAGTAGACGGCCGCGGCGACGTACTGCTGGTGGGCCGCGAACTCGTTCGAGATCTGCTCGTTGAGGGCGTCGGCGAAAGACTTGTCAGGCATCTCGGCTCCTTCTCTGTGGCTGTCGTCCCAACGTAGCCGAAAGCGCGAATTCGGTCGGCCGAAGTCGCCGCCGGCGGCGAAAACGCCGTTCTTCCCGCATAGCGGAGAGAAGGGCGGTTTCGATCAGAGCATCCAGCGGAAGCCGGTCTCCTCGATCGCCGGCTGCAGCGGGCTGGCCGGCAGTCCCGGCCTGGTCGCCTTCTCGGGTTCGTTGTAGCCGCTCGGGGCGACGTCGTTGGGGGTGTCGGGATGGAAGATCGAGGCCAGGTACTGGATCTGGCCGCGCCCCTGGCCGAGCTCGGACTGGCCGCCGCCGTAGGCGCCGATCCCCCGCTCCTCGCAGTAGTCGTAGGCGGCGAAGAGGTTGCGGATCGGGCCGAAGCGCGAGGGCTTGACGTTGACCGTGCGCGGCGGCGACCAGGGCATCGCCTCGATGTCGGCGATCGAGTGGATCGGCGCGTCCCAGGTGACCCGCTCGTGGACCGGGTCGAGCAGCGGTTTGGTCTCCGCGGTCACGTCGGGATCCTCGAGCCAGGCGTCGGGGAACGTCTCGATCAGCTTCGCGTAGAGCTCGGGGTCGGTCTCGACGTCGACCGGCGTGCCTTTGTAGAAGCCCTTGAGGTCGAGCGAGTCGACCGCGCCGGTCGCCGCCAGCGCCGCGATCAGCTCGTCGTCCCAGTCGTTGGCCGGGTCGAGCTTGAAGCGCAGGCTCGGGTAGACGGCGAGCCGTTCCAGCAGCGGCTCGATCGAGGAGCGCGAGCCCTCCTCCCAGCCGGCCAGCCGCATCGAGTTGACGAAGTTCAGCGGCCGCGGCTCGCGTCCCAGCGCGGCGGCGAGGCTGGTCCCCGCCTGGCGCAGCGCCAGGTCGAGGGCGGCCGACTCGAAGGCCCAGCGGCGGTAGTCGCGGGAGACGTCCTCGCGCACCGGCTCGCCGGCCGGGAAGAGGTCGATCCCGTCGAGCCGGTCGCTGAACTCGGCGAAACCGAACTTCCCCGCCAGCCCCTCCGGCGGCCCCTGGCTCTGCTGGCCGATGTGGTCGACGGCGTCGTAGACGACGTCCTCGCCGACCCCCTCGTGGCCGCCCCCGCGCAGCTTGACGATCGTCGTCAGCCGTTCGAAGGAGCCGAGCGTCAGCTCCAGCCCTTCGAACTCGCACCCGTCGATCTCCAGCGGCAGGTCGGCGATCGCGTCGAAGCTGGGCATCGCTTCACCCTAGCTGGGCGCGGGGCTGGGTGAGACGGGCGGGGAGGTGGGGGAGGCAGGGACGGTGGGCGAGGGAGGGACCGGGTGAGGGTCGGCGGACAACAGCGGGGAGGGTCCGGCGACCCTCACCCGGTCCCTCCGGTCCGACCCTGTCCACCCGGTTCTCCCGGAGGGTGCGACCGGGCGACGTTCAGCGCGTCACCCTGAGCGTCTTCAGCTCCCGGTCGGAGCCGCCGCGGACGTAGCCGCCGTGGGCGATGCTCTCGCGGATGAAGTCGAGGGTCTCCGGGGTCAGGCGCTCGCCCGGGAGGACGTTGGGGATGCCGGGCGGGTAGGCGGCCAGGCCCTCGGCGGCGATGCGGCCGGCGGCGCGGTCGAAGGGGACGACCTCCTGGGGGCCGAGGAAGGCCTCGCGGGGGGTGAGGACCAGCTCGCCCCAGGGGGGCGCCGGGGCCAGCAGCTCGTCGGGGGCGCCGGGCGTCTCCTCCAGCTCGGCGACCGCCTCGCGCAGACCGCGGACCAGGCGCTCGCCGGCGGCCTCGGCGCTCTCGCCCACCCCGAAGATCGCGACGACGACGTTGCCGGAGAACAGCTCGAGGTCGAGGTTCGCCACCTGGAAGGCGGTTTTCCACAAGCGCTGGGCGCTGGAGCCGGTGCCGCGGACGTCGATCCCCAGGCGCAGCGGGTCCCAGCCCGCGACCCCGGGCTGTCCGACCAGCCGCTCGTCGAGGACGTCGAGGCCGGGGATCTCGCGGACCCGCTCCCGGGTCGCCTCGATCGCCGCCAGCGCCCTGCCGAGCAGATCCTCGCCGTGGACGTAGATCTGACGCCGCTGGGCGTCGAGCGAGCCGGTGAGCAGGCCGCTGGGGCTGGTCGTCTCGACCAGGCTGACGCAGCGGTCGACGATCGCGGCGTCGATCCGGGCGCCCTCGCCGAGGTGGAGCATCGCCGCCTGGGTCAGGGCGCCGACGATCTTGTGGGTCGAGGAGGTGACGAGGTCGGCGCCGCAGGCGAGCGCGTCGGCCGGCAGGGCGGGGTGGAAGTGCAGGTGGGCGCCCCAGGCCTCGTCGACGACCAGCGGCGTCCCGCGCGAGTGCGCGACCTCGGCCAGGGCGGCGACGTCGGCGCAGGCGCCGAAGTAGGTCGGCGAGACGACCATCGCCGCCACCGCCTCGGGCGTCGCGTCGAGCGCCTTCGCCAGCGAGTCCGGGGTGAGGCCGTGGGCGATCCCCAGCTCGGGGTCGACCTGCGGCGAGACGAAGGTCGGCCGCATCCCGTTCAGCACCAGGCCGTCGACCACCGAGCTGTGGACGTTGCGCTGGACGACGACGCGGCTGCCGAGGTGGGCCAGCGCCATGCAGGCGGCGTGGTTGCCCTGCGAGGCGCCGTTGGTGAGGAACCAGGAGCGCTCCGCGCCCCAGGCCCCGGCGGCGAGCCGCTGCGCCTGCTGGAACGGCGTCGGCTCGGGGCCGATGTCGACGCCTTCGGTGACCGAGGGGATGTCGTTGCGCAGCCCGGTCTCGCCGACCAGCGCGACCATCGCCGGGTCGGCTCCCGGTCCGCCCTTGTGGCCGGGGACCTGGAAACGCCCGGTCTGCAGCGCCGAGTAGGCGAGCAGGGCGTCGACGTAGGGAGTCGACTCCTGACCGGGACCGGACATGGATCGAGTCTAGGACCCGCCGCGCCCGGCCCCCCTCCCAGGGGGTGGTTGAGCTTTGCCGCGGATACCGCCGCAAAGCTCAACCACCAGCGGTTGACAAAGGCTCCTCCCACCTTTGGACGTTCCGGAGGGGGCCGCTTCGGGACAATGCCCGGGATGCGCCACACGCGCCTGGGCTACTGGATCGAGGAGGCGGGCGAGGTCGAGCCGCGGCCGCCGCTGGCCGCCGCCCTCGAGGCGGACGTGCTCGTCGTCGGCGGCGGCTACACGGGGATGTGGAGCGCCTGGTACGCGCGGCAGCTCGAGCCCGCGGCGCGGGTCGTCCTGTTCGAGTCCGAGCCGCTCTGCGGGTACGGGCCGAGTGGGCGCAACGGCGGCTTCTGCAACGCGATGTGGTTCTCGCTGGCCTCGATGCGCGAGCGCTGGGGAGCCGAGGCCGCGCTGGCCACCGCCCGGGCGGCGCAGGAGGCGGTCGGGCGGATCGAGAGCTTCTGCGCGGAGCAGGCCCCCGACGCCTGGTTCCGGCCGGCCGGCTACGTCCAGGTCTCGACCGCGCCCGCCCACGACGGCGCCTGGCGGCGGGCCCTCGACGCCTGTCGCGAGCTCGGCGTCGCGGAGATGCTGCGGCCGCTGAGCGATGCCGAGGTCGCCGAGCGCTGCGCCTCGCCGGCCTTCCGCGCCGGCGCCGTCTCGCCCACCTCCGCCACGGTGCAGCCGGCCCGGCTCGCCCAGGGGCTGCGGCGGGCGCTGATCGAGGCCGGGGTCGAGGTCTTCGAGTCCTCGCCGGTGCGCACCTTCCGCGAGGGGCCCGACGGGGTCGAGGCGCGCACCGCAGCCGGCTCGGTCCGCGCCCGGCACGGCGTGCTGGCGATCGGCAGCGCCGCCAAGGGGCGCCGCGGTCCGCTCCGCGGCCGCCTCACCGTCGCCTCCTCCCACATCGTCCTCACCGAGCCGGTGCCCGACGTGCTCGAGCGGATCGGCTGGACCGGCGGCGAGTGCATCACCGACTCGCGGGCGCTCCTGCACTACTTCCGCACCACGCCCGACGGCCGCATCGCCTTCGGCTGGGGCGGCGGCCGGATCGCGATGGGCGCCCGCACCCACGGCCGCGCCGAGCTCGACCCCGCCGTCGTCGCCGCGGCGGCCGACCACCTCCACGAATACTTCCCCGCCCTGCGCGGCCGCCGCATCGCCCGCGCCTGGGGCGGCCCGATCGACGCCTCCCCGACCCACCTCCCGGCGGTCAGCTCCCTGCCCCACGGCCGTGCCTGGGCGGCCGCCGGCTACACCGGCAACGGCGTCGGCCCGAGCAACATGGTCGGCCGCACCCTCGCCTCCCTCGCTCTGGGAAGGGAAGACGACCACGCCGACCTCGCCTTCGTGGACCCCCGAACCCCCCGCGTCCCCCCCGAGCCCTTCCACTGGCTGGGAGGCGAATCGATCCGCTACGCGATCGCACGCAAAGAGGAAGCGGAGATGGCGAACCGCCGACCAGGCCGAGTCGCCTCATCTCTAGCCAAGGTCCCCGAGCTGATCGGCTTCCACATCGGCCGGTAGAACACCAACCGCCACCAACATGAGTATCCGGTTCCGTCAGGGAGGGTCCCGATCTCTCGGCATGTCTGTTCCTTTTGGCTGCTATGAAGCCAAAAGGAACAGCTGACGCATCGGGCATCGGCCTTACCTGTTCCTTTTGGGCGTATAGCGGCCAAAAGGAACAGGTAGAGGACAGGGGTCGGGTGTCCGTCCGCGCAGGCGGGGGCTCGCCTGAGCGAACCGGATACTGATGAGCTCGACTTTTGTCGGGGCGAGGGGTGCCACCCCTCGCCACCACAAACCAAGAACCCTAGGTAGCAGCAGGCGCCCCGGCCGGCACGCCGATGCCGCCCTCCTGCTCAGGTCTGACCGAAGCCATCTTTTCCGCCCGCCGCTGCTGCCACGTGGCCAGTCCCATCGCGCAGACGGTGAAGAAGAAGAGGATCATCGCGATCACGTTCACCTCGACCGGGATGCCGCGCTGGGCGGCGCCGAAGATGTAGAGGGGGAAGGTGACGGTCGTCCCCGAGTTGAAGTTGGAGATCACGAAGTCGTCGATCGAGAGGGCGAAGGCGAGCATCGCGGCGCCGAAGATCCCGGGCATGATCAGCGGCAGGGTGACCAGCCGGAAGGTGTCGAAGGAGCTCGCCCCGAGGTCCTTCGCCGCCTCCTCGAGATGGCGGTCGAAGCCGATCAGGCGCGAGCGGACGACGACGACGACGAAGCTGATGCAGAACATCACGTGGGCGATCAGCAGCGTCTGGAAGCCGAGCGTGAAGCTGCCGACGAGGAGGAAGAAGGAGAGCAGCGCCGCCCCCATCACGACCTCCGGCGTCGCCATCGGGATCACGATCAGGAAGTTGGCGGCGCGGCGGCCGAGGAACTGGTGGCGGACCAGCGCCAGCGCCATCAGGGTGCCGACCGCGGTCGAGATCGCCGTCGCCAGCAGCGCCAGTTTCAGCGAGGTGAGCAGGGCGTCGTTCAGTTCCGGGATGCCGAAGGCGTTTTCCCAGTGGGCGAGGGTGAAGCCGACCCAGGTGAAGTTGTAGCGGCCGGCCGGGTCGTTGAAGGAGAAGAAGAAGATCACCGCGATCGGGATCAGCATGTAGACGACGACGAGCCCGGCGACGAGGTTGACCGCGTGCTCGCGCAGCCAGCGCCAAGCCCGGGCGCCCCCGCCCTCCATCAGACCGCCTCCTCGCCCATCAGGGCCTCCGAGCCGGCGAAGCGGATGTAGACGAAGACGGCGACCATGATCAGCGCCATCAGCACGAACGAGAGCGCCGCCGCGGCCGGGTAGTCGGACTGCTTCAGGTAGAGCGACTGGATCACGTTGCCGATCATCTGGTTGCTCGAGCTGCCGAGGAACTGGGCGTTGACGTAGTCGCCGGCGGCGGGGATGAAGGTGAGCAGGGTGCCGGCGACGATCCCCGGGGCCGAGAGCGGCAGCGTCACCCGGGCGAAGCTCTGCGCCGCCGAGCTGTAGAGGTCCTTGGCCGCCTCGATCAGCCGCTCGTCGATCCGCTCCAGGCTGGCGTAGATCGGCAGGATCATGAAGGGGAGGAAGTTGTAGGTGAGGCCGGCGATCACGGCGGGCCCGGTGGCGAGGACGTGGCCGCTGGGCGCCAGCCCGACCGACTTGAGGACGCTGACCACGGGGCTGTCGTCGGAGAGGATCGTCTCCCAGGCCAGGGTCCGGATCAGGTAGGTGGTGAAGAACGGGGCGACCACCGCGAACAGCAGCAGGTTGCGCCACTTGCCGGCCTTGAAGGCGATCGTGTAGGCGAGCGGGTAGGCCAGCACCAGCGCGATCCCGGTGGCGATCCCGGCGTAGACGAAGGAGCGGACGAACTGGGTGTCGTAGAGCGACAGCGCGTCGGAGTAGTTCGCCCAGTGCCAGTCGAAGTGGAAGCTGCCGAAGGCCCCGCTGTTGAGCGAGAGCCGGAACATGTAGTACAGCGGGACGACGAAGAAGATGACGAGCCAGATCGCCCCCGGGCCGAGCAGGAAATAGGGGACGATCCGGCGTCGCATCGGACTAGCCGTTCAGGACCGCGTTGAAGGCGCGGTTGAGGTTCTGTTCCTCTTCGCTGCTCGGCGACGGCTGGGTCGAGCAGTTCTTGGTGAACGATTCGCTCGGGAATATCAGCTGGTTCTTGGCGACTTCCGGTTCCTGCTTGAGCAGGATCGGCTTCACCCCTTCGACCGGGCTGACGTAGTTCACGTAGGCCTCGATCTGCGCCTCGTGGGCCGGTTCGTAGATGTAGTCGATCCACTTCTCGGCCGCGGTCGGGTTCGGCGCCCCGACCGGGATCACCATGTTGTCCGACCAGAGGATGCAGCCCTCGGTCGGCATCCGCCATTCGATGTTCGGGTTGTCGGCCTGCAGCTGCACCGCGTCGCCCGACCAGCCGATCACCGCGGCGGCGTTGCCGTTGGTCAGGTCGGCGGCGTAGTCGTTGCCGGTGAAGCGGCGGATCTGCCCCGATTCGGCGGCGTTGCCGATTTTTTCGATCGCCTTCAGCCAGTCGGCTTCGGAGGCTTCGTTGGGGTCGATCCCTTCGCACTTCATCACCAGCGGCACGGTGTCGCGGAGTTCGTTCAGCATCTCGACCTTGCCCTTGTACTTGGGATCGAAGAGGTCGCAGATCGAGTGCACTTCGGGGGCCAGGTCCTTGTTGACGATCAGCCCGGTCATGCCGCTCTGCCAGGGGGCGCTGAATTCCCGGTTTTCGTCGTAGACCGGCGTTTTCAGGTTGTTGACCAGGTTCTTTTCGAAGTTCGGCAGCGCCGACTTGTCGAAGTTCTGCAGGTAGCCGAGTTCGTGCATTTTGTTCGCCATCCAGTCGGTGACGACGAACAGGCTGCGGCCCCCCGATTCGCCCTTCGCGAGCAGCGGCTGCATCTTCGCGAAGAACTCTTCGTTGGAGTTGACGTCTTCGATGTACTTGACCGAGATGCCCGTTGCCTTTTCGAAGTCGGGGACGGTCTGTTTGTCGATGTAGAGCGGCCAGTTGGAGATCGTCAGGTTGCCCGAGGGCTTGCCTTCGAGCTTGACTTCTTCGCTTTCGCCGCCGCCGCCGTTGATGCTGCTGCCGCCGCACGCCGCCAGCCCGAGGGCGAGCGCCGCCACGGCGACGAGGGCAGCGAGCGTGGCGGTGATCCGGCGCGGTTCCTTCTTGCTGCTCACCATCGGGTCAACCTCCCTGCGTCGTTTCCAGTTGCGACTCATCGGCGGCGCCGGCGGCGCCGCCGTTCGAAGCGGCCGCTCGATCCGGCGACTCGCGGACAAGGTGCATGTGCTCGGGCTCCCAGCTGAGGGCGACGCGGGCGCCGCCGCCGGGCAGGCGCTGGCGCTCGGACTCGTCGGCGTTGGGGACGAGGACGGTCATCCGCGTCCCCTCGCCGAGGTCGACCGCGATCTGCGTCGCCGTCCCCAGGTACAGCGAGCTGGCGACGATCCCCTCGACCCGCGGCCGGCCGGCCGGTCCGTGGCCGTTTTCGCCGAGGTCGACGCGGAGCTTCTCCGGCCGCACCACCGCGTGGCAGCGTTCGCCGCTGGCGAAGCCGCCGGTCGGGCAGTGAATCGTCTGCCCCTGGTCGAGCTTCACCTCCTGGCCGCCGGTCACCGTCGCCGGCATCAGGTTGGAGACGCCGATGAAGCCGGCGACGAAGGTGGTCGCGGGGCGGTCGTAGACCTCCTCCGGGGCGGCCACCTGCTCGACCCGGCCGCGGTTCATCACCGCGATCCGGTCGCTCATCGTCAGCGCCTCCTCCTGGTCGTGGGTGACGTAGACGAAGGTGATGCCGACGTCGCGCTGGATCCGCTTCAGCTCGACCTGCAGTTCCTTGCGCAGTTTCAGGTCCAGCGCCCCGAGCGGCTCGTCGAGCAGCAGCACCTTCGGCAGGTTGACCAGCGCCCGCGCCAGCGCCACCCGCTGCTGCATCCCCCCCGAGAGCATCGAGGGCCGCCGGTTGCCCTCCGAGCCGAGGCCGACCCGCTCCAGCTCGGCGGCGACCCGCCTGCCGATCTCCGCCTTGTCGACCTTCTTGCGCTTCAGCCCGAAGGCGACGTTGTCCTTGACGCTGAGGTGGGGGAAGAGCGCGTAGCTCTGGAAGACCGTGTTGGTCGGGCGCTTGTGCGGCGGCAGCTGGGCGACGTCGTCGCCCTCGATCCGGATTTCTCCCGCGCTCGGCCGCTCGAACCCGGCGACCATCCGCAGCGTCGTCGTCTTGCCGCAGCCGCTCGGGCCGAGCAGGGTGAAGAACTCCCCCGCCGCCAGGTCGAGGTTCAGGTCGTCGACCGCGACAAGCTCGTCGAAGCGCTTGGTCACGCTGCGGAGCTCGACGCTCGAGCTCTCTCCGTGGGCGTCCATCGGTGCTCTATCGACCTCCTGTAGTCGCCGAGTCACTACCCGAATGAGCGGCTCTGTACCAGCGACCGTAAGCCCCGGTGGAGGGCCGCGCAAGGGGCGGATGTCCTAAAAGAACAGGAACACCTTATACGTCATGTACAAGTCGATCTTCAGTCCTTGACCCAAAGACCACTTGCGATTGTCGGGACCTGGGTCTAGCTTTGTCCATAACGTCGTAATCGGAGAGGAGGGCCCCCTATGGCCACCGCGTCGCAAGCGCCGGCAGCAACCGATCTTCAGCAGCTGGCCCGCCAGCACCTGTGGATGCACTTCTCGCGGATGGGGGCCTACGCCCCCGGCCACGAGATCCCGATCATCACCCGCGCGGAGGGCTGCTACGTCTACGACGAGCACGGCAACCGCTACCTCGACGGCCTCTCGGCCCTCTTCTGCGTCAACGCCGGCCACGGCCGCGCCGAGTACGGCGAGGCGGCGGCGCGCCAGATCGAAGAGCTCGACTTCTACACGCTGTGGAGCTACGCCCACCCGCGGGCGATTGAACTGGCGGCGCGGATCGCCGCCCTCGCGCCCGGCGACCTCAACCGCGTCTTCTTCACCAATGGCGGCTCGGAGTCGGTCGAGTCGGCGCTGAAGCTCTCCCGCAACTACCACCGGATGCACGGCAAAGGCCAGAAGCACAAGGTGATCGCCCGCGAGGTCGCCTACCACGGCACCTCCTTCGGCGCCCTCTCGGCGACCGGGATCACCGAGCTGCGCAGCCAGTTCGAGCCGCTGCTGCCCGGCGCCTGCCACGTCCCCAACACGAACATCTACCGCTGGCCGGAGGACCGCGACCCGCTCTGGGCGGCCGACGCGATCGAGGAGCGGATCGTCTTCGAGGGGCCCGAGACGGTCGCCGCGGTGATCCTCGAGCCGGTCCAGAACGCCGGCGGCTGCTTCGTCCCGCCCGACGGCTACTTCCAGCGGGTGCGCGAGATCTGCGATCGGTACGACGTGCTGATGATCTCCGACGAGGTGATCTGCGCCTGGGGCCGCCTCGGCCACTACTTCGGCTGCGAACGCTTCGACTACGTCCCCGACCTGATCACGGTGGCCAAGGGGATCACCTCCGCCTACGTCCCGATGGGCGGCGTGATCGCCTCCGACCGGGTCGCCGAGCCGTTCATGGAGGGCAACGCCAGCTTCGCCCACGGCTTCACCTTCGCCGGCCACCCGATCGCCGCGGCGATCGCGATGGCCAACCTCGACGTCTTCGAGCGCGAGGACCTCTGCGGCCACGTGCTCGCCAAGGAGCCCGAGTTCCGCGGGATGCTGGAGACCCTGCACGACCTGCCGATCGTCGGCGACGTGCGCGGCGCCGGCTACTTCCACGCGGTCGAGCTGGTCAAAGACAAGGAGACGAAGGAGAGCTTCGACGACGAGGAGTCCGAGCGGCTCCTGCGCGGCTTCCTCTCCGGCGAGCTCTACAAGCGCGGGCTGATCTGCCGCGCCGACGACCGCGGCGACCCGGTGGTGCAGCTGGCGCCGCCGCTGATCGCCGACACCGAGCAGTTCGAAGAGATCCACGACGTTCTCCGCTCGGTCCTCACCGAGGCCTGGGACCAGGTGGTCCGCTGAGGCGAGGCGGGAGACGACCGTGCTCACCGTCCAGAGCCTCCTCGACGAGCTAGGCCTCGAGCCGGCGGCCGGCGCCGAGGGCCTCGCCGCCCCGGTCCGCTGGGTCCACATCTCCGAGCTGCAGGACCCGACGCCGTGGCTCTCCGGCGGCGAGCTGATGCTGACCACCGGCATCCCCCTCGACACCGCCGCCAAGCAGCGGGCCTTCGTCCGCATCCTCGCCGACCGCAACCTCGCCGGGCTCGGCCTCGGCACCGGCTTCAGCCACAAATCGCTGCCCAAGGCGCTGGTCGACGAGGCCGAGAAGCGCGGCTTCCCGCTCTTCGAGGTGCCCTACTCGGTGCCGTTCATCGCGATCACCGAGAAGGCCTTCGCCAAACTGGTCAACGAGCAGTACGAGGTGCTGCAGCGCGGCGTCGCCGTGCAGCGGCGGCTGGAGCGGCTGGTCCTCGAGGAGCGCGGGCTGGAGGAAATCGCCGCCACCGTCGCCTCGGCGGTGGGCGGGACGGTGGCGATCCTCGACGCCCGCGGCGAGCGGCTGGCCGGGCGCGGCTTCCGCCGCCAGCTCTCGGCCGACGCGATCGCGGCGATCCGCAAGGAAGCGCTCGGCCACGCCGGCGACGGCCACCCCTTCGTCCCCTCGCACCCGACGGTCCAGGGGCGGGCGCTGGCGCACCCGGTCATCTCCCCCGGCGGCGGCCCGCCGCAGGCCTGGGTGGTGATCGTCCGCGACTCCGGCGGCCTCGGCGACTTCGAGCGGCTGATCCTGCAGCAGGCGGTAGCGGTGGTGGCGCTGGAGCTGATGCGCCGCCGCGTCGCCCGCGAGACCGAGCGGCGGCTGGCCGGCGACGTCCTGGCGGCGGCGCTCGGCGGGCGGATGGACCCGGCGGAGCTGCGCCGCCGGCTCGAGCCCTTCGGGATCGGCGAGGAGGCGGCGGTGCTCGTCTTCTCGCTCGGCGACCCCGGCGAGGCCGCGGCGACCCTGGAAGCGGCGCTCGCCGCCGAGGCCTGCCCGGCGGTCGTCGCCCCCCACGCCAGCGGCGGCCGCGAGCTGCTCTGCGCGGTGATCGACTGCGCCGACCGCGACCCGGTCGAGGTCGCCGGCGCGGCGCGGGCGGCGCTGGCGCGCGAGCGCGGGCCGCTGCGGGCGGCCGCCAGCCGCCCGGCGCCGCCGGAGCGCCTGCGCCACTCCTTCCACGAGGCCCGCTGCGCCCTGGAGGCGACCGCCTTCGACAACGGCTCGGCGCCCGAGGTCGCCTCCTGGCGCGACCTCGGCGCCTTCACCCTGCTGCTCTCGATCCAGGACGACGACGCGCTCGACCTCTACTGCGACAGCGTCCTCGGCCCGATCGAGCGCGGCGACGAGGAGTACGGCGGCGAGCTGCTGCGCTCGCTGGAGGCCTTCATCGAGCAGAACGGCCAGTGGGAGCGGGCCGCCCGCGAGGTCTACTGCCACCGCCACACCCTCCGCTACCGGATGCGCAAGGTCGAAGAGCTGACCGGCCGCGACCTCTCCCGCGCCCACGACCGGATCGAGTTCTGGCTGGCCCTGCGAGCGCGGGAGCTGGTCGCGTGAGGATCGGCGTCCCCACCGAGATCAAATCCGACGAGTACCGCGTCGCCGTCACCCCGGCCGGGGTGCGCGAACTGGCCGAGCACGGCCATGAGGTCCTGGTCCAGGCGGGGGCGGGGGAGGGCAGCGCGATCGCCGACGCCGACTACGAGGCGCAGGGGGCGCGGATCGTCGCCGACGCCGCCGGCGTCTTCGAAGCGGCGGAGATGATCCTCCACGTCAAGGAGCTGCAGCCCGAGGAGATCGAGATGCTGCGCCCCGGCCAGCTCCTCTTCACCTACCTGCACCTGGCCCCCGACCCCGAGCAGACCCGCGGGCTCTGCGGCTCCGGCGCCACCGCGATCGCCTACGAGACCGTCGAGGACGCCGGCGGCCGGCTGCCGCTGCTGGCGCCGATGAGCGAGGTGGCGGGGAAGATCGCCACCCAGGCCGGCGCCTTCATGCTGGAGCGGCCGATGGGCGGCCGCGGCATCCTGCTCGGCGGCGTGCCCGGGGTGGCGGCGGCCAACGTGATGGTGATCGGCGGCGGCGTGGTCGGCATGAACGCCGCCTTCATCGCGATCGGGATGGAAGCCGACGTCTTCGTCTTCGACCGCTCGATCGACCGCCTGCGCGAGCTCGAAGTTGCCTTCGGCGGCCGCTGCTCGACCGTCTACTCGACCCGCCTCGCGGTCGAACAGATGCTGCCCTGGGCCGACCTGGTGATCGGCGCGGTCCTCGTCCACGGCGCCCGCGCCCCCTACGTGGTCCGGCGCGAGCAGCTGGCGCTGATGAAGCCGGGGGCGGTGCTGGTCGACGTCGCGATCGACCAGGGCGGCTGCTTCGAGACCTCCCACCCGACCACCCACCGCGAGCCCACCTTCGAGGTCGACGGGATCACCCACTACTGCGTCGCCAACATGCCCGGCGCGGTCCCGATCACCTCCACCTACGCGCTGACCAACGCCACCCTGCCCTACGCGATAGCGCTCGCCGACCACGGGGTAGAAGAGGCGATAAGGCGCGACCCCGGCCTGCGGCTCGGCGTCAACGTCGCCGGCGGCAGGGTCACCCACCCGGCCGTCGCCGAGGGCGTGGGGATGGAGTACACGGCGGTCGAGGAGGCCCTCGGCCTGGAGAATGCCCTGAAATGAGCAGCGAGAGGGAGGACTGAATGAGCACCTACGCGGTAGTCAACCCGGCGACCGGCGAGACGGTCAGGGAGTACCCGGAGATCGGCGACGAGGAGCTGCGCGCCGCGATCGGCCGCTGCGACGAGGCCTCGCGGACCTGGCCGGCCTCGACCTCGGTGGCCGAGCGGGCGGCGCTGGTGCGCAGGGTCGGCGAGCTTCACTCCGAGCGCAGCCAGGAGCTGGCCGAGATCATCGTCCGCGAGATGGGCAAGCCGATCGAGCAGGCGCTGATGGAGGTCGAATTCGCCGGGATGATCTACGGCTTCTACGCCGACAACGCCGAGAGCCTGATGGCCGACGAGCCGATCGAGCTCTCCGAAGGCGAGGGCACCGCGGTGATCCGCCGCAGCCCCTTCGGCGTCCTGCTCGGGATCATGCCCTGGAACTTCCCCTACTACCAGGTGGCCCGCTTCGCCGGCCCCAACCTGGTGATCGGCAACACGATCCTGCTCAAGCACGCGCCGCAGTGCCCGGAATCGGCGGCGGCGATGCAGCAGATGTTCGACGACGCCGGCTTCCCCGAGGGCTGCTACGAGAACGTCTACGCGACCAACGAGCAGATCGAGTGGGCGATCGCCGACCCGCGCCTGCACGGCGTCTCGGTCACCGGCTCCGAGCGCGCCGGCTCGGCCGTCGCCTCGGTCGCCGGCAGGCACCTGAAGAAGGTCGTGCTCGAGCTCGGCGGCTCGGACCCCTTCATCCTGCTCGGCACCGACGACCTCGACGAGGCGGTGACGGCGGCGGCCGAAGCGCGGCTCGACAACACCGGCCAGTCCTGCAACGCGGCGAAGCGCTTCATCGTCGTCGACGAGCTCTACGACGATTTCCTCGAGAAGTTCAAGCAGCAGCTCGCCGGGGCCAAGCCGGGCGACCCGACGGCGGAGGACACCGCGGTCGGCCCGCTCTCCTCGCAGACCGCGGCCGACCGGCTCGAGGACCAGGTCAGGCGGGCGGTCGACAACGGCGCCGAGGTCGTGGTCGGCGGCAAGCGCGACGGCAACTTCTTCGAACCGACGATCCTCACCGGGATCGAGCCCGGCGACGAGGCCTCCCAGGAAGAGTTCTTCGGCCCGGTCGCGCAGGTCTACCGGGTCTCCTCCGAGGAGGAGGCGGTCGAGCTCGCCAACCGCACCCCGTTCGGGCTCGGCTCCTACGTGATGACGACCGACTCCGAGCAGGCCGAGCGGGTCGCCGACCGGATCGAAGCGGGGATGGTCTACGTCAACCTGGTCGGGGCCGACGCCCCGGAGCTGCCGTTCGGCGGCTTCAAGCGCTCCGGCTTCGGCCGCGAGCTCGGCCGCTACGGCGCCGACGAGTTCGTCAACAAGAAGCTGATCCGCAGCGCCTGAACGCCCCGGCGCCGATCGCGCCTAACCCGCATCAACCCTCTAGAGGCCTGATGCGGGTTATCCACGCACGCGGATGACGCCGCATACCGGCGCTGGATCGCCACCCGCGTGCTCGCGGGTAGCAACCACTACCCGCTTCACCCGCGGGCGGCGCCCAGCTTGGTCTGCGACGCCCCCGCGCACGCGCCTAACCCGCATCAAACCTCTAGGCTTTCGGTCTTCGTGAGTCGCTTCAGGGGATTGATCGTCGCGCTGTCGCTGGCGCTCGCCATCTTCATGGCGAGCGTCGCGGCGGGTCCCGGCGAAGAAGACGAAACGCCGCGCTGCCACGGCCGCCGGGCGACGATCGTCGGCACCGAAGGCAACGACACGATCCAGGGGACGCCGGGCCGCGACGTGATCTGGGGCGGCGGCGGCGACGACCTGATCTATGGCAGTCTCGGCAACGACCTGATCTGCGGCGGGCCCGGCGACGACCAGATCCACGGCGGCCGCGGCAACGACGAAGTCGACGGCGGCGCCGGCTCCGACCAGGTCAACGGCGACCTCGGCGACGACAAGGTGCTCGGCGGCCCGGGCAACAACGACGAGGTCGCCGGCGACCTCGGCATCGACGTCGTCAACGGCGGCCCGGGCAACGAAGACCTCGTCCACGGCGACTACGGCTACGACCGCATGTCCGGCGGCGCCGGCACGGGCGACATCGCCTCCTTCGCGACCGCGCGGGCCGGCGGCAAGGGCAGCGGCGTCTGGGCTTCGCTGCAGGCGCACAAGGCCTTCGGCGACGGCCACGACAAGCTCTTCGGCTTCGAGAGCCTGGAAGGCTCGGCCTTCCGCGACACCCTGATCGGCAACTCGCAGGCGAACGCGATCGACGGCGGCCCCGGCGACGACACCCTGATCGGCGGCGGCGGCCTGGACACCCTCGACGGCGGCCAGGGCAGCGACCGCTGCCAGGGCGCCAAGGGGCGGACGACCTCCTGCGGCGTCGAAGCGGCGCCGAACGCCAGCGCCTACGTCCAGCTCGACCCGACGCCGGGCGGCGGCGCCGGCCTGCAGGTGATCGGCGGCGCCGGCCCCGACCACTTCGTCGTCGCCTTCGACGACGCGACCCAGACCTTCAGCGTCACCGCCAGGGCCGGCCTGGCGATCAGCCGCGGCTGCTCCCACGCTCCGCACACGACGATGACCGTCTCCTGCCCCGCCAAGGGGCCGGCCCGCTGGCTGATGGCCGACCTCGGCCCCGGCAACGACAGCCTCAGCGTCGAAGGCTCGCTGCTGCAGGTCGGCAGCGTCCGCTTCGCCGGCGGCCTCGGCAACGACACGATCCACGGCGGCCCCGAGGACGACCTGATCGAGTCCGGCCCCGGCTCCGACCACATCTACGGAGGCGACGGCGCCGACGGCCTGGTCGGCGGCCTGCCCGGGCCCACCTACCTCTACGGCGAAGGTAACGGCGACCTGCTGGCGGCCGGCGGCGGCTGCGCCGGCGGGGCGCTGGTCGGCGGCCCCGGCCGCGACGACGCCTCCTTCGCCGAGACGCAGGCGCATCCCGGGGTGCTGATCATCTCCTTCATGGCCCACAAAGCCTGGGAGCCCGCGGTCAAGAACTGCCACCCGGTCCACCTCTCGCCGACCGACGAGGACATGGAGGGCTCCTTCGACTGGGACGTCCTGATCGGCGACCACGGCCCCAACGCGATGCTCGGCCAGCCCGGCGAAGACCGCTTCTACGGGATGGGCGGCGAAGACATCATCGACGCCCGCGACGGCGTCAAGGACTTCTCGATCCAGTGCGGCAGCGGCAGCCCGCCGCGGAAGGTCACCGTCCACCGCAAGGGCGGCAGGACCGAAACCCGGGAAATCCCCGGCACCGGCACCCCGGAAGGCCGCGCCATCACCGACTCCTTCGACCCCGAGCCCTACAACTGCGCCAAGGTCAAGTACGGCACCCCGGTCCCCGGCCTCAACGGCTGACCCGCTTTCCCGCGCGCCGGTACACGAACCGTCCGCAATTTCCGACCTGGCGAGCCTGCCGGGGGGCCAAAACTACCCGGCGTTCGTCCTTTGTATCCCTGTGGGCGACAAAGGACGAACGCCGGGCGCGCATCGGCCGCTCTTCGAGCTGGCGACCCGGCAGCACGGCGTGATCTCGACCCGGCAGCTCGCCTCTCTGGGCTACTCGCGAAGCTCGGCGGCGAAGGCGGCAGGCGTGGGCCGGCTGGAGCGTCTCCACGCAGGCGTCTACGCAGTCGGGCACCGACGGCTGAGCTGGTACAGCCACTGCTGGGCTGGGATCTTGGCGGCAGAAGCCAACGAAACCGACGAGGTGGTCTGGCCGGCGGTGGCCAGCCACGGATCGGCTGCATACCTGTGGGGGATCTACCGATATGAGCCGGGACGGATCGACGTCACCGCACCCATCCGGCGGCGAGCGAAGCGGCGGTTCGTCGTCCACTTCTCATCGATCCTCGGCGAGGACGACCGGACGGTTCGCGAGGGGATCCCGGTCACCTCGGTGCCGCGGACGCTGATGGACCTGGCGATCCGCGCCCTGCCCGACGCGCTCGACCGATACCTCGAGCGCGCCGAAGGACGCGAGATCCTCGATGTGCGCGCGGTCGAGGACGTGCTCGCCCGCGCCGGCGGCCACCCCGGGCGCGGGCCGCTCGCCCGCGCGCTCGCGATCTACCGACCGGATCCCGCCTACACGCGCTCGAAGTTCGAGCGGCAGTTCCGTCAGGCGGTGAAGGCCGTCGGCCTCCCCGCGCCCGCGATGAACTTCAACGAGGGCGGGTACGAGCTCGACGCCTACTGGCCCGACCTTCGCTTCGCGGTCGAACTCGACACCTTCGAGACCCACGGCAGCCGCGCCGCCTTCGAGCGCGATCATCGTCGCGAGGAAGAGCTGAAGCTGCTGGGGGTCGCGATGATCCGGATCACGGCGCCGCGATTCAAGCGCGAACGGGAGACTGTCATCCGCAACCTCGCGACCCTGCTCGCAGCCCGCCGGCGCGAGCGGCGGGCCGTCCTCGCCTCATCGCGCCAGGTTCCCGCCTCCTTGAACTAGTCTTGGGTACGTGGCACGGAAGACCGCTCAGGGGGACGAGGCCGCGGCCGTCGCGGCGGCGATCGCCCGGTTCGAGGCCGAGTTCGCCGCCGTCCCGGCGCCGGAGGAGCCCGCGACCCCGGCCTGGCAGCGAGCGGCCCTCCTGGAGGGGGTCAGCGCCAAGGAGACGATCGAGCACCTACGAGGAGGTTCCGCATGGCTGTCGTGAAAATCATCGAGCTGGTCGGCAGCTCCAAGACGTCGACCGACGACGCCGCCAAACAGGCGCTGCAGCAGGCCCAGGGCTCGCTGCGCAACATCCGCGCCGTCGACATCGTCTCCACCGGTATCCGCGGCGAGAACCTCGACGAGTACCGCGCCCACGTCCGCGTCGCCTTCCTGATCGAGGGCACCGAGGTCGATTAGCGCTCCGCTGCAAACCGCTCGGCTCGCTCGGAGATGCCGGCGGCGATTTCCCTGACGATCGCATCCGAATGCTCGGGCGCCGCGGCAAGCTCGGGAACGGCTGCGCTTACCCGTGCGACGAACGGCGCCATGCGCTGCGCCAGGAAACGAGGGGCGAAGCCGATTTCGGCGGCGAGCCGCTGCCAGGCCGCCGGGCCGACCTCCTCCAGATCCCTGGCGCCGTCGATCGACATCGCCAGCCGCCGCGTCAACTGCTCGTAGACCGCGGTCGAAACCAGGTCGTAGAGGGGCGCCAGCCGCGGTGCTCGTGAGTCGTGGAGCAGCGAGTAGTTCTTGCCGTGCGCGTCGCAGTTGCCGATCAGGACGTTGAAGGCGAGCGCGAGCCAGAGCTGTGGCCGGTCGCGCGCCGGCCCGCTGGATGCCGCGTCGACCAGGCGCATGGCCTCGACGACCCCCGGCCCGCCTTCCGCCTGGTACTTCTCGAAGTAGGGCCTGCCAAGGGCCTGGCAGAGATCCTCCTGGTGCAGGCGGCGGACCGGCTCCTGGGTGAGGTCCCGGTCATAACGGGTGACGACCAGGTAGGGCAGGCCCGACGCCGTCTCCGCCCGCGCGACCTCGGCCACCTCGAGCCCGACCGCGGCGGCCAGCCGCATGCAGAAGAACTCGTTCGCGACCAGGCCGGGAAAGCGGGCCGGCTCCGGCTTCAGGATGTGGGTGGTCGGCGTGCCGGAGTCGTGGGGGAGGGCGAAGCCTGCTTCGGTCTCGACGACCGGCAGCTTGCTCTGCGCCCCGGCGAGCGAGAGCCGCACCTCTCCTGCCTCGTCCGCTGCCAGCGGTCGCTGCGGCAGCTCGACCAGGATCTCGTCGAGCCGCTCTGGCGAGAGCCGCTCGGGCTCGGACCGCCTCGCGTCCGGCGCGGGCTCGCCTGCGGCCAGCAGGGTCACCGCTCCGGCGACGTCGCCCCCGAAGCGCTTGAGCAGCCGATAGTCGTTGGAGGCCGAGATCCCGGTGGTGAGCGCCATCTGGGCGCGGACATCCTCCTCCGGCAGGAGGTTGCCGAAGAAGGCGAGGCAGTCGCGATGGGGGAATGCCTCCTCGCGCAGCGGCAGGTTCAGGGAGAGCGGTTGGCCGCCCGCCTCGACGTAGCCGCGGTCGTAGCGGAATTGCAGGTTGCCGTTGTCCTTGCGACGCAGCGCCCCTACGTATCGATCGTGCAGGAAGACTTCGAGGCGCTGGTCAGCCACGCGGCTCGACTCCGACGTCGAGCCCGACCGCGCGGGCGGCGCGGAGGACGATCCCGACGTGGACGGTCTCCTTGCCGTTCTCCAGCTGCCCGACGACCCGGCGGCTTACCCCGATCGAGGTGGCGAGATCCTCCTGGGTGACGCCGATCTGGCGCCGGCGTGCCCGTACGGCTGCGCCCAGAGCGGCGGGATCGTCGGTCGCTTCCATGTGCAGAGGATAGAGAGATGGGATCGATCGATCCCATTTTTCCCCTTTCGGTCTTGATCTTGCGAGATGGGATCGATCGATCCCATCTCTCCCGAAAGAGCGCGCGCAGGGGGGGAATGGAATCGATCGATCCCATGCCAGGCGGCGGGGCGGCTTCAGCGGAGCTCGGTGAAGCCGGCGGCGGCGAAGTCGCCGTCGAAGGCGAGCGCCTCCTGGATCCCCTTCGCCCGCATGTAGGCGAAGCTGGTCGCGTCGACGAAGGAGTACTCGCGCTCGTCGTGACGTCGGAGCCAGCGCAGCGCGTCCTCTTCCGTGTCCTCGGCCAATCTGGCCACCTGGAGGTGGCCGCTGATGGAATCGAGGTTCTCCAGCACCTCAACGGCCTTTGCGTGCCACGTCCGACGTCGAATCCAGCTCCACGTCTCGCCCCGGATGTGATTGGTCGTCACCAGTCGCTGTCCGGCAACCTGCGCCCTCAGCCGCATCGCCGTCTCGTGGTGTTGATCCCCCTCGATGAACCCGGCGATGAGGAATGACGTGTCGACGAAGATCAAGGGTCCGGATTCGACGGCCCGTAGACCACCTCGTCCACGGTGACGCTGCTGTCTGGATCTCCTTCGATCGTGCCGAACATTTTGAAAAGGGGGTCCTCCTCTATCGGCGGCAACGGCCGCACCTCCTCCCGCACGCAACGCCTGATCACCTCCGCCTTCGAGAGCCCCTGTTCTTCGGCGCGCCGTTCGACGGCGGCGTCCAGCTCGGGCTCGATCGATATCTGCAGTCGCTTCATGCGGGCCAAGTTACATCACCTCCGGCGATGTAATGTAATGATTCAGCGCCAAATGTGTCAAGTGTGTGACCTGCGGCCTCGGCGTTGGCGCTAGGGTTCCGCTCATGGCCGACGAGAAAGAGGTGACGCGGGCCGAGGCCCGCAAGCTGCTCGACGCGGGGGCGCAGCTGATCGACGTCCGCGCCGACCACGAGTGGGAGGCCGGGCGCATCGACGGCGCCGCCCACCTGCCGCTGCCGCAGCTGCCGGAGCGCATCGCCCAGCTCGACAAGGACCGCCCGGTGGTCGTCTACTGCCGCGGCGGCAACCGCTCCTCGATGGCCGTAGCCGCCCTCGAGGACGCCGGCTACGAGGCCGCCAAGCTGAGCGAGGGAATCGTCGGCTGGGCCGGCGAAAACCTGCCGCTGAAGCCCGAGGACGGCTACGTAGCCGACTCGGGCGAAGCCTCGGCAATCCTCCAGTCCCAGGGCAAACCCTCCCATAGCTGACGAAACCTCGGAGAGCCGGGGGTGGTCCTCCGCGGACCCTCCCCGCTGTTGTCCGCGGAGGACCACCCCCGGCCCTCCCCCAGACCGCTCAGGAACTTAAATACCTGAATCCCAATCGGGTTTGCTACCTTTCCACTCATGGAGGTAGCCGTCGCGGAGAACAAGGAGCAGCGGGGCAAGGGCCGGGTCGGGACCCTGGAGAACCCGGAGACCTACGAGAACGTCCCCGGCCACGTGATCCCGATCATCGAGCGCGAGTTCGACGATTTCGACAACGAAGCCGAGCAGTTCCTCTCCGGCGAGCTGGAAGAGAACCAGTTCATCGGCTTCCGCCTCAAACAGGGCGTCTACGGGCAGCGCCAGCCCGACGTCCAGATGATCCGGATCAAGCTCCCCTTCGGCGGCGTCACCCCCGAGCAGATGGACGCCCTCGCCAGCGTCGTCGAGAAGTACGCGCCGCTGAACAAAGGCCACATCACCACCCGCCAGAACATCCAGATCCACCACGTGCCGCTGCGCGACACCGAGCTGCTGCTGCGGGAGATCGCCGAGGCGGGCCTCTCCTCGCGCGAGGGCTGCGGCAACACCGTCCGCAACGTCACCGGCGACCCCTGGGCCGGCGTCGCCGCCGACGAGGTCTTCGACCCGACCGCCCTCGGCACCGCCTACGTCCGCTACTTCGTCCGCCACCCGACGACGCAGCTGATGCCGCGCAAGATCAAGACCGCCTTCACCGGCTCCGACGAGGACCGGGCGATCACCGGCATCCACGACATCGCCTTCATCAGCCGCGAACGCGACGGCGTCCGCGGCTTCGAGGTCCGGGTCGGCGGTGGCACCTCGATCATGGCCCGCGTCGCCCCGACCCTCTACGAGTTCGTCGAGGCCGACAACGGCGACTACCTCAAGGTCGCCGAGGCCGTCTTCCGCATCTTCGACCGCCAGGACTGGCTGCGCGTCAACCGCGCCCGCGCCCGGATCAAGGTCCTGGTCGACAAGATCGGCATCGACGCCTTCCGCGAGCTGGTCGACGAGGAGCTCGAGGGCGACTGGGTCGCCGAGCGCGAATTCGGCCCCGAGCTGGTCGAGCGCCTCAGCTACGCCCCCGACGAGGAGGGCGACGCGCCCGAGGCGCCGCTCGCCCCGTCCTCGCCCAACGGCGACCGCAGCGAGTTCGAGCGCTTCCTCCAGGGCAACGTCGAGGCGCAGCGCCAGGCGGGCTTCTCGACCGTCGAGGTAAAGGTCACCCGCGGCGACCTCACCCCCGAGCAGTTCCGCGGCCTGGCGACGATCATGCGCGAGTACACCGGCGGCGCCGCCCGCAGCACCGTGCAGCAGAACTTCGTCCTGCGCTGGGTCCGCGACGAGTCCCTCTACGACGTCTGGGAGCGCCTCGCCGCCCTCGGCCTCGGCGAGGCCGGCGCCCGCGAGATCACCGACACGGTCTCCTGCCCCGGCACCGACAGCTGCAAACTCGGGATCACCTCCTCGATGGGCCTCAACCGGGCGATCAAGGAGCGGGTCGACTCGATGCAGATCGCCGACGAGCTGAGCAAGCGGATCCACATCAAAATGAGCGGCTGCCCGAACGGCTGCAGCCAGCACCACATCGCCAACATCGGCTTCTACGGCGCCTCGCTGAAGGTCGGCGGCCGCCAGATGCCCGCCTACATCCCCCACATCGGCGGCAACTTCGAGGGCGGCGAGGTCGCCTTCGGCAAGCGGCTGAAATCGCGGCTGCCGGCGAAACGGGTGCCCGAGGCGGTCGAGCGCTGGGTGCGGCTCTACGAGGCGCGGCGCGAGGGCGGCGAGGAGTTCAACGCCTTCGCCGAGCGGGTCGGGGCCGAGGCCTTCGAAGCCGAGGTCAAGGACCTCACCCTGCCGGCCGAGTTCAGCCTCGAGACGATGCAGCAGTTCATCGATTGGAACCGATCGAGCCCGTACGAGGTCGTGCGGGGCGAGGGTGAGTGCGCGATCTAGCTCGCGCCTCTGCGCAGCGATGAAACCCCCGCCCGTCACCCTCTCCGGCACCGTCCCCACACCCGCCGACCTCGACCACGAGGCGATCGCCGCCGACCTCGAGCGCAGCAGCGCCGAGGAGGCGATCGAGTGGATGTTCGAGAACTTCGGCGAGCGCCACTACATCGCCTGCTCGTTCCAGAAAACGAGCTCGGTGACCGCCCACCTGGCGACCGCGGTCAACCCCGAGGCGCGCTTCTTCTACCTCGACACCGACGTCCTCTTCGCGGAGAGCTACGAGACCCGCGACCGCCTCGCCGCGACGCTCGGGATCGAGTTCGAGCGCTTCCACAACCTCACCCTGGCCGAGCAGGAGGCCGAGCACGGGCCGGAGCTGTGGAACCGCGACCCCGACGCCTGCTGCGGCCTGCGCAAGGTCGAGCCGATGCGCCGCGCCCTCTCTTCCGTAGACTGCTGGGTCGCCGGCGTCCGCCGGGCGGATTCCAGCTCTCGTTCCAAGACCCCGAAGTTCGGCTGGGACAAGCGCTTCAACCTCTGGAAGCTGAACCCGCTCGCGGATTGGTCCGAGCGCGACGTTTGGAACTACATCCGTGAGCACCACCTCCCGTACAACCCGCTCCACGATCGCGGCTACCCGTCGATCGGCTGCACCCATTGCACCCAGCCGGTGGAACCGGGCGGGGACCTGCGCGACGGCCGCTGGACCGGCCTCGCCAAGACCGAGTGCGGGATCAACTAGCGGCACCGGCAGCAAGAAGACGCCGCCCAATCCCGTTATCCACTGACCACCCCTTATCCCTCCCGATTGGTGAAACGAGCAGATGAGCGAGACGATGGCTGAGTTGTCCCTGACCCTTTCCGAGCGCCACACGGCGGACTTCGAGATGATCGGCAACGGCGGCTTCGCGCCGCTGACCGGCTTCCAGGGCTCCGCCGACTGGGAGCGCGTCTGCAGCGAGATGCGGACCGCCGACGGCGCCTACTGGCCGATCCCGATCACCCTCGCGACCGACCTCGAGTGCGCGGTCGGCGACGTCGTCGAGCTCTCCTCCGACGAAGGCAAGAAGCTCGGCCGGATCACCGTCGAGGAGATCTTCGAGCGCGACGTCAAGCGCGAGGCCGAGCAGGTCTACGGCACCGCCGACGAGGCCCACCCGGGCGTCGCCGCGATCTACGAGGAGGGCAACCGCTGCATCGCCGGCCCGATCGAGGTCGACGCGCTGCCCGACCACGAGGAGGCCTTCATGCGCCGCTACCTGACGGCGCCGGAGACCAAGGCCGAGTTCGAGAAGCGCGGCTGGAAGCGGATCGTCGCCTTCCAGACCCGCAACCCGATCCACCGCGCCCACGAGTACCTGACCAAGGCGGCGCTGGAGACCTGCGACGGGCTCTTCATCCAGCCGCTGATCGGCAAGACCAAGGCCGGCGACATCCCCGCCGACGTGCGGATGCGCTGCTACGAGGTGCTGATGGAGAACTACTACCCCAACGACCGGGTGATGCTCGGCGTCAAGCCGGCGAAGATGCACTACGCCGGCCCGCGCGAGGCGGTCCTGCACGCGATCGTCCGCCGCAACTACGGCGCCAGCCACTTCATCGTCGGCCGCGACCACGCCGGGGTCGGCGACTACTACGGCACCTACGACGCCCAGAAGATCTTCGACGACATCGACCTCGACGAGCTGGGGATCGAACCCCTCTTCTTCGAGCACAGCTTCTGGTGCAACGAGTGCGAGGGCATGGCCTCGGGCAAGACCTGCCCCCACGGCAACGAGGCGCACGTGTTCCTCAGCGGCACCAAGGTGCGGGAGATGCTCGGCAACGGCGAACGGCCGCCGCAGGAGTTCTCGCGCAACGAGGTCGCCGACATCCTTATCGACGCTTACAAGGAGGACTGACAAAGCATGGCTGGTGAGAAGGGCTTCACCCTCTGGTTCACCGGGCTCTCCGGAGCCGGCAAGACGACGATCTCGCGAGTGCTGGAGGGACACCTCCGCGAGCGCGGCTCCAAGCTGGAGATCCTCGACGGCGACATCGTCCGCGAAAACCTCTCCAAGGGGCTCGGCTTCTCGAAGGAGGACCGCGACACCAACATCCGCCGCATCGCCTTCGTCGCCGACCTGCTCAGCCGCAACGGCGTGCCGGTGATCACCGCGGCGATCTCCCCCTACGCGGCGATCCGCCAGGAGGCCCGCGAGCTGATGGGCGAGCGCTTCGTCGAGGTCTACGTCAAGGCGACCGTCGACACCTGCGCCGAGCGCGACGTCAAGGGCCTCTACGAGAAAGCCTTCAAGGGCGAGATCAAGGAATTCACCGGGGTCAGCGATCCCTACGAGGTCCCGGAGAACCCGGACTTCGTCTGCGACACCGAAGCGGAGACCCCGGAGGAGTCGGCGGAGAAGCTGCTGGCCTACCTGGAGCAGCGGGGCCTGGTGCCGGCCAAGGCGGGCGCCGCCGCGTAACGACGCTCCTTCCAGCGGAGCGCGGGCTTTAAGCAGGGTTCAGTTGGGTTCTGCACCCTTGAGGGGTGCAGCGTGTGCCGGCTGATCGTGTTGGGCGAGGGCGCCGGCGTGCGCCCTCGCGCGCTCAGCGGCAGCGACGGCTGCTGGTGCTGGTCGCGGCGCTGCTGGTCGCTGGTTTCATCCTCGTAAAGGCGCTGGGTGGGTCCGGCGGGTCCGGAGGCGGCGGGGTTGCCGCCTCGGCGCCGGAGCTGGAACTCGTCGCCCGCTCCGCCCGGCCGCTGCCGGCGCCGGTCTCCGGCGAGGCGGCGACCGTGGTCCCCGCGGGGGCGCTGATCCTCGGCGGCCTCGACGCCGCCGAAACCTCGGTCGAAGGCGTCTTCCTGCTCGGCCGCTCAGGCAGGCTGCAGCCGGCCGGCTCGCTGGCCGGGCCGCTCCACGACGCCGCGGCGACGGTGGTGAACGGCAAGGTCCTCGTCTTCGGCGGCGGCACCGAAACCAGCACCGACCAGGTGCAGTCGCTGCCAGCGGACCTCGGGCCCGGCTCGGAAGCGGCGGCGACCGTGGTCGGCCACCTCCCCGCCGTGCGCTCCGACCTCAGCGCCGTCACCGTCGGCGCCAGGGCCTACGTCCTCGGCGGCTACGACGGCACCTCCCCCGACCCGGCGGTGCTGGCGACCGCCGACGGCAGCTCCTTCAGCCAGGTCGCCGAACTCGAAGTCCCCGCCCGCTACATCGCCGCCGCGGCCTTCGGCGGCCGCATCTACGCCTTCGGCGGCGAGACCGCGAACGGCGCCCCGACCGACGCGATCCAGGAAGTGAATCCCGCGCAGGGGACCTCGCGGCAGATCGGCCGCCTGCCCCACGCGCTCTCGCACGCCGCCGCCGTCGTCCTCGGCTCCGACGTCTACGTCCTCGGCGGCGAAGAAGCCGGCGGCGCGACCGCCCATAGCTGGCGCTTCGACCCGGCCACCGGCAAGGTGACGGCGGCCCCGGCGCTGCCCCACCCGGTCGCCGGCGGCGCCGTCGCCGGCTTCGGCCGCTCCGCCTACCTCGTCGGCGGCACCGGCGCCGGGGGCGAAACCCTCGCCTCGGTGGTGGCGCTGCTGCTGCGGCCGGCCTCGAAGCCGGCGACTGCAGGCGGGAGCGGGGGAGGCGAAGGCGGCCCGGGCGGGGGAGCCGGCGCGAGCGCCTCGGGCGGCGCGCCGCCCTTCCGGGGCCGGCTGATGATCGCCGACCGCGGCAACAACCGGATCATCGTCGTCGACAACCGCAAGCGGGTCCTCTGGCGCTTCCCCTCCAAGGCCCACCCGGCCCCGCCGGGCGGCTTCTACTTCCCCGACGACGCCTTCTTCACCCACGGCGGCACCCAGATCATCTCCAACGAGGAGCAGAACGAGCGCATCGTCCAGCTCTCCTTCCCGGCCGGCAAGCTGCTCTGGTCCTACGGGCACCCGGGGCAGACCGGCTCCGAACCCGGCTACCTGCACGAGCCCGACGACGCCTACCTGCTGAAGAACGGCAACGTCTCGGTCGCCGACGCCCAGAACTGCCGCATCCTGATCGTCTCGCCGCAGAAGCAGGTGCTGCGCGAATTCGGCGACCCGGCCGAATGCACCCACGACCCGCCGCGCCGGCTCGGCTCGCCGAACGGCGACACGCCGCTCGCCAACGGCAACATCCTCGTCTCCGAGGTCAACGGCTCCTACATCGACGAGATCACCCGCACCGGCCAGCTCGTCTGGAGCCTGCAGCTGCCGATCTCCTACCCCTCCGACCCCCAGCAGCTCGGGCCCGACCGCTACCTCGTGGTCGACTACGCCGACCCGGGCGGCATCTACGAGTTCACCCGCGCGGGCAAGATCCTCTGGTCCTACCGGCCCGAATCGGGCAACGGCCGCCTCAACCACCCGAGCCTGGCGGAGCGGCTGCCCAGCGGCGACATCGCCGTCAACGACGACTACCGCCACCGCGTCGTCATCATCGACCCGAAGACGAAGAGGATCGTCTGGCAGTACGGCGTCACCGGCCACCCCGGCACCGGCCCCGACCACCTCCACACCCCCGACGGCTTCGACCTCCTCGAAGCAGGCGGCAAGATCCCGACGCACCCGTTCACGGGCTGAGCGGCCCTATTCGGTGAGGCGTTCGAACGTCTTGCGGTTCTTCTCGAGGCGCCTCTTCAGTCGTTCCTGAAAACCCTTGTCGGCTCGCCTCTCGGCTATGTGCTTATCGATCGCCTCGCGCACGGCCTCGGAGACAGGCATTTCGTCGGCCTCGGCAACAGCCGCGAGGTCCGCTGCCAACTCCTCCGGAAGCCGGAGGCTCATCGCTTTAGTCGCCATATCTGCTCAGCGTGTAAGACAGCATATCTGCCCTAATACTACCTGACGCCTGCGCGGGGAACTACCAATGGTGTTACAGCGGATTTGCATTGAGGCAGTTATGCTGCTACCGTTATTACATTATGAGAAATACTGAAATTACAAACCAGTTGACGATCGGAGAGCTTCTGCTGATCGCGGAGAGGGAACTCGCCGTTCCGGCGGAGGATCTGAAGGAAACGATCTCCCTTCCCGATGCTTTGAAGGCTTTGGAGGTTCCTCTGGGCGTCTCTCCCGATCCGGTCGAACAGGCTGCCCTGGTGTGCGTGCGGATAGTTCGCGCCTCGCTCTTTCCCGGTGCCAACAAGCGGATCGGCTTCGAATGCATGTGCGAGATGCTCGCGCGCGCGGGCTGTCCCTGGCCCTGGGTGCCTGCAGAGAGCGAGTCGATCGCGGCGATGGTCAACCGCCTCCAGGCCGGGGAGATAACCGAGGCCGAGTTCGTGGACTGGGTGCGTTTGCGGGTGGCCGCCGCCTGAATCATCTCGGAACCGGTCTGGCTCACTCGGCGATCTGCTCGAGCACTGCCGTGCAGGCGTCCCGCGCTTCCTCGGAGAGCGTCCATTCCTGTTCGGTCTCTTCGCGCTCGGAGCGGGTCGCCTCCTGGTGTGCGACGAGGATGCGCCGCTGTTCGGTGACCAGCCGGCGCAGCTCGGTGGTCGGCAGCGTCATCGTCACCGAGCCGTCGCCCTCGGGGTATCCCCAGCCCAGCCCGCCTTCCTGGATCAGCCGCAGCATGCCGGTGAGCCGCCTGCCGACCCGCTCGCAGGTTCCGATGCTCTCCTCGTCGCCGTTGTGCCCGAAGGTCTCCAGGTCGCGGAACTGACCGAGGAGGAGCAGGAACGACCCGTAGAGCGCGTCCCGGTGGGCGCGCGAGATGATGACCTTCCGGCTCACTCGGCTGCGGGCTCGGTGAGCGGAGCCGGGGCTGGCGGCGGAAAGAAGTAGGACGGTTCCTCGCTCTCACCGTCATCGCCGGGAACGACGGCGACGACCTCGAGGACCCCGGCCGCCTGCATCGCTTTGCAGTGGTACCGGGTGTGTTGGACGGTGAGATCGACCGCCTTCGCCAACCGGCCCAGGGGAAGGGGGCCGCCCGTTGCCAGCAGCGCCTGGACGATCGCCAGCTTGCCGGGGTGGAGGAGGCGAGGGACGAGCATTTCCCAAACGAAGCGCTCGTCCCCCGCGGTCCCACCGTCATCGGTCACTCTCGGTGGGGAGCTCTGGGGAGTCTGGTTCCTGACGCGCCGCAGCCTCATTTCTTCCCGACCCTCACTCTTGTCCCCTCTCCCCGATTGCGTGTTGTGATGTGCCTGTCCGTTAAGGACAAGCACTGCACTCAGTCAACCGAGGAGCGAACGGAGCGTCTAGGGGGAATTTCCCCCGCCACGCTCGGCGGCGGGGAAGGAGAGGAAGGCAGTGATCAGCCGGATCGGTCGCTCGCCGGACCGTTGGCGTCGCTCAAGGCTCCGTTGCTCGATGTCGGCGACTTCCTGATCGGCCCGGACCATGATTTCTTCCACTTCTTTCGCACCCCGCCCGTCGGTCCACAGCGGCCGACGAACCAGTACGCGATCCTCTCTCGACTCCATCGCGCCACTCTTAACCGCGTCAAGAGCATCTTTGGCAAAGAGCTCAACGTAGGTCACGCTGCCGTTTTTCCGGATGTCCTCGGGCAGTGCAGCCCACTCCTCCGCGGTGAAATAGAAGCGCTCGGCTATGTAGAGGGTCCGGCGTCCTCCCAGAGGGCTGGCCTCATGTCCGACGCATTCGGCGAGGCCCTCGCCTACCAGCGTTCGAAGGTGTTCCCGAACCTGCTCATAAGGGATGCCGACCTCAGCCTCCAGCTCAATAGCGCTCCACGGCCGTTCACCGAGCCTTGAGAAAATCTCGTAGCGGTTGGGGTTCCCGAGAACCTTGAGGACCCGTGGGTCGGCGCCGAGCGGTAGTCGAACCCTTTCAACCACTTTGGCGTCCGTTCTCTCGCCGATGCTTCATCGGTCCAATTGACTCTCGACCAGAGGAGGTGAGCATGTTCACGACCGTTATGTCGAGTTGCACGGTCCCGGCCATCTTGGTCACCAAGACCTCCTGACCCTGTCCCAGCCCCGGGAGCGAGGCCGGGGCCATCCCCCTCTCATTGCTGAAATACCCCACAGCGGCGGCGACGATATCAGGAAGAATCGTCGAGTAGAAGGAGAAAGTCGGCTACTCTGGCCAGGTGGGCGCGGAAACGCTCAACGAGTTTCTGAGCGACGCAAGGTGCCCGTATTGCGGGGCCGACATCGGGCGGAAACCAGCAGGGCAGGCGAGCTTCGGCGGCAGGTTCATGATCGCCTGCGCGGAGCACGGATGGCTCGAACTCCGCGCTTGGGTTACCGAGGAGGGGCGGGAGTACGCGCTGCTCCCCCCGAGCGATAGCCCCGGCCAACGCGAGGGCCCCGGCAACCGCGACAACTGAGCGGCCTTCAGCGGTAGGACATGAGGAGAGTTCCTACTCGGCGAAGAGCTTGACGTAGGGCTCGTAGCGGTAGATCCGGGAGCGCTTGCGTCCCGTCACCTCTTCGAGGATCCCCAATCCCTCGAGGCCGGCGATGAGGCGGTTTGCAGTCGGGTAGCTGGTGCCGAGCGCCTCCATCGCCAGGCTCACCGTCAACAGCGGGCGCCGGAACAGCTCGGAGAGCAGGCGCAGCGCGTTGTCGCCCAGACCGCGCTCGATTATCCGGGCGCGGTGGTCCTCACGCATCTGGAAGAGACGTTCGGCCGTCGCCGTGGCTTCGCGGGCGGTCTCGACCACCCCCTGGAGGAAGAACCGGAGCCAGCCCTCCCAGTCGCCCTCGAGGCGGACCGCCATCAGGCGGTCGTAGTACTCGCTGCGGTGCCGCTTGAGGTAGTAGCTGAGATAGAGCAGGGGCTCGCGGAGGAGGCCGCGGTGCACAAGTAGGAAGGTGTTGAGCAGGCGCCCCACGCGACCGTTGCCGTCGAGGAAGGGATGGATGGTCTCGAACTGCGCGTGCGCAAGGCCAACCTCGAGCAGGACCGGGTGACGCCTATCTGCGTTCAGGAACCTCTCCAGGTCGCTCAGCGCCTTCTCCATCTCCGGCACCGAGGGCGGTACGAAGGTCGCCTGCTCGATCGGGGAGCCGCTGGGGCCGATCCAGTTCTGGATCTTCCGAAACTCACCAGGAGTTGCCTGGCGGTATGAACGCCCACGTGAACGAGTTCCACAGAGGCACGGACTTATTAACGAAATCAGCTATAAAATTTAATAATCGCCTCCAAGCGCCGCCTCCCTGATTTGGAGCAGGAAGCGAGAGGACTTACGGCCTGGCCGGCACCTGCGGCTCGCCGAGGCCGTAGGTGTCGTAGGCGCCGAACTCGGCGAAGGTCTTGTGGGTGGGGCCGTGGTAGTCGGAGCTGGCGGTGGGGACGAGGCCGAGCTCGCCGCAGAGCTGGAGCAGGTGCTCGGTCTGCTCCCTGGTGTGGCTCGGGTAGTAGACCTCGACTCCGTCGGGCTCGAGGGAGCGGATCAGGTCCTCGACCTGGGCCGGGTCCTTGACGTCCCAGTAGGGGTGGGCGACGACGGCGACGCCGCCGGCCGCGCGGATCGTCTCGACGGCCTCCTCGGCGGTCGGCCAGCGGCGGGGGACGAAGGCCTTGGCGCCCGGCACCAGGTACTCCTCGAAGAAGGGGCCGAGGTCGCCGGTGGCCCCGGCCGCCCTGGCGATGTGGGGCCGGCCGATCGAGTCGGCGGCGCCGGCCTCGCGGATCGCGTCCTCGAGCGTCAGGTCGAATCCCTCCCGCTGGAGGTTCTGGACGATCTCGCCGGCCCGCGCCCGCCGCTCCTGCTGGGCCCGCTCGCAGGCGGGGGCGATCTTCTCCAGATCGACCCAGTAGCCGCAGACGTGCAGGTCTTCGGCATAGCGGTGCACGCACGACATCTCGATCGCCGGCACCAGCTCGATCCCCAGCCGCTGCGCCGCCGCCGCCGCCTCGGGCACCCCGGCGACCGCGTCGTGATCGGTGAGCGCGAGCGTCGTGACGCCCGCCTCGGCGGCCTTCCCGACCACCTCCGCAGGGGGCAGTTGGCCGTCGGAGACCGTCGAATGGCTCTGCAGCTCGATCAGCATCGGCCGCGCACCCTAGCCGAGCCTTCGCTCTTCCGAACTTTTGGGGGTCATAGCCCCCACGATCTCGGAGTCGCGAACCGAGCCACGGGAAAGTTGTTCGGTGCGATTAGATCGGCCTCAACCGCACAGAATAAGAATTTGTTCGGTACATTTAGGTGGTGCCACAACCGCACAAAAAGATGGGTTCACGCAGGGGGCGACCTTCCAGAGCCGAGGTCTACGAGCGGCTGAAGGTCCAGATCGACGAGCTTCGCGAGCGGCTGGGGGGGCTCCCGACCCCTGACGAGGCGGAGGGGATCTGGCGGGGCATCTGGCTGGAGGAGGCGCATCACTCCACCGCCATCGAGGGCAACACGCTCGTCCTCAAGCAGGTCGAGAAGCTGCTCGACGAGGGGCGCGCGGTCGGCAACAAGGAACTGAGCGAATACCTGGAGGTGCGCGGCTACGCCGACGCCGCCGGATGGGTCTACGGCCAGGGGCTGTACCCGCATGGCTGGACCGGCGGCAAACTGATCACGCTCGCCGAGGTCCGGGAGATCCACTCGCTCGCGATGACCCCGGTCTGGGACGTCGCGCCGCATCCCCAGGCGACGCCGAGGGAGCGGCCCGGGTCCTTCCGCGAGCACGACATCGAGCCGTTCCCCGGCGGCATGCGACCGCCGGAGTGGACCCAGGTCCCGATGCTGGTCCGGGACTGGATCGGGGATGCGCAGAACCTGCGTAAGACCGAGGGCTTCGAGCTCCCGGCGGCTCTGGCCCGCCTGCACGTCCGGTTCGAGCAGGTCCACCCGTTTCTCGACGGGAACGGTCGTACGGGCCGGCTCGTCCTCAACCTCCTCCTCGTCCGCCTCGGCTACCCGCCGGCGATCATCTACAAAGGGGAGCGGAGCCGCTACCTGAACGCCCTGCGGCGAGCCGACCAGGGCGATCTCGGCCCGCTCGGCGAACTCCTCGCCCGGGCCATCCTCGACAACCTCCACAAGTTCGTCGTCCCCGCGATCGCCGGCCCCGCCCGGCTGGTGCCGCTGCCGGCCCTGGCGACCGAGAAGCTCTCGGCCAACGCGCTGCGGGTAGCGGCGACGAGGGGGAGGCTGAAGGCAGCCAAGGCTGCCGACGGGACCTGGCGCAGCTCGACGGCGTGGGTAGAGGAGTACGAAGCAAGTCGCTACAAGCGCGAATAGGAGCCTTGAGCAGGGCGGCATGCATCTCTGCCGCCGTCGTAATTAGACTGCGCCGCCGTGTTCGAGAAGGTCCTCATTGCCAACCGCGGCGAGATCGCGATCCGGGTCGCCCGCACCCTGCGGGAGATGGGCATCGCCTCGGTCGCCGTCTACTCGGAGATCGACCGCGACGCGCCGCACGTGCGCGAGGCCGACGAGGCGTTCCTGATCGGCCCCGCGGTCCCCGCCGAGAGCTACCTGAACATCCAGAAGATCGTCGACACCGCCCGCGAGGCCGGCGCCGAGGCGATCCACCCCGGCTACGGCTTCCTCGCCGAGAACGCCGACATGGCGCGCGCCTGCGCCGAGCACGGGATCGTCTGGATCGGCCCGCCGCCGGAGTCGATCGAAGCGATGGGCTCGAAGACCCGGGCGCGGGAGATCATGGAGCAGGCGGGGGTGCCGATCGTGCCCGGCTCGACCGAGGTCGCCAAGGACCTCGACGAGGCCCGCAAGCAGGCCGAGGAAGCCGGCTACCCGGTCGCCTGCAAGGCGGCGGGCGGCGGCGGCGGCAAGGGCTTCCGTGTCGCGATGACGCCCGACGACCTGCAGGAGGCCTTCGAGGGCTCGGCCCGCGAAGGCGAGAAGTTCTTCTCCGACTCCCGCGTCTACATCGAGCGCTACCTGGAGGACCCGCGCCACGTCGAGGTCCAGGTCCTCGCCGACTCGCACGGGAACGTGATCCACCTCGGCGAGCGCGACTGCTCGCTGCAGCGCCGCCACCAGAAGGTGGTCGAGGAGGCGCCGGGCCCCCACGTCGACGCCGAGATGCGCGAGCGGATCGGCAAGATCGCCACCGACGCGGCGGCGGCGGTCGGCTACCGCGGCGCCGGGACGATCGAGGGGATGCAGGTCGGCGACGAGTACTTCTTCCTCGAGATGAACACCCGGGTCCAGGTCGAGCACTGCGTGACCGAGATGGTCACCGGCATCGACATCGTCCGCGAGCAGATCCTCGTCGCCGCCGGCGAGCCGCTCTCGATCTCCCAGGACGAGGTCGAGCTGAACGGCTGGTCGATCGAGTGCCGGATCAACGCCGAGGCCGCGCACAAGAACTTCGCTCCCGCCCCGGGGCCGATCGGCGACTCCTACCGCGAGCCCTCCGGGCCGGGCGTCCGCGTCGACTCCGGCGTCGAGGGCGGCTCCGAGGTGACGCCGATGTACGACCCGATGGTGGCCAAGCTCGTCGTCTGGGACGTCGATCGCGAGAAGGCGACGCGGCGGATGCTGCGGGCGCTGGGCGAATACGACGCCGGCGGCCTCACCACCCTGATCCCCTTCCACAAGGCGATCCTGGCGACCGACCAGTGGGCGCGCGGGGAGACCTGCCGCGACCTGATGGAAGACCGCGACTGGCTGAAGACCACCGCTCCCGAGGACGCCGCTCCGCCGGCGCCGAGCGAGGAGGGTGCCGAGGTCGTCGCCCGCGACTACAAGGTCGAGGTCTCGGGCAAGCTCTTCGACGTCAAGGTGATCGGCGCCCAGCTGGCCGCGGGCGGCGTCGCCCCGGCCGCCGGCGGCAAGAAACAGCCGCCCAAACGGGAGCGCAAGGGCGGCGGCGGGCCGAGCGCCTCCAGCGAGGCGCTGCCCTCGCCGCTGCAGGGCACCGTCCTCAAGGTCGCCGTGGAGAAGGGCGCCGAGGTCTCCGAGGGCGACCTGATCTGCGTGATCGAGGCGATGAAGATGGAGAACGAGATCGCCGCCCACCGGTCGGGCAAGGTCGAAGACCTCCCCATCGCCGAAGGCGCCGCAGTCTCCTCAGGCGACACCCTCGCCATCATCAAGTAGCACCTCCCGCTCCCGCCCCAGGCGGCGAGCGGCGACAACCCGCCCCGCGGCCCCTTCTGTTCCTTTGGGTCGCTATACAGCTAAAAGGAACAGGCAAAGAGCCGGTGCCGATGATTGTCTGTTCCTTATGGCTGCCATACGACCATAAGGAACAGAATGCGGTGTGGCCGGGGTTGAAGGCGGGCCGGGCAACCATCTGAGAAACGCCAGCGAGCGCATCACGCAACCGCCCCGAGGCACCCTCCCCGGGCCCCTACCCGTGGCGCTTGTGATGCCGCTTTTCTTCCTGTTCCTTCTGCTTGCGCCGTTCTTCTTCGCGCCGTTCCTTGGTCACCTTCCGCTGCTGCTCGCGGGTCAGCGGGAACGGCGGTGCGACTTCGCTGCAGTGGCGGCCGACGCAGTTCTCGAGCCGGACCAGCTGGGCGTGGAGGAAGGCGCGGATCGGGAAGTAGTTGGGCTGGCGGACGATGTTGTTGAGCTCGTTGGGGTCCTTGTTGATGTCGTAGAGCTCTTTCTCGCCGTCGGGCCACTCGATGTACTTGTAGGGGCCGAGGCGGATCCCCTCGTAGTCCTTCGGCGGCGCCACGATCGAGGCGTTGGCGTGGCTCGCGCGCAGCACCCGGCGGTCGCGCCGCGCCAGCCGCGCCGGCCGTTCGTTGATGCTGGCGCCGCCGCCCGAGCGGCCGGCCGCGACCGCGGCCGAGGAGGACGGGCGGCCGCCGCCGTTCTCTTCGACGTCGTCGGTCTGGACGAAGGACTCGAAGAGGATCGGCCGCCGCGTCCGCAGTTTCGGGTCGCGGAAGTAGGGGACCAGCGAGCGCCCGTCGATGCTCTTGTCCGCTTTCACCCCGGCCAGTTCGAGGACCGTCGGGGCGATGTCGATGTTCGCCGCCAGCTCGCCGGTCGTGGAGCCGGGGGTGATCCCCGGGCCGCGGATCAGGAACGGCAGGTGCGTCGAGGGCTCGTAGGCGAGGAACTTGCCGCCGGTGAGGCGGTGCTCGCCGAAGAAGAAGCCGTTGTCGGAGGTGAAGATGACGTAGGTGTTGCGCAGCCGGTGCAGCCCGCCGAGGGTGTCCATGATCAGTTTCACCCCGTCGTCGACCCCGCGCAGCGAGGCCAGAACCTTGTCGTAGTAGACGTGGTAGATGTGGATTTCTTCCGGGGTCAGCCGCGGCGCTTCGCGGATGAAGCGCGGCTTGTCGTTGACGTTGCCCTCGTTGAACCCTTCTTCGGGCCCGTGCGGGAAGGGCGCCCCGTCGAAGAGGTTGTAGTAGCGCGGCGGCGGCTCGGGCCCGGCCGGCCGGCGGAAGTCGCCGTGGGGAGCGGTGTAGTCGATCTGCATATAGAAGGGCTGTTCGGGCGAGGTCCCGCTCAGCTCTTCGGAGGCGATGCGGCTGAGGACGTCGGTCTCGTACAGGCAGGGCTTGTCTTCGATCGTCGCCGTCGGGCAGCCCCAGTAGTCGCGTTCGCCGTATTCGCGGGTGTCCCAGCTGCCGGATTCGCCGAAGGGCCCGTCGATCGAGCCGTTGTCGTTCAGCGTGTAGCCGTAGTAGTAGTGGTGCGTGTCGGCGTTGAGGACGCTGTGCCAGGCGCTCCAGCCGGGCGGCACGTCGCGGCCGTTGTCGAACGGTTCGTCGCCGTAGGCGTTGAGGAACTTGCCGATGTGGATCGTCCGGTATCCCGCCCCCTGCAGCCAGGTGGCGATGTTGTGGTTGAAGGCCAGGCGGGCTTTGAAGCCGGTGTAGCCGCCGTTGGGCGGGACGTTGCCGCGGACGTTGTTGCTGTGCGAGTAGCGCCCGGTCATCAGGCTGACCCGCGAGGGGCAGCAGAGGGGGTAGGGCACGTAATAGCGGCTGAAGGTGGCGCCGCGGCGGGCGATCATCCGCAGCGTGTTCGGCATCGTCGGGATTTCGACCCCGCCGCTGTTGAAGATCGTGTAGAGCTGGTCGAGGGTCTCGTCGTCGGTCTGGATCACGACGAAGCTGGGCCGTTCGCTGAGCGGCTCGCTGCTGCGCTGTTCCAGCGCTTCTTCGGAGATCGGCGACGAGTAGGGGGTGGCGGCGTGGGCGCTGTGGCTGCCGGCGACCACCAGCGCCGCGAGCAGGGCGAGCAGCGCCGCGCCCGCAGCGAGCCGCGCGCCCAGTGGCGCGCGCGAGGGACTGAGGTGTCGTAGACGCATCTGCATCGATCGAAGGCGGGGGTGGCCATCCCCGAAACCGGCGCTTCGTGCCCGAGTTGCGGCGCGAAGGCTAGAAGACGCTCAGGACGCGCCGAGCTTTTTGACGGCTTCGCGGAAGTTTTTCACCGTGGCGCTGGGGGCTTTGCGCCCTTCCAGTTTCTCGCCATGGCGGTTGACCCAGATCACCGGCACGTTCATTTTCAGCACCGGGGCGACGTCGGTCGCGTAGTTGCAGCCGATGTGCAGCCAGCCTTTCTTGCCGCCGATCCGCCGCGCGCACTCTTTGAAGTGGACCGGGTCGGGCTTGTAGCTGCGCACCTGCTGGGCGGTGACGACGAGGTCGAGTTCGGTCCGCAGGTGGCGGCGGCTGATCCCCAGCAGTTTGTCGTCGACGTTGGAGACGATCCCGATCTCGTACTTCTTGCCGAGCCGGTCCATCGCCGCGTTGGACTCGCGGAACGGCAGCCAGTAGGCGACGCTGTTGGGCAGGAACTGGGCCCGCGAGGGCTCCACTTCCCAGCCGATCTCGCCGGCGACTTTGACGATCGTGCGGCGCAGCACCTCGGCGTAGAGCTCGTAGGAGCCGGCCATGATCTCGGCCTGGACCTCGAAGAAGCGCTGCAGGAAGGGCCCCTCTTCGAAGGAGAAGCCGTCTTTGGCCGCCTCTTTCTTGCAGGCCTCGACGATCCCCTTCTCCCAGTCGATCAGGGTCCCGTAGCAGTCGGTGGTCACCCATTTGACGTTTTTGAGACTGGGAAGGGCCATTGCGAGCGCGGCATTATGTCATCGGCTCGCCGGCCAGGGAGTCACGTTGTCACCCGGCGCCCGGAGGCGGACTTGGATAGGGTTCCGCGCCGCGCCCCGGCGCCCCCCTTCTATGGACCTTCTCGAGTACCAGGGCAAGCAGCTGTTCGCCGCGCACGGCATCCCCGTGCCGAGCGGCGAGGTCGCCGACACCGTCGAGGAGGCGGTCGCCGCGGCGGAGCGGATCGGCTACCCGTGCGCGATCAAGGCCCAGGTCCTGATCGGCGGCCGCGGCAAGGCGGGCGGGATCAAGATCGCCCAGGACGCCGAGGAGGCGCGGCGCCCACGCCGACGCGATCCTCGGCATGGACATCGTCGGCCCCCACGGCGAGGGGCCGTTCCGGGTCGACCAGGTCTGGGTCGAGGGCGGCTCCGACATCGCCGCCGAGTACTACGCCTCGGTCATCCTCGACCGCGGCGAGAAGAAGCTGCTGGCGATGGTCTCCGCCAAGGGCGGGATGGACATCGAGGCGGTCGCCGCCGAGGACCCGGGCGCGCTGGTCAGACGCCACATCGACCCGACCCGCGAGTTCGACGCCGCCGCGGCGCGGCCGATCGTCGCCGAGGCGGGGCTCGCCGAGGACGCCCTCGACGGGGCCGCCGAGGCGCTGGCGAAGCTGGCCGAGGTGGCGCGCGAGGAGGACGCGACCCTGATCGAGGTCAACCCGCTGATCGTCACCGCCGGCCGCGAGGTCGTCGCCCTCGACTCGAAGGTGACGATCGACGGCAACTCGCTCTTCCGCCACCAGGACCTGGCCGAGATCGCCGACACGGTCGACGACCCGCAGGAGCAGATGGCGAAGGAGAAGGGCCTCACCTACGTCAAACTCGACGGCAACGTCGGCATCCTCGCCAACGGCGCCGGCCTCTGCATGTCGACCCTCGACGTCGTCGCCCAGGCGGGCGGCGCGCCCGCCAACTTCCTCGACGCCGGCGGCGGCTCCAAAGCCGAGGCGATCGTCAACGCGCTGGAAGTGATCAAGAGCGACGAGAAGGTCACCGCGATCCTCTTCAACATCTTCGGCGGCATCACCCGCTGCGACGAGATCGCCAACGGGATCGTCACCGCCTCCCAGCAGATCGACCTCGGCGTGCCGCTGGTCGTGCGACTCGACGGGACCAACTCCGAGGAGGGGCTGAAGATCCTCGCCGCGGCTGAGCTGCCGAACCTGCACCAGGAGAAGACGATGCTCGACGCGGCGCGCCGCGTGGTCGAGCTGGCGGGGGGCTCGCGGTGAGCATGCTGGCGACCGGGGCGGCCCCGACCCTTCGCGAGGGCGCAAAGCGCGAGGCGTTGCGATGAGCATCGTCGTCGACGAGCGGACGAAGCTGGCGGTCTCCGGGCTGACCGGGCGCGAGGGCTCCTTCCACGGGCTGCGCAACAAGGCCTACGGGACCGACCTCGTCGCCGGGGTGACGCCGGGCAAGGGCGGCCAGGACGTCGAGGGCGTGCCGGTCTTCGACACGATCAAGGAGGCCGTCACCGAGGCCGGCGCCAACACCTCGATGATCTTCGTCCCGGCGCGTTTCGCCGCGGCGGCGATCGACGAGGCGATCGACTCCGGGGTCGAGACGGTGATCGCGATCACCGAGGGGATTCCCGTCCTCGACATGCTGAACACGTACTGGAAGGCGAAGGAGGCCGGGGTGCGGCTGATCGGGCCGAACTGCCCGGGCGTGCTCTCGCCGGGCAAGGCCAACGTCGGCATCATCCCCGCCCAGTTCTTCGACCCGGGGCCGATCGGCGTCGTCTCCAAGAGCGGCACCCTGACCTACCAGATCGGCAACGAGCTGAAGCAGGCCGGGACCGGGAACTCCTCGATCGTCGGGATCGGCGGCGACCCGATCGTCGGCTCCGACTTCATCGACATCCTCACCATGTACGAGGCCGACCCCGAGACCGAGCTGATCGTGATGGTCGGCGAGATCGGCGGTGACGCCGAGGAGCGGGCGGCCGAGTTCATCGCGGCCGAGGTCTCGAAGCCGGTGGTCGCCTACATCGCCGGCTTCACGGCGCCGCCGGGCAAGCAGATGGGCCACGCCGGGGCGATCATCTCCGGCTCCTCGGGCACCGCCCAGGCGAAGAAGGACGCGCTCGAAGCGAAGGGCGTGCGGGTCGGCGAAAGCCCGACCGAGACGGCGGCGATAGCCGCCGAGATGCTCCGCGCGCTGTAGCCGGCGCCCCAGCGCCGGCAGACGCCGAGGAGCCCGTCATGCCCACGCCGGTCGGACCCCGACCGGCCCCGCCACCCAAGGCGTGTCTGACTTGGCGGGTGTATATCGACCTCTCCAGTCAGACACCCCCTGGTACGGCTGCTCCCGCGGACTTCTGCTGCGCCAGTAGGGCGCGGATCTGCCTAGCGATTTTCGGCGCTTCGCTGTCGAGGCGGCGGTGGGTGATGCGGATGGTCCGGTAGCCGGCGAGCATCAGCTCGGGGTCGCGGGCGCGGTCGCGCTCGAAGGCGGTGCGGCCGCTGTGGTGTTCCCAGCTGTCGAGCTCGACGACCAGCTTCGCCGCCGGCCAGAGCGCATCGACCTCGTGGCCGAGGACGAGGACGTTCTGGGTCGGCGCGGGGAGGCCGCGCAGGTCGAGGAATTCGGCGAAGCGGATCTCCAGCGGCGAGCGGCCCTCGGTCGGCGCCCTCAGCTCGACCAGCAGGCGCCGCATTGGCCGCAGGGCGCGGCGTCCCCGGCCGAGCTCGCAGACAGACTCGAGCTCTCCCAACCGGAGCAGGTTGCGCCGGTCGGCGGCTTCCGCCGTCTTCTTCAGCTCCTCGAACGGGGCGACTTCGGCGAGGTCGAACAGCGTCCGAGCGACGGTCGTCACCGGGATTCCCTCGTGCCTGGTCGCTTCCTCGTGCCGCAGCTTGCAGCGATGGATCCAGATCCCCTCGCGGCGCCGCACCCCCTGCCGCCCGCAAGCAGCGGTCACGTGAACGGGTCTTCTCCGACTTCGCCTCAGTTCCCACAGCGTGGCGGCGGAGTGGTGGCTGAGGAGGGCGCCAGGTCCGTAGGCGAGGACAGCCGCCCACCAATGGCCGCGCTGTGAGACCCGCGTGTGCCCGACGGCGAACACCTCCTCATGCACCGGCGCCAGCCTTCCCTCTGCCAGCGCGGCCTTGATCGCCTCTTCACCGAATCCCAAGCTGCGCAACTGCCGCCGTGACGCGACCCCATGCTGACGCGTCGCCAGTCGCACCAACCCCCTCTCTCGCTCCTTCCGCCCAACGCGTGTCTGAGTTGACGGGTTCATATAGACCCTTCGAGTCAGACACGCCCTGTGGTTCTCCCCCCTGGGGGGCCGATTCGGCGAGGCGGTCGGGCTACGACCACGCTCGTTGGGGCAATTCGTCGGCTCGGTCTCGTTGCTAGGGTCGAGGGAGATGGCGGGCGAGACGATTTCCTTTGCGCGCGGCGCTCCCAGCGCCGACATCCTGCCGCACGAGCAGGTGCGGGAGGCGGCGCAGCGGGCGCTTGCCTCCGACTGGGAAACGGCGCTCTCCTACGGGGTCGGGATCGGCCATCCCGGACTCTGCCGCTGGGTGGCGGAGCGCCACGGGGACCTCGATCCCTCGCAGGTGATGATCACCAACGGCTCGCTCGAGGCGGGGGCGATGCTGTTCCAGCACCTGCTCGGCCCCGGCGACCGGGTCGCCGTCGAGCAGCCGAGCTACGACCGCACCCTGCTCCTCCTGCAGCAGCTCGGCGTCGAGCTGGTGCCGATCCCGCTCGAGGCCGACGGGCTCGACGTCGGCGCGCTGGAAGCGGCGCTCGCGGAGGGGCCGCTGAAGCTCGCCCACGTCATCCCCAACGCCCACAACCCGGCCGGCTGCACGCTCTCGGTCGAGAAGCGCCGGCGCCTCGTCGGCCTCGCCGCCGAGCACGACTTCGTGATCTTCGAGGACGACCCCTACCGCGAGCTGCCCTTCGAGGGCGAGCCGCTGGAGACGATGCTCTCGCTCGACCAGGCGGGCAAGGTCATCCACGCCTCCTCCTTCTCCAAGACGGTCAGCCCGGGCGTCCGCGTCGGCTACCTCGCCGGCCCCGAGACCGAGATCCGCAAGCTCGCGAAAAAGGCGAACGAGACCTACATCTCGCCGAACATGCTGGCCGAGTCGATCGTGCTCGAGCTCTGCCGCAGCGGCGCCCTCGACCGCAACATCGAGTTCGTCAAGGGCGAGCTGAAGGGGCGCTGCGACGCTCTCGTCTCGGCGCTCGAAGAGCAGATCCCCGAGGCCGGGTTCGTCGTCCCCGACGGCGGCTACTTCCTCTGGCTCGACCTCGCCGAGGGCACCGACAGCGCCGCCCTCCTGGCCGAGGCGAAGAGCCACGGCGCCACCTTCGTCGCCGGCCCCGACTTCATGCTCGCCGGCGGCGAGCGCAGCCTGCGGCTCTCCTTCGCGCCGGTCCCGGCCGACCGGGCGGCCGAGGGCGTCAGGCGCATCGCCGCGGCGCTCGATGCGGTCCGCGCCGGCAGCCCGGCGTAGCGCCTCCGAGTCCAGAGACCGTCTCGCTGCGCCGCTCTCCTCCCTCGCTTCGGGAGGCGAGGCCGGTCGGCGACGGCGCTGGTCGGCGGTAGCGCTGCCATTCGGCCCTCCTGGCGCCCTCTCCCGCTCGGTTTATGCCTGGACTCGAATGAAAGCCTCCCGGGCACGCGGGCTCGATGCGGCCCCTCGGTCGTGGGGCCGGGCACGCCGGGCTCGAGGCGGTCGCTCAGTCTCCCGCTCGGTCAAGCCCGGATGCGGATGAAAGCCCTACGCGAGGCGGACCCCGCCTCCCGGGCACGCGGCCTCGATGCGGCCCCTCGGTCGTGCGGGGGCCAGGACACCCGCCGGGATCGAGGCGGCCTCTCAGCGTGCGCCCGTACCCCGCAGGCCCGAGGCGGCCTCTCAGTCGTGCGGGGCCGGGGTGGCCGCGCTGCGCAGCGCTCCCGCCGAGGCGACGACCACGAGGGCGATCGCGACCAGCTCGCGCGCGGCCAGGTCCTGCGAGAGGGCGAGGAAGCCGATCGCCGCCGCGACCGCCGGCTCGAGGCTCATCAGGACGCCGAAGACCGCCTGCGGCAGCCGCCGCAGCGCCTCCATCTCGGCCGCGTAGGGGATCGCGGTGCTGAGGACGCCGACGGCGGCGCCGACCAGCAGGTGCGAGGGCCGCAGCAGCTCGATCCCTCCCTGGGCGATCCCGAAGGGCGCCACCAGCAGGGTCGAGGCCAGCGCCGCCAGCGCCGCCCCGCGGATCCCCGGTTCGAGCGCGCCGACGCGGGCGCTCTGGAGGATGTAGGCGCCCCAGAAGAAGCCGGCGATCAGCGCCAGGGCGACGCCGAGGGCATCGACGCCCCGCCCTTCGGTGCCGCCGGAGAGGAGGACGATGCCGAGCGCCGCGAGCAGCGCCCAGAAGAGGTCGCGCCGCCGCCGCGAGCCGAGCAGCGCCACCCCGAGCGGGCCGACGAACTCCAGCGTCACCGCGATCCCCAGCGGCAGCCGGTCCAGCGCCGCGTAGAAGAAGAGGTTGACCGCCGCCACCGCGGCGCCGAGCAGCCAGACGTCCCGGTGCGGCCACTCCCGCAGGCCCAGCCGCCCGCGCATCAGCGCCAGCAGGGCGAGGGCCCCGAACCCCGCCCGCAGCAGGACCGCCCCCGCCGGCCCGATCGAGCCGAACAGCCCGGTCGCCAGCGCCGCCCCGCACTGGACCGAGACGATCGAACCGAGGACGAGCAGGGTGGCGCCGCCCGCCCGCCCCTCCGCCCGCGAGCCGGCCGGCATCAGCCCCTGCCTCGGTTGGCGCGGACGCGGCTGAAGGCGGGCCGAGGCATCCCGGGATTGTGGTCCACCGCCCCCCGCGCCCCCCGCGCCCCCCGCGCCCCCCGCGCCCCCCGCGCCCCCCGCGCCGCCGATGGTCCACCCGACCGGCGCCGCCCCGGCCCGCCTCGATCCGTCGGGGCGATTGTGATCCGCCGCGCCCGCGCCGCCCGTAGGGCAGGGCAGGCAAACGACCAGGAGGCAACGGAGCGATGGCAGACATAAAGCAGCTGACGGGACCGCAGTCGAGGCGCAAATTCCTGGCGGTCGGCGGCGGCTCGACCGCGCTCGCCGCCTTCCTCGCCGCCTGCGGCAGCGACAGCAGTACGACCACCACCGGCACGTCCGCGATGTCGGGCGGCGGCAAGAGCGAAACCGCCGAATTCGGCAAGGGCGACATCGGCATCCTCAACTACGCCCTCACCCTCGAGTACCTCGAGACCGCCTTCTACGCCGACGTCGTCAAGAGCGGCCTCTTCAAGGGCGCCGAACTGGAGACGATCCGCAAGTTCGGCCAGGAGGAGTCCGAACACGTCGAAGCGCTGACCGGCGCGGTCAAGGGCCTCGGCGGCAAGCCGGCGCCGCAGCCGAAGACCGAATTCCCGCTGAAGAGCGCCAAGTCGGTGCTGGAACTGGCGGGCACGGTCGAGAACCTCGGCGCCGCCGCCTACCTCGGCCAGGCCGGCAACATCGAAAGCCCCGAAGTGCTGGAAGCCGCGCTGGCGATCCACAGCGTCGAGGGCCGCCACGCGGCGGCGCTGAACACGCTGCTGGGCGAGACGATCACGCCGGACGGCGCCTTCGCGGTGCCCGCCGACGTGCCGACCGTCCTCAAGTCCGTCGAACCCTTCATCGTCGGCTGAGCCCGGCACCCGAAAGGAGCAGAGAGATGACCAACAAGACCCAGCTTGCAGAGCCGGAGCTCGCCGCCGTCCACGTCGACGTCGACAGCGAGGACCTCTCCCGCAGCGACGTGCTGCTGAAGGGGGCGCTGGCGGCCGGCGCCCTCTACGGCACCCTCGCGGTCGGGCCGTTCGTGCGCAGGGCCCTGGCGATGAGCGGCGGCGGCGACGTCGACATCCTCAACTTCGCCCTCACCCTCGAGTACCTGGAGTCGAGCTTCTACGCCGAAGCGAAGAGCCGGGCGAAGCCGAGCGGCGAGCTGAAGAGCCTCGTCGACCTCCTCGCCAAGGACGAGAAGGAGCACGTCGAAGCACTCGAAGGGACGATCAAGAAGCTCGGCGGCAAGCCGGTCGCCGAGCCGAAGTTCGACTTCCCCTACAACGGCACCGGCGGCTTCCTGAAGCTGGCGCAGACCTTCGAGGACACCGGCGTCAGCGCCTACAACGGCGCCGCGCCGATGATCGAATCCAAAGAAGTGCTGGGCGCGGCGGGCTCGATCGTCCAGGTCGAGGCGCGCCACGCCGCCGCGATCCGCCTGCGCAACGAAGCCGAACCGGCGCCCGTCGCCTTCGACGAACCGCTCAGCGAAGCGAAGGTGCTGAAGGCCGTCGAACCTTTCATCGCCTAGGAATCCGGTAGGCGGACGGCGAAGATCGGCGGATGGGAGTCAGGCGGGAGAAGGCGGAGCGGCTGGCTGACGAGGAGCTGATGCCCCTCGTCAGCCGCAAGGACCCGGAGGCGTTCGAGGTCCTCTACGACCGCCACGGCGGCGTCGCCTACTCGCTCGCCTACCGGATCGTCGGCAGCCGCGCCGCGGCCGAGGAAGTGACGCAGGAGGCGTTCATCTCGGTCTGGCGCAGCGGCGCCCGCTTCGACGCGGCCCGCGGCAGCGTCCGCTCCTGGCTGCTCAGCGTCGTCCGCAACCGGGCGATCGACTTCCTCCGCAGCAAGGCGGGCAAGGCGCCGAAGCTCGACTTCGACGACGAGGCGGCGCTGGAGCAGCGGCCGGCGGCGGAGCGGACCGAGGAGGAGGCGCTGCGGCGCGAGACCGCCGGCGAGATCCGCGGCGCCCTCGGCAAACTGCCGGGGGAGCAGTCGAAGGTGATCGAGCTCGCCTACTTCGGCGGCTTCAGCCATTCGGAGATCGCCGAGATCCTCAGCCTGCCGATGGGCACGGTGAAGGGACGGATGCGGCTCGGCTTGGAGAAGATCAGGGGAGAGCTGGCGGAGGGATTGGCATGAGCGGCGGCGATCACAACCGGTGGAGCGAGGACCTCGCCTCCTACGTGCTGGGGGCGCTGGACCCGTCCGAGGCGGCCGAGTTCGAGCGCCACCTCGAGGGCTGTGAGCGCTGCCGGGGGGAGATGCGGTGGTTCGAGCCGGCGCTGGCGGCGCTGGCGGAGTCGGTCGAGCGGCACTCGCCGCCGCGCTCGCTGCGCGAGGGCCTGATGGCCGAGGTGCGGGCGGATGCGCGCCAGGCCGCGGCGGCGTCGGCCGGGGAGCGCCGGGGCGTCGCCGAGCGGCTGCGGGCGGCGCTGGGCTCGCGCGGCCTGCGCCTGGCGACGGGACTCGCCGCGATCGCCCTGGCGGTCGCCGCGGTCGCCGGCTACGAGGTCGGCCGGGGCGGCTCGGGCGAAGCGGGCGAGGGCGGCAGCGTCACCCTCAGCTCCCGCGAACACGGCATCGACGTGAGGATGGTCCGCGAAGGCGAGAGCGGCACGCTCCACCTCGCCCACGTCCACCAGCTCCCGCCCGGCAAGGTGCTGGAGGCGTGGGTGCGGCGCGAAGGCCAGGTCGAACCGGTCCCGGCGCTGATGGTCCCCGATCGCAGGGGTCGGGCGGAGACGACGATCGCCGACCTGCGAGGCGTCGACACGGTGATGGTCACCCAGGAGCCGCAGGGCGGCACCAAGGAACCGACCTCGCCGCCGATCGTCGCCATGAGCGTCCCGCAGTAAAGCCGCGCGCGCGTCGCGAGCAGTCCCACGGCGCGTCCCGCATCAGTTCCGCGGTTCCTTTGTCCTCAATAGGCGGACAAAGGAACCACGCAAGCGCAGTCCAGCGTCAGTCTCCCTGCGGTTGGTGAGTTAACCGTCCTATGGCGAAGTCAACTCACCAATCGTCGCCGGCGCCCGCCGGGTTCGCGCGGCTGTTGGCGCGGTGAGCCGCGGATCTTCTCAGCGGCCGTAGCGGTCGCTGGAGAGCACGAGCTGCTCGGGGATCGCGGCGCGCGGCGGCGGCGCCGGGTCGGCGCGGACCGAGACGGTCTCGGCGACGCTGCGGCTGACCTCGTGGCGTCCCTCGGCGGAGGCGATGACGACGCGGTCGGCGTCGGAGCTCTCGAGCCTGCCGGCCAGGCCGGGGTAGAGGCCGGCGTCCTTGAGGTAGTGCAGCAGCTCCTCGGCCTCGTTCTCGAAGCGCAGGACGACGACCTCGGCGCCGACCTCGACGTCGGCCAGCAGCGCCCCCTGCTCGCGGACGCCCTCGACGATCGGGTGGCCGTGCGGGCAGGTCGTCGCGTCGCCGATCGCCGCCCGCATCCGCTCCTCCAGCACCGGGCTCATCGCGTGCTCGATCCGCTCCGCCTCCTCGTGCACCTCGTCCCAGGGGATCCCCAGGACGTCGGTGAGGAAGCGCTCGATCATCCGGTGGCGGCGGACGATGTAGCTGGCGTGCTCGCGCCCCGACCCGGTGAAGGCGAGCGATTTGTCCGGGTTGCGCTCGACGTAGCCATCCTCGACCAGGCGCCCGACCATCTCGTGCACGGTCGGCGGCGAGAGCTGCATCGCCCGGGCGATGTTCGCCCCGGTCATCGGCAGCCCCGCCTCCTCGATCCAGAACATGATCTCCAGGTACTCCTGCTCGGCGACGGTCGCGTGCGCGTCCATTGCGGCCGAGTCTACCCACCGCCGACGGGCCGTTTTGTCGATTCCGCCCCGCCGACGGGCCGATTCGACTGTGCCGGTCGGACTCTTCGGCCCGTCGGCGGAGCGGGGACGACTTATCGGCCCGTGGGCGCCTGGATGGTCGCCCCCGCGACCGCGCGCCCCCGGTCGCGGCTCGCCGTGGGATCGACCGTCTACCGGCGTTCCATCAGGGTGGCGACGACGGCCTCGTAGAAGCCGTCGCCCATGGCGCCCTCGGTGACGGTGACGTTGTCCCAGGCGGGCAGGGCGGCGCGCAGCCCCTCGTCGTTGCGGGGGCCGTTGGCGACGACGAAGAAGCGGCCGACCGCGGCGGCGACCTCGAGGTCCTCGACCGAGTCGCCGACGGCGATGCACTCGGCCGGGTCGTAGCCGCTGGCGCGGGCATGGCCGGCGACCGCCGCCGCCTTGCTGACCTGGCGCGGGACCAGGTGGTAGGCGTGGGTGCGGCCCTCGACGGCCGGCATCGGCCGCCCGATCGCGCCGTTGTCGAGCAGGCGCAGGTCGTCGTCGCCGCGCTCGCGCAGCAGCGCGTTGGCCTCCTCGACCTCGACCTTGCCGCGGAAGAGGTGGGAGAGGACGCGGCCGTGGTGCCAGGGCGAGTGGTACTCGAGCCGCCCCTCGAAGCGCTCGAAGAGCGCCTTCGGGATGCCGCGCGCCTCGATCTGCTCGTAGATCGTGCCGTCCTCGTTCGGCGCCATCTCGCCGGTCATCAGCGTCGTCTCGCCCTCGATCGCAAACGCGCAGCCGGCCTCGTATATGTAGGAGGCCTGGCCCATCAGCCGCGCCGCCTCGTGGACCTGCGGCTCGCGCCGGCCGGACATGATCACCACCTCGACTCCGGCCCGGTGGCAGGCCTCCAGCCCCCGCGCCTGCGCCAGGCTGAAGCCCCCCTCGGCGTCGCGGAACAGCGAGCTGCCCCGGCCGAGCAGGGTCCCGTCGAGGTCGGTGTAGACGCAGCGCAGGGGCACGCGGCGCCTACGGTAGCGACCCTGCCGAAGCCCGACTGAGGCGCCTGGCGGCGGGGGTGGCCGCGACACCGCCGCCCGCCGCCGGTCCCGCTCCTTGGGCCAGGCGCTTTTGCCAACCAATGGTTTGCAAAAGCGCCTTGCGTAAGCTCGGCGGGTGGGCAGCTGGAGACTCCGCGAGCGCGAGCTCGACCTGACGCGGCCGATCGGCGCGGGGATCGTCAACGTCACCGTCGACTCGATGTTCGAGGGGGCGCGCAGCGGCACGCCCGCGCAGGCGGTGCGCGACGGCCTGGCGCTGGCCGAGGCGGGCTTCGGGATGCTCGACATCGGCGCGGTGGCGGCCAAGGCCGGTCCGCCGGTCCCGCCCGAGGAGGAGGCCGCGGCGCTGGTCCCGGCGGTGGAAGGCCTCGTCACCGAGTTGCGTGGTTCCTTTGTCCGGCAGATCAGGACAAAGGAACCGCAGGACGCCGAGGCAGCCGCCGCCACCCGGTTGCGCGGTTCCTTTGTCCGCCATGACAGGACAAAGGAACCACGTAACGCCGGGGATGCCGAGGCCGCCGGGGACGCCGGCTCCGGCGAGCGGCGCTCCGGTCCCGTCCCGATCTCGGCCGACACCTTCTCGCCCGAGGTGGCGCGGCGGGCGCTGGCGGCGGGGGCGGAGGCGGTCAACGACATCTCCGGCGGCGGCGAGGAGATGTTCGCGCTGGTCGCCGAGACGGGATGCGGCTACGTCCTCATGCACATCGAGGGACCGCCGCGGGTCGACCGTCCCTGGCGCGAGTACGACGACGTGGTCGACCACCTGCGCGCCTGGTTCGAGGGGAGAATCGAGGCGGCCCGGGACCTTGGGGTGGCGGAGGAGCAGATCGCCATCGACCCCGGACTCGACTTCGACCTCAGCCCCGCGCAGGACCTCGAGATCCTGCGCCGGCTCGGCGAGCTGCGGGCGCTCGGCCGGCCGCTCTACGTCTCGCTCTCGCGCAAGGACTTCATCGGCGCCGTGCTGGCCGGGTCGTGGGAGGGGCGGCTGCCCGCCGGCGAGCGCGAGTGGGGGACGGTCGCCGCGACGACCCTCGCCGTCCGCGAGGGCGCCGACGTCCTCCGCCTCCACGACGCCTCGTCCCTGCAGGCGATGCAGGTCGCCGCCGCGATCGGCCGCCCGGCTGGGTCCGGCGGGCCGATTAGTCGTCCCCTTTCCGCCGACGGGCCGATCAGTCCAACCGGGACAGACAAATCGGCCCGTCGGCAGGTTGAGGTGGACTCTTCGGCCCGTCGAGGGGGCGGCTGATGGCTCGCGGCGGCTCGCTGCTCGCGAGCGACTGGGCGGTGGCGATCGACCCGGCGCGGCGGGACGGGCGGATCGTCGCCGAGTCCTCCGAGCAGGAGCGGCGCTCGCGGCCGGCGCCACTGCCGGCCGAGCTGCACCCGGGCCTGCGCGAGGCGCTCGGACGGGTCGGCATCGACTCTCTATATACGCACCAGCTGCGGGCCTTCGAGCTCGCCGCCGACTCGAACCTGGTGATCACCAGCGGCACCGCCTCGGGCAAGAGCCTCGCCTTCAACCTGCCGGTGCTGAACTCGATCGCCGCCCGTCCCAAGGACCGGGCGCTCTACCTCTACCCGACCAAGGCGCTGGCCCAGGACCAGGCGCGGGCCCTCGCCCGGCTGCGCCCGCCCGGCCTGCGCGAGGCGATCTACGACGGCGACACCCCGCGCGAGGAGCGCCCGGCGATCCGCCGTCGCAGCAACCTCGTCCTCACCAACCCGGACATGCTCCACGTCGCCCTCCTGCCGAACCACAAGGGCTGGGGCGACTTCCTCGCCAACCTCGAGTGGGTCGTCGTCGACGAGGCCCACACCTACCGCGGCGTCTTCGGCTCGCACGTCGCCAACGTCCTGCGGCGGCTGCGCCGCCTCGCCCGCGCCTACGGCCGCGAGCCGCGCTTCCTGCTCGCCTCGGCGACGATCGCCAACCCGGTCGAGCTCGCCGGGCGCCTGGTCGGGACCGAGTTCGAGCTCATCGACGACGACGGCGCGCCGCGCGCCGGCCGCGAGATCGCGATGTGGAACCCGCCGCTGATCGACGAGCGCAGCGGCACCCGGCGCTCGGCCCTCTCCGAGGCCGCCGACCTGCTCGCCGAGCTGGTCGCCCACGGGGTGCGGACGATCTGCTTCCTCAAAAGCCGGCGCGGGATCGAGCTGATCCAGCGCTTCGCCCGCGAAAACCTCGAGCGCCGCGGTAAGCCGGAGCTGGCGAAGCGGATCGCTCCCTACCGCGGCGGCTACACCCCGCAGCAGCGGCGCGAGATCGAGTCGCGCCTGGCCGCCGGCGAGCTGCTCGCGGTCGTCGCCACCGACGCGCTGGAGCTGGGGATCGACGTCGGCGAGCTCGACGCGGCGATCTGCGCCACCTTCCCCGGCACCGTCGCCAGCCTGCGGCAGATGTGGGGGCGGGCGGGGCGCCGCCGCCGTGGCCTCGCCGTCTACGTCGCCGGTCAGGACGCCCTCGACCAGTTCTTCTGCCGCCACCCCGACGAGTTCCTCGGCCGGCCGGTCGAGGCGGCGATCCTCGACCACGGCAACGAGCAGATCGCCTCCCGTCACCTGATCGCCGCCGCCTACGAGCTGCCGCTGACGTCAGACGACGACGACGTCTTCGGCGAGGGCTGGCGCGAGCGGGCCGAGCGGCTGGTCGCCGCCGGCGAGCTGCGCGGCGTCGGCGGCAAGCTGCTGCCGCGGCGCAGCGAGTTCGTCGCCAACCGGATCCCGCTGCGCTCGGCCTCGGCCGACTCGGTCGCGGTGATCGAGCGCGAGGCTGGGGAGATGCTGGGCCTGGTCGAGGCCGAGCGCGCCTTCACGACGATCCATCCCGGCGCCGTCTACCTCCACCTCGGGCGCAGCTACGAGGTCGACCGGCTCGACGTCGAGGAGCGGCGGGCGCTCGTCTCCGCCTTCGACGGCGACTGGTACACGCGACCGAAGAAGGAGACCGAGATCTACATCGAGCGGGTCCACGAGCAGCGCGAGGTGGCCGGGGTGCAGCTCAGCTTCGGCGAGGTCTCGGTGACCGAGCAGGTGATCGCCTTCCAGCGGGTCTCGGTCTCAGACCAGGAGCCGATCGACATCATCGCCCTCGAGCTACCCGAGCAGAGCTTCGTCACCCAGGCGCTCTGGTACGTGCTGCCCGACCGGCTCAGCGGCAGGCTGCCGAGCGAGGCGCTGCTCGGCTCCCTGCACGCGACCGAGCACAGCCAGATCGCCGTCCTGCCGCTGATCGCGATGTGCGACCGCTGGGACATCGGCGGCCTCTCGACCAACGTCCACTTCCAGACCGGCCGGGCGACGATCTTCGTCTACGACGGCCACCCCGGCGGGGTCGGGATCACCCGGCGCGGCTACGAGGAGTTCGAGCGCCTGCTCGGCGACGCGGAGCGGCTCATCGCCGAGTGCCCCTGCGAGTCCGGATGTCCCTCCTGCGTGCAGAGCCCGAAGTGCGGCAACCTCAACGAACCGCTGCACAAGGCGGGCGCCCTGGAGCTGATGGCCCTGATGCGCGCCGAGCTCTGAGCCCGCGCGCCCCGATGCGGCGCGAGCCGTGACGCCCCGCGATTTCTGTTCCTTATGGCTGTGGGACGACCAAAAGGAACAGCTGACGGCTGAGCGGGTGGGGGCGACGAGTTGCGTGGTTCCTTTGTCCGCCCTATGAGGACAAAGAACCGCGCTACTGCTGGGGTCTACCTGTGCGGCCAGAGTTCGCGCAGGGCGAGGATGGCGAAGGCGTGGGACCAGGCGAGGGGGGTCGTCGAGCGGGGGACGCCGGTGCGGGCGTCGACGCGCTCGGGGAGCAGGCCGGTCGGGGTCGCGGCGCCGCGCAGGTCGGCGAGGAGGCGCAGGGCGGCGCGGCGGTTGGCGCGGGCTCGCGTGGCGTGGCGACACGCGAACGGAGCGCCTCCCGCTTCGGGGGCCGCAAGCGAGTGCCCGCCCGCTTCGCGCCGGGCGAGCGCGGCAAGGGACCAGGCGGTCCAAGCAGTCGGGGCGCTCCAGGGGTCTTCGCCCGGCCAGGCGGTTCCGGGCGTGATCCCGAAACGCCCGCTCCGCCGCACCAGCGCCAGCATCGTCCGCCGCGCCGCCCCGTAGAGCCGCGGCCGCGGGAACGGCTCGACCGCCCAGGCCGCCGCCGAGTCGAGCCCCGAACCGGGATCGCCCGCCCGCCGCACCATGCTCGCAAGGGGGGTGTCTGACTTCATGGCCCATATAGGGGCCATGAAGTCAGACACGTCAGCGTGGGAGGCGAGGGCGTTGCCGAGGTAGTCGCCGGGTTCTTTCTCCTGGTAGTCCGGGAGGGCCGGGGGCGTTTCGTGGGAGGTCGCGGAATCCGGGGGCGCTCCATCCGAGGACTTGGTAGGCGGGGGCGTTCGGGGCGAGGCTTTGGCGGGTGGGGATGATCCCGGGGAGGTCTCGGCGAACCAGCCGGGGGAGGCCTTGGTGGCAGCGGGCGACCCGTGGGAGGTCTCGGCGGACAACTGCGGAGAGGCTCCGGCGAGACCCCCCCGGGATCGCCCGACGGCTCTTGCCGCGGCTGCGACCCATCCGGCCTCGTCGCCCTGCGGCCCGCGTCCCGGAACCGGTTCGCCGTTGCCGTCGAAGCGGGCGGCCGCGCTCAGGTCGAGACCCGCCAGGAAGCGAGCGACCCGCCGCGCCTCGGCGCGGTAGCCGGCGGCGTCGAGCGCCAGCGCAACCGCCGCGGCGTCGCGTGGCCAGACATAGGACCAGCCGTCGCGGGCGCCGGCGGCGACGGCGCCGGCGCGCCGGTCGGTCAACGCATGCAGGACGAGCAGCGAGCGCCTATATAGGGAGCGCGCCCAGCGCGGCGCGCTCCCTCCGAGCCGGGTTGCGCCTGCGAGCCAACGACGATCCCTGCGTTCAGCAGTTCGGACCGCCCGCCGCGCCGCGCCGCCGTCACAGCGCAGTCGCCGCGCCGCCGCCGGTTCGCTGACGCGCATCGAGACGCGCGCTCCGGCGGTCGCCTGCGTCAGGCACGAGAGCAGCGACCCTCCCGCCGCATAGACGATCCTCACCCGCGCCGAACCGAACCGCGCCGTGGTCACCAGAACGTCATTCCCGAGCCGGTAGTGCTGCCTGACCGAATCCGCCGTCCACAACGGTCGCGCCCGCCGTCGCCCAAGCGAAACCCACGGCACGATGCCCGTGCCCGCCGGCACCGTCCCCGCCGCCTGCCGGCCGCTCGGGTTCTCGATCAGCGCCCGGCCGGCCGGCGCCGGCCGCAGGTCGACCACGTCGCCGTAGGCGTCGACCGCCGCCGTCAGTCGGCCGCCGCCGAGGACCGCCACCCCGAGGAACGGCGGCGGCAGCCCCGGCAGCCCCGCCGGCGTCCGCGGATCGGCGGCCGACCCGCCCGAGACCAGCAGCGCCCCCGCTGCCACCGCGGCGCCCAGCGCCGCCAAAGCCCGAGCCCAGCCCATGGCCCAATGCAATCAGCCCCGCCACCCCCGCTCCCGCTAGCCTTCCCCGAGCGCAGGCAGTCCGCGCACCAGGCGAGATAGCTCAGTTGGTAGAGCACACGACTGAAAATCGTGGTGTCCCCGGTTCGAATCCGGGTCTCGCCACTTCGCTCCGAGGGGTCAGGAGCGCCACAATCGTTCGGTCGCGCCAGACCTTCGAACTCGATCTGCGCGCCGCTCCTTTAGCCTGACGTAAAGAGGATGTGACAGGGTTGTGACGGTGGACTGGTCCGTCCTGCACGCGCTCAACGACTTCACGTACCGGCACGACGGGTTCGAGGATCCGCTGCTCTTCTACGTCAACGCCTCCGAGGCGCTGTTCGTCGCGACGCTGGCGATCATCTTCCTCGCCGCCCGCGGCGCCGCCCATGCCGCCTGGCGGCGGGCGTCGGTGGCGGCGGGCCTCAGCGCCGGCCTCGCCCTCGCCGTCGGCAAGGTGATCTCCGAACTGGTCGACCGGGCGCGGCCCTTCGTCGCCGACCCCAACGGCGTCCACCTCTTCACCCCCCACGCGGCCGACCCCGGCTTTCCCAGCGACCACGCCACGGCAGCCTTCGCGATCGCCGTGGCGATCCTGCTGCGCAAGCGGGGCTGGGGGATCGTCGCCCTCGCCTTCGCGACCGTGCTGGCGATCGGCCGGGTGGCGATCGGCGTCCACTACCCGAGCGACGTGCTCGGCGGCGCCGCGCTCGGCACCGCCGCCGCCCTCGTCCTCTGGGCGCCGCCGCTGCGCACCTGGATCGATCGCCTCGCCGACTGGCTGGGCGGCTACTGGGACCGCGTGCTCGGCTGGGGCGCCGAGAGCGTCGCCGGCCTGCGCCAGTAGCGACCCTTTAACAGAAGTCAGAGTGAGCGCGACCTTCAGCGCCTTCTCGACGGCTTGCTGAGCGTGGAACCCGATTGCGCCTTCGTCGATCTCTGGGTCGGGAGCGAGCTTCTGGGCGACCTTCAGGTCTCCGGCAGCCCGTCGCGCCAGCAGTGCTGCGACTTCGAACGGAGGATCCGCTCGGGCGGCGTCTATCCCCAGAGGACGCAGATCGGCGCGGCGACGATTCTCTCGCCGAGCCTGTAGATGCGAGGGCCGGTATGGAGGACGATCCCCGCCGCGAAGCGCTCGCCGAGCTCTTCGCGAAGCCAGGCCAGGTGCCTGGCGTCGGCCGCGTCCGGTGCGGCGTTGGCCTTGACCTCGATCGCGACAAGCCTCTCCCCGGCCAGCTCGCCGATCAGGTCGACCTCATGGCGTCCCTGCTCGGTCCGCAGGTGATGGAGTCGCGGCCTGCCGGCCGAAACGGCGAGCTCGGGACGTAGCTGCGCCGCGACGAAGGTCTCCAGCGCTCGCCCCAGCACCTCGCCGTCGCGCATCACCCCCTGGACGTCGAGGCGCAGGGTCGCCGCCATCAGCGCCGGGTCGATCAGGTAGCGCTTTGGCCGGCGGACCAGACGCTTGAGGCGGTTGGAGCGCCAGGCTGGGACCGCTTCGGCGACGAACAGCGCTTCGAGCAGGTTCTCGTAGGCGACCCCCGTCGCCTTGTTGACGCCGGCCGAGTCGTAGATCGTCTTCTGCCCGGCGACTCCGCCGGATATGAGCGCATACGCCTCGAAGTAGTGCCGCAGCCGCTGCGGGTCCCGCCGCCCCTCCTCGATCGCTGCGACATCGTGGGTGAGGAGATCGTCGACATAGCTATCCAGCCACGCCTGCCGCGGCCTGCCGCTGAGGCGCAGGGCGGGGTCGGGGAAGCCACCGCGCAGGGCCAGCTCGAGATAGCCGCGAAGGTCGGGCGGATCGGAGGCGACCGTGAGCTCCTCGCCGTCGGCCAGCCGATCGAAGAAGGTCGGGCCGTGGAGCTGCCCGAGCTGCTCGCGAACCGTCATCGGATACATCGCTACGCGTACCAGCCTCCCGGTTCCCGGCCAGGTCTCGTTCTCCAGGTGGGCGCGCACGGAGCCGGTGAGGAGAAACCGTTCCGGTCGCGGGTCTGCGTCAACCGCGCGCTTTACCGCCCCGAGCACGCCCGGCACCGCCTGCCACTCGTCGAGCAGAACCGGTTCGGCGAGACCACCGAGCGCGGCGTCGGGATCGGCGACGAAGGCAGTCGCCTCGGCCTCTCGATCGAGCCGCACGATGCTCGCAGCCCTGCGCGCGGCGCTCGTCGTCTTTCCCGTCGCCCTTGCGCCGATCACCATCAGCGCCGGGAGTTGTGAGAAGAGCTCGTTTACGACCGGGTCGACAAGGCGAGGTTGGTAGGCGGAGGCGTCCCTAGTAGCCATTTTACGCAGCCTACAGTAGCCGTTTTACGCAGGAGGCGATCGCTTTATTACGCAACCCAGACGACCGTGGGCGAGTTTGCAAACCATCGGTTGACAAAGTCGCCCGCCCCAAGTGTCGGGGCTGCAGAAGCACCACCTGTCCGATGCGGTGCGGTATGTCAGGTACCTTGTCGTCATGACCTCTGCCGTACTGATCCAGCGGGCCGGAGAGGCGTTGGCCGCAGCAGCGGGCGGCTCGGCCAAGGTGATTCTGTTCGGCTCCCACGCACGCGGGGAGGCCGCTGCCGACAGCGACGTCGACTTCCTCGTGATCGAGCCGAGCTTGGACGATCGCTTCGCCGAGGCGGTACGGCTCGGCAGGCTGGTCGGAGAGCTCGGGGTGCCGGCGGACGTGATCGTCGTCAGCGAGGACCACGTGCGGGAGTGGGGGAAGTTGCAGGGGACGATGCTCCACGATGCCCTTACCCAGGGACGAATGCTTGCCGGTGCCGGTGCGTAGCAGCGGGGACCTCGCGCAGCGGCTGATGCGCAAGGCCGCCGGCGACGAGACGATATTGGCGCGGCTGATCGAGGACGAGGAGATTCCCGACGACGGACTCGGGTTCCACGCCCAGCAAGCAGTCGAGAAGATGGTCAAGGCGGTACTCGCGTGGAACGAGATCCGTTATGAGCGAACCCACAACCTCGCCTACCTCCTGAAGCTCCTGCAGGAGGCTGAGGTCTCACTTCCACCCAATGCGGATGGCCTTCCGGAGCTGACGCCTTGGGCAACCGAGTTCCGATATGACGATCTGCCCGAGGCCGCCCTCGACCGCCGAGGCACCCTGGCTGTCGTCGAGGAGACCAGGGCATGGGCGGAAGCCGAGCTCAGGGAAGCCTAGAGGGCGGCTCCTACCCCACCGCCACCTCATACGCCTCCTCGGCCTCGAGGAAGGGCGCGAGCGTCACGTAGACCAGGGTCGGGACCAGGTCGGGCAGGGTCTCGGGGCCCTCTTTGTTGACGTGGTCGTAGAGGAGGGAGTAGAGGGCTCCGCCGATCGCCTCGGCGGCGATCGGCGGGGTGTCGGGTTTGAGCTCGTAGCCGGGGGTGAGCAGGCCCTCCATCCCTTCGGTCACCACCTCGCGCTGGTCGAGCGCCCGCGTGCCCGCCGCGTACATCTCTTTGCCGCCCATCCGCGCGTACTCGGGCTCTTCGGCCCCCCAGCGGAACATCGCTTCCTGGGTGTCGTGGACGGCGTGGGGCCAGTCCGGCGCCCGGCGGAAGGCCGGCAGCGCCGCCGCCAGCATGTGGGCCGAGCCGCTGTCGAGGGCGGCGACGATCGCGTCCTCCTTGTTCTTGAAGTGTTCGTAGAAGGTCCGCTGCGAGGTGCCGGCGCGGCTGACCACCTCGGCCACGGTCGTGTCCGGGTAGCCCTTCTCGCCGACCACCGCCGCCAGCGCCCGCAGCAGCCGCTCCGGCGCGTTGGCACCCCGCTGGCGCTCCTCGAACGGCAGCGCCCGCACGCTGCGCCGCCGCCGCGCCCGCAGCGGGCCGGGGGGGACCGGGTAGCAGAAGATCCAGTCCCACAGCTGCGGCGCCAGCTCCACCAGCTCAGCCTCCTGGCCGCGGTAGAGGCGCTTGTGGATCACCTTCTGGACGCCGCCGACGATCGCCCGCACCAGCTCATGCGGCATCCCCTGTCGCTCCGGCACCTGCGCGAATAGCCCCGCCGCCACCTCGGTCGAGCGCTCCATCATCCGGTCGACCAGCGCCGCCCCCGCCTCGCCGGCCGCATAGACCTCGACCACGCACAGCTTCGCCGCCGCCGGCTGGGCGACGATCGTCTCGATCAGGGCCGAGAACGCCGCCCGCGCCCGCTCCATCCCGGCCGGCGCGCTCTCGTCCCCGGCCAGCCGCGTGAGCGTCGGCTCCACCATCGCCTCCACCGCCGCGACGAAGCATGCCTGCTTGTCCTCGAAGTGGCGGTAGAAGGCGCTGCGCGAGACCCCGGAGAGCTCGACCAGGTCGGCCACCGTCGTCGCCTCGTAGCCCTTCTCGGCCACGGTCGCGACCATCGCCGCGAAAAGCCGCTCGCGCTGGTTGCGCTCGGCCTCCTCACGGGGCGTCCCGCGCCCCGGGCGCAGCTTCCGCTCCCGCAGCGAAGCCGCATCCCCCCACGGAGTCTGGACCATCGTGGGAGGAACATATCCCGGCTTCCCAGGCGACCTAGCAGCCACCACGCGAGAATACTCAAGCGGTACGCCCCCGACTGGACAAGCTGTGCAGAAAAGATGGGCCAAAGAGGCCATATTCCGCTTCACCAAGCGGTGTAGGGGTGGCGTCTACCTCATGTACGCCAACAACCCCTTGACAACCTGGTCCGCGTCTGTTCTTATTCCCGCAGCCCCAGGATTCCGGACGGATATCCCAGGGCGGGAGAGATCGACAACGGCCAAGCCCACGGCCAGGGAAACCCGTCACCGCGACGGGCGAGGACAGGGCAACGGCCATGGGACAAGGAGAGACCTAAGTGAGACGCCACTCGAAGGCATCGTCCAGCGGTTCGCGCATGGGCGGACGCAGACCCCTCGGCCGCATCATCCCTGGGATCGCGGGCACCCGCGCCCTCTCATTCCTTGCTCGTGGGAGTGGTGCGCCTTCGGTTGGAACTGTGGCTCGCGTGCGGGCAGTCGCCGTCGGGCTGGCGCTCGTCGCCTTGCTGCTGTTAAGCGTTGCGGCTGCCCCGGCCAGCGCAAGCTGCCCAAACGAAGCCTTCCGCGACGGCCTCTCGGCCAATCTCCCCGACTGCAGGGCATATGAGCTCGTCACCCCACCCAATGGCGAGTTTCACTTTCCCGCCAGCGACATCGCCGGCGGGTCCAACGGTTTCATCACTTCCCCTGTAACCAGCGACGGCAGCAACTTTCTCTTCGGGGGTGGCGGTGGAAGCTTTGCCGGCTACGAAGGAGCCGGATCCGGTGACCAGTATGCGGCCAGTCGCGGCAGTGACGGCTGGACGACGGAACTCGTGGGTCCGTCGGGCGCTCAAAGCGACCAGCCCCTGGTCGGTGGCACCACGCCCGACCATGCCTATGCGTTTTGGCAGCTCTCCGGCAAAGGATCCCTGGTCCTCGAAGGCCAGCAAACGAGCTACGTCCGCCTGCCGAACGGGCAGTTCCAGATCCTTGGCGTCGGCAGCCTCGGAGTTGATCCGACCAGCCAAGGGCGTCTCATCTCGCCGGGTGCAAACCACATCATCTTTTCAGCCAACGTTCAGCTCGAGCCGGATGCTCCCGAAACCGGAACCGAAGCACTCTATGACCGCCCCCTCGACGGCCCGACCCGGGTGGTGTCACTACTTCCGGGTGACGTTACGCCACCGTCTGGCCCAAATGCCGTGTTCCAAGGTGTTTCGGCAGATGGAACCGTAGTGTCCTTCACGTTCGGAAACCCTGGCTCCGAACCACTATACGCCCGAATCAACAACACCAAAACGGTAATGGTAGCCCCTGCCGGCTCCATTTCCGCGGGTATCAGCAATGACGGCTCGAGGATTTACTCAGTCCAAAGCGGCGACATCTGGGAATTCGATGTTGCTTCGGAAACCAGCAGGCAGATAACCAATAGCGGCGACGTGACCGTTGTGACGATTTCTGACGACGATTCGCACATCTACTTCACCTCCCCGTCGCAGCTGGATGGGGCGAAGGGTGTTGCCGGTCAGCCGAACCTCTACGTCTGGCGGCGTGCTGACGACTCGGTAACCTTTATCGGCACGCTCGACCCCCAGGATGTCGCGAGCGAACAGGTCGATCTGGGTAACTGGGCAAATTACTCCGGACGCACGCGGCGCGCCGGTACCTTCTGGGGCCCGGGCAACAACGCCTACGACGTCACTCCCGACGGCTCCGTATTCGTCTTCGAATCTAGGGCGCAGCTAACCTCGGCCGAAACTGCGGGATATCAGCAGATCTACCGCTACGACACTAGGGATCAGAGCTTGGTCTGCGTGTCATGCAATCCGAGTGGTGCTGCCTCGACTGCGGATTCGATGCTTCACGGCAAGGACGCCGAAGGAACCTCGCTCTCTAGCGCTATCTACGAGATCCATAACGTGAGTGACAACGGTCGCCGGGTGTTCTTCGAGACCACGCAGCCTCTGGTGCCACGCGACGGCACCGAAGGCAACGACATCTATGAGTGGCAGAGCGACAATGGATCGTCATCGGTGCAACTGATCACCTCCGGTCAAGGCCCGCGTAGCTATGAAGCGCCGATCAGCGCCTGGGTTCCGAACGACATTTGGGCGATAACTCCCGATGGCAGCGATGTGTTCTTCTTTACTCGCGAGGCGCTGACGCCCGAGATCGCTGCTCAGAACGCCGGTGCGATCTACGACGCACGGGTCGGTGGTGGCTATCCGCTTACGCAGGCGGGTGGTGACAGGTGCCAGGGCGACGCCTGCCAGGGCAATCCGAGCTCGCCGCTGGTCGAAGAAGTTGCTGGTTCGGAGGGCACGTTCCCCGGAAATCGGCTCTTCGCCGTCAGCCATCGGACCCGTTGCAAGTCCCTCGCAAGGAGAGCCGCCAAAGCTAAGTCAAGGGCGAAGCATCTGCGCCACAGGGCCAGGAATTCGAACTCGAAACGCCGTACGCACATGCTACGGAAACGGGCGAGGCAGCAGGCTCGCCAGGCACGTCACCTGACTCGTAGGGCAAATCGGTGCAAGGGAGGTTCTCGGTGATCGTCAGGAACCAAGAACAAGCGCAAGTGATAAACGAGAACCGCAAGGAGATGACGATGGCCTCAGCCCCGAGCACTACGATCGGCCGACTCTGGCTGGCCGGCGCAGTGGCACTGCTGGCGTTACTCGCTGCAATGGCCGCCAGCGCGCCGGCCGGCGCGGCGGTCGAGGACTACGGCATCGAATCACTCGGCGCTTCTCTTTCGACGACGCAGGCGGGTGCCCACCCGGACTTCACCACCGAATTCACGCTGAAGACCAGCGAAAATTCCTTCGGCGAACTAGAACCGTTTGCGAGAACCCGCGATATCAGCATCGAAATGCCTCCGGGCCTCATCGGTAACCCTGAGACCATGCCAAAGTGCGCAGTCGAGGACTTGGTGAATTATCGCTGTCCGATTGCCTCTCAGATCGGCGTGACGACGGTGGCTCTCACTCAATTCCCCCCGTTCGAGGAGCCCGTGTACAACATGAAGCCCTCCTCGCCCGACAGCCCCGGGGAGATCGGCTTCGTCGCGATCTTCTACCCGATCACTGCGGAAATCGGTGTGCGCTCCGATACCGATTACGGGCTCGACGCGAAGATGGTCGGTATCAGCAGCCAGGCACCGCTGATCAGCGCCTCAACGACGCTGTGGGGGGTACCGGCGGATCCTTCCCACGATAGCCACCGTTACCAGTCATCTCTGGATCCGCTCTTCTGCGGCGGAATCTGTGGGGGCTCAAATCCAAGCGGAACTCCGAAGACTGCATATATGACTAATCCGACTACCTGCGGGAACCCGCTCAGTGTCAGCTTCGGGTTTGCCAGTTACGCGCTGCCCGACAGGCCTTCAACGGGTACGGCGGCGATGGGATCGATTACCGGCTGTGACGCCGTCCCCTTCGCTCCCGGCGCTGAGCTCTCTCCGACCACGACCCGCGCCGCGTCTGCGAGCGGGCTCGACGCGACGATTTCCCTCGCGCAGGCAGGGCTGACCGATCCCTCCGGGCTCGGTAGCTCCGACCTGAGGAAAGCGGTGGTAACCCTCCCGGAAGGTGTAACGATTAACCCGGCGTCCGCCGACGGCCTGGGCTCGTGCTCCGAAGAACAGATCGGCCTCATCCCCGGCTCTTCGCCGCCGCGCTTCGACAAGGCCGACCCCACCTGTCCGAGTAGCTCCAAGATCGGCACGGTGAAGATCAAGACGCCGTTGCTGGAGGATCCGCTGGAAGGCTCGCTGTACGTGGCGATGCAGAACGACAACCCGTTCCATTCCCTGCTGGCCGGCTACATGGTGGTGAAGGGTTCGGGGATCACGATCAAGCTGGCGGGAAGTTTCGAACTGGATCCGAGCACGGGCCGGATCGTCGCCACCTTCGACAACAATCCCCAGCAGCCGTTCTCGCGGCTCGAGATGCACTTCAAGGGCGGCGCGCGGGGCGTGCTGAAGATGCCCGAGTCATGCGGCACCTACAAGACCGACTATGAACTGACTCCTTGGTCGGGAACGGCGCCGGTGCATGGTGTCAGCGAATTCACGATCGACGAAGGTTGCGGCACGGGCGGCTTCGCGCCGGGCCTCAGTGCCGGCGCCACGCACCCGGTCGCCGGAGATGCCTCCCCGTTCGTCCTCAACGTGACGCGCGAAGACGGCGAACAGAACGTTTCCGGCATCGGCGTAACCCTGCCCCAGGGATTGTTGGCGAAGCTGAAAGGCGTGCCGCTCTGTCCAGACTCGGGCGCGTCCTCGGGTAACTGCCCTGTGAGTACGCAGGTCGGCTCGGCGAAGGTGGCTGTTGGTGCTGGCAGCCTGCCGCTGTGGGTTCCGCAGGCAGGCAAGCCGCCGGCCGCGATCTATCTCTCCGGTCCCTACAAGGGAGCTCCATACAGCCTGGTCGTGACGGTTCCCGCGCAGGCGGGCCCCTTTGACCTCGGCACTGTGGTCACGCGGGCTGGGATCTATGTGGATCCAGTCACTGCCCAGGTGACGGTCAACGCAGATCCGCTACCTCAGATCCTCCAAGGGATACCCGTCGACTACCGACGCGTCCACGTCGCGATCGATCGCTCGGGCTTCACGGTCAACCCGACCTCATGCGAACCGATGTCGATTGCCGCGCGGATCGCCTCTGATGCGGGAGCTGTGGTTACGCCGCAGAACCGCTTCCAGGTCGGCGACTGCGCCAGCCTCGGCTTCAGGCCGAACCTGAAGCTCCGCCTCTACGGCAAGACGCACCGCAGCGCCCATCCGAAGCTGCGGGCGGTGCTGTCGGCGCGGAAGGGCGATGCGAACATCGGCAAGGCGGTGGTGACGCTGCCGAAGACCGAGTTCCTCGAGAACGCCCACATCCGCACCATCTGCACCCGGGTGCAGTACGCGGCTAACAGTTGCCCGAAGGGCGCGATCTACGGGTACGCGAAGGCGTGGAGCCCGCTGCTGGACCAGCCCCTTCAGGGCCCGGTCTACCTGCGCAGCTCCAACCATCAGCTGCCCGACCTGGTCGCCTCGCTCGACGGGCAGATCCACATCGACCTGGCGGGCCGGATCGACTCGGTCCACGGGCGCATCCGGAACACGTTCTGGGCCGTGCCCGACGCCCCGGTCAGCCGGTTCGTCCTCACCATGCAGGGCGGCAAGAAGGGGCTCCTGGTCAACAACACGGAGCTCTGCGGCGCCAAGCCGCGGGCCGCGGTCAAGTTCACCGGCCACAACGGCAAGGTCAGCCGCAGCAACCCGCTCGTCCAGGCGAGCTGCGGCAGCAAGCACGGCAAGCGCCACACCCGCCACCGGCGCTAACCGCTCCGAAGCACAAGCAGGCAGCACAGCGCCCCCGGCAACGGGGGCGCTGTGCGTTGGGGCACGAGCGGCAGCCGTCGCCGACATCCGAGCAGCAGCATTTAGCCTTGTAACGGACACACAGCTCTCCGCGCAAGGTGGCACTGTGACACACTTGGCCACAGATGACCCCGAAGACATCAGGCCGGGGCCGAGGCGAGCAGCCCCCCGCCAGCGTCAGCACCGCTGAGGCCAAGCGCCGCTTCTCCGAGTTGGTGGATCGGGTGGGCGAGGGGGAGCGCTTTCTCGTCTCCCGCCGAGGCCGCCCGGCGGTCGCGCTCGTGCCGCCCGAGCCGGAGCTGCTCGCGCGGCCGCGCGAGGTGCCGCGCGGTCTCGCCAGCGTCGCGGGCGCTCTCGCGGAGTGGGACGGGCTCGACGATGACGTCGCCGCGATCTACGCCGCCCGGCGCGACAGCGTGGACCGGCCGGCGCCCGATCTCGGCTGAGCGCCTGCCGTGTACTGCTTCGACACCGATGTGCTGAGCGCGACGATGCGCCGGGAACCGGATCTGGCGCTGATCCGCCGGCTGGCGCAGCTGCCGGCCGAGGATCAGTTCACCACCGCGATCACCCTCGGCGAGTGCTCTACGGCGCCGAGCGCCGCGCGAGCGAGAGGCTGCGCGAGCTCGTCCGCGAGCTTGTCGTCGGCGCCCTCACGGTGCTCCCGTTCGACGAGGCGGCGGCCGACGTCTACGGCCGGCTCCGGGCCCAGCTCGAGTCGAGCGGCGAACCGCTCGCCGAGCCCGACCTGCGCATCGCCTCCATCGCCATCGCCGGCGACCTCACGCTCGTCACGGCGAACCTGCGCCACTTCGAGCGGGTTCCCAACCTGCAGGTGGAGAACTGGCTTTCCTGAGCCGGGGGAGGGGGCGGAAGCCCCGCCTGGAAGTTCGATGCGGGTTATCCACGCACGCGCGTCAAACCTCTGGTCACTTTCCCTGGGTCGCGTCGGCGAGCTTGCAGAGGAACTCGCTCAGGGCGATCGTCTCCGCCAGGTTCGCGTCGATCGATCTTTCCGCGTCTTCGCGGATCCTCGCCCGGCGGACGAGCTCGTTGTCGCGCCACGGATCGCCCTCGGGCGGCAGGGGAGTGACGATGTCCCGCTCCACGGGAAGCACGATAACGCCTGCTGCCCGCCAAATTGAGTTCCCGGGCCAAAAGGGAAAAAGTGGCACCAACTGGCGCATTCGACGCCGTTCTCGCCGCTGCCGCAATCGACACCGGCGCCGCCCTCGTATCGGCCGACGGCGGCTTCGCCACGGTGCGGGGCCTTTCGCCACATCACTCCCGACGCAGCCGGGGTCGCCGCGGTGGACCAAGTGGACTAAGCGTGCTACCGTCCCTCCCGGTGGCCACCAGCGTCAACATCCACGAGGCCAAGACGCAGTTCTCGAAGCTGGTCCGCCGTGCGGAGGCGGGGGAGGAGATTGTCGTGCGCCGCGGCCGCGACCCGGTGGCTCGCATAGCGCCGCTGGAGCGCAGGAAGGGTGGCGTGCGCGGCTTCGGCTCGATGAAGGGCGAGATCTGGATGGTCTCGGACGAGGAGATGGAGAAGGTCGACCGGGAAATCCAAGAAACGTTCGAGGAGAGCGAGATCTTCCCCGGCGAAAACTCGCAGCCGGCCGATCGGTCCGGCGACGGTTGAGGCAGCTGCTCGATAGCAACGCCCTGCTCTGGTTCGTCTGGGGAGACCGCAAGCGGATCTCGCCGGCGCTGCGCGCCCGCATCGAAGCCGACGACGCCGAGGTGCTCGTCAGCATCGCCTCGCTGTGGGAGATCGCGATCAAGAAGGCGCTCGGCAAGCTGGAGGCGCCCGACGATCTGCCGCGGCGGGTGCAGGAACTCGGCTTCGAGCTGTTGCCGATCGCCGTCGAGCACGCCTGGGCTGTGCGCGACCTGCCCCACCACCACCGCGATCCCTTCGACCGGCTACTGATCGCCCAGGCCCAGGTGGAGCGCATCCCCCTCCTGACCGCGGACTCTCGCTTTGCCGCCTACGACGTCGAGGTGATCTGGGGGTAGGGGCCGAGCGCCTGTTGGGCAATATAAACATCAAATATTGGTTTTGCCCAACTGTTTGCACCCGTCGTCCCGCGGGGGCGCGGCCTATCCTGGGGGAATGCCCGCTCGCTTTCCGGAGGCACTGAGCTCCGCTCAGCTGACGCAGGTCGAGCGGCGGGTTGTGGAGCGGTTGCTCGTCGCCCTGGAGCGGGAGCTGGGCGAGCACCTGCTCGCCGTCTGGCTGTACGGGTCGCGTGCCAGGCGGGAGGCCGACTTGAGCCAGACCGGTCCCGACACCCGCTCCGACGTCGACCTGATGGTCGTCGTCGATCCGGCGAGCGCGGAGTGGGACGCGGGGCACGAGAACAGCGTCCGGGTCGCCAACGACGCCGCCGTTGCGGAGGGGGACGACCCGGTCTGGTACTCGGTGCTCGTCTACGACCTCGAGCGCCTGCGCGACCGCCGGCGGATCCGCAGCTTCTTCATCCAGGAGGTCGACCGTGACAAGGTGGTGCTGATGGGCGGTCCGCTGGAGGAATCGCAGCACGAGAGGGCGGCGCAGTGAGCCCCCGCTCGGAGGAGTTCTTCGATTCGGCGCGGGAACGTCTGCTCGGGGCGAAGAACTCGCTGCGGGCGGGAGACTCCGAGCTGGCGATCAGCGCCGCCTATTACGCGATGCTCTATGCCGCTCGCGCCGCGTTGTCGGAGGACGACACGGCTGCCCGGACCCACCGGGGGACCTGGAAGCTCTTCCGGGAACGCTATGTGGTGACCGATGCGTTCGACGACGACCTCTACCGCCTCGCCCAGCACGCCCAGACCGCCCGCGAGCAGGGGGACTACGAAGCGGTGAAGAAGGGCGAGGACGAGGCGCGGCGCTACGTCGACGGAGCGGCGGCGTTCCTCGCGGCGGTCGAGAAGATGCTCGAGGCCTGAAGCTGCGAACCCGCTCCATGTGGCACGAGTGCTACGCTCGTCATGTGTCCCGTGAGTTGACCCAGCGCGAGCTCCGCAACCGCAGCGGCGAGATCATGCGGGCGCTCGACCGCGGCGAGGAGTTCGTCGTCACCCGCAACGGGGTGGCGGTCGGGGAGCTGCGTCCGCTGCGCCGGCGCCGGTTCGTCCGCAAGGAATCCCTGCTGGACCTCCTTGCGGGCGCCCCCGCAGTCGACCGCGAGCGCTTCCGGTCCGATGTCGATGCCTTCCTCGACCAGGACCCCACCCCCCGTGGCTGAGGCGCCGCCTGAGCGGGGCCTGCTCGATACCTCAGTCGTCATCGAGCTCGAGTCGCTTGACCCCGCTCCGCTTCCAAGCGAACTGGCGATCTCCGCCCTCACCCTCGCCGAGCTGGCGGCCGGCCCGCACGCCACGGACGACCCCTCGGAGCGGGCCCGCCGGCAGGAGCGGCTTCAGCGCATCGAGGCGGGGATCGAAGCTCTGCCCTTTGACGACGCCTGCGCCCGCGCCTACGGCCGGGTCTACGCGGCGATCGCGGCCGCCGGGCGCAAGGCTCGGGGCCCCCGGCTCGTCGACCTGCTGATCGCCGCCACCGCGATCGCGCACGGGCTACCGCTCTACACGCGCAACCCCGACGACCTCCGCGGCCTGAACGCCCTGCTGGACACGGTCCCGGTCCCCTGAGCGCACTCCGCGTCTTCGCGGATCCTCGCCCGGCGACCTCGCCTCACCGTCTCAGGCGAACAGGCGATCGGTCCCGAGCAGCACGACGCCCTCCTCCGCAGCGCGCCGGCGGAGCGCGGCGCCCGCGCCTCGAGGTAGCTGAGCTCCACCAGGCGTCGCAGCATCTTGGTCAGGTTGGGGACCGAGACCCGCGTGCCGTTGGCTATCTCGCTGACCGTGGTGCGCCCGGCGGCGACCTCGCGCACGAGCGCGAAGTAGGTGCCGGGCTCGCGGATTCCCTGCTCCTCGCGAAGCAGGTGCAGCGGCTCTTCGTAGAGCAGTGGCTCCTCGCCGCACAACCCTCGCTCGAGTCGATCGTGCAGCGGCACTGGGACGCGCGTGGCTGGAGACGGTGTAGCGTGAGTTAGTAACTCGTAATACACCTTGGGCGCCATCTGCGCCTCCGTGGCCATGAACCGGAACAGACACGTACCCCGCGGTGGCGGGAAGTGGCCTAGACTCGGCGTCCAATGGGGAAGGGATGCCGTAGGTGAGGCGCGGCCGTGCCCTGGGGGGGCTGGCCGCGGTGCTGGTCGCGTGCCTGGCTCTGGGGGTGGCCGGGCTGCACGTGGAGAACCGGCTGTCGCCGCTCTCGCTGAGCGTGCCGGGGACCGCTGCACGGAACGGTGAAGCGCTCGCGCAGAGCCACTTCGGCGACTCGTCGCCCTTCGTGGTCCTGCTGCGGGGGCCGGCCGCGGCGCTCGACCGCCAGGGGCCGCGGCTGGTCGCGGCGCTGCGGCGGGAACCGCGGGCGACCGTGGTCTCGCCCTGGGACCGGGGCTCGCTGCCGGCGCTGCGGCCGGGCCGGCGCCGCGCCCTGGTCCTCATAGACTTCCACGTACCCATAGCCGAGGCCATGCGCGACACGGTGCCGGCGCTGGAACGGACGCTGTCAAAGCGGGTACGGGCGCCGGTGCTCGCCACCCAGTCGGGTTTCGCCTCGGTCTCCCGCGCCCTGCAGGAGGAATCGCTCGGCGCCACCCAGCGGGCCGAGCTGCTCGCGGCCCCGCTGCTCGTCCTCGTCCTGCTGCTGGTCTTCCGCTCGCTCGTCGCGGCGGCGATTCCGCTCGCCTTCGGCGCCCTCACCGTCCTCGCCGGCCGCGGCGTCCTCGCCCTGCTCGGCGGAGCGATGGCGATCGACGCCCTCGCCCTCGTCGTCTGCACGATGATGGGGCTGGCGCTGGGGGTCGACTACTCGCTGCTGATCGTCTCCCGCTTCCGCGAGGAGCTGGCCCGCGACCCCGACCCCTGGCGGGCGGCGGCGCGGACCCGCGGCAGCGCCGGCCGCACCACGCTCTTCGCCGGCACGACGCTGATCGTGGCCCTCGTCTTCTCGGCCTTCCTGCAGCCCGGCTCGCTGCTGCTCTCGCTGGCGACCGCGACCGCGGTGGTGACCGTGATCAGCGTCGTCATCTCGACCCTCGCGGTGCCGCCGCTGCTGGCCCTGCTCGGGCCGCGGATCAACGCCGGGCGGATCGGCCGGAATGGCGATCGCGTGGTTCCTTTGTCCGGTATAGGCGGACAAAGGAACCACGCTCTGCTGCCGCGCCGCCGCATCACCGTCGCCGCCGCCGCGACCGCGGCGCTCCGCCGTCCCGCCCTCGCCGCCTGCCTGGTCGCGGTGCCGCTGGCGCTGCTGACCCTGCCGGTCCTCGGCTTCGCCACCGGCGCCCCGGGGATCGAAGAGCTGCCGAGCTCCAACCCGGCGCGGCGCAGCGCCGAGACGATCGACCGCGCGGTCGGGCCGGGCTGGGAGGCGCCGTTCGTCCTCGTCGCCGCCACCGACCGGGGGCCGATCACCGGGAAGCGGGACCTGGCGGCGCTGGCGCGGTGGCAGAAGCGGATCGGCGGGCAGCCGGGGGTGCGGGCGGTGATCGGCCCCGGCCCGCTCGCCCGCCGCGCGGCGCCGCTGCGCACGCTCGGCGACCGGCTCGCCGGCGACGGCGCCGAAGGCCCCCAGCAGCTGCGCCAGCTCGGTCCCGGCCTGCGCCGCGCCGCCGGCGCGGTCGCCGAGCTGCGCTCCGGCCTCGCCGAAGGGGCCGCCGGCAGCGGCCTGCTCGCCGCAGGCTCCGAAAGCGCCGCCGCCGGGGCGGGGACGATCGCCTCGGAGCTGAAGCGCGCCGCCGGCAAGGGCGAAGAGGCGAAGGCGGCGATCGAACGGCTGCAGGACGGCAGCGCCGCCCTCTCCAAGGGCCAACGCCAGGCCGCGGTCGGCAGCCTCACCCTGACCCTGGGGCTGCGCTCGCTGGTCCCGCGCCTGCGCGGCAACGGCCTGGCGCGGGCGCGCCGGCTGGCCCGGCAGCTCGAACGCGCCGCCGCCTCCGAACCCTCGCTGCGGCCGCAGGCGAACCAGGCGCGCACCCTGGCCCGCGCCCTCGCCGCCGACCGCGACGAAGTGCGGCAGCTGCGCGAAGTCGCCCAGGCGGTCAACGGCGGCCTCAACCGCCTCGTCCCCGGCGGCGAACGGCTCGAAGCGGGGGTCGGCAGGCTCGCCGGCGCCACCGACCAGCTCAGCAGCGGCCTCGACCGGCTCGGCTCCGGCGCCGAACGGCTGGCCGGCGGCCTGACCGAACTGCACGGCGGCGCCGGGGCGCTGCAGAGCGGCCTCGCCGAAGGCTTCCACCGCGCCTACCCGCTGCAGGCGAGGCTGCGCAGCGCCGGCGTCCGGGTCACCGCCACCGCGGCGCCGCTGGCGCTCGGCGCCGAAGAGCTGCGGCGCCGCTCACCCCACCTCTTCGACTCCGGCTACTTCGTCCTCTCCGCCCTCGACGGCGCCCCGGCGCGGCAGCGCGACCAGGCCGGCGAGGCGATCAGCCTCGCCGGCGGCGGCCAGGCGGCGCGGATGCTGGTCGTCTCCGACTACCCCTTCAACGGCGACGGCTCGCGGCGGGTGCAGACCCGGCTCGAAGCCCACGCCGCCGGCCTCGCCGCGGCGAGCGGCCTGCGGACCGGCGTCACCGGCGGCGCCGCCGTCCTCAACACCTACGGCGAAGCGACCGAAGCGCGGTTGCCGCTGGTGATCGGCGCCTTCGTCCTCTTCACCCTGATCGCTCTGGTGGTGATCCTGCGGGCGCCGCTGCTGGCGCTGCTGACCGTCTGCCTCAACCTCGCCTCGGTCGCCGCCGCGATCGGGGTGATGACCCTGGTCTGCCGGATCCCCGCCGGCTACCCGCTCGGCGGCCACCCCTACATCGACACGGTCGGCGCCGGGGCGATCTTCGGCGTCACCTTCGGGCTCTCGATCGACTACGCCGTCTTCCTGATCGCCCGCATGCGCGAGCGCTACGACCGCGACGGCGACAACCGGGCGGCAATCGCCTTCGGGCTCGAGCGCACCGCCGGCGTCGTCACCGGCGCCGCCGCGATCATGGCCGCGGTTTTCGTCTCCTTCGCCGCCGCGCCGGTGGCGACGGTGAGCCAGATGGGCGTCGGGCTGACCGTGGCGATCCTGCTCGACGCGACGGTGGTGCGGATCGTCCTCCTGCCGGCCCTGATGCTGCTGCTCGGCGACCGGGTCTGGCGGGTGCCGCCGCTGCTGGAGCGCATCCTTCCCCGCCGGAACGTGCTTTTACCGAGGCCAGAGGCGAGCGGTGCGTAAAGTGAGGTATCCAGGGAGAGGATCGAGAGGATGAGGGCAATTTCGGGGAGCGAGCGGCGGGGCCGCCGGCGGCTGGCGAGTCTGGGGGCCGTGCTGGCGCTGGTGCCGGCCTGCTGCGCCGCGGCCGCGGCGGCGGAAGCGCCGACGCGGGGCGATTACGTGCAGCGCCTGGAGGCGATCTGCAGGCCCGGCGCGCTGGCGACCCAGCGGGCGATGAAGGGCGCCCGCCGCGACCTGCAGGCGGAACGGACCGCCGTCGCGACGAAGAAGTTCTCCCGCGCCGCGACCATCTTCGGCGGCACCGTGAAGCGGATCGCGCGGGTGCCGCGCCCGGCCGCCGACGCGGCCAGGCTGGCGAAGTGGTTCACCTACCTGAAGCGGCAGGAGTCCTACCTGCGGCAGATCACCGTCCAGCTGCGGCGGGGCCGGGCGATCGCGGCGCAGCGGCTGACCGCCCGCTTCATCCACAACGGCAACCTCGCCAACAACGTCGTCCTCGCCTTCGGCTTCGAATACTGCAGCTTCAAGTTCTCGAGGTACGGATGAGGCGCGGGAGGGGCCGGTGCGCCTGAGGCCCCCGGCGCCGCCGCGCCTGAGGTCCGCAGGGGCGGCCGCCGCGCTCGGCCTGACGGCGCTGCTCGCGGGCTTCTGCCTCGCCGCCCTCGCCCGGGGCGAGCAGGTGCAGCGGGGCAACGTCGTCGTCAGCCTTGACGGCCGTTTCTCGCCGCTGACCCTGCCGCGGCACCGCAAGGCCCCGGTCGAGGTGCACATCGAGGCGGGGCTGCGGACGGTCGACCACAGCACGCTGCCGCGGGTGACCCGGGTGGAACTGGGGATTCCCGGCCAGGGCGCGATCAGCACCCGAGGCCTGCCGACCTGCACGCCGCGGCGGCTGCGCAACACCACCACCGAGAAGGCGCTGGAGAAGTGCCGGCAGGCGCTGGTCGGGACGGGCCGGATGGACGCGCAGGTGAAGATCCCGCACCAGGCGCCGTTCGTCGTCCACGCCCGCCTGCTCGCCTTCAACGGCGACGTGAACGGGCGCCGGGCGGTGATCGTGCACGGGATCTCGACCCGGCCGCCGACCGTGGTCGCGCTGCCGTTCCTGATCGAGCTGCGGCGGGGGAGGTTCGGCACCGTCCTGGTCGCCCACCTGCCCAGCACCCTGGGCCCGTGGCCGCGCTTCGCCCACCTGGAAATGGACCTCGGCCGCCGCTACGAATACCGCGGCCGGCGGCTCAGCTACCTCAGCGCCTCCTGCCCGATTCCGCGGCGCTTCACCGCCGGCTTCTTCTCCTTTGCCAAGGCCACCTTCACCCTGGCCGGGGGGCGCCGGCTGAGCACCGGGATCGCCCGCAGCTGCCGCGCCCGCTGACCGGCTGAGGACCTCTCCCGAGAGGGAAATCGCACCCCTGGATCGGACCTGGGACCGGCGCGGATCCGGCCCCCGTCGGGATGGGTACTCAGCGCTCCGGAAACCGGTGCGTGGTCTGTTAATGTTCCAATTCAGATGGCGGTCCCGACGGCGGTTGCCCAACTCGAAACCGCGGTCCTCGACGCCTGCTCGAGCGAGCGCGAATGGCCCGCCCAGATCAGCGCCGGGGTCTGCGCCGGGGTCGACTACGCGATCGCCCACCCGGAGATCGCCGAGACGCTCGCCTCCGACGACGGCCCCGGGGTCGCGACGCTGCAGCGCTACGAGAGCGTCATAGCCCGCTTTGCAGGCTTCTTGCAGTCGAGCATCCCGGCCCAGAGCCGGCTGCCGCTGTCGACCGACGAGGCGCTGGTCGCCGGAATCGTCAGTCTCGTCCGCGACCACCTGAGGCTCGGGCGCCAGGACCGCTTGGCCGAGCTCCGCCCCGACATCGTGCTGCTGACGCTGCTCCCGCACCTTGGCTTCGAAGGGGCTCGCGACTGGGCGAACCGGGTCGATCGAGCCGGATAACCGGCTTGACATTGTGGTCCGCGTCTGTTCTTATTAGCCGGGCTTCCGGCTCTCGAGTCGGAAGCGTTCTGGCCAGATCATGGACTCCCCGCTTTACCCTGGGCGGCAGGGTCCTCAAGCTCACGGTCCGGGTGGGTTCCCCGCTCGCCCGGGCCGTTTGCGCTGCTCCCCTTGTCCCCTGTTCAGAAGCTGGGTGTCGCACCCGCCGGACGCCGCCGGGACGACGCGGAACCCTGGCTCAGGGCGCTCGCCGGCGCAGCCGCACGAAGGCGGCGAGCGGGCGCGCGCCGGGACCGAGGGCTGAGAGCAGGCGGTCGCGGATCGGCCGGGCGGATGGTGCCGCCGCCGCGGGGGCGCTGAGGTAGAAGGCGGCGACGCCGGCGAGGATCGCCCGGTGGCGGGCGGCCCGCGGGAGGGAGCCCGCCAGCGCCGCGGCGCGCTCGGCGATCAGCCCCAGCCGCTCGGCCGCCTCGCCGGAGCCGCGCTCGTCCGTCCTGCCGGGCCCCGCGGGCGAGAAGCGGGGGCCGCCCTCGCCCTCGTAATAGGAGAGGTAACTGTGCTCGCCGGCGGCGCGGTCGGCCTCGAGGTCGACGAGGTCGTCGAGGAAGACGGTCAGGGCGCCGATCGGGGGGAAGTAGGCGGCGTCGATCGCCGCGGCGGTGAGTTCGTCGGTGCCCGGGTCGGCGGCCGCGGCGATCAGGGCGTGGGCGGCGACCGAGGAGGAGGCGCCGGCGGCGAGCTCCCACCAGCGGTAGCCGGCCGGCGCGTCGAGGCTCTCTGCCCAGCGCCGCAGCTCGGCGGCGCCGTGGTCGTCGTCGTGCGTCCGGGCCCCTTCCGCGCTGGCGGCCGCGGGCGTCCGGGGCTCCTCCGCGCCACCGGCCGCGGCGTGGGTCCGGCGCTGCCCCTCGGCGCAGCGCTCGACCGCGGCGCGGAGGGCGGGGGCGACGGCGGCGCAGCCGGGCAGGCGGTCGAACTCTTCGGCCCAGCCCGCCTCCAGGGTGGTGAGGAGGCCGTCCGCGGGCATCGCTCCCTCGCCGGCCTCTTCGAGCACGTCGCGGTAGTCGATCGCCAGCTGCAGCGGGACGATCGCCCGCAGCACCGCGCGGCGCTGCCGCAGCGGCGCCAGCGTCGCGAAGACCGCGACCGCCTCGACGTTGCTCCGCTTCTCCTCCAGGGCCGCCAGCGCCCGCCGCCGCTCGGGATCCGGCATCGCTTCGGCCAGCCGCCGCCAGCGCCGCAGCTCCCTCCGCACCGCCGGCAGCACGGTCGCCACGTAGGCGACCAACGCCGCCAGCGCCGCTGCCGCTTCGTTCGCCGCGACCTTCATGGTGGGAGCGTAGTATCCGATACAGACAAAAGCTTCCTAATCCATAGGTCAAACAAGGGAGGACAGAGTGGACGACTGGCGGTACGAAACCCTGAAGGCGGATGTGCGGGAACTCCGGAAGGAGATCTCCGAGTTGAGGCGCCGAAGTTCCACTATGGAGACCTGGCAATACCTCCTACCCCTTCGCCTGGTGATCGGTGTCTCGTGGCTGGCGATCATCGGAATAGTGGTGGCTCGCAGCGCACAATGACAGGCGGGAGCTGGGTCGGGTGGGTCCTCCTCAGGCCGCGGCGACGCCATCCGCCCCCGTCTCTACCTTGGGGAAACGATGAGCGAGCAGACGCAGATCGAGGCGTTCGCCCAGCCCGACCCCGTCGCCCCCGGGCCCGCCGCCGAACGGACGCCGGCCGCGCAGACTCCCGCCGCGCGGGAGCCGGCCGAACAGACGCCGGTCGATCCGCCGGCGAGTCCGGCCCCGGTCGAGTCGGCCACGCGCGTCCCTCTGGCGGAGCTCGAGGACGGCCAGCGGGTGGGTGGCGTCTACGCGGTGCGGGAGCGGGAGCTGCGGCGCAAGCGCAACGGCGAGCCGTGGCTGCGGCTCTCGGTCGGCGACGCGACCGGCACCGCCGAGGCGGTCTGCTGGGAGGACGCCGAGGCGCTCTACGCGCTCTGCTCCACCGGCTCGCCGGTCCACGTCACCGGCGTCTTCGAAGTCAGCGAGCGCTGGGGGGCGAAGATCAAGCTCAGCGGGGTGCGCGAGGCCGCAGCGCACGAGTACGACGCGGCGGACCTGGCGGCGGAGTCGGAGGTGTCGGCCGAGCAGCTCGAGGCCGAGCTGCGCGAACTGCTGGCGACGGTGCAGGACCCGCAGCTGCGCGGGCTGCTCGACCACTTCTTCGGCCCCGAGGCCGAGACCTGGCGGCGCTTCCGCGACGCGCCGGCGGCGAAGACCTACCACCAGGCCTACCGGCACGGCCTGCTCGAGCACACGCTTTCGGTCGCCCAGGCGGTCTCCGCCGCGGCCAACTTCTTCCCCGGCATCGACCGCGACGTCGCCGTCACCGGGGCGCTGCTGCACGACATCGGCAAGTGCCTCGCCTACAACGACGACCCGCTGGCGATCGACCTCACCGACGCCGGCCGCCTGCAGGGCGAGATCCCGCTCGGCTATTACACGGTGCGGCGGGCGATCGAGGACCTGCCGGCCTTCGACCCGCACCTCGCCCAGTGCGTCCTCCACATCATCCTCAGCCACCACGGCTCGCTCGAGCACGGCTCGCCGGTCGTCCCCGCCACCCGCGAGGCGGTCCTCGTCCACATGATCGACAACCTCGGCGGCCGCCTCGGCAGCTTCGACCGCCTCGAGCGCCAGCTCCCCGCCGGCGAGGCCTGGTCGGGCTTCGACCGCGCTCTCTCGGGCTCCGCCTTCTTCGCCCAGCGCGCCGCCTGAGGGCCTTGCTCGCCTGCTGCGCGACGCTGATCGGGATCGCCGTCCTCTAACCAAAAAGCCGGAGAATGCCCGCGGTTGGGTTCCCGAAGGGGTTCCTGGGCGCTTCCCCGCTCCGCCCGCGGACTATCCTGCCGGGCAGTGGCGAAGGACACCGAGAAGCTGATCCGCCAGCTCTCGCTGATCTCGTTCCTGATGGCCCAGGGGAGGCCGGTTTCGGCCCTCGAGATCAAGCGCGAGGTGGAGGGCTATAGCGACATGAACGACGACGCCTTCGCGCGTCGTTTCTACGCCGACCGCGCGGAGCTGGAGAGCCTCGGCATCCAGCTCGGGGTCGAGAAGCCGGGCGAGGGGTTCTTCGAGGCCGAGCTCTACTCGCTGCCGCCGGAGAACTTCTACCTCGACCCGATCTCCTTCTCCGACGACGAGCTGGCGGCGCTCTCGACGGCGCTGATGCTGCTCACCGACGGCGGCTTCGCCTACGCCGAGCCGCTGCGGCTGGCGCTGCAGCAGGTCGCCTGGGGCCACCCGAACCCGCTGGCCGAGGGCGAGCGCGCCCCGGTCGAGATGGCGATGACCGCGTCGGCCGGCGGCCGCGACCTCTCCCAGCGCCTCTCCAAGATCGAGACCGCGATCAGCCGCCGCAAGACGATCGAGTTCACCTACTACACGATGGAGCGGGGTGAGACCGAGAAGCGCCGGGTCGACCCCTACCACCTGGTCTTCCGCGGCGGCCAGTTCTACCTGATCGGCCACTCGCACGAGCGCGACGCGGTGCGCGTCTTCCGCCTCTCGCGGATCCAGGGCAAGGTCGGCTACGCCTCCAAGGCCGAGCACGACTTCTCCCCGCCCGAGGACTTCGACCGCCGCGACTACGGCAGCCGCGCCGACTGGCAGCTGGGCGCGACGAAGGGGACGGCGCGGATCTTCATCCGCGAGCGGATCGCCTGGCTGATCGAGCGCGACTACGGCTCCTACGGGGAGCTGCGCAACGCGAAGAAGTCCGACGGCGCGCCGGGCAAGGGCCGCGTCTTCGAGACCCCCTACGCCTCCGAGCGCGAGCTGATCGCCTGGGTGCTGCGCTGGCGGGCCAACGCCGAGGTGCTCGCCCCCGACGACCTGCGCGAGGAGGCCGGGAAGCGGCGCGAGCTGCTGAAGCAGCGCCACGTCAACGGCTTCGAGCCGGCCGCGATCGTCGACCGCCCGCTCGAGGAGAGCCCGCGGCGCAGCCGCTCCAACGGCCGCGGCGAGGCGGCGATCCGGCCGGAGCGCTTCGCCCGCCTCGTCACCCTCGCCGGCCTGCTGATCGAATCGGCGAAACGGGGCGAGCGGCTGGAGGTCGCCGACCTCTGCCGGCGCCTGGAACTGACCCGCGAGGAGCTGCAGGAGGACGTCGACCTGCTGAACGTCGTCAACTTCGGCGGCGGCACCTACGTCCTCTACGCGGAAATCCTCGGCGAGGAGATCGAGGTCGACTCGCAGCCCTACGGCGACAACTTCGCCCGGCCGGCGCGGCTGCTGCCGCTGGAGGCGAAGGCGCTGGTCGCGGCGATCGACCTCTTCGGCGACCACCTGCCGCAGTCCGACCTGCAGACCGCGCGCGGGAAAATCGTCAGGGCGCTCGGCCACGACCCCTCCGAGGAGGGGCTGGAGATCGCCCAGGCCGGCGGCGGCGACGCCGAGGTCGCGCGCCAGGTCAACCAGGCGATCGCCGAGAGCCGCGTGCTCGAGCTCTCCTATTACAAGGAGAACGAGGACCAGTTCACCGAGCGCCGGGTCGAGCCCTACCGGCTGGAGAACGGCAGGGAGGGCTGGTACGTCGAGTGCTACGACCTGACCAAAGAAGGCGTCCGCCACTTCAAGCTCGACCGGGTCAAGGAGGCGAAGCTCTCGGCGGAGACCTTCGAGCCGCGGCCCGAAGTCGAGGAGTTCGCGGGGGTCGAGGGCTGGATGACCCACGGCGAGGTGCCGACCGCCGAGGTGGCGCGGGTCTGGGTCTCGCCGGAGCGGGCGCGCTGGCTGCGCGAGGAGCGGACCGTGGTCGAGGAGCTGGCCGACGGCGCCGTCGTCGTCGAGCTCCCCTACGCGGGCAAGCCCTGGCTGGTGCGGGAGATCCTCCGCGGCGCCGGCGACCTCGTTGTGCTCGAGCCGAGGGACGCGCGCGAGGCGATCGCCAAAGAGGTCGCGGCGGCCTCCGGCTGAGCGGTCGGGGAGTTGGCCTCTCTCATGAGCGCCGGGTTCCGACCGTCAGGTCTTGCTCTTTTTCGCCGCATCCGATTTTGGGCCCAGCCGGGTGTGCACAAAATCGGATGCGGTCATCAGCTGGCCGCCTCGAGGGCTCAGAGCGATCCCCCGAGCCGGCCGGATACCCATGAGCGAGGCACCGGGTCACCCCGAGGTCCTGCGGATCGTCGCCCCGAACCCGGGGCCGATGACGCTGGAAGGGACCAACACCTACCTCTTCGGCAGCGACCCCTGCGTGGTGATCGACCCGGGCTCGGCGGCGGCCGGGCACCTGGAGGCGATCCGCGCGGCCGCTGCCGAGCGCGGCGGCATCGGCCTCGTCCTCCTCACCCACTCCCACGGCGACCACACCGAGGGGGCCGAGGAGCTCGAGGCCGAGGCGGTGCTGCCGAGCGGAGGGGAGGAGCACTTCGGCCTCCGCGCCCTCGCCACCCCCGGCCACGCCGAGGACCACGTCTGCTTCCTGACCGAGACCGGCGTCTGCTTCAGCGGCGACCTCGTCCTCGGCCTCGGCTCGACGATTGTCCCGCCCGGCGGCAACTCGCTCGCCGCCTTCATGGACTCGCTGGCGCTCCTGCAGGCCGAGCCGATCGAGCTGATCGCCCCCGGCCACGGCCCCTGGGTCACCGACCCCGAGGGCAAGCTGGCCGAATACGTCGAGCACCGCCAGATGCGCGAGCGCCGCCTCCTCGCCGCGCTCGACGCCGGCGAGCGCTCCCGAGCCGAGCTCCTCGCCACGGTCTGGGACGACATCCCGATCGAGCTGCTGCCGATGGCGGCGATGGCGATGGAGTCCCACCTCGAAAAGATCGAGGGCGAGGGAAGGCTGCCGGGGGATCTGAGGGAGTAGGGCGGGCCGGGACTCGAGTTCGGTCGGCCGCGTCTCCGGGAGGACAAACCTCGGGACCGGATCGACCTCCCCCTCTCAGGTGAGGGAGGTCGATCCGGTCAGCGCGTTCGGGAGTTCGAAGCGGGGCGGGCGGTGTGGAAATCCAGGGTGGAAAGTGCGATACGAACGGAGCGAGTGCTCGGGGTAGACGAACGCTTTGGCGGGAGGTCACGCTTCGGCCACAGAGAAGCCCCCGAATCACCACATCGTGCGCGCCACACGCGCGCTTTCTCCCGCCACGATCGGGGGGTGGAGACCACGATCCGGAGGTTGGAGAGCGAGTCCGTGAAAAGTAGTGCTGTACACGACTTTTTACGGACTCGCGGGGACGACCGGAGCCTTGCCGAGCTTGCCCTGCGCCAGCACGGGGTTGTGAGCCGGGAACAGCTGCTGGGCGGAGGGTGGAGCAAGGATGAGATCAACTGGCGGATCGGGTCGGGACGCCTGCACCGGGTCCACGCTGGCGTCTACTCGCTCGTGCCGCGGCGTCTGCTCACCCGCCAGGGATGGTGGATGGCAGCCGTGCTCGCCTCGGGGCCCGAAGCCCTCCTGAGCCACCACACTGCCGCCGCGCTCTGGGGCATCCGCGGCTACTCGGGCGGCGCCGTCCACGTGACCGTGCCGCGCAAGAGCACCTCATCGCAGGCGATCCGCAGGCACTTCTCGGCGGTTCCCGCCGAGGAGCGCGGGATGGAGGAAGGCATCCCGGCCACCTCGGTCCACCGTACGATCTTCGACCTCGCGGCCCTCGTCTCCCTCGAGGACGTGGCGGCGATGATCAGGGAGGCCGAATATCGCAACCGCTACGACCGCCTCTCGCTCCCCCAGCTCCTGGAGCGCCATCGGGGAAAGCGAGGCTCGCGCAAGCTCCAGCTCGCCCTCAGGCGCATTACCGAAGAGCCCCCCGGCCGCACCCGCAGCAAGCTCGAGCGGCGCTTCGCCTCCTTCCTGCGCCGCCACAAACTTCCCCTGCCCCGCTTCAACGACCCGCTCGTGCTCGGCTCCAAGCACTACGTGGCCGACTGCCACTGGCCGCCCCGCCGCCTGATCGTCGAGCTCGACGGTTGGGATGGGCACTCCTCCCGCTCGGCCTTCCAGGACGACCGCCTCCGCGACCGGGTCCTCCACGTCGCCGGCTACTCGGTCATCCACCTCACCTGGAACCAGCTCGACGACGAACCCGAGGAGGTCGCCTCCGATCTTCGTGCGGCGCTGCTGGGATAGAGAAAAGAGAGAGGAAGAACAGAAGACAGAACCGAATGCCCCTCCTGCCGGGGCCGCACCCACCCCTACCTGCCGAAGTGGAGGTGGGCGCGGCCCCGGCCACGCATCGCCCGCCGAGAGGCCCCTACCGCCCGCCGAGGTAGCGGGCGATCGCGAAGCCGCCGCCGGTGTGGAGGCGGGGCGTCGAGACGCCGCCGCCGACGACGATCCGGCGACCGCGGACGATCACCTGGGTCGCGAAGCTGCTCGAGGGCCCGCCGAAGCCGGTCCGCACTACCCCGTGGTGGCCAAACGAGCGGTCGATGTTGCCGCGGACCCTCATCCTGATCAGCAGGAAGGTCGAGCGCCGCACCGGGTTGTTCGGCTTCTTGGAGACACGCCGCGAGGCGCGGCCGGCGAGGAGGACCCGCCCGCGCTTGTCGACGGCGACGGCGTTGAAGGCATCGTGCGTGCGCAGGGTGATGCCAAACCAGCCGGTGCGGCTGAAGCTGGGGTCGGGCGTTCCGTTCGGGAGCAGGCGGGCAATCCATTGGAAGAAGAAGTTTCGCGTCGTGTGCCGGCGAATCCTGGCCAGCCAGCCAGACGTGATACACAGTCGTCATGGGCGGGCGTTCGATGCGTGGGATCGAGAAGGGCGGGCTGATCGGCGGGGCGGTGTCGGCCGGGCTGCTGGCCTCGGCCGGGGCGGTGCTCTGGCACCGGCTGATGCGGCGGCCGCTGCCGCAGGTGAAGGGGACGATCGAGATCGACGCCCTTCACGACCGCGTCGCGGTGCGGCGGGACCGCTGGGGCGTCCCCCACATCGAGGCCGAGGCGCGCGAGGACCTCTACTTCGCCCAGGGCTACGTGCACGGGCAGGAACGGCTCTGGCAGATGGACTTCTACCGGCGCGTGGTCGAGGGCCGGGTGGCGGAGATGGCCGGGGAGGAGGGGCTGCCCGTCGACCGGCTGATGCGGACGCTGGGCATCCGGCGGACGGCCGAGCGCGAGGAGACCGAGCTCGACCCGGGGCTGCGGGCGCATCTGGAGCGCTTCTGCGCCGGGGTCAACCGGGCCGCCGCCGACGCCCGCGCGATGCCCTTCGAGCTGCAGGTGCTGCGCCAGGGCTTCGAGCCGTGGACGCCGGTCGACATCCTCAGTCTCGGCAAGCTGCTCGCCTTCGGCCTCTCGACCAACTGGGAGCGGGAGCTGCTGCGCTCCGACATGGTCCGCGAGCTCGGCCCCGAGCTGGCGGCGCGGCTCGACCCGGTCTACCCGGCCGGCAACCCGATCGTCGACCAGACCCCCTTCAGCGGCGAAGGGCTGCCGCTGGTCGAGCAGATCGACGCGGTGCGGCGCTCGCTCGGCCTCGCCGCCGAGGCCTCGGGCTCGAACAACTGGGCCGTCAGCGGCGCCCGCTCGGCCACCGGCTCGCCGCTGATCGCCGGCGACCCGCACCTGCCGCCGAGCATGCCGGGCATCTGGTTCGAGGTCGAGCTGCGCCACGGCGGCCGCTTCGTCCGCGGCGCCTCGATGCCGGGCATGCCCGGCGTCTACATGGGCCAGAACAACGACGTCTGCTGGACCTTCACCAACGTCATGGCGGACGTGCAGGACCTCTTCGTCGAGCGGATCGAGGGCGACCGCTACCGCTTCGAGGACGAGTGGCGGCCGCTGCGCACGGCGGTCGAGGAGATCGTCGTCAAGGGGGGCGAGCCGGTCGAGCTCGAGGTGCGCAGCACCCACCACGGCCCGATCGTCAACGCCGCGCTCGGCGCCGACGAGGCCGAGCCGCTGGCCTTGGCCTGGCAGACCCTGGCCGAACCGACCGCCTTCCTCGGCATGTTCGAGCTGCTCGAGATCGACTCCGGCCCGGCGCTGGTGGCGAAGCTGGAGGGCCACACCTCGCCGGCCTCGAACCTGATCTGGGCCGACCGCCACGGCTCGATCGGCTACAAGCTGATCGGCCGCCTGCCGAAGCGGCGCGGCGGCTCGCCCGACCTGCCGAAGCCGGGATGGAGCGGCGAGTTCGAGTGGGAGGGGACGGTCCCCTACGAGGAGCTGCCCGAGGTCGTCGACCCCGAGAGCGGCTTCCTCGTCACCGCCAACAACCGCATCGTCGGCGACGACTACCCGCACCACATCACCAGCGACTGGCTCGACGGCTTCCGCGCCCGGCGGATCGAAGAGCTGATCGAGGCGACCGAGAAGCACGACCTCGAGAGCTTCGAGGCGATCCAGTCCGACGACTACTCGATCCCCGGCGTCGAGGCGGCGCGGCGGCTCTGCCGCCTGCACCCGGCCGGGCAGCGCGAGCGCAGCGCGATCGAGCGGCTGCGCAGCTGGGACGGGCGGCTGGACAGGGAGACGATCGCCGGGACGATCTACCAGGCCTTCCTGCTGCGGCTGGGGCGCGAGACCGCCCGGGCGGCGATCGGCGACCGCGACCTCTGCGAGCGCTGGCTCGACCGCAACGACAACGGCTTCACCGCCCACAGCACCTCGCCCTGGCGCTGGCACTCGCACCTGATGGCGCTCTGGGAGGAGGGCGACGAGGAGCTGATCGGCCGGCCCTGGGACGAGCTGGCGCTGGAAGCGCTGGCCGGCGCCCTCGACGACCTCGCCGACCGCTTCGGCCCCGACCCCGAGGGCTGGCGCTGGGGCCGCGTCCACGAGATGAAGTTCCCGCACCCGCTCGGCGACGCCAACCCGCTCTTCGACCGCCTGCTCAACCGGCGCCTGCGCGCCGGCGGCGCCCAGGAGACGGTCAGCCAGATCGCCTACGACCCCAACGACCCATACAGCGCCGTCTGGGCGCCGAGCTGGCGGATGGTCGGCGACCCCGCGGCGCCGGACCGCTCGCGCTGGCAGATGTTCACCGGCCAGTCCGGCCACCCCGCCAGCCGCCACTACGACGACCTCCAGCCCGACTGGCTGGAGGGCCGCACCCAGCCGATGTGCGGCGAGGGCCCCTGGCAGGAGCTCGACCTGGTACCGGCGGTGTCTGGGCGCGCCTGACGCCACCCGCGGGCATCGCCGATGCTCGGCATCGACTCATCCCCCTTGCGTCGTCGGGCGCGCCCAGCCGCTCGCCGGGGACGGTGTCGCCACTCTGACCTGACGGTCCGCATTCGCGACTCCGCCCTCGGGTACGTGTTGCGGGAGAGATGCGCCGGATCGCCATAGCCGCCTGCCTCTGCCTGGCCGTCCTCGCCCTCGCCCCCGCCGGGGCGCAGGCGCTGCCGCGCGGGTTCTTCGGGATCGCCCCGCAGACCTCGCTCGACCAGCGCGACACGGCGCGGATGCGGGCCGGCGGGGTGGAGACGATCCGGACGATGCTGAACTGGGCCTCGGTCGCGCAGTCGCCGCGGGGCGGCTTCGACTGGGGCGGCTTCGACGACACGGTCGCCCTCGCCGCCGAAGACCATCTCGAAGTGCTGCCGTTCCTGGTCTCGACCCCGCGCTGGGTCTCCCACAACTGGCGGACGCTGCCGGTTTACAACCGGCGCCAGCGGCGCGCCTGGGCGCGGTTCGTCCGCGCCGCGGCCGAACGCTACGGCCGCCGCGGCGAGTTCTGGCGCGAACACGGGCCGCTCTCGGCGCGGCCGCTGCCGAAGCTGCCGATCCGCGCCTGGCAGATCTGGAACGAGCCGAACTTCTTCTACTTCGCCAAGTACCCCTCGCCCGGCCGCTACGCGCGGCTGCTGAAGCTGACCCACCGCGCCCTGCGGCGCGGCGACCCGCGGGCCGACCTGGTCCTCGGCGGCCTCTTCGGAGCGCCGCGCCAGCACCCGCCGCGGGCCTACAGCGCGGTCGCCTTCCTCGAAGGGCTCTACCGGCACGGGGCGAAGGGCAGCTTCGACGCCGTCGCCCTGCACCCCTACGCCGCCGACACCGGCGTGCTGCGCGCCCTGGTCGAGGGCGTGCGGCGGGTGGCGGTCCGCCACGGCGACCGCCGCGCCGGGCTCTACCTGACCGAGCTCGGCTGGGGGTCGCAGCGCGACCCGCGGATCGTCGCCTTCGAGGTCGGCCTGCAGGCGCAGGCGCGGGAACTGCGGCGCGCCTACCGCTACCTGATCGCCAACCACCACCGGCTCAACCTGCGCCAGGTCGACTGGTTCACCTGGAAGGACATCCGCAACTCCTGCACCTTCTGCGACTCCTCGGGCCTCTTCCGCCGCGGCTACCGCTTCCACCCGAAGCCGGCCTGGCACGCCTTCGTCAGCTTCGCCCGCCGGGGGTAGCCGCGGGAGCGGCGACCCGCCGCACCAGCTCGACGATCTCGGCGGGGGCCTTCTCCGGCGAGCCGGAGTCGAAGGGCGGGTCGGGGTCGTACTCGATCCCGAGCTGGACCGCCTGGGCGACCTCCGGCCCGGCCTCGTGGGCGACGAGGTGGAGCGCCATGTCGATCCCGGCGGTGACCCCGGCCGCGGTCAGCAGCTTGCCGTCCTCGACGAAGCGGCCGCCGACCGGCTCGGCGCCGTAATCGCGCAGGGCGTCGAGCACGAGCCAGTTCGTGGTCGCCCGCTTTCCCTGCAGCAGGCCGGCGGCGCCGAGCAGCAGCGAGCCGGTGCAGACCGAGGTCGTCCACCTGGTCGAGCCGTCGACCTCGCGCAGCCACCCGAGCAGCTCCTCGTCTTCGAGCAGCGGCCGGTTGCCGGCGCCGCCGGGGACGAGGACGAGGTCGGGGGCCGTCACCTCGGAGAGGGCATGGTCGGCGAGGAGCCCGAGCGAGCCGCCCTCGTCGCGGAGCCCGCCGGCCCGCTTGGCGACGGTGCGGACCTCCCAGCCGGGGACGTTGCGGAGGACTTCGTAGGGGCCGATCGCGTCGAGCGGGGCGAGGCCGTCGTAGAGCAGCAGGGCGATTTCCATGCGGCGATGATCGCGCACCGCGGCGGCGCCCGCCAGTGGCAGGAATGACAATGTTCGCTAAATTCCTGCCATGGCCCACCGAGTCGTCGCGCTCTGCCTCGACGGCCTCGTCGCCTTCGACCTGGCGGCGCCGGCGCAGGCCTTCCAGCTGGCGGCGAAGCCCTCCGGCGAGCCCCTCTACGCCGTCTCGACCTGCTCGCCCGGCGGCGCCCCGGTGCGGACCACCAGCGGCTTCTCGATCGCCCCGGAGGCCGGCCTGGGCGCGCTGCGGCAGGCCGACACCGTCGTCGTCCCCGGCTACGCGGCGCTCCTCGAGCCCCCGCCCGAGGCCGCCCTGCGGGCCCTCCGCGCCGCCGCCCGGCGCGGCGCCCGCCTGCTCTCGGTCTGCACCGGCGCCTTCGCGCTCGCCCACGCCGGCGCCCTCGACGGGCGCCGGGCGGCGACGCACTGGGCCTGGGCCGGCGAGCTGGCCCGCCGCTTCCCGGCGGTCGAGGTCGATCCCGACGCGCTCTTCGTCGACGCGGGGGAGGTGCTGAGCTCGGCCGGCCTCAGCGCCGGGATCGACCTCTCCCTGCACGCGATCCGCCGCGACTTCGGCGCTGCGGCCGGCGAGCGGGTCGCCCGCCACATGGTCGCGCCGCCCCACCGCGACGGCGGCCAGGCCCAGTTCTTCGAGCCCGAGCTGCCGTCCCCCGGCGGCTCGCTGGAGCCGACCCGCCGCTGGGCCGCCGAGCGCCTCGCCGAGCCGCTCGACGTGGCGGCGCTGGCCCGCCACGCCGGCGTCAGCCCCCGCACCTTCGCCCGCCGCTTCCGCGCCGAGACCGGGACGACGCCGCTGCGGTGGCTGCTCTCGCGGCGGGTGCTGGAGGCGCGGCGGCTGCTCGAGGCGACCGACCTGCCGGTCGAGGAGGTCGCCTGGCGGGCCGGCTTCGGCACCGCCGCCTCGCTGCGCGACCACTTCCGCCGCGCCACCGCCACCACCCCGACCGCCTACCGCCGCTCCTTCCAGCCCACCCCCTAAATCCCCCTCGTGCCGGACGTGTCTGACTTCAGAGGTCCGTATAGGGCCATGAAGTCAGACACCCCTCTAGAGTGGGCTTGTGAGCCGGCGCGATCGGATCAAGCTCAGCGATTCGGAGCTGCTGGAGCTTTTGGAGGAGGAGCGGATCGCTGTGGTGTCGAGCCTTGGGCCGCGCGGCTGGCCGCACTCGATGCCGCTCTGGTTCGTGCCCCGCGAGGGGACGATCTGGATCTGGACCTACGCGAAGTCGCAGAAGGTCAGGAACCTGGAACGGGACCCGCGCGCGACCGTCCTGGTCGAGGCGGGCCGCGGCTACGAGGAGCTGCGCGGGGCGATGATCGAATCCGAGGCGACGATCCACCGCGACTTCGAGACCGTCCTCGGTTTCGCCGAAGAGCTGACCGTCCGCTACGCCGAGGGCATCTCCGCGGTCGCGGGCGACGCCAGGGCGGCGCTGGAAGCGCAGGCGCCGAAACGGGTCGCGATCAGCTTCCCGGCCCTGCGCACCGCCACCTGGGACCACCGCAAGCTCGGCGGGACCTACTGACCTCGGCGGCGGCTCGCCGCCCGTAGCGGCGTCCCCGGATCTGCCCTAGCAGAGAGGCTCCATCCTCCATCCTGCATCCCCGCCGCGCCTGGCGGCGGCGGACGCTGCGCGGTGCGGCGTCCTCCCTGCGTCCTTGGCCCGCTTGGTCCGGCGCTCGCCAGATCGCCTACGCGGGTTTCGCCGATCTAGATGGTTGATTCCACGACGAGGCACGCCTGGATGACGTGCCTGGCACCCTGCGCATCTCTGCGTCCTCGGCCTTGCCTTTGCCGACCGGCAAAGGCGGCGGCCTGCGTCCTTGATCTGCTTGGCCAGGCACGCCCCCAGTCGCACCTCGTCGTGGAATCAACCATCTAGTGGTGGCGGCCGCGGCGGTGGCGGCGGACCGGCTTCAGCGTCACCTTGCGGGAGACCGCCGGCAGGTATTCGCCGGTTTCCTGCGTCACCACGCGGAAGCTGGAGCGGCGGTCGATCCGCGGCCGGAAGCGGGCCGAGCAGGCGCGGTCGAGGTAATGGGTGCCGAGCTTGCGGCGGCCGCGGTAGAGCGTCACCGGGTCGCCGTGGCGGCGGTTCCTGCAGGGGTACGCCCAGGCGATGATCAGGCCGCGACGGTGGCGGAGGACCCGGCGGCCGACGGTGCGGATCGCGACGTAGGAGGGGTTCGGGGCCGGCGTGTAGACCGGCGCCGCCGCCGGGGTCGCGGTGCAGCCGGAGCCTTGGGTCCCCACCAGCCGGTACACGGGCCCGTAGGCGGAGACCGCGTAGAGACGGCCGCAGGAGTCCTGGCCGAAGGAGTCGAGCGCGCCGACGTGGAGGCCCTCGGAGCGGTCGCCGGCAGCCGGGGACCCGGGGGAGAAGGAGCGGACGTCGCCTTCGCAGCGGTCGCCGTAGACGTAGCGGCCGTAGAGGCCCCCCGCGGCGGCTCCGCGGGCGACGTAGCCGCCGACGATGCCGCAGGCGCGGGCGCCGGTGCTGCCGCTGCGGGAGTGCGTGTACTCGAAGAGCGGTGGAGCGAATGTCCCCGCCTTTTCGGCGCATTGCGGTTCGGCGGTGGCGGGGCCCGGCGCCGAGCCTTCCGTGCAGTCCCAGCCGAAGTCGGCGCCCTGGCCGAGGTCGACGGAGGAGGCGAAGTCGACCTCCTCCCGTTCGGCGGCGCCGACCTCGCCGATCAGGATGTCGCTGGTCAGCCGGTCGAAGGAGAAGCGGGACGGGTCGTGCAGGCCCAGGCTCCAGACGACCGGTTCGACCTCGGCGCCCCGCGCAGGCGCCACCCGCAGCAGCTTGCCCGCCATGCTGTCCGGGTCCTGGGGGTTTTCGCCGCTTCCCCCGCCGTCGCCGGTGGAGACGTAGAGGAAGCCGTCCGGTCCGAACTGCAGCTGGCCGCCGTAACCGCCCGTCGATCCGGGGTGCGGGATCGGTTCGATCGTGTCGTGGAGGCTGGAGGTCGGGGCGCTGTTGCCGGCGGCGACCATTTCGGCGACGTGGACCTCGCCCGGTTCCGCGGTGCCGGTGTAGTCGAGGTAGAAGCGGCCGCTGAGGTCGAAGTCGGGCGCCAGGGCGATCGAGAGCAGCCCCCGCTCGCCCGCGCAGCAGGAGACCCTGGAGCTGATGTCGGCGAAGGGCCGCAGTTCGCCGTTCTGCAGCAGCATGACCCTTCCCCGCCGCTCGGCGACGAAGAGCCGTTCGGGGTTGCCGGGGTCGGAGGTGACGTAGACCGGATCGTCGAAGTTGCCGATCTGCTGCACGCCGAGGGCATGGGCGCTCGCCGCGGTCAGCGACAAGCTCAGCATGGCCCCCGCCATCAGCTTCCAGAACAGACGAAGCACCCTTCCAAGGTAGCTAACTATTGTTCCCGCGGTGGAGCAGCGACCCGGCCGGGAAACGACCCTTTCGCTGGTCATCCCGGCCTACAACGAGGAAGTCCGGCTGCCTGCGCTGCTGGGGACGCTGGCCGAGGAGGCCGGCGCGGCGGCGGACGCGGCGGGGATGCGCCTGCTCGAGGTGCTGATCGTCGACGACGGCAGCAGCGACCGCACCAGGGAGATCCTGGAGGCGGCGGGGGCCGAGCACGAGCTGGTCCGGCCGGTGCTGGAGTTCGACCGCAACCGGGGCAAGGGGGCCGCCTTCGCCGCCGGCGCCCGCCGCGCCGCGGGCGACTACGTCCTCCTCGCCGACGTCGACCTCTCGACCCCGCTCGGGGAGCTGGCGAAGCTGACGGCGGCGGTCGACGCCGGCGCCGACGTCGCGATCGGCTCCCGCGCGGTCCCCGGCGCCGTGGTCGAACGCGGCCCCGCCCACCGCAAGCTGACCGGCAGTGCCTTCAACCTCGCGGTGCGGGCGCTGACCGGCCTGCGCGTCCGCGACACCCAGAACGGCTTCAAGCTGTTCCCGGCCGAGCCGGTGAAGCGCTACGCGGAGCGGCAGACGACGCCGGGCTTCGCCTTCGACGTCGAGCTGCTGATGCGGGCCCAGCTCGAGGGGCTGAAGATCGCCGAGGTGCCGGTCCTCTACCGGCACGACGAGCGCTCGCGGGTCCGCGTCGCCTCGGCCAGCCCGCAGATGCTGCGCGAAGTCGCCGGCCTCGCCTACCGGCTGCGGCTCCGCAACGGCGGCGCGGAGGCCGACTCCGCCGATATCGTCCGCCCGGCTTGATCCGGGAGACGCCGCCCCAGAACAGGCCGCGGCAGCGGCCGAGCCCGCCCGGGTTCCTGCGGGACCCGGTCGTGCGGTCGATCCTCGTCTACGCCGGGATCGCGCTCGCCGCCGCGCTGGCCGCCTACTACGCGATCTTCACCAACTTCGCCCTCTACGACGACGAGGGGACGCTGCTGGTGACGCTGCAGTCCTTCGCCCACGGCCACGTCCTCTACCGCGACGTCTACTCGCCCTACGGGCCCTTCTACTACGAGCTCTTCGGCGGCCTCTTCGCGCTCACCGGCAAGGCGGTGACGACCGACGCCAGCCGGACGATCGTGATCGTCCTCTGGATCGCGACCAGCCTCCTCTACGGCGTCTCGGCCCAGCGGCTGAGCGGGCGCCTGGCGCTGGGCGCGGCGGCGATGATCGCCGCCTTCGCGCCGCTCGGGGTGCTGGCCAACGAGCCGATGCACCCGCAGGGGCTCTGCGTCCTGCTGCTCGGCGGGATCACCCTGCTCGCGGTCAGCGCTTCGGGGCGGCGCGCGGCCGGCTGGGGCGCCTTCGCCGGGGCGCTGCTGGCGGCGCTGCTGCTGACCAAGCTCAACCTCGGCGCCTACGCGATCGCCGCCGCGGCGCTGGCGGCGGTGCTGACCCTGGAGCCGCTGCGCCGGCGCGCCTGGGTCCGCTGGCCGGTCGTCGCCGCGGCGGTGGCGATGCCGGCGGCGGTCGCGGTCCAGGACCTGAACCAGGAATGGGTCCGCAACCTGGTCGCGGTCGAGATGCTGGCGCTGGCGGCGATCGTCGTCGCCGGGTGGCGGCTCGGCGAGCGGGCCCGCGAGCAGGGCCTGACCCGCTGGCTGTTCGGCGGCCTCGGCGGCTTCCTCGTCGCCGCGGTGGCGATCATGGTCGCGATCCTCCTCAACGGCAGCTCGCTCGCCGACGTCTACGGCGGCATGGTGACCGAGGCGGCGCGGGTGCGCGAGGTCAACCCGACCCCGTTCCCGATGTCGCCGGCGGTGATCGACTGGGCGATCGCGGCGCTCGCCGTCGCCTTCCTCGCGGTGCGGCTGCGGCGCTCGGAGCCCGGCGCGCCGAGCGTCTGGGCCGGGGGGCTGCGGGTGCTCGCCGGGGTCGTGATCTGGCTGACGATCATGCGGATCGCCCCGATCGCGCTCAACCCCTCGGCGCAGAACCAGATCTCCCTGCCGGTGGTGCTGGCCTGGATCGCGGTGCTGCCGCCGGGCGGCGCCGAGGAGTCGCAGTTCAAGCGCTTCGCGCGGATCTTCCTGCCGGCGCTGGCGGTCGCCCAGGCGCTGCAGGTCTACCCGGTCGCCGGCAGCCAGATGGGGATCGCCGCCCTCACCTTCGTCCCGGTCGGGGCGATCTGCATCGCCGACGGGCTGGCGCTGCTGCGCGAGTGGAGCGCGGCGCGGGCGCGGGACGGGCTCGAGCGCTTCGGGGCGATCGTCGCGGTGGCGCTGCTCGCCTTCGCCGCCGACCTCGGCGTCAACGCGATCGTCCGGCCCGGGATCAACTCCTTCGACAGCTACCGCCATGGGACGGCGCTGCCGTTCCCCGGCGCCACCGCGATGCGCCTGCCCGAAGAACAGGTGCAGGCCTACGAAGCGATGGTGAACGCGCTGCACGAGCACGGCTGCACCGACTTCGTCGGCTATCCCAACATCGACAGCCTCTACCTCTGGTCGGGGATCGAACCGCCGCCGCCCGACGCGCCCGGGGTCTGGCTGGAGGCGCTCGACAGCGAAAAGCAGCAGCGGATCGTCGACGAGCTGCGCGCCGCGAAGAAGCCCTGCGCGATCCGCAGCGAAGCGCGGGCGGCGCTCTGGCTCTCCGGCCGCCCGGCGCCGCCGCAGCGCCCGCTCGTCCGCTACGTCTTCGAAGACTTCAGGCCGGTCCTGACCGCGGGCGAATTCGAATTCATGCTGCCGAAGTGACAAGCCGGGAAGCCCCTCTCTGTTCCTTTTGGCTGTTATGTGGAGATAAGGAACAGCGAAGGTCCCGAGCATCGACGGTTTCTGTTCCTTTTGGCTGCTATCCGACCAAAAGGAACAGAAAGGCAGGGGGGCTGGGGGTGCGCGCGGCTCCGGCTTATCGGCGGCCAGGCGCGGCGTGCGAGTCGGCGCGCAGCGAGCGGCACTCGACCGGGCCGACCTCGGCGCCGGCTAGCGCGACCGCGGCCGCGTAGCCGGGGGCGACCGCGAGGTTCTCGACCGCGATCTCGCCGAGTGGTCCTTTTTCCCCCTCCACGGGGGACAAGTGACCACTCGTTTCCGCCAGGCCGGTGCCGAGGCACTTGAGGCGCGCCTCGTGGCGGGTCCAGGCGGCGTAGAAGAGGGCGGGACGCTCGGCCGGCTGGGCGTCGCGGAGGGCGGCGGCGTCCTCGGGGCCGAGCGCCCGCTCCGCGAGGGCGAGGAGGTCGCGGCCCGGCTCGACCAGCTCGACGTCGACGCCGACCTCGCGTCCCTCCGCCACCGCGACCAGCGCCAGCCCCCCGGAGTGGCTGAGGTTGAAGCGCAGCGACCCGCCCCCGCGCAGGCGCGGCTTGCCGCGCTCGCCCAGCTCCAGCTCGATCGCCGCGGCCGGCTCGCCGAGGTAGCCGGCCAGCGCCCGCCGCAGCGCCCAGCGGCTCGCCACCCAGCGCCGCGCGGCCTCCTCGCGCAGGAAGGAGGCGGCCCGCTCGCGCTCGTCCGGCGGCAGCCCCGCTGCGCCCGGCCAGCCGGCTTCGTCGAGGGCGGCGCGCCAGATGTGGACCCCGTCGATCACCGATTCCAACTGATAGCTTCGCAGCCCTTGAACCGGCTCTTGATCACCGGCGGAGCGGGATTCGTCGGCTCCAACCTCGCCGTCTCGCTCGCCGCCCGCCACCCCGACTGGGAAGTGCTGGCGCTCGACAACCTCTACCGCAAGGGCTCGGAGCTGAACCTGCCGCGGCTGCGGGAGGCGGGGGTCGAGTTTGTCGAGGGCGACGTGCGCGAGCCCGGGGACCTGCGGGCGCTGCCGCGGCTGAGCGCGCTGGTCGAGTGCTCGGCCGAGCCCTCGGTGATGAGCGGGGTCGACGGCGACACCGGCTACCTCGTCCACACCAACCTCACCGGCGCCTACAACTGCCTCGAGCTGGCCCGCCGCGACGGCGCCTTCGTCGTCTTCCTCTCGACCAGCCGCGTCTACCCGGTGGCGCCGCAGGTGGCTCTCGACCTTGAGGAGACCGAGACGCGCTTCGAGCTCGCCGCCGAGCAGGCGGTCCGCGGCGTCTCGCCCGCCGGGATCTCCGAGGAGTTCCCGCTGGAGGGCGCGCGGACCCTCTACGGCGCCACCAAGCTCGCCGCCGAGCTGCTGATCGAGGAGTACCGCGAGGGGCTCGGCGTCCCCGCCGTGGTCGACCGCTGCGGCGTCATCGCCGGGCCGTGGCAGATGGGCAAGGTCGACCAGGGCGTGTTCACGCACTGGATGCTCGCCCACCACTTCGGCAACCCGCTCAGCTACATCGGCTTCGGCGGCGCGGGCAAGCAGGTCCGCGACCTGCTCCACGTCGAGGACCTGGTCGACCTGGTCGAGCGGCAGCTGCTGGCGCCGGCCGAGTGGGACGGGCGCACGGTCAACGTCGGCGGCGGCCGCGAGGTCAGCCTCTCGCTGCGCGAGACGACGGCAATCTGCCGCGAGCTGACCGGCAACGAGGTGCCGATCGCGCCGGTGCGGGAGACGCGCCAGGGGGACGTGCCGATATACCTCTCCGACTGCGCGCGGCTGTTCGGCCTCGACGAGTGGCGGCCGCGGCGCAGCGCCCGGCAGGTGCTGGGCGACATCCACGAGTGGGTGGCCGCGGACGAGGAGCGGATCGCCCGGGCCCTGAATATCGAGACGCCATAGAGGGAAGGAGCAACGGACGCATGCCAATCGCGATCATCACCGGCGCCGGGGGCCTGATCGGCTCCGAGGCGGTCGACTTCTTCGTCGCCGAGGGTTTCGACGTGGTCGGGATCGAGAACGACATGCGGGCGCGCTTCTTCGGCCCCGAGTCCTCGACCTCGCACGTGACCCGCCGCCTGGTCGAGGCCTACCCGACCGCCTTCCGCTGGGAGAACGCCGACATTCGCCACGCCGAGACGATCGAGCGGATCTTCCGCGAGCACGCGGGCAGGATCGAGCTGGTCGTCCACACCGCCGCGCAGCCCTCGCACGACTGGGCCGCGAGCGAGCCGCAGACCGACTTCGGGGTCAACGCCAACGGCACCCTGAACCTGCTCGAGGCGGCGCCGCGCCCACTGCCCCGACGCGCCCTTCGTCTTCTGCTCGACCAACAAGGTCTACGGCGACACGCCGAACCGGCTGCCGCTGCGGAGCCTGGAGAAGCGGCTGGAGCTGCCCGAGGACCACCCCTACTACAAGGGCATCGACACGAGCATGTCGATCGACTCCTCGACCCACTCGCTGTTCGGCGTCTCCAAGTGCGCCGCCGACCTGCTGGTGCAGGAGTACGGGCGCTACTTCGAGATGCCGACCGTGGCCTTCCGCGGCGGCTGCCTGACCGGGCCCCAGCACGCCGGCGCCAAGCTGCACGGCTTCCTCGCCTACCTGATGAAGTGCACCGCCACCGGCACGCCGTACACCGTCTTCGGCTACGAGGGCAAGCAGGTCCGCGACAACATCCACAGCGCCGACCTGATCGCCGCCTTCGACGCCTTCCGCCGGGCGCCGCGCCCCGCCGCCGTCTACAACATCGGCGGCGGCCGCTTCTCCAACTGCTCGATGCTGGAGGCGATCGACGCCTGCGAGCGGATCGTCGGCCGCGAGCTGCAGTGGGAGATGGGGGAGGAGCCGCGGATCGGCGACCACCGCTGGTGGATCTCCGACCTCGCCCCCTTCGAAGCCGACTACCCCGAGTTCAAGCTGCGCTACGGGATCGACGAGATCCTGCAGGAGATGTACGAGCAGAACGTAGAGCGCTGGGCCGGCACCGCGGCCTGAGGCTCAGAACACGCCAGTCCGTTCGCGGTGAGCAGCCTGTTCGATCGCTTCGGCGACAGATTCAGAGGACGGCGATGCCGATCACCGCTGCGATGACCGCAGCCGCGAGGCTGATCATCGCCGCCGCGACGACGATGAGATTGCGATTGAGGGAATCGAAGCGGTCAGTCATTTCGCTTCGAAGTCCCCGCATGTCCGCGTCCACGCGGGCGAAGCCTTCGCGCATTTCAGCTTTCGTCTCCGCGAAGCCTCTCCGCATCTCCGCTTTCGTCTCGACGAAGCCCACGTCGACCCTCTCCTTGAGGTCGTCAAGCCGCTCGTCGGTCCACTCGTCTCTCGGCACCATCACCGCCATCAGCCTATCGTAATCTTTTGGCTGTAACGGGTGGCGCGCAGACGAAGACTCGACCCCAGCGGCTAACTATTCAGCTCAGAAGACGTTGACGCCGATCAGGGCGGCGATGATGGCTCCGGCGACGACGAACAGATTGCGGTTCTGAGCGTCGAAGCGCTCGTTGATCCTCTCGAAGCGAGCGTCCAGCGCATTGAACCTGGAGTTCATTTCGGCTCTTAGGGAGCCCACCTGGTCGTTCATTTCGCTCCGGAGTCCCCGAATGTCGGCGTCGAGCCGGGCAAAACCTTCGCACGTCTCCGTCCTGAGGTTGTCGACCTTCTTGTTGAGGTCGTCGAGCCGCTCGTCGGTCCACTTGTCTCTCGGCACCATCACCGCCATCAGCCTAGCGTAATCTTTTGGCTGTAACGGGTGGCGCGCGGAATCTAAGAATTGGCGCGCCGCTTGGTGCCGGTTTGGTGACAGCAGACCTTTCGCCGGGGTTATCTGGCCGTAGCCGGCTCACCCGGAGGTCCGATGAGAGAGGCGAAAGGAAGCGAGCCGCTCGTGTCTATTGGACCGAGCGCTGCGCCTCCTTTCGCCACGTCGCCGCTAGGCGCCCTTGACGATCTGCGCGTGCGGCCTTTTGGACTGCGCTCCCTTGAGCTTCATAACGACACCCCCTCCTCTCTCCCTTCGCTCAGCAATGGCTGAGTAAAGTATCAAAATGCTCAAATTTAATCCAGTAAAGGAGAGGGGCGAAGGAAGTTGCAGGCTCAGGCGGTAGAGAGACGGCCTCTGCGCAGGTAGGCTCGATTGCTCAGGCTCTTGAAAGGAGAATTCGAAGAACCATGGGGAATCCAGGGGGCGCCGCGAAAAAGGCGACGAGGGAAAGGCGAGGGAAGGCCGCAAAGCGAGCGACCAATCGACTTGAGGCGATGCGCCATCCTTTGCGTGCCAGAGTGCTGCGTCTTCTGGTGGAGCGAGGTGAGATGAGCCCAGCCGAACTCACGCGGGCTCTTCACGCAGACCTACGAGACGTCAGCTATCACGTGCGCCGCCTGGAGGCTCTGGAATGCGCGGAGCTTGTGAGAACTCGCCCGGTTCGGGGCGCGCTCGAGCATTTCTACAGGGCTACGGAGCGGCATCTCGTCGATACGGACGAGTTTGAAGAACTGGACCCGATCGCCGCCGATGATCTGGTGTGCAACAGCTTCCAGAGGGTGATCGATGACTTTGTCGCATCTCGGAAGGCGAAAATGGTCGGTTTCGACAGGAACTTCCATTTGACGAGGACTCCTCAGATTCTTGACGAGGAGGGATTTGAAGAAGCCATGGAGATCTATGAGCGCCATCGCCTCGAGATGGCCGAGATCGAGAGAAGGAGCGCCGAACGGCGCGACGAAACCGGTTCCCCCGGCGTACCGGTGTCCTCCAATCTCATCCTCTTCAAGGTTCCGAGCAGGTCACTGGACACCTGAGCGGCGCCCGTCAGTCTCCGTCACCACCCGCTCTCGCAATAGGGGAGATCGTTCCAGCGATGGAAAGGGACGAAACGAGGCGACGTTGACAACCAAGCGGCCGATCCGGAAGCCTGCCGCGGCACGATGGCAGGCGAGCAGGAGAACCCGCGGTGAACGGCGAGCCCGAGGACTGGGAAGAGGCTCTCGCGCACCCTCTGCGTCAGGTTCTCTTCACCCTGCTGCGGCACCGGCCCGCAAACGCCGCGGAATTGCAGGCTGCGGTCGGATATCCCCTGCAGGGGGTGGTCTACCACCTCGGGATCCTGGTTGACCGCGGCTGCCTGTTCACCGAACGCGAGGAAGGGAGGACGCGCTACCGCCTCAACCCGCGGGCCGCCCAGATGCTCCCCAGGCTGGCCGGTCCCGAGGTGGAGTCGGAGCGGGTGGTGATGATGAGCCTGCTCGACGCCGCCTGGACCGCGATCGGCAGCTCGCCCGAGCGGGGCTCCGTTGTCCCGACCTGGGAGGCCCACCGGCTCGATGAAGACGGGCTTCTCGAAGCGTCGGCGGTCGTCGCGGATGCCCTCGATCGGATCAGGCGGATTGCCGGCCTCTCCCGCGAGCGCCAGGCTGCCCATCCCGAGGAGGGGAAGACGCACATGCTGGTGGCCGTGGCCTCGCTGATCGAGAAGCTCCCCGAGGAGCCAGGAGGCGCGAGCCGCTGAGGACATGCGCTTTGAGAGGTCAGAACACGTTGCTGCCGACGATGGCCGCGAGCAGCACGAAGAGGCCGCCGATCAGGGTCCGATTCATGTTCTTCAGCTCCTGTCGCAGTTCGCGTATGTCGGCGTCCACGCGGGCGAAGCCTCCGCGCATCTCGGCGTCCACGCGGGCGAAGCCTTCGCGCATCTCGGCTTTCGTCTCCGCGAAGCCGCGGTCGACCTTCTCGTTGAGGTCGTCGAGCCGCTCGTCGGTCCACTTGTCTCGCTCCATCACCGCCATGAGACTATAGTAATGTTTTGGCTGTCACAACAAGCGCGCAGAATCTAAGAATTGACGCGCCGCTTGGTGCCGGTTTGGTGACTTCCGGTAGCTTCACCGCCTCATGGCAGAGGGTCTGAAGCTCTCGGTGGTGATGCCGGCCCAGAACGAGGAGGGATCGGTCGGCGCCACGGTCGAAGGCGTGGTCGCCGTCCTGGAGCGGGAGAGGGTCGACTACGAGGTGGTCGTCGTCAATGACGACAGCGAGGACTCGACCGAAGCGGTCGTCGCCGCGATCGGCGAGCGCAATCCGCGGGTCCGCGTCCACCGCTCCCACAACGAACGCGGCTTCGGCAACGCGATCCGCGCCGGCCTCGACGTCTACAGCGGCGACGCGGTGGCGATCGTGATGGCCGACGCCTCCGACGACCCCGAGGACCTGGTCCGCTACCTGCGCCTGCTCGAAGAGGGATACGACTGCGCCTTCGGCTCCCGCTTCGTCTCCGGCGCCCACGTCTACGACTACCCCCGCCTCAAGTACGTCGTCAACCGCCTCGCCAACCAGTTCATCCGCGTCCTCTTCCGCCACCGCTACAACGACACCACCAACGCCTTCAAGGCCTACCGGCGCGAGGTCATCGACACCATCCAGCCCCTCCTCTCCAAGCACTTCAACCTCACCGTCGAGATGCCGCTGAAGGCGATCGTCCGCGGCCACACCTACGCCGTCGTCCCCACCGACTGGACCAACCGCACCAGCGGCGTCGCCAAGCTGGCGATGAAAGAGATGGGCAGCCGCTACCTCTTCATCGTCCTCTACGTCTGGCTGGAGGCGACGCTCAGCCGCGGGGACTACCGGCGGCGTGAGGTTCCGACCTCCCGCTCAGGCGCCGGGGCGCTCGACTGAGAAGCAGTCTCCGAGGGGGAGCCGAGCGCCTCGTCGATCCGCTCGTCGAGGCAGCGGGCAAGATCGCCGGCGCCGGGTTCGCGCAGCATCTCGATGTGACCGTGGGGGAGCCGGTGGCGCTCGACGCCGCCCTGCGCCCGCGACTCCCAGGCCAGGTAGGTGTGCTTGTCCTCGAACTCGTCGGAGACGATCAGCACCACCTTCCCCGGCCAGGGGTCGGCGCGGTAGTGGTCCCGCGCCGTGCGGGCGGCGTCGAGGGCGCGGAAGATCGTTCGCTGCCCCGCTCCCGGCAGCGGTCGGCGTAGCTGCCATTCGAGCCGGTCGAGGAGCTTGCGGCGGTACTCCTCGGCAAGGCGCCGGCCGCGACCGGAGGCGTGGGAGCGCAGGCGGAGGCCGAGCTCGCGCGCGGGCCGGAGGGCGAGCTCGAGCCGGCGGCGGCGGCTCAGCGGCCGCGGCGCGGGCGGCATCAGGCGGTGGTCGAGGCCGGCGTCGGGCCCGTGGGCCCAGGCCCACTCGAGGAACGCCGGGCCGTCCGGCGGCTCGCCGAACCCCGCCCGTAGGTCCGGCCGCTGGAGGGCGCCGAGCAGGTAGTGGTTGAGGCCGCCGCCGGCGGGCTTCAGGAGGTGGCCGCGGAACTCCCGCCAGCCGTCCGGCGAGAGGGGGTCCTCGGGTCGGCCGCCGCGCCGCTCCCAGGCCGCCGCCATCGCCCAGTCCCAGCGCGTCCCGTCGGCCGCGCGGCAGCGCCGGCTATCGGCCGGGAGCAGCAGCTGCCGAGCCAGTTCCTCGTAGGCGTGGCTCCAGGTGAAGGCGCCGAACGCAGCGGCGTCGGTGCCGAGCGGGTCGGGCCAGGCCTCTCGAAGGTCGTCTCGCGAGCGCCAGAACTCGTACATGTAGCGCGAGATCGCCGGCCCGACCGGCTCGCGCAGCCAGGCGAGGAGGCGGGCCCCGCCGCCGGGGTCGCGCGGGTCCGGAACCTGCTCGCCGGCCAGCCGGGCGCGGATCGCCGCCGACTCCATCAGCTCGTCGTAGGGGACTCCGGGCACCAGCTCGGCCGGCTTCGGGCCAGGGGGGTTCGAGTCGAGGGCGAGTAGCAGCGGCACCTCCTCGCCCTCGGCCCGCAGGCGCTGCGCCATCTCGTAGGCGACGGTCGCCCCGTTGCAGCGCCCGGCCAGCAGGTAGGGGCCGTGGGGCTGGACCTCTCGCACCGCCCGCAGGTAGCGCTCGGCCATCTCGGCGATCCCGGTGTCGAGCGGGCGCCGCCCGTCGAGGCCGCTCGGCTGCAGGGCGTAGAAGGGCTGGTCGGCGGGCATGTTCCGCGCCAAGGGCCCGAAGCCGACGACGTTGCCGTCGCCGGCGGCGACCGCGAACAGCGGCGGCCGCATGCCGCTCGGCTTCAGCGCGACGAGGTTCTCCCAGGACTCCTCGCGCCGCGGCTCCCCGAGGGCTCCGGCGAGCGTCCGCGGCGTCGGCGCCTCGAAGATCAGCGCCAGCGGCAGGCGCCTGCCGGCGATCCTTTCCAGCTCGTCGAAGAGCGCGACGGCCAGCAGCGAATGCCCGCCGAGGGCGAAGAAGTCGTCCTCGGCCGCCACCGGCTCGACTTCCAGCACGCGTTCGAAGGCGGAGACGACCCGGCGCTCGAGCTCGCCCTCGGGCGCCCCGCCGTCGCGGCGGCGAACCAGGTGCTCGTTTCCCGGGGCCGGCAGCGCCTCGACGTCGAGCTTTCCGTTCGCGGTCAGCGGCAGCTCCGGCAGGGCGACCCAGGCGGCGGGAACCATCGCGCTGGGCAGGCGGGCGGCGACGTGGGCCCGCAGCGAGGCCGGCTCGGGCGCGTCGTCCCGGGCCGCGGCGACCACGTAGGCGGCCAGCGCAAGCTCGCCGCGGCCGCGCTCGAAGGGCTCGACCGCCACGTCGGCCAGCCCCGGGTGGGCGCGGAGCGCCTCCTCGACCTCGGCCGGCTCGACCCGGTGGCCGCGGATCTTCACCTGGCGGTCGGCGCGGCCGGCGAACTCGAGCGCCCCGTCGGGGCGGCGGCGGACCAGGTCGCCGGTCAGGTAGATCCTGCCGCCCGGCTGTCGCGGGTCCGCGCGGAAGCGCGCGGCGGTCAGCTCGGGATCGTTCCGGTACCCGCGCGCGACGCCGTCGCCGCCGACCGCCAGCTCGCCGACCACGCCGACCGGCGCCTCGTGCCCCGCCGGGTCGAGGACCCGGCAGGAGGTGGCCTGGATCGGCCGGCCGATCGGGATCGCTCCCTCGACCGGGTCGCCCGGGCGCAGCTCGTGGGTGGTGGCGAAGGTCGTCGTCTCGGTCGGGCCGTAGCCGTTGGTCAGCCGCCCCCGCGGCGGCAGCGCCGCCAGCGCGCGGCGCACATGGTCGGGCGAGAGGACGTCGCCGCCCGCCAGCAGGTGGTCGACCCCCGCCAGGCACTCGGGCCGGCGGTCGACCAGCTCGTGGAAGAGGCCCGCGGTCAGCCAGAGGACGTCGACGCCGTGCCGCTCGATCGCCTCGGCGACGGCGTCGGGCGTGGGCCGCTCGCGCAGGCAGGCGACGGTGCCGCCGCTTGCCAGCGGCCCCCACAGCTCCAGCGTCGCCGCGTCGAAGGCCGGCGAGGCCGCGTGCAGCATCGTCCGGCCGGGGCCGAGGTCGGCGAAGGAGGGTTCGGCGACCAGACGCGCGACGTTGCGGTGGGTGACCTCCACCCCCTTCGGCTCGCCGGTCGAGCCCGAGGTGTACATCACGTAGGCGAGGTCGTCCGGCTCGGCGGCGGCCCGGGCGGCGGGCTCGGCGGCTTCGGCCTCGGCGAGCTCGAGCGCCGACACCCCTGGCGGCAGCGGGAAAGGCGGCCGGACGGCGACGATGCAGAGCTCCGCCGCCGCGTCCGTCAGCGCCCTCGCGATCCGCGCCCCCGGGTGGACCGGGTCGAGCGGGACGTAGGCGGCGCCGGCGAGGACGACGCCGCAATGGGCGACGACCGAGCCGAGCGAGCGCTCGAGCAGGATGCCGACCCGGTCGCCGGGCTGCACGCCGCGCTGCCGCAGCGCTCCCGCCACCGCCCGCGCCCGGCGCAGCAGCTCCCCGTAGCTCACCGACTCGGCCCCCTCGACCGCGGCCGGCGCCTCGGGATCGCGCTCCGCCCGCGCCTCGATCAGGCTCGCGATCGTCTCCTCACGGCGGCGGCGCGCGGGGCCGCGGCTCCAGCGTTCGAGCGCATCCCGTTCCTCGGCGTCGAGCAGGTCGAGCTCGGAGAGGCGCGCCTCGGGGTCGGCGACGAACTGCTCGAGCAGCCGCTGGTGGTGGCCGGCGAGCCGGTCGGCGTCGGCGTCGCTGAGCAGGTCCGAGTGCTCCCAGGAGAAGCTCAGGGTCCCGTCGCCGCGGGCGTTGCCGACTACGTTCAGGTCTGCCTTCGCGGTCCCGTTGTGGACGCCTTCGACGATTCGCGCCTCCAGCCCGGACCAGCCGCCGCCCTGCCGGGGCGCGTCGTGGAAGGAGAAGAGGGTCTGGATCAGCGGCGAGCGGCCGGGGTCGCGCGGCGGCGCGATCGCGTCGACGACGGCGTCGAAGGGGGCGTCGGCGTTGGCGTAGGCCTCGATCGCCATCGCCCGGACCCGCGCCAGCAGCTCGCGCACCGTCGGGTCGCCGCCGAGGTCGCAGCGCAGGGCGACGGTGTTGACGGTCATCCCGATCAGCCGCTCGGAGAGGGGCTCGCGCCGGTTCGCGATCCCGGTCCCGATCTGCAGCCTGTCCAGGCCCGAGTAGCGCTGCAGCTGGGCGAGGAAGGCGGCGAGGGCGACCATGAACAGCGTCGCTTCGCACTCCTGGCCCAGAGCCCGCACCCGCTCGACCAGCTCGGCGGGGAGGCGGCGCCGGACCAGGCCGCCGGCGAACGACTCGCGCCGCGGCCGCGGCCCCGCCCCGGGCAGCTCGAGCAGCGGCGGGTCGGGATCGAGCACGGCCGCCCAGTGCTCGACCTGGCGCCGCACCGCCTCCGAGGCCCGCGCCCGCTGCTCCCAGCGCGTGTAGTCCTGGAACTGCGCCGCCGGCTCGGGGAGGTCGGCCGGGTGGTCCTCGACCCGCGCCGAGTAGAGCTCGGCCAGCTCCCCCGAGAGCAGGGCGAAGGACCAGCCGTCGTGGACGAGATGGTGCTCGACCTGGATCAGCCGCCAGCTCCGCTCCCCGAGCCGCGCCAACGTCCAGCGGACCAGCGGCGCCGAGGCCATCCCGATCCGCTCGCGGGCCCTGGCCCGGGCGAGGCGGGCCCAGGCGTCCGGCCCCTCGCCGCGCAGGTCGACCTCCGCCAGCGGCGCCTCGAACGGGGGGTGGATCGCCTGCACCGGTTCGCCCTCCCGCTCCTCGAACGAGGTGCGGAGGATCTCGTGGCGGCGGATCAGCTCGGTCAGGGAGCTGCGCAGCGCCGCCGTGTCGAGCTCCCCCTCGAGCCGGTAGATCGCCGTGAACTGGTAGGCGGCCGACTCGGGGTGCATCCGGCAGAACAGCCAGCTGCGCCGCTGGGCGCCGCTGAGCGGCGCGGTCGGCTCGGGCTCGGTGGGGACGAGCGGCGGCAGGCCCGGGGGCCGGGCGCCGCCGCGCTCGATCTTCTCGGCGAGTCGCTCGGCGGTGCGCGCCTCGAACACGTCGCCGATGCCGAGCTCGGCGTCGAGGCGCTCGCGCAGGACCCCGGTCAGTCGCAGCGCCAGCAGTGAGGTGCCGCCGAGGGCGAAGAAGTCCTCCCGCGGGCCGACCGAGTCCAGCCGCAGGACCTCGGCCATCGCCGCGGCGATCGGCTCCAGGCGCGGGTCGAGCGTCTCCCGCTCGGCCTCGCGCGGCGGGGCGGGGAGGGCGCGCCGGTCGACCTTGCCGCGTTCGGTCAGCGGCAGCGCCGCGATCGGGACGATCGCCGCCGGGACCATGAACTTCGGCAGCTCGGCCTCCAGGCGGGCGCGCAGCCGGGCCGGGTCGAGCTCGCCCCCCTCCCGCGGGACCGCGTAGCCGATCACCCGCTTGTGGCCGGGCACGTCCTCGCGCACGGCGACCGCCGCTTCGCGGACCTCGGGCTGGGCGGCCAGCGCCCGCTCGATCTCGCCGGGCTCGACCCGGTGCCCGGCCAGCTTCACCTGGTCGTCGGCGCGGCCGAGGAAGAGCAGCTCGCCGTCCTCGCGGAGGCGGACGAGGTCGCCGGTGCGGTACATGCGGCCGCCGGCGAAGGGGTCGGGACGGAACCGCTCGGCGGTCCGCTCGGGGTCGTTGCGGTAGCCGCGGGCAACCCCGGCTCCGCCGATCCAGAGCTCGCCCGGCTCTCCCTCCGGCACCGGCGCGCCTTCCTCGTCGAGGACGTGCAGCGCGTATCCCGGCGACGGCCGCCCGATCGGGACCGTCTCGCCGAGCTCGCCGGCCACCTCGTGAAAGCAGGCGAAGATCGTCGTCTCGGTCGGCCCGTAGATGTTGAAGAGGCGGGTGTGCGGGAGGGCCTCGCGAAGCTCCCCGGCCAGGGCGGGGGGCAGGACGTCGCCGCCGGCCATGAGGATCCGGATCCCGGCGAGCGAGGACATCGCCGCGCGGGCCATCTCGCCGAGCAGGCCGGGAGGGAAGTACGCGACGGTCACGCCGTGCCGGACGATCGCCCGGCCGATCGTCACCGGGTCGGGGTCGCCGGCGGGGGAGACGACCAGGCGGGCGCCGTTCAGCAGCGCCGACCAGATCTCCAGAACCGAGCCGTCGAAGTCGAGCACGGCCTTGTGGAGGACGGCGTCCTCGGGGCCGGGCAGCAGATCCCACCCTTTTCCTCCCAGCAGGTTGACGAGCCCGGCGTGGGTGATCTCGACCCCCTTGGGGGTGCCGGTCGAGCCCGAGGTGAAGAGAACGCAGGCGAGCCGGCCGCCCCCCGCCGGGTCGGGCAGGTCGGCACCGGCGGGCGCCGCCAGGAGGGTCTCGACGTCGAGCGAGCCCTCGCCGCCGTCGGCGACGACCGCGCGCGCCCCGGTCAGCTCGGTCAGCCGCTGCCGGCGCCTGCGCGGGTGCGAGGGGTTCAGCGGCATGTAGCCGGCGCCCGCCCGCAGGACTCCGAGGTAGGTGCAGACGGTCCGCCAGCCTCGACACAGCTCGACGCCGACCACGTCGCCGGGCCCGGCCCCGGCGGCGAGCAGCCGCGCCGCCACGCGCTCGGCCGCCTCGATCAGCTCCGCATAGGTGAGCCGCTTCTCCCCGTCTTCGAGGGCGACCGCGTCCGGCCGCGCCGCGGCCTGCTCGGCGACGAGCTGGAAAAGCGAACGATCCACCCGCTCTATATACGCGGGTCGGCGCGACGGTGCAAACCGGCCGCGCCGGGTCCGCGGGCGGTTCCCCGCGGTCCTACCGGCGCAGCGCCCGCAGCCCCCGGCCCCGGCGGCCGGACCGCAGCCGCCAGCGGACGCCGCTGCTGAGGCGCGGCAGGCCGTGGCGGAGGTTGGGGTTGGTGGCGGGGTCGGTGGCGGTGAGGTGGAGCCAGCGGCCGAGGAGCTGGTCCTTCTCCCAGTCGGCAACCTCGCTCTCGCGGCTGGAGGACTCGAAGTGGTGCAGGACGGTGTCGGGGTCGTAGACGACGCGGCGGCCGGTGGTGCGCAGCTTGAGGCAGAAGTCCATGTCGTTGTAGTTGTTGGGGAAGGCGGTGCTGAAGCCGCCGACCTCGTCGAAGGCCTCGCGGGTGGTCATCAGGCAGGCGGCGGTGACGGCGAGGTAGTTCTGGGCGACGAGGACGTTGTTGGAGTAGCCGCTGAAGCCGGGCGAGAAGCCGTGGTAGATGTGGCCCGGGTAGCCGCCGTTCTCGAAGAGGATGCCGACGTGCTGGGGGCGGCCGTCTTCGAGGATCAGGCGGGCGCCGACGGCGCCGACCTCCTCCAGCTCGAGGTACATGACCATCCGCTCGATCCAGTCGGGGGCGATCACCTCCATGTCGTCGTTGAGCAGCAGCAGCCGCTCGCCCCCGGCGTGGACGGCGCCGCGGTTGATCTTGGCCGAGAAGTTGAACTCGCCGTCGAAGCGGACGAGGCGCAGGCGGTCGCCGGCGATCCCGCGCAGGCGGTCCTCCAGCGCCGGGTCGAGGTCGCCGTCGCTGACGACGACGATCTCGTAGTTCGCGTAGGTCGAGGTCGCGACGACGCTGCGGATGCAGTGCTCGACCAGGACGACCTCCTCGAAGCGGACTTCGCGGCTGCCGCCGGCGGTGGGGATGACGATGCTGACCGGCGGTTCGCGGCGCAGCCGCGGCCGCAGGTGGTAGACGCCGGGCGCCTCGAGGTCGCGCTCGACCTCGGCCGGCAGGCCGATCCGCTCGCAGTGGGCCTGCACCGCCCGGGTCCCGGCTTCGAAGGCCCACGGCTTCGCCTCCTCGCCGCCGCCGGCGGTCGAGCTCTCCAGCGCCCGCCAGTGGTAGAGGACCTCCGGGACGTGGACGACCCGCCGTGCCCGCTCGGTCACCCGCAGCACCAGATCCCAGTCCTGGGAGCCCTCGAACTCGCGGTCGAAGCCGCCGACCTCCTCGACCAGCGCCCGCCGCATCACGCTGAGGTGGCAGGTGTACATCTGCGTCCGCATCCGCTCCGGCGACCAGTCCGGCTTGAAGAACGGGCCGGAGGGACGGCCGGCGCGGTCGATCTTGTCTTCGTCGGTGTAGACGTAGTCGGCCTCGGGCTCGGCGGCGATCGCCGCCGCGACCCGCTCCAGCGCCGCCGGGTGCAGCTCGTCGTCGTGGTCGAGCAGGGCGACGAACTCGCCCCGCGCCATCGCCAGGGCGTCGTCGGAGGCGGCGACGATGCCGCCGTTGGCCTCGCGGCGCGCCAGCCGGATCCGCTCGTCGCCGGCGGCGGCCCGCGCCAGCATCGCCCCGACGTGCGGCTCGGTCGAGCAGTCGTCGACGAGGCAGAGCTCCCAGTCGCCGCAGCTCTGGGCGCGGACCGAGCGCAGCGTCGCCGCCAGCACGTCGGCGGGCGTGTTGTAGACGGGGGTGAGGATCGAGAACAGCGGCATCGGGCTCAGGCGCCGCGGCCGAGCAGCCGCGACAGCGCGGCGCGGACCGGGGCCGGCAGCAGCGCCCGCAGCCGCGCCGCGACCATCAGCAGCGGCGCGGCGCCGCCCTCGATCTCGGCCACCCGCCCGCGCAGCGCCCCCAGTTCGGCCTCCTTGCCGATCAGCAGGTCGCGCAGCCGCAGGACCTCCTCGCGGGCAGCGGCCAGCTCGGCGCGCAGCGCGGCGAGCTCGGGGTCCCCGCCGGCGGTCGAGTCGGGCCGAGTAGAAGTAGCCTGCTCCGGCATGTCGGCCGAGTCTATCCGCACTCGGGGCAGGGGCCTGCACCTTGAGTAACGCCGTCGAACTGCTGGCGCTGCTCTCCCTGCACCTCGTCCTCACCGCGCTGCCGCTGGTCGCGGCGATGCTGGCCGCGGCCGCCTGGGGGGTGCGGCGCCCGGCGCTCCTCCTCGGCATCGGCCTGGCGGCGAGCGGGCTCGTCGCGCTCACCTCCTTCTGGGCCTTCTACGCCTCGCTGCTGGTCGGCAAGACCTACATGTACCTGATCCCCTTCGGCTCGCTGCTGGCGATCGTCGCCTGCCTGCGCGGCGGCCGGGTCGAGCGGGCGCTGCTGCGCGAGCTGGCGACGCCGCTGGCGCTGTGGGCGCTGGGCTCGGTCTTCCTCACCTACCTCGGCTTCCTCCACGGCAGCGGCGGCGCCCCGCTCGACATGGCGGCGCTGCGCTTCTCCGGCGGCCGGCTGCCGCCGGACAACGTGATGCCCGGCTGGTTCGCCGACTGGTTCTTCCACCACAGCCACCACGGCAAGCCGACGCTGTTCCCCGGCGAATGGCTGTTCAGCGACCGGCCGCCGCTGCAGGTGGGCTACCTGCTGGCCGAGCACGGCTTCGGCTGGAGCAGCGACGGCATGCGCGAGCAGGTGATCGGGACGATCGTCCAGCAGCTCTGGATCCTCGGCCTCTGGGCGCTGCTGCTCGCCGCCGGCATCCGCCGCCGCGCCCGCGCCCTGGTCGTCGTCGCGCTGCTGCTCAGCGACCTGGTCGTCGTCCACGGCTTCTACGTCTGGCCGAAGCTGCTGCCGGCCGCCTTCCTGCTCGCCGCCGCGGCGCTGTTCCTGGGGCCGGGATGGGGGGAGCTGCGGCGCGACCGCCGCGCCGGCCTGCTCTGCGGGACGCTGGTCTCGCTGGCCCTGCTCGGGCACGGGGCGAGCGTCTTCGGGCTGGTGCCGCTGGCGGTCTTCGCCCTCGCCGGGGGCCTGCCCGGATGGCGCTGGCTCGGCGCCGCCGTCGCGGCGGGGCTGGTCCTGCTCGCCCCCTGGAGCGCCTACCAGCACTTCGCCGACCCGCCGGGCAACCGGCTGGAGAAGTGGATGCTGGCGGGGGTCGAACCGATCGACGAACGCGGCGTCCTGGAGACGATCTCCGACAGCTACGGCGAAGCCGGCGTCGGCGGCACGCTGGGCAACAAGTGGCACAACCTCGGCACGATCGTCGGCGACCCGCCGGCCTGGGAACGGTTCGAAACCGGCATCGACGACCTCGGCCGCGGCGACTGGGAAGGCGCCGCGACCGAGTTCCGCTGGCTCTTCTTCTTCTCCCTGGTCCCCTCGCTCGGCCTGCTCCTGCTGGGGCCGGTGGCGATGGCGCTGGCCCGCCTGCGCGGGCGCCGCCGCGACGGCCCCGCCTGGCAGCTCGCCGTCCTCTGCTGGTGGGCGGTGCTCTGGGGCTGCCTGGCCTGGGCGCTGCTGATGTTCGGCACCTCGCAGGCGAGCACCTCGATCCACGTCGGCACCCTGGCGATCCCGCTCCTGGCCCTCGCCGCCTGCGTGCTCGGGCTCTGCGCGGCGCTGCCCCGCCTCGCCCCCTGGTGGGTCGGCCTCTCGGCCCTGCTGACGCTGGCGATCTACGCGCCGTCGCTGAGTCCGCCCGAAGGCAGCGCCTACTCGCTCTGGGCCGGCGCCGCGGCCCTGGCGGCGCTGGCGGGATTCGTCGCGCTCGCCTTCCGCGGGCCCGCGGAAGGCGAGCGCGGGGAGGCGGCCGCCGATGCGCGCTGAGGCGGCGCTGCGGCGGCGCCGGCACTGGCTGATCCCGGCCGGGGCGACCTTCCTCCTGCTCGCCCCGATCCTCTTCACCGACCGCACCTTCGCCAGCGACTGGGGCAACCACTACTGGCTGATCTACATGCAGGGGCGCAACATCGACTCGCTCGGCGCGCCGAGCCTCTACCTGCAGTCGTCGCTCGGCGCCTTCTACCCCTACTACGCCTTCTACGGCGGCACCTTCTACGCGCTCGCCGGCCTGCTCGCCGACCTCTTCGACACCGAACTCGCGGTGCTGGCGGCGACCGCCGGGGCGACCGCCGCCAACTACCTGGGCTGGACCTGGCTGGCGCGGCAGGCGGGGGTGGGGAGCTGGCGCGCCCAGCTTCCCGGCCTGATCGCCGTGACGGCGCCGCTGGCGGTCTCCAACGTCTACGGGCGCGGCGGCATCCCCGAGCTGGTCGCCACCTCGATGCTGCCGCTCCTCGCCGCCGCCGGGATCAGCCTGGTGCGGGAGCGGCGGCTGCGGCTCCGCGACGCGGCGGCCTTCGTCGCCGCGGTCGTCTTCCTCACCGGCAGCCACGTCCTGACGATGGTCTGGGGGGTGAGCGTGCTGGCGGTCCTGGCGCTGCTGGCGGCCGCCTGCTTCTGGCCCTTCGTGCGGGCGCGGGCGGGGCGCCTCCTGCGCCTCGCCTCGCTGGGGGCGCTGGGGGTCGCCGTCAACGCCTGGATCCTCGGACCGCTGCTGCTGTTCCACGCGCGGACGGTCGAAAACGAACCCGACCCGATCATGCAGCAGGCCTACACCAGCGGCGGCAACCTCTTCCGCATCCTCCGCGACACGCCGCAGCTGCCCTTCGTCACCGGCGACGTCAACGCGGCGCTGCCGGTCCTGGCGCTGGCCTGGGCGCTCGTCTGCGGGGCGCTGTTCTGGCGAGCGCTCGGCCCGCGCCGCCGCGCCCTGGCGCTCGGGCTCGCCGCCGCCCTCGGGCTGCTCGTCCTCCTCGTCCTCGACTGGCACCTGATCTCCGAACTGCCCGAAGCGCTGCGCTACATCCAGTTCCCCTACCGGCTCGTCACCTACGCCGACTTCTGCGTGGTCGGGCTGGTGACGCTGGTCCTGGCCGGGCTGGAGCGGCGGCGCTCGAGCGCCGGCTCCTTCGCCGCGGTCGCCGCGCTGGCGGCGATCGCCGCCTTCAGCCTGGCGATCTCGGTCCGGCAGAGCTTCGAGGTCCGCTCCTGGCTCGGCGGCCGCGCCGAGGCGACCGCCTCCTCGGTGCGGCCGCCGCGGTCCTGGTACGCGATCGTCCAGTTCGCCGACGGCGAGGGAGAGGTGGTGGCCCCGACCCTGCCGCGGCCCCTGCACGTGCCGGTCGGCGAGGGGATCCGCGACAGCTACCGGGTCGAGTACCCGCCCGGGCCGGCCGGGACCGCGCAGACCAACATCGACACCGGCCCCTACCTCGTCGACGTCGCCGGGGCGACGCCGGTCGGCCGCAACGAAGCCGGGCAGATGGTGGTGCGGCTGCCGGCCTCGCCCCGGCGGCCGCGGCTGGTCGTGGTCAGCGCCAAGCGGAGCGCAGCCGTCCTCGTCAGCCGCTGGATCAGCGTCGCGGCGCTGGCCTTCTGCCTGCTCGCCCTCGCCTTCGTCGCGATCCGCCGGCGCCGCGGGCGCTCCGGGGCGGCGAATACACTCGCGCGCCGATGACCTGGGCGAGGCGCAACGCCCCACTCGTTCTGCTGGGCGCGGCGCTGCTGGCGTCCGGCGCGATGCTGCTCGTGCTGACCCGCGAGCTCACCTTCTTCCAGGACACCTGGGAGTTCCTGATGAACCGGCGGGACCCCAGCGTCGAAAGCCTGCTCCACCCCCACAACGAGCACATCGTCCTGATCCCGGTCTCGATCGAGATCCTCTTCCTCCACCTCTTCGGGATGGGCTCGGCGCGGCCCGAATACCTGCTGCTGATCGCGATGACCCTGGTCGCCGCGGTGCTGCTGTTCGTCTACGCGCGGCGCCGGGTCGGCGACTGGCTCGCGCTGATGGCGACGGCGCTGCTGCTCTTCGTCGGCCCGGCCTGGTCGGACCTGCTCTGGCCCTTCGAGCTCGCCTTCGTCGGCTCGATCCTGTTCGGGATCGCGATGCTGGTCGCGCTCGACCGCGAGGACCGGACCGGCGACGTCCTCGCCTGCCTCTTCCTGACGATCGCCGCCGGCTTCTCCAGCCTCGGCATCGCCTTCATGGCGGCGGCCGCCGTCCACCTCCTCGTCAACCGGCGCGAGCGCGGCTGGCGGCGGGCCTGGTTCGTCGCGGTCCCGGTCGTCCTCTTCGGCGCCTGGTACCTGGGCTGGGGCCACGACGCCGAAAGCCACCTCTCGCTGCGCAACGTGCTCGACTCGCCGCGCTTCGTCATCGAAGGGGTGGCGGTCTCGCTGGAGTCGCTGCTGGGGCTCAGCAAGGCGCCGATCGAAGGGCCGCCGGAAACGATCATCGGCTGGGGCGAGCCGCTGCTGGTCGCGGCGGTGGCCCTGGTCGTCATCCAGCAGATCCGCCGCCCGGGGTTCTGCGCGGCTTCTGGGTGGTGCTGGCGGCGCTGGCGACCAACTGGTTCCTCACCGCCTTCAACTACGTGCCGGGACGGGAGCCGAGCACCGGCCGCTACATGTACGCGGCGGGGGCGTTCACGCTGCTGCTGGCGGTGGAGCTGCTGCGCGACGTCCGCTTCGGGCGGCGGGCGCTGGCGGTGATGGGCGTGGTGACGATCGCCGCCGTCGCCTCCAACATCCACTTCTTCCGCGACGGCAGCGACTGGCTGAAGAACCAGTCGGTGCTGACCAAAGCCGACCTCGCCGGCATCGACATCGCCCGCCGCCACGTCGCCCCCGAATTCGAGCTCGCCCCGCAGATCGCCGGCACGCCCTCGCTGATCGACGTCTTCGCCGGCAACTACCTCGAAGCCGAGAAGGAATTCGGCACCCCCGCCTACACCCCCCAGGAGCTGGCCGAAGCGCCCGAACCGGGGCGCCGCCAGGCCGACGTGGTGATCTCGCAGGCGCTGCCGCTGCGGACCGCCACCAGCTCCGGCGCCGGAGCGCCCGGCGAGGGCTGCGCCCTCGCCGGCGGGCCGGAAGCGCCGCAGGACACCACCCTGGCGCCGGGGGTGACGAAGATCCTCGCCCAGCCCGGCCCCCAGGTGACGATCAGCCTCGCCCGTTTCGCCGAAGCCGGCGAATACCCGGTCCAGACCGCCGGCGCCCCCGGCGACTCGACCACCCTGCTGACGATCCCGAAGGACGGCTTCAGCGTCCCCTGGCGAGTCCGGATCGAAGCCCAGCAGCCGGTCTACATCTGCGGCTGAGAGGCGGGGCCCGCCGGCGCGGTTAGCCGTTGGCCGCGATCAAGGCGGCAATGATCGCCGTCGCCCCGCCGATCGTTGCGGCAGCCAACGCCCACGCGGCTCTCACCATTCGGTCGCCGATCTTGTTGAAACGCTCGTCTATCTTGTCGAACCGGGCATCGACCTTGTCGAAGCGCTCATCGACCTTGTCGAACCGGGCATCGACCTTGTCGAACCGCTCATCGACCTTGTCGAACCGCTGGTTCATTTCTCGGCGGAGGTCCTTGATCTCAGTGTCGACCCGCTTTAGCCCGTCGTCGGCCTTCTTCTCGAGCCCGTCGAGGCGCTCGTCGGTCCATTTCTCTCTCGGCGTCATCACCACCATCAGCATAGCGTAATGTTTTAGCTGTAACGAGTGGCGCGCGGAATCAAAAATTTTCGCGCGACTTTGCCAAATCTGTGGGACTTCGGGGCGGTTCCCGGCGGCAGAGCCTCGATCTGGCTCGCTTCGCATAGCATCTCGCCGGATGCCGCCGACTGAGACGCAGGGACCGGCCTGGCTCGTGTTGCCGACCTATGACGAGGCGGGCAACGTCGAGGCGATCGTGCGCAGCGCGCTGGAGAACATGCCGGACGGCTCGAAGGTGCTGGTCGTCGACGACAACTCGCCCGACGGCACCGGCGAGATCGCCGCCCGGCTCGCCCAGGAGCTGCCGGTCGAGGTGCTGCACCGCAAGGGCAAGGAGGGCCTCGCCTCCGCCTACATCGCGGGCTTCCGCCACGTCCTCGCGCAGGGCGCCGGCCTCGTCCTGCAGATGGACGCCGACTTCTCCCACGACCCGGCCGATCTTGGCCGCCTGATCGCAGCGGCCGGCGAAGCCGACGTCGTCCTCGGGTCCCGCTACGTCGCCGGCGGCGGCGTTCGCGACTGGGGCCTGGTCAGGCGGTCGATCAGCCGCGGCGGCAGCGCCTACGCGCGGATCGTGCTCGGGATCGGGGTCAGGGACCTCACCGGCGGCTTCAAGTGCTTCCGCCGCCGGGCTCTCGAAGGCATCGACCTCGACCGGATCTCGGCCCAGGGGTACGCGTTCCAGGTGGAGATGACCTACCGCGCCCTGCAGGACGGGTTCAAGGTCACCGAGATCCCGATCGTCTTCAAGGACCGCCAGGTGGGCAGCTCGAAGATGAGCCGCGCAATCGTCCTCGAGGCGGCCTGGCGGGTCCCCCTGCTGCGCTTCCGCTGAGCGTGAAGGCGAAGCACTTCATCTGGATCGCCGTTTGGCTGGTGACCCGGGCGTTGATCGTCGCCGAGGTCGGCTTCTGGCAGCCCGGCGGCGCCCAATACCAGGACGTCGGCCAGTACGAAGCGTGGTCGAACACGATCGTGGGCAGCCATGCATTGCCGCCCGATGAATCCTGGCAATACCCTCCCGGCGCAGCTTTCCTGATGCTCGTCCCGCGCATCGGCGGCAACTACGGAACCTCGTTCGTGGTGCTGATGCTGGTCTTCGACCTCGTCGGGTTTTGGCTGATGACCCGCTTCGCGGCCGAAGAGGGAAAGGAGACCGGCGTCTGGATCTGGCTGCTGGCGATGCCGCTGCTGTTCAGCTTCCCGGTGCTGCGCTTCGACCTGGTCCCGACGGTGCTCGCGGTTGCCGCTCTGCTCCTCATCCACCGCCGGCCGGCCTGGTTCGGGGCCCTGGCGGGGATCGGCGGCATGGTGAAGGTATGGCCGATCTTCGTCCTCTTCGGCGAGTGGGATCGCCGCCGGCTGCTCCGCTCCGTGGCCGCGGCGCTTGCAGCCGCGGGGGCGATTCTCCTGGCGTCGCTGGTTCTCTTCGGGGGAACCTTCGGCTTCCTCGACAACCAGGCCGGCCGGGGGCTTCAGGTCGAGGCGGTTGCCGCATCGCCGTGGGAGCTCCGGCAGGTGATCAACGGGAAGGAGGCGCCCGTCGAGGAACGATCCGGGACGCTGGAGATCGCATCCGGTTCTGCCGATGCCGTCGCCCAGGCACTCGATCTGCTCACCCTCGTGGTCCTGGCCGCGGCCGCGGCCTGGTGGTGGCTGCGGGAGCGGGCGATCGCGGCCGGACGCGACGATCTCGCCGACCTCAGCCTCAGCCGCGACTTCGTCTTCGCCATCGTCCTCTGGCTGATCGTGGTCAGTCGGGTCCTCAGCCCGCAGTACCTGATCTGGATGGTCGGCCTTTGCGCCGTCGTCCTCTCGAGCAGCCGGACCCGTCTCACCCGGCCCGCCTGGGTCGTGGTCGGCGCGATCGTCCTCACCGCCGGCCTCTATCAATCGCCGGCGAATTTCCTGATTCGCAACCTGGCTCTGGTCGCGGCGGCGCTCGATGCCTCCGCCGCCCTGCTCGTCCCCGTGCTGCGGTCGGGGGTCAGCCCTGCTTCACCCAGACCCGCAGCCGGCGGCCGTCGGGCATCGTGAAGCGGCGGACGACGTGGAAGCCGAGCTGCCTTGCTGCCGCTTCGGCCTTCGTCTGAGTCACCGTCGGGGGGAAGTCTTCGACTTCGCTGCTGGTGGTGATCAGGGCGCTCAGTTCGCCCGCCGGCGATTCGCGGATCTCGTGGACGTAGTTCCGGACGCTGTCGGTGGGTTCGGCTTCGAGCTGGACGAAGGGGATGCCGACGTGGTGGCGGAGGATCGCGGCGAGGGTGATGCTGTTGGTGTTCATCGCCCGGTGCCTGGCCGCCATCCCGACCACCGGCTGCGTCCGCCCGGGGGCGATCGGTTCGAGCAGCAGGTCGGCGAGCTTGGCGTCGAGTTCCTGCCAGCCCTTGTCCCTGGCGTCGAAGCGGGTTTCGGGCCCCGGCACCTGCACCCGCATCGCGTCGACCGCGTTGGGGGTGCCGTCGACCCAGGGCACGTAGCCGAAGACCGGCAGTTCGACGATCCGCTGCCTCGAGGCGGCTTCGGAGAGGTCGGTCGCGGCGACCACGTTGAGCACGGCGATCGCGGCGACGAGGGCGACGACGGGGACGACCACGGCGCGCCGGGCCCTCCGCAGCGCCAGCACCGCCAGGGCCGGGAGCAGCATCGCGAGCGGGAAGGTGAAGCCGTCGCCGCCGTTGCGGGAGCTCATCAGCGCCCCGAAGCCGGCGGCGAAGACGATCACGACGGTGACCGGGTCGCTGCCGAGGATCCTCAGCAGCTCGGCGCGGCGGTTCTCCGCCCGGCGCAGGCGCAGGACGAGGAGCGCTGCGCCGGCGAGGAGGCCGACGAAGAGCAGGACCGCCATCGGCGCCAGCAGGTCGGTGATGATCATCCGGGTGGCGACGTCCTTGATCCGGTACCAGGAGATGAAGGCGTGTTCGGCGCCGTAGTACTGGCTCTGCGTGCCGTAGCCGTAGTTCGTCAGGTAGTCCTTGACCGGGTTGAAGTTCTGCCAGTACCAGGTGAGCGACACCGCAACCCCGGCGAGCGCCAGCAGCCCGAGGTTGAGCGCCCGGCGCCCGAGGTCGTCGCGGCCGCGCAGCAGGCCGACCAGCGCCGCCGCGACCAGGACGCCCGGCACGAAGGCCACCGCCATCGTCCGCGACAGCAGCATCAGCCCGAGGCAGGCCCCGCAGGCGATCGACCACCAGCGCCCGCGCAGGCCGTCGCTGCGGATCAGCGCGTAGACCGAGCAGGCGAGGAAGGCGGCGGTCGGCAGGGCGAAGATGTACTCGCGGGTGAAGGTGAAGAGACCGGCGCTGGTCGCCACCGCCAGCGCCGCCAGCGCTCCCAGCCGCGGCCCGGCGAGCTGCTCGCCGATCCCGTAGGAGGCGAAGACGAGGAGGACCGCGAAGCCGGTCAGGCTGACGAAGCCGGCGAGGATGCCGGGGTTGACCAGCAGCAGCACCGAGGTGACGGCCGGCAGCAGCGGCGCGTTCGGGGTCTGGTTCTGGAACGCTTCCCACCAGCCGTGCAGGCCGCCGTTCTGCAGCCCGAAGTAGTCGTTGAGGCCGATCGTCGTGTAGCCGGACTCGTCGACGTCGAGCGGGAACCCGTGCCGGTACTTCGCCACCCACCAGAGGTCGAGGGCGACGAGGAGCAGGCAGCCGACGGCGACGACGAGGAGCCAGCGGGAGCGTTCGCTCTGGGGGACGAGCGATCGCGGGCTCCAGCCCGCCCGCGCGTTGCTGTCCTGCGTCTGGTCGGTTGCGGTCGCTGAGCTCATCCGGTCCTCACCCTTCGCGGGAGCCGCTCCTCTTCCTCTCGATCGCATCGCGCAGCAGCGCCGAGATCTCGCCCGCGTACCTGGGCAGCGAGTGGCGCTCCTCCACCAGCTCGCGCGAGCGGCGGCCGATGCGGCGGCGCTCGTCCTGCGAGGAGCTGAGCGCGCGCTCCAGCCCGTCGGCGAGGGCCCGCAGGTCGTTCGGCTCGCAGAGCCAGCCGGTCTCGCCGTCGGCGATCAGCTCGGGGATGCCGAAGACGTTGGTCGCCAGCACCGGGGTCTCCCAGGCCATCGCCTCCAGCACGGTCCGCGGCAGCGACTCGATGTCGGAGGCGCAGACGAGGATGTCGGCCATCCCGTACCAGTCCTTGATGTGGGGGGTGATCGGGATGATGTGCATCCGCTCGCTGCTCCCGGCTCGCGAGGCGATCAGTTCCTCGAGCGCTTCGCAGGCCGGGTCCTCGCGGCCGCCGACGAAGGCGAGGTGGGCGCGGGGATGGTCGGCGGCGATCAGGTCGAAGGCCTGCGCCAGCGTGTTCTGCGCCTTGCGCGGCTCGATCGTGCCGATGCAGACGATCAGCTCGGCGTCGGCCGGGATCTCCGCCTCCTCGCGCGCCCGGGCGCCGTCGAAGGCGGCGCGATCGGCGTCCAGCGAGGCGATGTCGAGCCCGTAGGGGCGGGTCAGGCAGCGGGCCTCTCCCGCCTCGGCTTCGAAGAGGCGGCGGGTCGCGTCGGCCTCGAAGACCAGGGTGTCGGCGTTGACGACCGCCGCCTCGGCGCAGTCGCGCATCTCCTGGGAGAGGACCGACCAGAGGACATTGGGGTGGAAGCTCTCGTGGACCGCCCAGAGGTAGGGGATGTCGAGCACCTGCGCGAGCTCGGCCCCGGGCAGCGCCAGGACCGTCGCGGTGTTCAGCAGCGCCGCTTCGAAGCCACGGCCCTGCGCCCAGCCGACCAGCTCCTCGAGCCGCCCCAGGTGGGAGCCGAAGTCGTCGTGGAGGACACCGTGGATGTGGACCGGGACGCCCAGCGCTTCGAAGCTCTGGCGCAGCTCGCCGTCGAGGCCGCTGACGAGCGTGAACGACCCCGCGTCCTGCTCGACCAGGCCCCGGACCAGGTCGAGCAGGTAGAGCTGCCCGCCGCCGAGCCCGAGCTGGTGCGTGTAGACGAGCACCGAAGGGCCGTCCTTGGGCGCCGCCTTCGGCGTCGGGAACGGCAGCGGCGGCAGCGGTTTCCTGCCTTCGATGCCGGGGGGGTCAGGCGCCTCCTTGGTGCCGATCGTCAGCTCGACCGGCCTCAGCACCAGCCGCTCGCCGGCGATGCTCCAGGCGACCGCTTCGACCGTCGCCGGCCCTTCCGGGAGCGCGGTGACGTCGCGTTCGAGGTTGAGCTCGAAGCCGGCGCTGATCGCCTCGGGAATGTCCCAGCCTGCGGCCACGTCGGGGCGCAGGTGGGCGAGCCGGGCCTTGCCGACGAGCTTGCCGTCCACCATGACCTCGACCCGGGCGGTGGCGCCGGCCGGGAACAGGGCCCAGCCGCGGACCAGGAAGACCGGGCCGAGGGCTTCGGCTCCCGGATGGGGGATGTCGATCTCGCCCATCGGCTGGACCTCCTCCAGGGCAGGCGAGAGGAAGGTGTCGCCGGGGTCGGCTCCCTTGCTCCAGAGGCGGCGGCTGGCGCGCAGGCGCCAGCGCAGCCCGTGCAGGCGTTCCTCGAAGGAGCTCACACGCTGGCCGGGGCTTCGGTTCTGAGCCAGCGGTGGGTGAGCGCGATGCCGCGCCGCAGCGGCGTCGGCTCGAAGCCGATCAGGCTGCGCAGCCGGCCGATGTCGAGGACGATCCGCTCCACTTCGAACTCGCGGGACGGGTGCTCGATCGTCTCCGCTTGCTGCCCGACCTCCCCCTCGGCGAGGTGAAGGAGGTCGATCAGCCTGGTCCCCTCGCCGCTGCCGACGTTCAGCACCGGCTCGCCCCCCTCGGTCTCGATCAGCCGCGCGACGGCCCGGGCGACGTCACCGGCATAGACATAGTCGCGGACTGACTCGCCGCCACCGTATATCTCCACCTGCCGGCCGCCTTCGATCCGGTTGAGGAAGGTGACCAGGGCGCCCTGGCCGCGGTCGGGGTACTGGTGCTTGCCGTAGACGCTGGAGCAGCGGAGGATGCGGACGCGGGTGCCGTGCTGCCGGCTGTGGGCGAGCACCGCCTCCTCGCAGGCCAGGTGCAGGCGTCCGTAGGCGCCCACCGGCCTGGTCGGCGCATCCTCGGGAACGGGGACCTGCTCGGGTTCCCCGTAGACCGTGCCCCCCGAGGAGAGGTAGGTCAGCGACACCCCCGGGCGCGAGCGCAGCGCCTCGAGCACCGCCCGCACCGGCCCCAGGGTCAGCTCCGCGTCCCGCTCGGGTTCCTCCTCGGACTTCGCCGGCAGCAGCCCGCCGGCGCTGAAGACGACGTGCTCGACCCCCTCCAGCGCCCGTTCCAGCACCGGGCGGTCTTGCGCTTCGCCCAGCACCAGGTCTTCGTCCCCCACCAGCTTCGCCACCACGGCAGGCGGCTCCCTCCGCGTCAAGACACGCGGTTGACAAGAGCGGCGGGCGAGCTCTTCGACGATGTTGCTGCCGATGAAGCCGCAGCCGATGACGAGGATCTTCGATCCCTGCACCGGGGGGAGGTTACCTGTCGGTGGGACGGCACCGGATCGTAGAAGTAGGCAGCCTGACCAGTTGCGAGAGGCCGGCGAAGCACTCTGCAATCGCCGCATCCGTCTGAGATAGCCTCTCCCGGTCGAGCGGGGGAAACTGAGTCGCCCCGAACTTCACGGGCGGGGGAATTACTTGGCGCGGGAGACAGAAACCAGGACGATTCGGCCGGGTGGCCACCGGCTACCGGAGTTGGACGGGTTGCGAGCCTGGGCCATCACTGCGGTCTTCTTCGGCCACCTCGGCGTCCGCTTCTTTGTCGGCGGAGGCGTAGGAGTCGACCTCTTCTTCGCCCTTTCCGGATTCCTGATCACCCATCTCCTGCTGCGGGAGTACGACCGCCGAGGAACCATCGACCTGCTCGCCTTCTACCGGAGGAGAGCTTGGCGGCTTCTACCGGCGCTCGTCCTGATGCTCCTTCTGGTTGACCTTGCGACGTGGATTCACGACCCGCCGGGATCGGGTCTCCTCAAGGCGAACCTGATCGGGTCTGTCTGGACGCTCGGATTCGTCGCCAATTGGACCCACGAATGGATCGGCTCCTACATTCATCTCTGGTCGCTTGGAATCGAGGAGCAGTTCTACATCTTCTGGGCGCCGATCCTGATCCTGTTGACGCCATGGATGAACAGGATGACCGCAGCCCGGGTCCTGGTTGGACTAGCGGCTTGCGACCTCATTCTGAAGGCGTGGCTGTACCTAGGTGGTTACGTCTCGATCGGTGACTTGCACAACGCGACCTATTCCCACATATATGGACTGCTCGTGGGATCGGCTCTGGCCTTGGCCCTTACCCGTGATGGTCGGATCACCGTGCCGGATTGGAGTCGATGGCTGGCCCTCCTGTCCCTGCCGGCGATTGCACTGTTGACGCTGAGTCTTCCTATCCACTTCTCGCCAGGATTCGCTGTAGCCGGGCTCAACCCGATCTTCACCGCCGCCTGCGGAGTCCTCGTCGGCGGGGTGGTCATCGGTGGAGGTCAGTGGACCGCCGTCCTCCGCTTGCCCCCCGTGATCTGGCTTGGTCGAATTTCGTATTCGCTCTACCTGTGGCACCTCCCGATATTTGTCGCTATCGACTACTCCGAGTGGGCGCAGGCCCACCGAATCGCCTCCGGCCTGATCAAGATCGCACTTTCGATCACGGCAGCGGCGCTTTCCTTTCATCTCGTAGAGCGGCCGCTCCTGCGGCGCTTCGCCGCCCGTGATTCGACGGCCGTCAAAGGGGGCGTTGCACCTGCGCCCCCGCCATTCTTTAGTCTCGACCATTCCCAATGAATCTGCCGCCGAAATTCAAGATTCCCCTCTGGATCACGGTCTGGATTCTGACCCGGGGGATGATTCTCGCCCAAGTCGGTTTCTGGCTTCCCGAAGGGCCGGAATACCAAGATGTCAACTCCTACGAAGGCTGGTCCAATTGGATCGCCAGCACTCACATCCTTCCCCAGGAAGAAACCTGGCAGTACCCGCCGGGCGCAGCGTTACTGATGTTGATCCCGAGGATCGGCAGCGGCTACGGGATGTCCTTCGTGATCCTCATGCTTCTGTTCGACTTGGTCGGCTTCTGGCTGATGACCCGATTTGCCAAGGAGGAGCAGCGCGATACCGGGGTATGGATCTGGCTACTCGCAATGCCGCTCTTGTTCAGTCTCCCCGTTCTGCGCTTTGACCTGGTGCCGACGGTGATCGCCATGGGCGCTCTGCTCGCGATTCACCGTCGCCCAGGCTGGTTCGGTGCGCTGGCCGGACTTGGGGCGATGGTCAAGGTTTGGCCTGCCTTCGTCCTCTTCGGCGAATGGGATCGAAAGCGGCTCCTACGAGCTTTGGGCGCTTCCCTGACTGTTGTTGTGGTGATCTTCACTGCTTCGGAAATCGCGTTCAGCGAATCCTTCCGATTCCTGACCAACCAAGGGGATCGAGGGCTTCAGATCGAGTCAGTGGCCGCTTCACCGTGGGAGTTGCGGGAAGTCATTACCGGCAAGGAAGTGCCGATTGCCCAGCGCTTCGGGACGAACGAGATCGATTCTCCTACCGCGGATGCCCTGGGAAAGGCACTTGACTTTGTCGCATTCGTGGTCTTCGCTGCCGCCGCCTTTTGGTGGTGGTTGCGTGAGCGGGCGATCCGCCGGGGCCGCGGTGACCTCACCGAGGTTGCGATCAGTCGTGACTTCGTTTTCACCATCGTCCTGTTCTTCACGGTGGTTAGCAGAGTTCTCAGCCCGCAATACATGATCTGGATGGTCGGTCTGTGCGCGATTGTCCTCACCAGTCGCCGTACTCGGGTCGCTCGCGCTGCCTGGATCGTGATCGGTGCGACTGTCCTCACGGCGGGCCTCTATCAATCGCCCGCGAACTTCGTGATCCGAAATACGGGCCTTCTATATGCCTCGATCGATGCGGCAGTTGTGCTGACCCTGTTGGTCATGGATCGATCTGCTCCCGAGGAAAAGATTTCTCAGACCGTCGCTGCCGATGGTGGTGACGCGACTGCGTCGTCACTTCGGTAAGGCATGAGGTCTGGTGGGCTGACGCTGACGTTTCTGCGGGGAAGCCACCTGATGTCGATGCCGAACCCACGATGTTTGCCGGCAGGGCCCCCTTGGGCCGTGCCGCGGGTTGAGCGGCGAGGAACATCCAATCCGGAGTCAACCCCCCCCAGAGTGGTCCGAGGGGACCTGGGGGAGTCGTGGTTTCAGGTCGACCTTCGGTTGGCGTGACATCGAGATCCCTGGCCCAGGCGAAACGCCAGGGGTCTGAGCTGACGGCCATCTGAAGTCTCAGTTGTTTGCCACGCCTATGGTGTCGGAGCCGTCTCCGTTCCAGTCGCCCACGATGCCAGTGCGCCAGGCACCACCACCGTACTGAAACGAATAATCCGGAGTGCCCGCTTCGTGTTTGTTGCGCAGGTTCCAGTTGCCTGCCACGGGATCGTAGACGCCGATCGTGTCATTGCCGTCGCCGTTCCAGTCGCCGGCCACGGGAGTGATCCACGGGCCACCACCGTAACCGAAGCCGTAATCTACGTTCCCGCCGCAGGCGCAGTTGCGCAGCCCCCAGACACCACTTTCTGGATAGTAGATGCCGATTCCGTCGCCGCCGATGCCGTCCCAGTTGCCGATGATCGGCTTCGGGCTTCCGCCGCCGAATTGGAAGGAGCCGTCGGGAGAGCCTGCGAAGTTGCCGTTGCGCAGGATCCAGTCGTTCCCGCCTGGGCTGAAAGCGCCAACCGTATCGATGCCGTCTCCGTTCCAATCTCCAACTATTGGCACACTGTAAGAGCCGCCACCGAAGGTGAAGGCAATTTCGGTCGGTCCCGGGCTGTCCGTGTTGCGCAACTTCCAGGCTCCTGAGCTCGGATCAAACGTGCCGACGGTATCGACACCATCGCCATTCCAGTCTCCTACTACCTCCTTCTTGCCGGAGAGTCCGAACTGAAAGGAAAGATCAGGTGCACCGCTTTTGTTGTAGTTCCGAAGGTTCCAGGCGCTCGTCGTTCCTGGTTCATTGGTACTAATTGCAAACACGGAGCCAACCTTGAAATTAACAAGCCGCGTCGCGTTCCCGGCCGCCTGAACGCCGCCGTAGCCACCGGAGAGAGTTGAGTCGGCCACCGTGAACAACCGAATGTAGCCGCCCCCATTATCGGTCCATGCCGAAACAGTGCTCCCCTTGTCGACTAGCGCCACTGAATTGCCGGTGGCGAAGCTGACCCCGGATGTCGTATTGAGCACCGTCCGGGTTCCGGCGGCCCACTTGGAAAGAGTGACAGCATACGTACCAGCGGAGGCGTAGGTGAAGCGCAGCTCATAACCGCCCGGCGTGGAGGAAGTGGGGCTCCCCATGTCAAGCCAGAGTGAAAAATACCGTTCCGCTATGCCAGGAGTGGTCGCCATCGTGACTGCGGTGGCCGCGCCTTTCACGTCGCCCACGGTCGTATTATTGTAAGCGCCCTGGATCGTTGGATATGCTGCCACAGACCGCCATCCCGAGGTCGTGTCTTCTCCCGCACTGCTAGCCCAGCCGAGCTTGGCCCAATTGGATCCAAAGTTCGCTTTCGAGTGAGAAGTTCCACCGAATGCCTCGGCGACAGGCATGGCCCCCAGTTGTTGAGGCGTTTCGTCGTCAGGGGTTACCAGAGTCATATCGCCACCCACGGATTTACCTTCGGCGCTTTCGGACACGAGCCGGTAGTGGTAGGTGGCTTCTCCGATGAGCCCGTTGATCGTCGTTGCGACGACGAGGGGTGCGTTTTGGGAACCAGCGTTACCAAATGGTGCCGGGGAGCTATTGCCGTAGGCCGTCGTCGCACCCCATTCGAAGCGATAATGAGTGGCGAATCCTCGCGGATTGACGGTGCCGTTCAGAGTCGCCTGGGAAGGAGTGATACCGCTGGCCGCAGCGGTGGTGGCCTGTGGGGGTGTCGGGGAAGTCGTGACTTCCCCGCTGTCAGCGATAAGGCCCGGCGTGGCGGTTCCATTTCCGTCCCAGTCCGCGGCAATTGGCTGGAACTGGGAGCCGCCGAACTGAAAGGCCTCGTTTGCACCACCCGCTTCATTTTTGTTGCGCAGGTTCCAGTTGCCTGCCACGGGATCGTAGACGCCGATCGTATCGGTGCCGTCGCCGTTCCAGTCGCCGGCAAGACCGATCGTCCAAGGGCCGCCGCCATATTGAAATGAGTAGTCAGGGGTGCCCGAACTGTTGACATTGCGCAGGTTCCAGTTGCCTGCCACGGGATCGTAGACGCCGATCGTATCGGTGCCGTCGCCGTTCCAGTCGCCGGCAAGACCGATCGTCCAAGGGCCGCCGCCATATTGAAATGAGTAGTCAGGGGTGCCCGAACTGTTGACATTGCGCAGGTTCCAGTTGCCTGCCACGGGATCGTAGACGCCGATCGTATCGGTGCCGTCGCCGTTCCAGTCGCCGGTGACCGGCACCGTCCAAGGCCCGCCGCCATATTGGAATTCAATGTCTGGAGAACCACCGGAGTCCTTGTTGCTCAAACGCCAGACCCCAGATCCCGGTTCGTAGGTGCCAAGGGTCTTGAAGCCGTCGCCATTCCAGTCGCCGACTACGCCGATCTGCCCCGGTAGACCGAAAAGATAACCAAGATCGGCTCCACCGCTAGAGTTCGAATTGCGAAGCAGCCAGTTCCTTTGGACAACCGCGTCTGGGTCCGTCAGCGCGACGGTTGAGGTTCCGTTTCCATCCCAATCCCCGACCACGGTTCCAAACTGAGATCCTCCGAACTGAAACGATACGTCTGGTTGACCGCTGCTGTTGCTGTTGCGTAGGTTCCAGTTGCCAGCCAGCGGATCGTGGACGCCGATCGTGTCGATTCCGTCGCCATTCCAGTCGCCGGCGACCGCACTCGTAAAAGGGGCACCACCATACTGAAATGAGTAATCCGGGTTACCTGCTCCGTTGCTGTTGCGTAGGTTCCAGTTACCCATAGTCGGATCGTAGACGCCGATCGTGTCCGTTCCGTTACCATTCCAGTCGCCAGCAACGGGGATCCTCCAGGGACCGCCGCCGAAGCTAAAGGAGACATCAGGCGGCCCGCTCTCATTTCGGTTTCGGAGGTTCCAGTTCCCGGCCACCGGGTCATAGACGCCTATAGTGTCAACTCCATTGTGGTCCCAATCACCCACAACTGCTTGCGTCCACGGATCACCACCATATTGAAATTCCAGGTCGACCTTACCGTTCTGACTGAGGCTGTTGCTCAGACGCCATATGCCCGTTCTGGGGTTATAGCTTCCCGGCGTGTCGGTCCCGTTTCCGTCCCAGTCACCGGAGACAGACACGTCACCCGGAAGGCCGAGCCAAGCGCTTGCGTCGCTTCCGCCCGAGGCATTCGTGTTCTTGATCAGCCACTTGATGCCGGTCGTGAAGGTGCGATCAAAGCCATACGAAGTTCCGCTCGCGTTACTTGCCGCGAGCCGATAATGATAATGACTGCGTGGCTGAAGGCCGGTGAGAATCCGGCTGACGACTACTGGATCAGTGCCGGAGCCCGCATCACCATCCGGAATTGGTATCGAGTGTCCATACGAGGTGGTCGGGCCATATTCAAAACGAAATGAGGTATTGCATGCTTCTGGATTGACCGTCCCCGTGATGAGAGCTTCGGAATCCCGGACCTCGGGGGCGTCACCAGTTACGGTCGCTGGTTCGCCACACACACTAGCGATGTGAACTCCTAGAGCCGCAGTGGCATCGGGGATTTCACCGTAAAACGTGTGGCCTTCACACTGAGACAGGACGGTGTCGGTGCCAAGATTAATCCCGTAAGCTATATTTCCAGCAAACCAAGGTCCTCCACTATCGCCAGGCCCGCTGCAGTCTCCGGTGACCTTGACGGTGTCATAGGTGAGAGGACCGCCTTCTTCGCCAAAGTTGGTCGTCACATTGACCTCGGTGACCGTGCCGCAGGTCGTCCCGGTGGCTAACCCGGAATGGCACACGCTGAGTCCCGGATAACTACTAGCTTCGCCATTGATACGATAATCCTCGTTGATAGGTGGAGGTTCGAGATAGTTTCCCCAGTAGACCAACTCGTTCGGCCAAGGATCCGTATCCCACCAGCTGCCGGTGACATTGATTTTCATCCAGTCGTGTGAGGGGAACGCATACTGTTGAAGCTGACCAAGATAGTGTGGTTCGCCGATGAACGGGAGTCGCTGCTCATCCCACGCATCCCAGTAACTGATTGGATTACTAGGATTCGCCTCCGCAGCGCAGTGGCCCGCCGAAAGTAAATATCTATCGGGAATTCCATTACCGATCGCCAAAAACCCAGCGGTGCAATTCCCATAGGCCGCATTGTGTGGACCGATTTCTACTCCCCCACGAAGTGGCCTACTGCAGTTCGGGGTAATCGTGTTGCAAATCTGTGGAACCAGCCCTAGATGGTCAAGGCCGCTGTCACGCAGTTCGACATTCACTGCAGCACTCGTCGCAAGGCTGCTAAGCGTATCGCGGTAAGTGCTGGCTAAACCGCTGGCGAGTGAGATGACGACGGCGTTGGTGCGAGGATCTAGAGAGGTCTCGATTTGTCCTGCTTCGAGGAGTCTGTGGAGCTTACCGTCGATCCTGCGTTGAGCGTCTTCAAGGGCCATCCAGGAATCGGAAACAAGTTCGGTGCGGTAAGACTGCGCGAGATCCTTGGTGGCGAGATCTCTGGTGATGGCAGGCCGGGCAGCGCTAGACGTAGTTGGTATGACGAAATCACCTGCCTCAGGATCAAACCAGACGCCCGCATAGTCGGATCCCAGCCCCGCTTCGAGCATTTCGACGATTCCGGAGGCGGCGCTCTGTGCCCGGAGGGCTCTTTCAGCATCTTTCGGAGACAGGCCCAGGTCCTGCGCGTATTCGTGGGCCTTGATGGGTAAGGGCTCCGCCCCGACGCATACTCCGGGTGCCGACAATGCCAGAACAAGCAGCGCGAGCAATCCAGCTGAGGCTATGGCTATCCCCGATCGACGCTCTCCGAACTTACACATATCTCTCCCCAGTGTCTCTATCTTTGGAATGACAATAGAGGGGACGACAAGTGAACGCAACTAGCCTGGTCGTGGTCTCGCGGTGCGGTAGCGAGACAGCAGCTCGGTTCTTTGCTGTCGGCACGCCCTCCGCGGTCCTAGGGACCTACGCCGATCCCTTCGGTGACCGCCGAGGCGTTAAGAGCTCTTGCGCTGGCGCTGAAGCTGACCGTGGAGGTGCTGACGGGGACGACGACGATTTCGACTTCCGTAAGGAGCATCCCCGAGGGAAGAGCGCAGGTGGCGCCGGTGTCATCCCCTGAGTAGGTGCAGTCGATCGGATCGCCGGCGATCTTGATCGAGCTGATGGTCGCGTGGGTGAAGGTGAAACTGACCGTCGGTTCATCGAGGCCGCCGTCGAAGGACTGGATGATTGGTTCGAAGCTCATCGGCACGCCTTCCTGCGGCGGCCCGCCGCTGAATTGCGGCGTTATCCCGATCCTCGACGGTTCGAGGTTTCGGTTCAGAGCGTCGATCTCATCGGTATCGGTGAGAGTCGAGGTGTCGGAGATGAGTTGGCCCCGGTAACGGAAGTTCGCCGGTTGACCCTCTCCCGGCGCATTCGACGGCATGGTGAAATGCACCTGCCAGGACGCCTGCCTGCCGACGGGCAGGGAAGGCGCCATGCACGTTACGAGCCCGCTCTCGGTCGTCGTTGGCGTCTGCGCGAGAGTGCATCCGGAATCGGCGGCGGTGAACGAGCTGCCCGGGGGCAGCGTCAGGGCCGCTCTTCCCGAACTCAACTCGGTTGCCGGCGGTTGCGCGTCGGGCATGAAGAGGATGCTCCCTGACGGCACGGATTTCAGGCCGGCGGCCACGGTTTGGATGCTGCCGGCACCGGTGCCGAGTGAGTAGCCGACGAAGCCTTCGTCGGTTCCGGGCGGGTTTGCGCCGGGATAGTCGAAGCGGAAGCGCCCGTCTGAGAACAGGACGACCTGGAACGATCTCTTGGTTTCCGATCCCACCTCTTCCACTTCCCATTGGAAGGCGACGAAGCTTTGGTTCGCCGGAACCACCTCGCGGACTTCGGTTTCGGGTTCGGCGGTGCTGAGATCGCTCCAGAACGGCATCACACCGCGGTAGAGATCGCCGACAACCCCGGCGAGGCCGCGGTAATCGGTCCGCTGCGTATCCGGGTAGTAGTCCAACGCCGGGCTGGTCCCGAAGCCGAGCCAGCCGTTGGTGGAAACCGACACGGAGTCCTCATAGATGCCTCCGAATGGGAAGGCAAAGGGCAGCGTGACCTCAGCGGCGGCGTTTTCTCCGCTGCCGAACCCGAGCGTCGTGGAGCTGCCGGCAGCAAATGGCTGCGCCCCGGTGGCGATGCGGGTGTAGCCCGCTTGCCCCGGTAGTCCGTTGGCTGCTCGCATGGTGGCCACGACGGGATCACCGGCTCCGGCGTATTCGAGCGAGGCGTTTTCGTTGAGCCCCCAGTCGATGCTGTCGGTCGTCGTGAACGCCGGCGCGGGCGGCGGTGGATTCGGCCTCGCCGGCGGAAGAGGGATCGGTGATGACGGCGTCAATGGGGTGGTGACGGCGAAGGGATGGCTTGAGCGGCAGTTGTCGCGCTCGCTCGACTCCTTGATCTTGTGCCTGTCGTCAACGCAGGCGATCAGCCGATAGAAGCCTGCCGGGGTGGCTGCGGAAATCCACACGCCGAGCCTTCGTCTCGCCGTCCTCCGGCCGCGGACCTTTCCCAGCCTTGCGCGCCTCAGCAGCCCACCCCTCTTCTGGCTATGGGGCTTTCCTCCGGCCAGGTAGATCGCCAGCTTGCTCCTGCCGGCTTGCCTCCTGCCCTTGTTGCGGATCTTGACCACCACCTGCAGCTTCGAACCCCTGGTCGTAGCAGCCGGCTTCGAGAGCTTCTTCACTACAAGATTCGGCAGCCGGTGACGGGACCGGGCGTTGCCCACTGGAGCAACAACAAGTAGCGCCAACAGCCCGAGGGCAATAGCGGTAGTGATCCTTATCCGATTCATGCGCGCCACCCTAAAGGAAAAGTCATGTTCTACTCGAAAACCACCAAGGCGATGAGAGTTCCGGTGGGGAGTAGGTGACTTTTCCCAGCCACTCGAACCGAGGAAGATGAGCTCTTCGAAGGTGCGGCGCTAGCCCCCGTATCTTCAGAGCTGCGTGCCGATCAAGGTCATCAGGCCGACGAACATCGTCCCGATCAGGCCGGCGGCGATCTGGAGCGTGCGGTTCAGGGCCGCGAAGCCGGACCGCATCTCACCTCGAAACTCGCCGGTCTCTTCTCGTAGCTCGCCGATTTCCACTCGGACTTCGGCCATTTCTCCCCTCAGGGCACGTATCTCTGTCCGGACTTCCCGAAACCCCTCGCCCATACTGCCCTTGAGGTCGTCAAGGCGCTCGTCGGTCCAGGCTTCCCTTGCCATCGTGCTCGGCATCATGGCAAGCGTAGACAAAAAAATGCAAAGAAATGCGCACGGAATGCAAAATCTTCGCGACTCTGGCTAGAGCCGCTCGGCGATTTTCGGGGCTTCGCGGGTGAAGCTCCAGACGCCGAAGACGCAGACGCCGACGAAGATCGCGAGGGCCGGGATCAGCCCGGTCCAGCCGCCGGCGGCCTGGACGATGGTGGGGGCGTTGGGTTCGTGCAGGACCCAGATCCGGGCCTGCTCGAAGATCACCGTCAGGGGGTTGATCATCAGCAGGTGTTCGTAGGTCGCGGAGCTCTTCTCCTTGAAGTTGACCGGGTAGAGGATCGGGGTCGCGTAGAAGAGGACCTGGGCGAGGACGACCCAGATGATCGCGACGTCGCGGAAGCGCACGTAGAGGACCGAGAGCGCCATGCTCACCGCCGCGGTGAGGGCGAAGAGGAAGACCGCCGCGATCGGAAAGAGCAGCCACGACCAGGCGGGGTCGACGCCGAAGGCGAGGGCGAAGACGAAGACGATGACCAGGTTGAGGCCGAGGTTGAAGGCGCCGGTGAGCACGGTCGAGATCGGGATCACCAGGCGCGGGAACTGGGTCTTGCGGACCACGCCCTCCTGCGAGACCACCGAGGTGACCGAGTTGCTGGTCGATTCCTGGAAGAAGGTGAAGAGGACGATCCCGAGCAGGAGGAAGACCGGGTAGTGGTCGACCAGGTCGCTGCCGATCCTGAAGACCTGGGTGAAGACGAACAGCAGCACCCCGAAGAGCATCAGCGGCCGGATCAGCGACCAGAGGTAGCCGAGCACGGTGCCGAAGTAGACGCGCTTGAACTCGGTCACCGACATCAGCCAGAGCAGGTCGAAGAAGCGGCGGGCGCCGCCGCCCAGCGCCGAGGGGCCGGTGACCTCGCGCAGCGGCATCAGGGTGCGCTCTGCCTCGGCGCTCACGCCGGCCCCTCCCCGATCGAGGACTCGATCTCGACCGCGGGGACGAAGACCCCCTTGGTCTCCGGGCCGCCGAAGACGAGGAAGTCGAGGGCGTCCTCCTGGTAGAGGGCGATGCCGCCTTCGAAGGCGCGGTAGATGCCGCAGTGGACGAAGTAGCGGCCGCCGGCGAGGTGGTTCTCGACCCGCGCCTCGACGCTGACCCGCTCGCCGGCGGCGACGCTGCGGGCCCGCTGCCTCTCGCCGACCGGGATGCCGAAGTTGAGGACGTCGACGCGGTCGGCGTTGGCGACGAGGAAGCCGACGTCGATGCCGGGCAGGTCGCGCAGCGCCTCCAGCTCGAGGTGCAGGCGGATGTCGGTCCCGTGCTCGACCGTGGTCACCGCCGCGCCGCGCTCGTCGCGCAGCTCGAGGCCGACGATCCGCACGTCGTCGGTCTGCTCGTGCAGCACCGTTTCGGCGCTGCCTTCGCGTTCGAAGTTGAGCCGCAGGTAGTCGCGGCCGACCTCGCCCGGATCGCCGAGCGTCTGGATCCGCCCCTCGCTGATCAGCATCGCCCGGTGGCAGTAGGCCTCGACCGTGGCCATCTCGTGGGTGACGAGGACGATCGTCTTCCCCGCCGCTTTCATCTCGCGGAAGGCGTCGGCGCACTTCTGCTGGAAGGAGGCGTCGCCGACCGCCAGCACCTCGTCGATCAGCAGCACGTCGGCGTCGGCCTCCATCATCACCGAGAAGGCGAGGCGCACCAGCATCCCCGAGGAGTAGTTCTTCAGCTTCAGGTCGGCGAATTCCCCCAGCTCGGCGAACTCGATGATCGCCCCCGTCCGCCGCCTCATCTCCTTCGGGCTGAGCCCCATCATCACCCCGTTGAGGACGATGTTTTCGCGCGCGGTCAGATCCTGGTTGAAGCCGACCCCGAGCTCGATGAACGGGGCGAGCCGGCCGGCGATGCGGATCGTGCCGCTGTCGGCGCGGTAGATGCTCGCCAGCAGCTTCAGCAGCGTGCTCTTGCCGGAGCCGTTGCGGCCGACGATGCCGAAGAACTCGCCCTGGCGGACCTCGAAGGAGACGCCGTCGAGCGCCCGCAGCTCGCGGTAGTCGGGCGCCGAGAAGGGCCGCACGAACCGCTCTTTGAGCGAGTCGACCCGGTGGGTCGGGATCATGAAGGCCTTGTGGACGTCCTCGACCTGGATCGCCAGGGCGGCGTCCTCCCCAGCGGGAGGGCGGTGCGGCGCAGGGCTTGCGGCCAGGGTGGCGTCTTCGACCGACACGAGCCTCAGAGCCTACGCCGAGAACCGCGCCGCAGCAGGCGAAGCGGCTTGGTGATCCGCCAGCTCCCGGAGCTTTCGATCGCGGCGATCTCGGCGGCGTGGCGGGCCTCGGCCGCGGCCAGCTGCTCGTGGGCGCCCGCCCGCTCCGCCTCCAGCCGGCTCGCCCGCTCGTTGCTTCGCTCCACCTCTTTCGCCAGGCGCCGCAGTTCCTCGGCGGCCTCGGTTCCCCGCTCGCCCGCTTCCTTGAGCAGCGCCGCGACCCGGCCGTGCTCGGCGGCGAAGTCGATCAGCTCGGACTCCTTCGCAACCGCCGCGACCGCGGCCGCGCTGGGCTTCCGGAGGGCGGCGGGAGCGTCGATCTCGACGTCCCCCGCCGGCAGCGAAGCGAGGAACTTCCAGAGCTCGCGCTGCTTTGCGGTGAGGTATTCCCCGTGCGCCCGGCTCTCGCCCGCCTCGTTGCGCTGCTGCGGGTCGAGCGCTCCGGCGGCTCCCTCCGGGCCGATGCCGCTGCGCCTCTGCGGTAGGAGGTGGGCGCTCGCCGCGGCCACCAGCTCGACCGCGCCCTCGGGGCGCTCCAGCAACCGCGCGTAGGGGGCGACGGTGACGGTGCGCCCCTGCAGCCAGTCGAGCACCGCCGCCATCTGCACCTCCCACGAGGCGAGGGCGTGCGCCGGCGTCGTCCCGTCGCGCCTTGCCTGGGAACGGGCGATCTCGACCGGGTCCCTGACCGCGAGAACCGGATGGAGGACACCCCCGGCGACCGGCCCCCATAGCTCCAGCAGCGAGTTGACCCGCGGCTCCTTGACGGCGAGCGGCCTGCCGCCGGCCCGCGCCAGCATCGACTCCAGCACCGCCTCGATCCGGGGCGCCGACTCCTCTCGCCGGGCGCGCTGCTCAGCCGGGTCCGGGCAGCCGGCCCACCAGCTGCACCCGAGCTCGGCCAGCAGGGCTTCGTTCAGATCGAGGACGGGAAGCGGCTCGTAGTGACCGAGCCGGTTGCTGCTCGACGCGCCCAGGACCTCGCCCTCCTCGCCGGCGAAGAAGCCCGCGGCGACGAAGGCGCGGGCGATGCTGCTGGTCCCGCTCCGTCCCGGCCCGAGGATCAGGACACCGGCGGTTCCCTCCCTGGCGCGAATCGAGGCAACGCCGGTGGTGGCGACGTCAGCGGCCATCGGCCGGAACGGTAATGCTTCTGCCCATGCCCGAGGGTGCTCCGGTGGCGGTGGTGGTTCCGAGCTGGAACAGCGCCCGGCTGCTTCCCGCCTGCCTCGGCTCGCTGCGCGAGCAGGACGTGCCGCTGGAGCTGATGGTCGTCGACAACGGCTCGACCGACGGCTCGCTCGCCTACCTGGAGCGCGAGGGCGTGCCGCACCTCTCGCTGCCGGAGAACGTCGGCTTCGCGCGGGCGATGAACCTGGGGGCGGCGCGGGTGCAGGCGGAGCTCGTCCTCTCCCTCAACGCCGACACCGTGGTCGAGCCGGGGGCGGTGCGGGCGCTGCTGGAAGCGCTCGTGGCCGACCCCTCGCTCGGCGGCGTGCAGCCGCGGATCCTGCAGCTCGAGGAGGGGGAGGGGCGCGCGACCCCGAGCGCGCCCGCCTCTACAGCGCCGGGCAGGCGCTGACCCGCGACGGCCGCGCCTTCGAGCTCGGCGCGGGGGAGGAGCAGGCGCCGCGGTGGCGGCGGCGGCGCGAGGTCTTCGGCGTCTGCGGCGCCGCCTGCCTGCTGCGCCGCGAGCTCTTCGACGAGCTCGGCGGCTACGACGAGCGCTACTTCTCCTTCTATGAGGACGTCGACCTGAACGTTCGGGCGCGGATCGCCGGCCGGCGCTTCGAGTACGTCCCCGAGGCCGCCGTCTGGCACCTCGGCAACGCCTCCTGGCAGGCCGAGGCGCCGCGGCCGAGCGCCTGGAACGCCCGCCTCGTCGCCCGCAACCGGATCGCCACCCAGGCCAAGCTGGTGCCGCCGCGGGCGCTGCCGATCGTCCTCGCGGTCGAGGCCGGCTCGCTGCTGCGGGCGGCGCGGCAGCGGCGCCTGCGGGCGACCCTGCGCGGCAAGCTCGAAGGCCTCGCCTGGCTGCCGCGGGCGCTGCGCGAACGCCGCCGGCTCGCCCGCGCCGGCGAGCTCGGCGCGGCGCAGCGCTGGCTGGGGGAGCGGCGGCGATGAGGATCTGCCTGGTCGCGCCGCCCGGCGAGGAGGCCTACCCGCGCCTGGCCGAGCTGCTCGGGCGCGACCACGAGGTGACGCTGATCCGCAGCGAGGAGGTGAAGCCGAGCGCGGAGGTGGAGCGGGGGTCCTACGCGGGCGCCGGCCACCGCCTCTCGGCCGCGGTGATGGAGGCGATCAGGGATGCCTACCCCCAGCAGGGCCCCGACTTCGTCGAGGTCCCCGACCGGCGCGCCCTCGGCCTGGTGCCGCTGATCGCCCGGCGCTGCGCCGAGCCGCTCTTCGAGCGGACCCGCTTCGCCGTGCGCCTGCTCGGCACCAGGGAGCTGGCGAGCCTCCACGACGGCGTCTCGGGCAACCCGCAGCTGCGGCTGCTGGGCGAGCTGGAGCGCGAGCAGCTGCGCCTCGCCGACCGCCTGCTCCACGGCGGCGGCGACGGCGCCGACCTCTACCGCCGCTACTACGGCGAGGGGCTGCCCGAGGCGGTCGAGCTGGGGCTGCCGGGACTCCCCGCCGAGCCGGTCCCACCGCGCCCGGACCCCGCCGGCACCCTGCGGATCCTCTACAGCGGCGAGCTGTCCCGCGGCGGCGGCGCCCTCGACCTCGCCACCGCCTGCCTGCGCCTGCCGGTCGACGGGTGGAGCCTGACGATGGTCGGGCCGGACACCGAGACCGCTCCGGCGGGGGGCTCGGTGCGGCTGACGATCGAAGCGATGTTCGGCGGCGACCCGCGGCTCGCGATCGCCTCGCCGCACGAGGCCGGCCCGCTCGACTGGGGCCTCTACGACCTCGCCGCGGTGACGCCGACCTTCGCCGTCTGGTCGGAGCCGGCGCTGGAGGCGATGCGCCACGGCCTGCCGCTGCTGGCGACGCCGGTCGGGCAGCTCCCCGCCCTGGTCGAGCCGGGCGCGAGCGGCTGGCTCGCCGCGGGGACGGGGCCGGAGGCGATCCGCGCTGTCCTCCTCGGCCTGCTCGAAGACCCCGAGCGGGTGGCCCGGCTGCGCGGCGCCGAGCCGCCCGCCGAGCGCGCGCGGCGGCTGAGCGATCCCGAGCGGGTCCGCGAGGGCTACGAGCGGCTGCTGGAGGCCGGCGCCGCGGCGGGCGCGCCGGCCCGCCGGGCGGCGCCCGCCCGCTCCGGGCCGCTGGTCAGCGGCGTCGTCCCCTACCACCGCGCCGCCCCCTACGTCGAGGAGGCGGTGCGGTCGCTGCTCGGGCAGACCCACCGCGAGGTCGAGGCGGTGATCGTCAACGACGGCTCCTTCGACCCCGAGGACGAGGTGCTCGAGCGCCTCGCCGCCGACCCCCGCGTGCGGGTGGTCACCCAGCTGCAGGCCGGGGAGGCGGCGGCGCGCAACCTCGGGGTGCGGATGGCGCGGGGGGAGTACGTCGCGATGCTCGACGCCGACAACGTCCTCGAGCCGGAGTTCGTCGCCCGGGCGCTGGCCGTCTACGAGCGCGAGCCCGACCTCGCCTACGTCTCCTGCTGGCTGCGCTTCGTCGACGCCGACGGCTCCGACCATCGGGACCCCAGCGGCTACGCTCCGCTGGGGAACCGGGTGGTTCGCGACGACGCCGACAACTGGGACGGGGACACGCTCGCGCTGCTGCCGCGACGCCTCTTCAGCGAGCTCGGCGCCGCCTTCGACGAGCCCTCGATCATCTACTCGGACTGGGCCTTCTACCGGGCCCTGCGCGAGGAGGGCCGCTTCGGGGTGGTGATCCCGGAGCACCTCGCCCGCTACCGGGTGCTCCCCTCGTCGCTGATGCGCGCCCACTCGGCGGCGATGCAGTGGCGGGGCTGGAACGAAGCGCGCGCCCGCCGGGCGCTGCAGGGGACCCGCTGGACGGCGGGCGGCGATGGCGGCTGAGCGCGAAGAGGAGCTGCTGCGCCTGAACGCCGAGCTGGCGGCGGAGATCCGCCGGCTCGCCGCCGGCGAGATCGAGCGCCCCCGCGCCGGCCGCTCCCCGACCGCCCGCCGCCTCTCCCGCCTAGAGGCCGAGCGCGAGGAGCTGATCGCCGAGCGCGACGAGCTGCGGGCCGAGCGCGACCGCCTGCGGGCCCAGCTCGGCGAGCAGAGCGCGCGCGGCGACTCCCTGGCCGCCGAGCTGGCCGACGCCAACCGGCGCAAGGCCGAGCTCGCCCACGAGGTCCACCGCCTCCGCAGCGGCGTGGCGGGTCTGGTCCGCCGAGCCTGGGCGAAGCTCCTGCGCCGCCGCTGAGGCCGTCGCTCGCTGTTCCTTGCAAGCTATTTTCTATTCGAATCAGTATTCCACTGGTAAAGTAGAAAATATGTCTGAAGTAGAAAAGCGATGGCAGAAGATCCTCGCCTCCGTGCTCGATGGTGCGACCGTCGAGCCCGCGCGTGACGGGCGAGCCGCCGACCTCGCGGTCCGGACTCCAGACGGCCGGCTGATCGAGCTCGAGGTGCGGTGGGCCGGCGAGGGGTGGCCGCAGGACGTCCGGCGAGTGGCCGCCGGGCTGCGCGAGGATTGGCCGGTCGATGTCGTCCTGCTCGCTCGAAGCCTCTCTCCCGGCGCGATCGAGTGGTTGCGGGAACGCGGCGCCAACTGGGCAGACGAAGCCGGTCAGGCTCGCATCGTCGGACTCGGTGGGCTGGTGGTGATACGCGAACCTGCTCGTCCCCCCAAAGGCAGGATCCTGTCGCGCTCCTTCTCGTGGTCGAAATCGGCGATCGCGATCGCCGAGTCGATCCTGGCGCACGAGGATCGCCGCCTGCGCGTGGTCGAGCTCGCGGAGGAAAGCGGGTGGTCGGATGCGCAGGTGGCGAAAGTCCTCACGGCCTTCGACGGCCAGGGCTGGACCGCCAAGCACGGAGCCTCGCGCGGGCCCGCCGCGCGGCGCCGGCTGGTCGATGCGGACGGATTGCTCGCATCCTGGTCGGCTGCGCTTGGCGATCTCCCTCGCGCAACCAGGATCGCGCACCGCGCGAACAGCGACCCGATGGCGCTCCTGCGCACCGACCTGGCTCCCGCCCTCGAGCCTCTCAAAGGCTGGGCCGTCAGCGGCTGGGCCGGTCTCGAGCTCGCCGCTCCCTATGCGACGAGCACGCCCAGCCTGCACATCTACGTCGCGGATACCGACTTTGCCGCGCCGCTCAGCGATGCGATCGAGAACGCGGGCCTGCGCGAGGTTGGCGAGGGCGGCCGAGTCGCCTTCTGGGCGGCGGACACCCGCGTCTTCGCTTGCTCGCAACGAGTTGAAGGGATCCCTGTCGTGAGCGCGCCGCGCCTGTTTGCCGACCTGTCCTCGTTCGGCGGTCGCGGCGGCGACGCAGCCGACCACGTCAAGGCGGAGCTGGTCGATCCGCTGCACCCGGGCAGCTCGGCCGGGGAGGATGCGCCCGATGGATGAACAGCGCTCCCGCTCGACGCGCGCCCGCGCCGAGCTCGCCTTGGTGCGGCTTCTGCACGCCCTTGGCGACGAGGCCGTCTTCCTTGTCGTTCTCGGCGGTCTCGTACCGGAGGTCCTGGCAAGCGACGAGGCCCTTGTGCCGGAGCACCTGGGCACGACGGATGTCGATCTCCTGCTCATCACCCAGGTCGATCCCGAAGCTGATCTCGGCAGCGTCGAGCGAGCGCTGGAAATGCTCGCTTTCAAGCCAGACTCGAACGAGGGCGGCTGGCGGTGGCGAGGCCCGATAGGGGAGGTGCCGGTCAAGCTCGAGTTCCTCTGCGACCTCCCCGATTACAGGGAGGGTGAGGTCGTCAGGCCGAGCGGATGTCGCGCGCTCGCCGCGCAGAACCTGCGCGGCACCGGTTACGTCGCCAAGGACTTTGCCTGGGAGCGTCTCAGTGGCGAGCTCGCCGATGAAACCACGGCTGTCGTACGCGCCCGCTTCGCCGGTCTGGAGGGATACCTGCTCTCCAAGTGTGTCGCGGCCCGCACTCGTGCCGCCGCCAAGGACTACTACGACCTCGTCTACGTCCTGCAGCACAACCGCGCGGGGGGACCGGAGCAGGCCGCGCGTCGCCTGCTCGAAGGCGACCTGGCCGTCGAGCTCGAGCGGCTGAAGTCGACCTTCCTGGAGTTGCGTGAGCGCTATGTCGGGACGGCGGACAGTGGACCGGTCCTATATGCGCAGCAGGCTCGGGAGGTGCAACCCGAGGTCGATGAGATGGAACTGCGGGCGGACGCCGTGGACGTGGTCCAGCGTTTCTTCGCCGAGCTGGGCGTTTAGCTGTGAGTTTCGATCGGCTGCCGGCAGAGAGTCTCGACCCAGGTCAGCCGCGGCGGCGGCGTCGCAGCGCCAGCGCATCGCGGGCGCTGAGGTCGAGCAGCGGTGCTTCGCTGGCATCCTGCGGCGGCAGCCCGGCGCCGTCGCGCCAGCCGCGCAAGCGCCCGCGCAGGCCGCCCGCGGTGCGGTCCCTGAGGAGCTGGCCGGCGCAGATGGCGCCCTCGCAGGCGAGCGCCCGCAGGGCCAGGCGCGGGTGGCGCATGACTCCGTAGCGGCGCAGCATGTAGCCGCGGCTCCAGCCGGTCCATTCGTACTTGCGGGCGCTGGCGGCGCCGAGGCTGGCCGAGTAGGCGTGCAGGGCGCGGGCGGCGGGCGCCAGGGCGCATCGGCTGCCGCGGGCCGCCATCCGCAGGGCCAGGTCGAGGTCCTCGTAGTAGAGGAAGATCCGCTCGTCGAAGCCGCCGGCCGCCTCGAAGGCGGCGCGGCGGTAGAGCGCGGCGCCGCCGGTCGGCCCCAGCGGCGGCGGGGCGGAAGCGGCGGCCTCGGCCCGCTCGCCGTGCAGGTAGTCGAAGCCCATCAGGGCCGCGTCGGCGACGACGCCGGCGGAGTCGATCAGCTCCGGCGAGCGTTCCTGCAGCAGCACCCCGGCGACCGAATCGACGCCCGCCCCGAGCCCGTCCAGCAGCGCCTCGACGAAGCGCGGCTCGGGCACCGCGTCGTTGTTGAGCAGGACGACCGGGTCGCCCGCCACCGCCGCCACCGCGCGGTCGATCGCCCGTCCGAAGCCGAGGTTCTCGCCCAGCTCGACCACCCGCACCCCCGGCAGCTCCCGCCGCGCCAGCTCGACCGACTCGTCGCTGGAGCCGTTGTCGACCAGCACGACCTCGGCCGCGACCGTCTGCTCGCCCAGCGCCCGCAGCACCGGCCCGAGCCGGGCGGCGCCGTTGTAGTTGGGGATGTAAACCGCTGGTCTCACCGATCCTCCTTGCGCTCGGTAGGGTTGCAGCCTCGCATGGAGCCCCTGAAGGGACTGATCCTCTCCGGCGGCGCCGGAACGCGCCTGCGCCCGATTACCCACACCTCGGCCAAGCAGCTGGTGCCGGTGGCGAACAAGCCCGTGCTCTTCTACGGGATCGAGGCGCTGGTCGACGCCGGGGTGAAGGAGATCGGGATCATCATCGCGCCCGAGACCGGGGAAGAGATCGAAGCGGCCGCCGGCGACGGCTCGCGGTTCGGCGCCGAGATCACCTACATCCTCCAGGACAAGCCGGCCGGCCTCGCCCACGCGGTCCTCACCGCCGAGGAGTTCATCGGCTCCTCGCCGTTCGTCATGTACCTCGGCGACAACCTCCTGCGCGACGGCCTCCGCGGCCTGGTCAAGACCTTCACCGAGCACGAGCCCGACGCGCTGATCCTCCTCACCCCGGTCGACGACCCGCAGTCCTACGGCGTCGCCGAGCTCGACGGCGAGAAGATCGTGCGGCTGATCGAGAAGCCGAAGGACCCGCCCTCGAACCTGGCCCTGGTCGGCGTCTACCTGTTCGGCAACCTGATCTTCGACGCGGCCAAGTCGCTGGAGCCCTCCTGGCGCGGCGAGTACGAGATCACCGAGGCGATCGACAAGCTGATCGACGACGGCCGCGAGGTCCGCTCCGAGGTGGTGCGCGGCTGGTGGAAGGACACCGGCCAGCTCGCCGACATGCTCGAGGCCAACCGCCTCGTCCTCGAGGAGCTGGTCACCTCGATCGAGGGCGAGGTCGACGCCGCCTCCAAGGTCGAAGGGCGGGTCGTCCTCGCCCCCGGCGCCCGGCTCGAGCGCGCGGTCGTCCGCGGCCCCGCGGTGATCGGCCCCGGGGCCCACGTCGAGGACGCCTTCATCGGCCCCTACACCTCGATCGGCGACGGCGTCCACGTGCGCCGCTCGGAAATCGAGAACTCGATCGTCCTCGCCGGCTCGGTGGTCGAGGACCTCGGCACGCGGATGGAGGCGAGCCTGCTCGGCAAGGAAGTGAAGCTGACCCGCAGCGAGGGGATGCCGAAGACGCTGCAGATGCTGGTCGGCGACCGCGCCGAGATCAAACTGGTCTGACATGGCTTTGACGCCGCCTGGCGGGGATCTGGAGCCGTCAAAGTGAAGCTGCTCGTCACCGGAGCCGCCGGGATGCTGGGCCGCGACGTCCTGCTCGCCGCCGGCAACGCCGGCCACGACGTGGTCGGCTACGGCCGCGCCGAGCTCGACGTGACCAGGCCCGAGGCGGTGGCGCGCAAGCTCGACCTCGAGCGGCCCGACATCGTCGTCAACTGCGCCGCCTGGACCGACGTCGACGGCGCCGAGGAGGCCGAGGAGCAGGCGTTCGCGATCAACGGCCGCGGCGCCGGCAACGTCGCCGCCGCCGCGGCCGAGGTCGAAGCCGGCGTCCTGCACGTCTCCACCGACTACGTCTTCGACGGCGCCAAAGGGGCGCCCTACGTGGAGAGCGACCAGCCCGCCCCGCAGTCGGCCTACGCGCGCACCAAGCTGGCCGGGGAGGAGGCGGTCGCCGCGGCCAACCGGCGCCACTTCATCGTCCGCTCGGCCGGCCTCTACGGGCTCGGCGGCCGCAACTTCGTCGACACCATGCTCCAGCTCGCCGCGACCCGCAACGAGGTGACGGTCGTCCGCGACCAGGTCACCTCGCCGACCTACACCTGGCACCTCGCCTACGGCATCGTCCGCCTGATCGAGGGGATCGAGTACGGCATCCACCACATGGCGGCGGCCGGCCACTGCTCCTGGTACGAATTCGCCCGCGAAATCTTCGAGCAGGCCAAGGTCGAGTGCCGGGTGCTCTCGATCACGACCGAGGAATTCGGGGCGCGGGCGCCGCGGCCGGCCTTCTCGGCCCTGGTCAGCCAGCGCGAGCACGCGATCCGGCTCCCCGGCTGGCAGGACGGCCTGGCAGGCTATCTCGCCCAACGACAAGCGGAGGCAGCAGACGAATGAGGCTTTTGGTCACCGGAGCGGCAGGGTTCATCGGCTCCACCTACGTGCGGCTGATCGGCGGCGAGCACGACGTCGTCGTCCTCGACAAGCTCACCTACGCCGGCCGGCGCGAGAACCTGCCGGAGGGGACGAACCTGATCGAGGGGGCGATCGAGGACCCGGCCGTCGTCCGCGAAGCGATGCAGGGCGCCGACGCGGTGGTCAACTTCGCCGCCGAGTCGCACGTCGACCGCTCGATCGACGACCAGGAAGCCTTCGCCCGCACCCACGTCGTCGGCACCGGCACCCTGCTCGACGCCGCCCGCGAGCTCGGGGTCGAGCGCTACCTGCAGGTCTCCACCGACGAGGTCTACGGCTCGATCGACTCCGGCTCCTTCACCGAGACCTCGCCGCTGGACCCCTCCTCGCCCTACTCGGCGACCAAGGCGGCGGGCGACCTGCTCGTCTCCGCCCACTGGCACACCTACGGCATCGACGCCTCGATCGTCCGCGGCTCCAACAACTACGGCCCCCGCCAGTACCCGGAGAAGCTGATCCCGCTGATGGTCCTGAACGCCCTGCACGGCGACTCGCTGCCCGTCTACGGCGACGGCCGCCAGGTCCGCAACTGGCTCTTCGTCGAGGACTTCTGCGCCGGCATCCACACCGTGCTCACCAAGGGCAGGGCGGGCGAGGCCTACAACGTCGGCGGCCCCGACGAGTGCGAGAACATCGAGGTCGTCAAGCGGGTGATCGAGCTGACCGGCGGCGAGGAGTCGCAGATCGAGTACGTCAAAGACCGGCCCGGCCACGACCGCCGCTACTCGCTCTCCTCGGCGAAGCTGAAGGAGCAGCTCGGCTGGGAGGCCCAGGTCCACTTCGCCGAGGGCCTCGAGCGGACCGTGCGGTGGTACCGCGAGAACGAGGACTGGTGGGGTCCGATCCGCTCCGGCGAGTACCGCGCCTACTACGAAAAGCAGTACGGGAAGGCGCTGGGTTAACCCGATGGCGACCCCTGCAAACCGGCGCATCTCGCGGTCCTCGGTCGCTCGGATCGGGTCACGCACTGAACAGTGCGCTCCCCTCACCTCGCTCCCTGCGTCCCACGACCTGCTTGGTTTTCGGGGTCGTTCGAGGGCTCGATGAAAGCCCTTCCGACCAAGCTCGACGGGGTGGTGCTGATCGAGCCGGTGGTGCACGGCGACGAGCGCGGGTTCTTCGTCGAGACCTACAGCCGCGAGACCTGGCGCGGGCTCGGCGTCGAGGCCGGCTTCGTCCAGCACAACCAGTCGCGCTCGCGCCGGGGGACGCTGCGCGGCATCCACTTCCAGACCGAGCCGGGCCAGGCGAAGCTGGTCCGCTGCGCCCGCGGCGAGATCCTCGACGTCGCCGTCGACCTGCGGCGCGGCTCGCCGACCTACGGGCAGTGGGAGGCGCACCGGCTCGACGACGTCGCCCACCGCCAGCTCTACGTCCCGGTCGGCTTCGGCCACGGCTTCGCCGTCCTCTCCGAGGAGGCCGACGTCGCCTACCAGGTCTCCAGCTACTTCGACCCCGCCGCCGAGGCCGGGATCGCCTGGGACGACCCGGACGTCGGCGTCGACTGGCAGGTCGCCGACCCGCTGCTCAGCGACCGCGACAAGACCGCCCCGCGCCTCCGCGACATCGCCGACGAGCTCCCGTTCTGACCCCGGCGCCGGGCGCGACCCGCGCGACTCCGAGGTTGTGGGGGTCATAGCCCCCCAAATCTCGGAGCCGTCACCCCGCCGGGCGGCTCAGGGCCGGGCGCGGCCGCCGGTGAGGCCGACGAAGGCGTGCCAGGCGGGCTTCGGGTGGAAGCGTTCGCCTTCGCGGAAGAGCCCGACCGAGTCGCAGAAGCTGCACGATTCCTTCTGGTCTTTCCAGGAGAACCAGTAGACCTGCTTGAGGTCGAGCCGGCTGCGGTTTTCCAGCAGGTAGCCGTAGGCCGCCTTCAGCTCCCTGACCTGGCCGCGGATGCCCTGCTCGAAGGCGACTTCCTGGAAGTTGTTCTGCGACCCCCAGCCCATCTCGGTGATGTAGAGCGGCACCCGGTCGTGGTTTTCGACCGTGACTTCGTGCAGCGCTTCGGTCATTTCCTCGAGGTTCGAGGCGAAGGCGGCATACGGGTGCAGGGCGATGCCGTCGAAGTAGCGCTTGATCCCAGGCACCCGGTAGATCGCCGCGAGGAACTGCGCCGCCGGCATGCCCTTGAGGCCGTGGGCGGTCGGTTCGCCGAACAGGCCGGTGAGGATCACCTTCGCCCCCGGGTCGACCCGTTTGATCGCCGGGCTGGAGATCTTCAGCAGCTTCACGTAGCGCGCGGGCGAGACCGGGTAGGCGAAGTAGAAGAAGTTGGCCTCGTTCCAGACCTGCCAGCTGCGGATCGGCAGCGGCCGGGCGATGACGCTCAGCGGTTCGGAGCCGGGCGGCGGCAGGGCGCCCCGCGCGTGCAGCTTCCAGAATTCGCCGCCGGGGCCGTAGCGCTGGACGCAGGCTTCGAGGAACTTCGACCAGGCGGCCCTGGCGCGCCCGCTGCTGACCGGCAGCGTCGTGTACTTGCGGGAGATCCACGAGGGGGTGCCGTAGACGAACGGCAGCACCTTCAGCCCGTGCCGGGCGGCGACTTCGACCACCGGGTCGAAGGCGGCCCAGTTGTAGGGGCCGCGGGCGGTCGGCTGCACCCCGTTCCAGGCCAGCGGCCAGCGCACGGTTTCGATCCCGCCGGCCTTCATGTATTCGGCGTCTTCGTCGCTCAGCGTCCCCTGCGGGTCGATCCCGAAGAACCCCCGCGGGGCCGGGATGCGCGGCTTCGCGGCGCCGGTCCCCGCCCCCGCGGCGAGGGCGAGCACCAGAGCGCAGAGCAGGACGGCGGCGAGGAGGCGCTTCATCGAGCACGGAACGGTAGCGCCCTGACGCGCCCGTACCGGCGCATCTCCGCGTCCTCGGTCGCTTATGTGCAGAGCACACCGCGCTCCCTGCGTCCTCGATCTGCTTGGTTCAGCCACGTCAGGGGACCTGACGCGCCCGTACCGGCGCATCTCCGCGTCCTCGGTCGCTTATGTGCAGAGCACACCGCGCTCCCTGCGTCCTCGATCTGCTTGGTTCAGGCACGTCAGGGGACCTTACGAATCGGGCGGACGCGCATTGTGAAGAACTCGAAGCGGAGGTTGCCGCCGGCGCCGCTGACCGCGATCGTCCGCGCCTGCGGGAAGGGGGAGAAGGGGCCGGGGGCGGCGAAGGCGCCGTTGCCGCGCAGGAGCAGCCCGTCGCCGGCGGTTTCCGGGATCAGCCGGTAGCTGCGCCGGCCGTTGACCGTCAGCCGCCGCACCCGGGCGTGGAAGAGCGCCGCGGCGAGCTTCTCGGCGCCGCCGACGCCGGCCCCGCGGATCCGCACGAAGACAGCTTCCCCGCGGCGCGGCGCGGGCACCGGGACCGCCTCGCCCTCGCCCGCGCTCGCCGTGCCGGCGGGCCGCGGCGCCCCGCAGCGATCGGGGATCCGGCCCAGCACCTGCCAGCGTTCGTCCATCTCCAGCGGCGCGAAGTTGCAGAGCACCGCCCGCGCCTGTTCGGGCGGGTCCCAGCCGCCGAAGCGGTTGTCGACGTCCGCGGTCGGGAACTCGGGGAAGACGGCGAGCGGGTTCTCGCGCAGGATCCGTTCCGGACCGTCCGGGCTCGCGACCGCGGCGGCGTTCAGCCGGTCGAGCTTCGAGGTGTAGGCCGAGTAGTTCTGGAAGACCGGCAGCGGGCTCCAGTCGTAGCCGTAGGCCCAGGCGGCGCCGGCCTCCCACGGTTCGACCGAGACCGTGCGCCCCCGCAGTGCCGCCTGCGCCCGCGGGTCGAGAGCGTAGGTCGCCTGCAGGCCCGAGCGGCCCGCTTCGACCAGCGTCTGCCGGCGCGCCGGCGAGAAGACGTTGCGCGCCTGTTCCCAGGCGTCTTCGACGTTTTCGAAGACGTGCAGGTGGGCGCTCACCGCTTCGGTCCGGACCGGCGCCCCGGCGAGCGCGATCGCCAGCGCCCCGGCGACCAGCAGCGGCCAGAGCCGGCGCCCCCAGGGGATCGCGATCCACAGCACCGCGGCGCTGGAGAAGAAGAGGCTGAGGTGGCCGGCGTCGGTGCGGACGACGCCCTCCTTGAAGATCGTGAAGGCGACGAGCCCGCTCAGCGCCGCCCCGGCGATCCGCGCCCGGCGGTCGCGGAAGCTGCCGAACCAGCAGGCCGCGACCAGGGCGACCGTGGTCAGCGCCGCGGCGGCCGAGGCGACGATCACCTTCCACTGCGCGACGTCGCTTTCGGAGACCATCGCGCTGCTGTATCCGGAGACGATCTGCTTCGTGTTGGCGAGGAAGTCGGGGATCGCGCCGAGGCTCTGCCCGCAGAGCAGCCAGAGCGCGACGATCTCGATCGCGAGCAGGACGAGGTAGGCGGCGACCCGCGCCCGCCCGGCGCGCATCCCGATCAGGGCGAGGAGGAAGACGGCGGCGATGATCGGCCCGGTCGAGAGCTTGACCAGCGCCTCGACCGCGGCATAGGAGGCGCCGAGGACGAGGAAGGCGTCGACCGCGCGCCGCGGGCGCTCGCGCTCCAGCATCGCCATCGCCGCCAGCACCGCCAGCAGCGGCGGCTGCTCGATCAGCGGCAGGGCGCCGACGACGAGGAAGCCGAGCGCCGCCGCGACCGCCAGCGGCAGCACCCGCGCCAGCGCCCGCACCAGGGCGACGCAGAAGCAGACGTAGAGGGCGGCGGTGAAGAGGAAGGCGACCAGCCCGAGGCCGCTGTAGTAGACGAAGGGGCTCTGCAGGAAGCCGAGCGGCCCGTAGGAGAAGACGATCTCGCGGCCGAACTGCAGGCCCTGGTGGACGGCCATCGTCAGGCCGGCGTTCCAGCTCGCGTCGAGCCCGACCCCGGCCGAGTGCATGCCGACGTGCCAGGCGAGGAGCGCCGCCAGCAACCCGCCGAGCGCCGCCGCCGGGAACGGCGGCGCGACCGCGGTCAGCCTCCTCATCCGCGCAAGCGGCGGCCCGCCAGGGCGCTCAGCGCGAGGCTGGTCCCGAGTTTGACGCCGATCCCGGCGTAGACGGCGGCGTTCAGCAGCGGGTTGTGGCATGGGGCGTCGAAGCGGCGGTAGAAGCGGGCCATGCCGCGGTGGAAAGCTATCTCCTGCCGCGGCGCCCGCCGGCTCGGGCTGGAGCCGCCCTTGACGTGCAGCGCCACCCCGGCCGGCTCGTAGAAGACCTTCCAGCCGGCGTCCCAGAAGCGGTGGCACCAGTCGAGGTCCTCCATGTAGAGCCAGTAGCCCTCGTCGAGCAGGCCGACCTCGCGCACCGCCTCGCCGCGGCAGAGCATGAAGGCGCCGTTGACCGCGTCGATTTCGCCCGCCTCGTCCTCGCCGAGATGGGCCGCCCGGTACTGCCCCAGAGCGTGGTTGAGCTTTGGCGTGGATACCGCGCCAAAGCTCAACCACCCTCGGTTGCGGCCGACCCCCGCGAAGTGGGCGAGGGCGCTGAGGGGGGTGGGGAAGGAGCGTTTGCAGGCGTGGTCGAGCTCGCCGCTCTCGGTCACCAGCTTGACTCCGACCATCCCGATCCGCCCGTCCGAGCGCAGCCGCGCCAGCGCCGCGTCGAGCGTCCCGGCGTAGACCTCGGTGTCGGGGTTCAGTAGCAGCACCGCCTCGGCCTCGCTCTCGCGCAGGACGAGGTTGTTGGCGGCGGAGAAGCCGATGTTGCCGCGGCGCAGCAGCCGCACCGCGGGGAACTCGCGGGCGACCATGTCGGGAGTGCCGTCGGGGCTGCCGCTGTCGACCACGGCCACCCGCATCTCCGCGCTCGCCGGCGGATGCTCGGCGAGCGAGCGCAGGCAGCGCCGCAGCAGCGCCTCGGCGCCGTGGCTGACCACCACCACCTCGAGCAGTTGTCTGTTCCTTTCGGTCGTCATGCAGCCATAAGGAACAGGATCGGGCGACGGCCGCTCGCCTTCCTGTTCCTTTCGGTCGTCATCCAGCGATAAGGAACAGGAAGCGGCTAGTAGGCGCCTTCGCCGCGGACCATCGCCCGCGGCGTGCGCAGGAGGAGCGCCAGGTCGGTCAGCAGCGAGAGGTTGTCGAGGTAGTCGCGCTCCATCGCCAGCCGCTCCTCGAAGGTGAGGTCGCTGCGGCCGTAGACCTGCATCGGGCCGGTCATCCCCGGCTTCACCGCCAGCCGCCCCCGCTGGCGCTCGTCGTACAGGGCGACGACGCGCTCCTCCTCCGGGCGCGGCCCGACCAGCGACATCTGCCCCCGCAGCACGTTCCACAGCTGCGGCAGCTCGTCGATGCTGGTCCGCCGCAGCCAGCGGCCGCTGCGGGTGATCCGCGGGTCGTCGGGGATCTTGAAGGCGGGCTGGTCGAGGTTCTCGATGTCGACCAGCTCCGGCAGCCGCTGCTCGGCGCCGTTGACCATGGTCCGGAACTTGACCATCGTGAACGGCTCGCCGTCGCGGCCGGCGCGGCGCTGGCGGAAGAGGACCGGGCCGCCGTCGTCGAGCAGGATCCAGACCGCGACCCACGCCAGCAGCGGCGAGAACAGCACCAGCAGCAGGCCGGAGACGACGATGTCCATCGCCCGCTTCATCGCCAGGGTCGAGCGCGGCGGGTCGCTGAAGCGGAAGTCGAGCACCGGCAGCTCGGCGAGGCGGTTGAGCTCGATCCCCGGCCCCAGCAGCCCGTAGTGCTGCGGCAGGAAGGTCAGCGCCAGCCCCTCGGCCTTGCACTCCTCGATCAGGTGCTCGGCGTCCCCCTCGCTCATCGCCTGTTCGGTCACCACCACCCGCTCGATCGCGTGCTCGCGGGCGACCCGGGAGATGTCGGCGAAGGAGCCCAGTCGCGGCAGCTCGCTCGCCACCTCCTCGCTCTCGGGCGAGATGTAGCCGACCAGGGCCAGCCGCGTCTCGGGGTGGGTCGAGACCCGCCGCGCGACCATGTCGACCGCCCGCGGCGGCCCGATCACCAGCCCCGGCGCGACCGTGGTCAGACGGTGCCAGGCGAAGCGGATCGCCCCGCGCAGGGCGAAGCTGGCGAGGAAGGTGCCGACGCCGATCGCGATCGCGCTCATCGGCGAGAGCGGCCCGGCCGGGCTCAGCGCCAGCAGGCCGTCGAGCACCAGCGTGGCGAGGACGGTGGCGGTGACCAGGGCCGGCAGCTCGTCCAGGGTGCTGTGGCGGATGCGGCGATGGTCGTTGTCGTAGAGGCCCTGGAGCTTGACCACGATCACCCAGGCGGGGCTGAAGAGGACGGCCCAGAAGAGGTCGGCGACGTCGGTGGCCGAGCTGGCCGCGGTGACCAGGCAGAGGACGCCGAGCAGCGCCCCCCAGTCGCCGACCGCGAGCAGGCGCCGCAGCAGGGCGCCGCGGCGGCGGGCGTCCTCGGGCCCGCGCCCGTGCGGATCGGCCGGCGCCGGCCGCGGCTCGGGGCGCGCCGCCGGCTTGCCCAGCTCGGGCCTGGTGTCGGGGGTCTGGCTCATCCGCACCCTTCAAAACCTTCGTCGAGGCACTTTTCTTCGGGGTTGAGGCGCCGCGCTTCCGCCCGATCGGCCCGGGCCGCGGCCTCGTCGCCGGCCTTGTGCTCGATCCGCGCCCGCACGTAGTACAGCTGCCAGTTTCCTTCCTCGCGCTCGATCGCCTCGCCGATCCGGCGGGCGGCAAGCTCGTATTCCCCCTGCGACTCGGCCAGCACGCTCAATTCGACGTATGGCGTAGCCGCCCACGGCTCGATCGAGCGCGCCGTTTCGGCGTGGTCGACGGCCGCCGGGAAGTTGCCCGCCGCGGCGGCGGCGCCGCTGGTGTCGAGCTCGCGGTCGACCAGCAGCGGGCCGATCAGGGCCAGGGCCACCACCCAGGCGAGGCCGAGGCCGGCGACGGTGAGCCCGAAGCGGCGCCGCTCGGCCGTGCCGCTGCCGTTGCCCTGCGCCCTCGCCCGGACGAGCTGGACGCAGCGGGCGGCGACCAGGGCGCCGGCGGCGAGGAAGAAGATCGCGCCGAGCCCGGCGATTTCCCAGAACCAGTCGATCGCCGCGCCGACCGCGAAGGCGAGGCAGGCGGCGAGGAGGACCGCGTGCAGCTCGCGGCGCGGCCCGCTCGCCGCGCGCCAGGCGGCGAAGCCGGTCCACAGCAGCACCCCGACCAGGGCGAGCGTCAGCAGGCCGCCGACCACCCCCAGTTCCTGGAACGCCTGCAGGTAGAGGGAGTGGGCGTTCAGCACCGGCAGGGTGATGTGGCGCAGCTTGTCCCAGGCGAAGGGATAGGTGCCGGCGCCGTGGCCGGCGACCGGCGCTTCGGCGAAGGAGTCGATCGCCACCCGCCAGTACTCGTGGCGGTTGGCGCCGGAGATCTGCGAGAAGTGCTGGGCCGGGTTGGCGGGGAACTGCTGATCCGGGCTGGAGAACTGGTCCCAGGCGCGGCCGCCGACGGCGATCGCGGCGCCGATCGCCACCACCGCCGCGGCGACCCCGACCGCGCGCAGGGTACGGCGGTCGCGCGAGAGCTCCAGCGCCCGCCCGGTGAGGGCGCCGCCGCGGCGCTCGAGCCGGCGCAGGACGGCGAAGAGGGCCAGCGCCAGGGCGATCCCCGCGACCAGGACCAGCAGCACCGTCACCCCCTGGTCGATCGCGGTGGCGTCGGCGTGGTTGTCGGCAAGGCTGCGGCTCGACTGCACTACCAGCACCGCCGGCAGCGCCCCGACGGCGCCGATCGCCAGCGTCCCCAGCATCCAGAGCCGGTCGTGGGAGAGGACCAGCAGGCAGGCGCAGGCGACCGCCAGGCTGAGCAGGCCGCCGCGCGAGTAGGTGAAGTAGAGCGCCAGCAGCAGCGCCGGGACCGCCCCCACCGCCAGCCACCGCAGGCCCTCGTTCAGCGCCCGCCTGCTCATCCAGAGGCAGAAGCCGATCCCGATCCCGAAGGCGAGCCCGTCGCCGTTCCAGTAGCCGAACGGGTAGCCGGTGCGGGGGCCGCTGCCGGGCCCGGCGCCGAGGTGGAAGACGTGGGGCAGGAGGCGGCTGGCCAGCGCCAGCGCCGCGGCCGCGATCAGCGCAATTCCTATCCCTTCAGCGAAACGTTGGCGCCTTTGGTCGGTTTGGGCGATCAGGAAGGCGGCAAGGAAGAAGCCGAGATAGACGAAGACGCGGTCGGCTTCGATCACGCTGAGCTCCATCGACCCCGACCAGAGAGACGAGAATGCCGAGAAAAGCGCCAGGCCTCCGATCAGCGCCGTCGCCCAGTAGAAGGGGCGGCCGAGCGTCGCCTTCCCGGCCGCGCCGAGCGCCAGCAGCACCACGAGGACGAGCCATACCGCCAGCCCGGCGATGTGGCGGTCGCTCAGGAAATAGCCGCCGCCGGCGAGGGCCAGGCCGAGGATCAATGCGAGCGGACTTATCAGCGCCGCTGATTCCTCTAACCTTGCGCGCCATGCCTCGGACCCGGTCCCCCCGCGCCCGTCTCTCGGCCCGATCCGCTTTCTCGCTTCTGTCAGTGCTTGCTGTGCTGGCAATGGCTTGTTTTCCGATCGCGGCTCAGGCCGAAGAAGCGAGCGGCCCCGTCTATAAGTCCGAAGTACCAACCGTCCCCAGCGAAACGAATACCGGTGGCGGTGGCGGCCACTCCGGCGGCGGAGGGAGCAACGCGGTCACCTCCAACTCTCCCGGCAGCGGTGGGGGCAACGGTCAGGGCAAGGGCGGCCACAACGGCCAGAGTAGCCAAGGCCCCGGGGCCGAAAGCGGCAAGCCCGGCGCCGGTCAGCCCGGTGCAGGCGGCGAAGTCGGCGGCAACCACGTCGTCAAGCTCGGCGAAAACACCGCCGCCCCGACCGAAAGCGAATCTTCCTCCTCGCCGCTGGTGCCGATCCTGATCGCGATCGTCGTCCTCGCGGCGATCTCGATCGGCGCCTACTACTACCGCCAGCGCCGCCAGAGCGCCGGCACCGACTCTCCCGTCTCGCCGAAGGCGAGCTGACCGATGTCGAAAAGGAGCGAGTTCATGAGCAGGATCCTGCGTGCCTGGACGCCCGCGCTGGCGCTTCTGGTCTTCTTCGCGACCTTCGCCGCCTCGGCGCAGGCGCTGCCCCGCGGCTTCTGGGGCGTCGTCCCGCAGAGCAGCATGAACGCCGAACAGCTGCAGCGGCTCGGCCGCGGCGGCGTCGAAAGCCTGCGGATCCCGATCGGCTGGGGCTCGGTGCAGTCGAGCGAAGGCGGCGCCTACGACTGGAGCGGCTTCGACAACCAGGTCGAAGAGGCGGCCAAAGCCGGGATCAGGGTGCTGCCCTTCCTCTCCGGAGCGCCGACCTGGGCGGTGCCGGGCAAGCGCGTCCCCGGCGCCCACGGCCTCGAAGCGCCGGCGCACCTGCCGGTCAAGGGCTCCGCCCGCGCCGGCTGGGTCGCCTTCCTCGCCGCCGCCGTCGCCCACTACGGGCCGCGCGGCAGCTTCTGGGCCGAACACCCCGGCATCCCGAAGCGGCCGATCCGCGAATGGCAGATCTGGAACGAGCCCAACTTCAAGTACTTCGTCGCCCGGCCGAACCCGGCCGAATACGGCCGGCTGGTGAAGGTCTCCTACAACGCCCTGCACGCCGCCGACCCCGGCGCCCGCATCGTCCTCGCCGGCCTCTTCGCGCAGCCCTTCGGCGCCCGCAACAAGCGGACCGGCAAGCACAAGAGCCTCAACTGGTTCGCCAGCGACTTCCTCGACGCGATGTACCGGCGCAACCCCGGGATCAGGTCCAAGTTCCAGGCGGCCGCCCTGCACCCCTACACGACCTTCGCCAAGAACCTGCCTATGGTGATCGGCGAACTCCGGCATGCCCTGGCGGTCAACCACGACGCCGGCAAGGCGCTGGATATCACCGAGATGGGCTGGAGCTCGGGTCGCCGGGCGAGCAACAACTCCTTCGCCAAGGGCCCCGCCGGCCAGGCGCGGGAACTCCGCATCGCCTTCTCGACCCTGCGCCGCCACCAGGCGAAGTGGCGGCTGAAGAGCGTCTACTGGTTCTCGGTCGACGACCAGGCCGGCTCCTGCAACTTCTGCGACGGCTCCGGCCTCTTCGGCGAAGGCTTCAAGCCCAAGCCCGCCTGGTACTCGTACGTGCACTTCGCCGGCGGCAGGCCCTAGATGGTTGATTCCACGACGAGGCACGCCTGGATGACGTGCCTGGCACCCTGCGCATCTCTGCGTCCTCGGCCTTGCCTTTGCCGACCGGCAAAGGCGGCGGCCTGCGTCCTTGATCTGCTTGGCCAGGCACGCCCCCAGTCGCACCTCGTCGTGGAATCAACCATCTAGCGCTGGGTGAGGGTCCCGGAGGGGCAGCCTTAAGTAGTGGCCCGGGCGGGACCCGGAGGGGGTCTCGCCGGACAACAGCGGGGAGGGTCCGGCGAGACTCCTTCCGGGTCCCGCCCGGGCGGGGAGCGGGCGCGGCTGGACCCCCTCCGCGGCCCGCGGTCGTGACGATTGGTGAGTTAACCGCGCTATAGGCGGGTTAACTCACCAATCGTCGCCGGGTAGAGCCGGCGCTGCTCACTGCGTAAGATCGGTGGGTTGGCTTCCGGGGCGAAAGCGACTGCGAAATCCGATCCGATGGCGCCGTTCTCGGCGCCGGTGCGGCGCTGGTTCGAGGCCTCCTTCGAGGGGCCGACGCCGGCGCAGGCGGGTGGCTGGGAGGCGATCTCCAGCGGCGAGCACACGCTGATCTGCGCCCCGACCGGCTCCGGGAAGACGCTGGCCAGCTTCCTCTGGGGGATCGACAGGCTGTCCCGCTCGGACTCGCTGGGGACCGGCGTCAAGCTCGTCTACATCTCGCCGCTGAAAGCGCTCTCCTACGACATCGAGCGCAACCTGCGGGCGCCGCTGCGGGGGATCGGCGCCGAGATCGCGGTCGGCCTGCGCACCGGCGACACCTCGCAGAAGGAACGGCGGGCGATGGCCAAAGAGCCGCCCGACATCCTCATCACCACGCCGGAGTCGCTCTACCTGATGCTCTCCTCCAGCGTCCGCGAGATCCTCACCGGGGTCGAGGCGGTGATCGTCGACGAGATCCATGCGGTGGCCCAGACCAAGCGGGGTAGCCACCTCGCCCTGACCCTGGAGCGGCTGGATCACCTGGTTCAGTTCGGGATCGGGCCGGGAGATGGATCGGCGGGCAGGCAGGGAGGGACTGGCGAGCGACCCGGGGAAGGGTCGGCGGACAAACAGCGGGGAGTGTCCGGCGACCCTTCCCCGGGTCCCCCGGACGCGGCGGTTGACGTGGATGCACGAGAGGCCGAGGCGGCTGACGGGGATGCACCGGATGCCGAGGTGGTTGACGGGAATGCACCGGAGGTCGAGGCGGGCGACCGTGAGGGGCCGGGGGGTCAGCTCGGGCATCCGGGGATTCAGCGGATCGGGTTGTCGGCTACGCAGCGGCCGCTGGAGCGGATCGGGCAGTTCCTGGTCGGGCCGAAGCGGAGCTGCCGGATCGTCGACGCGGGGCAGAAGAAGGCGCTGGACCTGGAGATCGTGGTGCCGGTGGAGGACATGGCCGACCCGGGCGCGCCCGCCTATCCGAGCGAGGACGGCCCTCCCCCGACCGAAGTAGAGCCCTCGGCCCACGTCCGCTCGATCTGGCCCGCCATCTATCCCAAGCTGCTGGAGCTGGTCCAGGAACACACCAGCACGATGATCTTCGTCAACAACCGCCGAGCCGCCGAGCGCCTCGCCAAGCGCCTCAACGAGCTCGCCAACGGCGAAGGCGAGCAGGAGCTGCCCGCGACCGAGCACGGCGGACACACGGACGGCAGGGGGGAGGCCGGGGAAGGGTCGGCGGACAAACAGCGGGGAGTGTCCGGCGACCCTTCCCCGGCCTCCCGAACTCCCGCGGGCCAGTCCGCGGCTGGCGGGGAGTCAGGGGGGTCCTCACCGGACCCTCCCAAGCAGTTGTCCGGTGAGGACCCCCCTGACTCCCCCGACCCCTACGTAGAGATAGCCCGCGCCCACCACGGTTCGCTCTCCCACGAGGAGCGGTCCAACGTCGAGGAGATGCTCAAGTCCGGCGACCTGCCCTGCCTGGTCGCGACCAGCTCGCTGGAGCTGGGGATCGACATGGGCGCGGTCGACCTGGTGATCCAGGTCGAGTCGCCGAAGTCGGTGACCCGGGGCCTGCAGCGGATCGGCCGCGCCGGCCACCGCATGGGCGAAGTCTCCAAGGGCCGGATCTTCCCGAAATACCGCGGCGACCTGCTCGAGTGCGCGGTCGTCGCCCGCCGCATGCGCGAGGCCGAGATCGAGGAGACGACGATCCCGCAGAACCCCCTCGACGTGCTCGCCCAGCACCTGGTCTCGATCGCGGCCCTGGACGAGTGGGAGGTCGACGAGGTCGAGCGCCTGGTCACCGCGACCGAGCCCTTTCACGACCTCTCGCGCGAACAGCTCGAGAACGTGCTCGACATGCTCGACGGCCGCTACCCCTCCGACCGCTTCGCCGAGCTGCGGCCGCGGATCGTCTGGGACCGCACCGAGGGCACGATCCACGGCCGCAAAGGCGCCCGCCAGCTTGTCGTCACCAACGCCGGCACGATCCCCGACCGCGGCCTCTACGGCGTCCACCTGCCCGACGGCCGCCGGGTCGGCGAGCTCGACGAGGAGATGGTCTACGAGGCCCGCCCCGGCCAGACCTTCCTGCTCGGCTCCAGCACCTGGCGGATCGAGGAAATCACCCGCGACCGGGTGATCGTCACCCCGGCCCCGGGCGCCCCCGGCGCGGTCCCGTTCTGGAAGGGCGACGGGATCGGCCGCCCCGCCGAGCTGGGCCGGGCGATCGGCGCCTTCGCCCGCGAGGCGGTCAACCGCGAGCCGGCCGAGCTGGCCGCCGAGTACGACCTCGACGAGCGTGCCGCGAGCAACCTCGTCGCCTACCTGCGCGAGCAGCAGCAGGCGACCCGCGTCGTCCCCTCCGACGAGACGATCGTCGTCGAGCGCTTCCGCGACGAGATCGGCGACTGGCGCCTCTGCGTCCTCTCGCCCTACGGCGGCCGCGTCCACGCCGCCTGGGGCCTCGCCCTCGCCGCCAAGATCCGCGACGAGCGCGAGCTCGAGGCCGACGCGATCTGGTCCGACGACGGCATCGTCATCCACCTCCCCGACGCCGACGAGCCGCCGCCCGCCGACCTCGTCCTGATCGACCCCGACCGGATCGAGGACCTCGTCGTCGCCGAGCTCTCCGGCAGCGCCCTGTTCGGCGCCCGTTTCCGCGAGAACGCCTCGCGCTCGCTGCTGATCCCGCGTGCCTACCCCGGCAAGCGGACGCCGCTCTGGCAGCAGCGGCTGAAGTCGCAGAGCCTGCTCGAGGTGGCGCGCGACTTCCCCCGCTTCCCGGTCGTGCTCGAGACCTACCGCGAGTGCCTGCGCGACGTCCTCGACCTGCCCGCCCTCGCCGAGCTGCTCGGCAAGCTGCACTCCCGCGCCCTGACCCTGGTCGAGGTGGAGACGCCGACCGCCTCGCCCTTCGCCTCCTCGCTGCTGTTCGACTACGTGGCGACCTACATGTACGAGGGGGACACCCCCAACGCCGAGCGGCGGGCGGCGGCGCTCGCCCTCGACCGCGACCTGCTGCGCGAGCTGCTCGGCCAGGAGGAGCTGCGCGAGCTGATCGACCCCGAGGCGCTGGAGGAGGTCGAGGCGCAGCTCCAGCACCGCACCGAGACGGGGCGGGCGGGCGACCGCGACGCCCTCCAGCAGCTACTGCGCAACCTCGGCGACCTGCGGCCGCAGGAGTGCGAGGAGCGGGTCGCCGAGGGCTACTCGGCGAAATCGATGCTGGAGAAACTCGTCGCCGAGCGCCGCGTCGCCCGGGTCCGGATCGCCGGCGAGGAGCGCCTCATCGCCGCCGAGGACGCCGGCCTCTACCGCGACGCTCTCGGCGTGCCCGAGCCGCCGGGCCTGCCGGAGACCTTCCTCGAGGAGCACCCCGACGCGATGCGGGCGCTGGTCCGCCGCTACGCCCGCACCCACGGCCCCTTCCCGACCCGGCAGCTCGCCGAGCGCTACGGCGTCGACCCCTCGCCCGCCCTGCGCGAGCTGGAGTCCGAAGGCGCGCTGGTCCGCGGCGAGCTGCTGCCCGGCGGGACCGAGCGCGAGTGGTGCGACTCCGAGGTCCTGCGCCGGGTCCGCCGCGCCAGCCTCGCCCGCCTGCGCAAGGAGGTCGAGGCGGCCGACACCCGCGAGCTCGCCCGCTTCCTGCCGAGCTGGCAGAACGTCGACGCCTTCCGCCGCACCGGCGCCGGCCTCGACCGCCTGCGCGAGGCGCTGGTGCCGCTGCAGGGCGTGGCGCTGACCCCGAAGGTGTGGGAGTCCGACGTGCTGCCGCGGCGGCTCGGCGCCTACTCGCCGAGCTGGCTCGACGAGCTCTGCACCAGCGGCGAGCTGGTCTGGATCGGCGCCGGCGCCCGCGGCCGCAACGACGGCCGCGTCTCCCTCTACTTCCGCGAGGACGTCCGCCTCGCCGGCCCGCCGCCCGCCAACGCGAAGCTGGAGGCGCCGAGCGGCGAGGTCCACGACGCGATCCGCGAGCGGCTCGCCGCCGGCCCCTCGTTCTGGCTCGACCTCGCGGTCGAGCTGGACCACCCCGCCGAGGACCTCCACAACGCCCTCTGGGACCTGGTCTGGACGGGAGCGGTGACCAACGACGCCTTCGCGCCGCTGCGGGCGCCGCGCCTGCGCCCGGCGGCGAACGGGGCGGCGTCGACCCCCTCGCTCCAGGCGCGGAGAAGCCGGCAGGGCCGCCGCTTCTCCCGCCACCGCTCGGCGACGGGGGCCGCGATCCAGGGCCGCTGGTCGCTGACCGCGCCGCTGTTCGCCGGCGCCCCCGGCCCCGGCGCCAGGCTGCGCGCCCAGGCCGAGCTGATGCTCGAGCGCTACGGGATCGTCACCCGCGAGACCGTCCTCGCCGAGGGCGTCCCGGGCGGCTTCTCGACCCTCTACGGCGAGCTCGGCAACCTCGAGCTGCTCGGCACCGCCCGCCGCGGCTACTTCGTCGAGGGCCTCGGCGGCGCCCAGTTCGCCCTCCCCGGCGCGGTCGAGCGCCTGCGCTCGCTGCCCGAAGCCGACGGCTCCCACCTCGTCCTCGCCGCCACCGATCCCGCCAACCCCTACGGCGCCTCGCTGCCCTGGCCGAAGCTCGAGGGCGGCCGCCGCCCCGGCCGCACCCCCGGCGCCCACCTGCTGCTCCGCGACGGCGAGCCGCTGGTCTTCGTCGAGCGCGGCGGCCGCGGCCTCCTCCGCCTCCAGGACCTCGAGGGCGAGGCGCTGGAGGAGGCGATGCGCGCCCTCGCCGACGCGGTCGCCAAGGGCCGGCTCCCCAAGCTCGCGGTCGAGAAGCTCGACGGCGAGCCGATCATCGGCTCCGGCCACGAGGAGGCCCTGATCGGCGCCGGCTTCAGCCGCGGCCCCCGCAAGCTCACCGCCGCCGGCTAACCCCCGACCGCCGCAGGGCAGCTCGCCAACCGCGGCGAGGCAACTCGCCAACCGCCGCGGGCAGGCGGGCGTCCCTCCGTCCCGCCCCCTTCGTGCTGACCGAATCCGGCATCGGCAACCTGATCCGCCCGCGCAGCGACATCGGCTGACCGACCGGGGATCCCGTCCCGCCGGGGACGGGATCCCGCGGTTGCTACCGATCCCGGATCTCCCTGCAGAGCCCGGGTAGATCGATGGCTTCGACGCCGGCCCCCAAGGTGAATCGCTCGCTGCCGGGGTAGGCGACGAAGCTGCGCTCGGGGTTGACGTCCTCGAGCGCCGAGCGGAGCCCCCGATCCAGCTTCGGCGCCAGGGTCCGCTTCACCTCCACCGCCCACTCTGTGCCGTCGCGCCAGGTCAGAACGAGGTCGATCTCGGCCCCCGCACTGGTCCGGTAGAAGCTGGCCTCGGCTCGGCGTCCCGCAACGCCGATCGCCTGCTCGATCGCCATGCCCTCCCAGCTTGCGCCGACGACCGGATGCCCCAGCAGCGCCTCCTTGTCGATCAGGCCGAGCAGCGCGTGCACCAGTCCGGCGTCGCGCACGTAGACCTTTGGCGAGCGCACCAGCCGCTTGCCGACGTTCGCCAGTCGCGGGGGCAATCGCCGGACCAGCAGCAGGTCGACCATCAGGTCGAGGTAGTGGGCGACCGTCTTGCCGTCGACCCCGAGGCTGCGCGCGATCTTTGCGGCGTTGAGGATGCCCCCCTGCTCATGCGCGAACATGGTCCACAGGCGCCGCAGCGTCTCGGCCGGGATCCGCGGACCGAGCTGAGGGACGTCGCGCTCCAGGTAGGTCCGGACGAAGTCCTCGCGCCAGACGAAGCTCGCCGCGTCGTCGCGAGCCAGAAAGCTCTCCGGAAAGCCGCCGCGCACCCAAAGGCGGTCCAAGTTCTCCGCGCCGACCTCGATCAGGTCGAAAGGCGACAGCTCCACGAAGCCGATCCTGCCGGCCAGCGTCTCCCCCGACTGTGCGAGGAGCTCGATTGCGGCTGATCCGAGCAGCAGGAACCTCCCGGTTCCCCTGCCTTCGCGCCTGCCTCGGTCGATCGTCCCGCGCAGCTCTTCGAACAGTCCCGGCAGGCGATGTATCTCATCCAGGATCACCAGGTGGTCCGCGTGGTCTGCGAAGTAGAGCGAGGGCTCCTCGAGCCGCGCCCGGTCGGCGACCGACTCGAGATCGAGGTAAGTGGCCTTGCGCCCTTCTGCGATCGCGTGGGCGAGGGTGGTCTTGCCGGCCTGGCGCGGTCCGAGCACTGCAACTGCGGGCATCTGCTCCAGTCGCGCAGACACCTCCGGAGCGACCCTGCGTTGGACATTCATTCTTGCAATTATGGAGCAGTAGTCCAGATTTGCAAGGAAATGGCTTGCGCTCGCGGGGAGGGTCGCGCCAAGCCCTCCGATGGCACCCAGCCTCGATTTGGCCGCCCGGCCAGACCGTTGCCATAATCCCTGCGGTGCCTGAGACCGACCAGAGCGCGGTCGAGCTGCTGAAGAGCGTGGCTCTCTTCGCGGACTTGGAGGAGGGGGAGCTGGAGCGCTTCTCGCACGTCGCCGTGCCGCGCAGCTTTCCGGCCGGGACCCGCGTCTTCCACGAGGGCGACGACTCCGACGCCTGCTACATCGTCAAGGAGGGCAGCTTCCGGGTCACCCGCGAACACTCCGACGGGCGGGCGATCACCCTCGCCACCCTCGGCCCGGGCGAGATCTTCGGCGAGCTGGCGATGCTCGACGGCGACAAGCGCTCGGCCAGCGCCGAGGCCCTGACCGAGGGCGAGCTGCTGGCGCTGCCGGCCAGCGACGTGCGGGCGCTGCTCGCCCGCCACCCGGAGATCTCGCTGAAGCTGGTCGCCGGCCTCGTCCGCCGCCTCCGCGCCGCCAACGTCCGCCTCTCCCGGCAGTCCTTCCAGACCGTGCCCAGCCGCGTCGCCGGGATCCTCGCCCAGCTCAGCCGCGAGGGCCGCGACGGCGACGGCGAGGCGGGCGCCGAGGTGACGATCCAGATGAACCAGACCGATCTCGCCCAGCTCGCCGGCACCTCGCGCGAGTCGGTCAGCCGCTTCCTCGCCGAGCTCGAGCGGGCCGGCGTCGTCCGCTCGGGCCGCGGCCGCGTCACGGTCCTGGAGCCGGACAAGCTCCGCAACTACATCTACTGAGGGTGGCCGACTTCGCCGAGCGGCGGGCGCGGATGGTGGAGCGCCAGCTGCGGCGGCGGGGGATCGGCGACGAGCGGGTGCTGGCGGCGATGGGGGAGGTGCCGCGGGAGCTGTTCCTGCCGGATCCGCAGCGCGGGCGCGCCTACGCCGACTCGGCCCTGCCGATCGGCTCCGAGCAGACGATCTCCCAGCCCTGGATCGTCGCCGCGATCTGCCAGGCGCTGGCGCTGGAGGGCGCTGAGCTGGTGCTCGAGGTCGGCACCGGCTCGGGCTACTCGGCCGCGGTGCTGGCGCGGCTCGCCGCCCACGTCGTCAGCATCGAGCGCCACCGGGCGCTCTCCGAGGCGGCGGCGGTGACGCTCGCCGGCCTCGGGGCGAGGAACGTCGAGCTCCTCGTCGGCGACGGCAGCCTCGGCGTCCCCGAGCGGGCGCCGTTCGACGCGATCGCCTGCCACGCGAGCGCCCCGGCGCCGCCGCCGGCCCTGGTCGAGCAGCTCGCCGACGGCGGCCGCCTCGTCGTCCCGGTCGCCGCCGGCGAGGAAGACGTCCTCACCCTCCTGCGCCGCGAGGGCGAGCGAATCGAGACCGAGGACCTCGGCCCCTGCCGCTTCGTCCCCCTGATCGGCGAGGAGGGATTCGCCGGTTGAATCGGGCTCCAGGCGCATTTCCGCACCAATGGTTGGGAAAAGCGCCTGGCTTGGCCCTCCTAACCCCTAATTGCAGCCGACGCCCTTGGGGTCGTTCGGGTCGCGGACCACTTCGTCGTGGCCGCCGCCGCAGATGATCGCCTTGTCGCGGTGGCCGTCGGCGGCGTCGATGAAGTCGCTGCCGCCCTTGCCGATGAAGGTGTCGGCGCCGTTGTGGCCGAGGAGGCTGTTGTCGCCGTTGTCGCCGATCAGGACGTCGGGGCCTTCGGAGCCCTCGAGGCTCTCGTTGCTGGCGAGGATGTGGTCGGGGTTGCCGCAGCCGGGGGTGCTGCCGGTGCCGCCGAGGACGAGCGTCAGGGCGGCGTCGGAGCGGGCGTAGGAAACGGTGTCGACGCCCGGGCCGCCGTCGAAGGTGTGGCCCTGGCAGGTGGCGACCGAGTTGACCAGGAGGTCGTTGCCCGGGCCGCCCTGGAGGTTGTCGGCGCCGGGGTCGGCGTAGAGGACGTCGGAGCCGGCGTTGCCGATCAGGGTGTCGTTGCCGTAGTCGGGGCCGTTGTAGTTCTCGCCCGCTTCGAGCACGTCGTCGCCGTTGCCGCCGATCAGGGTGTCGCTGCCGGCGTTGCCGTTCATCCGCACGTGGGCGTGGGTCGGGACGCTGCCGTCGATCGTCAGCGTGTCGTTGCCGTTGCCGCCGGTGACGACGATCAGCGAGAGCGAGGGATCGCCGCCGCAGACGACGGTGTCGGGGCCGTTGCCGAGGCAGCCGTCGCCGGCGGCGATCGAGACGGTGCTGTCGGTGACGGTCCAGCCGCCGGCGCCGAGGCTGACCGTGATGTTGTCGTTGCCCGGCCCTCCCTGGACGATCAGGCTGGAGCCGGCGAGCCCCTGGTTGAGGATCGCGTAGGCGCCGCCGGGCGGCGGCCCTGCTTCGGGGCCGCAGGAGTTCTCGACTTCGAAGCCGTTGCATTCGTCGCTGCCGGGGCCGCCGAAGGCTTCGCCGCCGCCGCCCCCGGCGTCGAGGGTGTCGTTGCCGACGCCGCCGTCGAGCCGGTTCGCTTCGCCGTCGCCGATGATCGTGTCGGCCTGCGGCGAGCCGACCACGTCCTCGAATTCCCGCAACCGGTCGTGGCCGTCGCCCTTGGCCTTGTCGGCGGCGAGGTTGACGTCGATGCCGCCGCGGCTGGCGCTCGCGTAGGAGACGATGTCGTTGTTGCCGGGGCCGCCCGAGAGGGTGTCGGTGCCGTTGTCGCCGCGGACGATGTCGTAGTTGCCCGGCCCGCCGTTGGCGTTGTCGATCCCGGCGCCGCCGATCACTTCGTCGCTGCCGCCGTTGCCGTCGAGCTTGGGATCGTCGCCCGGGCCGCCTTCGATCAGGTCGTTGCCGGGCCCGCCGAGGATCGTGTCGTTGCCCTTGTCGCCGAGCAGCTTGTCGTCGCCGCCTTCGCCTTCGATCGTGTCGCTCCCCTGCTGGCCGTCGATGAAGTCGTTGCCGGCGCCGCCGTCGAGCCGGTCGGGCCCCTTGAAGCCGAGCAGCCAGTCTTCGCCGCCGCCGCCGTGCAGCCGGTCGGCGCCCTTTTCGCCCAGCAGCCGGTCGTTGCCGGGGCCGCCGAAGAGGAAGTCCGAGCCGGTGCCGCCCTCGAGCTTGTCGTTGCCGCCTTCGCCGTAGAGATGGTCGTAGCCGCGGCCGCCGATCAGGGTGTCGTTGCCGGGGCCGCCGCAGATCGTGTCGTTGCCGTTGGGGCCGCCGCTGATCACGTCGTCGCCACCGCCGCCGTAGATCACGTCGCTGGCCTTCTTGCCGACGATGTGGTCGGGGCCGGGGGTGCCCATGATCGTCACCTTCTTGCCGTCGCACTTCATCGCCAGGGCGCTGCCGGCGAGCGGCACCAGCAGCAGCGCCGCCGTCGCGGCGAGCAGGGAGAGGAGCAGGCGGGAGGGGCTGGCGGCGATTCGCATCCCTGCCTCCATCGGCCCGCCCCGCGGCGATCTGGAGGCGCCTCCGCCTAAACCGCAAATTTGCCTAATTCGGCTACGACAGGCGTCCAGTTACCGCCCCGCAGCCCTGCTCCTATACGCTCGCAGCGCCATGCGAGGCGGCATCTACGTCTTGAACTTCTACTCCGCGGTCTTCGTCGACCAGCTCAAGCGCGGCCGCAAGACGGCGACGATCCGGCTGGGCGACAAGAGCGGCAAGTACGAGCGCGGCCAGGTCGTCTGGATCACCGTCGGGTTCCGCCACAGCCCCCGCGAGAAGATCTTCACCGCGGTGATCGACGACGTCGAGGTGAAGAAGGCCGGCGACCTCAGCCGCCGCGACATCGAGCACGACAACCCGGAGTTCCGCCGCCTCGAGGAGGAGATCCGCTTCCTCGAGCAGATCTACAGCCGCCCGGTCGCCGCCAGCGACGTGGTCACCGTGATCCGCTTCTCCCAGATCGTCGAGCCCCCGCACTCGCATCTGGGCAACGGCGAGACCCCCCGCCACAACTAACCTGAGAGCCGGGCACGCCCGCGGGGGGTTTGCGTCAAGATCCACGGCGAATGGCCGAGTACGCCTTCCTCACCACCTGGCTGCTGGAGGCGCCGCGCGAGCGGGTCTGGGAGGCGATCCACGACCAGGCGAGCTGGCCGAGCTGGTGGCGCGGGGTCGAGGAGGCGACCGAACTGCGCTCCGGCGAGGGCGGCGACGGCCTCGGCACCGTCTCGCAGATGGTCTGGAAGAGCCTGCTCCCCTACCGGGTCCGCTTCGAGGTGACGACGACCCGGATCGAGCACCCGGCCCTGATGGAGGGCCGCGCGGTCGGCGAGCTGGAAGGCGTCGGGCGCTGGCGGCTCTACGAGCAGGACGGGGTCACCGCCGTCCTCTACGAGTGGAACGTGCGGACCACGAAGCCGTGGATGAACCTGCTGGCGCCGTTGCTGCGGCCGGCCTTCGAGTGGAACCACGACTGGGTGATGCGCCGCGGCGGCGAGGGGATCTCCGAGCTGCTCGGCTGCCGGCTGCTCGCCTGCGACTGAGCGGCCGCCCCGCGTTGCCGCCCCCCGCGCCGTGAATTTCCCGTGACGATTGCTTGACCGGCGTCGCGATCTCGCTATCTTTCCTTCTGTTGGCACTCGCACAGTGAGAGTGCCAAACATCGCCAGGCGCAGGATTTGGCTCTGCAGCGGCGATTCCTGACTTTCCCACCCAAACCCAGACCGATAACGGAGGTTCACGGATGAAGCTGAAGCCCCTCGGGGACCGGCTGATCGTCAAGCCGGTAGAGGAGGAGGAGACGACCGCCAGCGGGATCGTCCTCCCCGACACCGCGAAAGAGAAGCCGCAGAAGGGCAAGGTGCTGGCCGTCGGCGACGGCGCCGTCGCCGAGGACGGCAGCCGCCGCCCGCTCGACGTCGCGGAGGGGGACGAAGTCCTCTACTCCAAATACGGCGGCACCGAGGTGACCGTCGAGGGCGACGACCTGCTGGTGCTGCGCGAGTCGGACGTCCTGGCCAAGGTCGCCTAGCTCTCCACCGGACTTACGCAACTAAGGAGGACCAGAAAGAGATGGCTCACAAGGAGCTGAAGTACGCAGAGGATGCAAGGGGGGCCCTGCAGGCCGGCGTCGATTCCGTCGCCAACGCCGTCAAGGTCACCCTCGGGCCGAAAGGCCGCTACGTCGTGCTCGACAAAAAGTTCGGCGCGCCGACGATCACCAACGACGGCGTCACGATCGCCCGCGAGGTCGAGGTCGAGGACGTCTTCGAGAACCAGGGCGCCCAGCTCGTCCGCGAGGTCGCGACCGCGACCAATGACGTCGCCGGCGACGGCACCACCACCGCCACGCTGCTGGCCCAGACGATCGTCCGCCAGGGCCTCAAGAACGTGGCCGCCGGCGCCAACCCGCTGGCCCTGCGCCGCGGCATCGAGAAGGCCGTCGAGGAGGTCGTCGAGAACCTCCGCGGCAAGCAGAGCAAGGAGGTGGCCGGCAAAGACCAGATCGCCCGCGTCGCCGCGATCTCGGCCGGCGACGACGAGATCGGCAACGTGATCGCCGACGCGATCGAGAAAGTCGGCAAAGACGGCGTGGTGAACGTCGAGGAGGGCCAGACCTTCGGGATGGAGCTCGAGTTCACCGAGGGGATGCAGTTCGACAAGGGCTACATCTCGCCGTACATGGTCACCGACCAGGACCGCATGGAGGCGGTGCTGGAGGACCCCTACGTCCTCATCGCCAACCAGAAAATCGGCTCCGTGCGGGACATCCTGCCGGTGCTCGAGCAGGTGATGCAGGGGGGCAAACCGCTGCTGATCGTGGCCGAGGACGTCGAGGGCGAGTGCCTCGCGACCCTGGTCGTGAACAAGCTCCGCGGCACCTTCACCGGCGTCGCCGTGAAAGCGCCCGGCTTCGGCGACCGCCGCAAGCGGATGCTCGAGGACATCGCGATCCTCACCGGCGGCGAGGTGATCACCGAGGAGATGGGCCTGAAACTGGAGAACACCCAGCTCGCCCAGCTCGGCAAGGCCCGCCGCGTCGTCGTCGCCAAAGACAACACGACGATCATCGACGGCGCCGGCGACGCCGAGGACATCAAAGGCCGGATCAACCAGATCAAGAACGAGGTCGAGAACACCGACTCCGACTTCGACCGCGAGAAGCTCCAGGAGCGCCTCGCCAAGCTCGCGGGCGGCGTTGCCGTGGTCAAGGTCGGCGCCGCCACCGAGACCGAGATGAAGGAGAAAAAGCACCGCGTCGAGGACGCGCTGCAGGCGACCCGGGCCGCGCTCGAGGAGGGCGTCGTGCCGGGCGGAGGGGTGGCCCTGCTGAACGCGCAGGCCGGCCTCGACCCGGAGAAGCTGGACGACCCCGACGAGGTCACCGGCGCCCGGATCATCCACCGCTCGCTGGAGGAGCCGGTGCGGCAGATCGCCGAGAACTCCGGCCTCGAGGGCTCGGTCGTGGTCAACAAGGTCCGCGAGCTGAAGGACGGCGAAGGCCTCAACGCGGCGACCGGCGAGTACGGCGACCTGATCAAGGCCGGCGTCATCGACCCGACCAAGGTCACCCGCTCGGCCCTGGAGAACGCGGCCTCGATCGCCAAGAACATCCTCGTGACCGAGGCGATCATCGCCGAACCGCCGGAGGAGAACGCCGGCGGCGGCATGCCCGGCGGCGGCATGCCGGACATGGGCGGCATGATGTAGCGACCCGGGACTTCGCGAGCCCGGTGCGCACGCCTGGCGGGCGGCGGACCGGCTCAGGGCGTCGTCCTCAGGAGCCCGGATAGCGCTGCTATCCGGGCTCCTTGCGTCTACCGTTCACGAACTCGCGCTCAACCCGCCTGCGAATTGGCACATTCTGAGCGCCACACGCGCGCCGTTCCCCGGCACGCTCATGGGCACGATGAGCGTCTCGAACCCTCCCTCCGCCGACGGGCCGATCAGTCCACTTGGCTTCGACAAATCGGCCCGCCGCCAAGCCGAATTTGACAAATCGTCCCTTCGGCTTCGACCTCGACGCTGGGACCTGGAAATCGCCTGGGTCGCCAACCGGCAGCACGGACTGATCAGCCTGGAACAGCTCGAAGGGATCGGGATGGATCGAAGGACCGTTGCCGCTCGGGAGCGGTCGGGCCGCCTCCACCGACTTCATCGAGGCGTTTATTCGGTGGGCCACATCAGCCTGACGCCGGAAGCGACCTTCCTCGCGGCCGTGCTCGCGTGTGGGCCGGGTGCCGTTCTTTCCCATGGCTCGGCAGCGGCACTGTGGGGGTTTTGGGAGCCGGATGACGTCGCGCTCCATGTGACGGCGCCCAACCGCCGGGGGCGCAGTCCAGATGGGATCGTCCCCCATCGAGATGGGTGCCTGGCGCCTTCGGATCGAACCGAATTTCACCGCGTCCCCTGTACCACCGTTGCCCGGACGCTGCTGGATCTCGCGGCCGTCCTGCCACCGTGGGAGCTGAGGAAGGCCCTGGGAGAGGCGGAAGTCAGGAGAATCGTCAGGCACGATCAGCTTCGCCTTCAAGTACGCCGAGGAAGAGGTAGGCGGGGAGTGGCTCGTCTCCGCCATCTCCTCGATGAAATTCATCCCCAGAACGAGCGCAGCAGGAGCGAGCTCGAGCGGATGTTCCTTCACGTCTGCCTCCAGGTCGGCCTCCCGCAGCCAGAGGTCAACGTCTCCCTGAAGGTGGAGCGCCGCACCCTGAAACCGGACTTCCTCTGGCGAGAGCAGCGGTTGATCCTCGAAGCCGACAGCCGCCGCTTCCACGACACCGACACCGCCTTTGTCGATGACCGGCGCCGGGAGCAACGCCTGCAGGTCGCAGGGTGGCGCGTGTCGCGGTTTGCCTGGGAGCAGGTCGAGTTCGAACCGCACGTGCTCGCGAAGACCGTCAGCCACCTGCTCTCGCAAGGCTGATCGACCCCGACGGGCCGAAATGTCGCCTTCCATTTGCCGACGGGCCTATAAGTCCATCTATATGAGTCAAATCGGCCCGTCGGCGGAGCGGATTTGACGAATCGGCCCGGGCTCGCCCGGGCCTTCTTCATTTCTTCTTCGGCTTGGGCGGCAGCGGGGGAAGGATGCCGGCGTTGTATTCGGCGGTTTCGAGGAAGCTGGGGCGGCGGATCTTCAGCCGCAGGGTGTTCTCGGTGCGGGGGTAGCGGCCGAGGTCGTAGGGGTTGCCGGGACCGAAGCCCTGGTAGTAGACGAGCATCCGCACCCGCGGGTGGCGGACCGTCCAGGCGACTACCTGCTTGACCCAGCGCGGGTCGTCTTCGCCCGAGACCGCCCACTCGGTCATCGCGATCGGCATCCCCCTCCACTGGCGCCCCGCGTAGAAGCGCTTGAGGTCTTTCCAGACGGGATATTCGGAGTAGAAGTCGGTGCCGACCCAGTCGACCCAGCGCCGACCCGGCCAGTAGTTGCCCGGGAAGTTGCCCTTGACCCGCGGCGAGCCGCCGGGCAGGGCGCTCCAGATGATGCTCACCGGCGCCGCCGGCAGTTCGCGCGGCGGCGGCCCTTTGGTCCGGTGCACCGGCGGCAGCGCCAGTTCGGCCAGGGTCGCGTCGATCGCTTCGATGCTCTGGCCGCCCCGCACGATCAGCGAGATGCGGCGGAACGCCTGCTTGTACCAGAGGGCGCTGTGTTCGCCGCCTTTCAGGGTCCCGTCGCATTCGACGCCCGACCAGACGTTGAGGCAGCGGTTCGGCTCCCCCAGCGGTCGGATGTAGCCGAGCACGCCGTGGGTGGCGAAGAAGTTGTTCAGCTGCAGCAGGTAGTCGTCGCCCTGCCCGAGGGCGATCTGCTCCGGCGTGATCAGCTCGGCCAGGGTCTGGTCGTCGGCGCTGGAGATGTGCAGGACCGGCCGCGTTTCGGTTTCGCGCCAGCGTTCGTAGGCGTCGTTGAGGCTGTTGCCCCAGGGATGGAAGGTCTCCAGCAGCGCCGGGTGCTTGCCGGTCATTTCCACCCACTGGTCGAATTCGGCGGTCGAGCCGCGGTCGCTGACGCCGAGGAAGACGCTCGGCTTCGGCGGCACCAGCGAGCGCGCGGCGGCGGCGGCCGGCAGCAGGGCGACGACGGCCAGCGCCAGCGCCGCCGCGGCCATCCACGCCGCCCCCGCCCGTGCGCGGCGGCTCCGCCGGTTCTTCCTATGCCTCGGCAAGGACATCTCCCATCCTTCGCGGTTGCACTCCAAGAGCCTGCGCGTCGGCGGTCCCCCGCTCGCTCACCATGCTCACCTCCATCAGCTCCGCCTCCTCCCAGGTTGCAAACACGGTCTCGCCCCAAACGGCTCGCAGCGCGATCAACCCCGCGCGGACCAGCGAGAGCGGCAGGTGGACCAGCGGCCGCGGCCGCCCGGCGATGCGGCTGACCAGGTCGGACATCTGGTCGTAGCTGAGTGTCTCCGGGCCGGCCAGCTCGTAGCGCCGGGCCGGCTCGGCCGACTCCAGGGCGCCGACGACGCAGCGCGCCACGTCCTCGGCCCAGATCGGCTGGAACCGCGCCAGGCCCGCCCCGGAGACGGGCAGCACCGGCAGGAAGGAGAAGCGCCGCAGCAGGGTGATCCAGGGATCGCTGCGGTCGTAGACGATCGAGGGCGCGAAGACGGTGCCCTGCAGCGGCGAGGAGAGCACCGCCCGCTCGGCCAGCCACTTGGCGCGGAAGAAGCGGGTCCGCTGCGCCGCCTGCGCGTCGAGGGCGCTGAAGAAGTCGAAGCGCTCGACGCCGCCGCGCTCGGCCGCCCGCAGCAGCCGCACCGTCGCCAGCCCGTTCAGCTCCTCGATCCGCTTCGGCGGCTGGTCGCGGATCGAGGCCGCCAGGTGGATCACCCGGTCGACGCCGCGCAGCGCCTGGCGCACCAGGTAGGGATCGGACATCTCGCCCAGGTCCCCCAGGGCGATCTGCACGTCGACCCGCCGCGGCCCCAGCCGCCGCGGCTCGCGGACCAGGCAGCGCACCTCCTCGCCGCGCTCCAGCAGCAGCGGCAGGAGCCGAGATCCGACGCTTCCGGTTGCCCCCGTCAACAGCAGCACGGACCCATGATCCCTAAAATGACCGCTCGCGCTTGGCCGGGGTCCCCGGCGGGCACCCCGAAAACGAGCTTTAGGAGACCGTCTAAATGACCTACGTCATCGCCGAGCCGTGCATAGGCCAGAAGGACAACTCGTGCGTCGAGGTTTGTCCCGTGGACTGCATCCACCCGACGCCTGACGAGGCCGATTACGACAACGTCGAGCAGCTCTACATCGACCCCGACGAGTGCATCGACTGCGACGCCTGCGTCGAGGCCTGCCCGGTCGACGCCTGCTTCGCCGAGGACCAGCTCCCGGCCGAGTGGGCCAAATACGCCGAGATCAACGCCAACTACTTCAAGAACCAGGCTGCTTAGAACCTATCCCGGTAGGGAAGTCGCACCCCTGTGACGGCCCAGGACCGGCGCGGATTCGGCCCCGTCGCGAATCCCACGTGGCGCTGCCACGCGGAATCCGCGCCGTGACCGCCCCGCTTGGTCCTGAACCGTCACAGCGGCCCGCCCCCCTCTCGACGATCGCCTGCTTCTGGCGGCCGCTGAGGGCAAGAGCGGGCGGGAGAGCTGCCCACTCTTGCCTCCCGCGGCTCTAGTAACCCGCAGGGTGCCTGGCTACGAAGGGGCCGCCGGCGGCGGCGTGTAGGGATTTGTGCCAGCGGGGGCCGGTGCCGTGGTTGTTGCCGGCGGTGTCCCAGCGCAGGCCGGCGATCACCGCGTAGGCGTGGCCGCCGTTGGCGTAGACGGTGATCCAGCGGCCCCGGCCGGATTCGCCCCAGCTCTCCATCGGGCCGGAGGGCAGGGGGCTGGTGAGGAAGCCTCCGCCGTGGAGGGCGAAGCTGACCGCCCCCGAGCAGTCGTAGCCGCGGTCCCACCAGCGGCCGTGGCCGCCGCCCCAGATGTAGGGCTTGCTGCGGATCTTGTTGGCGGCGGCGATCGCCTTCCTGACCGCCGGCGGCGCGTCGGCGGGCGGGACCGCGCGGCCGCGGACCAGCATCGCCGCGCCCGGGGGGGCGGTTGGGTTTTCGACTTCCGGGGTAACCGGAGTGAGGCCGCCCGGTGGGGTCGCCTCGGCCGGCGCCGCCACGGCCGCGAAGGCCGCGACCAGTGCCGCGAGCGCAAGGAAAGTACGAAGGGCGGGCGTTTTCAGGGCCGCCCCAGAGGCCATCTGCATCGAGTAACTCCTCCTTCGTCGGCCGGCGGGGTTAGCTGTCGGGCTGGCGCTGAAGGAGCCTGCGCCCCACGTAAACGTGGTTAGCCCCAGAAACCTGGGTCCCCCGCTCCCCGGCCTCTCTTAGCCGGGGATTAGGCGTTTGTGTGCAGACCTTAACGGAAGTCGGCGCTGGAAGTTGCGGTGCAGCCTTCTGCAGCCTCGCAATCAGTGATCCGCCAGATAGCGGGCCAGGACGACTCCGGCGGGTTGCAGCCGGGATGCCCGTGCGCTGCCGAGGACGGCAACGTTACCCAACGCTTCAATGGCGGCCGCAGCGCCAATATGGATGGATGCGTCCTGGCCGAAACTCGTCCTCGCCCACCCGTTGCGTCCGAAACTAGTGTCCCGGCGGCCGGTGGCCAAGAGGCGTACGACAGCGAAGAATGATCGGGTCCCCTTCTTTCTCGGCGTGGCTAGCCGCTCGGTCCCCGCGAGCAACACCCGGCCATGTCGGTCGACGAGAAGCGAACTCAACTCGCTGTACCTTCCTCTGAGCCTCACTTCGGCCTTGCGGTCGAAGCTACGGTTGACGTTCCCTCGGTCGGCAGAGCGCCTGACGACTCTCCAGATGGATGGGTCATCGCGCGTCGGGAAGAACGACGTTCCCTGCAGCGCGAGCGTGAAGATGTGAGAGGCGGTGCAAGCTAGGGGACCGAAGCTCCCTCGCGCCTGAGCGATCCCATCACGGCCAAAAGTGCGATCCAGAGTTCCGTTCGGGTGGAGGCGCGACAGCCAGCGACCAGTGGCCACGATGGGTTCATCGTTTTTCGAAATGCAGAATCCTACGAAACGATTTTCGCCTTCTCTGCTGCCTTGAAGCAGGCCTTCGATGACTCCGTCTCCTCCACCGAAGCTTGGGTCGAGCGTGCCCGAGGGGGTGAGGCGGATCATTGCGTCGCCGACCCAGCCGGGAGTGGTGCGGATGCTGGGAGGGAACCCGACTTTGCCGACCGCGACCACCGGTCTTCCTTGCGAATCGAGTTCTGCGGACTCGGCCTCGACGAGAGGAATCTCAGCCGGGACACCCGGCGTGGGTCTGAGTCCGAGGCCATCGCGGAAGATTCCATCCCCGTTTCCGAAACTGGGGTCGAGCGTCCCGTTCGGGGAGAACCGGAGCACGGTGACGAAGCTGGGGCTTACTTCCCGGATGGTGTAGCCGTAGATGGTGCGGGAGATAGTCGGCTCGACAACAGTTCCGAAGACGAGAATCCTGCCCTGGGCGTCAACGGCGATGTCTGCGAGTCCGAAGGGAAGTTCTTCTACGGTTGGGATGGCGAGCTTCCCGCCTGCGCCGAAGCTTGGGTCGAGACGACCGTCGGGCAGGTATCGCAGGAGCAGGTTCCCGCGAGCGGCGACGAGGGAGCCATCCGGTGCGGAGGCAAGGTGGACTTCTTCTCCATACGATTCCGGTCTGAGCGCCAGGCCGATCCCGTTACCCCATTCCGGCCCCAGCGCGTCGACAGCAGTCGCGACCCGGCCGTCTTCACCGAAAGCAGGGTCGAGCCCCTGTCCCGACGCCGCGACCGGCGCCGTCAGGAGCGAGAGCAGGATGACGAGGTACATCGTTGCTCCCCATGTGTGTCGTCCCCCGGCCCCCACCTACACAGGGACGGTACAGGAACGGTACACGCCAATATTGACTGCTTGGCGCCTTCAGAAGCGCCTGGCTACTGGACGACCGGCAGCGGGGTGCCGCCGACCGGCGGCGCTTCGGCGGCGGCCGGCGTCGACTGCAGCACCGGCAGCTCCTGCGGCGTCGCGGCGACGATCCCGCGGGCCGCCTGGCGGATCGCCTGCGAGGCGGGCGAGTCGGGATCCTCGATCGCCAGCGGCGAGCCGTTGTCGGAGTGCTCGCGCAGCGGCTCGGACAGCGGCACCTTGCCCAGCAGCGGCACGTCCAGTTCGTCGGCCAGGAGCTGGCCGCCGCCCTCGCCGAAGATCGTGAAGCGCTCGCCCTCGGGGGTGGTGAAGCCGGACATGTTCTCGATCACCCCGAGGATCTCGAGGTCGAACTTCATCGCCATCTCGGCGCCGCGCCGGGCCACCGACTGCGCCGCCGGCTGCGGCGTCGTGACGACCAGGAACTTGGCCTGCGGCAGCAGCTGGGCAAGGGTCATCGAGACGTCGCCGGTCCCCGGCGGCAGGTCGAGCAGCAGGTACTCCAGCTCGTCCCAGGCGACGTCCTCGAGGAACTGCTGGATCGCCTTGTGCAGCATCGGGCCGCGCCAGACGACCGCGGAGTTGTCCTCGACGAAGAAGCCGATCGACATCACCTTCACCCCGCCGGCCGAGTCGAGCGGCAGGATCTTCCGCTCGCCGTTGACCTCCGGTTTGCGGTTGACCCCGAGCATGCGCGGGATCGAGTAGCCGTAGACGTCGCAGTCGAGCGCTCCGGCGGAGTGGCCTTCGGCGGTCAGCGCCGCGGCCAGGTTGGCGGTCATCGTCGACTTGCCGACGCCGCCCTTGCCCGAGGAGACGCAGATCACGTTCTTCACCTTCGCCAGCGCGCCCTCGGGGAGCTTGTTGCGGCCGAGGGTCTGCTGCAGCCGGCCTTTCTCCTCGTCGGAGAGGACGTCGAAGCCGACCGCGACCTGGGTCACGCCCTCGAGCTGGGAGACCTGCTGGGCGACCGACTGTTCGAAGTGGGAGCGGATCGGGCAGCCGGCGGTGGTCAGCGAGACCACGACCTCGACCCGACCCTCCTCCTTGACCTCGATCGAGCGGACCATGCCCAGCTCGACGATCGAGCGCCGCAGCTCGGGGTCGATGACGGCGCGCAGCTTCTCGGTGATCTGATCTTCGGTGGGAAGCGGCATCGCCTCGATTCTCGCAAAGCCGCCGCTTCGGCCGTTGCCAGCCCGGGGTCGGCGAACGAGCTGGGGGGGAGGGGGGGAGAGTTCGGCCCCGCCCGGACCTTGGACTCCCGTACGCAGTCGAGCGAAGGAGGACCGATGTCCGCAACGAGGATCGCGAAGGGAAGAGTCGTCGTGCTGGGGGTGCTGCTGGCGCTGAGCGCGACGCTGCTGGCGGCCGCGAAGGCCACCGCCGGCAAGTACGAGGTGGCGCAGTGCGGCTGGGGGGTGGGCGCCGACGCCGGCTGGGCTGACACCACCGGCGGCGTCAAGTTCCGCCCCGACGCCTACTGCGTCCCCCCGCCGGGGTCGGACCCGTTCGACGGCGTCCATATGAAGAGCTTCACCCGCGACGGCCAGGGAACCGTCTCCGGCACCCGCTTCGCGCGCTGGCGCTGGGAGGCGCCGAGCAACACGGCGGGGATCACCGCCGTCCGCGGCACCTGGTGGCACGCCCTCCACGACGGCATGCAGCAGCGCCTCGGCGGCGTCGACTGGGGCGGCAGCTTCAACGCCTCGCTGAGCGCCGCCGGGACCGACACCGCCCTGCGCGACTTCACGCTCGGGTTCGGCTCGCCGCAGCCGGCCTTCGAAGACCGCCTGCTCTGCGCCCGCGGCGAGGACAAGTGGTGCTCGCTGGACCCCGGCTCCTGGTCGGCCGTCCGCGCCCTCACCCTGACCGTCGAGGACGACGGCCTGCCGGTCGCCGGCTTCGAAGGCGGGCCGCTGATCTCGGGCGGCTGGCGCCGCGGCAACGAGGGCGTCGACGTCGGCGACACCGACGAGGGCTCGGGCGTCCGCTTCGGCGAAACCTACATCGACGGCAACCGCGTCGGCTTCAACGAGTACAACTGCAACAAGGCGCTGATCGGCGGCGAGTGGCGGGGGACGACGATGCGGCCCTGCCCGACCCACCAGTCGACCACCCACCACGTCGAGACCCGCTCGCTCAGCGACGGCTCGCACCAGATCGGCCACTGCACCGTCGACTTCGCCGCCAACCGCGCCTGCAACGTCGGCCAGACCCTGCTGATCGACAACAACCCGCCGGCCCACCCGAAGGCGCTGAGCCTCGCCGGCGGCGAGAGCTGGCGGCGCACCAACGACTTCGACTTCGGCTGGGAGAACCCCGATCAGGGCCCGGCCAGCCCGATCGCCGGCGCCGAGTGGAGGGTCAGCGGCGGCAGCGGCTACGACACCGGGGTCAGGTTCGCGGCCGGGCGGGACCGCCGCTCCCTCGCCGACGTCGAGGTCCCGGCCGCCGGCACCTACAACCTGCAGCTCTGGCTGCGCGACGAGGCCGGCAACGAGAATCCGGGCTCGGCGGTGAGCGTGCCGCTGCGCTTCGACGACGTCCGCCCCCAGGTCGCCTTCTCTACCGAGGCGAGCGAGAAGCAGGTGATGGCCGACGTCGCCGACGCCCATTCGGGCCCGGCGCCGGGCCATCTCTACTACCGCCGGGTCGACGCCCCCGACTGGACCGAGCTGGCGACCCACCTGGTCCCCGGCAACGCCCCGGGCAGGGCGCACCTGGTCGCCCCGATGCCCGAGCTCGGCTACGGAACCTTCGTCTTCCGCGCCGAAGCGCTCGACGCGGCCGGCAACGCGGCCTCGACGATCCTGCGCTCCGACGGCACCCAGATGGCGATCCGGCGCGAACCGCCGCCGCCGGTGGCGCGGGCGAAGCCGGTGCAGCCGGCGCCGGCCGCCAAGAGCCCGAAACCGCCCGCCGCGAAGGCCAAGGCGCGGCTGTTCGCCCGCCTGCGCGGCGGCCACGGCCGCGGCGACTCGCTGACCGTCCCGTTCGGCGGCCGGGCGCTGATCAGCGGCCGCCTCACCCGGGCCGACGGCGCCGGCCTCGGCGGCCGCCGCCTCCGCGTCGTCTCGCATCCCTCCCACGGCGCTCTCGTCCCGGCCTCCTCGCAGCCGGTCGAGACCGGGGCGCAGGGCGGCTTCGAGCTGCGGCTGCCGCCGGGCCCCTCGCGCCGGGTCACCGTCACCTTCCCCGGCGACGAGGGTCTCGACCCGGCGCGGCGGCCGGGGCTGGAGCTGCGGGTCCGCTCCGGGATCTCGCTGCGGGCGAGGCCGGCGCGGCTGCGCACCGGCCAGGCGGTCGCCCTCGGCGGCCGGGTGAGGAGCGCCGGGGCGCCGATCCCGCGGCGCGGCAAGCTGGTCGCGATCCAGTACCTCGAGCAGGCGACCCACCGCTGGCGGCCGGTGCTGGTGACGCGGACCGACCACCACGGCCGCTACCGCGCCCGGTACCGCTTCCGCTACATCAGCGGCAGCGCGACGATCAGGCTGCGGGCGATCGCCCTGGCCGAGGAGCACTGGCCCTACGCCCCCGGTTTCTCACCCCCCGCGACCGTCGAGGTGCGGGGGTGAGGGGCCCCGGGGACCGACGCCGAAGAGACGCTAGGCTGCGCGCCATGTCGCAAGCGACCCTTCACACCAGCGCCGGGGCGATCGTGCTCGAGCTCCACGACGAGGACGCGCCGAAAACCGTCGAGAACTTCCGCAAGCTCTCCGCGGACGGGTTCTACGACCAGCTCGTCTTCCACCGGGTGATCCCCGATTTCATGATCCAGGGCGGCTGCCCGGAGGGCACCGGCCGCGGCGGCCCCGGGTACCAGTTCGAGGACGAGATCAACGACCGCAAGGTCGTGCGCGGGGCGCTGGCGATGGCCAACGCGGGGCCGGACACCAACGGCTCCCAGTTCTTCATCGTCACCACCGGCGCCGCGCCCTGGCTCGACGGCAAGCACACCGTCTTCGGCGAGGTGATCGACGGGATGGACGTGGTGGACTCGATCGAGTCGGTGCCGACCGACGCCGCCGACAAGCCGCTGGAGCCGCAGACGATCGAGCGGGTCGAGCTCGACGAGGCCTGAGCGGGGGCGCTATGCGGCCGGGGCGTCCCCGGCCGCGCCGCCGCCCTCGCGCCGCTCCGCGCGGCGCCGTTTCAGCCCTTCTCCGGGGCGCCAGAGGCTGACCAGGCCGGCGACCAGGGTGACCAGGAAGATCTGGCCGATCATCATCTCGATCCCGGAGATCATCCGCCCCGGCTGGCCGCCGGGGACGAGGTTGCCGTAGCCCGTCGTGGTCAGCGTCGTGTAGCTGAAGAAGAGGAAGTCGCCGCCGCTGGGGTGCGGGTGGCCTTCGAAGAAGGCGCCGGCCTGGACCCGCTCGACGAAGCCGTAGACGAAGGTGAAGAGGATGCCGAGGACGGTGTAGACGCTGAGCGCGCCGAGGATCGTCCGCGAGCCCACCGAGGTCGAGGTCACCACCCGCTGCAGCACCGCCCCCATCGCCACGGTCAGCAGCGCCACCTGGACCACGGTCGCGGCGTTGAGCCAGATCCGCGCCCCGGCGGCGGCGCCGATCGCCGCCAGCAGGATCGTCGCCGCCGAGAGCCAGATCGCCGTCCGCACCAGCCGCGGCCGCGCATGAGCGCTGGTCAGGGCGACGATCGAGGTGAAGCTGGTGGCGGCGCAGAGGACGACCGCGCTCCAGCCCCGGTTGGTCAGCAGCGAGGCGAGGACGTAGGTGAGGACGACCGAGGCGAAGACCAGGCCGAAGGCGTCACGGACCCGTTCGGCGCGGCTCTCCCAGCGCTCGCGGCGCTGGACGCGCCTGCCGACGGAGTTCATCCCGGTTTCGTTCAACCGCCGCACTCACAATCCTCCTGCCGTCAGGGCAGGCAGTGCAAGGACGTAGGGAGCGCAGTCTGCTCTGCACATAAGCGACCGAGGACGCCGCAATGCCTGCCCTGCCGTCAGGAGCGGAGGGGGTGGGATTCGAACCCACGAGACGCCTTTCGACGCCCAACGGTTTTCAAGACCGCCGCATTCAACCGCTCTGCCACCCCTCCGGATCGCTCCCGGAATGCTAGAGCGGTTTCAAGCTTGAGTTCGCCTAAGTGATTGGATTGCCGCGTGCGCCGGCTCCTCCTGCTCGCCTCGGCGATGATCTTCTTCGACGTCGCCTTCTTCGCGGCGATCGCGCCGCTGCTGCCCCGCTACGTCGACGAACTCGGCCTCACCAAGGCCGAAGCCGGGTTCCTCTCGGCCGCCTACGCGGCGGGGACCCTGTTCGGATCGCTGCCGGCCGGCTTCGCCGCCAGTCGCGTCGGGCCGCGCAAAGCGGTCATCCACGGGCTGCTCCTGCTCGGGGTCTCCAGCCTCGTCTTCGGCTTCGCCAAGGAGATCGCGCTGCTGGACGCCACGCGCTTCGTCCAGGGGATCGCGGGGGCGCTGATCTGGTCCGGGGCGCTGACCTGGCTGATCACCGCCGCCCCCGAGGAGCGCCGCGGCTCGGTCATCGGCACCGCGCTGGGGACGGCGATCGCCGGGGCGCTGCTCGGCCCGGCCCTCGGCGCGATCGCCGGCGCGGTCGGCACCGAAGCGGTCTTCGGCTCGGTCCTCGCGATCACGGTCGCGCTGGCGGTCGCCGCGGCGCGGCTGCCGCAGCCCCCCGCCCCGCAGCAGCAGAGCCTGCGCGAGGTCCTCGCCACCCTGGTCAGCCGGCCGCTGCTCGAGGCCGCCGCCTTCGTCGCCGTCCCCTCGGTGATGTTCGGCGCGATCGAGGTCCTGGTGCCGCTGCGGATCGACGCGCTCGGCGGCGGCCACGGCGTGATCGCCGCCGGGTTCATCGCCGGGGCGGCCCTGGAGGGGATGCTCGCCCCGCTCGCCGGCAGGCTTTCCGACCGGGTCGGCCGCCGCCTCCCCTACGTCATCGGCCTCTCGGTTTGCGCCCTGGCGATGGTCGTCATCGCCCTGGTCGCGACCCTCGGCCTCGTCCTCGCCGGCCTCATCCTCACCTCGCTCGGCGCCGGGCTCTGCTTCGCCCCGGCGATGACCCTGATCTCCGACGTCGCCGATTCGAGCCGGCTCCACCAGGGCTTCGCGGCCGGGGTCTCGAACATGGCCTGGGCGGCGGGCCAGGTGATCGGCGGCGTCGGCGGCGGGGTGGTGGCCAGCTTCACCGGCAACGCCGGGCCCAGCCTGGCGGTCGCCCTGCTGCTGGCGCTGACCGTGGCCTACGCGTTCCGGGCGATGGAACCGAGCGGCGAGCCGCGCCCCGCGGTGGGATAGAAAGGGACGATGGCGCGAGCGGGGAGGACGGGCGGCGAGTGGGTCAACTGGGCCGGCGACCAGTCCTGCCGGCCGCGGCGGATCGTCGCCCCGGCGAGCCGCGAGGAGCTGGGCGAGGCGGTCGCCGCCGCGGCGGCGGCGGGCGAGAGGGTCCGCGTCGCCGGCTCCGGCCACTCCTTCACCGAGGCGGCGCTGAGCGACGGCACCCTGCTCCGGCTCGAGGCGCTGAGCGGCGTCCTCGACGCCGATCCGGCCTCGGGCCTGGTCCGGGTCGGCGGCGGCACCGTCCTCGCCGACCTCAACGAGGAGCTGGCGCGGCTCGGCCTGGCGATGGAGAACCTCGGCGACATCGACCGGCAGACGATCGCCGGGGCGATCTCCACCGGCACCCACGGCACCGGCGCCGGGCTGCGCAGCATCTCCGCCCAGGTCGAGGGGATGGAGCTGGTGCTCGGCGACGGCGCCGTCCGCCACCTCGGCCCCTCGACCGATCCCGAGCTGCTGCGGGCGGCGCGGGTCGGGGTCGGGTCCCTGGGCGCGATCTCGGCGGTGACCCTGCGCTGCGTCCCGGCCTTCCGCCTGCTGCGGGTGGACGCGCCGCACCCCCGCGAGGAGGTGCTCGACTCCTTCCAGCAGCGGGCCGGCGAACACGACCACTTCGAGCTCTTCAGCTTCCCCTACTCGGACCTGGCGCTGGTGCTGGAGCGCAACCGCACCGAGGAGCCGCCGCGGCCCCGCGGCCGCGCCGCCGCCTACCTCAACGACATCGTCCTCGAGAACTGGGCCCTGGAGGCGCTCTCGGCGACCGGGAAGGCCCTGCCGCGGCTGATCCCGGCGCTCTCGCGGCTCGCCGGCCGGCTCGCCTCGGGCAGCCGCACCGTCGACCGCAGCGACCGGGTCTTCGCCAACGAGCGCCGGGTCCGCTTCACCGAGATGGAGTACGCGCTGCCGCGCGAGCACGGGCCGGAGGCGGCCAGGCGGGTGGTCGAGTGGGTGCGGGAGAACCGCTACCCGGTCTTCTTCCCGATCGAGATGCGCGTCTCGGCCGCCGAGGACGCCTCGCTCGCGATGGCGCACGGGCGCGACAGCGCCTACGTCGCCGTCCACCAGTACCGGGGGATGGAGTGGCGCCCCTACTTCGAGGCGGTCGAGAGGATCATGGACGACTACGGCGGCCGGCCCCACTGGGGCAAGCGCCACTTCCAGACCGCGGCGACCCTGGCGCCGCGCTACCCGGCCTGGGATGAGTTCCAGCGCGCCCGCGACAGCCTCGACCCGAACCGCGTCTTCGCCAACGAGTACACGCAGCGCGTCCTCGGCCCCTGACGGCCGACGGGCCGATCGGTCCACCCCAGCGCGCCGACGGGCCGTTTTGTCCAAGCAGGGTGGACTTTTCGGCCCGTCGGCGGTGAGATTGGGACGGATCGGCCCGTCGGTCAGAGGAAGGTGCGGCCTTCGCCGCGGTAGGTCGGGACCTCGTCGACGATCCGGTCGCATTCGACCAGGTGGAGGGTGTCGAAGCGCTCGCAGAGCTCGCCGGCTTTGGCGTGGCGGAGGTAGACGCGGTCGCCGACCGCGAGGCTCGCCGCGGCGCGGCCGAGCAGCGGCGTCTGCACCTCGCCGGCGCCCTCCTCCTCGTCGAAGCGCAGCCCCTCCGGCAGCCACGGCACCGGCAGGCGGCCGGGGTTGCCCGGGCCGGAGGCGAGGTAGCCGCCGCCGAGCGCCGTCGCCACCCACTCCGACGGCTTGCGCGTGACCGGCAGGGCGAAGCCGGCGGCGGGGGCGAGGCTGAAGCGGCTGTAGTGGTCGAAGAGGGCGGGAGCGTAGAAGCCCGACCCGGCCGTCACCTCGCTCACCGCCTCCTCGGCCGCGGTCAGCTCGAGGCTGCCGGTGCCGCCGCCGTTGACGATCTCTAGCTCGACGAACTCGCTCAGGGCGGCGACGATCGCGCCCCGCCGCTCGGCGATGTCGGCCGCCGAGCGCTTCTGCATGAAGCGGATCGCGGCGCCGCGCAGGCGCTGCCCCGGCGGCAGGTCGCCGACCCCGGAGATCTGCCCCTCGTAGGCCATCAGCGCGTCGAGTTCGATCCGCGGCCGCTTCTCGATCTCCCGCGCCAGCGCCACCGCCTGCTCGACGCTGTGGATCGGCGAGCGCTTCGGCCCGATCTTGACCCGGCCGCGGAGCCACCACCAGCTCGCGTCGACGTCGATGCAGACGCGGATCGGCGGCGCCCCCTTGCCCAGCACCGAGTCGATCATCTCCAGGTGGGCGAGGCAGTCGACCATCACGATCGGCGCCGCCTCCGGGTGGGCGGCCGAGCGCAGCGCCAGCTCCTCCAGGGCGCCGACGTCGGCGGTCGGGTAGGCGAGCAGCAGGTTCTCGAATCCCTGCTCGGCGAGCCAGAGGGTCTCGGGCAGGGTGTAGGTCATCAGGCCGCGGAAGCGCTCGTCGCGGCCGAGGATCGCCTCCAGCAGCGCCCGGCAGCGGATCGACTTCGAGGCCACCCGCAGCGGCTTCCCGGCCGCCCGCTCGAGCATCGCCTCCGCGTTCGCCCACATCGCCGCGAGGTCGACGAAGGCGAACGGCGCCTCGAGCTCGGCGAAGACCCGCTCGTAGCGCTCGTGCGAGGGGGGAGGGACGGGCACGGAGCCCAGCCTATCCCCGCCGCCGAACGGCGACGGGGACGGCGACCGCCTAGCCGACGGGGGTGCAGGGGAGGGGATGGGTGACGTGGAGGACCGTGCCGTCGCTGAAGTCGACGTGCCCCTGCGTGTAGTAGACGCCGGTCGGGCAGCTCGCGGTCAGGTAGCTCTCGCGGTGGCCCCGGTAGGTGAACTTCCGCCCGAGCTTGAGGTCGAAGCCGATCGGCGAGCCGGCGCCGCCGGCGATCGACGGGATCGTGGTCACCGTGTGCATCCCGTAGCGCCCCCTGCCCTCCCGGGCGATCTTCGCTTCGACCACGACCGCGGTCGGTGCCGGCACGTCGATGTAGGTGTGGATGAAGAGGAGGGTCGTGTGTCCGTGCACGCCTCCGTTGAAGGCGATCAGCGGCCCCGTTGCCTGGAACGGCTGCTGTTCGGGGAAGGCGACCTCCACTTCGGCCTCGCCCGAGCCGACGATCGCCCCGGGGCAGGCGCGCTTCGCCGCTGCGGTCGACCGCGCCTTCAGCTTCGCCGCGCTGCAGGCGGGGAGTCCTCTGGCGTCGAGCCGCAGGGTGCGGTCGAAGTCGACGACCAGCCGGCGCGCCGCCGGCGGGTGGCCGCCGTCCTTGGCGGCGATCCGGGCGTGGAGCCGCGCGACGATCGGCACCTGCCTGTGGCGGGGGAGCCTCTCGGGCGAGATCCCGCCCGCGTCGCTGAGCACGAGGTTGCCCGCTTCCACCGTCTCCACCCGCACCGTGCCGTGGTGGCCGGCGGCGCCGGCGGCCGCCGCGGCAAGCAGCGCGAGCGTGCTCGCAAGCGCGAGCGCACGGGCCATCGACCGTCTCATCTCGGTTCCTCCATCCCGGCTTCGCCCCTTGGAGCCGATCGCTCCCACTGGTAGTCTCCAAGAGAACAGCCTGTAGATAACTGTATGAGTAAGGTAGCACAGTCAAACCCGTTTACGCTGGACTCGCGCAGCGATGTCCCGCTCGGCGTGCAGCTGAGCTGGCGGCTGCGGGCGCTGATCTACACCGGCCAGCTCAGCCCGGGCGAGCGGCTGCCGAGCCTGCGCCGGATCGCCGCCTGGGCCGGGGTCAACGTCAACACGGTCCGCTCGGTCTACGAGTCGCTGGAAGAGCAGGGGCTGATCCTCAGCCAGCAGGGCCGCGGCACCTTCGTCGCCGAGGAGGTCGCCCCCGAGCCCGAGCTGGAGGCGGTGGCGCTGGAAGCGCTGCGCAAGGCCGCCGCGCTCGGCCGCGACCCGGGCGACCTGGCGGTGGTGACGATGGCCTGCGCCGGCATGCTCGGCCCCGACGGCAGCCTCAGCGCCGCGCCGGGGGTCGGCGAGGAGGCCGAGGACAGCGAGACGATCGAGGTCCGCCAGGAGCTGCGCCGCCAGATCGCCCGCCTCGAGGCCGAGCTCGCCACCTACGTCCGCGACCTGCCCGAGCTCTACACGGCGACGCCGCGGGCGAAGGCGCACGTCGCCGGCGTCGAGGAGCTGGAGGAGACCCGCGACACCCTGATCGCCAAGCTCTCCGAAGCCCAGAAGGCCGCCGCCAAGCGCGCCCGCGCCGTCGGCAAGGCCAAACGCGGCAAGTCGGGCGGCTCCGGCGAGGGGCCCCTGGCCGACGCCAAGACCTGGTGGAGCCAGTAGGGCCTTTCACCGCGATCCGCGGTCAGTACCTACAATCGAATCCCGTGGAGAGGTGGCCGAGTGGCTGAAGGCACTCGCCTGCTAAGCGAGTAGGGGGCGCAAGCTCTCTCGAGGGTTCGAATCCCTCCCTCTCCGCTCAGTCGCAGAGCCAAAGCCGCGGAGACCCCGCTTGGCCGCCTGCCCCGAAGCGGTCCCTGCCTTGGAAACGATCTGGAAACAGCCGCTCTGACGAGCTGGCATTGACCCCCGATTGATTCCACTCAAGGGGGTTCCGGCCGGCACCGCATCGGCGAGCAGCGCGTTCAGTTCGTCTCAAAGCTGCTGTTCGTATTCCTCCGTAACGGCCTTCATCGTCGCTGTCGCCACTTCCAGGTCTTTTGCATCTAGGCAACGTGTCTTGATGGGAGGGACGGTCCTAATCGGCCAAGAACGGGACCGCCCCTCCTGCGAAGCCCGATAGCCCCCTGGGAATGGGAAGGGGGGAATCGGCATTGACTACTCTAGGTACGCGATTGCTAAAAGTGGATCGCTAGAAACGGAGGCCGCGTGGCGGCGACTCAAATCCGAGGATGGCGAAGGTGAAAGGCATCGTTGCCACCTCGGCCTCGGGGTCGGCTTCCCTCTGGTCGCGAACCCTTAGTTCGGCTGCCTCGCGCGCCGTTTCGGCCCGGTGGAAAGCCTCTCCGAGGATGTCCTTCATCTCTTCCCATCCCTGCTGGTCCACACCGCAGCTAGTCCAGACCATCGTTCGGTCCGGGTGCTTGTCGAAAGAGCCGGACTGAATCGCTCTATCGGTCTTGGCGATAAGTGCCTGGAACGAGGATCGGCTGAGTGCCTGGCGTCTACTGAACTGAAGGGCTTCAAACTCATCGTCCGAAAAGAAGGCGCGGTGGATCCCCCGGTAGACGTGTTCGGTTGCGCCCCGTCTCGGATTGCGTTCGATCAGCTCGATGCAGCCCGCTTTCTCCAGCTCGCGGAAGTGGTAGGCGACAAAGCTCAAACCCCGCGCCCGCTTGTCGAATTCAATCGGGGAAAGCCCTTCATCTAAGAACCGAACCGGGCTCATCGGTTCTTCGCTCAGCACGTCGAGGATTCGCGCTCTGACCGGATGACCCAACGGGCCGCACAGCGTTGGCGGAGCATCCTTCTTGCTGTGCTGCTGTTTGGTTCCTCTTCTCGCCATCTGCTCGCCTCCGGTTTGGGTTGAGGGTGGCCGATCGATGCACCTTAATTGACTACCTAGCAGCCACAAAGCGAACCCCGCTGTAGCCCCCTGAAGCCCTTTGATGCGGCGCTACCGCATTGATGCGGTGGCATTTTTTGATGCGAGCCGTTTTAGTGGTCCCTCCTATTCCCGAGTCGAGGAAAGGGGGGATGCGCGATGCAGATCGCGATTGCAGGCACGGTCATTCCGGGCTACATCCACAAGCAGAACTAGGTCCCGATCGGGGTCTGATTCACGATCCGGTTCCCCGACGAGGTGATGCCGGGAAGACGTCCGCCCGGCTGGGGCTGGGGAGCCGGGTCATTCCTCCGGCAGTCGACTACTTGGGCCAGCCTCAGAGCCACTTTTAGCAATAGCTTGCCTAGAGTGCTCAAGATGGCTAAGCGAAACCTTGTCGCCCACGCCCTCAAACACCCCACCCGCCGACGGATCATCGAAGCGCTCTGGCATAGCGGCGAGCCGCTTTCGGCCGCTCAGCTTCACAGCGAGTACGTGGACGATGGTCAGGTCCCCCTCTCGATGATCGGATACCACCTGCGGCAGTTGGAGCTGGACGGGATCACGCAGCGGCAGGGGCTAGAAGTGGAAGGCGAGCAGCAGCACATCCTTAGCGGGACGAACACCGCCGAGGCCATTCGGCGCTTGGAGCTCAAACACTGAGCCAGGTTCAGTCACGGCGACCGCCTGGCGGATCGCGCCGGGGCCTGATTCGAGGGAGGGGGTGAGCACATGAAGGCGATGAAAATTGCGCCTGTGCAGGTTCTGCACATGGTCTACAAGGCTGCGTAAATGGCGGCGGCCTGAGAGGGGGCGGCTCCCGGCTCTGGGTCGGGGGTCGATCCCTCAGATGGTTGCGGATGAACAGCCTCAAGGCCCGCTTTCGGCCGACTCGCCGAAACGCTCCTGGTTGAGCCGCTCGATTTGCGCCCAGGCCCGATGAAGTTCGATCATGCCTCTCCGCTCGCCGGAAATAGCGACAGGGGCTATCGGGGCGTTCCCTAACAGTTGAGGGAAACTCTATACTCAGAAACGTAATGGAGTGTCTGAGTCGTCTCCGTTGCGCTTGAGGGGGTCGACGTCTCTTGGCCGATGATGTCGACCCTCTCTTCCACGGCCTTCCCTCGGGCTCGGCGCTAAGACTGGTGCAGGGCGGGGATCGAGGGCCGGAGCAATACCGGTTGCGGGGGGCGGTGCTCGTCGAGCGAGATGACGATCGCCTCCTCCTCGCCGGCCGGAACGGCGGGGCGGTGGCCGCGCAGGCGCTCGTGGGTGCAGACGACGTAGCACCACTCCATCAGCCGCAGCCGCGAGTCGGGGTCGATCTCGACGATCGTGGCGCCGACCAGGTACCTGCCGTCGACCTCGCGGCAGGTCCGCACCTGGACCTTGGCCGCGACCTCGTGGATCTCCCCGCGCGCGTCCGCCAGCCGCAGCAGCACGGCCGGTTCGCTTTCGGGCTCCAGGGGAGCCTCGGCGACCAGGCCGATGCCCGCGGCCGAGGCGTCGACCAGGCGCGCCGGGGTGGCGCCCTCGTCGTCGTAGACGTCGGCCGCGGCGTCGCCCTCGAAGCGGTAGACGAGGCGCCGCTGCCGCCGGCGGGCCACCGCCGAACCGGTCGCGAGCAGCCGCCGCAGCTCGTAGAGGCCGAGCAGCGGCACGACGACGGCGGCGATGCCGGGCAGGTCGGGGAGCGGCCCGACCCCGGCGAGGTCGAGGATCCGCATCGCCGTCCCGGCCGCCAGCAGGACCGTGCAGAAGATCACCAGGTGGAGCTTGCGCAGTGCCTGCAGGCCGCCGCCGTCGCAGCCCTGCTTCGGCGTCACCTTGAACTTCGTCCTGCCGGGGCGGACCGCGCAGCGCAGGGCGCGGGTGTAGATCTCCATCGTCAGCAGCTCGTAGTGGGCGCTCTCGGGGACCCGCATGTAGCCGCGGGCGAGCGCCGCCCCGGCGCTGAAGTTGAGCGCCACCGAGGGCAGCCACAGCGCCCCCAGGGCGAGCAGGCTGATCTTCATCGGCAGCTCGCCGGTCCACAGCACCAGGCCGAGCGTGAGCAGGAGCAGCAGCCGCATCGGCGGCGCCAGGTAGGCGAGCAGGCTGGCGAGGAAGGAGAGGCGCTGCTTGACGCTCAGGGTCCGCGCCCGCAGCGGCGACTCGGGCAGGGTGAAGACGGCGAGGTTGCCGCGGGCCCAGCGGTCGCGCTGCAGCAGGTAGCCGTCGAGGTCGTGCGGCGCCAGGCCCTGGACCAGGACCTCGTCGTGGTAGCGGGTGCGCCAGCCGTGCCGCAGCAGCCGGATCGTCGTGTGGAAGTCCTCGGCGATCGTCTCGGTCGCGACCCCGCCCACCTCGAGCAGCGCCGCGCGGTTGATCAGCGCCGCCGAGCCGCACCAGTAGGCGCCGCCGTGGCGGTCCTTGCCGGGGCAGATGACCCGGTAGAACATCGACTGCTCGTGGCGGCCGACGACGTAGTGCTGGACCGAGTCGTGGTTGAAGAAGTCGTGCGGGGTCTGGACCACCGCCATCCGCTCGTCGTCGAAGTAGCCGACGAGGGCGTCGAGGGCGTCGGGCATCGGCACGTGGTCGGCGTCGAGGACGAGGACCAGCTCGCCCTCGGTCCGCGGCAGCGCCGCGTTGATGTTGCCCGCCTTGGCGTGCGAGTTGTCGGGGCGGACGAGGTACTCGGCCCCGGCCAGCGCGGCGAGCTCCCGCATCTCCTCGCGGCGGCCGTCGTCGAGCAGGTAGGTGGTGTGCGGGTAGGTGAGCGCGCGGCATCCCGCCAGCGTCGCCATCACCACCTCGGCCGGCTCGTCGTAGGTGCAGACGTAGACGTCGACCCGGCGCCCCGGCGTGGCGGCGGGCCGCTGCGCCGGCGGCCGCGACCAGGAGAACCAGGTGAGGATCGCCAGCGCGTAGAGGCCGTAGACCTCGGTCGTCAGCAGCATCGCGAAGGCAACGGGGCTCGCCCCTTCGCCGCTCCAGCCGATCCGCCAGGTCAGGTAGCCGACCCCCCAGACCAGCGCCGCGACCGCCAGCGCGCGCAGCAGGCGGGGACGGCGGTCGAAGAACCGCCCGAGCTTGGTCTGCTCGCTGGACACATGGGTTTTTCGACACCCTGGCGCCGATCTTTAGGGATGGCTCCCTGCGGCCGCGGGCCGAGCGCCCCTAAACTCCGCTCCCCGTTGTTCGCCTGGAGGGGTGCCGGAGTGGTTGAACGGGGCGGTCTCGAAAACCGTTGGCCGTCGTAAGGCGGCTCGTGGGTTCGAATCCCACCCCCTCCGCTTGACGAGCCGCATTCCCGCTCTGGGGGCGGGATTGCGGCACTTCCTGCCGCTGTTCGCACCGAGGTCAGCGCGGGTCAGCAAAGGTCAGCGCGGGGCTGTTGTTGATCTCTTTCGTTCCCCCGACGTTCCCCCGCGAAGCGGTGCGAGGGCCGGTGGTCCGTCTCAGGCCCGACGGCCTGTGGGCCGATAGATCTACATGCTCAAGAGGATGCCGCGAGCCGGCGCCTACGCCGAGCGGCGCTACCGGAGAGGACTGCGCAGCTGGCGCGCCGGGAACCGCCGGCTCTTCGCCGCATTCTGCGGCCCGTTCATCGCGGCCGGGATCGTCGTCGGCGTCCTCGACCGAGATCTCCTCTCCTGGCTGGCCGGATTTGCCGCAGGCGCCTTTCTTGCCCTGTGGATCACGTTCCGAGAAACTCCTCCTCGCTACGTCGAGAGTTGGCGCGAAGGGGCTGAAGGCGAGCGGAAAGCCGAAAAGGCACTGAGACCGCTGGAGCGCGCAGGGTGGCGTGTGGTCCACGACATCCAGAATGGCCACGGCAACTACGACCACATCGCGGTCGGGCCGAGCGGGGCCTACCTCCTCGAGAGCAAAAACCTGCAGGGCGTCGTCACCGTTAAGGACGGCGTGCCGCATCTGGCTCGACGCCACGATCCCGAGCAAGCGGTGGTCTTCGACCGCATCCGACCGCGCGCCCTTGCCGGTGCCGCGCGCCTCAAGCAGGAGATAGAGCATCGGACCGGGCGTCGGATCTGGGTGCAAGCCGTGGTGGTCTTCTGGTCGGAGTTTCCGAAAGGCCTGGTCGAAGACGGCAGGTGTGTCTTCATCGAAGGCTCACGATTGCGCAAATGGCTGCAGAACCAGCCGACCCGTCTCAACGAAGCTGACATCGAGGAGATCTCCAAGGGCATCGACGCACTCACCGGCGAGCCCGATGCTCGCTCAGCTGAACTCAGTCCGGTCTGAAGGTCGAGCGATGTGCGTAGCTCTGCTTTTCGCGAAGCGGGAGCGTGGCGCAGCGAGCGCGGCGGTGCTTGCTTCTCGTCCAAACCGGAAGGGCGGGCGACACGCGCTGACGCGCTCGCAAGCACGCAAGGGCAGTTGTGTCAGGATCGCCGCATGGCAGATAAATCGGTCGCGGACCGACTCCGCGGATTCGGCGTCAAGGGCATCCTTGTGCAGATGGCCGAACGTGGGCAGATCCTTGAGTTGAAGTGCGAGATGCCGCAGTGCTATCACCCCAACGGACGCGACAAGTTCGAATCGCTCGCGACGGAGCGCAGGTTGTGGGCGCCCTCGCGCGACCACTACCCGATCCTCAGTTCGGCCGGTGGAAAGCTGCGTGCCGACAACGTTCGGCTGTCCCATATCGAGTGCAATCAGCGTGACCACACCCGGCGGAAGCAGATCGGCGCACTGCTGCTTGCAGGCGAATCACTGGAAGACATCGCCGACACGCTGAACCGCAAGAAGACCCCCGCGTTTCACGGAACAAAACGATGGACGGCGGCCATGGTGCGCGAGGCCTACGTGTCCTAGTCCGGGTTCGACGCTGGGTTCCGCTTCGCGCGAAGGGCAATCGCGCGGTCGCGGTCTCCGCTAAAGGGCCGCGAAGACCAGCCGGCAGGCGCCCCGCCCGCCGCTCCCCGCGGCCGGCGGCGGGCAGCGTCGCATCTGCGCAATCAACGCGCCTGCCATCGGCAGCACGAGACGGCGGTTCTCGAAGCCGTGCAGGCTGACCTCATAGGTGTGGCCCCGCAAGCGCCAGAGGGCGAAGACGTGACCGGCATCAAGGTCGTAGGCGACCCAGCGCCGCTCGGCGACGAGGACGCGGACCCCATGGATGCTTGGGCGGCCGACCACGGCGACGCCTGGCCCACGCGTGAGGCTCCGCAGCGAGGTGTTAACTGCCCGGACCAACCAGTGGCCCTCGTGGCGTCGAAAGCCTTTCGGCTGGTGGGGGTCCTCGCCGGCGAGACTCGGGCTGTCGAAGTTGAGCACGTATTCCCCGCCGCGGGCATCGATCGAGCGCTTTCCCCTCGAGCTGCGGTTCATCGATTTGGCGCCACCGCCAGGGACCAGCGGCGGGCAGTAGACGGCGCCAGAGTCGAGCTTGCGGGCGGCAGCACGGCAGTCGGAGCGGATCACCGGCGGCACGGCACGGCTGAGGCCGGCCGGCGGCGCCGTCTCTGTCGAGGAGCTGGACTTGGCACCAGCCCCGCCGCAGGCAGAGAGGGCGAGCGCCGCGGCAAGCGCGGTAGCGAGGACGACGATCGACGTTTTCCAAGGGGGCCTGAGCGTTACGCGCACCCTCCTGACCCTACCCCTGGTCGCGTCCGCTTCGCGCGATTTGCGAGCGCAGGCCACGCGTCGACCTCGCTCCCTCGAAGGACGAGGAGCGAAAGCGACGCGGGCAGCTCCCAGCCAGTGCTCCCGCGTGTGAAAGCAGAGCTAACGCCCGAACCGACTGCAAAGTATCCCGTTTCCGGTATATTTCGCAGTAATATGCGTCCAATACAGCGACTTTCCGAGATTGCGGAGGACCAGTGGGGGCTGGTTACGCGGCGCCAGGCGGGGCAGGCGGGCGTTGGTCATACCTCGCTGGCCCGCCTGACTGCCGACGGACGGCTGGAGCGAGTGGCGCACGGCGTGTACCGCGTTCGCGGCACCGGGGAGCGCGACCACCTCGGGCTGCGCGCTGCCTGGCTTCAGCTCGCCCCCGAGACGCCCGCCTGGACCCGTCTCGACGATCCTGATGACGCCGTCGTCTCGCACGCATCGGCCGCGAGCCTTCACCGAGTGGGTGATCTTCGCGCGGACGTGCACGAGTTCACGCTTCCACGCCGGCGCCAGACTCGGCGCCGCGACGTTCGTCTGCACCGCGGCGTGGTTCCCGCGACCGATCGGATCGTTCTCTCGGGTCTGCCGGTGACCCGCCCCGCTCGCATGATTGCCGATCTTCTCGCTGCCCATGTCGAGCCCGGTGTCGTGGGACGGATCGCCGCCGAGGTGCTCGACGGCGGACTCGAGGGCTCCACCGATGTCGCGGATCGCATCGCGCCCGGCGCCGCAAGGTTCGGCCTGTCTCGCGGTGACGGACGGGCAACGCTCGAGTATCTGCTGGCCCTCGCCGGCTTCCCGGGACCGGAGATCGGCACAGCAGGCTCGGTGAGATGAGCGCGCCTCGCTATGACAGTCCGCAGGCGTTGCGCCAGGCTCTTGCGGACCGCCTGCGTCCGCTCGCCGAGGAAAGCGGTTCGGAGCTCTCAGCTTTGCTGCGCCAGTTCGCCTACGACCGGCTCTTGTGTCGGGTGTTCAGCGCCGAACCCGAGCGCTGGGTGCTGAAGGGGGCGACGGCGATGCTGGCGCGGTTGGAGGGGCATGCCCGTCACACCCTCGATGTGGACCTCTATCGACGCGATGGGAGCTTGGTGGACGCAGAGCGAGCGCTTCGCGAGGCGGCCGCAGTCGACCTGGGCGACTACTTCCGCTTCACGCTCGGCCCCCCGAGGCAGATGGTGCAGGGAGCCGATGCCGCGGAATCTCCGTCATTGCGCTTCTCGGCGCGACCGACTTCGCGCGATTTCACGTCGATCTCGTCGCCGGACTGTCGATGACCGGTGTCCCCGAGAGCACGCCACCACTCGTGTCGGTTGAGCTGCCCGGCGTATCCCGCACGCACTACCGCGTGCACCCAACTGCCGACCACATCGCCGACAAGGTCTGCGCGCTGCTTGAACGGCACCAGCGATCCGACGGGCATGTCGAGCAGAGCACTCGCTACCGGGACCTGGCCGATCTCGTCGCATTCGCGCACGGCGTGACGGTTCGTGCAGGCGAGCTGCGACGCGCACTCGATTCGGAGGCCAGGCGGCGCGGGCTGGTCTTGCCCGACCGCCTCGAAGTCCCTTCCTCCCCCGGCTGGGCGGCGGGCTATGCCCGTATTGCTCGCGAGACGTCCGGGCTCGAGGAGCGGGATCTGGATTCGGCCGTGAGCAGCGCCGGGCGACTCCTCGACCCGGTGCTCGGCGGCGCGGTGGACGGCTCTTGGGACCCGGCGGCGATGGCGTGGGCACCGCGCAACTGATCTAAGAGTCCGCGTGACCCCCTGTCGGCTTGTCGATGAGGCCCCCGCGAGAGGGTCTTGTATTTCGTCTCGATTTCGTTCCCCCAGGCGTTCCCCGAGCATCCGACTCGGCTCTGGGACTGGACCTGAGACCCCATCACGGCGGTCTCGAAAACCGTTGGCCGTCGTAAGGCGGCTCGTGGGTTCGAATCCCACCCCCTCCGCTTTTTGAAGCCGAATTCGGCTTGGTAACGCCATTTACGGTGCCGAGACCCCGGCGGAACGCGCACAGATGCACCGCTACGCGCGCAGCGAGGGCAAGCAAGCAGGGACGCCCTTCCACAGCGGTACTCTTGGAGAAGGAATGCGCGCCGCAATCGAGGAAATCGAAGGTGGATTCCGTCAGATGATCGAAGGATGGGAAAGGCAATGAGCGCCGACAGCGACCACTCTCCCGCCGCCAAGGTGATGAACGAAGCAATCGACCTCGCCATCGAGGGCCGCTCGCCTTATCCCGAACGCGCGGCGTTCATCGACGCCGATACGCCCTTCGCGGGTCACGAGATTCAGCGAGCCGCCGACGAAGGCCGCTCGGTCGTCCTCGTCGCCGCCGACGGCAGCAGCCGGGTGCTCAAGCCCGATTTGGCTGCTCATTAGCCCGGCGTCCGCTCTTCGCGGAGCGGGCAAGAGGTCACCCTGCTCGCGCAGCTACTTCGCGTCCATGCGCTCAACCAGCTTGCGCAGAAGCTCATTCTGCGATGCGGAGGGTCCGGCTACGAGCCGCGAGTGCCAGCTTGTCGGAAACGATTGGTAGCGTCGCCATGATGGGTGCAGCGACGAAATCTGATCCGCGTGAATCCATCGTGAAGCGCCATCACCCGGTCGGGGCATCGACGGGCTATATGCAGAGCCTCCGAGGGGACTGGAGCGCTCAGGTCGAAGAGGCTTGGCGCGTCTCGTCTTTTGCCGTCGAGCTTTCGGCCCTCTCCGAGTCCGAGCTCCCCTCTCTTACCGAGTACCTGCGGCAGACGCCGAGCCTGCCCTTCCGCTACGTCAGCATCCACGGGCCGTCGAAGGGACGCGAGATGGACGAGGAGCAGCTTGTCGCTTCGCTCGCCCAGCTCTCCGGCCTGGCGGACGGGATCGTCATGCACCCCGACACGATGGACGAGCTGGCGCTGTATCGACCCCTTGGGCACAAGCTGCTGCTGGAGAACATGGACTCGCGCAAGCCCGACGGGCGAACACCCGATGAGCTCCACCGAGCTTATTCGGAACTTCCCGAAGCGGGTTTTTGCTTCGACATCGCTCACGCTTGGTCAATCGATCCGAGCATGGCGGTCGCCGGGGAGCTGCTCGACAGCTTCCGCGCTCGCTTGCGCCACGTTCACCTCAGCTCGCTCTCCGACGACCTTCACCACGTTTCGTTGACCGATGAGGACGAGAAGCTGTTCAGCCCGATCCTGAAGCGCTGCCTGGACGTGCCCTGGATCTTCGAGGCCCCACCGCAGACGGACTCGCCCTAGCCATGGAGGCAAGCCGCCAGAGCCCGCTGCGACGGCTGGCGGAGTTGGCCGGCCGCGACTTTCCGAGTCTGTTTGCGGCACGGGAGCGGAGTGCCGGCGGCTTGACCAAGCGACGGGAGGATCTCGGGAAGCTCCCGCACGATGGCGGGACCTCGATTGTGCTCATGGGGTCTTGGGGAAGGGCGGAGGTCACGAGCGGCAGCGACGACGACTTCATGGTCTTGGTCTACGGAGAGGAGCCGCTCGAGGAGGAGTCACCCGAGAGGAAGCGAGTCGAGGTCAAGCCGACCGTCGGCGAGGTCAGCGCCGTCCTCGACAACCCTCCCGGATCGCAGGGCATCTTTGCCGCCCCGGTCTACAGCGAGAACCTCGTGCAGAACATCGGGCTGGATGATGACGACAACAAGAACCTGTCCCGGCGCATGCTCTTTCTGCTCGAGTCGACGGCGGTCAGCGGTGACGACGTGTATCGCTCTGTTCGAGGCGGGGTCTTGGATCGCTACCTGGACGACTCGGTCAAGCCGTACCGCCCGCCTCGCTTTCTGCTCAACGACGTGGTGCGCTACTGGCGCACGATCTGCGTCGATTTCGCGGGCAAAGAGCGGGAAGGACCCGAGAAGTGGGGCCTTCGCAATGCGAAGCTGCGCACTTCGCGAAAGATCCTGTTCGCGGGCGGCCTCATCCCGGTGCTCGAATGCTTTCGCTTCGACCGCAAGCCGATGCGCGAGTTCGTCGAAGGACAGCTCGATCTGCCGCCCACCGACCGGATCGCTCAAGCCTTCTTGGAGAACGGGGCGACCGACGAGGGCGGCCGAACTCTGGGTGCCTACGACGAGTTCACGGGCAGGATGAACGATCAGGAGTTCCGTCAGGAGCTACAGGGCGTCAGTCGCGAGAATGTGGACGATTCGACTGCGTTCTCCGACGTGCGACGGATCGGCAAGGAGCTCCAGGCCGGCCTGCTGGCGCTCTTGTACGAGCCGTCACGGGAGCTCTCGAAGGTGACTCGGGACTACATGATTTTCTGAGATCTTCGGGCGTTCCGCCCTCTCACGGAGAGCCAGGACGCCCTTCGACGGCTGAGTTTGGCGTCCAGGAGATTCCTCGGTCTTCGCCCATCGTTCTCCCGGTGACGTTTAGCGCCGTGGGGGGCGGGGGATGGAGGGCGTAGTTGAAGATTTTGACTAATAGACTGGCTGGCCAGCAAGGCGGATTCGCCGCTGGCGAATTCTGCTTTAAGTCCGGTTTATTGACGGCAGGTTGCGCCTCTGACAAAGAGGTGTACTTACTGTCCAATTTTAGTAATGTGGACTTAGTTGATCGCGAAGGCTTCACCGGCTGCGTCATGACCCTCATACGGAAGCACGATGAAATACATCAGCGAGGGGAGAAGGCTCTCGAGCCGCTCGTGTTCCTGTTTGCACAGCCGCGAGTAGAGCAGCGATTCGACTCCCCCGACGACCCCGGCCGCGGTCACCGCCGTCTGCGCGGGACCGGGCAGGAGCTCCTGCGCTTCCCGGTCGAGGCAGCGGGCGAAATCGTCCAGCAGCTCGACCCGCCGCCGCACCGCGGCGGCGCTGGCGGCGCGGGCCTCGACGACCATCGCCCTGGCGATCTCGGGCTCGCGGCTGGCGAGCCGCAGCAGCGCCTCCAGGCCGTAGCGGACCCTGTCGCGCCAGACGTCGCCGCCCTTCTTCGCAGCGGTCTCGACCTTCTTCACCAGCCGCTCCGCGCCGGCGTCGAAGGCGGCCAGGAAGCAGTCTTCTTTGTTGGAGAAGTGCTCGTAGAAGGTCGGTCGGGAGACGCCGGCGCGGTCGATCACGTCCTGCACGTTGGTGCCGAGGTAGCCGAGCTCGGCCACCGCGTTGAGCATCGCCACGATCAGCCGCTCGCGCTGAATCGCCCTGATCAGGTCGGCGGGAAGCCTCCGAACCCCGGAGGGGAACCTGCCGCCGTCGGCGAGCAGCTCGAGAGCCGCCTCGATCTGCTCCGGCTCCCACTGGTGCCCGATCGCGGCGAGGAGGGTCTCTTGGCGCAGCTGGATTCGCTCGACGGACACTTAAAAATCCAAAAGTTCGACTTAAAAACAACTCAAGTCTTCTTAAGGTACCAGAATAGAGAGGGATCGCGCGAGCCTGCGGGGAGGCGCTCTCACGCTCCACGACCAACAGAGATTGGAGGAGCTCGATGACGATCAGACCCGAGTTGCCGCGCGAGTTCGTCGCCGGCCACAAGCGCCGCCGGATGATGGACGCGGTTGCCGAGCTGACGGCCGAACAGGGCTACGAGGCGACCAAGATCGCCGACATCGTGCGCCGGGCCGCGGTAGCCCGGAAGACGCTCTACGACAACTTCGACGGCAAGGAGGACCTCTTCCTCTCCGCCCTCGACACCACCCAGACCGAGATGCGGATGGCCGTCGAAGAGGCGTGCCGGGAGGTCGACTCCGCCGAGGAGAAGATCGCCGCCGGCATCGAGGCCGTGCTCGGCTACGTCGCCGCCAACCCCGCCGCCTCGCGGATGCTGATGATCGAGGCGATCTCCTCGACCCAGAGCTCCGCCCGCCTCTACGAGGCCGGGCTGAGGCAGTTCGTCGAGATGCTGCGTGACAACGCCCCCGAGGGCGACCTGCCGGAGACGATCGAGGAGTCGCTGGTCGGCGGGGCCGCCTGGATCCTCCAGCAGCAGATCCGGCGCGGCGAGGCCGAAAAGGCCCCGGAGCTGGCGCCCGAACTGTCGCAGTTCGTGCTCGCCCCCTATCGCGGTGTGCACTCGCTGGGCTGACCCGGAAGGCGAAGGTAACAGTACGTTGGCAGACTCCATTGGGAAATGGAGAGGTTGCCACGGGGACGTCATGGGCTCTCGCCCGAGTTTGTCGCGCGTAATCAGCGCGAGCGCCTGATCGCCGGGCTGATCGACGGGCTCTACGAGGTCGGCTACCAGAAGACCACCGTCGCCCTGATCGGCCGGCGGGCCGCCGTCTCCAAGAGCGACTTCTACAGGCACTTCGAGAGCAAGGACGACTGCTTCATCGCCGCCTACGACACGGCGGTCGAGCAGATTCGCGACCGCCTCGCCGCCTCCTGCGCGCCGCCGGCCGCCGAGCTCGGCTGGGCGCAGCGGGTCGCCGCCGCGATCGAAGCCCTGCTGGAGATGCTCGCGGCCGAGCCGGCGGTGGCGAGCATGGCCCTGGTCGAGGGCATCCGCGCCGGCCGCGGCGTCTACGAGCGCTACCAGGCCACGCTCGACACCTTCGTCGAGGATCTCCGCGAGGGCGCCCCGCCGAGCCCGAGCGGCGGCGAGGTCCCCAGGGCGACCAGCGAAGCCGTCGTCGGCGGCGTGGCTTCGATGCTCGGGCGGCGCATCCTCGGCCGCGAAGCCGAGCAGCTGCCGCAGCTATTTCCGGAAATTCTCGAGTTCGTCCTCGCCGCCTACCTCGGCGCGGAGGAGGCGCGGCGAATAGTCTCCGCTCGATGAGCGAGGCGTTCAGCGGGGTCCTTCCCTCGCAGGCCCTGAACGAGGCGATCGACCGCGAGTGGATCGGCTCCGGGGACTACCGGATCCGCCCCGAGGCGGTGCAGCCGGCGAGCATCGACCTGCGGCTCGGCGACTTCGCCTGGGCGCTGCGCTGCTCCTTCCTGCCCGACGTCGAATCCAGCGTCGAGGAAAAGATCGAGGGCCTCGCCTTCCAGCGGGTCGACCTCCGCGACGGCGCGGTCCTCGAGCGCGACCGCCCCTACCTGGTGCCGCTGATCGAGGAGCTGCGGCTCCCCGAGGACGTCCGCGGCAAGGCCAACCCGAAGAGCTCGACCGGGCGCCTCGACGTCTTCACCCGGGTGATCACCGACCGCCACCACCGCTTCGACGACATCCGCGCCGGCTACGAGGGCCGGCTCTACCTCGAGGTCGTGCCGCGCTCGTTCGCGATCCAGGTGCGCGCCGGCCTCTCGCTCAACCAGCTGCGCCTCGCCCGCGGCGAGGTGCGGCTCTCAGACGCGGAGATCCGCGACCTCCAGGACGAGTTCCCCCTGCTCTACCTCGACTCGCACGCGCTGCGCCAGTCGGAGATGGCGGTCAGCGACGGGCTCTTCCTCAGCCTCGACCTCTCCGGCCCGACCGACCGCGTCGTCGGCTACCGGGCGAAGAAGAACAGCCTCCCGGTCGACCTCGCGCGGATCCGCGCCTACCGCTGGACCGACTACTGGGACCCGGTCTACCCGGAGCCGGGCGGGCGGGTCGTGCTCGAGCCCGAGATCTTCTACCTGCTGCTCTCCGCCGAGGGCGTCTGCATCCCGCCGCAGATCGCCGCCGAGATGATGGCCTACGACCCGACCGCCGGCGAGCTGCGCACCCATTACGCCGGCTTCTTCGACCCCGGCTTCGGCTACGACCCGGAGGGCGGGCGCCACGGCAGCCGGGCGGCGCTGGAGGTGCGGGCGCGCGACGTCTCCTTCATGGTCGAACACCGCCAGCCGGTCTGCAAGCTGGGGCTGGAGTGGATGGCGGCCCCGGCCGAGCGTCTCTACGGCAGCGCCCTCGGGTCCAACTACCAGGGCCAGGTGACGATGCTGAGCAAGCACTTCGAGGAGCAGACGGCTTCGGAGGAGGGCACGGACACCCCTCTCAAAACGCGCGCCTAACGGCGCGCTTGAGTGTTTTGAGAGGGGTGTCCGTGCCCTCCTGCCTCACGTAGGAGAGATTTCACTCGGCGGCGGCGGTTTACGAGCTCGGTCTCCAGCTCGGCGATCTGGTCGCGGCGGCGGCGGACCAGCTCGAGCTGGCGGGCGGTGTGGGCGAGCGATTCCTCGAGGATCTGGCGGCGGCGGACCGGGTCCTCGACGCCGCCGTGCCACTCCCGGCGCAGCTCGGCCCGGGCGCCCTCGGCCTCGACCAGCTCCTTCAGCTCCTCCAGCGAGAGCCCGAGCAGCTCCTTCAGCCGCAGCAGCTCGGCGAGGCGCTCGACGTCGGCCTCGGCGTAGGTGCGGTGGGCGCCGGGCTGGCGGCCGCCGGCGGCGGGGAGGAGGCCGATCTCCTCGTAGTAGCGGATCGTCCGCGGCGTCGTCTTCGCCAGCTTCGCGACCTCGCCGATCCGCAGCTCCCCGCTCATGGCGTGGCCTCGATCTCCTCGGCGATCGCCTCCTCGATCGCCGCTGCGGGGCCGCCTTCGCGGGCGGGCGCGGACTCGTCCCTCGGCCGCAGCAGCGAGACGCCGGCGCCGAGGACCGAGGTCGCCGTCAGCACCCACAGCGCCTCGTGCATGTTGTGGATGAAAGGGTCGAGCTGGGCGCTGGAGAGGCCCGAGGCGAGGCCCGAGAAGATCGCGAAGAGGACCTGTTTCGGGATCGAGTTGGTGACGATCGCCAGCACGAAGGCGATCGAGATAACCGCGCCCGTGTTCTGAAGCATCGTCCGCGCGCCGGCCGCGATCCCGCGCCGCTCGACCGGCACCGTCCCCATCATCGCCGCCGTGTTGGGGGAGTTGAACATCCCCGAGCCGATCCCCACCAGGGCCAGCCAGGCGCCGCTCTCCCAGTACGGCGAGCCCGCCTGCAGGGTGGTCATCAGGCCGAGGCCGAGGGCGGTGACCAGCATCCCGGCGGCGGCCAGGGCGCGGGAGCCGTGGCGGTCGGCCCAGATCCCGGCCAGCGGCGAGGAGACCAGCATCCCGATCGCCATCGGCGCCAGTTTGATCCCGGCGGCGATCGGGTCGTCGCCCTGGGCGCCCTGGAAGTAGAAGACGAAGATGAACATCAGGGCGAAGCGCGAGAGCCCGTTGATGAAGGCGGCCCCGGTCGCCGCGGCGAAGAGCCGGTTGCGGAAGATCGCCAGGTCGAGCATCGGCGCCGAGCCGCGGTGCTCGATCCAGACGAAGAGGGGAAGGAGGACGGCGGCGAGGGCGAGGCCGCCGATCACCAGCGGGTCGTCCCAGCCGGAGATGCCGCCGCGGGAGATCCCGTAGACGAGGCCGGTGAGGCCGACGACGAAGGTCAGGGTGCCGGCGAGGTCGAGGCCGCGGACGCTGTCGCGGCTGGCCAGCTCGCGGAGGACGAAGGCGCCCCAGAGGCCGCCGGCCAGCGCCAGCGGCACGTTGAACCAGAAGACCCAGTGCCAGGAGATCGCGACCAGGGCGCCGCCGAGGACCGGGCCGACGACGAGGCCGATCGCGGCGACCATCGTGTTCGTCCCCATCGCCAGCCCGAGCTGCTCGCGGGGGAAGGCGTCGGTGACGAGGGCCGGCCCGTTGGCGAAGATGAAGGCGCCGCCGACCCCCTGCACGATCCGCCAGAGGATGAGCTGGGTGCCGTCGGCGGCGAAGCCGGCGCCGAGCGAGGCGGCGGCGAAGATGACGAAGGCGCCGACGAAGGCGTTCTTGCGGCCGAAGAGGTCCGAGAGCCGGCCCGCGGTCAGCACCAGCACGGTCGAGGAGATCATGTAGGCGAGGATCACCCAGACCAGTTCCAGCAGGCTCGTCCCCAGCGCCCGCTCCAGGTCCGGCAGGGCGATGATCAACGTCCCCGAGTTGGTCGCGACCAGCAGCATCCCCAGCGAGGTGCAGGAGAGCGCCCACCACTTGTAGTGCTCGTGCGAGGCGTCGACCCCGGTGCGCCCCAAGAATCTCTTCCTTACGTTCACGTCAGATAACGATAGCAGCGCGGCGAGGGCGGGCGACTTTGTCAACCGATGGTTTGCAAACTCGCCCCGGCCCGGCGGGCACGTCCTCCCGCTGTGCGAACATGTGTTCGTATGAGATGGGACGAGCAGCGAGTCGAGAACGACCTGCGGCTGCCGGGCGTGGGCGACGGGACCGTCGTCCGCACCTTCGACGCACCGGAGGCGATCGCTCGAGGAGCGGCTTTGGCTGACGGGCTACCGGAAGACATGGTGGGTCCCCTGCCGTGACAGGACCCGCTCGCCGAGCACGCCGCTTCTGACGGCGCCCCGCTACCCGCCTTCGTCCAACTGCTCGAACTTGCACTCCTCGGGCGCTTTGTCGTCCCGGAACCGGTGAAACCGAGCCCCGTGCCGGATCCGCCCCGAAGCGGCGTGGTCGTACCCGACCTCGATCACCAGCTCGGGCCGCAGCTCGACCCACTCCAACTTGCGTCCCCCGGTCCACCGGCTCGGCTCGGCACTGCCGCTCTCGCCGGTCTCCAGCGGCGCCAGCATCGACCGCATGCCATGTTTCGCCGCTTTCGAGAAGCCGGAGATGTGGCCGACCGTGCGCAGCTCGCCGCCGTCGTAGAGGCCGAGGATCAGCGAGCCGACGGTGCCCTCTTCTTTGCCGGGGCGCCAGCCCATCACCACGCAGTCGATCGTCCGCTCGCGCTTGACCTTTGCCATCCCCTTGCGCTTGCCCGGCACGTAGGGGGCGGTCAGGTCCTTCGCCATCACCCCCTCGATGCTCGCCAGCCAGCGCTCGGCCTGCCCGGCGTCGGCGGTCAGCGGCGTCAGCTCCAGGCCGGCGCCGGCCGCGATCGCCTCGAGCCGCCGCCGCCGCTCCCGCAGCGGCAGCTCGCACAGAACCTCGTCGCCCTCGGCCAGCAGGTCGAAGACGACGTAGCCGGCCGGGATCTGCTTCGAGAGCAGCTTGATCCGCGACGGCGCCGGATGGATCCGCTGCTGCAGAGCGTCGAATTCGAGGTTCCCCTCCGCATCCCGGATCACCAGCTCCCCGTCGAGCACCCACCGGCCCGGCGCAAACTCCAGCTCGGGGAAGTACCGGCTTAGATCTTTCCCCCCGCGCGACTGCACATACGCCTCATCCCAATCCACAAAAACAATCGCCCGGAACCCGTCCAACTTGGGCTCGTAAGCCCACTCCTCCCCAACCGGCAGCTCTTTCCGGGTGAGGGCGAGCTGTGGCTTGACCGGCGGTCGAAGGGGAAGCGTCACCCGGCGAGCATACGACCGGCGGCGTGCCCCGCCGTGAGCCGAGAGGGCCTCTCCGGCGGGTGGCACGGTAGGGGGGACCATGTCTGAGGAGGCTTCAGCTACCGGAAGACATGGTGGGTCCCCTGCCGTGACAGGACCCGCCGGCCACCAACCCCGGTCCCTAGCCGGAGGACACCCGGCGCCGCTCCCGCGACTCCCGCGGATCGGGAATGGGCACCGCCGCCAGCAGCTTCTTCGTGTACGCGTCCCGAGGCCGCTCGCAGACCTGGTCGGCATCCCCCTGCTCGACGATCCTGCCCTGGTTCATCACCGCGATCCGGTCGGAGATGTGGCGGACGACGCCGATGTCGTGGGCGACGAAGAGGTAGGCGAGTCCGAGCTCGTCCTGGAGGTCGTCGAGCAGGTTGACGATCTGCGCCTGGATCGAGACGTCGAGCGCCGAGACCGGCTCGTCGCAGATCACCAGCTTCGGCTTCAGCGCCAGCGCCCGGGCGATCCCGATCCGCTGCCGCTGGCCGCCGGAGAACTCGTGCGGGAAGCGGTTGTAGTGCTCGGCGCCGAGGCCGACCCGCTCCAGCAGCTCCTGGACCTGGCGCCGCAGCTCCGAGCCCTTCGCCACCCCCTGCCGGCGCAGCGGGTCGCCGACGATCTGGCCGATCCGTTTGCGCGGGTTCAGCGAGGCATAGGGGTCCTGGAAGATCATCTGCATCTCCCGCCGCAGCGGCCGCATCGCCCGGCGCCCGAGCCCGGCGATCTCGCGGCCTTCGAACCTGACCGAGCCCGAGGTCGGCTTGATCAGCTGCAGCACCGCCCGGCAGGCGGTCGACTTGCCGCTGCCCGACTCGCCCACCAGCCCCAGCGTCTCGCCGCGGTTGACCGTGAAGCCGATGCCGTCGACCGCCCGCACCTGGTCGACCTCGCGGTCGACCAGGACGCCGCGCTTGATCGGGAAGTGCTTGACGAGGTCGGTGACCTCGAGCAGGGCCTCGCCGCCGCCCGTCGCGCCGCTCATGCCCGCCGCGCCTCAGCCGGGGCTTCGAGCCCGATCTGCCCGTCGACCTGGCGCTTCTCCCGCTTCTCCGTCGGGCTCAGCCAGCAACGGTCGCGGTGGCCCGGCGCCTCGGCCAGCCGCCCCTCCAGGCCCGGCAGCTGCGGGCATTTCGAGAACTCGTGCGGACAGCGGGTCCGGAACGGGCATCCCTGCGGAAGCTCGAGCAGCGAGGGAGGCGAGCCGGCGATCTGCGGCAGCCGGTGCGGGCGCGGCCGGTCGAGCCGGGTCAGCGATCCCATCAGCCCCCAGGTGTAGGGGTGCTGGGGGTCGTAGAAGATCTCGTCTAGCGTCCCCTCCTCGACGATCCGCCCGGCGTACATCACCAGCACCCGGTCGGCCACCTCGGCGACGACGCCGAGGTCGTGGGTGATCAGGATCGTCGCCAGCCCGCGCCGGCGGTTGAGGTCCTCGAGCAGGCGCAGGATCTGGGCTTGGATCGTGACGTCGAGCGCGGTGGTCGGCTCGTCGGCGATCAGCACCTCGGGCTCGAGCGCCAGCGCCATCGCGATCATCGCCCGCTGCCGCATGCCGCCGGAGAATTCGTGCGGGTAGTCGCCGATCCGCCGCTCGGCGTCGGGGATCCCGACCGCCTCGAAGAGCTCGACCGCCCGCCGCCGCGCCTGCGCCCTGTCGACGTCGCCCCTGTGGGCGCGGATCGCCTCGACGATCTGGTCGCCGAGTCGGTAGACGGGGTTGAAGGAGGTCATCGGGTCCTGGAAGACCATCGCGATCCGCTCGCCGCGCAGGCGCCGCATCGTCGCGTCGTCGGCGTCGAGCAGCTCCTCCTCGTCGAGCCTGACCGAGCCCTCGATCCGCGAGTTCTTCGAGCGGGTCAGCCCGATCAGAGTCTGCGCGGTGACGCTCTTGCCCGAGCCCGACTCGCCGACGATCGCCACCACTTCGCCCGGCCGGAGGTCGAAGCTGACCCCGTCGACCGCCTGCAGCAGGCCGCCTTCGGTGGCGAAGCCGACGCGCAGGTCGCGGACCGAGAGCAGCGGCGCCGGGCTCATCGGGCCGAGGCCCCCAGCCGCACCCGCGGGTCGAGGTAGGCGTAGGCGACGTCGACCACGGCGTTGACGAAGACGACGAAGAAGGCGCCGTAGAGGGTGACCCCCATGATCGGCGGCAGTTCGACGTTGGTGATCGCCTGGGCGGCGTAGTTGCCGACCCCGTTGATGTTGAAGAGGACTTCGGTGATGATCGCGCTGCCGGCGATGGTGGCGCCGAAGTCGAGGCCGAAGAGGGTGACGATCGGGATCAGCGAGTTGCGCAGGACGTGGCGGGTCATCACCCGCCGCTCGCTGAGGCCCTTCGCCCGCGCCGTGCGCACGTAGTCCTCGTTCATCGCGTCGAGCATGTTCGAGCGCAGGACGCGGCTGTAGAAGCCGATCGAGAGCACCGCCAGCGTGAACCAGGGCAGGATCAGGTGGGTGAGCCATTCCCAGGGGTCGCTGGTCAGCTTCACGTAGCCGCCGTTGGGGAAGATTTCGAGCTTGTAGGTGAGGAGGTAGATGAGGACCGGCGCCAGCAGGAAGACCGGGATCGAGATGCCGGCGATCGCCACCCCCGTCAGCGCCCGGTCGAGCCAGCCGCCGGCCCGGGTCGCCGCCAGGTAGCCGAGCAGGAGGCCGAAGCCGAGCCAGATGACCGCGGCGCCGACGCTCAGCGAGAGGGTCGCGGGGATGCCTTCGGCGATCTGTTCGTCGACCGAGATCCGCGGCGAGTATGAGGTCAGTTCGCCGGTGAAGACGTTCTTCATCATCGTCGCGTACTGGACCGGCAGCGGTTCGTCGAACCCCCATTCTTCTTCGATGCTCTTGACCAGCACCGGGGTCGCGTTCTTGCCGGCCAGGCGCTGGGCCGGCGGCGAGTTGGGGATCACGTTGAAGACCAGGAAGACGAGGATCGAGGCGACGAAGAGGACGACCGCCATCCCGAACAGGCGCCTGATGACGAAGCGGAGCACTAGACCGCGGCCCCCTCGGGCTCGGTCATCCCCGTGCGGGCCTCGAGGCGCACCTTCGAGCGCGGGTCGAGCGCGTCGCGCAGGCCGTCGCCGACGATGTTCAGCGAGAGCACCGTCAGCATGATCATCACCCCGGGGACGATCGCCAGCAGCGGCTGCGTCTGCAGCAGTTCGCGGCCGATCGCGATCATCGTCCCCCAGGAGGAGTTCGGCGGCTGCACGCCGGCGCCGAGGAAGGAGAGCGCCGCCTCGAACAGCATCGTGTTGGCGATGTTGAGGGTGAAGAAGACGATGATCGTCGAGGCGAGGTTGGGGAGGATCTCGGCGAACATCAGCCGCAGCGGCCCGGCGCCCTGGGCGACCGCCGCCTCGACGAACTCCTTCTCGGAGAGGGCAAGGACCTCGCCGCGGATCGGCCGCGCCACGTAGGGGATCGTGAAGACGCTGATCACGAAGATCGGCACCCAGACCGAGCCTCCCGACAGTTCGACGAAGCCGATCTTCAGCCCGCCGATCGCCAGCGAGATCCCGAGGGCGATGCCGAACAGCAGCACCGGCAGCGACCAGAGCACGTCGAGCGTCCGCGCGATCACCGTGTCGACCCAACCGCGGTAGTAGCCGGCGAGCAGGCCGAGGATCACCGCCAGGGTGGTGGTGATGAGGCCGGCGACGACGCCGATGAAGAGCGAGATCCGCCCCCCGTACATCAGCCGCACCATCTCGTCGCGGCCGAGCCGGCTGTCGGCGCCGAGGAAGAACCTGCCGCCGGCTTCGAACCACTGCGGCCCGATCGGCGTGCCTTCCGGCGTCACGACTTCGCGCACCTCGCCGTCGACGTGGAGCTTTTCGACCGTGTGGGTCTGGTTGGGGCCGGTGTGGGCGACGCCGTGCGCCCACAGCGGCGCCGCCAGGACGAAGGCGACGATCAGGCAGAAGAGAACCAGGAAGGCGACCGCGACGCGGTTGCGCCCGAAGCGGGTGAGCGCCAGCCGCCAGGGGCCGGGCTCACCCGCCGCGCCTTCAGGGCTATTCGTTGAATTCAAAGCTGGTCAGGTACTGGAAGAACGTCGGGCTGGAGATCACGTTTTCGAGGTTGACGTTGCCGGCGACGAAGGTGTCCAGCGTGCGCTGCCCGTAGGGCGCCCACGGCGCCAGTTCCATGTATTTCTTGTCCAGTTCCCCGTACCGCTTTTCCTGTTCGGGCCCGAGCTGTTCTTCGCCGAGTTCCTTGATTTCCTTGTTCAGGGCCGCTTCGTCGATCTGGGCGAAGTTGCCGTTGTTGGTGTCGAGGATGCTTTCTCCCGCCATCAGCGGCTGCAGGAAGTCGTTCGGATGCGGGTAGTCGGCAAACCAGTCCGACCAGCCGGTGTCGAGGTCGGGCGTCGAGCGGTTGCCGATCACCGTGAAGTAGTTGTCGGCGTTGATCACCTTCAACTTCGCGTTGAAGCCCATTTCGTTGAGCACGCCTTCGTAGTATTCGCCCGCTTCTTTGTTCGGCGATTCGTTGTCGGTCCAGACCGTGATGCTCTTGTCCGACGGGTTGGCCGCGGCCAGCATTTCCTTCGCCTTCGCCATGTTGTGCGGGTAGAGGTCGAAGCCTTCGTGCCCCGGCATCCCTTCCGGCAGGATCTCGTGCGAGGCCTTGAGCTGGCCCGAGTAGATCCGTTCCAGCGCCGCCGGGTCGACCGCGTAGTTGACCGCCTGCCGGACCTTGACGTCGTCGAACGGCGCCTTCGTCGTGTTCATCCAGAAGTAGTAGACGCTGATCGTCGGGTCGACCCGGAACTGGGTGCCTTCGTATTTTGCTTTCACCTGGGCGTAGCGCGAGGCCGGCACCGGGTTCTGCATCCAGTCGTACTTGCCCTGTTCGATGTCGTTGACCTGGGCTTCGTCGTTGCGGACGACGGTGACCTTGGCGGCGTCGATCGTGCCGGTCGGGTATTCGGGCATCGCCTTCGAGTTGGCCTTGGCCCAGTAGGGGTTGCGCTTGTATTCCCAGCCGTTCTTGCCGTGCACGTTGACGATCGTGTAGGGCCCGGTGCCCGGGGGCGGGTTGGCCGAGAGGTCTTCCTCGGGCGTCCCCGGCGGGACCGGCGCGACGAACATCAGCGCCAGCTCGTTGGTGAAGGTGCCGCTCGGCCGTTCCAGCTCGATCTTGATTTCCCCGGTCTTGTCGTTCGTCTCGATCCCGGGGATGCCGCCGCTCTTCGTTTCGGCGAACTTTTCGGCGCCCTTGATGACCGTGTAGAAGACCGAGCCGCCGGAGTTGACCTTGAAGGCGCGTTCGACCGCGTACTTGAAGTCCGAGGCCTTGACCGGCTTGCCGTTGGAGTACTTGAGGCCGGGGCGGAGGAAGAGCGTGTAGGTCTTGCCGCCGTCGCTGATCTTCGGCAGTTCTTTCGCCAGGCCGGGCACGATTTCGGCGCCTTCGGCCCCTTCGGCGTGCTTGTAGGTCAGCAGCGGGATGTAGACCTCGCCCATCGCCGTCCAGCCTTCCGCCGTATAGGAGAGCTGGGGATCCATGTAGTCCGGGAACGATTTGTAAGTGACGTTGAGGGTTCCCCCCTGCTTGCCACCGCCGCCGCTGGAACTGCTCCCGCCGCCGCACGAAACCAGTCCAACCGCTGCGACCGCTGCAACTGCGAGAACCGCGATCAATCCCCAGAGCTTCTTCAAGGTCCCTCCTCGGTAGACGGCATGCCCGGTTTTCCCCCGGGCAGCAACTCCACCACAACGTCATCGCCCTCGTCAAGCGCCGAGGCCGGAAGTACGTCGTGCTCTGACCATGCTGCCCCAAGCAGCGGCGCCATCACCGCAACTATGGCGATTACCCCGCACCCGGCGAGGAAAAACGCCGCCCGCGGCGAGGCGAGGGCGGCGATCGCCCCGCCGAGGGCGAAGCCGACGCCGGGCATCGCCGCCCCGATCGACTCGAGCACGCTCATCACCCGCGCCTGCATCGCTTCGACGGTGAGCTCCTGCACGGCGCTGATCGCGGCCACCCACTGGACGCCGTTGCCGGTGCCGCCGAGGACCGAGGCCGCGCAGGCCACCGCCAGGGTCGGCGCGAAGGCGAGGCCGAGGTAGCCGGCGGCGACCGCCAGGGTGCTGAAAAGGAGCTGGTAGGGGAGCGAGGCCTCGCGGATGCGGGCGAAGACGAGGCTGCCGAGGACCATCCCGACGCCCCAGCTCGCCAGCATCAGGCCGTATCCCGTGTCGCCGGCCCCGAGCGTTTGCTTGGCGTAGACGACCTCGACCGGGAGAACCGCGGCGAAGAAGACGAAGGCGGCGCCCTGGGCGGTGAGGATCCGCCGCAGAACGGTGCGCTCGCGGATGTAGGCGATCCCGGCGCGGACGCGGTCGCGCATCCGCCCCGGTTCGGGCGCCGCCTGGGGCATCTCGCCGGCGCCGAAGAGGATCCAGGCGACCGCGTAAAAAGACACGGCGTCCAACAGCAGGGCGGACTGGACCCCGAAGCCGGCGACGACGAGCCCGGCCAGCGCCGGGCCGACGGCGGCCCCGCCGGTGAAGGCGATGTTGAGCAGGGCGTTGCCGGAGCGCAGCTCGCCCGTCGGTTCCAGCGCGGTGGCGACGACGGCCCGGGTCAGCGCCCGCCCGGCCAGCGCCAGGGCGCCGTCCACGGCGGCGAGGACGATCACCGGCCCCAGGGCGAAGCTCCCCGCCAGCAGCGCCAGCGCCCCGAAGGCCGCCGCCTCGCCGCAGTAGATCAGCGGCAGCGCGAACCGCGGCGGCGGCCGCTCGGCGTGAGCGACCAGGATCGGCGCGAAGAGGGCGGGGACGAAGCGGGTGCCGAGGAACAGGGCCGCCGTCGCCAGGGCGCTGTCGGTGCGGTCGAAGACCAGCACCGAGAGGGCGATGATCCCCATCCAGTCGCCCAGCTCGTTGACCGCGTAGGAGGCGGCGAGGCGGCGGAACAGCGGCCGGCGGAGGGGGGCGGTGAGGCTCGGCTCAGGCATGGCTGGACATGCGTCTTACTGCATTTCTGCACAACTTTTCCTGCAGATGCACAACTTTCCGCCAACCTGTGCTACAAAATGCCCACAAGTTGTTCAATTCCACGATGCAACGCACAACGTTGCGGGCTTCAACGACTACGGAAGGGGCAAGAGACATGGGTTTCCGTCACTAGGTTTTCCAGCGCAGACCGCCACCAGTTAGGTCTGCACCAAGCTTCTGAAGGGCGTCCCACGGTCGGGGCGCCCTTCTTTTTTGGTTTTTGGGCGTTTTTGGCCATGCGGCTAAAGGTCTTGCCGATGATCTCTTACCGGTCTAGTTTTGAAGTTCCCAAATAGCGGACAAGCTGTCTGAGTCTCTCCTTGCGCAGGGAATCGGATCGCGTCCGTGAAGAAGGTGCCGAGGTTCCTGCAGGGTTCCCCGGCCGACTTCGATTGAACATGGCAACTGACCGTCCGACGCGACTTGCGATAGCCCTGATGCTGACCGGCCTGGCGCTGACCGCTGCCGTCGGCGTCTGGCGCTCGCCCGCCTGCGACTGGAACCTGCCGCTGTTCGCCGTCCTGCTCGCCTTCTCGATCTTCAGCGACCTCACCGCGGTCACCACCGAATCGAAGGTGAAGATCTCCGGCAGCTTCCTGGCCCTGGTGGTCGCGATGGTCTTCCTCGGCGGCACCCCGGCGGCGCTGATCGGCGTCGCCACGATCCTCACCGGCTGGCTGCGCTGGCGCGACGACTGGCACTACCTGCTGGACAACGTGCTCACCTACGCCCTCTTCCCGCTGGCCGGGGGCATCGCCTTCAACGAAGGCGTCAAGGCGCTGGGCCTGACCGCCGCCGACCCCTGGTTCTACCTCTGCGTCTTCGCCCTCTTCCAGCTCGCCCTGGCGATCAACTTCGCGATGATCGCCAGCTACGGCTGCTACGTCGAGCGCTCCTCCTTCTCGACCAAGCTGCGGGTGCTGCCGCCGGTGCTGCCGTCCGAGTTCGCCAGCGCGATGCTCGCCGTCGCCGTCGCCTACATCTACCACCAGATCGGGATCTCGGCGATCGCCCTCTTCGGCGTCGTCCTCGTCACCTTCCAGTACCTGCTCGGGCAGCTGCTGCTGAGCCAGCAGCGGGCCGAGGAGCTGGAGCTGCGCTCGAAGCAGCTCGCCAGCTTCCAGGTCGGGATGTTGAGCGCGATGCTGCGCACCCTCGACCTGCGCGACCAGATGACCGCCCGCCACAGCGCCGCCGTCGCCCGCTACTCGCGGGCGATCGCCCAGCGGGCCGGCTACTCGCGGCGCGAGGAGGAGCTCGTCCACATCGCCGCGCTGCTGCACGACATCGGCAAGTTCATCCTCCCCGACCGCATCCTCAAGGCCAACGTGCCGCTCACCGACGAGGACTGGATGCTGATCAAGCGCCACCCGCAGCAGGGCGCGCGCGTCGTCTCCTCGCTCGACGGCTACGGCCCGGTGGCGGAGATCATCCTCGCCCACCACGAGCGGATCGACGGCAAGGGCTACCCGCGCGGGCTGGCCGGCGACGAAATCCCCGAGCTGGCGCGGATCATCTCGGTCGCCGACACCTACGACGTGATGACCGCCCGCGACTCCTACCGGACCCCGATGTCGAGCTACGACGCGATCGTCGAGCTGCGCCGCGTCGCCGGCAAGCAGCTCGACGCCCGCTTCGTCGAGATCTTCATCGAGCTGCTCGAGGGCAAAGACGTCTCCTTCCAGCACGGCGAGGCGGCCGACTTCGAGAAGGAGCTGGCGCTGGAGGCGCGGATCGAAGAGACCGCCAGCCCGGGTGGCGAAAAGAGCCGCTTCCAGGTCGCCGGCGTCAGCAGCTGAGCTCCAGTCGCCTTTCCGAACCAGGGGTTGGGAAATGCGCCACCGCGCTGCGGTAGCGTTGCCCGCCTGATGCGCGCGGTCACCTTTCAAGCGCCCGGCGAGGTGCGGGTTGAGGAGAAGCCCGACCCCGAGGTCGCGGCGGCCGACGACGCCCTGGTGCGGGTCGAGGCGAGCGGCATCTGCGGCTCGGACCTCCACATCTACCACGGGCGGGTCCCGGTCGAGCCGGGCTTCACGATCGGCCACGAGTTCGTCGGCACCGTCGTTGCCGCCGGGGAGGGGGTCGAGCGGGTCGCCGTCGGCGACCGTGTCCTCGGCACCTTCCACACCGCCTGCGCTACCTGCGCCCCCTGCCTGCGCGGCGACTACCACCGCTGCCGCAGCGGCCGCACCTTCGGCCACGGCAAGAACCTCGGCGACCTGCAGGGCGCCCAGGCGGAGCTGCTGCTGGTGCCGCGGGCGAACGTCGGGCTGCGGCGGGTGCCGGAGGGGATGCCGGCCGAGGTCGCCCTCTTCGCCGGCGACGTGATGGGGACCGGCTACCACGCCGTCGCCCACGCCGAGATGAAGGCCGGCGACACGGTCGCGGTCCTGGGCCTGGGGCCGGTCGGGCTCTGCGCGGTGCAGGCGGCGCTGGCCGGCGGCGCCGTCGAGGTCTTCGCGGTCGACACCGTCGCCGAGCGGCTGGCGATGGCCGAGCGCTTCGGCGCGACGCCGCTGCACCTCGGCGAGGACGAGCCGAAGCGGGCGGTGCGGGCGGCGACCGGGGGTCTCGGGGTCGACGTCGTCGTCGACGCGGTCGGCGACCCGGGACCGCTGGCGCTCGCCGTCAGCCTCTGTCGCGACGCCGGCACCGTCTCGGGGATCGGCGCCTACGCGGGCAAGGGCGAGGTGCCGCTCGGGCTCGCCTGGCTGAAGGGTCTGCAGCTGCGGCTCGGGCTGGCCAACGTGATCGCCCACGTCGACCGGGTCCTGGCGCTGATGGAGGCGGGGAGGCTCGACCCGAGCCCGCTGGTCACCCACCACATGCCGCTCGACGAAGCCGCCGAGGCCTACAAGATCTACGACAACCGCGAGGCTCTGAAGATCGTTCTATTGCCCTAGACCTGCCTGAAGCGATACTGTGTGTCCCGATGGCACAGTCGGGAGTGTTCAGGCGGGGGTACGGGATCTTCGGCAGCGTCTTCACCGAGGTGGGGACGATGATGATCCTGACCACGCGGACGATCGTCTCCGCGGTGCGGCCGCCCTATCCCTACGGCGAGGAGCTGGTCGACCAGTTCTACTTCGCGCTGCGGCTCAGCTGGTTCCCGCTCCTGGTCTCGACCTTCGCGCTCTGCCTGGGAGCGCCGGGCCTGCAGGCGGCCGGGCCGCTGCAGATCTTCGGTGCCCTCGACCGGCTCGGCGGCTTCTTCGTCCTCGCCGCGATCCGCTGGATCGGCCCGGTCGTCACCGCGGTCGTGGTCAGCGGCATCGCCGGCACCGCGATCACCGCCGACCTCGGGGCGCGGAAGATCCGCGAGGAGCTCGACGCCCTGCAGGTGCTCGGCGTCGACCCGGTCAAGAACCTGGTCGTGCCGCGCTTCCTGGCGCTGATGATGGTGACGGCGCTGCTCGACATCTTCGCGATCGTCTTCGGCCTCACCGCCGGGATGACGGCGGAGCTGCTCTACCACGAAAAGCTCGGCGGCTTCTTCGCCACCCTCTTCTCCAACGCCTTGGTGACCGACCTCTGGGGCTCGGTCCTGATGTGCACGATGTTCGGCGCGATCATCGCCGTCGTCTGCTCTTACAAGGGGATGAGCGCCTCCGGCGGCGCCGCCGGGGTCGGCCGCGCCGTCAACCAGGCGGTGGTGATCGCCCTGGTCGGGGTCTTCTTCTTCAACTACGTGTTCACCGCGGTCCTGCTCGCCACCAACCCGGAGCTGCAGACGATTCGGTGAGGGAGCGATGAACGCCTGGCTCGACGTCCCGCGCGGCTGGCTCGACTCCTTCGGCGAGATCGGCCGCTTCGGCGCCCGCGTCGCCGGCCTCGTCTACTCCGGCCGGGCCTTCCGCTTCTTCGGCGAGGGCCTGCGCCAGGCGGGGATTCTGATCCTCGGCTCGGCCCTGATCATCTGGGCCTTCGTCTTCATCCTCGGCCTCCAGTGCGGGCTGCAGGGCGCCTACTTCTTCCGCGCCCAGGGAGCGCCCGCCTACGCCGGCCTCTTCTCGGCGTTCTGCGACCTGCGCGAGGCGATGCCCTACGCCTTCGGCTACATCCTCTCGGCCAAGGTCGGGACCGGGATCGTCGCCGAGCTCGGGGCGATGCGGATCTCCGACGAGATCGACGCGCTCGAAGTGATGGGGGTGCCGCCGGTCACCTTCCTCTGCGCCAGCCGCCTGCTCGGCGCCTGGATCGCCCTGCCGTTCATCTACCTGGTCGGGATCGCGGTGATGTACGCGGGCAGCTACCTGACCGTGGTCAAGCAGGTGGCCGACGTCTCCTCGGGCGGCTACGAACTGATCTTCTGGATGTTCCAGAGCCCCACCGACCTGCTCTTCAGCGTGATCAAGGGGATGGCGATGGCGACGGTGATCGTGCTGGTCGGCTGCTACTACGGCTACACCGCCTCCGGGGGACCGGTGGGGGTCGGCACGGCGACGGCGAAGTCGATGGTCTTCAACATCGTCGCCGTCCACATCCTCGGCATGCTCGGGACCCTGATCTTCTGGGGCGCGAACCCGAGGGTGCCGATCGGGGGCTGACTCAGCCGCCTTTGACGAGGATCGTCGCGATCACAGCCGGAAAGCCCAGCACCAGACCGATCGTGATCCGGTCCAGCTTCGCCCGGAGTTCGGCGATCTCGGCTTCGACTCGGTCGAAGCGCTTGCTCGTTTCCTCTTTCAACTCGGTGATCCGCCGGTGCACTTCATCGAATCGGCGGTTCGTCTCGGCCTCTTTTGCCGTTGCGGCGAGGCTGTGGTCCATCTGGTCGAACCGGCGGTTCGTCTCGGCCTCTTTTGCCGTTTCGGCGAGGCTGTGGTCCATCTGGTCGAACCGGCGGTCGACGAGGTCGAAACGGCGATTGGTCTCCTTGGCCGTTTCGGAGATGCGCTCGTTGACCTCGACCAGCCGTTCATCGACCCGGGCGAAGTCCTTGTCGATGCGGTCGAGCCGCTCTTCGAGTTTCCCGTCGGTCCACTCCATCAACTCCATGCTTGCACCCTATCGGGAAAAACGCAATCTTTTGTCCTAGCCGGGTAAAACCTTTGCTGCTTCTGTCGCGGAATCGCGCCGGCTTCGCCCGCCTGCCAGCATTACGTGCGTGACCCTGCTCAATGACGTGGAGATCGAGGAGCGGCTCGCCGGGCTCTCCGGCTGGGAGCGCTCCGGCGAGGCGATCGCCAAGAGCTTCGACCGCGGCGACTTCGTCGGCTCGGTGGAGTTCGCCGGCCGCCTGGTCGAGCCGGCGGAGGCGATGGGCCACCATCCCGACCTGACGATCTCCTGGGCGACGGTGACGGTGAGGATCTCCACTCACTCCGCGGGCGGCCTCACCGCCGCCGACTTCGAGCTCGCCGCGAAGATCGACGCGCTCGCGTAGGGGCGGCCGGCGTGGCGAAGCGGAAGAAGCAGCGGCGGCCGCGCGAGAAGGCGCCGACCGTCGACTACACCGACCCGGAGGGGAACGTCCTCACCCTGCGGCAGAGCCTCAGCGCCGGGACGGTCGCCAAGCTGGGGGAGGGGCTCGTGAGCGAGGCGGCCTCGCAGGACGACGCCTGGCACCGTCGCTCGGAGCTGCTGTTCGAGCGCCTGGCGGTGCGCTGGGAGATCGCCGGGCTGCCGCTGGAGGACCAGAAGATGCTGCTCGGCCGCTACCGGATGGCCGATGCCGAGACCCAGCGCTGGGTGCGGCAGACGATCGCCCGGCACCTCGAGCGGCACCTCCCCGAGCTGGCGGGCTGAGTGGCCGACCGGCTGCGGATCGACGCGCGGCTCTCGCTGCCCCTGGCGGAGGTCGAGCTGCGGGCCAGCCGCTCCTCCGGCCCCGGCGGCCAGCACGCCAACGTCACCGCCTCGCGGGTCGAAGCGGTCTTCGACGTCGCCGCCTCGGCGACCCTCGACGAGCGGCAGCGGGCGCGCCTCCTGGAGCGGCTCGGCCCGGTCGTCACCGCCGTCTCCCAGGACGCGCGCGGGCAGGCGCGCAACCGCGAGCTGGCGCTGCAGCGCCTGGCCGAGAAGATCGCCGCCGGCCTGCGGGTACCGCGCCGGCGCCGCCCGACGCGCCCGACCCGCGCCTCGAAGCAGCGGCGGCTGGAGCAGAAGCGACGGGTGGGCGAGCGCAAGCGCGGCCGCGGCCGCCCCTCCCCCGACGAGTAGGCTCTGCGGAGGAGGAAGGAGAGAGATGCTCGACGCAAGCAAGGCGACCAGCGGCTTCGCCGTCAACGACATGGACAGCGCCCGCGAGTTCTACGAGGGGACGCTGGGGCTGACCGTCGAGGTCCTCGACGCCGCGCACGGGCTGGCGAGGCTGCGGCCGGCCGCCGGCCACGACGTCCTCATGTACCTCAGCGCCGACATGACCCCCGCCAGCTACACGATGCTCAACTTCGAAGTCGACGACATCGACGCCGCCGTCGAGGCGCTCGCCTCCCGCGGCGTCGAGCTGGAGCGCTACGACGGCTTCGACCACGACGAGAAGGGCATCGTCCGCGGCCCCGGCCCCCAGATCGCCTGGTTCACCGATCCGTCAGGCAACATCCTCTCGGTCCTGCAGCAGCCTTAGGGTCGCGAGCGAGGCCTGCGAGCGGCCGCGATCTCTTAGCTTCGGGTGGGCGAGCGGGGCCGGGCGGGAAACTACGAAGCCGCGGAGCCGAGCTCCCGAGCTGCCAGGCTTCGAGGATCCCGCATGGGGCCATCTATCCCGCTGTCCCTCCGTCGACGCTATCGGGCATCGCAGGTGCAACACCGACCTCTCGCGGACCAAGCGTTGCCGGGAGTGAACCGGCGCAGCCCGAAGCGGCGCTTCTCCGGGTCTCGCTAATGACCCCCGCCGCCGTGCCCTCCGCCGCCGCCGTGTCCGGCGTGATGTCCTTCTCCACCGGCGAAACCAGCGTCGGCCATCCCCGCCGCCGGTCCTGCCAGCGCCAGGCCGGTCGCTGCGACCAGATGATCCCCGGCGACGGCGAGGTCGTAGATCGCCCAGTCAGTCTCCGCCCAGGGCGTGATTTCGCCGGAGATCGGTTCGATCCGTACGATGCTGCTCCTCCGATCGCCGCGGCGACCGCAGGCGACCCAGAGATGCGCAGCGCCGCTCGCGATTGCGCGCGGCGCATTCGGCAGTTCGCGTGGCGACCCGACCGCCATCGTCGTCAAGTCGACCGGAACCAAGACGCCCCACCGGGCGGTTCGGCGGCGACCGCAGACCACCCACAGGGTGCCGTCCAGGAGGGCCGCCCGGATTCCGCGCGCCGGCAGTCTCGCCTCTGCCTCGATCTCACTGCTGTCCGGCGCCATCCGGCAGACCCGGGCGCCGCCCGCCGACAGAGCGACCAGCGCGTCGCCTGAATAGAGGAGCTGGCGACCACCCCCACGGACCTTGGCTTCGGTCCTCTCTACTCCGGTCGTCTGGTCTACGCCGACCAACCGGCCGTTTGCGTGCAGGGCCCAGATTGATTCCGGGTCACTGGCGAGGTCCCGTACCCGGCCCCCGAGCCGGGCGACCCCCTCGCCTTCGCCATCCGGCGGGAACCGCCAGAGCCAACCGTTCGTGCATGCCACCCAGATCGCCTCGGCACCGATTGCGATTGCGGCCGGCCTTCGCCGCAGGTCCGCGCAGGCGGCGGCCTGACGGGTGCGGCCGTCGATCCGCGTCACCGTCTTGCTCGATGCGTTCGTGACCCAGATTGTCTCGCCGTCGATTGCCAAGCGGGCGAAGCCGTGGCCGGTCTCGATGCGGTCCTGCTTGGCGCCGGGCACCGAAGTCGAGTATTGCCTCACCCAGGCCGTCGGCCTCATCGTCGGCGAGCCGAAGAGACTTCGCGGCGCAAAAGAGCGGGCGATCGCCAACCCTCGGGGGACGGGCGGCGAGTTCGATCGGTCAGAGGGGTTCATTTCCCTCGATCCATCGCTCGGCTTCCGGCTCGCCCGCCAGCTCGAGCAGCCACCGGAGGGTCGCCAGGCCGTCCATGGTGCGGAAGCCGAGCCGGGCCGCAAGGGGGCAGAGGGTCTCGGCGAAGGTGCCGGGGTAATCGAAGGCGCCGCGGATCGCATCGGCGACGACCTGGGCGACCGCCCCAGGATCCTCGCGTTCGGCGAGCAGGTCTGCCGCGATCCTGGAGGGCCGGGTCACCGGCAGTCCGCGAAGCGGGATCCAATCTGCCTCCACCAGCGACCGCCGGTGCAGGCGCACATCGGGTCGCCTCGTCTGACGCCGCACAGGCAGGGTGAATTCGTGGCGGTCGGCCGGCAGTTCGCCGAGCCCGTACATCGCCGCGGCGGAGCGATGTGAGACGACGCCCTGCTCGGGACGGCGCTCCCAGCCGACCGTCTCTGGTGCGAGTGCAAGCCAGGCCGCGCGCAGTGCTGCATGGTCGGGCAGCGGTGCGCCGGCGAGGTGATAGACGCCGTGGGTCATCCGCTCGAGAGGACCTCCCTCGGCGCTAAGTCGCTGCAGCGTCGCAGGCGAGACCCCCGCGGCCTCTGCCTGGCGCCGCGTCAGCAGCCCCCACTGATCCTCCGCCAGTTCAGCGAGCTTGGAGACCGTTCTCATCTGAGGCATACTTCAATATAGCTCAAAATCGAGCTATATTGAAGTACAGAGAGTGGGCGCGGCTGGTTTCGCACCAGCGACCTCTCGTAGTGCCGTTTCGATTGAGACCCTGAGGCGGGTCGAGGGCGCGAAAAGAAGGCTACGGATAGCGACCGTGCAGACGACGATGAGCGCGCGAGTAGACCGGGTGCGTCCGCGGATTGGTCGGGTGGCGCTCGCCGAAGGCGAGCATCCGCAACACCAGCGCCCCCTCCACCTTCCTGAGAGCAAACACGAAACCGTAGGGCGCCGCTGAGGCCCCCTCTTGGCCTATCGGGACGTAGAGCTTCACGCAATCCGCCAGCTTCGTACCACGCGGGCCGTCCTCTTCGCACGGCTGCCACGGCAAGGTCGTCGGGTGGGTCTCAATCTCGCGGCGGGCCTTCTCGGCCTGGGCGCGCGCGGGCGAGCGCTCCCGGAGACGGCCAACTTCCTCGGTCCAGACCTCGTCGTCTATCTCGACGCGGACATCAATTGGATTTCGTCGCCCCGCCACGCCCTGCACTTTTCCAGATCAGCTCGTTGACCCTCGCGGGGTCGCGAGCGCCCACGCCAGTGCGGCCGGTTAGCCGTCGCCGTCGGTTGGCAGGTGCCCGAACAGCCGGTCGAAATCCTCCTGCGAGGCTGGCTTTGCGCCGCGCCTCCGGTCCAACTCCGCCATCGGCGTGATCGTCGGCTCAAGCGTCAGATCGCCTTCTGCGTCCGGCACCACCTCGTAGCGGCGACCATCGACATCCACCAACTCGCCTACATGCAGGCTCTTCACCGCAGTTGCCATGTGTCCATGGTACCCGGACGCGACAGATGGGTTTCCCGCCGACCTAGCCACCCCTGTCCGGCTCAAGGAGCGAAATCCGCGACCGGTTTCGAACCATCGCCCGATCTTCGTGGCGCTCCCTCAGGAAACAAATGGGCACGGCTGGTTTCGAACCAGCGACCTCTCGCGTGTGAAGCGAGCGCTCTCCCACTGAGCTACGCGCCCTCGGGGGCTGATGATACGGGGCGCTTTTGGTCGGAGCTAGCCGACGAGGCCGGGCTCGGGGAGGGGGCCGTCGGGGTCGGCGAAGGGGTCGCCGCTGTCGGGGTGCTTGGACTCCTCCTCGAGGGCGTCCTTGCGCAGGGCGATGGCGACGAAGGGGTAGACGAGGGTCGAGAGCATCGCGGCGCCGACCAGGCCGGCGGCGGTGGAGGACTTCATGTGGCCGAGCTCGACGGCGATCGTGGTGATCGCGACCACGAGGGGGAGCTCGGTGGCGCTGTAGAAGGCGAGGGCGGTGCGGTCGCGGAGGCTGAGGGTGTCGCGGTAGAGGAGCAGCGCCGGGAGGCCGCGCACGAGCATGAAGAGGACGAAGAAGAGGCCGAGCTTGAAGAGCGCGGTCGCCGAGCCGAGGGCTGCGAGGTCGAAGGCGATGCCGCTGGTGACGAAGAAGAAGGGGACGAAGAAGCCGAAGCCGACCGCCGTCAGCTTCGACTCGAAGACCGCCAGCTCGTGCCCTTTCAGCGCCAGGCGGACGATCAGCCCGGCGACGAAGCCGCCGAGGAGGATGTCGAGGCCGAGCTTGCCGGCGAGCAGGACGAGGCCGAAGATCAGCAGCACCGTCACCCGCACCGCGAGCTGGCTGCTGGCCTCGAAGGTGCGCTCCAGGGCGGGCCACCCCTTCCAGGCCAGCCGCACCGAGACCAGGGCCACGGCGATCGCCAGGACGACGAAGGCGAGCAGGATCGCCGCCTCGTGCAGCGGGTGGTCGGTGGAGAGGAAGATCGTGACGAGGAGGATCGGCCCGAACTCGCCCGCCGCCCCGGCGCCCAGCAGGTAGGTCCCGAAGCGGGTCCCCAGCTCGCCGTTGTCGCGGAGGATCGGGATCAGCGTCCCGATCGCCGTCGTCGCCATCGCCGAGCCGACGTAGAGCGCCGAGAGGACGAGCCCGGTCGCTTCCAGCGCCACCCCGATCACGTGGGCGAGGACGATCGAGAAGGCCCAGCCCCAGGCGCCGAGCCGCATCGGCCGGCCGCGGATCCGCTGGAAGTCGATCTCGTAGCCGGCGAAGAAGAAGAGCATCCCCAGCCCGAGGTTGGAGAAGAATTCGATGAAGTCGTCGATCCGGGCGATGTCGAAGACGTGCGGCCCGACCAGGATCCCCAGCCCCAGCTCGAGGACGACGACGGGCGGCGCCAGGCGGCGCGGCAGGACCGCCGCGAGGATCGCGGCCAGGGCGGAGACGACCACGACGACCGAGAAGGACTCGGTGTCGACGCGGATCGCGGCGAGGTCGAGGGCGAGCACGCGCCCCATCCTAGGACCGGCCCGCTACGATCACCAGCGGACCGTGCTAGGCGGGGAATCAGCGGTGCCCTGTAACCCGAAATCCGCTTAGCGGGGCCGACTACCGTTCCGAGGGGCTGGCCGTCGGGGTCAGTGTCGTCGCGGCGGCGTTGACGGCCGGGTCCTGCGCGACGTGGGCACGCGAATCAGGTCAGGTCCGGAAGGAAGCAGCCTTAAGCGGATGCCGCGGGTGCCGCAGGAGAGCCCGGCTCGAGCCTGAAGCGGCGAACACGCCCGGTGACCTCGCTTCGGAGGACGGGGGCACGGTCCATATCTTCGGCTGAGAACGCGTTTGTTCCCCCTATGCGGGAGGAACCGCGTCCTCAGTCGATCAGCCGCGCCCGCATCCGTGTCACCGCGACGCGCCAGGTGAGCAGGGCGAAGCCGACGAGGAAGGCGAAGCGGGCGAGGTCGTTCCACTCGAAGCCGAAGGCGCCGCCGCGGACCAGTTCGACCAGCTGGTGCAGGGGGTTCAGCTGGGCCAGGACCTGGAAGCCCTGGGGCAGGCCGTCGATCGGGAAGAAGGTGCCGGCGACGAGGAAGAGCGGCGTCACGAACAGCGCCGTGACGTAGTTGAACTGGTCGATCTTGGCGACGGTCGCCGCCATCGTCACCCCGAAGCCGGCGAAGCCGAGCGCGGTGACGAAGCAGAAGAGCGGCACCAGCAGCATCCCCGGCGCCGGGTCCAGCCCGAAGGCGATCGTCACCAGCAGCGGGACGCAGCCGTAGGTGCCGGAGCGGATCGCGATCCACAGCATCTCGGCGCTGACCAGCTCCTCGACGTCGACCGGCGCCGCCAGGATCGCGTCGTAGGTGTTCTGGAAGCGGTGCTTGACGAAGGTGCCGAACATCGCCGGCATCGCGCTGGAGAAGATCACCGCCGTCGCCACCATCCCGGTGCCGACGAACTGGACGTAGGGGACGCCGTTGACTTCGTCGACCAGGGTGGCGCTGAGGCCGAGGCCGAAGGCGAGCAGGTAGACGATCGGTTCCAGCACGCTGGAGAAGGTCGTCCCCTTCCAGTAGGTGCGGAAGTTGGCGACCTCGCGGCTCATCACCCCGGCGATCGCCGCCGGTTCGAGCCGCCGCATCTGGCGCCCTTCGGCCCCGCGGCTCACTTGCCTGTTCCTTTTGGTCGTCCTGCAGCCATAAGGAACAGCTACTCGGCCTCCTCGCCGGTGAGCAGGACGAAGACGTCCTCGAGCGAGGCGGCCCGTGTGACCGCGTCCTCGGGGATCGCGCCGTTCTCGGCCCGCTCGGAGCCGACGATCGCGATCGCCGGCCCGGCCGGGCGCACCGCCAGGCCCTGCGCTTCGGCCTCGGCCCGGGCGCTCGCGAGGCGTTCGGGCGGGCCGTAGACCTCGGCGGTGAGGCGGCCGGCGTGCTGGTCGATCAGCTCGACCGGGCGACCGCGGCTGATCACCCTCCCCTGGTGCATGACCGCCACCTCGTCGGCGAGCCGCTCGGCCTCCTCGATGTAGTGGGTCGACATCAGGATCGAGGTGCCGCGCGCTTTGAGGTCGCCGATCAGCGTCCACAGCTCGGTGCGGATCTGCGGGTCGAGCCCGACGGTCGGCTCGTCGAGCAGGACCAGGCGCGGCTCGTGGACGAGGCCGCGGGCCAGCAGCAGCCGCCGCCGCATCCCGCCCGAGAGCTGGTCGACGGCGTCGCGGCGGCGCTCGCGCAGGCGGGCGATGGCGAGCGCTTTGTCAACCGCGGCGCCGACGTCGGGGACCCGGTAGAGCCGGGCGAAGATCGCCAGGTTGTCCTCGACGGTGACGTCGACGTCGAGGTTGTCGAGCTGGGGGACGACGCCCATCTTGCCCCGCGCCGTCTTCGCTTCGGCGGGCAGCTCGTGGCCGAGCACCCGCAGCTCGCCGGAGTCGGCGATCGCCTGCCCGGTCAGCAGCCGCATCGTCGTCGACTTGCCGGCTCCGTTGGGCCCGAGCAGGCCGAGGCAGATGCCCTCCGGGACCTCGAGGTCGAGGCCGGCCACGGCGGTGATCGGCCCGAAGGTCTTGACCACGTTCCTGAGCTCGATCGCCGCCATCTCACCTGATGGTTTCACGGCCGCACCTTTTCTTCCCGCTGCGTGGTTGAGCTTCGACGCGCTATCGGCGGCAAAGCTCAACCACGCCTCCTGACAGACTGCGCCGATGCTCGACGAGCGCTGGATCCGCTCCCTGCACGTGGAGTCGATGCGCGAGGCCGATCTGCACGAGGAGCGCGAGGGGCACGTCCTCTTCCAGGCCTCGACGATCGCGGCGCTGCTCGACGGCGCCTTCGAGGGCGACCTCAGCTTCGCCGAGCTGGCCGCGCACGGCGACCTCGGGCTGGGGACGCTCAACCACCTCGACGGCGAGATGATCGCGATCGACGGCGAGTTCTTCCGCGCCGACGTCGACGGCAGGACGAGCCGGGTCGGGTCGAGGGAGCGGACGCCGTTCGCGGTCGTCACCGCCTTCGAGCCGACCGTCGAGGAGCGGCTGCCCGAAGAGGAGCTCGACCACGCGGAGCTGCTGGAGCGGCTCGACGCGCTGGTGCCGGCCACCGCCTCCTCCTGCGCGATCAGGCTCGACGGCGCCTTCGGGCTCGTCCGCGCCCGCTCGGTCCCGCGCCAGGAGCCGCCCTACCGGCCGCTGAGCGAGGTCGTCGCCGCCCAGCACGTCTTCGAGCTGCGCGAGGTCGAGGGCTCGATGGTCGGCTTCCGCTTCCCGGCCTACGCCGAGGGGATCGAGGTCGGCGGCTACCACCTGCACTTCATCAGCGCCGACCGCAGCCGCGGCGGCCACGTCCTCGGCTCCCGCTCGCGGGGGCTGCGGGCTCGCCTCGACCCCTCGAACGACCTCCACGTCGAGCTGCCGCCGGGGATCGACCTGGCCGACCCGGCGCTCGCCGCCCGCACCCACGCCGCGGTCGAGCTGGTCGAGCGCGGCGGCTGAGGACGCGGTTCTCTCCGCATTGCGGCAGGAACAGCGTTCTCAGCAGCGGCGGTAGACGATCCAGGAGCGGTTGCGGGCGACTTCGCGGAACCCGGGCGGGACCGGCAGCGAGAGCTTCGTCTTGTCCCGGGGGTCGAGGATGAAGTTGTGGATCACGAACGGGCCGGCCGGCTTGACGAAGTAGCCGTGCCGGGGGACGCCTTCCTCGCTGGCACTGACGATCCGGGTCGGCTCGATTTCGAGGCCAAAGGCGAGCCGGGGGACGGCGCGGTGGTTTGGCACCGCGATCCTGCCGCAGGGCGGGTCGAAGGCGCCGTCGTCGACCAGGGCCGTGAGGTCGTTCTCGATCCGGCCCTGGTCGGTGAGGTCGGTGTTGACGGTCGAGTCGAGGTCCCACTGGTTCGGCAGCCAGAGGACGAACATCAGCAGGACGACGGCGGCGAAGAGCTGCCAGGGGCGGCGGGCCGGGTGGCCCGGCTCGAGCAGGCGCCAGCCGAGCAGGCCGACGGCGACGAAGATCGCCAGGATCGCCGCCGCCAGCATCGTGTAGCGGGCGAGGATCGCGAGGCCGGCAGCGCCGAGGAAGGCGAAGCCGAGGAGCGCGAGGACGGCTGCGGCGATGCCGAGCGCGGAGCGGCGGCGCAGGTAGAGCCAGCCGAGCACCACCCCGCCGAGGGCGCCGACCATCCCCGGCCACTGCAGCACTTCGCCGAGCGCGCGGGGGCCGTAGAGGACGACGTCTACCGGGCCGGTTTTGCGGTCGAGGGTTTCCACCGTCGACTGGGTGCCGGTGAGCGAGTAGAGGGGGTGGCCGGTGGTGATCGCGTCGAAGGCGATCCACAGGATCGGGGCTGCAAATGCGAGTGCTATGAGCGCTGGGGGCGGGACCGAGGATGCACCCCATGCTCGGACAAAAGCCGGCCTGATCAGGCCGGCTTTTTGAGTATCCGCCCGCTCATGGGGCGCATCCTCGGTCTGCGACAGTCGGCGGTAGGAGCGCTTTGGCTTGGTTCGGGTTTGGGGTGCCCGCTCTTGGGGTTCCCTCTTCGCCTTCTCGGGGCGCTGGTGGCGGGAGCGCCGCAGCTTGGTCGGGGGCGTCGGCTCGGGCGATGCCTCTTCCGTCCCTGTAGGGAGCTGGTGGTCGGTTCGGTTCAGCATGGTCGGGGGCGTCGGTTCGACGGGTGCCTCGTCAGTCCCCATGGAGACCCGGCGGTTCGGTCCCTGCAGCTTGGCCGGGTCCAGCGAGAGGTAGATCAGGTAGGCGATCGAGAAGCCCCAGGCCTCGGGGCGGAGGAGGCCGGCGAGGGCGAGGAGGGAGAGGACGGGCCAGCCGGAGCGCGGGCGCTTGGCCTCGATGGCGAGGGCGCCGAGGCAGAGGGCGATGTAGGGGAGGTCGACGTAGGCACGCAGGCCGTTGGAGAGGAAGGGGGCGCGGGTGAGGACGATGGCGGCGGCGACGAGGCCGATCCAGCGGTCGAACCAGATCGTCCCCAGGCGGTAGACGAGGTAGCCGCAGAGGGCGAGCGAGAGGTAGGCGACGACCATCGTCACCGTGATCGCCCCGTCGCCGATCGGGGTCGTCACCAGCCCGAGCAGGTCGGCCAGCGGGTGCGGGGTCGGCGGCAGCGCGGCGCCGTAGTCGGGGCTGGCGCCGTGGGCCAGTTCGCGTCCCCAGACGAGGGCGTAGATCGTGTCGTAGTTCGGGAATCCGACCGGGAAGAGGAGCAGCAGCGCCGCCGTGATCCCGGCCACCCAGGCGGCAGGCGTCAGCCAGTTGCGGGCCCCCTTCGGCACGCGCGGCACCGTATCGCCGCCGCCCCCGCAGGGGGTGTCTGACTTGAGGGGGCAATAAGGACCCCTGAAGTCAGACACGTTCGGGAGGGGGCTGGGAAGGCCGTGGATACACTGGCCTGAGAGCCGATGAGCGAGTCGACTTCCCTCTACCGCCGCCACCGTCCCGGGTCCTTCGACGAGGTCGTCGGGCAGGCCCACGTCGTCCGCACCCTGCGCAACGCGGTCGAGCAGGGCAAGGTCCACCACGCCTACCTCTTCGTCGGCTCGCGCGGGACCGGCAAGACCTCGATGGCGAAGATCCTCGCCCGCTCGCTCAACTGCGAGCGCGGCGGGCCGACCGTCGCCCCCTGCGGCGAATGCGAGTCCTGCCGGACGATCGCCGCCGGCACCTCGGTCGACGTGATCGAGATGGACGCCGCCTCCAACCGCTCGGTCGACGACGTCCGCGACCTCCGCGAGCGGGTCGCCTACGCGCCCGCCGGCGGCCACTGGAAGGTCTACATCCTCGACGAGGCGCACATGCTGACCAAGGAGGCCTGGAACGCCTTCCTCAAGACCCTCGAGGAGCCGCCGCCGAACACTGTCTTCGTCCTCGCCACCACCGAGTCCCACAAGGTGATGGCGACGATCGCCGACCGCTGCCAGCGCTTCGACTTCCAGCGGCCCTCGCTGGAGCAGATCTCCGAGGTGCTGAACCGGGTCGCGGCGGCGGAGTCGATCGAGGTCGACGAGGGGGCGGCCGCGATGATCGCCCGCTCGGCCCAGGGAAGCTTCCGCGACGCGCTCGGCACCCTCGACCAGCTCGTCGCCTTCGGCGGCGCGCACGTCGAGCTGAGCGACGTGCTGGAGATGCTCGGCGCCGCCGACGCCGACCTCCTCTTCGAGGCCGTCGACGCGGTGATCGCCGAAGACCCCAAGGGGGTCCTGCTCGGGGTCGAGAGGATGGCCCGCTCCGGCCGCGACCCCTCGCAGTTCGCCCGCGACCTCCTCGCCCACCTGCGCCACCTCCTGATCGCCCGCACCACCGGCGAGGTGCCGACCTCCTTCGTGGTGACCGCGACCGACACGGCCCGCATGCAGGCCCAGGCCGGCGCGATCGAGCCCGCCAACCTGCTCCGCACGATCGACGAGCTGGCGGATGCTTTGACTGCCGTGAGAGAGGGCGACGACGCCCGCCTCGCAGTGGAGATCGCCCTCCTCAAGGCCGCCCGCCCCGACCTCGATCCCGATACCGCCGGGCTGCTGCGGCGGATCGAGAGGCTGGAGGCAGGCGGGACGGCGGCGCCCCGGCCCGCGGGTCCTGCCGCCGCAGGGGACCCACCATCCCCTGCAACCAAGCAGGGGATGGTCCTCCCTACGACGTCACCCGCGGCAGAGACGTCCCCGGCCGACGACCAACCCCCCATCGTGGAGCCAGAAGAGTCGTCCGGTCGTGGACCGGCGGAAAGGACCGCTCCGGCTGAGGGGAACGCCGGCCCGGTCGAAAGGGCTTCCGTCCCGGCCGAGGGGATTGCTGCCCCGGCTGAAGTGGATCCCGCCCCGGCTGAAGAGGAAGCAGCCGAAGCGGCCCCCGCGCCTGAGCCCGAGGCCGAGAGCCCTGAAGCGACCGAACCTGAGCCGTCAGCCACTGCGGCCCCTCCGGCGGGTGGCGCCGATTTGGGGGACCGCCACTCGCCAAATGCGAGTGGTGGTGGGACCAAATCGGAGTCAGGACCCGCCGGCCGGCAGCCACCGTCCACCGCCCCGGAGGTACCGCCCGCCGGCCAGCAGCCACCGTCCACCGACCCGGAGCCGTCCACGGAGCCACCGCCCACCGAGCCGGAGTCGCTCTCTCTGGAGGAGATCCAGCAGGTCTGGCCCGCCGTCCTGCAGAAGCTGAGCGAGACCGCGCCCGCCCTGGCGGCGACCTTCGAGGGCGCCCGCCCCGTCAGCTTCGGCGAGGAGGGATTGCAGATCGGCTTCCCGGCGGCGATGACCTTCAACAAGAAGAAGGCCGACAGCCCCGAGCGCCGGGACACCCTGGCGGCGGCGTTCGCCGCCGTCACCGGGGTCGGCCTGCGGCCCACCTATGTGCTGCTGGACGATGACGACGAGGGCCCCCCGCCGGATACGCCGGCGCCGGGCGGCGACGAGGTGGACGAGGAAGAGCTGCTGGAGCGGCTGAAGAGCGAGTTCGACGCGGAGGAGGTCAGTTAGGTGGCGCGAGGAGGCGGACCCGGAGGCTTCGACATCCAGGGCCTGATGAAACAGGCGCAGCAGATGCAGGCCGAGATGATGGAGGCGCAGGAGAAACTCAAAGACGAGGTGGTCGAGGCCAGCGCCGGAGGCGGCATGGTCAAGGTCAAGGTCGGCGGCGACATGACCCTGCGCGAGATCGCGATCGACCCCGAGGCGATCGACCCCGAGGACGCGGAGCTGCTCCAGGAGATGGTGCAGGCCGCCGTCAACGAGGGCCTGCGCGCCGCCCAGGAGCTGGCCGGCTCGAAGATGGGCGGGATCACCGGCGATCTCGGCGGCGGCCTCGGCGGGATGCTGGGCGGTTGAGCGAGGGCCCGGCACCGCTCGCGCGCCTGGTCACCGAGCTCTCCCGGCTGCCGGGGATCGGCCGGCGCACGGCCGAGCGGCTCGCCTTTCACCTGCTGCGCGCGCCCGACGAGGAGGCCTTCGCGCTCGGCGACGCGATCCGCGAAGTGAAGGAGAAGGTCGGCCTCTGCGAGGAGTGCTTCAACCTCGCCGAGGGGCCGCTCTGCCGGATCTGCGCCGACCAGAACCGCGACCGGACGACGATCTGCGTGGTCGAGGAGCCCGCCGACGTGATCCCGATCGAGCGCACCCACGAATACCGCGGGCTCTACCACGTGCTCGGCGGGGCGCTCTCGCCGATCGACGGCATCGACGCCGAAGACCTGAAGATCGGCGAGCTGCGGCGCCGGGTCGAGCGCGGCGGCGTCGCCGAGGTGGTGCTGGCGACCAACCCGACCACGACCGGGGAGGCGACCGCGCTTCACATCGCCGACCTGCTGCGCGGCCAGGTCACCGTGACGCGGCTGGCCAGCGGGCTGCCGGTCGGCGCCGACCTCGAGCACGCCGACGAGGTGACGCTGGGCAAGGCGCTGGCGGGCCGCAGAAGCCTGGAATAAGCGGCCGCCGACATCCGTCCTCGACGATCGTCGCCCCGCAAATAGCGGCGATTCGGCGATCCTGCGTCCGCCCCGTTCGGCAAGGTCGCGGTGTGCCGGACCAGTCGCACAACGGGCAGGGCGCGGACGGAAGTTCGGCCGGGGGCAGGATCGCCCTCAAGGTCGCGGCGATGCACGCCGATCTGCTCAGCAGCTTGCACGAGGAGATTGGAAGCAATGGAGAGGGATTCCCGGATGCGGCCCGGCGGCTCGCGGTCGAGTTCGGCGGCGTGACCGCCGCTGCGGTCGACGCTGCTCATGGTGGCGGCGGCCGCGAGGGGGATGCCCGCCGGGCCAACAGCGGGGAGGGTCCGGCGGGCATCCCCCTCGCGCCCGTGGACGGGAGCGCGGCTCCGGCTGCGGTTCCCGAGCAGGTCGAAGAACTGCCGAGCCTTTACCGGCCGGGCCACATGCGGCGGCGGCTGGAGCAGCTGGTGGAGACGAACCGGCGCTACGGGCATCCGTTCGGGCTGGCGGTGTTCGACGCCTCGGGGCCGGGGACCCGGCCGGGGGACATCGCCGGGGGGCAGGAGACGGTGCTCTCGATCCTCGGCGCCGCCCTGCGCGACAGCATCCGCATCGTCGACGAAGCCTTCCGCCTCGAGGAGCAGGCGATCTGCGTCCTCGCCCCCAACATCGCCACGGTGGAAGGGGTGCAGATGTGCGAGCGGCTGCTCGGGCAGCTCGACGAGCTCGAGCGGGCGGGGGGGCTGCGGATCGCCGTCTCGGCCGGGGTCGCCGCCTGCCCCGATCACGGCGCCGACGCCGAGGAGCTTCTGCACAAGGCCGACGCGGCGATGTGGCGGGCCCGTGCGGTTGGGCAGCCGGTAGGGGTCGGCGCCTTGCAAGATCGCTAACAGTTCTGCGAAATCTGCCGATAACCGGTGTAAACCCGGGATTCCGGTGGGAGAATCGCCTGCGTCGTCGAAATGCCCCGCACCGGGACCCGTTCGACTTCCCGATCCAAATGCCAGGAATCCGCACCAACGCCGCCGCCGAAGTCCTCGGCGTGAGCCCCAACACCCTTCGCAGTTGGGAGCGCCGCTACGGCTACCCGAAGCCGAAGCGGACCGAGGGCAACCACCGCAACTACGAGCTGGTCGAGCTGCAGGCGCTGCGCGACGCCCTGGCCGAGACCGGCAACATCTCCTCGGCGATCGAGCTGGCGCGCCAGCGCCAGGCGGCGCCCGCCAGCGACGACAGCCTGCTGACCGCCTTCGAGAGCTTCGACGAGGCCGCCGCCGACCGCGCCGTCGAGGAGAGCCTGGCGCTGCGCTCGCTCGAGCGCACCGTCGAGGAGCTGCTGCTGCCGGCGGTCGACAAGCTCGCCGCCGACCCCGAGCGCGAGGCCGAGCTCGAGTTCGCCTCGCGCTGGGCGACGGGCTGGCTGCACGGCGCCCGCCGCCTCGCCTCCACCGCCGCCCGCCCGGCCGGGATCCTGCTGCTCGACTCCAGCCACGGCCAGGGGGCCGAGGAGGTCTACACCCAGGCCCTCGACCTCGCCCTCCGCCGCGCCGGCTTCCGCGTCCTCGTCCTCTCCAACGAGCTCGGCGACGAGCGGCTCGGCCGCGCCCTCGGCGCCCTCGACCCGACCGCGATCGTCCTCTGCGGCCCCGGCGCCGACACCCAGGGCGCCGTCCGCCTGGTCCGCAAGATCCGCGAGCTCGGCTTCGTCGCCCCGCTCTACGGCTTCCGCGCCGACGGCCTGATCGGCGCCGCCGTCCCCGCCGCCGGCGACCGCCCCAGTGAAGTCACGGGCATGCTCAACTCGGACCTGCGCCGCCGCGCCGTCCAGGCTTTCGCCTAGACGACGCGCGACACGAGTTGCCCCCTAGAGGGAGGCGACGGCCTTGAGGCCGGCCTGTTTGACGACCTTGGGCAGCGGCGCGAAGTCCAGCGCGGCGCCGTATTTCTGGCCGGTCGTCAGGGCGTACCTGGCGAACTGCTGCAGGAAGCCCTTCTGCGGTGCGTTGTGAGGGACGATCCCGTAGGTGAAGGTCGAGATCGGGTAGGCGATCGAGGCCTTCTTCGGGGGGTTGGTGATGCTGATCGAGTTGCTCGAGGGCAGCGACTTGACCGTCGAGGCGGCGCTCGAGATGTTCGGGATGTTGGGCAGCTCGAACTTCCCGGCCTTGTTCTGGACGGCGGCGGCGTGGACGCCGGCGGCGATCAGGTAGTAGGCGGAGATGTAGCCGATCGCACCCGGGGTCTTGGTGACCGTCGCGGTGACGCCGGAGTTGCCTTTGGCGCCGACCCCGGCCTTGAAGCCGACCGTGGTCGCGTAGCCGATTTCCTTCTTCCAGGCCGAGCTGACCTTGGACAGGTAGTTGGTGAACGCGTAGGTGTCGCCGGAGCCGTCGCTGCGGAACACCGGGGTGATGGTGAGGCCCGGCAGCTTCGCGCCCTTGTTGACCTTCTTGATCTTCGGGTCGTTCCACTTGGTGATCTTGCCGAAGTAGATGCCGGCGAGGATGCTGCCGGTCAGGTTCAGCTTCTTCACGCCCGGGACGTTGAAACCGAGCCCGGTGGCCGAGAGGGCCCAGGGGATCTGCACGCAGCTATTGCAGGCAGAGGCCTGTTCGGGGGTCAGCGGGGCGTCGGAAGCGCCGAAATCGACCGTTCGCGCGGTGATCTGGGCGATGCCGGTGCCGGAGCCGACGGCGGAGTACTTGACGGGGATGCCTTCTTTGATTTCGAAGTTGCTGATCCAGTTGGCCATTAGCGGAGCGACCAGCGTCGAGCCGGCACCAGTGAGGCCGGCAGCGGAGGCTGCGGACGCCGTCACCGACGCCATGGCCCCGACCGACGCGAGCGCCGCGATCAGCAGTACGAGCAACCTATTGCGTTGCAATGCATTTTCCTTTCCAGCGTGGGATTGACGGGCGCAAGCCTTCCCGGAAAGGATCAAGAAAGTGTGTCAATCCCGTGAATGACACAGGTAACAACTCCGTTACAAGAAGGTGACTGTTACTACCTAGGCTGGCGCGCGTGAGCGCCGTAGCTTCCCCCGCAGCGGCGCGGCCGGCCGGCCGCGGCACCCGGGTCACCCCCCTGCGCCGGCGGCTCGACCGGATCGGCGACCGGGCGCTGTTCGGCCTCTGCCTGCTGGCGGCGCTGGTCGCCGGCGCGACGATCGTCCTGGTCGGCTACCAGATCGTCCACGGGGCCTCGCCGGCGCTCTCGAAGTTCGGCTTCGGCTTCGTCTACGAAACCGTCTGGCAGCCCAACTTCGGCGTCTTCGGCGCCGGCTCGCTGCTGTTCGGGACCGCGGTCACCTCGGCGTTCGCGCTGCTGCTGGGGGCGCCGATCGCGATCGCGATCGGGCTCTTCCTCACCCTGCTGGCGCCGCGGGGGGTGGGCGCGGCGATCGGGCCCCTGGTCGAGCTGCTGGCGGCGATCCCCAGCGTCATCCTCGGCTTCTGGGGGTTGCTGGTCCTCGCCCCGTTCCTGCAGGAGCACGTCGACCCCTTCCTGCACGAAAGGCTCGGCTTCGTGCCGATCTTCGGCGCGCCGCAGACCACCGGCCTCAGCGTCTTCACCGCCAGCCTGATCCTGACGATCATGGTGGTCCCGATCGTCGCCTCGATCAGCCGCGACCTCTTCCGCTCGGTGCCGCGCGAGCTCCAGGACGGCGCCGCCGCGCTCGGCGCCACCCGCTGGGAGGTGGTGCGGGGGATCCTCCTGCCGACCACCTCCAGCGGCGTCGCCGCCGCCTGCATCCTCGGCCTCGGCCGCGCCCTCGGCGAGGCGATCGCGGTCTCGCAGGTGATCGGCGCCGGCTCGGAAATCCAGTCCTCGCTCTTCCGCACCGGCAACACGCTGGCCTCGCAGATCGCCCTGCAGTTCCCGGGCGCCCTGACCGAACTGCACAAAGCCTCGCTCTACTACTGCGGGGTCATCCTCCTGGTCATCGGCCTGGCGGCGAACCTGCTCGCGAACTGGATCGGCCGCCGCTTCAGCTACGGCGCCCACGCGGGGGCGGCGAAGTGAGCGGCGAGGGCCTGATCCCCGACCCCGCCGCGCCGCTGACGCCGAGCGGCAACCTGCGCCGCCGCCGCCTCGTCAGCCGCGCCGCCGAGGTCGGCGCGACCGCGGCGGCGCTGCTGGCGATCGCCGTGCTCGCGATCGTGGTCTGGACCGTCGTCTCCCGCGGCGCCGGCCAGATCGACCTCGACTTCGTCTTCACCGGCTACCCGACCGGCGTCGGCCCGATGCTGCTGGGGACGCTGGTGATCGCCCTCGTCGCGACGGCGATGGCGATGCCGCTCGGGGTGCTGATCGCGCTCTACCTGACCGAGTACGCGGGGGCGAGGGGCGCCCGCCTGCTGAAGACGACGCTCGACCTGCTGAACGGCCTGCCCTCGATCATCCTCGGGCTCTTCGTCTTCGCCCTCCTGGTCGACCACAGGAAGCAGTCGGGCTTCGCCGGCTCGGTGGCCCTGGCGATCATCGAGCTGCCGCTGATAGCCCGCGGCTCCCAGGAGGTGCTGCAGCTGGTCCCCCAGGGCCTGCGGGAAGCCTCCGACGCGCTCGGCGTCGCCCGCTGGCGCTCGGTCCTCACCGTGGTCCTGCCGAGCGCGCTGGGCGGCATCATCACCTCGACCGTGCTCGCCGTCGCCCGCGCCGCAGGCGAGACCGCGCCGCTGCTCCTCGCCACCCCGACCTTCGATCCGAAGGCGTTCTCGGTCAACCCCTTCGAAGCGCTGCCGAACGTGCCGACCTGGATCTACAAACTCTCCGAAGAAGGCAACCCCGAAGGCTTCAACGAAGCCTGGGGGATGTCGCTGCTGCTGGTCTCCTTCATCCTCCTCGCGAGCCTCGGCGCCCGGGCGCTGCTGGCCCGCAGCAAACGAAAGCTGAGCTCATCGTGAACAGCCGTCTCGACCTCGCCGACCGCGGCGACCCCGCCGCGCCGGAACCGCGGGTTCCCGGCCGCGTCCGCATCCAGGCCCCCCTGCCGGCGGCCCCGACCGTCTCGGCGCCCCCCACCGGGCAGACCGGGACGACGGCCGAGATCCGCCCGCTGGCCGCTCCCGAGCTGGTCTTCGACTCGCGCGAGGTCTCGATCTTCTACGGCGCCAAGCAGGCGCTCGCCGGCGTCAGCCTCGGCATCCGCCGCGGCCAGATCACCGCCCTGATCGGGCCCTCGGGCTGCGGCAAGACGACCTTCCTGCGCAGCCTCAACCGGATGAACGACCCGGTCCCCGGGTTCCGCCTCGAGGGGCAGGTCCTCTACCACGGCCACGACCTCTACGGCGCCGACGTCGACCGGGTCGAGGTGCGGCGGCGGATCGGCATGGTCTTCCAGAAACCGAACCCCTTCCCGAAGTCGATCTACGACAACGTCGCCTGGGCGCCGCGCAACCTCGGGCTGCGGCGCGGTCTCGACGAGCGGGTCGAGAGCGCCCTGCGCGGCGCCGCCCTCTGGGACGAGGTCAAGGACCGGCTCAAGGACAGCGCCCTCGGCCTCTCCGGCGGGCAGCAGCAGCGCCTCTGCATCGCCCGGGCGATCGCGATCGAGCCCGACGTCCTGCTGCTCGACGAGCCCGCCTCGGCCCTCGACCCGATCGCCACCGGCGCGATCGAGGAGCTGATGCACAAGCTCAAAGGCCGCTTCACGATCGTCATCGTCACTCACAACATGCAGCAGGCGGCCCGGGTCGCCGACCGCACCGCCTTCTTCAGCCTCGAGACCGGCGGCGCCAAGCCGGTCGGCGCCCTGATCGAGGTCGACGAGACCGCGAGGGTCTTCGCCGACCCCCGCGACCCCCGCACCCGCGACTACGTAAGCGGCCGCTTCGGCTGACGCTAGCGCTTGAGGATCTCCTCGCCCGAGACCTGGGCGAGGAGGGGCTTGCCGCACTGCCAGCAGAAGGTGGCGCCGCTGGAGTGGGGGGCGCCGCAGCCGGCGCAGACCCCGGCGGTGCCGGTCTGCTCGGTGCGGAGGATGCGTTCGACCTCGCTCAGCTCGGCGTCGGCGTCCTGCAGCGGGACCGTGCGCTTGACGATCACCTCGCTGTCGAGGCTGTTGCGGACGACCATCTCGTAGACCAGGCCGCCGAGGTCCCACTGCAGCTCGGCGACCCTGGCGACGAGCTGCTCGCGGCGCCGTTCGAGGTCGACGATGAACTCCTCGCCGTAGGCCGAGTTGAGGGAAGGGGCGCCGGCGCCCAGATCGGGCGCAGGCGGCTGCGGGGCCGGCTTGCGGAAGCGGTCGATCAGCCTCATTCGAAGAAGCTCCCGTCGAATTCGCCCTTGCTGTTGCAGCCTTCGGCGCTCGGGTCGCATTTGCCGCCGACCTTCTGTTCGGGTTCGGCCAGCTTCACGCCGGGAGCCGGTTCGTAGACTTCTTCCACCGCCTTGGTGGTGCCGCTGCTGCCCTTCTGGAGCTTCTTCTTCGCCTTCTTCGCGGTGGCGGACTTGGGCTGGTTGGCGGCGGTGTCGCCGCCGATCGCGGCGCTGCCCTTGCCGGCCGCGGCCTTGCCGCCGGTGCTTTCGCCGCCGCCGCCGACCCGGATGATCTGCGGGGCCGGGTTGGCGGCGGTGTTCGAGCCGCTATCGCCGGAGCGGCCGATCAGGACGCCGACCCCGATCGCCAGGACCAGGGTGGCCACCCCGGCGACCAGCGAGGCGTTCGCCGAGATGAAGGGGCGGCGGTCGGGCGGGGCGGCGGCAGCGCCCGCGCCCGCCGCAGCGGCCTGCGCGGGAGGCTGCTTCGCCGACTCCATGAAGGTGACCGCGTCCATGAACGGCAATCTCGGATCGCCGCGACGGCGGCCGCAGTGCAGGCAGTACCGCTGATCGGGAGCGAGCGTCGCGCCGCAGTGGGGGCAGCCCTCGCCGCCGCCTGCGAGCGGGCTGTTCAGCTCGGGAGCCGGCGGCGTCACGCGGGCATTCTCGAAGCGGCTCGGGGCCGAGGTGTTGAAGATTTGTGAAAGAAGTGTGGTCGGCTCCCGGTAGCAGGATCTTCACAAGCCGAGCCGCGCCTGCGCCGAGAATCGCGCCGAGTTGACGAGGAAGACCTGCTCCGAGTGCGGCGCCCCCCGGGCCGCCGATCAGCGCTACTGCATCGCCTGCGGGGCCCGGCTCGGCTCGCTGCCGGCGGCGGTCGCGGCGCAGCTCGGCCGGGCCCGCAAGCTCGCCACCGGGCGCTTCCCCGCGGTCAAGGCGCGCGCCGCCGCCGCGGCCGCGAGCGCCGCCAAGCCGGCGAAGCAGGGCTGGCCGTTCGAGCGCTCCGAGTTCATGCCCTCGCCCCGGGCCGCCGCGGCGGCGGTGATCGCGATGCTGGCGCTGGGGGTGGCGCTCGGCTCGGCGACGAGCAACCTCGCCCAGAGCGCCGGGCTGAGCACGATCCTCCTCGAAGAACCCGAACCGCCGGCCCCAGAAGCCGCGGCGCCGGCGGCGGCCCCCGCCGCACCCGCGGTCGCGGAAACCGGGGGGGAACCGGCGCCGGCCGCCCCCGCGGCGGCCCCGCCGCCCGCAGCGGTGGTCGAAGAACCGCTGCCCGGCGAACCCGAACCGGCGCTGCCGCCGATCGAAGAAGAACTGCCCGCCGGGCTGCCGGAAATCAAACACGTCTTCGTGATCATGCTGGGCGAAAGCGGCTACGAAGAAAGCTTCGGCGAAGCCTCCGCCTCCACCTATATGAGCAGCGAACTGCCGGCCCTCGGCGAGCTCGTCCCCAACTACTTCGCCGTCACCAGGGGCGAGCCGGCGAACCAGATCGCCCTGATCAGCGGCCAGGGGCCGACGCCGGAAACCCAGGCCGGCTGCCCGAACTACGCCGACCTCGCCCCCGGCACCGAAAACGCCGAAGGCCAGGTGGAAGGCGACGGCTGCCTCTACCCGGCGGCGACGAAGACGCTGCCCGGGCAGCTGGAAGAACGCGGGCTCTCCTGGCGCGCCTACATCGACGAAGAAAGCCCCCCGGAAGGGACGCCGCCCCCGCCCCCGGCAAGCGGCTGCTACGTCAACCGGCGCAACCCCTTCGCCTACTTCCACTCGCTTCTCGACGCCGGCAGGTGCGCCGAAGCCGACCCCGGCCTGGGCCGCCTCGCCAAGGACCTGACCCTGAAGCCGGACAGGTTCCCGGCCCTCGCCTACATCGCCCCCGACCCCGCCCGGGCCGAAGAGACGCTGAAGACGATCGTCCCCGACATCCAGGAATCCTTCGCCTACAAGGACGGCGGCCTGGTCGTGATCGCCGCGGCGCAGGCGCCGCAGGGCGGCGAGGAAGCCGACACCGGCGCCTGCTGCCTCTTCCCGGCCTACCCGAACCTGCCCGCCGAACCCGCGGAAGCGGCGCCGGGCGGCGAAGTGAGGGAGACGGGGGGCGGCGGCAGGGTCGGCGCCGTCCTGCTCTCCCCCTACATCGAACCCGGCAGCGTCAGCGAAGCGAACTTCAACCACTACTCGCTGCTGGTCACGATCGAGGAATTCTTCGGGCTGACCCGGATCGGCTACGGCGCCGAACCGCTGGTCGTCGGCTTCGGCGAAGAAATGTTCGCCGGCAGCGGTTGAGCCCCGCCGCTCAGTCGAGCAGGATCAGGACCGCGGTCAGCAGCCCCAGGGCGATGCCGGCGAGGGTGAGCGCGCGCAGCGGCCAGCGCGGCCCTTCGTGGAAGCGACCCTCGCGCAGCGCCCGCTGCATCGCTTCGTGGTTGGTCGTCCCGTAGGCGAGGACGAAGATCCCCCAGAGCGCGTAGCCGACCCCGGCGAGCGCGTAGGGCCACCGGGTCGGGCTGCCGTTCAGCTCCGGCACGACGCGGCCGACCCCGAGCGCCACCGCCAGCGCCGTCAGGCCGGTCCGCCACCAGGCGAGCTGGGTGCGCTCGCCGGCCAGGTAGGTGCGGCGGCTGGCGTCGACCAGCTGCGCCGGGTTGGGATCGGGCTTGAGCGGCTGCTGCGGATCGCCCACACCCGAACTGCATCAGATTTCGGTCCCGGCAGGTAAAGAATTCGATGCAGTTCGGTTAACGGGTCTGGGGGACCGGCTCGGCCTCGCTGATTCCCCAGCGCTCGTGCAGCCGCCGCAGCGGCGCCGGCGCCCACCAGTTCCACTTGCCGAGCAGCTCCATCAGCGAGGGCACCAGCAGCGCCCGGATGATGCTGGCGTCGATCAGCACCGCCAGCGCCGTGCCGACCCCGTTCTCCTTGATGAAGATGATCTTCGAGGTCGCGAAGGCGCCCATCGCGACCGCGAAGAGCAGCGCCGCGGCGGTGACGATCCGCCCCGTCCGCTCCAGGCCGATCGCCACCGACTCCGAGTCCGAGGCGCCGTTGTCGCGCGCCTCCTTGATCCGCGAGAGCAGGAAGACCGCGTAGTCGGTCGAGAGGCCGAAGGCGACGGCGAAGAGGAGGATCGGCATCGTCTGCTCGATCGCCCCCGGGCTGGAGTAGGCGAGCAGGCCTTCCAGCCGGCCGTCCTGGAAGATCAGCACCAGGAGGCCGAAGACGGCGCTGAGGTTGAGGAAGTTCATGATCAGCGACTTGACCGGCAGCACCACCGAGCCGGTCATCAGGAAGAGGATCACCAGGGTGGCGCCGATCACGATCGCCAGCGCGTAGGGCGCGTGGGCGGCGAGGCTGCTCTGGAAGTCGACGAAGTCGGCGGTCGCGCCGCTGACCAGGACGGCGGCGCCCGCCGGCTCGGGCAGGTCGCGGATCGCCCGCACCGTCCTTTCGCTCGCCTCGGAGGCGAACGGGTGGGTGGAGACCGCCTGCAGGGCGGTGACGCCGGGCGCGAGCCGCTGCGGCGGCAGCACCTGGGCGACTCCGGGCACCCCCCGCAGCTCGGCCGCGAAGCGCGCCGCCGCCTGCGGCCCGCCCCCTTCGAGGTCGACCCAGATCGGCGTTTCGCGGTAGGGCGGGAACTCTTCGCTGATCGTGTCGTAGGCCTGGCGGGCGCCGGCCGAGGTCGGCAGCACGGTCGGGTCGACAGTGTTGAACCTGATCCCGAAGAAGGGCAGGCCGAGGAGGATCAGGAAGAGGGCACTGAGCGTCGCCACCGGGACCGGCCGCCGCATCACGAAACGGGATAGCCGGTACCAGAAGCCGGCCTGCGCGGGCCGCGCGTCCGCCTCGGCGCGGCGCTGCAGGAACTTCGGCGCGCCGGCGTTGACGCGGGTCCCCAGCAGGGTGAGGACGGCGGGCAGCACGGTCAGCGAGATCGTCGCCGCGAACAGCGCCACCAGGGCGCCGCCGAGGCCCATCGAGTAGAGGAAGCGCTGCGGGAAGACCAGCAGCGAGGCGAGCGCCGCGGAGACGGTCAGCGAGGAGAAGAAGACGGTCCGCCCGGAGGTCGCGAGCACCCGCCGCATCGCCGCCGGCCCCGGCCCGTCCTTGGCGATCTCCTCGCGGTAGCGGGAGACGATGAAGAGGCTGTAGTCGATCGCCAGCCCGAGCCCGAGCGCCGTCGTCAGGTTCAGCGCGAAGATCGAGATCGAGGCGAATTCGCTGGCGACGCGGAGAATCAGGAAGGTGCCGACGATCGCCAGGCCGCCGATCATCAGCGGCAGCACCGAGGCGACGAGGCTGCGGAAGAAGAGCAGCGAGAGCAGGAAGAGGAGCGGGAAGGCGAGCATCTCGGCCATCCGCAGGTCCTCCTCGACCTGCTTGTTGACCTGCTCCTGGGCGACGGCGGGCCCGCCGACCAGGACGCCCTCATGGGCGGCGAGCTGGTCGGCGATGTCGGCGCCGGTTTCCTGCGCCTGCTTGTCGGCGGTCGACTTCAGGGCGACCGTGAAGTAGGTGGCGTCGCGGTTGCGGGAGACGAAGGCGGGGGAGCGGGTGTCGTAGTAGCCGGTCACCGAGGCGACGTCGCTGCGTTCGCGCACTTCGGCCTCCAGCGCCTCGACCCGGCGCCGCGTCGCCGGGGAGCCGACCGGCGCGTCCTCGACGACGGCGACGACCGCCGGCACCCGCAGCCCGGCCGCCTCGAGCCGGTCCATCGCCCTGACGGTCTCGGTCGCCGGGTCTTCGGCGCCGTAGGGGTCGAGCCGGGAGGCGACGCCGCCGCCGATCGCCGCCGCGAGGAAGAAGAAGCCGATCGCGACGAGGCCGACGCGGCGGGCATGGCCGTCGGCGAGCCGGGCCAGTGAGTCGAACATCAGCTGCTCCTCTCCTCGGGCGCGGCGGCGAGGATTTCCCCCTCCATCCGCTCGCACCAGTCTGCGAACCATTGGGTGAACTCGATCCCTCCCCGCAGCACGATCATCGGGTAGGGGTCCTCGATCCCGGCCTCGCTTTTCAGCGCCTCCAGGGAGCGAAGCTGGGCGTTGACCTCGAGCCGGTGGGCTCGCATCGCCCGCACGATCGCCACCGCCTCGCCGGGCGGCAGGGCGTCGGCGAAGAACAGCTTCAGCAGCCCTTCCTCGCGCATCTCGTAGGTCTGCGGCGGCTGCCGCAGCCAGGCGCGCAACTCCTCCTCGCCGTCGGCGGCGATCTCGTAGACGGTGCGGCGGCGGCCGCCGGTGGGGGAGTCGGAGCCGACGATCAGCCCCGCCTCGGCCAGCCGTCTCAGCTCGGGGTAGATCTGCCCGTAGCTGGCCGCCCAGAAGAAGCGGGTGGTGTTGTCGACCAGCGCCTTGATCTCATAGCCCGACCGCGGCTCCTTGCGGATCATGCCGAGGATCACGTAGGCGGTCGGGCTCAGCTCCATGTATCGCCACTATATATCAATTCGATATATCCGGGGAAGTGACAGGTGTCCTCCCCGACCTTGCGGGAGAGCTGCAGTTCTTTCTAAGCAGACAGTGGAGCGGACATCGATCCTGCCCCTATAACCCTGTATATTCCTGTTTTCCCAATAGCAGAGCCGGATTGAAGGGACGTTAAAGCGGACACGCTCATGGACAAACCGAGGGACTACATCGGCTCCCACCCCTGGATCTCGTTCAAACTCGATCTCAAACGCGCACCCTGGGAGTTCTGGAACCAGATAGGCGAAGCGCACTCCAAGTGCCGCCATCTGGCGAGAACGCCCCTTTCTCCTGCGATGGCGCGGGATATGGAACGGGTCTACCTGGCAAAGGGGGCGCGAGCAAGTGCCGCCATCGAGGGGAACAGCCTGAACGAGGAGCAGGCTGTAGCTGCCGTCGAAGGAAAGTTGGAGGTGCCGGAAAGCCAGGAGTATCTGAAGCAGGAGCTCGAGAACGTCGTCGCCGCACTGGCCGAGATCGAAAGAGGGGTTCACGAGACCGGAAGCTTCGATCTCTCTCCGCAGAGCCTTTGCGATCTCAACCGCAAGGTGCTGGAGGGCCTGGAGACCGAGGACCACGTTGTGCCGGGTGAGTTTCGGAGCCAGGGCATCGTTGTCGGAACGGTCTACAGAGGCGCGCCGGCCCAGGACTGCGATTACCTCGTGCGGGCCATGTGCGACTGGCTCAATGGGCCCACCTTCAGCCGCGATGGCGGAGACCACGCAAAGGACTTCCTGCTTGCCGTCTTGAAGGCAGTCGTCGCGCACGTCTACATCGCCTGGATTCATCCGTTCGGTGATGGCAACGGCCGAACCGCGCGCCTGGTCGAGTTCGGAATCCTGGCCGCAGCCGGCGTCCCGTCTGTCGCCGCGCATCTGCTCTCGAATCACTACAACCAGACCCGCTCGAACTATTACCGGCAGCTTGAGCACGCGTCGAAATCCGGCGGTGACCTGATCCCCCTTCTCTCCTACGCGTCCAAGGGGTTCGTCGATCAGCTTCAACAGCAGCTCGATCAGGTGCACGAGTGGATCCTTCAGGCCACGTGGACGAACTACGTCCATTCGCTCTTTCCCGGTGCCACGGCAATGGCCAAAAGGCAGCGGGACCTTGTTTTGGCGCTGCCCGCCGATGAGTTCGTTCGACGGGCCGACCTGACGGCACTGACCCCGACTCTGGCCGAGGCTTATGCGACCAAGAAGAGCAAGACCGTCACTCGCGATCTCAACGCCCTCGAGCAGATGGGGCTGATCGAGCGGAAGCCGAACGGAGTTCGAGCGCGCAGAGAGATCATGCTCTCCTTCATGCCGCGCGTAGCTCCTGGCACCGAGAACGATCGGGACGACCTTTTCCCGGCCATAGCCTGATCAGGGCTCGCTAACGTTGCGTTTCTATCCTGGACAACGTCTTACTCACCCGGCCCCTTCGTGGGCCGGGTTCTTTTTTCCCTTGAAAGGAGCTGAAGATGTCGCTTGACCAGAGCAAGGTCGGCCGGGTGGTGGCCGAACAGATGGAGGCGATCGAGAACGACTACGGCGAGGACTGCGAAATCGGCGACGTCTGCACGATCGTCGAGGTGGTCGGCCCGCACGGCTCCCACGTCCGCGTGCGCAGCAGCGACATGCGCCCCCACAGCGGCCTCGGCCTGATCCGGATGGCCGAACAGGCGATGCTCGGCAACCTCGGCGGCGCGGCGGATTAGGGAACTATCCTCAGCACTCGATGAGCGGGGACGGATCGGACATCGTCGTGATGAAGTTCGGCGGCACCTCTGTCGCCGGGGCCGAGCAGATCAAGCGGGCCGCGGCGCGGATCGTCGCCGCCCGCGAGGCCGGCAACCGGGTGGTCGCGGTGCTCTCGGCCCGCGGCAAGACGACCGACGAACTGGTCGCCCAGGCGCATGAGATCTCCGCGCGTCCCGTCGCCCGCGAGATGGACATGCTGCTCTCGACCGGCGAGCGGATCTCCTGCGCGCTGGCGGCGATGGCGATCCACGACATGGGCCACGAGGCGATCTCGCTGACCGGCTCGCAGGCCGGCATCGTCACCGACTCCTCCCACACCAAGGCGCGGATCATCGACGTCCGCGCCGACCGCATCAGGGCGGCGCTGGAGGAGGACCGGATCGTCCTCGTCGCCGGCTTCCAGGGCGTCTCGACCGAGAGCCGCGACGTGACCACCCTCGGCCGCGGCGGCTCCGACACGACGGCGGTGGCGCTGGCGGCGGCGCTCGGTGCCGGCGTCTGCGAGATCTACACCGACGTCGCCGGCGTCTACAGCGCCGACCCGCGGATCGTCGCCGAGGCCCGCAAGCTGCCGGCCGTCTCCTTCGAGGAGATGCTGGAGATGGCCGCCTCGGGGGCGCGGGTGCTGCAGCTGCGCTCGGTCGAGTACGCGCGCAACCACGGGGTCCGGATCCACTGCCGCAGCAGCTTCGAGGACGGTCCCGGTACCCTCGTCGTCTCGGAGGAAGAGAGCATGGAGAACCCTTTCGTCACTGCAGTCACCCATTCCGACGCCGAGGCCCGCGTCACCCTGACCGGGCTGCGCGACGAGCCCGGCGTCGCCGGCCGCGTCTTCGGCGCCCTCGCCGAGGCCAACGTCAACGTCGACGTGATCATCCAGAACGAGCCGGTGGGGGACGAACAGCTCGCCGACCTCTCCTTCACCGTCGACCGCTCCGACCTGCCGACCGCGAAGGACACGATCGCCGCCCTCGGCGACGTCTCCGTCGACGTCCTCACCGACGAGCAGATCGGCAAGGTCTCGATCGTCGGCGCCGGCATGCGCTCGCACCCCGGCGTCGCCGCCAAGGTCTTCCGCGTCCTCGGCGACGAAGGGATCAACATCGAGATGATCTCCACCTCGCCGATCAAGATCTCGTGCGTCATCCCCGCCGAGCGGGTCGCCGACGCCGTCAACGCCCTCCACAAGGCGTTCGACCTCGGCGCCGACGCGATCCACCCCGAGGACCCGACCGGCCCCGACCACCGGCCGACCGTCGCGGGCTGAGCCCGCGTCCCGCCGCGCGCCGACGGCTCGTCATACTTGGCCCCGATGGCGGCTGACGGATACAGAGTCGGAGTGCTCGGCGCCACCGGGCTCGTCGGGACCACGATCCTCGAGCTCCTCGCCGACCGCGATTTCCCGATCGCCGAGCTGCGGCTGCTGGCCTCCGAGCGCTCGGCCGGGAAGGCGATCGAGTGGCGGGGGGAAGCCCTCAGCGTGCAGGCGGTCGGCGAGGAGACGATCGAGGGACTCGACCTGGTGCTCTCCTCGGCGGGCGGCTCGGTCAGCGCCGAGTGGACGCCGAAGCTGGTCGAGGCGGGGGCCACCGTGGTCGACAACACCAGCTACTGGCGGATGCACGACGACGTGCCGCTGGTCGTCTCCGAGGTCAACCCCGAGGCGCTGGCCGGCCACCGGGGGATCGTCGCCAACCCGAACTGCTCGACGATGCAGATGGTCGTCGCCCTGAAGCCGCTCCACGACGCCGCCGGGATCGAGCGGCTGGTCATCTCCACCTACCAGGCCGTCTCCGGCACCGGCAAGGCGGCGATCGACGAGCTGAGCTCGCAGGCGCGCGCCGTCCTCGGCGGCGGCCAGGTGCCCGAGCCGCGGGTCTACCCGCACCAGATCGCCTTCAACGTCCTCGCCCAGGCGGGCAGCTTCGCCGCCGGCGACGACCACACCGACGAGGAGCGCAAGCTGATCGACGAGACCCGCAAGATCCTCGGCGAGCCCGGGATCAGGGTCAGCGCCACCTGCATCCGGGTGCCGGTGGTGACCGGGCACTCCGAGGCGGTCAACGTCGAGACCCGCGAGCCGCTCGACCCCGCCCGGGCGCGCGAGCTGCTCGCCGCGGCGCCGGGCGTGACCGTGGTCGACGACCCCGCCGCCGGCCGCTACCCGATGGCGACCGAGGCCGCCGGGCGCGACGACGTCTTCGTCGGCCGCATCCGCCGCGACCCCGGCAACGAGCGCGCCCTCGACCTCTGGGTCGTCGCCGACAACCTTCGCAAGGGCGCCGCCACCAACGCCGTCCAGCTCGCCGAGCTCCTGGTCGAGCGCGGCCTGGTCGGCGGGCCGTCCGCCTCTCAGATCGCCACGTAGCGAAGCAGGATGTAGGCGCTGGCGAGGACCAGTGAGACGGCGGTCGCAGGGATCCCCACCTTGAGGAAGCCGACGAAGCCGATCGGCGTCCCCGCCCGCTCGGCGATTCCGGCGACGGCGACGTTCGCCGCCGCGGCAATCATCGTCGCGTTGCCGCCGAAGCAGGCGCCCAGCGCCAGCGCCCACCAGTAGGCGTCGTCGCCGCCGGCCCCGGCCGTCTGCTGGATGTCCCTGACCACGGGGACCATCGCCGTGGTCAGCGGGATGTTGTCGACCAGCGCCGAGCCGATCGCCCCGAACCAGGCGATCCCCAGCAGCTCGGCGGTGCGGTCCCCGCCGGTCAGGTCCTTGACCCACTCGGCGACGTGGGCGATCGCCCCGGTTGCCTCCAGCGCGCCGACCATGACGAAGAGGCCGATGAAGAAGAAGAGGGACGTCCACTCGATGTGGGAGAGCACCTGCTCGAGATCGGTCCGGGTCACCAGCAGAGCGACGGCGGCGCCGCTCAGGGCCACCGTCGCCGGCTCGACGTGCAGCGCCTGGTGGGCGAAGAAGGCGAGCACGGTCAGCGCCAGCACCGGGCCGGTGCGGCGCAGCTCGGCGGCGTCGTGGATCGAGGCCGCCGCGTCCAACCTCATCAGCGCGGCGCGGTTGCGCTCCTCGACCTGGAGCCGCGGGCGGAAGGCGAGGTAGAGCATCGCGATCACGACGATGAAGGTGACGGCCGCGATCGGCGCCAGGTTGACGATGAAGGAGTTGAAGCTGAGCCCGGTGGCCCCGGCGATGATGATGTTGGGCGGGTCGCCGATCAGGGTCGCGGTGCCGCCGATGTTCGAGGCGACCACCTCGATGATCAGCAGCGGCACCGGCTCGAGGTCGAGCGCGTCGGCGAGCAGGAAGGTGACCGGGGCGATCAGCAGCACCGTGGTCAGGTTGTCGAGGAAGGCGGAGAGGACCGCGGTCGTCGTCGCCAGGCTGATCGTCAGGGCGAGGGGGCGGCCGCCGGCGAGCTGCCCGGCGCGGATCGCGACGAAGTCGTAGACCCCGGTCTGCTGGGTGAGGTAGACGAGGATCATCATCCCGACCAGCAGCCCGATCGTGTTGAAGTCGATCGACTCGATCGCCTGCTCCTGCGAGTAGTCGCCGACGAGGAGGACGACGATCGCGGCGCCCAGGAGGACCACGTTGGTACGGTGCAGCCTCTCGCTGGCGACTACCGCCAGGACGATCAAGAAGGTGGCGACTGCGATTGCCATTGGAGCGCTTTCGGGGTCGGGGCGTCGGTGCCGACCAGTCTTCCCGGCTCACCTGCCGGTCAGGCTATAGAAGCGTCCCGGTGGGTCGCTGACCGCGGGGGGTTGAGCCGGTGGACATAGGATTCGGGGCGACGCTACTGCTCTTCGGGGGCCTGCTGGCGATCGTCGCCGCTCTCTCCGGGGTGATCAAGGGGACGGTGCTCTCCGCCTCGGTGCTCTCCGTCGCGCTGGGGGTCGTGCTGGCGGCGACCGGGGTCGTGCAGGTCGACGCCGGCGACGAGGCGATCGTCGAGCTGATCGAGCTGGCACTGATCCTCACCCTGTTCAGCGACGGCATGTTCGTCGAGCGGGAGCTGCTGCGGCGCCACTGGAGCCCGGTGGCCCGGGCGCTGATGATTGCGATGCCGATCACGATGCTGCTGCTGGCGCTGGTCGGCAAGGCGCTGTTCCCGGAGCTGACCTGGGCGGAGGCGTTCCTGCTCGGCGCCGTGCTCTCGCCGACCGACCCGGTGGTCACCTCGGCCGTGGTCACCTCGCGGCTGGTCCCCGGCTCGGTGCGCCACACGCTCAACCTCGAGTCCGGCCTCAACGACGGGCTGGCGCTGCCCTTCGTCCTCTTCTTCCTGGTCCTGGCGATGCCGGGCGGCAACGCCGGTACCGAAGCGGCGAAGCTGCTCGGCGAAGCCGCTGTCGGGGCGGCGATCGGCGTCGCCCTGGGCGTCTTCGCCGGTCGCCTCCATCTCCACCTTCCCAGCGGCGGCCTCACCCCCCGCTACGAGGGGATCTACGCGGTCGGCTTCGGGTTGGTGGCCTTCGGCCTTGCCGAAGTGACGGTCGGCAACGGGCTGATCGCCGCCTTCGTCTGCGGAATCGCGATGGCGGCCAGCGAGCACGAGGTGCACGACGGCTTCGTAGAGTTCGCCGAGAACACCAGCACGATCTTCCAGGTGCTGACCTTCTTCGTCTTCGGCGCCCTGATCGTCGCCACCGGCTTCCACCACAGCATCCCGCCGCTGGTCGTCTTCGTCGCCTTCGCTCTGCTGGTGGCGCGGCCGGCGGCGGTGCTGCTCTCCTTCCTGCGCACCGGCATCCCCCGCTCGGAGAAGGCGTTCATGGCCTGGTTCGGCCCGAAGGGGGTCGCCTCGATGCTCTTCGCCCTCTTCGTGCTCAAATCGCCGGTCGCCGACAACGGCCTGATCTTCGACATCGCCTCGATCGCGATCATCACCTCGATCATCGCCCACGGCCTGACCGACACGGTCGGCGCCAAATGGCTGGCCCGGCGAGTGGGCCTGACGAAGCAGGCCTAGGAGGAAGTAGCGCAGCAATTGTTCGATTCTGCGCGCACCCCGTTACAGCCAATACATTACGATATGCTGATGACGGTGACGATGCCGAGAGAAGAGTGGACCGACCAGCGTCTCGACGAAGCCTTCGCGCGCCTCGACGCCGACGTCCGGGAACTTCGCGCCGAGATCAAGGATCTAAGGACCGAGATGAACTCCCGCTTCGACGCGATGAACGCCCGCTTCGATGCTCAGAACCGGCACATGATGGCCGGCTTCTTGATGGTGATCGCCACCGTCCTCGGCAGCAGGGCGTTCTAAGCCAGGACAGCTAGGCAGTCACGCCCGCCAGGCGGTCCTGGACCCAGCTCGTCGAGGCGACGTGGCGGTTCATGCCGAGCTCCTTCGGCTCGGCGCCGAGGGCGAGGGCGACGAGCTGCGGCAGGTGGAGGACGGCGAGGCCGAGGTCGCGGTTGACGACCTTGGCCGCCTCCGGCTGCTGCATGTCCAGGTTCAGGTGGCAGAGCGGGCAGGGGGTGACGAGGCAGTCGGCGCCGGCGTCGATCGCGTCGCCGACGTGGGTGCCGGCCTGCCGCAGCGAGGTGTCGCGGTTCATCGTCACCACCGGGAAGCCGCAGCATTTGCGGGCGCCGTCGTAGGCGACGACCTCGCCGCCCAGCGCCTCGATCACCTTCTCCAGGTAGATGTCGCGGTCGGGGTGCTCGCCGTAGCCGAGCCGTTCCTTCGGCCGCACGATGTAGCAGCCGTAGAAGGGGCCGACCCTGAGCCCGTCCAGCGGGCGCTTGACCTGCTCGCGCAGGCGGTCGAGGCCGTAGTCCTCGACCAGCAGCCAGAGGAAGTTCTTGTTGGTGAACCCGTCCTTGCCCTTCTCGTAGGCGAGGCCCTGGCCGGAGAGGGTTTCGTTGATGTGGGCGCGGTAGGCGGAATCGGCATCCAGCCGCTGCTGACACTCCGACTGGGCGCCCTGGCAGGTCGAGCAGATGTTCATCATCGCCAGCCCGGTCTGCTGGGCCATCGCGAAGGTGCGGGCGTTCAGCGTGTCGGCGAGCTCCTGGTTGTGCTCGGCGATGACCCCGGCGCCGCAGCAGTTGGCGCGGTCGAGTTCGACCAGCTCGATGCCCAGCTTCTGGGCGACGATCGCCATCGAGCCGTGCAGCTCGGGGGTGAATCCGCGCGAGACGCAGCCGGGCCAGTAGGCGACTTTGATGTTCTCAGTCATTGGTGACCTCCTCGGCCGCGGCGCCGTCGGGCTGGGCGTCATCGCCCTCCTCGCCCCTGATGTAAAGGTTCAGTTCCTCGCTGTGCTCGTCGGCGTGCTGGTAGATCGCCTTCACACCGTCCATCGCGTCGCCCGGGAGCTTGTGGTGCGTGCCGGGGATCGCCTTCATCGGGCCGACCTTGCGCGCTTTCAGCGCCCGGATGATCGTCGGCAGCGACTTGATCGTCTCGGTCAGTCCCCGCTTGCTCGGTTTCAGCTTGCCTTTCAGCCCCGGCGCGTAGGACTCCTGGACCAGCATCGCCTCGTCCAGCGTCCCCTTCTTCTCGATGATCTTGACGAAGGCCATCTCGTGGGAGTGGCCGCTGTTGGGGTCCTCGATGCCCTCCTCGCCGGCTTTGCGGCGCAGGCGCATGATCTGGTCCATCGGCGCCACCCCCTTCGGGCAGGCGTCGACGCAGCTGAAGCAGTGGGTGCAGTCGTAGATGCCGTGCGGGTCCTCGGCGAGGTCGTGCAGGCGCTCGTGGGTCTCGGCGTCGCGGGGATCGCCGACGAAGCGGTAGGCCTTGGCCAGCGCCGCCGGGCCGATGAAGTCGGGGTCGGCTTCCATCGAGAGGCAGGAGGAGACGCAGGCGCCGCACTGGATGCAGGCCATCGACTGGGTGATGTCGATCATCGATTCCGGCTCGACCACGTACTCGCGCTCGGGCGGCTCGCCGTGCGGCAGCAGCCAGGGGGTGACGCGGCGGATCTTGGTCCAGTGGGTCGACTCCATGTCGGTGATCAGGTCCTTGATCACGGGCATGTTCCCCATCGGCTCGATCACGATCGAGTTGCCCTCGCCGCCGGCGCCGACCGCGCTCGCCTTCTTGTCCGCCAGCTCCTGGGCCTCGCCGATCTGGGTCTTGCAGCCGAGCCCGGACTGGCCGTTGATCTTCATCCCGCAGGAGCCGCAGATCGCCGCCCGGCAGGAGCAGCGCACGGCGAGCGAGCCGTCGTCGCGGTCTTTGGCCTGCAGCAGGCCGTCGAGGACCGAGAGCGAGGGGTCGAGCTCGACGCCGAACTCCTCCCAGTAGGGGCCCTCGCCGCTCTCGGGCTGGAAGCGGCGGACTTTGATCGTGTACTCGGCCATTAGTACTTCCTCTCTTCCGGTTCCCACTGGGTGATGGTCACCTCGGAGTAAGAGATCTCGGGGCCGTCGTCGGTCCGCTCGAGGTCGATGTGTTTGAGCCAGTCGGTGTCGTTGCGCTCCGGGAAGTCGGTGCGGTACTGGGCGCCGCGGCTCTCCTTGCGTTCCAGCGCCGCGACGCAGGTGCACTCGGCGTTGTCGAGCATGTACCCGAGCTCGACCGCGGCAATCAGGTCCTGGTTGAAGACGCTGCCGTGGTCGTCGATGTAGGCGCTCTTCGCCTCCTCCTTGAGGCGGCGGACGGTCTCCAGCGCCTCCTGGATCCCCGCCTCGTCGCGGAAGACGGCGACCTTGGAGTCCATCGTCTCGCCCAGCTCCAGCTTGATCTCGGAGATCCGGCGGCCCGAGCCTTTCTCGCGGCCGAGGACGTCGGCGATCATCGCCTCCTCCTCGTCCAGCACCCGCTTCGAGGGCGGCGCCCAGTCGTTGCGCTTGGCGCGGGCGGCGGCGTCGCGGCCGCTGCGCTTGCCGAAGATCAGCGTGTCGAGCAGCGAGTTGGCGCCGAGCCGGTTGCCGCCGTGGACCGAGACGCAGGCCGCCTCGCCGGCGGCGTAGAGGCCGGGGATGTCGGTGCGGCCGTCGACGTCGGTCTTGACCCCGCCCATCGTGTAGTGGTTGCCCGGCTTGATGTGGATCGGTTCGCGGGTGATGTCGACGCCGGCGAAGTCGCGGCCGACGAGGACGATCTCGCGCAGCGCCTCGTGGACGCGCTTCTTCGGCACCACCGTGATGTCGAGGGCGACGGTGCCGTCCGGGAAGCCGCGGCCCTCGTTGATCTCGGTCTGCTCGGCGCGGGAGACGACGTCGCGCGAGGCCAGCTCCATCTTGTTCGGCGCGTAGCGCTCCATGAAGCGCTCGCCCTTGGCGTTGAGGAGATGGGCGCCCTCGCCGCGGGCGCCCTCGGTGATCAGGAAGCCCTTGCCCGCCAGCGTCGTCGGGTGGTACTGGATCATCTCCATGTCCATCAGCTTGGCCCCGGCCCGGTAGGCCATCGCGATGCCGTCGCCGGTGCAGATCAGGGCGTTGGTGGTCGGCCGCCAGACCTGGCCGTTGCCGCCGGTGGCGAGGATCACCGACTTCGCCTGGAAGAGCTCCATGGTGCCGTCGGCGACGTTGCGGGTGACGACGCCGCAGCACTCGCCGCTCTCGTCGACCGCCAGCGAGCTGCAGAACCACTCCTCGTAGCGGGCGATCTGCTCGGAGTACTTCATCAGCTGCTCGTAGAGCACGTGCATGATCGCCTGGCCGGTGATGTCGGCGACGTAGTAGGTGCGGGCGGCGGAGGCGCCGCCGAAGGCGCGGGTCCCGAGCCGGCCCTCCTCGTTGCGGTGGAAGGTGACGCCGAGGTGCTCGAGGTGGAGGATTTCCTCCGGCGCCTCGCGGGTCATGATTTCGATCGCGTCCTGGTCGCCGAGGTAGTCGGAGCCCTTGATCGTGTCGAAGGCGTGGGACTCCCAGCTGTCGCCCGGGTTCAGCGCTGCGTTGATGCCGCCCTGGGCGGCGTTGGAATGGGAGCGGACCGGGTGGACCTTGCTGATGATCCCGACCGAAACGCCTTCCTCGGCGGCTGCGAGGGCGGCCCGCTGGCCGGCGAGCCCGGCCCCGATTACGAGAACGTCATGGGATGGCACGGCGCCGAAGCCTATACAGGGGGAGGCCGTCGGCGTAGTCGTAATCCGTCACATGGGTCTGGCGGGGCGGGGGAGGCGGGGGAGGCCCTCCCCGGACAACGGCGGGGAGGGTCCGGGGAGGGCCTCCCCCGCCTCCCCACGGCAGCGCCGCCTCCGGTAAGGGTCGCCTCCGCTACAGCCAGTTGTGGTCGAGTTTCCTGACGGCCTCTTGGAGGAGGTCGACGGATCTCTCCACGGTCGCGAAGTCGATGTTGGCGGCGGTGTCGGTGGGCCAGTGGTAGTTGCTCGCCTGCTTGCGGTCGTCGCAGCTTGCGAGGACCGCGGTCTCGTAGCCGGCGGCCAGGGGCTCGAGGCCGTCGGTGCCGTTGCGGAGGCGCAGGTTGGGGTAGAGCCAGATGCCCATCTCCGCGGCGATGCCCTCCAGGAAGGCGAGGGCGCGGGGCGAGTACTCGTTCATCTTCAGGAAGCCCTCGCCGCGGAGGAGGAGCAGGTGGTCGGAGCCGAGCGCCTCGAGGCAGAGGAAGAGCGTGCTCTCGCGCGGCAGCTCGGGGAAGTGGCGCTCGCCCCAGGCCTTCATCCCCTCGCTGAAGGACTCCTCCGAGCCGGTCGAGAGGAGGACCACGCGGACGCCCTGCGGCGGCTCGGAGGCGAGGCGCCTGGCCAGGGCGAGGAGGACGACGCAGGCGGCGCCGTTGTCGTTGGCGCCGGGGACGACCGGGCGCAGGCCGATGTCGGCCATCGCCGCGACGGTGCCGAGGCCGAGCAGGCCGCCGAGCCTGGCGAGGCCGCGCCTGCCGCTGAGCGCCCCGAGGGCCGCCAGCAGCGGCCCGCCGACCACCGGCGCCATCAGCGGCGGGCTGGTGTCGGTCCGCTCGATCAGGCCGAGCCGGTCGGCGATCTCGACCGGCTTCGGGTGGAAGACGAGCCCGGAGTGGGGGGCGTCGTGGTGGGCGATCAGGACGATCGTGCGCGCGGCCGCCGGGTCGCCGAGCTCGCAGGCGACGTTGTAGGTGGTGCGCCGCGGCAGCAGGCGGCGCAGGCGCCGCTGGTTGGGCGGGAAGTCGTCGGCGATGCCGGCGGCGCCGATCAGGCCGAGCAGCGTCCCCAGGGCCCGCCGGCCGCGCAGCGCCAGGGCGGCGGCGAGCGCTCCCAGCGCCGCTCCGAGCCCGAGCGGCCACCAGAAGGTCCCGTGGGCGGGCTCGGCCTCGATCCGCGCCTCGCCACCGAGCGCGGCGAACTGCCCGACCAGCCACTCGGCGGCCCGGCGCTCGCCCTCGGAGGCCGAGGGCCGCTCGATCCGCTCCAGTTCCTCGAGCCGCTCGCGCAGCCAATCCGCTTCACCGGGCATGGCAGAGGACGCTAGCCGCTTACCATTGCTCCATGCTCGGCGGCGGGTCGATCACCCTCTTCCATTTCCGCGGGATCAGAGTCAGCGTCGACTGGTCCTGGTTCATCGTCCTCTTCCTGGTCATCATCTGGATGACCAACCACTTCGAAAACCTGCTCGGGGAGGGCGGCACCGCGCCGTTTCTCTGGGGGGTGCTGAGCGCGGTCGGCTTCTTCGGCTCGATCCTCCTGCACGAGTTCGGCCACGCCGTGGTGGCGAGGCGCAACGGGATCGGGATCTCCGGGATCCAGCTCTGGATCTTCGGCGGGATGGCGCGGATGGACCGCGAAGCGGACTCGCCGGCGACCGAGCTGAAGGTGGCGCTGGCGGGGCCGGCGGTGACGCTGGCGATCGTCGTCGCCCTCGCCCTGGCCGGCACCCTGGCCGACGGCTGGACCGCGTTCCGCGAGGCGATCCTGCTCGAATCCCGCACCACGGTCTCGGCCCCGATGGCGCTGATCGCCTGGCTGGTCGCGATCAACGCCCTGATCCTCGGCTTCAACCTGCTGCCCGCCTACCCGATGGACGGCGGCCGCGTCGCCCGCGCGCTCGCCTGGGCGCGCAGCGGCGACCGCACCCGCGCGACCCGCTTCGCGGCCAACCTCGGGCGCTTCTTCGGCTACCTCTTCATCGCCGGCGGGCTTCTCCTGGCCGCGAGCGGCAGCCTCTTCAGCGGCATCTGGCTGGCGCTGATCGGGATGGTCGTCAACGGCTCCGCCCGCGGCGCCGCGATGCAGACGGCGATCAGCCGGCGGATCGGCGACGTCCGGGTCGCCGACGTGATGGACCGCGAGCCGGTCGCGATCCCCGGCGACCTCAGCGTCGAGCAGGCCCTCGACGAGTACTTCCTCCGCTACCGCTGGCCCTGGTTCCCGGTCGTCGACGCCGCCCACCGCTTCCTCGGCCTGGTCGAACGCGACCGCGCCGACGAGGTGCCCGAGATCGAGCGCGCCGGCTCCCACGTCTCCGACCTCGTCGACCACGACATCGGCCTCTTCGTCCGCGACGACACCCCCCTCGACGCCCTCCTCGCCAACCAGAACCTCCGCCGCCTCGGCGCCCTGATGGCCGTAGACGCCGAAGGCCACCTCTCAGGCGTGATCACGGTCGAGCAGGTGGGCCGGGCCCTGCAGGACGCCACGGCTCCCCGATAGGTGCGCGTCAGTTGTTCCTTTTGGCTGCATAGCGACCAAAAGGAACAGCTAGGAAGGCAGCGCTTTCGGTTGCCTGTTCCTTATGGGCGCTCAGCGACCATAAGGAACAACTGACGGGTCCGCCTCAGGTGGCGGCGTGCCGCGTCAGCTGGTGTGAGGACGGTGCCGCTCGATGATGCGGGCGAAGTCGGTTGAAGCCGGGAGGGTGCCGAAGGCCTGGCCCCAGTCGCCGCCGAGGCGGGAGGCGCAGAAGGCGTCGGCCACGGCTTCGTCGCCGTAGCGGACGAGCAGGGACGCCTGCAGGGCGAGGGCCATCTTCTCGACCACGCGGCGGGCGCGGGCCTCGATCGTCTCCAGGTCGCCGGGCAGATCCTCGCGCAGCTCGGCGGCGAAGGCAGCGAGGCGGGGCTCGGCGGCGGCGCCCTCGGCGACCTCGGCGAAGAAGGCGTCGAGCGCGGGCGGGCTCTTCACCATCGCCCGCAGGACGTCGAGGCACTGGACGTTGCCCGAGCCCTCCCAGATCCCGTTCAGCGGGCTCTCGCGGAAGAGGCGCGGCATCCCCGACTCCTCGACGTAGCCGTTGCCGCCGAGGCACTCGAGCGCCTCGCCGGCGTGCATCACCGCGCGCTTGCAGACCCAGTACTTGAGGACGGCGTTGGCGATGCGCTTGAAGTTCTGGGCGTCCTCGTCGCCGGCGATCGCTTCGTCGTAGGCGCGGGCCAGCCGCAGGGCCCCGATCGTCGCCGCCTCCGACTCGATCGCCAGGTCGGCGAGGACGTTGCGCATCAGCGGCTGCGCGACCAGCTCGCGGCCGAAGACCGAGCGGTGGGAGGCGTGGTGGATCGCCTGCGCGACCGCGACCCGCATCCCGGTGGCGCCGCCGAGGACGCAGTCGAGCCGGGTGTGGTTGACCATCTCGATGATCGTCCGCACCCCGGCGCCCTCCTCGCCGACCAGCCAGGCCGAGGCGCTGTCGAACTCGATCTCGCTGGAGGCGTTGGAGCGGTTCCCGAGCTTGTCCTTCAGCCGCTGCAGGCGGAAGCGGTTGCGGGCGCCGTCGGGCGTCCAGCGCGGGAAGAGGAAGCAGGAGATGCCGCCGTCGGCCTGGGCGAGGACGAGGAAGGCGTCGCACTGCGGCGCCGACATGAACCACTTGTGGCCGGTCAGCTCGTACTCGCCGCCGGGGCCGCCGCCGTTCACCGGGCGGGCGATGGTGGTGTTGGCGCGGACGTCGGTGCCGCCCTGCTTCTCGGTCATCCCCATCCCGGCCAGGGCGCCCGCCTTCTGCGGCTCCGGCGCGTTGGCCGGGTCGTAGGTGGCCGAGAGGAAGCGCGGCTCCCACTCGGCGGCCAGCTCGGGCTGCGTGCGCAGCGCCGGGATCACCGAGTAGGTCATCGAGATCGGGCAGCCGACGCCCGCCTCGGCCTGCGAGAAGCACATGAAGGCGGCGCCGCGGGCGACGTGGGCGCCCGGTCGCGGGTCCTTCCAGGGCGAGCAGTGCAGTTCGTGGGAGACCGCGACGCCCATCAGCTCGTGCCAGGCGGGGTGGAAGTCGACGGTGTCGACCCGGTGGCCGTAGCGGTCGTGGGTCTTCAGCTTCGGCGGGTTCTCGTTCGCCTGCGCGCCGAGGGTCTGCAGCCGCTCGCCGCCGGCCAGCGCCCCGACCGCCGAGATCCGCTCCTCGGCCCACTCGGCGCCCTCGCGCCTGACCGCCTCGACGAGGACCCGGTCGGCCGCGTAGACGTTGTAGTCGACCAGGGGCGGGACCTGGTTGACGACCTCGTGGGTCCGCCCGGGGACCGGCTGCTCGACCGTTGCCACCCGCCGATTCTCGCAGACCGCCCCCGAACTGCATCGAATTGTGGTGTCCCAGAACCAGAATTCGATGCGGTTCGCTCGCACCGGCGGCCGGGCGGGGCGGTGGCGCGGCCGGAGGGGCCGCGTCGATAGCATCGCCCCCCGGTGGCGAAGATCAAGGTTCAGAACCCGATCGTCGAGCTCGACGGCGACGAGATGACCCGGATCATCTGGGCGTTCATCAAAGAGCAGCTGATCCTCCCCTACCTCGACCTCGAGCTCTCCTACTACGACCTCGGGATCGAGAGCCGCGACGCCAGCGAAGACCGGGTCACGGTCGAAGCCGCCGAAGCGATCAAGCGCCACGGGGTCGGCGTCAAGTGCGCGACGATCACCCCCGACGAGGCGCGGGTCGACGAGTTCGGCCTGAAGGAGATGTACCGCTCGCCGAACGGGACGATCCGCAACATCCTCGGCGGCGTCATCTTCCGCGAGCCGATCGTGATCTCCAACATCCCGCGGCTGGTGCCCGGCTGGACGAAGCCGATCGTGATCGGCCGCCACGCCTTCGGCGACCAGTACCGCGCCACCGACCTGGTCGTCCCGGGCGAGGGGACGCTGACCCTCACCTACACCCCCAGGGACGGCTCCGAGCCGGTCGAGCTCGACGTCTACGACTTCCCCGGCGGCGGCATCGCGATGGCGATGTACAACCGCGACGACTCGATCCGCGAGTTCGCCCGCGCCTCCATGCGCTACGGCCTCGACCGCGGCTTCCCCGTCTACATGTCGACCAAGAACACGATCCTCAAGCGCTACGACGGCCGCTTCAAGGACCTCTTCGCCGAGGTCTACGAGAACGAGTTCAAACAGGAGTTCGAGGCTGCCGGCCTCACCTACGAACACCGCCTGATCGACGACATGGTCGCCGCCGCCCTGAAGTGGGAGGGCGGCTACGTGTGGGCCTGCAAAAACTACGACGGCGACGTCCAGTCCGACACCGTCGCCCAGGGCTTCGGCTCGCTGGGGCTGATGACGAGCGTGCTGATGAGCGCCGACGGCAAGACCGTCGAGGCCGAGGCCGCGCACGGCACCGTCACCCGCCACTACCGCCGCCACCAGCAGGGCGAACCGACCTCCACCAACCCGATCGCCTCGATCTTCGCCTGGACGCGCGGCCTCGCCGCCCGCGGCCGGATGGACGGCACCCCCGAGGTCTCGCGCTTCGCCGAGACGCTCGAGCGCGTCTGCGTCGAGACGGTCGAAAGCGGGAAGATGACCAAAGACCTGGCGCTGCTCGTCGGCGGCGGGCAGGAGCACCAGACCACGCAGGAGTTCCTCGCCGCGATCGACGAGAACCTCCGCCGCGCGATGGCCTGACGAACCTTCGAACCGAGCTTCCAAACCCCCGACTCCGAGGAGAGGATCTAGTGAGCACCCCCGTAAAGGTCACCGTTACCGGCGCCGCCGGCCAGATCGGCTACGCGCTCCTGTTCCGCATCGCCAGCGGGCAGATGCTGGGCCCCGACACGCCGGTCGAGCTGAGCCTGCTGGAGATCCCGCCGGCGATCAAAGCCGCCGAGGGGACGGCGATGGAGCTCGACGACTGCGCCTTCCCGCTGCTGAGCCGGATCGACATCACCGACGACCCCAAGCAGGCCTTCGAGGGCTGCAACGTCGGCCTCCTGGTCGGCGCCCGGCCGCGCGGGCCGGGGATGGAACGCTCCGACCTGCTGGAGGCCAACGGCGGCATCTTCAAGCCGCAGGGCGAAGCGATCAACGCCGGCGCCGCCGATGACATCAGGGTGCTGGTGGTCGGCAACCCGGCCAACACCAACTGCCTGATCGCGATGTCGAACGCGCCCGATGTGCCGCGCGAGCGCTTCACCGCGATGATGCGCCTCGACCACAACCGGGCGATCTCCCAGCTCGCCAACAAGCTCGGCAAGCCGGTCGGCGCGGTCACCAACATGACCAGCTGGGGGAACCACTCGGCGACCCAGTACCCCGACCTGGTCAACGCCAGGGTCGAGGGCGCCAGCGCCTGGGACGCCGTCGACGACGAGGCCTGGATCGCCGACGAGTACATCCCCCGGGTCGCCAAGCGCGGCGCCGAGATCATCGACGCCCGCGGCGCCTCCAGCGCCGCCTCCGCCGCCAACGCGGCGATCGACCACATCCACGACTGGGTGCTCGGCACCCCCGACGGCGACTGGGTCTCGATGGGGGTCCCGGCCGACGGCTCCTACGGGATCGGCGAGGGGATCGTCTGCGGCATGCCCTGCACCTGCAGCGGCGGCGAGTGGAGCATCGTCCAGGGCCTCGACGTCCCCGAGTTCTCGCGCCAGCGGATCGACCGCAGCGTGATGGAGCTGCAGGAGGAGCGCGACGCGGTCAGCTCGCTCGGGCTGATCTGAGGTTAGGAAAAGGGGGCCCCGGGTGGGGTCTCCCAGACGCCCTTCGGGCTTGAGTGTCTGGGAGACCCCACCCGGGGCCCCCTTTGCGTTGCGTGGTTCGGCCCGGCCGGCTTCCCTTTTTGGAAGCTGGTCAGGTGGGGTGGGTCAGCCGGCGGGGTAGTACTGGCGGCCGTCCTTTTTCACCCGGCCCTCTTTCTCCAGGTCGCCGAGCACGCGGTACAGGTAGTTCGGCTTGATTTTCATCGCTTTGGCGACGTCCGAGGCGCTGATCCCGGGCTGGCCCTCGATCAGTTTCACCGCCTGGTCGGCGCGGGTGCCGCCGCGGCGTTTGCGCCGGCGGCGCGGGGCGCTCGTGCCTTTGGAGCTGCTGCCTCGGGAGGCTTTGCGGCCGGAGCCTTTGGGGCGGCCGGGGCCGCGGCGGGTGGCCTTGCCGCCGAGCTTCTCCAGCGCTTCCTCAGCCTGGTTGAGCTGGTCGCGAAGCTCCTTGACCGTCCGCTCGAGGGCGTCGCGCGCCTCGTCGAAGAAGTTAGCGGGGGGCATCTGGTTCCTTTCCATCCGTTGTCCAGGGAAATCCCTGCAAGAGCAGTCTGCCAGAGTGAAACACACTGTGACAGTCCGCAACAGTAATTGCGGCCCATCTCCAACGTATGGCTACTTCGCCTGAGTGAACAGATATGTCACCGATCAATGTTGCGGTGGGAAGCGCTCGGGATTGTTGAAAAAGCGCACCGTCTGCACCGCGTCGTCGCCGACTTCGATCGCGACGATGCTGAGAAATCCCCCGCTCGCGCTTTCCATCAGTACGCCGGGGTCGCCGTTGACGCTGACCGGCCGGTAGACCGGGTCGGCGGGAAAGTCGGACTTGTCCTGCACCCGGACCAGGAAGCGGGCGATCTTCGCCGCGCCGTAGATCGGCTTGCGCGCGGCGGTGACCACGCCGCCGCCGTCGGTGTACATGATCGCGTCGGCGGCGAGTTGCTCCCGCAGCGCCTCCATGTCGCCCGACATCGCGGCGGCCAGGAAGGCGCCCGCCAGCCGCTGCTGCTCCTCCTCGCCCACCTCGCGCCTGCGGGTCCCGTCGCCGGCGTGCTCGCGGGCGCGCCTGGCGATCTGGCGGACGTTGGCCGGCGTCTTCTCGACCACGTCGGCGATCTCCGCATACTCGAGATCGAAGACGTCGCGGAGGACGAGGACCGCGCGCTCGACCGGGTTGAGGCGCTCCAGGGCGCCGAGCAGCGCCAGGTTGAGGCGCTCGGCCTCGATCGCCCGCGCCTCCGGGGTCTCGGGATCGACGAGGAGCGGCTCGGGCAGCCACGGCCCGACGTAGACCTCGCGGCGGGCCCGGGCCGAGCGCAGGCGGTCGAGCGCCAGCCTGGTCGCCACCGTGACCAGGAACGCCTCGGCGTTGCGGACCGCCCCGCGGTCGGCGTCGTGCCAGCGCAGCCAGGTGTCCTGGACGACGTCCTCGGCCTCGGTCAGCTCGCCGAGCAGGCCGTAGGCGATCCCGAGCAGGCGCGGCCGGCAGGCGGCGAAGGCCTCGTCCATCAGACCGTCGCCGGCACCGCTCGGCGCAGCGCCGCGGCCGCCGCGGCGGCGCCGCTGGAGATCGCCGCGTCGACCAGCCAGCCCTCCGGGCCGATCCAGTCGCCGGCCAGGTAGAGGCCCTCGCCGCGATCGACCGCGGGGCGGCCGGCGAGGCCGCCGCCCGCCGCCGTGGCGATCGCCGAGACCGGGACCATGCGGGGGAGGAAGCGCTCGAAGCGCACCTGCTCCCGCCAGCCCGGCTGCACGGCGTCGGCCAGCGCCTCGAGGTTGGGGCGGGGCTCGCGGGCGTAGCCGGCGAGGCTGAGCAGGACGCCGCCGCGCTGGTCGGGCGGCGAGTGCCGCGAGAGGTAGGTCGGCTGGTCGACCCCCAGCGCGAAGCGCCGGGTCCGCCGCGGCAGGCGCCGCAGGCCGAGGTCGAGGGTGCTGATCTCGGCGGCCGGCCCCGGCGCATCCGGCGCCCTCCCGCCGAGCAGCTTCGCGGTCGCCGCGGGGTCGCCGGCGGCGACGACGAGGACATCGGCGCGCAGGGTCTCCTCGTCCAGGGCGACGGTCCAGCCCCCCGCCTCGGGGTCGAGCGCCCGCACCGCCGCGCGGGTCCGCAGCGCCGCGCCGGCGCCCTCGGCCTTGGCGGCGAGCGCCTCGACCAGCGACTGCCAGCCGCCCTCCAGGTAGCGGACGCCCGGCCAGAGGGCGAGCCTGAGCTGGGCGGCGGCTACCTCGGCGCTGAGCGCGTCGTGGTCGGCGACGAAAGTGCTGACCCGTACCAGCGCCGCCGCGGTGGCGCGAGAGCGCTCCGAGCGCAGGTTCGCCTCGAGCCAGGCGCGCGTCGAGAGGCCGGCCAGCTCGGCCGGGTCCGCGCGCAGGAGCGGCCCCAGCAGCCGCAGCAGCCCGAGGCTGCCGCCGGGGCTGCGCCGCGGCTTGCCGCCCCGCGGGAAGACCGAGGCGGCCGAGGTCGGGTTCCACCACTCGAGCTCGACCCCCAGCGCCCGCAGCTCGCGCCGCGCCGGGCCGCCGGCGTAGAGCGCGTGCGGGCCCCGGTTGAGGAAGAAGCCGTCCCGCCGCTCCGAGGCCGCCCGGCCGCCCAGGCCGCCGGCTGCCTCCAGCAGCGTCGTCTCCGCCCCGCCTTCGGCCAACCGGGTCGCGGCAACGAGCCCCGCCGGTCCACCGCCAATGACTATCGCCCTGCGTGAAGTGTCCATGCCTCCTGGACGAGAGAGCATGGCGTTTCGTGACAGCCGGGCCCTAGCTGCGGTACTTGCTGCGCTTGCGCGGCTGGGTGCGGAAGGCGTAGTCCCAGAGCGGCGAGGAGACGCCGTAGCCGTAGCGGTGGTCCTGGAAGTGGTGGCGCATGTGGTGTTCGCGCAGCCGCTTGCCGAACTCGGTGCGGGGGACGAAGTGGTGGACGTAGTAATGGGTGTAGTCGTAGAAGAGGTAGCCGAGGATGAAGCCCGCGAAGACCGGGAAGGCGGCGTCGCCGAGGATCGCCCAGAAGCCGAGGAAGAAGAGCGCCGCCAGCGGGATCGAGACCGACGGCGGCATCACCAGCCGCATCTTGTCGTTGGGGTGGTCGTGGTGGATGCCGTGGATGATGAAGTGCATGCGTCGGCCGATCGCGTTGTCGGGCTCCCAGTGGAAGACCAGCCGGTGCAGCCAGTACTCGGTCAGGGTCCAGACCGCGACCCCGGCCAGGCTGAGCAGCGCAAGCTGCCAGAGCGCGTAGCCGCGGTCGGCCCCGATCCACTCGCCGGCGACGACCACCGGGACGAAGACCACGGCCGGGATCGCGGGGTGGACGCGGGAGAAGTAGTTGAGGAACTCGCTCTTGAACAGTGGCGGCGAAGCGGCCAGCTTCTCGCTGCGGGAATGACCCTCCATCTGGACGCATGTTAGCGACGGCGCCCTGTGCCCCCGCAAAGCGCGCAGAAGCTGTGACGAAGCTGTTTCAAACTCGTGGCGATTTGCGGAAACGGCCCTCGCGAATACCCGCCGGGGTTGCAAACATGCCCGCCGTGCCGCGCAAGCCCAAGCCCCCGACCTGCGAGGACTGCTATTTCCGCAAGAACCTCCTCTGCGCCCTGGAGCTGAACGAGGCCTGCACGACCTTTCGCCCGAACCGGCCGGAGGGCCTCGTCCCGCCCCGCCAACCGGTCCTGCTGATGCGCGCGCCGCGCTGGGCCTCGCGCCCCGCCTGAGCGCCCCGCCGGCCGGTCAAGTCGCCGGCAAGCGGGTATTTTTCGCCCGATGCCCCAACGCGATCTCTTCGTCGACTGGAGCCGCACCCGCTACGTGACCCGCCGCTCCTCCGGGTTCACGCCCAACGTCGACGTCTACTACTGCGGCGACCCGCAGCGGGCGATCGTCAAGGTCGACCTCGCCGGCATCGAGCTGAGCCAGGTCGGGATCGAGGTCAGCGGCCGCCGCCTGGCGGTCAGCGGCGAGCGCCACGTGCAGGAGAGCGAGGGCCGCGTCTACCAGCAGATCGAGATCCCCTCCGGCCACTTCCGCCGCGTCGTCGAGCTGCAGGTCGAGGTCGACGCCGACCGCGCCGCCGCCACCTACGAGGAGGGCATCCTGCGGATCGACCTGCCGCTGCGCGACCCCGGCGAGACCACGCGACGCGTGCCGATCGACCGCGGCTGATGGAGGGGGCACCGGTCCTGGAGGTGGTCGACGCCCCGCTGGAGGCGGAGGACGCCCTGCGCGCCGGCGCCCCGCTGCCGGAGGCGCTGCCGGTCCTGCCGCTGCGCGACACCGTCGCCTTCCCGGAGACGCTGGCGCCGCTGGCGGTCGGCCAGGAGCGCTCGATCCGGCTCGTCGACGACGTCCTCGGCGCCAACCGGATGCTGGCGATGGTCACCGCCCGCGACCCCGAGAACGAGGAACCGGGGCCGGACGACCTCTACGACGTCGGCGTGGTCGGCGCCGTCGCCCGCATGGTCAAGGTCCCCGACGGCAGCCTGCGCATCCTCGTCCAGGGGATGCAGCGCGTGAAGCTCGGCAGCTTCGTCGCCGAGCGTCCCTACATGGTCGCCCGGATCGCCGAGATGCCCGACGTGATCGAGCCCAGCCCCGAGCTGGAGGCGCTCAACCGCAACGTCCAGCGCACCTTCTCGGAAATCGTCGAGCAGATCCCCTACCTGCCGGAGGAGCTGCAGATGGCGGTCGCCAACATCGAGGACCCCTCGGCGCTCGCCCACCTGATCGCCGGGGCGCTGCGGGTCGGCACCGAGGAGAAGCAGAAACTGCTGGAGGAGGTCGACGTCGCCAAGCGCCTGCGCCACCTCTCGCGGATCCTCGCCCGCGAGCTCGAGGTGGTCCAGCTCGGCACCCAGATCCAGACCCAGGTGCAGTCGGAGATCGACAAGGGCCAGCGCGAGTTCTTCCTCCGCCAGCAGATGAAGGCGATCCAGGAGGAGCTCGGCGAGGAGGACGAGCAGCAGGCCGAAGCCAACGAACTGAGGGAGCGGATCGAGGCCGCCGGGTTGCCCGAGCACGCCCTCAAAGCCGCCGAGCGCGAGCTCTCACGGCTGGAGAAGCTGCCGCCGGCGGCAGCCGAGCACGGCGTCATCCGCACCTACCTGGAGTGGCTGACGGAGCTGCCGTGGTCGCGGCAGACCGAGGACAACCTCGACCTCGGCCACGCCCGCGAGGTGCTCGACGCCGACCACTACGACCTCGAGAAGATCAAGGACCGGATCCTCGAGTACCTGGCGGTGCGCAAGCTGAACCCCGAATCGCCGGGGCCGATCCTCTGCTTCGTCGGGCCGCCGGGAGTCGGCAAGACCAGCCTCGGCAGGTCGATCGCCCGGGCGCTCGGCCGCGAGTTCGAGCGGATCTCCGTCGGCGGCGTCCGCGACGAGGCCGAGATCCGCGGCCACCGCCGCACCTACATCGGCGCGATGCCGGGGACGATCGTCCGCGCCCTGCGCGACGCCGGCTCCCGCAACCCCGTCTTCATGATCGACGAGATCGACAAGATGGGCGCCGACTTCCGCGGCGACCCCGCCTCGGCGATGCTCGAGGTGCTCGACCCGGCGCAGAACGACAGCTTCCGGGACCACTACCTCGACCTCGAGTTCGACCTCTCCGACGTCGTCTTCATCGCCACCGCCAACGTCCTCGAGACGATCCCCGGGCCGCTGCTCGACCGCATGGAGACGATCGAGCTGGCCGGCTACACGCTGGAGGAGAAGCGCCAGATCGCCCGCCGCTACCTGGTCCGCCGCCAGATCGAGGCGAACGGGCTGAAGCCCTCGCAGATCGAGTTCGCCGACGCGGCCCTGACCGCGATCGTCGAGGAGTACACGCGCGAGGCCGGGGTGCGGAACCTGGAGCGCCAGATCGGCACCGTCTGCCGCAAAGTCGCCCGCCAGGTCGCCGAGGGCAAGGCCAAGGGGAAGGTGCGGGTCTCCGGCAAGAAAGCCCGCGAGCTGCTCGGCCGCCGCCGGGTCTACGCCGAGCAGCGCCGCCGCACCAAGGTCCCCGGGGTGGCGACCGGGCTGGCCTGGACCCCGACCGGCGGCGACGTCCTCTTCATCGAGGCGACCGCGATGCCGGGCTCGGGCAAGCTGACGATCACCGGCCAGCTCGGCGAGGTGATGAAGGAGTCGGCGCAGGCGGCGCTCTCCTACGTGCGCGGCCACTGCGGCGAGATCGCCCCGGGGGTCGAGGGCGACTGGTTCGCCTCCCACGACGTCCACGTCCACGTCCCCGCCGGCGCGGTGCCGAAGGACGGCCCCTCGGCGGGGGTGGCGATGACCGTCGCCCTCTCCTCGCTGGTCAGCGGCCGCCCCGTGCGCAACGACGTGGCGATGACCGGGGAGGTGACCCTGACCGGCCAGGTGCTGCCGATCGGGGGCCTGAAGGAGAAGTCGCTGGCGGCCCAGCGGGCGGGGATCGGGAAGGTGATCGTCCCCTCGCGGAACGAGGCCGACGTCGCGGAGATCCCCGAGCACGAGCTCGGCAGCCTCGAGTTCGTCTACGTCGACGAGGTCTCGCAGGCGCTGGAAGCGGCCCTCTCCTAAATGGAGGCGGCGAGCCTCCCGCGGCGCCGCGGGCGGTCGACCGGCGCGGCGATCGCGGCCGCGGTGCGGGCGCGCTCGCGGGCGTTCTGGATCCTCGCCGGCCTCACCGCGCTCGGCGCCGCCCTGCGCTTCGCCACCCTCGGGCTGCAGAGCTACCACCACGACGAGGTCGTCACCGCCAGCCGGGTGCTGCGGCTCGGCTTCGGCCACGCGATGGACGCGGTCGGCTTCAGCGAGTCGGCGCCGCCGCTCTACTACGCCCTCGCCTGGGTCTGGACGCAGGCGACGGGGACGGGGGAGTGGGGGCTGCGCTCGCTCTCGGCCCTGGCGGGGGCGCTGACGGTCCCGGTCGCCTACCTGCTCGGGCGCGAGCTGCGCAGCCGCCGCACCGGCCTGGTGGCGGCGGCGTTGGTCGCCGTCAACCCGATGCTGCTCTGGTACTCGCAGGAGGCGCGCGCCTACGCGCTGCTGACCCTGCTCTGCGCGATCTCGCTCCTCTACTGCCTGCGGGCGCTGCGGGAGAGCGCCGGGGAGGGCAGGCGCGACCTCCTCGCCTGGGGGGTCTTCTCCGGCCTCGCCCTCGCCACCCACTACTTCGCGCTCTTCCCGGTCGCGGTCGAGGCCGCCCTGCTGGTGCGCCGCCGCGGCCGCGCCTCGCTGCCGGGGCTGGCGATCGTCGCCCTGGCGGGGCTCCTGCTGGTGCCGCTGGCGATCCACCAGATGTCCTACGGGCACGCCGAATGGATCGGCCGCTTCAGCCTCGGCCACCGGGTCTGGGAATCGGCCGGGACCTTCTTCGTCGGCGAGACCGGCGACATCGTCGGCGGCCCCGAGCGCCCCTCGCTCGCCTACCTGCCGCTGGCGCTCGCCACCGCCTCCTTCGCGCTGCTGGCGCTGCGCGGGACCCGCGAGGAGAAGCGGGCCGCCGCGGTCCCGCTCGCCGTCGCCGCGGTGACGATCGGGGTGCCGCTGCTGCTGGCGGTCCTCTCCGCGACCAAGGACTACTTCCTGGCCCGCAACCTGCTGCCGGCCCTGGTGCCGATGCTGCTCCTCGTCGCGATCGGCTCGACAGCGAGCCGGGCGCGCCGGCTCGGCGCCGTGCTCGCCGCCGGCCTGGTCGCCTACTCGCTCGCCTTCTGCGTCTGGGTCGGCTTCGACGAAGAACTGCAGCGGCCCGACTGGCGCCGCGTCGCCGAGCGCCTCCGGGAGCCGCAGGGGCCCCGGGCCACCGTCCTCTGGACCCTCGGCGAGGCGCCGCTCCGCTACTACCTCGCCAACGGGGCGGTCCAGGTCAAGCCCTCCGAACCGTACGACTGGCTGGTCCGCGAAATCGCCTTCGTCTCCGACGGCCAGGCGCCGCCGCCGCGGCGGCTGCTGCCCCCCGGCTTCCGCGAAGTCGGGCGCGAGGACCTCGGCCGCCTCTTCCTCCGCCGCTACCGGCTCGACGCCGCCGGGCTGGCGCCGCTGCCGCTGCGGGCGGTGCGCAAAGCGCCCCTGAACTGGCGCACCAACGGCATCCTGCTCGACGGTGTCGGCCCCGGGTGACCGTGACCGGCGCATCCCGGCGTCCTCGGTAGCTCGCGTGCAGAGCACGCCACGCTCCCTGCGTCCTTGGTCTGCTTGGTCACGCTCACCCGGGGTAGGATTATTGTGAGAACGCCCCGGAATCCAGAGGAGAGAGGTATGAGCAAGACCAAGGCGGAGCGTGCCGGCGACATTTACGAGACCGCTCGTGAGAATCCCTATGTGCAGCGCCTGATCGAAGACGAAGATCTGCGCGAGAGCCTGAAGGACGCTTTCGAAGCTTCCAAGCGCGCCTACGGCCGCGCCACCGGCAACGGCAAGGGCACGGTGAAGGCGGTGACCAGCGACAAGAAGGTGCAGAAGGACCTGCGCAAGGCGGCCGAGAACCTGCAGGAAGCCTCCGAGCGCCTGCGCGAGAAGAAGAAGCGCAAGGGCGGGCTCGGCCGGCTGCTGCTGATCGCCATCGTCGGCGCGGTGATCGCCCTCGCCGTCAGCGAGGGCGCCCGCAAGGCGGTGCTCGACGCCCTCTTCGGCGCCGAAGAGGAGTTCGAGTACACCTCGACGACTTCTATCAACGGCGGGTAGATGCCCGCCGTTGAGCCGGCCACCTACCGCCTGCGCATGTGATTCACGACCCTAGGATGGACTGATGGAGGCGGGGACCAAAGAGCGCGAGCTGAGTGGGGACAAGGCGCAGCGGATCGTCGACGCGATGCGCGATTCGGTGGCGCAGCGCGGCGCCGCCGGCTCGACCTTCGAGCACGTGGCCCGCGAGGCCGGGGTCAGCCGCGGCCTCCTCCATTACTACTTCGGGACCAAGGAGCAGCTGCTGGTCGAGGTCGTCCGCCGCGACACCGAGTTGCGGGTCGACCGCCTGGACGAGCGGCTGGCGCCGGCCAAATCCGTCGACGACGTGCTCGAGGCGCTGATCGCCAGCCTCACCGACATGATCGAGAACGAGCCCGGCTTCTTCCTCCTCCTCTACGAGCTGTTCAGCGCCGGCCGCCGCAATCCCGACATCCAGAAGGAGGTCGGCCAGCTCTTCGAGAAGACCCGCTCCCACGTCGCCGAGGTGCTCCACAGCAAGGAGGAGGAGGGGGTCCTGAGCCTGCGCTTCTCGGCCGAGGACGTCGTCTCCTACCTCTTCGCGCTCGGCGACGGCTTCGCCCTGCAGGCCCTCTCCGACCCCTCCCGCGACAGCAGCGGCGCCTTCGCCGTCGGCGCCGCCTCGGCGCGCTACCTCCTCGCCTCAGAGTGACGTTTGGTGAGTTGACCTCGCTATAGGCAGGTCAACTCACCAATCGCGTCGCCTGCGGCGCGTGATGCCACGCGCGTGATGCCGCGCACGAAGTGACCGGGCTCACAGACCACGGCGCCGCTCGCGCGGGAGCCTGGCCGGCAGAGACCAGCAGCCGAACTGCATCGGATTCCGGTGGTCGAAGGACCACTTCGCGATGCGGTTCGCCGTGACGAGGAGGACCGGCGTGAAAGAAGCGATGAACCGACTGGCGCAGTTCCTGGGGAGGCGGCGGCGGTGGGTTGTCGGGGCCTGGGTCCTGATCGTCGCGCTGGCGCTGCCCTTCGCCGCGAAGCAGACCGACCACCTGACCGGCGGCGGCTTCGACGTTCCGGGCAGCCAGTCGATGAAGGTGAGCGAAGCGCTGCAGGGCGAGTTCGGCGACCGCGCCGACGGGATCGCGGTGGTGCTGAAGGCGGCGCCGGGGGCGAGCGCGGCGCAGCGCGCCGCGGCGGTGGCGCGGGTGCGCGGCCAGGTCGCGGGGCTCGACCAGGTCACCCTGCCCGCCCCGGTCGCCGCCGCGGCGCGCCGGCAGCTGCTGCGCCGGGACGTGGTGCTGGTGCCGCTGCGCAGCGACCTCAGCTCCGATCGGCTGATCGACCCGGCCGCGACCCTGCGCGAAGACCTCGAACCCGGCGCCGCCGCCGGCGAGGTCACGCCGTACCTGGTCGGGCAGCCGACGATCTGGGCCGGGATGCAGGAAATCTCCAAGGAAGACCTCGCCAAGGCCGAGTCGGGCGGCTTCCCGATCGTCGCCCTGATCCTCCTCGCCGTCTTCGGATCGCTGGCCGCGGCGGCGCTGCCGCTGGCTCTCGGCTTCGTCAGCGTGCTCGTGACCGGGGCGCTGATCTACTTCATCTCGCTGCAGATGGAGACCTCGGTCTTCGTCACCAACATGGCCTCGATGATCGGCATCGGCGTCGCCGTTGACTACTCGCTCTTCATCCTCGCCCGCTACCGGGAGGAGCGGGAAGGGGGCAGCGACAAGGCGCAGGCGCGGGCCCGGGCGCTCTCGACCTCGGGCCTCGCCGTGACCTTCTCGGGGATGGCGGTGATCATCTCCCTGGCCGGGCTGTGGATGGTCGACAACCAGGCCCTGCGCTCGATGGCGCTGGGGGCGATGACCGTCGTCGCCGTCTCGATCCTGACCGCGACGACGCTGCTGCCGGCGCTGATCGCGCTGCTCGGCGACCGGGTGCTGCCGGGCGGCGTCGTCGGCAGGGTCGAGGCCTTCTTCCGCCGCCGCTTCTACCGCCGCCGCAGCGCCGCGGAGGCGGCGAGCGAGCAGAACCGCTTCTGGCGCGCCTGGACGGCGCGGGTGATGGCGCGGCCGTGGACGGCGGTGATCGGCGTCGCCGCGGTGCTGCTGGTGCTGGCGAGCCCGCTGCTCTCGATGCAGACCGGGACCGAAGCGCTGGCCCAGTTCCCGAAGAGCAGCGACGTGCGGGTCGGCAGCGAAATCGCCTCGGCGCAGCTCGGCGGCGGCACCGACCCGGTGCAGATCGTCGCCGCCTTCGGCGAGCGGCCGGGCGCCGGCGGCCGTGCCGCGGTCGCCGCCTTCGGGCGCGAGCTCGGGCGCACCCCGGGCGTCGCCGCGGTGGCGCCGCCGGTCTTCGCCGGCGACAGCGCCCTGATCCAGGCGACCCCGAGGGCGCCCAGCGAGTCCGACGCCGCGGTCGCCCTGGTCGAACGCCTGCGCGACACGGTCGTGCCGGCCTCGGCGCTGGCCCGGCGGGCCGAGGTGAACGTCGGCGGCGAGACCGCCCGCGGCCACGACGTCCGCGACCAGATCGGCGGCTCGATGTGGAAGATCGTCCTCTTCGTCCTCGCCCTCAGCTTCCTCGTCCTGATGGTGATGCTGCGCTCGCTGATCCTGCCGCTGAAGGCGGTGCTGATGAACCTGCTCTCGATCGGAGCGGCCTTCGGCGTCCTCGTCGCGGTCTTCCAGTGGGGCTGGCTCGACGGCTTCCTCGGCTTCGAAAGCCAGGGGGCGCTGGACACGATCAACGTGCCGCTGATCTTCGCCGTCGTCTTCGGCCTCTCGATGGACTACGAGGTCTTCCTGATGTCGCGGATCCGCGAGCGCTACATGCTCCATGGCGACAACGAGCGCGCGGTCGCCGAGGGCCTCTCCTCGAGCGCCCGCACGATCTCCTCGGCGGCGCTGATCATGACCGCGGTCTTCGGCGTCTTCGTGCTCACCGGCGTTCCCTCGATCAAGGAGCTCGGTCTCGGCTGCGCGGTCGCGATCGCCCTCGACGCCACCCTCGTCCGCCTCATCCTCGTTCCGGCGGCGATGAAGCTGATGGGCACCTGGAACTGGTGGATGCCCGCCTGGCTCGACCGCGCCCTCCCCGACCTCAGCTTCGAGGGCGGCGAGCCGGAGCCCGAGCCGGCGAAGGCGTGACGACGGGCCGATCGGTCCAAGATCGCCCGCCGACGGGCCGAATTGACCGACGGGGCGAGTCTTTTCGGCCCGTCGGCGGAAGAGCCTCGACATTTCGGCCCGTCGGCGTAGGATGCGCGGGTGATTTCGGGTGGAGATGAGCTGGCGTTTGCCGGGGCGGCCCGGCAGGCGGAGATGGTCCGCGAGGGCGAGGTCTCGGCGACCGAGCTGGTCGGGCTCTACCTGGACCGGATCGGGCGGCTCGACCCGCAGCTGAACTCCTTCCGCAAGGTCTTCGCGGAGAAGGCGATGCTCGAAGCCGAGCAGGCCGAGGCCCGGGTGCGGGCGGGCGAGGAGCGACCGCTGCTGGGCGTGCCGGTCGCGATCAAGGACGAAGTCGACGTCGCCGGCGAGGTCAACACCCACGGCACCGACGCCTTCACCGAGCCCGCCAGGAAGGACTCGGAGATGGTGCGGCGGCTGCGCGAGGCGGGGGCGATCCCGATCGGGCTGACGCTGCTGCCGGAGATGGCGATCTGCGGCTTCACCGAGTCGGCGACCTACGGCGTCACCCGCAACCCCTGGAACCCGCAGCACACCCCCGGCGGCTCGAGCGGGGGGTCGGGCGCCGCGGTGGCGGCCGGCCTGGTCCCGATCGCCTCCGCCGGCGACGGCGCCGGCTCGATCCGCATCCCCGCCGCCTCCTGCGGCCTCTTCGGCCTCAAGCCCTCGCGCGGCCGCGCCTCGCTGGCGCCCCTGGCCGAGGGCTGGCGGGGCATGGCGGTGCTCGGGTCTCTCAGCCGCAACGTGCTCGACACCGCCCTCTGGCTCGACGTCATCTCCGGCGGCTCGCGCGAGGACGAGGCCCCGCCGCCGCCCGAACGCCCCTTCGTCGAGTCGGCGCAGGCCGTGCCCGGCAATCTCCGGGTCGCCTACTCGACCCTGGCCCCGCGGACGATGCTGCCGCCGACCGTCTCAGACGAAGCCAAGCAGGTGGTCGCCGACGCCGCCGCCTTCCTCGCCTCGCTCGGCCACCGGGTCGAGCCCCGCGACCCGGACTGGGGGTCGATCGGCGACACGGTGACCGCCCGCTTCCTCAAAGGCGTGGCCGAGACCGTCGAGGAAGTGCCGCACCCCGAGCGCCTGGAACGGCGCACCCGCGGCTTCGGCCGGCTCGGGGGGATCCTGCCCGAGGCGCTCTACCGCAAGGCGATGGACCGGCGTCCGGCCGAACAGGCGCGGGTCAACGCGATCTTCGACGACCACGACGTCCTGGTGATGCCGGTGATGGGCGGCACCGCCCTGCCGGTGCGCCGCTGGCAGGGCAGGGGCGCCCTGCAGACGGTGCTCGGGATGGCCCGCTTCTATCCCTACTGCGTGCCCTGGAACCACCTCGGCAACCCGGCGATGGCGGTTCCCTTCGGCTTCTCGCCCGACGGCCTGCCGCTCTCCTTCCAGGTGATCGGGCGCCCCGGCGACGAGGCGACCCTGCTCTCGCTCGCCGCCCAGATCGAGGCCGAGCGCCCCTGGGCGGACCAGCGCCCGCCGATCTCCTGAGGCGACGGCCCGCCGGGACCTCTAGCCGAAGACCTTGCGCATCCGGGCCAGGTCGCGGACCTTGCCGCGGGGGCGGATGCGGCGCTGCAGCATCATCTTCAGCTGGTTGGCGTCCGGCTTGCCGGCGGCGATCCAGTCGGCCCAGCTGGTCTCGATCGTGACGTTGGGGCTGGGCGCTTCGCCGGCCTCGGCCCGGGTCGAGCCGTTGTCGAGGACGAGGTGCCACGGTTCGGCGTCGGAGAAGCGCCACTGCAGGACGAACGGCGAGCCGTTGGCGGCGGCGGGGTCGGCGACGCGGGTGAGGATGTCGAAGTGGAGGCGCTGCAGCTCGGGCGAGGATTCGGGCGTCTTGGCGCCGGGGTTGCCGACGACCCCGGCCATCAGCAGCTTCACCTGCTCGGCGGCAACCTCCTCCTCGGATTTGTCCGGGTCGAAGGGGAAGACGCCGGGGGGCATCTCCTCGGTCGGGAAGCCGATCGTCCGCCAGCGCTGGCGGACCAGTTTGAAGCCGAAGGCGATGATGTCCTCGATCGAGAAGCCGTAGCACTCGGTGTAGGAGCGGTCGAGGCCGGGCGGCGAGAAGACGCCCGGCATGTAGGGCATCACTTCCCGCAGCAGCTCGACCACCGCGGCGCGGTTCTCCTCCCAGCCCGGCGCCCCTTCCTCCAGCAGCTCGGAGAGAACCTTGACGCCGAAGCCGATGTGGCGCTGCTCGTCGCGGGAGACGTTGGCCATCCCCTCGCTGAAGCCGGGCATCGTCTCCTCGGAGGCGAAGAAGTCCTCGATGAAGTGCTGGCCGGGCTGGGCCAGGCTGCCCTCGACGATCAGGTGGTAGAGGGTGATCGCCTGCGCGAACTTCGCCACCGAGCGGTCCCTGCGCAGCTCCTCGGCCATCCGGTCGAGCCGGTCGAAGACGCCGCGGTAGCCCCAGTTCAGTTGCGGCAGGGTGGAGGCGAGCGTCTGCTGGACCGAGGTGCCGCCGACGCCGATCACCTCCTTGAAGAAGCGATGGAAGAAGATCGAGTGGCGGACCTCGTCGACCTGCTGGGTCGCCAGGAAGTAGCTCTGCTCCTCGGTCGGGGCGGCGGTGACGTAGGGGGCGAGGGTGTCGGCGACCCGGTCCTCGCCGTAATAGAACATCGAGTAGATCCACATCGCCGAGCGCCGCTGGACCTCGCTCAGCGACTGCCAGCCCGCGCGGTCGGCCGACATGTCGATCTCGTAGGCGCTCCAGTTCCCCTGCTCCCAGCGGCGGTAGAGGTCCTCGTAGGTGATGTTGTCCATCAGGCGCTGGGAAGCGACGCTCATCCTGTCTCCTTTTGGTGTCGCGTTGGCACCGGGAGACTAGCGCGATCCTGGCCGGCCAGCCAGGATTGCCTCAACCGGCCGGGCCGGCCTCGCTTGCCTTCGGCGTCGCGATCTCGCGCTTGAGGATCTTGCCGGTCGGCCCTTTCGGCAGCTCGTCGAGGAACCAGACGATCCGCGGGTACTTGTAGGCGGCGATCCGCTCCTTCACGTACTCGCTCACCTCGGCCGGCGAGAGCTCCTCGCCCTCGTGGAGGACGACCGCGGCGCCGATCTCCTCGCCCCACTCGTCGTGGGGGACCCCGACCACCGCCGCTTCGCGGATCTTCGGGTGCTCGTAGAGGACCTCCTCGACCTCGCGCGGGTAGACGTTGTAGCCGCCGCGGATGATCAGGTCCTTCTTGCGGTCGACGATGAAGTAGTAGCCGTCCTCGTCCCTCCGCGCCATGTCGCCGCTGTGGAACCAGCCGCCGCGCATCGCCTCCGCCGTCGCCTCCGGCCGCTGCCAGTAGCCCTTCATGATGTTGTGGCCGCGGATCGCGATCTCGCCGACCTCGCCCGGCGCCACCTCCTCGTCGTTCTCGCCGACGAGCTTCATCTCCACTTCTTCCAGCGGCGTCCCGATCGACCCCGCCTTGCGGGGGCGCCCCGGGTGGTTGCTGCAGGCGACCGGCGAGGTCTCCGAGAGCCCGTAGCCCTCGAGCACTTCGCAGCCGAAGGCCTGCTCGAAGCCGCGCAGGACCTCGACCGGCATCGAGGCGCCGCCGGTGATGCAGATCCGCAGCGCCGAGGTGTCGTAGCTCTCGCGGTCGGGGTGGTGCAGCAGCGCCCCGTACATCGTCGGCACCCCGTAGAAGTGGGTGACCCGGTCGCGCTGCATGATCTCCAGCGCCTCGCCGGGGTCGAATTTGGGCAGCAGGGTCAGGGTCGCGCCCTTGCGCAGCGAGGCGTTCATGCTCACCGTCTGGCCGAAGGAGTGGAAGAGGGGGAGGGCGCCGAGGACGACGTCGCCGGCCTGGGTGTTGGAGGTGGTGCGGGCGGAGATGTCGGAGTTGCGCGAGAGGTTGAAGTGGGTCAGCTCCGCGCCCTTCGGCTTGCCGGTGGTGCCGGAGGTGTAGAGGATCACCGCGGTGTCGTCCTCGTCGGTGTCGGCGAGCTCGGCCTCGGGCTCCCGTTCGCCGAGCAGCGCGGCGAAGGCTTCGGGCTCGACCTCGACCAGCTCGGTGCCGGCCTCGGCCGCCCCCGCTTCGGCCTCGGCGGCGAAGCCGTGCCATGCGAGCAGCAGCTTCGCGCCCGAGTCTTCGAGGTAGAAGGCGATCTCGCGCCGCTTCAGCAGCACGTTCATCGGCACCACGACGCCGCCGGCGCGGAGGACGCCGTAGTAGGAGACGGGGAACTCGAGGACGTTGGGGAGCATCACCCCGATCCGGTCGCCCCGCCGCAGCCCCTTCTCGCGCAGCAGCGCCGCCAGCCGGGCGCTGCGGTCGTCGAGCTCGCCGTAGGTCAGCTCCAGGGGACCGAGACGCACGGCCGCCGCCGCCGCCGCCGCCGGCGTCGCGGCGGCGCTGTCTTTGACGATCGACGCAAGGTTCAGGGTCATCTCTCTCCTCGGCTGCTCCCGCGGCCAGTGTAGAGCGCGGCTCGCGGCGCGCGGGTCGCACCGGGCCGGGGCCTTGGGGGGACGGCGCCGGCGGTCAGCTAGGCTCGGCCCGGATGGAGGATCTCGGCGCCCCGATCTCCTACCTCGTGCTGAAGCGGGGCACGCCGGTCTATTCGAGCGAGGGGGAGCGGCTCGGGCGCGTCGTCCGCGTCAGGGGCGACCGGCCCACCCACATCTTCGACGGGATCGTCTTCGACACCACCGCCGGACCCGGCGGCCACCGCTTCGTCGACGCCCCGGAGGTGGGGGAGATCTACGAACGGGGCGTGGTGCTGAAGATCGACGCGGCCGCGGCCGAGGAGTTGCCGAAGCCGTCTCGCTAGCGGGAAGCACAGAAGGGCCGGCATCTTCTACGATGCAGCGATGCGCCGACTTCTTTTGATCATTTTCGCTCTTACTGTCCTCGGAATCGCCGGTTGCGGGGGCGGCTCGGGGGGCGGTTCCTCGACCGCGTCGAGCTCCGAACCCTTCAAGATCCCGCTGCCGGGAGGCAAGGCGCCGATTCGCTACGAAGAAAAACAGCACCTCGACTCCTCGGGTCTGTCCGGCTCCGAGCCCAAGCCGGTGATCCCGACGACTCCACCGCCGGAATTCCTCGCCCTCAACGATCTGATCGAAGGGATCGGCCACATCTACGTTCCGGGGGAAAAGATGACGGTCCAGTACGTCGGCTACGACTACGAAACCGGCAAGAAGTTCGCTTCCTCGTGGGAACAGGGCAAGCCGTTCACCTTCACCCTCGGCAAAGGCGAAGTGATCGAAGGATGGGAAGAAGGTCTGTCGGGGATCGAGGGCGGCGACCGCCGCGAGATGGTGGTGCCCCCAGACGAAACCAAGGGGAAGCTCCCGTCCGGGATTCCCCAGGGAAAGACCGTCATCTTCGTCGTCGAACCGACCCCCAGCTACGCGGCGCTGAAAAAGAAGCAGGAAAAGGAAGAAGCCGAAGCCGAAAAGTCGAAACACCATTCGAAGGCGAAGTCGCCGCCGCAGACCAAGCCGGCGGTGAAGGTGCCGAGCGGCCCACCGCCGCAGAAGCTCGAAGTCAAGGACCTGAAGGAAGGCGAAGGCCCGGCGGCGGAAGCGGGCGACAAGGTGAAGGTCCAGTACGTCGGCGTCGACTACAAGACCGGCAAGGAATTCGACTCGTCCTGGAGCCGCAGCGAACCGTTCAGCTTCACCCTCGGCGCCGGTGAAGTGATCAAAGGTTGGGACCAGGGGATCGAAGGCATGAAGGCCGGCGGCCGGCGCGAGCTGATCGTCCCGCCGGGCCTCGCCTACGGCTCCCAGAAGACCGGCTCGATCGCGCCGAACTCGACCCTGGTCTTCGTCGTCGACCTGCTCGAAATCAACTAGCGCGATGGCGAGGCCCACACGCGCTCGGCGAGGCCGAGCGCGTGTGCGGGTCCCTCGGCCTCAGCTGACGGCGTCGCCCTCGGTGCTGTCCAGCCGCGGCGGCATCTCGTCGCCCGCCGGCGGCGGGATCGTCTGGCCCGGCGCCGCCTCGGCCTCCTGCTCCCAGATGTTGTTGAGCGAGACCTGCAGGTAGGCCCAGAAGGCCGGCGAGAGCAGCAGGTAGAGGATCAGCGAGATCCAGCCGCTGACCGGCTCGCGGCCGGCGATCTTCGAGGCGCCCTGGACCCGCTTGGTGCCGCGCCAGTAGCTGACCAGCGCCGGGACGACGATGATCCCGCCAGGGAACAGCGCCAGCAGCGAGGCGGTCGGGTTCTGCCCGAGGTCGTATCCCTTCGCTTCCCCGTAGGCCTTCAGCTCCTTGTTGATCCGGTACCACCAGACCAGGTGGTAGATGCCGAGGGTGATGATCGGCAGCAGGGCCACGGCCCAGGGGTTTCGCACCTTCACCTCGTGCTCGGTGCCGCGCAACTTCATCTCGTAGGCCATGTCTCTCCCTAAATTGGTGGCGGACGAACTCAGACGAACTTAAGCGCCCGCTTCGACGCAATCAAGCGATCTCCGCTTCGTCAAGCGAGCTTCGGGGAACGCCAGGGGGCTTCGAGGCGGCCGACCAGCTCGTCGCCGAGGCCGTCGATCGGGACGCGGACCTGCTCGAGGGTGTCGCGGTCGCGGAGGGTGACGGTGTCGTCCTCCATCGTCTGGTGGTCGACGGTGACGCCCCAGGGGGTGCCGATCTCGTCCTGGCGGCGGTAGCGCTTGCCGATCGAGCCGCCCGCGTCGAACTCGGCCGGGAGGCGGCGGCGCAGGTCTCCGAAGACCTCGCGCGCCTTCTCGGGCAGGCCGTCCTTGGAGACGAGCGGGAGGACGGCGACCTTGACCGGGGCCAGGCGCGGGTGCAGCCGCAGGACGGTCCGCTGCCGCCCCTCCACCTCCTCGACCTCGTAGGAGTCGACGAGGAAGGCGAGGGTGGCCCGGTCGGCGCCGGCGGCGGGCTCGATCACGTGGGGTACGTAGCGCTCTTTCGTCTGCTGGTCGAAATAATCGAGCTTCTCGCCGGAGAACTTGGCGTGCTGGGTGAGGTCGAAGTCGCCGCGGTCGGCGATCCCCTCCAGCTCCGACCAGCCGATCGGGAAGAGGTACTCGATGTCGCTCGTCGCCGAGGAGTAGTGCGAGAGCTCCTCGGCGCCGTGGGCGCGCACGCGCAGGTGGTCGGGGCGGATGCCGAGCTCGGTGTACCAGCGCTCGCGCTCGTCCATCCAGTGCCGGTGCCACTTCTCGGCCTCGGCGGGCGGGACGAAGTACTCCATCTCCATCTGCTCGAACTCGCGGGTGCGGAAGATGAAGTTGCCGGGGGTGATCTCGTTGCGGAACGACTTGCCGACCTGGGCGATCCCGAAGGGAGGCTTCTTGCGGGCGAAGCCGAGCACGTTCTTGAAGTTGATGAAGATGCCCTGGGCGGTCTCCGGGCGCAGGTAGACGGTCGAGCCCTCCTCGGCGACCGGGCCGACGTGGGTCTCGAACATCAGGTTGAACTGGCGCGGCTCGGAGAGCTCGCCGCCGCACTCGGGGCAGCACAGCTCGGCGCTCGGGTCGCCGCCGGCGGCCTCGACCGCCTCGCGCAGATGGTCCTCGCGCCAGCGCTTCTTGCACTCGCCGAGGCACTGGACGAGCGGGTCGGTGAAGCCCTCGAGGTGGCCGGAGGCCTCCCAGACGCGCGGGTGCTGCAGGATCGCCGAGTCGAGCGCGACGATGTCGTCGCGTTCCTGCAGCATCGCCCTCCACCACTCGGCTTTGACGTTGTTCTTCAGCAGCACGCCGTAGTGGCCGTAGTCGTAGGTCGAGCCGAGGCCGCCGTAGATCTCCGAGGAGGGGAAGACGAAGCCGCGCCGCTTGCACAGCGCCACGATCTCCTCCATCGTCACCTCGGTCGGGCGGGTCCCCTGCTCGGTTGCCATGGCGGGAACGGTAGCGGCTGCGATAATCCCGGGCCGCGATGCCGATCTACGAGTACAAATGCGAGAACGGCCACGTCTTCGAGGCGCTGCAGAAGATGACCGACGAGCCGCTGCGCGAGTGCCAGGAGTGCGGCGCCCCCGCATCGCGCGTGCTGACCCCGCCGGCGATCCACTTCAAGGGCTCCGGCTTCCACAACACCGATTACAAGACGAAGCGGGGCGGCGGCAACGGCGGCTCCTCCGAGGGCGGCAGCGAGAAGAGCGGCGAGGCGGGCTCCGGCGAGTCGAAGCCGAGCTCCGGCAGCGACTCGAAGCCGGACTCGAAGCCGGCGGCGTCGACCGCCGACTGACGATTGGTGACTTAACCTCGCTATAGGCGGGTCAAGTCACCAATGGCCGCCGGCTCGGGACTGCTGCCGCGGCGAAGGGACCCGGTCGGGGTCCCTAGCCGTTGAGGAGGCGGTGGACGGCCTTCCTGCGGAGGGATTCCGGGATTTCGATCGACCCTTCCGGGCCTTCGCCGCAGCCGCTCAGCCGCTTGACGCAGAAGACTTCGGCGCCGGAGCCGCCGCCGATCGCCGCCGAGAGGATCAGCTGCGGCATCGTCAAGAAGCCCATGTCGCTGACGAACGCTTTCGGCGCCTGCCAGCCGATGAAGGGCCCGTGGATGAAGTTGTAGGGGAGGCGGAGCGGGTCGGTGAGCCGGCTTTTGATCCCGTTGATCACCGACTGCTGGGCCTGCTCGCGGTTGTAGTCGCTGTACCCCAGGGTGTAGGCGCTCTTGCCGGGGCCCGGGCATTCGACCGGCTCGCGTACCCGCGAGTAGGCCAGCGCCTTTTCCCCGTCGAGCGTGTTCTCGCCCTTGTGCAGGCGCAGGGTGACGCCGCCCTGGCCGCCGCCGGCGCCGCCGGAGATGTCGGCGCAGAGCTTCTGCGGGACGTCGACTTCGACCCCGCCGACCGCGTCGATCAGCTTTTCGAAGCCGGTGAAGTCGACGATCGCGACGTGGTCGATCTTGATCCCGAGGAACTGCTCGATCGTCTTGATCTGCAGGGCGGCGCCGCCGAACGAGTAGGCCCCGTTGATTTTCTGCGGCGCCTCGCCGGGGATTTCGGCGAAGGTGTCGCGGGGGATCGAGAGTTTGCGGAAGGCGCCGCCGCCGGCCCGGATCAGCATCAGCGTGTCGGCGCGGTATTCGCCGGCTTCGCAGCCGTCGTGGGGGGCGTCGCCGTGCGACTGCTGTTCGAAGCACTTCTGCGAGTGGGGGGCGCCGGGCTCCTTGGTGTTCGGCGGCCGCGCGTCGGTGCCGAGGACGAGGATCGTCTGCGCGCTCGGCAGCAGGAACGGGTTGCCGTGCAGGGCGTTGCCGGCTTCGCCGGAGAGCTTGAACGACTGTAGCTGGGCGGAGACGGCGAAGGCGAGGAAGCTTAGCAGGATCCATCCCAGGGCGGCGAGGCCGACCCATTTGAGGACGCGGCGGGGGGTGACGCGGCCGCGCTCGGGCGGGCGCAGCTGCGGCTCGTCGCGCCTGCGGCGGCGCCATGAAGGCAACCTTGCACGGTCCCGCAGGCCGGATGGATCGGCGCTTCTCAGGCGCGAAAACAGCCCCCGGCGGGAGCGGTAGACCTTGTACTCAGGCCGGTTGTCGGGCGGCTCGGGGGGCCGCTGCTCGCCGTCGGGCGTCATGAAGGGCTAGAAATCATGGCGATGCAGTCGGTCCTTCGCCTTTCAGCCCCCGGCTCCTCGTGAGCGGCACCGAGACGATCGGGGTCGATCTCGGGGGGACGAAGATGCTCGTCGGCGTCCTCACGGGCACCGAGCCGCTCTACGAGCAGCGCGAGGCCTCCAAGGGGCAGACCGAGGACGAGCTGGTCGAGCTGCTGGTGCGCGAGATCGAGGAGGCGCGGGAAGCGCGCCCCGGCGCCGCCGCCGTCGGGCTCGGGATCCCGGCGACGATCGACCACGACCGCGGCGTCGCCGTCGCCGCCGTCAACCTGCCGCTCTCCGAGCTGCCGATCCGCGACATCGTCGCCGAGCGCACCGGCCTGCCGGTCTTCGTCGACAACGACGGCAACGTCGCTGCCCTGGCCGAGTACCTCTACGGGGCGGCGCGGGGGATGCCGCACATGGTGATGCTGACCGTCGGCACCGGGATCGGCGGCGGGCTGATCCTCGGCGGCGAGATCTACCGCGGCTCGACCGGGGCGGGGGCCGAGCTCGGCCACGTGGTGATCCAGGTCGACGGGCCGCCCTGCCAGGGCGCCTGCCCCAACCACGGCTGCGTCGAGGCGCTGGCCTCGGGGACGGCGCTGGGGCGCGAGGGCCTGGCGGCGGCCGAAGCCACGCCCGACTCGGCCCTCGGCGAGGCGCTCGCCGCGGGCAGGGAGGTCGACGGGCGCGTCGTCACCGAGGCGGCGCTGGCCGGGGACCGCACCGCGATCGATGTCTTCGAGCTGATCGGCGGCCGGCTCGGCGTCGCCTGCTCGAGCTTCGCCAACGTCTTCCAGCCCGACGCGATCGTTGTCGGCGGCGGCGTCATCGCGGCCGGCGACCTGCTGCTGGAGCCGGCCCGGCGCGAGCTGCGCGCGCGCGCCCTGAGGCCGATGAACGAGACGCCGATCCTGGAAGCGACGCTCGGCAACGACGCCGGGATGATCGGCGCCGCGGCGCTGGCCCGCGCCGGGCTGGCGAGCGCGGGCGCCGCCGCCACGGAGGCCGACGGCTGATGCCCGGCGAGCTCGTCGTCTGCCCGACCCCGATCGGCAACGTCGACGACGTCTCGCCGCGGATCCGCGAGGCCCTGGTCGGGGCCGACTACATCGCCTGCGAGGACACCCGCAAGACCGGGGCGCTGCTCGACCGCCTGCGGATCCGCCCGCACCCGCGCCTGGTCTCCTTCCACGAGGGCAACGAAGCCGCGCGGGCGCTGGAGCTGGCGCAGCGGATCGAGCGCGGTGACGTCGTCGCCCTGGTCTCCGACGCCGGCATGCCCGGCATCTCCGACCCCGGCTACAAGCTGATCCGCCGCTGCATCGACCGGGCGCTGCAGGTCACCGTGCTGCCCGGCCCCTCGGTCGTACCCGTCGCCCTCGTCGCCTCCGGCCTGCCGACCGACAAATGGCGCTTCGAGGGCTTCCTGCCGCGGCGGGCGGGGGAGATGGAGCGGGTCCTGCGCTCGGCCGAGACCGTGATCGCCTTCGAGAGCCCGAGGCGGGTCGGCGAGTCGCTCGCTGCCCTCGCCTCGCTGGCGCCCGACCGCGAGGCCGCCGTCTGCCGCGAGCTGACCAAGGTCCACGAGGAGGTCGCCCGCGGCACCCTCGGCGAGCTCGCCCGCCGCTTCCGCGGCGAGGTCAAGGGCGAGATCGTCCTCGTCATCGCCCCCGCCGCCTCGGCCGAGCACGACCAGGACGTCGGCTTCGCCGTCGACGCTCTCCGCCACCTGGTCCAGTCCGGCGCCCGGCCGCGGGCCGCCGCCTCGGTGGTCGCGGCGCTGACGGGCACGCGGGCGAACGACCTCTACAAAGCGCTGACCGGCCGCGAGGCGCGCCGGTGAGCGCGTGGCGCGGCGCATCTCTGCGTCCTCGGTCGCTTGTGTGCGGAGCACACGGCGCTCCCTGTGTCCTTGATCTGCTTGGCCACGCGCACACCGGTATGCGTGAATAGCCTGGGACCGATGTCTTTCTACGTCACCACGCCGATTTACTACGTCAACGCGGAGCCGCACCTCGGGCACGCGTATTCGACGATGGCCGCCGATGTGCTGGCCCGGCACCACCGGCAGCGGGGGGAGGACGTGTTCTTCCTCACCGGCACCGACGAGCACGGGGAGCCGATCGAGAACGCGGCGAAGAAGGCGGGGATCGAGCCGCAGGAGCTGGCCGACCGCAACACCGAGAAGTTCCGCGGGCTGATGCCGACGATCGGGGCGACCAACGACTTCTTCATCCGCACCAGCGACCCGCGGCACGAGGCCAAGGTCGCCGAGATCATGCAGCGGGTCTACGACAACGGCTGGGTGACCAAGGGCGTCTACGAGGGCTGGTACTGCCCCCGCTGCGCCGACTTCAAGACCGAGCGCGAGCTGGGGCCGGGCAACACCTGCCCGATCCACGAGATCCCGCTGGAGAAGGAACGCGAGGAGAACTGGTTCTTCCGCCTCTCCGCCTTCCAGGCGCAGCTGGAAGGCCTCTACGAGGAGCGGCCGGACTTCGTCGTGCCGGACTTCCGCCGCAACGAGGCGCTCTCCTTCATCAAGGGCGGGCTCGAGGACGTCTCGCTCTCGCGGCCCGACCTGAAGTGGGGGCTGCCGCTGCCCTGGGACCCCGGGCAGCGGATGTACGTCTGGTTCGACGCCCTCCTCAACTACGTCACCGCGCTCACCTTCGCCCGCGAGGGCGAGGACCTGACCGGGCGTTTCTGGCCCGCCGACCTGCACGTGATGGCCAAGGACATCCTCAAGTTCCACGCGGTGATCTGGCCCGCCCTCTGCTTCGCCGCCGACCTCGAGCCGCCAAGGCGGATGGTGATCCACGGCTACCTGCTGATGGGCGAGAAAAAGATGTCGAAGAGCCTCGGCAACGTCCTCGACCCCTTCGAGGTGATCGAGCGCTTCGGCGCCGACGCGCTGCGCTTCTACCTCTTCCGCGAGGTCAGCTTCGGCCAGGACGGGTCGATCTCGACCGCCGGCTTCGAGCAGCGCTACGAGACCGAGCTCGCCAACGACTACGGCAACCTCGCCAGCCGGGTGCTGGCGATGGTGGACCGCTACCGCGACGGCGTCGTCCCGGCGGCCCAGGTCGACGCCACCCTCGCCGAGGACTTCGAAGGCGCGCTGGCCCGCTTCTCCGAGCTGCTCGACCGGGCCGAGCTGAGCCAGGCGCTCGACCTGGTCTGGGCGCTGGTCCGCCGCCTCAACCGCTTCGTCGAGGAGACCAAGCCGTGGGAGCTGGCCAAGGACGAGGCCGACCCCGAGCGCCTCGACGAAGTCCTCTACAACCTGGTCGAGGGCCTGCGGGTGACGACGCTGCTGCTCGTCCCCTACCTGCCGCAGACCAGCGAGACGCTGCTGGCGGCGCTCGGCGAAGGGGACCGCGCCCTGGCCGAGCTCGGCTCGCGCCCGGGCGGCCGGCGGGTCGAGCGGGTGGCGCCGCTGTTCCCGAAGATCGAGGCGCCGGCGGCCTGATGGCCGCCGCGGTCCTCGCCGTCCCGCAGTGGGACCTTTAGCGGTGGTACTTATGTTCGCTATGCGGCCATAACTACCACCGCTCGTCAGGCCAGCAGCTCGGGGCCGATCTGGTCGAGGCGGGTGAGGCCGCAGAGGGCCATCGTCAGATCGAGCTCGGCGAGGACCATCTTGAGGACGGTTTCGACGCCGGCCTGGCCGCCGAGGGCGAGGCCCCAGATGTAGGGGCGGCCGAGGCAGACGGCGTCGGCGCCGAGGGCGAGCGCCTTCAGCACGTCAGCGCCTCCCCGGATCCCGCTGTCGAACAAGACCGCGAGCTCGTCGCCCACCGCCGCGGCGATCGCCGGCAGGGCGTCGAGCGAGCCGATCGCGCCGTCGACCTGGCGGCCGCCGTGGTTGGAGACGACGAGGCCGTCGACGCCGCGGCGCGCCGCCTCGCGGGCGTCCTCGGCGTGCTGGATCCCCTTGACGACGATCGGCAGCGCGGTCATCTCGCGCAGGCTCGCCAGGTCGTCCCAGCTCAGCGACGGGTTCGCCTGCAGGCCGAGGAAGTGGCCGGTCGCCGCCCCCGGGTCCTCCTCCGGGGTCCTCTCCAGGGCGGCGCGGAAGACCGGGTCCTGGAAGTAGTTGCCGAGGCCCATCCCCTGCAGGAAGGGCAGCCAGGCCTGCTGCAGGTCGCGCGGCTTCCAGCCGGGGATGAAGGTGTCGACGGTGAGGACGATCGCCTCGTAACCGGCCGCCTCGGCGCGCCCGACCAGGCTGCGGGCGAGGCCGGGATCGTCCGGCCAGTAGAGCTGGAACCAGCGCGGCGCCTCGCCCCCGGCGGCGGCGATCTCCTCGAGCGGGAAGTGGGCGGCGGTGCTGGCGATCATCGGCACCCCCAGCGCCGCGGCGGCGCGGGCGGTGGCGAGCTCGCCCTCGGGGTGGACGACCTTCTGGACACCGATCGGCGCTAGCAGCAGCGGCGCCGGCATCGCCGTGCCGAGGACGGTGGTCGAAAGGTCGCGCTCGGAGACGTCGCGCAGCATCCGCGGCACCAGCCGGCGGCGCCGGAAGGCCTCGCGGTTGGCCGCGATCGTCTCCTCGGCTCCCGCCCCGGCGCCGACGTAGTTGGCGGCCTTCGGGTCCATCGCCGCCGCCGCGGCCCGCTCCAGCTCGGCGACCGCGACCGGGATCGCCGGCGTCTCGCCGCCGAGGCCGCGGGCGTAGATCTCGCGGTAGTAGTCGGCGGGGTCCGGCACCGGCCGAAGGATAGGCTGGAGCGTCCGATGATCGACTCCCACACGCACCTCTTCCTCTGCGACGGCGAGGAGGACGAGCTGGTCGCGGCGGCCGCCGCGGCGGGGGTGGGGCGGATGCTGACGGTGGGGATGGACCGCGAGACGAACGCCGCCGCGGTGGCGAGCGCCGAGCGCCACGCTGCGGTCTTCGCCGCGGTCGGGCGCCACCCCAACGAGGCGAGCGGCTTCGACGAGTCGGTCGCCGCCGAGATCATCGAGCTGGGGGCGCGAGAGGAGGTGCGGGCGATCGGCGAGACCGGGCTCGACTTCTACCGCGACACCGCCGGCGCCGCCGAGCAGCGGCGCGCCTTCGCCGCCCAGATCGAGATCGCGGTCGAGCTCGACCTGCCGATCGTGATCCACGCCCGCGACCCCGAGGGGGAGAGCGCCGCGATCGACGAGATCTTCGAGACGCTCGACGCCCGAGCCGGCGAGGTGCCGGTCATCCTGCACTGCTTCTCGGCGCCGCAGCGGGTCGGCGACGCGGCCGAGCGCGGCTGGTACTGCTCGTTCGCCGGCAACGCCACCTATCCCAGCGCCAAGGACCTCCTGTTCGCGGCGGCGAAGGTGCCGGCGGAGAGGATCCTGGTCGAGACCGACGCGCCCTACCTGGCGCCGCAGCCGCGCCGCGGCAAGCGCAACCAGCCCGCCTACGTGGTCGAGACCGCGCAGGCGGTCGCCGATGTCCGCGGCGTCTCCTACGAGGAGCTGGAGCGGGCGGTCGAGGCCAACGCCCGCGCCCTCTTCGGCTGGTAGCCGGTCGTCCGATGGTCCGGCTCGGGCAGAACTTCCTCGCCGACCCCAACCTGCTCGACGCGATCGTCCGCGACGCGCATCCGGCCGACGACGACGTCGTGCTCGAGGTCGGCGCGGGGGAGGGGGTGCTGAGCGAGCGGCTGGCGCCGCTGGTCGCCCACCTGCACACGGTCGAGATCGACCGCCGGCTGGAGCCGGCGCTGGCGCCGCTCACGGCGCTGCCGAACGTCGAGCTGCACTGGGGCGACGCGATGAAGCTCGACCTCGGCGCCCTGCGGCCGGCCCCGACGGCGATGGTCGCCAACCTGCCCTACGCGGTGGCGACGCCGCTGCTGCTGCGGACGATCGCGGAGCTGCCCTCGCTGGCCCGCTGGACGGTGATGGTCCAGCGCGAGATCGCCGACCGCCTGCGCGCCGCCCCCGGCAGCCGCACCTACGGGTCGCCGAGCGCGGTCGCCCAGCTCGCCTGCGAGGTCGAGCTGGTGCGGGCGGTCGACCCGGCGGTGTTCAGGCCGCGGCCGCGGGTCGACTCGGCGATCCTGCGGCTGCGGCGCCGCGGCCCCGGCGCCGACGCCGCGACCCGCGAGCTGATCCGCGCCGCCTTCGCCCACCGCCGCAAGTCGCTGGCGCGCTCGCTCGAGCACGCGCGGCCGGGCTCGCTGGCGCCGGCGCGGGCGGCGCTCGCCGAGCTCGGCCTCCCCGAGGACGCCCGCGCCGAGGCGCTGGCGCCGCCGCAGTTCGCCGCCCTCTCCGCGAAGCTGCAGCGCTGAAGCGATGCTCCTCCACGCCCCGGCCAAGCTCAACCTCTGCCTCTACCTCGGCCCGACCCGCGAGGACGGGCTGCACGAGCTCTGCTCGCTGTTCGAGCCGCTGGCCCTGGCCGACCTGATCGAGGTCTCGCCCGCCGAGCGCGACGAGGTGGTCTGCCCGGGGGTCGAGGGCGAGAACCTGGCGGCGCGGGCGCTGGCCGGGCTGCGCGAGCGCGGCTGGGAGCGCGGGCCGCTGCGGGTCGAGATCGAGAAGCGGGTGCCGGTCGCCGCCGGGCTCGGCGGCGGCAGCGGCGACGCCGCCGCGGTCCTGCGCCTGGCGGCGGGCGAGGTGGCCGACCTGCCGGCGCTGGCGGCCGAGCTGGGCGCCGACGTCCCCTCGCAGCTGCGCCCCGCCCTGGCGCTGGTGGGCGGCGCCGGCGAGCGGGTCGAGCCGCTGCCCGAGCCGGCCGGGCACGCCGCGGTCCTGCTCCCCGGCGGCGGCGGTCTCAGCACGGCCGCGGTCTTCGCCGAGGCCGACCGGCTCGGGCTCGGCCGCTCGGCCGAGGAGCTCGACCGGCTGGCCGCGCGCCTGCGTGAGGCGGCGGGCGCCGGCGCCTCGCCGCTCGACTACCCCGAGCTGCTGGTCAACGACCTCGCCGAGGCGGCGCTCTCGCTGCGCCCCGAGATCGGCGAGGCGCTCGCCGCCCTGCGCGCCGCCGGCGCCCCCCTCGCCGTGCTCAGCGGCTCCGGCCCGACCGCCGTCGGCCTCTTCGGAGACCTCGCCGCGGCCACGGCGGCGGCCGCGGCGCTCGACGCCGAGGAAGCGATCGTCTGCGCCGCCGGAGAGGCGAGACCGGCGCCATGAAGCTGCCCGGGGAGGGAGAGGGCGGGGGGCCGGTCACGCGCAAACGCGTCGTGCTGGCGGTCCTCGCCGTCGCCGTCGCGATCGGCTACTACTTCCTCAGCCGCGAGCTCGGCAGCCTCAACCTGCAGAAGCTGCTGGAAGAGATCTCCGAAACCCTCGGCCGCTGGACCTACCTGCTGGTCGGGGTCTTCGCCTTCGCCGAGACCGGCGCCTTCGTCGGCCTGGTGGTGCCGGGCGAGACGGTGATGCTGCTCGGCGGCGCCGTCGCCGGCCAGGGCGCGATCGACATCTACCTGCTGATCGCGGTCGCCTGGTTCGCGGCCTGGCTCGGCGACACGACCAGCTTCTTCCTCGGCCGCCGGCTCGGCCGCGGCTTCGTCCTCGACCACGGGCCGCGCTTCGGGATCAGCCACGAGCGCTTCGAAAAGGTCGAGGACTACTTCGGCCGCCACGGCGGCAAGACGATCTTCGTCGGCCGCTTCATCAGCCTCGTCCGCGCCTTCGCCCCGTTCATCGCCGGCAGCTCGGGGATGCGCTACCGCGCCTTCGTCCCCTACTCGGTCCTCGGCACCGGCCTCTGGGCCAGCGCCCACATCCTCGTCGGCTACTTCTTCTCGCGCAGCATCGAGACCGCGGGCAAATACGCGGCCAAAGGCGCCTTCGCGCTGGCGACCCTGATCGTCGTCGTCGTCGGCGCCGTCCTCCTCTACCGCCACTTCCGCGAGGCCGAGAACCGGCGCTCGGCGGTGGCCTGGATGGAGCGGCACCGGGCGACCGCCAGGCTGGTCGAGCTCGGCCGCCGGCCGCAGCTCCGCTTCCTCTGGGACCGGGTGACGCCCGGCGGCACCTTCGGCCTCGAATTCACCTCGCTGATGGCGACGCTCGCGGTCGCCTCCTTCGTCCTCGTCTCCTACGCGGTCGTCGTCGGCGCCGAACCGGGCCCCACCCCCGGCGACGAAACGGCGCTGGAACTGGTCGGCCACCTGCACAGCGCCGCCCTGACCGGCGTCGCCAAGGCGGTCACCTGGCTCGGCTCGGGGGCGGTGGTCTGGGCCCTGGCGGCGCTCTGTGGCGCCCTGCTCGCCTGGCGACGTCGCTGGGCCGAGCTCGGGGTCCTCGCCGCCGGCATGGTGATCACCCAGATCGGCTTCCACGAGATCAAGGCCCTGGTCGACCGGCCGCGCCCGCCCGAACCGCTCGTCTCCACCTCCGGCTCCTCGTTCCCCAGCGGCCACGCCGCCCACTCGGTCTTCTACCTCTGGCTGGCGGTGACGATCGTGCTGCGGCTGCGGCCGGGGATGGCGCGGGCGACGGCGGTGGTGAGCGCCGGCCTGGCCCTGACTGCGCTGGTCGGCCTCTCCCGCGTCTACCTCGACGTCCACTACCTCAGCGACGTCAGCGCCGGCTGGGCGCTGGGCGCCGCCGCCTTCTCCCTCTCGGCGGCGGTGGCGCTGGTCGTCTCGCAAGTGCGCCAGAATCCAGACCAGTGACCGTTTTCGCGCTGGCGAGGATCGACCATCAGTACGTGCTCTACGGGATCGCGGCGGCGATCTGCCTGGTCGTCTTCGTCGCCCTCATCCTCACCCCGGCGCTCAGCTCCTACGGGCGGATCTGGGAGAAAGCCGCCGCCGGCTTCCTCTCGCTCTTCGTCCTCGCAGCGCTGGTGATCGGCGGCGTCGTCGTCGGCCTCGTCTTCGTCTACTACTACACCGACATCGTGAATTTCTTCGGGGGCTGAGGGCGGGCTGGCGCGCTCTGGGCACGCGCCTGGCGGCGGCGGACCAGCGCGGAGCGGCGTCCTCGACTCCCTGAATAGCGCTGCTATTCAGGGAGCCTGCGTCCTTGCTCCGCTCGGCCCGGCGCTCGCCATCCACGCACCCAGACCACCCCAGACCACCCTCAGCCCCCGGCGGTTGTTGATAATGGCGGCGCATGGCCGCACCCCCTGAACATCAGGCCGAAACCGCTGCAAATGCCGATCGTGCGGTGCTGCTCGACGCGCTTTCCGAGGCGGTCGAGTCGGGGGCGGGGCTGCCGGCGGTGGCGCGGGCGGCGGCGCGGCTGCTCGACGCCAGCGTCGCCCTGATCGACCGCTCCAGCGCGGTGCTGGCGGTCGCCGGCGCCTCCTCCGACCAGGAGCAGAGGCTGCTCTCCGGCGGCGAGGGCGTGACCAGGGTCGAGCTGCGGGTGGCCGACAGCGTCGTCGGCGAGCTCCGCTACCGGGCCAAGGCGGCCCCCGACGCGGCGATCGCGCGGATGGTGACGACGCTGCTGGCGCTCGAGCTGGAGCGCTCGCGCTCGCCCGAGTGGGAGAGCGAGGAGGCCGCCGGCGCCTTCGTCGACGCGGTGCTGCGGCGCCAGGTGACCGACCGCGGCGACATCGTCGCCCGGGCCGGAGAGCTCGGCGCCGACCTCGACCGCGGCGCCGGCGTGGTCGTCCTGCGGGCGGCCCCGCGGGCGGCCCAGAGCGGCGAGTGGCGCGAGCGGGTGCTGGTGCTGGCGCAGCGGGCGCTGCGCTCGATCGCCCCGGGCTCGCTGGCCGCCGCCGAGGGCGGCGAGGCGGCGGCGGAGATCGCCGCGATCGTCCCCGCCGAGGACGACGAGCGGCTCGCCCGCGCCGCGGCCGGCCTCGCCCGCGAGCTCGAGGACAGCCTCGCCGGCTTCCACCTCAGCGTCGGCCGCAGCCGCCGCTGCGCCGACCCCGTCGACCTCTACCGGGCCGGCAGCGAGGCGCAGCTCGCGGTCAACGTCGGCGAGGCCGAGGGCCGCCCGCTGCTCGCCTTCGAGGACACCGGCGCCTACCGCCTGCTGCTGCCGGCGATGAGCGAGGACCCGGGCGAGCTCGAACGCTTCTACGCCGAGACGGTGCAGCCGCTGGTCGAGTACGACGAGCAGTACGAGACCGAGCTCCTCGCCTCGGTCGAGGCCTACCTCGACAACGACGGCAACGTCGCCGCCACCGCCAAACAGCTCTTCACCCACCGCCACACCGTCCGCTACCGGCTCGAGCGCGTCCGCGAGCTCTGCGGCCACGACGTCGCCGGCACCGAGGGCCGCGAGAAGCTCGGCCTCGGTCTCAAAGCGATGCGGGTCCTAGGCATCGCCTCCCCCCGCGGCCCGGCGATGGAGCCGGGCGCGAAAGGCGGCAAGGTCGCGCGGACGGCGGAGGAGTAGATCGAAGCAGTTGAGGCTCCGGGAGGGGGACTCGAACCCAAAACCACTTCTCGGACCAAAACCGAGCGTGCTACCGATTACACCATCCCGGACCGACTGATCTGCAGGCTACCGGTCCGCAAGTGGGTGAAGTTCTACGAGCGGGAGCGCGAGCGGAACGCGTTGGATTCGTCCGCGTAGGCGTTTAGGTTCTTCTTCATGGAGATCGGCGGCACGTCCTTGGACCCTGAGGTCCGCGAGGGTTTGGCCCGTAGCTGGAAGGGACTGATGGCGGTCGGGGTCGGGGCGATCCTGCTCGGCTGCATCGCGATCCTGGTGCCGGCGGTGGCCGCGGTCGGGACGGCGATCTTCATCGGCTGGATCCTCCTGATCGTCGGCGCCTTCATGGTCGCGGGCGCCTTCACGGCGCACTCGGTGGGGACGCTGCTGTGGCGGATGCTGTGGGCGGTGCTGACGGTGATCGTCGGACTCTGGCTGATCCTCGAGCCGCACAACGGGACCCTGACCCTGACCCTGGTGCTGGGCATCTACTTCCTCTTCATGGGCCTGACCCGGATCGCGATCGCCTTCGTCGCCCGCGGCGAGCCGAACGCCGGCCTGCTCGGCCTCAGCGGCGTCGCCGGGCTGCTGATCGGGATCCTCGTCCTCGCCAAGTTCCCCAGCTCCGCCGACTGGGCGATCGGCCTCCTCGTCGGCATCGACCTGATCTTCGCCGGCTGGACCCTCACCTCAGCAGCCCTGCTCGGCCGAGACCTGGCCAAGGGCCCTTCGCCCGCGTCTCAGCGGTAACCGTCAGCCGGACACCCGACGTCGGGCGGGTGGCACGGTGGGGGACCTCCCCCTGAGGAAGCTTTAGCTACCGGAAGGGGAGGTGGGTCCCCTGCGGTGACAGGCCCCGCCCGCCGCCGCCTTCGCCCCGCGGCAGGTTCCCTCCGCGAATACGATTCGGGGGTGAGTTCCCCCCTGGTTCTCGTCATGGCGGCGGGCGAGGGCACGCGGATGCGTTCCTCGACGCCGAAGATGCTCCACCCCGTCTGCGGCCGGGCGATGGTCGCCTGGCCGATCGCCGCCGCCCGCGAGGCGGGCGCCGGCCGCGTCGCGGCGATCGTCTCGCCCGGGCGCGACCTCTCCGCCGGGCTCCCCGCCGGGGTCGAGACCGTCGAGCAGCCGCAGGCGGACGGGACCGGCGGCGCGATCCGCGCCGCCCTGCCGCTGATCGAGCGCAGCGAGACCGTGCTCGTCCTCTCCGGCGACGTGCCGCTGATCTCGCGCGGGGTGATCGCCGACCTGCTCGCCGCCCACGCCGCCTCCGCGGCGGCGGCGACGATGCTGACGATCGAGCTCGACGACCCCGGCGCCTACGGCCGCGTCCTCCGCGACGGCGAAGGCTGGGTCGAGCGGGTGGTCGAGGCCAAAGCGGCCGGCGACGCCGACGCCGCCGAGCTGGCGATCCGCGAGATCAACGCCGGCACCTACGTCTTCGACGCCGCCCCCCTCGCCGCGGCGCTGCAGGGCCTCGCCAGCGACAACGCCCAGGGCGAGTACTATCTCCCAGACGTCTTCCCCGCCCTGCGCGCGGCCGGCCTCGCGGTCGCCGCCCACCGCGCCGAGGACCTGGCGGTGACGATGGGGGTCAACAACCGCGCCGACCTCGCCGCGGTCGAGGCCGAGGCGCGCCGCCGCCTGCTCGAGGCCCACATGCTCGCCGGCGTCACCGTCGCCGACCCCGCCTCGACCTGGATCGACGCCGGGGTCGAGATCGCCGCCGACGCGCGGATCGAGCCCGGCACCACCCTGCGCGGCGCGACGACGATCGGCGAGGGCGCCGTCGTCGGCCCGCTCAGCACCCTGGTCGACAGCGCCGTCGGCACCGGCTCGCAGGTCCTCCACTCCTACCTGGTCGAGTGCGAGGTCCGCGCGGGCTGCTCGGTCGGCCCCTTCGCCTACCTGCGCCCCGGCGCCCTGCTCGAGGACGCGGCGAAGGCCGGCACCTTCGTGGAGATCAAGAACTCCCAGGTCGGCGAGGGGACCAAGGTCCCGCACCTCGCCTACGTCGGCGACGCCGAGATCGGCCCCGGCAGCAACCTCGGCGCCGGCACGATCACCGCCAACTACGACGGCTTCCGCAAGAACCGCACGGTGATCGGCCGCAACGTCCGGATTGGCGTCGACACGATGCTGATCGCCCCGGTAGAAGTCGGCAACTCCGCCTACACTGGGGCCGGCGCGGTGGTGAAGTCCGACGTGCCCGAGGGTGCCCTGGCCGTGAGCGAGAACGCGCAGAGGAACATCGACGGATACGCCGCTCGCAAGGCGGCACGAATGCGAGAGGACGAGAGCCGGTGAGCATGATCGAGGAGCGCCCACACGTGGGTACCGCCATCGACCACGACTACTCGAAGCGGATGATGGTCTTCGGCGGCCGCTGTTCGATGGACCTGGCCGCCAAAGTCGCCGGCAAGCTCGAACTCGACATGGGCCAGGTGACGCTGAAGACCTTCGCCGACGGCGAGGTCTACTGCCGCTACGAGGAGTCGATCCGCGGCGCCGACGTCTTCCTGGTCCAGTCGACCTGCGCCAACGAGCAGGAAGAGATGACCCCCAACGACGCCCTGGTCGAGCTGCTGACGATGGCCGACGCCGCCCAGGGCGCCTCCGCCCACCGGATCATCGCCGTCCTGCCCTGGTACGGCTACGCGCGCCAGGACAAGAAGTCCGCCCCGCGCGAGCCGATCACCGCCCGCATCGTCGCCAAGTGCCTGGAGGGCGTCGGCGTCGACCGCGTCCTCACCATGGACCTCCACGCCGGCCAGGTCCAGGGCTTCTTCCACGTCCCGGTCGACCACATGACGGCGATGCCGATGCTGACCCAGTGGTTCATCGACCAGGAAATGACCGAGGAGCTGGTGATCGTCTCCCCCGACGCCGGCCGGGTGAAGACGGCCCGCAACTTCGCCCGCCGGATCGGCACCCAGTGGGCGGTGATGGAGAAGGAGCGCCCCGCCCAGCAGGTGGCCGAGATCGGCTACGTGGTCGGCGACGTCAAGGGCAAGACCGCGGTCCTCGTCGACGACATGATCGACACCGCCGGCACCCTCACCGCCGCGGCCCAGACGGTGCTCGACGAGGGCGCCGCCCGGGTGATCGCCTGCGCCACCCACGGCGTCTTCTCGGGCCCCGCCTACGAGCGGATCGCCGACTCGGCGATCGAGCAGATCGTCGTCACCGACACCCTGCCGCTGCGTCCCGGCGCCCCGGACAACATCACCGTCCTCTCGACCGCCAGCACCTTCGCCGACTCGATCCGCCGCATCTTCACCGACGACTCGGTGAGCGAGATCTTCGCCGGCGAGAACCAGCTCTTCTGAGCCCCTCGCCGCAAGAGGAGCGGCGCGAGCTGCGCCTGGTCGGCCACAAGGGGGCCGACCTGATCGCGCCCGGGAACACGATCGAGTCGTTCCACGCCGCTGTGGAGGCGGGCGTGGACACGATCGAGATGGACGTGCTCTGGCTCCAGGACGCCCACCTGCCGCCGGAGCAGCGTCACCCGCTGGTGATCGCCCACGACTGGGAGGACGCCGCGCGGCGGACGCCGCTGAAGCTGACCGAGGCGCTCGACGCCTTCCTCGAGCCGCCGCTGCAGGAGGTCGAGATCGACCTCGACATCAAGCTGCCCGGCCGCGAGGAGGAGCTGGTCGACGCCCTGCGCGAGCGCGGCCTCGGCGAGCGGGCGATGATCTCGACGATGGAGATGCACACGCTCAAGCGCATCCTCGAGCTGGCCCCGGAGCTGCGGCGCGGCTGGACCTATCCCAGGGTCACCAGGGACTGGGCCTCGAAGCGCTGGGCGCGGCTGCCGATGCGGGCGGCGCTGGTCGGGATGCGGGCCCAGCTACCCGGCCTGGCGGCGCAGAAGCTGCCTCAGTTCGGGGTCGAGGCGATGTGGGTCTACCACCCGCTGGTCTCGCCCCGCCTCGCCCGCATCTGCGAGCTCGCCGGGGTCGAGCTGATCGCCTGGACGGTGGACGACCGGCGCCGCATGGAGAAGCTGGTCGCCGCCGGCGTCCACGGGATCTGCTCGAACGACCCCCGCCTGTTCGCGCGATTGGTGACTTAACCCGCCTATAGCGAGGTTAAGTCACCAATCGCGCTTTGACGGCGCGGGCCGCGCGGTTGCCTAGACGGTGCCGGGGGTCGCCCCGGGCGGCGATGCCGAGCGGCCGCGGCCGCCCTTGGTCCGCACGGCCGACTCCAGGTCCTCCTGGGTGAAGGGGCCGTAGGCCTCGCCCTCCAGCGCGTAGCGGTAGAGCGCGACGCCGAAGATCCCGCTCAGCGCCTTCGAGACCAGCAGCGCGATCGCCAGCACGATCGCCCCGATCACGACCAGCAGGGCGCCGAGGAACGAGGCCGAGGACCAGACCGCGATCCCGACCGCGATCAGCAGCGCCGCGGGGAGGACGCCGAGCAGGAAGACGGCGGCGCCGATCGCGATGTTGCCGGTGATCTGCTGGCCCCAGCGCGAGCGGAACATCGAGGCCGAGCGCTTGATCGTCTCGAACGGGCCGGTGCCCTCGATCGCGATCACCGGCACCGCCAGGAAGGTGACCAGCGACCAGGCCATCCCGACCAGGCGGGCGGCGATCTGGCCGCCGATCCCGCCCTGGTTCTCGAGCACGCCCATCAGCACGCTGATCGCGGTCGAGATCGCGGCCCAGCCGCAGATCTGGGCGAAGCGGCTGCGGGCGACGGCGAGCCCGTCGGCGACGGTCGCCCGCTCGCCGCGGAAGATCATGTCGGCGCAGGCCGCCAGCCCGACGCTGAAGTAGAAGCCGACGACGCTGAGCGCGTAGACGCCGATCACGACCAGCGGGATCGCCCCGCCGAGCTGGTCCTGGTCGAAGAGGTAGAGCCCCGGGCCGAGGAAGACGATCGCCGGGACGATCGTCGCCAGCGCCCCGTAGAGCGGGAAGCGGATCAGCTCCCGGTGCTCGTTCAGCAGTCCCCAGCTTTTCTTGGTCAGGCCCCAGCCGCGTTTGATCCGGCTCATTCGTTCTCCCTCCGAGCGTGTCGAGTTACGGCGAGCTTCGCCGACTCAGAGGGTTTCGGCAAGCCCGGGCGTGCGCTTGACCCCGCGCTCCTCGAAGTACTCCCACTCCTGCTCGCCCAGCTCGGTCGCCGGCGGGTCGGCGTAGACCCACTCGCGGAAGATCCGGTGCCAGTTGCGCTTCGCCCGCAGCTGCCCGAGCACGGCGACGACGCCGATTTCCATCCGCCGCCCCATCAGCTCGTCGGCCGGGATCGACTCGCGCCGCATCAGGTCGTAGTACTCCGAGCGCGGGTCGTTGGTCGCTTCGATGATCTTCATCACCCGCCGCGGCGAGATCTCGATCTCCCGGTCCTCGATGTACCAGCCGCCGACCGCGCCCATGTGCTCCAGCAGGCGTTCGGCGTCGAGCTTGGAGGGGCTCTTGACGAAGCCGAGGTCGTGCAGGGCCTGGCGGAAGGCCTCGGGGTCGTTGCGCGAGGCGGCGTCGAAGGCGCGCTGCTCGAGCAGCAGCTGCTCGCGGTCGACCTTCTTCGTCATCCCGAAGTCGAGGAAGGCGACGCGGCCGTCGTCGAGGAGGATGTAGTTGCCGGGGTGGGGGTCGGCGTTGAAGTGCTGGAGGTGGAACATCGAGCCGAGGCTGCCGCGGAAGACGATCTCGCCGAAGCGGCTGCGCTCCTCGTGGGGCAGCTGCTTGATCTCCTCGAAGCCCCTGCCGCGGACCAGCTCGGTGACCAGCACCCGGCGGCGCGAGAGCCGGGTGACCACTTCGGGCACGTAGATGAAGGGATGCTCGCGGTAGGCGCGGGAGAAGGTGCGCTGGTTCTGGGCCTCGTACTCGTAGTCGAGCTCCTCCATCACCCGCTCGCGGATCTCCTCGGCGATCGCCTTGGCGTCGAGGCCGGGGGCCAGGACCTTCGCCAGGCGGACGATCGTGCCGGCGTTGCGGAGGTCGGCGTCGAGCGCCTCGGCGATCCCCGGGTACTGGATCTTCACCGCCACCTCGCGCCCGTCGAGCAGCTCGGCCCGGTGGACCTGGCCGATCGAGGCCGCCGCGAAGGCCTCCGTCTCGAATTCGGCGAAGAGCTCGGAGAGCGGTTCGCCGTCGTACTCCTCCTCCAGCACCCTCTCGACCTTCTCCCAGGGCATCGAGGGCGCGTCGGTCCGCAGTTTCGCCAGCTGCTCCTGGTAGATCTCGCGGTACTCCTCGGGGATGAACTCGGTGTCGATGAAGGAGGCGAACTGCCCCAGCTTCATCGCCGCGCCCTTCATCTGCCCCAGGGCGCCGACCATTTTCATCGCCGTCTCCAGGTGGCGCTGCTCGAGCCGCTCCTTGCCCTCCTCGTCGGAGCGGCCGACGTTGGTCGCCCGGGTGCCGGCGTAGCGGGCCCCCTGGACGCCGACGATCGACCCCAGCTTGGCCGAGCGGCGAATCCGCCCCTTGGGGATCTTCGAGTCCTCGGCCACGGGCCAAGGTTGCCACAGCCGCCCCTTGAGGAGCCTCCTTGCGGCGGCTTTCTCTATCCTCTCCCGTCCGATGGCCAGCGACCGCGCCACCCTCAAAGCTGCTCGCCGCGCCGACTTCGGCTCGCGCGCCTCGCGCCGCATGCGCCGCGAGGGCATCGTGCCCGGCGTCGTCTACTCGGGAGGCTCGGAGGCGAAGCCGTTCCAGGTCTCCGAACGCGACGCGCGCCTCGTGCTCAGCGCCGGCGCCGCCCTCTTCGACCTCGAGATCGACGGCGGCAAAGCCGTCCCGGTCGTGATCAAGGAGCAGCAGCACCACCCGGTGCGCGGCAGCCTCCAGCACCTCGACCTGATGCAGGTCAACCTCAAAGAGGCGATCCAGGCCGAGGTCGCGATCGAGCTCGAAGGCGTCGACGACGCTCCCGGCGTCCGCGGCGGCGGCGTGCTCGAGCACGTCACCCGCGAGGTCACGGTCGAAGCGCTGCCGGCCGAGATCCCCGACAACATCTGCGTCGACGTCTCCGCGATGGAGATCAACGACACCCTCTCGCTCGCCGCCGTCGCCGCCCCCCAGGGCGTCGCCTTCGTCGCCGAGGACCCGGAGGAGATCACGATCGTCACCGTCTCGCCGCCCCGGGTCGAAGAGGTCGAGCCCGAGGTCGAGGAGGAGACCGAGCTGGTCGGCGAGGGCGAGGGCGAAGCCGGCGAGGGCGAGGGCGAGGGCGGCGGCGACTCGGGCGAGGGCGAGGGCGAGTAGCTCCTGTCGCTGTTCGGCCGCCGCGCAGGCGGCGAGCAGGGCGACCGCATCCTCCTCGTCGGGCTCGGCAACCCGGGGCCCGAGCACGCCGGCGACCGGCACAACCTCGGCTTCATGGTCGGCGAGGAGCTGGCCCGCCGCTGGGACCTGGGCCGGCCGCGGGAGAGGTTCCGGGCGAGGCTCTGGGAGGGGCGGACGGCGCCGGGCGGCCCGCGGGTCGCGCTGCTGCTGCCGCAGACCTATATGAACGCCTCCGGCGATGCCGCCGGCCCGGCCCGCGGCTCGCTGAAGGTGCCGCTCGACCGGGTCGTCGTCGTCCACGACGAGATCGACCTGCCCTTCGGCGAGATCAAGCCGCGGCTCGGCGGCGGGCTGGCCGGCCACAACGGGCTGAAGAGCCTGAAGAGGGGCTTCGGCGGGGCGGAGTTCTGGCGGGTCCGGGTCGGCGTCGGGCGGCCCGACTCGACCGACCCCGAGATCGTCGCCGCCTACGTCCTCGGCCGCTTCCGCGAGCCGCGGGCCGAGGTCGAGACGCTGGTCGGCCGCGCCGCCGAGGAGACCGGGCGCCTGGTCGAACGGATAGCTTCCGGGGAAGCATGAGCGGGGAGAACGGCACCACGTCCGGGGAGGAGCGCACCGCCTACTCGGTAGACGAGCGGGGGGTGGCGCTGGTGCGGTTGAACCGGCCGCAGGCGCGCAACGCGATCGACACCCAGATGCTGGTCGAGCTGCTCGAGCGCCTGGCGGTCGCCCGCGGCGACGAGGCGGTGCGGGTGCTGGTCGTCAGCTCCGCGGACCACCGCGGCCTCTCGGCCGGCGCCGACGTGCGCGAGGAGCTCGACGCCGAGGGCAAGGTCCGCCGCATGCAGCTCTTCGCCGACCTCTACGACCAGGTCGTCGCCTTCCCGAGGCCGACGATCGCCGCCTGCCACGGCGACGTCGTCGGCGGCGGCGCCGAGATCGCCGTCGCCTGCGACATGCGGATCGGGGGCTCAAACCTGCGGATGCGCTTCCCCGGCGCCGCCCTCGGCGTCCCGGTCGGGCCCGCCCGCCTCGTCACCCTCTGCGGCCTCGCCGCCGCCAAGTACCTGCTCTTGAGCTCGCGGACCGTCGGCGCCGACGAGGCGCTCCGGCTCGGCCTGGTCAGCCGCATCGCCCCGGCCGCCGCCACCGAGCAGGCCGCCCTCGAGCTCGCCGCCGAAGTCGCCGCCCACCCCCCCGAGGCGGTCGCCCGCCTGAAGGCGATGCTGCACGAGTGGGACGACGTAATCGGCCGCTCCGCCGCCGAGGGCAGGGGCCAGGTCGATTGGCAGCGCACCGGCCCGGGCCTGCCCTCCTCGGGCGACCGATCGGGGTAAGACCCCCGGCAGCCGGGCTTCGGCTGATTACCATCGGCCATCGCCTCTGTCTCGTCCTTGAACCATCCTCGCTGGACCGGGCGCATGTCGCGCCCGCCGCTGCCGGACGGGCCGTACCTCGTCATCGGGCTCGGCCGGGCCGGTTTCGCCGCTGCGCGGGCGCTGAGCGAGCGCGCGGGCGGCGGCATGGTCCGGGCCTGGGACAGCGCCGCCGAACCGGCGCAGATGGAGAGGGCCGCGGAGTTGCGCCGAGCGGGCGCGGAGGTGCGCCTCGGGGGCGACGGGCTCGTCCTCCTCGACGGGGCCCGCGCGATCGTCAAGAGTCCGGGGGTGCCGCCCGAGATCCCCGTCGTCGCCGAGGGGCTGCGACGCGGCATCGACCTCCGCGACGAGCTGGAGGTCGGCTGGCACCTGGTGCCGGCGCCGACCGTGGGGGTGACCGGGACCAACGGCAAGTCGACGACGACGGCGCTCTGCATGGCGGTCCTCGACGCTCATGGGCTCGCCCCGGTCCTCGCCGGGAACACCGAATACGGACCGCCGCTGAGCGAGCTGACCCTGGGGAAGAAACCCGCGTCGGTGGTCGTCGAGGTATCGAGCTATCAAGTGGAGTTCGCCCGCGCCCTCGCCATCGACGCCGCGGTCTTCACCAACCTGACGCCGGACCATCTCAACCGGCACGCGGATATGCAGGCATACGGAGACGCCAAGCGGAGGCTTTTCGTGCGCGGCGAGTGGTGCATCCCGGTCGCCTCCCTCAATGCCGACGACGGGCTGGGCCGGCGTCTCGCGGCCGAAATCGAAGAGCGCGGCGGCCGTGCCCTCACCTACGGTTTCGAGCCGGAGGCCGGATACCGGATTGTGGGCTGCCGCTGGGATCTGCACAGCGCCGAGGTCTCTGTGCGGACCCCGGGGGGAGAGGTGAGATTCGAAACTTCGTTGCCCGGCGCCCACAATGCCGCGAACGCCGCCGCTGTCCTTGCCCTGGCCGACGCGATGGGACTGCCGCAGCAGCCGACCCTGGAGGGTCTGTCTGCCGCCGCGCCGGTTCCCGGCAGGTTCGAATGGATCGAATGCGGCTTGCCCTTCGACGTCGTTGTCGACTACGCCTATGCCCGTGCCAGCGTCGCCGCCGTCCTGGCGACGGGGCGCCGTCTTGTCGCCGAGCGCGGTGGACGACTCTTGACGGCGCTGGCAATCGTCGGCCGCTCGGGCCCTGTGATCGGAGCCGAGGTCGCTGCGCACGCTCGGGAGTTGAGCGATCACCTCGTCCTCTGTGGCTCGAGTTATCGGGGCGAACCGCGGAACGTGACCCTCGCCGCGATGGCGCGCGGCGCCCGGGCGGCTTCGGGTGGCCGGCTGGAGCTGGCGATCGGTAGGCGCAAGGCGATCGCGCGGCTGTTGGAGCTCGCGGAGCCCGGCGATCTCCTGATGATCCTCGGCCGAGGACCCACCGCTCGCGAAGCCACCGACTGGCGTGGAGGCTCGGTCGAGATGGACGATCGGGAGATCGTCAGGGAGCTCACCGGCTGCCGATAGACATGGCGCCTCGAGCGATCGGCTGATTACCATCGGCCATCGCCTCTGTCTCGTCCCCACAGCAGCCGGCCCGCCTGGGCCTACCGAGGACGAAGCTCGGCGTCCGGGAGCTGCTCTGAGCATGCGCGTCCTCATCACCCACTCCCGCTTCCTCCTCGGCGGCTCGGAGACCTACGCGGTCACGGTCGCCGAACGGCTCGAGCGGCTCGGTCACCCGACCTTCTTCTTCGCCGGCGAGGCGAGCGCGGAGGGGCGCGAGCTGCTCGCCTCGCGCGGCCTCCGGTTCGCCACCGGCGAGCCGGCTGCGCTGGCCGACCGCGACGACTTCGACGTGGTGCTCGCCCAGGACGCCGCCGGCGCCTACACGGCAGCCGCGAGGCGGCGCGTCCCGGTCGTCTTCGTGATCCACGGCCTCGCCTTCTTCGAGCACCCGCCCCGGGCCGCCTCCTCGTCGCCGCCGGTGGTGGTGATGAACGACCTGGTCGGCCGGCACGCGGCCGCCCTGGCGAGCAAGCCGGAGGTGGTCCGCCTGCGCCAGCCGATCGACATCCAGCGCTTCCGGCCGAGGCCGGCGCGGGCGAAGGCGCGCCGCGTCCTCGTCTTCAGCAACTACCTCGAGGCCGACCGGATGGCGATGCTGCAGCGGGCCTGCGACGACCTCGGGCTGGAGCTGGCGACGATGGGGATCTCCGGCAAGACGAGCCTCGCCCCGCAGGAGCGGATCGCTGCCGCCGACATCGTCGTCGGCTACGGCCGCTCGGTGCTCGAGGGGATGGCGATGGGCCGCGCCGCCTACGTCTGGGACCGGGCCGGCGGCGACGGCTGGGTGACGCCCGAGAGCTACCCGGAGCTGGAGGCCGACGGGTTCAGCGGCGGCGCGACGAAGGCGGTCCTCGACGTCGACCGCCTGCGCGAGGACCTCGCCGCCTACCGCCCCGAGCTCGGCCCGCTCGGCGCCGACCTGGTCCGCATCCACCACTCCGCCCAGGTCCACGCCGAGGCCCTCGTCGGCCTGCTTGAACGCGAGGCGCCGGACCCGCCCCGGTGCAGGAAACGCTCGGGCTCCTCGCCCGCGCCGGCGCCCGCATGCTCGACGACGTCGGCAGCTTCGAATACCAGCTTCGCGAGAAGGAGAATGAAGTCGGCTCGCTGTGGGCGCGGCTGGGGGAGATCGGGGCCGCGGGCGAGGGGGAGAGGCGGCGCCGGGTCGCCGCCGAGGAGCGCCTGGGCGAGGTCGAAGCGCAGATCGCCGAGGTGCTCGGCTCCGCCTCCTGGCGCCTGACCAGGCCGCTGCGGGCCCTGGGGCGGGTGCTCCGACGCCTCCGCGGGGCGCCGCGGCGCCCTCCCGGCCCTCGTCCCTAGAATCGATCGCTCCGCCCGGAAGCGGCCTTCCGGGCGCTTTCCCTGCCATGTCGCTGCGTCCGCTGATCGAGATCGCCGCCGAGAACGAGCGCTTCCACGCGCTCGCCGGCCGCGTGCGCGCCGCCGCCGGTGAGCGGCAGGCGCCTTTCTCAACCGATGGTTTGGAAAAGCGCCTAGCGGCGGCCGAGGTCCGCGCCTCGGCGATGCTGCGGCCGCTGCTGCTGGCGAGCCTGATCGAGGACGACCGCGGGCTGGCCGGGCGGCCGGCGTTGCTGGTCGCCGCCGACGACCGCTCGGCCCGCGACCTCGCCGCCGACCTGCGCGCCTACCTGGCGCCGCGCCGCGTCCGCCTCTATCCCTCGCGCGGGACCGGCTACGCCTCGCACGTCAGCCCGCCGCCGCACCTGGTCGGGCTGCGGATCGACGCCCTCGACGCGCTCGGCGGCGAAGCCGAGGCGGTCGTCGTCGCCTCGGCGACGGCGCTGGCAGAGGCGGTTCCCGACGCCTCGCTGCGCCCGGCCGGCTTCGCGATCGCGCTGGGCGAGGAGATCGACCTCGACGCCGTCGCCGGCGACCTCGCCGCCGCCGGCTACGAGCGCGTCGAGCAGGTCGAGGAGCGGGGCCAGTTCGCCGTCCGCGGCGGCATCCTCGACGTCTACCCGGCGACCGAGGAGCGGGCGGTGCGGATCGAGCTCTTCGGCGACGAGGTCGAGTCGATGCGCTGGTTCTCGACCTTCACCCAGCGCTCGCTCGGCGAGGCGGAGCGGGTCGAGCTCTCGCCCGCCGCCGAGATGGACGCCGAGCACCGCGAGCTGGCCGAGCTGGCGGCGATGGCCGCCGAGGAGGAGGGCGCTGAGGCGCCGAGCCTGGCCGAGGTCCTGCCGCTGGAGAGCTTCCGGGCGCCGCTGGAGCTGGTCCCCGACGCGGCCGCGGTGATCCTGGTCGGCTCCGAGGAGATCGAGCCGGCGCTGCGCGACCACTGGGAGGACGCGACGACGGCGATGCACGCCGAGGACGCCCAGCACCTCTACGTCGACGTCGCCGGGCCGCTGCTGGAGCGCGCCGCGCTGGTCCTCGCCGGCGCCGGCGAGCCCGACGGCGAGGAGGCGGGCGAGGGCGCCTTCCGCGCCGCCCGCGCCGAGTCGCCCGCCCGCAGCGTCAAGGAGGCCGAGGCCGAGCTGGAGAAACTGGTCCGCTCGGGCTACCGCACCGTCGTCGCCTTCGACAGCCGCGGCGAGGCCGAGCGCACCCGCTACGGGCTCGACCGCCTCGACGCCCGCCTGCTCGAGGGCGGCCGCCTCTCGCCCGAGCCGGGCCTCGCCTTCGCCGAGGCGCGCCTGCGCGAGGGCTTCGTCAGCCCCGAGCTGAAGCTCGCGGTCTACCCCTTCCGCCGCCTCGTCCACCGCCGCCGCGCCGAGGCGCCCGCTCCCGGCGGCGGCCGCGGCCGGCTCGCCTTCGGCGAACTGCGGGTCGGCGACTACGTCGTCCACGAGGACCACGGCGTCGCCCGCTTCGCCGGCTTCGAGACCCGCGACGTCGGCGGCGTCACCCGCGACTACCTCTACCTCGAATACAAGGGCGAGGACCGCGTCTACGTCCCCACCGAGCAGCTCGCCAAGCTGAGCCGCTACGTCGGCGCCGGCGGCGAACCCACCCTCTCGGCGCTGGGCGGCAAACGCTGGCAGAACATGAAGGCGCGGGCGCGCAAAGCCGCCGGCGCCCTCGCCGGCGAGTTGCTCAACCTCTACGCCGAGCGCCGCGCCCGCCGGGGCCACGCCTTCCCGCCCGACGGGGAATGGACGATCGCCCTGGAGACCGCCTTCCCCTACCGCGAGACCGCCGACCAGATGGAAGCGATCGAGGCGGTCAAGGCCGACATGGAGTCGGAGCGGCCGATGGACCGCCTGGTCTGCGGCGACGTCGGCTTCGGCAAGACCGAGGTGGCGCTGCGGGCGGCGGTCAAGGCCGCCGCCGACGGGCGCCAGGTGATGGTCCTGGTGCCGACGACGATCCTCGCCCAGCAGCACTACGGCACCTTCCGCGAGCGGATGGCCGACCTCCCGTTCCGGGTCGAGGGGGTCTCGCGGCTGCGCCCCGCGGCCGAGGTGAAAGCGGTGCTGAAGGACTTCGAGGCGGGCAACGTCGACGTCCTGATCGGCACCCACCGGCTGCTCTCCCGCGACGTCCGCGCCAAGGAGCTCGGCCTCGTCGTCGTTGACGAGGAGCAGCGCTTCGGGGTCAAGCAGAAGGAGCTGCTGCGCCAGCTGAAGCTGAAGGTCGACGTGCTGGCGCTCTCGGCGACGCCGATCCCGCGCACCCTGCAGATGAGCCTCGCCGGCCTGCGCGACATCTCGGTGATCGAGACCCCGCCGGAGGGCCGGCGCCCGGTCCGCACCTACGTCGGCCCCTACGACGAGGACCTGGTCCGCAAGGCGATCGTGCGCGAGATCGAGCGCCGCGGCCAGGCCTTCGTCCTCCACAACCGGATCGACTCGCTGCCGGAGACGACCGAGCGGCTGCGGGCGCTGGTCCCCGGCGCCCGCTTCCTCGAAGCCCACGGGCAGATGGACGAGGGCGAGCTGGAGGAGACGATGCTGGCCTTCCTGCGCGGCGAGGCCGACTGCCTGGTGACGACGACGATCATCGAGTCCGGCCTCGACATCCCCACCGCGAACACGCTGATCGTCGAGCGCGCCGACCAGCTCGGGCTCTCGCAGGCCTACCAGATCCGCGGCCGGGTCGGGCGCTCCCGCGAGCGCGCCTTCGCCTACCTGCTCTACCCCTCGGCCGAGGCGCTGAGCGAGGAGGCGGCGGCGCGGCTCTCGACCCTCGCCGACCACACCGAGCTCGGCTCCGGCTTCCGGATCGCGATGCGCGACCTCGACATCCGCGGCGCCGGCAACCTGCTCGGCGACGAGCAGTCCGGCCACGTCGCCGCGGTCGGCTTCGAGCTCTACTGCCAGATGATCGACGAGGCGGTGGCCGAGGCCGGCGGCGCCGCCGCCGAGGGGGAGGAGGCGCCCGAGCCGGTCCGTCTCGACGTCCCGGTCGACGCCTACCTGCCCGCCGCCTACGTCCCCTTCGAGGCGGCCAAGATCGACGTCCACCGGCGCGTCGTCGCCGCCCGCGAGCCGGGGCAGCTGCGGGCGATCCGCGACGAGCTCACCGACCGCTTCGGGCCGCTGCCGGAGCCGGCCGAGAACCTGCTGGCGCTGCAGCAGGCGCGGATCCAGCTCGGGCTCGCCGGGGCGCGCAGCGTCGAGTTCCGCGGCGGCCGCCTCAGCGTCACCGGGGTCGAGCTCGACTCCGCCGGCGCCGGCGTCCTCGCCGAGCAGGTCGAGGGGGCGCTCTACGAATGGCGCGAGCAGACCGCGGCGCTGCGGGTCGACGGCGAGCCCGCGCAGCGGCTGGCCGCGGTGCTGGCGCTGGCCGAGGGTCTGCGCGAGGCGCGGCACGCCTCCGAGGCCGCCGCGGCGGCCTAAAGCCTGCTTAAGCGGAGCGATTTGACTATGCTGCCGCCTGCGTGGGAGCGAAAGCTGGGCAGAGAGGGAAACCCGCAGGTAACAGCGGAGCCGGCCGCCGGCGGCTGGCGCTGATCCTTTTCGCTGCCGTTTTCGTCCTCCTCTTCGTCGGTTTCGCGATTGCCCAGGGGATCGGCTCGCCGAGCGTCCCCTCCGGCGACGTCGCCAAGGTCCAGAGCGTCCCCGACGAAGTCGGCGCGATCAGCCGGCAGGACTTCGACCGCGCGATGGAACGCGCGGTCGCCGGCGCGAAACTGAAAAAGCCGCCCGCCCCCGGCAGCAAGAAATACGAAGAAATGAAGGAAGCGTCGCTGAAAGAACTCCTGGAAGCCGCCTGGATCAGGGGTCAGGCCGAAGAAATGGGGATCACCACCACCCCCAAACAGGTCGAAGAAGAACTCGCGGCGATCAAAAAACAGAGCTTCCCGACCAAGGGCTCCTACCAGAAATTCCTCAAGGAATCGAAGTTCACCGAAGAAGACGTCAACGACGTCGTCGAAGTGAAAGTCCTCAGCA